>JAVSMN010000001.1:1922218-2214111 GCA_032027205.1 Burkholderiaceae bacterium
GACATCTTCATCGGCGTGAACGCGCTCGACTACAGCGGCTATCCCGACTGTCGCCCCGAGTACATCGAGGCCTTCGAGCGGATGGCCAATCTCGCGACGAAGGCAGGCGTCGAAGGCACGAGCAGGATGAAGATCCACGCACCGCTGAGTCAGATGACCAAGGCCGACATCGTGCGCGCGGGTGTCGCGCTCGGCGTCGACTACTCGATGACGAGCAGCTGCTACGACCCCGGCGCCGACGGACGCCCCTGCCTGCGCTGCGACTCGTGCCGTCTGCGCGCGAAGGGCTTCGACGAGGCCGGGCTGAAGGACCCGCTTCTGGCGCGGTTCGAAGCGGCCGGGCGAGAGGAGCAGAAGGGATAGGCGTTGCTCGCGCTCACTTCCTCGCCGCCGTATCCGCCCCCGTCCCATCCCCCGTCAGCACCGGCCGCAGATTCTCCATCTCCTCGACCACGAAGTCGAAGAACGCTCCCGCGCGCGGCGTGCGCCGAAGCTCGCGCGTCGTCATCACGCGCCACGGACGCGTCAGCTCGGGAACCGGCCCGAGCACGCGCACGAGTTCGTGCTCGTCGTCGCCGAGTGCCATCGGCAATGCGGCCAGCCCGATTCCGGACAGCGCCGAGCGCAGCACGCCCAGGATGCTGTCGTTGCGAGCGACGAAGCGCGCGTGCGGCGCCACTTCGCGCAACCATCCGGCGGCGCGGTGGTGCGACAGCGCGTCGTCGAAGCCGATCAGCGGGTGCCGCTGCAGGTCGTCCACGCACGAAGGGCGGCCGCGCAACTCGACGTAGCGCCGGCTTGCATACACGCCCCACTGCGACACGCCGATCCGACGCGCGACCAGGGCGCTGTCGGGCGTCTCGCCGGCGCGCAACGCGACGTCGGCTTCGCCGCGCTCGAGGTCGACGTACTTGTCGCTCATCACGAACTGCACTTCGATGTCCGGATAACGGGCGTGGAAGCGGTCGAGCAGCCCGGCGGCCGCCATCCGGTAGACGAGCGGCTCGGGGCAGGTGACCCGTACGACGCCGGCGAGGTCGTGCCGGAAGGCCTCGACGCGCTTCTGCAGCGCGAGCGCCGCCTCTTCCATGCGCCGCGCCTCGGGCAGCAGCGACTCGCCGAAGGCGGTGAGCCGGTAGCCGGTCGGCAGGCGGCGAACGAGCGGGTAGCCGATGCTGCGCTCCAGCGCGCCGAGCCTGCGCTGTACGGTCGACTGGTCGATCCCGAGGATGCGTGCCGCGCCGATCGTGCTGCCCTGGCGGGCCACGGCGAGGAAGGGCTTGAGGTCGTCCCAGTCGAACACGCTGCCCCCGCATTTCTGCGGCCCGATTATGCAGCGGTGCGCCTTACGCGGTGGCGGTCGCCCTCCTAGACTGAACGGTTCCTGTTCCCAACTGGATGGAGCCGACCATGAAGAATCTCGCGAACTGGTTCCTGCGGCTGGCGGTGTTGTACTTCATCGCCGGCGTTTCGTTGGGCCTGTACATGGCCGCCAGCCAGGACCACACGATGCACCCGGTGCACGCGCACCTGAACCTGCTCGGCTGGGTGAGCCTGGGGTTGTTCGGGCTGTTCTATCGCGTCGTCCCCGAAGCCGCGACGACGAGGCTCGCGCAGGCGCACTTCTGGCTCTACGTGCCGGCGCACTTCGTGATGATGGTGCTGCTGTTCGAGTTGTTCCGCGGGCACGCTGCGGTCGAGCCGTTCCTCGGCGTGGCGGCGTTCGTGGTCGGCGCCGGCGTGCTGTGCTTTGCTGCAGTGGTGTGGCGGCATACCGGCGACGTCGCGCAGTCGTTCGGCGAGCGGCTGATCGCGGTGCAGGGGGCGCGGCACGAGACCGTCTGATGCGCGGGCGACGGCGGCTCGCGACCTTGCGGAACGCGACGCGCGCGGTCTTGACCTTCCTCAACGCGCAGTCGCGCTTTCCGGGCAGCATGGCGAGTCCGCCGATGCCGGGAATCTCTCGATGCGTGCAATCGCCCTGTTGTGCTGTGCCGCGCTTTCGCTCGCCGCGTGCAGCAAGTCGCCCGAAGAGCGTGCCGAAGAGGCGATCGAGCAGGCCACCGGCCACGAGGCCACCGTCACGAAGAACGGCGAGCAGGTCACGGTCAAGGCCGAGGACGGTTCGGTGACGATCAGCGCCGGCGACTCGCTGAAGCTGCCGGCGACCTTTCCGAAGGACGTATTCCTTCCGAAGGGCCATACGGTAAAGAGCGTGATGGAGACCGACGGTGCGATGTTGGTCACCGTCGAGGCGCCGGGCGAACTCGGCGCGATGTCGGCCGACGCGAGCGCCGCGATGCAGCGTGACGGCTGGAAGCAAATGATGTCGATGCAGGACGCCGCGAACCATATGCTCGTCTACGGGAAGGACAAGCGCAGCGCGTCGATGAGCTTCGGCGCCGAGGGCGAGAAGATCACGCTCGTCGTGCAGGTCGGCGAGGAGAAGCAGTAGCGAATACGCGCCCCGGATGCGCCTGCGACTTCCGACATCCTTGCTGCTCTGCGCGCTGGCCTTGCAGGCCGGATGCGTCATGCTCCCGATCCCCACGCAAGAGCACAAGGTGCTCGCGGGCAAGCCGGTGTCGGAGGAGCAACTCCTCTTCCTCACCCTCGGCGTCACGATGCAGCCCGAGGTCGTGGAACGCCTCGGCCAGCCGGACGCCATCTGGGAAGAGGCTCGCCTGTACGCCTACGACTGGGTGATGCGACAAGGGATCCTGCTCTGGGCGATCGGGGGCGGCTATTCCGGCGCAGCCGGCATGACGGATCTGCCCAAGAATTACCTGCTGCTCATTCAATTCGACGAGGACGGCCGCGTGCAGCGCTTCGAGAGAGCGGTTCGCCCGTCGCTCGAGCCCTACGGAAAGTTCCTCGAGAAGTGGGTGGCCGGCTCCGGCACGAAATCGCCGGAGGCATCCGACCAGCGAAGGGATTGAACGGCCGATGCGACGCGTGCCCCGCAGGCTTTTCCTCGTCTCCATACTCATCGGTCTCGTCGGCTGCGCCTCGATCGGTGCGCCGACCCCGGAGGAAAGAACGGCGGTCGCCGCGAGCGAGAAGGCGATCGTGCTGTTGCGGGTGCAATGCACGCTCGAGAACCGACAGCCGTGCGAACCGTTCCGTCACGTGGTGGGGGACGACAACATCAGCCTGGGACTGGGATCGTTCAAGACCGGCGGCGCACCCGAACGGCTCGCGAGTCGCTTCCTGTCGCCGGAATCGCGCAAGGGGGGCTGGACGTTCCTCATCCTCCCGCAGGGCACCTACTACCTGGCCTTCTACCCGCCCCGGCGCACCGACGTGTTCACGTATGCGCGCGGGATCAAGGACGCTCCTCGCTGGCGGATCGACATTCCGCCGGACGCCCGGATCGCCTACGTCGGAACGATGCGCCTCAGCGGCGCAAGCGATGCGCTGCTATTCGGCGGCTCGATCATGCGATCGATCCGCGCCGACGAGATGAGCGTGGCCAACGACGAGGAACTCGCGCGTGCGCTCGTGAAGGGGGAACTTCCGGGCGTCGGTGAGGTGCGCACCGTGCTCATGAGGCTTCAGGAAGGACCGACGATCCTGCACGCGCCGTTGCCGGCACGGTAGCGATCGCGCGGCCTTCGGCCGCGTCTGTAATTCCCTCGTAAGTGGGTTCCGCGAAACTTCGCGCGATCGACCGACATGAGGGATTGCGCGTGCTGGCCCGTTACCTGAACCGGTTCTTCGGCATCCTCGCGTGCCTGGTGCTGGCTGCTGCGGCTTCCGCGCAGACGCCTGCCGAGCAGGGACGCGCGCTGTTCGAGCAGACGTGCGTGTCCTGCCACAGCATCGGCGGCGGCGACCGCGTCGGCCCCGACCTGGCCGGCGTCACCCAGCGCCGCGACGAGGCGTGGGTGAAGCGGATGATCGGCGAACCGGATGCGCTGATCGCCGAGGGCGATCCGGTGGTAACCCAGCTCGTCGAGCGCTACAAGGGCATCGTCATGCCCAGGCTCGGGCTCGAAGCGGGCCAGGTCGAGGCGATCGTTGCCCACCTGCGCGGCATCGACGCGGGCACCGTTGCGCCGGCGGCGCCCGCGGTGGTCTACGCCAAGCCCGAGATGATGCCGTCGCAGGCGCGGGTCTGGCACGTGTTCCTGCTGATCAGCTCGCTGATCGTGCTGGTGTTCGCCGGCGTCGCCCTCAGCACGGCGAGCCCGCGCGAGGTCAGCATCGCGCGCGCCTACGGGCTGCGCAAGGTGCTGTTCCTGTCGGCGATGGTCGCGGCCATCGGCGTGCTGGCGACGACCTTGCCCAAGACACCCTACGCCGCCGACGCCAGTGCCGCCGCCGCCGGAGTCGATCGCATCATCTACGTGGCGGCGCGCCAGTTCGAGTTCATCTGGTCCGACGAGCCGATCGTCAGCGCCGAAGACATCGGCCGCGTGCCGCGCCTGCACCAGGTGGCGCTCGACCCCGGCGCGACCGTGGAGTTCCGCGTCACCAGCCTCGACGTCACTCATGGCTTCGGCCTGTACGGGCCGCAGCGCCAGATCGTGGCGCAGACCCA
The DNA here is from genome assembly GCA_032027205.1 of Burkholderiaceae bacterium. Taxonomy (GTDB): domain Bacteria; phylum Pseudomonadota; class Gammaproteobacteria; order Burkholderiales; family Burkholderiaceae_E; genus Zeimonas. The sequence continues at coordinate 1,926,762 of JAVSMN010000001.1, forward strand.
GGCCATGCCCGGCTATGTCAACCGCCTGCGGGTGCGGCTCGATGCGCCCGGCGACTACCCCGTGCTGTGCCTCGAGTATTGCGCCTCCGGCCACCACCGCATGCGCAGCGGCCTCACGGTCCGGCGGGCGCCATGAAACAGGAGACGCAGATCATGCAAGCGGCCAATCGCCAGACCCTGCGCTGGATACCGGTGGTATTCGTGCTGTTCCCGATCCTGATCCTGCTCGGCGCCTTCATGCGCTCGGTGCAGGGCGGCGTGCTGTCGCAGTACGAAGCCTGGTTCTATCCGGCGATGACCCTGCACGGCGTCGGCATGGTCGGCGTCTGGTACGTGGCCTCGATGGCCATCGTGGCCGACCTGCTCACGCGCTACGTGCAGCCCTCGCCGGCGGTTTCCGGCTTCGCACTGTGGGGCACGGTGATCGGAGTGGTGCTGCTGCTGGCCAGCGTGTTCCTCGGCCGGTACGCGGCCGGCTGGTACTTCCTCTACCCGCTGCCGTTCAAGGGCGAGTGGCCGGCCTGGTCGAACGTGGTCTTCCTGCTCTCGCTGACGGTGCTCGGCGCGGCCTGGCTGGTCTGGACGCTGGACCTGTTGCGGGCGATTGCCCGCCGCTACTCTCTGGCACAGGCGCTGGGCTGGCACTACATTGCCGGGCGCAGCGAGCCGGCGGTGCCGCCGGCCGTGCTGATCGCCACCGTCAGCCTGATTTCGGGGGTGGCGGCGCTGGTGTCGGCAGTCATCCTGATGGTGCTGTTCTTCGCCGAGATGTTCGGCGGCGTGGCCAACGATCCGCTGCTGATGAAGAACCTCACCTTCTTCTTCGGCCACACCATCATCAACCTCGCCATGTACCTGGGCGTGGCCGCCGCCTACGAGATCCTGCCGCACTACGCAGGGCGTCCCTGGAAGAACAACCGGATCGTCGCGATCGCGTGGAACGCGGTGCTGCTGATCGTGCTGCTCGCCTACTTCCACCACCTGTACATGGACTTCGTGCAGCCCGGCGCGCTGCAGTACATCGGACAGATCGCTTCGTACGCCAGCGCGATCCCGTCGTCGGTGGTGACGCTGTTCGGCGCGCTCCTGCTGGTGTTCCACKCGCGCATGCGCTGGAACATGACCTCGATCCTGCTGTTCCTSGGCCTGGCCGGCTGGGCCRTCGGCGGCATCGGCGCACTGATCGACTCGGTGATCAGCGTCAACGTGCGCCTGCACAACACGCTGTGGGTGCCGGCGCACTTCCACACCTACAACCTGGCCGGACTGGCATTCCTGGTGCTCGCCTACTTCCACCACGTCTGCCAGAACGCCACTGGGCTGCCCGAGAACCACCTTCTGCAGCGCGCCTCGGCGCTGACGATGACCTTCGGCGCCTATGGCGTATTCCTGATGTTCTACCTCGCCGGCGCCTACTCGATCCCGCGCCGCTTCGCGCTGTACCCGGCCGAGCTGGCGCACGGCGCCGGCTACGCATTCTGGGGSATGCTGTTCGCGCTGCTGTTCCTGCTCGGYTTCCTGCTGTACCTCGGCGAGACCGGCCGTCGCTGGTGGCGGGCGGTCGYCGSAKGAKSMKSCKSSGSSRCSMCGCSGCGSYGCTSSTYGYWSYRCYGSYSSTSSYSGCCGCSSCSSCMRCGGCGSMGSWRSCRCYGCTGCYKCCGGCRACCCGYGTCGAGGCGCGCATCGARGGCCGCGCGGTGCCGGACATCGCGTTGCGCCTGGCCGACGGCCGGGAACGGATGCTCTCCGAGCTGGGCCGCAACCAGGCGCTGCTGGTGACGTTCTTCTATCGGCGCTGCGCCGGTGTGTGCACGCCGTTCCTGCAGTGGATCGACGAGGCCACCACCGAGGTCGGCGGCCTCGGCAACGACTATCGGGTGCTGGCGCTGAGCTTCGACGAAGCCGACACCGTCGCCGACCTGCAGGCGCAGGCGCGCACCTTCGGGCTGTCGGAGAATCCCGACTGGCACTTCGCGGTGACCGGGCGCGACTCGCTTGCGCGGATCGCCGGCGCGCTCGAGTTCTGGTATCGGCGCCAGCCCGATTCGGAGCAGTACGACCACGGGTCGCTGCTGGTGGCGATCCGCGACGGCCGCGTGATTCGCGCACTGAGCGGGGGACCGGGGCAAACCCAGCGCCTGCGCGAGCTCGTCTGGGAACTGCGCGGACGCGTCGTGCCGTATTACGCGACCGACAACGGCCCGGCGCTGCGCTGCATCGACTTCGATCCGCGCACCGGCGCGCTGCGGCTCGACTGGGGCATGCTGCTGCTGGTCACGCCGGCGCTGGTCGCGCTGGCGGCGGCGCTGGCCGTGTTCCGGCCACAGCGGTTTCGCCGCAGCGCGCCGTTACGCGCGTGATCCGACTGCGCGCCCGCCTGCCAAACGGGCGTATTCGACCACCTTGCGCACCAGCGCGTCGTACCAATCGCTGTCGGCGACCGTGAACTCGCGCCCCCGGGCGAGCGCTTCGAGTGCGGCGTCGGCCCGGCCGCGGTTCAGGTGCAGATCGACCAGCAGGTGCAGCGCCTCGCGATAGCGATCGCGGAATCGCTGTCGCGGCGCTTCGAAGGCAACGTCCTCCGCATCGGCGAACAACTCGCCCCGGTACAGCGGCAGCGCCTGCTCCAGGCACTCGAGCGCGCCGTCCGGATCGCCCTCGCGTACGCGGCGCCGTGCCTCGTCCAGCGCGTCGGCGAACAGGAAGGCGTCCACCGGCCCCAGGGTCTCGACGTCGATCCGGTAGTGGGCATGCCGGTGCTGGATCAGGCTTTCGCCCGTGCCGGGCAGCGCCTCCCGAAGGACACTGCGCAACGCATGCAGGGCCACGTGCAGGCGATTGGCACCGCGTTCCGGGTCGATCCCCGGCCACAGATGCTCGATCAGCGCGTCGCGCGACATCGCGGTGCCCCGCGTCAGGATCAGGTGGCGCAGCAGGTCGAGCGCCTTGCGCCGCGGAAAGGCCGCGACACCGAGCGTTCGGGCCTGGCCGACGATCGCGAACGCCCCCAGGCAGCGGATCGTGGGCGCGCGCGGCGCGGACAGCCGCGACACGCCGCGTGCCAGATGGGCAGCGGCGACCGCGATCGGGTGCGCGGCCTCGAGCAGGTGCAGGCCCCAGTCGACCGGAATGCCTTCGTCCTTCCAGGCGAGCCCGAGATAGCCGATCACTCGATCATGATCGACCAGCGGAACTCCGATGAAGGTGCGGATCCCGCTGCGCTTGACCGATTCGCGCTGGAACCGGTGGTCTTCCTGGAACTCGTTGGTGGTCAGGGGCTTGCCGGTGGCCGTGATCCATCCCGGGTAGCCGATCCCCAGCGGCATCCGCGTGCGCTCGAGGAACGCCGTGCGGTCCTGGCCCACGCAGCCGCGAAGGACGACGTCCTCCCCTTCGGGCGCGAGCTGGAACAGTTCGCAGTCGTCGGCGGCGCAGGCTCCGCGGATCGCCTCCAGCGTGTCGTCGAGCGAGTGCTGCGCCAGGGACTCGGCCAGCACGCTACGCAACAGCAGCGACTCATGCAACGCACTGCCGGGGAAACCACCGGCGATCCGCGCCGGCGGCAACCACGCCAGCCAGCCGCCCTCTCCCAGGATGGCGGGCAGGCGCGCGCATCGGAGCGCCGGCGAAACGTCGCGCGCATTGCTGCGACAGGCTCGGCAGCCGGCGCCGCCGACCACTTCCCAGCACAAACGGCCCCTGGCCTGGGTCTCCGGGATGCCTAGCGCGCGTGCCGTGGCCTCGGGCCAGATCCGGATCCGCATGCGCTCGTCGATGAAGAAGTGGGGGCGATAGCGTTCTGGATCTGTCGGCACGACAAGCTGCTTCGGGATGAGATGCGAGGGAGTCCGGTGTAGAGACGAGCGAGGGTACTACGCGTCTGCGCGACTTGACGGCCATCGGCCCCCCGCAGCCTCTTGAAATCGCACGCGCTGTTCCCAGTTTCCGGTCACGAACCCCCAAGAGAAGGAGGTAAGTCATGTTCGGAAACTTGTGGAGTGGTTTCGACGTCGGCGCGATCGACGACTTTCGGCGCCTCGAGCGCGAACTCGACCGGCTGTTCTACGCCGGCCAGCCGAGTCCGGCCGGCATCCGGTCGATGCGACGCGGCGCCTTTCCGCCGATGAACGTCGGCACCACGCCGGAACGCGTCGACGTCTACGTGTTCGCGGCGGGCATCGACCCCGCCAACGTCGACCTCTCGATCCAGCAGAACGTGCTGTCGATCACGGGGCGGCGGGACGCGCCGGCGGGCGGCGACGACAAGGCCGCGTACTACCGACGCGAGCGCTTCGCGGGCGAGTTCCGCCGCGCCGTGACGCTGCCCGAGGATGTCGATCCCGACCGCGTCGAAGCGAAGTACCGCGACGGTGTGTTGCAGGTGACGATCCAGCGCCGCGAAGCGGCCCGGCCGCGACGCGTGCCCGTGCAATGACGGAGGACTCGATCATGAACGAACGCAGCGAAGTCGCCACCCGGCAAGCCGATGCCGTAGAGTCGGCGCAGGCGAAACAGGCGCAAGCGAGGCAGGCCCAGTCGGCCGCCGAGGAAAACGTGGCGACGATATCGCCGGCCGTCGACATTTCCGAGGACGCGCACGGCATCACGCTCCGCGCGGAGATGCCCGGCGTATCGAAGGACCGGCTTGAAGTGCACGCCGACCGCAATGGCCTCTCGATCCAGGGAGACGTGTCGATCGACATCCCGTCGGGCATGCAGGCGCTGTACGCCGACGTGCAGGCAACGCGATACCAGCGCAGCTTCACGCTGAGCGGCGAGCTCGATCCCGAGCGCATCGACGCGCAGCTGAAGGACGGGGTACTGACCGTGCACATCCCGAAGCGTGCGGAGTTCCAGCCGCGGCGCATCGAGGTGCGCGCGGGCTGACAGGGACGGGCCCGGCTGCGAAGCCGGGCCGTGCCGCCTTTGAGCTGCCGGCGTCCGGCCTGCGCCGAGCGCCTACCCCGCCATCCACTGGCGGATCTCGTCCTTCGTCGGGATCCGCCCGCTGCTGACCAGCTTCTCGTCGATGACGAGGCCGGGCGTCGACAGGACGTCGTAGGCCATGATCGACTTCATGTCGCTGACCTTGACGAACTCCGCCTGCACGCCGGCGCTGGTGGCCGCTTCGCGCGCGACCGCTTCGAGCTTCCTGCAGTTGGCGCAACCGGGACCGAGGATCTTGACGGTCAGCATGACGATTCCCTCCCTTCGTGATCAAGCGGCCTGCATCGCGTCCTGCCGGCGACGGCCCAACCACCGCAGCGCGAGTGCGAGCAACGCAATGCAGGCGAGCAGTCCGAGTCCCAACGCGCCCACGCTCGCCTGGTCGACCCAGGCGCCGTACAGATAGCCGGCGACGACGCTGAACACCGCAACCAGCCCGACGTACGCGAAGGTTTTCGGCCGACCGATCACGGCCGCCACCATCAGGATGCTCTGCAGGCTCAGTTCCGGGTCCGACATCAGGTAGGCGAGCAGCGGCCCGGGGTGCATGCCGAGGTCGAGGAACATCCGCGCGACGGGCACCTCGACCAGCGTCGGGAAATACATGAACACGCCGAAGACGACCGCCACTGCGTTGGCGAGCAGATCGTTGCGGCCGGCCAGCGCCTGGACCCACTGCGGCTGGATCAGCTCGCGCGCGATGCCGACGACGAAGACGCCGATCACGAGCAGCGGGAAGATCTGCTTGACGAAGCGCCACGCCTCCCACAGCCAGCTGCGCCATTCTTCCGCGGGCAGGCGCCGTGCGTAGTGCCAGACCGCCCACAGCGAGAAGGCGACCGCGAAGGCGCGGCCGGTGAGCGCGATCTCGAGGCCCGCCGCGTGGGGCGTGAAGCGCAGCGCCGCCACGAGCAGCGTCACAGCGGCGAGCGCCAGTGTCGTCCACGTCCAGCGGTTCGCGCCCTCGACGATGTCCTCCATGCCCTTGAACGCGGTGAGCGCGATGGCGAGCAGCAGTGCGATCAGCAGCGAACCCTGCAGGCTCACCCCCTCCTCGCCCTTCGACGCATCGAAGGGCACCCAGCGAAACAGCGTGTCCTGCCACGCCTGCGCCCACGAGAGCGGCAGGTTGATGGCGCCGACGGTCGCGGTCAGCGGCCACAGCTTCAGCGTTCCGGCGATCAGCACGGCGACGAGCGACAACAGCACGCCCACCGCTGCCGGCGCGATGCTCGCCTGTTCGGCGAACAGCAGGTCGGTCTGCGCGTCGTGCCGTGCGTCGTCGCGCCAGAACAGCAGCGACATCAACATGCCGATCCCGATGCCGAACAGCAGGCAGAGCACGAATCGCGCGAACGCGAACTCCGCGCCGAGGACGCTGCCGGTGTAGGCCAGCGCCATGATGTTGCCGGCGGGCGCGAAGAACAGGAAAGTGATGGCCGGCCCCAGGCCCGAGCCCTTGCGGTAGATCCCGGCGAACAACGGGACGATCGTGCACGAGCACACGGCCAGCAGCGACCCCGCGGCCGCGGCTGCCGGATACGAGACGTGCAGCGGCGCGGTCCTGCCCAGCCAGCGCGTGATGCTCGCCTTGGGAATCAGCGAAGCCATCGCGCCGGCGATGAAGAACGCCGGCACGAGGCACAACAGCACGTGCGCCGCGAGGTAGGCGGCCAGGTTGCCGGCGCCGCTGCCGAGCAGTTGCAGGACGAGGTTCAAGGTGGTGGGCGGTTGCGACGAAGGCGATGCCGGCAAGGCGCGGGGCGGCAGGCGTCGTGCGACGCCGAGAACACATTGGACACCGCTCTCTGCGCCCGGACATTGTCGGGAAGCAAGGCGGGGTGGCTTTGCCGGCTTCCCGCATGGCGATCGGGAACATGCGAAGAAAATGTCGGCGGCGCATCATCGCGGATGAGCGGAGAAGCACTCGCCATGCCGACGACTCCTGCGCGCCCCGGCACCGAACGACACGACCTCGAGCAGGGACGCGCCGCCTGCCGCCGGCGAAACTGGTCCCAGGCGTACCGGTTGCTGATGCGCGCGGACGAGTCGCAGCCGCTGGGCGCCGACGATCTGGAGCGCCTGGGCACGTCGGCCTATCTCGCCGGCGACGAAAGGGACTTCGACCGCAGCCTCGATCGTGCACATCGCGAGCACGCGAGAAACGGCGCCGCGCTGCCGGCGGCGAAATGCGCGTTCTGGCTCGGACTCGTGTTCCTGTTGCGCGGCGATACTGCGCAGGCGAACGGCTGGCTTGCACGGGCACGTCGCCTGATCGAAGACCGTGACTGCGCCGAGCAGGGATACCTGCTGCTGCCCGAGGCGGAATGGCAACTCGGTGCCGGCGACACGATCGGGGGATTCGAGAGCGCCGCTCGCGCGGCTGCCATCGGCGAACGCTTCGGCGACGCCGATCTCGCCACCTGCGCGCGCCATCAGCAAGGACGCGCGCTGATTTTGCAGGGCCGCGTGCGCGACGGGCTCTCGCTGCTCGACGAGTCGATGCTCGCGGTCGTGGCCGACGAGTTGTCGCCGATCATGGCGGGCCTCGTCTATTGCAGCGTCATCGACGCGTGTCAGCAGGTGCAGGCATCGCGCCGCGCACGCGAATGGACCGACGCCCTCGGCCGCTGGTGCGACGCGCAGCCGGGACTCGTCGCGTTCACCGGCAGTTGCCTCGTGCATCGCGCCGAGATCCTGCAGATGCGCGGCGCGTGGAAGGACGCGATGGCGGAGGCGCAGCGCGCGTGCCGGCGCCGATCCGACGGCATCGATCGCGCGCCCGCGGCGGCGCTCTATCGGCAAGCCGAGTTGCATCGGCTGCGCGGCGAGTTCGATGCCGCCGACGAGGCGTATCGAGCAGCGGCCGAACGCGGCCTCGAGCCTCAGCCCGGACTCGCGTTGCTGCGTCTTGCGCAGGGAAACCCGGAGGCGGCGTGCGCCGGCATCGTTCGCGCACTGGCGGAAACGAACGAGCCGCTGCAGCGCGCGAAGCTGCTGCCCGCACGGGCGGAGATCGCGCTGCTCATGGCGGACATCGACGCGGCACGCAGTGCCTGCGCGGAGATGGAGGAGACCGCGCGCCGCTTCGATACTGAAGTGCTCTCCGCGGGCGCCGCGCAGTGGCAGGGAGCCGCTGCACTCGCCGTCGGCGATGCGCACGCTGCACTGGTCGACTCGCGCCGGGCGTTCAACCTGTGGAGCCGGCTCGAAGCGCCCTACGACGCGGCCCGTGCGCGCGTGACGATCGGTCGCGCGTGCCGTGCGCTCGGCGACGGCGAAGCGGCCGAAGTCGAGATCCGCGCGGCGAAGGCCGTCTTCGAGTCGCTCGGCGCGGCTCCGGCGCTCGCGACACTGCAAGCACTCTCGGACCCCGCGACCGGGCAGCGTCGATCGCCGCTCACGCAGCGCGAGCAGGAAGTGTTGCGCCTGATCGCGGCGGGCGGAACGAACAAGACGATCGCGACGCGTCTGTCGATCAGCGAGCGGACGGTGGACCGGCATGTCGCGAACATTCTCGCCAGGCTCGACGTGCCGTCGCGCGCGGCCGCCACCGCGATCGCAATCGAACGCAAGCTGCTCTGAAGGCGGCTTGGCGGAGATCACCCATGTCGCTCGCTGCGCGACATCGGTGGCTTCGCCGAAGCCGTCGCCTCGCGATCGCGGCATGCTGACCCCTCCGGATCTCGTTGGAGGAATGTCATGGAAACGCAACGTATGGCAACGGTCGCGGCCGCGCCCGACACGGGTGCGCAATGGGACCGGATCGCGCCGGCGTATGACCGGACGAATACCGTCACGCAGATGGCGCTGGCGCACGAGGCGCTTCTGCGCGCAGGGCTGAAAAGGAACATGCGGCTGCTCGACGTGGCGGCCGGCAGCGGCGCGCTGAGCGTGCCGGCGGCGCGACTCGGCGCGAAAGTGATCGCGGTCGATCGTTCGCCGGTGATGCTGCAGCTGCTCGACGCGCGCGCGCGGCGCGAAGGACTCGACATCGAGACGCGCGTCATGGATGGGCACGCGCTCGACCTGGATGACGATTGCTTCGATCTCGTCGCCTCGCAGTTCGGCGTGATGCTCTTCCCCGACATGCCGCGTGCGCTGCGCGAGATGGCCCGCGTGACGGCGCCGGGCGGAACCGTGCTGATGGTCGCCTACGGCGACCCGGATCACATCGACTTCCTGCATTTGTTCGTGCGCGCGGTGCAATCGGTGCGACCGGCGTTCGAAGGACCGCCCGAGGACGAGCCGCCGCTCGAGTTCCAGCTCGCCGACCCCGAGCGCCTGCGCAGCGCGCTTGCCGATGCGGGGCTCGTCGACGTTCGCGTCGAAACGATCACGGAGACGACCGCGTTCGACAGCGGACAGGCGCTGTGGGACTGGATCGTCTCGAGCAACCCGATCGTCGAGCGGTTGCTGGACGAACTCGAGATCACGCCGGAAGAGACACGCACCGTGCGAAGCGCGCTCGATGCTGCGTTTGACGAACGGAGGGTCGACGGCGTTGCGCGGCTGACCAATCCGGTGAACGTGGGGCTCGGCATCCGGTCCTTGCTGCCTGCGGCGATCCAGGCACCCGCCCCGCTCTGATAGTCACGCCCTCTGTTTTCCAACGCGAGGCGGACTGCGGCTGATCCGCTCCGCCATGCGGGTCTGCGAACCCGGCCCCGTGGCTCGCCAACGTTCGATGACGTCCGCAGGCAACCGCAACGTAATGAGCTTGCGCGGATTCGAGGACACCGGCCGCCCGCCTTTGTTGACCACGGCTCGCGACAACATCTCTTCCGTGAGCTCGGGCAGCTCCTCGTACTCTTTGGGCTGAATGACGTGCGAGTCAATCTCCGGCTAGGTCCGACTTCGAAATACGGGGCGAGGCGCCTTTTCTCGCGGTCATTGGCCCTCCTCATACTGAATACGTGGCGAACCGCGCACGTAGGGTGTAGGCACGACCATGCGCCCGGATGGCGTCGTTATTAGCGTCATGCACTCTTTCCGGGTAGCCGTGTTCACCACGGTAGGCGAGCGGCGGCCTCCTTAGAGGATCCACTGCTATCGATCCTCCGAACCAACTCCAGAACGTAGCGAGGTCGTCCTTGTTCTCGACAATCCCGGCGCCTTCGTTCTCAACTTCAGATCGCGTTCCGCTTTCAGCTAAAGCGAGCAACGTAGTTAACGGGATCTAGCAGGCACCGGCTCTCAACCGAACCTCCGAGTTCGAACATCTGCGGCGCCTTCCTGAATTCGAACAACCGATATAGCTTGTACTGCTGTTCAAACGCTTTGGAAAATTCAACTTCGTTTCGGCTAATGTAGAAGGGCGTCAGCTTACCGAACGCCGTCGTTTTCACCTCGATGAATCGTTCGCGTCCGTCGGGCTCATACGAAAGTACGTCGTATCCGAGGCCGTCCCCTTTGGTCTCTGAAACGTGCTCTACGCGATCACTGAGACACCGCTTGCCAAGACGGCGTAAGCGCGCGCGTTCATAGTCGACGACGAAGGACTCTCCAGCCTCCCCGAGAGAGCGATTTCGAGTCTCGCGGTCGATGTAATCCCTTACAACTCCTCGGGAGCTCGCGAAGTACGGCAGCCTAGTCAGTTCGCTCTTTTGAGTAATCTCGGGGGCATCGACAAGAACGCCGTCGAACGAAGGCGTTAGAGGGGCCACTGCCGGCATATCCACGGCACTGAGTGCCGCTCGATCGAAGAGCGTGTTATGAGCAATACGCTCTTGTGTCACCTCGTATAGCAGTGCCTGATAGTTCGGGAGCGGCTTATACCCGGAGATATAAGGGCAGCCTAATTCGAGCAAAGCTGCACTGATATTTTGATGCTTTCGTTCGATAGAACCATCGCTGCGACCGTCAAGCTTTCGGCTGAGGGCCCGCCGATGTTCGGTCTTGTTGTAGGACTGACCGGCCAACTCCTGAGTCAACATATGAAGGTAGTCGTCGACTATCGCCTCCACCTCTTCGCGTGCCCAAGACCGATTTTCCGCCATAGAGTTTGCCTTCGAACGAAATGGATTGCGACAGCAATCGCGAGTCTCATGAACCAGGCTCCGGCGTGCAGCAGGATAACGCGTCGCGCGACGCACACGACCCGCGATGTTCAGGATTCCCGAGCTCGAAGCAGAGCCCAGATGTACTGCAATCCACGAATTGCGAACCGCCGGAAGCCCGAAACCACCCATTCGGCCGGCGACTGGCGACGCTCGGCGCATGTTCAGAATAATCAGAGAGTTACGATGCCTGCGTGGGTCCCTGGGTCGTTAGCACAATTGCTCATAAGTTGAAACGACGCACCGCAGGCATCGCGTTACTAGGCACGCCGCCATGCAAGCCATACTCTCTACGATCGAAGAGGCGCGCCGTGACGGCTCGGACAGCCGTCTCGAAGGTTTCTCGTGCCTGTCGATCGACGTTGAAACCAACCCAGGCAAGAACAACCGTATTTTCAAGCTAGGCGCGGCACGTTCCGACAGCGATTCGACACTCGATCTCGGGGACACCGGCCGCTCATCGCAGCAGTACGTCGCGCAGCGCTTGAACCAATTCGCCCAAGGCGCCGACCTGATCGTCGGCCACAACGTTCGCCGTCACGACCTCCCCGCACTGGAGGCCCAGTTCCCCGGCCTCGACTGGCTGCACCTACCGATCCTCGACACGCTCGAGCTCTCCCCGCTCGCCTTCCCGCGCAACCCGTATCACCGCCTGATCAAGGGTTACAAGCTCGTCTCGGAAAGTCGCAACGATCCGCTGAAGGACGCCCGCCTTGCGCTCGAGCTGCTCACTGACGAGCTCGAGGCGTTCGCGCAGATGCATGCGACGGACCCTGCGTGGATCGGCGTTCTGCATTTTCTGCTCCGCGATGACCCAGCGCTGAACCGGATCATTGGAAATCTGCGCGAAGCGCCACCGCCGCACCTCGCGCATGTGCGCAATGCAGTGCGCACCGGATTCTCCGATCTGTGTTGCCGTTCCCGCCTCGAGCAACTTTTGCGCGCCGACCTCGACGGAGACCTCGAACTTCGCTGGGCGCTCGCCTACAGCCTTGCTTGGCTACGCGTAGCGGGTGGCAACTCCGTCCTGCCGCCGTGGGTCTACGCCACTGCGCCGAAGGTGCGAGCCCTCATCCAGGAACTGCGGGAGATCGACTGCAGTCATCCCGAATGTGGCTACTGCAGGGATCAGCACAACCCCGAATCGTTGCTGCTGCAGAACTTCCAGCTTCCCGGTTTCCGTGCAAAGCCGGCGAACCCGAACGGTGGCTCCCTGCAGCGCGACATCGTCGAGGCTGGCCTGAAGCGCCGCAGCCTGCTCGCCATCCTGCCCACCGGCGGCGGCAAGTCGATCTGCTACCAGCTGCCCGCGCTGGCCCACTACTGGCGTAGCGGCAAGCTGACGGTCATCGTTTCGCCGTTGCAGTCGCTGATGAAGGATCAGATCGACAACCTGGTCGCACGCGGCATTCAGTGTGCGGTGACGATCAACGGTCTGCTAACGGCGCCCGAACGAACGGCCGCGTTGGACAAGATCCGCCTAGGCGACGCCGGCATCGTGCTGGTCTCCCCTGAGCAGTTCCGTAACAAGCGCTTCGTCGAAGCGATTCGTTTGCGTCAGATCGCCACATGGATTTTCGACGAAGCGCACTGCCTGTCGAAGTGGGGCCACGACTTCCGCACCGACTATCTGTACGTGGCCCGCTTTATCCGCGAGAACTTCTCGGCGCAGGGCGCGCCGGTCGCGTGTTTCACGGCTACGGCGAAGCCCGACGTCATCGATGATCTGCTCGATCACTTCAAGGCGGAGCTCGGTCACGAGCTCCAGCAGTTTCTCGGCGGGCACGAGCGGAACAATCTCGAATACCTTGTGGTGCCCGTAGATCGAGCCGAGAAGGCACAGCGCATCGTCGAGTTGCTCGCGCGCGAATTGCGACACGGGGGCGCGGGCGTCGTCTTCTGCGCGAGCCGCAAGAACACCGAGCTGTATGCCGAGCTGATCGCAGCCTCACGCCTGCGCTGCAAGCGCTTCCATGGCGGTCTGCAACCGAATGAGAAGAAGGAGATCCAGCAGGACTTTCTCGCCGGTGCACTGGATGTCATCGCCGCCACCAACGCTTTCGGTATGGGTGTCGACAAGCCGGATATCCGCGTCGTCGTCCATGCCGACATTCCGGGTTCGCTGGAGAGCTATCTGCAGGAAGCGGGTCGTGCAGGTCGCGACGGCAATCCGGCGAAGTGCATCCTGCTGTTCGACGAGAAGGACGTCGAATCGCAGTTTCGCCTCGCCGCCACCTCGCAGTTGAACCAGCGCGATTTCGTTGGTTTGCTTAAGAGCATCCGCCGCCGAGTGCAGCGCTTTCGCAGCCCGGAGATCGTCGTTTCAGCGAAGGAGTTGCTTGCCGAGTCGGAAGACGTCGATATCGAGCTCGACTCGTCCGATGCGACAACGAAGGTCAACACTGCCGTGGCATGGCTCGAGCGCAGCGGATTCCTGAGACGCAACGAGAACCGGAGCCGTGTGTTTCCGGCCAGTCTGCGCGTGGCGTCGCTCGGTGAAGCGCTCGTGAAGATCCGATCGGCGACACTGAAGAACGAAGACAGGGAGCGCTACGAGGCGGTGGCAACGGCGCTATACCGCAATCCAAACCCGGACGGACTGAGCACCGACGACCTGCAGCTGGAGGCGGGCATCGCACCGGAGGATTGCTTCCGCATCCTGCACGGGCTCGAGGAGATGGGGATCCTCGCGAATGATCTCGGGTTGACCGCCACCGTAACCAAGGGCGTGAACGGCGCGTCAGACAAAGCGCTGGAGCGGCTGGACCGGTTCGAGCGCGAACTGCTGGAACTGATGACCGAGCAGGCTCCCGACGCAGATGCCGATGGCACAGCGCAGTTGTTGAGCATCCGTCCCATGTGCTCGGAGCTGCGCCGCCGAATGGAGCTTCCCGAGGGCGACCTCACGGTGAACCCGGAGCAGCTCTACAAGTGCATCCGCTCGCTGACCGAGAGCTTCGGTTCGGGACACGAACGGCGCAGTGCGATGCAGGTGCGCAGGGTCGGCGCCGACAGCCTGCGCGTCGAGCTGCATAGAAGCTGGAAGAACATCCGCGAAATCTGTGATCGGCGGCGGGCCGTTTCGCGCGTGGTGCTAGCGTGCCTGATGTCGAAAGTTCCGGCGGACACCCGGCAGGCGCACTACCTCGTCGAATGCAAGGCGAAGGAGTTGCTTGAAGCGATCGACGCTGATCTCGATCTGCGCGCCAGCATCACCGAACCCGCGACGGCGCTCGAACATGCGCTTCTGTATCTGCACGAAACCGGCGTGATCCAGCTCGACAAGGGACGCGCCGTTTTCCGCGCGGCGATGACGATCGAGGTGACGGGAGACGATCCGAAGCGCCGCTTTCGGAAGGAGGACTACGCGCCGCTGCAGGAGCACTACCGCGAGCGTACGTTCCAAACGCACGTGATGCACGAGTACGCGAAGGTCGGTGCCCAGAAGACGGCCGGCGCGCTGGCACTCGTCGCTGCCTACTTTACCTGGCCGCGCAAGCGATTCGTGAAGGAGTTCTTCAAAGGGCGAACCGAACTGCTCGAGCTGGCGACCACCGATGACTCGTACCGTCGTATCGTCGACGCGCTGCGACATCCGGTGCAGCAGGAACTGGTGAAGAAGCCCGATCATGGTAGCCACTTGGTGCTGGCCGGACCCGGCTCGGGCAAGACACGAGTGCTGGTGCATCGCATCGCTTACCTGCTGCGTGTGCGGCGCATTCCCGGGGCACGGATCATTGCGCTGGCCTTCAATCGCAGCGCGGCCGCCGAATTGCGGCGTCGACTGTTCGCGCTGGTGGGCGAAGACGCGCATGGTGTCGCGGTGTTGACCTATCACGCCCTGGCGCTGCGACTCACCGGCACGAGCCTCGCCGGGTCGGAGGCGCAGGGGCGCACGATCGACTTCGACAAGCTGCTCGCCGACGCGGTCGATCTACTGGAGGGGCGCACCGAGGCGTTCAGCGACGCCGACGAGGCGCGCGATCGCCTGTTGCAGGGTTACGAGTACATCTTCGTCGACGAGTACCAGGACATCAACCACGTGCAATACGCGCTGGTCAGTGCGCTCGCAGGGCGTCGACTGCCGGACGCCGAGGGGCGACTGAGCATCATGGCGGTGGGCGACGACGACCAGAACATCTACGCGTTCAACGGCGCGAACGTCGAGTTCATCCGGCGTTTCCAGAATGACTACAAGGGCGAAGTAACGTACCTCGTGGAGAACTACCGTTCTACGCAGCACATCATCACCGCGGCCAACCACGTAATCCAGCCGGCGCACGACCGGATGAAAACGGATCATCCGATCCGCATTGACGTACGACGTGCCGATCAAACGCCGGGCGGGCGTTGGAGCAGCGTCGACCCGCAGAGCCGCGGACGCGTACGGCTGATCGCGGCACCCGCCGATGCGAACCGGCAGGCGCAGCTCGTCGCCGAGGAGGTCGGCCGCATCCGCCGGCTCGCGCCCGACGCTGCGCTCGGCGACATCGCCGTGCTGGCGCGCACGCACGAGACGCTGGAGCCGCTGCAGGCGCTGTGCGAGATCGACGGCATCCGCTATTCGATCGTGAAGCCGCAGGAGGCAGGCGGCGCCATCGCCCTGATGCAGTCACGTGAAGGACGACGGGCGCTCGATCTTGTACGCGGCTATCGCAAGCCGCTTCTCTCTCCTGCCGTGCTTGATCGATGGCTTCGGCGGCAGCTGCGCGCGCAGCCCGGCAATCCGGCCTGGCAGGATCTGTGCGCAGCAGCGTTCGACTTGCGGCTGGCGTTTCCGCACACAAGCCTGCCCGTGCGCGAAGTCGTCGACTGGCTCTACGAAAGCTCGGGCGCTGCGCGCCGCGACGGTAGCGTCGACGCCCTGCGCCTAATGACCGCGCACCGTGCCAAGGGTCTCGAGTTCCGTCACGTGATCGTGATGGATTGCGGCGACTGGAAACGCACGGAAGACGAACGCCGGCTGCTCTACGTGTCGGTAACGCGTGCGAAGGAGACGCTCACACTGTTTCGCGCGGACGTTTCGGGAAACGTCTTCCTGGGCGATCTCGATGCGGTCGAGAGTGTGGATGCGGTGCCGCCCGAAGCGGTGCCGGGTTTCAGGCCGGAGTTGCAGACGCGGTATCGCGCGTTGAGCCCGGCGGACGTAGACATCGGTTTTGCCGGTCGGCATTCGGGTGGGCACCGGGTGCATGGCGATATCGCGCGCCTGTCGCCGGGCGACCCAGTGGAGATTCGCGGCCGTGAGCTGGTTATCGCGGATGGTCAAGTCGTCGGGAAACTGTCGAAGAACGCCAGCCTGCCGGGCGGCAATTACGCCGCGAAGGTGACGGGCGTGATGGTGCGCGCGCGTGAGCAGTCGGCGCCGGAATATCTCGCGTCGGTGCGGGTGGATCGGTGGGAGGTTGTGCTGGCCGAGGTGGTCGAGCCGCCGGTACTTTAAGTTCTCACAGAGGCGCGGCGGTATCTCCCCAAAAACCTTGACGTCCTTTTCCCAGACTACCCCAGCCGCTCGGGCTGCTGCCTTAAGAACGAGGACCTTTCGGTTCGTGTTGAGATTTGTGTCGACGTACCAGCCGTCTGTTAGTTCTCGGCTGTACCTCGCCGCCGCATATGACGGCAGGCCAGGAAACAGGGCCTGCGGCGATTGCGCAACGTACCGTCGCACATTTCCACGTAAAGAGGCGGCAGCAGCCATTGCTATCCGCTTAGCTGCATGTAGGAGCGCACGGTGCGCGGCGGGAGATCGGCCAGCGCGCAGAGCTCAGTGAACTGAGCCTTGCGTGGACGCCGTTCCGTTGACGCGGTCCGGTGTCGGCCTGGCGGTGGTCGCCTCGTGACGTTCAGTTCGCTCGCCGTGCTGGCGTCGGCGCCGTCTCCCGGGAGGCGAGCGGGTGAGCACACGACGGCGTACTGCAGGGAGCCGCCGCGTCGATCGCGCGCTATCTCGTTCCGTTCATCTGCCTGCTGGGCGTCGGCCACCTCCAGGCAACGACAAGCCCCGAGACAAGAAGCGCCAGCAACACGGCATGGAAGACGTAGTCCGCCGTTGTCTGGGGGCCGACCCCGACCGCGACGGTGAATGCGCCGACCAGTGTTCAATCGGGCGATCGATTGCGTAGCTCCTGCGTGGTCCCACTCGAGGCAATTCGCCCGGGAATCGGCGCAAGTTCCTTCCACGTTCGCTAGACCCTATCGCAGGTCGGTGATGGCTGAAACGACACGAAGGCGCGAAAACTGGCACGCCGCGAAACGCCGCCTGCGCAGCTCGGGGCTCGCTTTTCGCTGTCCACCGGCCCGCAAATCGTCTAGATTTCAAGCTGCACGAGCACTCACGTCGCGAGCGTCGCGCGCGAGGACCGACGGTTCCTCACCGGCGCCGGAGGACACGCCATGGCCGACGAAGAGATCGGGTTGCCGCCGCTCGAAATCCCCTGGAAGCTCGCCGCAACCACGCAGCCGCTCGTCCCTGGCGAACCCGACGAAACGGCCCTCTCGCTGTTCTTCTTCGAGCCCGCCGAGGCGGACCTCCCCGAGGGTGTCGAGCCCGACGAGCGCCTCGTCTACCTGAAGTTCACCGCGTCGGTGTCGCCCGCTGCCTTCCCGCAGGGCACGCCGCCCGGCTCCGGCGGCGCGCTCGGTGCCGGCGTTCCGTGCTTTCACCTGCAGCTCGATCTGAAGGTGCGCAAGGCGACCGGCGAGCTGGGCACGATCCGCCCTTATTTCCACGCCGCGGCGCCGCTGTCCCGTCGAACGCTGCAGACCGGCGTCGTCGGAGTGGACGTCTTCGAGGGCGAGTCGGAAGGCCAGTGGATGGGCAAGAGCCGCAGCCAGATGTACGAGTCGTCGAAGACGCACTCGAGCACGACGTCGGCGAGCGTGAGCGTCGGCGCGAGCGTGCCGCTCGGTCCGGTGAGCCTGGGCGCGAGCGGATCGGTGCGCACCACGACGACCGACGTCGCCGGTCGCCGCGAGGGCACGCAGGCAATCGACCAGACGACGCGCGAGGCATCCGAGGAGCGGCGTGAGCTCGTGAGCCACCACACGCGCGTCGAGAACCTGCTGACGCTGCTGAGCGCGAAGTACGTCGGGACGCCGCACCTGCGGTTTTCGCTGTCGCCTGCGCCGATGACCTTGCTCTCGGTGGACCCGTCCGATCCGAACCTGTGGTTCAGCCAGCTGCTGGCGCGCCGCTCGTCGGGCATCGAGGGCATCCAGGAGTTCACCGCCGTGGTCATCGTTCCTCGCGGCGAGGACTTCTGCGTGAACGCGCGCCTGCGGCGGGTGTGCGTGCTCGACGCGCCGCCCGGCCCGCTCGAATTCGACGAGCCGTTCAACCTGCAGCTCCACATCGGTCGCGTGCTCGACTATCTCGATCGTGCGTACCCGCCCGGCACGCCGCTCGAGGAGTTCGACGTCGACCTCATCGGCGCGCTGCCGTCGCCCGACGACTTCACCCGCCCGGTGCTGCGCAACTTCTCGGTGGCGGGTTTCCTGATGATCGCCGACGTCACGTCGCCGACACCGCTGCCGTTTCCCGGATCGGTGAAGAACGCCAGCGTGAACTACAAGATGCACCTCGAGCTGTGGCTCGAGACGCTGCGCGACGAGTACGAGCGCGAGGTGGCACGCTCGCCGCTCGAACGCGGCGTGCTCATCGGCGAGGAGCGCATCCTCGATACCTGCTTTACCTTCGGCACGGCCAACGGCGCCCTTGCCGTGAGCGCAAGCAACGCCCAGGTCGGCCCGCTGCAGCGCATCGTGGTCGACCCTCGCGACTTCGACATCGGCGGCGTCCTCTCCGCGGCCAGCTCGGCCCGAAAGACGACGCGCGAGCGCGCCTACGAGGCCGTGACGCGCGGCAATCTGCTCGAGAGCCGCCTGGCCACGCTGCTGTCGAACCGCCTGCGCCCGCCGCGCGAGAAACGCTTCCGCTTCGATGCGGCCGTCGTGGACGTCTTGATCGAGACATGGGCGCGCCTCCCGGCGCGCGACCCCGGCAATCTCGACTTCGACGATGCCATCGAGGCACTGCATCTCGATGACCGGCAGCGCCGGCTGCTGGAGAGCGCCGGCGCGCGCGATCTGCGCGGCATCGCCGAGGCGATCCGGAGCACGCCCGTCATCGAACGCTACAACCGGAATGCGGAGGAGCGGCGGAAGGTCCACCGGGAAGAGAAGCGCGCCGGCCCCGCACCCCAGACCGTGTCGTGGCCGCTGTCCGGAAAGGACGCGGCCGCGATCCGCAAGGCGATCGGCGACGGCCTGGAGCGCGAGCGCGAGCGCCTGGACGCCGCGCTCGAGTCGGAGGCAGGGCAACCGGCGGCCGGCGGGGCAGGGGCGACCGGTTCCGGGCGCGCGAAGTCGACCACGCGCACGTCGAAAGCGCGACCACGGGGCTCCCGCTAGCCGCCGGGTGCATCGCGACCATGGCCAGGCGTCCACGGGTCTTCAACCGCCTCGCCCTCGGCCCCGTCGTGGGCCACACGGACGAAACGACGACGCGCGTCTGGATCCAGGTCTTCGATGACCCGGGGAGCTACCAACTGCGCGTGTACGGCGTGGGGCTCTTCGACTTCGCGAGCACCGAGGGGCTCGCGCTCGAGTTCGGCACCGCCATCGCCGTCGCCGACGGACTGCTGCCCGATACGCGCTATCGCTACAGCGTCGTTCGTCTCGGTCGCGTCGTCGCGGGCACGCGCGCGTCGTTCCGCACGATGCCCCAGCGCGGCTCGATGGCGAACCTCCTCTTTTGCGCCATCTCGTGCAGCAAACACGTCCAGGAGGGCGCCTGGAAGCAGTTCGCCGCATTCGTCAAGGAGGCGAAGCCGCACTTCATCCTGATGATGGGCGATCAGGTCTACGTCGACGAGGACACGCCGAACGTCTTCCACGAGCACTTCGCGTCGCGGCCGGCGGCCCGGCGCGCGGCGCTCGTCGAGAAATACACGCTGACGTGGAGCCGCAAGGTCGTGCGCGAGGTCCTCGCCAATTTCCCGTGCTACATGATGTGGGACGACCACGACATCCGCGACGGCTGGGGATCGGTGGCATCGGACAGCCCGACGCTTCTCGCGCGCTACCCGCGCGGCAAGGAGATCTACGATCGGCACAACGCCTTCTTCGAGGACTGCCGCGACGTCTATTGGCACTTCCAGGCGTGCCACAACCCCGCGTTCGTTCCTGGCGAAACGCCGCCGAACATCGTCACCGGCCCGCCGTTGCCGGGCGAACGGCGCGCGATGCCGTTCGCGTTCCGCTGCGGGCGGCTCGTCGTCCTCGTGCTCGACTCGCGCGGGGCGCGCGACGTCTTCCGACCCCCGGACGAACTGCCCATCCTCGGCGCCGACCAGTGGGCGTTCATCGACGACGTCTTCGCGAGTCTCGATCCCGACGTCGAGGCGCTCGCCATCGTCACGCCCACGCCGATCGCGTCGATGGATCCGGACGGCCAGGTGCAACGCCTCCTCGGCGACCGCACCGACGACGTCGAGAAGTTCAAGCGCGGGAACGCGGAGGGCGTGCTGGAGCTGAAGTCGGGCGGCAACAGCGAGGCCCCGATCACGATTGCCAACGTGCACCTTTCGCGCATCACCGGCGTGCCGCTGAACCTCGGCACCTTCATGCTCTCGAAGCTCGACGAGGCGCGCGACCAGTGGTCGCACAAGTTCTCCCGAGGCGAACAGATGGCGCTGCTGCGGCGGGCGGGGGAAGCACGGCGGACGAACGCGGCGCCGGGGCCCGGTCGCGCGCTCCTCTTCCTGTCGGGCGACATCCACGTCGGGTGCATCTTCGACATCACGTCGCTGAAGCCCCCGTTCAAGGCCGTGTCGCTCACCTCGTCGGGCATCAGCGCCCTCGAGGACACGGCGGTGGTGGTCGGCACTTTCCTCGACGAGAAGGCGCCGCTGGGCGGCGGATTCACCTCGACGCTGCGCGATGTGGTGCGCGATTTCAACTTCGGCGTGGTGCAGGTGGTGCCGACGGGCACGGGTGCCGAGATCACGCCGGCCATCGCGCACGAGGGCAACGCGTGGGCGGTGGGGGTGGATCTGAAGGACGTGCTGTAGCGCGCAGCGCCGTCGCTTCGCACGCACCGTGGCCGACCTTCAGTCGCTCGCATCCCTGTTGTAGAACTCGTCCCACTCGAGTTCGGTCCACCACTCGGCCTCGAGTCCGTCGCAGGTCTCGCCGTAGGCTCGGCACAGGAAGCAACCGTCGCCGCGCACGAGCGCCTCGTCCTCGATCGGCGGGTAGCGCGTGAGCAGCGTCGCTGCGTTGTCACGCGCGGCCGCTTCCGACACGGTCATCGGCCGATCCGGCAATTCGCGAACCCCGAACCGGCGAAGCCGCTCGGTTCCTTCCGGGTACAGCACCGAGTTCTCCGCATCGATGTGGCGCCAGAGCGCGCGCGAGTAACGAATCGCCAGCGCGCGAAGCCGGTCACGATCGTCGTCCGATTGCGGCGCCTGTTCGAGAAGCGGCGCCATGTCGCGCAGCCACTCCTCCATCTCCGCGTGCTCGTGCAGGACGGCATGCACGGGTCCGCGCTCGCGCGGTAGCTCGGCATCGTTCACGAGCGCTTCGAAGAACACCCGCTCCTCTCGATCGTGATGGAAACGTCCGGCGAACTCGTTGAAGAACGCGGCGAACCGTCTTCCGTCGTCGGGGTTCGCCGTCCCGTCGACGAGTTCGTCGACGTAGGCGCGGAAGGATCCGAGCACCTGGTCGATCAGTGCGTGTTCGTCCTGGAATGCGTCGATCAACTTCATCGCCGACTCTTGCTCGAGTACTGCCGTGCCTCTCGCCCAGGCGAGAAGATCCGGCTCACTCTACTCCCACCACTGCCGCTCCGAGAAGACCGGCAGACCGGGCAGACGTGGGTCAGCGCCTCCTGCTGAAAAGCATGGTCGTCGCGGTCGTAGTCCACCTTGAGCGCTGTCGGCCGCCGGGCGCTTTCCGGGGCGATACTCCGGCGATGCACGTGCCCCACGCCGACTGGTTCCAGCGCCTCACCGGTTTTCGCGAACTCGCCTACGACGAGACGCGAGCGCGGCTCGAGGTTCGTGATGGTCGCCTGTTTTCGCGAGTCAACGACGCGTCGTACGGCATCGGCGACTTCGCCATGCGGTCGTTGGCGGAGCTGCGCGAGGAGGCGCTGGCGCAGGCGCCTTCGTTGCGCGGCCGGTTGAGCGTGTCCAACGTCTGCGGTGACGTGCGCCGCATGCATCACGAACACGCGCACGACGGCGCGCTGTTCCAGGTGGCCTCGCAGTTCAACGCGCTCGAGATGGTCGGACCGAGCGTCTCCCCGGAGGACGGTGTCACGCGCTATGAAGCGGACCGGACGCAGGGCCCGGCCTGCGCCATCGCTGCAGGCGCCGCGACGATCTATCGCAACTACTTCGCGCCCGTTGACGGCGAGCAGGGCCAGACGGCGGCACGCCAACTCGACGGACTGGCCGGCCTGGGCGCAGCGCTCGACAACCGCGACGGTCGCCTCTGGTTGATGCGCAACGGCTACGCGCTGTGCACGCCCGAGGGTTTGGCCGAGATCGACCGACGGATCGCTGGCGCCACTGCCGCGCAGGTCGGCGCCTGGCGCGACCTGCTTCGCATCGGCGTGCATCGGGACGTCGAAGTCACCGACGCACGCGACACGCCGCGGCCGACGGTCTCGCAGGCGTTCTGCTCGGCGCTGCCGGTGAGCTACACGAGGATCGATTCCCCGCACTGGTCGGCTTTCGCGACGCTGGTCCTCGAAGGCGCCTACGAGGCGACGTTGTGGGCGGCCGTGCTCAACGCGGTGCGCGGGGCTTCGCCATTGGTCTTCCTTACGTGGCTGGGCGGCGGCGCGTTCGGCAACGACGAAAACTGGATCCACGCGGCGATGCGACGCGCGCTGCGCAAGGTCGCGGGCCTCGCGCTCGACGTGCGGCTGGTCAGCTACGGCGCGGTGCCGCCGGAGCTCCGAGCGCTGGCTGCCGAGTTCGCGAAGGCAGCGACGTGACGCTCGTCTCGTATGCCAAGACCGTCGCGACCTGCCAAGCCGCGGCGGCCGCGTTGGCCGAACACGGCGTCTCTGCCGAGGTGGTCGACCTGCGCACGCTCAAGCCGCCGGACCAGGGCACCGTGCTGGTGTCGGTGCGCAAGACCGGCCGGCTCGTGGTCGTTCACGAGGCGAGCGGACTGTGCGGCGTCGGCGCAGAGGTCGCCGCGCTGGTCGCCGAGCAGGCGTTCGATGCGCTGAAGGCGCCGGTTCGCCGCCTCACCGGACCCGACGCGCCCGCCGCGTCGTCGTGGGTGCTGGAGCAGGCGGCGGTGCCGAGTGTGGAGGCCGTGCGCGATGCAGTGCTGGGAATGGTGGGCGAGCGAGCGCCAGCCTGATCGGCGCGATACGCCGTCCGCGAACGGGCGCAGCAGGCGGACCCCAGTGGCGGGCGAGGTCGAGATGCGTTGTAGCTCGTGGAATTCGGTATACGAGGTAGTCGTCACGAGGCGAGCGGTCGCTGCCGCCCCGATCCGTCACCGAGGCCCGATGCCATTCGTTGTGTAGCACTAATGTGCTACTCTGCGCGGGAATTGGAGGTCCGACATGTCGACGACGACCATTCGCCTGCCAGAAGAGCTGAAGGCTCGCGTTGCCCGCCTGGCGGAACGGGCCGGTATCACGACACACGCCCTTATCGTCGAGGCAATTGGCGAGAAAGCGCGGGAGATGGAGCGCCGCCAGCAGTTCGTCGAAGAGGCCGAGAGCCGGTACAGCGAAATCGTCGCCACCGGGAAGACGATCCCCTGGAGCGAGATGCGCCGTTATCTGGAGGGTCGAGCGGAAGGCGCGGCTCCCCGTCGCCCGCGTCCACGGAAGCTCGCGCGCGACAAATGACGCGAGTCGAGTTCGCGCCGGCCGTTGCTGCGGACTTCGATCGGATTTTCGACTATCTGGCACGGCACGATGTAGCGCACGCCGCGTCGCGAATCGACCAGATCGTTCGCGCCATCGACGTGCTTCAGCAGAGCCCGCGGATCGGCCGGCCGGTCGAGCGTGACCTGCGGGAGTTGGTCATCGGGCGCAAGTCGCGGGGGTATCTGGCCTTGTATCGCTATGTCGAGGCCATTGATACGGTCTTCGTGCTCGCAGTGCGCAGCCAGAGCGAAGCAGGTTACGCGGGATGAGAGCAAAGGGCGCGCAGTGCGGCTGCGCACCGGGGTCGGTTTGCCACCCTGCTGTCGCGGCCGACGTGAGCGCCATCGCTCGCTGATCTTCGCTGCACGGTGTGCATCGGATCCTGGCCGATCGGCCAAGCCGCGGACCAGGTCGCGGCTTGACCCGGAGATCAGACCAGTCCAGACTAGCCTGCATGAAACCGACGCTCGTTGCCGCCGAACCCGTCAGCGCATACGACGCCAAGACGCATCTGCCCAGCCTGCTGGAGCGCACGGCGCGCGGCGAGCGTTTTGTCATCACGCGTCACGGAAAGCCGGTTGCGCAGTTGATTCCGTTCGAGCAGGGGGACGAGGCGCTGGTCGCACAGACGGTCGATCGCGTGCACAAGATCCGATCGCGACTGGCGCGGCAGGGCGTCACGCTGTCGAGCGTACTGAAGGACGATGAGAGCGCGCGCGAACTGGCACACGCCGGTCATCGCTACTGATCGCTCGTAGGCGATGGCGATCGTTCTCGATGCTTCGGTTGCCCTGGCGTGGCTCTTGCCGGATGAACGCAGCGAAGCGGCCGAGCGGCTGGTCGTACGCGCAGTCCGTGAGCAATTGCGCGCGCCGTCGCTGCTGCTCGTCGAGGTGGCCAACGCGCTGCTGAACGCTGAGCGTCGTGGACGGCTTCGTCGCCCGGTGCGACTCGAGTTGTTCGATGCCTTCACCTCGTTGCCCATGGTGCTCGAGCCGATTGCCGCCGAGGCGACTTTGCGCGCGGTTGAAATCGCAACAAGCGATTCGTTGACGGTCTATGACGCGTGCTACCTGGGGTTGGCCCTTGCGCGCGGGTGCGCGCTCGCCAGTTTCCATGAGGCGCTGGGGCGCGCCGCGCAGGCGCGCGGAGTGACGGTTCTGAACGCCTGAGGCGCTCTTCAGTCGATCGCGTCCCTGTTGCGGGCCTAGTGCTCGACGTTCGTGCGGTCAGCTACGGATCCGTGCCACCGGAACTCGCCGCGATGGCTTCCGAGTTTCAGTGAGGGCCGAGGCGGCAACCGACCATGATGTCGGGAGTACGATCGACCCAGGCCGGTCGCCCCGACTGCACAGGAGCGACGGCGACCCCGCCCATTCACATGCAACGAGGCCGATGTGACTGCAAGAGAACAAGAAGCGCTGAACCTGAATGCCAGGCATGGCCTGAACCCGCCGCACAGCGAAGTCGTCGAGGCGTGTCGCATTATTCAGCCGGGCAAAGCGCTGGACATGGGTTGCGGCGCCGGCCGAAATGCGCTGTACCTGAGCCAGCTCGGTTTCAACGTGACCGCCGTCGATGCCAACCCGAGCGCCATCGGCATGCTGCATTCCATCATCGAGCAGGAGGCGATCGACAACGTCGAGGCTCGCATCTACGACATCAACCAGGCCGACCTGGGTGCGGCCTACGATTTCATCGCGTGCACGGTCACCTTGATGTTTCTCGACCCGACGCGCGTCGATGCCGTGATCGCCGACATGCAGCGATGCACTCGTGCCGACGGCCATAACCTGATCGTGGCCGCCATGAGCACCGACGAGTATCCGTGTCCGATGAACTTCCCGTTCACCCTCGGCCCGGGGCAGCTGAGTGCGGCCTATGCCGGCTGGGAGCTGGTCAAGTACAACGAGGATCTGGGCACGATGCACAACGGAGCCCGACTTCAGTTCGCCACGCTGCTGGCGCGCAAGCCGGCGTGAGCGACAGCGCGCGCTATTCCTCCGGCTGGTGAGGAGGCGGGCGAGCAACCCGCACCCGCAACTCGCTCACCGCCTCGGGATTCAACAGCGCGCTCAGGTCGCCCGGCGCTTCGCCCGCGCACACGGCGCGGATCACGCGTCGCATGACCTTCATGTTGCGTGTGCGAGGCAGGTCGCCGACGACGAGAATCCGGCTGGGGCGAAACGGCGTTCCCAGGCCCTGCACGATCGATCGCTCGATCGCGGCACGCAGCGTGACATCGTCGGCGACACCAGGCTTGAGCAGTTGCGCCAGGCCGCCGCGCTCGGCCTGCCATCGACGAGGAAGAGACTCGGAGGGGCATGGTGTGCGTCGGCGCACCGGTCTTCTTCGGCGCCTCATCCGGCGAGGCAGTCGCGGCCGTGGCGGTGAGCCTGCCCAGGACGACGTTCAACGCGGCACGAAGGAAGCTGGCGGTCCGGACGGTGAGAGATCTGGCCGACCACATTTCGCAGCGCCTGGGCGCGAGGCGGGCAAATACGGGCGGATGATCTCTCGACCGCCGGCTCGCTCGCTTCGCTCCCGACGCCTCACGCCCCGAAGAACCCCCGCAACTCCCGCGCCGTCTCCTCCGGCAGTTCCTCCGGAATGAAGTGCCCCGCCGGCATCGCATGTCCGCTCACCTCGCTGCTGCACTGCGCGCGCCACAGCGCCAGCGGATCGAATAGCCGCTGCACCACGCCGCGCTCTCCCCACAACACGAGCAGGTCGCACGCGATGCGTTCCCCCGCAGCGCGCGAGGCGCGGTCGTGCTCGAGGCCGATGCCCGCGCTCGCTCGGTAGTCCTCGCAGGCCGCGTGGATCGTCTCGGGCATGCCGAAGCAGCGCTCGTAGTCCGCCAGCGCCTGCGGCTCGATGTGGTCCAGGCCCCGGCTGCCCCAGCCGCCGAGGCTCGCGTGCAGATAGAAGCGCGGGTCGGCGCCGATCAGGCGTTCGGGCAGCGGCGCCGGCTGGATCAGGAAGAACCAGTGGTAGTAGGCGCGTGCGAACGCCAGGTCGGTGGCTTCGTACATGTCCAGTGTCGGCGCGATGTCCATCAGGCACAGGCGCGTCACGCGCTGCGGATGGTCGAGCGCCAGGCGATGCGCGACGCGCGCGCCGCGATCGTGCGCGGCGACGAAGAAGCGTTCGTGGCCGAGGTGGTGCATCAGCGCTGCGACGTCGGCGGCCATGCGGCGCTTGCTGTAGTTCGCGTGATCGGGTTCGCCCGGTGGCTTGCCGGAGTCGCCGTAGCCACGGAGATCGGGCAACACGAGCCGGAAGTGCGGTGCCAGGCGCTGCGCGACGCGATGCCACATCGCGTGCGTCTGCGGGAATCCATGCAGCAACAGCATCGGCGGCGCATCGATGCGGCCGCCGATTCGCGCGAACAGGCGGACGTCGCCGACGTCGTGGAACGCGGATTCGAAGCCGTCGAACCAGGCGTGGTCAGCGTCAATGGTGATCATGTGAAATCCTTTCGACGCGCCGGCACCAGGCGCCGCAGCGGCCGTCCCGCGAATTCCCGAAACCGCAGGCAGGCGCCGCCGATCAGCCCGACGAAGCTGCCGAGGACGGTGTCGTGGAAGCGTGCCATGATCAGTGCACGGGGTCCCTTGATGCGCCTACTCCGCTACAGCGCTTCGGTGTCTCGGCGCGCTCGCTCGCGGACCGACTGGAGCCGGTGCCGCGCACGGACGCCAGGCCGTTTACCGATCGGGGTGGCCCGGCACGAGCATCGGGTTCTGCCCGAAGCTAGCCTGCGGAGCGGCGCGGGATCAAGCGCTCGGCACATCGGATTGGTCCGCGCAATTGCACGAGTCTGCGCGGCGGGTCCGTAAATTGCAGCGCACCCGACTGTCGAACTGATCGACGGGTGCCCTGTGTCTTCGCAGCGACAGGCCCTCAACGCAAGAAAAGGAAACGAACCATGAACCAGATCATCTGGCTCGTCGGCGCCGTCGTGATCGTCCTGTTCATCCTCGGCTACCTGGGCCTGCGCTGACACGAGGGCGAGCATCGCGCGTCGCCTCAAACCGTCCTGACCTTCACCGCCTTGCCCTTGATCTTCCCCGCTGCAAGCCCGCGCAGTGCATCGTCCGCGATCCCGGGTGCCACGGCGACGTAGGTCGAATACTCGTTGATGTCGATCTTGCCGACCTGGTCGGAGCGGAAGCCGAGATCCTTGGTCAGCGCGCCCAGCACGTCGCCGGGACGGATCTTGTCCTTACGTCCGCCGAGGATCTGCAGCGTCACCATCGGTGGGCGCAACGGCTTGCGGTCGGTCGACGGCGTCAATTCGTCGAGGCCGTGCCACCGAATTTCGCCGCCCTGCATCCGGTCGATGCGCGCCACCCGATCCATCTCGCCGGGGCTGGCCAGGCTGAACGCCCAACCCGCTTCGTCGACGCGGCCGGTGCGCCCGATGCGATGCGTGTGCACTTCGGCGTCCGGAGTCACGTCGACGTTGATCACCGCTTCGAGCCCCGCGATGTCGAGTCCGCGCGCGGCCACGTCGGTGGCTACGAGCACGCTGCAGCTGCCGTTGGCGAACTGCACGAGTACCTGGTCGCGATCGCGCTGCTCGAGTTCGCCGTGCAGCTCGAGCGCAACGATCCCCCGCTCGCGCAGCAGCGCAGCGAGTTCGCTGCACCGCTGCCGCGTGTTGCAGAAGGCGATCGTGCTCGCCGGCCGGTAGTGGTCGAGCAGCAGGCCGACCGCGTGCAGTCGCTGGTCCTTCTGCACCTCGTAGAAGCGCTGTCGGATCTTGGTGTCGGCGTGGCGTTCGGAGAGCTGCACGTGCCGCGGCTCGCGCAGGAAGCGTCGCGCGAGCTGGGTGACGCCCGGCGGATAGGTGGCCGAGAACATCAGCGTCTGGCGCTGCGGGGGACACCGATCGATCACGAACGCGAGCGGCTCGGCGAAGCCCATGTCGAGCATTCGATCGGCTTCGTCGAGCACGAGCGTGGCCAGCGCGTGCAACGACAGCGTCCCGCGCGAAAGGTGATCGACGATCCGCCCCGGCGTGCCGACGACGACGTGCGCGCCGTGTGCGAGGCTCGTCATCTGGGGGCGCATCGTGGCGCCGCCGCACAGCGTCAGCACCTTCACGTTGTCTTCGCTTCGCGCGAGGCGGCGGATTTCCTGCGCCACCTGCATGGCGAGTTCGCGCGTGGGGCACAGCACCAGCGCCTGCACGGCGAAGCGACGTACGTCGAGCCGGGCGAGCAGCGGCAGGCCGAACGCGGCGGTCTTGCCGCTGCCGGTTTTCGCCTGCGCGATCAGGTCGTGGCCGGCCAGCGCGAGCGGCAGGCTGGCGGCCTGGATGGGCGTCATGCATTCGTAGCCTAGCCGGCGCAGGTTCTCGAGCGCGGCCGGCGCAAGCGGAAGGGAGTCGAAGGCGACGCCGTCGCTGTCGGGCGATGCAGGGATCGGAGATTCGGTCATCCGGAATGATGGCACGAACCTTGCAGCGCCTTCGCCGGCGGGCGCGCCGATTGCTAACAATTTTCCTCTTCGCTCGAACCGGCGGCGCGATGTTGCGCCGCCGAACATTCGATCTGCTGGGGGTAGAAGGTGGCCGAACTGGTGGTGGTAGGAATCGACGATGCGTACGACGCGCATCGGATCCTGGCCGAGATGACCTGCATGGATGCCGGGCCCGCGCGTGAACCCGAACCCGAAGATCCAGTCGCAGGCCTGCTGATCACGAGTCCGATGCAATCGACGTTTGGCCCGGGGGCGAGGGGCGACGACCTTTCGGGGTCCCTGTCCGACTGCGGGGTCGAGGAAGGCTTCGTTCTCTCGCTTGCCGAGATGCTGCAGGACGCCGCGGCGGCGCTGTTCCTGGTCGTGCGCAAGTCGCAAACCGGGAAGGTACTGGAAGAACTTTCCGGTTTCCCGGGGCGCGTTTTGCGCTCCTCGTTGGCTGTCGACCAGATCCCTCGCCTGCGGCGTGCGCTGTCGGACGCCTGTACGGCGCCGCGATACGCCCTCGGCTAGCGTTCAGCCGCAGTTGCCGCCGCTGCAGCAGTTCCCGCTGTCGGCGCGAACCTTCACCACCGACAACCCGCTCCAGCGCGCCAGTTCGGCCCGCGTGGGATAGCGTCCGGCGAGCGCCTGCTTGCCGTCGACCAGCACGAGCGGTAGCGCATCGGCGCCTACCGTGTCGATGTACGCCCTGACCTGCGCATCGCTCATGAACTCGGCAGCGTCGCTGGCGAATTCGTAGTGCTCGACGTCGGCGCCCTGTTCCCGGGCGCGCGCGATCTCCGCCATCGCCTCGAGACGGTTTCGCGTATCGCGCCCTGCTGCCGAACGTGCCGACTCGAAGATCTGGATGTGGGGCATCGAAGCGTTCTCGGAGAGGTGCGGGTCGGAGCAGTCTCGCCCGACCTGCGAAGACGGGGAATGACGGCGATCAACGGGAGTCTTCGCGAGCGCAACAGTGCGGATCGAACGGCGTGTCAGGTGGGCATTCAGAAGATATACTGCCCGCGAACCTTTACAAACCCGGCCCCCGAGGATCCGCAATCATGAGAGAAGTCACCCGCTCGCGAACCGCCGAGTCCGCGACGATCACCGAAGCGGTCCCCGCTGTCATCGACGTCCAGGCCATCGCTCCGCACGAGCGCCACGAGCTGATCTTTTCCTCCTTCAACCGGCTGCCGCAGGGCGGTGCGCTGGAGCTGGTGAACGATCACGATCCGGCGCCGCTACACCGCCAGTTCAAGTCGAACTTCCATGGTCTCTTCACCTGGGACTACCTCGAGCAGGGCCCGGAACGCTGGCGCGTGCGCATCGGCAAGGCGCCTGGCAACTGCTGCGGCAGCTGCGGCGGCTGACGCGCAGGGAGCGCGGCTGCGCGCTCCGGAACCGGGCCGGGCCGAGACTCGACGACCGTCCGTCGTAGTGGGAAGCTCTCGCGGACGTCCGCCGCCGACGTTTCGCGGGAGTCTCCTTGCGCACGTTCCTGCTCACCTGCGTGTCGATGCTCGCCTTCGCGGCGAACTCGCTGCTATGCAGGCTCGCGCTCGTCGAACCGCGGATCGATCCGGCCAGCTTCGGCCTGCTCAGGCTCGCTTCGGGGGCACTGGTTCTCACGCTGATCGTGCGCTGGCGCGCGGGCGCCGGCACAGCTGCGCGGGCCATCGACTGGTTGGCCGCGCTCATGCTGTTCGCCTACGTGGCGCTGTTCTCCTTTGCCTACCTGAGCCTGTCGGCGAGCGTCGGTGCGCTGATCCTTTTCGGCGCCGTGCAACTGACGATGATCGGTGCCGGGCTGCGAGCGGGTGAGCGCTTTGCGCCGGCCGCGTGGGCAGGACTCGCCGTGGCGATCGCCGGGCTCGTCTACCTGGTCTCGCCGGGCCTGACTGCGCCCTCGACAGCGGGCGCGGCATCGATGGCGCTGGCCGGCGCCGCCTGGGGCGTCTATTCGCTGCGCGGCCGGGGCGTCTCCGACGCGCTGGCCGCCACCGCGTCGAATTTCGCTCGTGCGGTGTTGCCGGCGTTGGTTCTCTCGCTGGTCACGATCGGCTACGCCGAGGCGGATGGGGTCGGCATCGCACTGGCGATCGCTTCGGGGGCGCTCACCTCGGGAATCGGCTACGTGATCTGGTACGCGGCGCTGCGCGGACTGACGGCGATGCGCGCGGCGTCCGTGCAATTGTCCGTGCCGCCGATCGCGGCGCTCGGCGGCGTGCTGGTGCTTTCCGAGCCGCTGACGTCGCGGTTGGTGGTCGCGTCGGCGGCGATTCTGGGCGGAATTGCGGTCGTGCTGCTGGTGCGGGCTCGGTCGGTGGGGCCTATTCGAGCACCTCAACGCTGATGCGCCTGCTCGTGGGTGGGCGAATATTCACACCGCGGGCATCGCTCCAACGCCGGCACATGCCAGTCCTGGAAACACGCGTTAATTCTGTACATATCAACGCTTCCAATGGAAAGGAAAGTCTGGGACATGTCGTTCTCGGTTCACGACGTCATCCCCCTCTCGCAGGCCAGGGCCACGCTGTCCGAGCTCGCCGACCAGGTGAAGGAAGGCGAGAGCGGACGCGGGCGTCCTTGCGGGAGAAGGGCGAGCTGCGGGAATGCGTTCTCGCTCGCTACCTGCTGCCCTACCTTCGTTGCGAGAGCGTCGTCTATCTGCTGTCGATTCGACACCATCGGCAGCTGTCGTTCGATCTGAATTCGCTGTGGCTTTCCGCCTAGTGGGCCGCTGGAGGAACCCGCGCTGCGGGCAGCAGCGTTTTGGTTCGCGAAGCCGTTTGTGCCGTCAAGAATGGAGCGTCCCGCAGCGCAAGAAACGACATGGCGACGCCCAGGTATTACCTTGTGTTGAATGGTAATACCGACCTCGAGCAGAACCTTCCGGCGGTAGGCAAGGACGATCGCCTCGTCGTCCACTGCAGCTTCGGGCACCGTTCAGGCATTGCGGCGAGCATCCTGCGGCGCCACGGCTACACGAACGTGCACAACATGCTCGGCGGCATGAAGGCGTGGGAGGCGCTCGGGCTTCCGGTCTAGCGAGGCTGAGTCGCTGTGGCGGGTCAGTGGGCCGGCGCTATTTCGCCCCGGCAGCCAGGTGCTCGCAGCGCGCCGCATCGAGCGGTTGTTCGGCTGCGCGAAACTTGCGCGCCGCATCGAGAAAAAGCGACCTGGCTTCCGCGCCGCGGGCGCGCGCGACATGCGCCCGCACTTCGTCGTAGGCGGCGTACCACGCCGGCAGGCGCATCACCACGTTGGCGAGGTAGTCCGAGGCGCGCTCGTAGCGCTCGGCCAAATCGAGCCTGCCCGCGCGCGCCGCGGCGATGGCCGCCGGCACGGCGAAGGTGATGCGGCAGCCGGGGCAGGTCTCGAGGGGCCCGCGCACTGCTTCCTGGGCGTCTTCCAGCGTGCTCAGCGCCGCTGTGGGGTCGGCGTCGAGCATGACGCGCGTGCCGTAGATGCGATCCAGCAGGTGAAATCCAATGTCGGTCTGGCGCGCGAGGTCGAGCGCCTCGTCGAGCAGCGCGCGCGCCGCAGTGCGCTCGCCGCGATAGAGGGCGACCTCGGCCAGGCGCTGCAGCGACAACGCCTCCCCGGTCGGCCCGCCGATCGCGCGGTGCAGTTCTACGCCGAGCTTCAGGTGTGCCTCGGCCGCCTCCAGGTTGCCCGAGAGAAGCTGCGCTTCGCCGCGCAGCGTCACGGCGAAGGCGCGCCCGCGTGCCGCGCCCAGGCGCCGTGCTTCGGCCTCGAGCGCATCGGCGAAGGCGATCACCTCCGGATAGGGG
Source organism: Burkholderiaceae bacterium (assembly GCA_032027205.1). Lineage (GTDB taxonomy): Bacteria > Pseudomonadota > Gammaproteobacteria > Burkholderiales > Burkholderiaceae_E > Zeimonas. The sequence continues at coordinate 1,959,944 of JAVSMN010000001.1, forward strand.
CGCGCGCCGTACAGGAAGCGCTGCATGATGCATAGCTGCCCGTCGAACAATCGCACCGCGAGGTGCGGCACGTTGCGGGTCTCGTGCAGGTCGGCCCACACGCTGCGATGCAGCTCGCCGCGGGCGTGCGCTGCAGCCGCCTGCGCCCAGGCGGCCACCACGATCGACGCGGTGTCGCCGCTTTCGAGCGCGAGTCGCCGCGCCTCGGCGGCCTTGGCGGTGCCCATCGCCGGGTCGGCTGCGCCGAGCGCCGCCGCGCCGCTGTAGGCGAGCGCCTCGGATAGCCGGCCGTCCACGCTGGTCGGCCGCACGCCCTGCAGCGCGCGCAGCGCGCCCTTGGGATCGCCAAGCTTGACCTGCGCCAGCGCGCCCTTGGCGAGCAGGTTGTGCGATTCGGGCTCGCCGACGACCTCGGCGGCTCGCCGATACGCGGCTACGGCGGCCGGGTCGCCGAGTGCATCGAGCGCCTGCGCGCGCAGGCAAAGCGCCTCGGGATGCGCGGCGGCGTATTCGAGCACCGGCGCGACGTGCTGCAGCGCGTCCAGATAAGCGCCCACCCGCATCGCATCGCGCGCCGCGGCAAGCAGCCACGGCGCGGCCTCCACCGGGCTGCCACCGGCGAGCCAGTGGCGCGCGATTGCCGCGGCCGGCGCAGCCGATTGCGCCAGCCGGCGCGCCGCCTCGCGATGCGCCTTCAGTCGCTGGTGCGGCGGCGTCTGCTCGACGAGAGCCTGGCGCACGAGTTCGTGTCGGAAGCGGTAGCGGGTACCCGCCACGACCAGCGTCCCGGCGGCGAGCGCGCGATCCAGCAGGCCGAAGGTTTCCGCTTCCGGCCCCGGAGCGAGCGCAAGCAGATCCGGGGTGTCGAGCGCATCGCCGGCGAGCGCCAGACCCTTGAGCAGCGCGAGCACCCGGTCCTCAACGTTGCAGAGCCGCGCCGTGATTGCTTCGCGCGCGCTCGCAGGGAGTCGCCCGCTGGAATCGAGACCGGCGCAGCGTGCGAGTTCCACCGCGGCGAAGGGATTCCCCCGCGCGAGCCGCACGATGCGCTCGACGAGCGACGCCTCGAGAGGCTGCGGCGCCTCCTGTGCGACGAGCAGCGCCATCTCCTCGTCGGGCAGCGGTCCGAGCTCGCTGACCGTGAGATGTCCGCCGGCGCCCAGTCGCCGCACACCGCGGCCGAGCGTCGAATTCTCGGGCAGCGGCCGCGTGGCGAGCGCCACGAACACCGGGCGAGCGCTCGCTGCGAGATGCAGTAGCGCGTCGGCATCCGCGTGCGCCATCAGATGTGCGTCGTCCACCAGCAGCATGACCGGTGCGCCGGTGGAGGCTGCGAGCAGCAGGCGCCGGAAGGCTCCGATCACCCGGTGGCGAGTGAGCGGGCCCTGCAGCGCGGGCGCAGGCGTGCCGAGCGGGCTCAGCGCGGCAAGCACGGCGCGCGCCGCGTCGCCGACCTCGTCCAGCACGCCGCGCTCTTCCTCTGCGATGTGGTCCACCGCCGCCGAGATGACCGCATAAGGCTGGTTGGGCTGCGCCGCGTCGATACTGATCACCTTCCAGCCCCGCTCGCTCGCCATCGCGGCGAGCTGCCGGCAGAAGGTGGACTTGCCGATGCCGGCCGGCCCCACCATCACCATCCCGCCCAGGCGCTCCTGCGGCGAGGCGCGCAGCGAAACCGCGGCCTGCGCCAGCTCCATCTGCCGGCCGACGAACACTGCCCCCCGGGCGCCCAACCCCGCGACGCAGGCGTCGTAGAGCGCCTGCGTCTCGCGGTCGGGCGACAAGCCCAGCGCCTGCTGCAGCGCCGTGCGCAGGCGCGAATACCAGCGGATCGCGGCCGGCCGGTTGCCGTCGGCAAGCGCGCGGCGCATGAGCTCGCGATGCGCCGGCTCGTCGGTGGGCTCGACCTCGGCCAGCCGCTCCCATTGCGCGCTTGCGCGCAACAGCTCGAGGTAGCGGCTGCGCAGCCGCGTGCGCGCGGTGTCGGTCCAGATCTCATAGGGCGCCCCGGGCAGCAGCTCGCCCCCGTAGAGCAGCGCCGCCTCGGCGCACGCCGCCGCATCCTTGTGCGCGAGCGCCTCGTCAGCCGCTGCCTCGAAGCGCGTGGCATCCACATCGACCGCCTCGTCCGGAAACAGTGCGACCTGTCCGCCGTGCAGCACCACTGCCTGCGGGCGGCCGAGCGCATGCCTTGCGTGATGGGCGGCCTTGCGCAGATTGGCCCCGCCCGCCTCGGGCGGAAGCTCGGGCCAGAAAGTGTCGATGACCTGCTCGCGAGGCAGGCGCCGCCCCGCAGCCAGGCTGAGGAGCTGCACGAGTTGCGCGGCGCGCAGGCTGGGCCAGGCGTCCTCGCTCAGCGCCACACCGTCGAGCCTCGCCGCAAAGCCTCCGAGCAGGCGAATCTCCACCATGGGCCAAGTCTCCTCCTGCTGCCCGTCGGAACAAGCGCCCTGGCCGCCGGGAACGTTCCAGGAACGCCGCCCCGCCATCCTTTGGCTGCCCCGACTCCACTACGAAAGGAGCATGCACATGAACCCGAAAGTCCTGCAATTGCCCGAAGCGCGCGAGGACGCAGCCATGACCGAAACCCTCTACCAGCGCCTCGGCGGCGTCGAGCGCATCACCGCCATCGTCGAGGACGCGATCGACCGCCACGCCGTCAACCCGGTGCTCGCACCTCGCTTTCGCGGCAGGGACCTGCCGAAGATCAAGCAGCTCGGCGTGCAGTTCTTCTGCGCCGGCGTCGGCGGCCCCCAGAAGTACGAAGGCCGCGACATGGTCACCGTGCACAGCGGCATGAACATCAGCGAACAGGAATTGGTCGCCACCCTCGATGACATTGTCGACGCGCTGCAGGCGCACGGCGTTGCCGCAGAGGAAGTGAACGAGATAGTGGGCCTCGTCTACTCCCTGAAAAAACAGGTGCTGCGGCTTTGAGGAAGCAGCCGGTGACGCAGGCAAACCAAGGGTCGGTGACGTCGAGGCAAGACGCGAGGCAACAGCATCGCGGCTTGCCCGACCGGCCGAAGCGCGCGTCCTCGAGCTTCGTCAACATGCTCGGCGGCATGAAGGCGTGACAGGCGCTCGGACTTCCGGTCGAGCGAGGCTGGGTCGATCCGGCGGATCAGTGGCCCACGCGCTCAGGGCCCCGCGCTTACGATCGCCGTGGCCGCCCGTGCGATCCGCCGACCGGTTGCCGCGTGCGCCACCGCAATGACCCCCGGCAGCGCCAGCTCGGGAATCAGGTACGCGAGCCAGAGCGCATGCGGTTCGGGCAAGCCCACCTGGCCGATCGACACCAGCCGCCCGAGGCCGGCAAAGAACACGCCTAGCGCAAGCAGGTACACCAGCGCGCCCTGCTCCCGGATCGTGCTCGCCGCCCAGAAGCTGATGATTCCGGTGGCGAGATAGACGCCCGCCATGAAGCGGTGCACGTTGTCGAGGCGCGCCGAAACCTGCGGCTCCCCGAGATACAGTTGCAGCGAGCCGCCGAACACCGCGATCGCGGCCACGAGATACAGGCACGCCTGCACGACACGCTGACTCGGGAGCAGGGACGAGGCCATGGCGTGCTTTCCGTGGTTGCCCGGAACTCGGGCGTTGCACTCCTGCAAGATCGCCGAGTGCGCCGAACGAACGATAGGCCGGGCGAGGTGCTACGGCGCGAGTCGTGCGGTCGGGGAAGGGGTTTCAGCCGAGTCCCACACGGCGGTAGCGATGCTGGCCGCGAATCAGACCAGTCTCCAGCCTTGACCGCAACCGCAACGCGGCACCCGGAGCGCGTGGCATTCTCTCGACGATTCCCGTTCCGAAGGCGAGCGCAGGAATCCCACCATGCCGACCGAACCCAGCACGGAACTGGTCAAGACCGTCGTCCTGCTCGCGGCCGGCGTGATCGCCGTTCCGCTGTTCAAGCGCCTGCGGCTCGGGTCGGTGCTGGCCTATCTCGTCGCCGGCCTGCTGATCGGCCCGTTCGGGCTTCGCTTCTTCACCGAGCCCGAGCACATCCTTCGTGTTGCCGAGCTCGGCGTCGTGATGTTCCTGTTCATCATCGGCCTCGAGATGCGCCCGCGACGTCTGTGGGGCATGCGTCGGCAGATCTTCGGCGCCGGCCTCGTGCAGGTGGTCGTCTGCGGCGCTGCGCTTACCGGGCTGGGAATGCTCGCCGGCTACCGGCCCGCGGTGGCCTTCGTTGCCGCGATGGGTTTCGTGCTGACGTCCACCGCCACCGTGATGCAACTGCTCGACGAGCGCGGCGAAACGCTCACCCCTCCCGGCCAGCGCATCGTCTCGATCCTGCTGCTCGAGGACCTGGCGATCGTGCCGCTGCTGGCGATCGTCGCCGTCCTTTCCCCGGATGACGCGGGCGCCGCGGCAGGCAGCAGGGCGGCGTCGAACTGGCTCACGGTGGGCGCCGCCCTCGCGGCGGTAATCGGCCTCGTGGCCGTGAGCCGCTGGCTGCTGAATCCGATGTTCGAGGTGCTGGCGCGCTCGAAGGCGCGCGAGGTGATGACGGCGGCTGCGCTGCTGGTCGTGCTCGGCGCGGCGCTCGCGATGCAGTGGAGTGGCCTGTCGATGGCGATGGGCGCCTTCGTCGCCGGCGTGATGCTTTCGGAGTCGAGCTTCCGGCACGAGCTCGAGGCGGACATCGAGCCGTTTCGCGGAATCCTGCTCGGCTTGTTCTTCATCAGCGTCGGCATGTCGCTCGACCTCCGGCTGGTGCTCGATGCGTGGTTGCCGATCGTGCTTGCCGTGGTCGGTTACATGGCGGTGAAGGCGATCGGCGTCTACGCGGTGGCGCGTCTCGGCCACGCCGGCCGCCGCGAGTCGCTGGTGCGTGCGACGCTGATGGCGCAGGGCGGCGAGTTCGCTTTCGTCCTGTATGCGGCGGCGGCGGCAACGGGTCTTCTCGATGCACGGACCGCTGCCGTGTTGTCCGCCATCGTCATCGTGTCGATCGCGGTCACGCCGCTCCTCGTGCCGCTGCTGCGCCTGCTTCCCGAAAGACGCAGCAATCTCGACGGCGTCGAGTCGGTGCAGGATGCGACCGACGTCGCGGCTTCGGTGCTGCTGATCGGGTTCGGTCGCTTCGGACAGATCGCGAGCCAGGCGCTGCTCGCCCGCGGCATCGACCTCGCGATCATCGACAGCGACCCCGACATGATCCGTGCCGCCGCCGGCTTCGGCTTCAAGGTGTATTACGGCGACGGCACGCGGCTCGACGTGCTGCACGCGAGTGGTGCCGGGCAGGCACGCGCGATCCTCGTGTGCGTCGACGACAAGGAAAGCACCGCGCGCATCGTCGAGCTGGTCAAGCACGAATGGCCGCTGGTGCCGGTGCTCGCGCGCTCGTACGACCGCCAGCATGCGATCGAGTTGATCAAGGCGAACGTCGACTACCAGATTCGCGAGACCTTCGAGTCGGCGCTCGCCTTCAGCATCGCCACGCTGGAGAAACTGGGCGCGACGGCGGAGGAGGCGGCCGACGTGTGTCAGGAGATCCGCCGACGCGACGCCACGCGGCTCGAGCTCCAGGTGGCCGGCGACCTGCGCAGCGGCGGCGACCTGATTCTCAGGGATCACCGGATGACGCCCACGCCGCTGACGACGCCCCGGCGCCCCGGCGAGGCGCTCAGCGAGGAGACCGCCGAGGCATTGGGCGAGCGGCCCGAGGCGGGATGAAGCGCGGCAGCACGGTCCGACTTCTCTCCCCGACCTTGCGGTTAAACAAACGAACCGGGAGCCCGTGCAAATCAGGACCTGCCCGCGCGCCACTCGCTTGGCGACTGCGACGTCCAGCGGCGAAACGCCCGCGTGAATGCGCTCGCTTCGTGGTATCCGAGCATTTCCGACAACTGCATGAGCTTCACGTCGGACTGATCGAGGATCTGCAGCGCGATTTCGCGCCGCATTCCGTCGACGACTTGCTCGAAGGTCGTACCTTGCGCGGCGAGCAGCCGGTGCAGCGTACGGCGGTGCACGCAGAACAGTCCAGCAACGCGATCAGCCGTACAGCTCCCGGTGGGCAGCAGCGTCCGGATCACCTGCCGCAGCTGTCCGACGAAGTCGTCGGCGTGCTGCGACTCGATCTGCTGGATGTACTTCTGCAGGATCACGCGCAGCTTCGGATCCGCGCTCGAGATCGGTTTGTCCAGGCTGTCCGCCGAGAACAGCACCGCACTGTTCGGCCGATCGAAGTGCACTGGCACGCCGAAGAAATCGCGGAACGGCTTTTCGTCTCGCGGGGCGCGATAACAGAGATCGACGGCGGTCGGCCGCCAGTGCGTGCCGCACAGTAGTTGCAGGAAGCGCACTTCGTTGGCCATGCAGACGTTGTAGACCTGCTCGACGCCGACGACGCCGCCTAGCTGCACGCTGTAGGCGAGACTGGCGAGTCCGTTGGCGGTGGACAGCGTCGCGACCGCTCCCTGTACATGCAGGTGCATGTGCTCGAGCAGGCAGCGCAGCGCGCTTCGCACGTCGGGTGAGTGCTGCATCAGGAAGCCGATCGGCCCGAGCAGCGCTAGGTCCTGGCGCTGGCCGAGCAGCAGTCCGAAGTGCAGGCAACCCGTTTCTTCGGCTGCAAGATGCAGCAGTCGAGCACCGATGACGAAGGGGATGACGTTGTCGGCGTCGGCGAGCGCGTTCGGGGGTAGCCCACAACGAGCGAGAAGTCCGCCCGGATCGCCGCCGAGCTCGGCGACGAGGGCAGGGAAGCCCGTCAGTCCTCCGGTCCGGACCGTTCCCGGGCGGGCGGCGGCGTTCGACACGTCGGGTCTCGGGGAGGGCATTGGACGTGGGCCTCCAGGGCCCGGGAAATGGTACTGCGCGCGGCCGCGCGCTGGAAGTCGAAGGCCGCGCAGGACGCTTCTCCCAGGCGGCCGACCGGCGTTCCGCACCCTCGTGGCCGTAGTCCCCAAACGGCAATTCGCTGGCACGAGATGGCGACTCTCGGCGGATCGTCCGCCGCTAGAGTGCCGGGAAACGGCTGCATCGCCGGAGGAGACGAAGATGAAGCGAGCGAACGCCGTTCGATCGGCGAAGTGCGGCGTGGCGATCCTGCTCGCTTGCGGGGCGCTTCCGGCCGCGTACGCGACGCTGCTGAGCGGAAGCATCGTCGACCCTGACGAGCGCCCGATCGCCGGCGCGATCGTCACCGTCACCGACTCGCGGGGCGTCGCCGATTCGGTTTACTCAGACGCGAAGGGCCGCTTCCGCCTGGAGACGAGTCTGCAGGGCAAGCTCGACTTCTGGGTGCGCAAGCGCTACCACCGCGACGAGCGGCGCGATCTCGACGCCTCGGTCGCGACGGACGGCGCGCTCAAGGTGTCGCTGCAGCCGCTCACCGATCCGCAGGCGATCTCGGACGATCATCCGTTCCTGTCGCGGTTCTCGCGGATCGACTTCGATCGCGACGAGAAGGCGCTCTTTTCGCGGCCGAACTTCGCGCGTGACTGCCTGTCGTGCCACACGCTCGGAGATCCGCAGACGCGCAAGCGCAAGTCTGTCGACGAATGGGCGTCGATCGTGCAGCGCATGCACGGCTACCTGGGCAACGGTGACCCGAAGGCGATCCGCGATCGTGCCGAGAGGCTCGCGAAGACCTTCGACGACTCGGCGGTATCGTCCAAGCCCATTGTGCCGGTCGATCCGATGATCTTCACGGCGAAGCTGCACCGCTGGCGCCTCGACGGCGCGCTCGCACCTCACGATCCGGCCGTGCACTCGGGTGACAACCGGATCTACACGGTCGACATGATGGCCGGCAAGGTGCTCGAGACCGACCTGGTGAGCGGCAGGACGGTGGAGTACGTCGAGCCCGCCGACGGCATGCCGCCCGGGGGCGTCTTCACGAAGATGGGAATGCCGGCGCCCTACGGGATGACCGTTCCGCGCGCGCCGCACAGTCTCGCCGAGAGCACCGACGGCCGGTTCTACATGACCGACCTCGTCGGCAACGCGATCGGCGTCTTCGACCCCAGGACCAAGCGTTTCGAGCACTACGACGTCGGTGCAGGTGCACTCTATCCGCACACGATCCGCGCCGACAAGGCGGGCGTGCTCTGGTTCACCGTCGCGTTCTCCAATCATGTCGGCCGCTTCGATCCGAAGACGAAGGACATGAGGCTGTTGAAGCTTCCCGACACGCCCTCGCTGAGCATCGTTGGGGGCCCCAGCCCCTATGGCATCGACGTCGATCCGCGTGACGGCGGCGTCTGGTACGCGAAGCTCGCTTCGGACCGGATCGGGCGCATCGATTCGAAGACGCTCGAGATTCGGGAGTTCGATTCGCCGGTGCGAGGTCCCCGGCGGATTCGCTTCGATCCGGAAGGCCGACTGTGGGTCGCAGGTTTCTCGGAAGGCGCGATCGCGCGTATCGACGTGCACTCGTGGAAGGCGAAGGTCTATCGGCTGCCCGTCTTCGCCCCGGGCGAGATTCCCGCGCCGTACGCGCTGGCGATCCATCCGAAGACGCACGACGTCTGGGTGAACGACACGATGCTCGACGTCGCGTGGCGCTTCCTGCCGAAGGAGGAGCGCTTCGTCGCCTACCCGCTGCCGCTGAAGGGCACCTACACGCGCGACTTCACTTTTCCGAAGCAGGGCTGGGCGTGCACGACCAACAACAACGTCCCGGGGTTTGTCGAGGGCGGCGCGCAGGAGCTGATCTGTATCGACCCGGGGAAAGGGTAGCCGACCGATACGAGCGACTCGGCAGCGTCAGCTCCGTTTCGCCGCGGTGATCGCTCAGGTAGCCTTGTCCTGCAGCACGCCGCGGCGGATCTGGTCGCGTTCCATCGACTCGAACAGCGCCTTGAAGTTCCCCTCGCCGAAGCCCTCGTCGCCCTTGCGCTGGATGAACTCGAAGAACACCGGGCCGAACAGCGGCTGCGAGAAGATCTGCAGCAGCAGGCGCTTCTTCCCGTTCGCAGTGCTGCCGTCGAGCAGGATTCCGCGCGTGCGCAGCTCGTCGACGTTCTCGCCGTGGCCCGGCAGGCGCTCGTCGAGCATCTCGTAGTAGATGTCGTTGGGCGCGCTCATCACCGGAATGCCCGCCATCTGCAGGCTGTCGACGCTCGTGCGCAGGTCGTCGGTGAGCAGCGCGATGTGCTGGATACCCTCGCCGTTGAACTGCATCAGGAACTCCTCGATCTGACCGGAGCCTCTTCCCGATTCCTCGTTCAGCGGGATGCGGATGCGTCCGTCGGGCGCCGTCATCGCCTTCGAGGTCAGTCCGGTGTATTCGCCCTCGATGTCGAAGTAGCGGATCTCGCGGAAGTTGAACAGGCGCTCGTAGTACTGCGCCCAGTACGCCATGCGTCCGCGATAGACGTTGTGCGTCATGTGATCGATGGCGCTGAAGCCGTGGCCGCGCGGATGTCGCTCGACGCCGTCGAGCCATTCGAAGTCGATGTCGTAGATCGACCGGCCTTCCTCGAAGCGGTCGATCAGGTACAGAGGCGCTCCGCCGATTCCCTTGATTGCCGGCAGTCGCAGCTCCATCGGGCCGGTGGGCAATTCGACCGGCTGCGCGCCGAGCGAGAGCGCGCGTTCGTAGGCCGCGTGCGAGTCCTTCACGCGGAACGCGAGCCCGCACGCCGAAGGGCCGTGCTCGGCGGCGAAGTACGAAGCGACGCTGTTCGGCTCGTCGTTGACGATGAAGTTGATTGCGCCCTGGCGATACAGGCTCACCCGCTTCGAGCGATGGCGAGCGACCTTCGTGAAGCCGAGCTTTTCGAGCACCGGCTCGAGAGCATTGGGGGTCGGCGAGGCGAATTCGACGAATTCGAAGCCGGCCAGGCCCATGGGGTTGTCGAACGTGTCGGACATTTCGTTCTCTCGCGGCGTTCGTCGTTCGACGATACCGCTGCGCAGCGGCGATCACGACCGCCGTGGGCATTGCTTCACATCTGCGCCTGCAGGTAGTCCTGCAATCCCACCCTGTCGATCAGGCTCAGCTGCTTGCGCAGCCAGTCGAGGTGCAACTCCTCGTCGTCGAGCATCTCGGCGAGCAGGTCTCGGCTGACGTAGTCGCTGCACTCTTCGCAGACGCCGATGGCGGCGCGCAGGTGGTCGACCGCTTCGCTGACGAGCTCGCGGTCGTAGTCGAGTTGCTTCGCGACGGTGTCGTGCGCGTCGATCTCGCGACGGCTCTTCATCGACGGCGTGGCGCCGAGCAGCAGGATGCGCGCCATGATCCGGCCGGCGTGCGTCGTTTCCTCTGCGCTGTAGGCGTGCTGCACATCGGCGAGGCGTGAGAAGCCCCAGTGACGACATGTCGCGCCGTGCAGCAGGTACTGGCGGTGCCCGGTGAGTTCGAAGGAGAGGTATTCGTCCAGTGCGCGCGTGACGCGCGGATCGCCTTTCATGTCGTTCGTCCGTCTCTTCGGATGCCTTCGTTCTTTCCTGAATCATGCACGTCGACGCCGGCCGCGGCCAGACCGTGTGCCCGGCGGCCGCGTTTGCGGCCTCGATGGGCAGCACTGCCGAAGGCTTCTTGCCAACGCCCCGGTCGGTGCCGGCGTACCCTGTGTTTGATGGCACTCGTGAAAGAACCCGCATCGATGGCCTTCGCTTTCGACAATACCTATGCGCGCGAACTGGCCGGCACCTACATGCCGTGGAAGCCGGTTCCGGTGCCTGCGCCACGGCTGCTGTTCCTGAACGGCGAGCTCGCGCTCGAGCTCGGCATCGACGCAGAAGCGCTCGAAGGCGATACGCTCGCGCCGCTGTTTGCCGGCAACGTGTTGCCCGAGGGCGCCGAGCCGCTGGCACAGGCGTATGCGGGGCATCAGTTCGGGATGTTCTCGCCGCAACTGGGCGACGGTCGCGCGCTGCTGCTGGGCGAAGTCGTCGACCGCTTCGGACGGCGCCGCGATATCGCCTTCAAGGGCTCGGGGCGCACGCCCTTCGCGCGGGGCGGCGACGGCAAGGCAGCCGTCGGTCCGATGCTGCGCGAAGCGCTGATCAGCGAATGGATGCATGCGGCGGGCATCCCGAGCACGCGCGCGCTGGCCGTCGTCGCGACCGGCGAGCCGGTGTATCGCGAAGAGCCGCTGCCCGGCGCGGTGCTCACGCGCGTGGCGTCGAGCCATCTGCGCGTGGGGACGCTGCAGTTCTTCGCGGCGCGCGGCGAGCGCGAAGTGCTGCGCCGCCTGGTCGACTACGCGATCGCCCGCCACGACCCCGAACTTGCGCGCGAGCCCGAACCCGAGCGCTACGCGGGGCTGCTGCGCGCCGTCGTCGCGCGCCAGGCGCGGCTCGTCGCGCAGTGGATGAACGTCGGCTTCATTCACGGCGTGATGAACACCGACAACATGACGCTGTCGGGCGAGACGATCGACTACGGTCCGTGCGCCTTCCTCGAGGCCTACGACCCGACGACCGTGTTCAGCAGCATCGACGAGGGCGGGCGCTACGCCTATGAGAACCAGCCGCTGATCGCGCGCTGGAATCTCGCGCGGCTGGCCGAGACGCTCGTGATGCTGATGGCCGATCCGGCCGACGAGGCGGCGGTGCAGCAGGCGGTGGCTCGGCTCACAGAGCCGATCGACGCGTTCCCCGGTCTGTACGACGCCGCTTGGCGCGAGGGCCAGCGCGCCAAGCTCGGGTTGCCTTCGGGCGAGCACGCGAACGCCGCCGCGCTGGCCGACGACTGGCTGGCGATGTTGCAGGCGCAGCGCGTCGATTTCACGCTGGCCTGGCGCCGGCTTGCTGATGCTGCCGAGGGCGACGAGGCACCGTTGCGCGCGCTGTTCGCCGATTCTGTTGCGCTCGACGCATGGCTCCCGAGATGGCGCGAGCGTTTCGGGACCGGCGACGGCTTCGAGCGCGCGCAGCGAATGCGCCGCGTCAACCCGTGGGTGATCCCGCGCAATCATCGCGTCGAGGAAGCGCTGTCGGCGGCGTCGCGCAACGACGACCTTGCCGTCTTCGACGATCTGCTTGCCGCCTTGCGCATGCCCTTCGACGAGTCGCCCGTCGCGGCCCGCTATGCCGAGCCGGCGCCGCCGGAAACAACGGCTGCGTACCGAACGTTCTGCGGTACGTGATCTTCGGCAACCGGGGCGGCGGCAATTGCAGGGGCGCCGCTGCCGGAAGCTTCTTCTCCTTGGCCTACAGCTGCATCTCGCAGCGCTCGACGTCGATCACCAGCGCGCCGCGCGCCCACGGAAACACGGCCTTCGCACGCGCGGCCAGTTCGCCCTCGGCCTGCACGCTGCCCTTGCCGAAGATGACGCCGCCCTGGCCGGGCCCGCGCGATCCGCGCACGCCGCGCGAGGCGGCCATCAGCTGGATGCGGCTGTCGCGCTTGAGGTTCTCCTCGGTGCGCTCGTAGTGGCCGGCGGGGAGGACGATGCGCGCGTCGTCGATGCCGATTCGCCGCGCGTAGTCGCCCCAGTTGCCGACCAGGTGCGGGCCGTCGGGGCCCTGCGTGACGATCGCGACGAACTCGGCTTTTTCGAGCAGTTCACGGGCGGTCGGGTCGAGTGCGGTCATGTCCATTTCCTGGTGTTCTTGCGAACCGACGAGGATCGCGCTGCCTGCGTGTCCGCGAAATGATGTTGCTCAATTCGTCGGTCCATGGCCGGCAGCGACAATTCCCGAGTGACTTCTCCGGGTCCTTCGGCGCCGCCGAGCTCTCGGTGCGGGGGAGCGCCTGCGCATTCGTGCGGCGCGTAGCGCGACGGCAGCAGCGCTCGCGCGGTGAGGTTGCGAAGGCGTCGTTCCTCGCGAATTCCCTTCGTTTGACAACGACCCCGCCGCGCTGCTCCAATTCGCCTGCCTCCGAAGGGGAGTAGCTCACGGGGATCGAACCTCGTGCTGCGGCGTCGTCAGTACGGATCCGGTTGCGGCTACGACCGATCGATCCCGGCGTCGCAGATCGGCGCGCAACAAGGCGCGCCGCTCGGCAAGACCGACGTCGGCGCCTGTTCCACGCAAAGCCCGTCCTCGCCACGCGGGCCGAAGAGGCACTCCCCATGATGAGCGTAGGCACCCCGCTGATGTGGTCGTTGTTCGCAGCCTTCGTCGTCGTCGCGCTGCTCGTCGATTTCCTCGCGCTGAAGGGCCAGGGCGCGCACGCCGTCTCGATGAAGGAGGCGACCGTCTGGTCGCTGCTCTGGGTCGCGGTGTCGTTCGTCTTCGTCGGCTGGCTGTGGTGGTATCTGGGCGGCTCGTCGGGCGACGCCGCCGCGCGGGCGTTGGCGAACGACAAGGCGCTGGAGTTCGTCACCGGCTACCTGGTGGAGAAGGCGCTCGCCGTCGACAACATCTTCGTGTTCCTGATGGTGTTCACCTATTTCGCGGTGCCGGGCGAGTTCCAGAAGCGCGTGCTGATGATCGGCATCCTCGGCGCGCTCGTGCTGCGCGCGGCGATGATCCTCGTCGGCGCGTGGCTGATCGTTCGCTTCCACTGGGTGCTGTACCTGTTCGGCGCATTCCTCGTCTTCACCGGCCTGAAGATGTGGTGGGCTGCCGGCCAGGAGCCCGACCTCGGATCGAACCCGGCGCTGCAGTGGATCAACCGGCGCCTGAAGGTCTCGCCCGACTACGACGGCGAGCGCTTCTTTACGCGCGTCCATGGAGTGCGGATGGTCACGCCGCTGTTCGTCGTGATCCTGCTGATCGGCATCGTCGACGTCGTGTTCGCCGTCGATTCGATCCCGGCGATCTTCGCGATCACGACCGACCCGTTCATCGTGCTGACGTCGAACGTGTTCGCCATCCTCGGGCTGCGCGCGATGTACTTCCTGCTTGCCGGCCTGCACGATCGATTCCACCTGCTCAGCTACGGCCTCGCCGTCGTGCTGGTGTTCATCGGCGCGAAGATGCTGCTGATCGACGTGTACAAGATCCCGGTGGCGTGGTCGCTCGCGGTCACCGTGGCCGTACTCGCGACATCGATGCTGCTGTCGCTCGTGGTTGCGCCGCGCGGCACCGGTGGCAGCGCGTACCCGTTCCGGGCGAAGCGCAGCGAGGCGTCGTCGCCGGGCGACCGAACGAAACGCGAGCAGTCGCAGTAGGTTGCGCGCTATCGTCGCTGACCGACGTGGCCTGCTTCCCGACCTGGCTCCCACTCAAGAAGGGCGACCGATGCTTCCCGACGCTGCCTACACCGCGCACGACGCGCGCATCTTTCGCGCCAGCACGCTCACGCGCGGGCCGTGGGACCCCGCGCATCAGCACGCGGGTCCGCCGATCGCGCTGGTGTGTCGCGCGATCGAGCAGGCGGCGCACGAGCACGGGCTTACGCACGTCGCTCGCCTCACCGCGAACCTGTTGCGGCCGGTGCCGATCGGCGAACTTATCGTCGAGGTGACCACCGAATACGTCGGCCGCAACGCGGCGCATTTCTCCGCGCACCTGCTGTCCGGCGACAAGGACATCGCGCGTTTCACGGCGCTGGCGCAACGCGAGACGCCGATCGAGTTGCCCGCGGATCTGATCGGGCATCCGTTGCCGAAGGCCCCGCTCGCGCCCGACGAGTCGCCAGCCGTGGACTTTCCCTTCGCCCGACGCGCGGTGGGCTACGCGGATCTGGTCGAGACCCGCATCGCTCGCGGAAGCTTCTGGAACGGTCCTTGCGCCGTGTGGTTTCGCCTGCGCCATCCGCTGCTGTCGGGAGAGTCCCCGAGCCCGTTCCAGCGGGTGGCGGTCGTCGCCGACTCCGGCAACGGCGTCAGTGCCGTGCTCGACTACGAGCGCTACACCTTCGTGAATTTCGACCTGACGATCAACCTGCTGCGTCGGCCAGTGGGCGAGTGGATCTGCCTCGACGCGCGCACGGCGCTCGGCTCGACCGGCGGCGGTCTCGCCGAGTCGGCGCTCTACGATGCGGACGGATTGATCGGCCGCGCGACGCAGAGCCTGGCGGTGCGGGCGCGAACCTGAGCGCCGGCGCGAGGGTCCGAGTGCGAGCGCGGGCGTCCGAGCGCGAGCGTCCCAGCGCGAGCCGATCACAGAGTAACGACGATCCCCTCGTCGTCCGCGTCGGGGAACACCGCGTCGAAGCCGAGCTTGCGCTGCAGGTTGGCCTTGCCCCACGCCTCGTTCGTCGCGCAGCGGTAGTTGAAGACGAGCTTCGGCGGTTGCACCAACGAACGCGCAACGATGCGCTGCAGTGCTTCCTCGTCCGGATGTCCAAAGATCGCGCCGTTCGTGCTGACGAGGTAGCGAGGCGATCTCAGGAGCGACATCAGCTGGTCGGTGGTGTTCGCCTTGCTGCCGTGATGCGCGACCTTCACGGCATCGACCGCGAGCGCGTCCACGCCGCGCTCGTCGAGCAGTCGGCGCAGCGATGCGCAGACGACGTCGGGATGCGCGTCGGCCAGGAAAAGCGCGCTCTTGCCGGCCGGCTCGAGCTCGGCGAGGAACGCGATGCTCGAGCCGTTGGCGGCGGCGTTGTCGGGCCGCGACTGCTTCTCGAGCAGCGCGTCGAGCTGCGGCGTGCTGCCGAGCAGTCCTTCGGCCGGAAGGTACTTCTTCTGTCGTGCCAGCAGCTTCCACGCCGCGTCGAGATCACCCGGATCGAGGTCGCGCACATCCTTGCGCCACGCTTCGCGCATGCGGTCGAGCGTCGCTGGCGTGGGCGAAAGCAGTGTCAACGAAAGACCGCCGGGCAGCTCGATGCGCGGCAGCGGCGCGTCATCGCGAACGAGCACCGGGCCGCCCTTGAACGCGCCGTTCCATTGACCGGCATCGAGCCGCTGCGCGAGCAGGGCGCTGAAGAACTCGCCCTGTCGTCCGCCGAGCAGGCCGTGCGCCTGCTCGAGATGCCGCCAGCCGTTGAACCAGACGTCGCGCACGACGAAGGGCCACGGCGGCGGCTCGGCGAACAGCCGCACCAGGCTGTCGACGTGATCGGTGTCGACATGCGTGAGCACGACGAGCTCGATGCGCGCATCGCCCGCCGGCAGCGATCGCATCTGCGCGTCGAGTGCGCTCCACGCCCCGATCGGGCCGCCGTCGATCAACACGCGGCGCGTGCGCTTGCCGGCTCCGTATTCGATCCACAGGCAATCGCCGTGCAGCGCGGGCAGCATCCGGATCCGGAAGAAGGAATCGGCGTTCGCGGTAACGGACATCTTCGCTTCAGAGCCTCCAGTCGGCGTCGCCGAAGGCGACGATGCAAAGCGCCATCGGCAGGCTCTCGAGCATCGCCTCGCGCCGCGCGTCGAGGATCAGCTCGCCGAGTTGGTCGGCTTCGGCGCCACCGGCGCGCAGCAGGCGCGCGAGGATCTTCGCGCCGACCGTGACCGCGTGCTCGCCGAACACGGTGGCGGTCGTCGAGATCACGGCGGCCGCGCCCGCCTGGCGGAAGTAGCGGATGTGGTTCGAGAACGGCTCGGCGGTGCCCGCGACGTCGCAGCCGAGCAGGAATACCAGCGGCGGCGGTGCGCCTTCCGGGCGAATGTAGTCGCGCTCCAGCCGTAGCGTGGGGAGGAAGTCGCCGCCGATTTCCAGTTTCAGGTCCTGCCGACGGCCCTCGTTGTGTGGAAACGCGACGAGCAGCGCCGGCTTACGCAGGCCGACCGTCTCCTTCCACGCCTTCCACGTCGCCGCTTCGAGCGTCGCGTCGCCGAAGCGCGGCGACAGCATCGCGAGCAGCGGCGTGCGCGCGTCCTTCGGCACCTGCGCGCTGAAGCCGAGCACGGCGCAGCGGCCGAGGTCGAGCCGGTCGCGGCCCTCGGCCGGCTCGGACTGGATCACCACTTCGGCGTCGTCGGGGTCGAGCGTCGGGCTGTAGACGTGTCGTTCGATGACCTTGCGCAAGCCCCAGAATCCCATCGGGCACACGTGTGCGGCGGGGTCGGCGCGTCCGGCGCAGTCGGGTGGACAACTACCGGTCTTCAATGCGTCGCGGAATCCGGGGCAGACCTTCGTCGCGTCCGGCGCCGGCGGCGGGTAGTCGTAGAAGAACTCGATCGGGACGACGGCGTCGGCGCGCGCGCTGACGACCTGGATGTGAGTGAGCGCGTCGTCGCGCGGATCGAAGCCGCCGTGCACGAGTTCGACGAACTGGTCGAGGCACAGCGCCGAGTAGAGGTCGGCGCCGATGCGTGCGAGCCGCACGAGCAGTTGCGGGTTCTCGCCCTGGTCCAGTCCGTCGGCGTGGTCGGCGATGCTGTGTGCGGCGTCGGACAGCGCCTCGTTCAGCTGCAGCAGCGGCTCGGAGAGACCTTCGAGACTCCTCGCCCATGCGCGTCGCTCGGCGACCGCCGTCAGGCGCGGCATGCCGTCGGCGTCGCCGTGGTTGAGGACCAGCGCGAGATCGAAGCGTCGCCGCGCGCCGAGATCGCTCCAGTCGGCGCGCACCTGCGCCTCGTCGAGCAGTGCGATTCCGTCGCCGCGCTCGCTGCGCTCTTCGCGCACCTGCGTTCGCAGTCGCGCGGTCTGCAATACGCGGCCGCGATGCAGCACGCTGATGCGCGCATCGAAGACGCCGCTGCTGCGCGGCGTGAAGACGAACTCGGCCTCGGTGCTCGGACCAGCGCGCGGCAGTGTGATCTCGCGCAGCATTGGCTCGTCGAACTGACGGGGTTCGTGCACGACGACCTGCAACGTGTGCGTATCGCGGTCCTTCGGCAGCTCGTGCTCGGGAAAGGGCGTCGAGACGCTGTCCCAGGTTGCGTCATCGGGCGTTCCGATGCGCACGCACAGCATCACCGGCTCGCCGCGCACGTAGCCGTCGTGGATCGGTTCGAGCGCATCGTTGGCGGCCATGCGCAGGCTGCGTTGCTGCAGATGGCGCGCCGGGCGCTGCTCGGCGTCGGCGGGACGGCCGCGAGCAGTGTGACCGGGTGAGGCAGCAGGCGGCGGCCGCGCCGCGGGCGGCGCTGGAGCGCGCGGGGCGGAAGCGCGCGGGGCGGAAGCGGGTGGTGCCGAAGCGGGTGGCGGAGCGGGGCGCGACCCCTGCACGCCGTCGACTTCACGACGGCGTTCGAACGGCCAACGCCACCAGGACGGTGCGCCGGTCTTGGGCGGTGTGGCCAGTGGCGATGCGGGTCGGGGCATCGGCGCCGGTTGCGGCGGACGAGGCGCGCCGCTCGGCCGGAACCGGGGGCGCTCCTCCGGAAGATCGGAGTTCCGTTGCGCCTTCTCGCCGGAGGTCGGGCTGCGCGATGGCACATGCCACTGAGGCGGAGGCGGCGCGGGTGGGGCCGGAGCGTGCGGCACGCGCGGTTCGTGCCTTCGTTCCTCGCGCGCCTGTGGCGCCGTGCCGCCCGATGGCAACGGAGCCCGCGGCGCCGCGGCTGCCTGTCTCGCCGGCGCACGCTCGCTGATCTCGATCAGCTTCTCGCCGAGCCACGCGACGTGCCCCGGCGCCATCGAGCGCATCAGTGCGATGTCGAGCGGACATCCGGAAGCCATCTTTTCGGCGAGTTGCGCCAGCGCATTCGACAGTCGCTCGGCGGATGATGCCGGCACGACGACGACACCGTCCGCCTGCACGCGCGCTGCCAGCGCCCGAACGAGCGGCGCCGAGCGCGCGGGCGAATCGGGACCGAATCCGGCGACGACAGCGAGCGCGCAGCGCGGCGGCGCAGCGGTTTCCAGCACTCGTGCCAGCGCGCGCGGCAGCGGCTGGCCGAGCGCGAGTACTTCGACGTGGGGTGTCCGCCGCGAGGCGGTCACGAAGCGCGCGCCTTCCGACGACCGGCCATCGTCTCGCCCGCCCGCGAGAAGATGCTCGCCGAGCGGATCGCCCGGTAACAGCGCCACGGTGAACGGCCAGCGCCATTGCGTTGGCTGCTCGGGCGTCCACGGGGCTCGCCTGTGAACGCCGGCGACGTGCGCCGCGTCGCGCGACAGTGCTTCGACGAAGTCGAGTAGCTGTCCTTCGTTGCCGGTCTCGTCCACTGCAACGAGCCGAACGAAGGGCTCGCTCGCCGTGAAATGCTTCCACGCGTCGGCGAGATGCGCGGCCGACGGCCATTGCCGCAACCCCGCTGGCGACCGCGCGCCGGCGGTGGGTGCGGCCGGCGCCTGCCACTCGAGCAGGCTCCGCGTTGCGCAGGAGGTCGCGATCGTTGCCAGCAGCGCGACGAGGGCGGGTACCGACTCGGTTTCGCCGGCTGCGTCGACTGCCGCGATCTGCTGCCTCTGTTGCGGCTCGACGGCCAGCCCGGCGACGGTGCGATCGAATGCCGCCAGCACGCCGAGCGCGGCGAGCGCAGCGACGAAGTGCTCGTCGTCGACGCCGAGGCTCCAGGCGCCGAGGTGGTGCCGGTTCATGCCGCCTGCCTGCGTCAGGCGAGCGCGTGCATCGGCGCCGGCAGGCCCGGTGCGGGCGAAAGCGCGAGCTTCGCCCGCGTGCGCAGTGCCGCATCGCACAGCGCGTAGCCCCAGTTCATCAGCCGGCCCTGCACCCGATCGTCGAAAGCGGCGAGCCGTGTCGGCACTTCGTCGAGTTCGCCGGTGGTCGTGTTGTCGGCGGCCAGCGGGTCGCTGGCCTTATAGTCGCCGATGCGCGTGCCGATTCCCCAGTACGCGCCGTGCTGGCGCCCCGACTCGAACTCGGAAATGAGCCACCGCTTGCGCAGCGCGCGGGTCTGGTCGATCAGGATGTCGCGCACGCGGCCCAGTTGCATCACGTTGTCTTCCCAGGGCTCCTCCTGGATGCCGAAGGGCGCGCCGGCGTCGCTGACCAATACGAGGTCGACGCGATCGATGAGCGACTCGAGCCCCATGTTGTCGTAGACGCCGCCGTCGGTGAGGACGACGCGGTCGCGCAGCGGATCGAGCTCGGGCGCCGTGCTGCCCTCGCGCCACTCGGCGGGATCGGTGTCGAGGACGATCGGCGAAAAGACCGGCGGGAACGCGCTCGAAGCGGCCACGGCCACCGACAGCCGCACCGGCTCGCTGCGGTTCATCCCGAGCAGGTAATCGGCGATGAAGTCCTGGCGGAAGCGGAAGCTGCGCCCGGTCTGCAGGCTCGTCGCATAGAAGATGAAACGCGGGTTGCCGGCGAACGACGCATCGGGGATGTCCTTCAGCATCGCGCCGTGGAAGAGGTCCTTGTCGTAGCGGTCGGCGAGGAAGTCGCCCGCGGTCTTGAACGGCGTCAGCAGGCCTTTGAGCCCCGCGCCGACGTCGATCGTGCGGCTGCAGAACGCGCGCACCGGATCGACGACGAGTGTGTTGAAGTTGGCCGCTCGCCCGTCGTCGAAGTGCAGGTCTTTCCAGCGATGCGCGAGCACGCCGGCAAGGATCGAGCCGCCGGAGACGCTGGTGATCCGATCCAGCTTGCCGAGCAGGCCCGCGTCGTTGAGCCGCTGCAGAGAGCCGAGGCCGAAGAGCGTTGCGCGATATCCGCCGCCGGACAACGCGATGCCGATCGTCTTGCCGTCGATTGTCATGGAACGTCTTCCGTCGATGTCGTGCATCATCGTCGAACGAAGCGTGCGTCGGCGCAAGCGCGCCGCAGTGCGGCGCTCGACGATTGGCGACCGGAAGGGGCGTTCAGGCCGTCGGCGCGGGAATCGCCAGTCCTTTCACCACCGCGGGGCGCTTCACGAAAGAGGCGAGCACGCGCGCCACCTGCGGGAAGTCGTCGAAGCCGACGAGCTCGAGCGCGTCGTAGAAGCCGACCAGGTTGCGTATCCACGGAAAGATCGCGATGTCGGCGATCGTGTACTCGTCGCCCATGATCCACTTGCGCCCCGTGAGACGCTGCTCGAGCACGCGCAACATCCGCTTCGACTCGTTCACGTAGCGGTCGCGCGGGCGCTTGTCCTCGTAGTCCTTGCCGGCGAACTTGTGGAAGAAACCCACCTGCCCGAACATCGGGCCGATACCGCCCACCTGGAACATCAGCCACTGCAGCGTGGCGTAGCGGGCGGCAGGGTCCGAAGGCATGAAGTCTTCGCGACCGAGCGCAGCACACTTCTCCGACAGATAGATCAGGATCGCGCCCGATTCGAAGAGCGGCAGCGGCTTTCCGCCCGGTCCGTCGGGGTCGATGATCGCGGGAATCTTGTTGTTCGGATTCAGCGAAAGGAACTCGGGCGACAACTGGTCGTTGGTCTCGAAGCTGACGCGATGCGCTTCGTACGGCAATCCGGCCTCCTCGAGCATGATCGATGCCTTCACGCCGTTGGGCGTGGGCAGTGAATAGAGCTGGATGCGCTCGGGGTGGCGCGCCGGCCATTTCCTGGTGATCGGGAAGGAAGACAGGTCGGTCATCGCGGGGCTCCGTCGGCGGACTCCTCAGGGTAACGCGCTCCGCGATGCCGGATCGCAAGCGTGCTCCTCGAGGCCGCGCGCCTAGGCGCGCTCGAACTCCACGCGGTAGAGGCACGGCTTTCCGTCGATGGGATCGATCGTCTCCGGCGTGGTGTAGACCAATCGGTCGTCCTCGAACGAGACGAGCCGCGTCTGCGTGGTTCCGGTCCACGACTCGTTCCAGCTGCCGTCGAGATGGTGGATGACGCGGTCGTGTTCGACGGAATACGTCCCCACGTACGCGAACAGCGTGTCGAAGAGCGCGATCTTCTCCTCCGGCGCGGGCGGGCTGGTCTTCGGCTTCGGCCGTCCGCTCTTCAGGACGAACACCATCAGGCGCCCGTCGGGCGAGTAATTGATGTAGCCGAACGGGTCCGGGCCGAGCGCGTCCGTCTGCTCGCTCGATCCGATGAGCCTCCGCTTCCACGAAAGCATCTTCCAGGTACCCACGATCCGCGAGGCAGGAACGGTGGCGCTTGGGGCTTCGGCTGCCATGTCGACCTCCTTCGTACGCTCCGGGCCGCCGCCGGGGAACTCTTGGCGCCCCGGCAGCGGTGTCTCGGTCAGGCCGGCACCTTGCCGTCGAGGTCCGGCCGCAGATGCAGGCTTTCCTCTGCGGTTGCCTCGTTGCGTGCGCCGACGAAGATCGCGGGCTGCGAAGCGCTCCGATTCACCGCCACGTGCGGCATGCCGGCCGGGATGAACAGATAGTCGCCCGGGAACGCTGTCTCGTGGTTCTCGAGTTGCTCACCCCACCACAGCTCGACGTTCTCGCCGCTCAGCATGTGCATTGCGGACTCGTGGCGCTCGTGAACGTGCGCCTTCGTACGCTGCCCGGCCGGCAGCGTCACGATGCCCAGGAAGAGCGTTTTCGAGCCTGCAGTCTGCGCCGAAACGCCCGGCGCGTACACGGCGCCCTGCGGGCTCGCATAGGGTTCCGATCCCCGCAGGACGCAGCGGGGTTTCGTCTTCGTCCAGTCGTTCATCGTTTGCCCTCCTCGGTGTTTCGCGCAACTGCGAGTGCGCAAATGCACGATGCCCTCGTGGCCTGCAGGAGTCACCGAAGACGCGCCGAAAAAATCCTAAACTTGCCGAATCCGCCGCCAGGCCATGGGTCATGGCGAAACGCATCGCGTTCGGTCCGTTCCTGCTCGATACGAGTCGCGGCACGCTCGTTCGCGACGGCGCCCCGCTGCCCATCGGGCGACGTGCAATGCTCGTGCTGCGCGCATTGCTCGAGTCGCCCGGCGAGGTCGTCTCCAAGGATGCGCTGATCGACTTCGCCTGGCCGGGCCTCGTGGTCGAGGACAGCAATCTCTCGGTGCAGATTGCCGCGCTTCGCAGGTTGCTCGGCGAGGATCCGGGCGGCGGTACCTGGATCGTCACGGTGCCGCGCGCCGGTTACCGCATCGCTGCCGACGTGGCTGCGGACGAGATATCCCTCGACCCTGCCGCGGCCGTCCCGGCCGCAGACGGGGATCGCCGCGCTTCGATCGCCGTCCTGCCCCTGGTCAACCTGGGCGAGGATGCTTCGCAGGAATGGTTCGTCGACGGCGTCACCGAAGACGTCATTTCGGCGCTGGCACGCTTTCGCTGGTTCACCGTGGCGAGCCGCAATTCCAGCTTCGCCTACAAGGCACGATCGATCGCCGCGAGGGCGGCTGCGAACGAGCTTGCCGTACGCTACCTGCTCGAGGGGAGCGTGCGCAGGTCGGGCGAAACGGCGCTCGTATCGGTGCAACTCGTCGACGCGAGCGCGGGCAGTTGCCTTTGGGCCGAGCGGTACGATTTCGACGTCGGCGACGCATTGGCGGTGCAGGAGCGAATCGCGCAGCAGGTGGCCGGTTCGATCGAACCCGAACTGCTCAAGCGCGAAGGCGATCGCGCAGTGACGCGGCACCTTCCCGGCGCGGCAACGGTGCGCGATCTCGTCGCGCAGGGCTCGTGGCACTTTCATCACGTGACGCAGCCTGCGCACCTGCGCGCGCGCGAACTGTTCCGACAGGCGTGCCGACTCGATCCGGAATCGAGCGAGGCCAAGCTTTGGCTAGGGCGCGTCAGCGCCGGTCTCGTCGCATACGGCTGGAGCGAGCGGTCGGATTGCGACCTGCGCGAAGGCCTGGAGTCGGCGCTGCAAGCGGTGCAACTCGACGAGCGCAATCCGTATGCGCATTACGCGCTGGCGATCACGAGTGCGTACAGCGATTCGTTCGAGCTCGCGATCCCGGCGGCCGCCAAGGCCGTCGAACTGAGTCCGGGCTTCGCGCTAGGGCATCTGGTGCTCGGCCTGGCCAGGTTGTTCGCCGGCGATCCGGAGTCTGCGGCGCGCTCGCTCGAGCGCGGGCTGCAACTGAACCGCTATGACCCGCAGAACTTCATCTGGTACCAGGCGCTCGCGCTGGGATTTCTGTTCGGCGGGCGCCCGCACGAGGCGCTGCAGCGAGTGAGTGCGTCCTTGCAGATCCGTCCTGCGTGGCGATCTTCGCTACGGACGGCGCTTGCCTGCTGCCGCGTGCTGCAACGGGACGACGACGCGCGGCGGATGATCGAGCAGATGCGCGGATTGCCGGACGTCGCTGGTGACGCGATGCAGCCCCTGTGGCGACGCAATCCGCAGTGGGCGGAGGCAATCCGGCAATGGGCGCGCAGCGAGTTCGGTTGATGCCGTAGCGATGCAGTCAGTTGCAGAAGCCGTCGATCCGTGGCGGCTTATCGGGGAAGTCCCGATGGGACAGAACCCGGCAGGTGCTGCACGAACCAGTCGCGCGCCAGACGCGCCACCTCGTCGAGCGTCCCAGGCTCCTCGAAGAGATGCGTGGCGCCGGGCACGATCACGAGCCGTTTCTCGCAGCCAAGCCGTGCGAGCGCCTGCTCGTTGAGCGCGATCACCGGCACGTCGTCGCCGCCGACGATCAACAGCGTCGCTGCGCGCACCTGCGGCAGGGCGTCGCCGGCCAGGTCGGGGCGCCCGCCGCGCGACACCACGGCGGCGATCGCGTCCGGGCGCTCGGCCGCGGCGACCAGCGCGGCGCCGGCGCCGGTGCTGGCGCCGAACAGTCCGATGGCAAGGCCCCTGGTGTCTTCGTGGCGGCGCAGCCAATCGGTTGCGCCGACCAGGCGCTCGCCGAGCAGCGCGATGTCGAAGCGAAGGTGCCGTGTTCGTTCGTCGACGCGCTCCTCGTCAGGGGTCAGCAGGTCGGCCAACACGGTCGCCAATCCCGCCTCGGCGAGTTGCTGCGCAACGTGCCGGTTGCGAGGGCTGAAACGGCTGCTGCCGCTGCCGTGCGCGAACAGCACGAGTCCGCGCGCGTTCGACGGCAGCGTCAGGTCGGCGTCGAGCACGACCGATCCGACGGGAATGCGAACGGGAAGCACGATCACGGCGTTCCTTCGTTCGAGCCGGCGGACGCGCCGCCCATGCCGTCGAGCATCGCCTCGATGCGCGCGTGCTGTCTTTCGTCGCGCGTGTGCACGACGAGCAGGTTCGATCCGGCCGACTCGACTGCCTCGAAGTTCAACTCGTAGGCATCGTGCGCGCCGTGCGCCGGCTCGCCGTTGCCCACGGTGAAGTTGCCCTTCTCGGCACCGGCCTCGTCGGCGAGGCTGCGCAACTCCACGTCGCCTTCGGGCAGGCCGCCGCCGGCGACCAGCGCGTCGCGCGCGCGTTGCGCCTCGTCGAATCTTGCGAAACGCTTCATCAATGTCCGTTGCATGTCGACTCCTGCCGCCGGTCCCGAAGTTCCGACGTAGCGTGGCGACAGCGCGTTGTGCACTGCCGTGGTTGCGATCGCGGCGTGGCCGGTCGCGACCGCGATCTGGTTCAGCGCGCTGACGACGTCGCCGATGGCGTAGAGGCCTGGCACGCTGGTGCGCATGTGGCTGTCCACGCGCAGCGCGCCTTCGTCGTCGCAACGCGCGCCCAGCGACAGGGCCAGTTCCGAGCGCTGCCGGCTTCCCAGCATCGCGTAGACGACATCGAAGGTCCGGTGCCGGCCGTCGATCAGGAACGAGCAGCGTTTGCCGTCGAAGCCCATGTCGGCGGGGACCGTCGTCGCCGCGATTCCGGCCTCGTGCAAGCGCTGGCCCTGCTGCGGATGGGCCGAAGGGTCGGCGTCGGTGGGTACGATGGTGACGCGCGCCGAATAGGTGCGAAGGAAGAGCGCGTGCCGCGCTGCCGCGGCGAAGGGTCCGTGCACCGCGATGTCGCGATCGACCGCTTCGAATGCGTCGCAGACCGGACAGAAGCGCAGCGCGGCGCTGGCCACCGCTTCCTCCAGGCCTTCGAGGCGCGGCATGACGTCCTCGCAGCCGGTGGCGAGCACGACGCAGCGGGATTCGAAGCGCGTTCCGGCGAAATCGAGCGTGAAGCCGTCGTCATCGGCGTTGCCTCGGCGCTCGATGGAGGTCACCTCGCCCGATTCGATGCGCGCGCCGAAGCTGCGCGCCTGCGCGGCCATCCGCTCGAGGAACGCGTCGCCGCCGATGCCGCTCGGAAAGCCGGGGCAGTTGTGGCTCTCGGGGATCCAGCGCGCGCGGCTGTTGCCGGCGTCGAAAACGACGATCGGCCTTCGAAAACGCGACAGATAGACGGCAGCCGTGAGCCCGCCGGGGCCGGCGCCGACGATCGCGCAGTCCAGGAGGGAGGTCATGGCTCCGGGGCGTGCACGCGGCGTTCCCGGTGCCCCTTTTGCGCGAATACCGAGGGCGCCTCGTTTCACGGAGCGCTGGCGGCGGGGTGCACCGGGTGCCCGGTCACTCCGCCAAGACTGTGAAGTGGATCTCGCCCTCGTAGTTGTCGTCCCAGCTTCCCGACCAGTCGCGCAATCCGAAGATCGCCTCGACATTCACGCGCTGCGGGGCGAGGGGATCGATCGCCGCGTCGAGGCGCACCTCGAGATTGCCGAGGTGGTGGTCGTCGCGCGGCGAGAAGCCCACGTCGAATCCGCGCAGCACCGCGGCGGCCTGCGTGACCGGCGCCGGGAAGATTACCTCGCCCTTCAGCGACCGGGGGCCGTCGTTGCGGTGGCGGTTGAACGAGATCGTTCCGTTCTGCACTTGCATGCTCATTCCTCCGGTGCGTCTTCGCTCGCGCCCGTTGCGCGGCGCGGCGAAAGACGCTGCTTCTGGTCGCCCACGAGCAC
Source organism: Burkholderiaceae bacterium (assembly GCA_032027205.1). Taxonomy (GTDB): domain Bacteria; phylum Pseudomonadota; class Gammaproteobacteria; order Burkholderiales; family Burkholderiaceae_E; genus Zeimonas. Next base: position 1,986,313 of record JAVSMN010000001.1, read on the forward strand.
GAGCGTGCGCCCGTCGCGCGTGCGCTCGACGAGCCAGGTAGCGCTTGCGCCTTCGTTGCGCGGCGAGACGGCGGTGATCGTGTGCTGCCCGGCGGGCAGCGCCGCAGGGTCGAAGCTGCGGCCGCGGCCGATCTCGCCGCCGCGCGCGTCGTACCAGCGCAGGTCGGCCGCCGACGACGTGCTGCCCGTCGACGACTGCACGATCGCGCGCAGCGCACCGTCGACCTCGTGGGCGCCGGCCTCGCGCGCTTCGACGCCGGCAAGCGAGATCGTCGTCTTCGGTCCCCGCTTGCCGCGCGGGGGTGGTTCCGGCGGGCGAAGCGTTCCTTCCCAGGTGCCTGTGCCGGTCGAGATGCCGGAGGTGGCGAGCACGCGCACCGCGACCTCGCGCTGGCCGTCGAAGAGCCGCTTCGGGATCTTCATCGAGCGCTTGCGCGTGCGGGGGGCCGCACCGCGCCACGTGCCGCGACGGTCGCGCCACTGCACCAGGTACCACAGCGCTTCCTCGTCGCCCGGAGACGACGCGTCCCAGCGCAGCTCGAGTTCGTCGTCCTTCGCATCGGCGCCGCTGGCGTGGAGCGAAACCTTCGGCTCCTCGGGAATCGGCCAGCGCGCGATCTCCTTGTCGCACTCGTAGAGCACGAGCGTTCGCGCGCGCGGGTCGAAGGCGATCGCGTGCCGGATTCGAAGCGGCCAGCCGGTCGCCCGGCACGTGCAGCCGCACGCGCCGTCCTCGGCGTACAGGCAGCTGCTGCGCAGCGTCTGGTCCTGCGCGTCGAGCAGCTCGACCGTGAAGTCGGTCTTCTCGCCGCCGTGCGGGCGCGGGCGTGCGTCGAAGCGGAACGACGGATGCAGGCGCGCGGAGCGGTCGCGCGCGATGTCCAGGCGCAGGAAGAGGTGCGGCTGCTTGATCGGGATCCAGCAGCCGCGCGGCTCGGGCTTGCGGGCGGCGGCCGCGCCGAGCTCGCTCGCCGACGCGGAGAACGCGGCAGACGCTCCGGCCTGGGTTTCGGGAATGCGGCTCATCAGCGCCTTGTAGGTGTACGGGCTGATCCACCGGTCGCCCGAGTATCCCATCATGTCGTGCGCGCTCGACGGCGTCTTGACGCTGCCGAACGCGGGGCGCATGTCGAAGCCGTATTCGCCGATGCTGTCGGAGTCGAAGCCGGCGTATTGCGGGTAGTCGTCGTCGGTGTTCTTCGGCTCGGCACAGCGCGTGACGTTGTCGCACGGCGCGTGCTTGCGCCCGAGCGCGTGCCCGATCTCGTGCGCGGCGGTGCCTTGCGAGCCGATGCGGCCGACGCCGACGCCGTCTCCCCCGCAGCCGCCGACCGATCCGGTATCGAGGCCGGCGTTGTACAGGCCGTAGACGATGTCGTCGGAGTCGCCGCGCAGGTCGGCGACCTCGTCCTTCAGGTCGCCGAGCTTGTCGCACCCTTCGTTGATGTCGGACTTCACCTCGCCGTCGTAGGTCATCGTGACGAAGCTGGTGATCACGACCTGCGGGATCGGGTATACGGCCTCGGTGAAGCCGAACAGCGTCGTGAAGTCGGCCATCGTCGGCGCAGACACCTGGGCCGGGTCGCTGACGTCCGGCCCGGTGTACTCGATGCCAACCGCCATCACCGGCAGGTCGGGCATCGCTTCGAAGACGAGGGTGCGGACCAGGTCTGCCGAGAACTGGCTGCGATCGAGGATGTCGAAGACGCGTGCCGTGACGTCGACCGTTCCGGCGCACAGGTTCTCGGGAATCTGGAAGTTCAGCGTGTGGTCGCGTTGGCCGCGATCGATCGACGCGTCGCGTCGCGGCGCGATCGGCTGTGATGCGTTGATCGTCGTCGTCGTCCCGCCGGCGGTCACGACGAGCTCGCCCGAGATCCGCGTGATCGGTGCGAGGCCGGCCGACGCGTCGTAGTCGACGTACAGGCGCACGACGGTGGGCTTGGCAGCCACCAGCCGGATCGAGTTGTCGGGGAGCACGTTCGCGGCGTCGAGATGCTTGCCGCTGCGGAAGTGCTGGATCGCCTGCGTGATCTCGGCGTCGACGACGATGAGATCGCCGCGCGGCGCACCGGGCGCGGGCGGACCGATGCCGACCAGCTCGGCAAAGACGGCGTATTCGATCAGGCCGCCGTACGGGTCGTCCCAGTTGCCGGACCAGTCGCGCAGGCCGAAGCTTCCGGAGACGTCGACCTTCGTCCTGTCGTCGCTATTCACGCCGGCGTTCAACTCGACGATCAGCCGACCCAGATGGTGGTCTTCCTGGTTCTCGAACGTGGCGGTGTAGCCGGTGATGCCGACCGCCACCGTGGTGACCTCGCGCGGGAAGCTCAGCTGCGCGCTCGCCGACTGCGGGCCCTCGCCCTCGGTCGACGGGAAATGAAACGAACTCGACCGGACGTCCACGGTGCACCTCCGGGCCTTCTGCGGCGCGGGCGCCGCGTGGGACGTACCGCGAGGATGCAACCGCCTGCCGCGCCGGTCAATGACCGGCTATCGAGTCGCGGTTCAGTGCAAGGCGCGCGGAAGCGACAGGACGTGGTTCAGCTGCTCGTTCGTCTCGATGGCGCCGGGACGCGCCGCGCGCACCCGCCGCACCGCTTCGTCGGCGCCGACGCCGAGCTCCACGAGCAGGCGCGCGGCGATCGTCCCCGCGCGCCCGAGCCCGCCACGGCAATGCACGAGCACGCGTCCGCCTTCGCGCAACCGTCGGTTCAATACAGGGCCGCTGCTGCGCCACGCGGCCTCGAAGCGCTCGTCGGGGGGCCGTACGTCGACGATCGGCAGGTGGTGCCACTCGATGCCGCGCGCGACAATCTGCTCGCCCAGCCTCGGCACGCCCAGCATCTCGAGCTCGTGCCGCTCTACCAGTGTGACCACGGCGTCTGGGCGCCACTTCGACACTACGTCGAGGTCGGCGGCGAGGTCTCGTTCCCAGCGGTGGCCGGCCACGCTCGGGCCGCATTTTCCGGGACAGAACGTGATGCCGATGAGCCCGCCGGCGTCGTTCGCCGGGACTTCGTCGATGCGGAGCGGGTGCGTCCGGCTCGTTCGCGTCACGCTCGTCATCGCGCACCGGTCGCTGGACTTGTCTGGTGCATCTCGCTACAGTAGCGCAACTTCTTGGCGATGTGCAACTATGTCGTCGTCGACGCGTCTTCTCGATCCTCTGGTCGGCGCTGACGTCGCCGTCTTCTCTGCCGAAGCCGACCGACTACGGGTGCTGCTCGTGCGCCGCGCGCTCGAGCCGTTCGCGCACCGCTGGGCACTGCCCGGCGCTGTGCTCGATCCGAACGTGGATGCCGATCTCGAGGCGACGGCGCGACGCGCATTGCGCGACAAGATCCAGGTCGAGTTGCCCTATCTGGACCAGGTAGCCGCGTTCAGCGGCTCCGTGCGCGATCCGCGTGGCTGGTCGGTGTCCGTCCTGTTCTATGCGCTGCTGCCGCGCGATCGGATCGAGGCGGTGGTGCGCAGCCGCGTCGAGGCGCTCGAGTGGGCCGACGCCGAGCGTCCCGGACATCGACTCGCCTTCGACCACGCAGCGATGCTGCGCGAGGCGCGACGCAGGCTGCGCGAGAAGGTCGAACATCGAGCGCTGCCGCTGCATCTTCTCGGCGAGCGCTTCACGCTCACCGAGCTGCAACGGGTCTGTGAGGCGGTGCTCGGGCGCGCGCTCGACAAGAGCGCGTTCAGGCGACGCCTGGCCGACTCGCCGGATCTGGTCGAGCTTTCCGGGGAGTTCGTCACCGGACGGCAGCGGCCGGCGCAGCTGTACCGCGCGTGCGACGGCTTCTCTTTCGAGCGGGACGTCCGGCGCGAGGTTGCGCGAGCGGGCGGTTAGCGGCAGGGCGGGAGCATGGCGCGCCGCGCGCGTCGACTGCACAGCGCCGACCGACGCCGCAGTCCGCAGCGTCCAAGGAGAGCCGGCGCCGGAGCCGGTGCACCGGCCCGGTCTTCCGCGCCTGCCCTCAGGCGAGCTTGCCCAGCGTGCCTGTCGCCTCGGCGAGCAGGTAGTAGAACGTGACACGGTGCTTGCGCTGTGCACCCTTCATCTTCTCGAGCACCGCCTGGATTCCGGTGTCGGCCGCATCGGCCGCCAGGCCCAGCTTCTTCGCGGCAAACCCGTCACGCACCGTGGCGAGCTCGGAGCGGCTCGAGCCGGCAACGAGGGAGGAGTCGGCGTCTCGAAGCGCGACGCCACAGTACTTGACGATGGCGGCGACGGCGTTCTCGTCCACGTTCGACGTGTATTTGCGCAGGTCGGTCAGGTAGTCTTCCATGAATGCCTCCAGAGGGATCGCGGCTTGCACCAAGGCGCTTGCACTTGCGGGTGGAAGAGTAGCGCGGGGTGAGAGTTCGGTGTAGTGCGCGCACCGCGACGCATCCGCTTCGTTTGATCGCGAGCAACGCCCGACTTGATTCGGCGCAAGCTGCGCCGGTTCACCGCCCGGGACGCAGCTCGAGCGCGGCACGTTCGAGGACGCCGCGCACCTGCTCGGCGTGCACGCCGTCCCCCGCACGAGTGACGTCCTGTTCGCAAACGAGCGCGAGTGCAGCGCCCGATTCGTCGAGTCGTTGCATCGCTTCTCGCAGTGTGGCGTGTGGCGAGACGACGATGAAGCGCGCAGCGGCCCTCAACGCATGCTCGAGCGCCGACAGGACCGCGTTGCCGCCCAGCCCGACCGCCGCCTCGCCTTCCGGCCCGGATGCCGGGTGGCCCCCGGCTTGTCTTGTCGCATCGCCTCGAGACTCGCTGGCCGCGGTGGCGACCGCCTGCGGACGCACGACTCCGAGCACGCCCCGCTCTTTCGTGACGAGCAGCCAGTCCGGCGCGGTCGCGAGCACCTGTTCGACGACCGTGGCGTTTGCGTCGAGCGCGGCGCGCGCGAAGCGCCGGTTCATCACCGCGCTCACGCCCGTTCGCTCGAGCGACAACGCGACCGGGTCGAAGCGGTACTCGAGCCCGCGTCCGCGCAGCAGCGCGACGAAGATCGCCTCCTGCCCGAAGACGCTGCGCGCGACGAGCAGCGCCGGGATCACGGCCGCCATGCCCGGCAGCAGCGTGTGCGGATTCGCGGTGAGCTCGAGGATCGCCATCAGCGCGGCGAGCGGCGCGTGCAGGCTCGCACCCATCATTGCGACGACGCCGAGCGTCGCGTAGAAGGCCGCCGATGCGCCGCCGTGCGGCATCAGCCACTCTCCGACGAGGCCGAGCGCGCCGCCCGCGGTCGCCCCCATCACGACCATCGGACCGATCAGCCCGCCGGGAAGTCCGAGTCCGCCGCAGGCGACGGTTGCCGCGAGCTTCAGCAGCGCGATCGTGACCAGCGCCGCGAGCCCGAACTGGCCGAGCAGCGCCGCCTGCACGGTGTCGTAGCCCAGGCCCATCACCTGCGGCGCGACGAGCGCGCAGGCGCCGGTGATTGCGCCGGCAACGGTCGTTCTCAGCGTCAACGGCAATCGCCGCGAATGCAGGTCGAGCGTGCGCGTTCCCCAGACGTAGGCGGCGGCGAGGCACCCGACGGCGACGCCGAGCAGGACGACGAACGGCAGTTCGAGCAGTGACGCGAGCTGCAACGGCGGGACGGCGAACGCCGGATCGGGGCCGTAGACGATTCGACTCACTGCGGTGGCGGCCATCGCGGCGAGGATCACCGGCGCGAAACCGGCCAGCGTGTACTCGAGAAGCACGACCTCCATCGCGAACACGACGCCGGCGATCGGTGTATTGAACGACGCAGCAATCGAGCCGGCAACGCCGCAACCCACGAGCGTGCGGATGCTGTTGTTCGGCAGGCGCAGCCACTGGCCGAGCAGGCTGGCGCTGGTCGCGCCAATATGGATGACCGGTCCTTCGCGCCCGACCGAGTGGCCGCAGGCGATCGAAACGGCGCCGCCTACGAATTGCATCGCCGCATTGCGCCACGGCAGCCAGCCGGCATGGCGGGCCAGTTGCGCCATCACGTGAGACGGGCCGACGCTGCGCGACTCCGGGCGCACCGCGCGAAAGAGCAGTCCGATCACGACTCCGCCGGCGATCGGCAGCGCGAGTCGCCACTCGGGCGCCAGCGCCTCGAAGTTCTCGGCGTTGTCCATCAGCCCCGCGAGCACCAGAGCGTTCTCGCTGACCAGCCGGAACGCGACGATCACCACGCCGGTGACGATGCCGGCGAGGAGGCCAAGCACCGACAGCGGAAACAGCGCGTCTGCGCGCGCCAGCGCCGCGCGCAGCGCTTCGAGCGCGACGCGCGGGCTTGCATAGCCGGCGAAGCCGCGCGGCTCGCGTTTCAGCTTCGTTTCACCCGCGCGCGCGAAGAATGCGCTCGTCGGTCTCGACCGCTTCTTCCTGCCGAATTGCGATGACATTCGATCGTTCTTCTTTCTGTCGCCGTTCCACCGCCGGGCTGCTGTGCCTTGCGCTCTCGTTTCCATTGGTCGCCGCGCGCGCGGCCGATACCACGCCGGCGCAGCAACTCGCGCGCTGGAGCGCGGCTGCCGGCGCCTCCGGCGACGCCGCGCGCGGGCGCGCCTTCTTCACGAGTCGCCACGGCGCCGAATGGTCGTGCGCATCGTGTCATGGCGATCCGCCGATCGCCGCCGGCAAGCACCAGAGTACCGGCAAGACGATCGATCCACTCGCGCCCGCCGCGAACGCATCGGCGTTCACCGATGGTGCGCACGTCGACAAGTGGTTCCGACGCAACTGCAAGGATGTGCTCGCCCGCGAATGCGACGCCCGTGAGAAAGCCGACGTGCTCGCCTATCTGCTGGAGCTGAAGCAATGAGCGCCGTTCGTCCGCTTGCGCTCGCCGTCCTGTCGCTGCTCGCGTTGTCGGCGCACGCCGGCGATCGCGGCATGCCTTCCGACGTGCCCGAGGTCTACGCGACGGAGTGCGGCGCCTGCCACGTCGCGTACGCACCCGGCGCATTGCCCGCCGATTCGTGGCGACGCATCGTCGCCGAACTCGATCGTCATTACGGAACCGACGCCTCGCTCGACGACGCTTCGACCGCGCGCATCGACGAATGGTTGCAGCGCCATGCGGGCACCTGGAAGCGCGTGCGCGAGGCACCGCCGCAGGACCGCATCACGCGCGCCGCCTGGTTCGAGCGCAAGCACCGAAAGATCGACTCCGCCGTCTGGCGGCACGACGCCGTCAAGAGCGCCGCGAACTGCGGTGCCTGCCACGTCGGCGCCGAGCGCGGGCATTTCGACGACGACGACCTGCGCATTCCGCCGGGATTGCCTGCGCGCCATCGAGGCGCGTGGAGCGACTGAACCGCGTTTGCGGGCGGCCCGCGAATCGCGACGACCGCCCCGCACCCACTCTCTAAGGAGAACACCTTGCATACCACTTCGACCCTGCCGCGCGCGGTCGACGCGCAGCCCGCCGCCCGGCGCGGGCGACTCGTCGTCGACGCGCCGACCCGCATGTTCCATTGGCTTTTCGCGCTGAGCTTCGTCGGCGCCTTCGTCACCGCCGACGGCGAACGCTGGCGCGCGATGCACGTCACGCTCGGCTACCTGTTCGCCGGACTGCTCGTGCTGCGCCTGCTCTACGGTCTGCTCGGCCCGCGCCAGGTGCGTCTGTCGCTGCTGCGTCACCGCGCGAGCGGCGTTCGCGCATGGTTGCGCTCGCTGGCGCAGCGTCCGCCATGGCGAGTGGACTGGCGCCAGGGCGAGAACCTGCTGATCGCGCTGGCGATCGTTGCGATGATGCTCGCGGTCGTCCCGCTCACGCTCAGCGGCTTCGCCGTCTACCAGGAGTGGTCCGGCGACTGGCTCGAGGACGTGCACGAGTTCTTCGGCAACGCGTTTCTCGCGGTGGTGCTCGCGCACGTCGGCGCTCTCGCCGTATCGAGCCTGCTGCGCCGACGCAACCGCATGTTGCCGATGATCACCGGTCGCATCGATGGCCGCGGGCCCGATCCGGTGCGCCACGAGCGCCGCTGGCTGGCTACGCTGCTGCTCGCCGCGTCGATCGCATTCGTGGCATGGCAGTGGATGGAGGCGCCCAACGGACTCGTGCCGATGTCCAGGTGGCATGAGATCTCGACCACGATGAGCGCCTCGTTCTCCTGATCGCGGCCCGCGCTCCATTGCGGCGCCGACCGCCTCACTGCCATCCCGTTTCGGGGTAAATAGTGGCAACTCGCCCCGCCTGACGCTCCTCCATGACCCGCTCGGCCGACGTCCAACCGATGCGCCTGCGCTGTGGCCCTCGCAGAAGGCGGGCATTGCGCAGGCTCTCTGGGTGCTGGAGAACGTCGGCAGCGTGCTCGTCGCCGACCCGACCGGATCGGGCAAGGCGCGGATGGGCGCGAACCTGCTGCGAGCGTTACGCGACCGCACGGTGAACGCGGGCCGCATGCGCGGAGACGCCGCGGTGATGATCTGCCCGCCAGCGCTTGCGCGACCGTGGCAAAGCGAAGCGAGCGCGTGCGGGCTGTCGCTGTCGGTCGACTCGCACGGACTGCTCAGCCCTGCGGCAGGGCGAACGCTACGAGGCGATCGCGCAGGCGATGCGGCGCGCGCAGACACTCGCGATCGACGAAGCACACAACTTCCTGAACCTGCGCTCGCAGCGTTCGCAGGAGGTGCTCGCGCACGTGGCCGACCACGTCGTGCTGTTCACCGCGACGCCGATCAACCGGGGTGCAGCCGACCTGCTCAGCCTCGTCGACATGCTCGGCGCGGACAATCTCGAAGAGGACGCGTGCCCGACGGTTGAGCGACGTAACGGCTTCAGGCCGCGGTGTTGCGGATGCCGAGATAGGCCGACTGCACGGCAGGGTCGTCGAGCAGCTGTCGCGCCTGACCTTCGCCGGCGATGCGACCGTTCTCCAGGACGTAGCCGCGGTCGGCGATCGCCAGGCTGCGTCTGGCGTTTTGCTCCACCAGCAGGATGCTCACGCCGGTCTCCTTCACGCGCTCGAGCACGCGGAACAGTTCCTTGCAGACCAGTGGCGACAGGCCGAGCGAGGGTTCGTCCAGCAGCAGCAGCCTGGGCGCCGACATCAGCGCGCGGCCGATCGCGACCATCTGCTGCTCGCCCCCGCTCATCGTGCGTGCCGTCTGCTTCAGGCGTTCGGCGAGGCGCGGGAACAGTGCGAGCACGCGCCCGAGATTCGGCTTCTCGCCCGCGCGCGCTCGCTGCGGATACGCGCCGAGAGAAAGGTTCTCGTGCACGCTGAGATCGCCGAAGATGCCGCGGCCCTCGGGTACCAGCGCGATCCCGGCCTCGACGCGCAGTCGCGCGGGCAAGGATTGCACTGCCCGGCCGGCCAGCGCGATGCGGGTGTCGAGCGGCGTCGGTAGCAGGCCGGCGATCGCCTTGAGCATCGTCGTCTTGCCGGCGCCGTTCGCACCGAGCATCACGACGACTTCGGATTCGCCGACGTTCAACGAGACCCGATCAAGCGCCCGGTGCAGTCCGTAGGACGCCGACAGGTTCTCGACTTCAAACATCGTCGTCCCCGAGGTATGCCTGGATCACCCGCCGGTCGGCGAGCACCTGCTGCGGCGTGCCCTCCGCGATCTTGGTGCCCGAATTCATCACGACGCACCGGTCGCACAGCGAGCGTATGGCGTCCATCACGTGCTCGACCATCAGCACCGTCACTCCGGTGCCGCGCAGCGAGCGCACGAGCGCGACGGCCTCGACGAGTTCCGACGGATTCAACCCGGCCAACCATTCGTCGAGCAACAGCAGCCTGGGTCCGAGCGCCAGCGCTCGCGCGAGTTCCAGCCGCTTCTGGTCGATGTAGGTGAGTTCCTGCGCGGGTCGTTCGGCGTGCGCGCCGAGACCGACGTGAGCCAGCAGTGCGGTCGGGTCGGCGCGATGATCGCCGCGGCCGTACATCAGTCCGGCTTGTACGTTCTCGCGCACGGTCATCGTCTGGAACACGCGTACGAGTTGAAAGGTGCGAGCGACACCTGCCCGCGCCATCCGGTGCGGCGGCGCTCCGGCCATCTCGCGTCCCTGGAAGTGGATCGAACCGTGATCGGGGCGCAAGGCGCCGCTGATCAGGTGCAGTGCCGTCGTCTTGCCCGAGCCGTTCGGGCCGAGAAGGCCGACGATCTCGCCGCTGCCGACGTCGAACGAGAGATCGTCCACCGCGCGCAACCCGCCGAAGCAGCGGCTGACGCCCCGCACCTCGAGTACAGGTGCGCTCATTGCGCCGCTCCGGCTCGGCGCAAGCGTTTGCCTCGTTCGAGAACCTGCCCGACGATGCCGCGCGGCACCGCATAGACGATCAGCAGGAAGATGATGCCGAGGACGATCGAAAAGTGGTTGGGGAAGTATTTCACCAGCGTCTCGAAGAGAAGCACCAGCGGCACCACGCCCAGCACCGGACCCCAGAAGCGCGCGGCGCCGCCGAGCAACGCCATGATTAGAACCTGGAACGAGACGATCGGGTTGAATGCGATGGCCGGGTCGATGTACGTCCAACGCGGCGCGACGATGGCGCCGGCGATCACCATGAAGACCGAGGTGAGAGTGAACGCGACGAGCTTGGTGCGCGTGGCGTCGATGCCGCAGTGGCGTGCCGCCTGCTCGTCCTCGCCGATCAATCGGAGCGCGAAACCCAGCCGCGAGCGCGACAGCCACCAACCCAGCAGCAGCACCAGCGCGAACAGCGCGAGCAGTTGTCCGTAGATGAACCCCGGCGTCGCCGCATCGACGAACACGTAACGGCCGATCGAGCCCGTGACCTTGCTTTCGTACCAGGTGACGACCTGGCGCAGCAACTCGGTCAGGCCGAAGGTGAAGATCACGAAATAGGTGCCGGAGAGCCGCAGCGTCACCAGCCCCACCAGCAGCGCCAGCAGGGCACCGATGACCGCTGCCGCGAGCAGCACCAGTGGCCAGGAGAGTTGCTCGCCGAGCACCGCCACCGTATAGGAGCCGGCACCGAAAAAGGCCACCGTAGCGAGCGAGATGTATCGCGTCGTGCCGCAGAACAGTCCCCACGCGGTGGCGAGCACACCGTACAACAGCAGGTTGATCAGCAGCGCCGTGGTGTAGTCGTTGCCCAGGCGCGGAGCGAACGCGAGCAGCACGAAGCAGGCGCTCGTGAAGACCCAGCCCGTCCAGCGCAGCCGGCTGCCCGGGGTGTCGGCGCCGCCGATCGCGGCGGCGGAAACGCTCTCGCCGCTGTTCATCGCGTCACCTTGCCGAAGAGTCCGGCCGGAAAGAACAGCAGAACGGCAAGGAAGAGAGCGTAGTTGGCCGCGAGCGTGAGCCCCGGGTCGACGTAGGTGCCGACGAAGCTCTCGACCATCCCGAGCATCAGCGCCGCGACCGCTGCACCGGCCATGTTGCCGATCCCCCCCATGATGACGACGATCAGCGCCTTCATGGTGAACACGACGCCCATCGTTGCGCTGAAGGTGAGGAACATGCTGACAAGCACGCCGGCCACCGCGGCCATCACGGTGCCGAGCGCGAACGCTGCCGCCGCGAGCCGGCGCGTGTCGATGCCGACCAGCTGCGCCGAGACCGGGTCGACCGACACGGCCCGGATTGCCGTGCCCACGCGCGTGCGCGTGAGCAGCAGCCAGATGGCGACGCCGAGCACAGCGGCCATCGCCAGCGCGAGCAGGCGATTGGCCGCGAGCGTGGTGCCGAGCACCGCAACCGGAACCGACAGGAACGAGTAGCTGAGATAGCCGCCGCCGACCGCGACCAGCATGACGCCCTGGATGACGAACAACAGACCGAAGGTGCCGAGCAGGCTGTCGGCTTCGAGCGCATCGCGATTCGGCGCGCGGCGCACGAGCGGCATCAGCGCCAGCGCGTAGATGGCCCAGCCGGCGATCGCCGCAAGCGGCAGCGCAATGACCAGCGTGGCGAGCGGCGACAGCGCGTGCTTGCCGAACAGCGCCCAGGCCAGCACGGCTGCTGCGATCATCATCTCGCCGTACGAGAGATTCATGATGCGCGCCACGCCGTACTGGAGGTTCAGCCCCAGTGCGACGAGCGCGTACATCCCTCCCAGGGTGAGGCCGGTCAGCAGGGCGTCGACGAAAGTCATCCCGACCTCGCTGCGGCGCCGGTCAGCCGGCTTTCCAGGCTACCTTCGGTGCGACCGCGTTGCGGGCGCCCTGCTGCTTCGGCCCGATGCCGTAGAAGTCGCCGTCCTGCCACTGGCCGACGAGCCAACCGCCCTTGCGGATGTGGTTCTCGTCGAACTCGAGCTTGCCGACGATGGTGTCGAAGCTGTTCGTGCTCAGGTGTTTCACGATCGCGGCGTTGTCCATGCCGACCTTCTCGATTGACTGGCCGAGTGCCTGCAGCGCCGCGTAGAACAGCGACGAGCCCCAACGGTCGGGCTCGCGCTGATGCATCGCGACGTGACGTTTCACGTACGCGCGGAACGCGTCGCTGTCGGGATTCCAGCCGCCGATTCCCATGACCCCGTCGACGTTGTGGCCGAAGCGCTGCTTGTACTGCGGAAAGCCGCTGCCGACGGCCGTGTAGAACACCTTCGGATTGAAGCCGCGCACGCGAGCCGTATCGGTGAGGGCCATCGTGTCGGGCGGATAGCTGAAGGCCACGAACACGTCGGGATTGGCGCGCTGCGCCTCGCTGATCACCGGCGTGAGGTCCTGCGTCGACATCGGGTAGCTGCCGTCATAGACCAGTTCGTAATTCCCCGCCTTCAGCGCGCGGCGCGCGGCGTTGCCCAGCTCGATGCCGAACTGTTCCGCGGCGTTGACGACGGCAACGCGGTTGTTGATCGTGCCGGCGCTGCGCAACTGGTTCAGCGTATCGACGAGCGACTCGGCGTAGGTCGACGACGTGGCCAGCGTAGAGAAGATGTTCGGCCAGCGCTTGACGACCTCGGCGATGCGATCGCTCGCCATGCTGCCGGTCATCATCGGGTAGCCGCCGCGTGCGAAGATCGGCGCCACCGCGAGGTTCTGCCCGGTGCCCCACGGCGGCAGCAGTATGTCGACCTTGTCCTGGCTGATCAGCCGTTCGACGGCGCGCACCGCCTCCTCCGACTGGCTGCGATCGTCGTACTCGATGTGCTCGAGTTTCATCTTGCGGCCGCCGACGTTCAGGCCGCCGGCGTCGTTGACATCCTTGATCCACAGCAGGTAGTTCGGCCACTGCGTGACCGAAGCGCCGCCGGCGAACGGGCCGGTCTTCGAGATCGCCCAGCCGACCTTCAACGTATTGGATTGCGCGCGCACGAACGGCGGCGCAGCGAGTGCCGCGGCCGCCGCGCCCATCGTGCCGATCACCTTGCGCCGCCGAGTGTCGATACTCATAGATTCGTCTCCTGGAAATCCGCGTGATTGCCGCGCGCAATCGGTATAGCCGGCACCACGCCGTGCGCCGCGGCGAAAAATCAGACGTTCATGCCGCCATCGGCCATGAGCGTGGTGCCGGTCGTGAAACTGCTGTCGTCGCTCGCCAGCCACAGGACTGCGCGCGCAATCTCGTCGGGCCTGGCGTGACGCCGCAGGGGGATCAGCCGGTCGAAGAACGCCGTGGCGTCTTCTTCGAGCACATTCGACAGGCGCTGCTCGAGATCCCTCTGGAAGTCGTTGTCGACCGGCCCCGGATGCACGGTGTTGACGCGGATGTGGCGCGCCGCTGCTTCCTTCGACACGCCGCGCATCAGACCGACCTGTGCGTGCTTGGCGGTGATATATGCCGACACGCCGGGATCGCCTCGCATGCCGGCAACGCTCGAGCAGATCACCAGACTGCCGCCGTCGCGCATCGCGGGCAGTCCGTGCTTGCAGGCAAGGAACGCGCCGCGCACGTGGACGGCGAGCACGCTGTCGAACACCTCCTCCGGGTAGTCGACGACCGGCGCGATGACCCCGCTGTTGCCGGCGTTGCTGAACAGGACGTCGATCGGGCCGAAGGCGGCGACGCCCTCGCCGATCGCGCGCTGCCAGTCGCTGCTGTGCGTGACGTCGAGCGGCACGACTCGCACGCGGTCGGCCGGCAATGCGGCGCAGGCGGAATCGAGCGCCGGCCCGGGCAGGTCGGAGAGCGTGACGCGCGCGCCTTCGTTGCAGAAAACGCGCGCGGTCGCCAGGCCGATGCTGCCCGCGCCGCCGGTGATCAGCGCATGCCGGTCGCGCAGTTTCATGCGATCGTCTCGTCGGACATCGTCATCTCGAGATGCTCGGCAAGCCGCGTTGCCAGCGCCATGATCGTCAGCGACGGGTTGACCGACAGCGTTCGCGGAACGAGCGATCCGTCGCCGACGAACAGGCCCTTGACCTCGTGCGATTCGCCATTGCGATCGACGACCGATCGCGCCGGGTCGTCTCCCATGCGGCAACCGCCCTGCGTATGCGTGGAGAGAAGACCGGTCCAGCAGACCTGCCTGGCGCCGGCGGCGCGCAACACCTTCTGGCTGAACCGCAGCGCGGCGTCGAGCCGCTCGTGCTCGCTCGGCTGGAAGTCGACCGCGAGCCGCTCGCGTCCGTTCTTGTCGAGGCTCACCGAGCCGTTGTTCTCGTCGTTGATCATCGCGAGCACGCCGACCCAGCGTCGGTAGGCCCGCATCGCCTCGACAAGCGGCGCGCCCCACAGCGGCCCGCTCTCGTTGCGGAGGGTGGTGGCGAACGCGATCGGATCCATGACCGTGGAAGCCTCGAGCACGAAGCCGCCGGCCTCGTCGGTCTGGAATTTCATGCAGTGGGCGCTGATCGGGTACACGCGGTGCGCGTCCTGCACTTCGTCGAACAGGCCGTAGACGAGACGCACCGGATGCAGGCCGACGTGCCGCCCGATCGTGGGGTTGCCCAGGCCGGATCGAAGCAGCAACTGAGCGGTGTTCAGCGCGCCGGCGGCGGCGACGACGAAGGGCGCGCGCGCCTGGCGCAGGTTACCCGCATCGTCGACGTACTCGACACCGGTCGCCCGGCGCCCGTGGGCGGTTTCCTCGATGAGCACGCGCTGCACCTGCACGCCGACGCGCAACTCGAGCGGGCAGCGCTCCAGAGCCTTGGCGATGTACGTGTTCATCGTCGACTTGCCGGCATCGCTGGGACAGCCCTGCAGGCAAGAACCGTAGCTCATGCAGTCGGTGCCGGTGTACGAGTCGACGGGCTCGAGATCTGCGCCGAGCGCGCGGAATCCGGCCTGCGCGGTGTAGACGCTCTTCTCCCAGTCGCTTCGTTCGCGCACGCCGAGCAGATTTTCGACGCGGGCGTAGTACGACTCGAGGTCGGCGAGTGCGAACGGCTCGCCGTTCTCGCTGGTGAGGCCCGTTGCCGGATGCCATTTCGCGACGTCGCGCTCGTGCGCACGCAGCGCGACCTTCGTGTTGATGGTCGTCGAGCCGCCGACGCACTTTCCGGACAGGAACGCCAGAACGTCGCCATCGGGCAGCGGCGCGAAGCGCATCGGCCAGTACAGGTCGTGGCTGGCCTTCGCCTCCCAGCGTCGAAAGTTCTGCGAGGTGTGGTGTTGCCCTGCCTCGAGAAGCAGCACGCTGCGGCCGCACTGTGCGAGCTCGCCGGCCACGACGCCGCCGCCCGCGCCAGAACCGACGACGATGACGTCGAATTCGCTTTTCATCGTTCGATCTTCATTCGATCTTCAGCCAGGACCAGTCGCGCTCCAGGTCGGCTGCGCGCGGGGGTTGGAAGTCGATCTCCGTCCAGGCGCCCGGCCCCGGCCTGCCCGGCGCGACGAAGTCGCTGTAGTAGGCTTCGATCGCCAGTGCCCGTACGAGGGCGAATTGGGGTGTGCGCACCTTCTCGTACAGCACACTCGCGGATTCGACGCCCGACAGTGCGTCGATCGCCTGCAGCGCTGCCGCCCGCTCGTCGTCGGGCATCGACGCGAGCATCGCATCGACGTACACGACGGGGCCTGCGCGCGCGCAGCCCGGCACGATCAGTTCGCACAGCGCCTCGAGTCTGTCGGCGCGGTGCTCGTCGAGAACTCGCAAAGACACGCTCTCCTCCGAATTATTTTCTTTGTGGCGATGCTATTCGCGCCTCGCGCGCAGTGGGGCACGAACTGCCATGATTTCACTGAGTGAAAAGTTTGCGCGATCGCGTTCCCTTGCCACCGGCCTTTGGACGATGATCGGCGCATGCAAGCCAGAACGATCCGCTTCCACGAGTTCGGCGGCCCCGAGGTGCTGCGTTTCGAATCGCTCGACGTCGGCCAGCCCGGCGAGGGCGAAGTGCTCGTGCGCATCGAGGCGATCGGATTGAACCGTGCCGAGGCGTCGTTCCGCAGCGGCCGTTACGTGGAGAAGGCACAACTGCCGTCGCGCGTCGGCTACGAAGCCGCTGGCGTCGTCGAGACACCGGGCTCCGGCGTGCATGGTTTCGAGTCGGGCCAGCCGGTCTGCATCCTGCCCACGTTCTCGATGACGCGCTACGGCGTGTACGCCGAGCGTGCGATCGTGCCCGCGCAGTCGCTGCTGCCACGTCCGCAGGGGCTTTCGGCTATCGAGTCGGCAGCGATCTGGATGGCATATCTCACTGCGTACGGCGCGCTCGTCGACATTGCCGGAATCGGCCGCGATGATGCAGTGATTGTCACCGCCGCGTCGAGCAGCGTCGGACTCGCCGCGATCCGCATCTGCAACGCGATCGGCGCGATCCCGATCGCGGTGACGCGTGGTGAGAGCAAGCGCGATGCGCTGCTGCGCGCCGGCGCTGCCCACGTGATCGTCTTGCAGCAGCAGGACCTCTGCGCCGAGACGATGCGCATCACCGGCATCGGCGCGCGCCTCGCGTTCGACCCCATTGGCGGCCCGATCGTCGCCGACCTCGCCGCCGCGCTGGCGCCGCAGGGAACGCTGATCCTGTACGGAAACCTCAGCGGCAAGGCGCGCGAGACGGTGTTCCCGTACGGGCCCGCCCTCGCGAAGGGTCTGTCGATGCGCGGCTATCTGGTGTTCGAGCTGATCCACGACGCGAAGCGCTTCGCCGCGGCGCGTGCTTTCGTCGAAGCGGGGTTGCGCGCAGGCACGCTCGCACCGACGATCGCACGAATCTTCGATTTCGACGAGATGGTCGACGCGCATCGCTATCTCGAGTCCGGCGATCAGTTCGGAAAGATCGTCATCACGGTGCCTCAACCCGAACACTGACGAGCGCGATTCGCAATCGTCACCGCATCCGCAGGAGGAGACCCATGGACGCGAAGACACAGCCCCGCAGCTTCCCGTTGCCCTCGCAGATCGAGAGCGTTGCGGGCGCAGGCGACTGGAAATCGATGTACCCGTACTACTCGCAGTTCCAGCCGGAGGACGACAAGCGCTTCTGGTTCTACAACTCGATGCATTTCCCGGAGGTGATGCCGGCCTTCGACATCCTCACCGCCGAGGTTCCGTACACGGCGCTCGGCGCCTTCACGACGCGCGTGTTTTCGTTCCCCACGACGCTTGGCGTCGAGTTCCGCGTGCTGAACGGGCGCGTCTACATCACCGCCAATGCGGTCGACGACCCCGGCGAGATCGGTCGTCGGCTCGAGATCTTCCAGCAGCGCGCCGCGCACTACTACGAGAACTGGGATCGCCTGTACGCCGAGTGGCGCACGCGGATGGACACGCTGATCCGCGACATCTCCGAGTTGCGCGTACCGCCGTTGCCCGAGTTCGACGACCTGGAGGTCGTGCTCGAGGCGCGCGGCATCGGGCAGAACCACTATCTGCGCGAAAACTTCCATCGCGCGATCGAGATGTTCTCGAAGATGTGGCACTACCACTTCGAGTTCCTGATGCTCGGCTACGGTGCGTATGTCGTCTTCTTCCAGTTCTGCAAGAAGGCGTTCCCCGAGATCGCCGACCAGACGATCTCGCGCATGGTCGCCGGCGTCGATACGCTGATGTTCCGGCCCGACGAGGAACTGAAGAAGCTCGCGCGCCTGGCGGTCGAGTTGAACGTCGACGACGCGTTCGTCGAGGGCGTCGACGCGCAGCAAATGCTGGCCGCGGTCGGCGCGCGCGGCGAGCCCGGCAAGCGATGGCTCGCCGCCCTCGAAGACGCGCGCGATCCCTGGTTCCACATGTCGACCGGCGACGGCTTCTACCACCACCACCGCAGCTGGAACGACGATCTCTCGGTGCCCTTCGCCGCGCTGCCGGGTTACATGCAGATGGTGCGACGCGGCCAGACGCTGGAGCGTCCCACCGAGCGCCTGAAGGGCGAGCGCGAGCGCATCGTCGGCGAGTACCGCGAGCTGCTCGGCACCGACGACGAGCGCGCTGCGTTCGACCAGATGCTCGGGCTGTGCCAGGTCGTGTTCCCGTTCGTCGAAGACCACAAGTTCTACTGCGAGCACTGGTTCACGACGCTGTTCTTCGACAAGATCCGCCAGTTCGGCGCGGTGCTGCGCGAGCAGGGTGTGCTCGAGGACGGAGAGGACATCTTCCATCTGCACTACGGCGAGGCCGAGCAGGCGCTCGTCGACGTCATGCTTGCCTGGGCCGGCGGCGGCAAGCCGCACGGCGCGCGCCACTGGCGGCCGATCATCGCCGAGCGCAAGCGCATGCTGGCGACGCTCAAGGACTGGCAGGCGCCGCCCGCGCTCGGACCGATTCCCGAGTCGATCGAGGATCCGGCGCTGCAGATGCTGTGGGGCATCACCAACGAGACGCTGCAGACGTGGTCGACGCCCGATCTCGTCGACGAGAGCGAGCTGCGCGGCTTCGCGGCCTCGCCCGGCATCGTCGAAGGTGTTGCTCGCGTGCTGCTCGACGTCAACGACATCAGCCAGGTGCGCACGGGCGAGATCCTCGTCTGCCCGGTGACGGCGCCGAGTTGGGGCCCGGTATTCACGAAGATCAAGGCGGCGGTCGCCGACATCGGCGGCACGATGTCTCACGCGGCGATCGTGGCGCGCGAGTACGGGCTGCCGGCGGTCGTCGGCACCGGCATGGCCACCAAGCGCATCCGCACCGGCCAGCGCATTCGCGTCGATGGCGACCGTGGAATCGTGCGTGTGCTGGATTGAAGCAGGGAAGGATGAGTGATGAATGGGCAGGCCTGGGTTCGATATTTCGACGAGATCGGCATCGGCGATCGGCCTAGCGTCGGCGGCAAGGGCGCGAGCCTGGGTGAGCTGCAGCGCGCCGGCATCGCGGTGCCGCCCGGTTGCGTCGTCACCACCGACGCGTTCCGGCACTTCCTCGACGCCTGCGATCGCGAAGGTTCGATCCGCCGACGCATCGAGTCGCTGGCAGCCGATGACATCGGTGCGATCGGCGCAACGAGCGCCGAGGTCCGCGCGCTCGTCGAGCGTGTCGAGCTCCCGGCCGCATTGCACGACGGTATCGCGGCGGGCCTGCAGCGCGTGTGCGGCGGCGAACTCGACGCACCGATGGCGGTGCGCTCGAGCGCGACCAGCGAGGACAGCGCCGAGGCGAGCTTCGCCGGCCTGCAGGACACCTACCTCTGGGTGCGTGGCGTCGATGCGGTCGTCGACCATGTGCGCAGGTGCTGCGCGAGTCTGTACAGCGTCGAGTCGGTCAGCTACCGACGCAGGCTCGGCATGTCCGAGGACGGACTCGCGATGGCGGTCGTGATCCAGCGCATGGTCGACGCGCGCTCCTCCGGCGTGATGTTCACGCGCAGCCCGACCACCGGTGATCGTTCGGTCGTCTCTCTCGAGGCAAGCTGGGGGTTGGGCTCGGCCGTAGTCAGCGGCGAGGTCACGCCCGACCGTTTCGTCATCGCGAAGGTCACCGGCGAAATCGTGCGGCGCGACGTCTCGAACAAACTGCGCCGGCACCGCCCCGACCCGTCTGGCTCGGGCGTCGTCGACGAGGAAGTGCCCGAGGCGCAACGCGAGATCGCGTCGGTATCCGACGCCGAAGTGCTTGCGCTTGCGGCGATCGCACGCAAGGTCGAACGCCGTTACGGCTGCCCGCAGGACATCGAGTGGGCGATCGCCGAAGGGTCGTCGCCGGGCGAAGGCGTATTCCTGCTGCAGAGCCGGCCGGAAACGGTGTGGGCGAATCGTGAGGCGGCTGTCGTGGCAGCGCCCAGGGCGCGCGCGGTCGATCACGTGTTCGCAGCGTTCGGCGGCGCGAAGTCGGCGCCGCGCAAGGAACTACGATGAGCCTGAGCAACGAGGACGTGCAGGACATCCTGCACGTGCTGGATTCGACCTCGTACGACGAGTTGAAGATCGAGACCGCGCGATTTCGCCTCGTGCTGCGGCGCTCGCCGGGCGGATCCTGGATGCAGGAGATGCAGACACTGTCGCAGCCGCAGCGTTCGCAGAGCGCGGATAGCGCGGTCGCGAAGGCGCTTCACGGCGATGCAGCGGTCGCACAGCCAGCGGAGGGGCGCGCGGCGAACGAACCGGCGACAGCGAGAGGCGTATCCCGCGTACCGACCGATGGGGCGGCGGCCGAGCATGAACCGGTCACCGCACGGCATGGATTGCACGAAGTGCGTCCGCCGATGCTCGGCACCTTCTACCGCGCACCGAAGCCCGGTGCGGCGCCGTTCGTCGAGGTCGGCAGCAGAGTGCAGCCCGACTCGGTCGTCTGCATCATCGAGACGATGAAGCTGATGAACTCGGTGTGCGCGGGCGTGGCCGGCGAAGTGGTCGAGATATGCCTGGACGACGCGCAGTTCGCCGACGAGGCCGAGGTGCTCCTTCGCATACGCCCGGAGGTCGCGTGCGCCTGAAGCGGATCCTGGTCGCCAACCGCGGCGAGATCGCGGTGCGCATCGTCCGCACCTGCCGCACGCTCGGCGTCGAGACGGTGCTCGCCGCGTCCGAAGCCGACCTGGAGTCGCTCGCGGCCCGGCTCGCCGATCGAACGGTGCGGATCGGCCCCGCGCCGTCGTCGGCGAGCTACCTGAACGTCGATGCGATCCTTGCCGCGGCGCGTGCGGCGCAGGCCGACGCGATCCATCCGGGCTACGGCTTTCTCTCCGAGAACGCGCGCCTCGCCCGTGCCTGCGACGACGCGGGAATCGTGTTCATCGGGCCCACCTCCGAGCAGCTCGATGCGGTCGGCGACAAGCTGAAGGCGCGCCATCACGCGGTGGCCGCCGGCCTGCCGGTGGTGCCCGGGGGCGCGATCGACGGCTTGGTCGAAGTGCAGGCGCTTGCGAACCAGATCGGCTTTCCGGTGCTCGTGAAAGCGGTCGCCGGTGGCGGCGGGCGCGGCATGAAGGTCGTGCAGGCCGCTGCACAGCTCGCGGCCACTGTCGAACTGGCGATGGCCGAGGCGCAGTCGGCATTCGGCGACGGTCGCGTTTATCTCGAGCGCTACGTTGCGTCGGGTCGTCACGTCGAGGTGCAGGTGCTCGGCGACGGCGAACGGGCGATCCATCTCGGTACGCGCGACTGCTCGATCCAGCGCCGCTACCAGAAGCTGGTCGAGGAGGCGCCGGCGCCGCAACTGCCGCCGGCGCTGCGCGAGGGGATGCATCGTGCCGCGGTGGCCTTCGCGCAGCATCTTCGCTACCGGGGGCTCGGCACCGTCGAGCTGCTCGTCGACTGCGCGCGCGACACCTTCTACTTCCTCGAGATGAACGCGCGCATCCAGGTCGAGCATCCGGTCACCGAGGCGATCACCGGGCTGGATCTCGTTGCCGAGCAGATCGCGGTCGCCGAGGGACGTGCGCTGCGCATCACGCAGGAAGACGTGCATTTCGACGGTCACGCGATCGAATGCCGCCTGAACGCCGAGGACTGGACGCGCGATTTCCGGCCGAGCCCGGGCACTGTTCATCGCGCAGTGTTCCCCGCCGCACCGCACGTGCGGGTCGACACGCATCTGCAATCCGGCAGTCGCGTGCCGCCCAACTACGATTCGTTGCTCGCCAAGCTCATCGTGCACGGCGGTGATCGCGAAGCAGCCGTCGATCGGCTTCGTACGGCGCTCGCTGCGTGCGCGATCGACGGCGTCGCCACCAATCTCCCGATGCACGCCGCGCTCGTCGAGGATGCGGAGTTCCGTGCCGGCGGCTTCGACACGCGTTATTTTCCGCGCTTCCTCGAGGCGCAGTTGCAGCCACAGCCCGCCGGAGCCGCGCATGGCTGACATCCAGCTGATCGACGTGTCGCTACGCGACGGCAACCAAAGCCTGTGGGGCGCGATGAGCTGCAACACGGCGCAGACGCTGACCATCGCGCCGGTGATGAATCGGGTCGGTTTTCGCGCGCTCGATTACTGCTCGAGCACGGCAATGGGTGTCGCGGTGCGCTACCACCGCGAAAACCCGTGGGAGCGCATACGGCTCACGCGCGCGGCGATGCCCGACACGCCGCTGCAGTTCATTGGCACCGGGCTGCGTTATATCTCCTGGGAGCCGGCGCATCCGGAGTTCATGCAGCTCGTCTACGACCGTCTCGTCGAGAACGGCATTTCGCGCTTCGTCGCGCTCGACCCGATGCACGACGTCGACGCGCTGCTGGCGACTTCCGCCGCGATGCGCCGCGCGGGCGCCTCCGAGATCATCGCCGCGCTCACGTTCACGTTGAGCGCGGTGCACGACGATGCGTTCTACGCCGGGCTCGTCGAGCGGCTGTCGCCGTCACCGGACATCGACCGCTTCTATATCAAGGATCCGGCGGGGCTGCTCACGCCCGAGCGCGCACGCACGCTCGTTCCTGCCGTCCGGGAGACGATGCGCGGCAAGTCCCTCGAGCTGCACTCGCACTGCACGATCGGGCTGTCACCGCTTACCTGCATGACGGCCGCCGAGCTCGGCGTCGAAGTGATACAGGTTGCCTGCGGCGCCGCGTCGAACGGCACTTCACTGCCCGACGCGCAGCGCATGGTGACGAACCTTCGCGCGCTCGGTCACCGCGTCGACATCGACGATCACGCACTCGCGCGCGTGGCGACGTACTTCTCGCAGCTCGCGAAGGCCGAGGGGCTGCCGCCCGGTACACCGCAGCAGTTCGACGCGGCGTTCCTGCGCCACCAGCTCGCCGGTGGCGCCATCACCACGCTGCAGCGCCAGCTCGCCGAGCTCAAGCTCTCCGACCGCTTCGACGAGGTGATGGAGGAGGTGTGCAGGGTACGCGCCGAGCTCGGCTATCCGATCATGGTCACGCCGTTCCCGCAGATCGTCTACACGCAGGCGCTGTACAACCTGATCGGCGCCGAGCGCTATGCGAACGTTTCCGACCAGGTGATCCGCTACGTGCTCGGCAGCTTCGGCCGCCCGACTGCCCCGATCGAGGCCGACGTGCAGGATCGCATCCTCTCGCGTCCGCGCGCGCGCGAGCTGCGCGACGAACCGCCGCCGCTGCCGCCGTCCGAGCTGCGCAAGCGCTTCGCCGCCGGCATCTCCGACGAAGAGTTCCTGCTGCGCGCCGTGATGCCGGCCGACCAGGTCGAATCGATGCTCGCCGCTGGGCCGGCGCGCCGACACTACAACCCCTCGATGCGGCCGCTTCTGTCGCTGCTGCGCGGCGTCGCCGCGCGTGCACCGGCTGCGGAGATCGTCTTCGACACGCCGGGAGTGCATCTCGAACTGCGGGGTCGCTCCCCGATGGAGGCAACGGATGTTCATTGACCGGTCGCCCGAGGCCGCCGAGGATCGCGCTTCCGGTTTCGTCGAGCGCTTGCGTGCGGTGCGAGGCTTCGTGTTCGACATGGACGGCACGCTCGTGCTGGGCGACCAGCGCAACCACGGCCTGACGCCGTTGCCCGGCGCGCTGGAGACTACCCGTCTGCTCCATCGGCGCGGAACCCGATTCGTCGTGTTCACCAATGGCACGCCGCGTACGCCGCAGGGGTATGCGCAGGAACTGCGCAAGGTCGGCTTCGAGCTCGACGATGCGCAGATGCTCACTCCGGCGAGCAGCGCAGTCGAGCTCTTCGTGCGCCGCGGCTATCGCCGCGTGATGGTGCTCGGCGGCGAGGGCATGACCGTGCCGATGCGGGAGGCGGGAATCGAGGTCGTCGAACCGGTGGGCAAGCCGCAGGCCGACGCGGTGTTCATCGGCTGGTATCGCGAGTTCTCCATCGACACGCTCGAATCCGCCTGCCATGCCGTCTGGGGTGGAGCACAGGTATTCAGCGCCTCGCAATCGATGTTCTTCGCGACCGCGCAGGGCAAGGCGCTCGGCACCTCCCGGCCGATTTCGGCGATGATTCGTGATCTCACCGGCTGTCGCGTGAACATCGCGGGCAAGCCTTCGCAGGAAGCACTGCGCTGTGCGGCGCGCAGGCTGCGGGCGGCGCCGCGCGACCTGGCGGTGGTGGGCGACGACCCGTCGCTCGAGATGCCGATGGCTCGCCGCGCAGGTGCGCTGGCGATCGCGGTGCGCAGCGGACTGGGCGACGACGAAGCGTATGCACAACTGCCGGAGGCGCAGCGCCCGCACGTCGTTCTCGATGGAGTGCACGATCTGCTCGATCTGATGCGGTCCTGAAGGTGCGAAGCTACAAGGTCAAGCCAATCCAGGCGCTGGCGCGCGGAATCGGCGTCCTGCAGGCACTGCACACGATGCAGGCGGCGAGCCTGCACGACCTTCATCTCGCGACGGGCCTTCCGAAGAGCACGCTGACGCGCATCCTCTACACACTGCATCTGCAGGGGCTCGTCTGGCAACGCATGGCCGACGGCGCCTACCTGGCCAGTCACAGCCTTCAGCAGCGCGCGCAGATCGACGACACAGCCTGGCTCGTCGAGCTTGCAGTGCCGATGCTGCAAGAGCTCGGACGCAGGACGACGTGGCCGTCGGTGCTCACCGTGCCGCGACTCGACTACATGGAAGTGATCGAGACGAACAGCTCGCAGGCCTACTTCGACCTGATCCGTCGCCGGCCGATCGGCTATCGGCTGAACTACCTGCGCTCCGCTTCGGGGCGGGCCTATCTCGCCTTCTGTTCCGACCAGGAGCGCGAGGCGGTCTTGCGCCGCCTGCGCGAGAACGGAGCGCCCGGGAACGAGAAGGCGTCGGATCAGGGGTTCGTCCGCGAGCTCGTGCGCAGCGGCAAGCGCAACGGATACGGCGTGCGCACGCCGGACTTCGGCGGCCACTTCACGCGCACGCGCAAGGAAGCCGACGACGGGCGCAGCTCGGTGGCGATGCCGATCGTGGTCGACGGCGAGGTCCTCGGCTGCATGAACCTCACCTGGCGCACCAAGGTGATATCGCTCGCGCGGATGGTCGAGCGTCACGGGGACGATCTGCGCGACGCGATCCGCCAGGTCGAGCAGCGCATCGCGCAGGCGATGGGTCGCTCCGCCGACACAGCTGCGCGAAGTGCCCAGAATGGAGCAACCCGACTTGAAACTGCGTACCGACCTCGAGCCCGCGCACGTGCGTGAGGGCGAACTGCTGTGGACGCCCGATCCGCAGCAGGCGGCGAACACCCGCATCGCCGAATACATGCGCTGGCTTTCCCGCGAGCGGGGGCTTGCCTTCGAAGACTACGCCGCGCTGTATCGATGGTCGGTCGACGATCTCGACGCGTTCTGGAAGTCGATCTTCGAGTATTTCGACGTGCGCTCGTCGACGCCGGTCGGTGCCGTGCTCGGACGTCGCGAGATGCCGGGCGCGCAGTGGTTTCCCGGCGTGCGGCTGAACTACGCCGAGCACGTGCTGCGCAACGAGCGTGCCGGAGAGGATGCGCTCCTGTATCTCGACGAAACGCGCCCGCTCGCCGGCTTCTCGTGGGACGCGCTCGGTGCGCAGGTGCGAACGCTCGC
This sequence comes from Burkholderiaceae bacterium, assembly GCA_032027205.1. Taxonomy (GTDB): domain Bacteria; phylum Pseudomonadota; class Gammaproteobacteria; order Burkholderiales; family Burkholderiaceae_E; genus Zeimonas. The sequence continues at coordinate 2,011,952 of JAVSMN010000001.1, forward strand.
CACGCGCCTGCGCGAAATGGGGGTCGTGCCGGGCGACCGTGTCGTCGCCTACCTGCCGAACGTTCCCGAGGCGGTCGTCGCGATGCTGGCGACCACGGCCATCGGCGCGATCTGGTCGAGCGTCTCGCCCGATTTCGGTGCCAGCGGCGCGCTCGACCGCATCGCTCAGCTGCAACCGAAGGTGCTGTTCTGCGTGGACGGCTACCGCTACGGCGGGAAGGTCTACGATCGCGGCAGCGAGTTGCGCGCGATCGTGTCCGGTCTCGACGACCTCGGCCACGTCGTCGTGCTGCCTCGGCTCGGCGGGAAGCTGCCCGCCTTCGAGCGCGCCGGCCTCGACGTGCGGACGTGGGAAGCGCTGGTCGGCGGCGAGCCGGTAGCCGCCGCCGACTTCCGCTTCGAGCAGGTCGCGTTCGATCATCCGCTGTGGATCCTGTTCTCCTCCGGGACGACCGGGTTGCCGAAGGCGATCGTGCACGGGCACGGCGGCATCCTGCTCGAAATGCTCAAGCTCGTCGCGCTGCACATGGACCTGCGGGCCGGCGAGCGGATGTTCTTCTTCAGCACCACCGGCTGGATGATGTGGAACTTCCTCGCCAGCTCGATGCTGTGCGGCGTCGTTCCGGTGCTCTACGACGGTCACCCGGCATACCCGGACGTCGACGTGCTGTGGCGCATGGCGCAGGACAGCGGCGCGTCGTTCTTCGGCGCGAGCCCCACGTACGTGGACATCCTGTCGAAGGCGGGCGTCGTGCCGGGCGAGCGCTACGACCTGTCCCGGCTGCGCGCGATCATGCCCGCCGGCTCGCCGGTGTCGCCCGCGCACACCGCCTGGTTCTATCGCAACGTAAAGGCCGACCTGTGGGTTTGCAGCGGCAGCGGCGGCACCGACGTCTGCACGGGCTTCGTCGGCGGCGTGCCGACGCAGCCGGTGTACGCGGGAGAGATCCAGGCGCCGCATCTCGGCGTGTCGGCGCAGGCGTGGAACGACGCAGGCGAGAGCGTCGTGGACGAGGTCGGCGAACTGGTGATCACGCAGCCGATGCCGTCGATGCCGGTGAAATTCTGGAACGATCCGGACGGCAGCCGCTACCGCGATTCGTACTTCGGCGTCTTCTCGGGCGTCTGGCGTCAAGGCGACTTCTTCCGCATCAACGCTCGCGGCGGCTGTTTCGTGCTCGGTCGCAGCGACGCGACACTGAATCGCCACGGTGTTCGCATCGGCACCGCCGAGATCTATCGCGCGCTGGCCACGCTACCCGAGATCGACGATGCGCTGATCGTCAACCTCGATCTACCGGGCGGCCGGTTCTTCATGCCGCTGTTCGTGAAACTGCGCGCGGGGGCGACGTTCGACGATGCGCTCGTCACGCGCATCGGCGAGCGCCTGCGCGACGCCTGCACGCCGCGGCACGTGCCCGACAAGGTGTACCGGGTCGACGCGATTCCGGCCACGCTCACCGGCAAGAAGATGGAGGTGCCGGTGCGCAGGATCCTGCAGGGGATGCCGGCCGAACGCGCCGCGAACCGCAGCGCGATGGCCGACCCGTCGGCGCTCGACTGGTTCGTCGGCTACGCCGCAGCGCAGACCGACTACGTGCGCTTCGACGCCTGACCGGTCGCCTGCGCTGCTGCCTGCTGCATCTGATCGTACGCTGCGCGCGCGGCCTCCATCGACTTCGAGATGAAGTCGAAGGCGCCGCCGGCGCCGCCGGGCGCGTTCTTCGCGAGCGCCTCGACCGCCTCGGAGAGCTGCTCGTTGCTGCGCGCGATCTGCCGCTCGACGAGGGCGCCGATGTCGACGCCCGTTTCCTGCGCGATGGCGTACACCGCGTTCGCATAGGCGGCGAACTTCTCGGGCGGCAGCATCGCGAAGCTGGTGACCAGCTCGGTGAGCCGGTCGGTGTCGCGTGCTTCGAGCAGCGCACGGATCTGCTCGCTCGACTGCTCGAGCGAAGCACGGGTGGTCTGCATGTTCAGCTCGGCCAGCCGGCGGAAACCCTCGATCGTCTTCGCGGCAGCTGCGCCGGTGAACTCGATCGTCTCGCTCTGCAGCTTCTGCAGGTCGGCTCCGCTGGGCAAGGGCTTGGGCATGTTCGCGCTCCTCTGGTTGAGGGTCGGTTCGGGAAGCGCCCGGCGCAGTACCCCTGCGGCCGGGCCGGTGGGTCGTTTGGGGATCGTCGCCGGGGGACGAGGGCGCGTCAAGGGGCGGGGGGCGGGGAGGGGGAGTTGCCGCCGCGCCTCCGGGCGCTGCACATGCGTCCGCACGGGGACGCACGCGGCTCGCTGGCGCGACGCACAACGCGCGCCTTTACGCATTCGAACCGGTCCATCGATCAGCGCGCGCGATATCGTTTGTTCGGCGCGCGTTCCTGGCGGCGATGCCGGCAGGCGCGTAAGAATGCAAGGATTGCGCGCATTCTGCAGACGGTAGTCGGGAGCAGACCTCCGTGCAACGCATCTTGATCGCTATCGGCCTTCTTGTCGTCGCCGTCGGGCTGCTGTGGCCATGGCTGTCGCGCTTTCCGTGGGGACGGTTGCCGGGCGACATCTCCATCGTGCGCGAGAACTTCAGCTTCCATTTCCCGATCACGACGTCGATCATCGTGTCGATCGTCCTGACGCTCATCATCTGGTGGTTACGCAGGTAGCGAGCGGGGTTGCCCTTCGACGCAACGACGAGCCGGAGCATTGTGTAGTCGGTTTGCAGACCGAAGGGAGGAGACGACGCGATGCGCTTCGACATCGAGACGCGCATCGGCGACGAGGGCAAGCCTGATCTGCGCAAGCTCGTCGTTGCGCACGAGATCGCGGGCGACGGCGAGGTGTTTCGCAACGATTCCGTGCGCGTCACTGCGATGCGGGTCGAGCATCCGCCGATTCGCGATGCCTACGCGCTTCGTTTCGAGTGTCCAGACCGGGTGATCGTCTTCTCCGGTGACACCGCCTACCTGCCGAAGCTCGCCGAATTCGCAAGAGGCGCCGACGTGCTGGTGCACGAGGTGATGTACCTGCCGGGCGTCGATGCGCTGGTCAAGCGGGTTCCGAACGCGGCGACGCTGCGTGAGCACCTGCTGGCGAGCCACACGCTCACCGACGACGTCGGTCGAATCGCGCAGGCGGCCGGCGTGCAGACGCTCGTGCTTTCGCATTTCGTTCCGGGGGACGACGCGTCGATCACCGACGAGATGTGGGCCGAGGGCGTGCGCAAGCACTACTCCGGCCGCATCGTCGTCGGCGCCGACCTGATGGAGATCTGACATCGGGGGCACGCGCCGTTCGCCGGAACAGGCAGTCCGGCGAACGGTGCGCCGCCGCTGCTCACGACGTCAACCCGTCCGAAGCCGCTGCACCTGCAGCGCCAGCGCTCCGATGCCTGCCATCAGCGCGACGAAGGCGATCCAGCCGCCGATCCACGGTACGCGTGCGAGGAACGCGAGCAGCACCACCGACAAGGCGGCGGCGACCACGCGGCGCGTCATCGCTTTTGCCGGATCGGACGACAACTGCGAGACGAACCAGTCGCCGATGCCGATCGCCGACGCTACCCACGCGACCGGCAGCAGCATCAGATAGACGAGCAGGAGAAGCAGGCCGAGCGGAATCCCGATCACGGTGACGAAAGACAGCACGACGACGATCGGCGTGCAGACGAGAACTGCGAAGCCGAGCAGCAGCGCCGAGCCCGGCCAACGGTGCAGTGCCCCGGAGACCGAAGCGCTCGCGCGCGGCAGCAGCGCAACGACGATCGCGGCGAGCAGCGTCAGGCCGATCGTCCAGAGCGTCGCGAAGACGATGCCGATCCAGTGCGTGGTTCGCGATGCGGCGTCACGCGGGAGTTGCGGGCCGAGTTGTTCCACCGCTCCGGCCACCTGCGCGGCCGGGTCTCGCTGCAGCTCCGCGCTGCTGCGGTAACGCAGGTTGCCGTCGATGCGCGCGTGCGGGCCCAGTTCGATGCTTGCCGCAGCGATTTCGGCGTCGCCGCCGATGCGCCCGTCGATCAGCACGCTGCTGCCTGCTGCGCCGAGCGAGCCGTCAGTGGCGCCTCGAATTTCGGCGCGACCGGCGGTGATGGTCAGGTTCCCGCCGATGCGGGCGGTCGGCTCGAGTAGCACCTCGCCGCCGGCGAGTCGGGCGTTACGCGCCACCTGGCCGGACAGCGACAGGCGGCCACCAGCGGCGTACACCGACTGCCCGACGTTCTCGGCGAGCCGCACGGTACCACCGGCGACGAGCGCATCGCCTGCCACGGCTGCCTCGACGTCGACGCTGCCGCCGGCGGCGAAAAGGTCGCCGCCGACCGGCGCGCGTTCGATCACGGTGGCGCCGGCAACGAAGCGGTCGGAAGCTCCGGCTGCGAGCGCAGCCGAAGGCACGAGCACCGTGGAGACGGTGGAAACGAGCAGCGCTGCCAGAACCCGCAGGCTCCGGGCCGTGCGCGTCGTCACTTTCGGTCCGCCGCGCGCGCCGCCGTCTTCAGTGAGTAGGTGCCTTCTCCGGAGCACCCAGCACGTAGCGCAGGCATTCCGTTACGCCGGCCGGCGACAGCGTCTCCCCGGCGCGCGGCGTCATGAACAGCACCACCGCTTCGCCATCGCGTCGCGCTTCGCAGGCGCCGATCTTCGAGCACTCGCCGGAAGGACACGACCACCAACTGAGCGCCTTGCACGCGTGGACTGCTTCGAGAACCTGTTGGCCCGTGTGCGAGTCGTTGTCGATGCGCACGTGCAGTTGCGCGCCCTGGCCTTCGATCCGGAAGCTCATGATTCCTCCCTGGACGCGTGTGGTTGGCCGACGCGTCGCGACAACGCCACTCTAGACCAACTGGACCGCGCGTCAATGGCTCGGCGCGGCGAGCCCGACGTGCGGCGGCGACGACCTAACGCCGGCGTTCACGGCGTCGACGGGTCGACGACGAGGGTCTGCGCGACCGGCGCCAGCTCGCAATCGCCCGCGTGGCCGCGCCGCTCGAGAACGACGAAGTCGCCGTCGCGCAGCGCGAGCAGTGGGTGGTGCCAGACGCCGCGCGCGAAGTGCACGCCGCAGCGCCCGTCGACGCCGAATGCGCGCATCGTCTCCAGATTGGGCCTTGCATCGCCGAGCGCGACGACGACGACGAAGGGGACGCCGCCGAGCGGCACGAAAGTCTGTCCGCCAAGACGATGACGCTCGAGCGAGCGAACGACGAAGGGCAGTGCGACGCCTTGCGCGCGGAACAAGGCGAGTGCGGGCCGTCCGCCGTCGCCGACGAGATCGGGGTCCGGCAGGTCGAAGCGCTGCGCGGTGCCGTCATTGATCGGACGGCCCACCGGAGCGCCGGCTGCGGCGACGAAGCCGAACCGCGCGAAAGCGTCGGCTGCCAGCGGTTGCAGGACGAGCGTACGGACGGTGCCCGCTTCTCCGCTTGTGCCGGCTGCCGCAGCGATCGGCGTTCCTTCGGACGATCTGTCGTTTGACGCGCGGGACGCGGCCGTCGTCACCTGGCCGCGATCACGCCGCACGCGACGCGCGAGCCCGAGTCGCCGGCCGGCTGCGAGCGGAAGTCGTCGCGCTGCGCGTGCACGACCACGGAACGGCCGACCAGGTTGGTCGCGCCGCCGCGCAGCGACGCCCCGCGGATCGTGGCGTTCAACCGCGCGTTGCCGTTTGCGTCGGCCTGAAGCATCGGCAGGTCGCCGAGGTGATGCTCGGCCTGCATCGGGTCGCCGTGCGGTTTGCCGGTCGGGTTGAAGTGCCCGCCGGCGCTGGTCCCGTCGGGCGCGCTGCAGTCGCCTTTCTCGTGAACGTGGAATCCGTGCGCGCCCGGCGTGAGACCGCTGAACGAGGCAGCGACGAGTACGTCGTCGCCGCGCTGCGTGAAGTCGACCGTGCCTCGGGCGGTATGGCCCTGTGTAGATGCGACGTCGGCTTTCGCTCTCGCGTGCGACGAGCCTCCCCACGGCATAGATGAGCAGCCGGTCAACAGCACGATTATTGCCGCGGCGGTGGCTGGAATTGCGACGGTTGTTTTCATGTGTCTCCTTTGTGTTTTCGAGAGAACAGAACAGTGTCAGATCGATTGGCCCTGCCGTTTCGGTTTTCTCGCATCGCCGCGTGGTGTCGGACGCGCTGGCGCAGCCATCGAGGTCTTTTGCCGGTCAGAAATTGATCCCCAGCCACTCGCGCACCTGCTCGTGCAGGTCGCCGGCGAAGTCGGCAGGCGTTCCGTCGGCGGTGATCTCGCCGAGGCTCAACACGTAGACGTGGTCCGACATGGCGACGACGCGGCGCACGTTGTGGTCGACGAGCAAGATGCCCATGCCGGATTTCGCGAAGGCGGCGATCCACTGGAACACCTCGGCGGCCACGCGCGGCGCCAGTCCGATGCTCGGCTCGTCGATCAGGCACACCTTCGGCTGCACCATGTATGCCTTGGCGAACTCGAGCGACTTCTGCTGGCCGCCCGAGAGGTCGCCGGCCTGCGCGGAGAGCTTCTCCTTCAGCACCGGAAAGCGCTCGAGCGTGTCCGCGTAACGCTGCTCGAGAACGTCGCCGAACTGCCGGTGCCGGCCCTCGAGCGCCAGGCGCAGGTTCTCGGCGACCGTCATGTACGGAAACAGGCTCGATTCCTGCGGGATGTACCACAGGCCGTCGTCGATCATCGTGTGCGCCGGCTTGCCCGAGATGTCCCTGCCGCGCCACGCGACGCGCCCGGATTTCGGGTGCAGGAAACCGCAGATCGTCTTCATCAGCGTGGATTTGCCCGCGCCGTTCAGTCCGATCAGGCCGCTGATGTGGCCGGCTCTCACCGACAACGACACGTTGCGCAGCACGTCGATGTCACCCAGATAACCGGCGGTGACGTTCTCGATGGTGAGCAGCGCTTCGGCGCTGCCGGCAGGCCTCTCGCTGGACGCCGACCGCATCGCGGGCGCTGCTTCAGCCATGTTCGACCTCGTCGGCGGCATCCTCTCCCAGGTACGCCTCGATGACCGACGCGTCCTGCAGCACCTGCTGCGTCGGGCCCTCGGCGAGCACCTTGCCCGCGTTCATGCACACCGAGCGCGGGCACAACTCGACGACCACCGGCATGTCGTGACTGACCAGCACGAAGGTCTGTCCGTCCGCGTTGCGCCGCCGGATGAACGCGCCCATTGTCTCCTTCATCACCGGGTGAACGGCGGCGAAGGGCTCGTCGAGCAGCGCGAGACGAGGCGGAACCATGAAGCACATGCCGAACTCGAGCAGCTTCTTCTGCCCGCCCGACAGCTGCCCGCCGTCCAGGTGCATCACGTGCGCGAGCTGCAGTTCTTCGAGCAGTTCGACGGCGCGTCGAGTGGCGGCGGCTTCGTCCAGTCCCATCGCCAATCCGCAGACGACGAGGTTGTCGAAGGCGCTGACGCGCGCGAAAACGCGCGTCATCTGGAACATGCGCAGCACGCCGAGCCGAGTGAGCTGCGTCGGGTTCAGCCCCAGCACCTCACGCCCGTCCAGGCGCACGCGGCCGGTGTCGGCCTTCATGTGACCCGAGAGCAGGTTCAGCAGCGTCGTCTTGCCCGAGCCGTTCGGACCGATCAGGCCGAGCAGCTCGCCTTCGTCGACGTGCAGGCTGGCCGCGTCGACCGCGCGCAGGCCGCCGAAGCGTTTGGTCACCGACTCGACCTCGAGCAGCGCCATCAGCGCGCCTCCTTTGCCGCCGGGGCGCTTGCGGCGCGTCGCCCGGCGAACGCGTCACGCGCCAGGCCCCACAGGCCTTCGCGGAAGAAGCGCGCGAACACGATGACGAGAAGCGCGAAGACGATCATCTGGATGTTGCCGACGTCGCGCAGCATCTCGGAGGCGACGTAGACGAGGACGGCGCCGATCAGCGGCCCGACCAGCGTTCCCATGCCGCCGATGACGACCATCGCGATGACGATGCCGGTCTGCGCGATCAGTCCGAGCTCGGGGCTGACGAGTTGCGCGAAGGTGCCGTACAGGCCGCCGGCGAAACCGCAGATCGCGCAGCTGACGAAGAACGCGATCGTCTTCGCGCGCACTACGTCGATGCCGCGGCTGGCCGCGCCGATCTCGTCGTCGCGGATGGCCAGCAGGTAGCGGCCGATCGGCGCGCGCAGCATCGCGTAGACGACGAGCGTGGAGGCGACGAGCGCGACCAGGAACAGGTAGTAGTTCGCGACGTGGGTCTCGACGAGCGGCGGCACGTTCAGGCCCTGGTCGCCGCGCGTGAAGTCGATCGAGTTGTAGATGACCAGCCGCGCGATCTCGGCGAAGGCCAGCGTGGTCAACGCCAGGTACGGCCCCGACAATCGCAGCACGATGCGCCCGAGAACCAGGCCGATCAGGCCGGGGACGACGATCGCCAGGGGCAGTCCGATCGCAAGCGGAATCTGCCAGTGCCAGGCGGCGAGGCCCGTGGTGTAGGCGCCGAGCATCGCGAAGGCCGCGGGCGCGAGCGAGAACTGCCCGGTGTAGCCGGCCAGAAGATTCCAGCCCACCGAGAGCATCGCGAAATACATGCTGACGATCAGCACGCCGAGCCAGTACGGCGACGAGATGCCTAGCGGCAGCAGCGCGAGCGCGGCCAGCACGACCAGGGCCAGGCGCAGTTCCTGCGCGAGCTTGTTGCGGAGGAAGTTGCGGTGTGCGGGGACGTGCACTTCGGGAGCCGCCACGTTCAGACCTCCCGCACGCGTTCGCCGAACAGGCCCTGCGGGCGCAGCAGCAGCACGAGGATCAGCAGCACGAGGCCGAAGGTGTCGCGATAGTCGTACGACAGGTAGACGGCGCCGAAGCTCTCGAGCACGCCGAGCAGCAGGGCGGCGACGATGCTGCCCGGGATCGAGCCCATGCCGCCGATGACGACGATCACGTAGGACTTGATCGCGGGGAAGATGCCGACGTCGGGTGACGGATTGATCACCGGCGCGAGTAGCGCGCCGGCGAGCGCGGCGAGCACGCCCGAGGCCATGAAGACGATGCTGCTCGCGCGCGCCGTGTCGATGCCGGCGATCGACGCGCCGAGCCGGTTCTGCGCGACTGCCTGCACCTGGCGGCCCCACAGCGAGCGTTTCAGGAAGAGCGCGAGCGCCACCAGCAGCACGATCGCGACGGCGGCGGTGATCAGCTTCTGGCCGCTGATCATGAACGGGCCGATCGCCATGCGCGTGACGTCGGACAGCGACGGCCCGCGCATCGGATAGGGGCCGACGATCTTGTCGACGAGGTTGATCAGCAGCAGCGACAGGCCGAAGGTGACGACGACGGCGTACTCGTCCTTCATCAATCCCCACGAGCCGTAGCCTTCGTACAGCGGACGCATCAGCCAGCGTTCGGTCGCCCAGCCGAGCAGCGCACCGGCGGCCGCAGCCGCCGGCAGCGCGAGCCACGGCGGTACGCCGAGCGCCAGCGAAACCAGCGTGTAGGTGTACGCGCCGATCATGTAGAACTCGCCGTGCGCGAAGTTCACGATCTTCAGGATGCCGAAGATCATCGTCAGGCCGACGGCCATCAGCGCGTAGAACAGCCCGATGATCAGGCCGTTGACGAAGAGGTCCAGGACGAGCAAGGGGCGTCTCCCGCCGCGCCTCGCGCGAAGGCGAGGCGCGGTGCGGCTGGCTCGATGTGCGACGTCAGCGCGCCGCCGTCACTTCGAGGGCTTCTTGATGCGGTCGACGTGCAAGGGTTCGCCGGGCACCTGGATCAGCGTCGTCTGGCTCAGCGGCTGGTCGATCTCGGTGAGCTGGTAGGTGACGTACGGAATGTCGACCCACTGCTGGTAGGTGTAGCCGGGCTCCGGCGAGAACTTGAAGGTGCCGCGCGTGCCCGAGAAGTTCATCTTCTGCAGTGCGTCGATCATCTTCGCGCTGTCGGTGGAGTTGGCCTGCTTGATCGCGTCGGCAATCAGCAGCACCGAGTCGGCGGCCTGGAAGATCAGCCGGTTCGGCTCTTTCTTGTGCTCCTTCTGATAGATGTCGGCCACCTGCTTGCCGAGCTCGGGCATCGGCATCTTCGGGTGATACAGGCCGAAGGCGAGCATGTACTTGCCGGCTTCCTTCACGTTCTGCCAGAAGTCGGGGTAGTCGGCGATGCCGGCGCCGTCGTAGAAATAGGTCTTCGCGCTGGGCGCGACGCCCTGCTCGTAGATCTGGTTCATCAGGATGTACGCGGCCGGCGGCAGCATGATGTTGACGACCAGATCGGGCGTGCTCGCGCGCAGCGGCAGCACGGCGGGGGTGAAGTCCTTGCCGGCGCGATCGAGCGCGACGTACTTGTACGAAGTGTCCGGCGCCGCCTTCTTCAGGAACTCGCCGAGCAGCTTCGCCTGGCCGATGCCGTAGTCGGTGTTCTCGGCGAATGCGATGACGCTCTTGACCTTCAACGCGGCGATCGTCTCGGCCATCGCCGACGAGACGCGCGTGTTGTAGTTGCCGGGGTTGAAGACCTCCGGGTAGCCCTTCTTGCGGATGTCGTCGGACCAGCAGTTCGTGTCGATGTACGGCGTCTTGTAACGGTGCGCGACTTCGATCGCAGCCAGGCACACCGAGCTTTGATGCCCGCCGGTGACCGCCACGACCTTGTCGCGCGTGATCAGCTTCTCCGCGGCGGCGCGGCCCTTCTCCGGAATGCCCTGGTCGTCCTCGTAGATCATCTGCAGCGGCCGGCCGAGCACGCCGCCCTTGTCGTTGATCATCTTCGTGACGATCTCGATGCCGTCCTTCACTTGCGTGCCCTGCACGACGGAGCCCGGGGGCGATTGCGCGATGCTCACCCCGACGACGATCGGGTCGGCCGCCTGGCCGGACAGCGCAAATGCCGCAGCCGAGGCTGCGACGGCGAATCGGAACAGGTGTTTCACGGCTTGCTCCTTCGGTTGGGTCCGATCAGTTCTTCGAGGCGTGCGCCCGTATCGAGGACGCGCCAGTCGTCGCCACGCCGCGCGGTGATCTGCACGCCGATCGGCGCGCCGTCCTCCCCGAGGCCGCACGGCAGCGTGAGCGCCGGCATTCCGGTGAGGTTGAACGGCATCGTGAGCGAGGTGAGTGCGGTGTGCAACGGGATTTCACGTCCGTCGATGACGGGAGCCGTCGCTCCGAGCCGCGGCGCGGCGATGCGCAAGGTCGGCGTGACGAGCACATCGACGTCGCTCATCGCTTCGTCGAAAGCGGCCGCCAGGTCGGCGCGGCCGCGCTGCGCGCGCGTGTACCAGATCGCCGGCAGGAACTGGCCGATCTCCAGCCGTACGCGCACGTCGGCGCCGAGCGTTTCGGGCTTCTCGAGCAGTCGTTGCCAGTGCAGGTCGGTGGCTTCGCTGCACAGCGTGACGAACTGCAGCGCAGCGCTCGATTCGAGTCCCGCGACGTCGACGTCGACGATCCGTGCCCCGTCGTCGCGCATTTTCGCGATCGCCGCTTCGACGGCGAAGCGCACGTCGTCGGCGATCGGCTCGAAGAAGTGCTTGCGCGGCACGCCGATGCGCAGCCCGACCAGTGACCCGGGCGCCGCCACGCGAGCGGCGCGGCCGGTGAGCACGGAGAACGCGAGCGACGCTTCGGCCACGCTCGCTGCAATCGGACCAACGTGATCGAGGCTCGCGCCGAGCGCCTGCGCACCGTCGCGCGGGACCGCATCGAAGCTCGGCTTGAAGCCGACCACGCCGCAGCAGGCAGCGGGGATGCGGATCGAGCCGGCGGTGTCGGTGCCGACGGCGATGCGCACGATGCCGGCGGCGACCGCGGCGGCGGATCCGCCGCTGGAGCCGCCCGGCGTGTGCGCCGGGTGGTCCGGGTTGACCACGCGTCCGAAGTGTGGGTTGTCGCTGGTGATGCCGTAGGCGAGTTCGTGCAGGTTCGTGGTGCCGATCACGATCGCGCCGGCGGCGCGCAGGCGAGCGACGGCGAGCGCGTCGTGATCCGCGACAGCGGCGCCTGCCGCATCCCCGGTGCCGTTCGTCTGTACGAAGCCGGCCACCGGCATCAGGTCCTTGATCGCCACCGGCACGCCGGCCAGCGCGAGCGTTTCTCCAGCGCGCAGGCGGCGCTCGACCTGCGCGGCGGCGCCGTCGATCGCGCCGTCTTCGGTCAACGAGATGAATGCGTGCAGGTCGTCGCGACGGCGCGCGTGTGCGACGGCCGCTCTTGCGGCTTGCGCGAGAGCGTCGGCCGCGGGGCGCGCGCGCTCTTCGGGTGCGGGGCGCGTGAGGCTTTCGGTCGTCGCGTGCGCGGGGCGGTCGGCTGCGTGCTGCACGGCGCCGTCGGCCGCGCCGTGGGCGATGCGAACGGTCGCGGGAGACGGCGTCAGATAGCCGAGATCGGCGCGTGGGCTCGACGATTCGAACGCGCGCAACTCGGGAAGATTGACGCGCAGGCGCTCGACCCACGCGGCGTGCCGGCCCGGATGCGGGTAGCGCGTGAGGCGCGCGATGGCGTCGAGCGCCTGCTCGAGGCGATCGGCGAGGTCGGAGGCGTCGCGGCGAAATGCTTCGGTCAAGGCAGTGGCTGCGAGGGCGGCGTCGGTGCGCTACAGTTGCCGCCGTTGATTCCGGCTTGCGGTCTGACCGGTCAGACCGGCTTGTCCGGGCATCCTGCCGAGGGTCCCGCGCGATGTCAATCCCGATGCGTACCGTAGAGCACGTCGCGCACCAGCTTCAGCAGCGGATCCGGCGTGGCGAATGGAAGCAGGGCGGCCGCTTGCCCGGGCAGCGCCAACTCGCCGACGATCTCGGCGTCAGCCGCGCCTCGCTGCGCGAGGCGATCACCATGCTCGAAGGTCTCGGCCTGCTGCGCAGCGAAGCGGGTCGCGGCGTCTTCCTCGCGGCGCCGGGCGAGAAGGGCCGCGGAGCGGCCTACGGACTCTGGCGATTCCACGGGCGCTATGCGCTGCGTGACGTATACCTGCTGCGCAGCCAGGTCGAGGAACTCGCGGTGGCGATGGCGGCGGCCGTCGTCACGAGCGCAGGGCTCGCGCGCCTGGCCCGTTGCGTGGCGAAGATGCAGGCCGGCGCCGACACCGGCGACCTGGTCGCGATGGCCGAGGCCGACAGCGCCTTCCATGCGGCGATCTTCGAGATCGCCGGAAGCCCGATGCTGGTCGAGCTCGCCGAGAGCCTGGCCGAGGTGGTCGAAGGCAGCCGTCGCGTGGCCTTTGCCGATCCGGCCCGCGTGCGCGAGCCGATCCGCGAGCACGCGCGAATCCTCGACGCCCTCGGTGATCGCTCGGGCAAGGCCGCGCGGCGCGCGATGCGCATGCACATCGTCAAGGCGGCGGGTCGCGCCGGGGTGGAGCTGAAGATCCCCGGCGTCTGACGCAGCGCAAGGCAGCCGGCCGCGCGCGATGCGCGAGGGCCCTACACTGTCGGTCACACACCCTCTCGCGGAGAGGAGGAGACTCGCATGTACGAACGCATACTCGTGCCCTACGACGGCAGCCCCACCTCCGACGAGGCACTGGACGAGGCGGTCCGACTCGCCAAGCTGTGCTCGTCGCGGCTGCGTCTCATCCACGTGGTCGATCCGCTGCTGTACATCACCGGCTTCGAGGTCGGTGCGGTGTACGCCAACGAGATCCTCCCGGGGCTGCTCGCCGCGGGCGAGGCGCTGTTGCGCAAGGCGCGCGATCCGATCGAGGCGCAGGGCCTCGACGTCGAGAGCGAGGTGATCCAGAGCAGCGGCGAGCGTGTCGCCCGCATCATCGTCGAGCAGGCGGCGCTGTGGAAAGCCGAGCTGATCGTCCTCGGCACGCACGGCCGGCGCGGCGTCGACCGGGTCCTGATGGGCAGCGACGCCGAGCTGGTCGCGCGCACTTCGCCGGTTCCGGTGTTGCTCGTGCGCGCGAAAGCCTGAAAGCTTCCTTCTGCGGAGAACGCCTCATGAATATCGACGAGCTGGTCGCGATCGACATCCATACGCACGCCGAAACCTCGACGCGCATGCTCCCCGACGAGGCCGAGGCCGAGGCGCTCGAGGCGCGCGGCAGGTATTTCCGCTACGAGGTCAAGCATCCGACGATCGCGCAGATGGCCGACTACTACCGCCAGCGCAAGATCGGCTTCGTCGTGTTCAACGTCGATCACGAGAGCGGGATGGGGATCAAGCGTATCTCGAACGAAGAGGTCGCCGAGTCGGCCGCCGAGCATGCCGACATCTGCATCCCGTTCGCGAGCATCGATCCCCGGCGCGGAAAGATGGGCGTGCGCGAAGCGCGTCGGCTGATCGAGCACTTCGGCGTCAAGGGCTTCAAGTTCCACCCGATCATCCAGGGCTTCCATCCGAACGATCGCGACGTCTATCCGCTGTACGAGGTAATCGCCGAGGCGGGCCTGCCGGCGCTGTTCCATACCGGACAGACCGGCATCGGCGCCGGCATGCGCGGCGGCGGCGGCCTGCGGATCAAGTACGCCGATCCGATCCTGCTCGACGACGTGGCGGCCGACTTCCCCGACATGCAGATCGTGATGGCGCATCCCGCTGTGCCGTGGCAGGACGAGCAGTTGTCGGTGGCGCTGCACAAGCCGAACACGTGGATCGACCTCTCGGGCTGGTCGCCGAAGTACTTCGAGCCGAAACTCGTGCAGTACGCGAACACGCTGCTGAAGGACCGCGTGCTGTTCGGCACCGACAATCCGGTGATCCTGCCCGATCGCTGGATTGCCGATTTCGAGAAGCTCCCGATCAAGCCGGAAGTGCGTCCGCTGATCATGAAGGAGAACGCCGTCCGCCTGTTGAAGCTCGGGCGCTAGCGCCCTGGCGGCGCTCGATTCGACTCCGACCGGCTCTTCGGCCGCTTGAACGCGATCTTCCTGGCGATCGTCCTCGTCGCCTTCGGCACGGCGGCCTGGCACGAGCTTTTCTCGATCGCCGCCGACGGCGCGCCGTCGCCGATGCAGGCGCTGTCGTCGGCGACGATCGCCTCGGCCGGCGACGCGGTCACGCTCGCCATCGGACTCGTCGGCGCGATGGCGCTCTTTCTCGGGCTGATGAAGGTTGCCGAGGCGGGAGGCCTGCTGACGATCGTCGCGCGGCTGATCCGGCCGCTGATGACGCGGCTCTTTCGCGACGTGCCTGCCGAGCATCCGGCAATGGGCGCAATGGTGCTGAACCTGTCGGCCAACGCGCTCGGCCTGGGCAACGCGGCGACGCCGTTCGGCATCCGCGCGATGCAGGAACTCGACAAGCTCAATCCGCGGCCGGGAACGGCCACCGACGCGATGGCGCTGTTCCTGGCGATCAACACGTCGAGCGTCACGCTGTTGCCCACGGCAGTGATCGCGCTTCGTGCGTCGGCGGGCTCGAGCGACCCGGCGGGAATCCTGCCCACGACGCTCTTCGCGTCGATCTGCGGAACCGTTGCGGCGGTGGTGACGGCGTTCGCGTTGGCGCGCTTCTTTCCGGTGGACGCAAGCACGGGTGCGCGAGGCAATGGCGCGCGATCCGCCGTGCCGCAGTCCCGGTCGGCGTGGCCCGCCTCGGCGCCACCCGTCGACGCCGGAGTCGATGTCGCCACGACACAGGCCGACGCTTCGTTTGCCGACCGCAGCGCGAGCGCCTATCCGCTGTGGGCATCGGTGCTCGCGCTCGTGGCGCTGGCCGCGCTGGTGCCGCTCACCGTGATCTGGGGGCGGACGATCTCGCCGTGGATCGTGCCGGCGCTCGTCGCCGGCTTCCTGTGCTTCGGCCTGCTGCGCGGCGTTCGCGTCTACGAGAGCTTCATCGAAGGCGCCAAGGACGGCTTCGACGTCGCGGTGCGGATCATCCCCTACCTCGTCGCGATCCTCGTCGCCATCGGCATGCTGCGGGCAAGCGGCGCGCTCGATGCGATCGTCGGCGCGATCGGCGGCTTCACCACGCGCTTCGGACTGCCTGCCGAGGCGCTGCCGATGGCCCTGCTGCGTCCGCTGTCGGGCTCGGGCGCCTACGGCATCATGGCGTCGATCATCGGCGACCCGGCGATCGGCCCCGACAGCTACGTCGGCTACCTGGTGAGCACGCTGCAGGGCTCGTCGGAGACGACGTTCTACGTGCTCGCCGTCTACTTCGGCGCGGTGCAGGTGCGCCGCGTGCGACACACGCTGGCGGCCGCGCTCGTTGCCGACTTCGTCGCGGTGGTGGCGGCGGTGGCGGCCTGCCGCTATCTGTTCGGCTGAGGCTTTCGCTCCGTCGTTCGGGGCTTCCTGATCGTCGGTTACACTATCCGTCGCGTCGCGTCCGACGCACTCGCTGGGGGTGCTGCCTGCCGGGATCCGTCCCGAACGGCGGCTGAGAAAGTCCCTTCGAACCTGTTGAGGTAATCCTCGCGCAGGGAAGCCATGACGAACTTCGTCCGAAACACCGCACTCGTCCCGTTGTCCGACGCCGAACGCCTGTTCGGCTGGCGCGACCACGCTGCGCTCTGGCTGAGCCTCGGCGTCGGCCTGCTCGTGATGCAGGTCGGCGCCTATCTGGTGCCCGCGATGGGAACGCGCGCCGCGCTCGTCGCGATCGTCGCCGGCTCGCTGATCGGCTCGGGGCTGCTCGCCTGGACGGCGAAGATCGGCTGCGACAGCGGACTGTCCAGCGCGGGTCTGATGCACGCCGCATACGGCAGCCGCTTCGCGCGCCTGCCGGTGTTCCTCAACGTCGTGCAGCTCGTCGGCTGGACGACCTTCGAGCTCGTGATCATGCGCGACGGAACCGTTGCGATTGCGCGCGAGGCGGGCTGGCTCTCGGCCTCGTTCTGGCCGCTCGCCGTCACGCTCGCCTGGGGCGCGCTGCTGGTCGCCTTGCTCTCCGGATCGATGGTGCGGCTGGTGCGGCACTTCGTGGGCCGCTACGGACTGCCGCTCGTCGTGCTGTCGCTGCTGTGGCTCAGCTGGCAGTTCCTCGGGCGCGCGCAGGAGATCGGCTGGTCGACGCTGTGGAACCGACCCGGCGACGGCGGCATGAGCACGTTGTCGGCGCTCGATCTCGTCATCGCGATGCCGATCTCGTGGCTGCCGCTCGTTGCCGATTTCGCGCGCCACGGCCGCGACGGCGCGAGCGCGCTGCGCGGCACCTGGGTCGGCTACGCGATCGCCAATATCTGGTGCTACGCGCTCGGCGTGCTGGTCGCGCTCACGGTTCCATCCACGGACCTCGTCGCCGCGCTGCTGCTCGCGCAGGGCGGGCTCGTCGCGCTCGGGCTGATCCTGATCGACGAGGTCGACAACGCCTACGGCGACCTCTATTCGGGATCGGTTGCCAGCCACAGCCTGCTGCCGCGCATCGGCCAGCGCAGCTGGGCGATCGCGCTCGCCGTCGGTTGCACGCTGCTCGCACTCGTTCTGCCGATGCACAGCCTCGAGCCGTTCCTGCTGCTGCTGAGCTCGGTGTTCGTGCCGTTGTACGGCGTCATCCTCGGACGCCTGGGCGGCGCCGACGATGTCGCGTCGCGCATCGGCGCCACCGGTGTGAACGGCGGTGCGGTCGCGATCTGGCTGCTCGGCGTCACGATCTTCCATCTGTCGGCCAGGTTCACGCCCGAGCTCGGCTCGGCGCTGCCGACGCTCGCGCTGACCTTCGCGCTGGCGCGACTCACGCGCGGCGCTACCGGGTTCGCGAGCCCGCGTGCGGCGTGAACGAGCGGCCTTGCGCACGCCATGGACGACCGGCCTCGCGAGCCCGCGCGTCGCATGAACGACCGCCCTCGCGGGGCCCTGCCGCATGAACGACTGTCCTGGCTCGAGCGGCTCGAGTTGATCGTGCCGCCGCCGGCCGTGACGCTCGCGGTGGGCGTGCTGATGTGGTTGCTCGCACGGTGGTTGCCGGCGCTCCATTTCGTGCTGCCGCTGCGCGGCGTACTCGCATCGGCGCTCGCGGTCGCGGGGATCGCGTTGATGGGCGCGTGCGCACTGCAGTTCCGCCGCGCCGGCACGACGGTCAATCCGATGAAGCCGCAGAAGGTTTCAGCGCTGGTGGATACCGGCTTCTATCGCTTCAGTCGCAATCCGATCTATCTGGCCGACTTGCTGATTCTCGTCGGCTGGGGGCTGTGGTTGTCGAACGTCGCCTCGCTCGCGGCGATCGCGCTGTTCGTCGCGTACCTGAACCGCTTCCAGATCGAGCCCGAGGAGCGCGCGTTGCACGAGGCATTCGGGGCGCAGTTCGACGCGTATCGGGGGCGGGTGCGACGGTGGATTTGATGGGGGCGGGCAACGCCGGTGCCGGTATTGATGCCGATCCCGATCTCCGTTGCTCCTTCCCGATACCCTTCACCTTTCGCCCTTCATCTTTCACGTCTCGAAAATGACCCCGCTGTCCGTTCTCGATCTCGTCCACGTGCGCGAAGGCGACACGCCGGCCGACGCGCTGCGCCAGGCACTCGAGCTGGCGCGGCACTGCGAGCGCTTCGGCTACCGCCGTTACTGGATCGCCGAGCACCACAACATGACGGGCATCGCCAGCGCGGCGACCTCGGTCGTCATCGGCTACATCGCAGGCGGAACGAGCACGCTGCGCGTCGGTGCGGGCGGCATCATGTTGCCGAACCACTCGCCGCTGGTGATCGCCGAGCAGTTCGGCACGCTCGAGTCGCTGTATCCGGGGCGCATCGAGCTCGGCCTCGGACGCGCGCCGGGCACCGACCGGGTCACGATGCAAGCGCTGCGTCGCGACGCGAGCGCTGCCGACACCTTTGCCGACGACGTGCTCGAACTGCAGGCGCTGTTCGGGCCGGTGCAGCCCGGGCAGCCCTATCAGGCGGTACCTGGCGCGGGATTGAACGTGCCGCTGTGGATCCTCGGTTCGAGCCTGTACGGCGCGCAGCTCGCCGCAGCGCTCGGCCTGCCGTACTCGTTCGCGTCGCACTTCGCGCCGGAGGCGCTGATGCACGCGCTCGCCGCATATCGCGAGCGCTTCCGCGCGTCGGCGCAGCTCGCCGCGCCGTACGCGATGCCCGCGGTGAACGTCGTCGTCGCCGACACCGACGACGAGGCGCGGCGGCTGTTCACCAGCGCGCAGCAGGCGTTCACGCGGATGATCCGCAATACGCGCGGCCGGCTGCCGCCGCCGATCGACGACATCGAGTCGTTCTGGTCGCCGGCGGAGAAGACGCAGGCGTCGCGCATGCTTTCGTGCTCGTTCGTCGGTTCGCCGCAGACGGTGCGCCGGGAGCTCGCCGCCTTTGTCGCGCACGCGAAGGCCGACGAGCTGATCGTCGCTTCGGCGATCTTCGATCCGGCCGCGCGGCGCAGGTCCTACGAGTTGCTCGCGGAGGCGTGGATCGGCGACGCGAACTAGGCCCGGAGTTTAGTTGGGTGTCTGCGTTTCCATCGACGGAGTTGGGCCCATTTGACATTCGGCGCCCGGCGGACGTACCTTTGAGCGGTCTCATCGCGCCGATTTGAGGATCAGCTTGCGGGCGCGTTACAAGTACGGCTAAAGCGGCCTGGTTCATTCCGATCGAGCCCGACCCGCCAGCAAGCTGGTCGGGTTTTTCGTTTTTCGGGCTTTGAATTGGCTGCTCCGGATTCGCCTGTCGTGCATCCGTCCGAGGCCGCACCGGCGGGCGATGCGACCGACGCACCTGCATCCGATGCGAGCGGTGCTCCTGCGCGCGATGCGGGCGGTGCTCCTGCGTGCGAAGCGCGCGACGCGCAGCTCGCGCCCGGCTCGGTCTTCGCGTCCTCCGCCGGGGAAGCCGCGGTCCTCGCGATTTCTCCCGGTTCGGTCGGCGTCGTCGAGCCCTGTCGCATGCGATTCGCCGAGCCGCTCGCGCTCGCCAGCGGCGCGTCGATCGCCGACTACCAGCTCGTCTACGAAACCTACGGAACGCTGAACGAAGCGCGCAGCAACGCGGTGCTCGTCTGCCATGCGCTGAACGCGGGTCATCACGTCGCCGGCACGTACGCGGCTTCGCCGAAGGACGTCGGCTGGTGGGACAACATGGTGGGCCCCGGCAAGCCGGTGGACACCGATCGCTTCTTCGTGATCGGCGTGAACAATCTCGGCAGCTGTTTCGGCTCGACCGGTCCGATGCATCCGAACCCGGCCACCGGCAAGCCCTACGGTCCCGACTTCCCGGTCGTGACCGTCGAGGACTGGGTGCACGCGCAGGCGCGGCTGGCCGATGCGCTCGGCATCGAACGCTTCGCGGCCGTGATGGGCGGCAGCCTCGGCGGCATGCAGGCGCTCGCCTGGTCGATGCTGTACCCCGATCGCATCGCGCACTGCGTGGCGATCGCCACTGCGCCGAAACTGTCCGCGCAGAACATCGCGTTCAACGAAGTCGCGCGCCGCGCGATCGTCACCGATCCCGACTTCCATGGAGGGCGCTTCTACGAGCACGGGGTCGTGCCCGCGCGCGGGCTGCAGGTGGCGCGGATGATCGGGCACATCACCTATCTGTCCGACGACGTGATGGCCGAGAAGTTCGGTCGCGCGCTGCGCAGGCACGTCAGCGACACGGCGCTGCGCAACGAGTACCGCTTCACCTTCGACGTGGAGTTCGAGATCGAGTCGTACCTGCGCTACCAGGGCGAGAAGTTCTCGTCGTACTTCGACGCCAACACGTACCTGCTGATCACGCGCGCGCTCGACTACTTCGATCCGGCGCTCGCGCACGGCGGCGATCTCGCGCGCGCGCTCGCCGGCACGAAAGCCGACTTCCTCATCGTCTCGTTCACCACCGACTGGCGCTTCGCGCCCGAACGCAGCCGCGAAATCGTCGAAGCGCTGCTCGCCAACGGTCGCCGCGTCACCTATGCGGAGGTCGATGCGCCGCACGGGCATGACGCGTTCCTGCTCGAGGATCCGCAGTACATCGCCATCGTGCGCACGTGGTTCGACCGCGTCGCGTCGCGCGTCGGAGCCGCACGATGAGCGCGCGATCCGTCGCGATCGCACCGGCGCCTGCACGCCGGCCCGTGTCGACGAACGGATTGCGCGCCGACCTCGGCCTGATCGCCGCGTGGATCTCGCCCGGTTCGCGCGTGCTCGACCTCGGCTGCGGCGACGGCGCGTTGATGGCGCACCTGCAGCGGGCGAAGGCGTGCCGCGGCTACGGCGTCGAGATCAACGACGCGCAACTGCTCGCCTGCATGCGCCGCGGCGTCGACGTCATCCAGCAGAACATCGAGGCGGGTCTGGGAATGTTCCATGCGCTCGCCTTCGACGTCGTCGTGCTGTCGATGGCGATCCAGGCCACGCGCGAGACCGAGCGAGTGCTGCGCGAGATGAGCGAGGTTGCTCGCGAGGGCATCGTGTCGTTCCCGAACTTCGGGCACTGGTATCACGCGTGGTCGATCCTGCGCGGACGCATGCCGGTGTCGCGCGAGATGCCGTACGCCTGGTACGACACCCCGAACCTGCACCTGTCCACCGTGCGCGACTTCGAAGACTTCCTCGATCGGCTGGGGCTCGACATCACCGCGCGGGCCTTCCTCGTCGACGGCCGCCCGGTGCGACGTCTCGCCGGGCTGCGCGCTACGCAGGCAATCTACCGCTTCCGGCGTCGCTGACGACAGGCAGGGGACGCCAGAAGCAGCAGGCGACACAGGCGCACAAGCGGCGCGCGGCCGCTCAGCGCACGTCGGCGAACTCGGGCGTGCGCTCGAGGATGGCCCGGGCGAACGGGCAGGTGCAGCGCAGCCGCAGGTTCTCGTCGCGTGCCCACTGCGCGATCTCGGCCACCAGCCTGCGACCGCAGCCGGAGCCGCGCAGTTCGTCGTCGATCCACGTGCGATCGATTGTCGTGTAGCGCGGCGCGCGCGTGTAGGTGAGCTCCGCAACGCGTTCGCCCCGGCGCAGGACGTAGAACGCACCGCCGTCGGCGTTGTGGGTGTGCAGGATCGGGTCTTCGCAACGAGGTGTGGTCATGCCCGGCCTCTCGTTCAGGATGGCGCCCCCGGTTCGAGGCGCAACAGGCTGCCGTCGTCCTCGTCGGTGAGCAGGTACAGCAAGCCGTCGCGGGACGCGCGCACGTCGCGCACCCGCTGCCGAAGGTCCTGCAGCAAACGCTCTTCCTGCACGACGCGGTTGTCGGCGATGCTCAGGCGCGACAGCAGGCGGAATTTCAGCGACCCGACGAACGCGTCACCGCGCCACTCCGGGAATCGGTGCCCCATGTAGAAGGCCAGCCCCGACGGGGCGATCGACGGCGTCCACTGCCACACCGGCGGCGCGACGTCGGGCCGCTCGGATCCTTCGCCGATCGTGAAGCCGGTCACGTATTCCTTGCCGTAGGTGATCACCGGCCAGCCATAGTTGGCGCCGGCGCGGACGATGTTCACCTCGTCGCCGCCCTGGGGGCCGTGCTCGTCGATCCACAGCTCGCCGGTGGCCGGGTTCAGTGCCGCTCCCTGCGCGTTGCGAACGCCGTAGGCATAGATGTCGGGCAGCGCCCCTTCGCGACCGCGGAAGGGGTTGTCGTTCGGCACGCTGCCGTCGGGGCGGATGCGGACGATCTTGCCGTAATGGTTGTCCAGTTGCTGCACGCGGTCGCGGTGCGTGAAGCGGTCGCCCATCGTGACGAACATCGTTCCGTCGCGGGCGAACACGATGCGTGAGCCGAAATGGTTGCCTCCCGTCGAGGCGTCCTTCTGGGCCCAGATGCGCGTGGTCGCGCGCAACGCCGGCGTCGGTCCGTCGACGAATTCCGCGCGCGCAACCGCCGTGCGCGCCCCGCCATCGACCGGTTCGGCGTACGACAGGAACAGCGCCTGAGAGACGTCGAAGTCGGGCGCGAGCACGACGTCCAGCAGCCCGCCCTGGCCGCGTGCGAAGACCTCCGGCACGCCATCGAGCGGCTTCGACAGCCGCCCCTCGAGCGAAACGACGCGCAGTCGTCCGGGACGTTCGGTGACGAGCGTGCGTCCATCGGGCAGGAACGCGAGCGACCACGGGTGCTCGAGACCCGAGGCGACGCGCGCGACGCGCGGCGCCGGCGAAGCGCCCGCCGAGGCGGCGCCCGTCGCGGCGGGCGCTTGCGCCAGCGCGTTTCGGAGCGAGGCGGTCCACCCGGCTGCAGCACCTGCGCCAGCGAGCGCGCCGCGCGAGAGCGTGCGCAGGGCATGTCGCCGGGCAGGGTCGCGTAGATCGTTTCGATTCATCCGGGTCCCCTCGTCGTGCGGATGAATGCCGCGATCGCTGGATCGGCGCACAGCGCGGCGAGTTCGGCTTCGTCGGGCAGATGCGGCCGATCGCGATCGCGGTTCACCAGGCACAGGAAGCCCAGAGGCTGGTCGTCGGCGCGGAACTGGTGCCAGGTTTGCGGATCGATCGATACGAGGTCGTGCTCGGCGATGTCGTGGATGCGATCGCCGACCAGGCAACGCCCGCGCCCGCGCAACACGAGCACGGCATGGCGATGCCGGTGCCGTTCGAGCGTCGAGTGCCCGCCGGGAGCGATCTCGAAGTAGCGCAGCTCGCAGTCGAGGTCGGCTTCGTCGAACAACAACTGGCGCGTGATGTCGCGAAACGGCGCGCTGCCCGCGTCCTTGTACGGCGCGACGGCGACCCCCTCCCAGCGCGCTGTGGCCGTGCGGCGTCGCAGCGGAGTGTTGCTCATCGAATCGCTCCTGCCGGACGCGCTTCCGCAGGTTCGGCGTCGACGCTGCCCGCCTCGGCGACGCGGCGGGCGAACTGGGCGGCGCGCTCGCCGAGCGCGTCGCCGGCGCGCAGCAGGTCGCCGCCGATCAGCAACATCGTGTCCGGGCCGTATGCGCCGACGATCTCGTCGACGCGTTCCAGGCGCATGCCGCCGGCCGGAACCGGCAGCGCCGGCGGATGCCCGCCGAATGGCTCGCGCGCACGATCGGCGATCGCCAGGCACTCGGCGCGCGTATGGGGAAAGCGCCCGCCCCAGTTGGGAAAGATCGTCGCGTCTGCGCCGAACAGGCGGAACAGCCGCCCGAGCAGCAGCGACGGTGCGATGCGCAGATGCCCGGCGAGCGCCGGGTGCGCGAGCAACGGCACGCCGGCGTCGGCGCGGACGAGCTCGGCGAATGCCGGAACGCCGATGATCATCGGGCAGCACAGCAATGCGCCGACGCCTTCGTCGCGGGCGGCCGCGAGTTGCGCAGCGAGCCGTCGCGGACCGCCCGAGAGGGTGGGCGCATAGATCGACCGGTGTCCGGCAAGCGGGCCGCCGGCTTCGCGCTTCTCCCGATTCGCGCGTTCGATCGCGCGCTGCACGAGCGGCACGCGTTGCGCGAATGGCGCGCATGCCTGGTCGGCGATGCCGTGGTCGTCCTTGATGACGTCGATCCCCGCGCGAGCCAGGACGAAGGCGAGATCGGCGAGGGCGCGCGCATCGAGCCCCTGCGGCTTGAGCGCCGTGCAACTGAGCGCGCGACTCGCCGCGCGCCGGTCGCCGGCTGCAGAGGTCGCAGCGCGCCACCCGTCGATGCCGAAGCGCGGTCCCGGCAGCTTCGCCAGCGTGGTTGTCGGAAGATCGACGTCGAGCAGTTCGACGTCGGGTTGCAGCGAGCAGTTGCCGAACACGACGTTGAGCATCTGACCCGGCTCGTCGCCGGTCGTCTCGACGGCGAGCGCGAGCACGACGTCGAAGCGATCGTCGAACTGCGCCGACGGTTCGATGGCGATGACTTCTCCGACGACTTCGGTGCGCACGCGTTCGTCGCGCACCGCCTCGATCGGCATCTCGATCGACTGCTCGACGGCGAGCGCGCGCGCACGCGCGTCGACTGCATCGGCGGAGCACTGCAGCCGGTAGTGCACGGACATCCGGGCAGACATCCGTCAAGCATACCGCCGGCCCTTCGGCCGCCCGGTCGAAGGCCTCGTCCGAAGGGGCATCGGCCATCGGCCGTGCGGGCGAGTCCGCAGCCCGACGGTCGAGCGCGCTGCGACCGATGTTCGATGGTCGGCCGCCACCGCGGCGAATAGCTTGGCGGCATGGATCACGACCGTCATCCGCGCCGTCGCGCCTCGTGCCGCGACGCCTCGCATCCCTCCTTCCTGCGGCGAGCCGGCAGCCTTGCGCGCCTGCTGGCTGCCGCATGGTTTTTCGTTTCATCGGCTGCGGCGAGCGGCGCCGACGGACTCGCGTCGATCCTCGGCGGCGCGGCGGCAGCGCCGGGCACCTGCACGCCGGCCGGCGGGGCTCCCGGCGCGGGCGGCTCGTCGTTTCCGATCGGCGGGGGTATCGGCATCGGCGTTGGTGGCAGCGCGATCGCGCAGTTCATCGCCGAAGTGGAGAGAGCCAGTCGGCCGCCGCGACCGGCGCCGGTGGGCTGCGATGCGCCGCCGCCGCGGCCCCGTGAGCCGGCGAGCCTGCCGCCCTCGTCGATCGATCGATCGGCGGGCAATCCGGTCGACGTCGTCACCGGGAACAAGTACGAGCGGCAGGTAGACATCGTGCTGGCGCATGCGCAGTCGAGCGTGCTGTCGCCCGACGGCCTGGCCGATGCCTTCGGCCTGTCGCAGGACGACACACTGAACCTGCTCGTCGCGCGGCACTACAACAGCCGTAGCGACTTCGCGCTGACGCTCGGCCGCGGCTGGAGCCACAGCTTCGAGACGAGGCTGGCCCGCATCGTGCGCGACGGTCGCGTCGAATTGCAGATCGTCCAGGCCGATGGACGCCGCATCGTGTTCCGTCCGCAGGGTGCAAAGGCGAGCCGTGCGGCGGCGGACGAACCGCGGCGCTATGCAGCGCGCACGATCGACGACGGACTGGTCGACGAGCAGCGCAGCGACGGCACGCCGATCTCCTACGTCTGGCGTTGGCCGGGCGGCCGGCTGTTGAACTTCGACCGCGACGGCCAGCTCGAATCGATCGTGTCGGCCGACCTCGACACGATTCGCGTCGCCCGCGACGCCCGGGGTCGCATCGTCGAAGTGCGCGACGATGCGCAGCGGACGATCGGCTTCGAATACGACGACACCCGCCTCGTCGCGCTGCGCCTGCCCGACGGCCAGCGGATCCGTTACGAATTCGACGCGCATCGCCAGCTCGTCGCGGTGCGCTACCCGGACGGGCGCACGCTGCGCTACGAGTACGGCGATCCGCGTGCATTCCATCGCCTCACGTCGGTGATCGATACCGACGGGAGACGCAGCGAATACCGCTACGGCGACGACGGCCGGGTGCAGAGTTCGCGCGCGATCGGCGAGGCCGAGGGGCAGGCGCTGCGCTTCGAGTACGAGCTGCCGGCGAAGGCCGGCGCGCGTGGCACGACAACGATCCGCGTCGCTGACACCGTTACGCGCTATCGCTGGCGCGATGGGCGCGGCGAGCCGATGCTGGTCGAATCCGACGGCGACGGCTGCCGGCGCTGTCCGCCCATCGGGTTGAGGGTTCGCGTCGCGGCCGCCGGAAGCGCCGTCGCGCTGGGCGAAATGCACATCCGTCGCGACGCGCAAGGACGGGTGGTCGAGCGTCGCGTCGAGGCGCGGAACGGGCGCGCAGCCTGGTTCGAGCGCTTCTCCTATGCCGCCGGATCGCCGTGGGCGACGCCGATTCGAATCGTGCGCCCGAGCGTGGTGGTCGGCCGCGAGTCGAGGATCGATCTGCGCTACAACGAGCGGATGCAGATCGCCGCCATCGAGTTCGACGGCCATCTGCCCGACGACGATGGCGTGCAGCCGTTGCGCGCGATCGTACGCTTCGAGTACGCGGGCTTCGACACCCGACCGGAGCGCGCCGCAGTGCGCGGCCGACTTGCGGCGATCGTGCGCGTCTCTCCCGACGGCAGCCTGCAACGGACCACGTTTCGTCACGATGCACAGCGTCGCCTCGTCGGCATCGAAGCCGACGCGACGATCGCGCATCGGATAGAGCGCGACGCGCTCGGGCGCGCCGTCGCCGAGCGCCTGCCCGACGGCGCGACACGGCGTCGCAGCTTCGACGCGGCCTGGCGCCTGGCGAGCACGGCCGCGCGGGGAACGACGGTCTCGTTCGGCTACGACGATGCGGGGCGGCCCCGGACGATCGACTGGTCGGGCGGCGAGCGATGGACGATCCGCCTGGCCGGGCCTGCGGTCGAGATCGAGTCGAATCATGGATGGCGCGAGCGCATCGTGCCCGGCGCGAAGCGGGTCGCGGCCCGCGGTCTGCCGGTGGCCCTCGCGCGCGTCGAGTCGGGTCGTCACGTGCTCGTCGATGCGCTGGGTCGGCGAACCGAACGCCGATACGACGATCTTGGCCGGCTGGTCGAGACGCGCTCGCCGCACGAAGGACGAAAGCGCTATCGCTACGACGGCTTCGGGCGCTTGTCGAGCATCGCCTTCGCCGATGGCAGCGTCGATTCGCGCGAGCACGATGCGGGCGGTCGGCTGGTGCGCCGGCTGCAGCGTTCCGCCGACGACCGCGCGGAGACGACGTTCCGCTACGAGGGCGCGCAGTTGTTCGCGGTCGAGCACGACGGGCAGCGCTCGATCGTGCGGCACGACGACGAGGGTCGCGTCGTCGAGCGGCTCGAGACGCGGGATGGCCGCGACTATCACGAACGCCTCGAGTACGACGCGCGCGGGCGGCTGGCGATGCAGTGGCTCGCCGACGGTTCGCGCCTGCGGCACCGATACGACGCACAAGGTCGCCGCGAGGCGCTCGATCTGGCACTCCCGCAGGCCGAGGTCTTCCGCAGCCTCGTGCGGCGCGTCGCCGCCGCCGAGCCTCAGCGCGCGCTGCTAGAGATGGGCAACGGCATCCGCTTCGAGCGACGCGACGACGCGGCAGGACAGCCGGTGTCGCTCGCCTGGCGACGCAGCGGTGAAGCGCCGGAGGCGCGCGCCGGCGACGCGGCGCAGGCGCTGCCTTTTCGCCGGTTGCGCTGGGATCCGGCGGGCCTGCCGCTGGCGATCGCGCACGAGGCCGGCGAAGACCGCTACGCCTATGACCGCTTCGGACGGCTGATCGCGCGCGAGCGGCACGCCTCGGCCGGGGATCCGGTCGACGCGGGACGCGCGACGCATGTCGAGTACTTCGCGCTGGATGCACTGGGCGGACGCATCGCGGTTCGGCGCCGCGACGGCAGCGATGCACGGGGCGTCGATGCGGCGAGCGACGCGACCGGCCTGCCCAGGCGGCTCGGCACGCAAGCGTTGCGCTACGGCGCGCAGCGCCGCGTCGTCGAGGTGCAGGGCGGCGGCGTGCACGCCCTTTACCGCTACGACGCCTTCGGCCGCAGGGTTGCGAAGCGCGTCGATGCCGGCGCGTCGCCGCTCGACAACGGCGTCGCCTCCCGAGGGTTCCTGTACCGCGACCAGCGACTCGCCGCGGAGACCGACGGGAACGGCAGGCTCCTTCGGCAGTACGTGTACTGGAACGCGCAGCCGATCGCGGTGCTCGAGCACGATGGAACGCGCACTTCGCTCGCCTGGTTGCACAACGACCATCTCGGTGCGCCGATCGCCGCGACCGACGAGGCCGCGCGCGTCGTCTGGCGAGGCGAGCGCGATGCGTGGGGCGCGCTCGCGCGGCAAACCGGTTCGTTGCACCAGCCGCTGCGCTTGCCCGGGCAGTATCACGACGCGGAAACCGGCCTGCACGACAACCTGCTGCGCAGCTACGACCCGGGTGGCGGACGCTATCTCGAGCCCGATCCGCTCGGACTGGCTGCCGGCCTCGATCCCTACGCGTATGCCGACGGCAATCCGCTGGTCGGCGTCGATCCGCTCGGGCTGCTGCTGTTCGCCTTCGACGGAACCGGCAACGGCGCGAGCAGCACCGGCGGCGAGGACGTCTCGAACGTGCGCAAGTTCTTCGAGGCGTCCGACGACCCCGACCGGTGGTACATGGCCGGCGTGGGCCGTGACGACTATCCGAGCGGCATCACCGCGACGTCGCTCGACTGGGCCGAGGCGCGCACCGCGCGCGAACGCGTCGACTGGATGATCGGAACGCTCGACCGCTTCCTCGACGATGCGTGGATCGGGCGCGTTGCGCCGGTGGACGTCATCGGCTTCTCGCGCGGCGCGGCGATGGCGCGCGACTTCGTCAACCGCGTCGCGTCGATGATCGATGCGGGACATTTCCGCGATCGCGGTGTCTGCGTGGACCTGCGCTTCCTCGGGCTGTGGGACACCGTCGCGCAGTTCGGCTTTCTCGGGCTGGCGAACCAGAGCTGGCAACTGGCGATACCGTCGACGGTGCGCGCGACCTACCATGCCGTTGCCGTCAACGAGCATCGCACGCTCTTCCCGCTCGAATCAGCGCTCGGCAGTCCGGCCTGGGTCGTCGAGCGCGGCTTCGTCGGCAGCCACGCCGATATCGGCGGCGGCAACGCCGAGGGCGACCTGTCCGACGTCACGCTGGTCTGGATGACGCGCATGGCGCAGTCGCTCGGCGTTCCGGTGCGCGATCCTCTGGCGGAGCACCGGATCGTTTCCGATCCGCGGGTGCACGGCCGCGACTACATCAGCAGGACCGACCGCAGCGTCTATCGCCGCGACGTGAACGGAACCGTCGTGCAGCAGAGTTCGCAGCGAACGGCGGTGGTGCCCGGACTGGACTGGAAGGAGTCGCTCGCTTTCCTGGTGCCGTTTCCTCAGCGGCAACGCGATGCGGGCGGATGGCCCTCGCTGGTCGGTCGCGTGGATATGGAGGCGTACGGGGCTTGGTTGCGGGACGCGTATGGCGTCGAGGTACGACGCTGAAGCGCGCCGCGGCATGCGGCAGCGAGCCGGGCCGTGGGCACGGCGCGCAGGGCGGCGGGCGAGTGCGCATGGCGCGCAGCGGCGGCCCGAGGGCGAGCGCCGTGCCCGGCAGCGCTCCGACTGCGGCGGCCGGCGCTTCGCGCCGGCTCCCCTGTGCTGCTCGCCTCGGGGTCGCGCGGCGAAACTCACTGCGCGAGCTTCGCTCGCTCCGTTCGAACAGTCGCCGCGAGTCAGAGCGACGAAGCGCGCTTCGCGCGCCGACCCCGAGACTGCGCTGCTCGGCGCCGCAGAAGTCGCACCGCCGGGCACGGCGCTCGCCCTCGGGCCGCCGCTGCGCGCCATGCGCACTCGCCCGCCGCCCCACGCGGCGCGCCCACGGCCCGGCTCGCTGCCGCATGCCGCTCGAGCATCGCTGATGGTCTGCGGAGACCCCAGCCCTTCCTTGCGAGGGCAGACGAAATCGCCGGTAAAGGCGCGGGTTTCCCGCGGCGGCGCGCCTTTGTGCGCGCCAGCCCGCGTCTTTGCCCAACCCGTTCAGTCCGCCGGCAGCCCCACCTTGCGATAGCGGCCGTTCACATAGAGCAGCGGAGGCCGCGCGAGCACGTCGACGCGCTCGACCTGTCCGACGAAGAGCAGGTGGTCGCCGCCCGGTTGTGCCGAGTGCACACGACATTCGATGTGCGCCGAGCAGCCTTCGAGCAGCGGGACGCCGTCGATGCCGGGGCGCATCGGCACCCCGTGGAACTTGTCACGCGATTTCGTCGCGAAGCGCCGCGACAGCCACGCCTGGTCCTCGGCCAGCACGTTGACCGCGAAATGCGTCGCCGCCTCGAACGCGCGCAGGCTGGCGCTGTCCGAAGCGAGCGCCCACAGTACAAGGGGGGGATCGAGCGACAGCGAGGTGTACGAGTTCACCGTCAGCCCGGCGAAGCTGCCGTCCGGCGAACGCGTCGTGACGACGGTGACCCCGGTCGCGAAGCAGCCGAAGGCGCGGCGCAGCATCAGGGAATCGGGAGGGGAATGCGCGGGCATCGTCATGCGGTTTCGGCCGATACTCTACATGGGCGGCGCGCCGCCGGCGGGCCCGCCGCGGCCGCCGCGCGGCCCCCCCTACACTACGGGGTTCGCAGGCATTCCACCGGGGACTCGCATGACCGACCTGTCCGACCAGAAGCAACTGGCCGATTACCGGCTGAAGAACAAGGTCCGCTTCGTCACCGCCGCGTCCCTGTTCGACGGTCATGACGCGTCGATCAACATCATGCGGCGCATCCTGCAGGGCCTGGGCGCCGAAGTGATCCATCTCGGGCACAACCGATCGGCGCACGAGATCGTCGACTGCGCGCTGCAGGAAGACGCGCACGCGATCGCCGTATCGTCCTACCAGGGCGGCCACGTCGAGTACTTCGAGTACATGCTCGATCTGCTGCGCGAGGCGGGTGCCGGCCACGTGAAGGTGTTCGGCGGCGGCGGCGGGGTCATCGTGCCCGCCGAGATCGCGCAGTTGCACGATTACGGTGTCGCACGGATCTACAGCCCCGAGGACGGCCAGCGGATGGGGCTGCAGGGCATGATTCGCGACATGCTGGCGCGCTGCGACGAGGATCTGTCGAAGCACGCGCCGCTCACCGTCGACGAGATCGCCGGCTCGAAGCGAAAGCTCGCGCAAACGATCACCGCGCTCGAACTCGGCCACGTCGAAGGGCGCGACGAGGCGCAGTTCGCGGCCTGGCGCAACGAGCTGCACCAGCGCGCCGACACGATCGCCACGCCGGTGCTCGGCATCACCGGCACCGGAGGCGCCGGCAAGAGCTCGCTCACCGACGAACTGGTGCGCCGCTTCCGCCTCGACCACGACGACCGCCTGAAACTCGCGATCCTTTCGGTCGATCCGACGCGGCGCAAGAGCGGCGGCGCGCTGCTGGGCGACCGCATCCGGATGAACGCGATCGATCACCCGAACGTCTACATGCGCTCGCTCGCCACGCGCGATGCGGGTAGCGAGATCAGCCCTGCGCTGCCGGATGCGATCGCCGCCTGCAAGGTCGCCGGCTTCGACCTGATCATCGTCGAGACTTCCGGCATCGGACAGGGCGATGCGGCGATCGTGCCGCTGGTCGACGTCTCGCTGTACGTGATGACGCCCGAGTTCGGCGCGGCCAGCCAGCTCGAGAAGATCGACATGCTCGACTTCGCCGACTTCGTCGCGATCAACAAGTTCGATCGCAAGGGCGCGATGGACGCGTTGCGCGACGTTTCGAAGCAGTACCAGCGAAACCACGAGGCGTTCGGCAAGCGTCCCGATGAGATGCCGGTGTTCGGCACGCAGGCTTCGCATTTCAACGACGACGGCGTCACCGCGCTCTACCAGGCAATGCTGCCCCGGCTCGTCGAGAACGGCTTGTCCATCGCGCGCGACGCCGAAGGGCGCCCCGAGGGACGGCTGCCGCGCGCCGACGTGCGGCATTCCACGCACCGAACCGTTCTCGTGCCGCCGGCGCGGGTGCGCTATCTGGCCGACATCGCCGAGACCGTGCGCGGATACAAGCGACACGCGCGCGAGCAGGCGCGAATCGCGCGCGAGGTGCAGCAACTGCGTGCCTCGGCGAGCCTGCTCGAGGCCGACGACGCCAAGCGCAGCGGCGCCCGCGATACGGTTGCGGCCCTCGCGGAACGGCGCGAGCAGGGGCTCGATGCCGCCTCGCGCAAGCTGCTCGCGATGTG
This sequence comes from Burkholderiaceae bacterium, assembly GCA_032027205.1. Classification (GTDB taxonomy): domain Bacteria; phylum Pseudomonadota; class Gammaproteobacteria; order Burkholderiales; family Burkholderiaceae_E; genus Zeimonas. The sequence continues at coordinate 2,044,225 of JAVSMN010000001.1, forward strand.
GCCGCAGATGCAGAAGGCCTATTCGGGCGACGAGTACGTCGTGAAGATTCGCGATCGCGAGGTGCGCACGAAGCTCACGTGGACGTCGCTGTCGGGCACCAAGATCCGCAAGGTCGCGCTGCCCGGCTGGGAAGATCACGGCGAGTTGCTGAAGTGGCTGCTGCTCGAGAACGTGCCGGGTTCCTTCCCCTACACCGGGGGCGTGTTCGCGTTCAAGCGCGAGAACGAGGACCCGACGCGGATGTTCGCCGGCGAGGGAGATCCGTTCCGCACCAACCGGCGCTTCAAGCTGCTTTCCGAGGGGATGCCCGCCAAGCGGCTGTCCACGGCCTTCGACTCGGTGACGCTGTACGGCAACGACCCCGCGCAGCGGCCCGACATCTACGGCAAGGTCGGCAACTCGGGCGTGAGCATCGCGACGCTCGACGACATGAAGGTGCTGTATTCGGGCTTCGACCTGTGCGATCCGGCCACGAGCGTCAGCATGACGATCAACGGCCCGGCGCCGACGATCCTCGCGATGTTCATGAATACCGCGATCGATCAGCAGATCGACAAGTTCCGCGCCGACAACGGCCGCGAGCCGACCGACGACGAGCTCGCGAAGATCCGCGAATGGACGCTCTCTACCGTGCGCGGCACGGTGCAGGCCGACATCCTGAAGGAAGACCAGGGCCAGAACACCTGCATCTTCTCCACCGAGTTCAGCCTGAAGGTGATGGGCGACATCGCCGAGTATTTCGTGCGCCACGACGTGCGCAACTTCTACTCGGTGAGCATCTCGGGCTATCACATCGCCGAGGCGGGCGCGAACCCGATCAGCCAGCTTGCGTTCACGTTGTCCAACGGCTTCACCTTCGTCGAGGCATATCTGGCTCGCGGGATGCACATCGACGACTTCGCGCCGAACCTGTCGTTCTTCTTCTCCAACGGCATGGACCCGGAATACAACGTGATGGGCCGCGTCGCGCGGCGTATCTGGTCGGTGGCGATGCGCGAGCGCTATGGCGCGAACGAGCGCAGCCAGAAGCTGAAGTACCACTGCCAGACGAGCGGGCGGAGCCTGCACGCGCAGGAGATCGCGTTCAACGACATTCGCACGACGCTGCAGGCGCTGATCGCCACCTACGACAACGCGAACAGCCTGCACACCAACGCCTACGACGAAGCGATCACGACGCCCACCGAGGAGAGCGTGCGCCGCGCGATGGCGATCCAGCTGATCATCAATCGCGAATGGGGACTGGCCAAGAACGAGAACCCGATCCAGGGAGCGTTCATCATCGACGAGCTCACCGAGCTGGTCGAGGAGGCCGTGCTCGCCGAATTCGAGCGTCTTTCCGAGCGCGGCGGCGTTCTCGGTGCGATGGAAACGGGCTACCAGCGAGGCCGCATCCAGGACGAGAGTCTGTATTACGAGTCGCTGAAGCACACCGGCGAGTACCCGATCATCGGCGTGAACACCTTCCGCAACCCGCATGGCGAGCCGGTGCCCGATCACATCGAACTGGCGCGCTCCACCGAGGAGGAGAAGCGCAGCCAGCTTGCGCGGCTGGCCGACTTCCACGCGCGCCACGCGAGCGAAGCGCCGGCGATGCTGCAGCGCCTGAAGGACACCGTGATCGCCGACGGCAACGTGTTCGAGGTGCTGATCGACGCCGTGCGAGTGTGCTCGCTCGGGCAGATCACGAACGCGTTGTTCGAGGTGGGCGGGCAGTACCGGCGCAGCATGTGAGGGGCTCGGCGGCCTGCACTCGGCGCGACTCGGCGATCGGCATTCATCCTCGGTTGCACGGAGATCTCGCTGTTGCTGATCGGCTCGCAGGACTCGTCGTTGTCGACCTTCGACACGGCGGCGATCCACGCGCGTAGCGCGGCGGGGTAGGCGCTCGCCGGCGACGCCGGCGAGCGACGGGGTCGGCCTGACCTTGATGGGGTCGTGCGCGTCCATGCCGGGGCGCCGGCCCGGAGGAGAGTGCTCAGGTTGCCGCGCGAGTGCGTCGAGCCGACGTCGATCGCCCCTCGGAGAACCGCTCTACGAAGCGGTGGATCTTCGGTGTGTGCGCGCCCGTGTCGATCTCGGCGTCGGTGAGCCCCAGAGAGGCGACCGCGGGTCGTCGCAGGATCGATTCGAGCTGCGAACGCGCGCGGTCCTCGCCGGAGCTGCCGCAGGTGCAGAAGAAGGCGACTTCGGCCAGCGCACGGCGGTGGTGCCTGAGCCAGGTGCGTACCGGGCTCGCCAGGCTCCAGAACCAGATCGGCGTGCCTACGACCACGATTCGGTACTTCGCGGGGTCGTGCTTCCCGCGCGCGAGCTGCGTCTCGAGCCCTGCGAGCCCCTCGAGCGACGAGCGCAGGTAGCCGAAGACGCCGGTGCGCGAGGCCATGTCATGCAACTCCTCGACGTCGCCGCCGCAGGCCGCAGCGATTTTCATCGCGGCCTTTCGCGTGTAGCCGCTGCGCGAGTAGTAGACGACGAGCGTGCCGGAGCTCACCGCAGGGGCGTCCATTCTCGGATTCGGCGCAACGGCCGGGGAGAGGAAGGATGCTCCAGTGTAGCCGCCCGCGCGATCGGCCGGAGGACTGGTTGCGACCGCCCCAGGTTGACGAAGATAACCCTCGAAGGCGTAGTCAGTGTTTGCCGCCCCTGCCTTCCGCGATCCGGTCTGTAATGGCGAACAGTACGCCGGAGACGACGAAGGTCAGGTGGATGCCGACCTTCCACCCGAGTTGCTCGTGGGTGTACTGGTCCACGTTGATGAAGCCCTTCAGGAGCTCGCAGCCGAGTCGAATTTCGAGTGACGGGAGACCGCGTTTTTCTTCGCCTGCCCGCTCAGGCCGGCGCCGCGTCGGGATTCGCCGTTTCCTCCGCGAGCGAGGGGGGCAGCGGACCGATCGCGACGAAGCCCGCGGCCGCGAGCTCGCCCGCCGAAGGCGTTTCCTCGCTCGACCACGGCACCGCGGAGCGCGCCTCCATCGACGCGAGGAAGCGCCAGACGAAGAGCAGCGTCGTTGCGAGCAGCCCCGGGTAGCCGATGAACGCCAGCATCTGCGGCAGGTACGACTGCCCCGAGCGCACGCTCGGCAGGTTGAAGGCGAGCAGCCCGAGCGTGATGATCGCGCCGAAGATCCACATCGCGAGCAGCCAGGTTCCCGCCTCGAATCCGCTGAGCTCGCGCGCCCAACCGGACGCCGCGCGTGCCGGGCGCAGGGCGCCGGACGACGCATGCGGCGCGCCCAGGGCTGCCGCACCGGCATGCGCCGAAGCGGCAGACGCGCCGGAGGCCGCCTCGTGCGCCGACGCCCGCGCGGCCAGCGTGTACAGGTCGTAGACGACGACGATCGCGCCGATCGCAAACACGAAACCGAACACCGGCACGAGGATCTGGTACGGCATCATCGCGGTGTAGAGGTCGCCGCCGAACCAGTCGAGGCCGAGCGTCCGATAGACGTGCACCTGCACCGTTCCGCCGAGCGCGAAGGCGAGCGACATGCCGAGCATGCCGGAGAAGAGCAGCCAGAAGCCGAGCTTGCCCAGGCGCTGGTCGAAGCGTTCGATGCCGCGCACGAGCGGGATCGCGTAGTACGCGGCAGCCAGCCCGAGCATGCCGAAGGTGCCGAACAGCGCGAGGTGCGCGTGGCTCGGCGTGACCCACGTTCCGTGCGACCACGCGTTGGTGAGCGCGAAGGTCATCGTGAAGCCGAGGATGCCGGCGCCGACCTGCTCGAGCACGACCGAGCCCAAGATGAAGTAGAACGCCGGCGCGTTGGCCAACGGCTTGCGGTTCAGGTGGGCGTCGAGGTAGATGTGCCAGAAGCAGAAGACCAGCGGCAGCGGTTCGAGCGCGCTGAACAGCGAACCCCAGAACTGCCAGAAGTCGGGTGTGCCGATCCAGAAGTAGTGGTGCGCGTTGCCGAGCAACCCGGAGAGCCAGACGAAGGTCACGCCCCAGAACACCGCGTAGCCGACGGTTTTCACGTTCGCGCCGAACATCAGCACGATGAGGAAGCCGATCAGGCTGATGTGGATCACTTCCCAGACGCCTTCGACCCAGTAGTGCACGACGAACCAGCGCAGGTACTCCTGGCCGTCGATGCGCGCGACGAAGAAGAAGCCGAAGATCCATACGACCGTGAGCGCGGTCACGCCGATGCCCAGCCCCCAGTGGATCTCGTTCCACTGGCGCATCGGCGGGAAGGTGCGCAGCACGATCGTCGCCAGCATCGCGAAGCCGATCAGGATCACGATGTCGGCGCCGCGACCCGCGTCGATGTATTCGAGCCCTTCCTGCAGCCACGGCTGTCCGGCCCACCAGCCGGCGATCCCGCGTTGCGACAACGCGAGCGTGAACACGTTCCAGGCCACCACCGCTGCGAGCGCCCAGAACAGCGTCTTCACGAGCCAGGGCGAGGCGAGTTCGCGCTTCGACAGCAGCGGTCCGACGAAGAGGATCGTTCCGACGAAGCCGCAGAGGATCCACAGGATGCCGAGGTTCGTGTGCTCGCTGCGCGCGACGTTGAAGTTCAGCGTGCCGGCGAGCAGCGACGGATCGACGCGCTGCGCGGCGATGATCAGCCCGAAGGCGACCTGCACGACGAACAGCGCGAGCATCAGCGCGAAGAAGCGGTAGCTCAGGCGCTGCGTGGCGTATTCGATGCGCATCACTTGCTCCCCAGGCTGCGGATGTACGCGACGAGCGCATCGCGTTGTTCGGCGGTGGTGATCGCCTCGTAGCTCGGCATCACACCGGGCGGGTAGTCGCGCACGACGTGCGCGTCCGGATGCACGATCGAGTCGATGAGATAGGCGTCGTCGGCCGTCACCGAGGAGCCGTCGGCGAGCGCGCGCTGCGAGCCGTACAGGCCGGACCAACCCGGGCCGACGACACGCTCGGTGCCCTTCGAATGGCAGGCGAGGCAGCCCAGTTCGTTCGCCACTTGCCCGCCCTGCGCGGCTAGATCGACTGTCGTCGCCGTTGGCGGTGTCGCGGCCGAGCCCGAGGTGCCGGACCGGGTTGCGCTCCCGGTGCTGGCGTCACGCGCGGCGGCTGCCGCTTCTCGCACGCCGGGCAGCACCACCGGTGGCCACCCCTCGGTATGCAGCTCCGACGTGTAGCGCAGGAACGCGACGAGTTGCCCGATCTCGTCGCGCGTGAACGGGAGCGTCGGCATGTGCGTGCTCGTGCCGCCGCGCCGCTCGATGCGCTCGCGCGCAGCCGGATAGCGCTCGAGGTAGTTTTCGAAGTTGTCGGTACCGGCGGCTTCGGCAACGGCGGAATTCCGAAGCTGCAGGCGGATCGCCGCGGCGGTGGGCCAGGCATTCGCCGAAGGCAGGAACGCGGCGAGCCACGCCGGCCCGGTGCGTCGGTACAGGTCGGTGAGGTCGGGGCCGAAATAAGCACCGTTGCCGACGATCGTGTGGCAGCCCATGCAGTTGTAGGCCTGGAACACGCGCCGCCCGTCCACTGCCGAGTGCCCGTCGAAGGACACCTGCTGCGGCAACGCCTGCTCGCGCGACCCGGTGAACGAGAACACCGACAGGACGGCGAACAGAAGCACCATGAGGCCGAGCACCGCCAGCGCGGTGCGTCGCTTGCGCGGCTCGTCGTTGCACATGTTCAGCCCTCCTCGTGCTCGAAGAGCTCGCGCATGCTGCCGAGGAATGCGTGGAAGACGTAGACCGCGAGCACGAAGCCGAGCGCGAAGTAGATCCGCCACGCCCACTGCGACTCCGGCCAGAACTGGTAATCGCGCCAGAAGGGCCATGACAGCAGCACGCTGACCACGCTGGCGAGTACCGAGATCGACAGATCCGTCCAACGGTGCGACATCGGCGACTCCTCCCCCTGTTAGCTGTAGATGTATTAGAAATGCAGCTTAAAACGGACGAGGCGCCATTCGTCGATGCCCCCTGCGATCTCAGGGCCTTGCGTCTCGTGCGGGCGACGCGGCCGGCGACGGCTGCTCGGGCACGTAGACCATCGACCCGTTGCGAAGCCGGTAGGCGGTCCCGGCCTTCGCGCCTTCGCCCTCGCCGATCTGCCCGGACGATCGGTATTCCTTCAGCTCCTTGCCTTCGCGCACGAGCATGCTCATGTCGGGCTCGCCCGGATTGCGCAGGACGACGACATCCTGCGTCGCGAACGGATTCAGCGGGTTCTCCATCACGGCGATGAGCAGTACCGCGATCACGACGAGGAAGACGTCGACGATGTTGACGACGCTCAGGATCGGGTCGTCGCCGTCGTCGTCGGACAGGATGTCGATGCCGATGCGACGCTCACGCATGGCTCGCTCCGCGTGCGCCGAGCAACGCGTCGAGCTCCTCGAGCAGCCAGCGGCGGCGCACCGACTGCACGACGAACGTGATCGACGCCGATAGCAGCGCGACGATCACCGCGGCGAAGGCGACGACCAGGTTCTGCGCCATGCCTTGCGCGTCGCCCGAGGACACGGCGACGAGCGCCGGCCCCATCGGGATCATCGTCGCGACGAGCCCGAGCATCGGTGCAGTGCGGCTGACGATGCGCTGCAACTCCAGGCGGCGCAGCACGTGCAGTTCGAGCCGCTCGGGGCTCGCGTCGGGGCGCGAGTGGAGCCAGCGCGCGAGCGGTCGACGTCCGTGCCCGTGAAGCCTGCGCAGCGCGGTCTCGGCGAGCAGCGAGCCCAGGCAGTACAGTGCGTAGGCGAACATCGCTGCGAGCAGGATCAGCACCGGCGTGAGGAAGAAGCGGGAGATTTCGTAGAGAAAGGATTCGATGGGCATGAGAAGGAAGGGTGAATTGAGGAAGTGAAGGTTCAAGGGTGAAGGGGCAGGGATCGCGGCGTCAGCCGGCAGGCATCGGCAGGCGGCGGTCGCGCCAGGCGCCAAGGGTCTGCGCGAAGGCGCCGGCGGCGACGATCAGCGCGATCCACGCGGCGTAGGTCCAGGCCACGGGCGTCTCGGTCGGCTCCTCGCGCGGCACCTCGCGCAGTTCCTGGCCGCGCACGCGCTCGAGCGGTGTCTCGGGCGCCGATTCGGTCGGCTGCGTCGGTGTCGGCGGCGCGATCGCCGCAGGCGGCGGCGACGCCTGCGCGAGCTCCGGCGCGGATTGCGGAGCCTGCGCGCCGTCGAGTCCGTAGCCTTGCGCGAGCGCCTGCACGTGGGCGACGAAGGTTTCGTTGGCGGTGTGCACGTCGTGCCGCTGCGCGATCTCCTGCCACGCCTGCACGAGTTCGCGCTCGGTCGCTTCGTCGGCGCGCCAGTAGCCCTTGCGGATCGCCTCGAGCATGCGTTCGGTGATCTGCGCCAGCGCCGCCGGGTTGGCCGCCTCGAACCATTCGCGGATGCCGAGCCGGTAGCGGTCCTTCACGTAGATCTCGTGGAACGCCTGCCACTGGTCGTCGCGCACGACGTTGCGGTCCATCGCCTGCCATCCCCAGAAGTTGTTGACGGCATTCAGCAATTGCAGCGTTCCCGCGTAGCCTTCTTCGCGCATCTGCCCGATCCAGTTCGGGTGCTGATAGACCGAGCGCAACTCGGTGGCGAGGAAGGTCGACGCGTTCTGCAGCCGTGCGCGCTTCGCGTCGCGCAGGTTGGAGATGTACAGCTGCGGGCTGTGGCCGTCGAGGAAGCGCACCGCGCTCGAGATGCCGCCCAGGTATTCGAACGGATGATCGGTGTCGAGCAGGCCGCGCAGGTTCGACGATCGCGAGAACACCGCCGCGTCGGTGCCGCGCAGGTGCTCGGCGTACGCGTCGACGGTCTTGCCCGCGCCGTCGCTCGGCTTCGTGCTCCAGCGCGCGGGGTCGGGTCCGTAGCCCCACGACATGCGCGACAGGTACAACCGCTCGAGCTTGCCGTCGCCTTCTTCCCAATGGTTCGATGCGAGCGTCGCCTCGGGCACGCGCGTTCCGTAGTCGCCGCTCTCGTTGCCGAAGATCCGCGTGAGCGCCGAGTCGCGCGCCGTCGTCGGGTCGACGCCACGCGCCAACAGCGACGCCGAGATGCGCTCGACGTTGGCCCGCACCGGGTTGTCGTAGGGGCGCTCGTCGAGAGACGCGGCCAGCACGACCGCGCGCGACATCAGTTCCATCACGTTCGGGAACTGGTCGCGGTACAGCCCGGTGATCGAGATCACGGTGTCGATGCGGGGCCGGCCCAGTTCGTCGATCGCGATCGGCTCGACCCCGATGACGCGGCCGCCCGCATCCCATTGCGGCCGCATGCCGAGCGCGTAGAGCACCTGTGCCTCGAGCATGCCGAGGTGCCGCATCGTCTCGGTGCTCCACAGCGTGAACGCGAGCTTTCGCGGGGCGTTGCCGTGATTCGCGCGATGCGCCTCGATCAGCTCGTCGACCGCGCGCCTGCCCGCTTCCCACGCGGCGCGCGTCGGGATGCGCGACGGATCGAATCCGTACAGGTTGCGTCCGGTGGGCAGCGCGTCGGGGTTGCGGATCGGGTCTCCGCCGTAGGACGGGTCGACCCAGCGCCCCGACAACGCGCGCACGACGGCGTCGACCTCGCCGTCGGCGCGCAGCGTTACGCGGTACTCGCGCCCACGGCGGGCGAGTTCGCGCAGCTCGGGCTCGGCGATGGTCTCGAGCGCACGCGCTTCGTCGAATACCGACTCGTCCACGAAACGGTACGGCGCGCTCTCGGCGAGCTTGCGCCAGTCGCCGCGAAACGCGTCGGCAGCGCCCGCCGGTGCGGTGCGCGCATACAGCGGCTCGCCGAGCATCTGCATCACGTTGCTCACCAGGTGCTCGCGCGGCGCGTCGCGGCCGAGCGTGTGCAGTCCGAGCGGCTGCATCGCGCTGCCGAGTTCCTCGAGATGATCACGCAGCGCGCGCGCGACCCGACCGAAGTCGGCGACCGACGCCTCGTCGGTCATGCCGAGATCGGCGAGCAGGCCCGCTTGGCGCGCCGCCTCGACGATGCGCTCGCGCAGGCCTTCGCGCACCGGGCCGTCGTCGACCGCGTCATGCTCGCGCAGCAGCGCGTCGAGCGCGGCGTTCTCGTCGGCGAGTCCGGCCGGCGAAAACGGCGGCGTCTGGTGGCTGACGATGACGCCGCGACCGCGACGCTTCACGTGTATCGCCTCCGCGATGTTGTCTACGATGTACGGATAGACGACCGGCACGTCGCCGACCAGCAGGTTCGGATCGTCCCAGGCCCACAGCCCGCGCTCCTTTCCGGGCAGCCACTCCTGCGTGCCGTGCGTGCCGAAGTGGACGATCGCGTCGGCCGCGTGGCGCGCGCGAACCCACAGATAGGCGGCGAGATAGAAGTGGTTCGGCGGCATCTTCGTGTCGTGGAACAGCTTCTTCTCGTCGCCGCCGGATGCCGTCTCGGCGCGCATCGGCTGCGGCAGCACGACGAGCGCGCCGAGGTCCAGCCGCGGAATCACGAAGCCGCGCACGCCGTTTTGCTCGGCGACCCAAGCACTGCGCTCCGGCGAGCCCCAGGCTTCGTCGATGCGCGCACGCACGCTCGGCGGCAGCGTCGCGTACCAGCGTTCGTAGTCGGCCAGCGGCAGGAAGGCCCAGTGCTTCGTCTTCGTCAACGAATCGAGCGTTCCCGGCCGATACGCCGGCTGCAACATCGCCGCGTTCGCATCGATCAGCGCCTGCTCGCTCGCCGCATCGATCGCGTAGCCGAGCGCGCGCAGGCGCTCCACGAGGTGCTCGATCGAACGCGGAACGTTCAGGTTCGACGCGCCCTGGTTCGTCTCGCCTGGCGGATGGTTCCAGTAGAAGAGCGCCAGCCGCTTGTCGGCGTTGCGCATCGTGCGCAGCTTTGCCAGCCGCAGCGCCTTGCCGACGAGCATGTCGAGCTGCTCGGGAATCGGCACGAGTTCGCCGCCCTCGTTCGCCGCGAGCACGACCGGGTCCTGCAACCCTGCGTATTCGGCGTTCGTCAACGTGAACGGCAGCTCGAAGCGGCTCACGCCGACCGGGTCGGCGAGGTAGTCGTCGCGGCCGCCGCTGCGGTACGTGAGCACCGGAATCGCCGGAACGTCGAGCGAGCGGTGCCAGGCCTTGCGCGCGTCGGGATCGATGCCGAGAAAGGTGTGCACGAGCATCACGTGCACGATCGGCCGACCGTCGAGCAGGACGAGAGGTTCTTGCTGTGCCGGGCGCTCGTCGCGCCTGGGGTTTGGAAACCCTTCGTCGGCGGCGGTCCGCGAAGGCGCTGCGGCGGGCCGTGCGGCATCGGAACGCGAGCGCGCAATGCGCGACGCGCGATAGAACGCGATCGGCAGTGCGCCCGCCGACTCTATCGCGCGCATCGTTTCGTCGACGGTGCGCGTCTGTCCGTCGGACAGGTAGCTCGACGAGATCTCGATGCCGATCACCGGACGACCCTGCCACGCGCGCTGGAAACGGCGCTGCCACCAGTCGAGGTATTCGGGCAGCGTCTCGATCACGCCTGCGTCGTGCTCCGGGTGGTAGATGCCGGCCGCCGGCAGTGCGATGGGCGGCTCGACCCGTGCAGCGCTTGCGGCGTCGGCGACTAGCGCGCGCAGGTAGCGGAAGAGCCGCTCGTGGTTCTCGCGCATGCCGCCGACGTAGTAGTCGAAGACGCGTTGTGCGACGCCCGGGTCCACCTGCAGGGCGCGCAGTCGCGTGGGCGGGCTCATCACGTGGATGCCGACGCCGGGCAGCGCCGCGTCGCGCAGGCGCGCTCCGGCCACGCGCTCGACGAGCGCCTGGTCGTCGGCGCGCGGTGCGTCGATCAGCACGAAGGCCGCGCCGTCGAGCGCGCGCGCCACGCCCATCTCGCCTTCGACGTCGACGCGCGTCCAGGCGAGCGTGACGCCCTGCGCGCGCGCCGCATCCTCGAGCAGCCGGAACTTGCGCTCGAGGACCATCTTCGTCGACAGCAGCGCAATGCGTGTCGGCGATGCTGCCGGAGGCGGCGGCGCTACTGCCTTCGATGCCGCCGGGTCGACCGCGGCCGCATTCGACGAAGCAAAGAGCGCGAGCGCTGCGGCGCTCGCCGCGAGGATTCGGAGAAGCTTCATGTACCGCGTCCGTTCAGTTCGTAGGCGATCGGGATGCGCAGCTCCGCCCGGCTGCCCGGCGCGCTGCTCGCGCGCAGTTGTCCGGCGGCGATGCGAACGAGTTCGACAGCGGCTTCGTCGAGCGCGCGGAAGCCCGAGCTGCCGGCGACTTCGCAGCCGAGCAGTTCGCCGTCGGCGGCGAACTGTGCGTGGATGGTGACGACGCCCTGTTGGCCCATTCGCCGCGCCTGGCGTGGATAGCGCTTCTGCGCGAGAAGCAGGGCCTCGAAGTCGCTGCGCCAGCGCGAAGGCCGTGCCGCGGAGAAAGGCGCCGGCGGAGTCGGGTCGGCGGCAGCGGTGACGGCAGGCGCCGAGTTCGAGGCGGGCGCATGGTCGGGGGGCGCAGAGGCGGCGACCGGGGCAGCGGCGGGCGCAGGAGCGGCGACCGGGGCAGAGGCAGCGGCGGGTGTGGGGGCAGCGGCGGGTGCGGGGGCAGCGGAAGCGGCAGGCGCAAGGGCAGCGGTAGCGACTGGTGCAGGCTCGGCAGCGAGTGCGGGCGCAGCGACGGGTAGCGGCGAGTCTGCCGATCTCTTTGCGCGCGCCGGTACGTCGACTGCGCGGCGCTCGCTCGTCGCGCGTCGAGGAGTCGCGTGCCGTAGCGGCCGAGCAGGCAACGGGTCCACCGTTGCGGTCGGCGCAGCGCTGGGCGAAACCGCTCGCGCGGCGACAGGAGCGGGAACCGCTGCTGCGACGGGTGCGGCCGGCGCGGACGCTGGCGCCACGGCAGCCGGCGCCGCGGCCGCCGGTTGCATCGGCAGGCCAGCGGCTTCTTCGACCGAGTCGGCCGTCGTGCGCTCCGGCGCAGCCTCGACCCACCGGATCGGCACCGGTGCCGGTGGCGCGCGCGGGTCGTCGATCCAGGCTGCCCACCCCGCGAGGGCGGCGATCAGCGCGGTGTGCGCCGCGAGCGAGGCCAGCCAGTCGCGTGCGGCGACCGGCGCCGACGCGACACGGCCAAGCGCAACTGCGCTCACGGCCGTCGCACCTCGACGCTCACCCGCTCGAAGCCGAGCGAGCGGACCCGGTCGGCGAGTTCGACGAAGGCCGACAGCGCGAGTCGCCCGTCGGCCCGTACGACGACGTTCTCGTCGCGTGCGTGTGTGGCGAGCGCCGCCGCGAGGTCGTCCACCGGCGCATCGCCCAGGTACACGCGCCGCTCGTGCGTGAAGGTGAGCACGATCGGGGACTGCTGCGCGGGCTGGGCACTGCGCGCCTCGGCAAGCTCGACCGGAATGCGCCCGCTGGCCACGAAGCTCGCCGTCGTCAGCACGATCGCCAGCAGCACGAGCATCACGTCGACGAGCGGGACGACGTTGATCTCGTCGAACTCGCGTTCGTCCACTGGTCAGCCTCCGCGCGCTTCGTCGAAATCGACCAGGCGCTCGCGAACGCGACGGCGCAGCACGTTGTTGGCGACGACGCAGGGGATGGCGACGGCGATGCCCGCCGCGGTGGCCTTCAGCGCCAGCGCGAGCCCGCCCATGATCGTTCGCGCATCGAGCGCGTCGCCGGCGCCCAGCCCCTGGAAGGTCAGCATGATGCCGAGCACCGTGCCGAGCAGCCCGAGGTACGGCGCGTTCGAGGCGATCGTCGCGATCCAGTTCAGGCGCGAGGTGAGATCGGCTTCCAGGCGCACCCGGCTGTCGTAGGAAGCGGTGTCGACCTGTCGGATGTAGCGCCAGCGTTCGGCCGCCACCGCCAGCGCGACGACGCTCGCTGCGACGAGCGTGCCGATCACGCCCCAATCGACCAGCGCACGAATCGAATCCATCGAGAGCTCCTTCAATACCGAAGCGACAGGCCGACGCGCCAGACGCGTCCCGGGTCGGGGACGATCGACAGGTCTTCGCGGTTGTAGCGGCCGTCGTAGTTCGCATCGCCCGTGCCGCGCGCGATCAGCCAGTGGCGCTTGTCGAAGACGTTCTCCACGCGCGCGAACAGCGTCAGGCGCGTTCCGCTCGGGCCGGGCAGCTTCGTGTCGTAGCGCGCGCCCGCGTGAAACAGCGTGAAGCCGGGCCAGCGTTCCTGGTTGATCTCGTCGGCCCAGGAGCGCGCGCGCGCGTCGAGTTCGCCGGTGAGCGCCCAGCCGGGTGCGGGAAACCAGTGCGCGCGCAGGTCCAGCCGACGCGGCGCTGTGCGCGGGATGCGGTTTCCGGTGTTGTCGTGGGCTACGACGGTGTAGTTGCTGCGCCAGAACGCCGGGTTGGCGCGCTGAGCGGCGGTCGGATCGGCGACGAAGGCACCGTTCGCGTTGCCGAGCGACAGGAAGAAGTTGTCGTAGCGGGTGAAGTGCGCGTCGAGGAAGGTCAGCGCTGCCTCGAGGGCCCATCCGGCGTGCGGCGAGGTCCGCGCTTCCAACTCGAGCCCCCGGCTGCGAGCGCCGCCGATGTTGCGGAACTGCGAGCCGCCGTCGATCGTCGTGTTGGTTGCGGCGTACTGGCCGTTCGAATCGAGGATGAAGTCGTCGCGGTCGATCTGGAACACCGAGGCGCCCAGGGTCGTGTCCCAACCGCCGACCGACGTGCGATGTCGCGCGCCGAGCTCGAGGCTGAGCGCCTTTTCCGGCCGCAGGTCGGGATTGCTCTGCACCCACGCATTGGTCGTCGTCTCGCCGCGATACAACTGCTCGGCGGTCGGCAGGCGGAACCCGGTCGAGGCGGCGACGAACAGCGAGCTCGATGCGCCCACCGCCTGCGTGACGCCGAGGCGGTAGCTGTCGACTTCGAACGCGCGACTGGCCGACGTCGCTCGATTGCCGTTGCCGACGACCGGGGCCGCGTCGAAATCGACGTCGACGCGGTCCCGGCGCACGTTCATCGTCGCCACGGTCGCTTCGCCGAGCGCGAACTTCGCTTCACCGTACAGCGCGCGCATCCGTTCCTGCGTCTCGTCGTCGGCCAACTGCGTGTCGGCCGTCGTGACCGGGCCGCGCGGCGTCGTCCGAAAGTCGTTCAGCGCCCGGTTGTCGTTGTCGAACGCGTTGCGGCGCAGGTCGAGTCCGCCCATCAGCGCGAAGCGCTCGAGGCTCACGCGGTACTCGGCCTTGGCGCCGCGCTGCGTCTGCCGGTAGTCGTTGAAGGTGCTGTAGTCGTTCACGCCGGTGGTCGGTCGTCCGGCCGCGTCGAAGCGCATCGGCGCCGACCAGAACGTCGTGTCGTCGCGGTATTCGTAGACGACGGCCATCAGCTGGCTGCGCTCGTCGAGGTCGCGCGAGTAGCGCAGGTTCCAGCGCGACAGGTCGACGTCGAAGTTGCGCGTGTATCCGCGGCCTTCGCCGCGTCCGGTCGGGTCCAGCGAGGCCGCGGTCGCACCGGTGACGCTGCCTTCGCGGTCGCGGAAGCGCTCCGACTTCTCGAAGCCCAGCGACAGTTCGCTGGCGGCGTCGAGCGCGTACTGCAGGTGTCCCGACCAGGTGCGCGCGTGCGTCGACGACAGGTGGTAGTAGCCGTCCTGCTCGCGCTCGCTGTACTGCAGGTGGCCGGATAGCGCGTCGCCGGCGAAGCCCGCGTGCAGCAGATGGCGGCGGTAGCCGAAGGCGCCGCGGTCGGCATCCAGCCGAAGCCCGCGCTGGCCGGCGCCGCGCTTGGTCGTGATCATTACCGCGCCGGCGAGCGCATCGTCGCCGTACAGGTAGGAGGCGGCGCCCTTGACCACCTCGATGCGTTCGATGTTGTCGAGGTCGACGTTGACCTTGCCGGTGCGCTCGAACACCGGCACCCCGTCGACTACGATCGCCACGCCCGGCTTCTCGCCCATGAAGCGCTGGTTCTCGATGCCGCGCAGCTTGATCTTGATCGTCTCGCCGTCGCTCTGCAGGTCGGCGGTGACGCCGCTGACCGAGCGCAGGATCTCGATCAGGTTCTTCGCGTGCTGGCGCTCCACCTGCGCTTCGTCGAAGCGCGCGCGCGACGTCGGGTCGGTCGCCCCGGGATCGAAACGGTCCTCGATCGCCGAGTCGGTGACGGTGATGCGGTTCAGCGTGGCCGGTTCTTCGCTCGCCCCGGCCGGGGTGATGGCCCACGCGAGCGCGCACAGCGCGACGCAGGACGTCGATTTTCGTGATTCGGACAGCACCCGCAGTGCTCCTGGAGGAAAACGTGCGCGAAGGTTTCGGCCTTCGCAGAGAGGGACGGCGCGCGGCTCCGGATGCGCGGGACGTGCCGCCCGGATCAGGCGTCGCGTTCGCGTTTCGAGGGAGCGCGCAGGCGCGCGCCGGAGGGTTCGGCCTTCTTCGAGGCCGCAGGCGGGATCAGCCGAGTGCCGGAGGGGCTCGGGGCTGTGCGGGAGTGCGCGGAGGGGGAGAGGAAGAAACAGCGGCGGCGGACTGCGGCAACCGTGCCGCGGCCGGCGGACTGCCGAACGCGATGCGCGGCGTCGTCGGAACGACTGCCGCGTGCGACCCCGAAAGGCAGAACGGACACGCGTCGCGCGTGGCCCGCGCTTCGTCGTTGCCGGCCGGATCGCCGACGGCATCGGCGGCGACGAGTTTCGTGCCGCTCAGCGTGCAGATCTCGAGCCAGGCATCGGGCGACTGGCTGAAGGCGCGCGCGAGCCCGGGCACGAGGGTGCCGTAGAGCATCGTCACGAGGACGATCAGGCTCCACAGCCGCAGGTGACGCGTCGACAGGCGCATGACGCGGATGCTAGGCGGCTCGGCGCGCCCGGCAATACGATCTGGATCAAGCGAATCGATCGATTCGCGGTTGACGTTGCGCGGATGCGCCGGCAATGATCGCGCGCGCGAAACCGGGGAGGGGGCACGGCGATGGAGGAAGACGCGGGCGCGCAGCGCCCGTATCGAGTTGTGCTCGTGGCGCACAGTCACGTGGTGGGCGGCATCGAGCGGCACGTCGTCGAGCTGGCGCGCGCGCTGCGGGAGCGCGGGCACTGGGTGGCGTTCGCCGGTCCGCTCGATGGCTGGCTCGGTGAAAGCATGCGCGCCGCGGGCCATCGTTGCCTGCACCTGCCGATGCACGGAATGTACGACCCGTGGTCGGCATGGCGGCTCGCGCGGTTTTGCGCACGCGAGCGCGCCTCGATCGTGCACGGCCAGGCCCAGCGGGGGGCTCGTTATGCCGCCTGGGCGACCCGTCGCGCGGGGCTCGCCTGCGTTGCCACTGCGCATTCGACGAATGCGTGGAAGTGGTTCGACGCCTCCGCCCACATCATCGCGGTGTCCGACGCGGTGCGCGCGTCGCTGCTCGCGCGGGGTTTGCCGGCCGCGAGCGTGCACGTCGTGCGTTCGGGCGTGCGCGACCTCGGAGCCCGCCACGCGGCGCCTGCGCGATCGGACGGTGCGCTCTCGCTGGTGATGCTGTCGCGCCTCGAGCCGGTCAAGGGCCATGATGTTGCCTTGCAGGCGCTGCACGAGATCGGCGACCGGCTCGCGTGCCGGCTGCTGGTCTTTGGGCCCGACGATTCGCAGTGGGCGCGACGGGTTCGCGAACTGGCCGCTTCGCTGCGGGTGGCCGATCGCGTGGAGTTCCGCGGCGCCACCGACGATCCGGGTGCGGCGCTCGCGCTCGCCGACATCGTGCTCGCGCCGTCGCGCCGCGAGGCGCTGTCGCTCACGCTGGTCGAAGCGGCGGCCGTGGGGCGCGCGGCGATCGCCGCCGATGTCGGCGGGATTCCGGAAGTCGTCGACGACGGACGCACCGGGCTGCTCTTTCCGGCGGGCGACGCGCATGCGCTCGCGCGGGCAATCCTGCGCCTGGGTGCCGACGCCGCACTGCGCGAGCGCCTGGCGCGCGCCGCGCGCGAGCGCTTCGAGCAGTCGTTCACGCTCGACGCGATGCTCGACGGTACCCTTCGCATCTATGCGATCGCCGAGCGGGCCGTGCTGAACCGATGAGCGGAATCTCGATCCTGATGTACCACCAGGTGGGACGCTTCGCGCCGATGCGGTCGCATCGCGCGGTCTACTGCGACGTCGGGCGCTTCCGGATGCAGATGCGCGCGCTGCGCGCGCTGCGCGTGCCGGTGCTGTCGATGAGCGCCGCGCTGGCCTGCCTCGCCGGGCGCGCGCCGCTGCCGCAGCGTGCGGTCGTGCTCAGTTTCGATGACGGCTGCGAGAACTTCTACGAGAACGCGCTGCCCGTGCTCGAGTCCTTCGGCTATCCGGCGATCGTCTATGCGATTGCGGGGCTCGCCGGCGGCGTCGCCGAATGGATGGCCGCGGACGGCCACCCGACCCCGCCGCTGATGGGCTTTGCGCGCCTGCGCGAGATCGTCGGTCGAGGCATCGAGGTGGGCAGCCACGGCGACGGCCACGTCCGCCTCGGGGGGCTGCCGGCCGAGCGGCTGCGTGCCGAAGTCTGCGGCAGCCGCGATCGACTCCAGCAGGAACTGGGGCGAGCGGTGCCGCACTTCTGCTATCCGTACGGCTCGCACGACCTCGCCGCGATCGAGGCGGTGGCCGACGCCGGCTACGAGAGCGGCGTCACCTGCCAGCGCGGTGCGGCAACGCCGGCCTTCGACCCGCTTGCGCTGCCGCGCAAGGCGATCTCCTACGGCGACGACGTGGTGGGTTTTCTCTGGAAGCTGTACGCCAAGGACGCCCCGAAGGGTGTGGCATTGTCGAGGCCGCGCGCGGGATGATCGCGCGCCCGACACCGACCGACGTGACCCGCGCAGTGACCACCCGCAGCATTTCGAACCGTGTGATTCTCGGCATCCTGCTCGGCGGGCTGCTGCTGCTGTCGTACGCCGTCGTGCGGCCGTTTCTCGCGCCGATCGCCTGGGCGCTGATCCTCGCCTACGTCACCTGGCCGCTGGTCGTACGCCTGCGCCGGCTGCTCGGCGGGCGCAATACGCTCGCAGCGCTGGTCATGACGCTGCTGCTCACCGCGGCCTTCGTGCTCCCGCTGCTGTGGGTCGGGTTGCTGCTGCGCGGCGAGCTGGCCGACTTCTACACGAGCGCGGCGAGCCTGCTGTCGCGCGGCGAACTGAGGCTGCCGGAGTTCATTGCCGACATCCCGCTGCTCGGCTCCTGGTTGCAGAACCTGATCGACGAGTTTGCACGCGACCCGACGGCGATCCGCGGGCAGGTGGCGGGCTGGGTCGAGGCGCGCGCCGCCGAATCGTTGAACGTGGTCGGCGGCGTGGGCCGCAATGCGGCCAAGCTGGGCTTCGCGCTGATCACCGTCTTCTTCCTGTATCGCGACGGAGAGCAGGTGCTCGCGCAGGCGCAGCTCGTGCTGCATCGTTTCCTCGGCGCGCGGGTGGACCCGTATCTCGCGGCGGTCGGCAACATGACCACGGCAGTGGTCTGGGGCCTGCTGCTCACTGCGCTCGCGCAGGGGCTGGTGGCCGGCGTCGGCTACTGGTGGTTCGGGCTGGATGCACCGGTGCTGCTCGGCGCGATCACGGCCGCGATCGCGCTGATTCCGTTCGGCACGCCCTTCGTCTGGGGCGCGATCGGCCTCTGGCTGGTCGCGCACGGGGACCTGTTCAACGGCATCGGCCTGCTGCTGTACGGAACGCTGATCGTCAGCTGGGTCGACAACCTCGTGCGCCCCCTCGTCATCAGCAACGCCACGCGCATCTCCTTCCTGCTGGTGATGTTCGGCGTGCTCGGCGGCCTGGCCGCCTTCGGCCTGGTGGGCCTGTTCATCGGGCCGGTGATCCTCGCCGTGCTGATGGCGGTCTGGCGCGAGTGGATCGAGGAATCGAAAGCCGACCAGGTTCGGCTCGCGCGCTCAGCGCCCGCGGTTGCCGACGACCAGCAGCGCGCTCAACGAGCGGTCTCGCGCGAAGGGTAGGCCGCGCGCAGCAGGTCGGTGTACGGCGCACGGGTGCGGTCGACTATCTCATCGGGCGGCGTGCTCGTCTGGCCACAGGTCGTCCGACGACAGCGTCAGATCGGGCAGCGCCAGCGGTGCAATCGAGAACGGTGCAGCGAGCGCGCGCACTTCTTCCCAGCCGAGGCCGTCGGCACGGCGATGTACGTTCAGGCGGCGGGAGGCGACGTCGACGACCCAATATTCGGCGACTCCGTGCTGCGCGTAGATCCGTGCCTTCTTGCCGAGGTCGAAACGCAGCGAGGATTCGGCGATTTCGATGGCGAGCAGTACGTCGTCGGCATCCGGGTGGCGAGTCGCATATTCGTCGCGACGGGGACGCAGCAGCATCAGGTCGGGCTGCGGCATCGACCACGGCGGAAGCAGCATGGGATTGCCCGGCGATACGATCGCTCGGTCTTTGACGCGGGTGACGAGCAGGCGGTTCAATCGGCTCGTCATCGAAGCGTGCCCCGTTCCGATCGGAGCCATGTCGATCAGTTCTCCGTCGATCAGTTCGACGCGGCTGTCCGGGGGCAGGATTCCGGCCTCGCCGAGCCGCTCGTAGTCTTCGATCGACAGTCGATGCCGCGTTGGTTCGAGGGACGCATTCATGGCGATTCGGCGCATGCCGCGCCACGTCGGAAGATTGCCCCAGTGTACGTGCCCGCGTCATCGGCCGGAAGCACGAGGCGGACGACCGATGACCCGCCGCATCACGTGTCGCGGCGTCGCGGCCGCGCGGCGGCTTCTCGAACTTCGCGGCTACCCCGTCACCTTTCGCACCAGCGCCCGCGTCGCGAAGCGGATGCGCTGCGACAGCGGGAAGCGCCGGAACGTCGAGGCCGCCGTGCCGCTGGTGAACGCGGTGCGTTTGGAGTAGTCGATGCGCACGTCGACGATCGTCGGGCGGCCCTCGCGCGCAAGCCGCCGCGCCTCGTCGATCGCCGGGCCGATGCGCGCCTCCGAATCCATCGCGACGTACGCCGCGCCGGTCGCCAGCGCGACGCCCTCTACGTTCAGGCCGCCGAGCGCCGTGCACGGCTTGCGGTTGTACGGCATCTGCTGCGCCTGCGCGATCTGCGACAGTTCGCCGTCGTTGAAGACGTACCAGACGATGCCCAGCGAGCGCACGGTCGCGGTGACGATCTCCATGCAGGTCATCATGAAGCAGCCGTCGCCGACGATCGCGAACACTTCCTTCGCCGGCTGCGCGAGCTTCGCGCCGATCGCCGCCGGCACCGCGTAGCCCATCGCGTTGAAGTCGGTCGGCACGAGCAGCTTGCCGCCCCGCCGCAGCGGGAACAGTTCGGCCGTCAGGTAGGTGTGGTTGCCGTCGTCGAGCACGGTGATCGCGTCGTCGGCGGTGCGGCTGCGCAGTTCGTCGTAGAAGCGGATCGGGTTGATGCGATCGCCGCTGTCGTGGCGCAGCCATTCGTCGCGATACGCCTGCTTGTCGCGCGCGATGCGCGCGGCGAGCGCGTCGTCGGCAGGTCGGCCGCCGAGCCGGCGCAGTTCGGCGGCGAGCGCGGCGAGCACCGGCTTCGCGTCGCCGGCGATCGCCACGCGCGCCGGGTGGTTCGCATCGAACACCGAGGGATCGATGTCGACGTGCACCAGCGCTTCGGGCACCTTCGCCGCGAAGCTGCCGGTGGGGATCTCGGCGAAACGCGCGCCGACGGCGAGCATCGCGTCGCAGCCGCGAAACGCGTTGCGCGCGGCGGGCACGGCCGAATCGCTGAAGCCGAAGCCGGCGTGCAGCGGGTGCTCGGCCGGAAACGACGCCAGTCCCTGCAGCGTGGTCGCCACCGGCGCCTGCAGCAACTCGGCGATCTCGGCGAGTTCGTCCACCGCGTGCCGCGCGCCCCAGCCGACGAACAGGCCGGGATGCGAGGCGCGCTTCAACAACGCTGCCGCTTCGCGGATGCGCGCCGGATCGGGCGGCGAGGCGGGCTGGGGCGCCCGCCAGACCGGCAATTCGCCGATCTCGCCGGGAAACAGCTGCAGGTTCACCGGGATCTCGACGAGCACCGGACCCGGTAGTCCGCTCGTCGCGATCCGATGCGCTTCGAAGATCGTCGGCACGACGTCTTCATGGCGAAGCACGCGAAACGCGGCTTTCGTGATCGGCCGCGCGATCGCGAGCTGGTCGATCTCGTGCAGTTTGAAGCGATCGTGGGTATCGCTGCGGATGCCGCCGGTGAGCACGAGCATCGGAATGCCGTCGATGAAGGCTTCGGCAATTCCGCTTGCCGCGTGCGTGAGCCCGGCGGCGGGCACGATCGCCAGTGCGCCGATCGTGTCGTCGGCGGCGCGGCTGACCGCGTCCGCCATGAACGACGCGCCGCCTTCGTGCGTGACGAGTACGGGCACCGGCGAACCGGCATTGTTCAGCTCGTCGTACAGCTCCGTGTTGTGCACGCCCGGGATGCCGAAGGTGAAGCGGATGCCCAACTGCTGAAGCGCGTACACGGCAAGCCAGGCCGCGGTTTTCTTCATGGGGGGTCTCCCGGTATCAGCCGACGATCGCGCGAGCGGCGCGGCGCGCGCCGTAGATGCAGCCGCCGAGGAAGCTGCCTTCGAGCGCGCGCAGTCCGTGCATTCCGCCGCCGCCGAAGCCGGCCGCTTCGCCGGCCGCGTACAGTCCGGGAATCGGCGCGCCCCGTTCATCGAGCACCCGGCACGACAGATCGGTCTGGATGCCGCCGAGGCTCTTGCGGCTGATGACGAACTCGCGGATCGCGATCAGCGGACGTGCGCGCGGGTCGTCGATCGGCTGGGAACGACAGGTGCGCAACCGATCTCCGCGCCAGTGACGAAGGTGCTCGATGCGACGCAACTGCTCGTCATTGTGCAGGGGGCCGCGCGCCACCTGCGCGTCCCAGGCGAGAACGGCCGTGCGCACCGCGTCGAGCTCGACCGACGCGTCGCCTTGCAGCGCGTTCATCTTCGCGACCAACGCCTCGATCGAATCGGCGGTGACGACGTCCTCGCAGTGGCGCGTCAGCTGTTCGACGAGCCAGCGGTTGCCCAGCAGCGAGTCGCGCGCGAAGCCGGCGACGCTGCGTTCGCGCAGCGACGGATTGAACTCGGCGCCCGACACGGCGAGTTCCTTGCGCGCGATTCGTTCGTTGAGGACCTGCCACGAATAGCCGCGCTCCTGCGCGCACACCTGCGTGACGAGATCGCGCGTGTCGTAGCCGCTCACCAGCGGCATCGGGCCGATGCGCCGCCCCTGCCAGTCGAGCCACAGCGCCGACTTCGGCGGGACCAGCGACAAACCGTGCAGCGGCTTGCGCGGCGTCCAGTGATGCACGCCCGCGGCGTAGTTCCACATCCGGTCCAGGTTCGTCACGCGCCCACCGATCGCGCCGACCGCATCGTGCAGGCGTCCGTCGGCGTAGCGGTGCGAGCCGTTCAGGATCGTCTCGGGCGGTCGGCGCCAGTCGGCGTGCCAGTGGCGGCGCACGCGCTCGAGGCTGCCGTTGATTCCGCCGGTGGCAACGAGCACGGCATCGGCGTGAGCGACGAATTCCTCGTCGCCGGCTTCGGTTGCCCCGCGCGCACCGGCGACGCGCCCGCCCGTCTCGAACAGCGACTCGACGCGATGTCCGAAGCGAAACGTCAGCGCATGCTGCCTCGGATGCGCGCGCAGCGCTTCGATGAGGCGCGTGGCGAGCCGCTCGCCGCTGCCCCAGGTGACGTGCCAGCGCGGCACCGAGTTGCCCTCGCCGAACAGGCCGCGCTCGACCCACAGCGGAAGCGGCAGGAAGCGGATGCCGAGATCGAGCAGCCAGCGGTAGACGTCGGCGTTGCAGTCGTTCAGGTACGCCTCGGCCCATTGCCGGGGCCAGTGCTCGGCGTCAGGGTCGGCGCCGAAGGCACCGAAGGACAGCCAGTCGCGCAGCGCCAGCGGTACCGAATCGCGGATGCGGGCGCGGCGCTGCTCGCGCGTGTCCACCAGCAGGATGCCGCCGAAGCTCTCGCGCGCGAGGCCGCCGAGGTTGGTTTCGACATCGCGATCGAGCAGCGTGACGGTGCGGCCTGCCGACAGCAACTCCAACGCGGCAACGATGCCGGTGAGCCCGCCGCCGACGACGAGGACGTCGCTTCGATACTCGTGCATCGCACCTCCCGGCGCGGATGCTACCGACCGGGTAGGGGGCTGTAAACGACCGGGCGCCCGCGCTCCGGCGTCCAGTGCTGCCCGCGTCGAGCGATTCGCGCTACGCTGTGCGCTTCGGGCGCACGAAAACGCGAGGAGAACGCAGATGAGCGCACGCACGACGCCACCGTTTCGAGCCGACCACGTCGGCAGCTTCCTTCGGCCGAAGTACCTTCTCGATGCGCGCGCGCAGGCCGCTGCCGGCGAGATCACTGCGCTGCAGCTGCGTGCCGTCGAGGACAAGGCGATTGCCGAGATCGTGCAGTTCCAGGAAGACGTCGGACTGAAGAGCGTCACCGACGGCGAGTTCCGCCGCACCTACTTCCACATCGATTTCCTCGAGCAGCTCGGCGGCGTCAAGACCGACATCCCGGTCACGGTGAAAAAGCCCGACGGCACCGAGGAACTCGCCCCGCCGGTCATTCGCGTCGTCGACAAGGTGCGACACGTGAAGGACATCCAGCGCGCCGACTTCGAGTACCTGAAGAGTCGCGTCTCGGCCGGTCACACGCCGAAGGTGTGCATCCCGTCGCCGACGATGCTGCACTTCCGCGGCGGCCGCGCCGGCATCAGCCGCGAGCACTATCCGCAGCTCGATCCGCAGTTCTACGACGACGTTGCCCGCGCCTACGGCGAGGAGTTGCGTTCGTTGTACGACGCCGGATGTCGCTACGTGCAGATGGACGACACCAATCTGGCCTACCTGTGCGACGACAGGATGCGCGAGGCCGCGCGCAGCCGCGGTGACGACCCCGACGAGTTGCCGCACCGCTACGCGGGGTTCATCAATCGCGTCGTCGCGCACAAGCCCGAGGGAATGACGCTCGCCGTGCACCTTTGCCGCGGCAACTTCAAGAGCACGTGGGCGGCACAGGGCGGTTACGAGCCGGTGGCGCAGGCGCTGCTCTCCGAGATGAACGTCGACGCGTATTTCCTCGAGTACGACGACGCGCGCTCGGGCGACTTCAAGCCGCTGCGCTACCTGCCCAAGGGCAAGTTCGTCGTGCTCGGGCTGGTCACCACGAAGCTCGGCGAGCTCGAGTCGAAGGACTCGATCAAGCGGCGCATCGACGAGGCAGCGCACTACGCGCCGCTCGAGCAGCTGTGCCTGTCGCCGCAATGCGGCTTCTCGTCCACCGTGCATGGCAACGTCATCGCGGTCGAGGCGCAGCGCGCGAAGCTCGCGCTCGTCATCGAGACGGCGCGCGAAGTCTGGGGCGACGCATGAAGACCGTCGAGCGGGGGCTCGCGCTGTGTGCAATGGTGCTCGCCGCCGCGGCATCGGCGCCCGCGGCCGCCGAGACGGTCAAGGTCGGCGTCGTCGCCAGCTACTCGGGCCCGGGGGCGGAAGTCGGTCGCGATCTCGATCGCGGAATGGCGCTGTTCCGCAAGCTGCACCCCGAGGCCTTCGGTGGGCACACGGTGGAGCTGATCAAGCGTGATTCGCGCGCGCCCAACGGCGAAGCGGCCAAGACCGCGGTGCAGGAACTCGTCACGCGCGAGCGCGTGCAACTGCTCGCCGGCTTCGCCTATACGCCCGACGCGATCGCGAGCGCGCCGCTCGCCACCCAGGCGAAGACGCCGATGCTGCTGTTGCAGGCGGCCACCGCGTGGCTGCCGCAGCTCTCGCCGTACATCGCGCGCCTGTCGTTCACGATGTGGCAGTCCGGCTACCCGATGGGCGACTACGCCGCGACGAAGCTGCAGTGCAAGACCGCGGCGGTCGGCTACACCGACTACCCGCCCGGCAAGGACAGCCTGGAGGCCTTCCGCATGGCCTTCGAGGCTGCGGGAGGCAAGGTCACCGACGCGATCCCGATGGGCGGCGCAGTGGAAGTGCCCGACTTCACGCCCTTCCTGCAGCGCGTGAAGGATGCGAAGCCCGATTGCCTGTATGCGTTCATCCCGGCCGGCAACCACACGTCGTCGTTCCTGAAGACGGTGGGGCACCTCGGACTGAAAGCCGCGGGCATCAAGCTCACGGGTCCGGGCGAGCTGGTGATGGACGACAAGCTGCACCTGCTCGACGCGTCGGCGGCGGGTCTCGTGACGATGTCGCACTACTCGTCGTTCTACGACACGACGGCCAATCGCGCCTTCGTCGCGGCGTGGAAGAAGGAATACGGCGCCGACAGCGTTCCGAACTTCACGGGGGTGGCCGGCTACGACGCGATGGCGCTGATCGCGCATCTGGCGAAGACGCTCGATGGGCGCATCGACGGCGAGCGGGCGATGAAGGAGATTCGTGGCTGGAAATTCGACAGCCCGCGCGGCCCCATCGTGATCGACCCGCAGACGCGCGACATCGTCCAGGACGAGCACGTGCAACTGCTCGTGGCCGAAGGCGGAAAACTCGCGATCGAAGTGCTCGACCGCATTCCGCAGGTAAAGGATCCGTGCAAGGTGCACAAGGTCGGCAAGTGCGGCGAATAGCGCGCAACTTCCGGGCCGCGCGCCGCAGGTGAGCGCAGCACTAGCCAGCATCGTCTTCGACGGCACCGCCTACGCGATGGTGCTGTTCGTCATCTCGGTGGGCCTGTCGGTGACGATGGGCCTGATGAACGTCGTCAACCTGGCGCACGCCGCATTCGCGATGGCCGGCGGCTACGTGGTGGTGGCCGCTGCTTCGGCATTCGGACTGCCCTTCTATGCAGCGCTGGCGGTCGCGGTGCTCGTGCTGGCGGCGACGAGCGCCGTGCTCGAGCGGCTCCTGTACTCGCGCCTGTATGGCGCGAGCGAACTGGACCAGGTCGCCGCCTCGATCGGCGTCATTCTCTGCGCGGCCGCGCTGCTGGTCTTCCTGTACGGGCCGACGCCGCAGACGGTCCGCCTGCCCGAACACCTGCGCGGCACGGTGCAGATCGGCTCGCGCGAGGTGCCCGCCTATCGGCTGTTCCTGATCGCGACCGGCTTCGCGCTGTTCGCCGCGCTGCGCTTCGGCATCGAGCGCACGCGCATCGGCGCGCAGTTGCGCGCTGCCGTCGACAACCGGCACATGGCGACATCGGTCGGCGTGAACGTGCGCCGGCTGTTCACGCTCGTCTTCGCGCTGGGCGGGGCGCTGTCGGCGCTCGGCGGCGGCCTGGCGATCGAGGTGCTCGGTATGGGGCCGGGCTTCGCCACGCAGTACCTGGTGTTGTTCCTGATCGTCGTCGCCGTCGGCGGGCTGGGCAGCGTGCGCGGCACCTTCGTCGCTTCGCTGGTGCTCGGCATCGTCGACACCGGCGGCAAGTACCTGTTCCCGGCAGCCGGTGGGTTCCTCGTCTACGCGCTGACGATGGCGCTGCTGCTATGGCGACCCGAGGGCCTGATGGGGCGGGTCGCGCGGTGAACACGGTCGCGAAAGCCGCGGCGCCGGCGCGATGGCGGGCGCCCGAGGCGCTGCCGTGGTTGTTCGCGCTCGCGGTGCCGTTCCTGTTTCCCGGGTATGTGGGGCTGGGCGTGCAGGTGCTCGTCGCGGTGCTGTTCGTGTTGTCGCTCGACCTCGTACTCGGCTACGCCGGCATCGTCACGCTCGGTCATGCGGCCTTCTTCGGCATCGGCGCCTACACCGTCGGCCTGCTGTCGGTGCGCGCCGGCTGGACCGAGCCGATCAGCGGGCTCGTGCTCGCGGCGCTCGCGGCCGCGGTTTTCGGCTGGCTCACCGGCTGGCTGATCCTTCGCTTCCGCGGCCTCACGGTGCTGATGCTCACGCTCGCCGCATCGATGCTGCTGCAGGAAGCGGGCAACAGCGCCGCGGCGATCACCGGCGGGCACGACGGACTCGCCGGCATCGCGATCGCGCCGATCCTCGGGCACTTCGAGAACGATCTGTTCGGCGTGCACTACTACGCCTACTCGCTGGCGGTCGTCTTCGCGGCCTTCTTCGTCGTGCGGCGCATCGTGCATTCGCCGTTCGGCCGCTCGCTGGTCGGCATCCGCGAGAACCGCACGCGGATGACGGCGCTCGGCGCAGACGTGCCCGCGCGACTCGTGCGCGCCTACACGATCGGCGCCGCGCTTGCCGGCGTTGCCGGCGCGCTCTACGCGCAGTACAACGCCTTTGTCACGCTGAACCTGTTCGGATTCGAACGCTCGGGCACCGCACTTGTGATGCTCGTGCTCGGCGGCGTCGGTCGGCTCTACGGCGCGATCGTCGGCGTGCCGCTGTACATGCTGCTCGAGGACCGGTTCGCGAAGATCAGCCCCGAGTTCTGGGGCTTCGGCATCGGGCTGCTTCTGGTCCTTGGCGTGCTGTTCCTGCGCGGCGGGCTGGTCGGTTCGCTCGCGGCGCTCTTCGGCGGCGCGTTCGCGCCGCGCGTCACCCGGACGGCGGACGACGCGCGTGTCGGTCGCGGTCAGCGCGGATGAACGCGCCGGCGCCGCTGCTCGAGGCCCGCGGCCTGCGCAAGTCCTTCGGTTCGCTCGTCGTCACCGACGGCGTGGACCTCATGCTCGAAGAGGGGGCGCGCCACGCGCTGATCGGCCCGAACGGCGCCGGCAAGACGACGCTGGTGAACCTGCTCGCCGGCTCGCTCGCGCCCGATGCCGGTGCGCTGCGGCTCGACGGGCGCGACGTGACGCGCTTCGATGCGGCCAGGCGCGCGCGCGAAGGCATCGCGCGCACCTTCCAGATCAACCAGCTCTTCGAGCGTTTGAACGTCTTCGACAACGTGGCGCTGGCGGTGGCCGAGCGCAACGCGGCGGCGCGTTCGATGTGGCGCGCGCTTTCGTCGCGCGCGCAGATCGTCCGTCGCGTGAACGAACTGCTCGACGCCTTCGGCCTCGCCGATGCCGCGTGCGAGCCGCTCGGGCAATTGCCGTACGGGCGGCAGCGGCTGGTCGAGATCGCGATAGCGATCGCCACCGAACCGCGCGTGCTGCTGCTCGACGAGCCGGCTGCCGGTGTTCCTTCCGGCGAGACGCAGGTGATCCTCGACGTCGTCGGCGGCCTCGATCGGCGAATCGCCGTGCTGATCATCGAGCACGACATGGACGTCGTCTTCCGCTTCGCGCGCGAGATCACCGTGCTGGTCGACGGCCGCGTGTTCGCGCGCGGAACGCCGGCTCAGATCGCCGAGCACGAGGGCGTCAACGAGGTCTATCTCGGCGCGCGCAGCGCCGGGCAGTCGAATGGCTGACGCGTTGCTCGAGCTGCGCGGCGTCTGGTCCGGCTATCGCCGCACGACGGTGCTCGAAGGTCTCGACCTGTCGGTGAACGCCGGCGAAGCGGTCGCCATCGTCGGGCGCAACGGCGTCGGCAAGACCACGCTGCTCGAGACGATCATGGGGCACCTGCCGGTCGCGCGCGGAACGATGCGTTTGCGCGGAGCGGATCTCGCAACGCGGCCGCCGCACGCGCGCGCGTCGCTGGGCATCGGTTACGTTCCGCAGCAGCGCGAAATCTTTCCGTCGCTGTCGGTGCTCGAGAACCTGAGCATCGCGCAGCGCCCGGGCGAATGGACGGTGGAGCGCGCCCTGGAGCTTTTCCCGCGACTGGCGCAGCGGCGCGCGAGCGGCGGCACGCAGCTGTCGGGCGGAGAGCAGCAGATGCTCGCCATCGCGCGCGGGCTGGTCGCCAACCCGGCGCTGCTGCTGATGGACGAGCCTTCCGAAGGGCTGGCGCCGACCATCGTCGCCGAACTGGCGCGCGTGCTGGCGCGAATCCGCGCGGCGAGCGCGATGGCGATGGTGCTGGTGGAGCAGAAGACCGCGATCGCGTTCGACTTCGCGCCGCGCTGCGTCGTGATGGACCGCGGCCGCGTGGTGTACGACGGGGCGAGTGCGGCGTTGAGCAGCGATGCCGATCGGCTGGCGCGCCTGGTGGGTGTAGGAAGGGAAGTGCGAAGAGAGTCCGAAGGGGTCCCTTCAGCGCGCTGACATCGGCAGCCCGCCCGGCGCACTTCCCGCTTTGCCGTGTTCCCCGTCCCTCACCGCGGCCACCCTCCACACGACGCCGCCCACGTCGTCGGCCACCAGCAGCGCGCCCGTGCGGTCGATCGCAACGCCCACCGGGCGCCCCTGTGCCTGCCCCGCTTCATTCAGGAAGCCGGTCAGGACGTCGATCGGCATGCCGGCGGGTCGGCCGTCACGGAACGGGACGAAGACGACCTTGTAGCCCGAAGGCGGGCGGCGATTCCACGAGCCGTGCTCGCCGATGAATGCACCGTGGCGAAAAGGCGCGGGCAGCGCATCGTCGCGCGCGAAGACGAGTCCGAGAGCGGCCACGTGTGCGCCGAGCGCGTAGTCGGGAACGATGGCGCGCGCCACGAGATCCGGACGCTGTGGCTCGACGCGCTCGTCGACGTGCGTGCCGAACCAGCTCCACGGCCAGCCGTAGAACCCGCCTCTGCGCACCGAGGTGAGAAAGTCGGGGACGAGATCGCTGCCGATCTCGTCGCGCTCGTTCACGACCGTCCACAGCAGGCCCGTTTGCGGCTCGAAGTCCATGCCGTTCGGGTTGCGCAGCCCGGTGGCATAGCTGCGGCTCGCGCCGGAGGCGAGGTCGATCTCCCGGATCTCGGCCCGTCCCTCCTCGGCGCCGAGGCCGTTCTCCGCGACGTTGCTGTTCGAGCCGATGCTCGCGTACAGCTTCGATCCATCGCGACTGGCCACGATGTTCTTCGTCCAGTGATGGTTGATCGGCCCGGCAGGCAGCGCCGCGCTGATCTGAGGCGCGGCGTCGATGCGCTTCGCGCCGTCGACGTACGGGTAGTGGACGATTGCATCGGTATTGGCCACGTACAGTCGAGTCCCGACAAGCGCCATGCCGAACGGCGAGCGCAGGCCGGACAGGAAAGTCTCGCGAACCTCGGCGACTCCGTCGCCGTCGGCGTCGCGCAGGAGCGTGATCCGGTTGGCACTCGGTCCCGCGCTGCCGGCCCACTGCATCAGCTTCTTCATCACGAAGCTGCGGATGCCGACTTCGTCCTGCGGCTTGGGCGGGGCGTTTGTCTCGGCGACGAGCACGTCGCCGTTGGGTAGCACGTACAGCCAGCGCGGATGATCGAGTCCTTCGGCAAGACGCGTGACGGCGAGCCCCGATGCTGGCTGCGGCGATGCTCCCTGCGGCCAGCCGACGGCCTTCGCAACGGCGATCGTCGGGATCAGCGTCGGGCTCGGCTCGGGCAGTCGCGGATGCGGGCCGACACCTGCGTCGAAAGGCAGCGTGGCCATCTCGCCGCAGCCGACGAGTGTCGCTGCGAACGCGAGAAGCCGCGCTGCGCGCATCGCATGCCCTTCCTGCCTACGTGGATGTCTCGGGCTTGCCCGGATACCAGCGCGCCGCCCGCTTCTCGCGAAACGACGCGAAGCCTTCCGTGGCTTCGTCGGACTGCCGGCGCGCCGCGTGCTGCGCGACCAGGCGCTGGAACGACTGCGTCGAAAGGTCGCCGTGTGCCTGCTCGAGTATCACCGCCTTGGTCTGCGCGGTGGCCTCGGGCGCGTTCTGCAGCAACTGGTCGACGATGCGCGCGCCCGTCTCGGCGAGCGCCGCCGGCGAGACGACCTCGTGCACGAGCCCGATGCGCAGCGCCTCGACCGCATCGAAGCGCTCGCCGGTGAGCGCGTAGCGGCGCAGTTGCCGCACCCCGATCGCGTCGGCCAGTTGCGGCACGATGATGTTGGCGATGAGCCCCCAGCGCGATTCGGCAATCGCGAACATTGCGTTCGACGCGGCGATCACGATGTCGCAGGCCGCGATGATTCCGGTTCCACCACCGAAGCATGCGCCCTGGACCAGCGCGATGGTCGGCAGCGGCAGCGTGTTCAGGCGGTGCACCACTTCGGCGGTGCGGCGCGACGCGCGCACGTTGGCGGCTGCGGTTTCGCCGGCGACCCGCGCCAGCCAGCCGAGGTCGGCGCCCGCCTGGAAATGCCGTCCGTTCGCCTGCACGACGACCGCGCGTGCGGAATCGATGCCGGCCAGCTCGTCGATCGCTTCGAGCACCGCGTCGATCAGCGCGTCGTCGTAGGCATTGTTCAGCTCGGGGCGGTTCAGCGTCAGCGTCACGACGCCGCGCTGGTCAGTGCCGTGCAGGATGGTCGCGTTCATCCCGCCAATGGTAGAGCCGTGGAAAAAAAGAGCTGCCGATCCTCGGCAGCTCTGCATGGGAAAGAGAGAGGTCAGGAGCGGGGCGAACCGGCCGAGCTCTGCGAGCTCGGCGCGGTGCTGCGTTGCTGCGCCCACGCCGGATCGCTGAAGTCGGGCCAGTGGTTCGACGCGAACGCATGCGACATGTCGATGCGATCGGCCGTGGTCTGGATCACCAGCTTGTCGTGCTTGTCGCCGCTCACCGTGATGTTGCTCAACGGAATCGCGACCAGCTTGCCGTCGGTCTGCTTCGCCCACGAGTCGTCGAAGTCGACGATCGCGTATTCGACGTCGCCGCTGTTCGAATTCACGATCAGGTCCTTGATTTCGCCTGCGTCCTTGCCCTTGGAGTCGTCGAAGTTCTTGCCGATCAGGTCGCTCGCGCGAACGAGAGTGCCTGCCTGTTCGCCGTCGTGCCGGCTGCTGGCGCCGTAGTATTTGTCGACCTCACCGCTGTACTTGCTGTTGCTCGCGAAGTCGGGCCAGCTCTTCTTGTCGAAGCCGGGCGCCTTGTCGAGCTTCTCCTTGTTCACGTTCATCACGAGCTTGTCGCGGTCCGTGCCCTTGGTCTCGACCATCGACATCGGATAGGCGAACAGCTTGTCGCCGATGCCCAGCACGCCGCCGTGCGAGAGGACGACGTAGCGCACGCGCTCGTTGCGCGTGTCGACCATCATGTCCTTGATCTCGCCGATCTCGTCGCCATTCGCATTCTCGACGTCGGCGCCGATGATCTTGCTTGCGCGCATGGCGTGCGCTTCGGTGATCGCATTGGCATTTGCGCCATTGCGTGCGTTGTCGTTCGCGCGCGTGCTGGCGTGCGTGCGATCGGCATTCGACGATGCCTGTGTGCTACCGGACATCGCGCTGCTGGAAGGCGTGGCGGTGTTCGCGGACGAGGCGCTCGGGCTGGTTCTCTGCGTCGACGTGGCGCGGTCGCTACTGCTGGGGCTCGTGGTGCTGCTCTGCGCGAAGGTTGCGCCGCTGAAGGCCAGAGCCGAGAACAGCACGCCCGCGGAGATGAGGTGTCTTCCTTTGGGGTTCATGAATTTCTCCTACGTTGCGCCGGGCGGAATCCCGGACCAGAACCCTCGAAGGCGCAAGGTCCGTACCCGCGGTCCGCACGCCTCGCAGGCAAGCATTACGCGTTCGCGGAACCGATTGCGGCAGTTTGCACAGACTTATCGGGCTGACTCCTGCGTAAGCGATTGGTGTCGCCGGCTCTTTTCGACCGATCGTGACCATCGCCACCGGCTATCGCCACGGATTGACAATGAATTGCGGCGAAGAATAAGATGCACGTCACATGAATCTTTTGACGGCCCGGCGGGAGCGCATCAATGACCCATGTCGTCACCGAAGCCTGCATTGCCTGTAAACACACCGATTGCGTCGACGTGTGCCCCACCGACGCGTTTCGCGCGGGCAAGAACATGCTCGTCATCGATCCGGATGAATGCATCGACTGCGCCGTCTGCGTCCCCGAATGTCCGGTCGAGGCGATCTACGCCGAGGAAGACGTGCCGCCCGACCAGCAGGAGTACCTGCAGCTGAACGCCGATCTCGCGAAGATCTGGCCGGTGATCTCGCGCAAGAAGCCCGCGCTGCCAGACGCCGAGCACTGGGGCACCGTGCGCGACAAGCGCGCGATGCTCGATCCGCGCGCCGAGAACGCGGAGTCGGACGAGAACCAGGCAGCGTGACAGAAGAAAGGGAAGGCAGAAGGGGCACAAAGCCCGCGACACGACGCAATAGCGCGGGTCTGCTCCTTCTCTCCTGAAAAAAGAGGAGACACGATTTGGATAGCGCGGTAGCGAGCCTGCTCGCGGCATTCGTTCTTTCGATCCTGGGTCTGTTCGCGTTCATCTGGTCTTTGCGCAAGGGGTTGCTCGTCGAGAATCCGCGGGCGGCGAGCGTCATCTTTGCGCGCGGAGAGATCGGCCGTGCCGACGACCCGGCGCTGGGCGACAGTGGGCACGACGCGCTGCAGGCGCAGGTCGGGCGGCTCGAGCCGCCTCCGGAAGCGACCGACGCCTCGCAGTTGAACGACCGGATCGAAGCGGATCGATCGAGCGCTTTCCCGGTATTCCTGTTCATCGCCTTCGCCTGCCTGTGGCTGCTGGTCGGCTCGCTGGCCGGCGTGGTCGCATCGATCAAGCTGCACCAGCCCGACTGGCTCGTCGATGCAGCGTGGCTCACCTTCGGTCGGATGCGCACGGTGCACCTGAACGCGGTGATCTACGGCTTCGCCTCGAACGGCTGTCTCGCGGTGATCGTCTGGCTGCTGCCGCGCCTGCTGCGCACGCCGTTGCGCGGCGCGAGCTGGGCGATGCTGGGCGGCGCCTTCATCAACGCCGGCGTGGCCGCCGGCGTCGGCGCGGTGGCTTCCGGGTGGTCCGACGGGATGGAATTCCTCGAGATCCCCTGGCAGATCGACATCTTCATCTTCGCCGGCTTCGCGATGATCATCCTGCCGGCGCTGTTCACGCTGGCCAACCGCAAGGTCGACCACCTGTACGTGAGCGTCTGGTATTTCGGCGCGTCGCTGTTCTGGATCGCGGTGCTGTTCCTCGTCGCCAACCTGCCCGGCGTGCACTACGGCGTGCAGCAGGCGACGACGAACTGGTGGTACGGCCACAACGCGCTCGGCCTGTGGTTCACCCCGGTGAGCATCGGCGCCATCTACTACTTCCTGCCGAAGATCATCGGACGCCCGATCCGCTCGTACAACCTGTCGCTGCTCGGCTTCTGGACGCTGGCGTTCTTCTATCCGCAGGTCGGCGCACATCACCTGATCGGCGGCCCGGTGCCCGGATGGCTCACCACGCTGTCGATCGTGCAGAGCGTGATGATGGTGATCCCGGTGATCGCGTTCACGATCAACC
Organism: Burkholderiaceae bacterium; assembly: GCA_032027205.1. Classification (GTDB taxonomy): domain Bacteria; phylum Pseudomonadota; class Gammaproteobacteria; order Burkholderiales; family Burkholderiaceae_E; genus Zeimonas. The sequence goes on from JAVSMN010000001.1 coordinate 2,078,169, forward strand.
AGGGCGGCACGCTGTGGGGCCGCATGCATCTCGCGCGCTGGTCGCCGACGCTGCGCTTCATGATGTTCGGCGGACTGATGTACCTGGCGTCGTCGGTCGAGGGTTCGCTCGAGGCGCTGCGCAGCGTCAACGCGGTGGCGCACTTCACGCACTTCACCGTTGCGCATGCGCACCTGGGCATGTACGCCTTCGTGTCGATGGTGCTGTTCGGCGCCGTCTACTTCATGCTGCCGCGCGTTCTCGCGCGCGAATGGCCGTATCCGCGACTGATCGATGCGCACTTCTGGCTCGCCGCGATCGGCATCCTCGTCTACGTGATCGGCCTGTCGATCGGCGGCTGGCTGCAGGGCCTGGCGATGCTCGACGCGACGCGGCCCTTCATGGAATCGGTGACGCTGACGATGCCCTGGCTGCAACTGCGCAGCGTCGCCGGCACCGCAATGACGATCGGACACTTCGTCTTCGTCGGCCACGTGCTCGCGATGGCGGTCGGCTTCGGTCCGCAGCGCGCCGGCGCAGCGCGCTTCTGGGATCCGGTGGGGAGGCTCGTCCATGGAAAATGAGGCGAAACTGGCGGCAGGCGCCGCCGTCTCGCTCGGCATCGCCACCGCAGCGCTCGTCGTGCTGCCCTACGTGCAGGTGCGCGACGTCGAGCCGCCGGCGCAACTGAAGCCCTACACCGAGGCGCAGCAGCGTGGCCGCCAGGTGTACATCGCCAACGGCTGCGTCTACTGCCACAGCCAGCAGCCGCGCGACCGCAACCTGGCGCCCGACGCCGAGCGCGGATGGGGGCGTCCCTCGGTACCGGCCGACTACTCGTACGACCGACCGCACCTGCTCGGCACGATGCGCACGGGTCCCGATCTGCTGAACATCGGCGCGCGCCAGCCGAGCGCCGACTGGCACCTGGGGCACCTGTACCAGCCGCGCGCCTACGTCGGCGAATCGAACATGCCGGCCTATCCGTTCCTGTTCGTGCAGCGCGACCGCGCGCGCGACGACGACCGCGTCGTGTCGCTGCCGCCGGGCGCTGCGCCCGCCGGCAAGGTCGTGGTCGCCACGCGCGAGGCGCTCGACCTCGTCGAATACCTGCTCTCGCTCGATCGCACCTATCCGATCCTGCCGACGGCCAGCGCGGCGACCGAATGAGGACCTCTTCATGCTGACCGATCCGCAGTCGCTGCCGCGCGCGCAGCAGCGCGAGCACGAGGAACCGTCCGAAACGATCCGCCCGATCCCCGCGGTGGCGGCGCTGCTCACGCTGATGGCAGTGCTCTTCGGCGCGGGATATATTCTGTTCTCCGAACCGTTCGGCAACGCCGAGTTCGGCGATCGACGCACCCTCGCGGATCTTGCCCCCGCCGTTGCCGCGGCTGGCGCCGCGGTCGATGGCAAGGCGCTGTATGCGGCGCAATGCGCGGCCTGCCATCAGCCCACCGGCAAGGGCGTGACGGGCGTCTTCCCGCCGCTCGACGGATCCGAATGGGTCGCCGGCAACGCGCGCGTCCTCGCCAACATCCTGCTGCACGGAATCGACGGAGAAATCGAAGTGCTCGGCACGACGTACAAGGGCGCGATGCCTTCGTTCCAGCGCCTGTCCGACGGCGAACTGGCCGGCATCGCGAGCTGGCTGCGCAGCCAGTGGTCGAATCGCGCGGAGCCGGTCGACGCGTCGCTCTTCGAGCAGGAACGAGCGGCACAGCGGCGAACCGCGCCGTTCGAGAACGGCGGGCAGTTGAAGGCGCTGGCCGCCGGCAGCCAGGAGTGAGGAGAACGCGATGCGCTTGACGATGATGACCGACTACGCGATGCGCCTGCTGATGTATGTGGCGCAACGACCCGAGCGCCTGTGCACGATCGCCGAGGTGGCGCGCGCCTACGACATCTCCGAGGCGCACCTGATGAAGGTCACGCATCAGCTCGGGCTCGCCGGCTGGATCGAGACGGTGCGCGGCAAGGGCGGCGGCATGCGGCTTGCACACCGGCCGGAGGACATCAACGTCGGCGCGGTCGTTCGTCGCATGGAGTCCGATTTCCAGATCACCGAGTGCTTCGGCAAGACGAGCAACTGCTCGCTCACCGGCACCTGCGGACTCACCGGCGTCCTGAACGAAGCGTTGCAGGCGTTCCTCGAGCGCCTCGACTCCCATACGCTGGCCGACGTGCTGCCGCCGGTCACCGGTGCTCCGTTGATTGTGGGTGAGCGCCCGCTGCGGCGCACGGATGGCGAGCGCGCGGCCTAGCTCGCCTCGGCGGCGACGCCATGGTGCGCACCGCGATCGCCAGCTGCCTCGCCGTCCTCCTCGCCTGGGCAGCGGCCGCCTGGCTCACCCACGATTTCCGCGTCTTCACGGCCGAGGGCGCGCGGCGCATCGAGGTGCGCGACAACCCGGTGCAGGCTCCGCCGGTCGAGGTCGCCGGGCCGGAAATCGATGCCGTCGACCTGGCGGCGCTGCTGAAGGAACATGGCGGGCCCACGATCGTCGATTTCGTCTACACCCGCTGCGTCAGCGTATGCGCGGCGCTGGGCAGCGGCTTCCAGCAATTGCAGGGGCGCATCGCCGCGGGTAACGCCGCGGCCGGGCCGGGCAATGCGTCGGTGCGTCTGTTGTCGGTGAGCTTCGATCCGACGCACGACGACGTCGCCGCCCTCGCGCGCTACGCACGCGAACTGCGAGCCGATCCCGGCATCTGGCGCTTCGTTACCGTGGCCGACGCCGGCGCGCTGGAACGCCTGTTGCGCGCGTTTCGCGTCGTCGTGATTCCCGACGGCTTCGCCGGCTACGAGCACAACGCAGCGCTGCTCGTCGTCGACGCCGACGCGCATCTCGTGCGCGTCTTCGACTACGACGAACTCGACGAGGCGCTGTACTTCGCGCGCTCGATGCCGCCGGCCAAGCTCGCGCGGGCCGAGCGATGACGCCGGCGCGCCTGCGGTTCGCGTTCGGTGCGCTGCTCGCCGTCGGCTGCGTCTCGTGGCCGCTGCGCGACTGGCTCGAGGCCGGGATGGCCACGCACATGCTCGTGCAGTTCCCGCTGCTGCTGCTCGCCGGTGCGCTGCTGTACGACGCGCGCTCGCCGGCGTGCTCCGACGGCAGCGAGTCGGCGTGGAACCGGCTCGGCATCGCCGGCCTCGCTTTCGCCGCCTGCGTCCTCGCATTGACGATGATCCCGCGCCTGCTCGACCTCGCGCTGGTCGACCCGCGCGTCGAGGCGGTGAAAGTCGTCGCGCTGCTCGCCGGCGGAGCGGCGTTGCGCGCGTCGTGGCCGCGCGCCGGCCTCGTCGTGCAGGGCTTCTTTCTCGGCAACGTGCTGCCGATGACCGCGGTGGTCGGCACGCTGTACCAGGACGCTCCCGACCGGCTGTGCAACGGCTATCGGCTCGACGAGCAGGTGCTGGTCGGAACGCTGCTCGTCGCGCTGGCGATCGCGGTTGCGCTCGGCTGGCTCGTCGCCGCGGGAATAAGGATGCATCGCGCCGAGAATATGAGCGTGCACCGGCCCGGCATCGCGTTACCCTCGGTAAGCGCACGGGCGCCGCGGCTCGCCGCGTTCATGGCGGGCAGCTCACTACGCGAGGAACGATCATGGCCAGAGGACGCATCTACGACGACATCACGCAGACGGTAGGCAATACGCCGCTCGTTCGCCTGAGGAAGCTCGGTGCCGGTTTTCCGGGCATCGTCCTCGTCAAGCACGAGGGCTTCAATCCGTTCTCGTCGGTGAAGGATCGCATCGGCAACGCGATGGTCGAGGACGCAATCCGAAGCGGCGCGTTGAAGCCCGGCATGGTGATCGTCGAACCCACCAGCGGGAACACCGGAATCGGCCTGGCCTACACGGCGGTCGCCAAGGGCTTTCGCTGCGTGATCACGATGCCCGACACGATGACGATCGAGCGGCGGCGCATGCTCGAGGCGCTCGGCGCCGTGCTCGTGCTCACCGAGGGCGCGAAGGGCATGAAGGGCGCGATCGCGCGTGGCGAGGAGATCCTCGCGAAGCTCGGCTCGCGCGGCTGGATGGCGCGGCAGTTCGACAACCCGGCGAACGCCGACATCCACTACCGCACGACCGGCCCCGAGATCTGGGAGGACACTGCCGGCGCGGTCGACATCCTCGTCTCGGGCGTGGGCACCGGCGGCACGATCACCGGCGCCGGACGCTTCCTGCGCGAGAAGAAGCCGTCGGTGCGCGTCGTCGCCGTCGAACCGGCCGAGAGCGCCGTTCTGTCGGGCGGCAATGCCGGGCCGCACAAGCAGCAGGGGTTGGGCGCAGGCTTCGTGCCGAGCGTTCTCGACACCACCGTCTACGACGAGGTCGTTCGCGTCACCAACGACGACGCGATCGACACCGCGCGCGTGCTCGCGCGCGAGGAAGCGATCTTCGGCGGCATCTCGGGCGGCTCGATCGCGTGGGCGGCGCTGCAACTCGCCGGCCGGGCCGAGAACCGAGGCAAGACGATCGTCTCGATCGTCCCCGACTTCGGCGAGCGCTACCTGTCGAACCCGGTCTACGCCGACATGCCGAAGCCCGACGCCGCCGACATCGCCGACGCGCTCGCGGAGGGCTGACGTGCGGGTTCGCGCAGCGGTCGCCTGGGAGGCGGGCCAGCCGCTCTCGGTGGAGACGGTGCAGCTCGACGGCCCGCGCGCCTTCGAGGTGCTCGTCGAGGTGAAGGCCACCGGTGTATGCCACACCGACGAGTACACGCGTTCCGGAGCCGATCCGGAAGGGCTGTTCCCGGCAATCCTCGGCCACGAGGGTGCCGGCGTGGTCGTCGACGTCGGAGCGGGCGTCACGTCGGTGCGCAAGGGCGACCACGTGATCCCGCTCTACACGCCCGAGTGCCGGCAGTGCAAGTCGTGCCTGTCGCGCAAGACGAACCTGTGCACGGCGATCCGGGCAACCCAGGGCCGTGGCGTGATGCCCGACGGCACGAGCCGCTTCTCGATCGGTGGCAAGCCGCTGCATCACTACATGGGCTGCTCGACGTTCTCGAACTACACGGTGCTGCCCGAGATCGCCGTTGCGAAGATCCGCGAGGACGCGCCCTTCGACAAGGTCTGCTACATCGGCTGCGGCGTCACCACCGGGCTGGGCGCGGTGATCAACACCGCCAAGGTCGAGCCGGGCGCGAACGTCGTCGTCTTCGGGCTCGGCGGCATCGGGCTGAACGTCGTGCAGGGCGCACGCATGGTCGGCGCCGACCGCATCATCGGCGTCGATATCAATCCGGCGCGCGAGCCGCTCGCACGGCAGTTCGGGCTCACGCATTTCGTGAACCCGAAGGAGGTCGACGGCGACCTCGTCGCGCACCTGGTCGAACTCACCGACGGTGGCGCCGACTACAGCTTCGAGTGCATCGGCAACGTGCAGCTGATGCGCCAGGCGCTCGAGTGCTGCCATCGAGGTTGGGGCGTCTCGGTGATCGTCGGCGTGGCGGGCGCGGGCCAGGAGATCTCGACGCGTCCTTTCCAGCTGGTTACCGGGCGACAGTGGAAGGGCACCGCCTTCGGCGGCGCGCGCGGTCGCACCGACGTGCCGAAGATCGTCGACTGGTACATGGACGGCAAGATCGACATCGACTCGCTGATCACGCACACGATGCCGCTCGAGGACATCAACCGCGCGTTCGAGCTGATGCACAGCGGCGAGTCGATCCGCAGCGTCGTCGTCTACTGAACGCGTGTCCGGAAGGCATCGATGAACGCTGACGGTTTTCGCGTCATTGCCGAGCATCGCTGCTTCGAAGGCGTGCAGGGCTTCTACGAGCATGCGTCCGAGGCCTGCGACGCGCCGATGCGCTTCTCGGTGTACCGGCCACCGGCGGCGATCGGCGGCGCCGCAGCGCCGGTGCTGTACTACCTGGCCGGGCTCACCTGCAACGAAGAGACCTTCGCAATCAAGGCGGGTGCGCAGCGTTTCGCCGCGGAGCTGGGTCTCGTCGTCGTCGCGCCCGATACGAGCCCGCGCGTGCGCCTGCCGGGTGACGATGCGCACTGGGACTTCGGCCTGGGCGCGGGGTTCTACGTCGACGCCACGCGTGTGCCGTGGTCATCGCACTATCGGATGTACACGTGGATCACCGACGAGTTGCCGCATGTCGTCGCCGCGCACTTCCCGGTGCGCGACGACGCGCGCGGCGTCTTCGGCCACTCGATGGGCGGGCACGGTGCGCTCGTCTGCGCGCTGCGCAACCCCGACCGCTACCGCTCGGTGTCGGCCTTCGCGCCGATCGCCGCGCCTTCCGAGAGCCCGTGGGGGCGCAAGGCCTTCGCCGGGTATCTCGGCGACGACCATGACGTGTGGGCGACGTATGACGCGAGCAGGCTCGTCGCTCAGCACCGGTTTTCCTCGCCGATCCGCATCGACCAGGGCAGCGCCGACGAATTCCTCGCCGAGCAGCTGTATCCGGAGCGCTTCGTCGAGGCCGCGCAGCGTTCGGGGACGACGGTGGAGCTGCATCGTCACGACGGGTACGGGCACGGGTACTGGTTCGTGCAGAGCTTCGTGGGGGAGCATCTGCGGCATCACCACCGGTTGCTCGGCTGACTGTCCTGCGACCAGCACGATGGGAAATGCGCTGGATTCGCCCATTTCCGGCGATGGCGGAACGGAGGGCAGCTACAACCGAGGCCCTTCCCCTTCACCCTCAACCGCTTCTCGCGCCCTCATCTTCGCTGCCATCGAGTCCAGATGCGGTACGTGCAGCAGGTCGGCAATGCGGCGCATCAGGTGCAATTCGTGGGCGTCGAGGCGCGCGTCGGCGTAGGCGACGCGCCACATGCGCTCGATGACGGCGACCTTCTGTTCCTGCGTGAGACGCCGGTTCAGCAGCGACGTGAACTGGAAGTAGTCGTTGGCGGTGCGCACTTCCTCGCGCGCGGCCTCGAGCAGCTCGCTCGCCTCCTGTGGCGACAGGCCGAGTCGCTCGACGATCGCGTCGCGCGCGGCGGCGCGCTCGACCGCCGTGGTCTGGCCGTCGATGCGCATCATTTCGGCGAAGAGCGCGGCGGTCGCAAGTTCGACGCGGCGCTCTTCCTCGACGGGATCGGTTCCGTCCCCGAGGTGATGCTCGAGGAATCGGCGAAGCGCGGTGATCATCGATCGATTTTCCCACGATCGCGTGCTGTGCCCGAACGCGCCCCGCGCTCCTCTACACTTGCGGGATGCCGGTCGCATCGCTGTCCCGTCCCGTTTCGCCGATCCTCGATTCGCTCAACGCCGAGCAGCGCGCGGCCGCGTCGTTCGGCGCGCTCGATGCGCAGGGGCGTTTTCGCGCGCGCCCGCTGCTGATCGTCGCCGGCGCCGGCACCGGCAAGACGGCGACGCTCGCCCACCGCGTCGCGCATCTGGTGCGCAACGGCGTCGACCCGATGCGCGTGCTGCTGCTCACCTTCAGCCGGCGCGCGGCCGGCGAGATGACGCGTCGCGCCGAACGACTGCTGGCGCAGGATGCGACGAGGCACACGGCCGGCGGCGGGCCGGCTGCGCTGCACCTGCCGTGGGCCGGCACCTTCCATTCGATCGGCGCACGATTGCTGCGCGAATACGCGAAGCGCATCGGCCTCGATCCGGCCTTCGGCATCCTCGATCGCGGCGATTCGGCCGACCTGCTCGACGTCGTACGGCACGAGATGGGCTTCTCGTCGCAGTCGCGCCGCTTTCCGCGCAAGGAAAGCTGCCTGGCCATCCACTCGAGCAAGGTCAACAGCGGCCGCGCGCTCGACGACGTGCTGCAGCGCGACTTCCCCTGGTGCGTCGACTGGCGCGACGAGCTGGTGCGGCTGTTTCGCCGCTATGCCGAGCGCAAGCAGTCCAACGGGGTCCTCGATTACGACGATCTTCTGCTGTGGTGGCACGCGGCGATGAGCGATGTGCGCTTCGCTGCCGAGGTGGGCGCGCGCTTCGACCACGTGCTGGTCGACGAATACCAGGACACCAACGCGCTGCAGGCGCAGATCCTGTTCGCGATGAAACCCGATGGCGCGGGCCTGTCGGTGGTGGGCGATGATGCGCAATCGATCTACGCGTTCCGCGCAGCCGAGATCGGCAACATCCTCGACTTTCCCGAGAAGTTCGAGCCGCCGGCCGCGCGCATCGTGCTCGAGCGCAACTACCGCTCGGTGCAGCCGCTGCTCGATGCAGCGAACACGCTGATCGCGCAGGCGAGCCGTCGCCATGCGAAGACGCTCGTCGCGCAGCGCGGCGAGGGTGCCCGTCCGCAACTCGTCACCGTGCTCGACGAACGTGCGCAGGCCGACTGGGTCATCGACACGATTCTTCGGCACCGCGAGGAAGGTGTTGCGCTCAAGCGCCAGGCGGTGCTGTTTCGCAGCGCGCACCATAGCGCGACGCTCGAGGTCGAGCTGGTACGGCGCGACATTCCCTTCGTCAAGCACGGCGGACTGAAGTTCCTCGAAGCCGCGCACGTGAAGGACCTGCTCGCCGTGCTGCGCTGGGCCGAGAACCGGCGCAACACGATCGCGGCGTTCCGCACGCTGAAGCTGATGAGCGGCTTCGGGCCGGTAAACGCGCAGCGCTGCATCGACCTCGCGCTCGATCCGCACCGGTCGCTGCCCGATGCGCTCGCGTCCTTCGCGCCGCCGCAGGCGTCGCGCGACGGTTGGCAGGCCTTCGTCGACCTGATGCGCGCCTTGGCGGATCCAGCGGCGCCGTGGCCGGGGCAGCTCGAGCCGGTGCGGCACTGGTACCGACCGCTGCTCGAGCGGCGCCACGACGATTCGGTCGTGCGCGCGGCCGACCTCGACATGCTGCAGTCGATCGCCGCCCGCTTCGGCACGCGCGAGCGCTTTCTCACCGAACTCGCGCTCGATCCGCCGCAGGCGAGCGGCGACTGGGCGGGAGCGCCGCTGCTCGACGACGACTACCTGATCCTGTCGACCGTGCATTCGGCGAAGGGGCAGGAGTGGGATTCGGTGTTCGTGCTCAACGTGGCCGACGGCAACTTCCCGAACGAATACGCGACCGGTCGCGCCGAGTCGATCGACGAGGAGCGCCGGCTGCTGTATGTAGCGATGACGCGCGCGCGCGATTTCCTCTACCTGCTCGAGCCGCAGCGCTATTTCACGACGCAGCAGCCGCGCTTCGGCGACGCCTACGTGCATGGGGCGCGCAGCCGCTTCCTCGACGACGCGCTGCTCCATCGCTTCGATCGCGTCGCGCCGGCGGCGGTGCAGGGCGATGCCGGGCCGTGCGCCGGCGCGCTGCTCGACGCGCCCTTCGTCGACGTGGCCGCGAAGGTGCGCGCACTCTGGTGAACCCTTCGATGCACGAGTCGCACGACGTCGACTCGCCCTACGCCTGGTTTCGCCTCCTCGTCAGCCTCGTGCTGGCGACGATCGGCGGTTGCGGGATGTATGTCGTCGTCGTCGTGCTGCCGGCGGTGCAGGCCGAGTTCGACGTCGCGCGCGGCGCCGCGTCGCTCCCGTACACGATGACGATGATCGGCTTCGGCATCGGCGGCATCCTGATGGGTCGTCTCACCGATCGCTTCGGCATCGCCGTGCCCGTGACGATCGGCGGCGCGGCGATTGCCGCCGGCTTCGTGCTCGCGGCCGCCGCGGACAGCATCTGGACCTTCGGGCTGGCGTACGGCCTGCTGGTCGGCATGCTCGGCAGCTCGACCACCTTCAGCCCGCTGGTCACCGACACCTCGTTCTGGTTCGAACGGCGCCGCGGCATCGCAGTGGCGATCTGCGCGAGCGGCAACTATCTCGCCGGCACGGTGTGGCCGCCGGTGGTCCAGCACTTCGTCGAAACGGTCGGCTGGCGACAGACCTTCGTCGGCATCGGGCTGTTCTGCCTGTTCACGATGGTGCCGCTCGCGCAACTGCTGCGGCGTCGCGCGGCGCCTGGCGCGCACGCTTCCCACCCGGCGGGCGCGGCGCGGGCGCCGGCGATCGCGTTGCCGACGGTCGCGGCGACCGCCGCCGCGGCTTCCCCGGTTGCCGAGCCTCGCGTCCCCGCGGCCTTGTCCACGACGGCGCCGCTCGAGCGACTCGGCATTTCGTCGCGCGCGCTGCTCGCGCTGCTGTGCCTGGCCGGCGTCGCCTGCTGCGTGGCAATGTCGATGCCGCAGGTCCACATCGTCGCGTACTGCGGCGACCTCGGTTACGGTCCGGCGCGAGGTGCGCAGATGCTCTCGCTGATGCTCGGCTTCGGCGTGATCAGCCGCATCGGCTTCGGCCTGATCTGCGATCGCATCGGCGGACTGCGCACCCTGCTGCTCGGGTCGGTGCTGCAGGGCGTTGCCCTGCTGCTGTTCCTTCCCTTCGACTCGCTTTCGTCGCTGTACGTCATCTCGGCGATGTTCGGCCTGTTCCAGGGCGGAATCGTTCCGTCGTACGCGATCATCGTCCGCGAGTTCTTCCCGGCCACCGGGGCGGGCGTGCGCGTGGGCCTCGTGATCACCGCGACGCTGTTCGGCATGGCGCTGGGCGGATGGCTGTCGGGCGTGCTGTTCGACCTCACCGGTTCCTACGACGCCGCCTTCGTGCACGGCCTCGCGTGGAACGCGGTGAACGTCTCGATCGTCGCGTGGCTGCTGCTGCGCTTGCGCCGAAACGATCGCGCCTCGGGCGTCTTCATGACGGCAGCTCGATCGTGACGACCAGGCCGCCGCCTTCGCGCGGCGTCGCCTCGATGCGTCCGCCGTGCAACTCGATCGCGCGCCGCGCGATCGCCAGGCCCAGCCCGTAGCCCTGCGTCGCGCTGCCGGCGCTGCCGCGGTGAAAGGGCTCGAAGATCGCTTCGCGTTCCTCGTCCGTGATGCCCGGTCCGCGGTCCGCCACGCTCACGCGCAACGGCCCCGCGTCGTCCGACTCGGCGCGCACGTCGATCCGGCTGCCGGGCGGCGCGAACTTGAGCGCGTTGCGGATCACGTTCTCGAGTGCGCGATGCAGCAGATCGGCGCGCACTTTCGCGTGGCGACGACCGAGCCGTTCCTCGTAGTGCACGTCGCGGCCGGCGCCGCGCGCCTCGAAGCGGGCGTCGTCGACGACCGACTCGACCAGCTCTGCCACATCTACCGGCTCGGCATCGCCGTGCGAAGCGCCGGCGTCGAGCCGTGCGAGCGTGAGCAGTTCGCCGACGAGATCGTCGACGCGCACGCTCTCGCGCTCGATGCGCTCGAGCATCGCATCGCGCCGCGCCGGTTCCTGCCGCGCGATGTCGATCGCCGCCCGCAGCCGGGCCAGCGGCGAGCGAAGCTCGTGCGAGACGTCGTGCAGCAGGCGACGCTGCGCGCCCACGAGTTGCTGCAACTGCGCGGCCATCCGGTCGAAATCGCGCCCCAGGTCGGCGAGTTCGTCGTTGCGGGTTCCGATGCGCGCCGCCACGCGCGTATCCAGCGCGCCGCCCGCCAGCGATGCGAAGCCGCCGCGCAGGTGACGGATCGGCTTCGTCAGGTACCAGGCGAGCAGGGCGCTGAAAGCGAGGCTCGCCAGCAGCCCGGCTGCGACGAGCGCGGACAGCGGTAGCGGCGCTGCGCGCCGCGGCCTGCGCAGCCCGTCGCTCGGCGCGACGAAGAGCAGCAGTCCGCTCGCTTCATCCTGTCGCGCGATGCGCTGCGAACGACGATCGCCCTGCTCCAGCCGCTCGCGCGCGCTGGCGAGCGCGTCGGCCGGTACCGGACGGCCGAGCAGGTCTGCTCCGTTACGGTCGACCGCATAGACGCCGGAACCGACGCGGCCGCTCTCCTCGTCGCGCAGCCAATCGCGCAGCGCGTCCACGCCGCCGTGCTCGAGCGTTGCAGCGGCCGAGCGCAGCGCGAGTTCGGCGCGCGGGCCGACGCCGAGCGACGACGCATCCTCGCGCGCCCGCTGCTGATGCAGCGAGACGAGCGCGGTGACGAGCACGATCGCGACGAGCAGCGCCAGCCAGAACGCGAGAAAGAACTTCCAGAACAGGCGTCCGACGGCTACGCGCGGGCGTGTTTCCGGGGTCGCGGAGCGCAAATCGTCGCTCATTCGCTTCGTCAGGCGAGCACGAGCTGGTAACCCCGGCCGCGGACCGTCTCGATCCACGGCGAGCCGTCGTCGCGCGTGCCGAGCTTCTGGCGAAGGCTGCCGATGTGCACGTCGACGCTGCGATCGAAGCGCCCGAGCGGGCGACCGAGCGCCTCTCGCGACAGTTCTTCCTTCGCGACCACGCGGCCGGCCTGCCGCGCGAGCGACGCGAGTACGTTGAACTCGGTGCTGGTCAGCGCCAGCGGCGCCTCGTGCCACGAAGCACGACGCTGCCCGGGCCAGATCGTCAGCGGGCCGACGGCAATCGACGCGTCGCGCATCCGGCTCGCTTCGCCGAAGCGGCGCAGGATCGCGCGCAGGCGCGCGGCAAGCTCACGCGGACTGCAGGGCTTGGGGACGTAATCGTCGGCGCCGAGCTCGAGGCCGACGATGCGGTCGACGTCGTCGCCGCGAGCGGTGAGCATCAGCACCGGTACGCGGCTCGCCGCGCGGATGCGACGCAACGCCTCCACTCCGTCGATGCCCGGCATCATCACGTCGAGCACGACGATGTCGAAGTCGCCATCGAGCGCTCGTGCGACGCCCATCAGTCCGTCGCCGACGCTTTCGGCCTCGAAGCCGTCGCGACGCAGGTATTCGACGAGCAATTCGCTCAGCTCGGCGTCGTCGTCGACCAGCAGCACGCGCGGCGCATCGCCGTCTTCGGGTCGGAGGGGCATGGCGCCGATCATAGCGATCCGCCGTATCCCCGTTGCCCGGCTGCGAGTGATCGACACGCTTCATTACGAACGTTTACACATTGCCGGCGGCCGTTAACGAAGAGCGGCGGCAAGCTGCGACTCGTACCGGCGCAATTCGACGCCGGCATTCGAGGACAGGAGTCCGAAGCATGAAATCCGCACGTATCGCAGCACTCACCGTCGCCGGCGGCCTTGCGCTGGCCGTTCCGTTCCTTGTCTCGGCGCAGGCCTCGCCCGATGGCACGTCGCAGGCGGCCCCCTCCAAGACGATCGGGCAGCAGCACGCTCACTGGCGCCACGGCGCCGGAGGTCATCGGGGCGGCGAAGCGATGTCGGGCCGGCACGGCCATGGCGACCGCTTCCTGCGCGGCCTGGACCTCAGCGAGCAGCAGCGCGACCGGATCTTCGAAATCCGCCACGCCGCGGAGCCGAAGATGCGAGAGCAGGCGAAGACGCTGCGCGAGACGCGCGGCGAGTTCGCGAAGCTCGCGCTGTCGAACGACTACGACGAGGCCAAGGTCAAGGCGCTGGCCGATCGCAACGCGCAGGCGATCAGCGAGATGGCGCAGCTTCGCGCGCGCAGCATGAACGAGGTCTACAAGGTGCTCACGCCCGAGCAGCAGGCGAAACTGCAGGAGCGGCAGTCGCGGCGCGCGCAGCGCGGCTGAGCGGCTGAGCGGACCGGGGCGCCGCGCGGCGCCCTGGTCTTTCGTCGAACCGGGGCCGAGGGCCGGACGGCAGTACCATCGCTGCCATGATCCGACTCTCGCCCGTCTCCACCGCCGACCTGCGTCCGCTCGACGAGAGCGACTTCACGCGGCTCGACACGTTGCTCGACCAGACCGGCAACGACAACGCGATGGTCGTCGAGGAGGTCGACGGCTTCCTCGCGGCGCTGGCCTGCGTGCCCGATCCGATCGACGAGAACGCACTGCTCGCGCAGGTGCTGGGCGCCGAGCCCTTCGATGACGACGATGCATCCTCCGCGGATCGCGCATCGGGCGCCTCGCTGCCCGAGACGCACGCCGAGATCGCGGCGCTGCTGCGACGGCATGCGGCGCGCGTGGTTGCGACGCTCGACGCGGGCGAGTTCGGCCCGGTGCTGGCGTACGACGAAGACGGCAATGCCGACGGCATCGCCTGGGCGGTCGGCTTCCTGCGCGGCGTCGAGCTTCATCCCGACAGCTGGGATGCGCTGCTCGACGAGAAGGATTTCGGCGACGCGCTCGACGCGATGGGGTCACTCGCCGCAGCGATCGGCGACGAGGGCGAGGGCGAGGGCGAGGACGATCGGGCGCAAGCCGCGGGGGAGTTGTCGAGCGCCGAGTGCGATGCGCTGATCGACCGGATGATCGGCGACGTGGCCGACATCCACGAATTCTTCCGCCCCTATCGCGAAGCCGGAACCACGCCCGCCGCGATGCGTGTCGAGACCGTTCGCCGAGCGGCGCCGAAGGTCGGCCGCAACGATCCGTGCCCGTGCGGCAGCGGGCGCAAGTACAAGAACTGTTGTGGGGCTTGATCAGGCCAGCAACAGGACGATTCCCCCCAGCACGATCGAGACGACCAGCGCGGTGCCGAGCACCGAGCCGACGAAGGACGTCCATTCGCGCCAGTCGAATCGGGGCGCATCGGAGGGGACGGGAAGCGTATCGGGTGTTGACTCTCGGGCCATGATCCTTCCGTGAGCGATCGGCGCCTGCACTGCGGGCGTGAAGTTGCGGCAGGCCTGCATCGATTGGGCGCTGCACGGGGGGACTGCGCCGAGGCTCGATCCGGATGCATGCGGGCACGATTCGGGCAAAGTTCGGGCGCGCCGGCCGGCGTTGGCCTTTGCGCTACATTCCCTCGATGACCCGCCGCATCGCCATCGTCGAGGACGAACCCGCCATTCGCGCGAACCTGTGCGACGCTTTCGTGCGGCACGGTTTCGAGGCCGTCGGCTACGCCGATCGCGCGCAGGCCCAGCAGGCGCTTGCAGCCCGGCTGCCCGACCTCGCAATCATCGACGTAGGGCTGGGCGACGAACCCGACGGCGGCTTCGAATTGTGCCGTTGGCTGCGCGAGCACGCGCGCACGCTTCCGATCCTGATGCTGTCGGCGCGCGACTCCGAGATCGACATCGTCTCCGGGCTGCGCCTGGGCGCCGACGACTACGTGACGAAGAACGTGAGCTTCCCGCACCTGCTCGCGCGCGTCACCGCGCTGCTGCGCCGGGTCGACGCGCTGGCCCAACCGACGACGAGTGGCGAACGACTGGTGCGAGGGCCGCTCGTGCTGGATTCGGCGCGCTTCGAGGCCACCTGGCGCGACCTGCCGGTGGAGCTCACGGTCACCGAGTTCTGGATGCTGCACGCGCTCGTGCGCCATCCGGGCCACGTGAAGAACCGCGACGCGCTGATGCGCGAAGCCAACCTCGTCGTCGACGACCAGACGGTCACGTCGTACGTGAAGCGCATCCGGCGCAAGTTCGAGGCGGTCGATGCCGCGTTCGACGCAATCGAGACCGTCTACGGGCTCGGCTATCGCTTCGTCGAACGGCCGGCGAACCGCTGAGCGCTTACGCGAACCCATGAGCGCTTACGCGAACCCATGAGCGCCTACGCGAACCCATGAGCGGCGGCGAGACCATGACGGCGCGGCGCCGCTGGCGCCTTCCGCTGGGCCTTCGCTTCAGCCTGGCGTTGGCGATGATTCCGCTGCTCGCCTTGCCCCCGATCGGACTGCGGTTCGTCGAGGTGATGACCGAGTTCGCGCGCAACGAGCGCCTCGAAAACCAGGGACAGGCGGCGCGCAACCTCGCCGCGTCGCTGCACGATCACCAGGCGCTCTTCGATGTCGAGCAGGCAACGCTGCGCCGGCGCGCCGGCGCCGAACTGCTGCCGGTCGAGTTGCTCGCTGACGTCGTCGCGGACAACGACGCGCGCGAATGGGTCGAGACGCCCGGGCGAGCGCTGCCGATGCGGCCTGCGCAACCGGGCGCGGCAGCGAATGTCCGCGTCGAAGCGATGCACGTGCGGCTGGCCGCGGCGCGCTCGCAGGAGCGCCCGGGTCGCTTCTTCCTGCTGGTCGACGCCGACGACGAGCGGCTCGTGCTGCCGCAGCGTGCGGACGGCGTCGAGCTGGCAGGCGACCGCCTGATCGTCGAGTCGGGCAACGCGCCCGACGCGATGCTCGCGCGCGAGCTCACGCCGCGCGAACGCCCCGGCGGCTGGATCGCCGAAATCGAGTTCGACGAGGAACCGCGATTCCTGCGCGTGCACGTGGTCGACGTCGATTATCTCGGTTCGCGACGAATCGAAGGCCGCGCGGACTCCGGGCTGCTCACGCCGGTGCAGCCGATCAGCGAACAGGCGCGCGACCCTCGCTCCGCGTTGTGGGCCGACGCCGTGCGAGGACTCGCGCGCGCGAGCGGTCGTGTTTCGGTGTTCGATGCCAGCGGCGCGTTGCTCGTGCAATCGGGAACCATCGCCGGCGGCCCCCCGCCGCCAGACGACTGGGAGGGACGTCTCGCGCGGCGCCTGCTCGCCGCGACGGTGCACCTGCGGCCTGCGCGCTTCGAAGCTTTCGCGCCCGATGCCGCACACGAGGACCCGAGCGGGCAGTCTCCGCTCAGCCGGGCGCTCGCCGGCTTTGCTGCGCAACAGGCAGAGCGCACCGATTCCGAGAGCGGATTGCCGGCGTGGCTGCTGACGAGCGCGCAACCGGTGTGGTCCGGGGATCGCGTCGTCGGCGCGCTCGTCGTCGAAGAGCACACGGGCTCGCGGCTCGGCACGCATGCGCGGGCGATCGAGCGGCTCACCTTGCTCACCGCGGCGGCGATGGCGGCGAGCGCGCTTGCGCTGCTCGCAGTGGGATCGGTGACGGTGGCGCGCATCGTCCGACTGCGTGGCCAGGCGGAGCGGGCCATCGATTCGCGCGGTCGCGTCGTCGACAGCGTGCGCGAGCCGCTGGTCGCCGACGAGATCGGCGCGCTCGCGCAGAGCTATGCGAGCGTGCTCGAGCGGCTGCGCCAGCACCAGCAGTACGTCGGCAACCTGCGCAGCCGGCTCGTGCACGAGTTGCGCACGCCGATCATGGTCGTTCGATCTTCACTGGAGAACCTCGCTGAATCCGACGCGGCGCGCGCCGGCTCGGCGCAACGCGACTCCTGGCTCGCGCGCGCGCGCGACGGCACGCAGCGCCTGGAGCGGATCGTCGCGAGCATGGGAGAGGCATCGAGCCTCGAGTCGATGCTCGCCGACAGCGAACTGGAGACGGTGGACCTCGTCGCGCTGCTGCGCGCGTGCATGGAGGGCTATCGCGACGCCTTCGCGCCGCGCGCCTTCGAGATCGATTGCCCGATCGACAGCGCGCCGTGTCCGGTCGTTCCCGAGGCGATCGCGCAGGCGCTCGACAAACTCGTGTCCAACGCAGTGGACTTCGCCGAGCCCGGCAGCGCGATCGTGCTGTCGCTGCGCGCGATCACCGAAGCCGGCGTACCGATGTTCTCGATCGCCGTGCGCAACCGCGGCCCCGCGTTGCCGGCGGCGATGCGCGAGAGCCTGTTCGACTCGATGGTTTCGGTGCGCGAACATCGCGCCTGCGCCGCCACGCATCTCGGCCTGGGCCTGTACCTCGTGCGATTGGTAGGCGAGTTCCACGGCGGCCATGCTTTCGTGCGCGATGTGCCCGGGGGGGTGGAGGCGGGGTTCGTACTGAGACAGGAGAAGGGGGAAGGAGGAAGGGGGTAGGGGTCGGTGGGCTGGTTTTTCGGCTGGCGTAGATCGTTGCGTCCCCCACAAACACGGGTTACCTATCGGCGGTGTGGCATGCGCCACGCCGCCGGTGGATAACCCTGCGCCGCAGGAAACCCAGGGAACCAGGAAGCACGCGAAAGCGTTTACCTGTGTCCTTGGAAAACCCGGCCTCACCCCAGGTTCAACGGCACGAAGATCCGCATGTTCCCCCGCTGCACCAGCAGCGCGAGCTTGTCGTTGTCGCCGCTGACCTTGTCGCGCAGCGACTCGACGCTGTCGACCGACTGGCCGTTCACCGACAGGATCACGTCGCCGGGTCGGATGCCGGCGCGGCGCGCGGCGCCGGTGGCGTCTTCGACGAGCAGGCCACCCTTGTCGATGCGCGCGCTCTTGCGCTCGTCGTTGTCGAGCGGACGTACGGCCAGACCGAGGCGACCCGAATTGGCGTTCGGGCTCTCGGATTCGGACGATGCGACCTGCTCGGGCTTCGCTTCGCCGAGCGTTGCGTCGATCTGCTGCTTCTTGCCGTCGCGCATCACTTCGAGCGCCACCTTCGCGCCCGGCTTCGTCATGCCGACCATCGCCGCCAGGTCGCCCGACTGCTCGACCGGCTTGCCGTTGAACGACAGGATCACGTCGCCCGGCTTCAGTCCGGCCTTCTGCGCGGCGCTATCCGGCGCGATGCTCGAGATCAGCGCACCGTTCGGATTCTTCAGCTTGAACGAATCGGCCAGCGCCTGGTTCAGCTCCTGGATCGTCACGCCCAGCTGCGCGTGGCGCGCCTGGCCCGTCTCGACGATCTGGTCCTTCACGCGCAACGCGACGTCGATCGGAATCGCGAACGACAGGCCTTCGTAGCCACCGGTGCGCGAGTAGATCTGCGAGTTGATGCCGACCACGCGCCCGCCAGCGTCGAACAGCGGACCGCCCGAGTTGCCCGGGTTCACCGCGACGTCGGTCTGGATGAACGGAACATAGGAGTCGCCCGGCAGCGCACGGCCTTTCGCGCTGACGATGCCCGAGGTGGCGCTCTCCTCGAAGCCGAACGGTGAGCCGATGGCGAGCACGTAGTCACCGACGTGCAGGCGCTCGGATTCCCCGAGCTGCACGGTGGGCAGGTTCTTCGCGTCGATCTTCAGCACGGCGACGTCGGTGGCCGGGTCTACGCCGAGCACCTTGGCCGAGTACTCGCGTCGGTCGGCGAGCTTCACCCGAACGCTGTCCGCGTCGCGCACGACGTGCGCGTTGGTGAGGATGATTCCGTCCGAGCCGACGATGAAGCCCGAGCCCTGTCCGCGCACCGGCACCTTGCCGTGCGGCATCTGCGGAATCGGCAGGCCGCGATAAAAGCGGAAGAATGGATCGTTCTGGATGTCGGGCGCGTCGGCGCTGCCGACCTCGCGCGTGCCTTCGACCTCGACGCCGACTACCGCAGGTCCGAATCTCTGCACGACTTCGGTCCAGTTCGGCGCCGTCGTAGGCGCGATGACGACCGAGCCGGTCGTCGAAGGCGGCTCGATCCGGCCGGCCGGTTGCGCGGCGTCGGCGCTCGAGGCGGCGGTGGCCATCGTCGTCGCTGGCGAACTCCCGCTATTGGCGGACGGCGCGTTCGGGGCGGCTCGGTCGGCCTGCGCCAGCTTCTGCGGCGCCTCGGACTGTGCCGCGCGCTCGCTGTGGAACCAGTCGGCGGGGTTCAGCGACAGGGCATATGCAGTTCCGCTGCTGATCATGCCCGCGGCCGCCAGGGCGGCGACCAGGAGTTTTGGCTTCATCGTTCGTTGCCTCTCGTTCGGTTGAAGGCCTTGCGGCCCCGACAACGAGATGCTGCGATGTGCGCCTTACGAAGCGCTTAAGGCCGCGTTCTCGTGTGTGCGGGGCAACTGCACGAGCACGCGAAGACCTCCGAGCGGCGAACGATCGAGCTCGATGCGTCCCGCGTGCCGATCGATCACAGCCTTCGCAATCGCGAGGCCCAGTCCGCTGCCGCCGTCTCCGCCGGCAGTGCGACCGTAGAAGCGATCGAAAACGCGCTCGCGTTCCTCGACGGCAATGCCGGGGCCGTCGTCGTCCACGCTGATGCACGCCAGGTCGTCGTCGATCTCGATGCCGACGGCAACGCGACTGCCGGCCGGCGTGTGCCGCAACGCGTTGTCCACCAGGTTGCGCAGGAGGCTGTGCAGCGCGCTCGCGTCGCCGCGCAGCGCGAGCGCGTCCGGGGCATCGAACTCGATCTTCGAGCCGCGCGCGACGGCCAGCGGCGTCATCTCGGCGACGACGGCTCGCGCCACCCGGGCAAGATCGATGCGCTCCTCGGGCGTGGCGCGCGCCTGCGGTTCGCTGCGCGCGAGCGTGAGCAACTGGTCGACCAGGTGCGCGGAGCGGTCGATGCCGGCATTGAGCTCGCACAGCGCTTCGGCGCGCGCCCGATCGTCGCGCGCGCGCGCCATCAGGCCGGCCTGCAGCTTCAGCGCGGCGATCGGCGTGCGCAATTCGTGGGCGGCGTCGGCAACGAAGGCGCGCTGCGCGGCGAAGGAAGCGCGCAGGCGTCCTAGCAGGCCGTTGAGCGACGTCACCATCGGCTCGACTTCGACCGGAATGTCCGCCTCGGGCACCGGGTCGAGTCGATTCGCGTCGCGTCGTCGCAGTTCGGTGGCGATCTGCTCGACCGGCACGAGCGACTTGCCGACCAGCCACCAGATCGCCAGCGCGACCAGCGGCGCGAAGAAGAGAAGCGGCGTAAGGCTGCGCAGCGCCGCCGCCGCGGCGATCCGCTCGCGCACCTCGAAGGGCTGCCCGACCTGGATCACGCGTCCGCGCGCGAGCGTGCTGTAGACCCGCCAGCGTTCGCCGCCGGTGACGACGTCGGAAAAGCCGAGCGTGGCGCGCTCGGGCAGCCGCGCGCGCGATCGTGTGTGCGACAGGTAGATCTTCGAGCCGTCGGCGCTCCAGATCTGCACGACGAAGTCGAACTGTTCGCGGTCCTCGGGCGGACCGGGCGGCGGCAGCACCGCGCCCTGGTCGCGCAGCGACAGCGCCATCTGTCGCAGGTGGTAATCGAACAGTTCGTGACTGTCGCGCAGCACGTAGCGGTAGGTAACGGTTCCGATGACCGCTTCGGCGAGGATGAACAGCGGCAGCAGGGACAGCAGCAGTCGCGTCCGGATCGAAGAACCGGTCATGCGCCTTCCTGCGTCTCCGGCCGCGGAACGAAGTAGCCGACGCCGCGCACGTTCTGGATGAAGTCGTGTCCGAGCTTGCGTCGCAGGCCGTGGATGTAGACCTCGACCGCGTTGCTCTCGACTGATTCGCCCCAGCCGTACAGGCGGTCCTCGAGCTGCGCGCGCGACAGGATCGCGCCCGGGCGCATCATCAGCGCTTCGAGAACCGCGTATTCACGCGAAGACAGCGCAACCGCCTCGCCGTCGCGCGTGACCTCGCGCGTGGACGGATCGATGCGCACGCCGCCGTGCTCGAACACCGAGGCGGCGCGCCCGGCACTGCGCCGAAGCAGCGCGCGCATGCGCGCGGCGAGCTCCTCGAGGTCGAAGGGCTTGACGAGGTAGTCGTCGGCGCCGGCATCCAGTCCGCCGATGCGGTCCTGCACCTCGTCACGCGCGGTGACGATCAGCACCGGCGTCTTGTCGGCGCGCGAGCGCATCGCGCGCAGCAGCGAGATGCCGTCGCGCCCGGGCAGGCCCAGGTCGAGGAGAACGAGGTCGAACTCGGAGGTGGCGAGCGCGGTGTCGGCGGCCTCGGCGTCACGCACCCAGTCGAGCGCATAGCCGTCCTGCCGCAGCGCGGTCTGCACGGCCTGCCCGATCATCCGGTCGTCTTCGACGAGCAACACCCTCATGGGCGCCGAGAATACCGCGGCGCGGGGCGGGGGCATGGTTGACGACGAGACGTTGGCGCGGGCGAAGGTGCGGGCTGCCTGCCGCGGACGCGCCGATGCGCAGCCCCCGCTGCGCGGGGTTCGCTGCGATGCTCGCATCGCCGGCGTGGCGCCACGCAACTCGCTGCGCGAGCTTCGCTCGAACAGGCGCGGCGAGTCAGAAGGCGACGCGCGCCTCGCGGCGTTCCGATCTCGCCGTCGAACCGGTGAACTGGCCCTAGTTCGCCACTAGTACTTCAGTGCAGGGGTCGCCGTCGGAGTCGACGGTTTCCATGCGAACCGTGAACCCCCACAACCGCTGCAGGTGCGACAGCACGCGCGTGGTGTCTTCGTTCAGCGGGCGGCCGCGGAACTGCGTGTGGTGCAGCGTGAGGCTGCGGTCGCCGTCGCGTTCGTAGCGGACGACCTGGATGTCGGGCAGCCGGGCGTCGCGGTCGTAATGGGCGGCGAGCAACTTGCGCACGCGCCGGTAGCCCGCCTCGTTGTGGATGCTGTCGACCTCGAGCGTCGGCTCGCCCTGGCGGTCGGCGATGGCGAACAGGCGGAACTCGCGGATCAGCCGCGGCGACAGGAATTGCGCGATGAACGACTCGTCCTTGTAATTGCGCATCGCAAAGTCGAGCACCGGCCGCCAGTCGGTGCCGGCGATGTCGGGGAACCACTCGCGGTCTTCCGGCGTGGGCCGCTCGCAGATGCGGCGGATGTCGGAGAACATCGCGAAGCCCAGCGTGTACGGGTTGCAGCCGGAGTAGCCCGGTTCGTCGAAGCCGGGCTGCGCGATCACGTTCGTGTGCGCGCCCAGGAACTCGAACATGAAGCCGTCGTCGACCAGTCCCTTGTCGTACAGGCGGTTCAGGATCGTGTAGTGCCAGAAGGTGGCCCAGCCCTCGTTCATCACCTTCGTGAGGCCCTGCGGATAGAAGTACTGCGCGACGCGACGCACGATGCGCACCAACTCACGCTGCCACGGCTCGAGCTTCGGGGAGTTCTTCTCGATGAAGTAGAGCAGGTTCTCCTGCGGCTCCTCGGCGCGCGCCGGATCGGGCGGTGGCTGCCTGCGTTCCCGCTTCGGCAGCGTGCGCCAGATCTCGTCGTGGTGCTTCCAGGCATGGTCGCGCCGCTCGCGCACGCGCTCGCGCTCGGCCTGCGGCGTGAGCGGCCGCGGGTGCGGGTAGCGGCTCACGCCGTGGTCCATCAGCGCATGGCAGGCGTCGAGGATTTCCTCGACCGCCTCGGCGCCGTGGCGCTCCTCGCAGTCCATCACGTAGCGGCGCGCGAACACCATGTAGTCGACGATCGCGTCGGCCTGCGTCCACTGGCGGAACAGGTAGTTGCCCTTGAAGAACGAGTTGTGCCCGTAGCATGCGTGCGCGATGACCAGCGCCTGCAGCGGCATCGGGTTCTCTTCCATCAGGTACGCGATGCACGGGTTCGAGTTGATGACGATCTCGTACGCCAGGCCGCGCGCGCCGCGCCGGTACATGTGCTCCTGCGCGATGTACGCCTTGCCGAAGCTCCAGTGCGGATAGCCGATCGGCAGGCCGGTGGACGCGTAGGCGTCGAGCATCTGCGCGCTGCTGATCACCTCGATCTGGTTCGGATAGCAGTCGAGCCCGAACTCGCCGACGGCGATCTCGGCGATCGCCTCGTCGTAGCGGGCGATCAGGTCGAAGGTCCACTCGGCGCCGCTGGAGAGGGGCGCGGACATCATCGTTCCAGTGCCGCGACCGACGGCTGGTGCTTTCCGAACAGTCCGCGAAACACCGGCCAGATGTCGCGGCTCTCGTGCACCTCGCGCATTGCGAAGGTGTCGATGGGGATGCGCCGGTAGGCCGCCGACAGCGTCGAGACGCGCGAGCCCGCCTCGCAGACCTCGATGTACGCGTAGTGGCGCACCAGCGGCAGCAGCGCGGTTTCGAGAAAACCGCGGCTCTTCTCGGGGTCGGCGCCGAAGGCATCGCCGTCGGAGGCCTGCGCGCCGTAGATGTTCCACGCGTCGAGCGGAAAGCGCTCCTTGATGATCTCGTTCATCAGTGCGAGCGCCGACAACACCACCGTGCCGCCGGTCTTGCGATCGTGGAAGAAGCGCTGCTCGTCCACCTCTTCCGCGTCGTCGGTGTGGCGGATGAAGACGATCTCGAGCCGCTCGTACTTGCGCGACAGGAACAGGTGCAGCAGCGCGAAGAAGCGCTTGGCGAGATCCTTCTTGCGCTCGTCCATCGAAGCCGAGACGTCCATCAGGCAGAACATCACCGCCTGGCTCACCGGCTTGGGCGTGAGCGTGCGATAGCGGTAGCGAAGGTCGAGTTCGTCGAGGAACGGAACCGCGGCGATGCGACGCTGCAGCCGTTCGACCTCCTCCAGCCAGGTCGGGCGCTCCGGCGCCTCGGCCGGCGCCGAGTCGAGCAGCGCCTGCACGTGGGCGAGCGCGCGCCGCGGCGCGCCGCGCAGCGCGACGCGCCGTCCGATCGCATTGCGCAGCGACCGATTCACCGACAGGTTGGTGGGCGAGCCGTTCGTCGTGAAACCGGCGCGCGTGAGGCACTGCTCGCGGATCTCGCCGAAGGTGGTGCGGACCATCCGCGGCAACTCGAGGTCGTCGAAGAAGATCTGCATGAACTCTTCGCGCGACAGCGTGAACGCGAAGGCATCGGTGGCCTCGCCGCTGCCGCCCTCGCTGCCCGAGCCGTCGCCGTCTCCGTCGCCGCCGTCGGGGCGCGGGAGCTTGTCGCCAGGATTGAACCTGCGGTTGCCCGGCAGCACGTGCTCGTAGTCGCCGCCGGCGCCGTGGCGGAACGCGGGCTCGGAGACGTCACGAACGGGGATCGAGACCTTGCCGCCGCGCTCGAGGTCGCGGATCGAGCGCCCGGCGACCATGTCGGTTACGGCGCGGCGAATCTGCGCCTTGTAGCGGCGCATGAACCGCTCGCGGTTCACCGCGCTGCCGGAGCGATCGTTCGGACGGCGATCGATGACCACGGACATCGCCGAATGCTCCTTTACTACTGCGACTTGCGAACTCGCAGGTACCACTCGCAGAGCAGCCGCACCTGCTTCTCGGTGTAGCCCTTTTCAACCATACGCGCAACGAAGCTCTCGTGCTTGCGCCGGTCTTCGGCCGACGCCTTCGCGTTGAACGAGATCACCGGCAGCAGCTCCTCGGTGTTCGAGAACATCTTCTTCTCGATCACCTCGCGCAGCTTCTCGTAGCTGGTCCACGCCGGGTTTTCGCCGCCGTGCTGTGCGCGGGCGCGCAGCACGAAGTTGACGATCTCGTTGCGGAAGTCTTTCGGGTTCGCGATGCCGGCCGGCTTCTCGATCTTCTCGAGCTCGGCGTTCAGCTGCGCGCGGTCGAAACTCTCGTTCGTTTCCGGATCGCGGTAGTCCTCGTCCTGGATCCAGTAGTCGGCGAAAGTGACGTAGCGATCGAAGATGTTCTGGCCGTACTCGGAGTACGACTCCAGGTACGCCGTCTGGATCTCCTTGCCGATGAATTCCGCATAGCGCGGCGCGAGCCAGCTCTTCGTGAAGTCGAGCCAGCGCCGCTGCGTTTCCTCGGGCAGGCCCTCGCGCAGCAGGCGCTGCTCGAGCACGTACATCAGGTGCACCGGGTTCGCCGCGATCTCGGTCTGGTCGTGGTTGAACACCGCCGACAGCACCTTGTACGCGAAGCGGGTGGACAGCCCGGTCATGCCCTCGTCGATGCCGGCGTAGTCGCGGTACTCCTGCACCGACTTCGCATTGGGCTCGACGTCTTTCAGGTTCTCGCCGTCGTAGACGCGCAGCTTGGCGTAGATGCTCGAGTTCTCGGGCTCCTTCAGCCGCGTGAGCACGGCGAACTGCGCCATCATCTCGAGCGTTCCGGGCGCGCACGGCGCCGCCGCCAGCGAGCTGCCGGAGAGCAGCTTCTTGTAGATGCGCACTTCCTCGGAGAACTGCAGGCAGTACGGCACCTTGACCACGTAGATGCGGTCGAGGAAGGCTTCGTTGTTGCGGTTGTTGCGGAACGCCTGCCACTCGCTCTCGTTGGAGTGCGCGAGGATCATTCCCTGGAACGGAATCGCCGACAGCCCCTCGGTACCCTTGAAGTTGCCCTCCTGCGTGGCGGTGAGCAGCGGGTGCAGCATCTTGATCGGCGCCTTGAACATCTCGACGAACTCGAGCAGCCCCTGGTTGGCCAGGCACAGGCCGCCGGAGTAGCTGTAGGCGTCGGGGTCGTCCTGCGACAGCGATTCGAGCTTGCGGATGTCGACCTTGCCCACCAGTGACGAGATGTCCTGGTTGTTCTCGTCGCCGGGCTCGGTCTTGGAGATGGCGACCTGCTTGAGTACCGACGGCTGCACGCGCACGACGCGGAACTGCGCGATGTCGCCCTCGTACTCGCCCAGGCGTTTCACCGCCCACGGGCTCATGATGCCGTTCAGGTAGCGGCGCGGGATGCCGTACTCGCTCTCGAGCATCGGCCCTTCGCGATCGGGCCGGAACAGGCCCAGCGGTGACTCGTTGACCGGCGAGCCCTTCAGCGCGTAGATCGGGTAGCTCTCCATCAGCGCCTTCAGGCGCTCGGCGATCGACGACTTTCCGCCGCCGACCGGCCCGAGCAGATACAGCACCTGCTTGCGCTCTTCGAGTCCTTGCGCAGCGTGACGGAAGAACGACACGATCTGGGCGATCGCGTCATCCATGCCGTAGAACTCGGCGAAGGCCGGGTACCGGCGGATGATCCGGTTCGAGAACAGCCGGGAGAGTCGCGGGTCGTTGCGGGTATCGATGACCTCGGGGTCGCCGATCGCCGCGAGCATCCGCTCGGCTGCACTGGCGTACGCGAGAGGATCGTCGCGACAAAGCTCGAGATACTCGAGGAGCGACATCTCCTCGTCACGCGCCTTCGCGTACGTTTCCCGATACGCATCGAACAGGTTCATGGTCCCTCCTTATGAACTTCTGCTCTCTCGCCTTCGCTTGATGCTAGCGCGAAGTCGCAGCATGCGCCCTTGACAGCAATCGTAATGCCTACACTCTCCTGTGTAACGATGCAGCGTTGCTCAGGGAGGACACGATGGCGACGGGAATGCGGGTATCCACCGACGAACGGCGCCTCGCTTACCCGGCGAGCGGCCGATAGCGCAGTCGGTGCGGCGTGTCGGCATCCTCACCCAGTCGACGGCGCCGGTCCGCGCGATACTCGGCGAAGTTGCCCTCGAACCAGACGACGCGGCTGTCGCCCTCGAACGAGAGGATGTGCGTCGCAATGCGGTCGAGAAACCAGCGGTCGTGGGAGATCACCACCGCGCAGCCGGGGAAGTCGAGCAGCGCCTGCTCGAGCGCCCGCAGCGTCTCGACGTCGAGGTCGTTGGTGGGTTCGTCGAGCAGCAGCAGGTTCGCGCCGGCGCGCAGCACCTTGGCGAGTTGCACGCGGTTGCGTTCGCCGCCGGAAAGCTCGCCGATGCGCTTCTGCTGATCGGCGCCCTTGAAGTTGAAGCGCGCCACCCACGCGCGGCTCGGCGTGCGAAAGCCGCCGACTTCGATCTCGTCGAGCCCGTCGGAGATCTCCTCCCAGACGGTCTTCGCTGCATCGAGCGTTTCGCGGCTCTGGTCCACGCAGGCCGCTTTCACGGTGTCGCCCACGCGCAGCACGCCGGCGTCGGCCTTCTCCTCGCCCATGATCATCCGGAACAGCGTCGTCTTGCCGGCGCCGTTCGGGCCGATCACGCCGACGATGCCGCCCGGTGGAAGGCGAAACGACAGTTCGTCGAACAGCAGCCGTTCGCCGAAGCTCTTGCGCAGCCCCTCGGCCTTGACAACGAGGTCGCCCAGGCGCGGCCCGGGCGGGATGAACAACTCGTTCGTTTCGTTGCGCCGCTGCGTCTCGCTGGACGCGAGCTCTTCGAATCGCGCGAGGCGGGCCTTGCTCTTGGCCTGGCGCGCCTTCGGGTTGGCGCGCACCCACTCGAGCTCGGCCTGCATCGCGCGGATGCGCGCCGATTCCTGCTTCGCTTCGACCTCGAGGCGCTTCTCCTTCTGCTCGAGCCACGACGAGTAGTTACCCTGCCACGGGATGCCGTGGCCGCGGTCGAGCTCGAGGATCCAGCCGGCGACGTTGTCGAGGAAGTAGCGATCGTGCGTGACGGCGATGACGGTGCCGGGGAAACGCTCGAGGAATTGCTCGAGCCACTGCACGGATAGCGCGTCGAGGTGGTTGGTCGGCTCGTCCAGCAGCAGCATGTCGGGTTCGCTGAGCAGCAGCCGGCACAACGCCACGCGCCGGCGCTCCCCGCCGGAGAGCCTGGTGACGTCGGCATCCCAAGCCGGCAGTCGCAGCGCGTCGGCCGCCACCTCGAGCTTGCGCTCGATCTCCCAGCCGCCGGCCGCGTCGATCTTCGACT
The DNA here is from genome assembly GCA_032027205.1 of Burkholderiaceae bacterium. Lineage (GTDB taxonomy): Bacteria > Pseudomonadota > Gammaproteobacteria > Burkholderiales > Burkholderiaceae_E > Zeimonas. The sequence goes on from JAVSMN010000001.1 coordinate 2,105,916, forward strand.
GCAGCTCGCCCTGGCGCTCGAGCAGCCGATTCATCTCGTCGTCGTCCATCGGCTCGGCGAAACGCTCGCTGACCTCGTTGAACTCGTGCAGCAGCGCGATCGTCTGGCCGAGTCCCTGCTCGACGTTGCCGCGCACGTCGAGCGCGGGGTCGAGTTGCGGCTCCTGCGGCAGGTAGCCGATGCGCAAACCCGGCATCGGCGTCGCCTCGCCGTCGTACTCGCGATCGATGCCGGCCATGATGCGCAGCAGCGTCGACTTGCCCGAGCCGTTCAGGCCGAGCACGCCGATCTTGGCGCCGGGGAAGAAGCTGAGCGAGATGTCCTTCAGGATCACGCGCTTGGGGGGCACGACCTTGCCCACCCGGTTCATCGTGTAGACGTACATTGAGGAGGTGAAGGGTTAAGGGTGAAGGGGGAGGGTAACTTCAGCGCGGGCGCACGACGAGGAACCAGGGGCGGGCGAGGGTGCGGATCAGGCGACCGTCGGCGGTGAGCGGGAGCGTGGTCATCGCAACGCTGTCGAACACGTTGCCGCCGACGACGCGCGCGACTCGACGGCGCCGATCGATGGAGACGACGACGTCGCAGTGCGCGGAGGTCAGGTGTTCGAGGTCGTCGATTTCGTCCATTCGAAGCAGAGTGACCCGATCGCGCAGGCGGGAGATGTTCCTCGCTCCGCACAGCAGGTCGCCGGGTTTCGTCGGCACCTCGTCGGCGAGCAGCAGATCGAACTGGGCGTCGTCGCCGGCGTCGCGTTCGCGCGCGAGCAGCGCGCGCAGATAGCGGGCGTGGGCCGAATTGCCGACGAAGGACGGCGCGGCGACGCCGATCTGCTGCATCAGAAACGAGACGAACGCGGCCGACCACGGTGCACCGGGGCGGGGCGGCGCGCCTGGCCCGTTCGCGCTTGCGGTGCCCAGCGCCCAGTAGCGGTGCACGCGCGCCCGGGCGTCGAAGGGCTCAGTGTCGAGTTCGCTCGCGCCCTCGCGTACGAGTCGCGCAGTGCCGTCGGTGGCGTCCACCGAGGTTTCACCCCAGTCGCGCCACTCGTGCAGCGCGACGGCGACCAGATGCCGCGCGACCTGCTCGCCGGGCAGCCGACGCGCGAGCGCCGAGTCGGGCAGCATCATTGCCGCCAGCAGCAGCAATGCACCGGTGGCTGCCGACGCGCGGCGAGACGTTTCGCGCAAGCGATTCCTCCGATCGGGCTTTGCGCATATCCTCGCGCGAATTCGACCCCAGACCTGAGGCGGCCCGCTCGGGCACGCCGGATTCATTCGCAGCTTCCGATGCCCGCTTCGACGAGAGAACCGATCTACCGCGTGCGCGGGCTCGTTCGCACCTATCGGATGGGCGAGGTCGAGATCCAGGCGCTGCGCGGCGTCGACCTGGATCTGTACGCCGGTGAATTCGTCGTCCTGCTGGGCGCCTCGGGCAGCGGGAAGTCCACGCTGCTGAACATCCTCGGCGGCCTGGATCGCGCAAGTTCGGGCGAAGTGCTCTATCGCGGCCGCGACCTCGGGCACGCCGACGCCGCCGAGCGCACGCGGTTCCGGCGACGCGAGGCGGGCTTCGTGTTCCAGTTCTACAACCTGATCGCCAGCCTCACCGCGCTCGAGAACGTCGCCATCGTCACCGAGATCGCGGAGAACCCGATGGACCCGGCCGAGGCGCTGCGGCTGGTCGGGCTCGCCGATCGCGCCGATCATTTTCCGGCGCAACTCTCCGGGGGCGAGCAGCAGCGTGTGGCGATTGCGCGCGCGATCGCGAAGAACCCGTCGGTGCTGCTGTGCGACGAGCCGACCGGCGCGCTCGATTCGCGCACGGGGGTGCGCGTGCTTGCCGTTCTGGCAGACGTCAACGCCCGGCTCGGCACGACGACGGTCGTCATCACGCACAACGCGGTGATCGCCGACATGGCCGACCGCGTAATCCGGCTCAGCGATGGCAGCGTCGCCGAGGTGCGCGTCAACGAACACAAGCTCGCCGCCGAGGCGCTGCGCTGGTAGATGCGGGCGCTGAACCGAAAGCTGCTGCGCAACCTGCGGGCGCTGAGAGGCCAGGGCCTGGCGATCGCGCTCGTCGTCGCCGGCGGCGTCGCGATGTTCGTGATGTCTTTCGCCGCGGTCGATTCGCTGCGTCGCACGCAGCGTGACTTCTACGCCGAGCAGCGCTTCGCCGACGTCTTCGCCGAGTTGAAGCGAGCGCCCGAGTCGCTCGCCGAGCGCCTGCGCGAGGTCGATGGTGTGGCCGTTCTCGAGACGCGTGTGCTCGCGCCAGCGCGGCTGCAGGTCGCGGGCTACGCCGACCCGATCGCCGGGCTCGCCGTGTCGATCCCCGACGGCGCGCAGCCGCTGCTCAATCGCCTCTTCCTGCGCGACGGGGCCATGCCGGATCCAGCGAGCGACGACCAGGTCGTCGTCAACGAGGCCTTCGCCGAAGCGCACGGGCTGAAGCCGGGCGCCCGCATCGAGATGGTGGTCAACGGCCGGCTGCAGCCGCTGACCGTGGTCGGCACCGGACTTTCGCCGGAGCACGTCTACCAGATCCGACCGGGCGATATCTTTCCCGATTACGCGCGCTACGCGGTGCTGTGGATGAACCGAACTGCGCTGGCGGCCGCCTTCGGCATGGACGGCGCCTTCGACAGCGTCGTCGCCACGCTGTCGCCGGGCGCGTCCGCTGCCGATGTCGGCGATGCCTTCGACCTGCTGCTTGCGCCGTACGGCGGGCTGCGCGCGCACGATCGCGAGCTGCAGACCTCGCACCGTTACCTGGAGCAGGAGCTCGAGCAGCTCGACGCGATGTCGCGCTTCGTCCCGATGATCTTCCTCGGCGTCGCCGCGTTCCTGCTCAACGTCGTCGTTGCGCGCGTGATCCGCACGCAGCGGGCAGAGATTGCCGTGCTCAAGGCCTTCGGCTACGGCAGCGGCGCGATCGCGCTCCACTACCTGTCGCTCGTGCTGGCGGTCGTCGTCGTCGGCTCGATCGCCGGCGTGCTCGCTGGCGCCTGGCTCGCCGACGGCCTGGCCACGATCTACCAGGAATTCTTCCGCTTCCCTTTCCTGCGGATGCGGGTGCGGCCGCTGATCGGCGCGGGCGCGGTCCTGATCGCGCTCATCGCCGCAGCGTTCGGTGCGTGGTCGGCGGTGGCCGCCGCGTTCCGGCTGGAGCCGGCCGAGGCGATGCGCCCGCCGTCGCCTGCCCGCTATCGGCGAACGCTGGTCGAGCGCCTGGGCGTCGGCCGCTTCCTCAGCCAGCCCACGCGAATCGTGCTGCGCAACCTCGAGCGCCAGCCGTGGCGCTCGTCGCTGTCGGCGCTCGGCATCGCGTTGGCTGTCGCGCTGCTCGTTCTCGGCGGCCTGCAGCAGGGGGCGGTCGGCTTCATGGTCGACGCGCAACTGCGCGTAGCGCAGCGGCAGGACCTGACGGTTTCCTTCGACGAGACACGCTCGATCCGCGCGGTTCACGAGTTGGCCGCGATGCCCGCCGTGCGCAGCGTCGAGGGCTTTCGCGTCGCCCCCGCGGTGCTGCGCCACGGCCATCGCGAGTACCGCACGGCGTTGCAGGGCTACGAGGAAGACGGCGAGCTCTTTCGCGTGCTCGACGAGCGGCTTTCGCCGATCCGGCTGGCCGACGGCGGCGTGATGCTCACCGACTACCTTGGCCGACTGCTCGGCGTGTCGGCCGGCGACCGGCTGCAGGTGGAGGTGCTCGAGGGCCGGCGCGCGAGCTTCGAGCTTCCGGTGGCCGGCCTCGTCACCGAGTACGTCGGCGTCGGCGCGTACCTGACGCGGCCGACGCTGAACCGGCTGCTGCAGGAAGGGCCGGCGGTCAGCGGCGCATTCGTCGCCGTTGCGCCCGAGGCAATCGACGACGCGACCAGCCGCCTGAACCGCATGCCGGGCGTGGCAAACGTCACCATCCGGGAACGCGCGATCGCGTCCTTTTTCGAGCTGATGGGCGAGACGCTGCTCGTCTATGCGTTCTTCTCGATCTTGCTCGCCGGATCGATCGCCTTCGCCGTCGTCTACAACAACGCCCGCATCGCATTGGCCGAACGCAGCCGCGAGCTGGCAACGCTGCGCGTGCTCGGTTTCGGTTACGGTGAAGTGGCCTGGGTGCTGCTCGGCGAGCTGGCGCTGCTGGCGCTGCTGGCGATCCCGCTGGGTTTCGCCGCCGGGGTCGGCTTCGCCTGGGTCGTCACGCGCGCGATGCAGACGGAGCTCTTTCGCGTGCCGGTGGTGATCGAGGCGTCCGCCTTCGCCACCGCTGCCGCGGTGGTCGTCGTCGCCTCGCTGCTTTCGTCGCTGCTGGTCGGGCACAATCTGCGCCGGCTCGACCTGCTCGATGCCCTCGAAGCTTCGGAGTGAACCGAACGTGCCGGCTCCGGCGTGGATGAACAGACGCAATCTCGTGCTGGCGGCAACTGCCGCACTGCTCGCGCTGGGGCTCGCCTGGGGATTTCGGGAGCCGCCGGCGCGGGTGGACGCGAGCGAGGTCCGGCGCGCGTCGTTTCGCGTGACCCTGGAGGAGGAAGGCCGGACGCGGGTGAAGGACCGCTACGAGTTTTCGGCGCCGATCGCGGGCCAGCTCGAGCGCGTTGGGCTCGAACCCGGCGATCGCGTTGTGCGCGGCGAGCGCCTGTTCAGCGTCGCTCCGTCCTTCGCCGCGCCGCTGGACCCGCGCGAACAGGCGCGCGCGACCGCGATGCTGGCGCGTGCCGAGGCGTCGCTGCAATCGGCGCGCACGCAGATGCAGGCGGCGCAGGCGCGTTCGGAGCTCGCCGCCAGCGAGGTCGAGCGCTTGCGCCCGCTGGCCAAAAGCGGCCACGTGGCGGCGGCCGCGCTCGATCGCGCCGTCGCCGATGCGCGCGGGGCCGAGGCGCTGCTGCGCTCGGCGCGCTTCTCGATCGACGTAGCGCGGCACGAGCGCGACCTGGCGCGCGCGGTGCTCGATGTGCGCGGCCCGAATCCTTCGCTTGCGCCGATCGTCTTCGATTCTCCGCTGCAGGCCACCGTGCTCACGCGCGCACGACAGAGCGAGGGACCCGTGCAGCCGGGTGCGCCGATCCTTACGCTCGGCGATCCGGACAGCCTCGAGGTCGTGGTCGACGTGCTGTCGCCGGACGCGGTCCGGCTGCAGCCGGGCATGCCGGTCGAGCTGGACCGATGGGGCGGCGGCGAAACGCTCGCCGCGCGCGTGCGTCTGGTGGAGCCGTCGGCATTCACCAAGGTCTCCGCGTTGGGGGTCGAAGAGCAACGCGTCTGGGTCGTCGTCGATTTTGCCGGCGATCCGGCCGAGCGGCGCGCGCTGGGCGACGGTTATCGGGTGTTGGCGCGTTTCGTGCTCTGGCAGGGCGACAACGTGCTGCAGGCACCGGCGGCGGCGCTGTTCCGCGACGGCGAAGGGTGGGCCGCCTTCGTCGTCGACGGGGCGCGCGCGCGGCTGCGGCGCGTCGAGATCGGACGGCGCAGCGGCCTCGTGGTGGAAATCCGTGGCGGGCTGCAGGCGGGCGATCGGGTACTGCTGCATCCGAGTCGCCAGCTGCGCGACGGCGACCGGATCAGGTTGCGGGACGAGTAGCGTAGGCGGGCCGCGCCGCCGCGCCGCGGCCCATCAGGAACGCCAGCAGCGCCACCCCTCCGGCCGCCATCCAGACGCCGCGCATCGGCATCGCCTGGACGGTGTTCCACAACATCGCGGGAACCTTCGGCGCGGCGAGTTCCATGCGGCGCTTCGTCATCCGGACGCCGATCTCGCCGAGCCGGTCGGCGAGCCGATGCTCGGCGATCGGAAGCAGCACGGTTTCCTCGTCGGCTGCGTGATGCATGACCTCGCGCATCAGGTCCATGAAGGTGCGTTCGTAGTCGGCATCTTCGGGGCGCTGTCGCGCAGCTTCCCGATCAGCCGACGCATCTCGTCGTGCTCGGCAGCGCTCTGCGAGAGAACCTCGTTATCGGGCGCCACTTCGCGCACTGCCGGATAGAAGATCTCCTCCTCGATCTGCGCGTGCACCTCGAGCGCCATGCAGACGGTCTCGACGATCGCCTGCTTGCGCCACGCAGAGGTCTCCGCGTGGAACTGGTGGAAAGTGGAGATCACGTGCTGTGATCGGCGCGGATCATCGTGGTCGCCGATGGCGACACCTTGCCCAGCGCACTGGTCGAGGGTGTCATCCGGCGGATCATCGTGTTCGAAGTCATGAGGCGTCTCCGTGCTGCGGTCGGGAACCTCGAACGTGCGCAACCGGCGTACCTGAGTTCGCCGCGAAAGCGAGCGCTGACATCGAAAAGCCGGTGATCGGCGCAGCCGCGATCTGCTTGATGTGCATCAAGCGAGCGAATTCGTACGTTTCGCGTCCGGGCGGCTAATAATGGTAAAACGGTACCGGAATACCGGAGGTCGGTTCCGATGCCCAGTCCGATGCACATCGTCGTCTGCGTGAAGCAGGTTCCTGACTCGAGCCAGATTCGCGTCCACCCGGTCACGAACACGATCATGCGGCAGGGCGTGCCCGCGGTCGTCAATCCGTTCGACCTCGTTTCGCTCGAGGAGGCGCTGCGCATCCGCGATCGCTTCGGCGCGCGCGTCACCGTGCTGAGCATGGGGCCGAAGATGGCGGTCGATGCGCTGCGCAAGTGCGTGTCCTTCGGCGCCGACGACGCGGTGCTGATCACCGACCGCGTGTTCGCCGGTTCCGACACGCTGGCCACCTCCTATGCGCTGGCCTCGGCGATCCGCACGATCGGTGCGCAGCAACCGGTGGACATGGTGTTCTGCGGCAAGCAGACGATCGACGGCGACACCGCGCAGGTGGGTCCCGGAATCGCGCGACGCCTGGGCCTGCAGCAGCTCACCTACGTCGCGAAGATCGAGCGTGTGGACCCCGAAGCGCGCGAGATCGTCGTGCATCGGCGCGCGGAGGGCGGCGTGCAGGTCATGCAGACCAAGCTGCCCTGCCTGGTCACGATGATGGAAGGCGCCAACACGATCCGCTTCGCCGGCATGGACGACATGTTCCGCGCTGCGCGCTGCGAGGTTGCAGAGTGGGACCACAAGGCTGCCGGCATCGCCGAGCTCACGCGCTGCGGCCTGAAGGGTTCGCCCACCGTGGTGAAGAAGGTGTTCGCGCCATCGGCCAAGGCCGTGAAGGCGCAGTGCTTCGACGGTGCGGACAAGACCCCGCGCGAGCTGGTCGACGCACTGCTCGCGCGGATGTTCGAGCAGCACCCGTCGATCGAAGAGGAGATCGCGTCGTGAGCGCCGAGGAATCCACTGCGGGCGAGGGTGCCTCCGCCGCTTCCGCGCCGCGCCGCGCCGGCGGCGTCGACCTCGGCGCCTGGAAAGGCGTCTGGGTCAATATCGAACTCGAACGCGGCCGCGTGCAGCCGGTTTCGTGGGAGCTGCTCGGCGAAGGCCGCAAGCTCGCCGACCACCTCGGCGTGCCGCTGTCGGGCGTAGTGCTCGGTCCGGACGATGCCGCCACCGACCTGGCCGCTGCCGACGCGATCCGCTACGGCGCCGACCAGGTGCACGTCGTGCGTGACCCGGTCCTCGCGCACTACCGCACCGACCCGTACACGAAGGCGCTCACCGAACTGGTCGAGCGACGCCGCCCGGAGATCCTGTTGCTGGGCGCCACCACGCTCGGACGGGACCTCGCCGGCGCCGTCGCCACCACGCTCGGCACCGGCTTGACCGCCGACTGCACGGAACTGCGCATCGACGACGAGACGCGCAGCCTGGCCGCCACGCGCCCGACCTTCGGCGGCACGCTGCTGTGCACGATCCATACGCTCGAGTACCGGCCGCAGATGGCCACAGTGCGCCCGCGCGTGATGGCGATGCCCAGGCGCGACGATGCGCGGACCGGCACCGTGATCGAGGAGCGCGTCGCCCTGAGCGAAGACGACGTCGTCACCAAGATCCTCTCGTACATTCCCGATGCCGACGCCGACAAGGCGCAGCTCGCCTACGCCGAGATCGTCGTCGCCGGCGGGCGCGGGCTGGGCAAGCCGGAGAACTTCCGGCTCGTCGAGGAGCTTGCGCAGGTGCTCGGCGGCGAATACGGCGGCTCGCGCCCGGTAGCACAGGCGGGATGGATCGCCGCCGAGCGGCAGATCGGGCAGACCGGCAAGACGATCCGGCCGAAGCTCTACATAGCCGCCGGCATCTCGGGTGCGATCCAGCATCGGGTCGGTGTCGAGGGCGCCGACGTGATCGTCGCGATCAACACCGATGCGAAGGCCCCGATCATGGATTTCGCCACCTACGCGATCGTCGGCGACGCGCTGCAGATCCTGCCCGCGCTCACCGATGCGCTGCGCGAGCGCAAGGCGCCGAGGAGCTGACATGGCCGAGAAATTCGACGCGATCGTCGTCGGTGCAGGACCTTCCGGCAACACCGCCGCCTACCTCATGGCCAAGGCCGGAATGAAGGTGCTGCAGATCGAGCGCGGCGAGTACCCGGGGTCGAAGAACGTTCAGGGCGCGATCCTCTACGTCGACGCGCTCGAGGCGGTGATCCCGAACTGCCGCAAGCACGCGCCGCTCGAGCGCGCGGTGATCGAGCAGCGCATGTGGCTGATGGACGATCGCTCGCACGTCGGGTCGCACTTCCGCGGCGCCACCGATCCCGACGAGCAGCCGACGCGCTATACCGTTGTCCGCGCGAACCTCGACAAATGGTTCTCGAAGAAAGTGCAGGACGCCGGCGCGCTGCTCATCTGCGAAACCACCGTCGTCGAACTGCTGAAGGAAGGCGAGCGCGTCGTCGGCGTGCGCACCGACCGCGCCAACGGCGACGTCCATGCCGACGTCGTCGTGCTTGCCGATGGCGTGAACTCGCTGGTGGCGACGAAAGCCGGGCTGCGTCCGCCGATCCAGGGGAAGGACGTCGCGCTTGCCGTGAAGGAAATGCACTTCCTGCCGAAGTCGACGATCGAGGAGCGCTTCAACGTCTCGGGCGACAACGGCGTCGTCATCGAGATGCTCGGCAAGATCACGAAGGGCATGGTCGGCACCGGCTTTCTCTACACGAACAAGGACTCGATTTCGATCGGCGTCGGCTGCATGGTCGACGACTTCCGCAAGGCGCGCGTCACCCCGTACCAGCTGCTCGAGGAAATGAAGGAGCACCCGTCGGTGAAGCCGCTGATCGCCGGATCCGAGGTGAAGGAGTACTCGGCGCACCTCATCCCCGAAGGCGGCTACAACGCCATCCCGCTGGTGCACGGCGAGGGCTGGGTGATCTGCGGCGACTCCGGCGGCTTCGTCAATGCGGTGCACCGCGAAGGCTCGAACCTGGCGATGACCACCGGGCGCCTCGCCGCCGAGACGATCGTGAAGCTGCGCGAAGAGGGCAAGCCGTTCACGGCAGCCAACCTGAAGCGCTACCGCAAGGCGCTCGAGGCCAGCTTCGTGATGAAGGACCTGAAGAAATACCGCGACGTGCCGGAGATCCTGCACGGCAATCGCCAATTCCTGACGACCTACCCCGAGCTGATGTCGCGCGCCGCGCACACGCTGCTGAAGGTCGACGGAATCGACAAGCTCACCAAGGAAAAGCAGATCAAGCGCGACTTCGTCGAGAAACGCTCGCGCTTCGGATTGTTCGGCGATGCAATCAAGCTGATGAGGGCCCTGCGATGATCAAGGTAGAGGAGAAGCTGTTCGAGAATCGCTATCGCGTCGACGAAGGGAACTCGCACGTACGGATCAAGGACCCGGAGGTCTGCCGGGAATGCGAAACGCCGGCCTGCACCTGGGCCTGTCCGGCCGCCTGCTACACCGTCGCCGAGGGAGGCGGCGTTGCGCTGTCCACCGATGGCTGCCTCGAGTGCGGCACCTGCCGGCTCGTGTGCAACGAGCACTTCAATATCGACTGGGCGTATCCGCGCGGCGGCTACGGGGTGCTGTACAAGTTCGGCTGAGGCCCGTGCGGGGTTCCCGGACGGGCCTCGCCCTGGGCGGCAACTCGCCGCACGGCGCTATTTCCGCTGCAGGCGGTTGATGTACTCGACGAGCGCGAGGATGCGCGTGCGCACGTAGACCTCGGGGTCGTACGGAATGTCCATGTAGTACTCGCCGGCGCGGATCTTGTAGTCTTGCCCCCAGATCGGCATGTCGCGCGAGCCGTGCGCTGCGCCCGCGCCCTCGATCGCTTCGTACACCCGCGACAGCGGGAACACGCCGCCATTGTTCGCGGCGAGTTGCGTCAGGTCGGGCGCGCTACGCTGCAGGAACTGGTTGTACGGGCCATGGCCCTTGCCTTCGATGCCGTGGCAGTTGGCGCAGTTCGCGTCGTATTCGCGCTTACCGGCGTCGACCGCTTTGTCGGGGGCCTTCGGCTGCGCGTGCGCCGCGCCGAACACGGCCAGCGCAGCGGCGAGCAGAAGGGGATTTCGAATGGCCGATCTCATCGAGGACCTCCCAGGCGGGCGTATGGAACGTGCTCATGATGTGGATCGGGTGGCGTTCGCCGGTTGACCTTCGTCAAAAGCCTGTCGCGGTCCCTCGAATGAGTGGCGGAATCGCCGCGAGACGTTCGGGGCTCGACTCACCGTCCCGAGGTTGTTAGTTTCGGGTTCGAACGACTTTGCGTCGTCCGAACCGCAGCCTCAGGAAGGAGCCACAGATCCGATGACCGTTCCCTCGAAATCCCTTGCCGCCTTTTCGCTCTCGCTCGCCGTGTTGCTCGCCGGCGCCTTCGCGTCGGCCGACGTGCAATCGCGCGAGATGGTCAGCGTCGAGCGCCCCGAGATCAACATGCGCACCGGCCCGGGGACGGGCCACGACAGCGTCTGGCTGCTCAGCCGCGGCTATCCGCTGCAGGTGCTGGAGCGCAAGGGCAAGTGGCTGCAGGTGAAGGATTTCGAGAACGACAAGGGCTGGGTCTACCAGCCGCTCACCGGCGACACACCGCACTTCGTCGTCAAGGCGAAGGTGGCCAATATCCGCAAGGGGCCGAACACGAAGACGCGCGTGGTCGGCAAGGCCGAGTACGGGGACGTACTGCGCACGCTGGCGCACAAGGGCGACTGGGCGAAGATCCGCGACGCGGACGGGTTGGTAGGGTGGGTGGCGCGGCGGCTGTTGTGGGGATGGTAGAAAGACATCGATTCCGCGCCGGCAGCACAGTCATGCCGTAGTGAAGTGCCCCTGCAGTCGCATGATCGAGAGGTCACTTACCTGCAAAGGACTTCTCGCCGTGGACTCGATGTTCCCTGCCTCCAACGCCGACATCTCGCGTAAGCGCCGCGAACTGGCGCCCGACCCGCTCGCCGCCTTCCGCAAGTTCAGCGAATCCGTCTTCGCCGACGGCGCTCTGCCGAGCAAGACCAAGCAGCTGATCGCCGTTGCCGTCGCGCACACCACGCAGTGCCCGTATTGCATCCGCGGGCACACCGAAGCGGCACTGCGCCACGGCGCGACCGAGCAGGAGATCATGGAGGCGATCTGGGTCGCCGCCGAGATGCGCGCGGGCGGCGCCTACGCGCACTCGGCGTTGGCGATCGACGTGATGCAGAAGCACGCCCCGGCGACTCGCGAGGTGTGAGCGCTCGCATGGCGTAGGCTGGCGGGATGAGCGAACCCGACCGCCCCTACGCCGATCTCACTCCCGACCGCATGCTCGACGCGCTCGAGTCGGTCGGGCTGTTCGGCGACGGTCGCTTCCTCGCGCTGAACAGCTATGAGAACCGCGTCTACCAGGTGCGGCTCGAAGACGGAAGCACCGTCGTCGCCAAGTTCTATCGGCCCGGGCGCTGGAGCGACGCGCAGATCGTCGAAGAGCACGAATTCGTCGCGGAACTTGCCGAACGCGAGATCCCGGTCGTTGCGCCGATGCGGATCCAGACGGCGGACGCCGGCGGCGCGCCCGGGGCCCGCCCGCGCGCCGTCGGCCTCGCGCCCACGCTCGTCGGGTTCGCCGGCTACCGCTTCGCCGTCTATCCGCGCCGCGGTGGTCGCGCGCCCGAACTCGACGATCCGGAGACACTCGAACGCATCGGCCGCTTCATCGGCCGCATCCACGCCGCGGGTGGCGCAGCGCCTTTCGCCGCGCGTCCCATGCTCGACGTCGAGTCCTTCGGCAGCGAACCGCGCGACTGGCTGCTCCGACACGACTTCGTGCCCGCAGAGTTGCGCCCGGCGTGGACCAGCATCGTCGATCTGGCGATCGAGGCCGTGCGCGCGGCCTTCGATCGCGCCGGCGACGTGCGCTGCCGGAAGCTGCACGGCGACTGCCACGCGGGCAACATCCTGTGGACCGACGACGGCCCGCACTTCGTCGACTTCGACGACGCGCGCAACGGCCCGGCGATGCAGGACCTGTGGATGCTGTTGTCGGGGGATCGCGCGTCGATGACGCGCCAGCTCTCGGACGTGCTCGCCGGCTACGAGGACTTCGCCGAGCTCGATCGTCGCGAGCTGCAGCTCGTCGAGCCGTTGCGCACGCTGCGACTCATCCACTACTCGGCGTGGATCGCTCGCCGCTGGGAAGACCCGGCGTTTCCGGCAGCGTTCCCGTGGTTCGGTACGCAGCGCTACTGGCAGGACCGGGTGCTCGAACTGAGGGAGCAGGTGGCGGCGATGGCCGAGCCTCCACTCGAAGCCGATCGCTTCGCCGGGAGCCGATAAGCCGGCGCCGCGGCGCGCCGTTCGTGCTGTGCTCAGAGACTTGCCAGGAACCTTGGCGACAGTCTGGTACCCCGGGTGGTCAAACGGCCCTACAGCACTCGGTTGAACCACACCATCGACAGCAGCGCCGAAACCACGGCCAGCGCCGCCGCCACAGCGGCGAACAGCGACGTGATTTCGGTGTCGCGCGTCTCGAACACCAGCTTGCTGTTCAACGAGTCGTAGACCTTCTTCAGGTCGTCGGCCGTGGCCGCGTAGAAGTATTCGGCGTCGGTGGTCTTGGCGATCGCCTTCAGCGCCTCCTCGTCCAAGCGCACGCGCATCGACCATCCGTCGCCGATCAGGATCTCGCCGTTCGGCGTGCCGATGCCGACCGTGTAGATGCGCACGCCGCGGTCGGCGGCGAGCTTTGCCGCCTCGAGCGGATCGGGGCCGGTGGTCGTCTGCCCGTCCGACAGCAGGATCACCACCGCCGAAGTGTACGAACCGGGCGGAACGCGCTTCGGCGGTTCGCCGGCCGGGCGGTGCGGCGCATCGAGCGAGGTTGCCGTCGCCGCGCGACGCGCGTCGAACGTCGGCAGTTCGATCTCCTGGTCGGGAAAGATCGTCTTCAGCGACATCAGGATTCCGCTGCCCACGGCAGTGCCGCGCTGCAGCTCGAAGCGGTCGATCGCTTGCAGCAGGTCGTCGCGGCTCTGCGTTGGCGGCTGCACGAGCGCGGCGCCGCCGCCGAAGGTAACGATGCCCACCCGCGTGCTGCGCGGTTGCTGCTCGACGAACGAGCGCGCCGCGAGCTGCGCGGCGCCCAGTCGGGTAGGGGCGACGTCGCTGGCGCGCATGCTGCCCGAGACGTCCATGGTGAGGATTACCGTCTCGTGCTTCGACGGCAGCGTGACGACGGCGGTGGGGCGCGCGACGGCGAGCAGCAGCGTGGTGATCGCCAGCAGGAAAAGCAGCGGCGGGACGTGCCGGCGCCAGCGCTGGGCGGCCGCGGCTTCGCGCACGAGCTCGAGGCCGGCATAGCGCACCGCGACCTTCTTGCGCCGCGACAGCGCCCAGAAATAGAGGGCGACGAGCAGCGGAACGACAGCGAGCGACCAGAGTAGATCGGGCCAGAGGAAGCTCATGGCGTGGCCCCTTCGGTTGCGACGAGCGCCGACGCCTCGCCGAAACGACCGCGCCGCTTGCGCAGGTCGGCGAAGCGCAGCAGCGCGTCGACGAGATCGTCGTCGGTGGACAGTTCGAGCACGTCGACGCCGGCGGCGGCAAAGGCTTCGCGCAGCACGTTCTCCCGGCGCTCGGCGGCGCGCGCGAAGCGGCGCCGGAACGCGAGGTCGTGCGTGTCGACGAACATCTGCTCGCCGGTTTCGGCGTCCTGCATCGTGACGAGCCCGAGGTCGGGAAGCCGATGCTCGAGCGGGTCGTACAGCCGCACCGCGATCACTTCGTGGCGATGCACGAGCTGGGCGAGCGGCGCGGCCCAGCCCGGCGTGGAGAAGAAGTCGGACACGACGAACACGAGCGAACGCTTGCGGATCGTCTGCGAGGCCGTACGCAGCAGTTCGCGCAGGTCGGTGCCGTGCGTGGCCACGTGCGCCGGGCGGTGCGTCATCCGGTGCAGCAGCTGCAGCACCTGCATGCGCCCGCTGCGCGCCGGCAGTACCGACTCCACGCCGTTGCCGTAGTACAGGGCGCCGATGCGATTGCCGTGGCGCGTGAGCAGGCGCGCGAGCACGGCGACGAAATCGCGCGCGACGTCGTGCTTGCTGGTGCGACCGGAGCCGAAGTCGATCGATGCGCTCAGGTCGAGCAGCATCCACGCGGCGATTTCGCGCGACTCGGTGTACTCGCGCACGTAGGGCGTTTGCAGGCGTGCGGTGACGTTCCAGTCGATGTAGCGCACGTCGTCGTGATGCTGGTATTCGCGCAGGTCGGCGAGATCGAGGCCGACGCCGCGGAACAGCGTGCGGTAGTCGCCCTGCAGCAGGCCGTCGAGCCGGCGCAGCACCGTCCACTCGAGGCGGCGCAGGACCTGCTCGGCGTTGGGCGAGCGCGCCGCCTTCGCGGCGGTGGCGCTGCCCGGGGCGGCGCCGCGTTCACCCGGCGAGGTTTGCTTCGACATGCGCTTCGAGCGGCGCTTCGGGCGCCGGCACGGCGGAGAGGACGCGACGCACGAGTTGGTCGGGTGACATCGATTCGGCAAGCGCCTCGTAGGACAGCACGAGGCGGTGGCGCAGCACGTCGGGAACGAGGTCGGTGACATCCTCGGGCAGCGCGTACGGACGGCCGCGCAGGCAGGCGAGCGCGCGCGCGCCTTCGATCAGGTGGATCGTCGCACGCGGGCTCGCGCCGAAGGCGAGCAGCCGCGTGAGATCTTCCAGACCGAAGCGCGCCGGCTCGCGCGTGGCGAACACGATCCGCACGGCGTACTGCACGAGCGACGGGTCGACGTACACGCGCCGACACGCGCGCTGCAATTCCGCCAGCCGCTCGGTGCTCGTCACCGCGCCCACCACGGTTTCCATGCCCGTGACGCGCTCGACGATGACGAACTCCTCTTCCTCGCTCGGGTAGCCGACGAGCACCTTCATCATGAAGCGATCGACCTGCGCCTCGGGCAGCGGATAGGTTCCTTCGGTCTCGATCGGGTTCTGCGTGGCCATGACGAGGAAAGGTTCGGGCACCTTGTGCGTCTGCCCGGCGATCGTCACCTGCCTTTCCTCCATCACCTCGAGCAGTGCGCTCTGCACCTTCGCTGGTGCGCGGTTGATCTCGTCGGCGAGCAGCAGGTTAGCGAACACCGGCCCGAGCACCGTCGTGAACTCGCTCGTCTTCTGGTTGTAGATGCGCGTGCCGACGAGGTCGGCCGGGACGAGGTCGGGCGTGAACTGGATGCGGCGGAAGCTGCCGCGAATCGTGCGCGCGAGCGTCTTGATCGTCAGCGTCTTCGCCAGGCCCGGCACACCCTCCACCAGCAGGTGTCCCTGCGCGAGCATCGCGACCATCACGCGCTCGAGGAAGCGGTCCTGCCCGACGACGATGCGCTTGACTTCGTAGAGCACGCGCTGCATCTCCTCGGCGACGCTTTCGTCGACCCGTTGCATCTCGGGCGGCGGGCCGGGCATTGCGCGGCGTTCGAACTCGGGATTCATCTCGTTTGCGCTCCGCTCAGAAAGGCGACATGCCGGCCGATGCGGCGGCGGTCTCGATCGGCACGGCGAAGCCGATGCCGATGAATACGCGCTGCTCGGTGGGATTCATGATCGCGGTGACGATGCCGACGACTTCGCCGTCGGCAGTGACCAACGGGCCGCCCGAGTTGCCCGGGTTGGCGGCGGCGTCGAACTGGATCAGGTTGGTGAGCAGCCGCTTGCCCTCGGGGGAACGGAACTCGCGGCGAAGGCCGGAGACGACGCCCGCCGTTGCGGTCGGACCGATGCCGAAGGGGAAGCCCACGGCGACGACCGCATCGCCCACCGACAGGTCGCTCGTGCTGCGCATCGTCGCCGCCTTCAGGTCGTCGGGGATCGTCTTGGCCTGCAGAACAGCGAGATCCTGTTCGGGTTCGAGGCCGGCGATGCTCGCTTCCGACACCGAGCCGTCGGCGAATTCGACTTCCAGGCGTGGTGCTCCGACGACGACGTGCAGGTTGGTGAGGATCGTTCCGGTGTCGACGATGACCACGCCGGTGCCGACGTTTCGCTCGTTTTCGCTTCCGTCGTCCTGCGCGGGGTCGAGCGCGCGCACGCGCACGACCGACGGTCGGATCGTCGCCCATGCGCGTGCAGCGGGCGACGGCAGCCCGTTCGTCTGAAGCGCGTGCAGCACCGCCTGGTCGATGTCGTTCTGCGTGAGCACGCGCGCCGGCGGCGCGCCGGGCGACGCGATGGCGATGAGTGTCGCGATCAGCAGCGCGGCGCAGGCGCCTGCGAAGCTGCGCGGGTGCGCCTTCGTCCAGTTGCGCAGGCGCGATGCGAACGTCTTTGCATCGGCCAAGCGCGCTGCGTCGGGGCCGGCGCGGCCTGCTCCGCCGGCAGGCGCGGTGCGGGTGGTTGCGTCGCGCTGCGCTCCTGCTTCGCGTCCGCTGCGTTCGCCCGCAGCGGACACGCGGGCGGCGCCGGGTGCCTGGGCGGTCCGGCTCGAGCGACTGTAGAGCGGCACGCGTCGCATGTGGTCCTCCGTGCGGTCATCCGGACGCCGGCGCGACGAGCGCCCGATAGGCATGCCAGGTGGCGTGGCCGACCAGCGGCGCCGTGACGACGAGCAGGCCCAGCCAGAACACGAGGCTGGCGCCGATCAGCACGACGATCGATGCCGCCCAGACGTAGGCGGCGGCCGGATTCGCCGCCAGCCCCCGCGCGCTGGTGAAGACGGCGACCATCGTGTCGGCGCCGCGATCGAGCATCATCGGCATCGATACGATCGAAATCGCGAACACCAGCGACGCGAAGACGAAGCCCACGGCACCCCACAGCGCAAGGAACTCGAAGTTGGAGGCCGAGGCGATCTGCGCGAGCATGCCGCGCATCGTCGGGAACTCGGTGGTGGAACTCAGTGCGAAGAGAACGACCGAAACGCGGGCCCAGACGATCATCAGCAACGTGAGCATCGCGGCGAAAAAGCCGATCGAGCCGGGCGCGCGGCGCCAGCACGAGAGCGAGCGCAGCAGGTCGGGCCGCTCGCCTCGTTCGCGCTGGCGGGAGAGTTCGTGGATGCCGGCGCAGACGAACGGCCCGAGCAGGAAGAAGCCGGCCGTGAGGCCCATCGTGAGCTGCCACTGTGTTTCGTAGACGAAACCGATGGCCCAGCCCATGCTGGCGAAGACGAGCCCGTAGAAGGCCGCGCGGTAGCCGGTATGGTGGAAGTCCTGCCACCCGGCTGCCAGCCACCCGAGCGGTGCGAGCGCCGGCAACGGCGCCGGGCCGGTGCGCACGGAAGCGCCTTCGTGCGCGGGGCGCACCGAGAAAGGTCCGGCTTCGGGCACGCGTCGTCTCCTTGTCCATGCGCGGCGCTCCCGCGGAGTCGCCGACGGCTCTGCCTCTGATGGGCTTCCGCTATCGTACGTCGGCTTCGGCGTCGAGGCAGCGAACTGCCCCGTCACCGCGCTAGAGACGACCCATCAATGCGAGCACGATCACCACGACGAGGATGACGCCGAGAATACCGCTCGGTCCGTAGCCCCAGCCACTGCTGTACGGCCAGCTGGGAATTGCACCGATCAGGAGCACGACGAGTACGATCAGCAGGATGGTGGACAGTGCCATGCAAACCTCTGCGAAGGGGTGCGCGACGCGCACGATCGTTGCCGGCCGTGCAATTCGCATGCCCTCTTCGCACGGCGCCGGCCGCATCGGGCATGCGCGTTGCGCCCCATACCGCGCAGTGAGCAGGAGGCAGCACGCAATGAGTACAGCCAGCAAGCCATTCGACCGGCAGATTCCGCGCATGCCGCACGAGCGCGACCAGTCGAGCGACAGCCAGCAGGGCGCGCCCGACGAGATCATCGAGCAGGCCTACCGCGACGTCGAGGAAGGACAGCAGGACACCGACCGCCGAGGTATCCGCGGCTACGAGAAGCCGGAGAACCGGATCCTGCGCGACAGGGCGAAGCAGCGCACGCAGCAGCGCGATCGCTGATGCGGGCCTGGCTCGGGCGCCTGCAGCATTCGAGCTTCGTCCGCGCGTTCTCCGCCGCGGTCGCCGGCTTCAGCCGCGATCGCTGTCCGACGATGGCCGCGGCACTCGCGTTCTACGCGGCGTTCTCGCTGGCGCCGATGCTGGTGATCGTCATTGCCGTCGCCGGCTACTTCCTCGGCGCGGATGCGGTCCAAGGCCGGCTCATCGACGAGATCGGCGGCTTGGTCGGCGACGACGGCGCGCGCGTCGTGCAGGCGATGCTGTCGAGCGCGTGGAAGTCGGGGCAGGGCGGACCGAGCACCTGGATCTCCGCCGCCGGCGTCGCGGTGGGGGCCTCGGCGACCTTCGCCCAGCTGAACCAGTCGTTGAACGTGATCTGGAACCAGACGCCGTCGCAGAAGTCATGGGTGGCGCTGCTTCGCGTGCGGCTCACTTCGTTCGGGCTCGTCATCGGGATCGGTTTTCTCGTCGTCGTGCTGCTGGTGCTCGACGCTGCCGTCTCCTTCGTCGTGAACGGACTGCTGGGCGACGAAGGGACGCGTCACTGGATCTCGCTGGTGCAGCGCGTCACGATGCTGATCGCGTTGACGGCGGCCTTCGCCGCGCTGCTGAAGTTCCTGCCGGCGCCCCGGCTGCGCTGGAGCAACGTGGCGATCGGCGCGTTCGCCGCCGCGCTGCTGTTCAGCGTCGGCAAGAACCTGTTCGGCCTGTACCTGTCGCGCGCCGGGACGGCGAGCGCGTTCGGTGCGGCCGGCGCGCTGGCGGTACTTCTGATGTGGCTGTATTTCTCGTCGGCCGTGTTCCTGTTTGGCGCGGAGATCACGGCGAACCTGCGCCGCGACCTGCCAGGCGAGCCCGCGGCGCCCGAGGACGACGACCCCGGGCGACCGCTCGGGTGAAGCAAGTTCTCAGGGGCGCGGTTCGAGCAGGTGCACGGCGAAGCGCCCGCGCTCCTCCGTCCAGCCGGCCAGGCGGTGCATCTTCGCGCGCGCGGCCATCGACTCGATCGCCTCGCGGTCGTATTTGTACGAGTTCTCCGTGTGGATCGTCTCGCCCTGCGCGAAAGCGAACGGCCGACGCAGCACTTCGGCCGATTGCTCGCGAACGCTCACCAGGTGCATCTCGATGCGGCGCTTGTCGCTGTCGTAGCGCGACTCGTGGCGGAAGGCGCCGACATCGAAGGTGCCGCCGAGTTCGCGGTTGATCCGCTCGAGCAGGTTCAGGTTGAAGGCGGCGGTGACGCCGGCGGCGTCGTTGTAGGCCGGCAGGAGCGTCTCCTCGTTGCGATTCTGGTCCACGCCGAGAACGATCAGCCCGTTCGGCCCGCAAAGGTCGCCGAGTCGTTCAAGGCATTGCACCGCTTCTTCGGGCATCAGATTGCCGATGGTGGAGCCGGGGAAGAAGACGATGCGCCGCCCGCGCGCCGGTGCGAAGCGCAGCGCGTGGGGCAGTTGCACCGGCCGCTGGAAGTCGCCGACCACCGGCATGATGCGCACGTCGGGGAAACGGCCGCGCAGCAGTGCGGCCGAATGCATCAGGAACGCGCCCGAAATGTCGACCGGGACATAGGCGTACGGACGTTGCATCGCGCCCAGCAGCAGCGGCGTCTTGCGGCTCGAGCCGCTGCCGATCTCGATCATCGTCGCGTCGGGGCCGATCTCTTCCGCGATTTCGGCGGCGCAATTGCGCAGCAGCGCGATCTCGCTTCGCGTGGCGTAGTACTCCGGCAGTTCCGTGATCGCTTCGAACAATTGCGAGCCGCGCTGGTCGTACAGCCAGGTGGACGGAATCGACTTGCGCGGCTGCGACAGGCCGGAGAGCACGTCGGCCGCCAGGCGCGGATCGTAGCTCGTCCAGCCGGTGATCTCCGCGCGCAACTCGCGCGACCGCCGCGGGTCGGCGCGATCGACCGGCGCACGGCCGGAGCGATCGACTTCCGCCGGCGGACGCAGCAGCGGCCGCGGGGTACGGGGCTCGGCGCCGGGGGAGGAGGTGCGGAGATGCTGCGTGCTCATGGACGATCCTCGGCGAGGCGCACGCCGGAGAACTGCCAGCGCGCGGGGGGTGGAAAGAAGTTGCGGTAGGTGGCGCGGACATGACCGCGGGGAGTGGCGCACGAACCTCCGCGCAGCACGTACTGCCCGCACATGAACTTGCCGTTGTATTCACCGGCAGCGCCGGGTGCCGCGCGAAAGCCCGGGTAGGGCGCGAACGAGCTCGACGTCCATTCCCAGACGTCGCCGAACAATTGCTGCAGCGCGCACGCGCTGCGCGACGCCGTGGGAACGAAGCAACCGTCGTCGGCGAAATGGCCGTCGACGACTGGGGCCTGCTCGATGACCGTGTCGTCGCCGCGTACGGCGGCGTCGACATCGTCGCGAAGCGAGGCGCGCGCGGCTGCCTCCCACTCGAACTCGGTTGGCAGGCGCTTGCCTGCCCAGCGCGCGAACGCGTCGGCTTCGTAGTAGCTGACGTGCGACACCGGGGCGTGCAGGTCGACGTCGCGCTCGCCGTGCAGGCTCATTGTCTTCCAGCCGTCGTTGCCGCGTTGCCAATACAGCGGCGCTTCCCAGTGCTCCTCGCGTACGCGGTCCCAGCCATCGGACAGCCAGAGCAACGGGTCGCGGTAGCCGCCGTCGTCGATGAAGTCGAGCCATTCGCCGTTCGAGACGGGGCGCGTGCCGATCGCGAAAGGCTGCAGCAGGATTGCGTGCGCGGGGCCCTCGCAGTCGTAGGCGAACGCGTCGGCGCCGTAGCCGATCGACACGCGGCCGCCGGGAAACGCGACGAAACGCATCGGCTCGTCATCCGCGCGTGGCTGCAGGCTGGCGGGGGCTTCCCGGTAAACGGGCGCGAGCGGATTCAGCGAGAACAGGTGCAGCAGGTCGGTGAGCAGCAGTTCCTGGTGCTGCTGCTCGTGCTGCACGCCGAGTTCGACGAGTTGGCGCACCGCCTGCCCGGTTGCGGGCGGCAGTTCGTGCAGGCGCCCGAGCAGCGACAGGACCGCTTCCTCGACGTGCGCGCGATATTGGCGCACTCGCGCGAGCTCCGGACGCGTGAGCATGCCGCGCTGCGGGCGTGGGTGGCGCGCGCCCAGAGTCTCGTAATACGAGTTGAACAGGTAGGCGAAACGCGCATCGAAGGGTTGGTAGCTATCGTCGTGCGGCGCCAGCACGAACGCCTCGAAGTACCAGGTGGTATGCGCCAGGTGCCATTTCGTCGGGCTCGCATCGCGCATCGATTGCACGGTCGCATCGGCGTCGGACAGGCCCTCGGCCAGCTGCGCCGTCGCGCCCCGCGTCTCGAGGAAACGCAGATGCAGGGCCGCGTCGCTGCCGGCCTGTGGGCGGCGGCCGATCGAACCGAACGCGCGCGAACCCATCGATCAGGGCCGCTGCGAGGGCCGCTGCGCGGCCACGCGGGGCAAGGACATGCAGGCTCCTCCGGAATCGAGCGTCGAATGCGCGTCGAATCGTCGTTGTCGCGCTGCGCCCGAGGTACGGATCTAGCAAACCCGGTGCCCGGTGGGCGGCGCCTTGTGCGGGGCAGCGCGCAGATTTTTCTGTGAACTTCGCGCTCGCCCGTGAGGGCACGTCGCTTGCGTTGGCCGTCGGTGCAGCGAAGCAGCAAGACCGGAGGTGACGCAGATGCAAGGCTCGAGACCCAACGACCAGGCGCGCGCAACGCGTCCCAACCGCGAAGCGCACGAATTCGAGCGCGACCGCGGCGTGGGCGAGCGCATTCGCGAGTTCGATGCGCCGATGCACGATCCTCGCACCGGCGAGGCCGTTCCGCGGCGTTACCTGCACGAAGACAGCCGGCCGTGGCGTGATGACAACCGTACCGACGACGATCGCTATCCGACCGGCACGATGCGGCCCTCCGACTCGCCCGACGACGCCACGTCCTGGCAGCGCGAACTCGATACGCGCTTCACCGGTCGCGGTTACCACTACCCGGGCGGCGCGCGCTATGCCGACGAATCGGGACGCCGGGACGCCCGCATGCGCGCACACTTCGACGAGCACCGGTCCTTCGATCCCGAGGATCGCGACGATCTGTGGCGGCGCGGCGAGTACGGCAGTCGCCTGTACGGAAACGTCGTCGGCGCGGCCACGCCGAGCGGAACCGCCGGAATCGCGCGCTACGGGCGCGGCGGCGTCGAGCGCAAGGGCCCCAAGGGCTATGTGCGTTCCGACGAACGACTGCGTGACGACATCTGCGAGCGCCTGAGCGACGAGCCGTGGATCGACCTGACCGAGGTCGACGTGCACGTGGACGACGGTCGCGTGAGGCTCGAGGGAGAAGTGCCCGATCGTTTCAGCAAGTTCGCCATCGAGGACATCGCCGACGGCGCCTGGGGCGTGAAAGACGTCGACAATCGCCTGAGAGTCCGTGTCCAATGATCACCGTTCCCCGGCCCGATTCCCAGACGCCGGACGGGCCGATCGGCCCGATCGGCGATCCGGTGCCGCAGCCGGTCGGCGACCCTGCTCCGGTCACCGACCCGCAGCCGGCGCCGCCGCCCGATCCGACGCCTCCGTCGGAGCCGCAGACCCCGCCGCAGCAGCCTCCGCCGCGTTGAGGCCGATACTCGTCGAGGCGGCGGTGGAGTCGGTAGCGGATCTTTCGGCGCTTGCTGGGGAGGCGCCGCTGCAGCTTCGCGTACTGACGGTGAACACGCACAAGGGCTTCACTGCATTCAACCGGCGCTTCGTGCTGCACGAGTTGCGCGAGGCGGTCCGTACGGTATCGGCCGACATCGTCTTCCTGCAGGAAGTCCTCGGCGAGGCCACGGTGCCGGCGAATCATCGCGGCGCCCACTGGCCGACGTCGCAGTACGAGTTCCTCGCCGACTCGATCTGGCCGCAGTACGCCTACGGCAAGAACGCGGTGCATCGCGGCGGTCACCACGGCAACGCGGTGCTGTCGAAATTCCCGATCGTCCGCTTCGAGAACCGCGACATTTCGGTGAACGGCCGCGAGCGAAGAGGATTGCTGCACTGCGTTCTGGACGTTCCCGGCAGGGCGCTGCCGGTGCACGCGATCTGCGTGCACCTCGGCCTGAACGAGGCGCAACGACGCTGGCAACTCGAGCGGCTGTGCCAGCAGATCGAGGAGAAGACGCCGGCTGGCGCACCGCTGATCGTCGCCGGCGATTTCAACGACTGGCGCCTGCGCGCGCATGCTCGCCTGCGCCGCTGCGCCGGGCTGACCGAAGTGTTCGTGCAGGCCACCGGGTCGGCTGCGCGCACCTTTCCAGCGCGCTGGCCGGTGCTGAAGCTGGACCGGATCTACGTGCGCAACGCGCGCACTGCGCGTCCGGTGCTGCTGCGGCCGCGGCCCTGGTCGAAGCTGTCGGATCACGCGCCGCTGGCCGCGGAGCTCGTGCTGTGAAGGCGCGCTGGGTCGGCGGGAACCAGGCGCGGCTGCTCGAGAACGGCGAGGCCTACTACCCGAGAGTGCTCGAGGCGATCGCCGGCGCGCGACGCCAAGTGCTGATCGAGACCTTCATCCTCTTCGAGGACAAGGTCGGCAACGAACTGCATCGGGTGCTCGTCGAAGCGGCACGACGCGGCGTGCAGATCGACCTGACCGCGGACGGTTACGGTTCGTCGGACCTGACGACCGAGTTCCTGTCGGCACTCGGCGAGGTCGGCGTTCGCGTGCACCTGTTCGATCCGAGGCCGAAGATCCTCGGCTTTCGTCGCAACCTGTTCCGCCGCATGCACCGCAAGATCGTCGTCATCGACGCGGAGATCGCTTTCGTCGGCGGCATCAATTTCTCGGCCGATCATCTCGCGGACTTTGGTCCGATGGCCAAGCAGGACTACGCGGTCGAGGTGCGCGGACCGATCGTCGCGTCGATCCATCGCTTCGTGCAGCAGGCGTTGCCGAGCGAGCGTCGTCGCACGCTGCGCGAGTTGCTCGGGGAATGGCTCGAACTTCGACGACGGTCCGCGGCCGACACGTGGCACGCCGCGCGCCCCGAAGACGGCGCTCTCGCCGCCTTCATCGTGCGCGACAACGGCATGCATCGCAACGATATCGAGCGCCAGTACCGCATCGCGTTCCGGGCGGCGCGATCGCACGTCTGCCTGGCCAATGCGTATTTCTTTCCCGGCTACCGGCTGCTGCGCGACATGCGCCGCGCAGCGCGGCGCGGCGTTCGCGTCGACCTGATCCTGCAGGGCGAGCCCGACATGCCGATCGTCCGGATCGCCGCGCGCATGCTGTACGAACATCTGCTGCGCGCCGGAGTGCGCATTCACGAGTATTGCGAACGTCCGCTGCACGGCAAGGTCGCCGTCGTGGACGACGAGTGGGCCACGGTAGGCTCGAGCAATCTCGATCCGCTGAGCCTGTCGCTGAACCTCGAGGCGAACCTGATGCTGCGCGACCGCGACTTCGCGGTGGAGTTGCGCCAGAGGCTCGAGCGCCTGATCGAAGAGCACTGCAAGATCATGGAGCCCGGCGTGGCGCGCAATTCGGGTCTGTGGCGACTGGTGCCCAGCTTTGCCGTCTTCCACGTGCTGCGGCGTTTTCCGAAGTGGGCGACCTGGCTGCCGACGCACGAGCCGCGTCTGCAGACGGTCGGACTGCAACCGGCCGACGGCGAGCGTTCGCCCGGCGCCAGCGACCTGCGCGGCGAATCCGAGCAACCCGCGCGCGAAGGCGAAGCCCGCGAGCAGCACGCGCTGCACTGATTGCGGCTGCTTCGCGCCGCCGCGGGCACGCACCGTGCAGCGGGTGGCGGTGCGCCGCGATCGCGGCGCTGCGATCCCCACACAGGAATCCGGTCATGGCGGAACAGCAATCGTCGAAGACGCTGCCTGCGCAGCACCAGGATCGGCAGCCGGGTCGACAGACCGAGATGACGCCGCAGCCGCAGAGCGAGAAGCCGGGCTACGTCGGCAGCGGCAAGCTCGCCGATCGGGTCGCGATCATCACCGGCGGCGACAGCGGGATCGGCCGCGCGGTCGCGCTCGCCTTCGCCCTCGAGGGCGCCGATTCGGTGATCGGCTATCTCGAGGAGCGCGAGGACGCGCAGGAAACGGTTCGGCTGGTCGAGGGCGCCGGCCGGCGATGCGTCGCGGTGATGGGCGACATCGGCGATCCCGCGATCGCGCAGCGACTGGTCGAGCAGGCCATCGAGACCTTCGGGCGGCTCGACGTCGTCGTCAACAATGCCGGCGAGCAGCACGTGCAGCGCTCGATCGAGGAGATCCCGGTCGAGCAGCTCGAGCGAACCTTCCGCACCAATGTCTTCTCGATGTTCCACCTGGTCAAGGCGGCACTGAAGCACCTGAAGCCGGGCGCGACGATCGTGAACACCGCCTCGGTGACCGCCTACGCCGGCAGTCCGGGTCTGGTCGACTACTCGTCGTCGAAAGGCGCGATCGTCTCGTTCACCCGCTCGCTGTCGCTGCAACTCGTCGAACGCGGCATCCGCGTCAATGCGGTGGCGCCGGGGCCGATCTGGACGCCGTTGATTCCCGCCAGTTTCGATGCGGACCACGTCTCGAAGTTCGGCGGCGACGTTCCGATGAAAAGGCCCGGCCAGCCCGCCGAGGTGGCGACCTGCTACCTGTTCCTCGCCGGCGACGAGTCGAGCTACATGAACGGGCAGGTGCTGCATCCGAACGGCGGGGAGATCGTCAACGGCTGATGCGAGCGACGCGACCCGGACCGGAAGCTGCGCTGGGTCCTGCGCTGCCGGCACCCGCTCGAGCCTCGCAATGAGCCGCGCCGAACGCAGCCCGTTACACCGCTGGGGCGCGCGGGCGTTGCTGCTCGGCTTCTTCTGCCTCGCCGGCTGGCTCGCCTGGCGACAGGCGAGAACGGTGGACTGGTCGGAGGTGCTTGCGACGCTGCGCGACTACCGCGCCACGACACTGACGCTCGCCTTCGGACTGGCGGCCGCGAGCTATGTCCTGTACGGCTGCTTCGACATCCTGAGCCGCCGCTATGTCGGCGCGCGTGTCTCCAACGGGCGCGCGGTGCTGATCGGCGCGGTCAGCTACGCGTTCAACCTGAACATCGGGTCGATCGTCGGCGGAGCGGGCTTTCGCCTACGCCTGTACTCGCGCCTCGGCGTCGAGCAGCGCAGGATCGCCGCGATGATCGCGTTCAGCATCGCGACGAACTGGATCGGCTACCTGCTCGTCGCCGGTACGGTGTTCGCGATCGGCGGCGTCGAGTTCCCCGAAGGATGGAAAGCGGGCGATGGTGCGATGCGCATCGTCGGCGCCATCATGGTCGCCGCGTCGCTGGGCTATGCGATGCTGTGCCGCTTCTCGCCACGGCGCGAGATTTCGTTTCGCGGGCGTACGTTCCGCCTGCCGTCATGCGGCATGGCGCTGCAGCAGTTGCTGCTCGGCGCATCGAACTGGCTGGTGATCGCGGCCGTCGTCTTCGTGCTGCTCGGGCACCAGGTCAGCTATGCGACGGCGGTGGCGGTCATCTGCGTGGCGAGCATCGCGGGCGCGGTCGCGCACATTCCCGGAGGGCTGGGCGTCATCGAGGGGGTGTTCGTCGCGATGCTCGGCTGGTCGATCGGCACCGGGACGATCCTCGCTGCGGTGCTCGCCTACCGGGCGGTGTACTACCTCGTGCCGCTGATGGCAGCGGGCGTACTGTTCCTCGCGCTGGAGTTGCTGGCGCGGCGCAGCGCCGCGGCGCCGCCGCCAACTGCTGCGCGACCATCGCCGGATGCGGGACGCTGACCTCACGGCGGGACGAGGGCGCACGATCGGGCACGATAATTGCGCGGCACGCGCGACGCGGCCGGCATCGGCGCCGTGAAGCGGAGCTATTCCCCATGAACGCATCCACGCGCGGCGAGCGGCAGCGCGACACGCGCGCCGCCCGCGGCAGGCGGCGCGCCTACGGCGTGTTCGAGCGCTTCGCCGCGTTGGCGACTCGCGCTTCGGGCAGCAGTACGGGCTTCGTCCTGGCGGCGCTCGTTGTCGTCGTCTGGGCGATCAGCGGCCCGCTGTTCGGCTTTTCGCAGACGTGGCAACTGGTGATCAACACCGGCACGACGATCGTCACGTTCCTGATGGTGTTCCTGATCCAGCACTCGCAGAACAAGGACAGCCGCGCCGTGCACCTGAAGCTCAACGAGTTGCTCGCCTCGCACGAGTACGCCAGCAACCGCCTCGTGGCGATCGAGGATCTCGACGAGGATTCGCTGCGCAAGCTGCACGACTTCTATTGCCGGCTCGCCGAGCTCGCCGAGCAGGAGGGTGGGTTGAAAGTGAGCCATTCGGTCGACGAGGCGGCGCAGGTGCACAGCCGCAAGAAGCGCGCGCGGCAGGCGCGCGCGGACGGCCAGCCGCGGCGCAAGGCTGTAGGCTCTGCCGAGGATTCCAGCGAAGTGATGCGCGTGGCGGCCAAAGCGGCGCGCGACACGAGTGAAGCGGCGCGCGACACCAGCGAATCGGTACGCGAGGTCAGTGACGTCGCGCGCAGGATCAGCGACGAGGCACGCGAAGCGGCCGCGGTCGCCGTCGAGGCCGCCGATGCGACGCGGCGCGAGAACGGCGCGCATGGGCACGGCGGCAGCGACGCACGCAGCGAGAAGACCTGAATGGATTCGGTCGACCATCTGGCGCGCGGCGCCGTGAGCTTCGACGACGTCCAGGATGCCGAGCGTCGCATCGCCGGGCAGGTCGAGCAGACGCCGTTCCTGCATTCGCGAACGCTGTCGGAGATCGTCGGCGCGCAGTTGTACCTGAAATTCGAGAACCTGCAGTTCACCGCGTCGTTCAAGGAGCGCGGTGCGCTGAACAAGCTGCTGCAATTGACGCCCGCCGAGCTTGCTCGCGGCGTTCTCGCGGTGTCGGCCGGCAATCACGCGCAGGGCGTCGCCTGGCACGCGAAGCGGCTCGGCGCGCCGGCGACCATCGTGATGCCCTCCGGAACGGCCTCGGTGAAGGTCGCGCGCACCCGCGCGCTCGGCGCAACGATCGTGCTGCACGGGGAGCGCTTCGACGAGACGCATGCACGCGGCGTGGAGATCGCCGCCGAGCGGGGGCTGACGATGATCGATCCCTTCGACGATGCGGCGGTGATCGCCGGCCAGGGCACCGTGGGCCTGGAGATCGCGCGCTCGCCGCACGGGCTGGACGACGTCGTCGTGCCGATCGGCGGCGGCGGCCTGGCGGCCGGCATCGCCGTCGCGCTGCGCCGGCTGCGTACGTCGGTGCGTGTCGTCGGCGTGCAGAGCGAAGGCTTTGCGCTCGTGCACGATGCGCTGTGCGACGCGAATCATCCGCTCGGCACCTCGACGATCGCCGACGGCATCGCGGTGAACCGGCTCGGCTCGATCACGTTGCCGCTGCTGCGCCGCCACCTCGACGGCGTGCTGCTCGTCGACGACGCGCAGATCGAGCAGGCGATCCTGCTGCTGCTCGAGATCGAGAAGACCGTCGTCGAAGGCGCGGGCGCCGCCGGACTCGCCGCCGTGCTCGCGCATCCGCAGCGATTCCAGGGGCGGCGCATCGGGCTGATCCTGACCGGCGGCAATATCGACCCGCTGCTGCTCGCAGCGATCGTCGAGCGCGGGCTCGCCCGGTCGGGGCGGCTTGCGCGCCTCGTCGTCGACGTGCGCGATGCGCCCGGCGCGCTGGCGCGCGTCACCGCGTTGCTGGCCCAGGAGCGGGCGAACATCGAGCAGATCCACCACGAGCGGGCGTTCGGCACCAAAGGCGCGCAGCGCGTGGCGGTGGAGATCGTCGTGCAAACCGAGTCGCAGGAGCACGTCGAGCGGGTACTGCAGAAGCTGCGCGAGGCCGGGTTCGACGCGCGCAGCGAGTAGCGGCCGGAACACCCGCACTACAATTCGCGATTCCTTCGACGAACAGGATTCGAGGCAATGGCAATCGACACCGTGGGCATCATCGGCGCCGGCACGATGGGCAGCGGCATCGCGCAGGCGTGCGCGCAGGCGGGAATCGGCGTCACGATGCAGGACATCGACGACGCGGCGACGGCGCGCGGCACCAAGGCAATCACGGCCTCGCTCGATCGCCTCGTCAAGAAGGGAACCATCGACGAGGCGAAGAAGGCCGAAATGCTGGGCCGGGTGCGAACCACCAAGCGACCCGACGATCTCGCCTCCTGCGACCTGATCATCGAGGCGGCCACCGAGAACGAGGCGCTCAAGGAGAAGATTCTGCGCAGCGTAGATGCACTCGCGCGCCCCGGGACGATCATCGCGACGAACACCTCGTCGATCTCGATCACGAAGCTGGCCGCATCGCTGAAGGACCCCGAGCGCTTCGTCGGTATGCACTTCTTCAACCCGGTGCCGGTGATGGCGCTGGTCGAGATCATCCGCGGGCTTCGCACCTCCGACGAAACGGTGAACGCCGTCACCGCGCTCGCGCAGCGGCTCGGCAAGACGCCGATCGGCGTGAAGAACAGCGCCGGCTTCGTCGTCAACCGCATCCTTTGCCCGATGATCAACGAGGCGATCTTCGCGCTGCAGGAAGGGCTGGCGAGTGCCGAGGAGATCGACGCCGGCATGAAGCTTGGCTGCAATCACCCGATCGGGCCGCTCGCGTTGTGCGACCTGATCGGCCTGGACGTCGAACTCGCGGTAATGGAAGTCCTCTACGGCGCCTTCAACGACCCGAAATATCGGCCGGCGCCGCTGCTGCGCGAGATGGTCGACGCCGGGATGCTCGGGCGCAAAACGGGCCGCGGCTTTTACTCGTACGAGAAGTGAGCTGCGACCCTGCCAAATCGACGGACGGTTCAGGCCGCGCAGGCGCGAGCGGACCGGTTCGGACGGCGTCTGCCGGACCGGCCTCCGGCCCCAGTGCCGGACGCGCCTCCGGTTCGAGTGCCGGACCGACCGCTGGTCCGAGCGCGGGACCGACCGCCGAGTTTTGGCAGGAGCGGTTCGCCTCCGGGCGTACGCCGTGGGATCGAGGCGAGGTCAATCCGGCGCTCGAGCCGTTGATCGCGCGGGGCGCATTCCCGGCCGGCGCGCTCGTGCTCGTCCCCGGCTGTGGCGCGGGACACGAGGTGGCGCGACTGGCGGCGGAAGGCTGCCGCGTGCTCGCCGTCGATTACGCGCCCGGCGCCGTCGCGCTCACTCGCGAGCGCCTGGCGCGTGCGGGGCTCGATGCGCAGGTGGTCGAGGCCGACCTGCTCGAATGGACGCCGCCCGAGCCGCTCGATGCGATCTGGGACCAGGCGTGCCTGTGCGCGCTGCATCCCGATCGCTGGACGACCTACGCAACGCGGCTCGCCGACTGGACGTCACCGGGCGGCCTGCTCGCGCTGCTCGCAGTCCAGGTCGAGCGCGAAGGACGGCGCCAGGGGTTCATCGAAGGCCCGCCGTACCACTGCGACGTCAACGCGATGCGCGCGCTCTTTTCGTCGAGCGCGTGGAAGTGGCCGAAGCCGCCGTACGAAAGTCGCGCGCATCGGTCGGGGTTTGCCGAGCTGGAGTTGTTGTTGACGCGGTTGGGGTGAGGCTTGGCGCGCGCCGGGTGCATTTCTGCCGCGCCTCGCGGCATTGCTGCTTGCGAAACCTGCTTCGTAACGAAAAACGCCGCGTTTCGCGGCGCCACCCGCGCCCCCGCGCCTCTCACCCGTCGAAGTGCCGCAACCCCTGCAACGACACCACCGTCAGCGCCCCGTATTCCAGCTTCACGAAGCCGTCGCGCTCCAGGCGTTGCAGGGCGCGGTTCACCGTCTGCCGCGACAGGCCGGTGAGGAAGCCGATCTCGCCCTGCGAGATCTCCAGTCGCGTGCCGACGCTGGGGTAGAGCAGCGGGTTGAACAGGTGCGCCAGGCACCGCGCCACGCGCGCGTCGGGCGGCAGCAGCCGATCGATCTCCACCGTGCCGATGAACTGCCCGAGCCGCTCGTTGAGCAATTCGAGCAGGTAGCGGTTGAACGAGATGCTCGTGTCGAGCAGCCAGTGGAAGGTGGCGCGCGGCAGGTAGGCGATGCGGCTGTCGCGCAGCGCGACGACGTCGTACTTGCGCGGCTCGTCCTTCAGCAGAGATCCTTCGCCGAACCAGCCGCCGGCGGCGATGCCGGTGAGCGTGACCGACTTGCCGGAAGACGAAACGTTGCTGATCTTGACGATGCCGCGCACGACGCCGATCCAGTGCTCGACCGCATCGCCCTTGCGGCAGACGAAGGAGCCTGCTCGCAGGTCGCGCTCGAAGAGGTCGCGACGAACGCGTTCTTGTTGCGCTGCGTCAAGCTCGCGCAGCCACGACGACAGTGCGACGAGCTCCTCGAATGCGGACACGGCTCCCGGTAATCCCTGACTTTGTCGGTCAGGCGACAACTATACCGATGCGCGTACCATAGACTTCGCGGATTAGGGGTCTTCGCGGACACGGGAGAGGGGGACTGCAGGTTGGCCATTGATCCGGCGCCGATTCTCGGGGTGCGCGACGTCTCGCTGCAATTCGGCGGCGTGAAGGCGTTGATGGACGTGAACTTCGAGGTGCGCGCGGGCGAGCTCTTCTCGATCATCGGTCCGAACGGCGCCGGCAAGACGTCGATGCTGAACTGCATCTCGGGGCGCTACTCGCCCACGGCCGGGTCCGTGCATTTCAAGGGCCGCGACATCACGCGGCTCACGCCGAGCCAGCGCGCCGCGCTCGGGCTCGGGCGCACCTTCCAGAACCTGGCGCTGTTCAGCCACATGACGGTGCTCGACAACATCATGGTCGGGCGCCACCACCTGATGAAGAACAGCTTCCTCGGCGGCTCGCTGTACTGGTTCGGCGGCGCCCAGAAGGAGGAGCTGGCGCATCGCCGCCAGGTCGAAGACATCATCGACTTCCTCGAGATCAGCCACATCCGCAAGGCGGTGGCCGGCACGTTGTCGTACGGGCTGCGCAAGCGCGTGGAACTCGCGCGCGCGGTGGCCGTGCATCCCGACCTCATCCTGCTCGACGAGCCGATGGCCGGCATGAACCTCGAAGAGAAGGAGGACATGGCGCGCTACATCGTCGACCTCAACGAGGAATGGGGAATGACGGTCATCATGATCGAGCACGACATGGGCGTGGTGATGGACATCTCGCAGCGCGTGATGGTGCTCGACTTCGGCCGCGTGATCGCCTCCGGCCTGCCGCACGAGATCATGAACAACGAGCAGGTGAAGACGGCCTACCTCGGGGTGGACGACGAGCACCCCGCCGAGCAAGCGCAGGCCTGAAGCGATGGCCACGGAATACGCCGACGTCGCCCGGCACGACACTTTCCCGAAACTGCTGCTGCACAACGCCGAGCACTGGCCCGGCGAGGTGGCGATGCGCGAGAAGGAATTCGGCATCTGGAACGAGTTCACCTGGGCCGACTACCGCGACCGCGTCCGCGAGATCACGCTCGGACTGCTCTCGCTGGGCGTGCGCCGCGGCGAAATCGTCTCGATCATCGGCAAGAACCGGCCGGAGATGGTGTGGGGCGAGTTGGCCGCGCACGCGCTCGGCTGCATGTCGCTGGGCATCTATTCCGATGCGCTGAACGAGGAGGTCGCCTACCTCATCGATTACGCGCAGGTGCGCGTCGTGCTCGCCGAGGACGAGGAACAGGTCGACAAGCTGCTCGAGATCGCCGGGCGGCTGCCATGCATCGAGCGCATCGTCTATTTCGATCCGCGCGGCATGCGCAAGTACGACGACGCGCGGCTGATGAGCTGGGACGACCTGAAGGCCGCCGCCGCGCGCGTGCACGCCGACGATCCGAAGCGCTTCGAGAACGAGGTCGCGCTCGGCAAGGGCAGCGACGTGGCCGTGCTCTGCACCACTTCGGGCACGGTGTCGAACCCGAAGATCGCGATGCTGCAGTCGGGTCCGTTCCTCGCGCACTGCCTGTCGTACCTGCGCGCCGATCCCAAGCTGCCCACCGACAACTACGTGTCGATGCTGCCGCTGCCGTGGATCATGGAGCAGATCTACGCGGTGGGGCAGGCGCTGATCTCGCGCATCACCGTCAACTTCGTCGAGGAACCCGAGACGCAGATGGCCGACCTGCGCGAGATCGGTCCCACCTTCGTGTTGCTCGCGCCGCGCGTCTGGGAGCAGATCGCCGCCGACGTGCGCGCGCGCATCATGGACGCGACGAAGTTCAAGCAGAAGATGTTCGCGCTCGGCATGAAGCTGGGGCTGGCGGGGCTGGAGAAGCGGCGCCGCTCGCGGCTGGCCGACTGGATCCTGTTCCGCGCGCTGCGCGACCGGCTCGGCTTCACTTACCTGAAGTCGGCGGCCACCGGCGGCGCGGCGCTCGGGCCCGAAACCTTTCGCTTCTTCCAGGCGATGGGCGTTCCGCTGCGCCAGATCTACGGGCAGACCGAGCTGGCGGGCGCCTACACGATCCACCGGGCCGACGACGTCGACTTCGACACCGTGGGCGTGCCCTTCGATACCTCCGAGGTGCGCATCGACAACCCCGACGCCAACGGCGTGGGCGAGATCGTCGCGAAGAGCGAAGGCCTGTTCCTCGGCTTCTACAAGAACGAGGAAGCCACGCACGCCGACCTGCGCGACGGCTGGATGCACACGGGCGACGCCGGCTACATCAAGAAGGAGAACGGCCACCTGGTCGTCATCGATCGCATCAAGGACCTCGCCGTCACGTCCACCGGCACGCGCTTCTCGCCGATGTTCATCGAGAACAAGCTGAAGTTCTCGCCGTTCATCGCCGAGGCGGTGATCCTCGGCCACGACAAGCCGTTCCTGTCGACGATCATCTGCATCCGCTACTCGATCGTCTCGAAGTGGGCCGAGCAGCGCGGCATCGCGTTCACCAACTACACGAATCTTTCCGCACAGCCGCAGGTGTACGCGCTGCTGCGCGACGAGGTCGAGAAGGTCAACGCCACGCTGCCCGAGCCGCAGAGAATCGGAAAGTTCGTGTTGCTGTACAAGGAACTCGACGCCGACGACGGCGAGCTCACGCGCACGCGCAAGGTGCGCCGCGGCGTCATCAACGAGAAGTACGCCGACATCATCGATGCCATCTACACGGGCGAGCCGAAGGTGCACGTCGACACGATGATCACCTTCCAGGACGGCACGAAGGCGCGCATCCGCACCGACCTCGTCGTCCAGACGCTGAAAGACTATCGGCCGCCGATGCGCCGCACGGACGAGGAGGAGGCGGTCACCGCCTGACCCGCAGCATGAACTTCACGCTTCTCGTCCAGCTGCTCGTCAACGGGATCATCATCGGCACGCTCTACGGCGTGGTGGCGATGTGCTTCGTGCTGATCTACAAGTCGACGCAGATCGTCAACTTCGCGCAGGGCGAGTTCCTGCTGATCGGCGCCTGGGTCTGCTGGTGGATGCTCACCTACTGGCAGCTGCCGTTCTGGATCGGCTTTCCGATCACGCTCGCCTTCATGATGGTGTTCGGCATATTGCTGCAGGTGATCGTGCTGCGCCCGATGATCGGCGAGCCGATCATCTCGGTGATCATGGTCACCATCGGCTTGTCGATCTTCTTCCAGGCGATGATGAAGTGGATCTTCGGCGTCTGGGCCAAGCCCTACCCGGAGGTGTTCGGGACGAAGTCGGTCAGCATCCTCGGGCTGAACGTGCAGACCCCGTACGTGATGTCGATGGTCATCTCGCTGGTGATCATGGCGGGCTTCGCGTGGTTCTTCAAGTTCTCGCGCCTGGGCCTGGCGATGCGCGCCACCGCCTTCAACCAGCAGGTCGCGCAGAGCCTGGGCATTTCGGTGAAGTCGGTGTTCGCGATGGCGTGGGCGATTTCGGCGATGGTGTCGGCGCTCGCCGGCGTGGTCGTCGGCATGGTGAACGGCGTTTCGTCGGCACTGTCGTTCTTCGGCATCAAGGTGTTCCCGGTGGTGATCCTCGGCGGCCTCGACTCGATCATCGGCGCGATCCTTGGCGGGCTGATCATCGGCGTGCTCGAGAACGTCGCCGAATTCGTCGACAGCCAGTACCTGAACTGGGGCAACCTCTACACGATCGCGCCGTTCTACGCGCTGATCATCATCCTGATGATCAAGCCCTACGGGCTGTTCGGCACCAAGCAGATCGAGCGGGTCTGAAGCAGGACACCGAATGGCCAGCACTCCTTCCGCCCTGATTCCCTGCGGGCAGTTCAAGACGAGCTATCGCAGGGACACCACGATCTTCCCGACACCGGTCTCGCGCTGGCTCGTCATCGCCGCGGTGGCGCTGCTCGCGCTGGCGCCGCTGGCCGGTTGGCTCAGCAAGTACCAGTTGAACCTGCTGATCCAGATCGGCTACTACGGGATCGCGGCGCTCGGTCTGAACATCCTCGTCGGCTTCACCGGGCAGATCTCGCTGGGGCATGCGGCGTTCTTCGGCTTCGGCGCCTTCTCGTCGGCGTGGCTGAGCAACAGCTTCGGCATCCCGGTGTTCTGGTCGATTCCGCTCGCCGGCATCATGACCACCGTGGTGGGGCTGCTGTTCGGCATCCCGGCCGCGCGCATCAAGGGCCTGTACCTGGCGATCGCCACCTTTGCCGCGCAGTTCATCCTCGAAGACTTTTTCGCGCGCGCGAACTGGTTCACCGGGGGCTCGGCGGGCACGCTCGCGCAGCCCTTCGGCATCTTTGGCTGGTCGATCGACGGCGACCGCAGCTACTTCTACGTCGTGCTCGCCTACGTCGTGCTGATGTACCTGCTCGGCACGAACCTGCTGCGCACGCGCGACGGGCGCGCCTTCGTCGCCGTGCGCGACCATTACCTGTCGGCCGAGGTGATGGGCGTGCGCCTCACCTGGTACCGGGTATTGTCCTTCGGGATCTCGTCGTTCTATGCCGGCATCGGCGGGGCGCTGTTCGGCCACTACCTGGGCTACGTGTCGTCCGAGGCGTTTACCATCCTGCTGTCGATCCAGTTCCTCGGCATGATCATCATTGGCGGCCTGGGCAGCGTGATGGGTACGCTGCTCGGCACCGCGTTCATGGTGCTGTTGCCCGAGACCATCGGCTGGATGGCCTCGGGCCTCGGCGGCTTCTTTCCGTCGTTGAACGAGGGAATCGCGTTCCTGAAGGAAGGCGCGATCGGCTTGGTGATCGTGCTGTTCCTGATCTTCGAGCCCGAGGGGCTGGCGCACCGCTGGCAACTGATCAAGGCGTACTGGAAGTTGTATCCGTTCTCGTACTAGTTCGCACAACATCGTCACCTGGAGAGGAGCATCGCAATGAAGGGAACCGTTTTCACCGCCGCAGCCGCGGCAGCCGTCCTGCTCGGCGCCGGCCCGGTCGCTGCGCAGGGCATCTTCGTCGGGCACATCGCCGACTACACCGGAGCCACCTCCGACGTGGGCCGCCCCTACGGCCAGGGCGTGGCCGATGCGCTGGCCTACGTCAACAGCCACGGTGGCATCAACGGCAAGAAGATCGACTTCGAGACGGTCGACTACAGCTACGAGATCCCGCGCGCGATCGCCACCTACAAGAAGTGGACGGGCGAGCACAAGGTGGCCGCGATCCAGGGCTGGGGCACGGGCGACACCGAGGCGCTCGTGACCTTCGTCGCGAAGGACGAGATCCCGTACTTCTCGGCGTCGTACTCGGGCCACCTCACCGACCCCGCTGGCAAGGGAACGCACGGCTCGAAAGCCGCGCCGTACAACTTCTTTTACGGTCCGTCGTACACCGACGGCTGTCGCGCGCTCGTGCAATGGGCCGCGGCCGACGCGAAGAAGAAGAACATCGCGTCGCCGAAATTCGTGCACATGGGGGACAACCACCCGTACCCGAACGCGCCGAAGGCGGCCTGCGGTGAATACGCGAAGGAGATGGGCTTCACGACCGTGCCGCCCATTCAGTACTCGCTGAAGCCCGGCGACTTCAAGGCGCAGTGCCTGAGCCTGAAGGAGTCCGGCGCCAACTACGCGTTCCTCGCCAACACCGGCGGCTCGACGATCTCGCTGCTGAAGTCCTGCGAGACGGTCGGCGTGGACGTCCAGTTCATGGGCAACGTCTGGGCGATGGACGAGAACGCGCTGAAGGCGGCGGGTGACGCGGCCAACGGCACGGTGTTCGTCGTCGGCGGGGCCGACTGGAAGTCCGATGCGCCGGGCATGAAGACGGTGCGCGAGATCTCGAAGGTGTCCGACGCCTCCGGCAACCTGTATCGTCCGGTGCACTACATGCGCGGCATCTGCTCGGTGTTCTACATGCGCGACGCGATGAACGCGGCCGACAAGGCGGGCGGCGTCACCGGCCCGAACATCAAGAAGGCGATGGAGCAGATGAAGGATCACGTCCCCGCCGAGTTGAAGGGTGTGTGCATTCCTTCGACGTGGACGCCGACCGACCATCGCGCCACGGAGAAGGTGTTCATCTACCAGGCGAACTCGAAGGGCGGCGAGCAGTCGATCTCGAAGATCGGCGAAGCCGAGATCGAGCGCAAGCCGGAGTGGCTCGGCTGGTAAGCGCGTCGCAGCCCCTTCCTCCTGCGGGGGAGGGGCTGCCGCGGCCCGACGGATCGACGGCATGATCGAAGCGCTGGAGAAGGAAGCGGAAGTGGCGGTGGCGTCGAAGCCGCCGCTGCTCACCGTCAACAACATCGAGGTCGTCTACGACGAGGTGATCCTCGTGCTGCGCGGCGTCAGCCTCGAGGTGCCGGAGGGCGAGATCGTCGCGCTGCTCGGGCCGAACGGCGCCGGCAAGTCGACCACGCTGAAGGCGATCTCGGGGCTGCTGCAGACAGAGGACGGCGAGGTCACGCGCGGCAACGTCACGTTCATGGGCGAGGAGATCGCCAACCTCGCGCCCGAGGAGATCGTGCGTCGCGGCATCTTCCAGGTGATGGAAGGCCGGCGCATCGTCGAGGACATGACGGTGATCGAGAACCTGCGCCTGGGCGCGTATACGCGACGCGACTCCGGCGTGAAGCGCGACATCGACATGGTGTTCGACTACTTCCCGCGCTTGCGCGAGCGCACCGGGCTCGCCGGCTACCTGTCGGGCGGCGAGCAGCAGATGCTCGCGATCAGCCGCGCGCTGATGGCGCGCCCGAAGATGATCCTGCTCGACGAGCCGTCGATGGGGCTGTCGCCGCTGCTCGTGAAGGAAGTCTTTTCGATCATCCGCGAGCTCAACCGCGAGCTGAAGATCACGATGCTGCTGGTCGAGCAGAACGCGCGCATGGCGCTGCAGGCGGCGAGCTTCGGCTACATCATGGAGTCGGGCAAGATCGTCCTCGACGGCACGCGCGACGAACTCGTCAACAACGAGGACGTCAAGGAGTTCTACCTGGGCGGCGGGGGCGACGAGCGCCGCTCGTTCAAGAACCTGAAGTCGTACAAGCGCCGCAAGCGCTGGCTGTGAGCGCGAGCGTGATTCGAGCGCGAGCGCGAGCGTGATCCGAGCGCGGGCGCGAGCCTAAAAGTGATGACAGAGCATTTCGACTCCCTCGAAACGCGCCCTGCGGAGGCGCGCGAGGGCGCGCTGATGGCGCGCCTGCCGTCGCTCGTCGAGCACGCGCAGAAGAACGCGCCGGGCTGGGCGAAGCGGCTGGCCGGCGTCGATCCGCGCGAGATCGCCTCGCGCAAGGCGCTGGCGCAGCTTCCCGTGTTGCGCAAGGGCGACATTAAGGCATTGCAGGAGGACGCCCCGCCCTTCGGCGGCTTCGTCACCGTCGCGCCGGGAAGGCTTTCGCGCCTGTTCCTGTCGCCCGGGCCGATCTTCGATGCCGAAGGCACGGCAGAAGATCCCTGGCGCGCCGCACGCGCGCTGTACGCGGCCGGCATCCGCGCCGGGCACGTCGTGCAGAACTGCTTCGGCTATCACCTGACGCCCGGCGCCTGGATGATCGACGGCGCAGCGCGCAAGATCGGTTGCGCAGTGATCCCGGCAGGCGTCGGACAGATCGAGCAGCAGATCGAGATCATTCGCGCGCTGGCGCCCGACGCTTACACCGGAACGCCGTCGTTCCTGCGCATGATCGTCGAGAAGGCGCGCGAGGCGTCGCTCGACATCTCGAACCTCAAGCGCGCGTTGCTCGCCGCCGAGGCGCTGCCGCCGAGCCTGCGCAACTGGCTCCGCGAGCAGGGCATCGACACCGTGCTGCAGTGGTACGGCACCGCCGACGTCGGCCTGATCGCCTATGAATCGACGGCGATGGAGGGCATGATCCTCGACGAGGAACTCGTCCTCGAGATCGTGCGGCCGGGCACCGGCGAGCCGGTTTCCGACGGCGAGGTCGGCGAGGTCGTCGTCACCAGCTTCAATCCCGTCTATCCACTGATCCGCTTTGGCACCGGTGACCTCTCCGCGGTGCTGCCGGGCATCTCGCCGTGCGGGCGCACCAACGTGCGCATTCGCGGCTGGCTCGGGCGCGCCGACCAGACGACGAAGGTGCGCGGCATGTTCGTGCACCCCGAGCAGGTCGCCGAGCTCGCGAAGCGCTTTCCGCAGGTGCGACGCGCGCGCCTGGTGGTCGAAGGCGAGCGCGCCGACGACCGGATGACGCTGAAGTGCGAGCTCGACGGCGAGTTGCCGCAGGCGGCGGACGCGCGCGACGCGCTCGCCAAGCAATTGGCGGGGGCGCTGCGCGACATCACGAAGTTGCGCGGCGAGGTCGAGTTGCTCGCGGGCGGCGCCTTGCCGAACGACGGCAAGGTGATCGAGGACGCGCGCAAGTACGACTGACGCGCAACCGGCCTACTGGTCGGGGATGTCGGCCTCGACGAGCTTCGCGAGCAGCATCAGCGATTCCTGCCAGCCGAGATAGCAGGCCTCGGTGGGGATGGCTTCGGGGATCCCCTCCTGCACGATGCTCAACTCGGTTCCGCACGACACCGCCGCCAGCGAGATCGTCGTGCACATCTCTCCCGGCAGATTCGGGTCGTCGAATCGATCCGTGTGGCGGATGCGTTGCCCGGGCACCAGCTCGAGGTACTCCCCGCCGAAGGAATGGCCATGGCCGGTGCCGAAGTTGGTGAACGACATCCGGTAGCTCCCGCCTACCTTCGCGTCGAGGTGATGGACCTTGCCCGTGAAGCCGTTCGGCGGTAGCCACTTGACCATCGCCTCGGGATCGAGAAAGGCGCGATACAGGCGTTCCGCGGGGGTGCGCATCACGCGATGGAGTCGGACGGTGTTCGTGGACATGTCGGTCAGCCTCCTTTGCACGAAACTCGAAGAGCTTTCTTGGGTGATCTCCGCGTCGTCCCCGGCGCTACACTGGCGCCCACCCCGGAGGATACGATGGCCCGCTTCCAGGCGTTGAAGTACGCACGCGATCCTTCCAACCCGCGCATCGCGCACATCGTGCTCGACCGGCCCGATCGGCTCAACGCGATCGACGAGCAGATGCCGGGCGAGATCCGACGCGCCGTCGAGCTGGCGAACGACGACGACGACGTGCACGTCATCGTGCTGTCCGGCGCCGGACGCGCGTTCTGCGCCGGCTACGACCTGCAGGCCTTCGGCGAAAACCGCGTCGACCACCCGTGCCAGCAGGAGCGCACGCCGTGGGATCCGATGCTCGACTATCGGACGATGAAGCGCTTCACCGAAGACTTCATGAGCCTGTGGCACAGCCACAAGCCGACGATCGCGCAGGTGCACGGGCACGCGGTGGCCGGCGGCAGCGACATCGCGCTGTGCTGCGACCTGCTCGTGATGGCCGATGACGCGCGCATCGGCTACATGCCCACGCGCGTCTGGGGCTGCCCGACGACGGCGATGTGGACCTACCGGCTGGGGCCGATGCGCGCCAAGCAGCTGCTCTTCACTGGTGACACGATCGACGGCGCCACCGCGAAGGCGTGGGGGCTTGCGGCAGACGCCGTGCCGGCTCACTCTCTGGCCGATAGCGTGCGCTCGCTTGCCGAGCGTATCGCCGGCGTGCCGCGCGGCCAGCTGATGATGCAGAAGCTCGTCGTCAACCAGGTGCTTGCGTCGATGGGCTTGGAGCAGACGCAGATGTTCGCGACGCTGTTCGACGGCATCACGCGGCACAATCCCGAAGGGATGTGGTTCCGGCGTCGGGCGCAGTTGCACGGCTACAAGGACGCGGTCGCGTGGCGCGATTCCGGTCGGCCGATTCCGGAGGGCGCCGAGGCGCAGTCGCTGGCCGAGCAGATGCAGCGCGAGCTCGACGAGCGATCGGACGACTGACGAACAGGGGCGGCAGGTCCGCCCCACGAGCAAGGAGCGACACGATGTTTCGTTCGGACCTGCTGCGCGGAAAGCGCATCCTGATCACCGGCGGCGGCACGGGCCTGGGCCGCGCGATGGGCGAGCGCTATCTCGCGCTCGGCGCCGACCTGGCGATCTGCGGACGCCGCAAGGGCGTGCTCGATGCGGCCGCCGAAGAGATGACGAAGGCGCACGGCGGGCGCGTCGAAACCTACGGCGTCGACATCCGCGACGCGCAGGCGGTCGATGCCATGGTCGATGCGATCTTCGCGGGCGGCCCGCTCACCGGGCTCGTCAACAACGCCGCGGGCAACTTCATCAGCCCGACCGAGATGCTTTCGCCGCGCGCCTTCGACGCGATCGCGAACATCGTCTTCCACGGCTCGTTCTACGTGACGAATGCGGTGGGCCGGCGCTGGATCGACCAGGCGCGCGCCGAAGGCGGCTGGTCGAGCCCGCAGCCGATGAAGTCGGTGATCTCGATCATCGTCACCTGGGTGGAGAACGGCGGTCCGTTCACCGTGCCGTCGGCGATGAGCAAGGCAGGCGTGGCGGTCATGACGAAGTCGCTCGCCGTCGAGTGGGCGAAATACGGCATCCGGCTCAACGCGATCGGACCGGGGGAGATCCCCACCGAGGGAATGAGCAAGCGGCTCAATCCTGGCGAGGCGCCGGGCGAACGGTCGAAGGAGACGAACCCGCAGCATCGCGTCGGCGAGATGAGCGAGCTGCAGAACCTCGCGACCTTCCTGATGGCCGACGGCTGCGACTGGTTGAGCGGGCAGACGCTGTTCATGGACGGTGGGCATTCGCTCGCCACCGGGGGCAACTTCTATCCGCTGCGCGACTGGAGCGACGAGCAGTGGCGCGAGGCGCGCGCACGCATCGAGTCGCAGAATGCGAAGGATCGCGGCCAGCGCGGCGCTTGACGAGGTCGGGCGCCGGCGATCGATGCCGGCGGCTCGTCGCTTCCCCGTTCAGACCACCGGTTCGGCGAGCGTTTCCCCGTAGCGCACCACGCGGTTGCGACCCTCGGACTTCGCGCGGTACACGCAGTGGTCGGCGTGCACGAGCACGCGCTCGAGGGATTCGGCATCGACGATCGGCACCGCGCCCACGCTGGCGGTGAGCGGAATGACCGCCTGTCCGACTCGCAGCGGCGTGTTCTGCAGTGACTCGCGCAGCGCATCGATCGCGCGCCGTGCCTCGTCCTGGTCGCGCGTCGAGATCAGCGCGCAGAACTCCTCCCCGCCGTAGCGCGAAAGCAGGCCGCAGTTGCGCACCGACGCGCGCAGCACGCGCGCCGCGTGACACAGCGCGCGATCGCCGACGCCGTGGCCGAAACGGTCGTTCACCGACTTGAAGTGATCGAGGTCGATCATCAACAGGTGATGCACGCCGCGTCCGGCGGGCGGCCGCGAAAGGCGGCGCCGGGCCAGCTCGAAGAAGTGGCGCCGCGTGTGCAGTCCGGTCAACTCGTCGGTGGTTGCGCGCACGCGCAACTCGCCGGTGATTCGCGCGTGCAGGATCGTCTGGACGACGAGGGCGAGCACGATCGGCATCAGCGCGAAGAGCAGGATGAAGAGGACCTGCGCCAAGCCGGGGGCGGTGGCGCCGCTGGCCGGCGAGCCGCCCATCAGCCCGAGCGTTCCGCGCGCCAGGTGCGCAATGCCATACACGCCGAAGGTGACGGCGAGCGTGCGCACGTAGCGCTGCCGGCCCCATGCGGGCGACGATTGCAGCACGGCGACGGCGGCGAATCCGTAGGCGGCGTGAATGCCGGAAAAGGCGAGCACCCGCGGCAGGCCATTGCCGTCGTCGGCGAGGGCGAGCCAGATCGCGCCGAGCGCGACCCCTTGCAGCGCGAGCGACCAGGTCGACTGGCGCCGATCGAAAGTGCGCAGCGTGGCGTCAACGCACAATGCGATGCCGGCGCAGGCGAGCAGGTTCGGCGCGACGTGCGCGAGCGGCAAGGCGAGCGCATCGCGCACTGCATACAGCAGCAGCGCGACGCTCATCACTCCCATCGCCGCCGCGAATCGGCGCAGCGCGTCGCGGGCGCGCGGGTGCATCGGCAGCAAGGCGACGAAGGTCGCGCAGCCGAGCGCCGCCGTGCACGCGGCGACGAGGAAGATCGTCCTGGGGTCGAAGTCCGGCGCCATCGAGGTCAGTATCGCCGCGCGGACAGCGGCGACGAGGTTCCGATTCCGACGGGCGGGGCTGACGGTCGGAGGAGCGCCCGCGGCCGGGCCGAAGCGTGTCCTGCTGGCGACGCGCGGGCGCTGCGCGACTGCTCGCGGCGTCGTCCGCGGCCCCGCGACACGGGCGAGCGCGGAGGTGGGTGTTAGCATCGAAGCCGCTCGCCCCCACCGCCTTCCGTCCATGCAAACGACCGTTTACGCCTTCGAAGGCGTCGTCCCGGTGATCGACCCGCGCGCCTACGTGCACCCGAGCGCCGTGCTGATCGGCGACGTCATCGTGGGTGCCGGCTGCTATGTGGGACCCGGCGCCGTGCTGCGCGGCGATTTCGGCCGGATCGTGATGCAGCCGAATGCAAACCTGCAGGACAACTGCGTCGTGCACTCGGCGCCCGACTTCGACTGCGTGATGGAGGAGGAGTGCCACATCGGGCACGGCGCCGTCATCCATTGCGCGCGCATCGGGCGCGACGCGCTGGTCGGCATCCACGCCGTGATCATGGACACGGCGGTCGTCGGTGAACAGGCGATCGTCGCCGCGAAGGCCTTCGTGAA
Source organism: Burkholderiaceae bacterium (assembly GCA_032027205.1). Lineage (GTDB taxonomy): Bacteria > Pseudomonadota > Gammaproteobacteria > Burkholderiales > Burkholderiaceae_E > Zeimonas. The sequence goes on from JAVSMN010000001.1 coordinate 2,150,084, forward strand.
GGTCGCCGACGTGGTGCCACCTCGCGTGCTCGTTGCAGGCGTCCCGGCGCGCGTGCGACGCACGCTGAGCGACGACGACATCGCCTGGAAGCGGCGCGGCACGGCGTTGTACATCGAACTCGCGCGACGCGCGCTCGACGGCGGGATGGTCGCGGCGAAGCCGCTGGAGCGCGTCGAGGAGGGGCGCGGGCGAATGCGCTGGGATTTCGTGAGCGTGCGCGAACGGGGGTAAGGGCGCGAAGATCACACGTCGACCAGCTCGCCCGCCTCCCGGCGCAGCAACCCCTGCTCGACGAGCGAGTCGGCCGCCCACTTCAGTGCCTGCTCGTAATCCATGCCGATCTGCGCGGCGGCGCTGCGCATGACGACGGCATCCTGCGCTCGCTCGTGCAGCGCGCGTTCGTCGATGCGCTCGAGGTCGAGCAGCAGGAACTTCACGAGCACCTTCAGCGCGTGCCGGGCGTGGCGGCGCGGATCGCTGCGCATCGCGTCGAGCTTCGCGCGCGCGCGCGCGAGCGCCGCGTCGACGTCGCCGAACATGGGTCCGTGGCCGGGGAGCACGCGCTCGGCGCGCAGGCGCCCGATCAGGTCGAGCACGGCCTGTTGCTCGGCGAAGCCCGACTCGCCCTCGATCTCGGGAAAGAGGATGCCGAAGCCGTTCTCCCACAGCGCGTCGGCCGAGATCAGCAGTCCTTCGCGCTCGCAGTGGAAGATCAGGCTCTTCGGGTCGTGGCCGGGCGCGGCGTGCACGTCCCAGTCGAGGCCGCCCAGGCGCAGCGTGTCGCCGGGGCGAAGCGTGGCGTCGTGCGCGAAGCGCGGGCAGTGCTGTCCGGTGGCGGCGAAGCTCAGGATCGACTCGTCCCACGCGGCGACTTCGTCGGCGCTCGCGTGCGGAATCGTGATCGAGCAGCCGAAGGCGTCGGCGAGCGCGCGGTTGCCGCCGCAGTGATCCGAATGCAGGTGTGTGTTGACGACGCGCACCAGGTGCACGCCGTCGGCGTCGAGCACCTGCTTCACCAGAGCGACGGTTTGCCCGGCGTGCTTCGCGTAGCCGGAGTCGACGACGGTTGCCTCGTCGCCTTCGATGCCGACGATCTGGTTCGACGACAGCCAGTCGCGCTGAATGAAGCGCAGCGACGCCGGCAGCGACTTCATCGCCGAACCCTCGCGGGCGCGGGCGCATTCGCATGAGCCACGCGCTGCTCGCGTCGTGCGTCGATCGCCTTCCACACCGATCGGCGCGCCTCGTCGTTCATCGCGCCCCAGCGCGCGATCTCGTCGAGCGTACGCAGGCATCCCTCGCACAGTCCGTTCGCCGGATCGATGCGGCACACGGAGATGCACGGCGACGGCACGGCCCCGCCGCTCGGCTCGGTGCGGCCGGCCGCCGATGCGCTGGCAACGCGCAACGCCCCGTTCACGCCTCGGCCTCGACCTTCGCGCGCTTGCGCGCGGCGATCGCGTTGCCGGCGCGCGAAGCGCTCGCGCGACCGAGCTGCATCGAGATCCATTGGCCGGTGTCGACGAGCGCATCGAGATCGAGCCCGGTTTCGATGCCGAGCCCGTGCAGCAGGTAAACGACGTCTTCGGTGGCGACGTTGCCGGTTGCGCCCTTCGCATACGGGCATCCGCCCAGGCCGGCGATCGACGAGTCGAAACGGTAGATGCCGCACTGCAGGCTCGCGAGCACGTTGGCCACCGCCTGCCCGTAGGTGTCGTGGAAATGCGCGGAGACCTGGTCGAGTGCGATCTCGCGCAGTACTGCCTCGAACACGCGCTGCACATGCGTTGCAGTGCCGACGCCGATCGTGTCGGCGATGCCGATCTCGTCGCAGCCCAGGTCGCGCATGCGCTTCGCGACGTCGACGACGTCGGCAATCGGCACCTCTCCCTGGTAGGGGCATCCGAAGGCGACCGACACCGCGGCGCGCAGTCGGATGCCGTTCTCGCGCGCAGCGGCGGCCACCGGCGCAAAACGCTCGATGCTCTCGGCGATCGAGCAGTTGATGTTGCGCATCGAGAAGGCCTCGCTCGCTGCGCCGAAGATCACCACCTCGTCGGCGCCCGACGCGAGCGCGGCGTCGAAGCCCTTGCGGTTCGGCGTGAGCACCGAGATGCGCACCTTCGGGCGCCGGCCGACGGCGGCCATCACCTCCGCGGCGTCGGCCATTTGCGGAACCCATTTCGGCGAGACGAAGGAGGTCGCTTCGAGCTGGCGCACGCCGGCGGCGAGCAGTCGCTCGCACAACTCGATCTTCGTCGCGGTGGGCACCGGTTGCGCTTCGTTCTGCAGTCCGTCGCGCGGACCGACTTCGGTGACGTAGGCGCGTTGCGGCAGCTTCATCATGGATCTCCAGTTACGCCGCACTCAATATCCGCGCGCGCGGTCGACGAGCCCGCTCACGCTCTCGCCACGCTCGAGCGCGGCGATTTTCGCAGCGATCTGCCGGGCCGATTCGTCGATCTGCGTGATGCCCGAGACGTGCGGCGTCAGGCGCACTCCCCGATGTTGCCAGAACGGGTGCGCCGGGGGCGGCGGCTCGGTGGCGACGACGTCGAGTGTGGCGCCGGCGAGCCGGCCGGAGTCGAGTGCGGCGAGCAGGGCCGTCTCGTCCACGAGGCCGCCGCGTGCGATGTTGACGAGCCACGCTCCGGGGGCAAGCCACGACAGGCGCTCGGCGTCGAAAAGGCGTGCGGTGTCCTTCGTCAGCGGAGCGACGAGAACGAGCAGGCGCGTGCGCCCGAGGAAAGTGCGCAGGCCTTGTCGGTCGTCGAGGCAATCGATGCCGTCGATGTGCTTGGGCGAACGCGAGTAGCCGTGCACCGGAAAGCCGGCCGCGGCGAACGTGCGCGTGATATGCGAACCAATGGCGCCGAGGCCGAAGACACCGACCGGCCACGCCGACTTCGGCTCGGCCTCGAGCGTGCGCCAGATCCGATCGCGCTGCTGCGCTTCGTAATCACCGAAGCGACGCTGCAACCGGATCGCCTCGTGCAGGCAGTAGTCGGCCATCTGCTGCGCCATTCCGCCGTCCTCGACGCGGACGACGGGCAGCGCCTCGGGCAGCGCGCCGTTGGTGAGCAGCGCATCGACGCCGGCGGAGGTCGTGAAGAACGCGCGCAGCGACGGGTTTGCGGCGAAGAACGCCGCGTCCGGATTCCAGCCGACGGCGTAATGCGCGCCGACGCATACGGTGTGCGCTGCAGATTTGCGCTGCGCCGCTGTCGTGCCTGCATTCGCCGCGCTCGTGCTTGCGCGCGGGCCGCGCTCCGGGTCTTGCACATCGTCTGCCTCGTCGATGCCGTACACCTGCACGCCGGGCAGCAGCGCCGCGAGCGCCTCTATCCAGCGGCGGCGCTGGCCCCCGGGATCGGCGACGACGACGCGCAGGCTCACGCGGGCACGCGCCCGGTGCGGCGGGCCGTGGTCACTGCGCGGCGAACTCGACGAGTTGAACGCCTTCTGTGACCTGGTCGCCGACGCCGAAGCGGATCGATGCGATGCGTCCGGTGGACGGCGCGATGATCGTGTGCTCCATCTTCATCGCTTCGATGACGAGCAGCGGCTGACCCCGTTCGACCGACGTGCCGGCTTCGACGAACAGCGCGATCACCTTCCCCGGCATCGGCGCGACGAGCGTCGAATCGTCGTCGCGCTCGCCGACATGCGCGAGCGTCGGCGTGTAGCCGAGCGCGGTGTGGCCGAGCGGGCTGAACACGTGCAGCGTCTCGCCGTCGATCACCGAGTCGACGACGAAGCTGCGGTCGTCGACGACGCCGCGCACCGTGCGCGCGTCCGGCGACGAAGTGCTCCAGCGCAGTTCGGCGAGCCGCGCGCGCTCGTCGCCGTCGCGCACCAGCCATTCGCCGGCGCCGTACTCGACCTGTACCGGGCACGGCTCGCCGGCGTGTTCGAGTTGCAGCGTACGCACGAGCTTCGGGCCCGGACGCCAGCCGTCGCGCAGGTTCCACGGGTCGGTGCGCCAGTCGTGATCCGTCGAGTGCGCTTCGTCCATTTCGGCGGCGAGCACGGCGGCCACCGCCAGCGTGCGCCGCCGCAACGAAGGTTTCGCCGGCGCTGGCAACAGCGTGTCCTTCTCCCGCTCGATCAGACCGGTGTCGAGCTCGCCCGAAGCGAAGGATGGGTTCTCGATCAATCGAGCAAGGAAGTCGACGTTCGACGCCGGCCCGACGACTTCGAACTTCGCCAGCGCGCGCGCCATGCGCGCGAGCGCCGTTTCGCGGTCGGCGCCGTGCACGATGAGCTTGGCGATCATCGGGTCGTAATGCGCGCTGATCGTGTCGCCCTCGCGCACGCCGCTGTCGATGCGCACCGGAGCGGTGGGCGCCCCGGCCGCGGCGATCTCGGTGCGCGCGAACTCCACCGCCGGCGGCGTGCGCAGATAGCGCAGCGTTCCGATCGACGGCAGGAAGCCCTTGTCCGGGTTCTCCGCGTAGATGCGCGCCTCGATCGCGTGGCCGTCGATGCGCAACTCCGATTGCTCGGCCGGCAGCGGCTCGCCGGAGGCGACGCGCAGTTGCCATTCGACGAGGTCGAAGCCGGTGATCATCTCGGTGACCGGATGCTCGACCTGCAGGCGCGTGTTCATCTCCATGAAGAAGAACGCGCCCGACGGATCGGCGATGAACTCGACGGTCCCCGCGCCGACGTAGCCGACCGCGCGCGCGGCCGCCACCGCGGCTTCGCCCATCGCGCTTCGGCGCGTTTCGGTCATCCCGGGTGCCGGCGCTTCCTCGATCACCTTCTGGTGGCGTCGCTGCACCGAGCAGTCGCGCTCGAACAGGTGGATGCACCGCCCCTGCGTATCGGCAAAGACCTGGATCTCGATGTGGCGCGGGCGCGTGACGTAGCGCTCGACGAGTACGGTGTCGTCGCCAAAGGCGTTCTTCGCCTCGCGCCGGCACGAGGCGAGCATCGCCTCGAACTGCGCGGCGCTGTCGACAACGCGCATTCCCTTGCCGCCGCCGCCCGCGCTCGCCTTGATCAGCACCGGGTAGCCGATGCGGTCGGCCTCGGCGGCGAGCTTCGCATCGGACTGTTCGGTGCCGTGGTAGCCGGGCACGAGCGGAACGCCCGCCTGCTCCATCAGCCGCTTGGCCGCGGCCTTGTCGCCCATCGCTGCGATCGCCGACGCCGGAGGACCGACGAAGACCAGCCCCGCGTCGGCGACCGCCTGCGCGAAGGCTTCGTTCTCCGACAGGAAGCCGTATCCGGGGTGGATCGCCTGCGCGCCGCTGCGCCGCGCGATCTCGAGCACGCGCTCGGCGTTCAGGTACGACTCGCGCGCCGGCGCCGGCCCGAGCCGCCACGCTTCGTCGCAGAAAGTGACGTGCCGCGCCGACGCGTCGGCGTCGGAGTACACGGCTACCGTGCGAACGCCCAGCCGCCGGGCGGTGGTGGCGATGCGGCACGCGATCTCGCCGCGGTTGGCGATCAGCAGCTTGTCGAACATGGGCGTCCTTCGGGGTGGCGCTGCGACGTTCGTCGTTGCAGGCGGGTTTCAGGACTCCTTCGGGACCCACGCCGCGCGGCGTCGCTCGAAGAACGCCGCGATGCCTTCCTGCGCCTCGTCGCTCGCGCGGATGCGCGCGATGCGTGACGCCGTTTCGGCGACGAGCGCATCGTCGATCGCGCGACCGTCGATGTCGGCGATCAGCCGCTTGGCTTCGGCGAGCGCCTTGGGGCCACCCATCGCGAGCTGCCCGAGCACGACGTTGATCGTGCCGTCGAGTTCGGGGTCCTGCGCGATGTCGTGCACCAGGCCGATGCGGTAGGCCTCGGCCGCGTCGAAGACCTCGGCGGTGAGGAAGTAGCGATGCGCGCGGTGCGCGCCGATCGCGCGAATCACGTACGGGCTGATCACCGAAGGAATCAGCCCGAGCTTGACCTCCGACAGCGAGAAGCGCGCCTCGACGCCGGCGATCGCGATGTCGCACGCCGCCGCCAGCCCCATGCCGCCGGCGAAGCACGCGCCGTGCACGCGGGCGACGACCGGCTTGGGACTGTCGTGGATCGTGCGCAGCAGCCGCGCGAGCCGGGCGGAGTCTTCGTGCGCTTCCTGCGGCGTGAACTCGCGCGCGCGCTTCATCCACTGCAGGTCGCCGCCGGCGCAGAACGCTTCGCCGCGACCGGCGAGCAGGATGGCGCGCACCTCGTCGTCGTCGATCGCCGATTCGAAGGCGTCGGCCAGTTCACCGATCATCCGGTCGTCGATCGCGTTGCGCTTGTCCGGCCGGTTCAGCCAGATCAACGCAACGCCCTGGTTCAGCGCGGTTTCGATCGTCTCGTAGTTCATCGTCGGTTCTCTTACATGCGGAACACGCCGAAGCGCGGTTCGGGGATCGGTGCATTCAGCGACGCCGACATCGCCAGCGCGAGCACGGTGCGCGTGTCGGCCGGGTCGATGATGCCGTCGTCCCAGATGCGTGCGGTCGCGTAGTAGGGGTGGCCCTGCACCTCGTACTGCTCGCGGATCGGTGCGCGGAACGCCTCTTCGTCTTCCTTGCTCCAGCTGCCGCCGCGCGCCTCGATGCCGTCGCGACGCACGGTGGCGAGCACGGACGCCGCCTGTTCGCCGCCCATCACGCTGATGCGCGCGTTCGGCCACATCCACAGGAAGCGCGGCGAGTACGCGCGCCCGCACATGCCGTAGTTGCCTGCGCCGAAGGAGCCGCCGATGATGATCGTGAACTTCGGCACCTGCGCGCACGCCACCGCGGTGACCATCTTCGCGCCGGCGCGCGCGATGCCCTCGTTCTCGTACTTGCGCCCGACCATGAAGCCGGTGACGTTCTGCAGGAACACGAGCGGGATGCGCCGCTGCGCGCACAACTCGATGAAGTGCGCGCCCTTGTTCGCCGACTCGGAGAACAGGATGCCGTTGTTCGCGACGAAGCCCACCGGCATGCCATGGATGCGCGCGAAGCCGGTGACGAGCGTCGTACCGTAGCGCGCCTTGAATTCGTCGAACACCGAGCCATCGACGACGCGGGCGATCACCTCGCGCACGTCGTAGGGCTTGCGCACGTCGGTTGGAATGATCCCGTGCATCTCGTGCGCCGGATAGTGCGGCTCGACCGGCTCGGCGACGTCGAGCGGCTGCGGCTTGCGCCGGTTCAGGTTGCCGACGATGCGACGCGCGAGCGCGAGCGCGTGCGCGTCGTCGTGCGCGAGGTGGTCGGCCACGCCCGACAGCCGCGTGTGCACGTCACCGCCGCCAAGGTCTTCGGCGCTCACCACTTCGCCGGTGGCGGCTTTCACCAGCGGCGGGCCGCCGAGGAAGATCGTTCCCTGCTCGCGCACGATGATCGTCTCGTCGCTCATCGCCGGGACGTAGGCGCCGCCCGCGGTGCATGAGCCCATCACGACGGCGATCTGCGGGATGCCCAGCGCCGACATCCTCGCCTGGTTGTAGAAGATGCGGCCGAAGTGCTCGCGGTCGGGGAAGACGTCGTCCTGGTTCGGCAGGTTCGCGCCGCCCGAGTCGACGAGGTAGACGCACGGCAGCCGGTTCTCGCGCGCGATCTCCTGCGCGCGCAGGTGCTTCTTCACGGTAAGCGGGAAGTACGTGCCGCCTTTCACCGTCGCGTCGTTGCACACGACGACGCATTCGACGCCCGAGACGCGGCCGATGCCGGTGACGACGCCCGCGCTCGGCGCCCCGCCGTCGTACATGTCCCAGGCGGCCAGCGGCGAGAATTCGAGGAAAGGCGTGCCCGGGTCGAGCAGCGTCTGCACGCGCTCGCGCGGCAGCAGCTTGCCGCGCGCGACGTGCTTGGCGCGCGCCGCTTCGCCGCCGCCCAGCGAGGCATGCGCGATCTTCGCGTCGAGGTCGTCGACCAGCGCGCGCATCGCGGCGGCGTTGGCCTGGAACTGCGCGTCGCGCGGATTGAGCTTGCTCTCGATCCGGTTCAATGGCTTCTCCGTTGCGAGGGGGCAGGCGCGTCGGCATTCGCCGGCGCCGATCCGACGCATTGCAGGACGAGTTGCGTGTACTGGTCGATCAGGTCGCGCTTGCCGATGCGCCCGGCGTCATTGAACCACGTGCCCACACCGGTGAGCATCGCCAGCACGGCGAAGGCGGCGATGCGCGGGTCGCGGACGTGGAAGGCACCGCCTTCGACACCGGCACGCAGGATTCCGGTCAGGCCATCCTCGTAGCGGCGGCGCAGCGCAACCACGCGCCGACGGTCGGCCGGCGCGAGGCTGCGCAGTTCCATGTTGGCGACGAAGACTTCCTGCCGGCGCAATGTGTGCGAGCGGATGTGGAAGTCGACGAACGCGCACAGGCGCTCGCGTGGGTCGGCCGTTTCGGGCTGCACGCGCTGCCATTCGTCGAGCAGGAACTGCAGGTGCTCGAGCATTAGCTCGACGAGCATCCGGTTCTTGCTGGGGAAATAGCGGTACAGCGAGCCGGGCTGCAGTCCGACGCGACCGGCCAACTCGCGCAGCGTCATCGCCTCGAAGCCTCGCTCGGCAATCAGCGCGATCGCCGCCTGGCGGATCGCTTCGTGCGTGCGGGCGCCGTCGGAGCCGGCGGTGCGGGGCATTTCGAGGAGGTGAAGGGTCGAGGGTGAAGGGGGAAAGCGGCGCGACGCGTGCTGAATCGAGTGCGGCGAGTATAGAGGAATCGGACGGGCGACCGTTTTATTCCGACCGCAGGATCCGCGTCGTTTGGGGGGTGGCGCGGCTCCTCCTGCCCTGGCCGGCTCGCCCGTGCGGATCGGGCGTGCTGCTTGCTCGAGGCGCTCCTGCCGCTGCGCCGCGGTGCGACGAGGGGAGGGGCATGCAAACGCGAGTCATCGAGCGAACGCCGCCGCGCGTGCACGCGATGCTCGGCCGCAGCCTGCTCGCCGTGCTCGGTGCGATCCTTGGTGTGCTCGTCGTCGCGATCGGCGTCTGCGAATGGATCGGCTGGCCGTTCCTGCGCAGCCCGATCGAGAGGCTGATCGAGAAGCAGGTCAGGCGCGACGTCTCGTTTGGTGACGACTTCAGGCTGAGCCTGTTCGGTGGCCTGCGGCTGAGCTCCGAATCGTTCTCGATCGGCCCGCCGGCGGATCTGCCGCCCGGCGCGCCGACCGAGTTCTTGCAGACGAACGATGTCGAGCTGAAGCTGCCGTATGCGACGCTGATCGGTCCCCTGCGCGGTTCGGAGGAGCCGTTGCGGGTCACGTCGCTGAGCGTCGCGCAGCTCAGCGCAAACCTGTGGCGTAGCGAGGACGGCAAGGCGAACTGGATCTTCGGCACCGGCGAGGAGGAGGCGGGAAAGCCTGTCGTGCTCCCGCAGTTCGATCGCCTCGTCGTGCGCGAAGGTCGCATCCGGATCGACGACGCGCCGTCGTCGGTGCACGCGGTGGTCGACCTGAGCACCGAGGAGGGGGCGCTGGTCGGCGAGAAGGCCGGGCTGAAGGCGTCGGCGCGCGGTACCTACGACGGCCGGCCGTTGCGCGCGCAGTTGACTTCGTCGGGCCTGCTGCCGCTGGCGCACTCCGCGGCAGACAGGCCGCTGCCGGTCGCGCTGAAGGTCGAGGCGCGCGGCGCGAAACTCGATTTCGAGGGCCAGGCGGCTGACGTCCTGCATCTCGAATCGCTGCGCGGCGACTTTGCGCTGTCCGGCCCGACGCTCGCCGTGGTCGGTGACACGATCGGCCTCACGCTGCCCAACACCCCGGCCTTCGACATGAAGGGCAAGGTGCGCAAGACGGGCCTGGTGTGGGAGGCCGACGTCGATGCATTCTCGGTCGGCGACAGCGAGCTGTCCGGCGAGTTCACCTACGACCCGCAGAAGCAGCCGCCGCTACTGTCGGGCGCGCTGCGCGGTGATCGGCTGGTGCTCGCCGACCTCGCGCCCGCGGTCGGCGCGCCGCCGAACGTCGACAAGGGCAAGAACGGAAAAGGAAAGGCTGCGGCCAAGGCGAAGCCGAACGGTGCGAAGGACAGCGCGAAAGCGGGCAATGGCGAGGTGCTGCCCGAACGCAGCTTCGACATTCCATCGTTGAAGGCGATGAACGCGTCGGTCGAGGTCGACCTGAAGCGGCTCGACCTGCCCAGCGATGCGCTGCGCTCGATCGCGCCGCTGCACGCGCAACTGACGCTCGACGACGGCGTGCTGAAGCTCGACCGGCTGTCGGCAACGACGGCGGGCGGGCAGGTGCGCGGCGTGCTGTCGCTCGATGCGAACCGGCAGCCGCCGCTGTGGACGGCCGACATCGGATGGTCGGGGGTCGATCTCGCGCAGTGGATAACGCTGCGCAACGGCGACACGAAGGAAGCGAAGCCGCAGCCCTACATCACCGGAACGCTGTCGGGGAAGGCGAAGGTCGGCGGCAGGGGACGATCGACCGCCCAGATCCTCGGTTCGCTCGACGGGCAGACGTTCATGTGGATACGCGACGGCACGCTGTCGCACCTGCTCGTAGAGGCGATGGGGCTGGACATTGCGCAGGGGCTGGGCCTGCTGGTGGTGGGCGACGATCCGCTACCGCTGCGCTGCGCGGTGGCGCAGCTGAAGGCCGACGCAGGCCTCGTCAAGACCGACCTCGTGCTGCTCGATACGCCCGACAGCACGGTGCTGGTCGAAGGCACCGTGTCGCTGGCGAAGGAGCAGCTGATGCTCACGCTGCGCGCTCGCCCGAAGGACTTCTCTCCGCTCACCGTGCGCGCGCCGGTGCACATCACCGGTTCCTTCGAGCGACCGGACGTCGCCCCGGACGCGAAGACGCTCGGCCTGAAGGGGGCGGCCGCTGCGCTGCTCGCGGCGATCAATCCGCTTGCGGCGCTGATTCCGTTGATGGATCCGGCCGATCCGGCCACGCGGCAATGCGCCGACGTCCTCGCTTCCGACCGGGGCGGCGGAATTTCCAACGGCAAGCCGAAGCCGAAGCGGGAACCGAAGCCCAAGGCGCGGGCTGAGGCGCGAGACCTCGAGCCGATCCGCAAGCCGGTGCAGTGAGGCAGGGAAGCCGAGGTTCTCAGGCCGCCTCGCCCAGCGCCCGCGCGATGAGGATGCGCTGGATGTCGCTCGTCCCCTCGTAGATCTGGCAGATGCGCACGTCGCGCCAGATCCGCTCGACCGGAAAGTCGCTGGTGTAGCCGTAGCCGCCGTGGATCTGGATCGCGTCCGAGCACACGCGCTCGGCGACGGTCGACGCGAAGAGCTTGGCCATCGCGGCTTCCTTCAGGCACGGCTGCCCGGCGTCCTTCATTTCGGCCGCGTGATGCACGAGCTGGCGCGACGCCTCGATCTGCGTGGCCATGTCGGCGAGCCGGAACGACACCGCCTGGTGCTCGAAGATCGGAGCGCCGAAGGATTCGCGTTCGTGCGAATAGCGCAGCGCCGCCTCGAAGGCCGCGCGCGCCATGCCGACCGATTGCGACGCGATCGCGATGCGTCCGCCTTCGAGTCCCGACAGCGCGATGCGGTAGCCCTGCCCCTCTTCACCGACGCGATTGGCGTCGGGCACGCGGCAGCGCTCGAAGGCGATCTGCGCAGTGTCGGACGCGTGCTGTCCGACCTTCTCCTCGAGCCGCGCCACCCGGTAGCCGGGCGTGTCGGTGGGAACGACGAAGGCGCTGATACCGCGCTTGCCGGCGCCGCGCTCGGTGACCGCGAAGACGATCGCCACGTCGGCCGTCTTGCCCGACGTGATGAACTGCTTGACGCCGTCGATCACCCAGTGATTGCCGTCGCGCACCGCCGTCGTGCGCAGCGCCGACGCGTCGGAGCCCGCCTGCGGCTCGGTCAGACAGAACGCGCCCAGCTTGCGCCCGGCGGCGAGCGGGCGCAGCCAGCGTTCCTTCTGCGCGTCGTTGCCCCACGCGAGCAGGATCGAGCAGACGAGCGAGTTGACCGCGACGATCGTCGACGTTGCTCCGTCGCCGGCCGCGATCTCCTCGAGCACGACCGACAGCGAACGGTAGTCGAGCCCTGCGCCGCCCCAGCGCTCTGGCACGACGATGCCGTAGCAGCCCAAGGAAGCGAGTCCGGCGAGCGCCTCGGCGGGGAAGGTCGATTCGCGGTCCCAGCGCGCAGCGTTCGGGGCGATCTCGCCGCGCACGAACTCGCGCACGGCGTCGCGGATCATTGTCTGGTCTTCGTTCAGCAGCATTGGCTCGTTCTTCCGTTGCGCTCATCGAGTGAAATCAGCGCCGGCGGGTCTTTGCGGACATTTCGCCGATGCGCTCGCCGGTGGTCACCAGGCGATCGCTTCGCCGCGGTAGTCGAGGAAGCTCCCTCCGTGGTACGAGCGTGTATCGCCCAGGACGCGCCGCATGCCGCGCACGCTGTCCTCGAGCGCTACGTCGGCGTTCGGTCCGCCCATGTCGGTGCGCACCCAGCCCGGGTGCAGCGCGAGCACGCGAATGCCGCTCGGCGAGAGTTCGACGTGCGCGGCCTTCGCGACCATGTTCTCCGCGGCCTTCGACACGCGGTAGAGCAGGCTGTTCGGCGTGCTCGTCGCCGACACCGAGCCCATCCGGCTGGTGACCAGTGCGAGCGTTCCCTTCGCTGCTGCGAGCGGTTGCGCGAGCACGGCGAGCAGTCGCATCGGCGCCAGCACGTTGGTGTGCATGACGGCGTCGAAATCATCGACCGACGGCGGATGCGCGATGCGCACCTGCCGCGGGCCGTGGATGCCGGCGTTGACGATCGCGAGGTCGATCTTGCCTTCGGGCGCGGCGGCGAGCGCGGCTTCGAGCTGCTTCGGTGCGTCCGCATCGAGTACGTCGAGCGCAAGCGGCTCGACGCCGGCGTCGCGAAGTCGGGCTGCGTCGCCGGCGGCGCGATGCGTGCCGATGACACGCCAGCCGTCGCTCGCGTACTGGCGCGCGAACTCCAGGCCCAGGCCGCGGGACGCGCCGATGATCAGTGCGCTGGGCATCGGCGTGGGTCCCGCGCCGCCGGCCGCGAACGCGCCGAGGCCGGCAGACAGGCGCAGCTCACCTCAGACCATTTCGACCGCGAGCGCCGTCGCTTCGCCGCCGCCGATGCACAGCGATGCGATGCCGCGCTTGCCGCCCGTCTTGCGCAGCGCCCCGAGCAGCGTGACGACCAGCCGTGCTCCCGACGCTCCGATCGGATGGCCGAGCGCGACCGCACCGCCGTGCATGTTGACCTTCTCGTGCGGCAGCCCGTGCTCCTTCATCGCGGCCATCGTCACGACGGCGAAGGCCTCGTTGATTTCGTACAGGTCCACGGTCTTCGTGTTCCAGCCGGTCTTCTCGTACAGCCGCGCAATCGCGCCGACCGGAGCAGTGGTGAACCACTGCGGCTCCTGCGAGTGCGTCGCGTGCGCGACGATGCGCGCGATCGGCGTGGCGCCCAGGCGCTTCGCGGTGGATTCGCGCATCAGCACGAGCGCCGCGGCGCCGTCGGAGATCGACGACGAGGTGGCGGCGGTGACGGTGCCTTCCTTGCGGAACGCGGGCTTCAGCGACGGGATCTTCTCGGGATTCGCCTTGAAGGGCATTTCGTCCTTCTCGATCTTCGTCTCGCCCTTGCGACCGGCGACGGTGACCGGGGCCATCTCCCAGGCAAAGCTGCCGTCGGTGTTGGCGGCCACCGCGCGGCGCGTCGACTCGATCGCGAATTCGTCCTGCTCGGCGCGCGTGAAGCTGTATTTCGAGACGCAGTCTTCGGCGAACTGGCCCATCGACTTGCCGCCGCCCACCGGCGTCTTGTCGTAGGCGTCTTCCAGGCCGTCTAGCGCCATGTGGTCGAACACCGTGCCGTGGCCGTAGCGGTAGCCGCCGCGGCCCTTGAGCAGCAGGTACGGCGCGTTGCTCATGCTCTCCATGCCGCCGCCCAGGACCACGTCCTGGCTGCCGGCGACGAGGATGTCGTGGCCCAGCATCAGCGCCTTCATGCCCGATCCGCAGACCTTGTTGATCGTCGTGGCGCCGGTGGACACCGGCAGTCCGGCGCCGATCGTCGCCTGGCGCGCCGGCGCCTGGCCCTGGCCGGCGGGCAGTACGCAGCCCATCAGCACTTCCTGCACTTGTTCGGGTTTCAGCCCCGAGCGCTCGACGGCGGCGCGGATCGCGATCGATCCGAGCTGGTGTCCGGCGAGGCTGGAAAGTTCGCCCATCATGGCGCCGATCGGCGTGCGGGCGGCTGAAACGATGACGACGGGGTCGCTCATTGCGGAATCTCCTTCGAAAACGGAAGGGCGCACCCGCCGCGGGCTGCCCGATATGCAATGGTACTCAGGCGCCGATCGGCGCGCTTTGCGCGAGCGCAGCAGCGGGCGCGGTGGGCGCCGGCGCGGTCCCAGGCGTCACCCGGTGGCGCAGCCGCAGGGAATCGGGATACGGGAAGACGTCGTCGAGTTTGCCTTCGCGAATGCGCTGCTGACGGGCCTGCCAGTACTCGGGCTCGAGCAGCTCGGCGTGATGCTTCAGGAACGCCCGTCGGATGCGTGGGTCGCCGAGCAGGAAGGTGCCGAACTCCTCGGGAAACACGTCGTGCGGGCCGATCGAGTACCACGGCTCGGCCGACATCTCGTCCTCGGGGGTACGCGGCGCCGGAATGCGCCGGAAGTTGCAGTCGGTGAGGTAGGCGACCTCGTCGTAGTCGTAGAAGACGACGCGTCCGTGCCGTGTGACGCCGAAGTTCTTGTACAGCATGTCGCCGGGGAAGATGTTCGCCGCGACCATGTCCTTGATCGCGTCGCCGTACTGGACGACGGCCGCCTCGAGCTGATCGTCGTCGGCGCTCTCCAGGTACAGGTTCAGCGGCACCATCCGGCGCTCGATGTACAGGTGCCGGATCAGCACCGAATCGCCTTCCTCCTCGAGCAGCGATGGGATGTACTTGCGCAGTTCGGCGAGCAGCTGCGGATCGATGCGGTCCTTCGGAAACGGAACGCCCGAGTACTCCCAGGTGTCGGCCATGCGCCCGACGCGATCGTGCGACTTCACCAGCTGGTACTGCGAGCGGATGAACTCGGCCGAGACTTCCTTGTAGCGCTTGTCGCGGATCACCTTGAACACGTACGGGAACGACGGCAGCGTGAAGACGAGCATCACCAGGCCCTTGATGCCCGGCGCGATCACGAAGTCGTCGTGCGAATGCTTCAGGTGATGCAGCAGGTCGCGGTAGAAGAGCGTCTTGCCCTGCTTGTGGAAGCCGAGCATCGTGTACAGCTCCGACTCGGGCTTCGTCGGCATCAGCGTCGACAGGAAGTGCACGTAGGCGCTCGGCACCGGCATGTCGACCATGAAGTACGCGCGCGCGAAGTTGAACAGCGGCTCGATGCGCTCGCTGCCGAAGAGGATCGCGTCGAGGTAGAGACGCCCCTTCGAGTCGCGCAGGATCGGCACGGCGAAGGGCAGCAGCTCGCCGTCGTTGACGAAGCGCCCGATCAGGTACGCGCCCTTGTTGCGGAAGAAGAGCGAGCGCAGAACCTGCAGCTGGCAGTCGCTGGCCGCGACGAAATTCGGCCCGAGCTGCTCGCGCGCGGCCTGCCCGACCAGCGCCAGGTCGCGCTCGATGTCGACGAAGGGGCTCGCCATTCCCAGGTCGACGATCATGCGCCGCGCTGCGTTGCCCCAGCCCTCGCTCAGCGGATAGTAGACGCGGTAGCTGGTCGGCTCGCTCTCGAGGTAGCCGGTCGACACCGCCGGGCGCACGAAGATGAAGTCGTTGTGGAAATACGTGCGGTGCAGGATCTTGCAGCACACCGAGTTGAAGAAGGTCTCGGCAAGCTCGGGCTGGAAGTGTCCGGCGAGCAGCGCGACGTACTCGCGCTTCACGCTCTGCCACAACCGGTCGTCGGTGAGCCGATTGCCGCTCGCGCCCAGGCCGAATTCGTTGCGGATCTGCTCGACGGCCTCGCGTACGCGCGTGTCGTAGAACTCGATGCGATCGCGCGCGAGCTTGCGAATGCCGTGCCAGTCGCCGCGCTCGAAGCGCGACTTCGCCTGCTGCGCGATGTAGCGCGACAGCGCGTAGTGGCGATCGAAACCGGCGCGCATCGTCTGCGCGATCGCCACTGCGCGCTCGGCGCTCATGCCGTCTCGCCGAACAGCTCGCGGCCGATCAGCATCCGGCGGATCTCCGACGTGCCCGCGCCGATTTCGTAGAGCTTCGCGTCGCGCCACAGGCGGCCGGTGGCGTATTCGTTCACGTAGCCGTTGCCGCCCAGGCACTGGATCGCCTCGCCCGCCATCCACGTTGCCTTCTCGGCGGAGAACAGGATCGCGCCGGCGGCGTCCTTGCGCAGGCTGCGCACGTCCACCTTGCCTGCGCGCGAGCGATCGCACTGGCGGCCGACTTCGTAGACGTAGGCGCGCGTGGCCATCATCGTCGTGTACATGTCGGCGAGCTTGCCCTGCATCAGCTGGAACTCGCCGATCGGCTGGCCAAACTGCTTGCGCTCGTGCACGTAGGGAACGACGACGTCCATGCATGCGCTCATGATGCCCAGCGGCCCGCCCGAGAGCACCGCGCGCTCGAAGTCCAGGCCGCTCATCAGAACGTTCACGCCGCGTCCCAGGCCGCCGAGCACGTTCTCGGCCGGAACTTCGCAGTTATCGAAGACGAGCTCGCCGGTGTGGCTGCCGCGCATGCCGAGCTTGTCGAGCTTCTGCGCGACCGAAAAGCCCGGGAAGCCCTTCTCGACGAGGAACGCGGTCATGCCGCGCGGGCCAGCCTCGACGTCGTTCTTCGCGTAGACGACGAGCACGTCGGCGTCGGGCCCGTTGGTGATCCACATCTTGGTGCCGTTGAGCACCCAGCGGTCGCCGCGGAACTCGGCGCGCAGCTTCATCGAGACGACGTCGGAGCCGGCGTTCGGCTCGGACATCGCCAGCGCGCCCACGTATTCGCCGGAGACGAGCTTCGGCAGGTACTTGCGCTTCTGTTCCTCGGAGCCGTTGCGGTGGATCTGGTTCACGCACAGGTTCGAGTGCGCGCCGTACGACAGGCCGACCGAGGCCGAGCCGCGCGAGATCTCCTCCATCGCGACGATGTGCGCGAGGTAACCGAGGTCGGCGCCGCCGTATTCCTCGGACACCGTCATGCCGAGCACGCCGAGGTCGCCCATCTTGCGCCACAGGTCCATCGGGAACTGGTCGGTTCGGTCGATCTCGTACGCGCGCGGCGCGATCTCCTTCGCGGTGAATTGCTGCAGCGAGTCGCGCAGCATGGCGATGTCTTCGCCGAGGTCGAACTGGAGGCCGGGAATCGTCGCCATCGTGGGTCTCTTTGTCGCGTCGAATCGGGGGGCGGGCGGCTGGCCGCGCCCGGGGTTCTGTGCTGCGATTGTCGCTCAGTCGAACCGAGACAGGTCCGCATGCGTCTGATCGCGGTCAAGCCGCTCGCGGCTGCAGCGTTGCAGGATTGTTCGATGAAGCGCCTCGTGACCATGCATTCCCGGCCGATTTCACCGACTCGCGCACCCGTGTCGCTGCGCGCGTTGATGCTCGTGCTCGCGGCAAGCGTTGCCGCCTGCGGAGGAGGCGGAGGTGGCGACGAAGAGCCGGACCTCGCGCCCTTCTGGTCCTCGAACGGCATCGTGATCCACGACCTGAACGCCGACGGCCGCGACGACATGGCGGTGGCCTCCAGCTACGTCGCCGGACCGCCGCCGCATCCGGGTTACGTGTTCGTCCACCTTCGTCAGGCGGATGGTCGATTCGCAGCGCCGGTGCAGTATCCGGTGGGGCCTGACCCCTGGGGGCTGGCGGTCGGCGACCTCGACGGCGACGGCCGGCCGGACCTCGTCGCCGCAACGCCGAGCAGCAAGGCGCCGAGCATCAACGAAACTTCGGATAGCGGTGGCGTTTCGATCCTGCTGCAGGACCCGGCAGTGCCCGGGGCCTTCGGCGCCTCACGCTGGGTGAGCACCGGCGGCGCGGCTGAAATGGCCGCGATCGGCGAGCTTGCGGGCGACGAGCGTCCGGATCTGGTGGTGGCCGACGCCGTTGTGGCGAACCGCAGAGCACTTCTGCTCGAGGGAGATCCGGCGTCGCCGTCGGGGCTCAAGGTAGCCGTACCGTTGTCGACGGCGCCCGGCAGCGGATCGAGCGACGTCGCCCTGGCCGATGTCGATGGCGACGGTCGCCTGGACATCGTCCTCGCTGCCGGAAACGGAGTCGCTGTCCTCTATCGGGATCCGGTCGGCGGCGGCTTCGGCCCGGCGCGCGTCCTGCCGGCCGGTCGATCCGTGCAAGGTATCGCAGTGTCCGATCTCGATGGCGACGGACGTACCGACATCGTTGCGGTCGACGCCGGAAACGCGCCGGCCGGTGGCACCGGCGGATCGACGGTGACGGTGTTCCTGCAGCAATCCGACGCAGGCTTCGCCGCTTCCGCGACGGCAGTCGCCGACGGTGCCCGGCGGGTGGTCGTCTCCGACCTGAACGGTGACGGTCGCAGCGATATCGCCGTGCTGTCGATCGTCTACCAGTCCCAGACGAGGCCGTCGCAGGTGACGGTTCTCCTGCAGTCGGCCACGCAGGCAGGGCGCTTCGGTCCTGCGACAGCCTATGCGGGAACGTTTTCGAGCAGCTTCCTGGCGGCGGGAGATGTCGATGGCGACGGTCTGACGGACATGGTCCTCGCCGAGGGGCCCAGCGTGCTGCTGCAGCGCGCGGCCGCCCCGGGAACCTTCGAGCCGGTGAGGCCTTTGCGCTAGGGCGTCGGCGCCCGCTCGCGCCCGCTCAGTCGACGACGCCGTCGCGACCGCGGATCGTCATCACGGTGGCGCTCATCGTCGACACCAGCTTTTCCTGCCCATCGGGCGCGACGGCGATCGCATCGCCTTCGGCGACGATGATCGTGCGCCCCGCCTTGCGCACGCGCCCGACCAGCCGGAAGCGCTCGCCGGCGGCGGGCGCCAGGCAGTTCAGCTTGTACTCGATCGTCAGCACGCCGGTGTCGGCCGGCATCGTGCTCAAGGCCGCGTAGCCGCAGGCCGAATCGAGCGCCGCGCCGACGATGCCGGCATGCACGAAGCCGTGCTGCTGGGCGATCTCGGGGCGGAAGGGAAGGACGATCTCGACCTCGCCTGCCTCGACGCGGACGAGATCGGCGCCGATCAGGCGCATGGCGGGCTGGCGCGCGAAGCTCTCGCGCACGCGCTGCGCGAAATCGGGGACTGTGGGCATGCAGGAAGTTTCGTTTGGTGCGTGCGAGGCGGTCAACCGGATGGCGATGTGATGGAAACACAAACCCCGGCGCGAGGCCGGGGTTGTCGATCGGAACGCGGCGGGCGCTCAGCGCCCTGTGCGTCTCCGGCCAAGGCCAAGCCCCGCGAGGCCGAGGCCAAGCAATGCGAGCGCACCAGGTTCGGAGACGGAGACGGAGGTGCCTGCGCATGTTGTCGAGTGGCTGCCGAGTCCACTGAATGTATCCGTGGCGAAGCCGAACGACTCGATTGCGGGAGCGAAGGCGTCCGCCCCGTTGGAATCGCCCGCACACACGGAACTCAGGCGCTGCAAGGTGTTGTCGGCGGTGCTCGTGAGACCGGTCCCCCATTCGGTGCCTGGATCGACGCCGATCTGCCCGATCACGTCGAGAACCGTTATTCCCTTGCGCAATACGACGGCGTCGTCACCGTTGAACCAACCGGCAGCGTTGGTCTGGTCCGCCTGCGCGAGGATCGTTGCGTTGGCGGAGGACTGAGCCAGCACGAACACGTCTGCATTGGTGACGGTTCCGGTCAGGTTGATCGTCAGCCCAGCGGAGGCGCTGCCGTTGAAGAACATCTGGACGTGGTAGCCACCCGCCGCAAGGTCGATCGCCGAGCCGGTGCCATTGAAGATCTCGAGCGCCTTGTTGTTCGAACTCCCTTCGATGTACTCAGAAAAGAACAGCTCGGTGATCGTGGCGGCCTGCGCCGAGATGGACGCCGCCAGCAGCCCCGCAGCCAGACCCCCCAGGATGTTGCATTTCATCGTCGATCCTCCCCTCGTTTTTTGATATCCGAGACCTGCTCGAGCTTTCTGCGCGAGATTCGGGCCAATGCCTTCGGGGCCAGGTGTATCAACGACTTGCGCGCGCGTCGCCGCGTGCACGAGGCATCGTGTAAAGAGGGCCGACGGTCCCGCTCGAAAGCGCCGGGAGCGCTTGTCGGCCGTCTCGAGCCTTCGGGGGACGCTCCCAGGCGGGGCGGCGCTATGAGGTTTGGGGTTGCGCCGGCGCCCGGTAGCCCGGCAACAGCGCAAGCACGCCAAGCGCCTCGAGCTGTGCATCGACCTGCGCTGCCCAGCCGCGGTTGGCGAGCGGGCTGGCCGGACTCGGATGCAGGATCTGCCCGATGCGCACGACCCCCGCCTCGCCACTCGCCTGCTGCCCGCCCCCGAGCACCGCACCCAGCCGTTTCGCTGCATAGCCGCCGATTCCAATCGCCCACTGCGGCTCGAGCGCCGCGAGCGCCCGCCGCAGATGCACATCGCAGGCGTGTTGCAGCGGCTGAAGCTCCGCGGCCGGCAGCTTGTCGGGCGTGCAGTTGCGACCGCTGTCGGCGAGGAAGACCAGCGGGCAGTAGTTCAGCACGAGCGCGTGCTCGAAGAACGCCTCGGGCGCGCCGAAGCGCGTGGCCGCCCATCCCCAGACGCGCTGGCCGCTGACCTCGCTGCGACGGCACGACATGCCCTCGATCGGCCGCTTCGGATGCTGCTTCGCCGGTCGCGACAGCGCGGCGTCGAGCCGCATCCAGTCACGCACGGCCGCTACCTCGCCGAAAGGCACGCCGGTCTGCATCATGCCGAAGGGGCCGGGATTCATTCCGACGAAGACGACGCGCTTGCGCGTCGCGCCGAAGCGGCGCAGATACGCCTCGTGCATCTTCCAGGCGTAATCGAGGGGGTTGTACACGTGCACGACCGGCGCGCTGAAGCGCAACCGGTCGACGGCGCGCGCGAGTGCGCGCGCGCCTTGCACGAGCTCGTCTGCGACGGTCAATCGACGACCAGTTCCCGGCGGACGCTGCGAACGTCGATCTCGAACTCGAGCCCCTCGACCGGCGGGCGGCAGACGTGCCATTCGAGGCCCAGGCGCGCGAGGCCCCGCGGTGCGAAATGCGTGCCCACGAGCGCGCCGAACTCGTGCGCGGTGTAGACCTGCACCGCGGTGAGCGCCTGCCATCGGGCGCCGAGCGCCGTCGTGTTGCGTTCGAGTCCGCCGAGAACGAAGTCGACCTTCTGCGCCAGTCCGTCGGGCGAGGTGTCGCCGTAGGCGACGATGCCGTCGGGGAACGGCGTGCCTTCGAGCCATTCGGCGAAGCCCGAGACGACGAAGCTGCGCGGTGCGGGTGCGTCCGGGGCGTGATCGGAGGTCGTGAGCAGCCCGGCGTGCGCCGCGCCGATCGGCGCCGTGTAGCAGAACGCGTGCAACGACGGCTCCTCGGGGGGCTCGTACAACGGGCAGGCGTTGCTGCGCGCCACCGGGATCGCATCATCGACGACCAGTCCCCACTCGCGCAGCACGCCGACGTACTGCGCATTGAAGTGGCCGAAGCCGCCCAGCGTGAACGGTCGCGGCGATCGAAGCTCGGCCGCGCACAGCGCCGTAAGCGGCCGATTGCGCTGTCGCAGGTGGGCGGCGATCGCATCAAAGCCTTCGTTCATCGGGAGCAGGCGCGAGAAGCGTGCGCGAACGATCTCGTAGCCGGGCAGTGCGACGACGCCGGCCGAGAACGCAGGTCCGCCACGTAGGTACGCGTAGTCCGCACCAATGGAATTGTGTATGGTGGGCATTTCCCGATCCGTGCCGCTTCGCACGGACTATGAACGCCGCATCGTCGGCGTGCAAGCCGACCCCGATGCCATCCGTCCCCACCCGAATGAAGCAGATCGCGCACGGCGATGGTGGCGCGCCTTCCGTGCTGCAACTCGTCGAAGCGCCGGTGCCGCAACCGGGTCCCGGCGAGCTGCTCCTTCGCGTCGCCTATGCCGGCGTGAATCGTCCCGACGTCGCGCAACGCGAGGGGCGATATCCGCCGCCGCCGGGCGCGTCACCGGTGCTCGGCCTGGAAGCGGCCGGCGAGGTGGTCGCCGTCGGCGAGCGGGTCGAGGGCGTGCGCATCGGAGACACCGTCTGCGCGCTGCTCAACGGCGGCGGCTATGCCGAATACGCGCTCGCGCCGGCCGGACAGGCGCTGCCGATTCCGCGCGGACTCACGCTCGCGCAGGCGGCGTCTCTGCCGGAGAATTTCTTCACCGTCTGGACGAACGTGTTCGACCGCGGCGGCCTGCGCGCCGGCGAGCGCTTCCTCGTGCACGGCGGGTCGTCGGGAATCGGGCTGACGGCGATCCAGCTCGCGCACGCTCGCGGTGCTACCGTCTACACCACGGTGGGCAGCGCCGAGAAAGCGCGCGCCTGCGAGCGCTACGGCGCTACCGCCGCCATCGAATACCGCAACGAGGATTTCGTCGAGCGGGTGCGCGAGCTCACCGACAAGCGCGGCGTGGACCTGATCCTCGACATGGTCGGTGGCGACTACGTCGCGCGCAACCTGCGGGCGCTCGCCGTCGAGGGCCGGCTCGTGCAGATCGCGTTCCTCGAAGGCGCGAAGGTCGAGGCCGACTTCACGCTGCTGATGATCAAGCGCCTGCACTGGACGGGCTCGACGCTGCGCCCGCGCAGTGTCGACGAGAAGGCGCAGATCGCGCTGCAGTTGCGCGAGCACGCCTGGCCGCTGCTCGAATCGGGCGCCGTGCAGCCGGTGATCTTCGAGACTTTCGATCTCGGCGATGCGCGCGCGGCGCACGAGCTGATGCAGTCGTCGCGGCACATCGGCAAGATCCTGCTGAAGGTGGCCGGCGACTGAAACGCCGCGCGGCCTCGTTCTTTCTTCGTCTTTTCTACAGGAGCGCGAAATGACGGTTCGCAATGCATCGGCTTCGTGGCAAGGAACGCTCAAGGAGGGCTCGGGCCGAATGAAGCTCGGCAGCGGTGCCTTCGATGGGCCGTTCAGTTTCGGCACCCGCTTCGGCGACACGCCGGGAACGAATCCCGAGGAGCTGATCGGCGCGGCGAACGCGGGTTGCTTCTCGATGTACCTGTCCTTGCTGCTGGAGAAGGCCGGCTACCCGGTGAAGGATCTGCGCACCACGGCGAAGGTGCACTTGGGCGAAGGCCCGCGCATCACGAAGATCGAACTCGACACCGAGGCCGACGTGCCGGGTCTCGATGACGCGACGTTCCAGCAGAACGTGCAGAGCGCGAAGAAGGACTGCCCGGTATCGAAGGCGCTGACCGGCACCGAGATCCAGGCGACCGCGCGGCTGAAGTCGGCTTGAGCGGACCGCGCGGAGAGCTCGGCGGGGCGCACGGCGTCCTCGCCGATCTTCCGCCGGCCGGTTTCGCCATGGTGATGGCGACCGGCATCGTCTCGGTCGCTTCGCATCTGGAGGGTTTCCCGCGCCTCGCGCAGGCGCTGTTCGCGTTGAACATCCTCGCGTGGACGGTGCTGTGGGCGCTGAACCTGCTGCGTGCGTCGCGCTACCCGGGGCGCTTCCTGGCCGATCTCGGCTCGCACGCACGCGCGCCCGGCTTCTTCACGGCGGTAGCCGCCACCGGTGTACTGGGTGCACAGTTCGCGTCGCTGGCCGGCAACTACCGGGTCGCCTCCGCGCTGTTCGTGCTGGCGGTAGCGCTGTGGGTCGCGCTCACCTATTCGGTCTTCACCGCGCTGACGATTCGCATGGACAAGCCCACGCTCGAGCGGGGCCTGTCGGGCATCTGGCTGCTCGCGATCGTCGCCACGCAGTCGGTGGCGGTCCTGGCCGCGCAACTGGCCGCACATGCCGATCCCCAGTGGAAGCTGCAGCTGAACTTCTTCGCGCTGTCGATGTGGCTGTGGGGCGGGATGCTCTACATCTGGATCATGACGCTGATCTTCTACCGCTACACGTTCCTGCGCCTGTCGCCCGGCGACCTCACGCCTCCCTACTGGATCAACATGGGCGCGATGGCGATCTCGACGCTCGCCGGCTCGCTGCTCGTGCTCAACGCGCCGAACGCGCCGCTCCTCGATTCGCTGCTGCCGTTCCTGAAGGGCTTCACCGTGCTTTATTGGGCCACCGGCACCTGGTGGATCCCGATGCTGGTCGTGCTCGGCGTCTGGCGCTACGTCTGGAAGCGATTTCCGCTCGAGTACGACAGCTCGTACTGGGGTGCGGTGTTCCCTCTGGGGATGTATTCGGTCTGCACGCACGAGATGCAGCGGGCGCTCGGACTCGCCTTTCTCGACGTCGTTGCGCGCGTGTTCCTCGTCGCCGCGCTGGCGGCCTGGGCGCTCGCCTTCGCCGGCCTGCTGCACTGGATCCTCGCGAGCGCGGCGCGGCCGCGTGGAGGCAGTCGAGTCTGATCAGCTCTGCACGAGCCGGCGCTGGCGCGCGATGCTCATCAGCAGGCCCATGCCGATGCCCAGCGTCATCATCGCGGTGCCGCCGTACGACATCAATGGGAGCGGCACGCCGACCACCGGCAGGATGCCCGAGACCATGCCGATGTTGACGAACGCGTAGGTGAAGAGAATCAGCGTGATCGCGCCGGCCAGCAGTCGCGCGAAGATGTTCGCGCCGTTGGCCGCAATGACGAGCCCGCGCCCGATGATCAGCAGGTAGAGGGTCAGCAGGACGATGCTGCCTGCCATGCCGAATTCCTCGGAGAACACGGCGAAGATGAAGTCGGTCGTGCGCTCGGGAATGAACTCGAGGTGCGCCTGCGTTCCCTGCATCCAGCCCTTGCCCCAGATGCCGCCCGAGCCGACCGCGATCGTCGACTGGATGACGTGGAAGCCGCGCCCGAGCGGGTCGGACGACGGATCGATCATCATCAGCACGCGTTGACGCTGGTATTCGTGCAGGAACGACCACAGCACCGGCAGCGATCCGAGCGCGCCGACCAGGCCGCCCAGGATCACCTTCCAGCCCAGCCCGGCGAGATAGATCACGTAGAAGCCGGCGGCGAAGACGAGAATCGCGGTACCGAGGTCGGGCTGGCGCACGATCAGCGCCAGCGGCACGACGAGGAGCGCGCCCGCGACGACGAAATCGGCCCAGCCGTGCGCGCCTTCGCGCTTCTGGAACCACCAGGCGAGCATCATCGGCATAGCGATCTTCATCAGCTCCGACGGCTGGATGCGCGTGAAGCCGAGATCGAGCCAGCGGCGCGCGCCTTTGGCGACGTCGCCGAACAGCGCCACCGCGATCAGCAGCGCGAGGCCCAGCAGGTACGCCGGCGGCGCGATGCGCTGCATCCATTGCAGCGGCAGGTTCGCGGCGAACCACAGCACGGCGAAGGCGATGAAGAGATTGCGCGCGTGATCGGCCATGCGTCCGTCGTAATCGAGCGCCGCCGACTGCATCGTGACGAAGCTCAGCGCGACGAGCATCGCCAGCGCGATCGTGAGCACCGGATCGAAGACGAACAGGTGAGGACGCACGCGGCGCCACAGCGACGGCCTCTCGTGCAGCGTCATGGCCTGGCCGCCTCCGGCACCGTTTCGGGTTCGATGTCCTCAGGGATGTCGCGCAGTTCGGCTTCATCCTGGACCTTCGGCAGCAGATCCTCGTCCAGGTCCTTCGGAAGCTGGCCGAGCAGTTGATAGTCGAAGACCTTGCGCACGATCGGCGCGGCCGCCTGCGCGCCGAAGCCGCCGTTCTCGACGATGACCGCCACGGCGATCTTCGGGTTCTCCAGCGGCGCGAATGCCATGAAGAGCGAATGATCGCGATGGCGTTCGGTCACGCGACGCGCGTCGTAGCGCTCGTTCTGCCGGATGCCGACGACCTGCGCGGTGCCGGTCTTGCCGGCGGCCACGTACTGCGCGCCGGCAAATGCGATGCGTCCGGTTCCTACTCGGTTCACCTCGGCCATCGCCTCCTGCACGAGCTTCAGGTGCGCCGGCGCGAGCGGGATGCGGTAACTCTCCTTCGGCACCGTGCGCCGGCGCTCGTGCGAGATCGGATCCTCGATCGACTGCACGAGGTGCGGCTTCATCACGATGCCGTTGTTGGCCAGCGTCGCGGTCGCGTGCGCGAGCTGCAGGATGGTGAACGCGTTGTAGCCCTGGCCGATGCCGATCGACGGGGTCTCCCCGGGGAACCACTTCTGCTTGTAGCGGCGCATCTTCCAATGCGTGGACGGAAGGATGCCGGTCGTCTCGTTCTCCAGGTCGATGCCGGTGAGCTGGCCGAAGCCCCACGGCTTCATGAAGTCGTGAATGCGATCGACGCCCATGTCATAGGCGAGCTTGTAATAGTACGTATCGCTCGACACGACGATCGACTTGCGCAGGTCGACCGTGCCGTGCCCGGAGGGCTTCGAGTCGCGAAAGCGATGCGTGCCGAGCAGGAAGTAGCCCGGGTCGGAGATCGTGTCGGACGGCGTGCGCGCGCCGGTGGTGAGCGCCGCCAGCGCCATGAAGGGCTTGTAGGTGGAGCCGGGCGGATAGGCGCCGCGCAACGGCCGGTTCAGCAGCGGATGGTCGGGGTCTTCGTTCAGCGACTGCCAGCTCTGCGGATCGATGCCATCGACGAACAGGTTCGGGTCGTAGCCGGGACGGGAAACGAAGGCGAGCACGTCGCCGGTGGCCGGTTCGATCGCCACCAGCGCCCCGCGTCGGTCGCCGAACAGTTCCTCGACGATCTTCTGCAGTCGCACGTCGATCGACAGGATCAGGTTCGAGCCCGGAACCGGCGGCGTGCGCGACAGCGTGCGAACGACGCGGCCGCCGGCCGACACCTCGACCTCGTCGGCGCCGACGCGCCCGTGCAGCACCTGCTCGTACGACTGCTCGATGCCGACCTTGCCGATGTGCGTCGAGCCCGCGTATTGCGCGAGTCGCTGCTGGTCGTCGAGCTTCGTGACGTCGTCGGGGGAAATGCGGCCGATGTAGCCGAGCACGTGCGCGGCGGTGTCGCCCAACGGATAGGTGCGGAACAGCCGCGCGCGGATCTCGACGCCGGGAAAGCGAAAGCGCTGCACCGCCAGCCGTGCGACTTCGTCGTCGGTGAGCTTGACCTTCAGCGGAACGCTCTCGGAGCGGCGCGAATCCTGCAGCAGGCGCCGGAAGCGCCGCCGCTCGCGCGGCGTGATCTCGACGATTTGCGACAGCGCGTCGATCGTCTCCTCGAGCCGCGCGTTGCGCATCGGCGTGAGTTCGAGCGTGTAGGCAGAAACGTTCTCGGCGAGCAGCACGCCGTTGCGATCGAAGATCAGCCCGCGCGACGGCGGCGCCGGCACGAGCGCGATGCGATTGTCCTCGGCCTGCGCGTGAAAGTCGGCATAGCGGTAGATCTGCAGCCACCAGAAGCGCGCGCCGAGCAGCCCGAAGCACGCGAGCACGACGAGCAGCGCGACCACCAGGCGCACGCGCAGGCGGTGCAGCTCGCGTTCGGTGTTGCGGACTTCAACCATCGGTCATCGTCAGATCGGCCGGTTCTCGTCGCGATCGACCGCCTGCCGTTGCGGCGCGAGCAGCAGCCAGTCGGCCAGCGGCCACAGCAGCGTGCAGCTCGCGCTCTGCAGGAACCACTGCCATCCCGGAAACGCGCCGCCGATCGCCAGCCGCACGAGCAGCACGATGCACTGCGTAAGGAGGAACAGCGGCAGCACGTGCAGCATCTGCCCGGTCATGTGGAACCACGGCACGCGCCGGTGCATCGCGATGGCGCCGTACGACAGCAGCGTGTAGGCGAGCGCGTGCTCGCCGAACAGCGCCGCGTCGTGCACGTCCATCAGCAGCCCGAACAGGAACGCGATGCCGATGCCGACCATGCGCGGCTGGTGCACGTTCCAGAACACGAGCACCAGTGCGAGCAGGTCCGGAATGCCGGGCGCGTGCCCCCAGGGCAGCACGTTGAGCACGAAGGCGGCGACGATCGTGAACGTGATGAACGCCCGGTTCGCCGGAAGCAGCAGGTATTGCGGTCGCATCTGCATCGCCTGCTCCTATCCTCCGCGCGAGCGCCGGCGCGGCTCGCCGTCCTCGGGCGCGACCATCTTCGGCACCTGCGGCGGTTCGGCCAGCAGCACGAGCAGCAGTCGCGTGCGCTCGACCTGCGCGGCCGGATCGACCAGCACGCGCACGAAGGCCGAGGAGCCGACTTCGACCGAGCGCACGGTGCCCACCGGTAGCCCGGCGGGAAAGACGCCGTCCAGTCCGGAGGTGACGAGCACGTCGCCGGCGCGCACGTCGGCGTTCGTGCGCAGGTAGCGCAGCTCGACGGTGCCGGCGATCGAACCGCCGAACGCCACCGAGCGCTCGCCGGTGCGGCGCAGCTCGACGGGGATCGTCGACTCGCGATCGGTGACCAGCGTGACCTCGCTCGACAGCGGGTACACGCGCGTGACCTGCCCGATGACGCCGTCGGCATCGATCACCGGCTGGCCGGCGGCCACGCCGTGCTGCACGCCCTTGTCGAGGACGAGGCGGCGCGAGAACGCGTCGCGCGCGTCGTAGAGCACTTCGGCGACGGTCGAGCGCAGCGCCGTTCGCTCGCGCATCGCGAGCAGCCGGCGCAACTGGCGGTTCTCGGCGGCCAGCTGCTCGGTCTGCAGCAATGCATTGGCGTTGGCCGTCTCGATGCGTCGCAGCTCGGCATTCTCGGTGCGCAGGCGCCCGACTTCGCCGACGTACTCGGCGCCGACGTGGATCATGTCGCGCGGCACGAGCAGTGTTCGCTGCACCGGATACAGCACCGTGGCGATTCCCTGTCGCAGGCGCCCGAGCAGCTCGATGCGCGAGTCGACTACGAGCAGCGCGATCGCCAGCAGCGAGAAGAAGACCAGGCGCGCGTTGGCGGACGGGCCCTGCTTGAAGAACGGCGGCGGACTACGGTTCACGGCCTGCCGTCAAAGGCGAGCGTCGTCGCGCCGGGCATCGGGGCCCCGCGCGAGCGTCACTCGCTGGTGAAGATCGTGCCCAGCTTCTCCATGCGCTCGAGAGCCATGCCGCAGCCGCGCACGACGCAGGTGAGCGGATCTTCGGCGACGAGCACCGGCAGGCCACTCTCTTCGATGAGGAGACGGTCGAGGTCGCGCAGCAGGGCGCCGCCGCCGGTGAGCATGATGCCGCGCTCGGTGATGTCGGCGCCGAGCTCGGGCGGGGTCTGCTCGAGCGCGATCTTCACCGCCGAGACGATCTGGTTCAGCGGATCGGTGAGCGCCTCGAGGATTTCGTTCGAGGTGATCGTGAAGCTGCGCGGGATGCCTTCCGAGAGATTGCGGCCCTTGACCTCCATCTCGCGGATTTCCGAGCCGGGGAACGCCGAGCCGATCGTGTTCTTGATCGCTTCGGCCGTGGGCTCGCCGATCAGCATGCCGTAGTTGCGGCGGATGTAGTTGATGATCGCTTCGTCGAACTTGTCGCCGCCGACGCGCACCGAGCCCTTGTAGACCATGCCGCCGAGCGAGATGACGCCGACCTCGGTGGTGCCGCCGCCGATGTCGACGACCATCGAGCCGGCGGCTTCCGACACCGGCAGGCCGGCGCCGATCGCCGCCGCCATCGGCTCCTCGATCAGGAACACCTGCGAAGCGCCCGCGCCGAGCGCCGATTCGCGGATCGCGCGGCGCTCGACCTGCGTCGAGCCGCAGGGCACGCAGATGATGATGCGCGGACTCGGCGAGAACAGCCGCGACTCGTGCACCATCTTGATAAACTGCTTGAGCATCTGCTCGGTGACGGTGAAGTCGGCGATGACGCCGTCCTTCATCGGCCGGATGGCTTCGATGTTGCCCGGAACCCGGCCCAGCATCTGCTTGGCTTCGGTACCGACCGCGGCGATGGTCTTCTTGCCGCTCGGCCCGCCTTCCTGGCGTATGGCGACGACCGAGGGCTCGTTCAGCACGATGCCCTTGCCACGCACGTAGATCAGGGTGTTCGCCGTTCCGAGGTCGATCGCCAGGTCGTTGGAGAAGTATTTGCGCAGGAACCCGAGCATTTCGCGACCCGTGAAATTCGCGTCGCATGATACCGTATAATTTCTGCTCGACCCGACGGTTTTCTCGCCGTTCTTTCGCCTCGCACGCCGTCTGTCGGCTGCGCCTGTCGGGGTGGCTCTCGCATCGCTGCCCCGCGTCGTCCTGAACGCCGTGTCCACACCCTTGCCATCGATGCCACTGTCGCGCGACGAGGTCCGTCGCATCGCCGCGCTCGCGCGCATCGCGCTCACCGATGCCGAACTCGACCGCGCTGGCGCGCAACTCGGCGAGGTGCTCGCGCTGTTCGATCGCCTGCGCGCCATCGACACAACCGGCGTGGAGCCGATGACGCACCCGCACGATCAGACCCTTCGTCTGCGCGAAGACGTGGCCGACGAAACCGATCGGCGCGACGCGGGGCAGGCGATGGCGCCCGCCGTCGAGCGCGGACTGTATCTCGTTCCGAAGGTCATCGAGTGAGCGGAGGCGGCATTTCCGAGCGCGCGTCGCTGCGCGAGTTGCGCGACGGCCTCGATGCAAAGCGCGTGTCGGCGGTCGAACTCGCCGCGGAGTGCCTGCGTCGCGTCGCGGCCAGCGAGCTGAACGCCTTCCTCGACGTGCAGCCCGAGCGCACGCTCGCGCAGGCGCGCGAGGCCGACGCGCGACGCGCGCGCGGCGAGCGCGGCGCGCTGCTCGGCGTGCCGATCGCGCACAAGGACGTGTTCGTCACCCGCGGCTGGCGAACCACTGCGGCCTCCAAGATGCTCGAGCACTACGTCAGCCCCTTCGACGCGGCGGTGGTCGAGCGGCTCGAGGCGGCCGGCGCGGTGTGCATCGGCAAGACCAACTGCGACGAGTTCGCGATGGGCGGCTCGAACGAGCATTCGCATTTCGGCCCGGTGCGCAATCCGTGGGATCGCTCTGCGATCTCCGGCGGGTCGTCGGGCGGCTCGGCGGCCGCGGTTGCAGCAGGGCTCGTTCCGGTGGCTACCGGCACCGACACCGGCGGGTCGGTGCGCCAGCCCGCGGCGTTCTGCGGGATCACCGGGCTGAAGCCCACCTACGGGCGCGTCTCGCGCCACGGAATGATTGCTTACGCCTCCAGCCTCGACCAGGCCGGCGTGATCGCCACCACCGCCGAAGACTGCGCGAGCGTGCTGTCGGCGATTGCCGGCTTCGATGCGCGCGACTCCACCAGCGTCGAGCGGCCCGACGAAGACTTCGCACGCGAGCTCGGCCAGCCGATCGGCGGCCTGCGTGTCGGCGTGCCGAAGGAGTTCTTCGGCGAAGGCCTGGCCGACGACGTGCGCGTTGCCGTGCAGGCCGCGCTCGACGCGCTGCGCGAGCTGGGCGCGGAGCTCGTCGACGTCTCGCTGCCGAAGACCGAACTGGCGATTCCGGCGTACTACGTCATCTCGCCGGCCGAAGCGTCGAGCAACCTGAGCCGCTTCGACGGCGTTCGCTACGGGCACCGCGCGGCGCATTACGACGACCTGCGCGAGATGTACTGCAACACGCGCGCCGAGGGCTTCGGCGACGAGGTCAAGCGGCGCGTGCTGGTCGGCACCTATGTGCTCTCGCACGGTTACTACGACGCGTACTACCTGCAGGCGCAGAAGCTGCGCCGGCTGATCGCCGACGACTTTCGGCGCGTGTTTGATTCGGTCGACGTCGTGGCAGGTCCGGTCGCACCCACGGTCGCGTGGGACATCGGCTCGCGCATCGACGATCCGGTGCGCAACTATCTGGCCGACATCTACACGCTGCCGGCGTCGCTCGCCGGCTTGCCGGGGATGTCGGTGCCTGCCGGCTTCGGCGAGCGCGAGCGCCCGGTCGGCCTGCAGCTGATCGGTCGCGCCTTCGACGAGGCGCGACTGCTGCGCGTCGCGCACGCGTTCCAGCAGGCCACTGCATGGCATCTGCAGCGGCCGGCCTGAGCCGTGCGGCAAGCGCCGAGCGAACGGTGCTCGTGCCGCGCGCGCGTCTCGAGCAGCCGCTCGCCGCGCTTGCCGTGCGCGCCGCCACCGTCGCGATGCTGCTCGCGCTCGGCGCCTGCTCGGTAATCCCGATCCCGATTCCCCTTCCCGGGCGCGGGCCCGGTCCGGCGCCGATCGCCGATCGCCCGATCAACCTCGACGGCGCCTGCGTGCAGACCGAGGAAGACGGCTTTCGCGAGAACGCGCACCTGAGCGTGCGCGACAATCGGGTGCTCGCGCTCGACTGGACGCTGCAGGTGGGCCGGCGCGGCAGCTGCAGCTTCCATCAGGCCGACTTCCGGCAGACGAAGACGCGACCGCACATCGAGATGGTCGCGCTCGACGGCAGCGCCTGCCGGCTGATGGTCTGGCAGGAACCGCGGCGGATCACGCTCGCGCATTCGGGTTGCGAGAATCGGTGCACGCCTGGCATCTACGAGCAGGCATGGCCGGTGATGTTCGATCCGGACACCGGGCGCTGCGCGCGCCCCTGAGTACGCCGCGCAGCCGGAACGAACGAACGGACGATCGAAGCGATGCAGTGGGAAATCGTGGTCGGACTCGAGACGCATGTGCAACTGGCCACGCGCTCGAAGATGTTCTCGGACGCTCCGACGGCGTTCGGCGCTGCGCCCAACACGCAGGCGAGCTTCGTCGATCTGGCCTTGCCCGGCGTGCTGCCGGTGGCGAACCGCGCAGCGGTCGAATGCGCGATCCGTCTCGGGCTGGCGGTGGGCGGGCAGGTCGCCGAACGCTCGGTATTCGCGCGCAAGAACTACTTCTATCCCGATCTGCCGAAGGGCTACCAGATCAGCCAGTTCGAAATTCCGGTCGTGTCCGGCGGCGGACTGCAGGTGCTTTGGCACGAGGGCGACGCTCGGGCAGGCGCAGGTGCCGAAGAGCGCGAGCGTTACGTGCGGCTGGTGCGCGCGCACCTCGAGGAGGACGCGGGCAAGTCGCTGCACGAAGACTTCCACGGGATGACCGGCATCGACCTGAACCGCGCCGGCACCGCGTTGCTCGAGATCGTCACCGAACCCGACATGCGCTCGGCGCGCGAGGCGGCGGCCTATGCGCGCACGCTGCACGCGCTCGTCGTCTGGCTCGGCATCTGCGACGGCAACCTGCAGGAAGGGTCGTTTCGCTGTGACGCGAACGTGTCGGTCCGGCCGATGGGGCAGGCCGAGCTCGGCACGCGCTGCGAGATCAAGAACCTGAACTCGTTCCGCTTCCTCGAGCGCGCGATCGAGCACGAGGCAGCGCGCCAGATCGAACTGATCTCCGACGGCGGGCGCGTCGTGCAGGAAACGCGCCTGTACGACCCCGATCGCGACGAGACGCGCTCGATGCGCGGCAAGGAAGACGCGCACGATTACCGTTACTTCCCCGATCCCGACCTGCCGCCGCTGGCGATCGACGTCGCGTGGATCGAGCGCGTGCGCGAGGCGCTGCCCGAGTTGCCGGCGGCGATACGCGAGCGTTTCCGACTCGCGTACGGGTTGTCGGCCTACGACGCGGCGATGCTCACTGCCTCGCGCGGGGTTGCCGATTACTACGAGGCGACGTTGCGCGCGCTGCCGGCGTCTTCGGCGGCCGGCGCGCCGCCGCTGGCGAAGGCCGCCGCGAACTGGGTGATGGGCGAGCTGGCGGCTGCGCTGAACCGCGACGAGCGCCCGATCGAAGACAGCCGCGTGTCGCCCGCGCAGCTCGCGCGGCTCGTCGCGCGCATCGACGACGGCACGATCTCGGGCAAGAGCGCGCGCGACGTCTTCGCCGACCTGTGGGGTGGCGAGTCGCGCGACGCCGACGCGGTCGACCGCCTCATCGACGCGAAGGGCCTGCGCCAGATGAGCGACGCAGGCGAACTCGAGCGCGTCGTCGACGAGGTGATCGCGAACAACACGAAGTCGGTCGACGAATTCCGTGCCGGACGCGAGAAGGCGTTCAATGCGCTGGTCGGCCAGGTGATGAAGGCCACGCGCGGCAAGGCGAACCCCCAGCAGGTGAACGAGTTGCTTCGGCAGCGGCTGGGCTGATCGGTATCTCGACGCGGCGCCGCCGGCCGGATTCCGACTGCGCCGTCTCCAGCATCGAGCTTGCGGCCGCGTTCCGTGCTACAAACACATGTCCTTCACCCAACCGGAGCCGGTCATGTCCGTTGCCAAGGTCATCGAGGTCATCGCGTCGAGCACGAAGGGTTTCGACGATGCGGTCGCGCAGGGAATCGCGCGTGCAACCGACTCGCTCGACGAAGTGGCCGGCGCGTGGATCAAGGACCAGCAGGTTGCTGTCAAGGGCGGGAAGGTCACCGAGTATCGCGTGACGCTCAAGGTGACTTTCGTGCTCAAGCCCGCATAGCGGCAGCGGCCGTGCACTGACTTACGAGCGCGCCGGGCTCAGCCCGGCGCCGGAAGCGGTACCTCGAGCGACACGAGCGAACCGCCGGGCCCCGATCGCACGAGCAGCTCGGCACCGAGCCTGCGCGCGCGCCGCCGCATGCCGACGAGTCCGCGGCCGCCGTGCGATCGCGCGACTTCGAAGCCGGTTCCGTCATCCTGTATTCGCAGCGCCAGGTGCGCGGGATCGCCGTGCACGTCGAGGAATACATCGACGCGCCGCGCGCCCGAGTGCTTCATCGCGTTGGCGAGCGCTTCCTGGAGGATCCGCAGCACCTGCAGCGATTCCTCGACGGGCAGGTCGATGCGGTCCGGGAGTCCGTCGAGGTGGAAGTGCAGCGCGATGCCGGCGGCGCCGAAGCGCGGCTGCAGGCGCCAGGCGAGATTGGCGAGCGCCTCGCCCAGCCCTTCGTGCGTCGGCGACAGGGTGTCGATCGCCAGTCGCATGTCGTCGATCGCTTCGCGCAGCGCCTGCGCAATCGCATCGGGATCGACCGCTCCGCGCTCGATCATCGCCAGCGACGACAACAGATGCGAGCCCAGGCCGTCGTGCATGTCCTGCATGATCCGCTGGCGTTCCTCACCGAGCACGCGCTCGCGCTCGAGGCGTCGCAGCCGCTCGTAGTTGCGTTCGAGTTCGACTTCGCGGTCGTTGACCGTCGACTCGAGCACGCGCGCGGCCTGCTCCGCGTCGCGCAGGCTGCGCACGAAGCGGTCGGCGAGCAGCGCGCCCACCGCGCCGAGCAGGACGATCGCCGACAGATGCAGCAGGTACGGGCGCCGGTAGTCGAGCACGCCGATCTGGATCAGGTAATCGTGCACGCCGAGCGCGAGTCCGAAGACGACGCCGACGCAAAGCATCAGGACGCCCGGCGTTCGGTTGCGCCATCCCGCGACTGCCGTCGCGGCGAGCATCAAGGTCGAGACGACGATCAGTCCGCCCTGGTAGTAGCGCGACACTGCCTGATCCAGGGGCGGACCGCCGAGCAGCATCGTGAGCGGACCGACCAGCCAGTACGCGAGCAGCGAGCGTTCGACCACAGCATTGCGCAGGCCGGCGAAGCGCAGCATGAACAGCGTCATGCTGACGACGAAGCCGCCCGTGGCCGCATAGTTCAGCATCTGCCACGCGTGCCAGTACCGCGCAGGAAACACCGAGACGACGAGTATCAATGTGCGCACGCCCCAGCACAGCGAAGCCAGACCGAACAGTCCGTATTCGAAGGACATCCGGCGGCGCACCCAGATGATAAGCACGAACAGCCCGAGCGAGACGGTGGCGATCACCGTCATCTGCGCACTCGTGTACGCCCAGAACAGCCGCCACTGGTACGGCGCGCTCAGCTCCGACTCCGGGCCGACGAAGAACGGCACCATCCGGAAGCTGGAGCCGCTGGTCGACACCCGCAGATGGAAGACGTTCGTGCCCGCGAGCAGCATTCGCGGGGGGATGGATGGTGCGTGTGGTCGCAGCCATTGGACGAACTGCTCGGCATCGGACTCCTGAATCGTCGCGGCCAGCGAGCCGTTGACGAACAGCATTCCGCCGTCGCGCAACCGCGGGAAGTAGGCGAGCCAGGGTTCGTCCGGAGTCGCGTCGAGATCCACCTCGAATCGGTACCAGCCGACACCGCGCACGCCCGGGCGCGAGATCTCCCAGGCGTCGGGCAGCGACACCAGTTGCCAGGCAGCCGATTCGGGTGGGAGGTGGCGCGACGGGCTCAGCATGAAGTCGGCCGCGTCGACCCTCCGCGACAGGTGAAGGCTTTGCGCGCAGGCAGCGACGGCGACGAATGCGGCTACGAGTGCGAGCGCGAACGCGAACGCGAACGTCGTGCTGCGCATCGCCTGCGAAGACGCGTCAGGAGCGCGAAACGCGGCGCAGCGCACGACAGCCTGCGTCGGCCGCTACAGGATTCCCATCTGCGTCGCTTCGAAAACCGCTTCGCTGCGGGAATGCACCGCGAGCTTGCGATAGATCTTCTTCACATGCGTGACGACGGTGTGCGTCGAGATCCCGAGCGCGGAGCCGACCTCCGAGAACAGCAGGCCCTTCGAGGCGAGCCGGAGGATTTCCGCTTCCCGCGCGCTCAGGGCCGAGGCGGCGCCCGGTCCGGGCGCGGCCGCAGCCGCCGGAAGGGGTTCGACGCGCGCTTCTCCATGCGGCATCAGCTGCAGCAGGCGACGCGCGATGCTCGGGCTGATCGGCGAGCCGCCCAAGCGAAGCGCGAGGATGCAGTCGACGAGCTCGGACCGCGAGCTGCCCTTGAGCAGGTATCCGGTGGCACCCGCGCGGATCGCCTCGATCACGTGGCGGTCGTCGCCGAACACGGTGACCACCAGCGGGTCGCAGTCGGGGCGCCGCTCGATCGCGCGGCGGATCAGGACGGTGCCGTCGCCATCGGGGAGTCCGAGGTCGACGAGGAGAACGTCGGGCACGGCGAGCGCGAGCAGCGCGCCGGCGCCCGAGCAGCTCCCGACCGCGCCGACCAGCCGCAGCCGTGCATCGCAGGAGATCGCCTCGCAGTATGCGTACAGGAGCTCCGGCTCGTCTTCGACGACCAGGACGCTGATCGGATCCATGGCGCCTCCGCTGGCGGACGCAGCTACACGATTATCCGCGGCGCGTGCGTCCGCCGCCAGAGGCGTGCCGATCCGCAGTGCAAGAGCGGTCTTTCACGGCGCGGGCGAGAGGTCCAACTCGGCGAAGCGGTCGAAGCAGTCCGTGCGCGCCGGGGGCAGGATCGGCGGCAGGGCGATGGCGCGCTTCAGCTTTCCTGCGGAACCCCGTATTGCGCGCGATAGGCAGCCACGTGATCGCGCCACGCGGCGAGGTCCGCCGAGAGTGCTGCGTCCGAATCGAGGAAGCGGAGCAGGTCGTGCAGGCCGGCGATCGCAATCACCGGGATTCCGTGCGTGCGTGCCACTTCCTGTGCGGCGGAAAGCTCGCCGATCTGCGTCGCGTTGCCGCTGCGCTCCTCGCGATCGAGCGCGATCAGCACGGCGGCGGGCTCGGCGCCATGCGCGCGAATGATGGTCATCGATTCGCCGACCGACGTGCCGGCGCTGATCACGTCGTCGACGATGACCACGCGCCCGGCGAGCGGCGCGCCGATCAACGCGCCGCCTTCGCCGTGGTCCTTCGCTTCCTTGCGGTTGTATGCGAAGCCGACGTTGCGTCCCTTCTGAGCGAGCGCGACGGCGGTCGCCGACGCGAGCGGGATCCCCTTGTACGCGGGGCCGAACAGCATGTCGAAGCGCAGGCTGCCGGCGCTTTCGGTGGCCAGCAGCGTGTCGGCGTAGAACTGCGCGAGCCGGCCGAGCGAGGCACCGTCGCAGAACAGCCCCGCGTTGAAGAAGTACGGCGAAAGTCGGCCGGCCTTCGTGCGGAACTCGCCGAAGCGCAGCACCCCGCTGTCGAGGGCGAAGCGGATAAACTCCGCGCGCAGATCGTCTGCCATGTCTTGGAATCGCGGTGATTGCGTTGAAGCGATGATACGGGTCGTCACGTTGAACCTGAACGGCATCCGCTCGGCCGCGCGGCGGGGGTGGATCGAATGGGCGAACGCGCAGGCAGCGGACGTGGTCTGCGTGCAGGAGGTGCGCGCGCAGGAGTGCGATCTCGATGCTGCGCACTCGCTCGACGGATTGCGCGCGCATTTCGACTGCGGGCAGCGCAAGGGCTATAGCGGCGTCGGCGTCTTCTCGCGCCGCAAGCCGCGGGCGGTGCGCAGCGGCTTCGGCAGCGCCGAATTCGACGGCGAGGGCCGCTACCTCGAGCTCGATTTCGGCTCCTATGCGGTGGTGTCGGTGTACGTGCCTTCGGGCTCGAGCTCGCCGCAGCGCCAGGCGGCGAAGTTCCGTTTCCTCGCCGAGTTCCAGCAGCACCTGCGCGAGCTGCATGCCAGCGGCCGTGAAGTGATCCTGTGCGGCGACTGGAACATCGCGCACCGGGAGATCGACCTGAAGAACTGGCGATCGAACCAGAAGAACTCGGGCTTCCTGCCCGAGGAACGCGCGTGGCTGGGGGCGTTGTTCGACGACGTGGGCTTCGTCGACGTGTTCCGCCGGCTCGATGCGCGACCCGAGCAGTACACGTGGTGGAGCAACCGCGGGCAGTCGTGGGCGAAGAACGTCGGGTGGCGCATCGACTACCAGATCGCTACGGCACGTATCGCGGCCGCTGCGTGCTGGGCCGAGATCTACAAGGACGCGCGCTTCTCGGATCACGCGCCACTGACAATTGACTACGAGGTTTCGCTCTAGTGAGTCGAAGGGTTGCTTGGGGGCGCACGTGCAGTCCGCTCTAGGCCAGAAGCCGTCAGCCCCTTGGCCAACCCGGGTGATCGTGGCTTCCGGTTGTCAGCAATGGACCTGGAGCAGACGTGGTAGCTCTGCTCGCCGCCATTAAATCCTAGTAGCACGAATGCGTCGGTTAATTCGGGCTCGCCGTGCCTGCGTCGTCTGACCATCCTTCGATCGAGAGACAACTACCCGGAGTTCGAACGAACGCTTCTGCAGCCGGTGATAGCATCCCTATTGGAGAAGACGAGTGACCCCCCGTGTTTGATAGCGGGATCGCACGCACGCGACTGGCTCTTGAGATGAACTAGTCGAAGTGCCTTCGTCTTCAGGGGTCTCGGTGCCGGCTGCAGATCTTGCAAGCGTGTATGCCGGCAAGTGAGTTCCGTCTGACGGTGCCGTCGCTGAATGAAAATGCTATCCGCAAGGGCGGTGAGTCTGTGCCCGCGAAGCCCGTAGCCAGGCGCATGACCTCGATCACGCCCGCGCCAGCCACATGCGTGTTGAACGCCATGACGCTCGGTTGCGGTTCCTCGACACCTTCGAGGTATCCCGCTGCTACATCTCGCGCTCGGTCCTCTTCAGACTGAGCCTCTCGCCGAAGTTCATTGGGATCCAGATGACCCCAACAGGCAAGGCAAGGTCGCCCAGGTCCGATGACAACCACGCGGCCGGCGTCGGCTACGATCTTGGCTGAACCATCGACGCGGAACGCGACGCCGAGATCGACCACCGGAACGAGGTGCCGATACGCCCAACGGTTCAGAAGTGCTCGGGGTGTCATTCGGTCAACGCAGCTGACCACAATATCGCAAGACGCGAACAACGCTTCATGCTCTGGGGAGAGGAATTGACCGACGCACTCCACCTGTCGTGCGAATCCGAGATTACTTGCATATCTGGCGGCGACCTCAACCTTTGCTTTGTCGAGATCAGTCATTCTCGCTCCGACGATTCGCGAGACATTCGACGTTTCGACAACGTCGCCGTCGATGAGCACTAGCTCGCCGACGCCCAGATGCGCGAGCTGCATAGCGACGACCGATCCGATACCTCCCAGACCAACGACCGCGAGCCGCAAGTGCCGCAGCCGCGCCTGACCGCCGGCACCCAATGCTAGTTCTTGTCGGGCGTGCCAGGACTCCGTTTGAACGGGTCGCATCGCGCTGCCCATGGTGGTGCGGCCGACGACCTGCAGGTCGACATCCCTGATTTGACCTGTGGGCGTGAACGAGCGAGCTGCCACCGCCCCGCTGGACGCGAGTACCAACGAACCGTGTGGAACTCGTGGTACCTGGCAACTCAGCGAGGGCATGAGTCGGCTGTCGCCGGCGTCGTCGGCAGCCGAGAACCAGGCTTCGCGTGCACTGGGGTGAGTGTGGATGGTGAAAATGCTGAGCCCGTGATCGCGAGCGGGGCGGGTGAGACGATTGAGTGCGACCGGGTCGATGGAAATCTGATCGGGTCTGCGCACTCGGTAGGCTTCATCTGGCAGCGCGAACGAGTGCTCGACCGCGACGGCTTCGCCTGCGCCCGTGCCAACGTGCCTGCCGAGGAGAATTCCCGCCGTCTCGACGTCCTCACGCGCGAGCAGCTGCGCCTTGAGCGCATCCCATGCCGTTTCGGCAATCCTAAGTTTCATGATGTGCGTCCTTCGGAGCGTGGTTCAGTTGCGCTTCTCGAGCCGAGCACGCACGCATCGCAAATAGTCGCGCAGCGTACTGATCCCCGGGATCCAGGCGCCGGGCTGCAGATGCCATGAGAACTGCTGCCACTCCTGACCGAGCATTACGAGTGCGGACGTGCCTTGCGGCGCTGCGCCGGCCGCAGTCTTGACCGCCGGGAAGAGCCAGAACATGTCTGGCGCTGCATCGGGAAACGTTGGCGGCAGCTTCACCAGCAGCATCGCGGTCGCCGGCTCGTACCCGTCGTTCAGCGGATACTCGGGAATGCGCAGCCAGATCCAGCCGTCTGGCTGCTCCAGAGGCTCGCATCCCTCGAATCCGGTCCCCAGCTCTTGCACATCGGCGTGCCCGTAGTTCGCGGGCGGAGCACTGTAGAAGCGCTCCCCGGTCTTGAGCTTGATGTGCAAGTCGTCCGGGATGACTTCATCCTCCTTCGGGCGATTGAGGAACAGCGTGTCACCCGCAGGGATGCCAGCGCGCTGCTTCAGCGAGTGCCCCGTCTGGTGCGGATCTTCGAAGACGTAGGGCTTGCGGTTGATCAACACCAGGACGATGTGATGTCCTCGGGCGCGAGCCACGAGGTGATCGCCGGTATCGAGGCGCAGCTCCTGGTCGTCAAGGATCTCGACGACCGCACCGGTTTCCTCAAGCCGCTCGAGGATGTGATCGGACGGTAGCTTCGCCAGGGCCTTCAAGGCTCGGCCGGTGTGATTGGGCACCAGCAGCGTGTATTGCACGCAGTTGACGGTGATCTCGATGGGGGAACATGCTTGGGACATCTTGCTTCTCCGACTTGCGGGAACCGCCCGCTGACAGGGAGAAGCTTCGCGGTTTGGGGCTCAGAAGTCGGTAGCCGCGTGGTGGCCTTGATCGACTTGCCGCACGCCAGGCAGGCCACCGAGCGTCTACCGGCGCGGTGCCATTCCGAGCCTATCTAGACGACCCGACCAGAACAGTTCAGCGCGTAGCCCGGGGTTCGCGATTCGAAGATGTCCTTTGTCTCCGAAGGGACAGGCCTTCCGGCCGCAGTGAAGCTGGACTCAACGGCCTTCTTGAAGTCGCTCTTCGCAGTCTTGGCGACACCGTCTTCTGTGCCAGCAGGCGATAGCAGTTTGTTCAGCGTGGCCTTGGCCACAACACGTCCTTCCGCTTTGATCAGTGCGACGGCGAACTTGTAGGCGTGAGTGTCTGACCTGAGGTGAGTGAGTTGCTGATCGCCGTACCACGCGATCCCACGAGTCGTGTCGATAACTAGTTTCTCTTGCGCCCAGATGCGCGGAAGTATCTGGTCCTTCCACCCTAGCGTCTCGACCATTCGCTGCGTGAGGTTCTCAAATGGGCCGGCGAAGACACCGACCTTCAAGGACTTCACAGGGGCGGCGCATGTGCAATCGCTAGGTATCAGCAGCATGGGTTGAGCGCCGCTGGAATGCTGGTCCAGCAACAAGCGCGTTTGCTGCGAAGGACTCCGAGCGGCCAGAAACACGCACACCGACCCCGCTGGCTCAAAAGAGCGGGCGCCGAGATGCCAAAGGCCAGTTTCGACCATTTGTACGCTGCCCTCGAGGCCCATGGTAGAAGCGATGTGGCCCAAGTGCACGATCCAATCCGGCTCGTAGCCTAAGTAGTCTGTCGGGCTCAAGGTTCTCAGTGGAACGGCCGGATCGTTGCTGATGCCAACGCGAGTCCCGTTCGGAAGAGCATCTACCGCGAGTGCTTGTGTGTGGCTTGGATGGTCTGGGTGGGTGACGTGCTCAAGAGAAACCGAGCGAAGCCTTCCGCCTTGAACCATGTCATCGAAGGAGGCGCCGACGATCACCCTCCATTGATACTCGGTCAGGCGGTAAGGAAACAGTGACCACATAGTGTCGGGTACCGCTGCTGCCCTTGCGAACCCGCGAATGCCAACGTCGCTCAAGAGACGGCGGATGACTTCATCGTGAATGCCAATGCCCTTGATGTCGATCCGGTTCGGCACCTTCAAGATGACGGCGGTGGTGGAGTGGTAGCCGGCGAATGCAATGCGTAGTTTTGCCTCAGTCAACTCGCCTTCTTTCAGGTTGGCGCCGATCTCTCTGAGCACCTTGAAGCAGTCCTTGCCATGCACCGTCACTCGATCGCGATCGCCTCGACGCCAGTGCAGCTCCACGACATCGACGCGGTGAATCTCGGGCGGCCGGTGCTTGTCAAACAGCTTCGATCCTTGCTCTTGCAGTGGACGCAGTGTGCAGACGTTCTGATCAGAGAAGAAGTCCGACTTCCCTGCGAGCATGCTGCTAAGCAGCGTCTTGTAGACGTCGAGCAACTGCCCAGAACGGGTGGCGATGGCGATGCGGCCGCTTGCCGGCTCGTAGCGAATGTGATCGGACACTGCGGGACGAAAGTCGAGGAGGGCGGGACGCTGATCCTTCATTTGAATGACCCGCTTCATGGAGTCGCCTCGCAAGACCTCGCAGAAATACGATCTGCCGCGCTGGTAGGCGAATATCTCTACCGCCTCATGCTTTTTGTTGGCTTTGATCCACCCCAACACCGCTTGCTTAAACCGTTCCTTGTCTAGAGCTCCGTTCAGCGGACCGTCTCCCAAGTACTCCCGATACGTGCGGGTGTCTGAAGACTCGGACACGCCTGCCTTGGCGAGAACCAGAATGGCAGCAAGCGAGG
Organism: Burkholderiaceae bacterium; assembly: GCA_032027205.1. GTDB lineage: Bacteria > Pseudomonadota > Gammaproteobacteria > Burkholderiales > Burkholderiaceae_E > Zeimonas. Next base: position 2,193,007 of record JAVSMN010000001.1, read on the forward strand.
CGTTGGTCTGACTCTGCGTCCACAGCCGTGCAGCCAGTTCCCTTGCAGGAACATCATCGGGAGTATCAAGTTCGACGTTCTGATCTTTCGCCGCTTGCTGGATCAGATCGCGCCCTTCGTCGGTGCCCAGCGCATGAATTGCTTGCATTGCTTCTTCAAGCAGGCCTGCTGGCGGGGTTGCCGACAAGGACTGCCAGAAGGAATCGAACTCGAACTTCCCATTGATCAGGCGGCCTGTCTCGCCAGCTAGTGGCAGGAGCAACTCCCAGGTCCCGGCCTGGACCTCCAGCCATGTAGTGGGATTGAGGAAGGTCGCTGAAAGCATCGATATGTTGGTTGCCGCGCCGCTGTATATTGGAACAGAATGGTTCAGTCCGCGCGAGTAAGTCGAAAGCCATGCCACGATGGCTGGGCGTGAAGGCCGCACCTAGCTATGTCTCGACGGGCTGGCTGTGCTCTTTGCAGAGGCACGGTGAAGTAGTCGAGTGGTAGTGAGCATTAGAGCTTGCAGCCATCTGCCCCCAGTGCCAGGCCCCGTGGGATGACCCGAATCTCGAGTTGGAGCCTCGCCGCCGGTGGTATCAAACGATAGCGGCCGAGGGCGTCGAAGATGATCTGGCGACCGCAGTGCGCCGAAAGAACACGCTCGCGGAACATGCGTCACTGACAGCAATGCATAGGGGCCATAGGGGCCATCGGTCCCGAAGTCAATAACGGGTCGAAAGCGGTCTTATCGATGGTCGCTGTGTAGGTATTTTGTCGAAGCGACTACCAGATCGCCACGCTGGGCATCGCGGCGAAGGCGCGTCGGGCGGATATCTTCACGTCGGATCGATTCTCCGACCACGCGCCGTTGACGATCGACTACGCGGTGCGCTGAGGGCGTTCGCGGCTCGCGACTCGCGCGAACGGCCGCGCGTTCGCCGCCGCAGCGACGATCAGACCGAATACCCGGCGAACTCCTTGACCGTCGCCAACTCGGTGTGCGAGACGATCCGCGCGACGCCCATCGCGAGGTCGTTGATCCACGCGTCCGAGATGCGACGGTAGTGCTCGATGTCGCTGCAGGCGAAGCGGACCAGGTAGTCGTAGGGGCCGCTGAGCAGATGACAGGCAACGACCTCGGCGCACTGCGCTGCGCGGTGCTCGAACTGCTGTAGCGTTGCCTGTCGCTGGTCGACGAGCGTGACCTCGGCATGAACGACGAGCACGTCGCCGAGCGCCGCGCGTCCGACGATCGCCCGGTAGCCTTCGATAACGCGCTCGCGCTCGAGGCGCCGCACGCGGTCCAGGCAGGCGCGGGGCGACAGGCCGATGCGGTCGGCGAGCGCCTGGTTCGTGATGCGTCCGTCGTGCTGCAGTTCGCGCAGGATGCGCTGGTCGATCTCGTCGAGCCGCTTCATCCAGGGAAGTGTATCGCCGGCGCGTGGAAGTCTGAGCGGCGTTCCGCTGCCCCGACTCCTAAGCTGCGAGCTCGTTCTGCCCCGGCCTGCTGCCTGTGCTTCGCTGATCGAGCCGCAGTGTGAGGCAGGCGACTGCGCCGCCCGAGCGGTTGAACGCATCCAGCGCAATCACTTGCACTCGGTAGCCTCGTTCGGCGAGCGAGTCGCGCAACGGCTGCGAGGCGTGGCACAGCAGCACCTCGTCGCCGATGCACACGGCGTTGACGGCGAAGCGCGCCGCGTCCTCATCGTCGACCTCGATCGCATCGCCGCCGGCGATCGCCAGCAGCAGCCGTTGCGACGCCTCCGAGAAGGCGGGCGGATACCAGAGGATTTCGCCGCGCTCGATCACGCACAGGCAGGTGTCGAGGTGGTAGAAGCTCGGCGACACCAGTTCGAGCGACAGCGTGTCGACGCCGAAGACGCGCCGAACCGCATCGCGCGCAGCGAAGTCGGACCGCTGCCCGTAGCCCATCCACATCAGCTGGCGCTTCGCGTCCCACAGCGCGTCGCCCGCGCCCTCGAAGCGCACGTCGCGGTCGACGTCGTGCACCGACTCGACGATGCCCCTGCTGCGCAACGATTCGAAGGTGCGCCGCCCGTGGGCCTCTTCCGCGCGTCGTTCCGGATTGCGGAAGCGCGCGAGCAGTGCCTTGCCGTCGAGCACGACGGCAGCGTTGGCGGTGAACACGAGATCGGGAGAACCGGGCTGTGGTGTCATCGTCTCGATCCGTGCGCCGAGTCGCCGGTAGCCGTCGTGCAGTTCCTGCCAGCCGGTGCGCGCTTCGCGCGACAGGCGCGCACCATCGAACGACCAGGCTTCCGGGTGCATCCACGGATTGATTCGATAGCGGACCTCGAAGTGATCGGGCGGGCACAGCAGCACATGCGCGAAATCGCTTCGCGCGCGACCCTCGGGGGCGCGGCTGCTTCCCGGCGCCGTGCGGCGGGCCTTCGATTTCGCCCGACCGACGTTCTTCGTCGGTGATGCCTGTGCGGATTCTTCGAGCGTCTCGGCGATCCGGTCGAGGCCCCAGTCGAGCTGCGCCTTCGTGATCGTCAACGGCGGCGCGATGCGGATTGCATCGTGCGCTTCCTTCGTCAGCACGCCGCGCTGCGCCAGTCGCTCGACGAACGCGTGTGCGTCGATGCCCGCGTAGTGCAGGTCGAAGCCGGCCCACAAGCCCCGCCCGCGGACCGCGATCGGGCGCCCGCCAGCCATCTCGCGCAGGCGTTCGAGCAGGTGCCGGCCGAGCACGGCGCTGCGCTCGGACAGTTGCTCGTCCTGCAGCACGTGCAGCGCCTCCAGGCCGATGGCTGCCGCGAGCGGGTTGCCGCCGAAGGTCGATCCGTGGCTGCCCGGCTCGAACAGATCCATGACCGCCGCATCGGCGAGGAACGCCGACACCGGCACGATGCCGCCGCCGAGCGCCTTGCCGACGATGAGGGCATCGGGCCGGATCGATTCGTGCTCGAACGCGAAGGTGCGGCCGGTGCGCCCCAACCCCGATTGCACCTCGTCGAGAATCAGCAGTACGCGATGGCGGTCGCACCATTCGCGCAACGCGCGCAGCCAGCCGTCTGGCGGAATGATCACGCCGGCCTCGCCCTGGATCGGCTCCACCAGCACCGCGCAGACGTCGTCGCCGGCAACCGATTCGAGCGACGCGAGATCGCCGAAGTCGAACAACCGGAACCCGTCGTCGAAAGGGCCGAAGTCGGCGCTCGTCGACGGGTCGGACGAGAAGCCCACGATCGTCGTCGTGCGGCCGTGGAAGTTGCCGCGCGCGGCAAGGATCGTCGCGTGACCGGGTGCGATGCCTTTCACCCGGTAGCCCCAGCGGCGCGCCGCCTTGATCGCCGTCTCGACCGCCTCGGCGCCGGTGTTCATCGGCAATGCGCGTTCGAATTGCGAGACGCGGCACAGCTCGTCGAGGAAGGGGCCGAGCCGATCGTTGTGGAACGCCCGCGACGTGACGCAGACGCGCGCCAGTTGCGCCTGCGCCGCCGCAACCAGCCGCGGATGTCGATGCCCGTGGGCAACCGCTGAGTACGCACTCATGAAGTCGAGGTACCGGCGCCCGTCCGTGTCGTACAACCAGACGTCCTCGCCGCGCTCGATCACGACCGTCAACGGGTCGTAGTTGTGCGCGCACACGCCGCGCTCGCGCGCGATCGCCTCGGCGGCATGCGCCGTGACCGGAAGTCTCGTGTCGTTCATTCGTCGTCTCCCTGGCGCTGCCAATGACGCCCAGCGCTCAATCACATGATCGACGACGCGCCATGCGCTTTGCGACCGCTGTGAGCAACGGCTGCCGCCGTTTTCGCCGCCCAGACGGGCGGCGACCGCCGATCCGGCGGTAGGGGGCAGACTTCATTGGGGGGGACGGATCAGCGACCAAGATCGGAAGCGAGCTGCGAAATGCAGCGATTCCGCGTTTGAAACGCGTTGCGGAACTAGGGACGCTGCGTCGTGCAGCCGGGAAACCGCGCGAGCGTTGCCGTCGCGATGCTGCGGCGTCACTCGCGCGAGCGCACACGCAACCTAGCGCTTCGCCATCTCGCGCAATGCGGCGAGCGTGTTGGGCACGTGTTCGTCCGGGCTCAGCGACGAATAGGCATACGCGATGCGTCCATCCGTTCCGACGACGTAGGACACGCGCTTCGCGTAGCTCGACAGCAGCGGCATCACCGCTCCGTACGCCTTCATGATGCTGCCATCCGCATCCGAGGCGACCGCGAAGCGGTTGCGGCATTCCTCGACCGAGAACTTCTTCAGCGTATCGATGTCGTCGCCCGAGACGCCGATCACCGTCGCGTGCAGCGCCTGGTATTCGTCCTGTGCCTCGGCAAAGCGGTTCGCCTCGATCGTGCAGCCTTTGGTGAACGCCTTCGGATAGAAGTACACGACGACCGGGCCGCGGCCGAGCGCTTTCGCGAGCGAGAACTCGAAAGTCTTTCCGCCGAGCGCGGCGGGCGCGGTGAAGACGGGTGCGGTATCGCCGGGCTTCAATTCGGCTTGCGCGCCCGAAGGCGCCACGAGCGAGGCGAGCGTGGCGCCGGCGGCGGCGAGGCGCGAGGGCAATGTCCGCTTGTCCATGGAACGGTCCTCCAGGCGTCGGTCCGAACACTTGCAGATGGTAAGCCCGGCGTCGAGCTAACCCGCGTCCGCGGGTGGGGCGCTGCCACCAGGACGCTGCGCCGCGGGCCGGCGCCCCCGCTCTTGCTGCAGATCAAGGACGCGACGGGCAGCAAGCGATGTAGTCCGGATCGGAAACCGGCATCGGGCAGCCGCGGCATCCGACCGCGACGTCCGTCGAGGAGGCATCGTGCTGCAGATCATCGTTCAGGGGCGGGGCGGGCAGGGCGCGCAGACCGCCGGCAACCTGCTCGCCACCGCGTTCTTCGCCGAAGGGCGCCAGGTGCAGAGCTTCGCGAGCTACGGCGGCGCGCGTCGCGGCACGCCGGTGAGCTCGTACATCCGCGTCGACGACAAGCCGATCCGCGTGCGTTGCGACATCGAAACGGCCGATGCCATCCTGTGCTTCGACGCGAGCCTGCTCGAGGGCAGGCTGCTCGCAACCGTCGCCGCACACACGCTGATCGTCGTCAACTCGGCGCAGCCGGCGCAGCACTTCGCGTCGGTGCTGCCCGGGCGCCGCGTCATCGCGGTCGATGCACTTTCGATCGCGCGTCGCCACGGACTCGGGCGCATCGTCAACTCGGTGCTGCTCGGCGCGCTCGCGCGCGCCATCGGCGAGCCGTCGCTCGAAGGGCTGCAGCGCACCCTGATCGACGAGGCGCCGAAGCAGAAGGAAGCCAACGCGGCGGCCGGCGAGGAAGGCTGGCGCTGCGTCGATGCGCAACTGCAGCGGAGCGCGGCATGAACGCGCGCAACCTGCCTCCCACCGCTTGGACGACGGGCAGCACCGAGGTCTTCAAGACCGGCACCTGGCGCGCAAGACTGCCGCGCCATGTGAGCGCGCCCTCCCCCTGCCACGCCGCCTGTCCGGTGAACGGCGACATCTCGCACTGGATCGGCCGCGCGCGCGAACGCGACTTCCGCGGGGCGTGGGAGATCCTCACGCGCAACAACCCGTTTCCGGCGGTGTCGGGGCGCGTCTGCCACCACCCGTGCGAAACGGCGTGCAATCGGCAGGGTTTCGACGAGCCGATCTCGATCTGCAAGCTCGAACGCCATGTCGGCGACCTGGGCCTGGCGGAACGGTGGTCGTATCCGCCGCCGGCCGTCGAGCGAAGCGAGCGTGTCGCGATCGTCGGCGGCGGACCCTCGGGGCTGTCGGCCGCGTATCACCTTCGCCGCCGCGGATATGCAGTGACGATCTTCGAGGCGCAGGAGCGCCTCGGCGGGCTGATGCGCGATGGCATTCCCGCGTATCGGCTGCCGCGCGACGTGCTCGACGGCGAGATCGACCGCATCGTCGCGCTCGGCATCGACGTGCGCTGTGGCGTGGCGATCGATTCGATGGACAACTTCGCGCAGCTGCGCGAGCAGTTCCACGCGGTCTACGTCGCGGCGGGGGCGAGGCGACCCAAGCGGCTGCCTCAGCTCGATTACGCGCAGCCTTGGGTCGTCGATGGCGCAGGGTGGCTCGCGCAGGCGAACGCCGGGCAGGCTCCCGAACTCGGCAAGCGCATCGTCGTCGTCGGCGGCGGCAGCGCGGCGATCGACGTCGCGCGCAGTGCGCGGCGCGCTGGGCACGAAGTGACGATGCTCGCGCTCGAATCGCGTGGGCAGATGCCGGCGCAGCGCGCCGAGGTCGAGGAGGCACTCGAGGAGGGAGTGCAACTCGTCGACGGTGCGTCGCTCGTGGGCGCCGCTGCCGATGCGCATGGCGGGAGCGTCACGATCGACTGCGTGCGAGTGAACTTCGTTGCCGGCGCCGAGCGCGGACGTTTTCGCATCGAACCGATCGAGGGAAGCGAGTTCCGCCTCGAAGCCGACGCGATCGTCCCGTCGATCGGGCAGGACCCCGATCTCGCGCCCTTCGCGCAATCGGTGTCCGCCGACGGTGCGCTGCTGCGCGTCGATGCGACGCAGGCCACCGATGCGCCGGGCGTGTACGCCGGCGGCGACGTCGCGAGCATGGCGCGCTTCGTCACCGAGGCGTTCGGCATGGGCAGGCGCGCGGCGATCGCGATCGATCGCGCGCTGTGCGAGAAGGCGCAGCGTCCGTTCGACAGCGGCGACGTCGATCCGCACTCGCGCGGTGGGCAGGGCAACGGCCGTGCAGCGAACCTTGCCGGCGCGATTCCCGCGCTGGCCGGCGAGCGCCTGCCCGGACTCGGCGTCGACGTGCAGCGCCTCGTTCCGCTCGACGCGATCGCGACCTTCTATTACGCGCACGCGTCGCGCGCGCCGGAATTGCGCGTGCCCGCCGGCGAGCGCACCGGCGACGTCGAGGTGCAACTCGGCCTGGACGGCGAGCGCGCGCTGGCGGAAGCGGCGCGTTGCTTCTCGTGCGGCACCTGCATCTCCTGCGACAACTGCTTCCACTACTGCCCCGATCTCGCGATCCGGCGCCTGCCCGACGGCGGCTACGAAGTCGACGGCGACTACTGCAAGGGCTGCGGGATCTGCGTGCGCGAGTGCCCGACCGGCTCGATGGAAATGATCGAGGAGATGAAATGAACGACGCCGTGACGAGCGCCAAGCGCGAGCGCAGCGAGAAGGCGGCGGCGGGGGGCCGCGGCAGCCCGGCGCGCGAGCAGACGATGCTGCTCACCGGGAACCACGCGGTCGCGTGGGCGGCGAAGCTCGCTCGCCCGAAGTTCGCGCCCGGCTATCCGATCACTCCGCAGACGCCGATCCTCGAGAAGCTCACCGAGTTCCAGGCAGCCGGTGAGTTCGACGCCGAGATCATCACGCCCGAGTCCGAGCATTCGGTGATGGCCGCGTGCATTCCGGCGTCGCTCGCCGGCGTGCGTGTGTTCACCGCCACCGCTTCGCAGGGCCTGCTGCTGATGCACGAGGTGCTGCAGTACGCGAGCGGGGCTCGCGCGCCGATCGTAGTGGCGAACGTCAACCGCACGGTAGCGTCGCCGTGGGCGTTCTGGCCCGACCAGACCGACAGCCTCGCGCAGCGCGACACTGGCTGGATTCAGTTCTACAGCGAGAGTTCGCAGGAGTCGCTCGACTCGGTGATCCAGGCCTTCCGCATCGCCGAGTCTGTGCTCGTGCCGGCGATGGTCAGCCACGACGCGTTCTACGTGTCGCATGCGCTCGAGCCGGTGCGCGTTCCCGCGCAGGAACTGGTCGACGAGTTCCTGCCCGACTACGCGCCGCCGCATCGCATTGATCCGGCCCATGTCGAGTCGTGGGGCAACGTCGTCACTCAGGAGATGTTCGCCCGGCACCGGCGTGAGTTGGGCGATGCAATGGCAAAGGTTCCGCAGCTCGCCGTCGAGGTTGACCGCGACTGGGCGCGCCTCACCGGGCGCAGTTGGGGCATCGTCGAGCGCTACCGCTGCGACGGCGCGCGCACGGTGCTGGTGACGATGGGCAGCATGTGCGGCACCGCGCGCGATGCGGTCGATGCAATGCGCGACGCCGGCATCGCGGTGGGGCTGGTCAAGGTGCGGCTGTTCCGGCCGTTCCCGGTTGCCGCGCTGCGCGCGGCGCTCGCCGGCGTGGACGAGGTGATCGTGCTCGATCGCAACTACTCGCCGGGTTGCGGTGGTGTGCTGCACCAGGAACTGCGCTCGGCGCTGTACGGCGTGCCCGATGCGCCGATCGTGCGAGGACTGCTCGCCGGCGTCGGCGGCGTGAACGTTCCGCCCGAGCGGATCTGCGAGTTCGTACGCAACGCGGCTTCGTACGACAGCGGACCCGAGTCGGTCTGGGTCAGCTGAAGCGCAAGCGCGAGCGGAGGAAACGATGAGAAGACTCGAAGTCGTCGAAGAAGCGATGTTCTGCTCGGGGCACGCCGCGTGTCCGGGTTGCATCGAAGCGCTGTCGGTGCGGCACGTGCTCGCCACACTCGGGCCCGACACCGTCGCGGTGGTGCCGCCGTCCTGCATGGCGATCATCGCAGGGCCGCAGCCGTTCTCGTCGCTGCGCATTCCGGTGTACCAGCCGACGCTCGAATCGAGCGCCGCGGCGGCCTCGGGCATCCGCCGCGCGCTCGATGCGCAGGGCAAGCGCGACACGCAGGTCGTCGTCTTCGCCGGCGACGGCGGCACTTACGACATCGGCTTTCAGTGCCTGTCGTCGGCGGTCGAGCGCAACGAGAACTTCCTTTACGTGTGCCTCGACAACGAGGGCTACATGAACACCGGCGCGCAGAAGTCGTCGTCGACGCCGCGCTTCGCGTCGACCGGATCGACGCCGGCCGGCAAGCTTTCGCGCAAGAAGAACCTCACCGAGATCATGGCCGCGCACGAGATCCCGTACGCGGCCACCGCCACCGCCGGCTACCTGCCCGACCTGATCCGCAAGGTGAACCGCGCGAAATCGATCCGCGGCACGCGGCTGCTGACGCTGCTGATTCCGTGCATCGACGGCTGGGGCCTCACCGACGACGGCGGCCTGGGCGTTGCGCGCCTGGCGGTCGAGAGCGGCGTGTTTCCGCTCTACGAGGTCGAGGACGGCTACCGATACACGCTGAGCCACGACCGACGCACGCGCAAAGTGGCGGAGTATCTCGCGCCGCAACGACGCTACCGGCATCTGAAGCAGGCCGAGATCGACACGCTGCAGGAAGACGTCGACGCAGGTTGGGAGCGGTTGCTGCGGCGGGTGGCGGCGAGCGAGGTTCGGGTGGTGGCGTAGGTCTCCATGGGAGATCGCATCGTCGGCGTGATCTTCGACTTCGAAGGCACGCTGGTGGATTTCCAGTGGCGGCTGGCCGAGGCCGAGGCGCAGTTGCGCGAGGCCTTCGCCTCTGTGGGCTACGGCACGGCGGGCAACTATGCGGAACTGTGGAACGCGGCGGCCGAGGTGGCGGCGCCGCAGGGGCGGCTGGCGGCGCTGCGACGCGATCTCGGTCCGATCTACGACCGATGGGATGCCGATGCGCTCACGCGCTGGAGGCCCCGCACAGGCGCCACGGAACTGCTGCGCGAACTCGCCGCACTCGGCCTGCGCACGGGGATGGTCTCGAACATCGGGCGCGCGGCGCTGGCCGATGCGCTTGCCCGCTTCGGCTTCGATCGTCGGCTCGCACCCGTCGTGAGTCGCGACGAGGTGGACTTCCTGAAGCCGCGCGCCGACGGGATACGGCGCGTGCTGCAGGCGTGGAGGATCGCGCCGCAGCAAGCGCTGTTCGTCGGTGACAGCAGGGCGGACGTACTGGCTGCGCGAGCGGCGGGCGTGCGCGTGGCGATCGTGCGGGGCGGAGAATGCGAAGCCTCGGAGTTCGAAGCGCTGCCGCCGGACCGCATGGTGTTGGGGCTCAACGAGGTGTCGGCGCTTGCGAGCGCGTCTGCCGCGCGAAGGTGACGGGGCGGGACACGCCGCCAACACCGACCGCCTGCTCCTGCGCTGCTTCCACTTCCCTCTGTCGCTCCCTGGCGGGGGCGGATGGGGGAACTCTCGCCCCGACGGCACGAGCGTCGGCAGGGCCGCGCCTTCGCATTTGACGCCTACGCCGGCACGTGTCGCGCCGGGAGCGCGTCCATGTCGCTGTGCGTGAGGTGCCCGACCGTCAGTCCAAGCACATAACCCAGCACCAGGAACCCCGGCCCCGACCTGACCCTGCCCGGCCCCATCGCTTCGAGCCGTTTGCGGATGGTCTTCAACTCGTCGAGCATCACCTGATGCTCCTCGCAATGCTCGGCGCAGTGCGCATAGGCGATGCCGACGAACTGCTTCTCCTCGTACTCGAAATGCGCAGCCAACACGCTGGCGAGCTTGTCCGCGAGGTCTTTCAGCCGCTGCAGGTCACCTCGCCGTTGCCAGATGTCGCAGACCTCGAGCGCAACGTCGAAGATTTCCTCGTGCTGGGCGTCGGGCTGGGGCTGATCTACCTTGTAGTGGTCGCCCCAGGCAATCAGGCGCCTCAGGTTGATCGTGCTCTGGCCGAGCGGGCCCGACTGGATGCCAAGCAGACTGCCTGGTATCGGGTTCATTCCAGCCTCCATTGATCCAGATTGTCGAGCAGGTCCAACGCCGCGAAGAGCCGGCGGCGCGTCTCCTCGCTGTCGACACGATCAATGTTGATTTCCTTGCGGCAGTTCCGATGGTAATCCCATCTGGAAATTGCGAATGGCGCTTCTCGGCGCACGCGCTGAGAGCGATGCGTGTGCCCTACGGCACCAGCACGTTCGGCAGCCACGTGCCCATGCCCGGCCACGCCATCAGCAGCGCCAGCACGAACAACTCGAGCAGCAGGAACGGCATCGCCGCGCGGTAGACGTCGCCCAGCGTGATGTGCGGCGGCGCCACGCCCTTCATCACGAACAGCAGCAGCCCGAAGGGCGGGGTGAGGAAGCTGATCTCCATCGTCAGCAGGTACAGCACGCCCAGCCACAGCAGGTCGATGTCGACGGCCTTGGCCAGCGGGACGAAGAACGGCACGGTGATCATCAGCATGCTGACCTGGTCGACGAAGCAGCCGAGGAACAGCAACACCAGCACCATCGCGACGACGATCATGAACGGCGACAGGCCCGACTCGGAGACCAGCGCGACCAGTCCGTTGGTGGCACCGGAGAACGCAAGGATCTGTGCGAAGGTGATCGACGCGACGATGATGAACAGGATCATCACGCTGATCTTCGCCGTCTCGACGAGCGAGACCTGCAGGTTGCGCCCATCGAGCGCGCGGTAGCCGAGCGCGGCGATCGCCGAGGCGACGCAGCCGAGCGCGGCCGACTCGGTGGGCGTCGCGATGCCGGCGACCAGGCTGCCGACGACGGCGAGGAAGATCAGCGAGAGCGGAACGACGTCGACGACGAAGGGGCGGTAGCGCGCCCAGCCGGTGGCGCTGGTCGCGTCCTCGCGCGGTGCGCGCGACGGGTCGCGCACGCAGACGAAGATGATGTAGCCGATGAACAGCACCGCCATCAGCAGTGCCGGCAGCACGCCGGCGATCAGCAGCTTAGAGATCGACATGCCGGCGAGACTGCCGAGCAGCACGGCGAGCGCCGACGGCGGGACCAGCATCGCGATGCCGCCGGTGGCCATGATCGGGCCCATCGCGATGCGCGGGTCGTAGCCGCGGCGTAGCATGTCGGGCAGCAGCGCGCTGCCGAGCATCGCCGTGTTGGCCATCGACGAACCGGACAGCGCCGCGAAGACGGTGCCGCCGATGACGCTGACGATCGGCAGTCGGCCCGGGACGCGCGAAATCATCCGTTCGATCGCGTTGATCGCACGGAACGCAACGCCGGTGTGCAGCAGCAGCTCGCCCATCAGGATGAACAGCGGGATCGGCGCGAGCGAATAGTTGGTGAGTGCGGTGACCGAGTTGCGCACCATCTGCATCAGCCCCGCGTCGCCGCCAAGGAAGACCATCGCGCCGACGATGTTCACCGCGAAGAACGCGAAGGCGACCGGCAAACCGAGCAGCAGCAGCCCGACCAGCACGCCGAGCAGCAAGAACAGCGCTTCCTGCCAGGGCATCGTCTGGTTCCTTCGTCCGAGTCAGAGGTCGAGCGTCTGGTGCGCCGTTTGGCGCTGGCCAAGGCGGATCGCGAACTCGATCGCCAGCAGCAGCGACGCGAAGGGCATCACGACGAACACCCACCATTCGGGGAAGACGACCGCCTTGAGCACCATGCTGCCCTGCTGCCAGGCGGCTATCGTCACGCGCGTCGAGTAGACGAGCAGCACCAGCGAGATCGCCAGCCCCATTGCGTCGGCCAGGCGACCGACCCTGCGCCGCGCGCGCGCGGGCAGCGCGCCGACGGCGAAATCCACCTGTACGTGTCCGCCCTTGCGCAGCACCCAGGGCGCGGCGACGAAGGTGGTGACGAAGAGCGCGTACTCGACGACGTCGACGAGGCCGCGCACGCTCTCGCCGAAGACATTGCGCACGAAGACGTCGTACGTGGTGGCGAGCGCGATCAGCGCGAAACCCACGCCTGCGGCGAGGCCGCAGAGATCGAGCAGGCGCCGGTACAGCGTCGCGATCATCGCTCTCCGTTCAGGGGGCGAGCAGCTTGCGCAACTCGTCGGCGTGCTTCGGCGCGATCTCCTTCACGTACGCCCAGCCCGCTTCCTGCGCCGTCGAGTTCCACTTGTCGAGCTCGGCGCCCTTCAGCGTGATCGTCTGGATTCCGGCTTCGGCCTGGCGCTTGCGCTCGGTGGCGTTGATCTCGGCGTTCAGCGCATTGCGCTCCTCGACCCATTGCGCAGCCTTCGTCAGCACGTCGCGCTGCGCGTCGGTGAGCTTCTTCCAGCGGTCGAGGTTGACGAGGATGTTCACGTCGACCTGGTAGAAACCGGGATCGACGCGGTACTTGGTCTTCTCCTGCCAGCCCAGGTCGAAGATGCCCTGGATCGGCCAGCCGTAGCCGTCGACGACGCCGCGCTCGAGCGCCGTGTACACCTCGCCGGGCGCCGTCTGCACGAGGTTCGCACCGAGCGCCGCGAAGAACGCGCGGTAGATCGGCGTGACGCGGATCGTCAGGCCCTTCAGGTCGGCCTTCTCGACCGGTTTGTTCACGTACAGGTGGAACGGCACGCCGTCGCCGGTGCGGGCCAGGTACCAGGTGTTCATCTTCTCGTTGTGCAGCTTGTTCAGGTACTCCCAGGCGCCGCTCTTCCGCTGCTGCTGGATCGGCTGGGTGGCGAGCTTCAGCGCCTCGGCTTCGGGCATCAGGTTCGTGTAGAACGCGCTCGTCACGTTGGCGATGTCGACGACGCCCGACTTGACCGCGTTGCCGACCTCGAACGGCGGCATCGCCTTCGGTCCGCCGATGTACTGGATCTGGATCACGCCCTTGCCGTCGGCGTTGACCTTCTGGATGAAGTCCTCGAAGGGCTTGGCGAAGGCGGTTCCTTCCTGGAACGCGTTGACGCCGCGCAGCGTGACCTGCTGCGCCCATGCGCCGGCGCTCGCGCACACGGCCAGCGCCCCGGCGAGCGCGCGAATCATCCACGATCGTTGCATGACTCTCCTCTCTCTTTCGGCTTGTTCGATTCGGTGGGGCAGTATATCCACTCGGCAAGTGCCGATCGGGATGCATTGCGGCGCGGAGTGGGCGCTTCGTGGTCGACGGTCCGCTCGTCGGGGTGGCGGGGCGGCACGCTAAACTGTCCGGTTCCACTTCGTCTGCGCAATCATGATCCACGCGACTCTCCGGCCGTCGACGCCGGGGCCGCAACCGGGACGAGCGGCGCGTGCCAGGTTGGGTGCGGCATCGCTGCTCGCCTGCGCAGCGCTCGCTCTGATGCTCGCGCTCGCGCTCGGCGGTTGCGCGGTCTCGCCTCCGCCGGCGCGCGCGCCCGAACTCGCTACGGCAATCTGGTCCGCACCGCTGCCGCACGGCGGCAGCGCCGAATCGCTCGCCGACTGGTGGTCGCGCTTCGACGATCCTGCGCTCGCGCAACTGATCGATCGCGCGCAGCGCCAGAACCCGACGCTCACGCAGGCGGCGCAGCGCATCGTCGAGGCGCGCGCAAACGCGCGCATCGCCGGCGCGGCGCTTGCGCCGACGTTGCAGGCGAATGCAAGCGCCACGCGCGGCAACACCCTGATGATCGGCGCCGGGCTTCCCGCAGCCACGACGATGAGCAGCGCGACGCTCGATGCGCGCTGGGAGGTGGACCTCTTCGGCGCGGCGCGCAACCGCGAGGCGGCTGCGCTCGCGCGCGTCGAAGGCAGCCGCTGGCAGTGGCACGACGCGCGCGTGAGCCTCGCCGCCGAGGTCGCCGACGCGTACGTCGGGCTGCGCATGTGCGAAGCGCTCGCCGACCTGTTCGACGCGCAGGCGCAATCGCTTGCGACCACCGAATCGCTGACCGCACGCAAGACCGACGAGGGTTTCGCCGCGCCCGCCGATCTCGCGCTCGCCCGTGCAACGGCCGCCGAGGCACGCTCGCGCGCGACGGCACAACGCGCCGATTGTGATGTCGCGCTCGGCCAGCTCGCCATGCTCACCGCACAACCGGCTGCGTCGTTGCGCGCGTCGCTGACATCCCGGCGCGCGCAATTGCCCGAACCGCCTGACTTCGCCGTCGATTCCGTGCCGGCGCGGGTGCTCTCGCAGCGGCCCGACCTCGCGGCGGCCGAGCGCGCGGCGATCGCTGCGGCGGCCGAGGTGGGCGCCGCGCAGGCCGACCGCTTTCCGCGGCTCGCGCTCGCCGGATCCATCGGCCGGTCGGCATTGCACTTCGCCGGGCAGACGCTGACCGGTTCGACGTGGTCGTTCGCGCCGTCGCTTGCCGCGTCGCTGTTCGACGCCGGGCGACGCGTGGCGGGCGTCGACGCCGCGCGCGCGAGGCTGGCGATCGCCGAGGCCGACTGGCGCGTGCGTGCGCTCGCCGCCGTGCGCGAGGTCGAGCAGGCGCTGGTGCGGTTGGACGCGGCCGATCGCCGGCTCGACGATGCGCGTCGCGCCGTCGACGGTTATCGCTCGTTCCTCGACGCGGCGAGCGCGCAATGGGAGGTCGGGGCCGGCAGCCTGCTCGACCTGGAGCAGGCGCGGCGCAACGCGCAGAACGCGAGCGCCACGCTCGTGCAGACGCGGCGCGAACGCGTTTCGGCGTGGCTCGCGCTGTACAAGGCGGTCGGCGGCGACTGGACTGCCACGGAATGACGAGCGCATGACGAAGAACCGTAGGACCGTCCTCGGCGGCATCGCGGTCGCCACCGCGATCATTGCCGGAGCACTGGCGTGGACGTCGTCGCCCGGCGACGATCGCGCGCTCGAAGCCAGCCGCGGACACCCGGACGAGGCGGCCGCCGGAGCGGGGGCGGCCGCGCCCCTGCAACATGCGGGCGCATCCGGCGCCACGCGGCCGGCGCTCACCGTCACGACGACGACGCCGCGCGAGGAATCGTGGCCGATCACGGTCGCTGCCAACGGCAGCGTCGCCGCCTGGCAGGAGATCGTCATCGGCAGCGAGGTGAGCGGCTTGCGCTTGGCGGAGGTCCTCGTCAACGTCGGCGATCGGGTGCGACGCGGCCAGTTGCTCGCGCGGCTGTCGGACGACACCGTGCAGGCCGAGCGTGCGCAGATCCGCGCGGCGCTCGCCGAAGCCGAAGCGACGCTCGCCGACGCGAATGCAAACGCCGAGCGCGCGCGTCGACTCGACAGGAGCGGCGCGATCAGCGCACAGCAGATCGAGCAGTACCGCACGGCCGCGCAGACTGCACGCGCGCGCGTCGAAGCGCAGCGCGCGCGCCTGCAGGCACAGGAGGTGCGCTTGTCGAACACGCGCATCCTCGCGCCTGACGACGGCATCGTCTCGGCGCGCAGCGCGACGATGGGGTCGGTCGTGCAACCGGGCGCCGAACTCTTCCGCCTCATCCGTGGCGCGCGGCTCGAATGGCGCGCGGAGGTTCCCGGCGCAGAACTCGCGCGGGTGAAGCCTGGTCATCGGGTCACGCTCACGGGCGCCGACGGAACGACGATCGAAGGGCGCGTGCGCGTCGTCGCACCCACCGTCGATCTGCAGACCCGCATGGGCCTGGTCTACGTCGACCTGCCGGAGCCCGGTTCGGCGCGCGCCGGGATGTTCGCGCGCGGAACGATCGCGCTGGGCGAGGCGCCGGCGCGCACGATCCCGCAGTCGGCGCTCGCGCTGCGCGAAGGCTTCGCCTATGTGTTTCGCGTCGGCCCCGGCGACAAGGTCGTGCAGGTGAAGGTTGCCGTCGGACGACGCATCGGCGATCGCGTCGAGATCGTCGATGGCCTCGCCGACGATGAACGCATCGTCGACTCGGGCGTCGGCTTTCTCGTCGACGGCGACCTCGTCCGCATCGTCGAGCGCGCGCCGTCATGAGCTGGAACGTCTCGGCGTGGTCGATCCGAAATCCAACGCCGTCGGTGCTGCTCTTCCTGCTGCTCACTTTCGCCGGGCTGCTGTCGTTCCAGGCGATGAAGGTGCAGAACTTCCCCGATATCGACCTGCCCACCGTGACGGTGACCGCATTGCTGCCGGGGGCGAGCCCCGCGCAGCTGGAGACCGAGGTCGCGCGCAAGATCGAGAACGCGGTGGCCACCGTGCAGGGCGTCAAGCACATCTACACGCGGCTGCAGGACGGCGCGGCGACGATCACCATCGAGTTCCACCTCGAGAAGCCGACGCAGCAGGCCGTGGATGATGTGCGCGCGGCGGTTTCGCGCGTGCGCGCCGACCTGCCCGGCGACCTGCGCGACCCGGTCGTCACGCGGATGGATCTCGCCGGGCTGCCGATCCTCACGTACACGATCGCCTCCGAGCGCCGCGACGACGAGGCGCTGTCCTGGTTCGTCGACAACACGGTGAGCAAGGCGCTGCTTGCGGTGCCTGGCGTCGGCGCCGTGGCGCGCGTGGGCGGCGTGACGCGCGAGATCGCGGTCGAGCTCGATCCGCACCGGATGCTGGCGATCGGCGCGACGGCCGCCGACGTCTCGCGGCAGTTGCGGCGCATCCAGCAGGACGCGCCGGGCGGTCGAACCGACATCGGCAGCGCCGAGCAGTCGGTGCGCACGATCGCCACCGTCGCTTCGGCCGACGAGCTCGCGCGCATGTCGATCGCGCTGTCCGACGGACGCAGCGTGCGGCTCGCCGACATCGCCAGCGTGCGCGACACGGTCGCCGAGCGCCGCTCGGCGGCGCTGCTCGACGGCGCGCCCGTCGTCGGTTTCGAGGTCACGCGCAGCCGCGGCGCCGGCGAGGTCGAGGTCGCCGAAGGCGTGCGCGCGCGGCTCGCGGCGCTGGAGGCGGAGCACCCCGACCTGCGCGTGGCCGAGGCGGTGAATTTCGTCGCGCCGGTCGAGGACAATTACGAGGGATCGCTGCGCCTGCTCTACGAGGGCGCCGCGCTGGCGGTGATCGTCGTCTGGTTTTTCCTGCGCGACTGGCGCGCGACCTTCGTCGCGGCCACCGCGCTGCCGCTGTCGATCATTCCGGCCTTCGCCGGCATGTACCTGTTCGGCTTCTCGATCAACGTCGTCACGCTGCTGTCGCTGTCGCTCGTCGTCGGCATCCTCGTCGACGACGCGATCGTCGAGATCGAGAACATCATGCGCCACCTGCGCAGCGGCAAGACGCCGTATCGCGCGGCGATGGAGGCGGCCGACGAGATCGGGCTCGCCGTCATCGCGACCACCTTCACGCTGATCGCGGTGTTCCTGCCCACCGCTTTCATGAGCGGCGTGGCCGGACGCTTCTTCGTGCAGTTCGGCTGGACGGCGTCGCTGGCGGTGTTCGCGTCGCTCGTCGTCGCTCGCATGCTCACGCCGATGATGGCGGCGTACATCCTGAAGCCCGATCGTCCGCACGATGACGGCCGCATCATGCGCGGCTACCTGCACGCCGCGCGCTGGAGCCTGCAGCATCGCGCCGTCGCGACGATCGCGGCGGCCGTGTTCTTCGCCGGGTCGCTGTTGCTCGTTCCGCTGCTGCCCACCGGATTCATGCCGCCCGACGACCTTTCGCAGACGCAGGTGCATGTCGAGTTGCCGCCGGGCAGCACCTTCGAGCGCACGCTGGCCGCGGCCGAGCAGGCGCGCGCGCTCGTACAGCGCAATGCGCATGTGGTGCGCGTCTACACCGCGGTCGGCGGCGGTTCGGCCGGTGGCGACCCGTTCATCCCGCAGGGCGTCGCCGAAGTCCGCAAGGCGACGCTCACGCTGGACCTCACGCCGCGCGAGCAGCGGCGCGGCACGAGCAAGCAGGAGATCGAAGGTGAACTGCGGCAGGCGCTGGCCGCAGTGCCCGGCGCGCGCATCGAGGTCGGGCTGGGCGGCTCGAGCGAGAAGTACATTCTCGTGCTGGCGAGCGAGGACGGCGACGCGCTCGCGCGCCACGCGGCGATCGTCGGGCGCGAGCTGCGCACGCTGCCCGGCATCGGCAACGTCGTGTCGACGTCGAGCCTGGCGCGGCCAGAGGTCATCGTGCGGCCCGACTTCCAGCGCGCGGCCGACCTCGGCGTCACGTCGGCGTCGATCGCCGACACGCTTCGCATCGCCACCGCCGGCGACTACGACCAGGGGCTGGCCAAGTTGAACCTCTCGCAGCGCCAGGTGCCGATCGTCGTGCGGCTGGACCCGGCGGCGCGCGAGGACCTCGCCTTGATCTCGCGGCTCGCGGTGCCCGGCGCGCGTGGGCCGGTCGCGCTCGACAACGTCGCCGACGTGTCGATCGGTAGCGGCCCTGCGCAGATCGATCGCTACGATCGCCTTCGCAACATCAACTTCCGCATCGAACTCAACGGCCAGCCGCTCGGCGAGATCGAAAAGAAGGCGCTCGCGTTGCCCAGCCTGCGCGAGCTGCCGCCCGGAATCCTGCAGCGCACCGTCGGCGACGCCGAGGCGATGGCCGAACTCGGGCGCAGCTTCGCGATCGCGATGCTCACCGGCGTGCTGTGCATCTACGTCGTGCTCGTGCTGCTGTTCCGCGACTTCGTGCAGCCGGTGACGATCCTCGTCGCGCTCGTGCTGTCGGTGCCCGGCGCCTTCCTCGCGCTATGGATCGCCGGCCTGTCGATCTCGATGCCGTCGATGATCGGCCTGATCATGCTGATGGGCATCGCGACGAAGAACTCGATCCTGCTCGTCGAGTACGCGATCATGGCGCGGCGCGACCGCGGCATGACGCGGCTCGATGCGCTGCTCGACGCCTGCCACAAGCGCGCGCGCCCGATCGTGATGACGACGGTGGCGATGGGCGCCGGCATGACGCCGATCGCGATCGGGTGGGGCGTCGATCCGAGCTTTCGCTCGCCGATGGCGATCGTCGTCATCGGCGGGCTGGTCACCTCGACTTTCCTCAGCCTGCTGGTCGTGCCGGTGGTGTTCACCTACGTGGACGACGCGGTGCAGGCGCTGCACCGGTGGTGGCGTCGCGGCGTGCCGGCAGGAAGCACTTCCCGGTAATCGCTACTGCCGGGTGGCCGATCCGTTGCCGCCGATGCCCGACGTGCCCATCCCCTGCAGCATCGAGCCGAGATCCTCGGCGTGTTCCTCTTCTTTCGCGAGGATCTCCTCCAGCACGCGCCGCGAGGTGGGATCCTTGTCGGCGAGCCACTGCACGATCTCGCGATAGCTGTCGATCGCGATCCGCTCGGCGACGAGGTCCTCGCGGATCATGTCGACGAGATCCTTGCCCTCGGCGTACTGCGAGTGGCTGCGCTCGGCGAGCCGCTCGGGGTTCAGGTCGGGCTCGCCGCCCAGCTGCACGATGCGTTCGCACAGCTGGTCGGCGTGCTGCTGCTCCTCGTTCGCGTGCGCGAGGAACTCGGCCTTGACCGATTCCGACGCGATGCCCTGCGCCATGAAGTAGTGGCGCTTGTAGCGCAGCACGCAGACGATCTCGGTGGCGAGCGCGGTGTTCAGGACGTCGACCACGGCCTGGCGGTCGGCCCCGTAGCTCGGCGTGATGGCGCCCCGCTCCATGTTCTCGCGCGCGCGACGGCGCAGCGTCTCGACGTCCTGCACGAACGGCGAGGACGCGCCCGGCGATATGGGCGAGGAACCGGTCGGCGACGAACTGGTGCGGGCGGTGCTTTTGTGGGGCATGACGGCGCTTCTCCCTCTCGATTCGTGGCGACGCGACGGCACGGCGCTACCCGCCGCTCCCGGTCGCCGGCGTTGGAGGAGCATTCGGCGCGCCCGCCGAATGCTGCCGCGCGGCGAACGGCTACAGGTTCGATGCGCTTCGTCGCTCGATCTGCAGCGACAGTCGGGCGACCCAGCCGACTGCGTCGGTCGTTGCGCGTTCGGCGATCGCGAAGGCATCGTCCTGCGCGCCGGCGAGAACCGACTCGAGTTCCTCGACCAGCGCTTCGAGCGGCTTCTGCGCGGCAACCAGCAGGTGCACGGGATCGTTGGAGGCCGGCAGTGCCTCGGCATCGGCTGCGACCGGCGCTTCGTCTTGCGCTGGCTCCGTGCCGCGATGCGCGTGGCGGAACGCGTCGAGCAGGTCGGCGCTCTGGACGTCGCCCAGTCCGCGCAGGCGCTCGGCGAGCGAGCGATAGCGCGACGCGATGGCTGCCAGACGCGCCTCGATGAAGTGGCGCAGCGCATCGGGCGACCCGACGAGCGCAGGCGCAACGGCAGGCGAGATGGGCAGCTCGCCGCGCCGTCGCTCGCGGTGGTACGCCTCCCGCCGCCAGCGGCGAAGGCGCGCGGCGTGATTCAGTTCCTCGGCCGCGAGACGCTCGGCTTCGATCGCAACGTTGCGTTCGGCCGCGTGTGCGGCCAGGTAGGCATAGAACGAAAACGCCCGCTGTTCGTTCTCGACGGCGATCGCGAACGCGCGGTAGGGCGTGAGCAGCGCGCTGCCGGCGATCTCCTCCCACGACGTCGCCAACTCGGCAGGCAGCACCCATCCGAAGTCGCCGGCGTCGGGAGCCGCGACGTCGAGACGCGACGCCCACCGCGCGACGCTCGCAACGTGTTCGCGCTCCTCCTCGAGCATGAGCCGGAATGCATCGGCCGTTTCGACTTCCCCGCGGCGCCGCATCGTCTGTTCGAGCAGTTCGTAGCGGCGCACCGCTTCGCGCTCGATCGCCGTGGCAATGCCGACGAGCTTGACCAGGGTCAC
>JAVSMN010000001.1:2217253-2535283 GCA_032027205.1 Burkholderiaceae bacterium
ACGACAAGGCGAACACGCGCGTGGCGCGCGTGCGCTGCGACGTGATGAAGTGCGACAAGATCATCGAGCTGCCGAACCAGCAGACGGTGCACGGCTTGCGCGTGCAGAAGTACCCGAAGACCGGGTACGTGTTCTGCAACGGCGAGAATCGCGTGCCGATCCCCAACGACGGCAGCGACGTCGAGGACCACAAGAAGTACGAGTGCATCTTCACGGCGCTGGACGGCGAGACGATGAAGGTCGCCTGGCAGGTGCTCGTCGACGGCAATCTCGACAACGTCGACGCCGACTACCAGGGCAAGTACGCGTTCTCGACCTGCTACAACTCGGAGGAGGGAGTGACGCTGGGCGAGATGACCTCGGCCGAGCAGGACTGGATCGTCGTCTTCAACCTCGCGCGCATCGAGGAGGCGGTCAAGGCCGGCAAGGCGAAGACGATCGGCGGCGTACCCGTGGTCGACGGCAAGCACGGCTCGCCGTTCACGCGCTATATCCCGATTCCGAACAGCCCGCACGGCATCAACACGGCGCCCGACGGGATCCACGTGGTGGCCAACGGAAAGCTGTCGCCGACCGTCACCGTGTTCGACGTGCGCAAGTTCGACGAGCTGTTCGACGACAAGATCAAGCCGCGCGACTGCGTCGTCGCCGAGCCCGAGCTCGGGCTGGGGCCGCTGCACACTGCCTTCGACGGTCGCGGCAACGCGTACACGACGCTGTTCATCGACAGCCAGATCTGCAAGTGGAACATCCAGAAGGCGATCGACAAGTTCACCGGAAAGGACGTCGATCCGATCGTCCAGAAGCTCGACGTGCACTACCAGCCGGGACACAACCACACGTCGATGGGGCAGACGAAGGAAGCCGACGGCAAGTGGCTGATCTCGCTGAACAAGTTCTCGAAGGACCGCTTCCTGAACGTGGGGCCGCTGAAACCCGAATGCGACCAGCTGATCGACATCTCGGGCGACGAGATGATTCTCGTGCACGACTCGCCGAGCTTCGCCGAGCCGCACGACGCGACGATCGTCCACCGATCGAAGGTCAATCCGGTCAACGTCTGGAAGCGCGACGATCCGATGTTCGCCGATGCGGTCGCGCAGGCGAAGGCCGACAACGTGGTGCTCGAGGAAGCGGCGAAGGTCATCCGCGACGGCAAGAAGGTGCGCGTCTACATGTTCTCGGCGGCGCCGCTGTTCAGCCTGACCGAGTTCACCGTGAAGCAGGGCGACGAGGTGACCGTCTACGTGACGAACCGCGACCAGATCGAGGACCTCACGCACGGCTTCTCGATCGTGAACTACGGCATCGCGATGGAGGTCCCGCCGCAGGCAACCGCGTCGGTCACCTTCGTCGCCGATCGGCCCGGCGTCTACTGGTACTACTGCCAGTGGTTCTGCCACGCGCTCCACATGGAGATGAAGGGGCGGATGATGGTGGAGCGCGCGTAGCGGCGAACGTACCGACGGGTCGAGCGACATGAAGCGTGCGATCTTCGTCCTGTGCGCGGCGGCGCTCGGTTGCGGCGCGGGAGCGAACGCAGCCGAGCGTCGGGTCGAGCCCGGCGTTTCGTTGCAGGCGCTCGTCGATGCGGCGCAGGACGGCGACGTGATCCGGCTCGCACCGGGCCGCCATGCCGGCCCCGTCCGCCTGGACCGGCCGATTTCGCTTGTCGGCGAGAGCGGCGCGGTGCTCGTAGGCCCCGGTTCGGGCAGCGTCGTCACGATCTCGGCCGACGACGTGCGCGTCGAAGGCATCGAGATCACCGGCTCGGGTCGCGACCTGCCAGCGATGGATTCGGCCGTGCTCGTAACGCGCGAAGCCAGGCGCGCGCTGGTGCGCGGCAACCGTCTGCTCGGTAATCTGTTCGGCGTCTACCTGCACGGCGCGGCGGGCTCGATCGTCGAAGGCAACGAGATCGTCGGGCGCACCGACCTGCGCCTGTCGGAGGCCGGCAACGGCGTGTCGATCTGGAACGCGCCGGGCGCGCAGGTGATCGGCAACACGATCCGCAAGGGGCGCGACGGAATCTTCGTGAAGACGAGCCGCGACAACGTCTTCGCGAACAACACGTTCTCGCAGTTGCGCTTCGCGATCCACTACATGTACACGCACGACAGCCGCATCGTCGGCAACCGCTCGATCGGCAACCACGTCGGCTGGGCGATCATGTATTCGGATCGGCTCGAGATCCGTGACAACGTTTCCGACGACGACCGCGACCACGGCCTGCTGCTGCATTCGACGAACCTGTCGAAGGTGGTCGGCAACGTCGTGCGCAACGGCCATGAGAAATGCGTTTTCGTCTACAACGCGACGCGCAACGAACTGCGCGATAACTGGTTCGAACGCTGCCCGATCGGTATCCACTTCACCGGCGGATCCGACGCGAACACGATGACCGGCAATGCCTTCGTCGCCAACCGCGTGCAGGTCAAGTACGTCGGCACACGCTTCGTCGACTGGGCCCACGGCGGCCGCGGCAACTACTGGAGCGACAATCCGGCCTTCGATCTCGATGGTGACGGCATCGCCGACCGCCCGTACCGACCGAACGACGTGATGGACGAAGTGCTGTGGACGCTGCCGGCCGCGAAGGCGCTGCTGAACAGTCCCGCGGTGCAGATGGTGCGCTGGGCGCAGGCGCGCTTTCCGGCGTTGTACCCGGGCGGCGTCGTCGACAGTGCGCCGCTGATGCGTCCGCCGCGCGTGCCGCCTTCCGGCGCGCTGCCTGCGGGGGCGCCGGGATGACAGTCGCCGAATGGCGCGGCGTGACGAAGCGCTACGGCGCCGTCACGGCAGTGCAGGACATCACGCTTGCGCTGCGTGCCGGCGAGGCGACCGCGCTCGTCGGGCACAACGGCGCGGGCAAGACGACGCTGATCAAGCTGATGCTCGGGCTGGTGCGCCCCGACGCGGGCGCCGTGCGCGTGCTCGGCGTCGATCCGGCAGGCGTGCGCGGGGCGCAGGCGCGTCGCGCGCTCGGCTTCCTGCCCGAGAACGTCGCTTTCCACGGCGCGCTCACCGCGCGCGAGTCGATGGCGTTCTACGCGCGATTGAAGGGCCTGCCGCTGCGCGAGAACGACGCGCTGCTCGAGCGGGTCGGCATCGCGCATGCCGCCGACCGGCGCGTGGCGACCTATTCGAAGGGAATGCGCCAGCGCCTTGGCATCGCGCAGGCGCTGATCGGCGAGCCGCGCCTGCTGCTGTTCGACGAGCCGACCAGCGGACTCGATCCCGACTCGCGTGCCGAGGTGTACGAGACGATCGACGAGTTGCGCGCGAGCGGCGCGACGGTGCTCGTGTCGACGCACGCGCTCGAGGAGATCGAGCGCCGCGTCGATCGGGCGGCAATCGTGCATGGCGGCCGACTGGTCGCCGCCGGTTCGCTCGAAGACCTGCGCCGCGGTGCAGGCGCGCAGTTGCGCCTGCGGCTGCGCGTGCGGGAATGCGCGACGGCGACCGTGCTCGCGCGGATGCCCGAGGCGGTCCGCTGCATCGAGCGGGACCTTGCGGCGCTCACGCTGCTCGCGCCGGTCGACGCGAAGATGCCGGTGCTGCGCGCGATCGGCTCGCTCGGCGAAATCGTGGAGGACGTCGAGATCGAGACGCCGGGCCTGCAACAGCTGTATCGCGAATGGATCGAAGCGAGCGCGGCGGAGGTGGCGTCTTCGTGAACGTCTGGACGATCGCCGTGCACGAACTGCGCATCGGCATGCGCAACCGCTGGGCGGTGGCCACTACCGTGCTGCTCGCTGCGCTGGCTCTGTCGATCACGCTGCTCGGCAGCGCGCCGACCGGCGTAGTGAAGACCGACCCGCTGGCGGTCGTCGTCGTGAGCCTGTCGTCGCTCACCATCCTGCTCGTGCCGCTGATCGCGCTGATGCTGTCTTTCGATGCGATCGTCGGCGAGCACGAGCGCGGGACGCTGGCGCTGCTGCTGTCGTACCCGGTCGCGCGCTGGCAGGTCGTCGTCGGCAAAATCCTCGGTCAGACGACGATTCTCGGCTTCGCCACCGTCGTCGGCTACGGCGCGGCCGGCGCTGCGCTGTGGCAGGCGCGCGCGCCGGTTCAGCCGGCGTGGGGCGCGTTCGCTGCGATGGTCGGAACGTCGATCCTGCTCGGGGCGAGCTTCGTCGCACTCGGCTGCCTGGCGAGCACGCTGGTGCGTGAACGGGCCACTGCCGCCGGCATCGCCGTGGGCGTGTGGCTGTTCTTCGTGCTGCTGTACGACACCGCGCTGCTCGGCATGCTGGTCGCCGACCAGGGGCGCATCCTGGGTCGTGCCGCGCTCGATGCGCTGCTGCTGCTGAATCCGGCCGACGCGTACCGGCTGTTCAACATGAGCGCGAGCGAGACCGTTTCGGTCTACAGCGGGATGGCCGGCCCGGGCGATGCGAGTCGGCTGCCGGTCGGCGCGCTGCTCGCGGCGCTCGTTGCATGGGTCGTCGCGCCGACGATCGCGGCGGTGGCGGCGTTTCGCCGCAGGGCGGTGTGACGATGCACGTGACGACGCCGTCGATCGCCCGATCGACCGTTCGATCGGTCGCTCCAGTGGTTGCTCCATCGGTCGTCCACGGCCGGCTGCGCACGAAGGCCGTCGCGCTGGTGCTCGCGATCGTGGCCGGGGCCTTCCTGCTCGCCGGCTGCGATCGAACGCAGCCGACGTCGCGCGCGCCTACGCCCAACGAAGTGCTCGCCGAGGCGACCGGCTACTACTGCGGCATGCTGCTCGCCGACCACGAAGGCCCGAAGGGGCAGGTTCACCTGGTCGGACGCGCGTCGCCGCTGTGGTTCTCGTCGGTGCGCGATACGCTCGCGTTCCTGCGCCTGCCCGAGGAGCCGCGCGACATCACGGCGGTCTACGTCAACGACATGGCGCGCGCGAAGAACTGGGCGCAGCCCGAGCCGGGCGCGTGGGTCGAGGCGCGCGAGGCGTGGTTCGTCATCGGCAGCGACCGGGCGGGCGGAATGGGTGCGCCCGAGGCGATTCCCTTTTCGCGCGAGGACGTCGCGCAGGCGTTCGTCGCGCAGCACGGCGGAAAGGTCGCGCGCCTGGACGGGATTCCCGACGACTACGTGCTCGGCGCGGTCGGAGCAGCCGGCGCTGCGCAGACGCCCGCCGGCCATTGAGCGAGACTGCGAGGCGCAGGCGAGTGCGCTTCATCGACGAACGGGGTGATGGATGAAACCGGTATCTGTTTCGCGCAGGCGTTTCCTGTCGGTGGTCGGAGCATCGGCTGCCTGCGCCGGCTTGCCCATCGGCCAGGCCTTTGCCGGTAGCGGGCCGGAGCCTGTGGTCTGGAAGGGCACCGCGCTCGGCGCGATGGCGTCGATGACGCTCGTGCACGAAGACCGGCCGCATGCGCTGCGCGTGCTCGGGCAGTGCATCGACGAAGTCGAGCGGCTCGAGCGCATCTTCAGCCTGTACCGCGCCGATTCGGCGCTGTCGCGCCTGAACGACGCGGCGCAGTTGCTCGACCCGCCAGTCGAACTCGTCGAGCTGTTGTCGGCGTCGCTGGCGCTCGCGCGCGCGAGCGATGGAGCCTTCGACCCGACGATCCAGCCGCTGTACCGCCTGTACGAAGCGCATTTCCGCTCACCGCAGGCCGACCCGTCCGGCCCGGGCAGCGACGCGATCGCTCGCGTGCTGCGCCAGGTCGACCATCGTCGCGTCGACGTCGGTTCGCAGCGCATCGCGCTCGGTGCGCGCGGCATGGCGATCACGCTGAACGGCATCGCGCAGGGCTACGTCACCGACCGCATCGCCGACCGATTGCGCGGCGACGGCTTCGACGGCGTGGCGATCGATCTCGGCGAGGCGCGCGCCGCGGGACGTCGCGCCGATGGCCGGGCGTGGACGGCGGCGGTCGTCGATCCGGAACGAGCGTCGCGCACGCTGTTCGAGCTGGCGATGGGCGACGCCCCCGGTCAGGTTGCCGCGCTTGCCACCTCGGCGGGCGCCGGCACGCGCTTCGGCTCCGATCCGCGCGTTCATCATCTGTTCGATCCGCACACGGGTCGCAGCGCGAACCGCTATGCGCAGGTCTCCGTCGCGGCGCCGCGCGCGACGATCGCCGACGGCCTGTCCACCGCGTTGTCGGTCCTCGCGCCCGAGCGGGGCGCGGCGCTGCTCGCGGCGCATCCGTCGGCGCGCGCGTGGCGGCTTCTTGGCGACGGAACGATCGAGACGCTGCCGCACGCCTGACAGCACGTTGTGGTGCGCGCGGCTGCACTTGCGCGCGGCAACGGCGCGGCGCGCTCTGCGTTGCAGCGCCGCCGCGCCCTGGTGCGCATCGGCGCCGCGCCCTCTGCGGAACAGCGGCGCCGCGCTCCGCTCTGCGCTTTCCCGCGCTGCATGACGCTGCACGTCCGTCCGCGAGAAGCGTTCCGCGTGCGAAAACGCCGCACTTTGCAGCCCGAACCGCACGAGACGACGTCGAAGCGGGCCTTTTGCAGCCTTATACTGGCGCCCCCATGAGTGCTACCGGCTTGCCGAGTTTCAAACGCTGGCGGATCGCGACGCTCGTCGCATGGGTGGTCGTCCTCTGGATCGCGCAGGGCTTCGGAGCCGCGTCGGCCCAGAACAAGCCCGCGCAACTCAACTCCTACCTCGGCCGGTTGTCGGCCGGCGATGTGTTTGCGGGCGCCGACCGGTTCGGGCCGGTTCATGGGACGCCGCCCGTTGCGCCGGTGTTCAAGGGCAACGATCGCGTCGGCTTCGCCTACCTGACGTCGGACTTCGTCGACACGCGCGGTTATTCGGGCAAGCCGATCCACACCGTCGTCGCCCTCGACAACGATGCGACGATCGTGGGCCTGCGCATCGTCCAGCACAGCGAACCGATCCTGATGGTCGGCGTGCCCGAGAAGCGCATTGTGGAGTCGCTGAACACCTATCTCGGCTTCAACCCGGTGCGCGCGCGCGCCGCGGGCAGCGGCCCGCCAAAGGCCGACATCGTGAGCGGCGCGACGGCCACCGTGCTGATCCTCGGCGAATCGGTCGTGCGCTCGGCGAGTCGCGTCGCGCGATTGCTGCAACTTGGCGTGGCGTCGCAGGCGACGCCCGCTGCAGTCGGCGCGTCGGGTGCTGCGGGCGCGGCAACGGCGCCGGGCGCAGCGGCCGCGCCAGCGGCAGCGGGTACGACAGCGGCACCGGAAGCGGCACCGGGCACGCGGGCGCCCGCCGGTGGGGCGGCGAGCGCGCCGACCGCCGCTCGCGCGAACACCCGCGTCGTCGACGCCGAAGCGGGGGCCGTCACCGACTGGAAGACGCTGCGCAAGCAGGGCGCGATCGCGCACCTTCGCGTCACCGTCGGCGACGTGAACCGCGCGTTCGTCGAGTCGGGCAACACCGACGCGGCGAAACTCACGCAGACCGGCAACCCGAACGCCGTCTTCATCGATCTCTACGTCACGCTCGTTTCGCAGCCGGCGATCGCGCGCAGCCTGCTCGATCCGAGCGAGTACGCCGAGGTGCAGCGCAGGCTCGCGCCCGGGCAGCAGGCGGTGCTCATCGCCGCGAGCGGCCAGTACTCCTTCAAGGGCTCGGCGTGGTTCCGCGGCGGCATCTTCGATCGCATTGCGCTGATCCAGGGCGTCGAGACGATCCGTTTCTGGGATCGTCATCACCTGCGCGTCGGGCGGATCGTCGCCGCCGATGTACCCTCGTTGCGCGAGATCGGCGTGTTCGCGATTCCCGAGGGCGCGGAGTTCGACCCGACTGCTCCGTGGCGCCTGCAGCTGGTGGTGCAGCGCCAGACCGGCGTGCTCGACCAGGCCTTCGTCTCGTTTGCGCTTCCGTACCAGCTGCCCGAGCGGTACACGAGGGCGGCTCCCGCGCCGGCAGGCGCGGCAGCGTCGGGCACGGCTGCGCCGAGCGCTGCCGCCTCCGGTGCGGCGCCGAGCGCTGCCGCCACCGGCGCCGGCGCGTCGAGCGCTGCCGCTTCCAGCGTCACCGCGCCGAGTGCTGCCGCCTCGGCCGCGCCGGCCGCAGGCGCCGGTCCGTCGGGCGCGCAACCGGCGTCGTCGGCGAGTTCATCCGCGGTCGCCGCGCCCCCTTCGGAAACCGCATCCGCGCGCGAAGCTGCGACCGATGCCATCGACGAAGCCGACGAAGTTCCGTTGTGGCAGCGGATCTGGCAAAGCCGGATCGCAGCGATCGTCGTGCTCGCGCTGATGCTCGGCGCGCTGACGGTCATCTTCTTCTTCCAGAACCTGATCGTTCCGCACGAGAAGCTGTTCGACCGCATCCGCCTTGCGTTTCTCGCGGTGACGCTGTTCTGGCTCGGCTGGATAGCCCAGGCGCAGTTGTCCGTGGTCAACGTGCTGACGTTCACCAGTTCGCTGCGCACCGGCTTTCACTGGGAGTCGTTCCTCGTCGACCCGCTGATCTTCATCCTGTGGTGCTCGGTGGCGGCGGCGCTGCTGTTCTGGGGCCGCGGGCCGTTCTGCGGCTGGCTGTGTCCATTCGGCGCGCTGCAGGAGTTGACCAACCGCGCGGCGAAGGCGCTGAAGGTGCCGCAGATCACGGTTCCATGGGGCGTGCACGAGCGGCTGTGGCCGATCAAGTACATCCTCTTCCTCGCGCTGTTCGGCGTGTCGCTGGGTTCTCTGATCTGGGCCGAGCGGCTGGCCGAGGTCGAGCCGTTCAAGACGGCGATCGTGCTGCGCTTCCTGCGCGAGTGGTGGTTCGTGGCCTTCGCGCTGGCGCTGCTGGCGGCGGGACTGTTCGTCGAGCGCTTCTTCTGCCGCTACCTGTGCCCGCTGGGCGCGGCGCTGGCGATCCCGGGGCGCATGCGCATGTTCGACTGGCTGCGCCGGTATCGCGAGTGCGGCAACCCGTGCATGCGCTGCTTCAACGAGTGCCCGGTGCAGGCGATCCATCCGGAAGGGCACATCAACCCGAACGAGTGCATCAGCTG
The DNA here is from genome assembly GCA_032027205.1 of Burkholderiaceae bacterium. GTDB lineage: Bacteria > Pseudomonadota > Gammaproteobacteria > Burkholderiales > Burkholderiaceae_E > Zeimonas. Next base: position 2,226,178 of record JAVSMN010000001.1, read on the forward strand.
CCTGCACTGCCAGGTGCTGTACCACCACGACTACAAGTGTCCGGTGCGCATCCAGCGTCGCGTCAAACGCGAGAAGCGCGAGGCGCGCGCGCCGGCCGCCGCTGCAGGACTCGAGATGCCGGTTGCCGTGCGCAGGCGCGTCAGCGGCAACGCCTAAGAGGCCGGTCGCCGGGCGAATCGTCGCAGCGCTCGGGTGGGTCTGCAGCCGTTACACTTCTCCGCGTCGTGTCGTCGCGTCCGCTCCTGCAGGTCTTCGCCAATCGCCGCATCGCGGCGATGTTGCTGCTCGGTTTCGCCAGCGGACTGCCACTCGCGCTGAGCGCCGGAACGCTGCAGGCCTGGCTCACCGTCGAAGGCCTCGACGTGAAGACGATCGGCTTCTTCGCGCTCGCCGGGCTGCCGTACACCTTCAAGTTCGTCTGGGCGCCATTGGCCGATCGCTTCGAGCCGCCGCTGCTCGGCAGGCGTCGCGGCTGGCTGTTCGCGACGCAACTCGGCCTTGCCGCGTCGTGCTTCGTGATGGCGACGCTCGATCCGCGCGTGTCGGTCTATGCAGTGGGCGCGTGCGCGGTCGCGATCGCATTCCTGTCGGCTTCGCAGGACATCGTTTTCGACGCCTATCGCACCGACCTGCTGCCCGACGAGGAGCGCGGCGCCGGCGCTGCCGTGTCGGTGCTTGGCTACCGTATCGCGATGCTGGTGTCCGGCGGCCTGGCGATGATCGTTGCCGACCAGTGGCTCGGCTGGCCGGGGATGTTCCGTTCGATGGGCGTGCTCTTCGCCGTGCTGTGCCTGGTCACTATCTGGGCGCCGAAGGCGCCGAAGGCCGAGGCGATCGCCAGCGACGTGCGTGCCGAGCTGATCGGCTTTCTCGCGATGCTCGCGGCGGGCTTCGGCACCTTCTGGCTGCTGCGGCAGTTGCCGTGGCAGTGGATCGGATCGGGGCGCTTCGCATCGCTGGCAGCCGACACCTTCGTATTGGTGCTCGCCTGCGTCGCCGCGTTGCAGGCGGCGCGCCGCGCGGGCTTTCCGTCGTTCCTCGCGCCGTGGGATGCGTTCTTCCGTCGCGATCGCGCAGTCGCATTGCTCGCGATGATCGTGCTGTACAAGCTCGGTGACGCCTTCGCCGGAAGCCTGTCGACGACCTTCCTGATTCGCGGCGCCGGCTTCACGCCGACCGAGGTCGGCGCCGTCAACAAGGTGCTCGGCCTGGCGGCGACGATCGTGGGCGCGCTCGCCGGTGGCGCGTGGCTGGCCAAACGCCCGCTCTACGCGTCGTTGATGCTCTTCGGCGTGCTGCAGGCGGTGTCGAACTTCGGCTATTGGCTGCTCGCGATCCTGCCGAAGAGCTACGCACTGATGGCCACCGCCATCGGCTTCGAAAACCTGTGCGGCGGCATGGGCACGGCGGCGTTCGTTGCGTTCCTGATGGCGCTCACCGACCGGCGCTTCTCGGCTGCGCAGTACGCGCTGCTGTCGGCGCTCGCCGCGATCGGGCGCGTCTACGTCGGCCCGGTCTCGGGCGTGTACGTAGACGCGTTCGGCTGGCCGGCCTTCTTCGTGTTCTCGGTGGCGGCGGCGCTTCCGGGGCTCGTGCTGCTGCGCTGGCTGCGCGACGACGTGCGCAGTCTCGATGCCGCGCGCGACGCGTCGCCGGACGCCGGGCTACGCGGGGGTGAAGCGTCCGGCCGCACGGCTCCCGCGGGCGCGCGTCGCTGAGTCAGTGCAACTCCTGGTGCAGGCACAGGTAGTTGCCCTCGGAGTCGCGGAACCATGCCGCCTTCTCCGAGCCGAGCACGCAGACGTGCTCGACGGTGCGCAGTTCGGGCAGGTCGTAGTCCTCGAACTCGACGCCCTTCGCCTGTAGTGCGGCGAGCTCCGCTTCGATGTCAGCGACCTCGAAGCTGATCGCCGTGTGCTCGGCGGGATGCAGGCCGGGGCGCGGCAGCAGCGCCAGCACCGCGTTCGCGCACCGGTAGCGGAACGCGCCGTCGGGCGCCGCTCCCAGCGGTTCGAGCCCGAGCCTGTCCTCGTAGAAGCGGCGCGCTCGATCGAGATCGGCGACGGGCAGCATCGTGGTCACGGGAGCCAGGCGCAACATCGCAGTCTCCGTGGGGGAGGTGTTTCCGATTATTCGCCGATCGCCGGGCGCGCGGAAGGGCCGGCGCGAAAGAGGCGGAACGCTTATCCCTCTCGACGCATCGATTACGTTCGTGGCGCCTTCGAACGGGCGTAAAAGACGGCTTCGCGGTATCGGTGGGTCTGGGCGGCGTCCCGGCTCGAGCGGAGCTCCCATTCCCGAGGTGCAACTCGAGCACGGGAGGCAGTCATGTCCGGCAACAAGCAGATCACGGATCGTTCGCGTCGTTCGTTCGTTGCCGCTTCTGCGGCGGGGGGCGCGGTGGCCGTCGCCGCTCCCTTCGTTGCGAACGCACAGGCGGCGAAGACCGTCACCTGGAAGGTGCAGACGTCATGGCCCGCCGGCGTGGGGCTCGAGACCTTCCGCAAGTGGTGCTCGTCGATCAAGGAGAAGACCGGCGGCGAGCTCGAGTTCAAGGGCTTCGCGGCGAAGGAGGTCGTCGGCGACTTCGAGTTGCTCGACGGCGTGAAGAACGGCGTGCTCGAAGCGATGAACTCGTTTCCGGTCTACTGGGTCGGCAAGATCCCCGCCACCGCGTTCCTCAGTTCGTATCTGATGGGGCTGCGCTATCCGCACGAATGGGACGTCTTCTTCTACAGCCGCGACGGGCTGAAGATGGCGCGCGAGGTGTACGCGAAGCAGGGCCTGTATTTCGTCAACCGGATCCACCACGGGCCGAACATCATCCACTCGAAGAAGCCGATCCGCTCGATCGAAGACTTCAAGGGCCTGAAGCTGCGGGTGCCGGGCGGGATGATCGCCGAGGGTTTCGCCGCGGCCGGCGCGCGCACGACGCTGCTGCCCGGCGGCGAGGTGTTCTCCGCGCTCGAGAAGGGGACGATCGATGCGGCCGACTACACCGGCCCGGCGGTGAACTGGGATCTCGGCTTCCAGCAGGTGACGAAATTCATCTCGATGGGGCCGGTCGGCCTCGAGTCGATCTACCAGCCGGTCGACCTGATGGACTTCGTCGTCGGCATGAATCACTGGAACGCGCTGTCGACGAAGATGAAGCAGTTCGTCGAGATGGAGATCCAGGTCTATTCGAACGAGCACCACGCGGCGATCCAGAAAGCCGACATGGAGGCCTGGCCGAAGTTCCTGAAGGCGGGCACCGAGGTGAACCGGCTTCGTCCCGAGGACCTCGACCAGTTCCAGCGCATCGCGGTGCCGATCTGGTTCAAGTGGGCGAACAAGGACAAGGACGCCGCGCGCGTGTTCAAGACGCAGCTCGAGATCATGGAGTCTCCGAGCTTCGGCTACGTCACGCCCGACATGTACAAGGGGCAGCACCTGGAAGCTTGACGCGCGCCCGCGATGCCCGCGCTCGGCTTCATTCTTCCGCATTGGCTGTACTGGTCCGGCCTGGTGCTCTTTCCGCTGGCGGCGATGTGGCTCGTTCGCCGCCAGCGGCGCGACCCCCCCCGCGCGCGGCCGTACCTGTTCCTCGCGTACCTGTTCTGGGCGAGCGCCGGCTTCATCGGGATGCACCGCTTCTACCTGAAGAACCTGTGGGGGTTGGTGTTCATCCCGGTGTTCCTCGTGATCCTGTATGGCAACAGCCACATCCGCGACGAGCGCGAGAACGTCTCGCGCACGCGCGCGCAGGTCGAGCAGGCCGAGCCGGCGCTGCAGCGGCTGCAGAAGCGCATGGACGAGGACGGCGCCAGCGTGTCGCCCGACGACCTCCAGCGCGCTCGCGACGAAGCGCGGCAGGCGCGCGCTCAGGCGGACGTCGCGGAAGGCGCACTGTCCTGGTGGCGCGCGGCGACCAGCGGCGCGGCGGGGGCCCTCGCCGTGATGCTGCTCGTCGATGCCGCACTGCTGCCCGCGCTCGTGCGGCGACGCCGCGCGACCGAGTCGACGCAGGTTGCCGCCCCCCGGGAGCCACCGCCGATTCCTGCGGCGCCGGTTCCAGGCGCCGGAACCGGCGAGGATCCCACGCTCGGCATGCACGTGCGCTACACCGGGTGGATCGACACGATGAACCGGCTGGTCGGCGAGTACGTGTCGTACTGGGGAGTGATTGCCGTCTTCGTCTACTACTACGAGGTCGTTGCGCGCTACGTCTTCAACTCCCCCACCAACTGGGTGCACGAGAGCATGTTCCTGATGTTCGGCATGCAGTACATGCTGTCGGGCGCCTACGGCTATCGCGACGACTCGCACGTGCGCGTGGACATCTTCTACGCGCGGCTCTCGCCGCGGGGCCGCGCGGCCTGCGACGTCTTCACGTCGATCTTCTTCTTCGTCTTCACGATCACGATGCTCGTCACCGGCTGGCGCTTCGCAATGGACTCGATCGGCTTCGACGAGCACTCGTTCACCGAATGGGGCGTGCAGTACTGGCCGGTGAAGCTGATGATTCCGATCGGCGCGGCGCTGATCATCCTGCAGGGCATTGCGCGGCTGGCGAAGGACGTCGCGCTGCTCGTGAGCGAGCCGGCGCCGCTGCAGCGCCCACGCGGAGCCTGACGCATGGGTCTCGAGCTGAGCATCGAGTGGCTCAGCCTGCTGCTGTTCGGCTCGCTCGGCACCCTGCTGCTGCTCGGGCTGCCGATGGCCTTCTGCACCGGCAGCCTCGCGGTGATCTTCCTCTACGTCTTCGGTACGCCGGCGATCCTGAACATGGTGCCGTCGCGCGTGTTCCCGTTCATGACCGACTATCAGCTCTCGGCGGTGCCGCTGTTCATCTTCATGGCGGCGATGCTCGAGAAGGCCGGCATCATCGAGGACCTGTTCGAGGTGGTCTACAAGTGGCTGGGTGGGCTCAAGGGCGGGCTCGCGTCGGCCACCGTCGTCTCGTGCACCGCGCTCGCCGCGATGGTCGGCGTGGTCGGGGCCACCGAGATCACGATGGGGATGATCGCCCTGCCGGCGATGCTGCGGAAGAAGTACGAGCCGAAGCTCGCGTGCGGTTCGCTGCTCGCCGGCGGCACACTGGGCATTCTCATCCCGCCGTCGGTGATGGCGATCGTCTATGCGGTCGTTGCGCAGCAGTCGCTCGGCGAGTTGCTTGCAGGCTCGGTGTTCCCGGGTTTCCTGCTGTCGGGGCTGTACGTCGGCTACATCACGCTGCGCTGCTACCTGAACCCCGAACTGGGGCCGGCGCTGCCGCCCGAGGAGCGCGTGAGCTTCGCCGAGAAGCTGCGGCTGCTGCGCGGAACCATCACGCCGCTGCTGCTCATCGTGCTGGTGCTCGGCGTCATCTTCTTCGGCATCGCCACGCCGGTGGAGGCGGCGGGCATCGGCACCTTCGGCGCGCTGGCGGTCAGCGCGATCCATCGGCGCCTCGACTGGATCGCGATTCAGGAGGCGTCGATCGCGACGCTGAAGGCCACCGCGATGGTGATGTGGATCTTCTTCGGCGCGACGATGTTCGTCGGCTTCTTCATCGTCAAGGGCGGCCAGACCTTCGTCGCAAACTCGATCCTCGGCACCGGTCTGCCGCCCTACGGGATCCTCGCGCTGATGATGGGGATCCTGATCGTGCTGGGCATGTTCCTCGACTGGGTCGGCATCCTGCTGCTGACGGTGCCAATCTTCCTGCCGATCATGACGAGCCTCGCCTTCGACGGTCTCTTCGGACTGCCGGGCGTGAACTCGGACGACGTCGGCCTGTGGTACGGCGTGATCTTCATGGTGAACATGCAGATGGCCTTCCTCAGTCCGCCGTTCGGCTACTCGCTGTTCTACCTGAAGAGCGTCACGCCGCCGCAGATCTCGATGGCGATGATCTTTCGCGCCGCGGTGCCGTTCCTGCTGCTGCAGGCGCTGGGGCTCACGCTTTGCATCGTCTTCCCGCAGATCGTGTTGTGGCTGCCGCGTCAGCTGTACGCGGGCGCCGGCTGAGGATTCGCGCGGGGGGCGGCCTCCTTTTCGGTCCACGACGACCGACTTCGCTCAAGGACGACGATGCTGGCGCGGTGCACAATTCCGAGTTGATCCAACCCGGGAATCCAGCCGTGAACGAAGTATTCCTCTGCGACGCAGTGCGCACGCCGATCGGACGCTACGCAGGCGCGCTCTCGACGGTCCGTACCGATGACCTCGCGGCCGTGCCGCTGAAGGCGCTGCTCGCGCGCAACCCCGATCTCGATCCGTCGGCCGTCGAAGAGGTGATCTTCGGCTGCGCGAACCAGGCTGGCGAAGACAACCGCAACGTCGCGCGCATGGCGCTGCTGCTCGCCGGACTGCCGGCCGAGGTGCCCGGCGCGACGGTCAACCGCTTGTGCGGTTCGGGCATGGACGCGTTCGGCACGATCGCGCGCGCGATCCGCTGCGGCGAGATCGAACTGGGCATCGCCGGCGGCGTGGAGAGCATGTCGCGCGCGCCGTTCGTGATGCCGAAAGCGTCGAGCGCCTTTGCGCGCGACAACGCGATCTACGACACGACGATCGGCTGGCGCTTCGTCAACCCCGAGATGAAGCGGCAGTACGGCGTCGACTCGATGCCCGAGACGGCCGAGAACGTCGCCGTCGAGCACCGCATTTCGCGCGAGGACCAGGACGCGATGGCGCTACGCAGCCAGCAGCGGGCGGCGGCGGCGCAGCGCAGCGGCTACTACGCCGAGGAGATCGTGCCGGTGACGATCCCGCAGAGAAAGGGAGATCCGCTCGTCGTCGATCGCGACGAGCATCCGCGCGAGACCACGCTCGACGCGCTGGCGAAGCTCAAGCCGATCGTGAGAGCCGACGGCACGATCACCGCGGGCAACGCCTCGGGCGTGAACGACGGCGCGGCGGCGCTGATCCTGGCCACCGAGGCCGCAGCGCGCCGCTACGGACTGACCCCGCGCGCGCGCTTCGTCGGCATGGCAACCGCAGGCGTCGCGCCGCGCGTAATGGGCATCGGACCGGCGCCGGCCGTGCGCAAGCTGCTCGCGCACACCGGGCACGCGATCGGCGACGTCGACGTCATCGAACTGAACGAGGCTTTCGCCGCGCAGGGCCTGGCCGTGCTACGAGCGCTCGGCGTGGCGGACGACGCCGAGTTCGTGAACCCGAACGGCGGCGCCATCGCGCTCGGTCATCCGCTGGGCATGTCGGGCGCGCGCATCGTGCTCACCGCCGCTCACGAGTTGCAGCGTCGCGGCGCGCGGCGCGCGGTGGCCACCATGTGCATCGGCGTCGGACAGGGCATCGCGACGATGATCGAGCGCGTCTGAGTGCGTCGATAACGCCGGACAGCAACGGTCGAAGCTTCCCTACATACGCGCCGGCGGCGGTTTCGTAGAGTGCCGAGGCGGGCGCGGGACGCTTCGGAGCCCGGGATTCACTTCCACGGCCCGGCGTCGACGCAGCCCGCTCCTTGAAATCGGTAGCTCCGCCCGGATCTGATGATCCGTGCGCCGGACCGATCCGGCGAAGCCCCACAAGACAGGAGCGATGCGATGACCCGACTTTCCGTGTACGACCCGTTTGCCGAAGTGTTCCCCGAGTTGTTCCGCGGCTTCATGCAGCCCGCCACGCGCGGTGCGGCGGGAGAGGCCGGTGGCGCCCTCGAGATCCGTCTCGACGTGAAGGAGGCCGACGGCGCCTACAAGGTGCAGGCCGAGATGCCCGGCGTGAAGAAGGACGACATCCACGTGCAGATCGACGGCAACCGCGTGTCGATCACCGCCGAGGTCAAACGCGAGTCCGAGCAGAAGGAAGGCGAGCGCGTGCTGCGCAGCGAGCGGTATTACGGCTCGGTCGGCCGCACCTTCCAACTGGCCTCCGAAATCGACGAGGCCGCGGCCAACGCCAAGTTCGAGGACGGCGTTCTGACCTTGACGCTGCCCAAGAAGCAAGCGCCCGCTTCCAAGCGGCTGCAGATCAGCTGAGCGTCTTCGCTTCGTAACCGGCTTCGGCGATCGCGCGTTCGATCGCCGGGGCCGGCATCGTCGAGTCGACCTGCACCTTTCCGGCGGCAAGGTCGATCTCGACTTTCGCCTGGGCGTCGACTTCGTGCACGGCCTGGGTCACGGCCTTGACGCAATGGCCGCAGGTCATTCCCTTTACGTCGAAAGTGGTCATCTGGAGTCCCGGTTTCCTTCGGCGAATCGGTGGCGACAATCGGGATTTCCCGGACGGGTCGACCGGGAACGCGGCCTGCTCGGCCAATCCTTAAGCCAGCCCTAAGGTGCCGCAAGCACGATTTCCCCTGACCCAAGTCCATCCGCCCAGGGAACCGATCGAAGGGAGTTTCAAGTGGAAGCGTTGCCTGTACGATTTACGATCGAACTACCGGTCGAGCGCGCCTCGGCGCTGCTGCGCCGCGTGCTCGAGCGTGAAGGATTCATTGTCGCCGGCGAAGTGCAACCGGAAGGTGACGATCCGGAAGGTCGACCCGGTTCGCTCGCACTGTACGCCTATCATGGGCCGACCATGCAGGCCGCGTCGCGCGCCGACCGCCGCGTCGGGCTGTATATGCTGTGCGCGGTGACGATCCGCCCGGCCGGCCAAGGGTCGAGCGAGATCCAGGGCGTGTCGCCGAGCCAGTTGGCCGGCGTCTGGGGCGGGCGTCGCCTCGAGCAGCATGCGGTGGCTCAGCGCCAGCATTTCGAGCGCGCGCTCAGCCGTCTCGAGTTCGACTACGCGCCGGCCGAAGCGGGCGGCGCGCAACTGCGTCGTCGCGCCGCCTGAGGGCGCGAACCGGCCTACTCAGGGCCCTCTCTTCACCCGTCGCGGCCGTCGAGCCGCGGCGAGGTGAGCACTCCCACGTATTTCAGCAGATAGACCGCGAAGGCGAGGCTCCATGCGCTTGCCGCTGCGGTCGTCCACGGCAGGTACGGCAGCGCCGGTACGAGCAGCGGCGCGAGGCGCAGCAGCACGGCCAGTTGCACCAGCACGTAGGCGGTCGTCTCGATTCTTTCCGCCTTCAGCGGCCGCGCCGTGTGGCCGAGCGCCGTGCGCGTGATCATGCCGATGATCAGGCCGCCGATCGCGCCGATCGTCAGGGCATGCAATCCGGCCGATTCGGGCACGACGCCCAGCGCGCCGAGCGCGAGCAGCACGAGACCGATCGGGATCCACGCGTACGAGACGTGCAGGATCCACAGGATTGGCGTGCCTCGTGTCGCCCATGGATTCCAGCCGGCGAGACGGGCCACCTGCAGGGCGGCCGCGACCGCGCAGGCAACGGCGATGATGCCTGCCGAAACCGGCAACAGCGCGAGCAGCAGGGCGAGCACGGTGAGCGCGAGCGACGCCCAGTCGAGGCGCCTGTCTCGCCACTGGCGCACGCCGCGCAGCGCATTCGCCGTGAAGGTGGGGATCACGCGCCCGCCGATCACGCAGGTGAGCACGACGATCACGAACACGAAGAAGCGGACGGCCTTCAACGGCGAGACATCGATGCGACCGGCGACCGCCAGGTGGAACATCGAGTTGGCGACGAGGAAGGCGGTGAGCACGGCGAGCACGAACAGATTGCGGTGGTTGCGCGCCTTGAGCAGAACGACGCCGATCGCCAGCATCGACGCGACGATGAACGCAGCGTCGAGCAGCATCGCCATTCCGCTCGGACCGGTGTAGTTGAAGACGCGCGCCGCCACCCACAGCGCCGCGAGCGCCGCCAGCGGTGCGCCGGTCGGTGTGGGTAGCCCGGTCCACGCGCGAACGGCCGTCAGCAGGAAGCCGACGATGACGGCGAGCGCGAAGCCGAAGGTCATTTCGTGCGCGTGCCACAGCATCGCGGGGTAGGCGAGCGGCGCCGGCAGCAGTCCGGCGTACTGCGCGATCCACAGCGGAACGGCGAGGGCCGCCCACAGTGCGGCCAGCAGGTAGAACGGCCGGAACGCGAGGCGGAAGAGTGCGTTGCGACTGCGCTGCGGCAAAGTGGGCTCGGGTTCGAGCAGAGGGACGAGCCCGCCGCCTGCGGAGAGGGATTTCATGGTGGCGCCCGCCTTAAGATGGATACACTATACATCTTGCAGGGAGGCGCCGCCTGTTGCATCAGTGCCCGTGCATGCGCGCTCCATGGCCGCCGCCGCCGAGCGGTCGGACCTGCGCCTGAACGTCGACGCGCTCGCGCTTGCCCTGCGCGTCCTCGACGGTGAGCGTCAGCGCAACGCTCTGCCCCGCTTCCAGCGGCTTCTTCAGGTCCATCAGCATCAGGTGATAGCCGCCGGGACGCAGTTCGACCGGCTTTCCGGCGGGAAGCGCCAAGCCGTCGATCGCGCGCATGTGCATCACGTTGTTCTCCATCGCCATCTCGTGGATCTCGGCCACGCCGGCGGCCGGCGATTGCACGGCGACGAGCCGCGCATCGTTGGACGAGGTCAAGGTCATGAACGCGCCGCTGGCCTGCTGGCCGGCGACGGTAGCGCGCGCCCACGGTTCGTCGACGCGCACCTCGGCGGCTGCACCGGTCGCAAACGCGACCACGAAAAGCGATGCGGCCAGCCGCGCGATCGGCAGCGAGCGCCGGAAAGAGACGATTCGTTTCGTATTCATCGATGATCCTGTGCGAAGCGTCTCGACGTGAACCCGGAAAGACTTCGGGAATGATCGCCGAGACGCGGTAAACGTCGGGGAAGCGAAGGGCCGGCGGACGGCCGGCGAAGGCGGTACGGCGTCTCAGCTACGCGGTGGCGCGCGCGGCGTTTGCGGTCGTCCGCGCAGCGGGCCCGTCGGCGAGGCGGCGAGCGATACGGCTGGCAGGGGAAGTGCGCCGACATTCGCGTCGGGGATGCGCCAGCCGAAGCTCGGTGGCGTCGGCGCGTCGGCCCCGCCCGGGAGCGCGCAGAACGGGCAGTGCGCAGCACCGAAGGACGACGGCACCGGAACGGGCGCCTCGTCGTCGAGCATCTTTTCGAGACGAGCCCGCGCTGCGACGGGGTCGATCGAGCACAACGCGCCCAGGTGGAACTGGGGGAACTGCGTGCGTGCTGCGCTGGCGGTCGCCTGCGCGAGCAGCGGCACGAAACCCTGCAGGACGAACACCAGGCAGGCGATCGATGCTGCGATTCTGCGGCGCAGGGGGCGGGAACGCTCCATTTGCGCGGGATTATATCGGCGGGCAGGAAGATCCGGCCGAGCCCGGCGGAAGGCGCCGCGCGATGCGACGCTCAGTCGCTTTCCAGCGGCTCGGCGATGCAACGCGTCACCAGCGGCGGCGCGTCGCCGACGTGCAGGGCGAGGCGGCGCTGGCGCAATGCGATATCGGACGCCGTGAAGCGGTCGAAGCGGCGCAGGTGCTCGACCCAGGTCTCGTCGATGAAGTATTCGACGAACCGGTCGGGATCGAGCGTGTCGCGGAACAGCTCCCACGACAGCACGCCGCCGCGCAGGCGGCTGCGCCGGGTTTCCTGCATCACGCTGCGGAACTCGTCGATGCGCGCCCGATCGACCCGGTATTCGATCGTCGTCAGTACCGGGCCGGCAGAGGGCGCGACCGGATCGCGCGTGACCGGCGCCTTCCACGACTGCGGCGTCAGGTCCTCCTCGGTGCCGCCGTGGATCGAATGGCGGCGGGTCAGCCACAGCAGCGCGGCGCCGGTCGCCGCTGCCGCGGCGATGCTCGTGCGCACGTCGGTCCAGGTGGCAACCTGCCCCCACAGCGCGGCCCCCAGGCCGGCGCCGCCCATCAGCGCGACCTGGTAGATCGACATGCCGCGCGCGCGCACCCAGTCGGGCAGCGCGAGCTGCGCCGATACCGACAGCGAATTCGCCGCGATCAGCCATGCTCCGCCGCCGACCATCATCGTCGGCACGGCGACCCACAGGTTCGGCGCGAAGGCAACGATCGCCATCGCCAGCGCCTGCACGTGCGAGCCATGACGCAGCAACTCGTCGCGCGTGGTCGAGGCGCGCACTTTCGGCAGCAGGAAGGCGGAGGCGATCGCGCCGACGCCCATCGCCGCGAGCAGCAGCGTGAAGGTGCCGGCCGAGCCGTTGTCGATGCGCCGCGAGAGCAGGGGCAGCAGCGCGATCAGTGCCGTCGACTGGCTGAAGAAGATCACCACGTGCAGCAGCACCGAGCGCATGCGGTCGGACTGGCGCACGTACTGCACGCCGACGCGGATCGCGCCGAGGAAGCGTTCGCCCGGCAGCGCGCTCGTCTTCTTCTCCGTCTTCCATCGCAGGATGACGAGCGCCGCGACCAGCGACAGCACGGCGTTGAGCACGAAGACGTATTCGGTGCCGGCCGTCGAGATCAGGAAGCCGGCGACGATCGGGCCGATGATGCGCGACGCGTTCATCGCCACGCCGTTCAGCGCGAGTGCGGCGGGCAGCTGCAGGCGCGGCACGAGATTCGGCACGATTGCCGAGTACACCGGCCAGCGCATCGCCAGGCCCACGCCGTTCAGGAACACGAGCACGAGCAGCAGCACCGGATCGATCACGCCCGACAGCGTTGCCACGCACAGCAGCGTCGCCGTGCCCGAGACCCAGAACTGCGTGACGACGAGAAAGCGCCGGCGATCGAGGATGTCGGCCAGCGCGCCGCTCCCCAACCCGAGCAGGAACACCGGCAGCGTCGACGCGGTCTGCACGAGCGCGACCATGACGGGCGACGGCGTCAGCGTGCTCATCAGCCACGCGGCGGCGACGTCGTTCATCCACATCGCCGTGTTCGCCGCCATCCAGACGAGCCACAGCATGCGGAAGATCGGCAACGACAGCGGCGCCCAGGCGGCGGTCGAGGCAACGGGCCGAAGCGGTGCCTCGGGCGGGGAGATCGGCAACGGGACAACTCCGGGAAGCGCCGGCGACGCGCGCCGGCGGAATCGACGCGAATTGTCGCTCAGCGGCGATGCGCCGAGCGGCGGAGGCGCGGCCTGCGCGCCGTGCTGCGCGGCACCCGGGTTGCTGCGGGGAGACTTCTATCCGGAGGCCAGAGATGAGCGAATACAAGGTGGCAGTGATGATCGGCAGCCTGCGACAGGACTCCTACAACCGTCGGCTGGCGCGCGCGGTGGAGAAGCTGGCGCCGAAGGAGCTGAAGTTCGAGCACATCCGCATCGATAACCTGCCGCTGTACACGCAGGACTTCGACGCCGACTATCCGCCCAATGCATCGCGCCTGAAGCGCGACATCGAAGCGTCGCAGGCGCTGCTGTTCGTGACCCCCGAGTACAACCGCTCGGTGCCCGGCGTGCTGAAGAACGCGATCGACATCGCGTCGCGGCCGTGGGGCAAGAACTCGTTCGCCGGCAAGCCGGGCGCGGTGATCGGCGCGTCGATCGGATCGATCGGCACGGCAATCGCGCAGCATCACCTTCGCAGCTCGCTGGCCTACCTCGACGTCCCCACGCTGGGACAGCCCGAGGTCTACCTCCATTTTCACGACGACATCATCGCCGCCGACGGCACCGTCGCGAACGACTCGACGCGCAAGTTCCTGCAGGCGTTCGTGGATACGTACGTGAAGTGGGTGCAGCGTTTCGTCCGCTGAAGGCGGACGAAACGGAGACGGGTGAAGGGAGAAAGGTGAAGGGGAACACCGAACGCCGTTCGCGTGCGGTCTTGCCCTTCACGCTCGACTTCTCTCCTTCACGGCCTCGCCAGTCGCCAGGCGCCGTTGTAGCCGTCGCCGGCCTGGTCGCCAGGCCTCGCGTCCTTCGACCAGTAGTACAGCGGGTGGCCTTTGTAGGCCCACTGCAGGCGGCCGTCCGCGCGCTGGATGATCGTCCAGTCGCCGTTTGCCTGGCTGCCGACCGGGGCGTACAGCGGCGGCCAGTTTTCGGCGCACGGGCCGACGCAGGCGCTGGTGCCGACCGCGTCGCGGTCGTAGCTGTACAGCGTCATTCCGTTCGGGCCCGTCCAGACGCCGTCAACGGTCCTGGCCGGTGCTTGTTGATAGGCGACGCCCTTGTCCATGTCGGTGGACCAGGGCGGATTGGGCGCGCAACCGGCGAGAATCGCGGTGGCGCTGACAGCGAGCATGAGTCGGGTCATCTGCGTCTCCGATAGGTGGACCTGCGGTACGCCGGTCCTTGGCAGGGAAGGAGCACATGGGGTTCCCGGTTGGATGCGAGCGCGCTGCCCGGCGTTCCCGCTTTACCGACGGATGCGACAGTTGACCGCCACCGGATCACGATCGTTCGCGCGTCTTGCTGCGTCGCAGCGTGCGATCGGGATCGCCTGCCTCGTGGTCACTTCCGTCGGCTGGGGCGTGAACTGGCCGGTGATGAAGATGCTGCTGCACGAGTGGCCGCCGCTGCTCGCGCGCGGCAGCGCGGGCGTGCTGGCGGCGATCGGCATGGGTGCGCTCGCGCTCGCGCGCGGCGAGTCGATCGCGGTGCCGGCGGCCGTCGTTCCGCGACTGCTCGCCGCGGCCTTCGTCAACGTCTTCGCCTGGATGGGGTTCTCGACGCTGTCGCTGCTGTGGCTGCAGGCAGGCGAAGCCGCGCTGCTCGTTTACACGATGCCGATCTGGGCGATGCTCCTTGCCTGGCCGGTATTCGGCGCACGTCCGGATGCGGCCGGCGTGGCCGCGCTCGCGCTCGGTTTCGCCGGAATCGTCGTGTTGCTCGGTTCGCAGGGCGTTGTGGTCGGCGCGCAGAAAATGCCCGGCGTGCTGCTCACGCTGGCGGCAGCGGTGCTCTTCGCCTTTGGCACCGTCGTCTGGCGCACACCGCTGCCGCTCGCTCCGCTCTCGTCGGTCGCGTGGCAGGTCGGGCTCGGCTGCCTGCCGATGCTGGCGTACGGCGTCGCGTTCGAGCCCAGGCCCCACGCGTCATCGGCTGCCGGCTGGCTCGCGATGGCGTACATGACGATCGTTCCGATGGGCGTGTGCTACCTGACCTGGTTCGCCGCTCTGCGCCGCCTGCCGCCGCAGATGGCATCGATGACGACACTGCTCGTGCCCGTGGTCGGCGTGTTGGCGGCGGCCTTCGCACTCGGGGAGCCGCTCGGGGCGGTGAAGTGGATCGCGCTGGCGCTCACGCTGGGCGGCGTGGCGATTGCGCTGCGCAGGACCTGAGGGAGGCACGATGCATGGCGAGGTGACGATCGAGCGCGACGCCCGCATCTGGACGATCGGCCACTCGTCAAGGACGATCGACGCATTCGTCGGTCTGCTGCAGGCGCACGCGATCGAGTGCGTAGCCGACGTTCGCCGCCATGCCGGCTCGCGCAAGCATCCGCAGTTCAATCCGGATGCGCTGGCTGGTTTGCTTCGCGCCGCGGGCATCGATTACGTGGCGATACCCGCGCTCGGCGGACGACGTCCGGCGCACGAAGACTCACCGCATACCGTCTGGCGCAATCCGTCCTTTCGCGGCTATGCCGACTACATGGACTCGCCGGAGTTCGAAGAGGCGCTCGCCGCGCTCGCTGCGCTCGCCTGCGCGAAGCGCACTGCGATGATGTGCTCGGAGGCGGTCTGGTGGCGGTGCCACCGTTCGATGATCGCCGACGCGCTGAAGGCCAGGGGCTGGTGCGTGCTTCACATCCTCGACGAAGCGCCCGCGAAGGAGCATCCGTATACGTCGGCTGCGTCGATCGCCGAGGGCCGCCTGTCCTATGGTGCCGGCGAGGACCTCAATCGACGATGAACAGCTTCGCCCCGCGCTCGGTGCTCGAGCGGTGCGGCTCGGCGCCGTCGGCCACCTGGTAGCTCGTCCTCGGCGTCAGCCTGAAGCTGCGCCCGTCGGCGAGTTCGGTGTGCAGTTCGCCTTCGACGCAGAAGAGGATGTGGCCCTTCGTGCACCAGTGATCGGCGACGTAGCCCGGTGTGTACTCGACCATGCGCACGCGGATCGTGCCGAACTGCCGCGTGCGCCAGTACGCGCGACCGTGCTCGCCGGCGTGCTCGGTCGGCTCGATCGTCGACCAGTCGGTGGTGTCGAAGGGGATGTCGTTCATCTGCATCGTCGTTTCCTGGGCGTGCGCGTCATCGGTCGGCCGGCGCTTCGCGCACGCTCTGCGCGATTCCCCATTGCGCGAGCCAGTAGGTGCCGAGCACCCACAGCGAAGCGAGCGGGATCGGCGCACGGAAGCGATCGATCGCCAGCAACGCGTCGGAGGCGACGAACAGCGTCGCGCCGATCGCCGCGGCGTTCGTCGTGCGCGACGGGTGATCGCGCCGTCGCGCCCACGCCTGTGCGGCCATGGCGACGATGACGACGACATAGACGAGCACCGGCGCCTTCAGCGCCGCAGGCAGCGAGTTCCATAGCACCGCGAGCATCGCTGCGCCGACTGCGGCGAGCACTGTCAGCGCGAGCCGATCGCCGAACCACCGTGCATCCAGCGTGAATGCGCGCAGGTAGCACAGGTGCGCGACGAGGAAGGCGACGAGTCCGGCGACGAACAGATTCGGCGAGAGCATCAGCAGCACGTCGCCGGCGAGCGAGAAGACCAGGCCGGCGAGCACGGCGTTGCGCAACCGCGGGGCCGCCGTCGGTGCGTGGCGCGCCACGAGCACGACGAGCGTGAACGTGGCGAGCGGCTTGCCGATCCAGTGCAGCAGCGTCCAGCCGTCGATCGCACTGCGATCGCGCATCGTCGCGCCGAGGATCGCGGCGATCGCCGCCAGCAGGACGATCGACCCACCGCGTCGCCAGGCGGACTCCGGCTTCGAACGCTCGATCGATGGGGCGCTCGCACTCATCGATGTTCGATGTGCGCCGCCGGCGCTGCGTGTTCGGCGAGTCTTGCGTCGGCCGATCGGCGCGCGTCGATCGGCCGAGGATCGTGCGTCGGTGCGCGCCATGCGATCCACGCAGCCCACGCTGCGCTGGCGAGCGCGATCGGTGCGAGCGCGTCGACGGTGGCGGAAGCGGCCGGCGCGAGGTAGGCCTGCACGGCGAGCAGCGCCAGCGCCGTACCCGCCGTGCGCGCCGCTTCGAGCCACGCCCCGAAGCGCCGACCCTCCAGCATCCAGCCGAGCGTGGTCAGCGCGAGCGTGATCCATGCGAACCAGGCCAGCGACTCGGTCAGCGAAGCCTGCGCCTGCAGTTGCAGGAAGTGCACGGCGGCGGCGAGCACGAACGCGAACTGAACGACGGCGTACGAGCGCGCGGCGCGCGAGGCGGCAGGCTCGTAGCGCGCCCTATCGAGCGAGAACGGACGGCGCGAGTCGGCCTCGCGCAGATCGTCCGGCCGCCAGCCGGTGCGTGCGACCAGTACGCGCAGCTTGTCGCGCCAGCGCCGCGTGCGCACGAGGTCGTGCAGCATCGACGAATAGACCTCGACGTTGGCCCACAGCGGGTTCCATGAACGCAACGGCTTGCGCGTGCCGTACACCGGCGGCTCGGCGTCGTCTTCCTCTACAAAGGTGCCGAACAGGCGATCCCAGACGATGAGGATCCCGCCGTAGTTTCGATCGAGGTAGCGCTCGTTCACCGCGTGATGCGCCCGATGGTTCGACGGGCTGGCGAACACGCGGTCGAACCAGCCGAGTCGCCCGATGTGCTCCGTGTGGATCCAGTACTGGTAGAGCAGGTCGACCAGCGCGACGACGGCGAACACTTCGGGCGGAATGCCCGCGAAGGCCATCGGCAGGTAGAACACCCAGCCGAGCAGGGCTCCGCTGCTGGTCTGCCGCAGCGCGGTGGACAGGTTGTAGTCCTCGCTCTGGTGATGCACGACGTGCGCGGCCCAGAGGATCTGCCGCTCGTGGCCGAGCCGGTGGTGCCAGTAGTAGCAGAGGTCGTAGAAGACGAGCGCGAACAGCCATACCCAGGCGCTGTCGGCGGGCAGCCGCCACGGCGAGAAAATGTCGAAGGCCCACGTGTACAGCCCGATGCGCAGCACGCGCACGAACACGCCGCTCACCTGCGACAACACGCCCAGCCCGATGCTGTTGATCGCGTCGTCGAGCCGGTAGGTATTGCGCCCGCGCCGGATGCCCCAGGCGATCTCGAGAGCGATCAGCGCGAAGAACACCGGCGTGGCGAGCGTGATGATGCGTTCCTGCATCACCCATTCTGGTTTCGAGCCGGAGAACGGGTCAAGCGCAAAGGCGTTGCGCAAGGGCGGGCTTGGTGCGCGCCGCACCGCCGCCGGGGTTATCGTTTGCCGATGAACTCGATGCTCGAACAGGTGATCGAACCGCGGCGCCACGACCTCGGCGGTTTCGAGGTCGATCGCGTGCTGCCGTTCCGCGCGCGACGGATGGTCGGCCCCTTCGTGTTCTTCGACCGGATGGGACCGCACGACATGCAGCCACCGGTGTCGCGCGACGTGGACGTCCGGCCGCATCCGCATATCGGCCTGTCCACCGTCACCTACCTGTTCGACGGCGAGATGACGCACCGCGACAGCACCGGCGCGACGCAGGCGATCCACCCGGGCGCGTTGAACTGGATGACGGCCGGGCGCGGAATCGTCCACTCCGAACGCTTCGACGGCATGCGAGAGAGGGGCGGGCTGATCGACGGCATCCAGAGTTGGGTCGCGCTGCCGCGCGAGAACGAAGAGGACGCGCCGTCGTTCGAGCACTACGCGGCGGAGTCGCTGCCGCGCGGCGACGACGACGGCGTCTCGCTTCGGCTGATCGCCGGCGAGGCCTTCGGCCTGCGCAGTCCGGCGAAGACGCATTCGCCGCTGTTCTACGTGCACGCCGAGTTGCAGCCCGGCGCGCGCATCGCGCTTCCGCAAGGCCATGCCGAGCGCGCCGTCTACGTCGCCCGCGGCCAGGTGCGGCACGACGACGGGCAGTACGACTGCGGCCGCCTGCTCGTCTTTCGCGCCGGGGGCGCACCCGAGCTGCGGGCGGTCGGCGCGACACGCCTGATGCTGTTCGGCGGCGAGCCGCTCGGCGAGCGGTTCCTGTGGTGGAATTTCGTGTCGTCGAGCCGCCAGCGCATCGAGCAGGCGAAGGCCGACTGGGCGGCGGGCCGGATGGCACTGCCGCCGGACGACAGTGACGAGCGCATCCCGTTGCCGGCGCCGGTTCGCGCCGCGATTCCCAACCCGATGTCCTGAACGAGGAGCGACGGTGGCCGATTCCGAGGCAAACCGGTCGAACGCGACCCGATCGCCGATGCCGCCGACGCCGCGCGGCGCAGGTCCCGAGCGGCCCGGCGGGGGGCCGCCGATTCCCGGCGGCGGACGCTTCGGCAACATTCCGCCGAGCCGCACGTGGATCGTGTTCGTGCTCATCCTGCTCGCGAACTGGTTTCTCGTGCGCTACCTGTTCCCGACCACCGGCGAGGCGATTCCGCTGCCCTACACGGCGTTCAAGCAGGAAGTTGCCCAAGGCAACGTCGAAGCGATCTACAACCAGGGGCAGACGATCGAGGGTCGCCTGAAGAACGCGATCACCTGGCCGCCGCCGGGCGAGAACGTGCAGGCCGCGCCCGGCGCGAGCCGCGCCGAGCAGCGGCGCCAGCAGGAACCGCGCACCTCCGACACCTTCACGACGGTGCTTCCGGCCTTCGTCGACAACGGCCTGGAGGCTTTCCTGATCGAGCACAAGGTCGAGATCAGCGCGGTGCCGATCCAGACCGGGAGCAGTCCGCTCGCCACCCTGTTGTTCGGCTTCGGGCCGGCGATCCTGTTCATCGCGTTCTACGTCTGGCTGTTCCGTCGTGCGCAGCAGGGCATGGGGGGCATGGGCGGCGGCGGGCTCATGGGCATCGGCAAGAGCCGGGCGCGCCGCTACGACCAGGAAAGCGCGCAGAAGGTCACTTTCGACGACGTCGCCGGCATCGACGAGGCCGAAAACGAACTGGTCGAGATCGTCGACTTCCTCAAGGACCCGGCGAAGTACCAGCGACTCGGCGGCACGGCGCCCAAGGGCGTGCTGCTGGTCGGGGCGCCGGGCACCGGCAAGACGCTGCTCGCGCGCGCGGTGGCCGGCGAGGCCGGCGTGCCGTTCTTCTCGATGAGCGCGGCCGAGTTCGTCGAAATGATCGTCGGCGTGGGCGCGGCGCGCGTGCGAGACCTCTTCAAGCAGGCGCGCGAGAACGCGCCGGCGATCATCTTCATCGACGAGCTCGATGCCATCGGACGGGCACGCGGGCAGGTGGCGATCGGCGGCTCGAGCGAGCAGGAGCAGACGCTGAACCAGATCCTCACCGAGATGGACGGTTTCTCCAGCCGCGAGGGAATCATCCTGCTGGCCGCGACCAACCAGCCCGACGTGCTCGACAAGGCGCTGCTGCGCCCGGGTCGCTTCGATCGGCGCGTCGTCGTCAATCTGCCCGACCGCAAGGGGCGCGAGGCGATCCTGAAAGTGCACACGCGCAAGGTGCCGCTCGCCGCCGATGTCGACCTCGCACAGATCGGGGCTTCGACGCCCGGCCTGTCGGGCGCCGACCTGAAGAACCTCGTCAACGAGGCGGCGCTGCTCGCCGCGCGGCGCGACCTGAACGCGGTGCGCGCGAAGGACTTCACCGACGCGCTCGAGAAGATCGTGCTCGGTCCGGAGCGTCCGCTGCTGCTCAGCGACGCCGACCGCGAGCGCATCGCATACCACGAGAGCGGCCACGCGGTTCTCGGTCTCGTCGTGCCGGGCGCCGACCCCGTGCATCGGGTGACGATCGTGCCGCGCGGACGCGCGCTCGGCGTCACCTACCAGCGACCCGACGCCGATCGCTACAACTACCCCGAGGCGTACCTGCGCGCGAAGATCGTCGGCATGCTCGGCGGTCGTGTCGCCGAGGAGGTCGTCTACGGCACGCGCACGACGGGCGCCGAGAACGACATCGAACAGGCCACGCAACTGGCACGCAACATGGTCACGCGCTGGGGAATGAGCGAGCGGCTCGGCATGGTGCAGCTCGCGCCGCGCGAGAACCCGTACCTGAGCGGCCCGTCGTACGGCGGCTTCGGTGGCGACAAGCCGTTCAGCGACGAGACCGCGCAGGCGATCGACGAGGAGGTGTTGCGCATCATCGGCGAGAGCCACGACGAGGCGACGCGGCTGCTGCGCGAGCACCGCCGCTCGCTCGACGCGCTGGTCGCCGCGTTGATGGCGCGCGAGACGCTCGACGAGCGGGAGATCCTCGAGGTCACCGGCCTGCCGCCGGCGCCGCCGCTCGAGACACGCCCGCTGGGCGCCCCCGACGCGCAGGGTGCGCCGCAGGGAAAAACCGAACGAGACGCGGCCTCCGCGACGAGCGACTCGCAGCGCGGCTGATCGTCCGGCGGCTCACCAGCTGTTGCGCAACTCGCGCAGCTTCAGGAACACCGTCTTCGGATCGGGGTGTTCCGGCAGCTCGGGAAAACGCTCGCGCAGTTGCGCGATGACGCTTTCGCTGGTCAGCCGCAGGAAGGTGTTGATGCGCTTCTCCTGCGCGAGCGTCGTCACGATCGAACGGGCCGGGTCCTGCCCGGCGACCTGCGACAGCAGCGCGTGCGCGTCCTCGTTGTCGGGCTCGTTCGCCATCGTGAACTTGAGGTTGTTCTCGATGTAGTCGTGCCCCGGATAGACGCGTGTGTCGTCGGGCAGCCTCGCGATCTGCTGCACGAACGTCGTGTAC
This sequence comes from Burkholderiaceae bacterium, assembly GCA_032027205.1. GTDB lineage: Bacteria > Pseudomonadota > Gammaproteobacteria > Burkholderiales > Burkholderiaceae_E > Zeimonas. The sequence goes on from JAVSMN010000001.1 coordinate 2,247,682, forward strand.
AGCTCGCCCGGGTCGCCGCCGTTGTGGCAGTTGCCCGCGCCGGCATTGAACAGCGTGTCGCCCGAGAACAGCGCCGGCTGGTCGGTGTGCGATCTCAGGCAGACGTGGCACATCGTGTGTCCCGGCGTGTCCATGCACTCGAGCTCGACGGTGCGCCCCACCTTGATCACGTCGCCCGCCTTCACGCCGCGGTCGACGCCGGCGATGCTGCTTCCCGCCTTGTGATGCGCAATCACCCTCGCGCCGGTGGCGGCCACGACGGCTTCGTTGCCGCCGGTGTGGTCGAAGTGCTCGTGCGTGTTCAGGATCTGCGTGATCTGCCAACCGTGGTCCTTCGCAACCTTCAGGCACTTCGCGTGATCGAGCGGGTCGATCGCGAGCGCCTCGCCGGTTTCGGGGCAGGCGATCAGGTAGTTGAAGTTGCGATAGGCGTTCGCCGTCCAGATGCGCTCGACGATCATCGTGCGACTCTCCTGATTTCGTTTCGGCAGCGCCGGACGGGCAAGAATAGCGCCTGCGCGCGTTCCCGCTCGACCCTTCGGATCGGGATCTCGTGCAGCCGGCTTCGCTGGGTGTCAAAATCGCCGTCTGCGATCAACAAGGGGCAGGACGGAATGGACGGGCACGGCCCTCGCACTCCACGGGCGCGGCGAACGCGCGCCGAGCAGCGCGAACTGCAGGAACAGACGGTGCGCGTCTCGCTGCGGATGTTCGCCCACGGTGGCTACGAGGCGCTGTCGATGCGCAAGCTCGCCGGCGAGGTCGGCGTGCCGGCGATGTCGCTGTACCGGTATTTCCCGACGAAGGCGCACCTTGTTCGACACATCTGGGCCGACCTGCTGCTGCGTGCGCACGATCGCGGGCTGTCCGCATTGCAGGCGACGACGACAGCGTACGCAAGACTGGCTGCCTATCTCGATGCCTGGATGCAGTACTGGCTCGACAACCGCGAGCACTACTGGGTCGTCTTCGCCATCCGCGACTCGGGACGCGACTGGGTCGATGCTTCCGAGGGCGACGCGCCGCGCCCGGATCCCTGGCGCGTGCTGGCCACCCTCGGCGAACTCGTCGACGGTTGCGCGGCCGAAGGCCGCGGGTCACGCGCGCACCCGCAAGTGGTCGAGGCGCTGTTCTGCAAGACGCTCGGTTTTCTCACCGGCGTGATCGGCATGGCGTCGCTCGCGACCACCGACGTCGAGGGCTTGAAGCGGTCGATGGTGGCGGAAATGGTCGAGCAGGTCGTCTCCGATCGAGCCGACGCGCTGCTGTTGGAGAACGGCGGCGCCTGAACTCTCGTCCGGCGATCCTTCGCTGCGCGACGCCGCGGAGCTCGCGCGGGCGCTCGGCGTAGACCCCGAGCGCGGCCTCGGCAAAGCGGAGGCCGCGCGACGCCTTTCGCACGACGGTCCGAACCGGCTGCGCGCAACGCCGCCCGTGCCGTTCTGGCGACGTGCGCTCGCGCAGTTCCGCGATCCGCTGATCTACCTGCTGCTGCTTGCCGTTGTGGTTTCGCTGGCTGCGTGGTTCGCCGAAGGCGCCACCGGCTGGCCGGTCGACGCGATCGTGATCGCGGCCATCGTGATCGCCAACGCGCTGCTGGGCGCCGTGCAGGAAGTGCGCGCGCAAAACGCGGTCGCAGCGCTGGCGAAGCTCACCGAAGCGACTTCTTCGGTGCTTCGCGAAGCGCGCCTGGTGCGCGTGCCCAGCGAGTCGCTGGTTCGCGGCGACATGCTCGTGCTGGCCGAGGGAGACGCGGTCGGCGCAGACGCCCGGCTCGTCGAATCGGCGTCGCTGCGCGTGCAGGAAGCGTCGCTCACCGGCGAGAGCGCGGCGGTCGACAAGGATCCGGCGACGCTGCCGGCGCCGGTCGCGCTGGCTGACCGCACGAACATGGTGTTCGCCGGCACTGCCGTCGTCCAGGGCAGCGCGCACGCGATCGTCGTTGCCACCGGAATGCACACGGAAGTCGGCGCCATCGCAGGCCTGCTCGAGGCGGCCGAAGAGCCGCCGACGCCGCTCGAGCGCGAGATCGCCCGCATCGGGCGGGTGCTCGGCATCGCGGTCGTCGTGGTGGCAGCGATCGTCGTCGCGACCATCCTCGCGCTCTCGCATCCGCGCAGCATGGCGGAAATCGTCGACGTGCTGCTGCTCGGCGTTTCGCTCGCCGTGGCAGCGGTTCCCGAAGGGCTGCCCGCCATTCTCTCGCTGGTGCTCGCGCTCGGCGTGCAGCGCATGGCCGCGCGCAACGCGATCGTGAAGAAGCTGTCGTCGGTCGAGACGCTCGGCTCGGCCTCGGTGATCGCCTCCGACAAGACCGGCACGCTGACGCGTTCGGAGATGACCATCGAGCGCGTGATGACCGCCTCGGGCGCGACGCGCGTCACCGGCGTCGGCTACACGCCCGAGGGACGGTTGGAGCCGCAGGGCGACGGGTCGTTCGACGACGAGACGCGTCACGAGGCGATGCGCGCCGAGGACGTCATCGTGCTGTGCGGCGGCAGCCTGGCCGGGAACGCCGCGCTGCAGCAGGCCGACGACGGCAGCTGGCGGGTGCACGGCGATCCCACCGAGGCGGCGTTCCTCGTCGCCGAGCGCAAGGCCGGATTCAGCGAGCGGCGCGAGCGCCGCTTCGAGCGCGTCGCGGAGATCGCGTTCACCTCGGAACGCAAGCGGATGTCGAGCGTCGAGATCGACCGCGAGCACGGCGAGCGCATCCTCGTCACCAAGGGCGCGCCCGACCTGCTCGTGCGGCTGTGCGACCGGGTGCGGATCGGCGCGCAGGTGGTCGCGCTCGACGAAGCGACGCGTGCGCGCATCCTCGCCGACGTCGACGCGATGTCCGACGCGGCGCTGCGCACGCTGTCGGTCGCGTACCGTCCGCTGGCGTCGCACGAGGACGTCGACGACGGCGAAGCGCTCGAGCGCAACCTGATCTTCGCCGGCACCGTCGGCATCATCGACCCGCCGCGCACCGAGGTCGGTCCGGCGATCGCCGACGCGCACCGAGCCGGCATTCGCGTGATCATGATCACCGGCGATCATCCGCACACCGCACTGCGCATCGCGCAGGACCTCGGCATCACCGGCTCCGACGGCGACGTGCTGTCGGGGATGCAGATCGACGCGATGGACGATGCGGCTTTCGCGCTCGCCGTGCGGCGCACCGACGTCTACGCGCGTGTCGCGCCTGCGCACAAGATGCGCATCGTCGATGCGCTGCAGGCCGACGGTCATGTCGTGGCAATGACCGGAGACGGCGTCAACGACGCGCCGGCGCTGAAGGCGGCCGACATCGGGATCGCGATGGGCATCACCGGCACCGAAGTGACGCGCCAGGCCGCGCGGATGATCCTCGCCGACGACGACTTCGCGACGATCGTCGCCGCCGTGCGCGAAGGGCGCGTGATCTTCCAGAACATCCGCAAGTCGCTGCGCTACCTGCTGTCGTCGAACATGGGCGAGGTTCTCACCGTGTTCCTCGGGGTCGTGCTCGCCGATGCGATCGGGCTGGTGCCCGATGCGACCGGCGCGCTCGCATTGCCGCTGCTCGCCACGCAGATCCTGTGGATCAACCTGATCACCGATTCGGGGCCGGCACTCGCGATGGGCATCGATCCGGCAGTCGGAGACCCGATGGCGCATGCGCCTCGTCGGCCCGGCGAGCGGGTGATCGACGGCCGGATGTGGGCGAGCGTGCTGGGCGTCGGCGCGGTGATGGCGGTGGTTACGCTGCTCACGCTCGACGCGTACCTGCCCGGCGGCTGGATCGACGGCGAGCGCGACCTGGCGAACGCGCGCACGGCGTCGTTCACGACACTCGTTCTCGCGCAGATGTTCAACTGCCTGAATGCGCGCTCCTCATCGGCCAGCGCATTCCGCAACCTGTTCGCCAACGGCTGGTTGTGGGCCGCGATCGCGCTGTCGGTGCTGCTGCAGGTCGCGTGCGTGGAGTTGCCGCTGATGAACGCGGCCTTCGGCACCGTGCCGCTGTCCGCGGAACAATGGCTGTTCTGCACGGCGATGGCGAGCGCCGTATTGTGGTGCTCGGAACTGGTGAAGGCATCGCTGCGCGCTTTCGGAGGGAAATGATGTTCGGCATCGCCGAGATCGGCATCGTGATGATTCTGTCGGGGCTCATGATCATGACCGTCGGCTACGCCGCTCGCGCGCGGCCGATCGGACCGGTCCTGATCGGCATCGGCATCGTCGTGTCGCTCGCCGTCATCGTGCATTACGTCATCGGATCGCTGCAGTAGATGGGCGACGACGCGCACGAGTCGAAGGAGCCGAGCGAGGCGCCGCCCGAACTCGACGTGCTGATCGAGATTCCGCGCGGCAGCTTTCTCAAGCGCGGCTGCACCGGCCACGTCGACTTCGTCTCGCCGCTGCCGTGCCCGTTCAACTACGGTTCGGTTCCGGCGTACATCGGACTGGAAGGCGACCTGCTCGACGCGCTCGTGCTCGGGCCGCGACTGCCGCTCGGTACGCAACTGCGGGTGCGCGCCTGGGGTGCGGTGACGATGACCGATCGCGGCATGCAGGACGACAAGCTGGTGTGCGCGGCGCATCCGCCGACCGAAGCGCAGCGGCGTGCCGTGCTGCGCTTCTTTCGCTTCTACGCGGTCGCGAAGGGGCTGCTGAATCGGTGGCGCGGGCGAGGCGGACGCAACGCCTGCGAGGGCTGGATAGAGGTCGAGCGCGCATTGGCCCGCGCGACGCTGCGCGACGAGCGATGGCGCGGGCCTAGCGTCGAGTTCTAGGTTGCGTGCGCCTGGCTTGGCCGCGCTAGTGCTCGGTGCCGAGTCGTTCGCGTGCGTGCGGAGCGGCGAGATCGAGGATCGGCCCGAGCGGCACGATCCCGTTCGGGTTGATCGTCGGATGGCTGCGGTAGTAGTGCTGCTTGATGTGATCGAAGTTCACCGTCGCCGCGATGCCGGGCCACTGGTACAACTCGCGCACGTACGGCCACAGCGCGGGGTAGTCGACGATGCGGCGCAGGTTGCACTTGAAGTGGCCGTGATAGACGAAGTCGAAGCGGATCAGCGTCGTGAACAGCCGCCAGTCGCACTCGGTGATGCGCTCGCCGAGCAGGAAGCGTTGGCGCGAGAGTGTCGCGTCGAGCCCGTCGAGCGCGGCGAACAGCGCGCGCACCTCGCGCTCGTACACCGGCTGCTCGGTGGCGAAGCCGGCTTTGTATACGCCGTTGTTCACGGTGCCGTAGACGCGTGCGTTCACCTCGTCGATCGCGCCGCGCAGTTCCGTGGGCGAGTAGTCGCCCGGCTTCGCGCCGACGTCGTCGAAGGCCGAGTTGAGCATGCGCAGGATCTCGGACGACTCGTTGTTCACGATCGTGGCGCGCTCGTCGTCCCATAGCAGCGGCACCGTGACGCGGCCGCTGTAGCGCGGTTGCGCGCGCAGGTACACCTCATACAGGTAGCGCGCGCCGTGCGGATCGGCGACGACGCCGGGCGCGGGCTCGAAGGTCCAGCCGCTGCTTCCCATGTACGGATGGACGACCGATACCGCGATCGACTCGTCGAGCCCCTTGAGCGTGCGCAGGATCAGCGTGCGGTGCGCCCACGGACATGCCAGCGAGACAAACAGCCGATAGCGTCCCGGTCGCGCGTCGAAGCCGCCATCGCCGCTCGGCCCCGGCCTGCCGTCGGCGGTGATCCAGTTGCGGAACTGCGCCTCGGTGCGCACGAAATTGCCGCCGGTGGACGCGGTGTCATACCAGCGGTCGACCCATTCGCCGTTCACGAGCAGTCCCATGCGCACCTCCACGAAGGGGATCGGCTACCGCGGATCGACGTCCCATGAGGCTCTTGAACACAAGCCCCGACTCGCCTGCATGACGCTAGCCGAAAACCACCTTTCTTGACACCCCGTCAGCCCGAATGAAAGACTGCTTCGCACTCCGACCTGGCAAGAGGCGATTCGAGTGTGGCGGGCGTGAACTGTTCCAGGTGCTCAACGGTCTTCGCGGCGCTCCTCTGCATCGTCGCTTCCGGATTCACGCTGATCTTCGGCCTGCCGCGACTCGTCGACCTCACGCACGGGGCGCTCTACCTGTTCGGCGGCTACGTCGGCTACACGATCGCGACCCAGTTCGATCGCCTCTATCTCGACTGACGCAGCGGCACTCCGTTGCGCAATCCTGAGGACAGATGGTCAGACAACGAAGGAGGCAACGATGTTCTCTATATTTTCGCGGTTGATCAGGGCAGCCGTACCCATTGCGGCCATTGCGTTGGCGCTAGGCGCCGTCGGTAGCGCGTGGGCCGCACCTTCGGTGCTGAAGATCGGATGGACTACTGCCGACAGCAAGTCGGATCCCTATGCCATAACGGCCCACTACTTCGCCGAGGAACTCGAAAAACTGGCGCCCGGTAAATTCAAGGTCCAGTTCTACGGCGGTCACCAACTCGGGGACGAAATGCAGATGCTGCAGGGTCTGCAACTCGGAACGCTGGACATGGGCGTGATCACCGGAACGGTGATCGGCAACGTGGTTCCTTCGTATCAGCTCAACGACCTGCCGTTTCTCTACAAGACCAATCAGCAGGCGCACGATGTCCTGGACGGCCCGGTCGGTACGATCCTCGCGAAACAACTTGCGACGAAGAACGTCGTCAGTCTCGGCTTCGCCGAGGCAGGGTTCAGGCACACGATCAACAACACGCGGCCGATCGTGAAGCCGAGCGACTTCGACGGCATCCGGTTGCGGGTGCAGCCCAGCGACATGTTCCTCGACAGCTTTCGCGCGCTCGGGGCAAATCCTGTGCCGCTGCCGTGGAGCGACGCATTCACGGCCGTTCAGCAGGGCACGATCGACGGGCTGGAAATTCCGCTGGCGGTCATCTACGCCAACAAGTTCCCTGAGGTAACGAAATACCTTTCGCTTACCCGTCATTCGTACAACGCGTTGGCGCTGCTGATCTCCGAGCAGAATTTCAAGAAACTCGACAAGGCGACGCAGGACAACATTCGCCAGGCGGCGAAGAACACGATCACCCGCCAGCGAGAAACGATGGCGAAGAACGATGAAGACATCCTGAACAAGATCAAGGAGGCGGGCATGAAGGTCAACGAAGTGCCCGACCTCGGAGCCTTTCGCGACCTCGAAGGCGACGTCTACAAGAAATACCGCGCGAAGATCGGCGCGGATGTGCTCGACGCCGCGTTGAAGGAGGTGCAACAGAAATAATCGGGACTATCCGACGAGTGTCCGAACCCGGGTCGAACGATGAGTCCTCGCGAGCTTGACCTCCTGCAGCGCTCGGAGCAGGTGATCACTCGCGGGGTCGAGTTGCTCACCGTCATCGGAGGCGCAGTCATCGTCGGGAGCCTCATTGTTGGCGTCTTTTTCCGATACGTGCTTCGCGATTCGCTTTCGTGGACCGACGAAGTCGCAATGTTCTGCTTCTCGTGGATCGTGTTCCTGGCGGCAGCGCTGCTGGTCCGCGAGAGCGGGCATGTGCGCGTTGAACTGATCGAGAACTATCTTCCGAACCGCGCTGCGCGCGGACTCCGGATATTCATCGACCTCCTGATCCTGATCACAGGGGTCTACCTGGTCTGGACCGGGTGGAACCTCATGATCCTGACCGTCGGCCAGTTGTCTCCAGCCGTTCGATACCCGATCTGGACCCGTAATCTTTCGCTGCCGGTATCCGGCCTGTTGATGGCCCTGTTCGCCACATCGAATCTGCTGCGTCGCGAGAAGGCGGCGTCGGGCGCCGGGGTCGACGGATGAGCGAACTGGCCCTTTTCCTCAGTGTTGGCCTGGTCGTGCTGCTGGCGCTCGGTGTACCGATCGCGTTCACGTTGGCGGTTCTCACGATTGGCGGCTTGGTCATTGCGGACGTCAACCCGATCATCCTGGCCCAGCGAATTCTCGCCGGTACTGACGTCAACAGTCTGCTTGCAATTCCGGGCTTCATTCTCGCCGGGGATCTGATGGGCGCCGGCGGCCTGTCGAAGCGCCTCGTGCGCTTCGCCTCCGCGATCTTCGGTCACCTGACCGGGGGCCTGAGCATCGCGACGGTCATCGCCGGGACATTCTTCGGAGCGATCTCCGGCTCGGCCCCGGCTACGACCGCGGCGGTCGGATCGATCATGATCGACGAGCTCGAAAGAAAGGGCTACCGACGCGATTACGCGGCAGCGCTTGCCACTTCGGTCGGACCCCTGGGGCAGATGATTCCGCCGTCGATCCCGATGGTGATCTGGGGCGTGCTGGCGGAGCAGTCCATTGCCAAGCTGTTTCTCGCGGGCGTCATCCCGGGCCTCGTTGCCTCTGCCGGTTTCGTGCTGGTGAGTATTCGGTACGCGCGACTGAACGACATCCGGCCCGATCGCAGAGCGACCGGGCGGGAACTCCGGTTCGCGATCAAGGACGGCTTCTGGGCGTTGCTGGCGCCGGTGATCATCCTTGGCGGAATTTATGGAGGCGTGTTCACGCCCACCGAAGCCTCCATGGTCGGCGTCGTATACGGGTTGATCGCCGGCGTATTCATCTATCGCGAGCTGAACTGGCGCCAGCTGTACGGCGTGGTGCTGCGCAGCCTGAAGATGAGCGGCATGATCGTCTTCATCATCGCGACGGCTTATGGCTACGCCTATCTGATCGCGGACGAGCAGATTCCACAGCAGATCGTCGACGTGATGCTCTCGACCACGAGCAACCCGCTCGTGATCCTGTTGCTGATCAACCTGTTCCTGCTGCTGCTGGGCGCGGTCATGGACAACGTATCGGCCATGGTCATCCTCAGCGGCGTGCTGACCGGTATCGGCGAACACATCGGCATGGATCCGATCCAGCTCGGTGCGATGGTCGTGATCAACTTCGCGGTCGGCATGGTCACGCCGCCGGTCGGGTACTCGATCTTCGTTGCGTCGGCGATCAGCGGCCTGAAGATCGAAGAGATCGGACGCCGGCTGGGGCCCTTCATGGTGGTGTTCATCGGCGTGATCCTGCTGGTGACCTACGTACCGGCAGTCACTACGTGGTTGCCCGGTCTGATGAGATAGCGGAGGTGGTCTTGATCGCAGATGCTCGCGAGCCGGTCGTTCCGATGCCCGACATTCCGGGGCCGATGGCCGAGCCTTCCAAACCGCGCAACGCGCTGCCCCCCGGCAGTTGCGACTCGCACGCGCACATCTTCGGACCGGCCGACCGCTATCGGTACAGCCCGACCCGGGAATACACGCCTCCCGATGCATCGCGCCAGCGTTTCGCGTCGCTGTTGCACCACCTCGGATTCCAGCGTGCGGTTTTGGTCCAGCCAAGTGTCTACGGCACCGATAACGCACTGCTCGTCGACGCGCTGCGCGACAGCGCAAGCGAAGACCTCGGGATCTCGTGGCGCGGCGTCGCCGTCGTCGAACGCGGCGTCTCCGACCGGGAACTCGAGACGTTGAATCAGCTCGGCGTGCGCGGTGTCCGACTGAACCTGGTGTTCAAGGGGGCAGCCCTCGATTTCGACGGCGTCGAGCAGTTGGCGCGTCGTATCGCGCCATTGGGCTGGCATCTGCAGTTTCTCGTCGACATCACTCGCTTCGAGCATTTCGCCAGCAGGTTGTCGCGCCTGCCGGTGCCCAGCGTCGTGGACCACATGGGACATTTCCCGGCGAAACTGGGTCCGGCGCATCCTGATTTTCGTGAACTGCTCGCGCTGCTCCGGGAGGGCAACACCTGGGTCAAGCTCAGCGGTCCCAACCGGATCTCTTCGCGCGATCGCGCCCCCTTCGACGACGTCGAGCCGATCGCACAAGCGTTGCTCGCGGTCGCCCCGCAGAGGCTGGTGTTCGGCACCGACTGGCCCCACGTCCGGCTGTCAACGCCCATTCCCGACGACGGCGTATTGGTCGACGAGTTCTTCGATTGGATTGACGGGGACGCTGTGCTTGCGCGGGAGATCCTCGTGGACAATCCGGCGCGTCTTTACGGATTCTGAGGGCGCGCGCGGCTTCGACAGACGCGGTTCGTGCCGCGCAGTCTGGGCCGGAACGCCTGAACAGCGATGCACATCGATTGAAGGAGCAGGCGATGAGCGAGGGAATCGATCTCGGCTACCGGCCGGACAGTTATTTCCGAGGCAACAGACCGGACCAACCCGGGGCAGTGCAGCAGAGCGATGCCCGCTACGCCGAGGCGCGTCGTGGCAGTGCGCCGCGGGACGGCACGGTCGCGGACAAGGGGGCCTCGCTCACCGACCTGATGAACAACGGTTACCTGCCCCGGCTGCTCGAAGGCGAGGTGGAGATCGCCCGCATCCGCCTGCAGGCAAAACCGGCCGACGCCGCCTCCGTCTACGCGCGCGAGGAGCGCGACCTCATTGCTTATCGGGTCGTCGATGAATACGGCGGCGACACGCTGCAGGGGAAGCAGGAGACGCTCACCGACAAGCCGATGACGCTCGGCGAGTTCACGGCCTTCTTCCTCAGCGCCTGGCCGCTAGTCGATGTGCTCGAGACGCGAGTCATGGAAGACGAGCACATCAGCCTGAGTCTGTTTCGCGCCGAATCCAGGTTCTACCCCGGCTTCGAAGCACTGTGCCGGCAACACGTGATCGAGCGTCACCCCGAACTTCGTCATTCCACCCGGAGATGACTGCGGGTTCGTGCGGTGCGCATCTGCTGCCGCGCCCGGACTCCCGCTATGTAGTGCCCTCGTCGGCCTTGTCTTGTGGCCAGGCCAGACGCGCGCACGTCTCGCAGTAGGTGGGGCGCCTGGGCAGGCTCTCTGCCGGTTGTTCGCCCCACGCAGACACGGGAATCGCGGTTGGCATGGTGGGTGCGCCGCACAGCGAACGCATGATGTTGGAGCGACGCGAAAGGTGGTAGTCCCAGATCCCGTGGGAACTCTCGGTGACGGCGAGTTCGTTCCGCTCGGCTTCGGTCGTGGGGATCTGTACCCCCTTCATCGATTCGAACAGGCTCATGGTGCGTCCCGTAATTTGAACGACGTTGCAGATCGCCTCGGCACCACCGCTTGGCTTGGCGTTCCGCCACGCTGCCAAGTGTAGCCTTGCCGCTCGTGTAGTCGAGTACCGCGTCGGAAGCTCGCACCGCCCAGACGTCCTCGCAGTGGCCCTGGGGTCGTTGACGCCCCCGCCGTTCTGCCGGCGACTTGCGCGGCGTCAAGAATGGCACGGTCCCGGTCGCCCTACGATCGAGGAGTAACGGATACCGCTCCCCGCACGCGAATCTCGCCGGGTGGGTCCACGCCGAAGGAGAAATCATGTCCGCTCGCCTCGTCTTGAGCGCGCTGCTTGCGGCCGCATCGCTTGTGCACGCCCAGACCGGTCCGTCCGCGACCGCCGACTCGGCCCCGGTGCGGATCGGGCCGGCGCAGGACTACGACGTCGACAAGCTGCCTGATGACCATTATGGCCGGCTCGTTCGCTACGGAAAGGAGTTGACCGATCGAACGTTCGCGTACATCGGCCCCGAGGTCGACGATCCGAGGATGCGCTTCGCCGGGAACAATCTCGCCTGCTCGTCGTGCCACCAGGCTTCGGCGACGAAGCCGTTCGCGATGCCCTGGGTGGGCGCGTATTCGAGCTTTCCGCAGTATCGCGCTCGGGAGGACGAAGTCAGCACGGTCGAGGAGCGCGTCAACGGGTGCATGGAGCGCAGCATGGCCGGCAAGGTGCTTCCGCTCGACAGCCGGGAGATGAAGGCCTTCGTCACGTACATGCACTTCCTGTCCCGCGGCGTACCCACGGGCGCGAAGGTCGAAGGGCAGGGCCTTCCGCCGTACAGCCCGCCGAACCGTCGTGCCGACCCGGCGGCCGGAGAGAAGGTCTACCAGGCGAAGTGCGTCGTGTGCCACGGCGCCGACGGGGCGGGCCAGCGCGCTGTCGCAGTCGGCAGCGCGGCGGGTTACGCCTTTCCTCCGCTGTGGGGGAAGGACTCGTTCAACAACGGCGCCGGCATGGCTCGGCTGTTGTTCGCGTCGTCCTTCATCAAGACGAACATGCCGCTCGGTGCACAGCATGGACAGCCGCAGCTATCCGACGACGAGGCATACGACGTCGCGGCGTTCATGCTCAGCCACGACAGGCCGGTGAAGGCCAACACCGAGCGTGACTTCCCCGCCCGATGGAACAAACCCGTGGATTCGCCCTTCCCGCCGTACGTCACTGGAGCGCCGGCGGATCAGCACAAGTACGGTCCGTTCGGGCCGCTGCAGCAGAAGATGAAGGAGTTGCGTTCCGCGCAAATGAAGGCGAACGCAAAGTAGCGGCGGCTCGCGCGACATTCGTCTGCGCGTGGGCCCAGAAGATCGTGCCGTTGGCGTGGTCGCCCACCAGCAGCGACCTCATCGTTTCTCCGGGCCCAATCCTGACGGAGAACGCGTGCGATTTCCTGCTCTCGTAACTGCGGCCCGTTTTCGGTCCAGATGGCTCGACCGTTCGATCGTTCTACTCGTCGTCTGGGTCGTCGTCGCAACTGCGATGCTGGGGGCGCGAACCTATCGCACCTGGACACTGTTGAACTGGTTCATAACCCACGTTCGCTGTCTATATTGGTCGTTGCTCAGTCTGTGGCTGCTTACACTGCCGCTTACGCCGCTTCCGGAACCGTGAAAACAGATGCGTCCGGGGAGTGCTGCGAACACTCCCGGACGCGCGGCTAGTCCTCTTTTCTCGCCGACAAGGGAGACATGCCATGGAGCCTTCGACCAGGTCCTTGCGTCGCTGGCGAGCGCGCATGTTCCTGTTGGCCGTGAACAGCCTGCTCGCATCGCTTCCGGTACCGGCCTCGGCACTTCCACTCTTCGGGCGCCAGACCGGCCAGAACTGCATGGCGTGCCATGCCGGGGGGCAGTTTCCCGAGCTCACGCCCTATGGGCGCCTGTTCAAGATGACGGGATACACCATGGGCCAGCGGACGATCCCTGTCGCCGTAATGGCGCTGGGAACGTACTCCCGGGTTGCCAACACATCGAAGAGCGACGACCCGGGCGCCGACTTCCAGAAGAACGGAACGCCGATCCTGGCCAGCGCGAGCCTGTTCCTGGGGGGCAAGCTCACCGAGAACGTGGGGGCCTTCGTGCAGATCACCCACGACTCCTACGCCACGCAGTCGCCGGACGGCAGGTTCCACGGGCACAGCCAGGCCGACAACATCGACGTGCGCTACGCGGACCGTTTCATCGATGCGAAGCGCGACCTCATCGTCGGTGTCAGCCTGAACAACAATCCTTCGGTTGCGGACCCCTGGAATACCGCACCGGCGTGGATGCAGTACGTTCCGGTGCCCAGTCCCACGAGCAGCCGCTTCGTCGACGGCACTGCGCCGTACCCGGGCTACGCATCCGGCGGCAACGTCGCGGGCGTCACTGCCTACGCCTACTGGAATCGGACGGTCTACGCCGAGATGGGCGGTTACCGCACGGCGAACGGCCTGGCCTCCTTCATGAGCGCCGGCCTGGACGAGGCGAGCACTACCAAGCTTCGGGGTCTCAATCCCTACTGGCGGCTCGCGTGGACCCACGAATGGGGTGCGCACAATTTGATGATCGGCACCGGCGGGATGCACGCCAGAATCTACGACAACCCTCTGGATGTATCCGACCCGGCCACCACTCATCGCTTCACCGACTGGAACGTCGACACGCAGTATCAATATCTCCTCGATCCGCATTCGGTGACCGCACAACTCGTCTACGCCCACAGCCGGCATCGGTATCCCGACTCACTCGCAGGCCAGCCGGCAGCCTTCGTCGACGAAGCGGGCAATCCGCTGCCCGATACGAATGCGGTGGATACGACCAATCTGATGCGGATGAAGCTCACCTACGTCTACCGTGCTCGCTACGGCGGAAGTCTTGCATTCTTCAACCTGAACGGCAGCACGAACACCGCGCTGCAGACCTCGGGTTTCGATCCGACCACCTTGACGATCACATCGGATCCCGCCGCACAAGCGCCTTCGGCGCGCGTCGGTGGAAATCTCTCGGGCAACCCCGGTACGCGCGGCTGGACCCTGGAAGCCTTCTGGATGCCTCTGCAGTTCGTGCGCGTCGGCGCCCAATACACGCTTTACACGCGCTTCAACGGCGCATCGGACAGCTACGATGGATTCGGACGCAACGCGCGCGACAACAACACAATGTTCCTCTACGTCTGGGCGGCATATTGACTGGTTTCGACATGCACGCGATCACTTTCAGGGGCCCGGACATGAAAGCCGCCCTTCTCGTCGCCCTGGCCGCGGGTGTCGCGCTCGCCGGCGGCTGCGCCTATCCGACCCGTTCGCGCAATCTGGCCGACCCGAACGTGCCACCCGTGACGCTCGCCCAGCAGGTGTGCTCGAACTGCCACCGGATCACGGGTAACTCCGTCTCTCCGGCCTTTCCCAACCTGGCCGGCCAGATGCGCGCCTATATCGTGTCCCAGCTCGACAATTTCAGGAGCCATGATCGCCAGGATCCGGCCGGTTCCGAATTCATGTGGGGCATCAGTCGCAGCCTCAGCGACGAACAGATACGGGGGCTGGCCGACTACTTCGCGAGCCAGCATCCGGCGCACCAACCCATCGAGGGAAAGTCCGAGCGCGTGGAGGCGGGTCGAACGATCTTCGAGAGGGGCCTTCCGGCCGAGAACGTACCGCCTTGCGCGAGCTGTCATGGAAGCGAAGGACAAGGGCAGGAAGCTTTTCCGCGCCTCGCAGGCCAGCACGTCGATTATCTCGTCAAGCAGTTGCTCGTCTTCCAGCGCACCACCCAACGGGTGGAGAGCGGAGCGATGAGGGCGGTGGCCCATGATCTCGCGAAAACCGAAATGGAAGACGTCGCTGCCTACCTGCAGGCGCTCCCCAATCGGCAGGATCGCCTCGTCAGCGGGCGGCCAAGATAGTTGACGCCGGGCACCGGGGGCATTCCGACATCGGCCCGGCCTGGCTCGCGGGGCTGCTGGTTCTTCTGACCCATGTGCCGCACTGGGTGTCGAGCGTTGTGTCGAACAGGGCGAAGAGGTGTAAGTGTCCGAGATTCCCCTTCACCCTCGGCATCGCCGGTCGTCATACAGTTCGCGGATGCGCACTACGAATCTCTGCATCTTGAGATGCCGACGCGATGAAAGCACACCCGAGCCAACGTCAAGGGCCAGCGCAGTGAATTACGACTTTGTCATTGACGCAAACGCTCGCGGTACGGCTTTATTAGCTGGTCTACGAGTTTGTTCTCAAAGGACACGCCGCTGATTGGAGGTAATAAGGTCCGTCGGAAATCCTATAGGCAGACCTGAGTTTTGAAAAGTGCGGACACGGTGTCGGAAACCGACCCGTTTCAGGTGACAGATTGCCTGAGCGAAATAAGGTCTGTCGGGCGCACCGGTTTCGGGTGAAAGCTGGCTTATGGCGAAGCGGATTCTTTGCGAATTCGCGTCTCCGTGCATCGTGGGGCCTCGATGACCTGAATCGATTGGCGCCGACACACTGCAGAGCTGGGCGTCCATCGAAAGGTCATCAACGTCTTTTTCGTGGCTGGAATATGCGGCAACGCGGGTCAGACGAACTACGCCGCAGCTAGGGCCGGTATCGTGGGCGTGATCAAGGCTCTGGCGCGGGAGTGGGGCCGGTATCACGTCAATGTCAACGCAGTTGCCTGCGGTTTGATCGACACGCGGATGACCCCGGCGGTCGGATCGAAGAGTCGGACGCCGAGGCGGGAGGTCGCCCCTGCCAGTCGGCATTCCGGAGCGTGCCCGCAAAACGATCGAAGCGCAGATTCCGTTGGGCGGGCAGGTACGACGGAGGAAGCCGCTGGGGCAGTCTACTTGCTCGCGCTCCTCGTCAAGACGCGCCGAACCCGCGCAAGACGCGTTCGACCCATTCGAAACCGATCCGTTCCTGCTCCAGTCGCAACTGGTCCCGATACCGATTCGAGCGCAAGTCGTTAAAGACCGCGCGCTCCTCCTCGGTCAGACGCTCGAGATCGTGCGCGACGGGTGTAGCCTCCACGCCCCAATGCACCTCGTGCGCCAGCAAGGTCGCCCGATCCATCAGGAAAGAGGTTACATGCGCGAAGCGAGAGCGCAATTGATCGAGAATCCGGAAGCCGTGCGTGTCGAGATCACCCCAGTAGAGGATCTCACGTTCGGCGAGCCACTGCGCGCGAGACAACGCCTCCCAGCCGTAGCCGGCACCAAACAGCACGATCGCTTCGGGAACGTGCGGAAACGCAAGGAAGTTGGTGACGTTCTCGGTAACGAACACGCGTCGCACGGCCAGGTTCAGAGCGGCGAAACTATCGGCGTCGAGCGTCACGTCAGGGGAGGGTGCAGGGCCAAACGTGCGCAAGGCGGGATCGAGCACACGAAAGCGGATCGTCACCGGAGGTTCGCGAAAGCCGTAGCGGCGCGCGAAGTTCGCCGCGCCTGTGGCTTGCGCATCGACGGCATCGGCCGGTAAAACGACGTCGAGTAGTTCCGCAAGCACACCTCGGTTGGCATCGAGAAACTTCGTATCCACTCCAGGAACATCGACCTGACGCTGGTACACGCCTGGGCGTGGCCGTTCGATCATCCAGCCGACGATCCCCAACAACCGCTCCCATCCGTCGACGTTCTCCAGCGCCTTCAATGGGCGCGCTTCGACCCAACCCAGCAACGCCGGCAACCGCTCGCGCGTGATCGCATGCAGTTCCTGCCACCGCTGCGCCTCACGCGCTTTGCCCAGAATTGCGCAGGCAGCCTGCACATCGTCGACCCAGATCTCTGCCGGCAGTCGCTGGCGACCCTGCACTCGATTGCGCACTTCCTCCCAGACGACGCGCACCTGCTTGAGCGCTGCGACGCTGTCCGCCCAGGCGCGCACCGCCTCGAATCGATCGCCGATCTCGCCAGACGTCGGACCTTTAAGCGTCACACGCAACGGAAACGTACCTGGCGTCACGAACGCGCGGAGCACGTCGCCGCGGGTCCAACAGCGCATCAACTGCGTGCGAATCTCTGGCAGCCCGGTCCAGCTCATTTGGCTTCGGCCACCTCTTCCCCGGCCGTCACCAGTGCCTTTTTCGTCGCTTCTTCTGCCCGGTATTCCTCGACCGTAAGCACGCGCAGGCGCGAATCCTCACCGGCGGCGTTGTACACATAGCCGACGTTGGCGACATACGGCTCGATGACGTGGATCTTCTCCAGAGGCGTCACGACCAGCAATTGCAGGTTCAATTCACGAAACAGCCCCAGGCCATGCTGCGCGGACTCCTCCGAGCCGTGCTTGAAGGCTTCATCGATCACCACGAACCGAAACGATCGCGGATTCACCTCGTCGAATTTCAGGTTGAACCGGTAAGCCAGACTCGCCGCCAGTACCGTGTAGGCGAGCTTTTCCTTCTGTCCGCCGGACTTGCCGCCCGAATCAGGGTAGTTCTCATGCTCGCCGTTGTCCGAGCGGCGTCGCTCGCTCGCCGAAAACACGAACCAGTTGCGCACGTCGGTCACCTTGCGGGTCCATGTGCGGTCCTGATCACTCACGCCCTCACGGCCGCGAAACCGGTCGATGATCGCCTTGACCTGCTCAAACTTGCCCTCCGAGTACTGGCCCTCATCCGAGGCGCCGATCCCGTACTCCGTACATTGGCGCAAAGCGCCTTGGAAGTCGCGTACTTCCGCATCGCCCGTGGGCTGCAGCAGCAACACGATGTAACGCCCCGGGTTGTAGTCGATCGAGGCGAGCGATTTGTTGATGATGTCAACCCGATCCTTGATCAAATCGCGCTCGCGGGCGAGCTGCGCCTGAAAATTCGCGATCTCGTTGATCGTATTGAGGTTCAGCGCCTCCTTGAAACGTTCTTCGAAGCGCGGCAGATCGTCGTGTACCAGACGTTCGAGCATCGCGTCGATCTCGGGCGCCGCCTCCGGGCTCGCATCCCAATCGGCAGCCTGAAGCGGGAAGTCGTTCTTGAATGCGTTCATCGCGTTCACGATTCGGGTCGCGAGTTTTTTCTGATCCTCGTTCTCCTGTCCGATTTTCTTCTGCAGCCAAGACCGTAGCGCCGGCTCAGCGCGCACGCAGCCATCGAGCGTGAGGTTCCCCGACCCATTGGCCTGTTCGTGCCACACATCGATCCTTTCGATCTGCGGTTGCGCAAGCGGCGTTTGTCCCATCAGTGCCTGTGCCGCGGTCAGGTCACGCGCGTTGTCTTCGCGCTTTTGGTCGACGCGGCTGCGGGCATCGGGCACGCTCGATGGGCCTTCGAGCCGGCCTTGGGTTTCCACGAGTGCCTTGCGCGCGTGCTCGAGTTGCTCGGAGAGCGTGCGCAGCACGTCGGAGGCTTCCTCGAGCAACCGCTGCTCCTCTTCCAGTGCATCGATGCGCACAACGACCGAACGCCAGTCGATCGCTGAGAAATCATCAAACACGACAAGCTGGTGCCACGACTTGACCTGCTCGTCGCGCTTCTTTCGGGCCGTCTCGATCTCTTGCGCTCGAGTCACCAGCGGCAGACCCTGCTTGCGGATCTCCTCGATACGCTCGTTCAACGCAGTGATCTTGTCCGTGTTGCTCCAGCCGAGCACATACTGGCTGCGATCGTCTAGACGTCGCGTGTCGTCCTTGGTGTACCGGCCACCAGGCTCCTTGATCTGGCCTGCGCGCGTGATGGCACGCGGCTCGCGTCGGAACGACTCGCCCAGTTCGCAGCAGGCGTAATCCCAGCTTGCACGCAGCTTCTGTTCGAGCCATTCATAGTGCGCGCAGTCGGGTTTGATCTCGATCTTGCGCACGATCGACTGCGGGTGCAGTGGTTGCGATGTCTTGGCCATCACCCGCAGGTCGAAGTACGAAAAACGCCCGCGCAGATAGTTCTCGTTCACCCACGTCGATACGGCGCCATAGTGTTCACCGGGTACGAGCATGGTTTGCGCGAATCCGCGCAGCAGCCGCTCGGCCGCCCCTTGCCAGTCTCGATCCTCCTCGCGCACGCGCAGGAGTTCACCGACAAAGGGCAACTCATCGGGGCCGATTCCGGTGGCACGGCACAACTCCTCGCGGGTGTGAAGGTAAAACCCCTCGATGTTGTTGCGGTGTTTCGTTAGGCTGTCCACCTCGCGCACGAGCGCGTTTTCCTGCTCGCCCAGTGCCCGAATCTGGTAACCGATTTCTGACGCTTCGGTTCGCAGACTGGCACCTTGTTCTTCCAGTGCGTCTATGTGTGCGGCGATAGAAGCGTGTTGAACTCGAAACGCCTCGGCGTCGATGGGTAACTGCTGGCCGACGCGTTCCAACAGCGTTTCATACTCGTTGGCTTTCTGGCGTTTTTGCTTGTGCTCACGACCCAGCGCTTCGATCTCTGCCTTCAATTGTCCCAGACGATCTCCGCCGTTATCGCGCAGCGCCGTGTCCAGATCCAGGACGGATCGACTTTGTTCGTGGCGCAGGTTCTGCAGCCGAGTCACTTCGGCGTCAAGCCGATGGAACTGCGTATCGAGCTCGATCCTGCGCTCATCCAGGAGCGCTACCTTGCGTGCGGCGAAATACACCGGCAGCGCGTCGCGATCCGTCTCGAGTATGACGATTTGCGTTTGTCGGGTCCGATACGAAGCGCAATCCGCTGCCAACGGCGTGAGCTTCTCGATCTGGCGACGTGCGCTGAGCACCGACTGGTGTGCGCGGTCCAGGTCGTCGAAGTGCTGAATCAGCTGCTCGATTCGCGTGCTTGCATCGAACGGTTCGAGCATGTGCTGGCGCACGAATTCGGTGAGGTTCGTGACCTCTTTCATCGATACCGTCTGGTGAAAGAGTTCCAGTGCCTGCTCGTCCGAGATGCCGAACCGGCGCATGAACCAGGCGCCATAGGACTTGAAGTTGTCGTGCCATTCCGCACCGGCCGCTTTCAGGCGCTTGTGCAACTGATCCATGTCCGCGCCGAACGCCGAAAAATCCTCTGCGATGGTCAGATCCCGTTCGGCGCAGATGAACCGGCGCGTAGGCTGGCCCTGCGCGTCCTTGAACCAGAAAACCTGCGCCAGAGTGACGGTCTGGTCGAAGCTTTCGTTGGCAAAGACGGCAAGGATCACCGAGTAGCTTCGTTCGTCCCGGAGTCCCACCGGGCGGGTTACGCCCGTCTGCTCGTTGTGTGCGTTCTTGTAGTACCCCAGGACGTACGAACGATAGTGGCGTTCCTTCACCTCTTTCGTGGCAGCTCGATTGAAGTTCACACGCGGCACGAGCAGCGTCGTGAGCGCGTCGACCATCGATGTCTTGCCCGAACCGATGTCGCCCGTCATGAGGCCACTTTGCCCGTCGAGCTTCAGCGTCCACACCCGGCGATTGAAGGTGCCCCAGTTGAACACCTCGAGCCGCCGCAGGCGCCAGCCGATCAGCTTGTCATCGCCCACGAAGTCCAAGCCAAGCGAAGCAGAGTGGTTCACGTCGGCTCTCCATCGGCGAGCACCATGCGGTACTGCTCCAGGCGCGCTTCGAAGTCGGCCAGCGCCTGCGCGTCCACGTAGGCTTTCAGGATCCGGCGCACTTCGAACTGGTCCGCGCCGCCCGTGGAGGATTTCAGCCGTCGCATGAACCCCAGGTCAACGACTTTCTGGATCGTGGCGTCGATCTGGTCAACCAGACGTGCTTCGTTGGGTCCCTCCGGCAAGAAAACGCGCACCTGCTCGACGATCTCGTCTCGGTTCAGTATGAGGCGAGTGTCGCCGGCGCCCGCGTCGAACTCAATCTGCTTCTTGCGCAGCAACGCCAGCAGCAGGCTCACCGGGTAAGTCAGGGCGTGCCGTGCGACGAGCCGCAGAGCCCGAGGCTGGCCATCCTCTGGATCCGGGCGCCCCTTGAGAAACGCATAGCCCTCGGAGTCGTCGACGATGAGGTCGACATTCAGGATCGCCGCCTGTTCGCGCAAGCGCGGTTGCAGCCGCAGCAATGCGCCCCAGCGACGTGCGTCGTCCTCGCGGTACACCACGCCCTTGAGCAGCGTGATGAGCACCGTCGAGAGATCGACGACGGCGACTTGTCCTTCCTCGGGAGCGTTCACGTTGGAGATCCTGTTACAGCGGACGGGAGAAGATCACACGCGCCATGCGGGCTTCGCGCAGGATTGGCGATCCGTCGGCGGTATGCGTGATCCAGCGCACGGGATCCGTCGCACCTTCGTAGACGGTCGCTTCGAACCCCTGGGTCTGTGCCCCCTGGTGTGCGATCTGCAGGTAGGCCACGAGCTCGGCCAGACCGTACTTCAACGGCTTGGCCAGCAGCAGTTCCTGCAATGTGATCTGGCCGCGGCTCGCCAACGCCTGGCGGATGTTTCCCTTCAGGGCGGCCTTGTCGATGTGTATGCGCGAGAACAGCGCGCCGGTGTCGATCTCGACGTCCCCGGTCTCGGGCACGAGATCGGCGAGCTTCGGGCGCGTATTGGGCGTAAAAAGCGGTCGTTCGAGCGGCAGATAGATATCGGCGCCGATGGCATCGATCTCGAGCATTGGTCCTTCCGGTGGATGGTCCCTCACCTCGATCGCCTTCGCTTCGATGGATCGCATGATTTGCATCACGCGCCGGCTCTCGGCCCAGTGCCCTTCGTCGAGGAATCGGCGCAGTTGCTGTGAAAGTTGGGCGACCGTGCGCTGGGTGCTCTCGCCCGCTTCGAGCCAGTCGTAGTGCACGCGTCTGGCGCGCGAATCAGGCTGCATCTGTGCAACCGCGGGCAGCGCCAACACCCGTTGCAGTTGCTCGGTGAGTTCCTCCTGGCGTTGGCTGGACATCAGGAATTCCCAGAACGCGCGGAAGCTGCGGCCTTGGTCAGAATTGGCGATCGCATCGCGCTCGCCGAGAATCTCCTCCAGCAGCTCGCCTTTGCTGCCCTCCCACAGCGCGATGCGCTCGCGCACCCTGCGGTCGAGCTGGCGAAAGTTGTGCTCGACCTCCCGGAAGTCAGAAAGCAGCGCGCTCGCCAACTGCTGGAACTGCTGGAAGCGATCGCGTACCGCTGTCTCCTGCAGCAGGGGCACTTCGCCGCGCGTGATCTGTACGATCTCGTCGTTGATGCGGTCGCGCTCGGCCTCGAGCTGCTCGATGCGCCGCATGGGGTTCGTTTCGGTACCGAGGTCGATCTGTTCAAGGAGCGAGAAGAGGGTGCGAAGCCGCGATTCGGTGCCGACGAACGATCGTTCGGTGAGCGACACGAGCCAGCGGATCGCTTTTTCGGTGGCCGGTGTGATATCGAACTGGGCCTCGTCGGTGCCGGCGCGATAGAACTTGCGCAGCCACCCCTTGTCCATGGAGGCCCAGTCGTTCAGGTATTCGGCTGCCGACAGCGGGAACTCTGCTTCGCTGTCGCGTTCGCGCAGCGCGAAAAGCTCGTCTTCGAGGCGCTCGGTGAGATCGACCGCCGGCATCACCCGCACGTTCGGCTCGATAAAGACGCGATACAGGAAGCTCGCGATGAGCGGGGCGTGATTCGAGCACAGCAACCGCCACGCGGCGTGATTCCGGCGCAGTCGATCAAGCGTGTCGATTTCCAGGCTCACGGGTCGCTATCGCTCAGAAGTCGTCACGGCGCTTGCGCTCGTGAAGCGCGCTAAGGGAAAGTACCGTCAATCCGACAAGTCCTGCGTCGCGGTACAGCGACAACTCGCATCAACTCTCCAGTAGCAAAAAGCGCAGGCTTCGAGACCGCAAGGCCGTAGTCGCATGTCAATGCTGGGTATCGCCGGCCCACGGTCGGAGCACATCGCGGGGAGGAACGGCGTCGTAGCATCCCATTGCGAAACTCCAATGCTATGCAACACGCTGGTTATCGTTTGCTACGCGCTCCTCGGCCGTGCTTGGAAGAGACCGTCTATGCGCCGGCGCGCCGTCCGGTTTCGGTGCTTTGAGGGATGTTGCGAGCTTGTTCATACGCAGACGTAAGAACTACCATCGAAATCATAAAATAGAACGCTCCAGCGCTCACGATTAACAAGAACCAAATGGGCGTAGTTTTCCCCGCTGCGAACTGCGCGTGTTTTGCAGCAAGCTCGGCGGACGGTGCAAGAAGTCCGGCTGCCCCTGAGCGCTCCTAGCGCTGGCTGCGCGGCTGCACGCACGCCAGTGCGCCCCGCCCGCACAGTGCCGTGCGCCCACCCTCGCGGTTCGCAGCGCGCTCTGCCTCTTGGCTCCCGTGTACGAACTCTTGACGCGGAGTGCGGCTTTCTTGCCCGCGCGGGGAAACAACATCCCATGCATCTCATTAGGCTCCTCGGAAGAGGACGCGGGGGCAACGCTGCTGCCCGTCCGGCACTCAACATCTGTGCCTATAGCCGCTAGCCTCGTGCTTTGCTTCACCGCTCCGACGAACGCAACGCTCTATTACTTAGGCGGTAGCGCGCGAGCAGCACACGTAGCCTCTCCCGCACGCTGCTGAACAGCGCAACGTCGGCAGACACCAGCGGGTAGAGCTTCTGAGTACTCGTTGACATAGTTGCAAATGGACACTAATTAACCTATAGTGGTGATACGACACTAAGATCGATCCCA
The DNA here is from genome assembly GCA_032027205.1 of Burkholderiaceae bacterium. Taxonomy (GTDB): domain Bacteria; phylum Pseudomonadota; class Gammaproteobacteria; order Burkholderiales; family Burkholderiaceae_E; genus Zeimonas. The sequence continues at coordinate 2,271,160 of JAVSMN010000001.1, forward strand.
TGAGCTACGACATAGTCGGTGACGTACACGGGCACGCGGACAAGCTTGAGCAGCTTCTAGCGCGGATGGGTTATCGAAAGATTGCGGGCACTTGGCGCCATCCCGAGCGGCAGGCGATCTTCGTGGGCGACTTTATCGACCGAGGACCACAGCAGGTAGAGACGGTTGATCTGGTTCGGCGGATGGTCGACGATGGCCAGGCGCTTGCTGTCATGGGCAACCACGAATTCAACGCCATTGCGTGGCACCTACCCGATCCAATCAAGCCCGGCGACACGCTGCGCACTCGTGCCGGAGCGCTTGGGGAAAAGAACCGGCAGCAGCACAAAAAGTTCCTCGATGCTGTCGTTGATCGGTCGAAACTGCACGGCGAGTACGTCGATTGGTTTCTCGGCCTGCCACTCTGGCTCGACCTGCCTGGATTGCGCGTCGTGCACGCGTGCTGGCACCCGGGCTATATGGCCGAGCTTGCACCGCGGCTGAAACAAGGGCGCTTTCTCAACGCACCTCTGATGGAGGCGGCGAGCCGCGAGGGTTGGATGGAGTTCCGCACCGTAGAGGGGCTGACCAAGGGCCTTGAGGTCGACCTGCCGGAAGGGCATTCCTTTTCGGACAAGGATGGACATCGCAGAACACGCGTTCGCCTGCGCTGGTGGGATCGGGCGGCACGTACGTATCGACAGGCCGCGATGATGGACAACGAAGAATTGACGCGCTTGCCCGACGTCGAGGTCCCGGAAACCGTTCGTGTTGAAGACGATGACCCCAGGCCGACGTTCTTCGGGCACTACTGGCTCAACGGATCGCCACGCTTGCAGAGCCCGACGGTGGCTTGCGTCGACTACAGCGCCGGAAAGGGTGGCGCGCTCGTGGCGTATCGCTGGGACGGCGAGCCGATGCTGGATGCAGCTCGATTCGTCACTTCGCACTGAGGACGCCACGATCATTAAGGCGAAGGAAGTGGCGTCGACTCCCTCGCAGTCCGGCGCGGAGCCGCGGGTCACGACGATCGCAATCCAGCCGCGTAGCGAAGAGGCATGGAGCCCCTTCGTCTACCAACTTCATGCCTCGATCAGCGCGCTCGAGGAGAACGAGTACTTGATCGTCTCGATCAAGCGGTCGAACTATTTCGTCCAGTTCGCTGCTCAGGGCGCCTTTGGCATGCGGATGGAGGCGGTATCCACGTTCTACCTGCCCGAAGGGCAAAGTCTCGACGACGCGAAGCATGCCCTGTTGCTCGAAATGGGATGGCACGCCCCGACGAATGTGCCCGACGACCTGGAGCTCGATCATCCGCCCGACGGATCACCCAACTACTTCCTCGACGTAGCGGCGCCGGTTCCCTTCGAAGCGTTGACGCTGCTCGCAGTGAATACATTGATCAGCATCTACGGCGCGAGCCATCCGCTGCAGCTCGAATACACGGCGTTCGGGGAAGGAGAGACCTCCATCCGATTTCCGACGCTTGGCATACGGCAACGGGCGGCTCGATCGTGAGCGAACTGGAACACGCACCCGGCCCGGTGAGGGTCGTGGCGGCCCCGGTCGTGCACAGTCGTTATCGAGGATGCCTGCTCGGGGGTGCGGTCGGCGACGCGCTAGGTGCGCCGGTCGAGTTCCTGCGCGACTTAGAGATCAGAGACCGCTTCGGCCCGGACGTGATCCGCGACTATGCGCACGCGTGCGGGCGGCTGGGCGCGGTCACCGACGACACGCAGATGACTCTGTTCACCGCAGACGGAATGATGCGCGCGTACGTGCGTGCCTCGGTTCGCTGTATCGGTCCCGCCTTTGCAGCAGTCACGGCACGCGCGTATAGGCGGTGGCTGATGACCCAGGACCGGTGCGTCAATCCCTTTTGGGAGAACGAGCCTCGCGGCTGGCTCATTGATCACGCGGAGCTGTTCAGTCGGCGCGCGCCGGGCAGAACCTGTCTTTCGGCATTGCGAAGCAGCAAGCAGGCGGGCGAACCGGCAGACAACGACAGCAAAGGTTGCGGCGCGGTCATGCGAGTTGCGCCCGTGGGAATGTTCTTCGCCAACTGGTTGCGAGACGACGCGGAGGTCGCTTCGGACGCGGTCATCTCAGATACCTTCCGCGTGGCAGTCGACGTCGCAGCGCTCACGCACGGCCACCCCAGGGGCCAGCTGCCCGCGGGCGTCTTTTCAACGATTGTGGCTTTGGTGCTTGCTGGATCCACCCTCCAGCACTCCGTCGCCGTCGCATTACGCGAGCTGCGTCGTTACCCGTGCCATAGCGAAACCCTCAAGGCAATCGACAAAGCCGGCGAACTCGCTTTGACGAAGCCGGGCGATCCCGATGCGCTGGCTTCGCTGGGCGAAGGGTGGGTTGCCGACGAGGCGTTGGCGATAAGCGTCTACTGCGCACTCGGCGCAACCGGCGTTGAAGACGCCATCGTGTTGTCCGTGAATCACTCCGGCGACAGCGATTCGACCGGCGCGCTCACCGGAAACCTGCTTGGCGCACTGCTAGGAGTTGAAGCGATTCCGTCACGTTGGTTGGAGCCGCTCGAATTGCGCGAGCCCATTGCCGAGATGGCCGATGATCTCGCGACGGTGCGCAGTTGGTTGATTGATACGGATGAATCGCCCGAGTTCGATTACTGGTGGCGGCGGTATCCGGGGCGTTGATGCAATGCGAAAACTCGCCGGGCGAATCGCGACTGTACGATTCGCGGCGGGAGCGTAGTGGTGCCGTGGCTGGCTCTAGTTCGTTTCGCATAAGGCTTGGAAACAGTTCTTGCAGAAGTTCGCGCACGATCAACCAACTACTAACATGAAATTCGATACTGAAGAGGCCCTTTCCACTCTTGTCTCTGAAGTCCTCGACGGGACGTTCGCCTCGACCGAGACGCAATCGTGGACTCTCAAGACGAGGCAATACCTAGACACCGTACGAGAGCGTGCACAGTCGGAGCTCGACAGCGCAGAGTTCCTTTCTGAACTCTTCAACAACACGACGCTGTCCGAAACAGGAATGGGCAGCGTCAAGGTCGACCACGTAGTCGCAAGCGCCGCGTTTAGGGCGACGTTTGCTGCCGCGGCGCGTGCAGCTCTTTCGTCCAGTCCCGAGCGGAGGCAGATGCTCATTCGTCAGTTGTACGACGAGACCATCTTGGCGTTCGAGAAGGGCCCGGGCAGGATTCCGAGGCTGAAGGTAAATCGGGCGCTTGCAGCCTTGTTTCCTCAGCAGTTCACTACCTTAGCCGCCGAGGCGAAGCTTCGATTCCTCAGCCAAGTGCTGGGCGGTTCCGTGAAGGATCACCCGGTCGAGTTACACAGCCAGATCCGGCACAAGCTTGACGTAGTAGCGCGAAATCTAAGGCCGGGACTGTCGGAAGCCGAACTCCTGTGTCTGCCTTGGCTCGTCTACATCCGAATCAGCAGTTTCGTCGGCGACGCGGACACGCAGGCCGATCAATCTCCGAGTGCGCAGTCAACATCAACGCTCCAACCGAAGCCGGCGCACCTCAGGCGCAAGGGTCTGACCGCCCTTCGGGATTACTCCCAGACTCTGCGATTACTCACGGACTATCTGCTGGAGGGACCGACTCGCGACGACTTCGAGCAGTTCATTCAGCAGCAGTTGGAGTACTCGCATCCCAGTGCACGAGCCGTCGTGTCGCAGCTTAAGGGCGAGTTTGGTGTTTGGTATCAGGATGGTGATCGGCTGCGGCTCACGCCGTTGGGCCTGTCCATTCAAAAGAACGAGGATCTAGACGACCTTGGCGACCACCTCATCACGCGCATTCTTGGTGTGGACCATGTGTTGGCGGCCCTACTGAAGGGTCCGATCGGACGCGACGACTTGCACGAACTTCTGCGGAAAGTGAATCCGAACTGGACGTCCAACTTTGGCCCGTCGGCCATTCTGAAATGGTTGGTTTCTCTCGAAGCCCTTGCCGTACTGCCCGATGCGACGCTAAAGCTCACCGAGCGAGGGTCGGAGTGGGCGAGCCGTGTCACATGGATCCCGGAGAAGCTCGTCAGCGTCCAAACGACTGTTGACTCGGTCATCGAACCGACCCAAGGCACCCTTGAGCTCTCGGCGTTCAGCCAGCTACTAGCGAAGGTTACGGCTCTGGCGAATGACAGCGCACTCAAGTTTGGCGCTGACGAGATCGCGTCTTTGCATTCTGCGCTTTGGTTCCACCCGGTCCGTCACTTCGTGGTCATGGCAGGCCTATCTGGAACCGGGAAGACTCGTCTTGCAAAGCTTTATGCGGACGGGCTGTGTGCCTCCAAGGATCGAGTGCTCGTCCAGCCGGTGGAACCTGGCTGGTTCGATTCCACCTCGCTTCTAGGTTTCGTCGATCCGATCAAGGGTCTGTATAGGTCGACTCCTTTTGTGCGCTTTCTCTTAGCTGCAGCGAGTGACCCTAAGCGTCCGTATGTCGTGATCCTCGATGAGATGAACCTCTCGCATCCGGAACAGTACATGGCGCCTCTTCTTTCGGCTATGGAATCGGGCGAGGCGATTCATATCCACGACTCCGAGGATGCGAGCACGAGCGGCATCGAGAAATCGGTCCCTTATCCGTCGAATCTAGCGATCATCGGCACGGTGAACATGGATGAGACGACCCATGGGCTATCCGACAAGGTTCTCGACCGCGCGTATACGCTGGAATTCTGGGACGTCAAAGTGGACGACTTTCCAGGGTGGTCGACGTCGCCGCTTCAATCCGAAGACCTCGAGAAGGTGAAGAAGACGCTGCAGGGGCTCGCTGGTGCCTTGTCCCCTGTTCGAATGCACTTCGGCTGGCGAACAATCAATGACGTCATGCAGTTCGTTCACTTCTCCGGCACGGCAAAGATGTCGGCAAGCGCAGCACTGGACGCCGTCGTGTATGCCAAGGTGCTGCCGAAGATTCGTGGTGAAGCGACTGCGCAATTCCACGGCGCCCTGGAGAAGACCGCTTCCGTGCTGAGTGAGGCGGCACTCCCACGGAGCTTGGCGAAGGTCAAGGAACTGCAGGCGGATTTGCACGCTACTGGCACTGCTCGGTTCTGGCGGTAGTCGACCATGGTCCGCCTGTTGGCGTGGCAAACAGCGCAGTCGTTGCTCGGCCCGCCTTCGCCACTCGGTGAGGCGGAGCCGAACGGAGTCCTTCGCGGGTTCCGCGAGTACGAGACCTACAAGCTTCGCGTAGACGGCGAGGCGGGCGGTCGTCTCTACATCGATGACATCGAATGCCATCCTTCAGCTGATGAGGCTAATACCTTCCTTTGGCGAACTGAGTTTTACGCCGGCGTTGTAACCGCGGTGTATGCGCGCAGTGGTCGTCCGATCCTGCGCTTCCAGCTTGAGGTCGCGCCTGATTCACTCAAGTCGAGTGTCGAGACATTTGGGGCCATGCTCGATGAAGTTCGCCAGCATGATCCGGCGCTACTCCTAGGCAGCACGCCGGCCGGAGCCGCCTTTGGAACCCAATCCCGTCGCGTCGCAAGCCGGCTCGCTGCCATGGTTCGCTTCGAGCGGTTGAAGCGCTACGGACAGGAGTTCCTCGACGCTGCGGAGCAGGCGGTTTCAGGCGCCCACCAAGCGCTGCAACACGTTAGCCAGCAAGTTCCGCTCTCAAGAGTGCGGCGTCTTTCGCCGGCCGCATACCGTTCTTCCCGTGTAGTGGCAGCAATCCTGGCTCACGACGTTGAGAGTACTACCGAGGAAGAGAAGGAACCGTTCATCCGCTCGGTCGTTGTACGAGGTTCGTCCGACACTCCAGCGAACCGCGTGCTCAAGGCCCTGCTGATCCGGTTTCTTTCTATGGCAGAGCTATCCAGCCGCGACGTTGCCGAGCGAGCCCTTCTTGGCGATGCCAGTGAACAGGAGGTACGTGAGGCTCAACGGCGGAAGACTTTGGAGGAATTGACTGCCCGAACGCGGTTGCTCTTGCGATCCGAGCCGTTTCCGCAAGTCGCTCATACAGTGTCGAGCGGTGCCGGGCTGACTCACGTCGCGGTTCTCCCCAAGTACTCGCGAGCGTTTCGCATCGGTATGCGCGCGCTTCGAAGCGGGTTCGCATCCAGTAGCGAGCACGATGAGCTGCCTTTGGTTCCGACCTACGCTGTGTACGAAGCGTGGTGCTTTGTCGCACTTGCGCAGGCCTTCAAGAACTTCCTTGGAATACCAGCTTGGCAGCAACGTTCATGGGGGGGAGGAGCAGGCTCGCCTCTTCTCGAAACCATCTCGGCGGACTCATGTCTCGCCGGGGAACTGGATGGCAGCCGCCGTTTCTATCTTTTGTTCCAACCAACCTTCCTCAGTGTTAACGAGGTAAAGAGTTCGCCGGATGCGTTGGCCCGCAGTGTTTCCGGCCAACGCCGCCCGGACTTCGTCGCAGCAGTTGTCGAAGGTGCTGCTGTGCGGTTTATGCCCCTGGATAGCAAGTACAAAGCGAAACCCGCCAACGTTCTAGGAGCGCTCGAGACCGCTCATGTCTATCAGGACTCCCTCCGATTGGCGAATCAGCGGCCAACGCGCACCCTACTACTTTGCCCGGGAGCTGCCTGCTTGGGGGAGCTACATAACGACACTCACTGGGACAAAGAAGGAATCGGGGTCGTCGCAGATGTGCGACCTGGTGGCACAGGAGTCGACACGCTCGTTCGATTTGTGAGCTCGAGACTATGCTCAGAGCGCAAGACGAGCGACGTCTGAACCGTGAAAGAGTGTGGATGATCACGGAAGCCACTTATACACATCTACTTCGAGGCGGATCGATCCGCGTTCGGCGGAAGTACGAGGGTTCTTCCCTTCGCGCGCCAAGGAACTAACGAGCGCCGCGAGATCCACTGTGCCGTATTCGTCGAAGCCGACAGTCTCGGTGCGCCTCGGCAGCGTCGCCGAAAAGCCGCGAATTTGCTCGGGGGCAACGTCGGGAAGGCGTCGAGTGGCAAAAATGCGTTCCTCTCGCGCGGCTCGAAACCGACCTTGACTACCCAAAGAAGTCCAAGCGCCGGGGCCTCTCTGCCGGCCAAGCAAAGCGACGCTTTGGCCAATTAGGCCCCCTGAGCGCGTCGCGTTGGACTCGAAACGCTTTTCCCAGTTGGTCGCCGCGTTCCGTCGCTCTTGCCATCGCAGTGCTCCAACCCCAGTACCAGTCGGCGGCCGCGATTTCGGTCTTCAGATCGTCCAAGGTCCCTAGCGTCTGGATCAGGAAGGCTGCATATGCGCGAACGTCGCTCAGTCGCTCAGGCATCAGATCAATGCCAAGTGCCAGGCGTGTGCTCCATCGGGTTTCCTCCAGCCGGCACTCGGCGTCGGCGCAAAGGCGCGTGTCGACCTTCTCGGCCTGCGACCTCTGCTGATAGGCCATCATGACCTTTGCCTCCGTGCTGTTGCTTTCTGGGTCCTCCAGGAACGCCTCGACATGACCAAGTTGTACTTTCAAGAGTTCCGAGGTCGTCGAGATGTCCTCCAAGAATTCCCGTCGCTCGTCTCCTGGAAGCACGCCTTTCATGAGCCGACGAACCGCCCAGTAGGGGCCGATCAAGTATTGCCGATCGCGACTTCCGTAAAGGCTTACTTCCGTGATGGGCCGGCCGTCCTGCATTTTAAACGGGGCATCGCAGGCATTGTTGATCGTGCGAAGTCGTACCGAAAGCTTGCGAGTCGAAAAGGGCGAGCGAGCGTCCGGAGCTTCTGTCTTCGCGAATACGTCTTCAATCTTCGGAGCGCGCCTCAGCGATTGTCGCGCTCGGTGGTCGACGAGCACTTCGTCGAACTCGAAGGGTTGGTTCAATGCTTCTCGGGTATCACGCGACACTCACTTACCTCCTTGGAAGGCGGGGGACTTCTCGAAGAACGCACCGAGCGGAATGGCTCATGCGATTTACGGCCCAGCGCCTCCGATGGACTCGACGGGAGTGAACTGCCGAGTATGAAGATCGAGTTCGTAGAACCGGACATGGGCAATTGCTGTGAGGAGCCACTCTCGGACGCGCCGGTGCAATGAATGCACGGAATGCGCTGACCACGGCGCGCGTCGGTATTCGCCTTGCGGGCCTGCGCGCCGACGACGCCTGATATCAACCAAAGTCTCGCCATCGATCGAGGCGAGCGTGATGGACCGCTCGTCACACGCGAGATGAAGGTGACGTGCCGAGGAACCCACCAGAGAGGCAAGGAGCGCCCTCTTTAGCGTTACCTCCGATCGGTAGAACCTGCTGCGGCCGCCATTCGCATTGGCCTTGCTGGAAGCGTTACGGAGATCGCGCAGTTCATAGGCGACTGTTGCGTGACTTGGCGGTGACTGAACTCCATTGACGGATACGGAATCGGACAGTCCGAAAGCGAGATCACTGAACCATTCGGCGAAGTTATCGCGCTCCCAGGGGGGTGAATTCGAGCCAGGAAAGACCGGTCGGTGTTCGTTCGACGGGTCGGATCGGCCACCAGCGCGACGCTTCAGGTTCTTCTCGTTCGGACAGCGCCAAAAGAAACTCTGTGTTCGCAATTTCGACGTGCGCCGCGAAATGCAGTCGCTCGCTCGCCGCGCAAGGTTCGACCGATTCAAGCGCTCTGCGGAACCGAGCGTTAAGCTGGGAGCAGCCTTGAAGCATGGTGCCCTCGCCGTCGCAGTCGTTCGACTCGAACCACCAGGATCCAAGACGAACATCGTCGTCGCCCGGAACCCCTGTGAGTCGATCCACCGTCGCGCGTAGGTATGCGGCGAGCACTGACGCGGTGCGAGGACTCGTGATGCCGGTTCGTTCGATACGCTCGTAGATGCTTGTCAGGGACGTGCCTGATTGATCCAGGCTCTTTCGCAGACATTCGCCCACTTGCTTGAGCGTCAATCCACGTCGTGTTCTGACGTGCCGAAGGGCTTTCGGGCTAAGGACGAGTCTGGATTTCACGATCGGGCCGCGCGGTCACTTGCAGGACGGATCGTAGGACGCAGAACGTTGTAAACAATTCAACTATTACAGCATCATTTTTATGCCGTAGGTGCTCGCGTGACGACTGCGGGCCTGCGTTCGGCCCTATGCAGGGCGATGACTCGTTGAAGTCCTGTGGCGATCGCCCCCGCCCAGCGACAGCGGGGCGGCCAAGGAACGGGGGAACAGTTTCGGCTGCGACGCTTGAATCCTTAGCTCGCGGCTCATTGCTGTCGGGTTTTCGCATTCATCTGAATGACGATGCTGCCCTATCCTCGCCGGAGCCGTTCGGATCTCGTGCTCGGGACTGTTTGTGCGCATCCGGGGCGTCGTTCTCGATCAGTTGTTCTTCCGACCGCGTTACGCGGTGTTTCCCCGTCGATTGCATGTGGACGCACGGGCGCCTCGCTCCCGTTCCCCGCGCGTTCGTTCCCGATCGTCCTGCGTAGCTTTTTGAGGTTGTACGCTCGGTGTGATCGTGGAGCCGTACAGCCGGTTTGCGCCGTCTTGACGCGCGTGCTGCGATGCGAGGCCCCCGCAGAGCAACAGTGCGACGGCCTCAGCAATTTCGGCCACGCCCCATTCACCGTTCGGCCGATGCCACTTCGTGACCCAGTTCGAAGCGCCCAGTATGCAGAAGACGGCGAATTTCGGATCGCACGCGGTGATGCTACCGTCATCGAGCCCGCTCCGTATGATCGACTGTAGCTTGCGTTCGAATCGAGTCCGTTTCTTAATGACCGTGGCAAGTTGCTCGTCGTTCAGAGAGCGTTCCTCGAGAATCACGACGCTGAAGCTCGTGTCGCAGATGATCGACGTCGTGTAGTCGATGATCGTGCGCCTGAGTTGCTCGAGCCCCGTGAGTTCGGGGTCGGAGCAAACCGCCGCGATCGCTTGGTCCGCTGCGACGAGATGGCACTGGTAGAGCAGATCCTGCTTGTTCTTCACGTAGTAATACAGGGTCGCCTTCGAAATACCTAGCTGACGAGCCACGTCGTCGAGGGACGTGCCGTGGTAGCCCTTGCGACGGAACTCAGCGGAAGCGACTTGATAGAGCATTTCGCGTTTCAGATCGCGCTGCTGCTCGGGGTTCAGGGAGGGGGTCTTCCATCGCGTGGCCATAGGTCTCTCGCAGGCGCAGGGCATTGAATGGCAGCCTCATCGCTCGGCGGTGGGCCGACTCTCATTGTGCCGCACTGCTACTCCTGTGCGACTTGGCTTTCACAATTTCGACTCTAGAGTTGACAACTCGCACGCGCTCAACGGATAGTCCGAATCGGAACTAACTGGAGGCGAAGGGGTATGTCGCAGTCACCGCCTGCCGGAGCGAAGGCCCAATGGAATTCGCGCTGGGCGCCCGCGGGTTTTTCGTACCGACCGCGAATCGTTCGTCACGACCAGCAGTACCAGCGATCCCGACTTGCAGCATCTGACGTTGACGCCGCCCGTTATGGCGAGCATTGCGAAGTGGCGCTGTTCGGCCTCGACTGCTTTGAGGCGATGGTCGCTGAAGGGCTGGATATCGACGGCTATGTCTTTCTCTCTCAGGTGTTCCGATCGATCGTGCCCGTTTTGCTCGACGAGCCTTTGACGCTCACGGGGCATGTTCGCAGCCTCGCGGAGGTCAACAAGGGCCATCTCGTCACTGAGGCGTTCCACTTCACCAACGCGCGTGACGAGGTCTGCATTGAAACCGAGCTGCGCGGCTTGTTGACCGACGATCCCGGACTCCGCGGTGTCGATCGTTCGCACGCGCCGAGGATTCCCGAACAGGAAAGGCTACCCGACGTGCGCTGGACGCACCTGCGCGACAAGCAGCTCACGCCGCAGAAGGTGCGGGTCTTCTCCCAGGACATCGGCAATCTCATCCATTTCGACGAGGACTACGCGCGTAGCCACGGCTTCCGTGCGCCGCTCGCGCAGGGCGTGATGTCCGCGGTCTGGCTGCTCTCGACTCTCGTTGAGGAGCGTGTGCCGACGAGCTTTGAAGTCGAGTTCCGCTACTTGCGACCCGTGTTTTGGGACTCGCCGGCCAGTCTGTGGGTGCATCGCGCGTCGGACGGCACGATTCGCATGGCGCAATCGCGAAACGACGAAGGGAAACCGACAGCGGACATGATCGTGCACGCCGTGTCCTTCGCCCCGCCCTGCACAGGGAAATGAGCCGATGGCGGCGATTCTCGTCCAGCTCGCGATCTCCGGTCTGCTGCTCGGTGGAATCTACGCGCTGATTTCCATCGGCCTAACGCTGATCTTCGGAGTGTCGCGCATCAAGAACTTCGCGCATGGTGACTTCGTGATGGTCGGCATGTACCTGACGTATTTTTTGAGTACATGGACCGGGCTCGATTCGTACTACATGCTCTTCGCGGTGACGCCGCTGATGTTCGTGTTCGGCCTGATCCTGTCGCGTCTGATCATCCAACCCATTCAGGGCGCGCCACAGGTGGCGCAGATCTTCGCGACCGTCGGCCTCGGGCTCGTGCTGCAGAACCTGATGTTGATGATCTTCGGCGCCGACTTTCGTACTACATCTTCGGTGCTGTCGGGCAAGGTCTTCCGGATCGGCGAGGTCGCCTTGCCCGCCTCGCTTCTTATCGCGTTCACGCTGGCCATGGCAGCGATCATCGCGATCTACGTGTTCCTGAAAACCTCGTATCTCGGCAAGGCGATGCGCGCCGTCGCTCAGGACCGCCGCGCCGCGGCGCTGATGTGCATCAACGTCAAGTCGGTTGATCTTTTCACCTTCGGACTCGGCGCCGCCTGCGCCGGCTTCACCGGTGTGTTGCTGGCGCCGCTCTTTCCGGTGTTCCCGATGATCGGCCTTGATCTCGTGCTCATCGCATTCGTCGTCGTCGTGCTCGGCGGGCTCGGCAGCGTCACCGGGGCCCTGGTCGGCGGGCTCGCGATCGGCCTCATCGAAACCTTCAGTGGCTTCTTCATCGGTTCGGAGATGCGGCAGATCGCCTATTTCGTCGTGTTTCTGGTTGTTCTTCTCGTGCGTCCCGCCGGCCTCTTCGGCCAGCGCGGTTCCGAAAAGCTCGCCGGCTGACCGTTATGAGAATGATCATCGCCCTGGCGCCCTACCGACCGACGCGCGGCGGTCTGCTGCTCTCCATTTTTGTCGCCGGCACGCTGGGCGTGCTGCCGCTGATCGTCAATGACTCGTACTCGCTGCATTTCATCTGGAAGATAGTGTTCTGGGCGACGGTCGCGGCCGCATGGAACATCGCGGGCGGCTACGCCGGGCAGCTCTCGCTCGGGCATGCCGCGTTCTTCGGGCTCGGCGCCTACACCTCGACGCTTCTGTACCTGAACGGTGTGTCGCCGTGGATCGGCATGTTCGTCGGGGGTGCGGTCGCGGCGGGCTTCGCGCTGATTCTGGGCATGCTCACGCTGCGGCTCCAAGGTCCGTTCTTCGCGCTGGCGTCGATCGCTTTTGCCGAAGTGCTGCGCATCGTCGTGGTGAACTGGCGCTCGCTCACCGGAGGCGCCGAAGGCATTTCGCTGCCTTTTTCTCCGGGGCTGGTGAACATGATGTTCACCAGCCGCACGGCGTATGTCTACATCATGCTGATGGTCCTGCTTGCCGCGTTCCTGATCACGTATGTGCTCGAGCGCTCGTGGCTCGGCTATTCGCTCGCCGCCATGCGCGAAAACGAGGAAGCCGCAGAGGCACTCGGCGTGGACACGATCTGGATGAAGCTTGTCTCAATCGGCCTGTCGGCTTTCGTCTGCGCGGTCGCCGGCACGATGTACGCGCATTACATCCTATTGATCGAGCCGTCGACCGTGTTGGGCATCGGCTTCTCGATCGAGATCGCGCTGATGGCGATCATCGGCGGGCTCGGCACACCGCTCGGCCCGCTACTCGGCGCCGTGCTGATCGTCCCGCTCAGTGAGTATCTGCGCGCCGAGTTCGGCGGCAGCCTGCAGGGGCTGTACCTTCTCATCTACGGCGCCATCCTGATCATCATGGTGATGTTCATGCCACTAGGGCTAATGAGCGTCCTTCGCGAGCCGCGCGCAACTGTGCGCCGGCTGAGCGCGGCCTTCGGCGCGGGGACGCGCGAACGAAGACGCCAGCGGAGTGGCAGCCATGCTTGAAGTTCGGGGCATCAGCAAGCACTTCGGCGGGTTGAAGGCGGTGGACAACATCGATCTGCAGGTCCGAGCCGGCCAGGTTATAGGCCTGATCGGACCCAACGGCGCTGGCAAGACGACGCTGTTCAACTGCATAGCGGGTGCGATGTCGCCTACCTCGGGGGAGGTGCTACTCGCGGGCAAGGCGATAACGGGGCTGCGGGCAAGCCGTGTGTGCCGCGCGGGTCTAGCCCGCACCTACCAGATCGTCAAGCCCTTCGGCGGACTCTCGGTTCTCGACAACGTGGTCGTGGGCGCCATCGCCCAGACGCATCACATCGCCGAGGCGACGGCAATCGCCGACGAGGTGCTCGAGTTCACTGGATTGAGCGACAGGCGCAACGTTCCAGCAGCGAGCCTACCGCTGCCGGCGCGCAAGCGGCTGGAGATCTCGCGCGCGCTCGCCACGCGCCCATCGATCCTGCTGCTCGATGAGGTAATGGCCGGGCTCAATCCCTCGGAGGTCGAGAAGGCGATCGAGTTGATCTTCGCAATCCGCGACCGCGGCATCAGCATTCTGATCATCGAGCACCTGATGCGCGTGATTATGGCGGTCAGCGACGAGATAAGCGTCATGCACCACGGCAGCAAGCTTGCGCATGGCACCCCAGCCCAGATCGTCAACGACCAGCGCGTCATCGAGGCCTACCTCGGGGAGGACTTCGGTGCTCAGGGTTGAGAGACTCGAAGCCTTCTACGGCGAGGTGCAAGCGCTCTTTGGCGTCGACATCGAAGTTCGCGAAGGAGAGGTCGTTTCGGTCGTCGGTGCCAATGCGGCGGGGAAGACGACGCTGCTGAACGCGATTTCCGGGACGATCGAGCGGGAAGGTAACGTCGTTTTTGGCGGCGAATCGATCGGTCGGCTGCCAGCGTACAAGGTCGCGCTCCGTGGCCTAGTCCAAGTGCCCGAAGGTCGACGTCTGTTCCCGTTCATGACGGTGCAGGAGAACCTTGAACTGGGTGCGTTCCATCCGGCAGCGCGGGGGCACTGTGGCGAGAACCTGGAGAAGGTCTACACGCTGATGCCGCGGTTGCGCGAACGAGCCGATCAGCTCGCAGGTTCGATGAGTGGTGGCGAGCAACAGATGTGCGCGATCGGCCGTGCAGTGATGGCTATGCCGCGCGCGATCATGTTCGACGAGCCGACGCTGGGGCTGGCGCCGATCATGGTGGACGTCGTCTTTCGTCTGATCCGCGAGATCAAGGCGACCGGCACGACGATCCTGCTCGTCGAGCAGAACGTTAAGCACTCGTTGTCGATGTCGGACCGCGGCTACGTGCTTGAGAATGGACGCATCGCTCTCGAGGGATCGGCGCAGGCACTGCTGAAAGACCCGCGGTTGAAAGAAGCCTACTTGGGCGGTTGAAGCTACGCGAACGATGACGGGAACCCGGTCTCCGCTCCCGGCGGAAAGGGCGGGCATATTTAATCAGCGAGGAGATGACATGAGGTGGAAATCATCGATCTACGCGGTGGCGTTCGCAGCCGTTTGTGCCATCACGCCAGTGCATGCCGAAGACTTGAAGATTGGGGTGCTGTTTCCGCTGTCGGGTCCGATGGCGTTAATTGGCAATGAGGCGCTCCAGGCCTCCGAAGTCGCGCGCGACATGATCAACGAGCGCGGGGGCGTGCTCGGACGCAAGGTGATGTACGCCGTGTCCGATGCTCCGGCCCCGACGGCGGCGAACGCCGAAGCCACGCGGCTCATAGTTCGCGAGAAGGTGCCGCTCATTGCGGGCAGCTATGCGAGTTCGCTCAGTCTCGCGGCGAGCGAGGTGGCCGAGCGTGAAGGCGCGCTGTACTGGGAGACAATCGCGGTCGCCGACAAGATCACGCAGCGCAATTACCGAAACATCGTCCGGCTGACCTTCAACGCGTCAATGATGGGTGAGACGGCTGCAGACTTTGCAAAGGAGTTGTCAGGCAAACTCGGCAAGGAGCCGAAGGATCTTCGCGTCGCGGTGATCTCCGAGGACTCTGAGTTCGGGCAATCGGTGGGCGATGCTGCCGCGAAGCGGGTGAAGTCGCTCGGGTTGAACCTCGTCTCGAACGAGCACTATAGCCGCACCGTAACCGATCTTTCGTCACTCGTTCTAAGCCTGAAGGCGGCGCGCCCCGATGCGGTAATCGCCACCTCCTATCTGAACGACGCAATCCTGTTCTGGCGCCAAGCGCGTGAACTCGACCTAAACGTCGGCGCGATGATCGGAATCGGCACTGGGTATGCGCTGCCCGACTTCCTGTCCGCAACCGGCGCCAATACCGAGGGTCTCTTCGATATCGACGCTCCGGCCTCGCCGAACGTCTCGAATTTGCCGCCGGCGACGCAGAAGCTCTATGGAGAGTTCGTTGAGCGCTTCCGTGCCAAGACCAAGCGCGATCCGGGGCCGCTTGCGCTGATCTCGTTCGGTGGCTTCTGGACGCTGTTCACTGACGTGATACCGCGAGCCGGCTCGACTGAGATCGACGCTTTGCGCAAGGCAGCGTACGAGACCGATCTGCCGATGGGCACCTTGCTGACCGGCGCAGGCGTCCGGCTCAAGCCGCTCGGCGACAAGGAGCAGGGGCAGAACACGCGCGCGCTGATCTCCGTCATGCAATGGCAGGGCGGCAAACTGCAAACCGTCTGGCCTAAGGATGTGGCCGGCGCCGAGATCAAACAGGTTCCGCTGCAAAAATGGCGTGACCGCTGACTTTGTCGCGGCTCAACCACCGGACGCGGGAACGCCCCCTGAAAAAGCGTCCGGCACTCCAGACTCGCACTGAAGATGATCACCCCGATTGATCAGTTACGCGACGCTGCGCTGTCAAACGAATCCGCGCGCATACATTGCGACGACGAATCGTTGACCTACGCACGGCTCTTGGCGCGCAGCCTAAGCTGCGCGCAGGCACTGCTCGATTTCGGCATCCGGCGCGGCGACCGGATTGCATTCTGGTTGCCTAACAGTCTCGCGTATCTCGAGCTGTTGTATGCGTGCATGCATGTGGGGGCGATCGCGGTGTCGATCAACACCCGGTTCCGGCGCGCGGAGGTCGAATCGATCCTCGAGCGTACCCGTGCAAACGCACTGGTTGCGATGCCGGCATTTCGCCGGGTTCCCTTTCTCGAGATCCTCCGGGAACTCGACCCGGAGCGCATCGCGTCGCTTAGGCTCGCGATACTTTGTGGGGAGGCGCCCGCGAACGGTCGCTTCGGCGCTGGGGAGACTTCAATCGGCAATCCTCAGTTTCCCCTAACGAAGGCGCGCACTGTGCGTCACGAGGAGATGCTATCGGCACCCATGGCCGAAAGCGCCGCGGACGCGTCGCTTCCCTGCGCCATCTTCCCGACTTCCGGCACGACGAGTAAGCCGAAGTTCGCGCTGCACCAACAAGGCTCGGTCGCCCGCCACTCTGCGTACGTCGCCTCCGCCTTCGGCTACGACGAGGGAGCCCACCTGCTGCAAGCGATTCCCTTCTGCGGCATCTTCGGTTTTAGTCAAATGATGGCGACGGTGGCGGGCCGGTCCTGCGTCACGTTGATGCCGCTTTTCGACGCAGTGCAGGCGGGCGCGTTGATCCGAGAGCGCCGGGTGACGCACCTGAACGGCCCCGACGATCTCATCAAGCGTCTGCTCGACGCCTTTCCCGACCCACGGCCCTTTCCGAGCCTGCGTGAATGCCTGATCGCCTCGTTCAATCCGACGCTCGCCGGGCTACCCGAGGAAGCGGAACGTCGTGGAATCCGAATGACGAACGGATTCGGCATGAGCGAAATCTTCTCGTTCTTTTCCCGACCGCCGCCCGACGCACCGCTGTCGCTGCGCAAGCTTCCTGGCGGCATGCCGATCAATCCGGTCGCCCGTGTGCGGGTGCGTGACGAAGACACGAGCGCGATCCTGCCACCGGGCGAAGTCGGATCGCTAGAGGTCTTCTCCGACACGCTGTTTTGCGAGTATTACGGTGATCCTGCGGCTACCCGCGCGGCATTCACCGACGACGGCTACTTTATTACCGGCGATCTGGCGAGCGTTCAATCGGACGGCAGCTTCTTGTTCAAGGGTCGCAAGGGCGACTTCCTGCGGCTCGGCGGCTTCCTAGTCGATCCCGCCGAGATCGAACGTATCCTCCAGCAGGCGGCCGGCGTCCAGACGGTGGTTGTCGTGGAGGTCTCCACCGCGCGCGGCAACAAGGCGGTAGCGTTCGTGCGCACGGCTGGCGACGCACCACTTGACACCGACGCTTTGTACATGCTGGCACGTACGGAACTTGCCGACTTCAAGGTACCCACCCTCTTCGTACAGGTCAGCGAGTTCCCCGTTGCGATGAGCCCCAACGGCGAGAAAATCCAGCGCGCAAAGCTCAAGCTGCGCGCGGTTGAGGCGCTGGCCACCGCTCGCTGAAGCTCCGATCCCATTGCCCCAACGGATGGCTGTCCGAGAAGCACGGTAGGTCGCCTTGAACCGTTAGACGAACCGCTGCCTCCAGCACTGTGCTGAACAACTACGACCGCATTTCGGCCAAGTGTTTCTGCAGTTGACGCTTCCCTACGTCTCGTAAGGAAAGCAGCCTTGCCTGATGCTCGGGCCTCGGCCTAGATACGCCGTTCTCCCAGTTGTAGATCGTCTGATCCGTAACGCCCATCAACCTGGCGAGATCCGCGGCGGAAATACTCAGGCGCCTGCGCGTCGAGACGAGCCCCTTCGGCACAAACCGCACTTTCCTTGCTGGCATCGCTTCGGGCGACGCTGGCTCGGAATCCAGCTTCCTCTTCGCGAGCGCGGATACATTGCGCTCAAGCGCCTTCAGTTGGGCTTTCAAGGCCGCGATTTCCCTCTTGTGATGCGTAACTAGCCTCCGCGTTTGCTCAAGATGTAAGCGTATCTCCCTTCGCGAGACACGCGTGATTTCGTCCTTAAGAATCTTGGCGATGTTAGGCATCTGCACACCCAAAGAGACTTCGACCCGAACGTACACTTCGGGCAAATGGTACGTCCATGTAGCCTATAACCGGTCTGCTTGGACACAACACTCAGGTGCCGGCTGGCGTGGTCGGCGGCGCCGTTGTACGCCTGGATACGGTGCGCCCCGCAGTGTTGGGTCGTACTCACCTTCAGCAGGGCAGATGCTCGACAATCTCCCGCTATGCTTGTGGAGCAGGCGTCAAGATTCCGTTTAGGTCGAGATCCAGTTCGGTCAGGATCGCGTCGAGCTTTTATGCGTCGCCCACGGATAGTTCACGCATCACTCTGGGCGGCTCCGCGCGCGAGCACTGGTCCACTCCGGGACAGCCGCAATAGCTTGCTACGTTATAGGAATTGATTTTCTGATCCCGTTTGGCGACGGCCGTTTTGCAGCGCTTCTTGCACTTGTAATAACTCGCTGCTCTCCCTCTAAGTCTTGTGCCAAGCGTTGCCGCTTCTTGGGAACTGGGCGCATTGTCAGACCGCTGCTCCCCGGAGCGGGAATCGAAAGCTTTGAATCGGACGGCACCTATGGAAACGACGATCACTTTTCCGAGTACTTCGCCTCGCTCGACGGTCTCGTGCGCAACTGCAATGTCTTCTAGCGGAAAGGTCGTGACTTTGTTGTGCTGAATCAGGTCCTGTCGCATCCGAACCGGTCGCCTTGACGGCGTGAAGGTATTGGGTCACGACCGAGTAGTCGCGTCTGCGCAGCTAAGTGCCGCCCGAGGTCGGCCTTGTGGTCTAGACCATCCGCAACGCGGAACAGGAACGCCGTGGGCAATTGTCGAGGAATATCAAGAATTCACAGCGACTAGGCTAGATAGCCTGAGTTCCAGAAATGTTCCCTTTCATCGGAATCATCCACCCCACACCGGGAAAAGTAGATTCCTTCACACCCTAAAAATTCAATCGGGAGGAGTATCGCCAAGTTCATTCCCTTGCTCTCATGTCCCGACTCGGCGTCGTCTCGCTCGCCTCGCTCACGCTCGTCGCCTTCATCGCTCTTCACGACAGCCCTCGCGAAGCAACTCACGCGCAGACCCATCCAAACGGTGCAGCGACCGGTGCGTCTGCGAATGATTCATCCGCGCCAGCTCATAGGCAAAACATCGAGGTGCTGTCGGAGACTGAAACGACAAGCCGTTCCGACCCCTGGCACTACGCGACCCTATTCATCGCCTTCGCAGCTGGCGGAACCGCGGCTGCCTTCGTGCTCAAGCGACTGAACAAGTTTCGCCGACAACCACCTCCATCTCAGCCTGTCGATGCTAATGCTGACAGCGCCCCAGACGCCGACACATCCGACATCGTGACCGTGCACGATGAGGCGGGTTACATCCGGTATGCCTCCAGCGGACTTCTCGACTTGGGCGGCTACTCCGTCAGTGGACTGGTTGGTCGGCGAGGACGGGACCTCGTACACCCTGATGATTTCGGGAATGTTCTCGACGCTGTGCGTGCCGCCCGCACCTCTTCAGAGACCGAACCAACCCGGTTTAGGTGTCGCACGCGAGGGGGTGACTACATCTGGCTCGAAGCGCGATTCACACATGTCCTGTCGAGGACGGGCGAACGACAGTTCACGGCTCGGGCAATATGCATCGCCACTTCAACGCGGAGCACACTCGCCCTCCTCGAGCACGAAATGCCTTGGTCGCCCACCGCCGTGCTTGCGGCAGACGCGCAACGGTACTCACTGAGTGGCCTGATTCGCGAGTCGCTCAAACGCAAGGAGTTCGAGCTGCACTACCAGCTCAAGGTTTCGCTCGAGAACTGGGAGGTAACCGGAGCGGAAGCGTTGCTTCGCTGGAACGTACCAGCGGGGCTCGGACGCACTGCTGAAATCGTCGCCGAGGCGGAACGTAGCGGCCTCATCATTCCGCTAGGCGAGTGGGTCGTTCGCACTGCCGCCCAGCAAAGTCTGCGATGGCGACGGAGTGGCCGCGACTACCCAATCTCGGTCAATATCTCGCCGCTACAGCTTCGAGACCCTAACTTCGTGGGTCTCATACGCGGGCTTCTTTCCGAAGACCGCCAGCTTCCTCAGTACCTTCAACTGGAGGTGACCGAGCAGGCTTTAGCCTCAAACGACGACGATTCGATTCGCTCGATTGCGCAGCTCGCCGCGTTGGGCTTCGTCTTGCATATCGACGACTTCGGGACCGGCATCTCGCAGCTGTCGCAGCTATCGCGCATCCCTGTGGGAGCCCTGAAGGTCGACCGAGAACTTGTTCGTCGCCTTCCTCATGGTGCGAACAGCTCGGCTACGATGATGGACGCCATCGCCGCCGTTTCGCGCTCCCTTCACATCAAGGTCATCGCCGAGGGCGTGGAGACTTCGGACGAGCTCGAAGCCCTTCGTGGCTACGGCGTCGATGAAGTGCAAGGATTTCTGCTTGGACGGCCAATGACCGCTAAGTCCATCGTGGATCTGTCCAGCACGAACGCGCGAAGCGAGAAATGCACGCAGGACGGCGGGTAGTAGTAACAGTAACGCGCGTGACTCGAGAAAAGCATGAGCATCGCCGAACGAGTCAAGACGGGGGCCCGCCCCACTAAGCGTGATTCGGTCACTCATTTACCTCATCCCAGACTTCATCCTCGGTGTGATCGAACGGCTGAAGATCGAGGGCACCACGATCCTGCTGGTGGAGCAGAACGCACAGGCAGCGTTGTCCATCGCCGATCGCGGTTACGTCCTGGAAACGGGACGGGTCACGCCGAGCGATACCGGCCCCAGCTTTCTGATGAACAAGACCGTACAGCAAGCCTATCTCGGGATGTGAGCTCAGGCGCGCCGCGCCGGGGGCTTGAACCTGCACTGATTCGAGTCGCGTGAGCCTGAGTGAGAAGAAGGTCGTCGAGCTGCTGGGCCGAGAACGTGTTTGGGAGTACGTCAGTGGCAACGAGCACTACGAGCGGTGGCGGACGGCCCCGAACTCCGCAGGACTGCGCGTACCGATCTGATCGCGTGCTCCCCGAAAGCGGACCTCCACCTGGTCCTGCACGCAGGTCGGTGACTTCGACAGGACGATGACCTTGTCCGACAGGTAAACGCTTTCATCGATGTCGTGCGTGATGAAAAGGATCGTCATGTCGAAAGTCTGGCGCACGGATAGGACGAGGTCTTCGAGATCTTCACGAGTTTGTGCATCGACCGAGGCGAATGGTTCGTCCATCAGCAGGATGTCCGGTCGGCAAGCGAGCGCTCGCGCGATGGCAGCTCGCTGCTGCATTCCGCCGGACAATTGCCAAGGGTACTTCGCTTCGTGCCCGCGCAGTCCGACGGCCTCAAGGCAGGTACTGACCCGCTCCTCACGTCCGCGCTTCTTCGTGCCGTTCGCCAACAACGGGAACTCGACGTTTCGGTCGATCGACATCCGCGGATACAGCGAGCGACTGTAGTCCTGGAACACCATCGCCAGCCCAGCCGGTACTCCAGCCACCGGGACGCCCTCGAACAAAATCCGACCAGTCGACGGGCGCAGCAGGCCGGCGATCGAATAGAGAAGAGTCGTCTTGCCGCAGCCCGACGGTCCGACCAGCGAAACGATCTGGTTTCGACCCACCTCAAAACCGATGCCATCCAGGATCCGAAGTGCGCTTGGGCAGCGACCATACGAGTGGCCCAGTTCCTCCACACGCAGAATTGGTGATGTGCTCATCGCTTGCCTATTCCGGTGCAGCGGGCTGCCATTTGAGAAGTGCTTTCTCGAGCATCGTAACGAGCGTGTTCAGGAGATAGCCGATCGCTCCTAGGAGGACGATGCATGCCCACATGTTGGCGAGCGCAAAACTCTGCTGCTCGAACATCAGCCGATATCCGATTCCGCTGGTTGCGGCGACCATCTCGGAGAGCACCATCACAATGAGAGCGAGCGCCGTGCTGACCCGCAGGCCCGCCAATATGAGAGGGGTACTGGCGGGAAGCACGATGTGTCGCAAGCGCCTCGCCGTGCCGACGTGAAAGGTACGGGCGGTTGCGTGGTACAGCGGTTCGTCCGAACGCACGCCCGTGATCGTGTTTAGCAGGATCGGCCATACCGACGTGAACGCGATCAAACTGATCCGCATTCCGGAGCCGATGCCGAAGAGAAGCATGAAGATCGGTACGAGCGCCGGTGGTACCGATCGCATGAACTGCAGGGTTGGATCGACGAAGTCTCCGACGCGAGGAAGCAGCCCCATAATCGTTCCGGCACGACGACCGACTCCCTTCGCACATCAGGCTCTTGTTCACGCAGCTGTGCAATGTTCGAGTCCACCGGTTCCGTCACGGCCGAGTTCTGCTGGCTTCCCGCTTGATCCCGCTTTTTCGCGTTGATCGCCCGTGGACCGAGCAGTGCCTGCTGCCACGGTTCGATTGGACGGCCGACCCTATAGAGGCCAAGGCCGCATGGGAGGGCTTCCTATGGTCGCCGCGCCTGTACCAGCCGTTGCTGCTTGCGTTCAAACCCCAGTTCCTCGAAACGGCGCGTCACTATGGTGAGTTGGGTGAACATGCCCAGCAGTTCGCTGCCTTCCTGACGTATGCGGCGTTGGGGCCGGTCGAGGACTACACGGCGGAGGATTGGCGCGCTGCCCTTGCTGCGCTACCGCGGGAGGGGCTTCAGGAATCAGCAGAAGCGTTGGTTCAGGCGCTCGAAGGGGGCGGGTGATCAACGTGAGGAGTACTGGAAGAACCGCATCCAACCGTTCTGGCAGGACGTCTGGCCTAAGTCGCGCGATCTCGTACGCCTGGCATCGCGGAGTCTCTTGCTCGGTTGTGCATCGCTGCGGGTGCCGAGTTCCCGATGGCTTTGACCGCGGTTCTCGACTGGTTGCAGCCCATCGAGCACCCGTACTACGTCATTCATCGCTTGCACGAGTCCGGGCTATGCGGCCGTTTCCCCGTCGACGCCCTGCAACTGTTGGCGGCGATCGTCGCCGATCACCCTTGGAGCGCGCCCGAAGTGGGGCAATGCCTTGATCTCCTCGTGCAGGCGGACGCGGGTCTCGCACAAGACCCTAGGTATCACCGCCTACGCGAGTACGTCAGAAGACGGGGAGGATGAGCGAATAGGGCGGACGCGCTAGGGTCTGACTCACCTTGTCCTAGGCGTGGTGAGTTCGCGCGGACCGCGACCTTCCACTCGTCGACCTGCTTCGCGTCATCCGCCTGCGGGCCAGGTACGCAGAGAGACTCTCTTCGTTCAGGCCGCCCCTCGATTGCGCTTCACGCAATGACAACACTTGGCGCCGATCCTGTTCCTTCGCTCAGACGATCAGATCCCACGAGGGGCAATGCAAGCGAAGGTAAGCGATTGACGCCGCGCAGTCGTGCGTGCCGGTCATTCGACCGTCACGCTCTTCGCTAGATTGCGCGGCTTGTCCACATCCGTCCCCCGCACCAGCGCCACGTGATACGCGAGCAACTGCAGCGGCACCACGTGCAGGATCGGCGACAGCAGCCCGGCGTGGTCGCCGAGGTTGATGATGTTCACGCCGTCGGTGGGTTCGATGCGCGTGTCGCGGTCGGCGAATACGAAGAGCTCGCCGCCGCGGGCGCGCACTTCCTGCAGGTTCGACTTCAGCTTCTCGATCAGCGAGTCGTTCGGCGCGACGACGACCACCGGCATGTCGCGGTCGACCAGCGCGAGCGGGCCGTGCTTGAGCTCTCCCGCCGCATAGGCCTCGGCGTGGATGTAGGTGATCTCCTTGAGCTTCAGCGCGCCTTCCTGCGCGATCGGGTAGTGCACGCCGCGGCCGAGGAAGAGCGCGTGCTGCTTCGGCGCGAAGCGGTTCGCCCAGTGGCGCACCGCCTCCTCGCACTGGAGCACGTGGTTCATCGCTGCCGGCAGGTGGCGCAACTGCGCGAGCAACTCCTTCTCCTTGCTTGCCGCCAGGCGCTTGCGTTGGCGCGCGAGCACGAGCGTGAGCACGAAGAGCACGGTGAGCTGCGTGGTGAACGCCTTCGTCGACGCGACGCCGATCTCGGGGCCTGCGCGCGTGAGGAAGCGCAGCCGGCTCTGGCGCACCAGCGCCGATTCGGGCACGTTGCAGATCGACAGCGAATCGCGCAGGCCGATCGTCGTTGCGTGCTGTAGCGCGGCCAGCGTGTCGGCCGTCTCGCCCGATTGCGAGACGGTGATCACCAGCGTCTTGGGTAGCGCGACCGAATCGCGATAGCGGTACTCGCTGGCAATCTCCACCGACACCGGGATGCCGGCGATCGCTTCGAGCCAGTATTTCGCAACGAGCCCTGCGTGCCAACTCGTTCCGCAGGCGAGGATCAGGATGTGCTTCGTGCGTGCGAACACTTCCTCGGCTTCGGCGCCGAACAGGCCAGCCGACACCGACGACGCGTTCGTCACCATCTCGAGCGTGTTGGCGATGGCGCCCGGCTGCTCGAAGATCTCCTTCTGCATGTAGTGCTGGTACTGGCCGAGCTCGATCGAGTCGGCCGACAGCTGGCTCTCGACGACCGGGCGCTGCGCCGGCCTGCCTTCGGCGTCGACGATCGAATAGCCGTCGGTGCCGATGCGCACGACGTCGCCGTCCTCGAGGTATGCGACGCGGCGCGTGACCTGCAGCAGCGCCGAGGTGTCGGAGGCGAGGAAGTTTTCGCTGCCCTCGGCCGAGGAGGCGCCCACGCCGAGCAGCAGCGGCGAGCCCTTGCGCGCGCCCACCACGGTGTGCGGCTCGGCGGCGTGGATCGCTGCAATCGCGTATGCGCCTTCCAGTTCGCGTACCGTGCGCTGCATGGCCTCGAAGAGTTTCAGGCCCGACGCCACGTGGCTGTGCAGCAGGTGCGCGACGACTTCGGTATCGGTGTCGCTGACGAAGGTGTAGCCCGCGGCGAGCAGCCGCGAGCGCAGCACTTCGTGATTCTCGATGATGCCGTTGTGCACCACCGAAACCTCGACGCCGCCGCCCGACGAGAAGTGCGGGTGCGCGTTCTTCTCCGAGACGCCGCCGTGCGTGGCCCAGCGCGTGTGCGCGATGCCGGTCGGCGCAATCGCGCGCATCTCGCGGGCGCGCGCTTCGAGGTCCGACACGCGCCCGACCGAGCGCACGCGGTTCATCGCACCGTTGAGGATCGCGATGCCGGCGGAGTCGTAGCCCCGATATTCGAGTCTGCGCAGACCCTCGATGAGGATCGGCACGACGTTGCGGTGGGCCACTGCCCCGACGATTCCACACATGTTGCCAACTGCTCCTGTGCACCGCGGCGGTCGCCGGCCGCTGGCGGCCTGGCGACTCGCTTTTCGGCGCGGGTTGTTACGCTATCCGGCTTGGCGGTTCTTCCGGGCCGGCCGCTTCCAGGAATCGATCGTCACCTGTTTCGTGCGCGACAGCGTCAGGCGCCCTTCCGGGGCATCCTCCGTGAGGGTGGTGCCTGCGCCGATCGTTGCGCCGCGGCCGACGCTCACCGGCGCAACGAGTTGCGTGTCGCTGCCGATGAACGCGTCGTCGCCGATCACCGTCTCGTACTTGTTCACGCCGTCGTAGTTGCAGGTGATCGTGCCGGCGCCGAGGTTCACGCGCTCGCCGATCGACGCATCGCCGATGTAGGCGAGGTGGTTCGCTTTCGATCCGGCGCGCATCTTCGTGTTCTTGATCTCGACGAAGTTGCCCACGTGCGTGGCGTCGCCCAGTTCGGTACCGGGGCGCAGCCGCGCGAAGGGGCCGATGCGCGCGTTTGCGCCGACCACCGCGTCATCGATGTTCGAGTACGGCAGGATGCGCGTGCCGGCGCCGATGCGCGCCGAGCGGATCGTGCAGTACGGGCCGATCTCCACGCAGTCGCCCAGCTCGACGTCGCCCTCGAATACGCAGCCGACGTCGATGAATACGTCGCGACCGCAGCGCAGCCGGCCGCGTACATCGAGGCGCGTCGGATCGGCCAGTCGAACACCGTCCTCCTCCATCAGCCGCTCGGCGAGCCGGGCCTGGAAGAGCCGTTCGAGTCGCGCTAGTTGCAGCTTGCTGTTCACGCCGAGCGTCTCCGACGCCTGCACGGGCTGCGCAGATGCGACACGGACGCCATCGTGGACCGCCGAGGCGACGATGTCGGTGAGGTAATACTCACCCTGCGCGTTGTCGTTGCCCAGCGCCGCCAGCCAGCGTTTCAGCGCCGGCGTCGGCGCGACGAGGATTCCGGTGTTGATCTCGCGGATGTCGCGCTGCGCCGCGTCGGCATCGCGATGCTCGACGATGCAAACGATTCGTCCGTCGCGCCGAACGATGCGCCCGTAGCCGGCGGGGTCGTCCAGCTCGACGGTGAGCAGCGCGAGCGCGTCGTTGCCGGCCGCCTGCACGAGCCGATCGAGCGTTTCCGCGCGGATGAGCGGCACGTCGCCGTACAGCACCAGCGTCGGCACGTTGTCGGCGAGCAGCGGCGCCGCCTGCTGCACCGCATGGCCGGTGCCCAGTTGCGGTTGCTGCAGCACCCAGTGCAGGTCGTCTCCGGCGATTGCCTCCGACACCGTTTCGCCGCCGTGTCCGTAGACGACGACGATCGTTTCCGGATCGAGGCCGCGCGCCTCGTCGACGACGTGCTGCAGCAGCGGCTTGCCGGCCAGCGGATGCAGGACCTTCGGAAGCGCCGAGCGCATCCGCTTGCCCATCCCTGCGGCGAGGATGACGATGTTCACGTTTTCCTTGTGTTTTCAGCTACTTGCAGGGCGCGGTGAGCATTTGTCGAAAAGCTTAACACGCAGCCGCATGTGTTCCCGCGAGCACCCTGCCGTCGAAGAGCAGCCTGCGGCGGTCGGCGAGCCGCGCGAATCAGTGGGCGGTCTTTCCCCGCACCGCATCCGGGTGACCGCTGCCGCCGGCGATGCGCGGCGCGAGCGAGCCCATGACCATGCCGAAGATGGATGCGGCCAGGCCGACGAACTGCGGCGGAATCAGCGCATCGGGCGCGCTCAGTTCGGCGATGCCCCAGGCGACCAGCCCGAACACGACCGACATCATCGCACCCTGCGGCGTGGCCCGTCGCCAGAACAGCCCGAAGGCGAGCGGAGTGAAGGCCGCGACGAGCGTGACCTTGTAGGCGCTCTGCACCATCTGGAACATCGACGACTCGCTGTTCAGCGCGAACAGCATCACGCACAGCGCGAAGATCACCAGCACCATCCGCAGCATGACGAGCATCTGCTTGTCGCCGATGCGTCCGCCGAGCAGCGGGCGCAGCACGTTCTCGGTGAACACCGCCGTAGGCGCGAGCAGCGCGCCGCTGGCCGTCGACAGGATCGCCGACAGCAACGCTCCGAAGAACATCACCTGCGCGAACATCGGCGTCTGGTTCAGGATCAGTCGCGGCAGGATCAGCTGGAAGTCGAGGCTGTCGTCGGCGAGCACCGCGCGCACCTTGTCGGGCTCGATCAGCAGCGCCGAGACGGCGATGAACATCGGCACGAACGCGAAGAACAGGTAGAAGGTGCCGCCGATCAGCGTGCCGCGCACCGCAATGTTCTCCGTCTTCGCCGACGTGACCCGCTGGAAGACGTCCTGCTGGGCGATCGAGCCGATCGCCATCGTCGCCCATGCGGCGACGAACGCGATCCACTCCTTCAGGCTGGCGCTCGGCCAGAACCGCAGCTTGTCCTCGCGCACCGCTGCATCCCAGACGGCGCCGAAGCCGCCCGCCATGCCGCCGAGCAGGCCCGCGATGTAGAGCAGTCCGACGATGATGATCACCGTCTGGAACAGGTCGGTGAAGGCGACCGACCACATGCCGCCGAACAATGTGTAGACGAGCACGACCGCCGCGCCGAGCACGATTCCCTGCGACAGCGGAATCGCGCCACCCGACAGCGTGTTGAAGACGATGCCGAGCGCAACCATCTGTGCCGAGGTCCAGCCGAGGTACGACAGCGTGATCGCCAGTCCGGTGCCGATCTCCACCGTGCGGTTGTAGCGCTTGCGGTAGAAGTCGCCGATCGTCAGCAGCTCCATCCGGTAGAACGGGCGCGCGAAGACGAGTGCGACGATGATCAGGCAGAAGGCCGCGCCGAAGGGGTCGGCGACGACGCCGCCCAGGCCGTCGCGCAGGAAGGTCGACGAGACGCCGAGCACTGTTTCGGCGCCGAACCAGGTGGCGAACACCGTCGCCACATTCATGTACAGCGGCAGGCTGCGCCCGGCGACCAGGTAGTCCTTCGAGCTCTTGACGCGCTGCGCCGCGTACAGGCCGATGCCGACCGTCACGGCCAGGTAGACCATCACCAGCGAGGTCAACATCGATAGCAGATCCGAAAAAGGCGCGAAACCATACCCGATTTTCGGCGCGCCGGTGTGGCGCGGCCGCTATGACAACCAGCGGAGCGCCTCGACGGCGGCCAGCACCACCACCAGCAGGGCGAGCGCGGCGATCCAGCGGCGCATTTCGCGCTGCTCGCGCACCATTCGTTCGAGCGCGTGCGTGAGCGGATCGGTCTTCGGATGCGCCTGGCGTTCCAGCGCCTGGTGCGCCAGGCGCGGCAGCTCGGGCAGCATCCGGCTCCAGTGCGTCGCCTCGATTCGGACGCGTTCGAGCAGGCCGGCGAGTCCGACCTGCTCCTGCATCCAGCGCTCGAGGATCGGCTTGGCGGTCACCCACAGGTCCAGGTCGGGGTCGAGCTGTCGGCCGAGCCCCTCGATGTTCAGCAGCGTCTTCTGCAGCAGCACGAGCTGCGGCTGGATCTCGACGTTGAAGCGGCGCGACGCCTGGAACAGCCGCAGCAGCACCAGTCCGAGCGAGATCTCCTTCAGCGGCCGGTCGAAGAAAGGCTCGCAGCAGGCGCGCACCGCGCCGGCGAGGTCCTCGATGCGGGTATCGGCCGGCACCCAGCCCGACTCGATGTGCAGTTCGGCCACGCGCCGGTAGTCGCGGCGGAAGAAGGCGAGGAAGTTCTGCGCGAGGTAGTCCTTGTCGAACTCGGACAGCGTGCCGACGATGCCGAAGTCGAGCGCGATGTAGCGGTTGAAGTCCTCGCCTTCGGCGCCGACGAGGATGTTGCCCGGGTGCATGTCGGCATGGAAGAAGCCGTGGCGGAAGACCTGGGTGAAGAAGATCTCCACGCCTTCGCGCGACAGCCGCTTCAGGTCGATGCCCGCCTCGCGCATGCGTTCGGTCTGGCTGATCGGGATGCCGCGCATGCGCTCCATCGTCAGCACGTTGGTCGCGCACCAGTCCCAGTGGATCTCCGGCACGCGCAGCAGACGCGAGCCCTCGAAGTTGCGGCGCAACTGGTTGGCGTTGGCGCCCTCGCGGATCAGGTCGAGTTCGTCGTGCAGGTAGGTGTCGAACTCGTCGATGACGTCGAGCGGGCGCAACCGGCGCGCGTCGGCCGAAACGCGCACGAGCAGGCTGCCCGCCGTTCGCAGCAGTTCGAGGTCGCGATCGATGACTCCCGCCATGCCCGGGCGCACGACCTTGACGGCAACTTCCCTGCCGTCCTTCAGTCGCGCCAGATGCACCTGCGCGATCGACGCCGACGCGATCGGCTCGCGTTCGAACACATCGAACAGCGCGTCGATCGGACGGCGCAGGCCGCGCTCGATCTCGCGCACGGCGAGCGTGCCGGGAAACGGCGGTACGCGGTCCTGCAGCAGCGCGAGCTCGTCGGCAATCTCGGCACTGAGTAGATCACGGCGGGTGGACAACACCTGCCCGAACTTGACGAAGATCGGGCCGAGGCTTTCGAGCGCCTGGCGTAGTCGCGCGCCGGCCGGCGCATCGAGCCGACGGCCGAAGCGCAGCACGCGACCGGCGGCGAGCGCCCAGCGCGACCCGGTCGTCGCGGCGGCGCCGGAGACGGCGATCTCGTCGAGTCCGTAGCGCCAGGCGACGAAGAGGATCCGGATGAGGCGGGTGATGCGCAAGGCGTGCGGGGGGTTGCGGAAAGTGCGGGCCGGCGCGAACGCGACATTCTATCTACCGCGGCCGCGAGCGGCGCCGACCTCTCGCGGGTTTCCCCGAAACTGGACTTCCTCGACCCCGAGGCACTAGATTTCGGAGCACACCAAAGAGGAGACATGCATGCAGTCATCCCGTCGTCGTGTCGTCGCCGGCGCGGCAGGGGCTGCCGCCGTGGGCGCCTTTCCCGCCATCGTTCGCGCGCAGCCGAAGATCCAGCTCAAGCTCAGCCACTACCTGCCGCCGTCGCACGGCCTGCACACCGACTTCATGGAGCCCTGGGCGCGCGAGCTCGAGGCGAAGACGAACGGCGCCGTCGCCGTGCAGGTGTCGCCCGGGACCTCGTCGCTGGGCCAGGCGCAGAACCAGCTCGACCAGGTGCGCAACGGCGTCGTCGACGTCGCCTTCGGCTTGTGCGGCCTGCCGCGCGGGCGCATGACGCGAAGCACGATCGTCGAGATGCCGCTGCTCGTGCGCAAGGCGCAGGCCGGTTCGCGCGCGCTGTGGAACCT
Organism: Burkholderiaceae bacterium; assembly: GCA_032027205.1. GTDB lineage: Bacteria > Pseudomonadota > Gammaproteobacteria > Burkholderiales > Burkholderiaceae_E > Zeimonas. The sequence goes on from JAVSMN010000001.1 coordinate 2,301,552, forward strand.
CTATCCGAAGATGCTCGGCCCCGACTACCAGGGACTGAAGCCGCTCTTGCTGATGACGCACAACGGCGGTCACTTCCACACGCGCGAGAAGCGCGTCGTGATGCCCGACGACCTGCGCGGACTGCGTATCCGCACGCCTTCGCCGACGATCTCGATGATGCTCGAGTTCCTCGGCGCGAGCCCGGTCGGCATGCCGCCGGCGCAGGTCTACGAGAGTATCCAGCGCGGCGTGCTCGACGGAGCGTGCTTTCCGTGGGATCCGGTTCGCGCGTTCAAGCTCGGCGAGGTCACGAAGCACCACTGCGAGGCCTACGTCTACACGGCGGCGTTCTGGTTCGCGATGAGCGATCGCAAGTACAAGGCGCTGCCGGCCGACGTGCGCAAGGTCGTCGACCAGATCTCCGGCGAGGCGTTGCTGGCCAAGGTGCAGGGCTGGTGGGACAAATGGGATGCCGCCGGCAGGGCGACGGCGGTCGAGCGCGGCAACGAGATCGTCACGCTCACCGACGAGCAGCGCGGCCAGTGGGGCGAGCGTCTCACGCAGATGTTCAACAAGGCGATGCAGGACTTCGAGAAGCAGGGCGTTGGCGACGCGCGCGACATCTACATCGCGATGCAGCGCGAGGTGGCGAGAGTCGAGAAGGCCTGACTGATCACTGAGGCCCGGTTCGCGTGCTCGCGCGGCTCGAATCGCTGCTGCACGTGTTCTGCCGCGCGTGCGCGTGGATCGGCGTGGCGATCCTGATCGCCTGCGCGCTGCTCACCGTGGCCGACGTCGTGCTGCGCCGCGTGAGTGGCGAGGCGATCCCGGGGATGGTCGACGTCACGCAGCTGATGGTGATGACGGGGGTGTTCCTGTGCATCCCCTACGTCTTCCAGCAGCGGGCGAACGTCGAGGTGGAGCTCGTGCACGAACGGTTGCCGATGCTGCTGCAGCGCTCGCTGTCGCTGCTGTGGTCGGTCGTCTCGGCGGTCTTTCTCGTGGCGATCGCGTGGTACGTGGGGATTGCGGCTAGCCAGGTGCTCGAGTACGGCGATCGTTCGCCGACGGTGGCGATTCCGATGATCGGGTACTGGGCGCCGATCCTGTTCGGGACGATCGTGTCGACGGTGGTTTGCTTGCTGCAGCTCGCACGCGGCGGGAAAGCGTCGTGAGTGCCGTCTTGCTGCCACGCGTCGCGCACTCGCGGCAGGCGGCAGCGGGTCGGGGGCCGAGGCGAGCGGACCGCGCGGCGGCGCGGCGTGCGCTGGCGGCGTCCGGGCGCCGCGCCGGGCGATGCGCCATGCGGCTCCGGCTGCGGCGGTCGGCGCTGCGCGCCGACTTCCCTGCGCTGCTCGTTCCGGGGTCGCGCGGCAAAACTCACTTCGCGAGCTGCGCTCGCTCCGTTCGGACACTCGCCGCGAGTCAGAGGTACGAAGCGCGCTTCGCGCGCCGACCCCGGAACTGCGCTGCTCGGCGCCGCAGAAGTCGCCGCATGGCGCATCGCCCGGACGCTGCCAGCGCACGCCGCGCCGCCACGCGGCCCGCTCGCCTCGGCCCCCGACCCGCTGCCGCCTGCCGCTCGAGGGAGCGTGGCGGCCGACCATGCGCGCTTTCGGCGCATTTCGTGGCGCCGGGCGACCGGCGCGGCCAACATCGTTCGCCTTTCGCGCATTTCCGGCCGCCTTTGCCCGCGCCAACGCGTCGGACGCGCGTGCTGCGATGACGGCTTCGCCATTGCTCGGCGTCCTCGGCTTCGCGGCCGTCATCGCGCTCGTGATGCTTCGGCTGCCGGTGGCGATCGCGATGGGGGCGGTGGGCTTCGCGGGGCTCACGCTGGCGTCGGGCATCGAGACTTCGGGCTTCATGCTCGGGCGCACGACCTTCGAGGCGGTGTTCCCGTATTCGCTGTCGGTTGTCCCGCTGTTCATCGCGATGGGCGTGTTCGCCGGGCATGCGGGTCTGTCGCAGGCCTTGTACTCGTTCGTCGCGACGGTCGTCGGACACCTGCGTGGCGGGCTCGCGATGGCCACGGTCGGTGGCTGTGCCATCTTCGGCGCCGTCAGCGGCTCGGGCATTGCCACCACCGCGACGATGGGGCGCGTCGCGCTGCCCGAGATGCGTCGGCACGGCTATGCGGACTCGCTCGCGTGCGCGTCGGTGGCCGCGGGCGGCACGCTGGGCGTGATCATTCCACCGTCGATCCTGTTCGTCATCTACGGGCTTGCCACCGAGCAGTCGATCGGTCGACTGTTCCTGGCCGGCGTACTGCCGGGCATTCTCGGCATGCTGCTGTACGGGGTCGCCGTCGCGTGGTCGGTTCGCCGGCGCGCCGAGGCCGGGCCGGCCGGCGCGCGCAGCTCGTGGAGCGAACGCGTGCGCGCGCTGCGCTCGATCTGGCAGGTCGCGCTGCTGTTCGGACTGGTGCTGGGCGGGATGTATTTCGGCTGGTTCTCGCCCACCGAGGCTGCGGCCGTCGGCGCCGTGGGCGCGATCGTGCTCGCCGCGTTCTCGGGGCGCCTGACGCTGCGCGTGATCGGGCGCGGCTTCACCGAGACCGCGCTCACCAGCGGCATGATCTTCGTCATCCTGATCGGTGCGGGCATCTTCAACGCGTTCATCGAAGCCACCGGGCTGACCGACGCGCTGATCGCCGCGGTGGACCACCTGCAGTGGAACCGCTGGCTCGTCATGCTCTTGCTGATGCTCACCTACGTGGTGCTCGGTGCGCTGATGGACGAGTTGTCGATGATCCTGCTCACCGTCGGTCCGGTGTTCCAGTTGATCACCGCGCTCGGCTTCGACCCGATCTGGTTCGGCGTGATGCTGATCACCGTCTGCGAGATCGGCATGATCCTGCCGCCGGTGGGAATCAACCTGTTCGTGATCCAGTCGATCGGCAATGTGCCGCTGGCCACCGTGGTGCGAGGCATCGCGCCCTTTGCCGTCGTCGACATGGTGCGACTGCTGGTGCTCGCGCTGTTTCCGTGGCTGGCCACCTGGCTGCCGTCACGGATGGTGTAGCCCTTCCGTTCAGCCCGTGCGGTCGTGTGCCGCGTCGCCGACCGGAGGCAGCGCGCCCGACTCGCGAAGTTCCTGGCTGCGCTCGAACAACCGCGTGAGCGCGCGGTCGAGCGTCTCGCGCTCGCGCGCATCGAGCACGTCGAGGAACCAGGCTTCCATCTGACGCACTTCGGGGATGATCGAGCGGCACAGCGCCGTGCCCTTCTTGGTGAGGAACAGTACGAGACGTCGGCGATCGCGCGGGTCTTCGCTGACGGCGACGAGGTCGAGCTCGACGAGGCGTCGTTGCGCGCGGCTCACGCGCGCCTTGTCCATGCTCGTCTGCTCGACCACCTCGTTCGGTGCGGTGGGGCCGTGTGCGTGCAGCGCCATCAGAATGCGCCATTCGGGGATCTGAATGCCGAAGCGTTCCTCGAACAACGCGCCGATCGACTGGCTCAGCCGGTTGGCGACGACGGCGAGCTTGTACGGGATGAATTCGTGCAACCACAGCGCGTCGCCGTCGTTGGGCATCGGCTGCGCGACGTTGCGTCGGGCACGAGGCGAAGCGGGCTTGCGCATGGTGCGCGATCCGCTCATTCGGCGGCGATCGCCGCAGCGATCGGCGCCGCGGCGGCGGAATCGGACGCCGACAGCGGCACCGCACGGAACGGATTTCGCCGCAGCACGCCGAGCGTCCAGAAGAGAGCGAACGCGCAGGTGATGCCGAGCATCCAGGCGACGTTGCGGTAAATGGGTGCGGCGAGCTCGGGGGTGGGAGAGATGTTCAGGAACACGTAGCTCATGCCGATGATGCCCAGCAACTGCGGAACCGGGAACCACGGCGAACGGAAAGGACGCGGCGTATCGGGCAGGCGATAGCGAAGAACGATCAGGTCGATGTGTACGATGATATACGCGATCAGCCAGCAGCCCGCTGCGGCGACGGTGAGCGACAGGATCGAGCCCGCGTCCATGCCGAGCGGCACGCGCACGGCGCCGATCGCCAGCGCGAGCGCGATGAGCGCCGGCGCGGGCGCGCCCGCGCGATTCTCGCGCGCGAACAGCGACGGCAGCTGGCCGCTCTGCGCCATTCCCTGCACCATGCGCGAGACGCTCGCGAGCACCGTGTTCAGCAGCGTTGCGCTGCCGAGGATCGCGAGCAGCGCGAACCAGATGCGCGCCGGCGCGCCGAAGATCGACTGCGCGAGCTCGACGTGCGGCGTGGCCGAGCCGAGCGCCTGCGGCGCGAGCATCGCGATGCCGGCCACGCAGTACATGCCGTAGGCGACGACGATCAGCACGAGCCCGGTGAACATCGCGCGCGGAACGTCGCGCAGCGGGTTGCGTGCCTCGCCGATCATCGGGCAGACGAACTCGAGCCCGACCAGGCCCCAGATCGCGAGTGCGACCAGCGATAGCGCGGCGGCCGGCACGAAGGGCTGCTCGGTGAGCACCGCGCCGATGTTCCCGCTGAATGCGCCGGCGAATCCGATGACGAGAATGCCGACGAACATGATCGTGACGAGCGCGGTCTGCAGCCGCGCGAACATGTCGATGCCGCGCAGGTTCAGCAGGCAGAACAGCGCGAGCAGCAGCAGGCTCGGCTGGCCGACTGTCGCGGCGAGCTCCGGTGCGAGTTGGCCGACGAGCGCATCGACGAGGATCAACTCGGCCGGTATGCCCAGCATCGCCACCGCGACGTAACCCGACAGCGCCGCGATGATCGCCGGTCCCGGCCCGATCGCCGCCTGCGTGTAGGCCCCCACGGAGCCCGCGCGCGGCAGCATCAGCGAAAGCTCCGCGAACGACAGCACGTAGCTCAACGCGAGCAGCGCGGCGAGCCCGATGGCCACGAGATAGTTGACCGCGCCGAGCCCTGCGCCGTTGAGCATGCTGATCATCGTGCTCTGCACGACGACGACGCCGACGGCGGTGGCAACGAGCGCGGGCAGACGCAGGCCGCCGCGATGTGCGTTCGTGGGTTCGATGGCCATGAAGTCTCCTGTCGAGCGGGCGTCTCGGTCGAACGCTTCGACCTGCGTTCTACCATCGGATCGTTGTCGCCGCAACAGATTTCGGAGACGCATTCGTCGGCAGGCACGCCGCCCGCGGAGGTCTCGGCCGGGCTCCCTTTTGGCGGTTCAGGCGGAATCACCGCCGATTCTTCCGTTCCGCAGATTCGTTTCGTTGACAACCAATTGCACGTTGCTGCACACTCGGTCGCCTTTCCGCCGGGAAACGACGCATCCGATGGCCGAACTCCTGCAGCAGATCGTCGAAGACGCGGCGCTCGGCCTTTGCTGACTGGATTGGATCAAGAGCGAGGATGATTTGAGCGGGATGCAGAGCGTTGCCACGGCGGCGCAAAACGGATCGGCGGACGTCGACGCAACGCAGGCGTGCCGATTCGACGCGCTGCTGCTCGACTTCGGCAGCGTCGTCACCTACACCGCCTTCGAGCGGCATCGCGACTCGGAGCGCGCACTCGGTCTTGCGCGCGGCACCTTCGGCTGGCTCGGCCCCGTCGATCCGGCCACCGATCCGCTGTGGCGGAGCATGGAACGCGGCGAGATCAGTGAGCGCGACTACTGGTCGCATCGCGCGGCCGAGGTCGGATCGATGGTCGGTCAGCCCGAGTGGACACCGCTCGACTTCTTCCAGGCGATCCGCGGCGACGATCCGAACCTCGCGGTGCGCCAGTCGGCGCGACGAACCGTGGCCGCAGCCCGCGCCGCCGGCCTGCGCGTGGGCATCCTGTCGAACGAGCTCGAGCTGTACTGGGGTCGTCCGTTCATGGATCGACTCGACGTGCTGCGCGACGTCGACGTGCTCGTCGACGCGACGCACACGCACATCCTGAAGCCCGATCCGCGCGCGTATGGGCTCGCGCTCGAGGCGCTCGGCACGCGCGCGGAGCGCGTATTGTTCGTCGACGACCAACTGCGCAACGTCGAAGGTGCGCGGCGACTGGGCATCGAGACCGTGCATTTCGATGTCGCCGCAGCCGATGCGTGCTTCGCGTCGGTGCGCAGGCAGCTCGGGCTCGAGGCGAACGAATGCGAGGTGGCGAAGTGAAGCGAAGCGAGACGCTGCGCGCCGACAACGCGCGCTACATGTGGCATCCGATGGCGCATCCGCGCCAGATGCAGGAACAGCCGCCGATCATCATCGAGCGCGGAGACGGCGTCTGGATCACCGACGTCGACGGCCATCGCGTGGTCGATGGCGTGGGCGGACTCTGGAACATCAACCTCGGCTACGGACGCGAAGAGATCAAGCGTGCGATCGTCGATCAGCTCGACGAGCTCGCGTACTACTCGTGCTTCCGGGGCACGACGCACCCGCGCGCGATCGAGTTGTCGGCGCGGCTCGTGTCCCTGCTCGAGCCCGAGGGAATGTCGCGCGTCGCATTCTCCAGCGGCGGCTCGGACGCCGTCGAAGGCGCGCTGAAGATCGCGCGCCAGTACTGGAAGCTCGTCGGCCAGGCCGACCGCCACAAGTTCATCGCGCTGAAGCAGGGCTATCACGGCGTGCATTTCGGCGGCATGTCGGTCAACGGGAACACGTCGTTCCGCCGCGCCTACGAGCCGCTGCTTCCCGGGTGCTTCCACATCGACACGCCGTGGACGTACCGCAACCCGTACACCGAAGATCCGACGCGCCTGGGCGAGATCTGCGCCGAGCTGCTCGATCGCGAGATCCGTTTCCAGGGTCCCGACACGGTTGCCGCCTTCATCGCCGAGCCGGTGCAGGGCGCCGGCGGCGTCGTCGTGCCTCCGCCGAATTTCTGGCCGCTCGTGCGCGAGGTGTGCGACCGTCACGGCGTGCTGCTGATCGCCGACGAGGTCGTCACCGGCTTCGGTCGCACCGGCTCGTGGTTCGGTTCACGGCTGTGGGGTGTGAAGCCCGACCTGATGTGCCTGGCCAAGGGGATCAACTCGGGGTACGTACCGCTGGGCGCCACTGCGGTCGGCGAGCGCGTCGCCGCCGCGTTCCTCGGCGACGAGTCGGGTGCCGGTGCGCTGATGCACGGCTACACGTACAGCGGGCATCCGGTGGCATGCGCATCGGCGCTCGCTGCGCTCGACATCCTCGAGCGCGAACGGGTCGTCGAGAACGCGCGCGTGCAGGGCGAGCACCTGATGTCGCGGCTCGCGCCCTTTGTCGAGCGATTCGGCTCGGTCGGCGACGTGCGCGGCATCGGGCTGATGGCGTGCGTCGAACTCGTTGCCGACAAGGCGAAGCGCACGCCGCTCGACCGCAAGGCGCCGCTGCCGGCGAAAGTGGCCGAGCACGCATATCGCAACGGCGCGATGGTGCGCGTCTCGGGCGGCAATCTCATCCTGTCGCCGCCGCTGGTGATCCAGCGCGAACAGGTCGACGTGCTGGTCGACGCGATCGAAGGGGCGCTCGTCGCCTGTTCGGCATAGTCCGTCGCGCACGGGCTCATTCACGGCGGAGAACGGGGACGACAGATGAAAGCGGGACTGCAGATCCTCCTCGTCGGCACGGTCGACACCAAGGCGGACGAGCTGCTGTTCATGAAGCGCTGCATCGAAGCCGAGGGTGCCAAGGCCACCCTGATGGATGTCGGCGTCCTCGGATCCGCCTCGTTCCCGGTCGGAATCAGCAACCGCGAGGTGGCCGAGGCAGCCGGCATGACGCTCGAGCGAATCGCGGAGCTCGGCGACGAAAACCTCGCGATGACGAAGATGGCCGAAGGGGCCGTCAAGCTCACGCTCGAGCGATACCGGCGCGGCCAGGTCCACGGCATCCTCGCGCTGGGCGGCACGATGGGCACCGACCTGGCGCTCGACGTGACGGCGGCTCTCCCGCTGGGCATGCCGAAGTTCATCGTCACGACCGTGGCTTACTCGCACCTGATCCCGCCGGATCGACTGGCGCCGGACCTGATGATGATCCTGTGGGCCGGCGGACTCTACGGACTGAACTCCATCTGCCGCTCGATCCTCAGCCAGGCAGCAGGTGCCGTGCTCGGTGCGTGCAGCACGGTCGTGCCGGTGCAGATGCAGCGTCCGCGCGTCGCCATCAGCTCGTTGGGCAGGTCGTGCCTGAGCTACATGGTGCGGTTGACGCCGGCCCTCGAGGCGCGCGGGTACGAGCCGGTGGTCTTCCACTGCACGGGCATGGGTGGCCGGGCGATGGAGGCGTTGATCGAGCAGGGCGAATTCGTTGCCGTGTTCGATTTCGCGCAAGCCGAGGTCAGCAACCACCTGCACGGCTCGGTCGTCAGCGCCGGCGCCTCACGGCTGGAAGCTGCAGGTCGCCGCGGCATTCCGCAACTGGTGGCACCGGGTGCGAGCGACATGATCGACGTGCAGAGCTGGAAGCCGCTGCAGCCGACCTACGCCGATCGCACGTACCACGCGCACAACCGCCTGATCGGCTCCGTGAACTCGACCCCGGACGAGCGGCGCGCGATCGCTCGCGAGATCGCCGCGAAGCTATCCCGGGCGAACGGTCCGGTGGCGTTCTTCCTGCCGGTGCGGGGCATCCACGCGTGGGATCACGAGGGGCAGCCGATGCACGATCCCCGCGTGCATGCCGAGTATGTCGAGGAGTTTCGCCGGCATCTCCGAGCACCGATCGAGCTGCATGACCTCGATCTTCACATCAACGACGACGCGTTTGTCGACGCTGCACTGGATGTATTCGATCGCTGGGTCGCCGAAGGGCTCATCCCGGCGGGGGTCAAGGCTTCGTTGACGCGCGACGAGGAGCTGGTCGAGCGGCCCGACTACGAACTGGACGAACTCGTTTCCCGCATCGCTCCCGACAATCGGCACGCGGAAATCGATCTGGGCCGCGAGAACCATTGAGCGAGCCCGTCGACGAGCGGGTCAATGCGATCGAGAGGGCGCTGTGAAACGCGGCGTTTTCGCACCCGAAACGACTTGCGTAGCCCGGAATGCTGCATCCTGCGGCGCGTGAGGCCGAGGTCAAAGCGAAGGCGCGGGCAATGATCGCGTAGGCGCCGGTAACGCCTCTTCCTGCGCCGCCTTCAGCGACCACGACCGCGTCAACACGAACCACGCCAGCGGCAGCACGCCGCCGAGCACGAAAACAGCGCCGCCGACGATGCGCGCCCAGGTGAGCGCCTGGAACAGGTCTGCCTGCACGAAGGCCTGCGAGCGCGCGTGCCACAGTCCGTTCTCGAGCACGTCGAGGAGCTGCGCGACGCCCACGGGGAACAGGTCGAGCACGACCATTCCCATCAGTCCGATGTTGATCGACCAGAAGACGATGCGCAGCAGCGACGCGTTCCAGCGCGCCGGCTCGACGAGACTGCGCGCGCAGAAGACGATCATCGCGATCGCGAGATTGCCGTAGACGCCCATCAGCGCGGCGTGTCCGTGGTTCACCGTCAGATAGGTGCCGTGCTCGTAGTAGTTGACGATCGGCAGGTTGATCAGGAAGCCGAACATGCCGGCCCCGAGGAAGTTCCAGAAGTTCACGCCGAGCAGGAAGAGGAAGGCCTCGCCGTGTGCGAACGAGGCGCCGGCGCGCTGCGGCGCGTTGCGGAACTGCCAGGCCTCGAGCGTGAGCAGGATCAACGGCACCACCTGCAGCGTCGAGAACACGCTGCCGATGGCGAGCGTCACCACCGGCTTGGCGTTCCAGTAGAAGTTGTGCGAGATCCCGAGCAGCCCGGAGCCGAGGAAGAGCAGGGTCGCCAGGTAGACGATGCGTGACGCGGCCGCGTGGCTCACCAGCCGCATCAGCACCATGCAGTAGGCGAGCAGCGCGGTGGCGAAAACCTCGAAGAAGGCCTCGACCCACATGTGGATGACGGCCCAGCGCCAGAAATCGGCGACGACGAAGTTCGTCTCGGGGCCCGAGACGAAGCCGGAAAGGAACAGCAGCAGCACGCAGGCTACGCACCAGACGAGCCACTTCGGCAGCGTCCATGCATCGCCGGCGCGCCAGGTCGGGACGACCGCGCGCGCGAGCACGATCGCCCACAGCGCGATCACGACGAAGAGCATCGCCTGCCACAGGCGTCCCTGCTCGACGAATTCCCAGCCCTGGCTGCCCAGCCAATGCCAGTGCTCGCCGAGGACCCCGTGCGGGCCGAGCGCGACGCCGGCCAGCCCGCCGACCGCGGTGACGACGAGCAGCACGAACATCGCGTCGACGAGGCGGCGCTGCCCGGCGATCGCCTGCGGGATCGCGGTGGAGATCACGAAGATCGACGAGCCGATCCAGCACGCGGTGATCCATAGCAGTGCGAGTTGCAGGTGCCAGCCGCGCACGATCGGGATCGGCAGCGTCTCGGCGAGATCGACGCCGAACACGCGCGTGATGCCGAGGAAGTCGTGCACGGTGAGGATGCCGGCAACCATCTGCAGCACGAAGAGCACGACCGCGACGACGAAGAACTTCCAGGTCGCGCGCTGCAGCGCCGACGGCGACGCTTCGAGCGGGGAGCGCACGATCGCCTCGCCGGGAAACTCGATGCGCCGACGGTGTTGCGCCTGCGCGCCAGAAGTGTCGCGGGCCGACGAGCGCCATCCGGCGATCGTCGAATAGCGCCCGTACGCGAACAGCACGCCGCCCAGCGCGGCGACGAGCGCGAGCACTGCCACCGCGCTCCACAGCACGACCTGCGCGCTCGGGCGGTTTCCCGCGAACTCGTCATAGGGCCAGTTGTGCGTGTACGAATAGCTCTCGCCCGGCCGCTCGGCGCCGCACACCCAGGCGCCCCAGAAAAAGAACGCGGCGAGGTCGCGCAGCTCGGCGTCGTCGGAGATCCAGCCGGCCGGATGGAAGGGCTCGTTGCCCTCGCCGCGAAAGCGCGCGGCGACCTGTCGCTCGAGGTCGCGTGCGGCATAGGCCTGCGCCGCGCCGATGTGCACGGTGTTCGTCGCCTCGTCGTAGCGGTTGCGACGGATCTCCCGTTGCGCGGCGGCGAGCGCCGAGTCGGCATCGGCCCGGTCGCTGGAGGCATGCCAGTCGCGCATCGCGATCGCCACCCGATGCAGCGCATCGGCGGTGAAGTCGGGACCGCGACCCGCGCCGTCGCCGAAGAAGCTGCCGTAGTTCATCAGGCCGTACTTGAGGAACACGGCCTGTCCGCGCCGGATTGCGTCGGCGCCAACCTGCGTCGCTCCTTTCTCGTCGACGAAGTCGGGCACCGGCGGTGCGTCGGAATAGGTGCGCACGCCCATGTACAGCATGCTCAGCACGCCGATCGCGAGCACCGCAGCGAGCGGAATCCACCAGCGGCGCCGATGCATCACGTAGCGGTTCCACAGCCGGCCCACGCTCATCTCCCGCTCGTTTTGATCGTGCAGGCCGCCTGCTCGGGTTCGACCAGCGGCATCATCGGCGGCAGCGCCGGCGTCGCAACGACCAGTGGCTCGTCCATGCTCAGCGCCTCGAGAAAGGCGATGAGGTCGCTCTTCTCCTCGTTGCTCAGGCCCAGCGGCTGCAGCAGCGCGGACTTGTTCGGCGCGTCGCCGCCGCCGCGATCGAAGAAGTCCACCACCTCGGCGAGTGTGGCGAACACGCCGTTGTGCATGTACGGTGCCGTGTAGCGCAGTTCGCGCAGCGACGGCGTGCGAAAGCGTCCGATGTCGGCCGGGTCGCGCGTGCGATACCAGCGGCCGAGGTCCTCTTCGGCATCGCGGTACAGCGCACGCGGCGCGTCGCGCTGTACGTTCTGCCAGCGCACCGCGATCTGCACGAGCGGACTCGAATCGAACAGCGTCTGGCGCGGAACGCCGAGCGCGTGGTACTGCTGGTCGCTCGCCAACGGTCCGTTGTGGCAGGCGATGCAGCGCGCCTTGCCGGTGAAGAGCGCGTAGCCGCGCTGTGCGGCCGGCCGCATCGCGCTCGCGTCGCCCGCAATGAAACGATCGAAGGGCACGCGTCGCGGGTCGGAGACGATGGTGCGTTCGAAGGCCGCGATCGCGCGCCAGGCGTCGTCGAGCTGCGGCCAGTCGGTGCCGAACACGTCTCGGAAACGATCGACGTACTCGGGCACCAGCCGCAGCCGCATCTCGACGAGTTCGGCCTTGCCGTTGCCTTCGACCGGCGCCTGCATTGCCGAGCGCGCCTGCACCTCGAGGCGGTCGAGCGTGCCGTCCCACATCAGGCGGCGAAAGTGCGCCGCGTTGAGCACCGTCGGATTGTTGCGCCACAGCCGGTGGCCCGGATAGCCCGGTGCGAGCGGCTCGTGGTGCGCCCAGCCGTGCTGCGCGACGTGGCACGACGCGCACGAGGTCGATGCGTCGCCGGAGAGCCGCGCGTCGAAGAACAGCAGCTTGCCGAGCTCGATCTTCTGCGCCGACATCGGGTTGTCGGCGGGGATCGATACGGGGGGCAGGGGGCCGAGAGTAAGGGAAGCGGCAGGAAGGGAAGGGGGAAGAGGGAAGGGGGAAGGGGACAGACTCGTGAGCAGGGTCGACACGGCGACCGCGCCGGCGATCGTCGAGAAGGCGCCGGTGACGACGGCGACGGCGGAGGCTACTGCCTTTCGCGGCGTCATCGGCCGGCTCCGGCTGTCGTCGCGTATTCGCCCACGGGGGGTGCACTCTCCGGCTGCAACGGCGGCGATAGCGCCTCGAGGAAGGCAACGAGCGCCGCCCGCTCGCGAGCGTCGAGGCCGAGCGGCTGCAGTTCGCTCGCGCGGCCGCCGCCGCGGTCGTAGAAATCGACGACCTGCGCGAGCGTCGCGAGGGTGCCGTTGTGCATGTACGGCGCGGTGTGCGCGACACCACGCAGCGACGGCGTCGCGAAGCGGCCGCGGTCGGAGGCGCGGTGCGTCCAGGCCTGCGCGCCGTTGTCGCTGCGCTCGGACATCGGATCGCGCGCGCCGTGTACGGCAAGCTGACGCAGCAGGGCGATCGTGCGCTCCGGGTCGCGCAGGATCTCCGGGTTTTCCGGGACGCCGAGCCGATGCAGCCGGCCGTCGGTGAGGGCGGCGCCCGAATGGCAGCGCGCGCAGCCGGCCTTGCCGTCGAACAGGCGCAGGCCCTCGAGCGCCGCCCCCGATAGCGCGTCCGCGTCGCCGTGGCGTGCGCGATCGACGTCGCTCTCCTCGTTGCCGTGCGACGCCGAGTACGCGGCGAGCGCCGCGACGATGCCGTCGATCGTCGGCGCCGCGCGTTCGCCCCAGGCGCGCTGCCACGCGTGCAGCAGCCGCGGGATCTGCCGCACGCGCTCGGCGACGATGTGCGTGTTCGAGTTCATCGTCACCGGCGAGACGAGCATGTCGACGACGACGTCGGCGAGGTCGTCGGCCGGATAGCGGCCGTCCCACATCAGGCGCCTCTTCGATGCCAGCCCGAGCAGCGACGGCGTGTTGCGAAAGTGCCCGGCGTGGTTGTAGCCGCGCGAAAGCGGTTCGCCGTCGGCAAATCCCTTGTCCGGTGCGTGACAGCTCGCGCAACTGCGGCTGCCGTCTCCGGACAGGCGCGACTCGAAGAAGAGCTCACGGCCGAAGGCGACGACCGCCGCCGCCCGGGCGGCGGGCAGGCGCGAGCCGTCGAGCGTGCGCGCGAGGACCGCGTCGGCGCCCGTTGGCGCAGCGGCCGGCGACGCGAGCGCGACGGAGCCTGGCGCAGCGGAAGCGGGGGCGGCCGCGAACGAATTCGATGCGGACCGGCTCGATGCAGTCGATGGGGACGTCGCGACGATGCCCGCGCCCGCAGCACACAGCCCGGCGACGAGCGCCGCCAGCCACACGCGCCGTCCGTTCATCGCGCGGACGGCTCGCCGTAATAGCCGACCATCGGCGCGTCCTGCCGGATCGCCGCGCAGCCGCGCTTCCACGTGAGCACTTCCTCGAGCAGGCGCGCTTCCTGCGCCGCGGACAGTCGCTGGCCGTCGGCCGGCATCCGGATGAAGAAGTTGCGTCCCTTGTCGTTGTGGAAGAACTCGCCGCGCAGCGGACCCGCGTCGTGCTCGCGCGTCTTCGGCGCCGGATGACAGCCCATGCAGTTCAGCGCGTACAGCGTCGCCGCCGGCGAGCCCGTGCTGGGCGACTGCGCGAAAGACGGATTCGCGGCGACGAGGCTCGCGACGGCAACGACGGCGACGGCCGCGCAGGCGGCCGCCGCGATCGAGCTCATCACCGCACGCACATCTACGCGCTCATCAACGGACCGATCGGCGCGCTCAGTACGCCACGCACACCGACTTCGTTTCGGTGTACGCGTCGATCATCGCGCGTCCGTGCTCGCGTCCGGTGCCCGATTCCTTGTAGCCGCCGAAGGGCAGGTTCGGGTCGACCATGTTGTGGCAGTTCAGCCATACGGTGCCGGCCTTGATCCTCGGGATCAGGCGGTAGGCTTGCGTCAGGTCGTTCGTCCAGATGCTCGCGCCGAGGCCGTAGCGCGAGTCGTTCGCCTGTCGCGCGACTTCCTCCAGGTCGCTGTAGGGCGAGGCGACCACCACCGGCCCGAAGATTTCCTCACGCGAGATCGTCAGCTCCTTTCCGCTGGGGTTCGAAAACACCGTCGGCTTGACGAAGTAACCCGCACCCGCTGCCGCGCCCCCACCGGCCAGGCACTCGGCTCCCTCGCTCTTGCCGCTTTCGATGTAGCGAACGACGCGGTCGCGGTGATGCGCGGAGACCATCGGGCCCATCTGCGCGGTCTCGTCGAAGCCGCCGCCGAGCTTCGTGGCGTTCGCCGCTGCCGCAAGGCCGCCGACCACCTCGTCGTAGCGGCTCTTGTGCACGAACAGCCGCGAGCCGGCGGTGCACACCTGGCCGTGGTTGAAGAAGATGGCGCCGGCCGCGCCCGCGATGGCCGTGTTCGGGTCGCAGTCCTCCAGCACGATCACCGGGCTCTTGCCGCCGAGTTCGAGCGTGACGCGCTTCATCTCGTCCATGCAGTTGCGACCGATCGTCTTGCCGACCTCGGTGGAGCCGGTGAAGGTGATCTTGTCGATGCCGGGGTGCTTCACCAGCGCGGCGCCCGCGCTCTCGCCGTAGCCGGTGACGACGTTTACGGCGCCGGCGGGGAAGCCCGCTTCCATCACGAGCTCGGCCAGGCGCAGCGCGGTGAGCGGCGTTTCCTCGGCCGGCTTCAACACCACCGTGCAACCGCAGGCGAGCGCCGGCGCGATCTTCCACATCGCCATCAGCAGCGGGAAGTTCCACGGCACGATCGCCCCGACCACGCCGACCGCCTCGCGGCGCGTCATCGCCGTGTATTTCACGCCGGGCGGGAACGGGATCGACACGTCGAGCGTCGAGCCTTCGATCTTCGTGGCCCAGCCGGCCATGTAGCGGATCCACTGCGCATTCGCGCCGACCTCGAGCATGCGCGAGAACATCAGCAGCTTGCCGTTGTTCAGCGTTTCGAGGCGCGCGAGTTCCTCGCCGTTCTTCTCGACGAGATCGGCGAGCCGCAGCATCAGCAGTTCGCGCTGCGCCGGCAGCATGTCCTGCCACGCGGAAGATTCGAAAGTCGCGCGAGACGAGCGCACGGCGATGTCGACGTCCTCGGACTGCGCATCGGGTACACGCGCGATCTCCTCGCCGGTGGCGGGGTCGTAGACGGGCAGTGTCTTGCCCGAGCGCGCTTCGACCCATTGCCCGCCGACGAACATCTTGCGGCGGATGGCGGCGAGTTCGGGACGGGCGGTGGTCATGTTCATCGGCTTGTCTCCGGGTGTGTGCGTTCGTGCGAAGGAAAGGGGGAAGGCGTGCGCCTTCTCAGGGTTGCGGCGCTTCCACGCCGGCCAGGCTGAACAGCAGCGGCTTGCCGTGCGCGAGGATGGCCGCGGTGTAGGCGTGCCGCGTCGGACGAATCTCGGTGTTCACCGTCGTGCCGCCGTCGCTGCTCGTGAGCACGGTGCCGCCCAGGCCGACGAAGACGAGCCGGCCGTCGGGCAGGCGGCAGGCGGCAGTGATCGGGTTCTGCGTGTCGGTCGACGTCTGGCGCCACGAGCGTCCGCCGTCCGCGCTGTGCAGCAACGTCCCGCCCATGCCCCACAGCAGGATCGATCCGTCGGGCGACGCCATTCCGCCCCACAGCGAGCCGCTGTATGGCACCTCGATGCGCTCGAAGTTCTCGCCGTCGTCGGAGCGGAACACGGTTCCCATCTCGGCGGCGATCCACGTGGCGCCGCGCGCGTCGGAGAAGATCTGGTACAGGTGCACGTCCTCGTCGCCGAGCTTCAGGCGGCGCCAGGTAGCGCCGCCGTCGTCGGTGCGCGCGGCGAAGCCGAAGGAGCCGACGACGAGACCGCGGCGCAGGTCGTCGAAGTGAACCGAGAACAACGCGACGTCGTTCCCGGCCTCGTGCCGCAGGCTCCAGTGTTCGCCGCCGTCTTCGGTGGACAGGACTACGCCGCCGTGGCCGACCGCCCAGCCGTGCCGCTCGTCGACGAACTCGAGTGCGGTGAGCGTCACGCGGGTGGGTACCGATTGCGCCTGGCGCCAGCCACGCCCCTCGTCATCGGACAGCAGGATCGTTCCGAAGTCGCCGGCAGCCACGAGCCGCGCGCCGGCGCGCACCGCGGCGAGCAGCGGCGCGTGCTCGGGGTGCCGCACCTTCTGCGCCTGCACCGCGCTCGGCGCACCGGCGCCGGCCGGTGCGGACTTGGCAACCGCCGCGGCGGGGTCGGCGGCGGTGGCCGCCCTGGCGGCGCCGTCGGCGGGATCGTCGCCGACGAGACCGGAGGCGGCGAGAAGCTGCGCTGCGCACAGCGCGGCCGCGATTCGAAGGAACGACCGCTTCATGTTTCGCCCGCCTGCTCCGGGTCGTGCGGATTGGCGCTCGCGAAGGCCAGCACACGTGCGCTCTCGGCGGCTTCGTCGTCGATGCCCAGCGCCGCGCACAGCCGCTGCAGGAGGTCGAGCTCGAAGCCAGCGAGCCGGCCGTCGCTGTAGACGACCTCCCACAGCATGCGCAGCACCTCGACGCGCTCTTCGCGGTCGAAGCCCTCGCGCACCGCGCGCGCGAAGATCCAGTCGTCCAGGCTCGCCGCGTAGCGCTCTTCGGCCTCTGCGACGAGCCGCTGCGCATCGCGCTCCGACAGCCCGAAGTGCTCGCGCAGCAACCGAGCCACCGCGCCGCGCTCGTCGGGGCCGGCGTGGCGGTCTATATGCGCGGCCTCGACGAGCAGTGCGGCGACGGCGAGCTGGCGACGCTCGAATGCCGCCTGCGCGAGGGGCGGCGCGCTCGGTTCGCTCGACAGTCGGCGGATCAGGGTTTTGAACACGATGACCGTCGCCTCAGTGGACGAGGAAGGGCGCGCGCACCGGCCGGCGGCGCGGGATCAGCACGTCGAGCGTGACGGCGATCGCCGGCAGCAGCGTGATCGCCATCAGCATGTTCACCATGAACATGAACGTGAGCAGCATGCCCATGTCGGCCTGGAACTTCAGCTCCGAGAACGACCAGGTGGCCACGCCAACCGAAAGCGTGATCGCGGTGAAGACCGTCGCGTTGCCGGTTTCCATCAGCGCCTGGCGGAACGCGACGGCGATGTTCGCGCCCTGCGCCAGATGCAGTTGCAGCCGGTTGTAGATGTAGAACGCGTAGTCCACGCCGATGCCCACCGCCAGCACCATCACCGGCAGCGTGGCCACCGTGAGCCCGATGTCGAGCTCCTTCATGAACCAGTAGCCGAGAAAGGTGGCGAGCGTCAGCGGCATGCAGCACGCGAGCATCGCGCGCCAGTCGCGGTAGGTGAAGAACACGAGCGCAACGATCGTCAGGTAGACGTACATCATCATCGGCAGCTCGGTGGTCTCGAGCACTTCGTTGGTGGCTGCCTGCACGCCGACGTTGCCGCTGGCCAGCCGCAGCGTCACGCCGCCCATCTGCTCGGCATCGCGAAACGCGCGCACGGCGGCGATCACGTCCTTGACGGTGGTGGCCTTGTGGTCGGTGAGAAACACGTTCACCGGCAGCACCGTGCAGCCGGGGTTGAACAGCCCGGTGCCTTCGGGGATCAACCCCACCGAATTCGCCAGCGAGCGCTCGTCGGCGGCGAGCGCGGTCCACTTCGGGTGGCCTTCGTTGGTACCCGCGTAGGCCTGCTTGGC
The DNA here is from genome assembly GCA_032027205.1 of Burkholderiaceae bacterium. Classification (GTDB taxonomy): domain Bacteria; phylum Pseudomonadota; class Gammaproteobacteria; order Burkholderiales; family Burkholderiaceae_E; genus Zeimonas. Next base: position 2,319,566 of record JAVSMN010000001.1, read on the forward strand.
CAACTGCGCGACCGAAGCTACCGAGATGACGCCCGGCGTGTTCTGCATCTGCCAGGCGAACTGGTCGATGTAAGCCATCACCGGCTGCTGGTAGCAGCCGTCCTTCGGCGCTTGGAAGACGACGGTGAGCACGTCCAGTCCGAGGTCGAAGCTCGCGACGATCGACGCGGCGTCGCGGTTGAAGCGCGAATCGGCGCGCAGCTCGGGCGCACCCGAGGCGAGGTGGCCGACGTGGCGGTGCTGGCTCTGCTGGAACGCGACGGCGAACAGCACCGCGCCGGCCAGCGTGCCGATGATCGCGTTGCGCGTGTTGGCGATCCTGCCGAGCCAGGCCATCACCTGCTCGCGGCGCGCGCGCAGCCGCGTCATCCGCGCGACGTAGGCATCGTCGAAGCTCAGGTACGACGCGGCGATCGGCAGCATCACGAGGTTGGTGACGATCTTGTACGCGACGCCGATCGATGCGGTGATGCCCAGCTCGCGAATCATCGGGATCGGGATCAGCGTGAGCGTGGCGAAGCCGACGAACGCGGTGACGAGCGCCATCGAGCCGGGAATCAGCAGTCCGGTGAACGCGCGCCGCGCTGCGGTGCCGCTGTCGGCGCCGGCGCAGGTTTCCTTGACGATGTAGTTGATCTGCTGCACGCCGTGCGAGACGCCGATCGCGAACACGAGAAACGGCACGAGCACAGCCAGCGGGTCGAGCCCGTAGCCGAGCAGGCGCAGCGAGCCGAACTGCCAGACGACCGAGACGAGCGAGCAGCCGAGCGTGAGCAGCGTCAGGCGCCACGAGCGGCAATACAGCCAGACCGACAGCGCGGTGAGCACGAAGGCGAGCGCGAAGAAATGCACGACGCTGGTCGCGCCGTCGGCGATGTCGCCGACCTGCTTGGCGAAGCCGATGATCTGGATCTCGTAGCCGGCGTCCTCGTGGCGGCCGCGCACCTCCTGCTCGATGCGCGACGCGAAGTCGAGGTAGTCGAGCTTCTTCCCGGTGGCGCGGTCGGTTTCGAGCAGGTCGGCGACGACCATCGCGCCGGCGTTGTCGGTGGAGACCAGTGTGCCGATGTAGCCGCCGACCAGCGCGTTGTGCCGGATGCGCTCGATGCGCCCGGCGTCGAGGCGGTCGGGCGTGATGTCGCCGCCGATGACGTCCTCGGCCTTGAAGCCTTCCTCGGTGACGCCGAGCACGCGCGTGTTGGGCGTCCACAACGAGGTGACGGTGCGCCGGTCGATGCCCGGCAGGAACATCACCGACTGCGTGACGTCGTAGAGCTTGCGCAGGCCCGGTGCGCTCCAGATCTCGCCGTCGCGCGCGCGCACGACGACGATGATCCGGTTCGCGCCGAAGACCTCGTCACGGAACTCGAAGAAGGTGCGGATGTACTCGTGATGCTGCGGCAACTGCTTGTCGAAGCCGGCGTCCATGTGCAGCCGGCTCGCGAACACGCCCATCACGACGGTGAAGAGCGCCAGCAGCGCGAGCACCAGCGCCCGATGACCGAACAGCAGGCGCTGGAGACGTTCTACGCTGCGGGCGATCATCGGGTGCCACCGTGAGACAGGAGTTGTTGCGTCGTGAGAATCAGAACGACACCGACGTGACCAGCGACAGGAAGTCGCGGTCCTTCATCAGGTTGTTGCCGCCGCCACCCCAGAAGCGGGTGTAGCCGATGCCGGCCTTCCACTTGTCGGAGCGGTTGAAGTTCAGCGAGATCGTCGTCGCCTTGCGGCCTTCGACGAACGGAACCGCGTTCGGCGACGTGCCGTGAAAGTCCCAGGCGACGTCGAGCTGCGGCAGCACGTTCCATCCGCTGTTGCCGACGTTGGCGTAGGTGAGGCCGGTGGAGAAGACCAGGCCCGCCGACGTCTTGTCGGGCAGCGAGTAGTCGGTGAGCAAATAGGGAATGCGCCCCGAACGGTCGAGCCCCGGGTAGTGCGCGATCGCGACTTCGCCGAGGAAGTAGCCTTCCTCGGCGCCGACTGCGCCGATCGCGCCGCCCATGTCGGCGGGCGCGAGCAGCTTGAAGCCGGTCAGGTGCGCCTGCCACTTCTTCTCGGTGACGAAGCCGCGCATCGTCTTGCCCGGGAACTCGAAGACCGAGTACTTGCCGGCCTGCGGAGGCAGGACGGTGGCGTCGATACCGACGCTGTCCTTCGGCCGGTACGACAGCTCCATGCCGACCGCCCAGCCGCCGAGCAGCGTGTTCGCCGACAGGCCGAACACGTTGCGGCTCTCGCCGTAATCGACGAAGTAGCCGAGCGCCGCGACGTTCGTCGTGTAGCGGTCGGGGTCGAACTGGAACCCGACGGTGGGCAGCTTGTCGTGATAGCGGATCCAGTACAGCCCGTACTCGGTCTCCGAGCCCTCGGGCAGCCAGCGCGTCGCCAGGCCGAACTGTCCGGAGTTCTTCGGCTCGTTGGTCGGCATCTGGCCCACCAGCGTCGGCAGCGGCACGCCAGCCAGCGGAATCGTCGCGCTGCCCTCGGCCAGCTCGGCGCGAGTGAAGCGCTGTCCGGTGGTGGGATTGATCGTGCCGAGGTCGCCCACCGTGCCCGGCGGCAGGCCGAGCAGCGACGAGCTCATGAACGCGTTGTGACCGCCCTTTCCGATGACGTCGGTCACCGAGAAGAAGGTGCCCACCGGGTCGAACTTGAACGCGTTCCAGCGGAACTGGTAGTAGCCCTCGACGCTCAGGCCGTCGGCGACGTTCGCGTTGATCGACACCATCGGCGCGGGCCGGAAGATTTCCTTCAGCTGCATGCCCGGCGTGTGGGCGGTCTGCAGGTTGATCGCGTTGGTGACGTTGACCCCGCCGTAGATGAAGACGTCCTCTCCCCAGCTGATCACCTGGTTGCCGACCTTGATCTTCGCAGGCCGGCCGGCGATCTCGAACTCCTTGGCGACCCATGCGTCGAGCAGCGTGATCTGGTCGACCGCGGCGTCGCGCGCGTCGGGATCGAGCGGCATGCGCCGGGTTTCGTCGGATCTCCAGTCCTTGAACCAGGTCGCGCGCAGCATGCCGCTCCACTGGTTCGGGAAGTGCAGCACGAGCTCGTGCGTGCCCTTGAGCGCGGCGGAGACGATGTCGCCCTTCTTGTAGTTCAGGTCGCCGTCGTCGGCCTGCAGGTAGTTGAAGTCCGGATCCGCCACCGTGCTGCCCGCGGCGAGCCCGTAGAACGCATCGCTGCGTCGTCCGAGCTCGCTCGTCACCGGCGTATCGCCTCCGTTGTCGTTGCCGATGATGCTTCGGTCGGGCTTCTGCATCCGCTTGATGAAGCCCAGGGAGACGGTCGAGTCGAAGCTCCCCTTCACCCATTCGTTCTCGAACTTTAAGGCGTGCGCCGGCGTGCCGGCCAGGCCTGCGGCCAGCGTTGCCAGCGCGAAGGTCACCGCATGCGCGGCGGCCGTCGGCCGGAGCGCCGTGCGCTTCACGGTTGCGGGCCGCTTCGTCGCGGCGCCAGCATTCTTCTTCGTCATCGCAGCGTTCTCCCCGTTCTTCGTTCTGCTGCCGGCGTCGCCGGCGTCGATGTCATCCGCGTAAAGGATTTCGTTCGTGCCGCCGGCGTTCAACGCTCGCCGCGACGGCGCAACTCGTCCGGGCTGAACATGTTCGGGTTGATGCGACCTTCGCGGCCGGCGAGCCAGTCGGTGGGCGCGGCCTCCTGCGTGGCCGTCTCCGCGATGTAGCGCCCGACGTTCAGGTCGTAGCCGACGAACTCCTGGCTCACGCAGGCCGGAATCTCGGGCGCGACCCAAAGGCTCGCTTCCTGCACGCGCCAGACCTTGCCCTGCGCGTCGTACAGGTCGGTGAGCAGCAGCGTCCAGCTGTCCTCGTCGATGAACATCACGCGGCGCGGGAAGATGTGACGCATGCCTTCCTTCAGCGTCGCCTCGACGACCCAGACGCGGTGCAGCTCGTAGCGCATCAGGTCGCGATTGACGTAATCGGGCAGGTAGATGTCCTTGTACTTGCGGCTCTTGTCGATCAGCTTCCAGTTGTTGTACGGGACGTAGAGCTCCTTCTTGCCGACGAGCTTCCAGTCGTAGCGGTCCATCGCTCCGGCGTACATCGGGTACTGGTCGACCGTCTCGAGGTTCTCGTAGCCGGGCACCGGGTTGTCGTAGGCGAACGACGGCGCGCGGCGCACGCGGCGCTGGCCGGGGAAGTACAGCCACGCGTCGGAGCCGCGGTCCATGAACCAGTGCACGAGGATCATCTCGCCGGCGCGCGCTGCCGGGCTGACCACCTCGTTGAGGATCTTCGCCTCGGACATCTTCACGTCGTCGAAGCTCTTCGTCGCCTGCTCGTGCAGCGGATAGACGACCCACTGGTTCTGAGCGAGCTGCGAGAAGTCGCCGCTCTTCGCAGAGAACAGCGTCGAGTAGTGCTCGATGCGCCCCTCGCTCTGGATGCGCAGCTTGTGATTCCACACCGCCTCGGCGCCGTTCTTCGGAATCGGGAACAGCACGCCGCCGCCGACCGCGTTCGCGAGCTCCCAGCTTCCGTCCTTCAGTCGTGCCACGCGTGCGTTCTCGGCGCTGCGCTGGTAGACGCTGTCGGCGTAGCCGCACGAGCGGTGCGTCGGATAGACGTCCATCCGGTAGCCGGGCAGCGTGCGGATCAACGTCTGCTGGCCCTCGGAGAGCTTGTCCTTGTACTTGTCGACATTCGATGCGTCGATCGAGAACAGCACCTTGTCGTCCTTGTATGGATCGACGCGCGGGTCGGACAGCTTCCAGCCGGCGGCCGCCTTCGTGATGCCGCCGTCCCACGCCGGAATCGTGCCGTCCTTGTTGCCGGCCTTTTCGGCGCCCATCGGCGTGAGGTCCTTGCCGAGGCGTGCGGCTTCGGCCTCCGGAACGGCCGCCGCGGCGGTGCCGCAGGCGAACGCGAGCGCGAGTGCCGCGCAGAGTGTGGTCCTGGCGTTCATCTCTCCTCCCTGTCTCAGGATTTTTCTGCCACGCCGACGATCAGCGACGTGGTGCAATGGAACATCGTGCTGGTGCTGCCCATGCACCAGTTGATGTCGTTGTGCAGCGTGATGCGGTATGCCGGCCGCTCGCCGATATTGGTGTTGCACAGGCAGCGTCCGCATGCGCTCTTGCCGCAGCAGTCGAAGTAGCTGATCAGGTAGTCCTTGCCGTCGGCCGGATTGCGGCAGGTGCCGATCCACGACACCTTCGACGGCTCGGTGCCCGGCGGACACGAGTTCACGGTGCCGCCGCAGCACGAGCACAGGAACCCGTCGACGCCGCAGTATTTCCAGTAGTCGCACTGCTTGTCGTCGGTCTGCACCTTGCCGCCTTTCGCTACGCCCCCGCCGTGTCCCTTGGCGGCATGCGCGCTGCGATCGAAGGGCAGCACCGGCAGGGCGACCGAGGCGCCGAGGAGCACGCGTCCCAGGCGTGCGATCGCCGAGCGGCGCGACGTGCGCTGCGCGGCGGCGCGTGTCGATCGTTCGAATGCCGCGTCGAACCAGTTCATGGCCTGCTCGCCTCCATCGTCTGCATCGTTTCGCCGCGGTCGCCGAGGAACTCCTGCACCGACGCGACGCCAAGCTCGCGCGCCGTGAACAGGCTCTCGAGCTGCTCGCGCGAGTTGACGAGCCCCTTGGCGCGCACGCGCCCGGCTTCGTCGACGAGCACCGCGTAGGGCAGCTTGCCGATCCGGTAGGACATGCCGAGCTCGGTGGACAGCACGTACGGGAAGGCGGTCAGCCCGGCGCGCGCGCGGAACGCTTCGTGCTCGTCGCGTTCGCCGTCGCTGGCGAAGGCAAGCTCGAGCCAGCTGCGCTCGTCGGCGGCGATGCGCTGCAGGATCGGCAGCAGCTTCTTGCACACCGGGCAGGTGGGCGACAGGAAGAAGAGCAGCAGGCTCTTGTCGCGCGCGCCGCCGGTGGCGAAGGCGCCTCCGTCGAGCGTTTCCAGCGCGAGCGCCGGCGCGACGTCGCCGACCTTCGGGCCGGCGTCGAGCATCAGCGCGCCCATCGGTGCGATGCGTTCGTAGAGCACGCCGATCTGGCGAGCGAGCGCGTAGACGGTGGCGAGCAGCGCGAGCACCGCCGCCCACAGGACGAGGTTCGAGACGATCAGGGCTTCGGTCATCGGCGGGTCCCCGGCGAGGGCAGGCGGTTGGCGTGCGGCGAGAAGCGCTGTGCGTCGGACAGCAGCTCTTCGACGGCCGCATAGACGAACCACAGCGCGGCCGCCGCGAAGGTGGCGGTGAAGGCGTCGAGCCAGACGAGAGCGCGCGACGCGGCGGGCGCCGCCGCGAGCGCGCAGGCGGCCAACAGCACGGCATTGCGCGCGGGCAGGCGCCAGGACAGCGTCTGCCTATGCCCAGGTCCGCCGCAGCCGCAATCGATGTCGGTACGCCCGCGCAGCAAATTGACGACGACGGCGCCGGTGACGCATGCGACGAGCGCAGCGGCGAGCAGCGCGCCGGGCAGGCGCGTGGTGGGCACGACGAGCAGCCCCGCGGCGAGCGCCTCGGCGAAGGGCAGCAGCAAGCCGACGGCGCGCGCGGCCGGCGACGGCAGCAGCCGGTAACGATCGACCGCGAACGCGAAGGCTTCGAGGTCGGCGAACTTGGACCACGCGCCGACGGCCAGCACGAGCGCGAGCGCGCCCGCGACGGCGTGGCCGAGCACGGGATCGAGCGCAGGCAGCGCCATCACTGCATCTCGATCAACGTGCCCGCCTCGGCGACGCCGTCCATGCGCTGCACGACGCGCGGCTTGTCGCCGGCGTCGATCAGCACCAGCCCCATCGTCATCGCGTCGAGCGCGACCAGGCGCGGCGCACCTTTCTGGATTGCCGTGACCGAGATCGCGTTGTTGCCGGGAATGCGCGCGATGCGCTTCTTCGTTGCGAGGTCGAAGGCCCAGATCTCCGCGGCCGGGTTCTTGTGCGAGCCCTCCTGGCCGTCGGGGTGCATCAGCACGTACATCCGGCCGCTCTTCGCGTGGACGGCGAACAGTTGGTAGCCGCCGGGGCGCCACGCCTTCTTCGCGTCGGCGGTGCCGATCAGCGACCAACTGCCGATCGCCCGCGGCTTCTCCGCGGAAAGATCGACCTCGTACACCTTGCCCAGGAACGAGACGAAGAAGAATCGGTCGCCGACCGTTTCGGCGTGGACGAAGACCGGATCCACGTCGGCATCGAAGAAGCGCTCGCTGCGCTCGCGCGAGGCGAGTGCGCCGCGCTCGTCGAGCGTGATCGTCTCCATCGTTCCGTCGCCGCACAGCGTGGCGAAGCGGTTCGGCGCGCTCGGCACCGGCAGCGCGAGCCAGCAGCCGGAGTTCGCCACCTCGCTCGCCAGCTTGCGTTCGCGCAGGTCGACGATGCTGATCGAACTGGCCGGCGTGGCGTTCTGCACGTAGAGCCAGCGCGAATCGGGCGAGACGCTGATCATTCCCTTGTAGTTCAGCGCCTGCGCGCGCCGTTCCGGGATCGGGATCTCGCCGATGAACGACAGCGTTTCCGCATCCCAGATGTCGATGACGTCGGCGCGCGTGCCCCGCCACAGACGCGGGTAATAGGTGGTCGAGACGTAGATGCGCTTGCGGTCGGGCGACAGCACTGCCTGTCCGGCGTAGCCTAGCGGGATCTGGCCGACGTAGCGCGCGGCGTCGACGTCGACCACGTGCAGGCGTCCGTCGACGATGTGCTGGATCGCGATATCGGACACGTACGCACGAGTCGGACCGGCCGGCGGCGCAGTGTGCACCGTTTGTTTCTCGGGAAACGATTGCGCCGATGCTGCGCTGATTCCAAGAGCCAGCAGCGACGCCTGGAGCACGCGTGCGGCGAATCGGTTCATCACGGGAACACTCCTCGTTCGGTCGATTCTTCGTCGACTGGCAGCGATTCTAGGAGCAGGTTTCGGTGAGGCGTTAGCCGAAATCGGCAATCGATGAAAATGCGACCGGACGCGGCGGGCGCAGGCTCGGCCTTCCTTTCGGTATCGAAAAAATCGGTTGCAGATGAAACGAATTGGTGATTTCGGGGGTTGCCAAGCGCGTCGAAACGAGATTCAATCTGCCTCCCGCGGTCGTTTCCCGGCCCGGTCCCGGACAGTTGCGGCCGTCGGGTGTTTCCCGCGCGGCCGGCAACCGCGGAGAGCGACGACGATGTGCATCGGCGAGCGGCCCCCGACGCAGTCCCAGCGCGACGAGTATTCGTTTGCGCGAATGCGCTCGCACGATGCGGACGAGCACGCCGCCCATTTGAGCGGCTGGGACCAGACCTACGAGCAGCTCACCCCGGGCCCCTTCGAGGGCTTCCTGTGCGAGGCGCTGTTCGCGGGAATCCAGCTGTTTCGCGAGACGACGAACCAATCGGTGCATCAACTCGGCTCGGGGCGTCCCGGCGCCTACATGTTCGGCGTTCCGGTTGCGCTGCAGGGCGAGGGTTGCTTCGACGGCCGGCCGGTCGGCCTCGATTCCGTGCTCGTGCTGCGCGATCGGCGCGGGCTGGATTTCCGCGCGCCGGTGCCGCTGGATCTCGTCGGCCTGTCGATGCCGATCGACGCGCTGCGCGACTACGCGCTCGAGATCGACCAGCGCGACATCGACGCCGACCTGTCTGGCGTTTCGGTAGCTTCGCCGGCGCCTGAACGCGTGCGTCGGCTGCGCGCGTTCCTGCTGCTCGCGCTCGAATCGATCTGCGGGCATCCGCAGAAGCTGCAACATCCGGTCACGCGGCGCGCGCTCGAGCACGCGGTCTATCGCAGCGTCGTCGACACCTTCACCGTGATGGGCGACGAGAGCGTTCCCGCGCCTGGGCCCACGCGCAGCCACTCGCTCGTCAGCCGCGCGCAGGAGTACATGCGCGAGCACGTGGACGAGCCGTTGACCATCGAAGACCTGTGCCGCGAGTTGCGGGTGAGCCGGCGCACGCTGCAGTACGGCTTTCGGGAGGTGCTGCGCCTGAATCCGGTGGCCTACCTGCGCGCCTTGCGGCTCAACGGCGTTCGCCGCGCGCTGCGAGCCCCCGTTCCGGGAACCAGCGTGCAGGACGTCGCGGCGCGCTGGGGCTTCTGGCACCTGAGCCACTTCGCCAGCGACTACCGTCGCATGTTCGGCGAGCTTCCCTCGGAGACGATGCACCGCGCCGCCTGCGCCTGAAGTCGCTGCTGTCGGCGCTCGTCGGCGCCGATTCAAGCAGGGTCTTGCAGTCCGTCGTCCGATTGGTCGGCGTCGGGTTCCTCCAGCGCAGCGGCGGCGCTCTGGATATCGAGCAGCTCAGCGGTGACCGCTGCCTGACGAGCCGTCTGGTGCCGGGCGCGCAGGTTTGCGAGGCGCTCCTCGACGTTGTGCGAGGCTGCCTCCATCGCGGCGAGCCGCGCGGCGTTCTCCGCAGCCAGCGAAGAACCGAACGCCTTGACGATCGCGAGCGCCATCCGCTGCCGGATCAGCCCGCGCAGCAGTTGCCGCGGGTCGGAGAGCTCCATCGGCAGCTTGTGGGTCTCCCAGGGCAGGCCACTGAGCTCGTGCATCCAGCCGGAATCGACCGGCAGCACCTGCTCGCTGCACGGCTCGAAGCGCATCGAGCCGACCGGGCGCGCGTAGACGAGGCGCAGCCGACTCTCGTGCCCGGCGCGGCGGTCGGCGTCGACGAAGTCGAGGAGTTCGGCAACGGCCGCGTCGACTGCCTCGAGGCTGCTGGGCGCCGACACGAGTGCGTCGGGCGCCCGGCCCGCGCGCTGCAGTCGCCGGGCCACTCGGCGACCGACCGCGACGATGTGCACCGGCCCGCCCTCGATGGCGGCCTCGGCGAGGTGGCTCGTCGTGAAGCGGGCCATGCGGTCGTTGAATGCCCCGCACAGCCCGCGATCGGAGCCGAACACGACGGTGATCGAACTCGACGCGACGCCGGATTGCAGCGCCGCCATCTCGGGGTGCAGGTACAGCAGGGCGCGCGCGGCGAGGTCGAGGGTCAGCGTGGAGGCGTCGAGCGCGCGCATCGTCCGGCGGTACTGGTGCACTCGCACGGACGCGAGTCCCTTCATCGTCGTGACGAGGCCGCCCAGGGTGCTGGCCGTTTCCAGCTTCCTTCGCACGGTCTCGCGCGAGGTCATGCGTCGGCCCAGGCGCCTGTGACGACGTTGCGCGCGAAATCGAGCAGGGCTTCGCGGTCGTCGTCGTTCAGTGACTGGCCGCTTTCGATGCGCGCGCACACGTTCGGCAGCCGTAGACGCACCTCGCGGCGTACGACGCGCTCGATCGCGGCGACCTGCGTCCTCGGCACCGCATCGAACACTCCCGCATCCGCCGCCAGCAGGACCACGATCTGCTCGGCGACGGGTATCGGCTCGAGCGCGCCCTGCTTGAGCACCTCGCGCACCCGCCTTCCGCGCGTCAGCGTTTCGCGCGTGCTCTCGTCGAGCTCGGCGCCGAGCCGCGCGAAGCTCTCCAGCTCCTGGAACTGGGCGTAGGACAGGCGCAGACCGCCGGCCACCGCGCGGTAGGCAGGGCGCTGCGCCTTGCCGCCAACCCGGGACACCGAGAGTCCGATGTCGACGGCGGGCACCTGGCCGAGTCGGAACAGCTCGGACGACAGCACGATCTGGCCGTCGGTGATCGAGATCAGGTTGGTCGGGACATAGGCGGCGAGATCGCGTTCCTGCGTCTCGACGATCGGCAGCGCGGTGAGCGAGCCGCCGCCGCGCGCGTCATTCAGTTGCGTGGCGCGTTCGAGCAGGCGCGAGTGCAGATAGAAAATGTCGCCCGGGTAGGCTTCGCGGCCGGGCGGTCGGCGCAGCAGCAGCGAGACCTCGCGATGCGCCCTGGCGTGCTGGACGAGGTCGTCGAGAATCACCAGCACGTGCCTGCCGGCCTGCATCCAGGCTTCCGCCATGCTCATCGCCGCGAACGGCGCGATCTGCCTCAACCCCGGCTCGGCCTCGGAGGGCGCTACCAACACGGTCGTGTAGGCGAGCGCCCCATTGCGCCGCAGCGTCGCGACGGTGCGCGCCACCTCGGCGCCTCGCCGGCCGATCGAGCAGTACACGCACAGCACCCGGGTGTCGCGCTGCGCGAGGATGGCGCTCAGCGCCACCGAGGTCTTGCCCGTCTGGCGGTCTCCGACGATGAGCTCGCGCTGCCCGCGCCCGATCGGAAAGAGGGCGTCAACCACTTTCACGCCCGTCTGGAGCGGCACGCTGACCGGGGCGCGGTCGTGGATTGGCGTGGCCGGCCGCTCGACCGGAAGGCGCTCGCGCGAATCGACCGGGGCGCCTCCGTCGAGCGGCCGGCCCAGCGGGTCGATCACGCGACCCAGCAGCGGATCGCCGACCGGTACGTCGAGCACCCGCCCGGTGCGCCGGACCGCGGCTCCGGCGTGCACCTCGTGCGACCCGGCGAGCAGCACGACGCCGATCGACTTCTCGCGCAGGTCGGTGACGAGGCCAATGGCGCCGCGGCCCAGCATCACGGTCTCGTCGGCCACCGCGCCCGGCAGGCCGGTCACCGTGGCCACTCCACGCGCGACGGCCGTGACCTGTCCGACTTCATCGAGCACCAGCCCGGCAGACACCTCGCGGCGGGCGGCGTCGAGGGCCTCGAGGCCCGACAGGAGCGCGGCGGCGACCTCTTCCTCGTCCCGTTTGGTCATCGCTCTTGCGCCATGATGGGCGCGCCGGTCGACGGGGCGATCTCGCGGACGGTGTCGAGCGCCGTCGCGAACGAACGCTCCAGTGTTCCCAGCCGGGCGGCGGCGCTGCCGTCGAGGCGCAAGCCGCCCGCCTCGAGCACCACGCCGAGAAGCAGGTCGGGGTCGATGGCGAAGCTCACGCTCTGCGCACCGAGCAGTTCGCGCAGCGACAGGCGGGCCGTGTCGGCGGTGTCGGGCGCAAGCGGGCGGGGAGTCACGACCCTCACTGTGCCTCGCGCGGCTTGTGCGAGGCTGCTGCGCTGCTCGCGCGGCAGCGCGCGCAGGCGCTCCTCGAAGCGCGCCCATGCCGGGTGGTCGAGCTCGGCGCCCGCCACCGATGCGACCGTGGCCCTGACCTCGTCGACGACGAGGTTCGAGACGCGCGTCATCAGCTCGCCGGTCACGCGCCCGACGTCGCGCTCGACGGCCTTGACGGCGGCGACGCGCAGTTCGTTCGCTTCGCGCTCGATGGCTGCGAGCTGCTGCTCGCGCTTCTCGTCGGCCTCGCGCAGCGCGGTCGCGAGATGCTCGCCGCGTTCGCGCTCGAATTTCTCTCGTTCCCGTTGAAGCGCCGCGTGCTCCGCGGCCGCCTCGTCGGCCAGGCGACGCGCCTCGTACAGCGGCGCCGCCGTTCGCTTCTCGCGTTCGTCCATCACGCGAAGGAGCGGGCCGTACAGGAACACGCGCAGCAGTATCAGCAGCAACGCGAAGTTGACGAGCTGCGCCGCGAGCGTGAACCAGTCGACAGTCATCGCACGTGCGCCGCGATCAGCCCGCGGCGTTCCAGAACGGGTTGGCGAAGATCAGGATCAGCGACACCACGAAGCAGTAGATGCCGCTGGTCTCGATCATGGCGAGTCCGACGAACATCGCCCGCGAGATCGAGGCAGTCTCGTCGGGCTGCTGCGCGATGCTTCGCAGCCCCTCCGCCACCGCGCGGCCCTCGGCGAGCGCAGCCAGGCCGGCGCCGATGGCGACGGTGAGCCCTGCGGTGACTACCGAGACGACGGCGATGAGGGACATGTCGGTCACGCAGATTCTCCTTTCGACAAGCGCTTTCCGGACTCGGACATCCCGGCGCCGATGTAGACGAGCGCCAGCACGGTGAAGATATACGCCTGCAGCACGCCCATCAGCAGTCCGAGCGCGTGCATCAGGACGGGGAACGCCAGCGGCGCTACGACGAGCAGGACCGCAACCATCATTGAGCTGCTCATCACGTTGCCGAACAGGCGCACGGCAAGGGCCAGCGTCCTTGTTGCCTCGCCGAGGATCGTGAAGGGCAGCATCAGCGGCATCGGCTCCACGTAGGTGCGCAGGTAGCGGCGCAGGCCGACCTGAGAGATGCCGAAGGCCGGTACGGCGAGCAGTACCGCCAGCGCGAGCGCTGCCGTGGTCGTCAACGAGCCGGTCGGCGGGCGGAAGCCCGGGACGACGCTGAGCACGTTCGAAGCGAGGATGAAGAGGAACAGCGTGCCGACGAACGCCAGGTACCGCCGCGGTTCCTGGCGCGTGATGTCGCGAATGTGGTCGAGCACGAACGTGATGAGCGCCTCGAGCACGAGTTGTGCCCTGCCGATCGGAGGCTCGACCCGCAGGCTGCGGCGCACGGCGAGCGAGACGCCGACCAGCAGCGCCATGACAATCCACGTGAACACGAGCGTGGCGCTGATGTCCAGCGGCCCGACGCTGAAGTAGACGATCTCGTCCGGCGACAGCTTCATTCCGCTCGCTTCTCCCGTCCCAGCAGCGCGTACGTCACCAGCGGCCTTGCGGCGATGAATGCGGCAAGTGCGCCCGCGAGCACCCACGCGCCGTGCCGTGCGAGCAGCAGGAATCCGGCGCCCACGACGACCAGGCGCAGCAGGAAGCTGCTGACGATCCACGCCCACGGTCGCCGGGCGCGACTCGCGCGGCGGAGGGTCGCCCATAGACCGACGTAGAACGCCGAGCCCAGCGCCAGCCCGGCCAGTGCGCCGAGCAGCAGGCCCGGGGCCGCCTGCGTCACGCCGCCGGCCCCCGCCCGCGCAGGAGGACGAGCGCGACGTCAACGGTCACGTTCGAGCTCCCGGCCTACCCAGTACCACGCGGTAAGGCAGCCGACCAGCAGGCCCACGGCAAGCAGCGTGAGCGTCCACGACACGTCGCCGCCCCAGCGGCGGTCGAGCCACACGCCCGCTGCCACGCCCAGCAGCGTGGGCACCGCGATCGACCAGCCGACGATGCCGCTCGTCCCGAGGCCCCGCTCGATGTTGGGCCGACCCTCGCGGCGCGAGCGCAGCTTGTCGGCCTGCTTGCGCGTGACGATGTCGAGGAGGTCGTCGCGCCTCTTTCGTGCCGTCATCGCAACTCTCCCAGTCGCCTCAACACGTCGGCTTCGAGCGCCATCAGCACCGACCGTGTCTTTCGTTCGTGCTCGCTTCGCTCGTGAAGGTGCCGCATCAACGCGAACCTTGCGTCCTGCAGGTCGCCTGCAATGACGGCGCGCTGGCACGCGGCGCGGACGTCCAGGCCAGCCTTGACGAGGACTCCCTCGTCGACCGCCACGAACACCTCGACGCCGTCCTCGCCTGTGTACGAGAGCAGGCCGGGACGCAGGAGCATGGCGCCGTCGGCGTGGCGGGGCAGCAGCGTGAAGGAGCCGCGGTCGGACTCCGCCGAGACCCGGGTGACCCGGGTGTCGAGGATGATTCCGGTCGGCACCGAAAGCAGCAGCTTCATGCCGCCTCCGCGGGCTGCGGCAGCGCGCCGATCATGTACAGGCGCTGCTCGGGCACGTTGCGGTACTCGTCGTTCAGGATTGCCTCGCAGTCGTCGAGCAGCGTCTGCAGAGGTACGGTCGCCCCCGGGCGGCCGGTGAACGGCTCGGTGACGTGGAACGGTTGGGTGAGGTAGCGTTCGAGACGGCGCGCACGCGAGACCGTGCGCTGGTCGTCCTCGTTGAGCTCCTCGAGCCCGAGCATCGCGATGATGTCCTTGAGATCGTCGTAGGCGGCCAGGGTCGCGCGCACGGCTCCGGCCAGCTGGTAGTGGTGCTCGCCCATGATGGCCGGACTGAGGAGCGACGACGTCGAGGCGAGTGGGTCGACCGCGGGGTAGAAGCCCTGCGCGGCACGCGCGCGCGAAAGCACGATCGAGGCCGAGAGGTGGCTGAAGGTGTGCACTACGGCGGGATCGGTGAAGTCGTCCGCCGGCACGTACACCGCCTGCACCGAGGTGATCGATGCATGCCTCGTGCTGGCGATCCGCTCCTGCAGTTCGCCGAGGTCCCTCGCCAGCGTCGGCTGGTAGCCCATCTGCGAGGAGAGCTGGCCGAGCAGGCCCGAGACCTCCATGCCCGCCTGCACGAAGCGGAACACGTTGTCGATCAGCAGCAGCACGTTGCGTTGCTCATCGTCCCTGAAGTGCTCCGCGATGGTCAGTGCGGTGTGACCCACGCGGAAGCGCGGACCCGGCGGTTCGCTCATCTGCCCGAAGACGAGGACCGTCTGGCCGAGCACGCCGGCGTCGCCGATCTCCCGGATCACTTCCTCGGCTTCCCGCGAGCGCTCCCCGATGCCGCAGAACACGCTCACGCCCTTGTGGCTGGCCGCCATGTTGTGAATGAGCTCCGAGATCAGGACGGTCTTGCCGACGCCCGCGCCGCCGAAAAGGCCGGCCTTGCCGCCGCCCTCGAGCGGGGCGAGCAGGTCGATTGCCTTGATGCCGGTGTGCAGGACCTCCGAGACGACCGGGCGCTCGCGAAGCGGCACGGCAGCGCCGTACACGGCGCGGCGCACCCCGGCAATCGGCTCGCCGCCGTCGATCGCGTGGCCGAAAACATCGACCACGCGACCGAGGAGCTCGCTGCTCACGTTGACGGTCAGCGGTGCGCCCGTCGCCTCGAAGCGCGTGCCGCGCGCCAGGCCGCTCGTCACGCCGAACGCGAGACAGCGCGCAGTGCGGCTGTCGACGTGCGACGAGACCTCCAGTTGCAGCCCGCTCTCCGACCTCAGCAGTTCGCGCACATCGGGGAGAGGGCCATCGAAGCGGACGTCGACGACGGAACCGCGGACGGCAGTGACGGTCCCCGAGGTCGCTTCTTCGGCATCGATGCCGCGGGCGGATTCCGGGTGTGGGCGCTTGTCGCTCACGTCGAGATTGCGGTATCGCTTGCGCTGTACTTTCGAACCCCGACGCAGATATAACACAGCAGTTCTGGCGATCGACGGCCGGTCCTCGACGGCGGTCGGTGGCGCCACATGATCTGATACGCTCGATCGCCCACCGACCCGATCGCGGATGTCGCTCGCCCTACTGATCGCTCTTCCTTTCCTCGGCAGCGTCATCGCGGCGCTGATGCCGCCGAACGCCCGCAACGCGGAGTCCACGCTGGCCGGCGCGCTTTCGATCGCCGCCACGGTGTGGGTGGCGTCGCTCTTCCCGCAGGTGCGCGATGGCGGCGTCGTGCGCGAGCAGATCTCCTGGCTTCCTTCGTTCGGGCTCGACCTGGTCGTGCGCATCGACGGTTTCGCGTGGATGTTCGCGATGATGGTCACCGGCATCGGCGCGCTCGTCGTTCTCTATGCGCGCTACTACATGTCGCCGTCCGATCCGGTCGCGCGCTTCTTCTCGTTCCTGCTCGCGTTCATGGGGTCGATGCTCGGCGTCGTCACGGCCGGCAACCTGATACAGCTCGTCTTCTTCTGGGAGCTGACCAGCCTCTTCTCGTTCCTGCTGATCGGCTATTGGCACCACCGGCGCGACGCGCGGCGCGGCGCGCGCATGGCACTGGTGGTCACCGGAGGGGGCGGCCTGTCGCTGCTCGCCGGCGTGCTGCTGCTCGGGCGCATCGTCGGCTCCTTCGACCTCGATGCCGTGCTCGCAGCGCGCGCCGCGATCGTCGCGCATCCGCTGTACCTGCCGATGCTGCTGCTGGTGCTGCTGGGTGCGCTGACCAAGAGCGCGCAGTTCCCGTTCCAGTTCTGGCTGCCCCACGCGATGGCGGCGCCCACGCCGGTGTCGGCCTATCTGCACTCGGCGACGATGGTCAAGGCGGGCGTGTTCCTGATGGCCCGGTTGTGGCCGGTGCTGGCCGGAACCGATCCGTGGTTCTGGATCGTCGGCGGTGCGGGACTCGTCACGCTGGTGTTCGGCGCCTACATCGCGATGTTCCAGAATGACCTGAAGGGACTGCTCGCCTATTCGACCGTCAGCCACCTGGGGCTGATCACGTTGCTGCTCGGGCTGAACAGCGCGACCGCGACGGTGGCTGCCGTGTTCCACATGCTGAATCACGCCACCTTCAAGGCTTCGCTGTTCATGGCGGCGGGCATCGCCGACCACGAGAGCGGTACGCGCGACCTTCGGCGGTTGCGCGGACTCATGCATGCGATGCCGATCACGGCGACATTGGCGCTGGTGGCGAGCGCGGCGATGGCCGGCGTGCCGCTGCTCAACGGTTTCCTGTCGAAGGAGATGTTCTTCGCCGAAACGGTGTTCATGCAGTCGGCGCCGTGGGTCGAGATCGTGCTGCCGGCAGCGGCGACGCTGGCCGGTATCTTCGCGGTCGTCTACTCGCTGCGGTTCGGCTGGGGCACTTCCTTCGGCCCGTTGCCCACCGACCTGCCGCGCATCCCGCACGAGCCGCCGCGCTGGATGCGCGTCCCGGTCGAGTTGCTCGTGCTCGCCTGCCTCGTCGTCGGGATCGTCCCCGGCTGGTCGGTCGGTCCGGCGCTGGCTGCCGCTGCGCTACCCGTGGTCGGCGGCACGCTGCCGCCCTACAGCCTGGCCGTCTGGCACGGTTTCACCGCGCCGCTGGCGATGAGCCTGGTGGCGATGGCGGGCGGCGCCATCGGCTATCGGTGGCTGCGCCGCGCGCTGGACAACGGGCTGCGCGGCACGCCGCTCGTCCGCCACCTCGACGGCAAGCGGGCGTTCGAGTGGGCGACGATTGCAGCCAACACTGGCGCACGGCGCCTGATGCGCGCGCTCGGATCGAACCGCCTGCAGGCACAACTGTTCTGGATGGTCGCGCTCACGCTGCTCGCCGCCTGGGCCGCGCTCGGCTTCGACGGCATCAGCTGGGGCGATCGGCCGCGCGTCGCGCCGTCGCCGGTGTTCGTCGGCATGTGGGCGATCGGCATCGTCGCCGCGATCGCTGCGGCAGCGCAGGCGAAGTTCCACCGGCTCGCGGCGGTGACGATGCTCGCCATCGCCGGCGTCGTCACCTGCGTCACGTTCCTCTGGTTCTCGGCGCCCGATCTCGCGCTCACGCAACTGGCGGTGGAGGTGGTCACGACGGTGCTGTTCCTGCTCGGACTGCGCTGGCTGCCCAGGCGCGTCGTCGAGGAGGATGCGCGTGTCGCGCTGCGCGCGCGCACGCGCCGCGCGCGCGACCTCGTGCTCGCGATCGTAGTCGGCGCGGGCACCGCTGCGCTGTCGTACGCGATGCTCACGCGCGAGGCGCCGCAGAGCATCTCGCCGTTCCTGCTCGCGCGCGCGCTGCCCGACGGCGGCGGGCGCAACGTCGTCAACGTCACGCTGGTCGATTTCCGCAGCTTCGACACGATGGGCGAAATCGCCGTGCTCGGCATCGTCGCGCTCGTCGTCTACGCGCTGTTGCGCCGTTTCCGGCCGCCGCGCGAAAGCATCGTTCCCGAGCAACAGAAGCCGGGCATCGCCGGCGATCCGCTCGACGACGTGCTCGAGCCCGCACCCGGGGCCGATCCCGGCATCGGCTACCGCACGGTGCCGGCGGTGCTCGTTCGGCTGCTGTTGCCGATCGCCTTCGTCATCGCGCTGCACCTGTTCCTGCGCGGGCACGACGCGCCTGGCGGCGGATTCGTCGCCGGCCTCGTCGTCGCGATCGCGTTCCTCACGCAATACGTGGTGCTCGGCACGGTGTGGATCGAGTCGCGGATCCACCTGCGCACGCCGTGGTGGATCGCCACCGGGCTGCTGCTGGTCGTCGCCACCGGAGCGGGGGCGATCTTCTTCGGCTATCCGTTCCTCACGACGCACACGGCGCACGTGCCGATGCCGTGGGGCGGCGAGGCGCACTGGGCGAGTGCGCTGCTGTTCGACGCGGGCGTATTCGCCGTCGTCGTCGGCGCCACGCTGCTGATGCTCATCGCGCTCGCGCACCAGTCGCTGCGCGCGCATCGCAGGCCCGGCTGATGGAAGTCGTTCTCGCTACCGCCATCGGCGTGCTCGCCGCCTCGGGCGTCTGGCTGCTGCTGCGCCCGCGCACCTTCCAGGTGCTGATGGGCCTGTCGCTGCTGTCGTACGCGGTGAACCTGTTCATCTTCAGCATGGGGAGCCTGTCGATCGACCAGCCGCCGATCGTCGTGCCGGGCGTGCCCCACGACCTGCAGCACTACACCGACCCGTTGCCGCAGGCGCTGGTGCTCACCGCGATCGTCATCAACTTCGCCATGACCGCGCTGTTCCTCGTCGTGCTGCTCGCGCTGCGCGGGCTGTCCGGCACCGACCACGTCGACGGACGGGAGGAAACGTGATCGAGTGGGCGAAGGCGGCGATGCCGCACCTGATCGTCGCTCCGATCGTGTTGCCGCTGGCCACCGCGGCGCTCATGCTGTTCGTCGCCGAGCGCCGCCGCCGCCTGCGTGCGACGCTGAACGTGCTCTCCAGCGTCGCCGCGCTCGCCGTGGCGATCGCGCTGCTCGTTCTGGTCAACGAGCGAGACGCGGCGGCGGTCGGCGTTTACCTGCCGGCGAACTGGCCTGCGCCCTTCGGCATCGTGCTCGTGGTGGACCGCCTGTCGGCGATGATGCTCGTCGTCACGAGCGTCATCGCGCTCGCGGCGCTCGTCTATTCGGTGGCGCGCTGGGACCGGGCCGGCGTCTATTTCCATCCGCTTTTCCAGCTCCAGCTGATGGGGGTGAACGGCGCATTCCTCACCGCCGACGTCTTCAACCTGTTCGTGTTCTTCGAGATCCTGCTCGCTGCATCCTACGGATTGCTGCTGCACGGCTCGGGCGCGGCGCGCGTGCGCGCCGGACTGCATTACATCGCGGTGAACCTGTTCGCGTCGTCGCTGTTCCTTGTAGGGGTGGCGGTGCTGTACGGCGCTGCGGGAACGCTGAATCTGGCGGATTTCGCCGCGCGCATTCCGCAGGTGGCGGCGGCCGACCGGCCGCTGCTGCACGCCGGCGCCGCGATCCTCGCGGTTGCTTTCCTGGCGAAGGCCGCGATGTGGCCGCTGAACTTCTGGCTCGTTCCGGCCTACTCCGCCGCCGGGGCGCCGGTGGCCGCGGTGTTCGCCATCCTGACCAAGGTCGGCGTCTACGCGATCCTGCGCGTCTGGACGCTGCTCTTCGGCGTCGACGCCGGCGAGTCGACGAATTTCGGCGGCGCGGCGCTCAGCTGGATCGGCATGGCGAGCCTGGCGGTGGCGGCGATCGGAATGCTGGCTTCGCACCACCCGGGCCGGCTCGCCGCGTGGAGCGTCGTCATCTCGTCGGCGACGCTGATCGCCGCGATCGGCTTCGCGCGGCCGGCGCTGACCGCGGGCGCGCTCTTCTACCTGATCGGATCGACCTTCGCGCTGGCGGCGCTGTTCCTGCTCGTCGAACTGATCGACCGCGCGCGCGAAGTGGAGCCAAAGGTACCGCCCGACGATGCGGACCCGCTGCCGTTTTCGGTTGAATACATCGAGCGGCCCGATTCGAATCTCGACGAGGACGAGACGGTGCTGATCGGCCGCACGATCCCCGGCGCGCTCGCCTTTCTCGGCCTGGCGTTCATCCTGTGCGCGCTGATGATCGCCGGCCTGCCTCCGCTGTCGGGCTTTCTCGGCAAGTTCGCGATGCTGTCGTCGGCGCTCGCGCCCGAGCCCGGACTGTCCGCGGATCCCCTGGCGGCGCCAGGGGTGGCGGCCCTCGCGATGGTCGCGGTGCTGATCGGTTCGGGCTTCCTGTCGCTCGTCGCGCTGTCGCGCGCGGGCATCCGCTACTTCTGGGCGCCGCAGGAGCGCGCCGCGCCGCGCTTGCGCGTGATCGAAACTCTGCCGATCGCGGCGCTGCTCGCGCTGTGCGCTCTGTTGACGATCCGCGCCGAGCCGGTGATGCGCTACACGGCCAACGCTGCCCAGGCGCTGCATCGACCGGCGGCGTACGTCGATGCCGTGCTCACCGCGCGGCCGGTGGAACGGCAATGAGGCGAGTGCTGCCGGCGCCGCTGCTCAGCGTCGCACTGTTCGTGCTCTGGCTCGTGCTGGCGCGCTCGGCGAGTCCCGGGCAGCTGATCATCGCTGCGATCGTCGCAGTGGCGATGCCGTTGCTCACCGCGCCGTTGCTGCCGCTGCGACCGCATATTCGCCGTCCGTGGACCCTCGTGCGACTGATCCTGCGCGTGGGCGGCGACGTCGTCGTCTCCAACATCGCGGTGGCGCGCGGGGCGCTGCGTTCCGCCGGCCGGTTGCCCGGCGGACGCTTCGTGCGCATGACGCTGGAGTTGCACGATCCGCACGCGATCGCGGCGCTGGCGACGATCACGACGGTGATCCCGGGCACCGTCTGGACCGAGCTCGCCGGCGATCGAAGCTGGTACATGCTGCACGTGTTCGACCTCGGCGAAGACGACGTCGATGCCTTCGTCGCGCGCTACAAGGCGCGCTACGAGCACCCGCTTAAGGAGATCTTCGAATGAGTCCGCTGCTGCACATGGCCTCGCTGGCGACGCTCGTGCTGCTCGTCATCGCGATGGCGCTCGCACTCGCGCGAGTGCTGCGCGGCCCGAGCGCGCAGGATCGGATCCTTGCGCTCGATTTCCTCTACGTCGTCGCGATGCTCGTGATGCTGGTGCTCGGTCTTCGCTCCGGTGGGACGATGTATTTCGAGGCCGCGCTGATCATCGCCCTGTTCGGTTACGTCAGCACGGCGGTGCTGGGCAAGTTCCTGTTCCGGGGGGAGATCATCGAATGAGCGCCGAAGCGTTCCCCGCGCTTGCGCTCACGCCGCTGTGGGTCGACATCGTCGTCTCGCTGCTGCTGCTCAACGGCGCCGCGTTCTGCGTCGTCGGCGCGACCGGGCTGCTGCGCTTTCCGCATTTCTTCCTGCGCGCGCACCCGGCAGCGCTGCCGTACACGATGGGGACGTGGTCGATCGCCGCGGCCTCGGTGCTGTGGTTCAGCGCGACGCAGGGCGCGCTGTCGATCCAGCCGTGGACGGTGGTGGTGATCTTGCCGATCGGCGCGCCGGTGGCAGTCGTGTTCCTTGCGCGGGCGGCGCTGTTCCGGCTGCGGCGCATGGGGCGAGTGGGGGCGGTTGCGGCAGGCGACAACGAGGCGCCGCGCGACGGCGGGCAGGCGAGAGACTGAGGGGCGGGGCGCGCCGCAACCGACGCCCGCGAACGACCCCGGCAGCCACGTCAGCCCGCGCCCGCCGGCCGCTCGAACTCGGGGTCCGGATCGAAAGCGCGATCGCCGTCGACGGAGGGCTCGCCGGTGATGCGCAACCCGGAGAAGTCCCACGCCGAGCGGTCGAGCAGATGCGAGGGGACGACGCGCCCGAGCGATGCGAAGACGTTCTCCACGCGACCCGGGTGGCGCCGCTCCCATTCGCGCAGCATCTGCTTGATCTCGCGCCGTTTCAGGTTCTCCTGCGAGCCGCACAGGTTGCACGGGATGATCGGGAACGCGCGCCATTCGGCGTAGGCGACGAGATCCTCTTCCTTCACGTAGGCGAGCGGGCGGATCACCATGTGGCGGCCGTCGTCGGAGACGAGCTTCGGCGGCATCGACTTGAGCTTGCCGCCGAAGAACAGGTTCAGGAAGAAGGTCTCGAGGATGTCGTCCCGATGGTGGCCGAGCGCGATCTTCGTCGCACCCAGTTCGTCGGCTACGCGGTAGAGGATGCCGCGTCGCAGTCGCGAGCACAGCGAGCACATCGTGCGTCCCTGCGGGATCACGCGGGTGACGATCGAGTAGGTGTCCTGCGCCTCGATGTGGAAGGGGACGTCGAGCGTTCGCAGGTAGTCGGGCAGCACGTGCTCGGGGAAGCCGGGCTGCTTCTGGTCGAGGTTCACCGCGACCAGTTCGAAGTCGATCGGCGCGCGCGTGCGCAGCGTGCGCAGCAGGTCGAGCAGCGCATAACTGTCCTTGCCGCCCGACAGGCAGACCATGACCCGGTCGCCCGCCTCGATCATGCCGAAGTCGACGATCGCCTCGCCGGTGAGCCGCAGCAGGCGCTTGTGCAGCTTGTTTCGTTCGTAGTCGCGCTTGCGCTGCTGCTCGTGCGAGCCTTCGGCGATACGTAGGCTCACGCGAACCTCCACACTTCGACGCGAACGGAACGCGCGCGCGGCAGCGGCTGCGGCTTGGTTACCGACACTCTCAGCGCGCGCAGCCCGGGCAGCCTGGCGAGTTCGTCGGCGAGTTCGCCGCAGATCGTCTCGACCAGACGAAAGCGCCGGTCGCCGCCGACCAGTCGCTCGACCGCTTCGACCACGCGTTCATAGTTGACGGTTTCCGAGAGCAGGTCGCGGCGCCGCTGGCGCGTGACATCGGGGACGTAGAGCTCGACGTCGATGACGATCGGACGCCGCTTGGCCTGCTCGCGCTCGTAGACGCCGAGGAAGCAGTCGATCTCGATGTCCTGCACGAGGACGCGATAGCAGTCGGGGAATGCGTGGATGTCGGTTGTCATCGGATTCGCCGTTCAGCGCGAGACGAGGGAGCTGCCGCCGTCGACGTGCAGCACGTGGCCGGTCACGTAGTCGGCATCGTCGAGCAGGAACGCGACCGCGCGCGCGACGTCGTCGCCGGTGCCGATACGCTGCAGCGGGATCGCTGCTTCGATCGCGCGCTGCTCGGCGTCGGTGAACACGTCTTGCTCGGGCCAGTCGAGCGAGCCGGGCGCTACGGCGTTCACGCGAACTTGGGGCGCCAGTTCGAGTGCGAGCGCGCGGGTGAGGGCGACGAGGCCCGCCTTCGCCGCGGCGTACGCCGAGAAGCCGGCGAGCGGGCGTTCGGCGCGCGCGTCGGTGACGTTGACGATCGCGCCTTTGCAGGCGCGCAGCCACGGCGTCGCCGCCTGGCTGGTGAAGAACGCCGCCTTCAGGTTGCCGTCGACGATCGACGCCCATAGCGCTTCGTCCACCGAGCCGATCGGGGTGCGCAGGAAGGTCGATGCGTTGTTCACCAGCGCGTCGATGCGCCCGTGCCAGTCGCCGGTCGCCTGGACCAGGCGCTCGCAGGCACTCGCCTGCGAGAGATCGGCCTCGAACGCGCGCGCCGAATCGGGGCGAGCGGCGTTCAGCCGGGCGACGAGCGCCTCGGCCTGCTCGACCGAATGCCGGCAATGGATCGCGACGTCGCCGCCGCGGGCGTGCAGGTGCGTCGCGATCCGCGCGCCGATGCGGCGCGCCGCGCCGGTGACCAGGACGACGCGATTCGGGTGCATGGAGCGACGAGTGTACGGCATCCGTTCGGGACGGCTGGTACGATCGGCGCTTCCGCTGCATGCCGCTCCCCCACATGCTCGCCTTCCTGCCACCGGTCGTTCGCGCAGCGGTCGCCGTGACGCTGCTCGCCGTCAACACGCTGTTCTGGTGCGGGCTGCTGTTCCTGCTCGCGCTCGTGAAGCTGCTGCTGCCGTTCGAGCGCGTACGCGCCGCGATCGACCCGCTGCTCAATTCGGTCGCCACTCGCTGGATCGCCGGCAACAACGCGTGGATGCGGCTGACGCAGCGCACGGTGTGGGATGTCGAAGGCCTCGAGCAGATCGATCCGCGCGGCTGGTACCTGGTGAGCTGCAATCACCAGTCGTGGGTCGACATCTTCGTGCTGCAGAGGCTGCTGAACCGGCGGATTCCGCTGATGAAGTTCTTCCTGAAGTACGAGCTGATCTACGTGCCGGTGATGGGGCTGGCCTGGTGGGCGCTCGACTTCCCGTTCATGCGCCGCCATTCCGACCGGTACCTGCGCAAGCATCCGGAGAAGCGCCTCGAGGATCTCGAAACGACGCGTCGCGCCTGCGAGAAGTTCGCGCGGCTGCCGACCAGCGTGATGAATTTCGTCGAGGGAACGCGCTTCACGCGCGAGAAGCACGAAGCGCAGCACTCGCCGTATCGGCACCTGCTCAAGCCGAAGTCGGGCGCGCTCGCGCTCACGCTCAATGCGCTGGGCGAGCGCTTCGATTCGCTGATCGACGTGACGATCGTCTACCCGGGTGGTGTGCCTACCTTCTGGCAGTTCCTGCGCGGCGACGCCGAACGCATCGTCGTTCGCATGGCGCGAAGGCCGATTCCGATCGAGTTCTTCCGCGCCGACGCGATGAGCGACTCGCGCGCGCGCAAGCGCGTGCAGGCGTGGCTGCACGAGTTGTGGCAGGAGAAGGACCGCCAGATCGACGCGTTGCTGCAGGCGCCACAGCGCGAAGCGGTCGTCGCGTGAGCGCCGTTGCACCTTCCGGGCAGGCGCTCGCCGATTCGCGCGAACTGGTGCGGCGCATCGGCGCGGAAATCGATGCGGCCGGCGGCTGGATCGGTTTCGACCGCTACATGCAGCGCGCGCTCTACGAGCCCGGGATCGGCTACTACACCGGTCCGAACCGCGTGTTCGGCGCCGAGGGCGATTTCGTCACGGCGCCCGAGATGTCCTCGCTCTTCGGCCGCTGCATCGCAACGCAATGCGCGCAGTGGCTGGACGGGTCGGGCGAGATCGTGGAGTTCGGCGCAGGCTCCGGCGCGCTCGCTGCGCAGCTGCTGTCGGCGCTGCGCGATGCGCGCGCGTTGCCGCGCGGCTACGTGATCGTAGAGCTCTCTGCGACGCTGCGCGAACGCCAGCGAACGACGATCGCCGCCGCCGGCGAGGAGCTCCTCGCACGAGTGCGCTGGGTGGACGAACTGCCGCAGCGCATCGAAGGCGTCGTGCTCGCCAACGAGGTGCTCGATGCGATGCCGGTGCGCGTGTTCCGTCGCGCCGGCGGCGCGTTGTTCGAGCGCGGCGTCGCGCGAGCGGACGGCGAAGCGCTCGGCTGGGCCGATCGAAGAGCCGACGAGCGCCTCGCCGCGCAGGTGGGCGATCGTCTGCGGCATGCATGGAGCGCATACGCCGACGCATCGTCGGACGAGCGGGAAGCCGCGCCGGAAAATTACGTTTCGGAGCTCGGCGAGCAGGCCGAAGCATGGGTCGCCACCGTCGGCTCGCGGCTCGCGCGGGGCGCGATGCTGCTCGTCGATTACGGTTTTCCGCGCCACGAGTTCTACCATCCGCAACGCGACCAGGGCACGCTGCGCTGCCATTTCCGCCACCGCGCGCACGACGACCCGTTCCTGTGGCCAGGGCTGCAGGACATCACCGCGCACGTCGACTTCACTGGCGTCGCCGAGGCCGCCGCGCGCGCCGGACTCGACGCGCTGGGCTTCGCTTCCCAGGCCCGATTCCTGCTCGACTGCGGGTTGCTCGACACCTGCGTCTCGATTCCGCGCGACGATCCCGTAAGCTGGACGCGCGAGATGCAGGCGGTTCAGCAGTTGCTGTCGGAGGCGGAGATGGGAGAGTTGTTCAAGGCGATCGCTTTCGGCCGCGGCATGCCGGACGACGCCATCGGGTTCCGAACGCGCGACCGGCGGGCGTCGCTGTAGGAGAGGTGCGATGTCCGGGCGGCGCAATTCGCCCCTTCGTCGCGTCGCCGCGATCGTGCGCCGCGCGCCGATGCTCGCCGGTCTCGCGCTGGCCGCCGTCACGGGTGTCGTCGTGATCGTCGCGTCGCCGGTCGGCGCAACGTCGACGACCGCGTCGCGGCCGTCCGAAGTCATCACTCGATCGATGGAGCAGCGTCCGCCGGCGCATCCGCTCGAGCAGGCGCATCGTGCCGACGAACGCGCGTTGTCGCTCGACGATCTCGAAGACCTGGTGCAGGCGTCGCGCGCCCGATGGCAGCGAAGCAGCCACGGCGCGATGCTGCTGCGCATCCTGCCCGATCGCTTGCGTCCGTCGCAGCTGCCGCAGCCCGACTCGCGCGGCGCCCGGCTCGTCGCGCTGTATTGCGTGCAGTGCCACAACCTGCCCGATCCGGCGATGCACGATGCGAGCCGCTGGCCCGAGGTGGTGCGGCGGATGGTGCCGCGCATGGAGGGCCGCGGCAATCTCGGCCCGCTGATGGCCGACCTGATGCGAGCGCCCGGCGGCGGCGAGCGGGCGATGGCGGCGCCGGGCGCCGACGAGGAGCGCGAGATCGTCGCCTACCTGCAGCGGCATGCGCAGCGCAGCCTCGACCTGCGGGCCGAACCCGAACTCGCGCAGGCGCTCGAACACGGGGCGGGCCGCATCTTTGCCAGGGCGTGCAGTCAGTGCCACGCGCTGCCCGATCCGTCGCAGCACACGGCCGAAGAGTGGCCGAAGATTGTCGAGCGCATGCGCGACAACCTCGACTGGATGAACCGCGTGCAGAGCGGCGTGGATCCGCGCGAGCCTCAGCTGTCGGTTGCCGAGATCGTCGGCTTCCTGCAGGAGCACGCGAGGAAATGACGGGCGGTGCGCCTGCGCTGCAGCCGAGGCTTCTCCCCTTCACCCTTCACCCTTCGCCTGCCTCATGCTCAAGTGGCTGCTCGTCGTCGTCGTCGCGCTCGTCCTGTTCTCAGGGCTGATGCCGGTGCTGCGCCGCTTCGGCATCGGACGGCTGCCGGGCGATCTCGAGTTTCGCGCCTTCGGCCGAGACTGGTCGATCCCGATCACGTCTACGGTGCTGCTCTCGCTGCTGGCGGCGTTGCTGGCGCGCCTGCTCTAGCGAGTGCAGTGTTACACGCCAGGCGCCTGGTCAGCGACGCAGATCGAGCGCTTCGGCCACCGCGTTCGTGCGCGCCTCGTGCAGCGCTTGGCGGATGTGTTGCGGAGAATCGGCATGCGCGCGCGCGATCGACGCGGTGTCCACCGATGCGAAGGCGCGCGCCGCTTCGCGCAGGTGCTGCGCCTGCGGATAGGGGCGCGATCCGAGTCCGAGTCGCCCGAGGTAGTCGGCTGCGCAGGCCGCGAGCACCGACTCGAGCCGTTGTGGCCGGCGCGCGAAGTCGATCCGCTCGAGCAGCTTCGTAATCGTTCCCGCGCGCAACTCGAGCGCGCGATGCACGAGCCCGTGCTCGCGGGCGACGATGCGAGCGAGGTCGCGACATTCGGTCGGTACCCGCAACCGCTCGCACAATTCGTCGACCAGCTGCACCGAGCGCTGCTCGTGCGCGATGTGGCGCGGCCACTCGGCGGTCGGCGTCGTTCCCTTGCCCAGGTCGTGGACGAGCGCGGCAAAGCGCACGGCTAGCGACGCGCCCGTCTCGGCTGCGAAGTCGACGACCATCATCACGTGCACGCCGGTATCCACTTCGGGATGTGGCGCAGCCGGTTGCGGCACGCCCCACAGTCGGTCGAGCTCGGGAATCACGCGAGCGAGCGCGCCGCAGGCGCGCAGCACGTCGAACATCCGTGACGGGCGCCGTTCCATCAGCCCGCGCGAGAACTCCTGCCAGACGCGCTCGGCGACGAGCGCGTCGGCCTCGCCGGCGCGCACCATCTCGCGCATCAACTCCATCGTCTCGGGCGCGACGGTGAACTCGTCGAAGCGTGCGGCGAAGCGGGCGACGCGCAGGATGCGCACCGGGTCTTCGCCGAAAGCGGCACCGACGTGACGCAGCACGCCGGCACGCAGGTCGCCCAGGCCGTCGTAGGGGTCGACCAGCGTGCCGTCCTCGGCGATCGCCATCGCGTTGATCGTCAGGTCGCGGCGCTGCAGGTCGTCCTCGAGCGTCACGCCCGGATCGGCCTGCACGACGAAGCCGCGATAGCCGGGCGCCGTCTTGCGCTCGGTTCGCGCGAGCGCGTATTCCTCCTGCGTCTCGGGATGCAGGAACACCGGGAAGTCGCGTCCGACCGGACGAAAGCCGCGTGCGACGAGTTCTTCGGGCGCCGCGCCGACGACGACCCAGTCGCGATCCTTGACCGGAACGCCGAGCAACTCGTCGCGCACCGAACCGCCGACCCGGTAGATCCTCATCGGCGGCTTCCGGTGAATTCAGTGCCCGGCGCGGCGTCGCTCCTCGGCCAGCCGCAACTCGTGCTCGCTGAAATACGACGGCGCGACGGCGGCGAGCGGCGTAGGCTCGATGCGCAGTTCCGCGGCGATCGGGCCGTCGGCGACGTTGTCGACCGACAGCGACGCGAAGTTGTCGCGCGACATCCGCAGCGGGGCAGGCGCGAACTCGAGCAGCGTCGCCTGCAGGCGCCCGAGCGGGTCGGGCAAGCCGACCACGCGCCGGCGGTAGCCGGACAACTCGCCGGCGAAGCGGATCAGGTCGCGCAACGACCACACCTCGGGGCCGGCCAGTTCGTAGCACCGATGCACGGTGGCCTGCGCGTCGAGCGAGTCGGCGATCGCGTGGGCGACGTCGCCGACCCACACCGGCTGAAGTCGCGCGTCGGCGCGTCCGACCGGAATGAGCGGCAGCCAGCGCTGCAGCGTCGCGAAGCGTTCGATCAGCGAGTCGCCGGGGCCGAAGACGACCGACGGGCGGAACACCGTCCATTGCAGGTCGGCGGCCTCGCGCACGATGCGCTCTCCCGCCGCCTTCGAGCGCAGGTACATCGACGGCAGCGTGCGCTCGCCGCCTTCGTGCACGCCGAGCGCCGATACGTGCAGCAGGCGGCGAACGCCGGCCGCGCGCGCGGCCTGGACGATGCGCGAGACGAGCTTCACGTGCGCCTTCTCGAAGCCCGGCCCCCATGGAGAGCCGCGTCCGCCGTCGAGCACGCCGACCAGGTTGATCACCGCGTCGGTGCTGCGCATCAGCGACGCGAGCTGCGCGTCGTCGTGCACGTCGGCCTCGAACACCTGCACCGTGGGCAGCGTGAGCAGGGCGCGGGCGCGCTCGCGGTTGCGCGTGGGAACGATCACGTGTCGCGCCTGCGCGACCAGCCGCGCGGCGACGTGGCGGCCGATGAATCCGCTGCCGCCGAGCAGTAGAACGGGTCGGCCTGCCATGACGGGTTCCTACGGAATGTCGGTGGGCATCGACAGCGCCGGCGCGACGCGGCCCAGGCGCGCCTTCAGCGACTGCGGCTGGCCGGTGAACAGCGCCGCGTAATAGACCGCATTGGTCAACACCTTCTTGACGTAGTCGCGCGTCTCGTTGAACGGGATGATCTCGGCGAAGATTGCGCCCTCCACCGGGGTCGACAGCGTCGAGCGCCAACTGCGCGGGCGTCCCGGTCCGGCGTTGTACGCTGCCGAGGCGAGCAGCGGCGAGCCTTCGAGGTCGTCGAGCACGCTGCGCAGGTAGAAGGTGCCGAAGCGCAGGTTGGTGTCGAGGTCGTGCAACTGTTCGACGCGAAAGTCGCGCTCGCCGAGCTTCTTCGCGATCCAGCGCGCGGTGGCCGGCATGATCTGCATCAGGCCCTGCGCTCCGGCCCACGAGCGCGCGTCGCGCACGAAGCGCGACTCCTGGCGGATCAACCCGTAGACCCACGCCGGATCGAGGTCGGCGCCGGCGGCCACCGGCTTCATCCGATCGAGGAAGGGCGAGACGAAGCGCAGCGCGAAATCGTGTTCGTCGCGCGTGCGATCGGCGGTGTTTACGCAGCGGTCGAGCACCTGCTCGGCGCAGGCCCAGCGCGCGGCGGCGAGCAGCTGCCGGTCGCTCATCCCGCGTAACTGGAAGTTCCACTCGCGATTGCCCTCGAAGCGCAGGCCCAGCGCGTAGAAGCGCAGCGCGCGGTCGAAGCCCGCGTTGTGCGCGGCCTGCGCGAGCTCGTCCTCGGTGGTGGCGAGCGCCGCCGGCGGCGGCGAGGTGAGCGAGCCGAGATCCTCGGCGGCGAGCCGGCCGTAGAACGTGAACTGGTCGGCGATCGGGCGCAACATCTCGTCGGCTTTCGCCGCATTTCCGGCCTCGCGCTCGACGCGCGCGTTCCAGTACACCCACGCCGGTTCGTTGCGCCCGGCCTCGCTCATCCGCGCGACGACCTTGCGCAGCGTCGACCAGTCCTGCTCGCGCAGCGCGGCGCGCGCGAGCCAGTTCCACGTCTCGTCGGTGGCGGGCGCGTCGAGCGAGGCGCGCGTCCATTCGAGCGCGCGCGGGTCGAGCCGACGCATCGCGGCGGCGGCGATCTGCGAGCGCGCGAACGCGACATCCGCCGGTTGCAGCGCCGGCGCGATCGCCTCCAGGCGCTCGCTCGCCTCCGACGGATCCTTGCGCGCGAGCCGCGACAGCGCGATCAGCAGCGTCTCGCGCGTGCGCTTTCCGGCCAGCGCCTTCGACGGATTGGACAATGCGAGATCGACCGCGCTCGAGTCGAGCGCGAGCCGCTCGCCGAGCAGTCGCACCGCGTCGGGCGTGTTCGTCTCGAGCGCCACAAGCAGCCGGGCGTGAAGGTCGTCGCGGCCTAGCGCCCGCGTGCGCAGTTGCGCATCGAGCAGTGCCGCGCAGCCCGGAGCGAAGTTGCGCACGGAAAAGAGCACCGCGCGCGCGCGCGGTGCGGGTTGCGCCCGCTCGACGTTGCCGAGCGACGCATAGCAGTGCACTTCGTCGTCGTCGCGCAGGATCCAGCGCGCGTATTCGGCGTCGAAGGCCGGCCACTCGTGGCGCCGTCCGAGATCGAGCATCCAGTCGCGGCTGAGCAGGTCGGCGACGAGCGTGCCCTCGTGCTGCGCGAGGAAGCGCTGCACGTCGGCGTCCGCCGAGCCGGGTGGAATCTCGTGAGGGGACCGCTGCAGTCGCAGCCGCAACCGCCAGTAATCGAGGTACACGGCGAGCGGATGGCCCTGCGCCTGCGCGGCCATCGCCTCGAAACGCGTCGGATCGTTCTTGGTGAATGCCTGCTGCGCGGCGACGAAGGCTTCGTCCACGCCGAGCGACGTCGTCGCTGCAGCCTTGGGCGGTTCGGGGCGGCGCTTGGAAGCCTCCGCGGGCGGAAGAACCGAAAGACCGATCAGTCCTACAATCGCCGCGATCGCGATCCGGTACGTCATCGTCGCTCTGCCTACTCAAACACCGCTCGGTGCCCGGCGGCACCCGGATCGAGCATACCATGCGCGTCGTCGATGAAATCACTCGAACTCGTGCGCGCAACGCCTTGATTCGCTGGCGTTGCGAACGCGACGCCGCGCTCGCCGAACGGGCCGACGAGGCGCTGCGCGAGCGGCTCGGGGCGCTGATGTGCGAAGAGCCTTTCACGCGCGCGCGCGTGCTCGGCGTCTACTGGCCGATCCGCGGCGAGCCGGCGCTGGCTGCATGCTACGAGCGCTGGGAGTCCGAAGGGAAAGCACTTGCGTTGCCGCGCATCGGCGAGGGGGGCGCGCTCGAGTTCGGACGGTGGCGGCGCGACGGCGAAGTGCGCGTCGAACGCTTCGCGATTCCCGTTCCGCACCCTTTCGAGACGGTCGAGCCGGATCTGCTGATCGTGCCGTGTGTCGGTTTCGACGTGCGCGGCTATCGGCTCGGCTACGGCGGCGGACACTACGATCGCACGCTCGCGCGGCGGCCGATCGCGGCCATCGGCGTCGGCTACGACGCGTGCGAGCTCGAACGCTTCGACGCCGAGGTCTACGATCGTCCGCTGCCGGTGATCGTCACGGAGTCGCGCGTGATTCAGACTCGGTGACGCGAAGCGCGGCATTGCGGTTCGTGCACCATTCGACGAAATCGTCCGGCGGCAGCGCCGGCGACAGGTGGAATCCCTGCGCGAGATCGCAGCCAAGCTCGCGCAGCCGCGCCTCGGCGAAGGCGTTCTCGACGCCTTCGGCGACCGTGTCGAGCTCGAACGCATGCGCCAGCTCGACGAGCGCGCGCACGATGCGGTGGTCGTTGCGTCCCGAGGCGATCGTCTCCACGAAACTGCGGTCGATCTTCAGCTCGTCCAGCGGGAAGCGGGGCAGGTAGCTGAGCGACGAGTAGCCGGTGCCGAAGTCGTCGATCGACAGCCGGCAACCGAGCGCGCGCAACTCGCCGGCCAGCGCGATCGCCGAGCGCTCGTTGCGGATCAGCGCGCTCTCGGTGAGCTCGAGAGTGAGCCGGTTCGCGTCCACCCCCCAGATCTGCAGCGACTGCGCGACCAGCTCGGGCAGCGTCGCGTCGCCGAAGGTGATCGCCGACAGGTTGATTGCGACCGACAGATCGAGCCCGCCGGCCTTCCACTTCGACACGTAGCGCAGCGCGGTGTTCATCGTGAAGCGCGTGAGTTCGGCAATCAGCCCGCGTTCCTCGGCGATCGAGGCGATCGTGGCGGCCGCGACCGCGCGGCCGTCGGCGCGTCGCCACCGGATCAGCGCTTCGGCGGACTGGCAGCGACCGCTGCGCAGGTCGACCTGTGGCTGGAAGTGCACTTCGAGCTCGTTGCGCGCCAGCGCCTCGTGCAGGTCGCGCTCGATCTCGTGGCGGCGCAGCCCCGAGCCGTGGTCGTCGTTCACGCGCAGGATGCGAACGTGATCCTCGCGCCCGAGCGATTGCGCCGCCGCTTCCGAAGCGACGGCGACGAGCCGTTCCCCGCCCGGGGTCGATCCGGGAGGCGCCCAGGCGCCGCCGATCGACGGACGCAGGCGAATGGGCTGCGCGCGCTGCGCGAGCTTCAGCGGCGCCGACAGCGCCTGGATCAGCGAATGGCTGGCCAGCTCGGCGAGCGCTTCGCTCGCCAGGCCGGGCAGCAGCACCCACGCTTCCTCGCGCGACGCGAAGGCATAGCGGTCGGCAGGACGCAGGACCGTTTCCATCCGTCGTGCGATCTCGTCGAGCGCCGGACGATCGTTCGCCGCTCGCGCGAGCGCGTCGATGCGATCGGATCGGTTCAGCGCGACGACGAGCACGACGGTTCGCAGGCCCTCGCCGTGCGTGGCCGCGTCGGCGTCGCCGAGCAGCTGCGCCGCGGTGCGCTCGCGCAGGCCGCAGGCGGCGACCGCGGGCTCTTCGCAGCCGTTCGCCACCGGGCGGCCCCTATCCGACTGCCGGCTCGGCCGCCAGCGCCGCTTCGTGCGCGTAGTAATCGCGCAGCCGCAGTCCGTAGGCGCCGGCCGCCAGACCGCGAACGATGCGCACGCGAACGGTATCCGCCGTCTTCGACCGGTGCAGCAGGTTGCGCTCGAAAGGCTCGGGCAGCGGCGTCTTGTCGGGTGCGGTGAGCACCAGCACGCGCGGCTCGAGCCGGCGCACCCGGTTGTGCGCGAGCACGGCGGCGACTTCGCCGCTGGAGAGCTCGACGAAGCTGCCGACCGGGAATATGCCAACCGCCTGCACGAACTGCTCGACCAGCGACTCGTGGAACGACGTGCCGGCCCACTCGTACAGGTTCATCAGCGCATCCTGCGGCGCGCAGGCGTTCGCGTAGGCGCGCGCGGTGATCAGCGCGGCGAAGCTGTCGGCGATGGCCGACATGCGGCCGTAGATGCCGATCTCGTCGCCGCGCAGCCCCTTCGGATAGCCGGAACCGTCCAGGCGCTCGTGATGCTGCGCGATGCCCTCGACGATCGCCGGGGCGAGTTGCACGCTCGAGGCGAGCGCGTCGAGGCCCAGACGCACGTGTTCCTTGACGATGTTGTATTCGGCCGGTGCGAGCATGCCCGGCTTCTCGAGCAGCGCGTTGGGCAGCCGCGTCTTGCCGACGTCGGCGAGCATGCCGATCATGCCGAGATTCGCGAGCTCGGGCCGAGGAAAGCCCAGGTGACGGCCGAGCGCGACCAGGTACAGCGCCACCTTCACGCCGTGTTGGTAGGTCAGTACACTTTCCTCGCGAAGTCGGGCGACCCACATCAGCGCGTCGGGGTTCTCGACCATGCTCTCGACGATCTGGTCGACGGCCCCGCTGACCTGCTGCACGTCGGGCACGCGGCCCTGGCGCACGTCGGCGACCAACGCGTCGAGCGCGCGCGCGCCGATGCCGAAGGCCTCGCGCGCACGCGGCAGCTCGGCTTCGACCTGCGTGCGGTCGGCATAGCGGTGCAACTCGATTCCCTTGGGCAGCCGGATGTCGAGCGCCGGGCGCCTGGCCGTCGTCGAATTGCGTGTTCGATTCGCCGCGCGCGAGCGACCGCCGGGGTGCAGCCAGTCGAGCGCGCGACGCCAGGTCGAGTCGTGCGGCGCCTGGGGCGTGGCGATTGCCGTGGCGCGGATGAAGTCGCGAAAGCGCTCGCGCGTCTGGCGGCTGATCTTCACGTCGGCGCGGATGCGCACCGGGCGCACCGCGGCCGGGCGTGCCGTGGACTTCTCGTCGAGCACGGTGTCGAAGTGCAGCGGCGTCGGCGAGGACGCGGCCGGCGCAGCCGATTCGTCGCGCAGCTCGGCTTCGCGGATCGCGTCGGCGAGCGCCGAATGCGAGAGATCGAGGTCCACGTACACGTACTGGCAGTAGCGGCGCAGCCTGTCGAGCTCGATCCGGCTGTCGACGAGGAAGCCCTGCAGCAGGAACGGCGTGTCGAGCCAGGGTCGATCGAGCTCGACGACGAACATGCCTTCCTGCAGCCTCTCGACCGGGATCTGGTAGCGCTTCACCGAGGCGAGGCCCGGTTCGGGCTGCGTGGTCGACATCGCGGGATGCGGGCGCGCGGCTCTGGGGTGGTTCGTGGTGAGCCGATGGTAACGAGCGCGGGGCGCCACGTTGCCGAGCGCCCCGCCGCCGGTCGGGTCATCGGCAACAGAGTCCGACGAACGGCAAGACGACGGTCGCCGGCGGAGCCGGGGAGCCCTCAGCGCGGCGCGGCCAGCGCTTCGAGGATCGCGCTGGTCGGGCCCGACTGGTTCAGCGTGTAGAAATGCAGGCCCGGCGCACCCTCGGCCACGAGCCGCCGGCACATCGAAGCGACGGCTTCGGCGCCGAAGGCGCGGATCGCCTCGACGTCGTCGCCGCAGGCGGCCAGCTCGAGCCGGATCCAGCGCGGAATCTCGGCGCCGCAGGAGTCGGAGAAGCGCGCTAGTTGCGAGAAGTTCGAGATCGGCATGATGCCGGGCACGATCGGCACATCGATGCCGATGCCGGCCGCCGCGTCGCGAAAGCGCAGATACGCATCCGCGTTGAAGAAGTACTGCGTGATCGCCGAGTCGGCGCCCGCACGGATCTTCGTCGCGAAGGCCTGCAGGTCGTCGCGCGGCGAGCGCGCCTGCGGGTGCATCTCCGGATAGGCGGCGACCTCGATGTGGAACCATTCGCCGGTCTCGGCGCGAACGAAGGAGACCAGATCGCTCGCGTAGCGAAACTCGCCGCCGGCGCGCATGCCCGAGGGCAGGTCGCCGCGCAACAGCACCAGTCGGCGGATGCCTTGCTCGCGATACAGCGCGAGCAGCTCGCGCACCGATTCGCGCGACGCGCCCACGCAAGACAAGTGCGGTGCGACGACGCGGCCTTCCGCGACGATCTCGCCGACGGTGGCGAGCGTCTTGTCGCGCGTCACGCCGCCTGCGCCGTAGGTGACGCTGTAGAACGCGGGATCGAAACGCGACAGCGCTCGACGCACGTCGCGCAACTTCTCGACGCCCGTCGGCGTGTTCGGCGGAAAGAACTCGAAGCTGATCGTCCCTGGCATCTTCATTTTCGTGCCTCGAGAAAGAACTCGCGGTTGCCGTCGCCGCCGGCGATCGGGCTGTCGAACCAGTCCTCGGGAATCCAACCGCCGTCGCGCGCCGACTGTTCGATGCGCTCGCGCACCTCGCCGTAGCGTTCGCTTTCGCGCACGATGCCGCGCCGATCCACGGCTCCCGGGCCGAGTTCGAACTGCGGCTTGACCAGCGCGAGCAATCGCGCGCCGGGCCGGGCGAGCGCGAACGCCGGTGCGAGGGCATGCGCCAGGGAGATGAACGAGAGGTCGACGACGATCAGGTCGAAGCCGCCCGGCGGGTAGGCGTCGCCGAGCGATGCGGCGTCGATCTGGCGCACGTTCAACCCCTCGAAGGCGCGCACGCGTGGATCGGCGCGCAGCGATTCGTGCAGCTGCGCATGACCGACGTCGACACCGACGATGCGCGCGGCGCCCGCACGCAGCAGGCAGTCGGTGAAGCCGCCCGTGCTCTGCCCGAGGTCGAGGCAGACGAGCCCGCTGACGTCGATGCCGCTCAGCGCGAGAGCGCCCTCGAGTTTCAGCCCGCCGCGCGAGACGTAGCGCAGTTCGGCGTCGTCGGACACCTCGATCTCGCAACCGTCGGGCAAGCGCTCGCCGGCCTTGCGCGGAGCCGTCCAGCCGTCCGCACCGAGCCAGCGCACTGCGCCGCTGTCGATCAACCGCTGCGCAGCCGAGCGCGTGGGCGCCAGGCCGCGGGCAACGAGAAGCTGGTCGGCGCGGATCATGTCGATCGTGGGGCTGCGAGCATGCCGGCCTCGTCGTAGCGGGCGAGCGCGGTCGGCAGCAGACGATCAATATCGATAGGTGTCGCCCTTGTACGGCCCCTCGACCGGGACGCCGATGTACGCGGCCTGCTGCGGCGTGAGCTGCGTGAGCATCGCGCCGAGCTTCTTCAGCTGCAGCCGCGCGACCTTCTCGTCGAGGTGCTTGGGCAGCACGTACACCTTGCCCGGCTGGTAACGCTCCGGATGCGAGAACAGCTCGATCTGCGCGATCGTCTGGTTGGCGAACGACGAGCTCATCACGTACGACGGGTGACCGGTGCCGCAGCCGAGGTTCACCAGGCGCCCCTCGGCGAGCAGGATGATCCGCTTTCCGTCGGGAAAGATCACGTGGTCGACCTGCGGCTTGATGTTCTCCCAGCGGCACTGCTTCAGTGACGCGATGTCGATCTCGTTGTCGAAGTGCCCGATGTTGCAGACGATCGCCTGGTCCTTCATCGCCTGCATGTGCTCGTGGCGGATGACGTCGCGGTTGCCGGTCGCGGTGACGAAGATGTCGGCCTTGTCGGCGGCGTATTCCATCGTGACGACGCGATAGCCTTCCATCGCCGCCTGCAACGCGCAGATCGGGTCGATCTCGGTAATCCAGACCTGCGCCGACAGCGCGCGCAGCGCCTGCGCCGAGCCCTTGCCGACATCGCCGTAGCCGGCGACGACGGCGATCTTGCCGGCGACCATCACGTCGGTGGCGCGCTTGATGCCGTCGACCAGCGACTCGCGGCAGCCGTACAGGTTGTCGAACTTGCTCTTGGTGACCGAGTCGTTGACGTTGATCGCGCGGAACGCGAGCTCGCCGCGCGCCGACATCTGGTACAGGCGATGCACGCCGGTGGTCGTTTCCTCGGTGACGCCGACGATCGACGCGCGCTGGCGCTCGTACCACTGCGGGTCCTTGTCGAGCTGGCGGCGGATCGCGGCGAACAGCGCACTTTCTTCCTCGCTCTTCGGCTTGTCCAGCAGCGAACGGTCCTTGGCGGCCTGCGCGCCGAGATGGACGAGCAGCGTCGCGTCGCCGCCGTCGTCGAGGATCATGTTCGACGTGCCGCCGCCGGGCCAGTCGAAGATGCGATGCGTGTAGTCCCAGTACTCGTCGAGCGACTCGCCCTTGACGGCGAATACCGGCACGCCGGCAGCGGCGATTGCGGCGGCCGCGTGGTCCTGCGTCGAGAAGATGTTGCACGACGCCCAGCGCACCTGCGCGCCGAGCGCGATCAGCGTCTCGATCAACACCGCCGTCTGGATCGTCATGTGCAACGAGCCCGAAATGCGCGCGCCCTTCAGCGGCTGCGCTGCGGCGTACTCCTCGCGGATCGCCATCAGGCCCGGCATCTCGGTTTCGGCGATGCGGATCTCCTTGCGCCCCCAGTCGGCGAGCGAGGGATCGGCGATGCGGAAATCGGCGACGGCTTCGGGTTTCGGTACGGCGGACATCGTCACTCCTCGAAATGCGAAAGGGTGCCGACGCGACAGAAGCGGGGAGACGGATCGCGCGAAGCGCGATCGATGTGCGCCCGTCTGCCGTGACGGATCACGGTTCGACGAGCGCCGTTGAATCGGTTCCCGAGCCTGGCGGCCACCGAAAGGGACAGGCCGTTGCAGCGCTCCTCGGGATCGCGGGATTATAACGAGCGCACGCCCGTCCGCCCGTAGTAGTCGGGCAGCCGCAGCCCGTACGCGCCGGCGGGCAGTCCGCGCGCGATTCGCACCTGGGCGCCGCTGTAGACCTCGTCGGGTTCCTGGCGTCCGGTTCGGTCGCGCACGACGCGCAGCGGTCCCTTGTCGGCGCCGGTCAGGACGACGAGCTTGGGCAGCACGCGCTCGCCGCGCGGACGATCGACGACCGCCGCCACTTCCCCGCCGCGCAGCTCGACGAGGGTGCCGAC
Organism: Burkholderiaceae bacterium; assembly: GCA_032027205.1. Lineage (GTDB taxonomy): Bacteria > Pseudomonadota > Gammaproteobacteria > Burkholderiales > Burkholderiaceae_E > Zeimonas. The sequence continues at coordinate 2,358,414 of JAVSMN010000001.1, forward strand.
CGGGAACACGCCGATCGACAGCACGAAATGCTCGACCAGGTCGCGGCAGAACAGCGACTTCGCCCATTCGTTCAGCGCCGAGAGCGCATCCTCGACCGACAACGGATTGGCATAGGCGCGCACCGCGGTCAGTCCGCTGAACGTATCGACGATCGCCGCCATCCGGCCGAGCAGCCCGATGTCGTTGCCGCGCAGGCGGCGCGGATAACCGGAGCCGTCGAGCCGCTCGTGGTGTTCGCCGATCGCGCGCAGCACCTCGGGTTCGAGCGCCCCGGCGCGCTCGAGCAGGTCGCGGCCGATCGCCACGTGCTGCTGCATCAATGCGTAGTCGTGCGGAGCGAGCATGCCGGGGTGCTCGAGCAGTTCGCGCGGCAGCAGCGCCTTGCCCAGATCGAGCAGCAGCCCGACCAGCGCGAGTTCGCGCAGCGACGGCGACGGCATGCCGAGCGATCGGCCGAAGATCGCGAGGTTCAGCGCGACGGCCGTCGCGCCGTTCGGTCGCGCAGCGTTCTGCGCATACAGCGCCTCGGCCCAGCGCATGGCTTCGGGCGCGTGCTGCAGCGTGGCGACGAAGTCTTCGATCACCGGCTCGAGCGAGTCGAGGGCAGGCGTGCTTCCCTGGCGCACCTGCGCGACGAGCGCATCGGCCGCGCCGACCAGGCGCGCGTGCACGAGGCGAGCCTGCGGAAAGCTTTCGCGCATCGGCGACAACTCGGCCGGCTCGACTGCACCGATGCTCTCGCCGTAACGCGCGCGCAGCTCGTCGAGCGCGCACGGACGCTCGCGTTCGTCCGCGCTCCCCGGCTCGGCGACGAACCAGCTGCGAAGCCGTGCGATGGCGCCACTGCGTTCCCGCAGCGGTTGGCCTTCGTTCGCGCGCAACAGCGCACGCAGGCGCACGCGCGCCGCTTCGCTCGGATGCACGTCGTCGCGCCGCTCGGTGGGCTTGGCGGGCAGTGCGGCAGGTCGGTTCGTGTTGCGGCGAGCGGCGCGGGCAGTCGCCTCGGCCGCGTCGTCGTCGGAAGCAGGCTCGGCCGCCGGCGCATCGAACCCGCCGAAGGGCTCGCCTGCCAGCGAGAGCGTCTGCGGGCTCGACAGCACCGCCGCCGCGCGGATCGCTTCCCGCATCTCGGCGGCCGATCGCGACGGGTCTACGCGCACCTGCCGGCAATGCGTGCGAATCGCCGCCAGCTCGTCGTCGCCTGACACCAGCAGGCCGCCTTGCGGCAGCGGCGTATCGCTCCACGGTCGATCCAGTCCGGCGACGAACATGCCGGCGAGCACGCGTCGCGCCTCGATGCGCGGCAGCTCGCCCTCGTCGTCGCCATCGAACGACGCCGGGTAGACGATTTCCTCGAGATCGGCAACGAAGGTCGTGGACATGGGTGCGCGGCAACCGGTGAAGATCGCCGGAGCTTAGCGGCGGCACCCGGCCTCGACCAAGGAGATGAGCGCCGGAGCAACGGCGCCTTTGGCCCTGGCCGACGGAAGGTCGGAACGCGTCCGTCGATGGATGGCCCCGCGCTACACTCGCAGCGATGACGAGACTGTCCGATCTGCGCAAGAGCTACGAGCGGGGCGAACTCGACGAGAGCCACGCCTGCCGCGATCCCGTCGAGCAGTTCCGGCAGTGGCTCGGGCAGGCGGTCGGCGCGAACGTGCCCGAGCCGAATGCGATGACGGTCGCTACCGTCGGCGACGCCGGCCGTCCGTCGACGCGAGTCGTGCTGATCAAGGACTTCGACGAACGCGGCGTCGTCTGGTATTCGAATTACGAAAGCCGCAAGGGTCGCGAGCTTGCCGGCAACCCGTACGCGGCTCTGCAGTTCCACTGGGTCGAACTCGAGCGCGTCGTGCGGATCGAGGGGCTGGTCTCGCGGGTCGACGCGGCAGAGTCCGATGAGTATTACGCATCGCGGCCGCTGGCTTCGCGCATCGGCGCCTGGGCTTCGGAGCAGAGCCGGCCGCTCGCTTCACGCGCCGCGCTGGTCGCGCGCGCGGCCGAGTTCGGGTTGAAGTTTGGCCTGCACCCGCCAAGGCCGCCGCACTGGGGCGGCTTTCGGCTGGCGCCCGATTACTGGGAGTTCTGGCAGGGGCGGCCGTCGCGCCTGCACGATCGCCTGACCTACCGACGCGTGCCGGGCCAGGACGGGTGGAGCATGCAGCGGCTGGCGCCGTGATCAACGTGCCATCAATGCAACTTGCGCTCGAGCAGTCCGAGCAGCGCTGCCGCCGGCAGGCGGCAGGCCCGGTTGCCGGCGCGGGCGGCGACCTCGCGTAGGCGCGGGGCGTACGCGATCAGCGCTTCCAGCGCGCTCGAGTCGTCGTGCAGAAAGGCCTGCGCGAGCGCAGCGACCCAGGTGTCCGGTTCGGGCTCCTCGCGGCTGCATTCGCAGCCCTCGCCGGCTTCGAGCCGCGCGGCGAGGGCGACCAGGCGCAGCCGGGTGGCGATCGGAAGCTCGGTTTCGTCGGCCAGCGCTTCGCTGAGATGTGCGGCGAGCCCCGGGCGAGCGCGCGGACATTCGATCAGGCGGGCGACGTCGTGCAGTGCGGGCGACATGGGCTCATTGGAGCAGAGCGGGCAACGCGCCGGCTTGATCGACGTCACGATCGGGGCGATGTTGCGCACGCCGGCGCCGCCGCCCGTCGGGCTGCGGCTGCCGGTCGTGCGCCGCCGTCAGACGCCGGCTTCGGCGCGCAGCGCCTCGGCCTTGTCGGTGCGCTCCCACGAGAACTCGGGCTCGTCGCGGCCGAAGTGCCCGTAGGCGGCCGTCTTCCGGTACACCGGGCGCAGCAGGTCGAGCATTTGCACGATGCCGCGCGGGCGCAGGTCGAAGTGATGGGCGACGAGTTCGGACAGCCGCTCGTCGGATACCGCTCCGGTGCCCTGCGTGGTGACCATGATCGACGTCGGCTTCGCGATACCGATGGCGTACGACAGCTGTACCAGACAGCGGCGCGCGAGACCGGCGGCGACGATGTTCTTCGCGACGTAGCGCGCAGCGTACGCGGCCGAGCGGTCGACCTTCGACGGATCCTTGCCCGAGAACGCGCCGCCGCCGTGCGGCGCCGAGCCGCCGTAGGTGTCGACGATGATCTTGCGTCCGGTGAGCCCGCAGTCGCCCTGCGGCCCGCCGACGACGAAGCGTCCGGTGGGATTCACCAGGTAGCGCACCTCGTTGCGCCGCATCGACTCCGGAATCACCGGCTTGATCAGCTCCTCGATCACCGCCTCGCGGATCAGCGCCTGGCTGATGTCGGGCGAGTGCTGGGTGGAGATGACGACGGTGTCGGCCGATTGCGGGCGGCCGTCGGCATAGCGCAGCGTGACCTGCGACTTCGCATCCGGGCGCAGCCACGCGAGCTTGCCGCTCTTGCGCAGCTGCGACTGCCGCTCGACGAGCCGGTGCGCGTAATAGATCGCCGCCGGCATGTATTCGGGGGTTTCGTCGCAGGCGTAGCCGAACATCAGGCCCTGGTCGCCCGCGCCCTGGTCGAGGTTGTCGTCGCCGGCGTGGTCGACGCCCTGCGCGATGTCGGGCGACTGCTTGTCGTAGGCCACCAGCACGCCGCAGCCGCGGTAGTCGATGCCGAACTCGGTGTTGTCGTAGCCGATCGACTTCAGCGTGTCGCGCGCGATCTGGATGTAGTCGATGTTGGCCTTCGACGTGATTTCGCCGGCGAGCACGACCAGTCCGGTGGTGCAAAGCGTTTCGGCGGCCACGCGCGACAGGCGGTCCTGCTCGAGCAGGGCGTCGAGGATGGCGTCGGAGATCTGGTCGGCAACCTTGTCGGGGTGCCCTTCGGAGACCGATTCCGAGGTGAACAGATATTCGCTGGTCAAGGCTTCTCTCCTGTCGGCGCGCTGCCGACCTTCGAGAAGCAGCGACGCTTTAGCGGATTTGTTGGCCGGCGCCCGATGCGCCGCCCGTCGCCCCGCAAGTTGTCGTTAACTCGGCGACGCTCCGATTATAGGGTAGGCTCGCGCCTCGCCGACGGCCCCAGGCCCTGATCCGATGACGACATTGCCGATGCCCTCCGGCGCCCACCGCAGCGGCGTCGCGCTGTTCGTGCTGCGCGGCATCGGTCGATTGCCGCTGCGCGCATCGCGCACGCTCGGCGCGCTGCTCGGCTGGATCGCGTACGCAGCATCGCCCGGCTACCGGCGCAAGATCCGCTCGAACCTTCGGCGGGCCGGCTTCGATGCGCCGGCCATGCGCTGGCGAGTCGCGGGCGAGGCCGGCCGCACGATGGGCGAACTGCCGTGGGTATGGACGCGTCCGCTGGCGCAGGTCGCCGCCCGCGTCGCCTGCCGGCCGGACGACATCCAGGTGCTCGAGGACGCCGAACGCGCCGGGCGCGGCGTGCTGTTCGTCACGCCCCACCTCGGCGCCTTCGACGTCGCCGCCCGCTGGTACGCGACGCGCGCTCCGATCACCGTTCTGTTCAAGCCGCCGCGCAAGACGTGGTTGCGCCCGCTGGTCGCATTCGTGCGCAATCGCGACGCGATGCGAGCCGTACCGCCGACGCTCGGCGGCCTGCGCGCGCTGCTGCGCGCGCTGCGCGCACGGCAGGCCGTCGGCCTGCTGCCCGACCAGGTGCCGAGCGCGGGCGAGGGACGCTGGGCGCCGTTCTTCGGCGAGCACGCCTACACGATGACGTTGCCCGAACGGCTCGTGCAGCAGACCGGCGCGCGCGTCGTCGTCGCGGTCTGCGAGCGCGTCGCGCGTCCGCCCGGATGGCGGCTTCGCGTCGAGTCGATGCGCGAGGCGCCCGCGGCGGAGGCGTTGAACGCCCGCCTGCAGCAGACGATCCTGCGCACTCCCGAGCAGTACCTGTGGGGGTACAACCGCTATCGCCGGCCGCCGGGGGCGCCGCAGCGCGAGGAGGCCGGTTCGCAGTCCGTCGGTGGAAGCGGCGGTGCTGGTTGACGCGCTCACCTATCTGGGACTGGCGCTGCTGCGCGCGGTCTCGAAGTTGCCGTATCCGATGCTGCGCGGGCTCGGCCGCGTCGGCGGCGCCGTCGCCTGGCGTGTTGCGCGCGATCGGCGTCGCGTCACGCTGCGCAACCTGGAGCTGTGCTTTCCGCAGTGGAGCCGGGCGCGGCGCGAAGCCGTCGCCCGCGCGCACTTCCGCTACTTCGTGCGCAGCCTTCTCGATCGATTCATCCTCTGGTACGCGCCGGTACCGCGCGTGCGCGCGTTGTGCCGCCTCGAAGGCGCCGAGCACTACGAGAAGCATCGCGGTCGGCCGGTGATCCTGCTCGCGCCGCACTTCGTCGGTTGCGACGCGGGCGGCGCGCGCATGTTCTTCGAGACGCCGATCGTCTCGATGTACGCCAGGCAGAAGAACCGCGTGTTCGATGCGGCGATGAGGCGCGGCCGCACGCGGCTGCCCGGCGCCTCGATGGTCCTTCGCACCGACGGCCTGCGCGCCGCGGTGCGCGCGCTGCGCGCAGGCACTCCTTTCTATTTCCTTCCCGACATGGACCTGGGCGCGCGCGATGCGCTCTTCGTGCCCTTCTTCGGCGTGCCGGCAGCCACCGTGACGTCGGTCGCGCGGCTGGTGCGGCTCACCGGCGCAGTCGTCGTCCCGTGCGTGACGCGGATGACCGACGACGGCTACCTCGTCCAGCTGCATCCGGCGTGGGAATCGTTTCCCGGCGAAGACCTGTACGAAGCCACGCGTCGGATGAACGCCTTCATCGAGCGGCGCGTGCTCGAGATGCCGGCGCAGTACCTGTGGAGCCATCGCCGCTTCAAGACGCGTCCGGCGGGCGAGCCGAGCCTGTACGCCGGCGACGATCGGCGATAATCGGCCGATGCTCAGCAGCAAGCTTCGCTTCACGAAGATGCACGGCGCCGGCAACGACTTCGTCGTCATCGACGGGGTTCGGCAGCCGGTGCGCTTCTCGCGCGAGCAGTGGCGCTGCCTTGCCGATCGGCATCTGGGCGTCGGCGCCGACCAGATCCTTCTCGTCGAACCCTCGCCGGGCCCGGGAATCGATTTCCGCTATCGGATCTTCAATGCCGACGGCGACGAGGTCGAGCAATGCGGCAACGGGGCCCGCTGCTTCGCGCGCTTCGTGCTCGAGCATGGCCTCACCGACCGGCGCACGATCCGCGTGCAGACGCTCGGCGGCATCATCGAGCCGGCGATGGAAGACGACGGACGCGTGCGCGTCGACATGGGCGTGCCCGCCTTCGGTGCGCAGGCCGTCGGCTTCGATGCGGCGGGCCTGCAGTCGCGCACGATCGGCGACGACACCGTCTGGATCCTCGACGAGGGCGAAGCGGGCGCACCGGTGTCGCTCGTCTCGATCGGCAATCCGCACGCGGTGCAGTTCGTCGACGACGTCGACGACGCGCCGGTGACCGACGAGGGCGCGCGCCTGAGCGGCTCGGCGCGCTTCGCGCGAGGCGTCAACGCCGGCTATGCGCAGATCGTCTCCCCGCACGAACTGCGGCTGCGCGTCTTCGAGCGCGGCGCCGGCGAGACGCTCGCCTGCGGCACCGGAGCCTGCGCGGCCGCGCTCGCCGGGATTCGCCAGCGGCGCTTGCACTCGCCGGTCGACGTGCGCACGCGCGGCGGGCGCCTGCGCATCGACTGGGATGGAACCCGCCTTGCCCTGACGGGCCCTGCGCGCACGGTCTTCGAAGGCGAGATCGACTGCGCGACGATCTTCGACACGGACTGCGAATGACCCGAAATTCCTGCGACGCCGACGACGTCGCGAACTACCTGTACGAGAACCCCGACTTCTTCGAATCGCACGTCGAGTTGCTCGCGACGATCACCGTTCCGCATCCGCACGGCGGCCGGGCGATCTCGCTGCACGAACGCCAGCTCGAGGTGCTGCGCGAAAAGTTGCGCGCGCACGAGATGAAGCTCGCCGAGCTCGTTCGCATCGGCCAGGAGAACGACGCGATCGCCGAGAAGCTGCATCGCTGGACGCGTCAACTGCTGCTTGCCACCGAGCCGCAGCGGCTGCCCGAGATCGTCGTCGACGGACTGCGCACGATCTTCTCGGTGCCGCAGGTGGCGATGCGGCTGTGGGGGCTGCGCGACGACTTCGTCGGCCTCGAATGGGCGCAGCCGGTGGCGGTCGATGCGATCACGCTGGCCAACAGCATGAAGCAGCCGTTTTGCGGTCCGAACTCCGATTTCCACGCCGCAACCTGGCTGCCCGACGGCGGTGCATCGACGCATTCGATCGCGTTGCTGCCGCTGCGCAAGGGCGTCGATCCGAAGGCCTTCGGGCTGGTGGTGCTCGGATCGTCCGACCCGGAGCGCTTCCACTCCGGCATGGGAACGGCGTTCCTCGAGCGAATCGCCGGAACGGCCGGCGCGGCGCTGTCCCGCCTGGCCGAATAGATTCGCGATGGCCACGCCGGCGATCCAGCGGTACCTCGCGCTGCTCGCCGGTGAGCGCGGCTTCTCGCCGCGTACGATCGCCAGCTACGGCGTCGATTTCACCGTGCTGGCAACGCTCGCCCGCAGCGCCGACGGCGGCGCCGGCGAGGAGCCCGACTGGGCCGGGGTCGGACAGCAGGATCTTCGCCGGTGGGTGGCTGCCAGCGCGCGCGACGGCGCTTCGGCGCGCACGATTGCGCGGCGGCTGTCGGCGTGGCGCGGCTTCTTCGACTGGCTTGCCGCGCAAGGGCTCGTGCCGGCGAATCCGGCGCGCGGCCTGCGCGCGCCGCGCGCGCCGCGACGGCTGCCGAAGGCGCTCGCCCCCGACCTGGCGGTGCAACTCGTGCAGCCGCAGGTGCAGCCCGATGCGGGCGACGACGATTTCTCGGCGGCACGCGACGATGCGATCGCCGAGCTCTTCTATTCGTCCGGGCTGCGCCTTTCCGAACTCGTTTCGCTCGACGTGCATCATTTCGCCGAAGCGCCGGCGTCGACCGGCTGGATCGATCTCGAGGAAGCCGAGGCGACCGTCCTCGGCAAGGGCGGGCGCCGGCGCACGGTGCCGGTCGGCAGCGCAGCGCGTGCGGCGCTCGCCCGCTGGCTCGCGCTTCGCGCCGAGTGGCGAGCGCTGCACGCGGGCTGCGACGAGCGTGCATTGTTCCTCGGCTCGCGCGGCGCGCGAATCTCTCCGCGCACGGTGCAGCTGCGGCTGAAGCGACGCGCGCTGCTTCGGGGGATCCCCGCCAACGTGCATCCGCACGTGTTGCGCCATTCGTTCGCCAGCCACCTGCTGCAATCGAGCGGCGACCTGCGCGCGGTGCAGGAGCTGCTCGGGCACGCGAGCATCTCCACCACGCAGATCTACACGTCGCTCGACTTCCAGCGGCTCGCGGCAGTCTACGACGCCGCTCATCCGCGCGCGCGCCGCCGCAGCTGATTCGACCCGTTCGGCGGCGATTTCCGCCTCTTGCGAGGGTATCGCTTGCGCTGCCGCGATCGGCTGTACACTTCGCCCTCCCCGGTGCGCGGCGCCTCGTCCTTCCTGCTGCGAACCGGTAGACGAAGGAGTGGTGCTCGATGGCGAACAAGCAGGTCCCGGTGACGATCCTCACGGGGTTTCTCGGCAGCGGGAAGACCACGCTGCTGAACCGGATCCTGAAGGAGCAGCACGGCCAGCGGATCGCGGTCATCGAGAACGAGTTCGGCGAGGAGGGCGTCGACAACGATCTGCTGCTGCAGGAACGCGACGAGCAGATCGTCGAGATGAACAACGGCTGCATCTGCTGCACGGTGCGCGGCGATCTCGTTCGTATCCTCGGCGACCTGCACCGTCGGCGCGACGCCGGCGAGCTGGCCTTCGAACGCGTCGTCGTCGAAACCACCGGAATGGCAGACCCCGGTCCGGTGGCGCAGACGTTCTTCGTCGAAGACGACGTCGCCGACCACTACCTGCTCGACGCGGTCATCACCGTCGTCGATGCGCATCACGGCGAGCGACAGCTCGACGAGCACCGCGAAGCGCAGGAGCAGGTCGGATTCGCCGATCGCATCCTGCTGTCGAAGACCGACCTCGTCGACGAAGCGACGCGCGAGCGGCTCACTGCACGGCTGCGTCGCATGAACCCGCGGGCTCCGGTGCGTCCGGTGCATTTCGGCGAGGCGCCCATCGACCAGATCCTCGACATCCGCGGCTTCAATCTCAACGCCGTGCTCGAGGTCGATCCGGCGTTCCTCGAGAACGACGACCACGAGCACGACGACGCGGTGTCGTCCTTCGTATTCCGCTCGTCGAAGGCCTTCGATCCGGTGAAACTCGAAGACTTTCTCGCGGGCGTCATCCAGGTTTACGGTCCCGATCTCTTGCGGTATAAAGGCGTCCTTTTCATGAAGGGCTCGGATCGCCAGACGGTGTTCCAGGGCGTGCACATGATGATGGGCGCCGACGCCGGCCGGCGCTGGCAGCCGGGCGAGAAGCGCGGCAGCCGGATGGTTTTCATCGGCCGAAACCTGCCGCAGGACACCATCGTGAAAGGCCTCGAGCAATGTCTGGCATGATCCCGCGCGGCTCCGTTCCCGGAGCCGGCTCCGACGGCTCGCATCACCGCGCGGGAGCGCGCCGCGAACTCGCGCCGGGTGTCCGCATCCCGGTCTCCTGAAGCAACCAAGGCGCTCCGCGTGGCGCAGGCAGAGACATCATGGCAGCGACGAAGGAAAAGAGGATTCCCACCGAGGCAGAACTGCTGAAGATGCCCGAGTCCGACTACATGAACGACGCGCAGCTGGCGTTCTTCCGCGACCGGCTGCAGCAGATCGAGCGCGACATCCTCGCCAACGCGGACGAAACCACCGAGAACCTGCGTGAGACGGTCGTCGTGCCCGACCCGGCCGATCGCGCGACGATCGAGGAAGAGCACGCGCTCGAACTGCGCACGCGCGACCGCGAGCGCAAGCTGCTGAAGAAGGTGCAGCAGGCGCTGGCGCGCATCGACAGCGGCGATTACGGTTACTGCGAGGAAACCGGCGAGCCGATCGGCATCCCGCGCCTGCTTGCCCGCCCGACGGCCACTTTGTCGCTCGAGGCGCAGGAGCGCCGCGAGTTGCGCCAGAAGCTGTACGGCGACTGATCGCGCGCGCCCCGGGGCGGTCGATCCCCGCCGGCCGACCGCGGGCCGACCGCAGGCCCGCGGCCCCCGACGCGCGGCCGCTGCGGCGCGCTTGCGCGGCGAACCCGGTGCTATTCTGGATCGGCATCCCGGCCCTTCGATTTCGGTGCCGGGTTCTCTGCTTCTGCATCGGAAGGCGCCGTGGTCTTTTCCCTTTTCGCCCGAAAAGACAAGCTCGACTCGAGAAAGGACCCGCCCGCCGGCGCGCGCGGTGCGGTCGCGCCGACGCCTGCCGCGCAGCGTGAGGCGGCGCGTCGTACGAAGGAGAAGATCGACCGGATCGAATCGGAGATGATCGCCGCCGAGGCGGTCGCGCGTGCGGGCCAGTCGTCGCTGCCGACGAAGCCGGCGGGTGCGGACGGCGAGATCGAGCCGAAGGCCGCGCCGGTGGAGGGCGGCACCTCGCTCGTGCTCGGCGACGCCGCCGGCGCAAATGCGATCGACGTCACCGGTCCGGCCTTGCCGCCGATCCTCGAGGAGGCGGCGATCCTGTATTCGAACGGACAGCCGCAACCGGCCGCTCTGGTCCTGCGTCAGTCGCTGGACGATCCGGAACTCGCCGGATTCCGGCCGCTCGCATGGCTGATGCTGCTCGACCTGCATCAATGCGTCGGCGACCGCTCCGGCTTCGATGCGCTCGCGCTGCAGTACGCGGCGCAATTCGAATCGTCCCCGCCCGGGTGGAGCGATGCGCTGTCGGCCGCGCACGCCACCGCCAGCGCGACGCCCAGGGCGGCGCCTGCGTCTTCGTCCCGGTCGTTGTCGTTGTCGGGCGCCATCGACGCGTCGATCGCCGAACGTGCACGCAGTTTCGCCGAGCACGCCGACGGCGACGCGACGCTCGATTGCTCGCAGGCCACGTCGCTGGACGCACAAGGCGCGCAGGCGTTGCTTTCGCTGCTTGCCCGCCTCGAGCGCGCGCGCAGCGGCCTGTCCATTATCGGCGCCGAACGGATGCTCGCGGTGGCGCGCGCATCGATCGAGCCGGGTCGCCGCGACCCGTCGGAAGCGTGCTGGATGCTCGCGCTGCAGGCCTTGCGTCTGCTCGGGCGACAGCAGGACTTCGACGACCTGGGCATCGAGTATTGCGTCACCTACGAGGTATCGCCGCCTTCGTGGGAGCCGCCCGCAGATGCTTTCCGCGTGCTCTGCCCGCAGGAGCCGGCCGTGGAGCAGGCGTCGGCGTCCGCGGGCGCGCTCGCCTCCGCGGCGGCCACCGCCGCGCGCGCGCCGTCGGCGGCAACCGGCGCTTTCGTGCTGCAGGGCGACGTGCTCGGACGAATGCAGGACGAGCTGCACGCGCTACGCAGTTTCGCTGCGGGGCGCGGCGACGTCGTCGTCGATTGCCGCTCGCTGCGCCGCATGGAGTTCGTCGCGGCCGGCGACCTCCTCAACGAGGTGGCAACGATGCGTTCGGCCGGTCGACAGGTGCTCTTCATCGAGCCCAACTACCTCGTCTACGCGCTGATGCTCGTCATGGGTATTCACGACCTGGCCGAGATCCGGCGCCGTCGGGTGTGAACCGGCCCCTGGCCGCAGTCGGCCACGGCTGACCCCGAGGCGGACGCGGCCCTACACTCTCGGGTCTTGTGGCGGCCGGAATCGGCCTCATATCGATCCGCATGGAACAGTTCCACGGCACGACGATCGTTTCCGTACGGCGCGGCTCGCAGGTTGCGCTCGGCGGCGACGGACAGGTCACCCTGGGTTCGGTGATCATCAAGGCCGGCGCACGAAAGGTGCGCCGCCTGCACGACGGCCGCGTGCTGGCCGGCTTCGCCGGTGGCACGGCCGACGCCTTCACGCTGTTCGAACGCTTCGAGGCGAAGCTGGAGAAGCATTCGGGACATCTCGTGCGCGCGGCGGTCGAGCTCGCGAAGGACTGGCGCACCGACCGCATGCTGCGCAGGCTCGAAGCGATGCTGGCAGTGGCCGACCGCGACGCCTCGCTGATCCTCACCGGCAACGGCGACGTGCTCGAGCCCGAGCGCGGCCTCATTGCGATCGGCAGCGGCGGGCCCTACGCGCAGTCGGCCGCGCTCGCGCTGCTCGACAACACCGAGCACGACGCCGAGACGGTGGTGCGCAAGTCGCTCGCCATCGCCGCGGAGCTGTGCATCTATACCAACCAGCAGCACACCGTCGAGACGCTCGGCTGATCCGGCCGCGCGTCTCGCCCCGTATACGATGACCCAGATGACCCCGTCGGAGATCGTCTCCGAGCTCGACAAGCACATCGTCGGCCAGGACGCGGCCAAGCGCGCGGTGGCGATCGCGTTGCGCGACCGCTGGCGGCGCCAGCAGGTGGCCGAGCCGCTGCGCCAGGAGATCACGCCGAAGAACATCCTGATGATCGGCCCCACCGGCGTCGGCAAGACCGAGATCGCGCGGCGTCTCGCGCGCCTGGCCAACGCGCCGTTCATCAAGGTGGAGGCGACGAAGTTCACCGAGGTGGGCTACGTCGGGCGCGATGTCGACACGATCATCCGCGACCTCGCCGAGATTGCCGTCAAGCAGACGCGCGAGCAGGAAACGGCGAAGTTCCGCCAGCGCGCGCTCGATGCGGCGGAAGACCGCGTGCTCGATGCGTTGCTGCCGCCGCCGCGCAGCGTCGGTTTCACCAGCGAATCGGGCGAGACGGCCGATTCGGCCACGCGGCAGAAGTTCCGCAAGAAGCTGCGCGAGGGCGATCTCGACGACAAGGAGATCGAGATCGAGCTCGCCACGCCGATGCCGACGATGGAGCTGATGAGTCCGGCCGGCATGGAGGAGATGACGCAACAGCTGCAGTCGTTGTTCTCCAACCTGCCGGGACGACGCAAGCCGCGCAAGCTGCGCATCCGCGACGCGATGAAGCTGCTCGCCGACGAGGAGGCTGCCAAGCTGGTGGACGACGATGCGATCAAGGCGCAGGCCGTCGCCAACGTCGAGCAGAATGGAATCGTGTTCATCGACGAGATCGACAAGGTGGCCTCGCGCGGCGAGATGCACGGCGCCGACGTCTCTCGCCAAGGCGTGCAGCGCGACCTGCTGCCGCTGGTCGAGGGCACGGCGGTGAACACGCGCTACGGTGTCGTGCGCACCGACCACATCCTGTTCATCGCGTCGGGCGCCTTCCATCTGGCGCGTCCGTCCGACCTCGTTCCCGAGTTGCAGGGGCGGCTGCCGATCCGCGTCGAGCTCGCTTCGCTGTCGGCCGACGACTTCGTTCGCATCCTGGTCGACACCGATGCGAGCCTCACCAAGCAGTACGAGGCGTTGCTCGCCACCGAAGGCGTGCACCTGCGCTTCGAGACCGACGGCGTGCGCCGACTGGCCGAGATCGCCTCGTCGGTGAACGAGAAGACCGAGAACATCGGCGCGCGTCGGCTGTCCACGGTGATGGAGAAGCTGCTCGAGGAGATCTCCTTCGAGGCGACGAAGCGCGGCGGCGAGAAGGTGGTGATCGACGCCGCCTTCGTCGACGGCAGGCTTGGTACGCTGGCGAAGAGCGAAGACCTGGCGCGCTACATCCTCTGAGAATCCGGGCCGCGAGCGGCCGGGCAGGGCAAGCGATGGAATCGTCCTCGACGGCCGACCTCGCATCTTCTTCTGCGCGTCCTCGATCCGGTGCCGACGCCGTGCGCGCAGACGCGCTCACACGGTGCTTCGGCGCGTTCACCGCGGTCGACCACGTCTCGTTCACCGTGCATGCAGGCGAGATCTTCGGGCTGATCGGCCCCAACGGGGCCGGCAAGAGCACGCTCATCAAGATGCTGACGACGATGCTTCCGCCCACCTCGGGGCAGGCGTTGGTCGCCGGCTTCGACGTCGCCCGGCAACCGGCGCATGTACGCAGTCGCATCGGCTACGTACCGCAGTTGCTGTCGGCCGACCGCGAGCTCACCGGTTACGAGAATCTGCTGCTGTCGGCGCGGCTGTATCGGATCCCGCGCGCGCAGCGCGAGCGGCGCATCGAGCAGGCGCTGCGTCGCATGGATCTGATTTCGGCACGCGACCGTCTGGCACGCGACTATTCTGGCGGGATGCTGCGACGGCTCGAAATCGCGCAGAGCACCCTGCACGATCCGGCGGTCCTGTTCCTCGACGAGCCGACGGTGGGGCTGGACCCGGACGGGCGCAATACCGTGTGGGAGCTCGTGCGCGAGTTGCGCGCGCGTTCCGGCGCGGCCGTCCTGCTGACGACGCACTACATGGACGAGGCCGAGTCGCTGTGCGATCGCGTCGGCGTGATGCACGAATCGCAACTGGTCGCGCTCGGTACGCCGCGCGAACTCGCGCAGCGGGTCGGTCCGCAGGCGACGCTCGACGACGTCTTCGTCGCGCTGACCGGCCGCGGCATCGGCGCCGGGGGAGAAGTTCGCGATCACCGGCGCGATGGCTCACCGGGCCGGTCGCATGCGTGACTACGCGACGCAGGTGTTCGCCGTGGCCGATGCAGAGATGCGCAAGCTGCGGCACGATCCGTGGGAGCTCGGCAGCCGGGCGATCCAGCCGCTGCTGTGGCTCGTGCTGTTCGGCGGCGTGATGTCGCGCGCGCGCGAACTGGCGCCGCCGACGCTGCCCTATCTCGATTTCCTGGCTCCGGGTATCCTCGCGCAGAGCGTGCTCTTCGTCGCGATCTTCTACGGCATCTCGGCGATCTGGGAGCGCGATCTCGGGGTTCTGCATCGCTACATGGTGAGCCCGGCGCCGCGCAGCACGCTGGTGATCGGCAAGGCGCTGTCCTCGAGCGTGCGCGGGCTGTCGCAGGCGCTGATCGTCTATCTGTGCGCGGCAGCGATGGGAGTGAGGCTGAGCCTCGCTGCGTCGCACGTGATCGCCGTCGCGCTCCTCATCGTCGTCGGCTCGGGGTTGTTCTCGACCTTTTCGCTGATCGTTGCGTGCATCGTCAAGACGCGCGAACGCTTCATGGGCATCGGTCAGGTGCTGACGATGCCGATCTTCTTCGCGAGCAACGCTATCTACCCGATCGATCTGATGCCACCCTGGCTGAGGACGGTCGCTTCGCTCAATCCGCTGACCTACGAGGTCGACGCGTTGCGCGCGATGATGCTCGACGGTGTATCGAGCCGCTTCGGAATCGTCGTCGACTTCGGCGTGCTCGTCGTCGCCTCGGCACTCGTGACGGTGATCGCCACCCTCATGTACCCGCGCATGACGCGCTGACGCCGCTGACGCACGTCATGGTCGCATGCGGGATCGACGCCGCAGTTTTTCACCTGGGCTCTGATCGAGCGTCCGATCGCCGGAACGTGCGAGGTCATGACCGAGCCAAGCAGTTTCGCCATGTCCGTTACCGATCAGTTCTTCGAGGAACCGCTGCGCGCCGAATTCGGCGCCCCGGATCGCCGGCGGCTGCCGGGCCGGCTCGTCGCGCATCTCGCCGGCGAAACGGCGCCCTTCGTCGGCAACGAAATCGTCGTGCGCGCCTCGCCCCCCGAGAACGGCCTGCTGTTCCTGAAGGCGCGCCCGCGGCTGCCGATCGATCGGTGAACCGCTCTCCGGCAACCGTACGCAGCATCCAGGTGATCTGCGAGAAGCTGGGCATTCCCGCGGTAGCGGAACTCGCCGCGCACGTGCAGGCCGACGAATAGCGCCGATCCTGGAGTCCTACTCGAACTCCTCGGTATCGACGTCCGCCTGGCGCTCGGGCGCGTAACGCGGCCCGGAGACGTTTCGCTGGTTGATCGCCGCCCCGACGCGCGCAACCAGTCCGGCGGGCAGCACGACGTCGGCCGCACCGAGGTTCTCGTGCAGGTGCGCGACGCTCGTCGTGCCGGGGATCGGCACGATCGCCTCGTCCTGCGCGAGCAGCCAGGCGAGCGCGAGCTGCGCCATCGTGCAGCCTGCCTCGTTGGCGAGCAGGCGGTAGGGCTCGAGCAGGCGCAGGTTGGCCTCCCAGTGCGGCGGCGCAAAGCGCGGCATGTCGCGACGGATGTCGGGCGGCGGCAGCGTGGACGGATCGCGCAGCGTTCCGGTGAGGAAGCCGCGCGCGAGCGGGCTGAAGGCGACGAGCGACGTACCGAGCTCGCGGCATGCATCGAGCACGGCGATCTCGACGTTGCGCGACCACAGCGAGTATTCGTTCTGGACGGCGGCGATCGGGTGCACGGCGTGCGCGCGGCGCAGCGTGGCGGCCGATACTTCCGACAGCCCGATCTCGCGCACCTTGCCGGCGCGCACCAGTCCGGCCATCGCGCCGACGCTCTCCTCGATCGGCACGTTCGCATCGAGCCGGTGCAGATAGTACAGATCGATGACGTCGGTGCCGAGCCGTGCGAGGCTCTCGTCGCAGTTGTGCCGGATGGTCTGCGCGCGCCCGTCGATCGTGCGCCTGCCGTCGACGACGCCCATGCCGCCCTTTGATGCCAGCACGAAGCGTGAGCGATCGGCGCCCATCGTGCGCCCGACCAGCTCCTCGTTCGCGCCGTTGCCGTAGAGCATTGCGGTGTCGAAGAGCGTCACGCCGGCGTCGAGCGCGGCGCGCAGCAACGCAGCTGCGGTCTCGGCAGACGGTCTCGGCGCGTAGGCATGGCTCAGGCTCATGCAGCCCAGGCCGATCGCCGAGACCTCGAGCGAGCCGATGCGGCGCGTGCGCATGCGCTGGGTCCGCGGTGCGTCCGTCAACGTGTGTCCGTCGGCGCGTTCGCCAGCGCGCCGGTCAGGGCGTCTGCGCGAGTTGCCGCTCGAGCTGCGCCAGCGTGCGGTAGCACGGCAGCACCTTCGCGACGCTCGCGTTGGGTTCGCGCCCCTCGCGGATCGCGGCGAAGAACTCGCGGTCCTGCAGCTCGATACCGTTCATCGAAACGTCGACCTGCGAGACGTCGATGCGGTTCTCCTTGCCGTCGTACAGGTCGTCGTAGCGCGCAACGAAGGTGCCGTTGTCGCAGATGTAGCGAAAGAACGTGCCCAGCGGTCCGTCGTTGTTGAACGACAGGCTCAGCGTGCAGATCGCGCCGGTGCTCGACTTCAGCTGGATCGACATGTCCATCGCGATGCCCAGCTGCGGGTGGATCGGTCCCTGCAGCGCGTGCGCGGCGACGATCGTGCCGCCGGCCTGGTAGGCGAAGAGGTCGACCGTGTGCGCGGCGTGATGCCACAGCAGGTGGTCGGTCCAGCTGCGCGGCTGGCCGAGCGCATTGGTGTTCGTGCGCCGGAAGAAGTAGGTCTGGACGTCCATCTGCTGGACGTTCAGCTCGCCCGCTGCGATGCGCTTGTGCAGGTACTGGTGGCTCGGGTTGAAGCGCCGCGTGTGGCCGCACATCGCGACTCGTCCGGTTTCCTTCTGCAGCGCGACCACCGCTTCGGCCGCGTTGATCGAGTCGGCCAGCGGGATCTCGACCTGCACGTGCTTGCCCGCCTTCAGGCACTCGATCGCCTGCGCGGCGTGCAACTGCGTGGGCGTGGCGAGGATCGCCGCGTCCACGTCGTCGCGCGCGAGGCTGTCCGCCAGGTTCGTCGTGACGTGGCCGATGCCGTACTTCTTCGCCACCTCCTCGGTCTTCGCCTGCTCGCGCCCGACCAGCGACACGACCTCGACGCCGTCGATGTTGCCGATGGCGTCAAGGTGCTTGATGCCGAAGGCGCCGGCGCCGGCGAGCACGACGCGGATGGGTCGGGTCATCGCGGGTTCTCCAGGATCAGGTGACCGACCGCGGTGTTCGACGCCGGCACGTGATAGAAGCGGTGCACGACCTTCGGTCGCGCCCCCGAGCGATGCGCGCCGTCGTTCGACGCGACGGCGGCGGTGTCGGCCATCGCGCCGCGCGCGATCAGCCACATGACGAGTTCGATGCCCTCCGAGCCCGCCTCGCGCACGTAGTCGATGTGCGGCATCTTCGCCAGCCCCTCCGGGTCGGCGATCAGTCGGTCGAGGAAGGCGTTGTCGAATTCGCGGTTGATCAGCCCGGCGCGCGGGCCCTGCAATTGATGGCTCATCCCGCCGGTGCCCCAGATCTGCACGTTCAACGGCTCGTCGTACGACTCGATGGCGCGCCGGATCGCCTGTCCGAGACGGAAGCAGCGCATGCCCGACGGCACCGGGTACTGCACGACGTTGACGGCGAACGGAATCACGCGGAACGGCCAGCGATCGGGTTGCCCGCACATCAGCGACAGCGGAACGGTCAGGCCGTGGTCGACGTCCATCCGGTTGACGATGGTCAGGTCGAAGTCGTCCTGGATGACCGACTGTGCGATGTGCGAGGCCAGGCGCGGGTCGCCGACGACGCCCGGCACCGGACGCGGGCCCCAGCCCTCGTCGGCCGGCGCGAATTCGGCTGCGGTGCCGATCGCGAAGGTGGGAATGAGTTCGAGGCTGAAGGCGTTCGCGTGGTCGTTGTAGACGAGGAAGACGACGTCGGGCGTGTTCTCCTTCAGCCACTGCCGGGAGAATTCGTAGCCGGAGAACACTTTTTGCCAGTACGGCTCGTGCGTCTTGCCGAGGTCCACCGCGGCGCCGATCGCCGGCACGTGCGAGCTGTAGACGCTCGCCGTTATGCGCGCGCTCATCGCTTCTCTCCGCTTTGCTCGCCCACCCGGCGATTGCCTTCGATGCTGCGCCCGCCGGCGACCATCATGTCGCGGTACTCCTCCTCGCTCATGCCGGTCATGCTGCCGGCCATCTGCTGGAAGCTCTTGCCGTCGGTGGCGCCGATCTTCGCGAGGAAGTAGATGTTCCCGCCGAGTGCGATGCAGCGGTTCAGGTCGCGCGCGAGCACTGCCTGCTTCTGCTCCTCGGTCATCGGCCATTCGTCGAGATAGGCGCGTTCGTTCGCCTTGAAGCGCGCGCGGTTCTCGGCCTTCATCAGCGACATGCAGAACTGGTTCAGGTGATAGCCCATGCGCGACTGGTCGGCGTCGAAGATCGTCGTGCCGGGAACGTCCTTGTAGGGTTTAGCGAGCGCCATCGTTGCTCTCCTCGGGCCAGTACAGACGCATCGGATTATCGACCAGCAGCCTGCGCTGCAGATCGGCGGTGCCTGCGATATGCGGGATGAAGTCGACGAGCAGGCCGTCGTCGGGCATGTGGTCTTTCAGGTTCGGATGCGGCCAGTCGGTGCCCCACAGCACGCGGTCGGGGAAGGTCTCGACGATGCGCCGTGCGAACGGAACGACGTCGCGATAGGCATCGCGCTCGCCGTTCAGTGCGGGCGGACCGGACACGCTCAGCCGCTCGGGGCAACTCACCTTCGACCAGATGTTCGGATGCTCGCGCATCAGCCGCACGAAGAGTTCGAACTCGGGGCCGTCGACCGGCTTGGCGACATCGGGGCGGCCCATGTGATCGACGACAACGGTGGTGGGAAGCGAAGTGAAGAACTCCCACAGCTCGGGCAGGTCGCGTGCCTCGAAATAGACGACCACGTGCCAGCCCAGTGGCGCGATGCGATGCGCGATCTCGTCGAGCGTCTCGCGCGGCGTGAAATCGACCAGCCGGCGCACGAAGTTGAAGCGCACGCCGCGCACGCCGGCCTCGTGCATCGCGCGCAGCTCGTCGTCGGAGACGTCGCGGCGAACGGTGGCCACGCCGCGCGCGCGGCCGTCCGAGTGCACGAGCGCATCGACCAGCGCCCGGTTGTCGGCGCCGTGGCAGGTGGCCTGCACGATCACGTTGCGCGTGAAGCCGAGCCGGTCGCGCAGCGCGAAGAGCTGCTCCTTCGACGCGTCGCACGGCGTGTACTTGCGCTCGGGCGCGTAGGGGAAGCGATCGCCGGGGCCGAACACGTGGCAGTGCGCGTCCACCGCGCCCGACGGCACGGTGAAGCGCGGCACCGACGGGTCGGGGTGGAAGCACAGCCACCCGGGCGTCATCTCGAATGCGCTCATCGTTGCGGGTCCCGTGTGGCGAGGATGCGGTCGGCCTGGACGCGCCATTCGGCGCGCGCGTCGCGTGGCTCACCGAACACCCCCTCTTCGGCGAGATCGGCGACCCACGCCTGGCGATTCGCGGTGCCCGCGGCCGACCACGGCTCGAGCCCCGCCTCGCGCACCGTGTTCGCCGACTCGCGCATCTCCTCGGCGCGGCGCCGTCCGTGCAGGATCACCCGCTCGAAGAAATAGCTCGCCTGCTTCTCCCAGTCGATGCCGGGGAACGTCTCGGCGAGCGATGCGAGCACCTCGTCCTCGACGCCCCACGCGCGCGCGGCGGTGAAGCTCTCGATCACCATCGCCTCCAACCCCTTGATCATCACGCTGCGGCACATCTTCGTCGCCGACGCGATGCCCAGTTCCTGCGGACCGGCCTTCGCGTCGAAGCCCAGCACCGCGAGCATCGGCGCGATCGCCGCGGCATGCGGCCCGCCGAGCAGCAGCGGCACGCGGATCCGATACGGCGGCACCGACGTCATCACCGCGCCCTCGACGTAGCGCGCGCCCGCCTGCTCGACTCTCGCCGCCGCATTGCGTTTCGCGCCCGGCGACGCCGAGTTGAAGTCGAGGAACCACGCCCCCGCCTTCAGCGCCGGCGCGCAGGCCGCCGCAACGGCGACTGCCTGGCTGGCGGTGACCGCCGAAATGACGAAGTCCGCCCGCTCGGCCAGCGCCGCATGCGAATCGGCCAGCGCCACGCCATGCTCCGCCGCATGGGTGCGCAACGGCGCCGCCTCCGGTCCGTCGAGCTTCACGTCGTACGCCGTGACCTGCGCAACGCCGTGCGCCCGAAGGTCCTCCGCGAGAATGCGCCCGACCTCGCCGTAGCCGACGAGCCCGATGCGCCACGACACCGGATCGTTGCCGGGCATTGCGTCGCGAGGATTGCTGCTCATCGCGATGCCTCTCGGCCAACGTGTACGAAGGACGTCCGTGCGGCGCGCGAGAGCGCCGCGCATCGCGCGACGGTTCTCGCCCCGACGCGCGCCGACGTGCCGCAATCCGCGTCAGCGTCAGTCCACATACTTGAGCCCCGCCCGCTCCAGCGGCTCGCGCATCGAGTACATGTCCAACCCGAGCACTCCCGCCGCCAGCTTCGCCCGCTTCTGCGCCTCGTTCGCCTCGCGCTTCTCCGCGGCATCGGCCACCTGCTGCGCGACCGCCGCCGGCACGAAGACGACCCCGTCGTCGTCGGCGACGACGACGTCGCCCGGTCGAACGTACGCACCGGCGCACACGACCGGCACGTTCACCGACCCGAGCGTCGCCTTGATCGTTCCCTTCGCACTCACCGCGCGCGAGAACACCGGGAACTTCATCTGCGTGAGATCGTGCACGTCGCGCACGCCGCCGTCGATGACGAGGCCGCGCGCGCCGCGCGCGCGAAACGACGTCGCGAGCAGGTCGCCGAAGAAACCGTCCTCGCAGTCGGAAGTGCACGCGGCAACGACGACGTCGCCTTCGCGCAACTGCTCGGCGGCGACGTGCATCATCCAGTTGTCGCCCGGCTGCAGCAGTACGGTGACCGCGGTTCCGCACAGCCGCGCGCCTGCGTAGATCGGCCGCAGGTACGGTTTGGCCAGGCCGACGCGGCCCATCGCCTCGTGCACGGTGGCGACGCCGAAGCGCGACAGCTTCTCGACGGCGGCCGCGTCGGCCCGCTCGATGTTGCGGCGGACGATGCCCAGTTCGTTCAGCGACATGGTGCTGTGCTCCTCGTTCGTTGCGACGGGTCGGGGCGGACCCTGTCCGCCGGCATGTCCGTCGTCACAGGCCCCTGGCCTTGAGCGCCCGGTCGAGCCGCGGATAGACGCGGCGCGCGTTGCCCTCGTAGATCGCGTTGCGCTCTTCGTCGTTCAGCGTCGTCGAAGCTTCGATGTAGCGCTTCGTGTCGTCGTAGTAGTGACCCGTCTCGGGGTCGATGCCGCGCACCGCGCCGATCATCTCGCTGGCGAACAGGATGTTCTCGACCGGGATCACCTTCGTCAGCAGGTCGATTCCCGGCTGGTGATAGACGCAGGTATCGAAGAAGACGTTCTTCAGCAGGTGCTCGGACAGCAGCGGCTTTTTCAGCTCCTGCGCCAGGCCGCGGAAGCGTCCCCAGTGATACGGCACCGCACCGCCGCCGTGCGGAATGACGAACTTCAGCGCAGGGAAGTCGCGAAAGAGGTCGGACGTCAGGCACTGCATGAACGCGGTGGTGTCGGCGTTCAGATAGTGCGCGCCCGTCGTGTGGAAGCACGCATTGCAGCTCGTGCTCACGTGGATCATCGCCGGGATGTCGTACTCGACCATCTTCTCGTAGATCGGGTACCAGTGGCGATCGGACAGCGGCGGCGACGTCCAGTGCCCGCCCGAAGGGTCCGGGTTCAGGTTGATCGCGACGAAGCCGTATTCGTTCACGCAGCGCTCGAGCTCGGGGATGCAGGTCTTCGGGTCGACGCCCGGAGACTGCGGCAGCATCGCCGCGCCGATGAAGCGATCGGGAAAGAGCGTCGCGACGCGGTGGATCAGTTCGTTGCAGATGGCCGACCAGGTGGCGCTCGTCTCGAAGCCGCCGATGTGGTGCGCCATGAAGCTCGCGCGCGGCGAGAAGATCGTCAGGTCGCTGCCGCGCTCGATCATCTTCGCCAGTTGGTTCTTCTCGATCGCCTCGCGCAGTTCGTCGTCGCTGATGCGCAGCTCCGACGCCTTCGGCGCGTCGCCGCCTTTCAGCGCGGCGACCTGGCGGTTGCGCCAGTCCTCGAGCGCCTTCGGCGCCGTCGTGAAGTGGCCGTGACAGTCGATGATCATCGATTCGTTCCTCCCTGCGGGCCGGCCCAGATCGAGCCGGGGATCATTGCTTCTCCGCGCATCAGCAGGCGTGCGGTTCGCAGCAACGCGGCGCGTACGACCTTCTGCGCATCGTTCGGATCGAGCTCGAGCTCGACGCTGAACTCGCCGCTCGGATGTTCGACCGATACCGTCTTGACCCGGCCCTCGGGCAGTTGCGCGATTCCGCCCGCCACCGTCCCGTCGAGCACGCATGCCGTGGCGACGGTGACGGCGGCGAGCACGCCGATCGCATCGTGGCAGACATGCGGGATGAAGCAGCGGGTTGCCACCGCGCCGCCGGCGCGCGGTGGCGCGATCAGGCACATCTTCGGGAAGTTCTTCGCCGAGACGTCGCCCAGCCCCATCGCGCGGCCGGCCGCCAGCCGCAGCGCCTCGAGCTTGCTCTTCAACTCGTCGTCGGCGTTCAGCTGTGCGACGTCCTCGTAGCCGCTGCGTGCGAAGTCGGATGCGCGCACGAGCACCATCGGCATTCCATTGTCGATCAAGGTGGCCTCGACCTTGCCGAGTCCGTCGACGTCGATGGCGTCGAGCGGGCGTCCGGTGGGCAGCAGCGCCGAGCAGACCGAGCCGGCGGTGTCGAGGAAGTCGATCGTGATCGGCGCCGCGGTACCCGGCACGCCGTCGATGCGCGCGTCGCCCTCGTATTCCACGCGCCGTCCGGCGGGCGTCATCGGCGTGCGCACCGTGATGTCGCACTGCATGTCGGTGTTGCGCGTGAGCACGCGAACCGTCGTGACGTCGCCCTGCGCGTCGATGAGTCCGCTCTCGAGCGCGAACGGCACGACTGCGGCGAGCATGTTGCCGCAGTTCGGCGTGGTGTCCACGGTGTCCTTCTCGGGCTGCAGTTGCGCGAACAGGAAATCGAGGTCGACGCCACGCGTGCGACTGCGGCGCACGATGCCGACCTTGCTCGTCAGCGGATGCGCGCCGCCCAAGCCGTCGATCTGCCTCCGGTCGGGCGAGCCCATCACGGCGAGCAGCACGCGGTCGCGCGTGGCGACGTCGGCAGGCAGGTCTGCCTCGACGAAGAACGGTCCTCGGGACGTGCCGCCGCGCATGAAGCAGCACGGGATGGCGGTCTGCATCGCGAGGCTCCGGAAGCGGGTGGGAGCTTCGATTCTCGCACGCGGGCTCTTCGAAGTTGCGCAGAGCAGGGGGATAGCAGCTATGCCGGGATGGCATGGGGGCAAAGGTGCGGGCAACCGGCGCGCAGCGGGCCGGTCGGAGCCGAGCGCTTCGCGTGACGGCGCTCCTGCTGCGGCGGTCGGCGCTGCGCGCCGACTGCCCTGTGCTGCTCGCCTCGGGGTCGCGCGGCGGAACTCGCTGCGCGAGCTGCGCTCGCTCCGCTCAAACAGAC
Organism: Burkholderiaceae bacterium; assembly: GCA_032027205.1. Classification (GTDB taxonomy): domain Bacteria; phylum Pseudomonadota; class Gammaproteobacteria; order Burkholderiales; family Burkholderiaceae_E; genus Zeimonas. Next base: position 2,382,555 of record JAVSMN010000001.1, read on the forward strand.
CGCCGCGAGTCAGAGGTACGAAGCGCGCTTCGCGCGCCGACCCCGAGACTGCGCTGCTCGGCGCCTCAGAAGTCGCACCGTCGCGCGAAGCGCTCGGCTCCGACCGGCCCGTTGCGCGCCGGCTGCCCGCACCTTTGCAGGCAGGTGCCCTGTTCGCGCCGGGAAAGGCCTCGGCTTCGGCGCTCCGTGCGGCGATCGTTACGGCTCGGGTGGAAATGCTCGAATTTACGCGCGGTGCTGCATGGGTGACGTCGTGGCCGGCAGAGATGCGTGGGAAGTGGACGATCTCGGACGCTCTGGTTGGCGCACTGGCGGAAACGCGCGGGAAGCGCGCGTTCCAGGCGCATCCCGCGACGCCACGACCGTTCAGCCGTCGACCGCAACTGCAAGTTCGCGCAACAAGCCCGCGACCCGTTTGGCGAGCGGCGTTGCGCGCCGGTGCGCCGACGCCGCCATGCACAGCACGCTGTACAGCGGTGGGTCGCCCAGCGGACGCATCGTGAGTTGCGCCGCGCGGCCCGAAGCGGCAACGGCGCTGCGCGGCAGGACGGCGTTGCCGTAGCCGGCGGCGACGAGATCGATGATCGAAGGCACGCTCGAGACTTCCCACGCGATGTCCAGTTGCACGCCGGCGAGCGCGGCCTGCGTTTCGGTCAGCCGGCGAAGCGCGTGCATGCGGTCGGGTACGACGAGCGGAAAGCTCGAGAGCTGCGCGAGCGGCAGCGGAGTGCGCTCTCGCGGGGGCGAGCGCTTGCCCGCCCGCCGCGGCACGGCAGGCTGCACCAGGCAGAGCATCTCCTCGAGCACCGGCACGATGTCGAGTTCGGGCGCCGCGTCCGGGTTGTGCAGCAGGGCCAGGTCGACGCGGCCGGTGGCGATCCACTCGGCGATGTGGGCGGTGAGCCCCTCGACGATCGCCAGCCGCGCGCGCGGCAACTGGCTGTGGAACGCGTCGATCAGCGGGCGCGTGAGCTGGCGGCCCAGGCTCGGCGGAAGGCCGACGACGATGCGGCCGACCGGTTCGTCGCGCTGCGCGCCCATGTCGTCGCGGGCATGCGCGACGTGCTGCAGGATCGCGATGGCATGCTCGAAGAGCCGCCTCCCGGCGTCGGTGAGTTCGACGCCGCGGCCGTTGCGCAGCAGCAGCGTTTCGCGCAGGTCGGTCTCGAGCGCGCGCACCTGGCGGCTCAGCGCCGGCTGCGCGAGTCCGAGCAGGCGCGCTGCGCGGCTGAAGCTCCCCAACTCGGCGACCTGCACGAAGTATTCGAGCTGGCGAAGATTCATCGTTCCGGTCATGACGTTGGCGCCAGGCCGCGGCGCGAGTGCCGATTAGAATGCCACGCGAGTCCGAACCGAGCCCTGCCCGAACCGCAGGTGAAATCCGCATGAGCGTCGATCCGAAATCCGAAGCAGCGTCCGGTCTGCCTTCGACCCGCGACGTCACGCCGGCGACGAAGGCGGCGATCCTCGTCGAGGCGATGCCGTACATCCAGCGCTTCCACGGGCGCATCGTCGTCGTCAAGTACGGCGGCAACGCGATGATCGACCAGCAGCTCAAGCAGAGCTTCGCGCGCGACGTCGTGCTGCTGCGGCTGGTCGGCCTGAACCCGGTCGTCGTCCACGGCGGCGGCCCGCAGATCGAGCAGCTCCTCGCGCGCGTCGGCAAGAAGGGCGAGTTCGTCCAGGGCATGCGGGTTACCGATGCGGAGACGATGGACATCGTCGAGATGGTGCTCGCCGGCCAGGTGAACAAGGAGATCGTCGAGCTGATCAACATGGCTGGCGGTCGTGCGGTGGGGCTCACCGGGCAGGACGGCGGGTTGATCCGCGCGCGACGCATGAAGCTGCCGTCGAAGGACAAGCCCGACGAGCCGATCGACATCGGCCAGGTCGGCGAGGTGGCGAAGATCGACCCGGCGATCATCCACACGCTCACCGGCAACGGCTTCATTCCCGTCATCGCGCCGATCGGCTCGGGCGACGAGGGCGAGACCTACAACATCAATGCCGACGTCGTCGCCGGCAAGGTGGCCGAGGTGCTGCAGGCCGAGAAGCTCGTGCTGCTGACCAACACGCCAGGCGTGCTCGACAAGAGCGGCAAGCTGCTCAGCGGCCTGACGCCGCAGCAGATCGATGCGCTGTTCGCCGACGGGACGATCTCCGGCGGCATGCTGCCGAAGATCTCGTCGGCGCTCGACGCCGCGCGCGGCGGCGTGAACTCGGTGCACATCGTCGACGGCCGCATCGATCATTGCCTGCTGCTCGAGATCATGACCGACCACGGCGTCGGCACGATGATCCGCCGCAGCTGAGAACGCGAAACGCGATCGTCGCACGCGTTCGCCGCGAGCCGTCGGTGTCGCACCTGCCAGGCGAGATGACGACGCGCCGCGCGCGTCGCGATTCGACGGTGTGGCTGCTCGATCTCGACAACACGCTGCACGATGCTTCGGCCGAAGTGTTCCCGCGCATCCACCGCGCGATGGTCGAATTCGTTGCCGCCGAGTTGTCGCTGAGCCACGCGGACGCCGATGCACTGCGCTTTCGCTACTGGCAACGCTACGGCGCCACGCTGCTCGGCCTGGTGCATCACCACGGCATCGACGCGCACCGCTTCCTGCGCGAGACGCACGCGTTCCCCGATCTCGAGCGCATCGTGCGGCGCGATCGCCGGCTCGAGCAGGCGTTGCGGCGGTTGCCGGGGCGGCGCATCGTGGTCACCAACGCGCCGCTCGACTACGCGATGCGCGTCGTGCGTGCACTGGGCATCGCCGGCTGCGTCGAATCGATCGTCTCGATCGAGTCGATGCACTTCGCCGGTCGCTTCCAGCCGAAGCCTTCGCGCCCGATGCTGCGCCGGCTCGTCGCGCGGCTGGGCGTGACGGCGTCACGTTGCGTTCTCGTCGAGGACACGCCGGCGAATCTCGCCGCGGCGCGGTCGATCGGCATGCAAACGATACTCGTCACCGGCACGACCCGCCGCTCGCGCCACGGCGTCAACCGCCTGCGCGTCGGGTCGTCTCGGCGCATCGGCCTTCAAGTACAATCGGTCGCTTATCTGCCGCGCAAGGTACGCCGGGGCGAAGCCTGACGCCGGCGTCGCGCATCGACCGACATGAACGATTCGACGACGGTCGCGCCGAAACAGGTGCGACCGAAACGGGGGGAACGACGTCTGCAGATCCTGCAGACGCTCGCGGCGATGCTCCAGGAGCCGGGCGGCGATCGCGTCACTACCGCGGCGCTTGCCGGCCGCTTGCAGGTCTCGGAGGCGGCGCTGTACCGGCACTTCGCCAGCAAGGCGCAGATGTTCGAAGGCCTGATCGAGTTCATCGAATCCACGATCTTCGGCCTCGTCAACCAGATCACTACGCAGCACGCCGAAGACGGCATGCGCCAGTTGCGCGACATCGTCGCGATGCTGCTGTCGTTCGCCGAGAAGAACCCCGGAATGACGCGCGTGCTGATCGGCGACGCGCTGGTCACGGAGGACGGTCGGTTGCAGGACCGCATCAACCAGCTGATCGATCGTCTCGAAGCGTCGCTGAAGCAGGCCTTCCGCGCCAGCGTCGCGCAGGGGCAGTTGCCGCAGGACACCGACGTAGCGGCGCGCGCGGGAATCGCGCTCGCCTATGTGCTCGGGCGCTGGTTGCGCTACGCGAAGAGCGGTTTCCGGCGTGCGCCCGGCGAACTCTTCGAGCAGCAGGCGATGTTCCTGATCGCGTAGGCGCGGGCGAGGCAACGTGGACATCGTCTGGCTCGCGCTGGTCGGCATCGCGCTCTATGTGCTCGCCGACCGCATTCTCGTCGCAATGGAGCGACGCGCCGGGCGCACTTTCGAGCAGCGCTCGATCATCTTCTTCGGGCTGATTCTCGGCATGGCGCTGGTCGTCTTCGCGCTGATCCGCCGGTTCGTCGACGTCGGCTGAACGCAGGCTGCCGGCCGGTGCGTGGTGCTTGCGCCCGGCTTGCGCTATCATCGCGTCCGTTGCGGCACGATTCTTCAGTTGCCGCCTCGCCGGCGCCGTCGCCAGTCTCTGCGCCGCATCTTCCCGGCATCCGCCGGTTCGAAGCCTTACCCCCGATTCGTCTGCCCGCGACTGGCGTCGCAAAGCCGATGCGCAATCCGCGCCTCGTGCCGACCAGGCCGATGTCGCTGGAGTTCCATGTCCTTTTCTTCACTGGGCTTGTCCGAAGCCCTCGTTCGCGCTGTCTCCGAGCTCGGATACGACGCGCCCACGCCGATCCAGGCGAAGGCGATCCCCGCCGTTCTCGCCGGCGGCGACCTGCTCGCCGGCGCGCAGACCGGCACCGGCAAGACCGCCGGCTTCGTGCTGCCGATCCTGCAGCGGCTGCTGTCGGCACCGGCCCCGGCCGCCGCGCGCGGCGCACGGCCGATCCGTGCGCTGATCCTGACGCCCACGCGCGAGCTCGCCGCGCAGGTCGAGCAGAGCGTGGTCGCCTACGCGAAGCACACGCCGATCGCGTCGACCGTCGTGTTCGGCGGCGTGAACATCAACCCGCAGGCTGATCGCCTGCGCCGCGGCGTCGACATCCTCGTTGCCACGCCCGGGCGTCTGCTCGACCTCGCCGGGCAGCGCGCCGTCGACCTGTCGAAGGTCGAGGTGCTCGTGCTCGACGAAGCCGATCGAATGCTCGACATGGGTTTCATCCACGACATTCGTCGCGTGCTGAAGCTGCTGCCGCAGCGACGTCAGAACCTGCTGTTCTCGGCGACGTTCTCCGACGAGATCCGCGCGCTCGCCGACACGCTGCTCGACCGGCCGGCGATGATCGAGGTCGCCCGGCGTAATGCGCCGGCCGAGAGCGTCGCGCAGCGCGTCCTGCCGGTGGATCGCGCACGAAAACGCGAGTTGCTGTCGCACCTGATCCGCGAACACAACTGGTTCCAGGTGCTCGTCTTCACGCGCACCAAGCACGGCGCGAACCGGCTGGCCGAACAGCTGGAGAAGGACGGCATCCCGGCGCTGGCGATCCACGGCAACAAGAGCCAGAACGCGCGTACGCGCGCGCTCGCCGAGTTCAAGGCCGGCACGCTGCAGGCGCTGGTGGCCACCGACATCGCCGCGCGCGGGCTCGACATCGTCGAACTGCCGCACGTGGTGAACTTCGACCTGCCGAACGTGGCCGAGGATTACGTGCACCGGATCGGCCGCACCGGTCGTGCCGGCGCCGAAGGCGAGGCGGTGTCGCTCGTCTCGCCCGACGAGAGCGGGTTGCTGCGCGACATCGAGCGGCTGCTACGGCGCGAGATCACGCGCGAGACCATCCCCGGTTTCGCGCTCGATCCGAACGCGCGCAACGAGCCGGAGGTCGACGATCGACCGCCGCGCCAGCCGCGCGGCGGTCCGCGCCGTTCGTCGAGCGTGCCGCGCGGCAGCGCGTCGGCGCAGCCGCGAGCTTCGTCGTGGGGGCAACCGCGCAACGCCGGATCGGGGCAGTCGCGCGGCGGCCCTGCGTCGCAATCGCGGGGTGGGGCTTCGGTCCAGCCGCGCGGCCCGCACGGCGCGCCCGCCTCACGCGGCGTCGGCGCGGCGCGCGGACGCGCCACCCAGCGCGGCCGCTGACATCGGGGCGGATGCCGCCAGGCTCTCCTGGCGGCGCCCGACCCACCAGCTCACGGCAAGCCAGGCGACGGACAACGGCAGCGCCACCAGCGCGATGCCGGTGATGCCCAGCCCGGCCCAGGCGAGCGCGGCGTACGACCAGCTGCCGACCTGGTCGCCGGCGCGATAGACGACGGTGTCGATCGCGTTCTTCGCCTTGTACTTGTCCTCGCGCGACAGCACGGTGAAGAGCAGCTCGCGCGTCGGTCGCGCGAGGCCGAAGTTCAGCACCCGTCGCCCGAGTTGAGCGGCGACCAGCACGGTGACGGTCGGCGCGAGCGCGAGCGCGCCGAAGCCGACGACCGACAATGCCGGCAGGATCGACGCCGTGCGCGCCACGCCGAAGCGATGCAGCACGCGCCCGGTGACGAGCAATTGCACGAGCAGCGTCGAGATGTTCACGGCCAGGTCGACCGAGGCGAAGAAGCGCGTGCGCGCCGCGCGATCGTGGAACTGCTGCGCGACGATCTCCGCCTGCAGGAAGTAGAGCAGCGTGGACGTGATCGAGAACAGCAGCATGTAGCCGCAGATGGCGAGCAGGTACGGAGAACGCGCGACGCGGGTCAGCCCGGCCCATGCGCTGCCTCCGATCGGCGCCTCGTTTCGTGCGGCGTCGCCTGCGGTGTCGCGGGTTGCGCGCGCGCCCCTGGCGACGGCGAGCACGCAGATGCAGGCCACGAGCAGCAGCGCCGCCGACGTGAGCATCAGGCGGGTCGCGCCGAGCGTGCCGACCAGCGACGCCGTCGACGACGATCCGGCGATTGCACCGACCGTCGCGCCCGCGGCGAGCAGTCCGAACAGGCGCTTGCCCTGTTCGCTGTCGAACACGTCGACCATCAACGCCCAGAACAGCGACACGACGAACAGGTTGAAGACCGACGTCCAGACGAAGAAGACGCGGCCGATCCACGGTTCGAGCGATGCCGGCGCCGCTTCGAGCACGACGGCGAAGGCGACGAGATTGGCGGCGAAGAACAGGTACGCCGCCGGCAGGAAGCGCTCGCGCGGCATGCGGCGCACGAGCGCGGAAAAGGCAGGATTGAGCGCGAGCATCGCGACCAGCGTCGCGGTGAACAGCCACTGCAGATTTTCGACGCCGCCGAGCACGCCCATCTCGTCGCGGATCGGGCGGATCACGTAGTACGACGCGAGCAGCGAGAAGACGAGCAGCAGCGACCACGCGAGCGGCGCCCGCTCGCCGGGCCGCACGTCGGCGAGTCGAGCGAGGGCGCCGCCCGAGCGCTGGCGCTCGTTGTCAGTCGAGCGCGGGCGCTCGTCGTCAGCCGAGCGCGGGCGATCGTCGTCGGTCGACACGCGTTCGCGCCCGGCCGTCACCCGCCGCTGTCGTGCTCACAGCGCATCGACGAAGCGTTCCATGCGCCGACGCTCGGCAGCGTCGGGCATCGGGCCGCGCGCCGCCGCGGCGTTGTCCACAGCGTGCTCGGGCGTTGCCGTGCCGGGGATCGCGCAGACGACCGCTTCGTGCGAGACGATGTACTTGAGGAAGAGCTGTGCCCAGCTGGTGCAGCCGATGTCGGCGGCCCATTCGGGCAGCGCCTTGCCCTGCACGGCGCGGAACAGCCGGCCGCGGCCGAAAGGAAGGTTGATCATCGACGCCATGCCGCGCTCGAGCGCCAGCGGCAGGAGCCGCTCGGCGGCGCCACGGTTGTCCAGCGCGTAGTCGACCTGGATGAAGTCGAGCGCCTCGCGCCGCATGACCCGTTCGAAATCGGCGTACTGCGAGTCGAACGAAGTGGTGATGCCGACGTAGCGGATGCGACCTTCGTCCTTCAGCTCGCGCAATGTCGCCAGCTGCGTGTCGACGTCGCGCAGGTTGTGAACGGCGACGAGATCGATGCGCTGCGTGCGCAGCCGGCGAAACGACTCCTCGATCTGCGCGCGGCCGGCCTCGCGCCCGTTGGCGCCGACCTTCGTCGCGACGAACAGCCGTTCGCGCAGACCGGTGCCCTCCACGAGCTCGCCGACCGCCGCTTCGGCGCTCCCGTACGACGGCGCGGTGTCGATCACGCGCCCGCCGGCTGCGGCGAAACGCTCGAGCGTTTCGCGCAGCACCGGCGAAGCGTCGTCGTAGCGCCGCGCCGTGCCGAGCCCGACGACGGGCAGCTGTTCTCCGGTGGAGGGGACGGGCTTGCGCAGCGGCAGCGGATCTGCGCCTCCGCCGAGTCGTTCGGCGGCGATCCGTTCGACCGGCAGCGCCTGTGGCACGACCGCGGCGGCCTGTGCGCGCGCGCCGCGGGTCTGCAGCAACGGGATCGACGCCGCCGCCAGGACCCATCGTCGTCGATCGCTTCGCATCGGTGTCTCCCGGCCTATGGATCGTCGGGCGGGTCACCGCCGACCAGCGCGACGATCGCCGCGGCATACGCCTCGAGCTTGCGCGCGCCGACGCCGCCGATCTGCGCCAACGCCTGCGGCGAATGCGGACGCGCGCGCGCGATCTCGCGCAGCGTCGCGTCGTGGAAGATCACGTAGGGCGGCATGCCGCGCTCGGCGGCCAGCGACCGGCGCCATTCGCGCAGCCGCTCGAACAGCGCTTCGTCCGCCGCATCGAGGCCGGTTCGCTGCCCGGATGCGCCGTGTGCGGCGTCCTCGCCCGCCGAACCGTTCGCGCCGCGCCTCGTGCGTCGCGCGCGCGCGCGATCCGGGGGCTGCGGCCTGCGCATCTGCAGCGTGCGCTCGCCGCGCAGCAGCGCGCGGCTCGTCTCGGTGAGCACCAGCACCTGGTGTCGGGCGTGGTCCACCGACACCAGTCCCTGCGCGATCAGCTGGCGCAGCACCGCGCGCCATGCCGCTTCGTCCAGGTCGGCGCCGATGCCGAAGGTGCTCAGCGCATCGTGACGATGCTGCACGACGCGGGGCGTGGCCTGCCCGCGCAGGATCGACACGATGTGCTGGGCGCCGAAGCCGAAGCCGCTCGCCTGGCGCACGCGGTAGATGCACGACAGCAGCTTGCGCGCCGCGTCGGTCGCGTCCCAGGGCTGTGGCGGCTCGACGCAGTTGTCGCAGTTGCCGCACGCCGTGCTCGCCTCGCCGAAGTAGCCGAGCAGCTGCACGCGCCGGCAGCCGATCGTCTCGGCCAGCGCGAGCATCGCGTCGAGCTTGCCGGTGGCCACGCGCTTGTACGCGTCGCCGGCCTCCGACTGGTCGATGAAGCGGCGCTGCTGGACGACGTCGGCCAGCCCGTAGGCCATCCACGCTTCGGCCGGCTCGCCGTCGCGACCGGCGCGACCGGTTTCCTGGTAGTAGCCCTCGATGCTGCGCGGCATGTCGAGATGCGCGACGAAACGCACGTCGGGCTTGTCGATCCCCATGCCGAAGGCGATCGTCGCGACCATGACGACCCCGTCGTCGCGGAGGAAGCGCATCTGGTTCGCGCTGCGCGCCGCTGCGTCCATGCCGGCGTGATAGGCGAGCGCATCGACGCCGTGTTCGACCAGCCACTGCACGGTGTCGTCCACTTTTGCGCGCGTGGCGCAGTAGACGATGCCGGCTTCGCCCTCGTGTCCGGCGAGGAAGGCGAGCAGCTGGCGGCGCGCGTCGCCTTTCTCCACGATGCGATAGCGGATGTTCGGGCGGTCGAAGCTCGAGACGAAGCTGCGTGCGGCGCCGAGGGAAAGCCGTTCGGCGATCTCGGCGCGCGTGAGCGCGTCGGCGGTGGCGGTGAGCGCGATGCGCGGAATGTGAGGGAAGCGCTCGTGCAGCACGGCCAGCTGCAGGTACTCCGGGCGAAAATCGTGGCCCCACTGCGATACGCAGTGCGCCTCGTCGATCGCGAACAGCGCGATGCGCGAACGATCGAGCAGCTCGAGGCAGCGGGGCGTGAGCAGTCGTTCGGGCGCCACGTAGAGCAGGTCGAGTTCGCCGGCGACGAGCGCACGTTCGACCGCGGCGGCTTCGCGCGCGCCGAGCGACGAATTCAGGAATGCCGCCCGCACGCCGAGCTCGCGCAGCGCTTCCACCTGGTCGTGCATCAGCGCGATCAGCGGCGAGACGACGACGCCGGTGCCGTCGCGCACGAGCGCCGGAATCTGGTAGCAAAGCGACTTGCCGGCGCCGGTGGGCATCAGCACCAGCGCATCGCCGCCGGCGACGACGTGATCGACGATGGCCGCCTGGTGGCCGCGGAACGCGTCGTAGCCGAACACGTCGCGCAGCACGGCACGCGGATCGCGCGCCTGCGTGGCGTCGAGGAGGGAAGAGTCGGTGTGCATCGCCTGGCCGAGTGTACCGGCGCAGAGGCGATTCCCGTGCGGCGGGGCCCCTAGGCCTTCGGTCCGATGTCTGGCGAAGCGGTCGAGGCTGCCGGCGAAGCGGTCGAGGCTGCTGGCGAAGCGCTGCGCGCCGTGCGCTGGCGCTCGCCGCAGACGCTGCACGAGGGATCGCGCGGAACGCGCACCTCGTGCCACTGCATCGTCAGTGCATCGATCATCAGCAGCCGTCCCACCGCCGGCTCGCCGAATCCGCCGACCAGCTTCAGCGCCTCGGCCGCCTGCATCGTGCCGACGATTCCGGTGAGCGGCGCGAACACGCCCATCGTCGCGCACAGCACCGGCTCGACTTCCTCGCCCTCGGGGAACAGGCAGTGGTAGCACGGCGAATCGTCGCGCCGCGTGTCGTAGACCGCGACCTGCCCGTCGAAGCGGATCGCTGCGCCCGAAACGAGCGGCACCGCGTGCGCGACGCAGGCGCGGTTGATCGCCTGCCGGGTGGGGAAGTTGTCGCAGCAGTCGAGCACCACGTCGGCGCGCGCCGCGAGCGCGTCGAGCGCGGCGTCGTCGAGCCGCTGCACGATCGGCTCGACGTCGATTCCGGGGTTCAGTTCGAGCATCGTGCGCCGGCCTGACTGCGCCTTCGGCTCGCCCACGCGATCCTGCCGATGCAGGATCTGCCGCTGCAGGTTGGTGAGGTCTACCGCGTCGTCGTCGACGAGCACGATGCGTCCGATGCCCGCAGCGGCGAGATACAGCCCTGCCGGCGAGCCCAGGCCGCCGGCACCCACGACGAGCGCCGTGGCATCGAGCAGCCGCTGCTGCGCCTCGATGCCGATCTCGTCGAGCAGGATGTGCCGGCTGTAGCGAAGCAGTTGTTCGTCGTTCATCGAAAGAAAAAGGCCGCGCGATGCGCGGCCTTCGATGATAGCGAGCCGGCGGCCGGCGGCGCGCTCAGCGTGCCGGCTCCTTCTGCGCCGGCGCCGCCGCGACGTCTTCCTTGCGGGCGACCACGACCTCGCCGCCCTTCAGGAAGGTGAGCGCCTGCTGCAGCTGGTAGTCGTCGTTCGAGCCGTACTCGATCGGCTTGCGATCCTTCTGCTCGGCGAACTCCGCCGGGTTGGGGATCGCCGAGCGGACCTCGGTGTCCTTGTCGTTGGTGAGGTGCCGGTTCAGGTCGGCCTCGCGCAGCCGGAAGGCGTTCAGGTCGCCGTCGGGCGTCTCCTCGACGACGTAGTCGGGGGTGATGCCCTTGGCCTGGATCGAGCGCCCGTTCGGCGTGTAGTAACGCGCCGTGGTGAGCTTGATGGCCGTGGTGCTCGACAGCGGCAGGATCGACTGGACCGAGCCCTTGCCGAAGGTCTGCGTGCCCAGCACGACCGCGCGCTTGTGGTCCTGCAGCGCGCCGGCGACGATTTCGGAGGCCGACGCCGAGCCGGCGTTCACCAGCACGACCATCGGCGCCGTTTTCGCGGCGGCAGGCACCTTGGCGACGACGTCCTCGCGCATCCCGCGAAGGTAGTCCTCGGGGCTGGCGATGTACTTGCGACGCGCGTCCTCGGTGCGTCCGTCGGTGGTGACGACGGTGGACTTCGGCGGCAGGAACGCGGCCGACACGCCGACGGCGCCGTGCAGCAGGCCGCCCGGGTCGTTGCGCAGGTCGAGCACGATGCCCTTCAGCGCGTTCTTCGACGACAGCGTGTCGAGCGCCTTCACGAGGTTCTCGACCGTGTGCTCCTGGAACTGCGTGACGCGGACGTAGCCGACACCGTTGTCGAGTTCCTTGGACTTCACCGATTGCACGCGGATGACGTCGCGCACGATGGGGACGATCAGCGGCTGGTTCTCGCCCTTGCGCGACAGCGTCAGCGTGATCGTCGTCTGCGGCTTGCCGCGCATCAGCTTCACCGCGTCGTTCAGCGACAAGCCTTTCGTGGGCTTGTCGTCGATGCGCACGATCAGGTCGCCCGCCTTGACGCCGGCGCGTGCCGCAGGCGTGTCCTCGATGGGCGACACGACCTTGACGAAGCCGTCTTCGGTGCCGACCTCGATGCCAAGCCCGCCGAACTCGCCCTGCGTGCCGACCTGCAGTTCCTTGAACGCCTCGGCGTCGAGGTACGCGGAATGCGGGTCGAGACCCGACAGCATGCCGCCGATCGCCTCGGTGATGAGCCGCTTGTCTTCGACCGACTCGACGTAATTGGCCTTGATCGCGCCGAACACATCGGTGAACTGGCGCAACTCGTCGAGCGGCAGCGCCGTGACAGGCTCACGCTGCGCGACGGCCGTCAGCCCGAGGCTGATCAGCACGCCGGCGATGGCGCCGGCCGACAGAAGGCCGAGAGGCTTGAACGTACCCTTCATTGGATTCCCTTCGGGCAGAGCGGCCGGCGCAAGAAACACGCCACGAAAAGACGCCGTCTGCGAGCGCGAACGAGTATAAACCGCAGCCGTCTCGCAGCAGGCGATTTTTTCGGCGGAATCTTCCTCGGGAAAACGCTTCCGGTCAGCGCGCCTTGCCCTGGGCGGCGACGGCGGCCATCGCCGCTTCGATCTCGGCGGCATCGCCCAGGTAGCGGCGGCCGATCGGGCGCAGCGCATCGTCGAGTTCGTAGACGAGCGGGCGGCCGGTGGGGATGTTCAGCTTGACGATCTCCTCGTCGCTGATCCCGTCCAGGTATTTCACGAGGGCCCGCAGCGAGTTGCCGTGGGCGACGACCAGCACGTTGCGGCCGTTGCGCACCGCCGGGGCGATCGCCTCGTTCCAGTACGGCACCACGCGTGCGACGGTATCGCGCAGGCACTCGGTGCGGGGAACCTGGTCCGGGCGCAGCGACGCATAGCGCGGGTCGCTTTGCGCCAGCCGAGGGTCGCCATCGGGCAGCGGATCGGGCGCAATCGCGTAGGCCCGGCGCCAGACGAGCACCTGCTCGTTGCCGAAGCGGGCGGCCGTCTCGGCCTTGTCGAGCCCCTGCAGGGCGCCGTAGTGCCGCTCGTTGAGCCGCCAGTCGGGCACCACCGGGATCCACATGCGATCCATCTCATCGAGGACGATCCAAAGCGTGCGGATCGCCCGGCGCAGCACCGACGTGAAGGCGAGGTCGAAATCGAAGCCTTCGGCCTTCAGCAGTTCGCCGGCGCGGCGTGCCTCCTCGCGCCCCGTGTCGGTCAGGTCGACGTCGGTCCAGCCGGTGAAGCGGTTCTCGAGGTTCCACTGGCTCTCGCCGTGGCGAAGGAAGACGATCCGGTGGGTCATGGCGCGAGGTCGGGGCGGCCAGGGAAGACCGCTATTCTATAATCCGCCGTTTGCGGGTCGCCGCGACGCCGGATCTTTCGTGGATTTCGTTCTCGACAACATCGTCCTCATCCTGATCGCGATCGTCTCCGGCGCGATGCTGCTGTGGCCGCTGCTCACGCGCGGCGCTTCGGGCGGGGCGTCGCTCGACACCCTGCGGGCAACTCGGCTGATCAACGATTCCGGCGCCGTCGTGCTCGACGTGCGCACGCCGGCCGAATTCGCCGCGGGGCATCTGCCGAACGCGCGCAACATCCCGCTCGGCGAACTGGACAAGCGCGCCGGCGAATTGCCGGCGAACAAGCCCGTCCTGGTCTGTTGCACATCGGGAGTCACGTCTTCCCGGGCGGCCGGCGTGCTGCGCAAGGCGGGTCGAACGGACGTATTCAACCTGTCCGGCGGGCTCGAGGGCTGGCGCCAGGCAGGGCTGCCGGTCGTCAAGTAGTGTTGCGCGCGTCGCCGCGCGGAGGGAGATTTCGATGAGCGCCAGGGTCGTCATGTACAGCACCGCCGTCTGCCCGTATTGCCAGCGGGCCGAGCAGTTGCTGCGGGCGCGCGGCGTCGAGGACATCGAGAAGGTGCGCATCGACCAGGATCCCGCCCAGCGCGACGCGATGATCGAACGCACCGGCCGGCGAACCGTGCCGCAGATCTTCATCGGCGAACAGCACGTCGGCGGCTACGACGACCTTGCCGCGCTCGACCGCGCCGGCAAGCTCGTTCCGATGCTGCAGGGCTGAAGCGCGGTCCGCGCCGCGCTTCGCTTCGCTTTTCCACCCGGTCGGCGGCATGCCGGCCCCCAAAGGACCACCCATGACCGAAACGGCGCAAGCCCCCGTCTTCGCCATCCAGCGCGTGTACCTGAAGGATCTCTCGGTCGAGATTCCGCATGCGCCGCGCATCTTCCTCGAGACGCAGCAGCCGAGCGTCGAGATCCAGATGGACGTCGGCAGCGAGAAGATCGCCGACGGCATCTTCGAATCGACGGTGACGATCACGATCACCACCAAGGTGGCCGAGAAGGTGGCGTTCCTGATCGAGGCCAAGCAGGGCGGCATCTTCGAGATCCGCAACGTGCCCGAAGAGCAGATGCCGCTGCTGATCAACGTGGTCTGCCCGAACATCGTCTATCCGTACCTGCGCTCGAACGTCGCCGACACCGTGCAGCGCACCGGCTTCCCGCCGATCCACCTGGCCGAGATCAATTTCGAGGGGCTCTACCAGCAGCGGCTGCAGCAGATGAAGGCCGAACAGGCGCAGGCGGCGCCTGCGGCGGGCAGCGGCGGCCCCGGCACGGGCAACGGATCCGGCGGCGCCGCGCACTGAATGCCGATGACCGCGCGTCGGCTGGGCCCGGCACGGCGTGCCGACCTTCGTCGGCGACGCAACGCCGTCGTCGTGGGGCTCGCCGCCTTCGTTGCGATCGTCCTCGCGCAGGCGGTTTCGCCGGGCTGGGCGCGTGCGGCCGAGTTCCGTGAGGTGACCAGCCCCGCCGGCGTGCTGTACGACGGCCCCTCGGAGCACGCGCGCAAGCTGTTCCTCGTGCCGCGCGGCACGCCGCTCGAGCTCGTTTCGTCGGTGCCGGGCTGGGTGAAGGTGCGAGATCTGTCGGGCGACGTCCTGTGGATCGAGCGCGGCGAGCTCGGCGCCGCCCGTCACGTCATCGCAAACACGCTGGCCGCGGTGCGGCGCTCGCCGCAGCGCAGCGGCGAGTTGCTCGTGCAGGTCGAGCGCGGCGTGCTGCTCGAGGTGGTCGACGACGAGGCGCCGGCGGGGTGGGTGCACGTGCGGTATCCCGGCACGGCGGCAGGTTATGCCGAGGCGGCCGAGGTCTGGGGCCGCTAGGAGCGAGCCGTGCGCATCGCCGTCTTCGGCGCCGGGGCCTGGGGAACCGCGCTCGCCTGCCACGCGGCGTCGTCCAACGACGTGCTGCTGTGGGCGCGCGATCCGGCCCTCGTGCAGGCGATCCGACGTGAGCGTCGCAACGAGCGCTACCTGCCGGGTTTCCCTCTGGACGAGCGCATCGGCGCCGAACACGATCTCGACGCCGCCTGCCGCTGGCTGGGCGAGGACGGCCCGTCGCTCGCCGTGGTCGCCACTTCGGTCGCCGGCCTGCGTCCGACGCTCACTGCGCTGGACGCGCGGCTGGGCGCCGGCTGCGTCGGCGTGGTCTGGCTGTGCAAGGGGCTGGAGGCCGATAGCGGACTGCTGCCCCACGCGGTGGCGGCGCAGGCGCTGCGATCGGCGCCGGGCGGCGTGCTGTCCGGGCCCAGTTTCGCGCAGGAGGTGGCTGCCGGACTGCCGGTGGCGCTGACCGTCGCCTCGCACGACGCTGCGTTGCAGGCGGCGGCCGTGCAGGCTTTCCACCACGGCGCTGCCCGCATCTATCGAAGCGACGACGTGGTCGGCGTCGAGCTCGGCGGCGCGCTGAAGAACGTGATGGCGATCGCCGCCGGTATCTGCGATGGCCTGGCGCTCGGACAGAACGCGCGGGCGGCGCTGATCACGCGCGGCCTGGCCGAGATCGCGCGGCTGGGCGCGGCGCTGGGCGCGCGTCCCGAAACCTTCATGGGGCTCACCGGGCTCGGCGATCTCGTGCTCACCTGCACCGGCGACCTGTCGCGCAATCGGCGCGTCGGCCTTGCACTGGCGTCGGGCGAGCCGCTTCAGGAAATCGTCGCGCGGCTCGGCCACGTCGCCGAGGGAGTTGCCTGCGCGGCAGCGGCCGACTCGCTCGCCGTCGAGCGCGGCGTTGCGATGCCGATCGTCGAGGCGGTGAACGCGGTCCTGCGCGGCGCGCTCGGCCCGCGCGAGGCGGTCGTCTCGCTGCTGTCGCGCGAACCGAAGGCCGAATCGGAGTGAGCACGCTCCGGCGCGCTGCACCTCTCAGCGCGCGCCTTCGAAGCCGAACTGCCGCCACGCCTCGAATGCGGCCACCGCCACCGCGTTCGACAGATTGAGGCTGCGGTTGTCCGGGCGCATCGGCAGTCGAAGCCGGCGCTCGGGCGCGAAGCCGTCGAGGATCTCCGGCGGCAGCCCGCTCGATTCGCTGCCGAATACCAGGAAATCGTCGCGCGCGAAGCGCGTTTCGTACGGCGATTGTCGCCCGTACGTGGTGAAAGCGAACGACCGTGCCGGCTGCGTCTGCTCGATGAAGGCGGTCCACGAGCGGTGCACGCGCATCGTCGCGTGTTCGCGATAGTCGAGTCCCGCGCGACGCAGCTTTGCCGAATCGAGCGCGAACCCGAGCGGCTCGACCAGGTGCAGTGTTGCCCCGACGTTCGCGCAAAGGCGGATCACGTTGCCTGTGTTCGGCGCGATCTCGGGGTGGACCAGGACGATGTGGATCATCGATCGGGCGTGCGGGCGACGACGCAGTTGATCACGGTAGCCGCACCCGCGCCCAACAGCGCCTCGGCGGCTGCCTCGAGTGTCGCACCGGTCGTCATCACGTCGTCGACGACGATCACGGCGCGGCCGTCGAGTCGCAGCGGCGCATCGAACGCGCCGCGCAGCGCCGCGCGCCGTTCCCGCGCATGCAGCGTGGACGCGGGCGCGCTATCGCGCCGCCGCGCGAGCAGCCGGTGCTCGAGCGGAAGCGAGCGGACGCTCGCGAACGTGCGTGCAATCTCGAGCGATTGGTTGAAGCCGCGCGCAGCCAGGCGCCGCGTCGCCAGCGGAACGGCCGTGACGACCAGCGTCTGAACCAGGCGGATGGGCAGCGAATCGATCGCTGCGTCGGCGCGGCAGGCGAGTCGCCTGCCCAGCGGGCGTGCGATCGACGCGTCGCGGCCGAACTTCAGCGCATGCACGACGCGGTCCAGCGGCGCCGCGTAGTCGGCGAGCACGACCGTGCGTGCGCAGGCCGGCGGCGCCGCGACGCACGCGCCGCACTGGATGCCCGCGTCGTGTTCGACACCCGCGTCCACGTGCGCATCGACGAGCATTCCGCAACGGACGCAGCGACGCGCGCGCGAGCCCGGCAGGTCGTTCTCGCAGGCCGCGCACAGCCCCGTGGGCTCGTCCCCGGCGCAGACGACGCAGGTAGCCGGCAGGCAGGCGTCGGCGAGCGCCACGAAGCGGCGGGACAGGGCGTGCAACGCGCGCATCGAAGAGACCTGCATCGAAGCCGGAATGCGCCCATTGAAACCGACCGACGCCTATACTGGGTTCGATGCTTAGCCCACCCGACATAGACCCGGCGGCGGTACGACAGCAGTTCTCGCGCCGCGCGCGGCATGCGCCGCGCGCCGACTTCCTGTTGCGCGAGGTCGAATCGCGGATGCTCGAGCGCCTGCCGCTCGTGCGGCTCGCGCCGAAGCGCATCGTCGATGTCGGCTGCGGTCGCGGCGAGGGGTTGCTCGCATTGAAGCGCCAGTATCCCGAGGCTGCGTTGATCGGCGTCGATTCGTCGTTCGCTGCGGTTCGCCGTGCGAGCGAATCGCTGGCGGCGCCGTCGCGCGGGTTCTTCGCCCGCATGCTGCGCGCCGATTCGAGTCCGCTCGCGGGGCTGGTTGCCGGCGACGCACACGCGCTGCCGCTGGCGAACGGCAGCGTCGATCTCGTCTGGTCGAATCTCGCGTTGCACTGGTTCGAATCGCCGCAGAACGCGATCGACGAGTGGTATCGCGTGATGCGACCCGGCGCGCTGCTCGATTTCTCGTTCTTCGGCGTCGACACCTTCATGGAGTTGCGCGCGCTCGGTGCGCGCACGATGTCGTTTCACGACATGCACGACATCGGCGATGCGCTGATGGAATCGGGCTTCTCCGAACCGGTGATGGACATGCAGCGGGTCACGCTGTCGTGGAAGACGCCGCAGGCCCTGCTCGACGACGCGCATGCGCTCGGTGGAAACGCGCTGCGCAACCGTTTCCGCGGCCTGCTCGGGCGTCGTTCGCGCGACGAATGGCTGCACGCGATCGAGTCGTTGCGCGGCAGCGACGGCCTGATCCGCTGCACGGTCGAGATCGTCTTCGGCCATGCGTGGTGCCCGCAGCGCAAGCGCCGCAGCGACGGCCTCGCATCGATCGAATTCCAGCCGCGTCGCCGGGATGTCGACGCAGGATGATTTGCCGGCCTGCGGACTGACTCCTATAATGCGGGCCGCCAAGGGGCGCCATGATCCTGATTAAGGAAACGGCGCATGGGTTACCGCTGGTCCTACATCGTCGACTCCGGTCGACACCAATGGTTGCTCAAGCGCAACTGCGCATTGCGCCCCTGGCAACTCGCTGCGTGGTTCGTCACCGTCGTGGTCGCCGCACTGGCGATCGCAGCGGTATGTGCCGCGGGCGGGGCCTGGATCGTGATTCCGTTCGCAATCGTCGAAGCGATCGCGGTGGCCGTGGCCTTCATGGTCTACGCGCGTCACGCGGCCGATTACGAGCGGATCGAGGCGACCGGCGACCGGCTGGTGGTCGAGTGCGGCATCGGCTTGCGCATCGACCGCTTCGAGCACGGCGGCCGCCCGGTCCGCGTCGAGTACGACGAGCACGCGCGCGAACCGATCCGGCTCGTGGCGGGCGGCGAGACGATCGCGGTCGGCCGGTACGTGCCGGATGATCGCAAGGCAGTGCTGGTCCAGCAGTTGAGGGGGGCGCTCGGCGCCGGGCAGTGGGCTCGAAGCGGCGGGTGAAGAACGAAGATCGGGAGACGGAGCGTACGGATGAGACTCGAACGTGCCGCAGGCATTCTGGCCTCGGGCTGCTTGGGCGCCTGGTCGTCGGTTGCCTTTGCGATCGAAGACCTGCCTGGCGGACCGAAACGCTGGGGCCTGAACCTGCAGGATCCGGTCACCGCGATCGCGGCCGATCTGCACTGGATCCACTGGTACGTGATGTGGGTCTGCGTGGCGATCTTCGTCCTGGTGTTCGGCGTGATGATCTGGTCGATCATCCATCACCGCAAGTCGAAGGGCCACCGTGCGGCCGACTTCCACGAGAGCACCGCGATCGAGATCGCATGGACGATCGTCCCGTTCCTGATCGTCGTCGCGTTGTCCGTTCCGGCCACCAAGATGGTCGTCGAGCAGAAGGACACGGCCAACGCCGACGTCACGGTGAAGGCCACCGGCTACCAGTGGCGCTGGGGCTACGACTACCTGAACGGTGAAGGCGAGGGCATCTCGTTCCTGTCCACGCTGAAGACGCCGCGCGACCAGATCGACGATCGCCTGTTCCCGGGCGCCAAGGAGCGGCGCGAGGCGAACAACGCGTATCTGCTCGAAGTCGACAATCCGCTCGTCGTGCCGGTGAACAAGAAGGTGCGCGTCGTGATCACTGCCAACGACGTCATCCACGCATGGATGGTGCCGTCCTTCGGCGTCAAGCAGGACGCGATTCCCGGGTTCGTTCGCGACAGCTGGTTCCGCGCCGAGAAGGTGGGCGTCTATCGCGGGCAGTGTGCCGAGTTGTGCGGCAAGGACCACGCGTTCATGCCGATCGTCGTCGACGTCCGCTCGCAGGAAGACTACGCGAAGTGGGTCGAGGAGAAGAAGGCCGGCATGCGCGCGAAGGCCGAGGATCCGAACAAGGTCTGGGAGGTTGCCGACCTGCAGGCGCGCGGCCAGGAAGTCTTCGCGGCGAACTGCGTCGCGTGCCACCAGGTCAACGGCAAGGGCGTCCCCGGCGCCTTCCCGGCGCTCGAGGGCTCCAAGGTGGTTCTCGGCGACCCGCACGGACAGATCGACGTCGTGTTGCACGGACGGCCCGGCACCGCGATGGCGTCGTTCAAGCAGTTGTCGAACACCGACCTGGCGGCGGTGATCACGTACACGCGTCACGCCTGGGGCAACGAAGCGAAGGACGGACTCGTTCAGCCCTCCGAGATCGCCTCGGCGCGCAATTGACGCACGCCGGCGCAGCGCACGGCAACGAAGGAAAGGCACGGCGGGCCGACACGGTCGACGCGTCGAACGGAACGAAGCGAGTCAGGAGTACGAAGAAATGAGTGCAGTCCTCGGTCAGCACGGCGGCGCGGCACACGATCACTCGCACGAGCATCCGCACGGCTGGCGGCGGTGGCTGTTCGCGACGAATCACAAGGACATCGGGACGATGTACCTCGTGTTCTCGTTCACGATGTTCCTGGTCGGCGGGGTCAACGCGCTGCTGCTGCGCACCGAGTTGTTCGAGCCGGGCCTGCAGATCGTCGAGCCGGAGTTCTTCAATCAGCTCACGACGATGCACGGGCTGATGATGATCTTCGGCGCGATCATGCCGGCGTTCGTCGGCTTCGCCAACTGGCAGGTGCCGCTGATGATCGGCGCCTCCGACATGGCCTTCGCCCGGATGAACAACTTCAGCTTCTGGCTGCTGCCGGTCGGAGCGCTGCTGCTGGTCAGTTCCTACTTCGTCCCGGGCGGCGCGAACGCCGCGGGCTGGACGATGTACGCGCCACTGTCGGTGCAGATGGGCCCGGGAATGGACCTCGCGATCTTCGCGATCCACATCCTGGGCGCCAGCTCGATCATGGGGGCGATCAACATCATCACCACCATCCTGAACATGCGCGCCCCCGGCATGACGCTGATGAAGATGCCGATGTTCTGCTGGAGCTGGCTGATCACCGCGTACCTGCTGCTGGTGGTGATGCCGGTGCTGGCGGGCGCCGTCACGATGGTGCTGTTCGACCGGCACTTCGGAACGTCGTTCTTCAACGCGGCCGGCGGCGGCGACCCGGTGATGTTCCAGCACGTGTTCTGGTTCTTCGGGCACCCCGAGGTCTACATCATGATCCTGCCGGCGTTCGGGATCGTGAGCGAGGTCATCCCCACCTTCGCGCGCAAGAAGCTGTTCGGCTACGCCTCGATGGTCTACGCGATGGCGGCGATCGCGATCCTGTCGTGCATCGTCTGGGCGCACCACATGTTCACCACCGGCATGCCGGTGACCGGGCAGCTGTTCTTCATGTACGCGACGATGCTGATCGCGGTGCCCACCGGCGTGAAGGTCTTCAACTGGACGGCGACGATGTGGCGCGGGTCGATGACCTTCGAGACGCCGATGCTGTGGGCGGTGGGCTTCATTTTCGTGTTCGTCATCGGCGGCTTCACCGGCGTCATCGTCGCCGTCGCGCCGCTCGACCTGCAGCTGCACGACACGTACTACGTGGTGGCGCACTTCCACTACGTGCTGGTCGCCGGGTCGCTGTTCGCGATGTTCGCCGGCGCCTACTACTGGCTGCCGAAGTGGACCGGCCGCATGTACGACGAGAAGCTGGGCAAGTGGCACTTCTGGCTGTCGATGCTCTTCTTCAACCTCACGTTCTTCCCGATGCACTTCCTCGGCCTGGCCGGCATGCCGCGCCGCTACGCCGACTACCCGATGCAGTTCGCCGACTTCAACGCGATCATCACGGTGGGCGCGTTCGGCTTCGGGCTGGCGCAGCTGATCCTTCCGTGGGTGGCGATCAAGTGCCTGCGCGGCCACGGCGAGAAGGCGACCGACCGCGTCTGGGAGGGCTCGCACGGCCTCGAGTGGACGGTGCCGAGCCCGGCGCCCTTCCATACCTTCGAGACGCCCCCGGTGCTGAAGTGAGCGGACGCAGCAACCTGCGCACGGCGTTGATCCTGGCGTCGATCGCGATCGCGATGTTCGTCGGCGTGATCCTCGATCGTTGGCTGAACGGAGGCTGAGCTGAAGCAGCACGAGGAACACGGGCAGCTGCCTGCCGACGGAGCCAGCGCGCCGTCGCGCACGGGCCGTGCGAACCTGCGATTGGTGGGCAACCTCGCCATCGTCTGCGCCGTGATGTTCGCGTTCGGCTTCGCGCTGATTCCGCTGTACGACGCGTTCTGCGAAGTCACCGGAATCAACAACCTCGTGAAGGCCGACCGCGGCGCGGCATCGTTCGCGCGCAACACGCAGGTGGACCGCACGCGCAAGGTCGTCGTCGAGTTCGACGCGAACGGCCGCGGCGCCTGGCGCTTCAAGCCCGAGGTGAACGTGCTCGAGGTGCACCCCGGCGAGCTGGTCACCGTGGTCTACGACCTCGTCAACACGCGCGACGTCGAAACGGTCGGGCAGGCCGTGCCGAGCTACGCGCCGCAGCAGTCGGGTCCGTATTTCCGCAAGCTCGAGTGCTTCTGCTTCGAGCAGCAGGCGCTCGGCGCGCACGAGCAGAAGAAGTTCCCGGTCGTCTTCGTCATCGATCCGAAGCTGCCGAAGGACGTGAACACGATCACGTTGTCGTACACGTTCTTCGAAGTCGGTGGTCGGAGCGGCAAGACGGCGGGAGTCGCAACTGCGGGTGGTGGTGTTTGACGGGTAGTGCAGGAGGGGACGCGATTCCGCGGGACGGTCGAGGTGACGGCGGGCACGGCCCGGAAGGCAGGAGAAGTTTTGCGGATGCCCTGCGGGCGGTGGCCTGGGCGTTCTTCGGCATACGCAAGCGGCGCTCCTTCGATCGCGACGTTCACCTGAACCCGGTGCACGTCATCCTGGTCGGCCTGCTGCTCGCTGCCGTGTTCGTCGGGTCGCTGGTCATGATCGCCCGCTTCGCTGCGGGCTGACGGATGGGAACAACGGATCTTCACGGGAGACAGGACATGGCTTCGGGTGCGCATACGCAGGCGCCTTACTACTTCATCCCCCATCCGTCGAAATGGCCCGCGGTGGGCGCGCTCGCGCTGATCTTCTTCGGCTTCGGGCTGGCGAGCTGGTTCAACGGCGCGTCCTTCGGCCCGTATCTGTTCTGGATCTTCGTGGCGATCATGATCTACATGCTCGTCGGCTGGTTCGGCACCGTCGCGCGCGAATCCGAGCGCGGGCTGTACAGCGATCGGGTCGACGTGTCGTTTCGCTGGTCGATGAGCTGGTTCATCTTCTCCGAGGTGATGTTCTTCGGCGCATTCTTCGGCGCGCTGTTCTACGCGCGCACGATTTCGATGCCGTGGCTGGGCGACCTCGACCACAAGATGGTGCTGTGGCCCGACTTCCAGGCGGTGTGGCCCAACACCGGGCCGGCCGGAACGATCGAGCCGTTCCACACGATCGGCCCATGGCCGATCCCGACGATCAACACGGCGCTGCTGCTGAGCTCCGGCGTGACGCTGACGATCGCGCACCACGCGCTGAAGGAGGCGCGCCGCGCATCGACCATCTTCTGGCTGGCGCTCACGGTGCTGCTGGGCTTCACCTTCCTCGGCTTCCAGGTCTACGAATACGCGCATGCGTACGAAGAGCTGAACCTGAAGCTGACGTCGGGCATCTTCGGTTCGACGTTCTTTTTGCTGACCGGGTTCCACGGGTTTCACGTGTGCGTCGGGGCGATCGCGCTCAGCGCGGTGCTGTTTCGCACGATCAAGGGGCATTTCACGCCGGAGCACCACTTCGCGTTCGAGGGGGCGGCGTGGTATTGGCACTTTGTGGACGTGGTCTGGCTCGGGCTCTACGTCGTCGTCTACTGGTTGTAGCGGGGTTCGTTCGCGCCCGGGCCGCGGGGCGTCGGGTTGTGGGGACGCCGCCTACGCCCGCTTGGGGCTGGGGCGCGGCGTAGGGCCGCGCGGGGCGCTCGGAGGGCCGAGGGTCGCGCGGCCCGGCTCCTGCTGCGACGGTCGGCGCTACGCGCCGCCCGCCCTGCGCTGCTCCTCCCGGGGTCGCGCGGCGGAACTCGCTGCGCGAGCTGCGCTCGCTCCGCTCAGACATGCCGCCGCGAGTCAGAGGTACGAAGCGCGCTTCGCGCGCCGAGCGCTTCCGAAGGAAGCGGCGATCAGGAGGCCGGCATGTTTGAGGCCCGGCAGGGGCCGAGTTTGCCGGCCTCCCGCCGCTGACGAGGAAGGCGAGGCAAGCCCTGCGAAGCGGGGCCGCGCCATCGCCGCCCGCGCCGCCGTGCCCCGCGTCCGCACCGGCAACGACAGAGACAGCGACCGGCGATTCGCGCGCCGGGAGCTCAGCGACCGACCGGGATGCCGGTCGGGTGGATCCAGCCCATATACTGCGCGAACAGGATGAACGCGAACAGCGCCACCGAGAAACCCACGCGAAAGCCCAGTGCCCGCAGCGTGTTGCGCGTGCGGCCGCGGTCACGCACGAGGAAGAACAGTGCGGAAGCCAGGCTTCCGATGATCAGCAAGAAGGCGAAGGCGACGATCCATTTCACGGAATGGGGCTCCGGGGGCCGGGCTTCGATTCTAGGGCCGGCGAGGGTCGGATCGATGAAGCAGGGCTGCGCGTCGGCATGAGCTGATGGCGGTTCGTGCGCGTTTTCGTGCGTGGGCGCCGACGATCGCGGCGCTCGTCGTCGTCGTCGTGACGTTTTCGCTGGGCAACTGGCAGGTGCGGCGCGCCGACGAGAAGCGTGCGCTGCAGGCGCAGCACGACGCCGCCGAGCGCGATGCGCCGGTCGACGTCAGCGCTTCCGGCAACGACGCCGACGCGCTCGACGGCCGTCGCGTTCGGGTTCGCGGGCGCTTCGTGTCAAAATTCGACGTCTTCATCGACAATCGGACTCATCGGGGCGTCGCCGGCTTTCATGTGCTCTCGCCGCTGCGCCTCGCCGGTTCCGATTCGCACGTGCTGGTGCTTCGCGGTTGGGTCGCTTCCGATCCGCGCGAGCGCTGGCGTGTGCCGCGGGTGCCGACCCCCGACGACGAGGTGCAGGTCGAGGGCATCGCGCAGCTCGAGTTGGCGCGTACGCTGGAGCTGGGCCGCACGCCCGAGCCCGGGCCCGATGACCGCATCTGGCTCAACGTCGATCTCGATCGATATCGACGCTGGTCGGGGCTCGCGGTGCAACCGCCGATCGTGCGCGAGCTCACGCCGCCGCGGACGTCCGAAGGCGACTTCGACGACGGACTCGTTCGCGACTGGCCACGCCCGGGCGGCGACGTCCAGAAGCACGTCGCCTACGCGTTCCAGTGGTACTCGATGGCAGCGCTCGGCGCGGGGCTGTGGATCTGGTTCGTTGCGCTCGCGCGCTGGCGCGGGCGTTCGCAGGGTCGTGACGGATTGCAGCGATGACTGGCAGGGACAGGCAGGTGACGGAATCGACGGTATTGCAGGAGAAGGCGCCCGCGGCGCGCGCCGGCGAAGGACGCAAACGCGGCAGGCTCAAGCTGCTCCTGCTCCTGCTCCTGCTCGCCTCGCCGATCGCCGCCTCGTACTACACCTATTACGTGCTTCGCCCCGACGGTCGCACGAACTACGGGGCGCTGGTCGAGCAGCGGCCGGTCGATTCGCTCGGTGGCGTGCCGGTGATGGGCGACGTGCGAACGCTCGGCGAACTGCGCGGCCGCTGGGTGATGCTCGTCGTCGCGCCTTCGGACTGCGACGATGGCTGCCGCCAGCGCCTGTACCATGTGCGGCAGGTTCGCTTGACCGCCGGCAAGGAACGCGACCGGGTCGAACGCGTATGGTTGCTGCCGGACGCAGGAACGCCGGATTCGAGTCTGCTCGCCGAACACGAGGGGCTGCTCGTCATCCGCGCGCCCGCGCAGGCGATCGCGACGAGCCTGCCGGCCACCGAGACGAGCTCCGTTTCGGACCACATCTGGTTGATCGATCCGCTGGGGCACCTGATGATGCGCTTTCCGCGCGATGCCGATCCCAGCCGGATCAAGAAGGATCTCGCAAAGGTGTTGCGGGCCTCCGGAATCGGATGACGCGTCCGCCCGCCGCGTCCTGAAGCACGAGAGCAAGAGTCGAGAAGATGAGCGCAACGATCGAGAGTCCTACCCTGCTGCGCGAGCGCACCCGCGGGCGCGCGGCGCTTCGATACCGGCGGCTGATCGGCTTCACGCTCGTGCTGACCTTCGCGTTGATCATGCTCGGCGCCTACGTGCGGCTGACCGACGCCGGCCTGGGGTGTCCCGACTGGCCCGGCTGCTACGGCACGCTCAGTCCGTTCCACGCGCAGGACGAGATCGCGAAGGCGGTCGCCGCGCAGGGTGGAGAGCACGGTCCGGTGTCGATGGGCAAGGCGTGGCGCGAGATGATCCATCGCTACTTCGCCAAGCTGCTCGGTCTGCTGGTGATCGCCATCGCCGTCGTCGCCTGGCGCAAGCGCGAGGAACTGCGCCAGTCGCCGGCGTTGCCGATCGCGCTGGTCGGCGTCGTCGTGCTGCAGGGCATCTTCGGCATGTGGACGGTGACGCTGTTGTTGAAGCCGGCGATCGTCACCGGGCATCTGGTCGGAGGGTTGCTGACGCTGTCGCTGCTGCTGTGGCTGTGGCTTCGACAGACCGAACGACCGCGTTACGTCGATGCCGAACCGGTGGCTGCGCTGTACACGCCGGCAGTGCTCGGCGTCGCGTTCGTTGCCGCGCAGATCTTTCTCGGCGGCTGGACGAGCACGAATTACGCGGCGCTCGCCTGCACCGACCTGCCGACCTGCCGCGGCCTGTGGTGGCCCGACATGGACTTCGCCAACGCCTTCCATTTCGTGCGCGAACTCGGGCGCACCGGCGACGGCGCGCTGCTGTCGCAGCAGGCGCTCACCGCGATCCACGTGATGCATCGGCTCGGCGCGGTGATCGTCGCGTTGTACGTCGGCTGGCTGGCGTGGCGCACGCGCGGTACCGACGGCGTGCGCGGGCTTGGGGGCGCGGTCCTGGTCGTTCTGGTCGCGCAGTGGCTGCTCGGCTTGTCCAACGTGTATTTCAGCCTGCCGCTGCCGGTGGCGGTGATGCACAACGGCGGCGCGGCGTTGCTGCTCGGCCTGCTCGTCGCGCTGCTGTTTCGCGCGCGCCAGGCGCGTGCGAGCATCTGAGGAAACGGGGCCCAACACGATGGATATGCCCGCTGTCCGGCCCTCGGGCTGGCGCCTGGCCGTTTCGCAATACGTCACGATCACCAAGCCGCGCATCGTGCTGCTGGCGGCGTTCTGCGCGCTGATCGGCATGCTTCTGGCGAGCCGCGAACAGGTGCACTGGCAGATCCTGCTGTTCGGCACGCTGGGCATCTCGCTGCTCGCCGGCGCCGGCTTCGCGTTCAACTGCCTGATCGAGCGACACATCGACGCTCGCATGGCGCGCACGCGCGGCCGGCCTTCGGCCAGCGGCGACGTCGGCGTGCCGGGGCACACGATGTTTGCCACCGCGCTCGCGGTGCTCGGCGCCTTCGTGCTGTACGTCTTCGTCAATCCGCTGACGATGTGGCTCACGCTCGCAACCTTCGTCGGCTATGCCGGCATCTACACGGTGCTGCTCAAGCCGTCCACGCCGCAGAACATCGTGATCGGCGGCGCCTCGGGCGCGATGCCGCCGGTGCTCGGCTGGGCCGCGGTCACCAACGACGTGAGCGCCGCGCCGCTGGTGCTGTTCCTGATCATCTTCGTCTGGACGCCGCCGCACTTCTGGTCGCTCGCGCTGTATCGCATCGACGACTACCGCAAGTCGGGGCTGCCGATGCTGCCGGTCACGCACGGACCGGAGTTCACGCGGCTGAACATCCTGCTCTACACGGTGCTGCTGGTCGTCGCGTCGGTGCTGCCGTTCCTGATCCAGATGAGCGGCCTGCTCTACCTCGCCTGCGCGCTCGTGCTCGACGCCGTCTTCCTCGCCTACGCGTGGCGCATGTGGCGCAACTACTCCGACGAGCTCGCCCGACGCACCTTCGGCTATTCGATCTTCTATCTGGCCGCGCTGTTCGGCGCGCTGCTGGTCGACCACTTCATGAACTGACTTTCGCGGACGGCTCGACTGCGGTACGAACCGCGAGCCGACGTTTCCCAGGAGGAAGGATTCCGATGACGACTCTCGACGCGCTCACGCCGCTGTCCGGGCGCTGGACGCGCCGGGCCGCAATGGCCGCCATGCTTTCGGGCGCGCTGTGGCTGGCCGGTTGCCAGTCGAAGCCCGAGTTCCGCAACACCGACGTCACCGGCGCCGATTTCGCGCAGGACTTCCATCTCACCGGCCACGACGGCAAGCCGTACTCGCTCGCCGACTTCCGCGGCAAGGCGGTCGTGATCTTCTTCGGCTACACGCAATGCCCCGACGTCTGCCCGACGACGATGACGGAGCTCGCCGAGGTGATGAAGGTGCTCGGCCCCGACGCCGATCGCGTGCAGGTGCTGTTCGTCACCGTGGACCCGGAGCGCGATACGCCGCAGTTGCTCGCCAGCTACGTGCCGACCTTCGATCCGCGCTTCCTCGGCCTGTACGGCGACGAGCAGGCCACCGAACGCACGGCGAAGGCGTTCCGCGTCTTCTACCAGAAGGTGCCGGGCAAGACGCCGGGCAGCTACACCGTGGACCACACGGCGGGCAGCTACGTCTACGATCCGAACGGCAAGCTGCGCCTGTTCGTCAAGCACGGCACCGGCCCCGAGCCGATCGCGCACGACCTGAAGGCGCTGCTGGCGGGTTGAGCGCGAGCGGTCAGTCCGCCCGCGGCGCCCCGCGCTGCGTCAGCGCCACCAGCACCGTCGCCGCGAGGATCATCGCGCCGCCGCCGAGCGTGCGCGCGCTCAGCGCCTCGCCTCCGATCGCCACCGACGAAATCGCGGCGAACACCACCTCGCTGAGCATCACGATCGCGGTGACGCTCGCCGGCACGCGCGCCACGCCGTACTGCAGCGCGAAGTTGCCCATGAGCAGCGCGATGGCCAATGCGATGGTTCCCGCGATCCATAGCCAGTGCGGCGCCGGCGGAAACGCCATCGCGCCCGCGCGCGACATCGCCCACGCCATGGCAATTGCCACGACGAAGCCGCCGACGAACATCGCCAGCGCGCGCACGTCGTCGGGAGCATCGCGGTTGCGCCGCACGAGGACGTTGACGATGGCGAAGCACACCCCGCCCGTCAGGCCGAGCCAGTCGGCGAGCGACGACGGCAGCGGAAAGCCCGCGCCCGGCTGCCACAGGACCACCCCGGCGCCGCCCAGCGCGAGCGCCATTCGCGCGAGCGCCGCGCCGGTGATCGGTTCGTCGAGCAGCCAGCGCGCGAGCAGCATCGACCAGACCGGCATCAGGTAGAAGAGCAGCACGACGCGGACCACTTCGCCGATCATCACGCCCCAGTTGAAGGCGACGTTGGTCGCGCCGGCGGCAAGCACGAGCCACAGCAGCGTCGGTCGCCGCAGCAGGCCGGGCCAGGCGCGCGGGCGCCAGATGCTGATGACGATCGTCGAGAAAAGGAAGGCGAAGCCCGTCGCCCAGACGCTGTGCAGACCGACCGCGTTCAGCTGCCGGAAAGGCCACCACGAAACGCCCCAGACGAAGGCGTTGAACAGCAGGCAGGCGAGGGCTGCGGCGGGCACGGTCGAACGATGCGAAGGACGGCCCGGAGCAGGGCGCAGGCGGGGTCGTCGACGACCGTGCCGGCGGGGGGGCCGAAGAAAGGGTGCGCGCCGCGGCGCGCACCGTCTCAGACGTATTCGGCCAACGCCCCTTTCATCTTCTGCAGCGCCTTCGCCTCGATCTGGCGAATGCGCTCGGCGGAGACGCCGAATTCGTCGGCGAGCTGGTGCAATGTGAGCGTTCCGCCCTCGGACTCGTCCTTCAGCCAGCGCGTCTCGATGATGCGGCGGCTGCGCGCATCGAGCGCGGCCAGCGCACTGGCGATGCCTTCGCTCTGCAGTCGGTCGCGGTTGCGCGATTCGAGCACTTGCGCGGGCTCGGCCTGCGGCGCGGCGAGCCAGGCGATCGGCGAGTAGCTTTCCTCGCCGTCGTCGATCGACGGATCGAGCGCGACGTCCTGGCCACCCAGTCGCGTCTCCATTTCGATGACGTCCTTCTCGCGCACGTTCAGGTCGCGCGCGATCGCACCGACCTCGGCCGCGGTGAGCGCCTGCGGTCCCGACTTGCGCGAGCGCAGGTTGAAGAACAGCTTGCGTTGCGCCTTCGTGGTGGCGACCTTGACCGTGCGCCAGTTCTTCAGGATGTACTCGTGGATCTCGGCGCGGATCCAATGCAGTGCGAACGACACGAGACGCACGCCGCGATCGGGATCGAAGCGCTTGACCGCCTTCATCAGGCCGATGTTGCCTTCCTGGATCAGGTCCGCGTGTGGCAGGCCGTAGCCGAGGTACTGGCGCGCGATCGAGACGACCAGCCGAAGGTGCGACAGCACCATCTCGCGGGCGGCGTCGAGGTCGCCCGCTTCCCGGTACCGGCGCGACAATTCGGTTTCCTGCTCGGCGCTGAGCATCGGCAGGCGGTGAACCGCGGCAATATAGGCATCGAGATTCCCGACCGCAGGCAGCGCCATCATCGCGTTGGGCGAGGTGGTCACGAGCGCGGCGGAATTTCTCTTCGTCATCCGATTACCTCCTTACTGAAAAGAGAGATTAGCACTCTCAGGTCGAGAGTGCCAGTCTCGGTCAACGAATAGACAGGAAAGACAGTTTCCAAGGATTTCCGATGCTCCAGCTCTACACCTATTTCCGCAGCTCGGCTTCGTTTCGCGTGCGCATCGCATTGAATCTCAAGGGTTTGCCTTGGGAACCCGAGGTCATCTGGCTACCTTCGAACGAGCAATGCGGCGACCCGTTCCGGGCGGTAAATCCGCAGGGACTGGTCCCGGTGCTGGTCGACGGCGAGCAGCGACTCGCGCAGTCGCTGGCGATCATCGAGTATCTCGACGAGACGAAACCCGGGCCCAGGCTGCTGCCGGGCGACCCGCCGGGGCGCGCCCGCGTGCGCTCGTTGTCGCTGCTCGTGGCCGCGGAGATCCATCCGTTGAACAACCTGCGTGTGCTGAACCACCTGCGCGATGCCCTGGGGCTCGACGCCGACGCGATCGGTCGCTGGTATCGGCATTGGTGCGACGAGGGTCTGGCCGCGTTCGAGCGCGAGCTCGCCGATCCGCGCACGGGCCGCTTCTGTCACGGGGACGAGCCGACGATGGCCGACGTGTGCCTGGTGCCCCAGGTCTTCAACGCGCGGCGCTACGAGACGAAGGTCGAGCGCTACGAGCGCACGATGCGCATCTTCGACGAGTGCATGAAGATCGACGCGTTCCGCAAGGCACAGCCCTCCGAGCAGGCCGAGGCCGCGCGCGGCTGACCCTGGCTGATCGGCCACTCCGACCGGCG
Source organism: Burkholderiaceae bacterium (assembly GCA_032027205.1). GTDB lineage: Bacteria > Pseudomonadota > Gammaproteobacteria > Burkholderiales > Burkholderiaceae_E > Zeimonas. The sequence continues at coordinate 2,413,686 of JAVSMN010000001.1, forward strand.
GATCGACCCCACCGACCGGTGGATGGCACGCGCGAGGCGGCCGGGCATACGATGAGGCACCCATGCCGGCAGGGTCGCATCGCGCGGCGAGGGCTCCTCGTACACCCACTGCAAGGTGCTCCGATGCCTGCCGAAGTTGCCGCTTGCGCTGCCGTGACCGTCCGCGTGGCGCGCAGCGAGGACGACCGCGCCCGAGTGTTCGCGCTGCGCGCGCGCGCCCGTTCCGGGGCCGTTGCGCCGCTCTCCGACGCCTACGACCGCCTGCCGAACGCCATGCTGCTGCTCGCCGAGTCGCGCTTCGATGGCCAGGCGCTCGGCACGCTGCGAGTCCTCACCGCCGATCGAGGCCCGATGATGGTCGACGGCCTGCTCGAGTTGCCGGCATCGCTGAAGTGCCAGTCGATCGCCGAAGGCTCCCGACTGGTGGTCTGCGAAGGCCCTCACGAGGCGCAAGTGCGCCGGATGCTGTGGAAGGCGTTCCACCGTTACTGCCTGGCGGCGCAGGTGCAGGCGATGCTGATCGCCGCCCGCGATGCGGCGGCGCGCGAGTACCAGTGGCTCGGCTTCACCGACGTATTTCCCGACGGATCGCTTTTCGCGCCGCGCGGTCGCGACGTCGCCACGCATCGGTTGATGTGCCTCGGGGTGTTCGAGGCCCGCGAGGCGATGATGAACAACGCACATCCGCTGCACGAGTTCTTCTTCGTCGAGCGCCACCCGGAGATCGACCTGCTCGGCCCCGGCGCCGCCCCCAGGCCGCGCAGTCCGATACCACGCGCGCTGTCCGGCTCGTTCCGCAGGGCAGCCGACCTGGCCGACCTGGTCGTCGTCTAGGAAGCGGCCGCGGGCACGCCGGCGCGGCTTGCTGCGGCGCCGTCGTGCGCGGACCTCAATCGAGCAGCGCCCCGGCGAATTCCTCGGCCGAAAACGCCTGCAGGTCGTCGATCTTCTCGCCTACCCCGATGAAATAGACCGGAATCGGACGCTCGCGCCGCGTGAACGCGAGCGCGGCGAGCGCGCCGCCTTTCGCCGTTCCGTCGAGTTTCGTCACGATCAGGCCGCTGAGCGGCACCGCCTCGTCGAAGGCCTTCACCTGCGCGAGCATGTTCTGCCCGGTGTTGCCGTCGAGCACGAGCAGCGTTTCGTGCGGCGCGTTCTCCATCGCCTTGGCCACGACGCGACGGATCTTGCGCAGCTCCTCCATCAGGTGCGTCTGGGTGGGCAGTCGCCCTGCTGTATCGATGATGACGATGCCGGTGCGGCGCGCGCGGCCCGCGTGCACGGCGTCGAAGGCGACTGCAGCCGGATCGCCGCCCTGCTGCGCGATGACGTCGACCCGGTTGCGCGAGCCCCATTCGGCGAGCTGCTCGCGGGCAGCGGCGCGGAAGGTGTCTCCGGCGGCGAGCAGGATCGACTTGCCTTCGCGCTGAAGGTGATGCGCAAGCTTGCCGATCGACGTCGTCTTGCCGGCGCCGTTGACGCCGGCGATCATCATCACCAGCGGCTCGGCCGCGTCGATGTCCATCGGTTTCTCGAGCGGCATCAGCAGATCCACCAGCAGTGCGCGCAACGCGAGCCGCACCTGCTCGGCGTCGACGAGCCGCTCGCGGCGCACGCGCTCCTGCAGCCGCTGCATCAGCCATTGCGACGTTGCCACGCCGGCATCGCTGGCAATCAGCGCCGACTCGAGTTCGTCGAACAGCGCGTCGTCCACCTGCACGTTCGAGAACAGGCCGGCGAGGTTGCCGCGCGTGCGCGACATGCCCTCGCGCAGTCGCTTCACCCACCGGTTCCGCTCGGCCTCCGGCAGCGTGATGATCGCGTCGCCCGACGGCAGGACGATCGCTTCCGGGCGCGCGAGCACATCCGCCGTATAAAGGCTGCCATAGAAGGGCGCCGGCGCAGGCTGGGCAGCCGCCTCGTGGGAAGGCTCGTCGACGCGCGTCGCGTCGGCCGGAGTCGCTGCCGCAGCGGACGCGACGTCGATCTCCGGCTCGGGAGTCGCAACTTCGGGGACTTCGCTGGGCGGCGATTCTGCGGGCGCCCGCGCCTGGGACGGCTCTGGCTCCGGTTCCGGCTCGACGCGAGGGAGCACTTCGGCCGGATAGAGCATCTCCGGCGGATACAGGCTCTGCGTCGGCAGGCCCAGGCCTGCGGGAGCGGCTTGGGCCGTCGCGGCAGCCGTACCGGACGATGCCGAATCGTCGGAGGAAGGGGTGGGCTCGGCCGGAGAGGGCCTCTTGCGACGCAGGAATCCGAACATGGCTACACTCGGCGTCGATTCTACCTGCCCCGCCCATGCCGCTTTCTTCGCTCCCGCGAATCGCGCCGTTGCTCCTCGCGTTCGCAGCCGCCTTTGCGTTCCTGTCGCCGGCCCAAGCGCAATCGGCTCCTGCGCCGAGCGCCGCGCCGCCCGCTGCACCGGTCGACGCCGCCCGGAACACTTTCGAGCGCACGCTGGCGAACGGAACGAAGGTGATCGTGCGCGAGGACCACCGCGCGCCCACCGTCGTGCACGTCGTGCTCTATCGCATCGGCTCGGTGGACGAGGCGAAGGGGCGCACCGGAATCTCGCACGTCCTCGAGCACATGATGTTCAAGGGTACCGAGCGCTATCCGGCCGGCGAGTTCTCGCGCCTGGTCGCGCAACTCGGTGGCCGCGAGAACGCCTTCACCACGAGCGACTACACCGGCTATTTCCAGCAGATCGGCAAGCAGCACCTCGGCGAGATGATGAAGCTCGAGGCCGACCGCATGTCCAATCTCGTGCTCGCGCAGAAGGAGTTCGACCAGGAGGTTCGCGTGGTGATGGAGGAGCGCCGGCTGCGCACCGAAGACCGCGCGCAGGCCCTCGTCTACGAGCAGTTCCGCGCGCAGGCCTTCGTCGCCTCGCCGGTGCGCCAGCCGGTGATCGGCTGGTTCAGCGATCTGCACGCGCTCACCGTCGATGAACTGCGCGACTGGTACGCGCAGTGGTACACGCCGTCGAACGCGATCGTCGTCGTCGTCGGCGACGTCTCCGCCGACGACGTGTGGAAACAGGCCGAAGCCACCTACGGGCAGGTGAAGGCGCACGCGCTGCCGACGCGCGAGTCGCTGGACGAACCCGAGCAACGCGGCCTGCGCCGCGCCTGGGTGAAGGCGCCGGCGGAGAACCCGTACGTGACGATGGGTTTCCATGTGCCGCGCCTGAACGACATCGAACGCGATACCGAACCGTATGCGCTCGAGGTGCTCGCCGCTGTGCTCGACGCCGACGAGAACGGGCGGCTGACGCGCAACATCGTGCGCGGCTCGCGCGTGGCGAACCAGGTGGGCGCCGGTTACGACTCGCTCACCCGCGGGCCTACGCTGTTCGTGCTCGACGGCACGCCGGCCGAGGGTCGCACCACGGCCGACGTCGAGCAGGCGTTGCGCGACGAAGTCGCCAAGATCGCCAGGGACGGCGTGGCCGCGGAGGAACTCGAGCGCATCAAGACGCAGTACGTCGCCGGCGAGATCTACAAGCGCGACTCGATCATGGCGCAGGCGATGGAGATCGGCGGCCTGGAGATGACCGGCTTCACGCATCGCGACGCCGATCGCATCCTCGCGCGCATTGCTGCCGTCACCGGCGACGAGGTGCAGGCGGTCGCGAAGAAATACTTCGCCTCCGACGACACGCTCACCGTCGCGACGCTGCTGCCCCAGCCGCTGCCCGAGGGCGCGCGCGGCGGTGCGCCTGCGCCCGAAGGTGCGAACGGAGGTCCGATCCGATGACTGCGCAGGCCCGGCTCGCGCTGCGCTGGCTGCTCGCTGCCTCGATCGCGCTGCTCGCTGCGGCCGCGCAGGCGGCGCTGCCGATCGAGCACTGGACGACGTCGAACGGCGCGCGCGTGTATTTCGTTCGCGCCGATACCATTCCGATGCTCGACGTGCGCGTCGACTTCGATGCGGGCGCGCGCCTGGATCCGCCCGACAAGATCGGACTGGCCTCGGTTACCGCATCGATGCTCGGCCGCGGCATCGAGGAAGCCGACGAGACGCAACTGGCCGAACGCTTCGCGCGCATCGGCGCGCAGCGCGGCGCCTCGGCGGGCGACGACCGCGCCAACGCGTCGTTGCGAACGCTGGTCGGCGAGCGCCAGGCCGACGAGGCGGTCGGCCTGCTCGCCGCGATCCTTGCGCGGCCCACCTTCCCCGAGTCGGTGCTGGTGCGCGAGCGCCAGCGGATCATCCAGGCGCTGCGCGAGGCCGAAACGAAGCCCGAGACCATCGCGCAATGGACCTTCGACGCGATGATCTACGGCTCGCACCCGTACGGCGCGCACGCGACGCCCGAGACGATCGCGGCGATCTCGCGCGACGATCTCGTCGCGTTCCACCGCGCGCATTACGGTGCGGGCAACGCGGTGGTGTCGATGATCGGCGCGATCGATCGCGGCCGTGCCGAGCGGATCGCCGAGCGGCTCGTGCGCGATCTTCCGGCCGGCGGCGGCGCAGAGAGCGTTCCCGACGTGAAGCCGCTCGCGCGCGACGAGGAGCGCCGCATCGAGCATCCGGCCACGCAGAGCCACATCCTGATCGGCCAGCCCTCGATCGCGCGCGGCGATCCCGACTTCTTCCCGCTGCTCGTCGGCAACTACGTGCTCGGCGGCGGCGGCTTCGTCTCGCGGCTGTACGCGGAAGTGCGCGAGAAGCGCGGTCTCGCCTACAGCGTCTATTCGTATTTCTCGCCGAAGCTGCAGCCCGGGCCGTTCACCATCGGCCTGCAGACGAAGAAGGAGCAGACCGACGTCGCGCTCGGTGTCGTGCGCCAGACGCTCGACCGGTTCCTCGCCGACGGGCCCACCGAGCAGGAACTGCAGGCGGCGAAGGACAACCTGATCGGCGGTTTCGCGCTGCGCATCGACTCGAACGCGAAGATCGTCGACAACCTCGCCGTGATCGGTTTTTATCGGTTGCCGCTCGACTATCTCGACCGCTGGACCGAGCGCGTCGACGCCGTTTCGCTGGCACAGGTGCGCGATGCCTTCGCGCGCGTGCTCGACGCGAAGCGCATGGCGACGGTCGTCGTCGGCGCCGGCGCGTCGTCTCGATGACGCGCTCGTCGGGCGCCGCTTCCGCAGCGTCCGGCGCCCGCCCGCATCGCCTTCGCATCGTCGGCGGGCAGTGGAAGCGCACGCCGATCGCGGTGCCCGACGTCGCCGGATTGCGTCCCACGCCCGATCGCGTGCGCGAGACGCTGTTCAACTGGCTCGGCCAGGAGCTCGGCGGACGCAGCTGTCTCGACCTGTTCGCCGGCACCGGCGCGCTCGGCCTGGAGGCTGCTTCGCGCGGAGCCGCGCAGGTGGTGCTCGTCGAGCGCGACCGCCGCGCCGCGGCGGCGATCGCCACGACGCTCGAGCGGCTGCGCGCCCCCGGCGTTCGACTCGTCGTCGGCGACGCTTTCGATGCGTTGCATCGTCTCGCGCAGGCGGGCGAACGCTTCGATGTCGTCTTCGTCGACCCGCCGTTCGACCAGGCGCTGCACGCCCGCACACTGGCCGCGCTGGATCCGGTGCTGGCGGCGGATGCCGTCGTCTACGTCGAGTCGGGGGCAGCCTTCGATGCGCCCGGCGGCTGGCATATCGAGCGCGAAGGCCGCGCCGGGCAGGTCCGCTATCATCTGCTGAGCAGGCACGCCGACGCATCCCCAGGACACGACGCATGACACGCGCCATCTATCCGGGAACATTCGACCCACTGACGCACGGCCACGAAGACCTCGTCCGGCGCGCGTCGAAGCTCTTCGACACCGTCGTCGTCGCCGTCGCCGCCAGCCGCGGCAAGAACCCGATCTTCGACGTCGACGAGCGGCTGGCGATCGCGCGCGAGGTGCTGGGCCATCATCAGAACGTCGAGGTGACGACTTTCTCGGGGCTGCTGGTGAACTTCGTCAAGCAGCAGAAAGCCGACGTCGTGGTGCGCGGGCTGCGTGCCGTCACCGACTTCGAGTACGAGTTCCAGATGGCCGGAATGAACCGGCACCTGATGCCCGACGTCGAGACGATCTTCCTCACGCCCACCGACAAGTACCAGTTCATCTCCGGAACGCTGGTGCGCGAGATCGCGCTGCTCGGCGGTGATGTCTCGCAGTTCGTCGCGCAGCCCGTGATGCGCTGGCTCGACCGAAAGCTAGCGCAGATGCGCGCCGACAACGCGGCCAAGGCCTGAAGCGGCGCGAGGCGGGGCAAGGCGATGGCGCTGATCATCACCGACGAATGCATCAACTGCGACCTGTGCGAGGCCGAGTGCCCGAACGGCGCGATCTCGCTGGGCGAGGAGATCTACGAGATCGACCCGCAGCGCTGCACCGAATGCGTGGGCCATTTCGACGAGCCGCAGTGTCGGCAGGTGTGCCCGGTCGATTGCATCCCCCGCGATCCATCGTGGGTGGAAACGCCGCAGCAACTGATGGACAAGCACCGTCGGTTGCAGGCCGGCGATGCCGCAGCGGCTCACGCGAACGACGGTCGCTGCGCGCGCTGATCGCCCGCCGTTCAGCTTGCGCCGGCCGTTGGCGCTTCGATCGTCTCGTAGACGAAGCTTTCGAACGTGCCCGCCTGCGACCACGCGCGCGCCTCGGCCATCAGGCCCTGGTGCGCGAGTGGAAAGCGCTGCGCCCATGCGCGCGTCGTCTGCAGGCGTAGCGCTCCTCGCGACAGCGACAGTGTCGGCGCCGGCGCATCCGATGCGTCGCGCCTGAGGTGCACGATCGTTGCGACGCGCAGCGCGAGCGCCGCGAGCGTTCCGGCCTCGTCGTCGGCATGCGCGCGCAGCGCATCGAGCGAGCCCGTCTGCGTGAGCGCGAGTAGCGCGAGACGGTCCTGCTCGCTCTGCGAGAAGCCGAGCATCTCGGCGTGCGCGAGCAGGTAGGCCGAGTGGCGGTGGAAATCCTCGTGCGTGACCGAGCGGCCGATCTCGGCTAGTTCGGCAGCCCAGCCGAGCAGCCGGCGCCGCTCGTGCACTTCTTCCTGCGCGCCCGGCGCGACCTGGTCGAACAACGTGAGGGCGGTGTCGCGCACGCGACGCGCGCGCGCGACATCGACTCGATGGCGACGCATCATTCGCCGGATCGTCAGCGCGCGGACATCGCGGTCGTCGTCGCGGTCGAGCAGGTCGTGCAGCACGCCCTGCAGCAGCGCGCCGCCGCAGAACTGCATCCGGTCGATGCGCAACTCGTCGAAGACCGCCGTCATCACGGCGAGGCCGCCGGCGAGCACCGGGCGGCGATCCGGCGTCAATCCGGCAAGCTGCACCGACGATGCGTCGCCGCGAGACACCAGCTCGGCCCGGGTTCGTTCGAGCGACGCTCGATCGAGCGCGTCGGCGCTCCAATGCGCTCGGGCGATCTGCCAGAGCGACTCTGCCGTGCCGGATGTCCCGACCGCGTAGCGCCAGCGGTGCGGGCGCAGCGACGCTGCGGTCTGCGCGAAGCCGTCGCGCGCTTCGTAGTACGCGGCGTCGAAGGCGTCGTCGGTGATACGACCGTCGGCGAAGCGGCGGTTCGACAGCACGACGCAACCGACGCCGGCCGATTCGAGCGCCAGTGCTTCGGCGCCGACGCCGACGATGCATTCGGTGGAGCCGCCCCCGATGTCGACGACGAGGCGCGTTTCGCCGTCGTCGGGCAGCGAATGCGCAGCGCCGACGTAGACGAGTCTCGCTTCCTCGAGGCCCGAGACGACCTCGATCGGTACACCGAGAGCGGCCTCGGCCGTGCGCAGGAAGCGGGGCGCATTGCGCGCCACGCGCAGCGTGCTCGTGCCCACCGCGCGTACCCGCTCGGGCGAGAACGAGCGGAGTCGCTCGCCGAAGGCGGCGAGCGCGACGAGCGCGCGCTGGCGCGACGCCTCGTCGAGCGTGCCGTCGCTGCGCAGACCGTCGGCAAGGCGCACGCCGTCGAGGATGCTCTCGAGAGGGAAGACGCGATTGCCCTGCGGCGAAACCTCCACCCGGGCGATCAGCAGGCGGAAGCTGTTCGAGCCGAGGTCGACAGCGGCCAGCAGGCGGTTCTCGGGCATCGGTCAGGCGTGGCGATCGAACGGCATCGGACGAAGTATCGCAAAGCGCAGGCGTTGCGCATCTCACGACTTCCGCACGACGGCGATGTGCGCCGGCGCGGCGAAGGCCACGTCGCCACTCGTCGTCTGCAGCCCGACCATCTCGCGCGCGGCCGCGTCGCAGTATCTGGCTGCCTGGCGCATGCAGCTCGCCGCCGGAATGCTGCGCGAGCCAGCAACACGCGTGAAGCAGGTTGCCGGCGCGGTCGGCTACGAATCGGAGGCGGCGTTCAGCCGTGCGTTCAAGCGCGCGACCGGCGTAGCCCCTGCCGCGTGGCGAGATCGCCGCACGTAGAGCGGGGCGCTACAGCCGCTTCATCCAGCCGAGCATCGTGCTCACCAATGGCCGGTACGGCGGAGTGAACAGGTTCATCGCGTGCCAGCGCGACTGCCGGAACACCGGCGTGAGCTTGCTGAACGAGTCGAAGCCCCAGCGCCCGTGGTAGTGGCCCATGCCGGAGGCGCCGATGCCGCCGAAGGGCAGGCCTTCCTGCGCGACGTGCATCAGCGTGTCGTTGATGCACGCGCCGCCCACGTGCGTGCGCTCGATCGCTTGCCGCGCGCGCTGTGCGTCATCGTCGAACCAGTACAACGCGAGCGGCCGCGGCATCGCTTCGACGAAGGCGATCGCGTCATCGAGGCGGTCGTAGGGCAGCACCGGCAGGATCGGCCCGAAGATCTCGTCACGCATCACGGCGAGCGACGGCGGCGGATCGACGAGCACGACCGGCGCGAGGCGATGCGCCTCGTCGTCGCGCGCAGCGCCTTCGAACAGATCGACCCGGCGCACGCCGGCCTGCTGCGCTTCGTCGAGATAACGCCGCAGGCGTCCGTACTGCCGCGCATCGACGATGCTGCAGTAGTCGCGATCGGCGAGTCCACTCGGGTGCATCGCGCGCGCGCGAACCCGAGTCGCTTCGATGAACTCTTCGAGCATCTCGCGCGGCACGAATGCGTAATCGGGAGCGATGCAGGTCTGGCCCGCGTTCAGCAGCTTGCCCGCGAGGATGCGCGGAACCGCGCGTTCGAGGGCGAAGCCGGGCGCGACCACCGCTGGCGACTTGCCGCCGAGCTCCAGCGTGACCGGCGTCAGGTTCTCGGAGGCTGCGCGCATCACCTTGCGACCGATCTCGGTGCCGCCGGTGAAGACCAGGTGATCGAAGGGCAGCGCGGTGAACGCCGCTCCCGTCTCGGGCCCGCCGGTGACGACCGCGATCTCGTCGTGCGCGAAGCGTTCGGCGACGAGTCGCGCGAGCAGCGCCGAGAACGCCGGCGAGTGCTCGGAAGGCTTGATCATTGCCCGATTGCCGGCGGCGAGCACGTCGACCAGCGGACCGACGCTGAGGAACAGCGGGTAGTTCCAGGTGGCGACGATGCCGATCACGCCGAGCGGGCGCGGCACGATCTCGGCGCGCGCGGGCAGGAACCACTTCGATACGTGCGCGCGCCGGCGCCGCATCCAGCGCCGGCCCCAGCGAAGCGCAGTGCGCGTGACGGCCACCGAGGGAAAGATCTCCGCGATCTGCGTCTCCATTCGCGGACGGCCGCCGAAGTCGGCATCGATTGCGCTCTCGATCGCCTGCTGGTTGTCGAGCACGAGCGCGAGCAGCCGTTGCAGGCGATCGCGCCGCGCCGGCCAGTCGGGGAAGGGCGCGCGCCGATGCGCTTCGCGCTGCGCGGCGAACAGCGAGTCGAGTTCGGACATGCCCTCGTCGGGTTTCATCGGATGGCCTTCCTGCCGCAAGAGATGCGGCTACCTTGACGACAACCGATCAGAATAGCGTGATCGGCACTCCGGGGAGGCAATCGATGTCCTGTGTTCTTGCGCTCGACCAGGGGACGTCGAGTTCGCGCGCGATCGTCTTCGACGAAAGCGGCGCGATCCGCTCGATCGCGCAACGCGAGTTCCGCCAGATCTTTCCGCGACCCGGGTGGGTCGAGCACGATCCCGTCGAGATCCGCGACACGCAGTTCGCCACCGCGCGCGAGGCGATCGCTTCGGCGTCGATCGACGCCGCCGACGTGGCGGCTGTGGGAGTCGCCAACCAGCGCGAGACGACGATCGTCTGGGAACGTGCCACCGGCCGGCCGATCCACAACGCGATCGTCTGGCAGGACCGGCGCACCGAGCCGATCTGCGAAACGATCCGGGCGCGCGGCCTGGCGCCGCTCGTCGCGGAGCGCACCGGCCTCGTCGTCGACGCGTATTTCTCGGCGAGCAAGATCGCCTGGCTGCTCGCGAACGTGCCGGGCGCACGCGAGAAGGCGCGCCGCGGCGAGCTCGCCTTCGGCACCGTCGACAGCTGGCTCGTCTGGCAGCTCACTCGGGGCGCGGTGCACGCCACCGATGTCAGCAACGCCTCGCGCACGATGCTGTACGACATTCGAAGCGGGCGATGGGACGACGAGCTGCTCGACGCCTTCGACGTCCCGCGCTCGATGCTGCCCGACGTGCATCCGTCGAGCCACCTGTACGCGACGAGCGATGTCGACGCGATCGGCGGCGCCTGGCCGATCGCCGGCATCGCCGGTGACCAGCAGGCGGCGCTCTTCGGTCAGGCGTGCTTTCGCGCGGGAATGGCGAAGAACACCTATGGCACGGGATGCTTCCTGCTGATGCACACCGGAGAGCGTTTCGAGCCGTCGCGCAACGGACTCATCGCCACCGCCGCGGCGCAACCCGACGCGATTCGCCGTTATGCGCTCGAAGGCAGCGTGTTCATCGGCGGCGCGGTCGTGCAGTGGCTGCGCGACGGTCTCGGTGCGATCGAACGTTCCTCCGACGTCGAGGCGCTCGCCTCCTCGGTGCCCGATGCCGGGGGCGTGATGTTCGTTCCGGCGTTCACCGGGCTGGGGGCGCCGTACTGGAAGCCCGACGCGCGCGGGACGATCACCGGGCTTTCGCGCGGCACGACGGTGGCGCATGTCGCGCGCGCGGCGCTCGATTCGATCGCCTTCCAGAGCGCGGCGCTGCTCGGCGCGATGGGCCGCGACGCCGGCGCGCCGATCACCGAATTGCGCGTCGATGGCGGCGCCGCCGCGAATGACCTGCTGATGCAGTTCCAGTCGGACCTGCTCGGCATCCCGGTCGTGCGGCCGGCGATCACCGAGACGACCGCCCTTGGGGCGGCGTATCTTGCAGGACTCGCCACCGGCGTTTGGAGAGACACCGAGGAGCTCGCGCGGCTGTGGCGCGTCGGACGGCGCTTCTCGCCGACGATGAGCCGCGATCGTGCCGACTCGTTGATCAGCGGATGGGAGCGCGCGGTGCGCCAGGCCACCGCCGAATGAAAGGCGCGCCGCGGCTTCGAGAAGGCGGACGGCTGGTCCATAATCGCTGCGCCGCCTCACTCGTCCCGCGCCGCCATGCCCGTCATCACCTGCATCGAGGATCTGCGCCAGCTCGCCCGCCGCCGCGTGCCGCGCATGTTCTACGAATACGCCGACTCGGGCGCCTGGACCGAGACGACGTACCGCGAGAACGAGAGCGACTTCACGCGGATCAAGCTACGCCAGCGCGTCGCGGTGGACATCGACAAGCGCTCGCTCGTCAGCACGATGATCGGCCAGCCGGTGGCGATGCCGATCGCGCTCGCCCCGACCGGCCTCACCGGAATGCAGCACGCCGACGGCGAGATCCTCGCCGCGCGCGCCGCGGCGAAGGCGGGCGTGCCGTTCACGTTGTCGACGATGAGCATCTGTTCGATCGAAGACGTCGCCGAGAACACCGACGCGCCGTTCTGGTTCCAGTTGTACGTGATGCGCGATCGCGAGTTCATCCATCGGCTGATCGATCGCGCGAAGGCAGCCGGCTGCAGCGCGCTCGTGCTCACGCTCGACCTGCAGGTGATGGGGCAGCGCCACAAGGACATCCGCAACGGACTGACCGCGCCGCCGCGGATGACGATCGCGAACATGGTCGACCTCGCGACCAAGCCGCGCTGGTGCATGAACATGCTGCGCACGCAGCGGCGCACTTTCCGCAACATCGCCGGACACGCCAAGGGCGTAGACGATCTGCGCGCACTATCGTCGTGGACGAACCAGCAGTTCGATCCGACGCTGTGCTGGGACGACGTGAAGTGGATCCGCGACCGCTGGGGCGGCAAGCTGATCCTCAAGGGAATCCTCGACGCGGAGGACGTCGAGCCGGCGATCGCCAGCGGCGCCGACGCGATCATCGTGTCGAACCACGGCGGCCGGCAACTGGACGGCGCGCTGTCGTCGATCCGCGCGCTGCCGGCGATCGTCGACGCCGTCGCCGGGCGCACCGAGGTGCACTTCGACGGCGGCATCCGCTCGGGCCAGGACGCGCTGAAGGCGATCGCACTCGGTGCGCGCGGTGTCTACGTCGGCCGCGCGTTCCTCTACGGGCTCGGCGCGATGGGCGAGGCCGGCGTCACGCTCGCGCTCGAGATCCTGCGCAAGGAGCTCGACATCACGATGGGCTTCTGCGGCGTGCGCGACATCAAGAAGGTCGACCGGAACATCCTCGTGCCGGGCACGTATCCGAGTTGACGCCGCGCTATCGCCGCACGGCGGCGAGGATCCCGCGCAGGATCTCCAGCGGCGGCGGCGGGCAGCCCGGCACCTCGACGTCGACCGGGATCACGCGCGAGACGCGCCCGCGCGTGGCGTAGCTCTCGCCGAAGATGCCGCCGCCGCAGGCGCAATCGCCGACGGCGACGACGAGCCGCGGCTCGGGCGTGGCCTCCCAGGTCCTGCGCAGCGCAAGCTCCATGTGGCGCGACACGGGTCCGGTGACGAGCAGCATGTCGGCGTGCCGCGGGCTGGCGACGAAGCGGATGCCGAGCGCTTCGATGTTGTAGTACGGGTTGGCGAGCGCGTGCATCTCGAGCTCGCAGCCGTTGCACGAGCCGGTGTCGACCGCGCGGATCGCCAGCGCGCTGCCGAGGATGTCGAGGATCTCGCGGTGGATGCGCTCGACCGCCGTGCGCATCGCGTCGTCGCCCTGCGGCGCCGGCTCGCTGACGATGCCCACGCGTGCGATCTGCCTGGCGATTCTCCACATCAGAGGTCGTGTCCCGAGTAGCAGAGGTTGAACGACTTGTTGATCAGCGGGAAGTCGGGAACGATGTTGCCGATGATTGCGTGCTCGACCACCGGCCAGTTCTGCCACGACGGATCGTGGCAGTGGCAGCGTCGGATGCGCGCGTCGGCGCCGAGTTCCAGCGCGACGAAGACTTCGCCGCGCCAGCCTTCGACGCGTCCCGCACCGACCGAGGCTCGCGTCGGCAACTGCATCGGGGCGCGCTCGGGCCCGGGCGGCAGCCCTTCGCACAGGGCGCGGATCAGCCGAAGCGATTCGAAGGTCTCGTCGAAGCGCACGGCGACGCGCGCGGCGACGTCACCTTCGCGACTCGTGCTCATCGAGACTTCCAGCCCGTCGTAGGGCGACCACGGCTGGTCGCAGCGCAGGTCGGCCGCCTGGCCGCTCGCGCGCCCGGCAAGCCCGGTGAGGCCGAGTTGCACCGCCAGCTCCGGCGTCGCGCGGCCGGCGCCGATGAAGCGGTCCTGCAATCCGGCGTGCTCGTCGTAGATGGCGCGCAGCGCGCCGACCTCGCGTTCGATCGCGTCGCACTGCGCGCGGATGCGTCCGAGCGCGACCGCGTCGGGACGCACGTCCACTCCGCCCGGAACGACGCGATCCATCATGAAGCGATGGCCGTAGACGTCCATCGACAGCCGCAGCCACTGCTCGCGCAGCCGGGAGAACTGTGCGAGACCGAAGGCGAGCCCGGCGTCGTTGCCGAGCGCGCCGAGATCGCCGAGATGGTTCGCCACGCGCTCGCGCTCGAGCATCAGCGCGCGCAGCCATTGCGCGGCCGGCGGAATCCGGGCGGCGCAGGCCGACTCGAGCGCCATGCACCACGCCCAGGCGTACGCCACCGTGGTGTCGGCGGCGACGCGGCCGGCCAGCCGATGCGCGTCGAGCGGCGCGAGTTCCTGGAAGCGCCGCTCGATGCCCTTGTGTGCGTAGCCCAGCCGCTCCTCCAGGCGCAGCACCTTCTCGCCGACCACCGAGAAGCGGAAGTGGCCCGGCTCGATGATGCCTGCGTGCACCGGGCCGACGGCGATCTCGTGCACGCCGTCGCCTTCGACTCGCACGAAGTCGTAGGGGGCGGGAACGTCGCTGGGGTCAGGGACCCCGACGCGGGCGTCGGTAGTCTCCCCGCGGGCGTCGGCGGCCGACGTGTCGCGCAGCGGGCGAAAGCCCGCCGGCCACAGGCCGTGATCGATCCACGGGCGCGTGTCGGAAGCGCCTTCTATCGCGATGCCGACGAGATCGGTCATCGCGCGCTGCATGCGTACGGCGCACGGGAAGACGGCGCCGATGTCGGGTGCGCTCCGCGTGTCGCTGTCGAGCGCCAGGTCGAGCCAGGCCAGGCCGTCGCGCAGCGCGTAGGCCGCGCACGCCGCGAAGCCGGCGCCCGCCCACCTACGGTCGGTGCCCCAGAGCGCGACGAGCCGCCCGCCCGCGGCGGCGATCGCGTGCGCCGCCTCCCGCCACTGCATGCGCGAAACTGTCGCGCGGCGCATCGGCAGGGGCGCCTGCAGTGCTTCGAACTTCAGGTCCAGGTCGCGCAACGGCATCTCAACCGCCGATCATCCGCGCCGCCTCGCGGTACCACGCGTCGAGCCAGGGCGGGATGTACAGCCCGAGCAGCAGTCCGAGCGCGAGATGCACGAACACCGGCACCAGCGCCGGCGGGTGCGCGAGGCGCGCGAGCGACGTGTCGCCGAAGACCATTGGCTGCACGCGGCTGAAGATCGACGCGAAGGCCACGCCCAGCGCTATCAGCAGCAGCGGAGTCGCCCACGGCTGCTCGCGCATCGCCGTCGTGATGATGAGGAACTCGCTGGCGAACACGCCGAAGGGCGGCATGCCGAGGATCGCCAGCGACCCGAGGATCATTCCCCAGGCGATCGTCGGGCTGATGCGGATCAGCCCGCGGATGTCGTCCATGACCTGCGTGCCGGCCTTCTGCGCGGCGTGGCCCACTGTGAAGAAGATCGCCGACTTGATCAGCGAGTGCACGGTCATGTGCAGGAGTCCGGCGAAATTTGCCACCGGACCGCCGAGTCCGAAGGCGAAGGTCATCAGCCCCATGTGCTCGATCGACGAATACGCGAACATGCGCTTGACGTCGCGCTGGCGCATCAGCAGGAACGACGCGACGACCACCGACAACAGGCCGAAGCCGATCATCATCCGGCCGGCCAGCGGCACTCCGAGCGCGCCGTCGGTGAGCACCTTGCAGCGCAGGATTGCGTACAGCGCCACGTTCAGCAGCAACCCCGAGAGCACGGCCGACACCGGCGTCGGGCCCTCGGCGTGCGCGTCGGGCAGCCAGTTGTGCAGCGGCACGAGGCCCACCTTCGTGCCGTAGCCGATGAAGAGGAACGCGAAGGCGATGGTGACGATGGTCGGGTTCAGCTGCGTCTTGATCGCGTCGAGGTCGGTCCACAACAGCGTCGCTTCCTCGGCGCCGACCACGCGCTCGGCCGCCATGTAGAGCAGCACCGTGCCGAACAGCGCCTGCGCGATCCCCACGCCGCAGAGGATGAAGTATTTCCACGCCGCCTCGAGGCTCGCCGCCGTGCGGTAGACGCTCACCAGCAGCACCGTGGTGAGCGTGGCCGCTTCCATCGCGACCCACAGGATCCCGATGTTGTTGGTCATCAGCCCGAGCAGCATCGTGAAGCTGAACAGCTGGTACATGCTGTGGTACAGCCGCAGGCGCGGCGGCGTCATCTTTCCGTGATCGCGCTCCACACGCATGTAGGGCCCGGAGAAGATCGCCGTCGTGAAGGCAACGAAGGCGGTGAGCGTCACCAGGAACACGTTGAGCGCATCGATGAAGAACTCGCGCTGCCAGACGAAGCGCGGCCCGTCGGCGATTACCTGCCCGGTGAGCACGAGCGCCGCGATGAAGGTCGCGAAGCTGAACGCGACGTTCAGCGACAGCGCCGAATCGCGGTGACCCCACAGCGCCAGCACGGCGCCGCCGGCGAGCGGGATTCCGAGAACGAACAGCAGCGGTTCCAACTCAGTCGTCCTTGAGCTGCTCGAGATGGCGGATGTCCAGGCTGTCGAACTGCTCGCGAATCTGGAACATGAACACGCCGAGGATCAGCACACCGATGAGCACGTCGAGCCCGATGCCCAGTTCGACGACCATCGGCATGCCATAGGTCGCGCAGGTGGCCGCGAAGAACAGGCCGTTCTCCATCGAAAGGAAGCCGATCACCTGCGGCACCGCCTTCGCGCGCGTGATCATCATGAGGAACGACAGCAGCACGCAGGCGAGCGCGATGCCGAGCGAGCCGCCGGCGATCGATGACGAGAGCTTCGCGATCGGCGCGGAGAGCGCGAAGGCGAAGATGACGAGCGCGATGCCGATCAGCATCGTCGTGGGGATGTTGATCAGCGTCTCGACGTCCCAGCGCACGTCGAGCCGGTCGATGACCCGGTGCAGCAGCGCCGGGATCAGCAGCACCTTGAGCGCGAGCGTGAGCCCGGCCGACACGTAGAGGTGCGGCTGCTGCGTGACGTAGCCGACCGCCGCCGTCGAGACGACGAGCGTGGCGCCCTGCAGCGTGAACAGGTTGATCAGCGACAGGATGCGYCGCTGCGAGATCATCGCGAAGGCGAGCAGCAGCAGCAGGGCGCCGAGCAGGTTGACGAGCTGGGCGAAAAGGGTGCTCATCGCGGCCGCCGCTTCAACCGAGAAGGATCTGCACCAGCAGGCCGATGACGGCGAGCAGGAACGCGGTGGCGAGGAACTCGGGCACGCGGAAGATGCGCATCTTCGCGCTGAGCGTCTCGAGCAGCGCGAGGCTCGCTCCGCCGACCATCAGCTTCGCCACCAGCGCAGGCAGCGCGAACACGAGCTCGAGCGGCGCCTGCGCTTCGGCGATGCCCCACGGGAAGAACAGCGCCAGCCCGATGCACGAGTAGGCGAACAGCTTCAGGCTCGCCGCCCATTCCATCAGCGCCAGGTGCCGGCCCGAGTACTCGAGCAGCAGCGCCTCGTGGATCATCGTCAGCTCGAGGTGCGTCGCCGGGTTGTCCACCGGGATGCGCGCGTTCTCGGCGAGCGACACCATCGTGAACGCCACGCCGGCGAAGGCGAGCACCGGGTGGATCGCCAGCTCGCGGTGCGCGAGCAGTTCGACGATGGTCGTAAGCGAAGTCGACTGCGAGATCAGCGACGCCGAGAACAGGACCATCAGCAGCGCCGGCTCGGACAGGAAGCCGACCAGCATCTCGCGGCGCGCGCCCATCGTTCCGAAGGCGGTGCCGACGTCCATCGCCGCCAGCGAGATGAACACGCGCGCGAGCGCGAGCAGCCCCACCAGCGCGATCGCGTCCGCCGCGCTCGACAGCGGCAGGTCGGTCGACAGGATCGGGACGATCGCGCAGGCGACCAGCAGGCAGCCGAACACGATGTAGGGTGTGGCGCGAAAGACCGAAGATGCGTGCTCGGCGACCACCGATTCCTTCTCGAACAGCTTGTGCAGCACGCGGTACGGCTGCCACAGGCTCGGCGCCGAGCGGTTCTGCAGCCAGGCACGGCACATGTTCACCCAGCCGCTGAGGATCGGCGCGAGCAGCAGCGCGGCGACGATCGCGAGCGTCTGCGAGAGGAGGGCGTACAGCGCGCTCACGGACGCACCAGCAGCAGCACGACGACGAGCGTCACGAAGCTGTAGAGCAGGTACACGGCGATGCGGCCCTGCTGCAGCAGGCCGACGATGCGCGCGAGCCTCGCGACGACGTCTGCGATCGGCAGGTAGAGCCAGTACCAGATCGAGTCTTCGGCGGTGACGCGGTATCGCGGCTTCGCATCGGAGGGCGTGGGCAACTCGCGCGTCATCCGGAAGAAGGGCTCGAAGATCTGCCGGATCGGCTGGCCGAATCCTTCGGCGCTGTCCTGCATGCGCGCGGTCTGCCACGGAAAGCCGCAGGCCCAGGGCCGGGCGCGGCGCAGGCGGCCGTGATAGAGCAGGCGCACGAGCAGGAAGACGATGCCGAAGCTCGCGGCGATGCCGAGCAGGAAGATCACCGGCCCGTAGCTCGCGCGCTCGATTCCGGCCGGCGCGAGCAGCCAGCCGCGGGCGGAGACCGTATCGGCCAGCCCTGCACCGACCAGATGGCGCGTGATCGGATCGATGAGTTGCACGAACTGGTTCGGCATCAGGCCGAGCAGCACGCAGCCGGCGACGAGCCAGCCCATGCCCGCGCGCTCCCAGCGGCCGGCGTCGTGCGCCTGCGCGAGCTTTTCCTCGCGCGGCTGGCCGAGGAAGATGACGCCGAAGAACTTCACCATCGTGTACCCGGCCAGCGCGGCGACGAGCGCGATCACCGCCGCGACAACCGGGATCAGCATGTTCAGCACCGGATGCGGCAGCCCCGGCGTGAACAGGAAGCTTTGCAGCAGCAGCCATTCGGAGACGAAGCCGCCCAGCGGCGGCAGGCCGGCGCTGGCCAGCGTGCCGACGAGCGTGGCCCAGGCGACCCACGGCATGTATCGGATCAGCCCGCCGAGCCTGCCGAGGTTGCGTTCGGCGGTTGCGTGCAGCACCGAACCGGTGCCCACGAACAGCAGGCTCTTGAACATCGCGTGGCTCGCCACGTGGTACAGGCCGGCGGTGAGCGCCAGCGACGCCAGCGCGCGCATGCCGTACGACGAGAAGACGAGCCCGAGTCCGATCGCGCAGAAGATGAGTCCGATGTTCTCGATCGACGACCAGGCGAGCAGTCGCTTCATGTCGACCTGCGCGGCCGCGAAGACGACTCCGTAGAGCGCCGTGACCAGGCCGAGCGCGAGCGCGAGCGCGCCCCACCACCAGATCTGCACCGACAGCAGGTCGAAGCTGACCCGCAGCAGCCCGTAGACGGCCGTCTTCAGCATCACGCCGCTCATCAGCGCCGACACCGGCGAGGGCGCTGCCGGATGCGCGTCGGGCAGCCACACGTGCAGCGGCAGGATGCCCGCCTTGGCGCCGAAGCCGAACACGGCGAGCAGGAACGCGACCGACGCCCAGAACGGCGAGAGTTGCTGGGCGCGCATGTTCGCGAACGTGTAGTCGCCGGTGTTCGCCTGCAGCACCCCGAAGCACATCAGGATCGCGATCGCGCCCACGTGCGCGATGAGAAGGTAGATGTAGCCGGCGCGACGGATCTCGGCGATGCGGTGATTGGCGGTGACGAGGAAGAACGACGACAGCGCCATCGTCTCCCACATCACCATGAACGAGTAGGCATCGTCGGCGAGCACGACCATCGTCATGCTCGCGAGAAACACGTGGTACTCGAGGCAGAGAAGGCCCGCCGGCGTGCCTTCGCCCTGGCGGAAGTACCCGGCGGCGAAGGCGGAGACTCCGACCGACGTGGCGCCGATCACCAGCAGGAAGAACGACGCGAGCGCGTCGAGGCGAAGGTGGAAGGGCAGCGTCGGCAAGCCGATCGGCAGCACGATCGACTGCGGGAGCACGGTCGCGCCCGGATGCACGATCGCCTCCGAATGCACAATCGCCTCCGGCGAGGCGAGCAACGCCGCGATCGCGACTGCCGACAGCAGCAGGCCGAGCGCTGCACCCGCCGGGAAGAGCACGTGAGCGACGAAGCGCAGTCGGTGCAGTGCGAAAACGCCGACCACGGCGACGGCGAGCCAGCCGGCGACGACGAGGAGCGCCCAGTCGATCAGCATCGGTCGATGAAATCGCTCGGTCGGTTCCCGGCTTCAGCGCCCGCCGCCGGGGCGGGCTTTCACCGGCCTCGTGCGTGACGATCTACGGGGACCCGTCCGCGGGATCGTCGCTCGCGACGCCGTATCGGTGCGGGTGTACTCGACCTTGTGCACCGCGAGGTACTCGCGGATCAGCTTGCGGATCACCTGCGAAGGCGTGAGGTCCTGGCTGGCGCACAGTCGCTCGAAGGCTGCCTTCTTGTCGGGATCGATCAACAGGGTCAGTCGCGCAGTCTTCTGCTCCATGACGCCCGCCGCGAATGTCAACAACATTCACATCTGCGTAGCATTCTAGGCGCATCGGATACGCTTGGGAAGCAGACGCTCGATCCGTCACTGCGTCAACGCGACGCTCCCGCTCACCGTCGTCGTGACTGTGGTTCGCCCCTCGGCGCCGGGAAGCGGCACGGCTTCGTCGGCCGCGGCGGCGCGCGACATCATCATCTTCGCCACGGGCTCCGGGCCGACCGGTCCGGAGCCGGCTATCGAGACTTCGCGCACCTCGTAGCCGCGAAAGCCTAGCGCGCGCGCGGCGGCGCCGGCCTTCGCGTGGAACGCCTGCACCGCCTGGCCGATCAGCTCCTGCTCGACTTCCAGGCGCGCTTCGCGGCTGAGCAGGTAGGCCACCGACTGCACGTTCAGCGTCGTGGCGAGCTCGCCGACGAGCGCATTGAACGACTCGGACGGCTTGGCCGTCAGCTGCAGCGCGCCGCGAGTTCGCCAGCCGACGATCCGGCTCTGTTGCCAGACCGGGTCGGTGCGATAGCCCGCGCTCTGCACTTCGATTCCGGACTCGCCCTTCAGGCGTTCGAGCACCGGAGCGAGCAACCGGCTCACCTGTTCCTGGCCGGCGGCCGGCTGCGGCGATTCGCGCTCGGCGTACAGCGTCGCGACGACGCGGTCCTGGACCACCTCGCGCCATGCCGAAGCGTCGAGATTCAATCGGGGGCGCAGATCGACCGGTTGGGCGTGGAACGCGTCGGCCGGCTGTGCCGTGGCGGGCAGGCCCGGCGCGAGGCACAGCGCGGCCGAAGCGAGCGCGGCGGCGAGCGAAGCTCTCATCGCGCCCCGCCGGCAGGTACGCTGCCGGGCGCCACGAGCACGGGTTCGGGGGCAGGCGGCGCGGGGCTCGGCTCGGCCGGTTGAAGCGTGAACGTCGGCGGTGGCGGCGCCTGCATCACCGGCGTCGAAGGCGGCGTGATCTGCAGTGAACTCGACGTCGCGCCGTTCTCGGCCGACTGCACCGACGGCGCGGGGACGGGCGAAGCCGATGTCGCAGGGGCGGCGCGGCCGGGGACGACCGGCTGAACCGGGGTGAACGTCGGACCGCCAATGCTGCCGACGGGCCGGGTCGTTGCGGGCGAAGGAGCCGGCGCCACGGTGACCGGCGCTGCGCCGGGGACGACGACCGGCGGCGTTGCCGGCGACGGCGGCACCACCGTCGTCGTTGCGGCGCCCGCTGCGGACGAGGTCGATGCGCCGGCAGCGGCCGGCGACGACGATGCAGCCGGCGGTGCGGAAGCAGGGGCGGTTGTCGCCTGCGGCGCCGATTCGCGAATGGTCAGTTCGCGGAACAGCCCGCCGCCCTCGACGCTGCCGGTCACGCGGCCCGCACCCTCGATGCGCATGCGGCATGCCTCGCGCTGTTCGGGCGGCAGCGGCGCGCATCGGGCCAGTGCGTTGCGCCGGTAGTTCTCGTCGGCGCCTTCGAGCAGCTTGCCCTGACGCGCCGCCTGCGCTGCCGCGCCGGCCTCGCGCAGACAGGCCTTCTGGTCTTCGCCGGTGCGCCCGCTCAGGCACGCCGCGCGGTCGGCGAGGTACTTCTCGTGGATGGTGGCATCGCTTTGCGTCTGCGCAGCGGCAGGCGGTGCGGCGACCGACAGCAGGCCCGCGATCCCCGCGACGAGGGCGGCGGCGGCGAGCGACGATGCGAATGCTTTCATCGCGGCTTTCCTCCAGGCGTTCCGGAAAGGGAATGTGCAGCAAGCGGCGTTCCGCGGGCGACGCGCGGCCTTCTTCCGAGCAGCAACTGCGTCGCTTCCCCGCGTTCCTCGGGGTCGGGCCGTTGCAGCCATTCGATGCGCTCTGCGAGCAGCGTGGCGAAAGGCACGCCGTCGCGGTACAGGACGCGTGCGCCGCCCACCCGCGGCACTCGCGCGCCGGGCAGCAGCGAACCCAGCAGGTTAGACGGATCGGCAGCGGCCACGCAGATCCATTCGGGCGATCCGCTCGCACTGCGTCGCGTGCGGCGCAGCGTCGTGATCGCGTCGGGCAGCGCGAATTGCTCGCCGGACACGCCGGCGATGAAGCGCCCGCCGCGGATCTCGCCGCGCGCTTCGAGCCGCTGGTATACGCGTACCAGCTCGCGCCAGGGAGGCAGCCACGCTGCTTCCCGTTCGAGCAGGCGCCAGCAGACGACCCCGTAGCGGCGCAGCAGCGCGCGCGCGACGTGCTCGATCTCGCCGCCGCGCGGGGCATCGTTGCCGCGGCGCGCCAGCGCCCAGCGGCCCGCGTCTTCGAGACGGCACAGCGTGGCGTTGCGACGCCGATGCGCCGATGCACCGGCGCGTCGCGACGCCGGCACGAGCAGCGCGCGCAGCCCGGCGTAGCTGTCGCAACGCACGCGGCCGTGCGCCACCAGTTCGCTCAGTGCGTCCTCGAGCTCGCTGCGCAGCAGCCGCGTACCTTCGGCGATCTCGTCGAAGAACGAAGCGCCGTGCGCTTCGAGATGACGCAGCACGCGTTGCGCGCGCGCGCTCGCCGGTGCGTCGGCGCCGGGCGCGGGAGCCAGTCGTGTCCACGGCCCGACGTTCGCCCTCGGCAGCAGCAGCAAGGGCGTCGTGCGCAGCGACGCGCCCGAGCTTGGGCGGCCTTCGTCCATTGCCGGCGCGCGCAGGCGAGTCCAGACGATGCGCCCGGCCGTGCACAGCTCGTCGAGCCAGCCGAGCTCGTAGTCCTCGACGCGCGCCGACAGGATCTCGCTCTCCCACGCCGATGCGGGCGCTTCGAAGCCCTCGAGCTGCGCGAGGATCGCGGCGAGCGCCTGCGCTCCGCTCACCCGGGTGGACGGCGCGACGTGTTGCCATTCGAACAGGAAGCGAGCCAGGTCGCGCGGCTCCACCGGCTCGATCTCGCGACGCAGCTGCTGCAGCGTGAGGCGGTGGATGCGCGCGAGCAGGTGCCGCTCGCACCATTGTTCGTCGTCGGCGTCGGGCGTGAAGCGGCCGCGCATCACGCTGCCTTCCTGCTCGAGCGCGACCAGCGCGAGCTTCACGTCTTCCTGCGCGAGCCCGATCGGCGATGTCAGCTGCGCCGCGGTTACCGGGCCGTGCACGCCGAGTCGTCCGCGCACGAGCTCGCGCACCGCCTCTTCGCGCGTCCACTGCTGCTGCGCGTATTCGGCGGGCGCTTCGATCGACGGATCCGCCCGCCTTTCGGGAAACACCGCCTGCACGAGCGGCAGCCGCTCGGCCGCGATCCACAGCGGCGCTGTCGTGCCGGACTGCCGCGCGACGAGCCGGGTCGCGCGGCGCGCCGTCGCCAGCTCTTCGATCGCCTGCTCCCAGTCGCTGCGCACTTCGGTCGCCGACAGCGCGACGATGCCCGTCAGCGCCTCGTGCAGCTCGTCGGCGTTTTGCGCCTGTGGCCACGCCTCGCGGCGCACCGCTTCGATCGCCTGCGCATCGAGCCGGCCGAGATCGTCGGCGCTGTCGGGATCGAGGTGACGGCGGCTGCGCACCGCCTCCGTGCGTCGTTCCTCCAGCGGTGCATCGTCGAGGAACGCGTAGACGCGCGCGGCGATCGCTTCCGAGGCGAGCGGCGACGGCTCGACGAGGTCGCGCGCGACCACCTCGACGTCTGCGCGCTCGATCGACTGCAGCAGCCGCAGCCAGCCGGGCGCGTCCATCGCGTCGTTCAGGCAGTCGGCCAGCGTCTGCGCGACCAGCGGGTGGTCGGGCACCTCGCGTTCGCCCGCGAGGTTCTCTGCGCACGCGACCTGATCCGGAAAGACCGCCGCGAGCAGGTCCTCCGACTTCATCCGCTGCAGCGGCGGGGCAACCTTTCGTCCCCCGGAGAATCGCGGGAGCGCGAGCGCGGTCGTCGCGTTCCAGCGCCAGCGGGCGCCGAACAGCGGCGCGGCCAGCACCGCCTGCACGAGCACGTCGAGCGCGCTGGCCGAATGCAGGTAGCGCGCGACTTCGGCGAGCGCAAAGCTGTGGCTGGTCGACAGCGACAGCACGATCGCGTCCTCCGTGGCCGCCGCCTGCAGCTCGAAATCGAACTTCCGGCAGAAGCGCTTGCGCAGCGCCAGGCCCCAGGCGCGGTTGATCCTGCTGCCGAATGGCGAATGCACGATGAGTTGCGCGCCGCCCGATTCGTCGAGGAAGCGCTCGAGGACGATGCGCCGCTGCGTGGGCAGCGCACCCAGTCCGACGCGAGCGCGATGCAGGTAGTCGACGATCTGCGTCGCGGACGCGTCGTCGAGGCCCACGCGCGACACGAGCCAGGAATGCGCGTCCTTGCGCCCTGCGTCTGTCGAACCCTCCTGGCCGACGGAGCCGTTCGCCGCCGCCTGCTTCCGGTTGCCGCCTGCCAGCCGCCGCTCGATCTCGCTGCGAAGCCTCGATACGCCCGCCGACAACTCGTCGCTGCGGCCCGGCGCTTCGCCGAGCCAGAACGGGATGCTGGGCGGCGCGCCGCGCGCGTCCTCGACGCGCACGCGGCCCGGCTCGACGCGCCGGATTCGGTAGCTGACGTTGCCGAGCTGGAAGACGTCGCCCGCCAGGCTCTCGACGGCGAAGTCCTCGTTGACCGTGCCGACGACGAGCGCGTCGGGTTCGAGCACGACTGCGTAGTCGCCGGTGTCGGGAATCGTTCCGCCACTGGTGAGGGCGGTGAGGCGCGCGCCGCGACGTGGGCGCAGCCGTCGGTTCACCGCGTCGCGATGCAGCCAGGTCGAGCGCGTGCCGTTGCGCGTGGCGAAACCCTCCGACAGCATGCGCACGACCGCGCAGAAGTCCTCGCGTGCAAGCTTCGCGTAGGGCCACGCGCGCCGAACGAGCACGAACAGCTCGTCCTCGCCGCAGTCGCCGCTCGCGACCTCGGCGACGAGTTGCTGGGCGAGCACGTCGAGCGGCGCCTTGGGGATTCGCAGCGCGTCCAGTTCGCCGCGGCGCACGCAATCGAGCAGCGCCGCGCACTCGACCAGTTCATCGCGCGTGCCGGGGAACAGCCGCGCCTTCGGCGTTCCGCCCACCGAATGGCCGGAGCGGCCGGCGCGCTGCAGGAAGGTCGAGATCGAACGCGGCGAGCCGATCTGGCAGACGAGATCGACGTCGCCGATGTCCAGCCCCAGCTCGAGCGAAGCGGTGGCGACCAGCGCCTGCAGCTCGCCGTTCTTCAGCCTGCGCTCGGCGTCGAAGCGCTTTTCGCGCGCGAGGCTGCCGTGGTGCGCGGCGACCCTGACTTCGCCGAGCCGTTCGGCGAGATGGCGTGCCGCGCGCTCGGCCATCCGGCGCGTGTTCACGAAGACCAGCGTCGTTCGATGCGCGCAGGCGAGCGCTGCCAGCTGGTCGTAGACCTGCGCCCACTGGTCGTTCGACATCACCGCCGACAACGGCGTCGGCGGAACGACGAGGGCGAGATCGCGTTCCTTCGCGTAGCCGATGTCGACGATTTCGCAGTCGGCGCGCCCGTCGCGCACGGCCGGCGCGCCTACCAGGAAGCGCGCGATCTCGTCGATCGGCTTCTGCGTGGCCGAGAGCCCGATGCGCACGAGCCTTCGTCCGTGCGCTGCGGTGGCGAGCTTCTCGAGGCGCTCGAGCGAGAGCGCCAGGTGGCTGCCACGCTTGGAGGCCGCCACCGCGTGGATCTCATCGACGATCACGGTGCGAACGGTGCGCAGCATCGCGCGCCCCGTCTCCGAACCGAGCAGCACGTACAGCGATTCCGGCGTCGTGACGAGCACGTGCGGCGGCTTGCGGCGCGCGAGCGTGCGCTCGCGCTGCGATGTGTCGCCGGTGCGCACCGCGGTGCGGATGTCGACGTCGGGAAGGCCGAGCGCTGCCAACTCGTCGCGGATGCCGGCGAGCGGCGCCTCGAGATTGCAGTGGATGTCGTTCGACAGCGCCTTCAGCGGCGAGACGTAGACGATTGCGGTCTCGTCTGGAAGCCCCCCGGACTTCAGCCCTTCGCGCACCAGCGAGTCGATCGCCGTGAGGAACGCGGTGAGCGTCTTGCCCGAGCCGGTGGGCGCGGCGACCAGCGTGTTGCGGCCCGCGGCGATTGCCGGCCACGCCGCGAGTTGCGCGGCCGTGGGGCCGCCTGGAAACGCGCGGCGAAACCAGCGTTCGACGGCAGGGTGAAAAGCATCCATCGCGCTATCTTGACCGAACAGGCGCGAAAGCTTGTTCGAACACGAGCGAAAGCATCGGCGGCCTTACAGCTCTTGCGGGACCTGCTCCTCGAGCCGCTGCAGGCAATCGTCGAGCAGCGCGTGCAGCGCGACGACCCGTTGCACGCCGAGCCGTTCGTTCAGCGCGAGTTGCGCCTGCTTCCATGCCTTCTGGCCTTCCGCGCGCACTTCCCGGCCGGCATCGGTTGCCCACACGGTGCGGCTGCGATCGTCGTCGCCCGGGCCGATCTCGATCCAGCCGGCCGCGACGAGCGGCTGCAGGTTGCGCGTGAGCGTCGAAGCGTCGAGCCTCATTCGACGAGCGAGCAGGCCGGGTCGCACCGGCCCGAGCAGCACGACGTGCGAGAGAAGCGAGTACTGCGTGTTCTTCAGTCCGGTACGCGCGACGTACGCGTCGTAATGGCGCGTGACCGCGCGGCTGAGCTGGCGCAGCTTCAGGTTCGTGCAGCCCTGCGGCTTGACGGTTTCCTTCATCGAAGTTATTGTATATGCAATTGTTGTGTATGCAAGTACTTCGTAGGGGCGTGCGTACGTGCACTTCTTACCCGCACTTCTTACCTGCACTTGTTACCTGCACTTCTCATGCATGAGAGCGGAGGCCCGACCATGAACGCCGCCACGTCGATCGAGGAAGCGAGCGCGCTGGCGAGCGCCGAGGAAACGCTCGAGCGCTGGCGCGCCGAGGAGGCGCAGGTGCGCGCGAACCTGCGTGCGATCGGCGTCTCGCGTCCCGAGCAGGTTGCCGGCCTCACCGGCATGCAGATGTTCGAGGCGATGTTCGAAGGCCGACTGCCGTGGGCGCCGATCGGCGACACGCTCGATTTCGTTCCGGTCCACATCGAGCCCGGCTACGCGGTGTTCCAGGGCGCGCCGAAGTTCGCGCACTACAATCCGCTCGGCACCGTTCACGGCGGCTGGTTCGCCACGCTGCTCGATTCCGCGGTGGCCTGCGCCGTGCACTCGACGCTGCCGGTGGGCAAGGCGTACACGACGATCGAGCTGAAGACGAACATCGTGCGCGCGCTCACCGACAAGGTGCCGCTGGTGCGCGCCGAAGGGCGCGTCGTGCATGGCGGCAACCAGGTCGCCACTGCCGAGGGCCGACTCTTCGGACCCGACGGTCGCCTGTACGCGCACGCGTCGACGACGTGCCTGGTGTTCGATGCGCGGGCGCCCCGCTGACGAGTGCTAGACGTTGAACCGGAAATGCAGCACGTCGCCGTCGCGCACGACGTAGTCCTTGCCTTCCAGCCGCATCCTCCCCTTCTCCTTCGCGCCCGCCTCGCCGCCGTTCGCGACGAAGTCGTCGTACCCGATCGTCTCGGCGCGGATAAAGCCGCGCTCGAAATCGGTGTGGATGACGGCTGCCGCCTGCGGCGCCGTTGCGCCGACCCGAACCGTCCACGCGCGCACTTCCTTGACCCCGGCCGTGAAGTAGGTCTGCAGCCCGAGCAGCGTGAACGCCGCACGGATGACGCGGTCGAGCCCGGGCTCGCTCATTCCCATGTCGGTCAGGAACACCGCCTTGTCCTCGTCGGGCATGTCGGCGATCTCGGCCTCGATCGCCGCGCACACCGGAACGACGACCGACTTCTCGCTGTCGGCGCGTTGGCGCACCGCATCGAGGTACGCATTGTTCTCGAAGCCGTCCTCGCGCACGTTCGCGACGTACATCGTCGGCTTCGCGGTGAGCAGGAACAGCGGCCGGATCAGCGCCTTCTCTTCCTCGTACAGGTCGAGCGAGCGCACCGGTCGCGTCTGGTCGAGCGCCTCGCGACATTTCTCGAGCACGGCGACCAGCCGCGCCGCTTCCTTGTCGCCGCCGGCGCGCGCCACTTTCGAGTAGCGCGCGAGCGCCTTGTCGACAGTGGCGAGGTCGGCGAGCGCGAGCTCGGTGTCGATGATCTCGATGTCGTGCAGCGGGTCGATGCGGCCGCTGACGTGAACGACGTTCGGATCTTCGAAGCAGCGCACGACGTGCGCAATTGCGTCCGTTTCGCGAATGTGCGCGAGGAACTGGTTGCCCAGCCCCTCGCCCTTCGATGCGCCTTCGACGAGGCCGGCGATGTCGACGAACTCCATCACCGCCGGCACGGTGCGCTGCGGCTTGACGATGTCCGAGAGCACGGCGAGTCTGGGATCGGGCACCTCGACGATGCCGACGTTCGGCTCGATCGTGCAGAACGGGTAGTTCTCGGCGGCGATGCCGGCCTTGGTCAGTGCATTGAAGAGTGTCGACTTGCCGACGTTCGGCAGGCCGACGATGCCGCAGCGAAGGCTCATGCGGGAGATCCTCGAGGTGTCGGGAGAAGTGCGCGCAGAGGTCGATTCGACGCGCGACGCCCGGCTCGGGCCGGACGCGACGATGGAGCGAATGGCGCCGCGGAGCGGTGGCGGCTGCACCCGCGATTCTAACCGGCGCGCACCACGCGGCCGATTTGCATTGGCGCCGGCGACTGCCTACGCTGTCCGCCCATGGCAGCCACGCTCGACGGAAAGCTCGTCGTCGCGATCTCCTCGCGCGCGGTTTTCGATTTCGAGGAGGAGAACCTCGTCTTCGAGCGCGACGACGACGCGGCCTACATGGCGCTGCAGCGCGACCGGCTCGACGTCAGCGCGCCGCCCGGCGTGGCCGGCGCGCTGGTGCGCAAGCTCCTTCGCTTCGACCCGCCCGAGCGGCCCGAGTCGCAGCGTCGCATCGAGGTCGTCGTCGTTTCGCGCAACGATCCGGTCAGCGGCCTGCGCGTGTTCCGCTCGGCGCGCAACGCGGGCCTGCGCCTGGAGCGCGGTGTTTTCACGCGCGGCCGCGCGCCGTGGCGCTACCTGGCGCCTTTGAAGGCGAACCTCTTCCTGTCGGCCAACGAAGACGACGTTGCGGCGGCGCTCGCCGCCGGTATCCCTGCCGCGCGCGTTTTCCCGAGTTCGGTGCTCGCGTCCGAATCGCACCCGGACGAGATCCGCATCGCCTTCGACGGCGACGCCGTCCTGTTCTCCGACGAGTCGGAGCGTGTCTTCCGGCAGGCGGGAATCGAAGCATTTCATCGGCACGAAACCGAGCACGCGTCGCTGCCGCTGCCTCCGGGACCGTTCAAGCCGTTGCTCGAGGCGCTGCACCGGTTGCAGCGCGAGGATGCGCCGGCCGAGAGCGAAGCGGGCGCGGCCTGGGCGGGGGCTGGAGGACCGGGCGCCGCAGCGCCGGGGGCTGGGGCGCCGGGCGCCGCACGCGCGCCGGTGCGCATCCGCACCGCGCTCGTCACCGCGCGCAGCGCTCCGGCGCACGAGCGCGCGATCCGCACGCTGATGGACTGGGGCATCGAGGTAGACGAAGCGATGTTCCTCGGCGGACTCGAGAAGGGCCCGTTCCTGCACGAGTTCGAACCCGATTTCTTCTTCGACGACCAGACCGGCCACTGCGAATCGGCTGCGCGCTTCGGCCCCGCCGGGCACGTGCCGGCCGGCATCGCCAACGAACGTTGAACCTCGATCGTGGCGCGCGTGCGATCGCTGCATGAACGGGCCGCGGCGCAATGAAGCCAGAACCGTTCGTCACGCATCGCGGCATCGTCGCGCCGCTCGATCGAGCCAACGTCGACACCGACGCGATCTTCCCGAAACAGTACGGCCGTTCGATCGCGGCGAGCGGCTTCGGCCCCGTGCTTTTCGACAACTGGCGCTATCTCGACCCGGGCGACCTCGGCAGCGACCATTCGAAGCGTCGAGAGAACCCGCGCTTCGTGCTCAACCGCGAGCCGTATCGGCGCGCGAGCGTGCTGCTCGCCCGCGAGAACTTCGGGTGCGGATCGAGCCGCGAACACGCGGCGTGGGCGCTGCGCGATTTCGGCTTTCGCGCGATCGTCGCGCCGTCCTTCGCGTCGATCTTCGCCGACAACGCGGTCGCCAACGGATTGCTGGCGATCGCACTGCCGTCAGCCGACGTCGATGCGCTGTTCGAATGGGTGCGCGCGCAGTCGCTGCCCGAGGTTTCGATCGACCTGCGCTCGCAGTGCTTGCGAGTCGCGGACCGCGAATGGCGTTTCGACGTCGCGCCGCGCGCGAAGCAGTCGCTGCTGGCCGGCTGGGACGAGATCGAGCGAACGCTTCAGCGTGCCGACGAGATTCGTGCTTTCGAGGCGAGGCATTTCGCGGCGCAGCCCTGGCTTCGCTGATCGGCGCCGCTCGACGCATTTGGGCGCCGTCCGACGCTTGCCCCGCAGCTGATTCACGCCGCCTGCTTCTTCCTCTTCGGCTGCAGGATCGTCCCCGTGCAGTTCTTCGAGCCGCAGCGGCACGCCCAGATCTTCTTCATCGCCGGCGTGTGCGGCACCTCGAGCACGATGCCGTAGTTGTAGGTGAGTTCCTCGCCGCTCGCGATGTCGCGGATCGCCTCGATGTAGACGCGGTCGCGGCGGGAGTCGCCGTCGCCGCTCTCGAGCAGCACCGCCTCGCAGTTCGGGTCGCAGCTGTGGTTGATCCAGCGCGCGCTGTTGCCCTGTCGATTCGCGTCGAGCACCCAGTCGTCGTTGAGCACGAACAGGAACGTGTGCCCGGTATCGGCGCTGTCCGGATACATCCGGTCACTCTGCTCGTGCGTGAGCAGTTGCCCCTTGTACTGGATCAGTCGGGTTCCCTTCGGGATGTCGCGGGCGGCGAAGACGCCGTTGCCGTGGATCTGCGAGCGATGCGTGACGATGCGGGCGGGCATGATGTGGGTTGCGTTGCGAATCCGGCATTCTGAGGCATCGCGCGATGCTATGCAGAACCTCAGCCGCGCGTATGCAACCGCTGCATTGCCGCTTCCGGGTCGCCCGCGACGAGCAGCGGCAGGCAGTCGAGCGCACGCGCGATCGTGTCGTCGATCTGTTGCCGCTGTTCGCGACTCGGCCGGTGCAGCACGAAGTCGACCACCTCCTGCTCGAGCTGCAGGCTGCGCGGATGGCCGATGCCGAGCCGCAGCCGCCAGAAGTCGGCGCTGCCGAGGCGCGCCTGGATGTCGCGCAGGCCATTGTGGCCGGCGTGTCCGCCGCCGCGCTTGAGCTTCGCCTGCCCGGGCAAGAGGTCGAGTTCGTCGTGCGCGACGAGGATCTCGCCCGGAGCGATCCGGTAGAAGTTCGCCAGCGCCGCCACCGCCTGTCCCGAGCGGTTCATCCAGGTCGACGGCTCGAGCAGGAACACCGTTTCGGCGCCGATGCGCGCGCGCCCCACGAGCCCGAAGAACTTGCCTTCGCGCGCGAGCGAGGCGCCGTGCGAACGCGCGAGCTCGTCGACGAACCAGAAGCCGGCGTTGTGCCGGTCGTGCTCGTGCTCGGGACCCGGGTTGCCCAGTCCGATGATCAGGCGGATCGTGCTCACGTCGTCGGCTGTCCGGGGAGCACGGGCGCGCTGGCAGCGCGCACGACCGAAGGCCAGCGACGCTTCAACAGCAGCCACGCGCCCAGTCCGATGCACAACATCGCCAGCGATGTCGCGGCGAGCCCGATCGTCGAGTGCATGACGAGCGGCGCGACGATGCCCGCGACAATGCCGTTCGCGACGCTGCCGATCACCGCCTGCAGCGACGATGACATGCCGCGACGCATCGGAAACAGGTCGAGCACCATCAACGTGACCGCCGGCACGTTCAGCGCCCAGCCGAACGAGAAGAGGGCGATCGGCGGCAGCGCCCACCACACGCGCGGCTCGAACAGCAGGTTGGCGACGAGGTTCAGGGCGGCGACGACGAACATCACGATGAAACCGTAGCGGATCTGCTTGCGCGCCGGCACCCTTCCGGCGAAGCGCCCGCTGACCCAGGCGCCCGACATGATCCCGCTGATGGTCAGCAGGAAGAACCAGAAGAACTCGGTGGGGCCGAGCCCGAGATGCGTGCCGAGGAATTCGGGCGCCGACAGCACGTAGAGGAACATGCCGTTGAACGGAACACCGCTGGCGAGCGCGAGCAGCAGGAAGCGCGGATCGGACAGCAGCTCGTAGTAGCCGCGCATCAGGTGGCGTATCTCGAAGGGCTGCCGGTGCGTCGGGTGCAGCGTCTCGGGCAGCCAGCGCCAGTTGGCCGTCCACAGCAGCAGGCCGACCAGCGCGAGGAACCAGAAAATGCCGTGCCAGTCGACGTGAACGAAAAGCCAACCGCCGATGATCGGCGCCACCGCCGGCGCGACGCCGAAATAGATCGTCACCTGCGACATCACCCGCTGCGCTTCCTCGGGCGGGAACATGTCGCGGATCACCGCGCGCGAGACGACGATGCCGGCGCCGGTGGACAACCCCTGCAGCGCGCGGAAGAAGACCAGCGCGCCGATCGACGGCGACAGCGCACAGCCCACCGACGCGAGAGTGAACACGCCGATCCCCCACAGCACGACCGGCCTGCGCCCGAAGCTGTCGGCCAGCGCGCCGTGGAAGATGTTCATGAACGCGTAGCCGAACAGGTAGGCAGACAGCGTCTGCTGCATCTGTACCGGCGTGGCATCGAGCGCCTGCGCGATGCCGGAGAACGCCGGCAGGTACGTATCGATCGAGAACGGGCCGAGCATGCCGAGCGCGGCCAGCAGCGCGGCCAGCGCCCAGCGCGGCGCGATCCACAGTCGGGCGGCGTCGGGATTCATCGGCGGCGGGAAGCGCAAACAAAAAGCCCGGGGCGGCCCCGGGCTTCGTGTGCGCGCCTGCGCGGCGCGCGGGCGGGGCGCTCGAGCGAGTATCGGCTCGCTGCGCCCCGCGGCTTCACGACTTCTTGGGTGCCGGGGCGGCAGGCGCGGCTGCGGCCGGGGCGGGCGCAGGCTCTTCCTCGGCAGCGCCCGGAACCGTGACCGTGACGACGACCGGGTTTTCGCCGGCCGGCAGCACGGACGACACGCCGGGCGGGAACGCGATATCGCTCAGGTGCACCGATTTGCCCGCCTCGAGTTGCGAGAGGTCCACCTCGATGAAGCTCGGCAGCGCTCCCGGCAGGCAGCTCACCTCGACCTCGGTGATCACGCGCCCGATGATCCCGGCCGACAGCTTCACCGCCGGCGAGTTCTCCTCGTTGACGAAGTGCAGCGGCACCTTGACGGTGATCTTCTCGTCGGCGGCCACGCGCTGGAAGTCGACGTGCATGACCTGCGGCTTGTACGGATGCCATTGCACGTCGCGCAGCAGCACCTGCGCGCTTTCGCCACCGATGTCGAGATCGAGGATCGACGAGTGGAACGCCTCCACGCGCAGCGCGTGATACAGCGGGTTGTGCTCGATAGACACCGGCACCGCATCGTTCTTGCCACCGTAGACGATTCCCGGCACGTAGCCGGCGCGGCGCAGGCGGCGGCTCGCACCCGAACCCTGCTCCTTCCGAACGTTCGCAACGACTTTCATCGTTTTCTTCCTTTCTGTTGCGCCCCGCACCCGCGACCAGAATGGAGGCGTTACCGGCGCTACGCGCCGATGGGTTTGGTTCCGGCGCAAGCGCCGGAACGGGAGTGAGGGGTGAAGGGTGAAGGGTGAAGGGAAAAAGCAGTCGCAGCCATGCGCACTGGTTTCAGCCCTTCACCCTTCACCCTTCACCCTTCACCGAATTCAGTCCACGAACAACGAAGAAACCGAATCCGCCCTGCTGATGCGCAGGATCGTTTCGGCCAGCAATTGCGCGCACGACAGCGCGCGGACGCGGGGGCATGCTTCGGCTTCGGGCGACAGCGGAATCGTGTCGGTGACGATCAGCTCGTCGAGCGCCGAGTTGGCGATTCGCGTGACCGCGCCGCCGGACAGTACCGCGTGCGTGCAGTAGGCGACGACGCGCCGCGCGCCGCGCTCCTTCAGCGCCACCGCCGCCTTCACCAGCGTGTTCGCGGTGTCGACGATGTCGTCCATGATCACGCAGGTGCGGCCCTCGACGTCACCGATGATGTTCATCACCTCGGCCACGTTCGCCTTCGGCCGCCGCTTGTCGATGATCGCGAGATCGGAGTCGAGGCGCTTGGCGAGCGCTCGCGCGCGCACGACGCCGCCGACGTCGGGCGAGACGACGATGAGGTCGGGGAACTGCTGCTTGTGCACGTCGGCCAGCAGCAGCGGCGCGGCATAGACGTTGTCGACCGGCACGTCGAAGAAACCCTGGATCTGCTCGGCGTGCAGGTCCATCGTCAGCAACCGGTCGACGCCGGCGGTCTGCAGCATGTTCGCCACGAGCTTGGCGGTGATCGCCACGCGCATCGAACGCACGCGGCGATCCTGCCTTGCGTAACCGAAGTAAGGCAGCGCCGCCGTGATGCGGCCGGCCGACGCGCGCCGCAGCGCATCGACCATCACAAGCACCTCCATCAGCGTGTCGTTGCTCGGTGCGCAGGTGGGTTGTACGACGAAGACGTCCTTGCCGCGGACGTTCTCGAGGATCTCGACCATGATCTCGCCGTCGGAGAAGCGCCCGACGGTGGCCTTGCCGATATTGATGTACAGGTTGCGGGCGATGTCGGCAGCGAGCAGCGGATTCGCGTTGCCCGTGAAGATCATCAAGCCGTCGGGGTCGAGGATGTCGGCGTTGCGGCGATAGCCGTGCACGGTGCGTTTCCCGAATGAAGGATCTGGCTGGGGAGGAAGGATTCGAACCCTCGCATGCCGGAATCAAAATCCGGTGCCTTAACCAACTTGGCTACTCCCCAGTGGCCCGTTTGCCCGTCCGCTCGCGTGCAGCGGGCGGACGATGGCTGAACCTCGGTCGTTACGCCGCTGGGTGTCCCCTCATTCGCTGTTCGGGACCTGCGCTTCGGCAAACGACCAATCGCGCAGCGGATGCCGGTCGAGCGACCGGACGACGTACACCTGCCCGATCGCGAGCCGCCCGAGCCGTTGCCGGATCGATTCGGCAACCGCCTCGTCTGCAACGGGACAGAACACGCAGGCCCCCGAGCCGGTCATGCGCGCCAGGTGCCCATTGGCACCCGCCGCATCGGCAGCGACGCGCAGCGCCTGCAGCGCTTCGGCTACCGGCGGCCACGCCGCCAGGACCACCGGTTCGAGGTCGTTCTTCCCGCGGTGGACGAACCGCCCTCGCGAAAGACCGAAGATTTTGATCGGTTTCGTATTTCGTGTCAATTTGACGCAGCCGAAGACCTGCGCGGTCGACACCTGCACGGGCGGTGCGACGACGACGTACCACGTCGGATGCGCGTCGATCGCGACCAGCTCTTCTCCCACGCCGCGTGCGAATGCCCGGTGCCCGAAGACGAAGGCGGGAACATCGGCGCCGAGCTGCAGCGCGATCGTCTGCAGGCGATCGCGCGACAGCGCCAGGCGCCACAACCGGTTCAGTCCGAGCAGTACGGTGGCTGCATCGGAGCTGCCGCCGCCGACCCCCCCGCCGACCGGAACGTGCTTGCGTAGCCGGATTTCCACGCCGAGCCGACAACCGGTTTGCGTCGCGAGCAGCCGCGCGGCGCGCATCGTCAGGTCGTCGTCCGCGCTCCAGCCGATGGGTGCCTCGGCCAGTCGAATGGCTCCGTCGTCGAGCCGCCGCAGGTCGACGCGGTCGCACAGGTCGACGAGCTCGAACACCGTTTCGAGCAGGTGATAGCCGTCGGCACGGCGGCCGGTGACGTGAAGGAAGAGATTGAGCTTGGCGGGCGCCGGCAGGTTGCGCAGTTCGCGCAGTTCGTCGATGCGCGCGCGTCCGGCCGCGTTCACCGCAACTCGCCGACGGCGACACGGGCGGCGCTGTCGACGACGAGCTTCAGCTCGAGCCGACGCGCGCCGTCGCCGCCATCGACCGGCCAGTCGAGCGACAGCCGGCGCGGGCGCTCACCGTCGAAGGCTTCGAAGCGCACCGACCAGCCGCGGTCTACGCCGGCGACGACGCGTCCGTCCTCGCGCTGCGTCGGTCGCTCCACCCGCCCCGCGAGCCAGCGCGGCAGGTCGCCGATCGGCACTCGCCAGCCGAACACCTGCTCGGTCAACGTCTCGGCGGAAGCAGCGGCGTATTGGCGGCCGTCGGATGCGACGAGCACCGCTTCTCCCGCATCGAGCGTGACCTGCGCCAGCGTCTGTCCGAGCGGCGAAGAGAGCTCGAGCTCGCGCCTGTCACCGTCGGCTCGCAGCGAGAAGCGACCGCTCGAGCGCTCCTCGCGCGGCTGGTAGCCGCCTTCCGTGTAGGTGACGGCGAAGCGCCCGCTCCAGAAATTCGGCGCGCCGCCCGGCGGCGCGACCTCCGGCGCAGATACGGGTGTTGCGCAGCCGACGACCAGCAGCGCTGCCGCGCAGCCGGCCGCTAGCGCGCGCAGGCGGCTCATCGGTCGGCGCGCAGCCGGGCGACCGTTTCCTTCAGTACCCGGTTCTCCGGATCGTCCGCCGCAGCCTGGTCCCACACGCGGCGCGCCTCGTCGACGCGTCCGGCCTGCCACAACGCCTCGCCCAGGTGCGCGCCGATTTCTGCTTCGGGCAGCCGGTGCCAGGCCTTCTGCAGGTAGTCGATCGCCGCCTCGGTCTGGCCCCGACGGAACAGCACCCATCCCATGCTGTCGAGGATCTGCCCGTCGTCGGGCGAGAGCTCGAGCGCCTTGGCGATCAGGCCCTGCGCCTCGTCGAGCCGCAGGCCGCGATCGGCGAAGCTGTAGCCGAGCGCGTTGTACGCGTGTGCGTTGTCGGGCCGCAGCGCGATCAGTTTGCGCAGGTTCGTTTCCATCACGTCGAGCCGGTCGAGTCGTTCGGCCGCCATCGCGTGGTCGTAGAGCAGATCGGGGTTTTCCGGCAGCCGCTCGAGCGCCGCGGCGAGCAGGTCGTACGCTTCCTGCTCGCGGCCGGCCTCGCGCAGCACGGCCGCTTCGGCTGTCGTGAGCTGCACGCGCTCGCGCCCGCTCGGTACCGAGGTGTTGCGCAGCAGCGCCCGCGCCTCCTCCACCTGTCCCGTTTTCGCCATCAGCACCGCGCGCCGCGTCAGCGCCGGCAGGAACTGCTCGCCGCGGCCGACGCGCGAATACCAATCGATTGCCTCGTCGTTGCGCCCGGCGTCCTCGGCGAGTTGGCCGAGGAACAGCAGCGCCGGCGAGTTGTCGCGCTGCACGGATTCGGGAAGTCCCAGGTAGCGGCGCAGATAGTCTTCGGCTACCTGCGGCTGCTTCATCTGGTAGGCGAGCTGCGCGAGCGAGAGCAGGATCGGCGGGCTGTCGGGTTCCTGCTTCAGCGCGATCTCGAACTGCTCGCGCGCGGCGTCCTGGCTGCCGCTGGCGTTCAGCAGGCGGGCGAGCGCGAAGCGCGCCTCGATGCCCTTCGGTTCGCGTTCCAGGTACGCGCGCAGCATCGCAACCGCGCCGTCGACGCCGCGCGGCGTCTGCGCGACGTAGCGCGCGGCGAGGATCGCAGCCTGTTCGTTGGCCGGGTCGAGCTGCAGCGCGGCTTCCGCTTCGGCGGCCGCCCGTGATACGTCGCCCGCCGCCTGCGCGACGGTGGCCAGCGCCAGGCGCGCAGCCGGCTCGCCTGCGTCGGGTGCGGCCAGGCGCTCGAGCATCACGAGACCGGCGCTCGCATCGCTGGAGCGCGCGAGCGTGCGGGCGATTCGGTCGTAGGTCTCGGGGAGCCTGCGCTCGGCGCGGGCGCGCTCGAGGCGCGTGCGCAGCAGCGGCTCGGCCTGCGCGAAGCGGCCGGTCGTCATCCACAGGCTTTCGATCGTCTGCGAGGCGATCGGCGATTCGGGGGCGAGCTCGTGCCACAGCTGCGCCGCCGGCAATGCGTGCTCGAGCGAGCGCTCGGCGAGCGCGAGTTCGGTGGCCCTGCGCGCCACGCGTGGATCGCGCGTTTCCTGCGCGATTGACAGATAGGTGACCGCGGCGTCGCCGACCTGTCCGCGCTGCGCGGCGATCTCGGCTGCGAGCAACTGGTACATCAACTGCGGCGTCAGCGACAGCGACGGAATCGGGTCGCCGGCTCGCGTGTGCGCGACCGGCGCTGACGACCGCGGCGCTCGCGCGTCGGCGAGCACGCCCGGCGGCGGCACCACGCGCGGCCCATCGGCGGCGGCAGGCGGTTGCGCAGTGGCGGCGCAGCCGCCGGTCAGCAGCACGAGTGCGCCGAAAGCGCAGCCGGCAGCGGCGCGCAGCCGGGACGTCCGGGCGAGGCTGCGGTGCAGGCGGTGCGCGGCAACGCTGCGTTGCCGCGGATCGGTCTTCGTCATCGGGTGTTACGCTCGGCGAGTCGAATTTCCAGAATAACCGATGCGCGCCGACGGGGCGCATCGAAGCGTTCGCTGCCGATGCCCGAATTGCCCGAAGTCGAGGTCGTGCGCCGCGGACTCGAAAGCCGCGTGCGCGGCCGCCCGGTTCGCGCGGTTCGCGTTCGCGAGGCCCGCTTGCGCTGGCCGGTGCCGGCGACGCTCGACCGGAACCTGGCCGGCGCGACGCTGCGCGCGGTCGAGCGGCGGGGCAAGTACCTGCTGCTGGATTTCGGGCGCGGAACGCTGATCGTGCATCTGGGCATGTCGGGCAACTTCCGTTTCCTGGGCGACGGCGCGGTGGAAGAACCGGCGCGACACGACCACGTCGACCTCGAGTTCGAGCACGGCATCCTTCGCTACCGCGATCCGCGTCGCTTCGGCGCGATGCTGTGGCACGCGTCGACCGCAGGTCCGGTGCTCGCCCATCCACTGCTCGCGTCGCTGGGCGCGGAACCGCTGTCCGACGCCTTCGACGCCGCGCTGCTGCACCGGGCGACGCGCTCGCGCAGCGCCGCGATCAAGGCGGTGCTCCTCGCCGGAGACGTCGTCGTCGGCGTGGGCAACATCTATGCGTCGGAGAGCCTGTTTCGCGCGGGCATCCGGCCCACGACCGCAGCAAGCCGGATCGCGCTGCCGCGCTTCGAACGCCTGGCGACGGCCATTCGCCAGACGCTGAACGAGGCGATCGAGCGCGGCGGAAGCACCTTGCGCGATTTCGTGTCGAGCGACGGAGCGGCCGGCTGTTACCAGACCGCGAGTCTCGTCTACGGTCGGGCCGGCGAGCCGTGTCGCGTCTGCGGCACGCCGGTGCGATCGATGCGGCAACAGCAGCGGTCCACGTTCTGGTGTCCGCACTGCCAGCGTTGAAGCCTCGCGCGCCGCGACGCAGCAGCGGCAACGGAGCAGTCAGGGCGCAGCGGGTCGCGTGGTGAGCGGCGCGCGCCGCCGGCGCCGCTTGCCCGGCGGAAACGGCCACAGGGCGGCTGCCTGCGATGCGTGCGTCGGATGCCGCGTTCGACGCCGATGCCCCGTGCTATAGATCCGGCCCACGATTCCTTTGCTGAAAGGGGTGCGATGGGATTCCTCGGAGAGCGCATCGCCGCATACGGCGACTGGCGACGCTCGCTTGCCGATGCCGTCCTGCGTTATGCGCAGTGGCTCGACGAAGCCGAACTGTCCGACGCATTGCTGCTGTCGCGCGTCGAGCAGATCGTCGAGCGCCTGGGCAAGGAGCGCGTCTCGATCGCCTTCGTCGCCGAGTTCTCGCGCGGCAAGTCGGAGCTGATCAACGCCATCTTCTTCTCGCGCTTCGGGCGTCGCATCGTGCCGTCCGGACCGGGACGCACGACGATGTGCCCGACCGAGTTGCTGTACGACCCGCAGCGGCCTTCCGCGATCCGGTTGCTGCCGATCGAGACGCGGTTGCTCGACACGCCGGTGTCGGATTTGCGCGAGGACGCCTCGCACTGGGACGAACGCGAGATCGACCCGCAGTCGCCCGAAAGTCTTCGCCACGCCTTCGAGAGCGTGCAGGAAACGCTGTGGGTGGACGCGGCGCACGCGTCGCTGCTCGGCTTCTACGACGCGGACGACCCCGCCTCGCCGGTGCGTCCCGACGAACAGGGCCGCGTCGAGGTGCCGCGCTGGCGCCACGCAATCGTCAACTGGGCGCATCCGCTGCTCGAACAGGGGCTCGTCGTTCTCGACACGCCGGGGCTGAACGCGATCGGCGCCGAGCCGGAGCTGACGCTGAAGCTCATCCCCGGCTGCGACGCGGCGCTGTTCGTGCTGGCTGCCGATGCGGGCGTGACGATGAGCGACCTGGCGGTGTGGCGCGAGCACATCGCCACCCGGCACGGCGCAGGCCGCTACGTCGTGCTCAACAAGGTCGATTCGCTGTGGGACGGCCTGAAGGACGAGGTGCAGATCCAGCTGGATATCGCGCGCCAGGTCGGATCGGTCGCGCAGACGCTGCAGGTGCCGAACGACCGCGTCTACCCGGTGTCGGCGCAGAAGGCGTTGCTCGCTCGCGTGAACGGCGACGCGTCGCTGCTCAAGCGCAGCCGCATTTCCGATCTCGAGTACGCGCTCGGGCGCGAGCTCGTTCCGCAGCAACGCGACATCGTGCGCGAACACGTCGAGCGCGAGTTCGGCGAGCTGCATTCGATGGTCGCGTCCTCGCTCGGCGCGCGCCGACGCAACCTGGTCGAGCAGCAGTTCGAGCTCAACGGGCTGCGCGGCAAGAACCGCGGCGTGATGGATCACATGGCCGCCCGCATCCGCAACGAGCGCGAGGAGTTCGAGAAGAGCCTGCGTCAGTTGCAGGCGCTGCGGTCGGTGTTCTCGCGCCACGCGCAGACCATTCGCGAGACGATGTGCCGGCAGGCGCTGAACCAGCACGTACGTATCGCGCGCGAGTCGATGAAGCGCAGCACCTTCTCCTCGGGGCTGCGCGAAGGCATGAATTCGCTGCTCACGGCAGTGCGCGGAGACATCGACGAATCGACGCGGCTGGTCGGCGAGGTCGGCACGATGATGAGTGCCATGTATCGCAGCTTCAGCGCCGAGCACGGACTGGCGCTCGGCAACCCGGCGCTGTTCTCCACGCAGCGCTACTACGCGGAGCTCGAGCGCATCGGGCAGGTGCAGCGCAGCCAGTTCGGCGCGGTCACGCTGGCGACCACGTCACAGTGGGCGTTGATGCGCCGCTTCTTCGAATCGGTCGCCGCGCGCCTTCGCGAGATCTACGACGTGGCCGGCCGGGAGCTCGAAGCGTGGCTGCGCGCGGTGATGGCGCCGATCGAAAGCCAGGTGCGCGAATACCAGGGGCAGCTCAAGCGCAGGCTCGAGACGGTGCGGCGCATGCTCGACGCGAGCGGAACGCTCGACGCACGCCTGGCGGAGATCGAGCAGGATCGCGCGGCGGTCGAGCAGCGCATCGGATTGGAAAGCGAGTACGCGCGTCGCGTGACGATGCTGCTCGCAGCGAATGCGGAGATGCTGGTAGACGCGTGAGCGTGGCGCGACCGATCTGCCGGCAGTCGACTCCGCTGACGGTTCCCTGGCGGTTTTGCGCATTCCCGTTGGCGCCTACAATCGCCGCGTGATCGCCCCCCGCCTCGTCGCCTGGCAGCGCCGCCACGGCCGCAACGATCTTCCCTGGCAGAACACGCGCGACGCGTATCGCGTCTGGCTGTCGGAGATCATGCTGCAGCAGACGCGCGTGTCCAGCGTGGTTCCGTATTTCCTTCGCTTCGTCGAGCATTTCCCGGCGATCGAAGCGCTCGCTGCTGCCGACGAGGACGACGTGCTCGCGCTGTGGAGCGGGCTGGGCTACTACAGCCGCGCGCGCAACCTGCACCGCTGCGCGCGTGATCTCGTCGTGCAGCGCGGCGGCGTCTTTCCTTCCGATCCGACCGAGCTCGAGCGACTTCCAGGCATCGGCCGTTCCACGGCGGCGGCGATCGCGGTTTTCGCCTTCGGTCGCCGCGCCGCGATCCTCGACGGCAACGTGCGCCGGGTGCTCGCGCGCTGGGCCGGCATCGGCGGTCACGCGGGAGAGCCGGCCGTGCTGGCGGCGTTGTGGAGCGCCGCCGAGCGCCTGCTGCCGCACGTCGAGCTCGAGGCGTACACGCAGGGCCTGATGGATCTGGGCGCGAGCCTTTGCTCGCGCACGCGTCCGTCCTGCGACGGTTGCCCGATCGCCGAGGACTGCGTCGCGCGTCGCGAAGGGCTGGTCGCCACGATACCCGGGCCGCGACCGTCTCGCGTGCTGCCCGTGCGCGAGCGGACATGGCTCGTCATCCGGCGCGACGACGAAGTGCTCGTCGAGAAGCGCGCGCCGGCAGGCGTCTGGGGCGGGATGTGGTCGCTGCCGGAGGTCGAGGCGCACGACACCGTCGACGCGCCGGGCCTCGCGTTCCGACGGTTCGCGCTGCGAACGCGCGCCGGCGTGGAACTCGCGCCGATCGACCACGCGTTCACACATTTCCGGTTGCGCGCGCGACCGGTCGTGCTCGTATGCGAGAGCGTCGCCGCGGCTGGCGCCACCGAGGCAGCTGCGCGCTGGCTCGCGCTCGGGCAGGCGCACGAGGCGCCGCTGCCTGCGCCGGTGAAGGCGCTGCTGTGCGGGCTCAGAGCACCTGGTGCTGGTTCAGGTACTGGTGGATCAGCGACAGCCGCGTGACGGCGTCGTCGAGCTCCATCAGCTTCTGGCGGGCGCGCGGAGCGATCGGAAGGAATTCGCAGATCCGGTTGCCGACCCACGACGCGGACTCGAAGCGGTAGGGCTCGGCGATCATGCGCCGCATGGGATCCTTCTCGCGATCGACGAGGTCGTCGACCAGCCTGCGCACCAGCGTTTCGCAGTCGGCGTGCTCGCGCGGCACGGGAACGTCGGCGTCGGGTTCGATCATTTCGATGTCGGCGCGGATCAGCCCGTCCTGCCGAAGCCGCTGCCCGAGCACCCGAAAACGCTGGCCGCCGCGCGCGCGAACGTTCAGCAGCCCGGACTCCTCGACGTCGAAGTCGACGATGCGCGCGGTGCAGCCCACCGCTTCGTGCTTCGCCGCGGGATCGACCTCGCTGCCCTCGGTGATCAGGCACACGCCGAAGGGCAGGTTCGCCGCCGTGCACTCGCTGACGAGATCGAGGTAGCGCGCTTCGAACACGCGCAGCGTGAGAACACCGTCGGGGAAGAGAACCGTTTCGAGCGGAAAGATCGCCAGTTCGCCGGGCATCTCGTATCTCGAAGGGTCAGCTCGGGGACGCCTGGCGCGAGGCGAGCGCGCGGTGGCGCACGAGAACCTGTTCGACTCGATGGAAACGCCTGGCCAGTTCCTCGACGCAGTATACCGAACGGTGCTGGCCCCCCGTGCAGCCGACCGCCACGGTCAGGTAACTGCGGTTCTCCAGGATGTAGTGCGGCAGCCATGCGTGCAGGAAGTCGGCGATGTGATCGACCATCCGCTGCACCGACGGAATCGACTTCAGGTATTCGGCAACAGGGGCGTCGAGACCGGTGAGCGGGCGCAGCTCGGCCGTGTAGTACG
Organism: Burkholderiaceae bacterium; assembly: GCA_032027205.1. Classification (GTDB taxonomy): domain Bacteria; phylum Pseudomonadota; class Gammaproteobacteria; order Burkholderiales; family Burkholderiaceae_E; genus Zeimonas. The sequence goes on from JAVSMN010000001.1 coordinate 2,457,182, forward strand.
GATTCGGCAGGCAACGCACGTCGAACACGAGGTCGGCGTCGAGCGGCACACCGTGCTTGTAGGCGAAGGATTCGAAGACGATCGTCATCGACGCGCGATCGGTGCCGACCGCTTCGCGCACCCAGCTGCGCAGCACGTTCGGATGCAGGTCGCTGGTGTCCAGCGAGACGCCTACGTCCTCGATCGGCGACATCAGCTCGCGTTCGCGTTCGATCGATTCGATCAGCGTCGGCGCGTCGGTGCCTTCGCCGCCGCGCAGCGAGAGCGGGTGTCGGCGTCGCGTCTCCGAGTAGCGCTGCACCAGCGTTTCGGTGCGCGCGTTCAGGAAGATGACCTTGACGTCGTGCCCGTAGCGCCCGAGCGCGCCGACGACGTGCCGCAGGTCGCTCACCGAGTCGCCGCTACGCGCATCGATCGAGACCGCGACCTTGTCGTGGCCGGCTTCCTGCAGCGACGCGATGACTTCGCCGAGGAAGCGCGCGGGCAGGTTGTCGATGCAGAAGTAGCCGTCGTCCTCGAGCACGTTGGTGGCCACCGATTTGCCGGAGCCGGAGATTCCGGTGATCAGCACGACGCGCATCGATTCGCCGCCCTTATCCGGTTTCCATCATCCCGCGCTGGCGCGCGACGAAGTCGCCGGTGGTGTCGAAGCCTCGCAACTGCAGGATCGTGCTGCGCACTGCTGCTTCGGTGAGCACCGCCAGGTTGCGCCCGGCCGCCACCGGCACGACGACCTTCGGAATCGGCAGGCCGAGCACGTCTTCGGTAATCGCTTCGAGCGGAAGGCGCTGGTGCTCGTCGTTCATCGACGTGCGGCGCACCAGGTGCACGATGAGCTTGAGCGTCATTTTCCTGCGCACGGCGGCTTCGCCGAAGATCGTGCGGATGTCGAGCAGCCCGAGTCCGCGCACTTCGAGAAGATCGCGCAGCAGCGGCGGACAGCGGCCTTCGATCGCGTGCGGCGCGATGCGGGCGAACTCGACGACGTCGTCCGCGACCAGCCCGTGCCCGCGACTGACCAGCTCCAGCGCGAGCTCGCTCTTGCCCAGGCCCGACTCGCCGCTGATCAGCACGCCCATGCCGAGCACGTCCATCAGCACGCCGTGCATCGAGCACGACGGCGCCACGGCCTTCGAAAGATACGTGCGCAGCGATTCGATGACGCGCGCCGACGGCAGCGGGCAGGCGATCATCGGAAGGTCGTCGGCCTTCGCCGCGGCGAGCAGCGCGGGCGGCGGCTCGAGTCCCTCGGCGATGATGATCGCGGGAGGCTTGCTCTCCACCAGTTCGGCGACGAGCGCGCGATGCCGAGCGTCATCGAGCTGTTCGGTGTACGCCCGTTCGGCGTTGCCGTAGACGTGGATCCGGTTCGGGTGGATCAGGTTCAGGTAGCCGATGAGGTCGGCTGGCTCGATCGAGGCCGGGGTGGCCGTGCGGCCGCTGCCTGCCTCGCCGGCCAGCCACGACAGGCGAAGGTCTTCCCGGTTTTGATCGAAGAGGACGCGGACCGTGACGCTCATGCGCGAAGCATACCCGCGCGTGGGACGTCAGCCGGCCGTTTCGGGTGCTTCCCCCGAGAGGATCCGATGCATGCGCACCGGGTCGTCGCAGGCGAGCAGCGACTCGCGCGTGGCGGTGTCGGCGAGCAGTTCGGCGAGTTCGGAGAGCAACTCGAGGTGTTCCTCGGTGGCGGCTTCCGGAACGAGCAGGAATACGAGCAGCCCGACCGGCTTGCCGTCGGGGGCGTCGAAGGGGATCGGCTGCGCGAGTCGAACCACCGCGGCCATCGCCTCCTTCGAGCCCTTGATCCGGCCGTGAGGGATCGCCACGCCTTCGCCCAGTCCGGTGGAGCCGAGCCGTTCGCGCGCGAACAGCGAATCGAACACCTTGCCGCGCTCGATTCCGTGGTTGTTCTCGAACAGCAGGCCGACCTGCTCGAACAGCCGCTTCTTGCTCGTGACCGGCAGGTCGAGCACGATGTTCTGCGGAGGAAGTAACCGGGAGAGCCGATTCATCGAGACTCCGCTCGCGCAGGCGACCGGGACGCTGCTATGCAACATCGAATAACACCCGCCGCGGCGAGCGCCGAAAGACGGGGATCATAGCCAGCGCGCGGCGCCGGTACAACCGCCGCCATTGCGCTGTGCAGCAAAACCACGGAAGTGACCGCGTGACTCAGGATTCCGGCCGGAATTTCACCGAGTCGTGATCGAAACCATCGCGTTTTTCCTTGTATTTCGCCACTTGCCTGTCGAGCTTGTCGATCAGCGCGTCGATCGCGGCGTAAAGATCGCCGTCGCTCGCCTCGGCGAACAGGTCGTTGCCGGGCACGTGCAACGTCACCGCGGCGCGCTGCACCAACCGGTCGGTGCTCAGGTTCACCGTGGCTCCGATCGGCTCGTCGAAGTGGCGCTGGATGCGCTCGAGCTTCGTCTCTACGTACTGGCGGATCGCCGGCGTGAGGCCGACGTCGGGTGCGGAAATGGCGAGGTTCATGGGGGTTTTCCTGAGGGCAGCGAGTTCTTGGCGAATGACGGAAGGCCGCAAGGTTCAGGCCCGAAGGCTCGGCCGGCCGCCGTGCAAGGATCGGGAGACTACAGGGTTTTTCGCCGGGAAACGGTAGGGATGCGCATCGACTCCCGGTACTTCGCCACGGTGCGCCGCGCGACCACGAAACCCTGCTCGCCGAGCAGTTCCGAGATGCGCCCGTCGGGCAGCGGATCGGCCGGGTCCTCCGCTTCGATCAGCTGGCGGATCATCGCGCGCACCGCCGTGCCGGAGGTGGCGCCCCCGCTGTCGGTGGCCAGGCGACTCCCGAAGAAATACTTCAGTTCGAAAGTGCCGAACGGGGTCAGGATGTACTTGCGCGACGTGACGCGCGAGACCGTCGATTCGTGCAGGCCGAGCGCGTCGGCGATCTCGCGCAGCACCAGCGGACGCATCGCCACCGCTCCGTGCGAGAAGAACGAGCGTTGCCGGTCCACGATCGCCTGCGCCACGCGCAGGATCGTGTCGAAGCGCTGCTGCAGGTTCTTGATCAGCCATCGCGCCTCCTGCAATTGTCCGGAGAGGCCCGGCGCGGCGCCGCGGTTGAGCTTGAGCACCTGCGCGTAGGCGTCGTTCACGCGCAGCTTCGGCATCACGGAAGGATTCAGCGTGGCGATCCAGCTGCCGCGAACGCGGCGCGCGATCACGTCGGGAACGACGAAGCCGGCATGCTCGGAGCCGAACTCGGCGCCCGGTCGCGGGTCGAGTTGCTGGATCAGCGCCTGCGCGTCGCGCAGCGCCTCGTCGTCGCAGCGCAGCGCGCGCCGCAATCGGGAGAAATCCTTCGAGGCGAGCGATTCGAGGTGGCGATCGACGATCGCGCGCGCCAGGCGCAGCGTCTCGAGCGCCTGCGAGGGCTGGGTCGGCTTACTGTCGGCCAGGCGGCGATCGAGCTGCAACTGCAGGCACTCGCGAAGATCGCTCGCGCCGACGCCGGCCGGATCGAAGCTCTGCAGCAGGCGCAGCGCGGTGGCGAGCTCCTCCTCCGAGACGTCGAGCTCGGCGGGGAGCATGTTCGCCACTTCCGCCGGCGACGATTCGAGGAAGCCGTCGTCGTCGAGCGCGTCGATCATCAACTGGACGAGCACGCGGTCGCGCGCAGTGCAGCGCGTGGCGGCCAACTGCTCGCCCAGGTGCTCGCGCAGCGAGATCGTCGCCGCGGCCAGCTGCGGGTAATCGCGTTCGTCGTCGTCGGCCAGTGCGCGCCCGCCCTCGAAGCTCCAGTCGCCGCCGCGATCGTCGTCGCCGCCGTCGTCCCAGCGATCGACGCTCCAGTCGGCCTCGCGCGCCTCGCCGTCGTCGTCGCGCTGCACGGAATCGGATTCGCTCGCCGGCGACGATGCGCGGCTGTCGAGCGAGCCGCTGGCCGCCACGCGAACGCAATCGGCGAAGGGGTCGTCGAGACGCTCGAGCAGCGGATTGTCGGCGAGCGCCTGCTCGATCTCCTGGGTCAGTTCGAGCGTGGAAAGCTGCAGCAGCCGGATCGATTGCTGCAGCTGCGGAGTGAGCGCCAGCTGCTGCGATTGCCGCAGTTGCAGCGATGGCTTCATGCGCTGCAGTGCCTACATGGAGAAGTGTTCGCCGAGATAATACCGGCGGACGTCCTCATTCTGAACAACCTCGTCGGGGCGGCCGGAAGCAAGAACAGTACCAGCCCTGATGATATACGCGCGGTCACAGATTCCAAGCGTTTCGCGAACGTTGTGATCGGTGATGAGCACGCCGATTTGACGATCCTTGAGGAAACGCACGATTCGCTGGATTTCGATGACGGCGATCGGGTCGATGCCGGCGAACGGCTCGTCGAGCAGGATGAAGCGCGGCGAGCCGGCCAGCGCGCGCGCGATCTCGACGCGTCGGCGTTCGCCGCCGGACAGCGACTGGGCGCTGTTCGAGCGGATGTGCTCGATCTGCAACTCCGCCAGCAACGCGTCGAGGCGCTCGTCGATTTCGCGCCGGGCGAGCGGCCGCCCGCGCTCGTCGAGTTGCAGTTCGAGCACCGCGACGATGTTCTCCTCGACGCTGAGCTTGCGGAACACCGATGCTTCCTGCGGAAGGTACGACAGCCCCAGCCGCGCGCGTCGATGGATCGGCAGGTGTCCGATCGGGGTGCCGTCGAGCTCGATCGTTCCGCCGTCGGAGGGAACGAGTCCGACGATCATGTAGAAGCACGTCGTCTTGCCCGCACCGTTCGGGCCGAGCAGGCCGACCACCTCGCCGCTGGCGACGTCCAGCGAAACGTCCTGCACCACCTTTCGGCCGTGGTAGGCCTTCATCAGGTGCCGTGCGACCAACCGGCTGTCGGCCCGGTCCGGCGGCGCGCGCCCGATCATTGGCCCGATCCGCTGTCCTGAGGCACTTCGATGCGGTCGTCCTGTTTCAGCGGCACCGGCGCAGAGGGTTTCGGCGCGGCCTCCGGCTTCTGCTCCCGCGGCTGGATCACCACGCGCACGCGCCCGCCTGGGTTCTCGGCGGTGCCCGAGCGCGCATCGCCGCCCTCGACCGTGAAGAACTCGGTGCGCGATTCGTACAGGATATCCTTGCCGTGGACTTCGTCGACGACGCGGCCGTTGTCGGTTCGCTGCAGCGTCGCGCGGCTCTGCAGATGCGCCGTTTCCGCCTTGCCGTCGTAGTCGATCTGCTGGGCGTGCCCTTCGATCCACTGGTTGCCCGGGCCGTCGCGCTTCTGTCGGAAACGGGCCGGCTCGCCGGTGGCGGTCGCGTACTGGTACCCGTCGGGCTCCTGGCGGACGACGAGCCGGTCGGCGAGCAGGCGGATCGTCCCCTTGGTGAGCACGACGTTGCCGGTGAACACGTTGACCTGCTTCGCGTCGTCGTACTGCATGCGGTCGGACTCGACCTGCGTGGGCGCCTCGCTGTCGCCTTTCGCGGCGAACGATGGCGACGCGACGCCGGCGAGCACGGCCGCGAGCGACAGCGCGAGCGAGCAGGCGGTTGCGCGGGCGAGGGTGGTCTCGCGCAGGATACGGGCGGGCGGGAGCAAGGGAAGGTCGTTGGACGCGCGCATGTTCAGCGGGACGTTTGCGGCGGCGGCTGCCACGTGAACGTCACCTGGGAATCGACCTTCAACGAGCGGGCCGCATTATCGAATTCCATTCCGACGCCCGTCAAGACGGACCCTCCGCGTTCGATGCGCACCGGCTGGTCGCTGCGAGCGATCTGCGTGTCGCTGTAGATCGTCGCCTTCTCGGTGCGGATCGTCATCCGCGGCTCGTCGGCGAGCGGCGCCCGCACCAGCACGACGTCGCCGGTGAGCACCGTCTGCGAACCGTCGGCGTTCGAGCGCCCCTGATCCGCGCGCACGGTTACCCGGGGACGGTCGGGATCGACGCTCACCAGGACCGGCGACTGGTACACGCTGGTGCCGTCCTCCGGGTAGTGCAGCAGGTGCTCGGCGGAAATCCGGTAGACGGGGTTGCCGCGAACGTCGATGCGCGTGAACACGGCGTCGTCGAGGAAGTAATCGGGTTCGCCGGCCGGGGTGCGTACACGCGCACGAGCCTCTTCACTCTGGGATTGCAGCGCCAGGTACCAGGTGCCGGCGGCCAGCGCTGCGAGCAGAGCGAGGGAAACGCCGGCTGCGAGCTGGTCCCAGTTGCGCCGCCTCATCGCGGACTGTCCGGCACGCCGGCGTAGCGCGCCAGCGCGGCGTCGAAGACGCCTTGGGCACGCAGCACGAATTCGGCGAACTCGCGCACTGCGCCGCGGCCGGCAGGCAGTGCGGAGACCCAGTGCGCGAGTTCGCGCACCTCGCGCGGCGCGTCGACTACGGTGGCGGCAAGACCGGCGACCGACATCGCACGCAGGTCGGGCCAGTCATCGCCGACGAAGGCGCATTCGGCCAGCGCGATGCCGCGCTGCACGCACAGCGCTTGCAGCGCCTGCGCCTTGTCGGGCACCGCCTGCAGCACGTCGTCGATGCGCAATTCGGCTGCGCGTGCCTCGACGATCGTCGATCGCCGCGCGGTGACGAGCGCGATGCGAATCCCGGCCTCGCGCAACAGCGTCAGCCCGAAGCCGTCGCGCGCCGAGAAGGACTTCATCGCCTCGCCGTCGCGCCCGATGTGCAATCGCGCGTCGGTGAGCGTGCCGTCGACGTCGAGCGCGACCAGCCGCACCCGCGCCGCACGTGCCACGGCCTCGTCCGTCCTCGCCCCTTCACCCTTCACCCTTCACCCTTCACGGTGTGGTTCAGACGATCTTCGCCGCCAGCAGATCGTGTACGTTCAACGCGCCCACCAGCCGCGCGTCCTCATCGACAACGAGCAATTGGGTGATGCGCCGCTCCTCCATCAGGTGTACCGCCTCGGCGGCGAGCGCGAGGGCGCCGATCGTCGCGGGCGCGCGCGTCATCACCGAGTCGATGCGCAGTGCGCGCAGGTCGCGTCCCTGCTCGAGCAGGCGACGCAGGTCGCCGTCGGTGAAGATTCCCGCGAGCCGCCCCGTATCGTCGAGCACGGCCGTCATGCCCATCCGCTTGCGCGTGATCTCGATGATCGCGTCCACCACGCGCGCGTCTCTGCGCACGGCAGGCAGCGCGTCGCCCGAACGCATGACGTCGGTCACGCGCGTGAGCAGTCGCCGGCCGAGCAGCCCGCCCGGATGCGAACGGGCGAAGTCTTCGGGCCCGAAGCCGCGCGCATCGAGCAGCGCCACGGCGAGCGCGTCGCCCAGCGCCAGCGCCGCGGTCGTGCTCGCGGTGGGGGCGAGATTCATCGGGCACGCTTCGCGATCGACACGCGCGTTCAGGTGCACGTCGGCTGCGCGCGCGAGCGGCGACGCATCGTTGCCGGTAATCGCGACCAGGCGCGCGCCCTGGCGCTTGACGATCGGCACGATCGTCACCAGCTCCTCGGTGCTGCCCGAATTCGACAGAGCGACGAAGACGTCGTCGCGGGTGATCATCCCGAGGTCGCCATGGCTCGCTTCGGCCGGATGCACGAAGAACGACGGCGTTCCGGTGGAGGCGAAGGTGGCGGCGATCTTGCGCGCGACGTGGCCCGACTTGCCCATTCCGCTGACGACGATGCGTCCGCGGCAGGCGAGGATCAGCGAGCAGGCGTCGGCGAATCGCTCGTCGATGCGCTCGGCGAGCGCCGCCACCGCTTCGGCCTCGATGCGCAGCACCTCGCGCGCGCGCGCGAGCAGGCGGGCGGGTTCGATGCCGCGGGCTGGTGTGGCAGGCGTGTCCACGCCGGTGTCGCTCATCCGGGCGAGTATAAGGGTGGCCGGTTAGAATCGCGGGTTCGACGTGTCACGCCGATTTCTTCCGCCACTGAGATTCGCCACTGTTCGATGACTGAGTTCCTCACGCTGGATTCGGTCCGCTTCGGGTACGGCTCCCGCGTCATCCTGAACGACGTGTCGATGCGCTTCGAGCGCGGCAAGGTCGTCGCGCTGATCGGGGGCTCGGGGTCGGGCAAGACGACGATCCTGCGCCTGATCGGCGGGCAGTTGCGCCCGCAGTCGGGGCGCATCGTCTTCGATGGCAGCGATGTGCACGCACTCGATCGCGACGAGCTGTACCGGCTGCGCCGCCGCATGGGGATGCTCTACCAGTTCGGTGCGCTGTTCACCGACCTCACGTCGTTCGAGAACGTCGCCTTCCCGCTGCGCGAGCACACCGACCTGCCCGAGGAGATGATCCGCGACCTCGTCCTGATGAAGCTCGAGGCGGTCGGGCTGCGCGGCGCCGCGCAGTTCGGCACCTCCCAGCTCTCGGGCGGGATGGCGCGGCGCGTCGCGCTCGCGCGAGCGATCGCGCTCGACCCGCCGCTGATCATGTACGACGAGCCCTTCGCCGGCCTGGACCCGGTTGCGCTGGCCACCGTCGCCCGGCTCATCCGGCGCCTGAACGACTCGCTCGATTGCGCGTCGATCGTCGTCTCGCACGACATCAAGGACGCGTTCGCGATCGCCGACTACGTCTACCTGCTCGCACAGGGTCGCATCGCCGCCTGTGGCACGCCCGCGGAGATGCGCACCTCCGACGACCCGAACGTGCGCCAGTTCCTAGAAGGCGACGTCGATGGTCCGATCGCCTTCCACTACCAGGCGAAGCCGCTCGCCGCCGATCTCGGACTGCCTGCATGAGCGACGGCCTCCGATGACACGCACGCTGCTGCCCGTCGCCTGGCTGCTCGACTTCGTCGCCTACACCGGACGCGCGACCCGCTTCTTCCTGCGACTGTGCTGGCTGGGGCTGGGTTCGATCCGCCGCTTGCGGCTGGTCGTCGACCAGATCCATTTCATCGGCAATTACTCGTTGTCGATCATCCTGGTTTCCGGGTTGTTGATCGGCTTCGTGCTCGGGCTGCAGGGCTACTACACGCTGCGCCGCTACGGATCGGAGGAGGCGCTCGGGCTGCTCGTCACGCTATCGCTGGTGCGCGAGCTCGGCCCGGTAGTCACCGCGCTGCTGTTCGCCGGGCGCGCCGGCACCTCGCTCACCGCCGAGGTCGGCTTGATGAAAGCCGGCGAGCAGATCGACGCGATGGAGATGATGGCGGTCGATCCGGTAGCACGCGTGCTCGCGCCGCGCTTCCTCGCCGCGGTGATCGCCATGCCGTTGCTCGCCGCGCTGTTCTCGGCGCTGGGCGTGCTCGGCGGATACCTGGTCGGCGTCGCGATGATCGGCGTCGACCCGGGCGCGTTCTGGTCGCAGATGCAAGGCGGCGTCGACTGGCTCGCCGACGTCGGCAACGGCGTGCTCAAGAGCATCGTGTTCGGCTTCACCGTGGCCTTCGTCGCGCTGTTCGTCGGCTACAACGCACAACCCACGCCCGAGGGCGTCGCGCGCGCGACGACCACCACCGTCGTCAGCGCGTCGCTGGCGATCCTCGGGCTCGACTTCATTCTCACCGCGCTGATGTTCAGCTCCACCTGACATGCGCGAAGCCGGAGCGAAACCAATGCGGAGAACCGCTCGATGAAACGTTCGGGAGTCGACCTGCTCGTCGGGCTGTTCGTGCTGCTCGGCTTCGCCGCGCTCGTGTTCCTGGCGCTGCGTGCCGGGAACATGAGCAGTGCCGTGGGGCTGGGACCCACCTACACGACCAACGCGCGCTTCGACAACATCGGCGGCCTGAAGCCGCGCGCGGCGGTGCGCAGCGCCGGCGTCGTCGTCGGTCGCGTCGAGTCGATCCGCTTCGACGACCAGAGCTACCAGGCCGAGGTGTCATTGGCGCTCGACCAACGCTACAAGTTCCCGAAGGACTCGTCGGTGAAGATCCTCACGTCCGGACTGCTCGGCGAGCAGTACATCGGCCTGGTGCCCGGCGGCGACGAGCAGATGCTGGCCGATGGCGATCGCATCACGCTGACGCAGTCGGCCGTCGTGCTCGAGAACCTGATCGGGCAGTTCCTCTACGGACGCGCCGCCGAAGGAGCGCCGCAGCAATGAGCGCGCGAGCGACACTGCGCCTCGCTGCATCGGGCTGCGCATCTGCCTGCGCGTCGGCTTCGGCATCGGCGGCCGCATCGCTGCGGCTGCTGGCCGCGCTCGCCTTCGCGGCGGCGATGGCCGGTTGCGCTACCACCGGCGCCGAAGGCGGCGCGGCCGCGTCGCGCGATCCGCTCGAGCCGATGAACCGCGCGGTTTACCAGTTCAACGACGCCTTCGACCGCGCGATCGCCAAGCCGACCGCCCAGGCCTACGAGAACGTCGTTCCCTCGTTCCTGCGCGACATGGTCGGCAATGCGTTCGGCAACGTGCGCGACGTCTGGACGGCGGTGAACCAGTTGTTACAAGGCAAACCCGGGCACGCCGCTTCCGATGCCTGGAGGGTGATGATCAACACCACCTTCGGTTTCGCCGGCCTGTTCGATGTGGCGAGCGAGGCGGGAATCGAGAAGCACAACGAGGATTTCGGCCAGACGCTGGGGCGCTGGGGCGTGCCCGCGGGTCCGTACCTGGTGCTGCCGTTCCTCGGCCCGTCGTCGCTGCGCGACGCGCCCGGGCGCGGCGTGGACATCTGGGGCGATCCCCTGCGCACGATCGATTCGCACGGCCAGCGCAACAACGCGGTCCTGTTGCGGGCGATCGACGACCGCCAGCGGCTGCTCGATGCCGAGCGCGTCGTCTCCGAAGCGGCGCTCGATCGTTATTCGTTCATTCGCGACAGCTGGTTCCAGTTGCGTCGAAACCAGGTGTACGACGGCAATCCGCCGCCGGACGCGGCAGAGGACACGGAATGGCTCGACGAACTCGAGCGGCAGGAGTCCGAAGCGGGCTCCGCCGCCCCCGCGCCGGCGAAGACGCCGTCCGATGCCCCGGGCAACGAAAGGAGGTGATTCGATGACTCGACCCCATCCGCATTTGCGCATCGCTCGCTTCGCGCTCTGGCTCGTCGCTGCCTGCGCGCTGCTCGTCGGCGCTTCGGTGCGCGCAGCCGAGGCGCCGAACGAGATGATCCATCGGCTGAGCGACGAGGTTCTCCAGCGCATCAACTCCGACGCGGCGTTGAAGGCCGGCGATCCGCGCCGGATCGACCAGCTGGTCGACAACATCGTGATGCCGCACGTCGACTTCCAGCGCATGACGGCGCTGTCGGTCGGACGAAGCTGGCGCGATGCCACGCCCGAGCAGCGCAAGCAGCTGATGGACCTTTTCCGCACGCTGCTCATCCGCACCTATTCGGGCGCGCTGTCGCAGGTGGGCGACCAGAAGGTGCAGATGAAACCCTTCCGCGCGAACGCCGCCGATACCGACGTCATCGTGCGCAGCGAGGTCGTGCAGCCCGGGCGCGAGCCGGCGCAGCTCGATTACCGACTGCGCAAGGTGGACGACGCCTGGAAGATCTACGACGTCAACGTGCTCGGCGTCTGGCTGGTCGAGACCTATCGCACGCAGTTCGCGCAGGAGTCCTCCGGCGGCGGCGTGGACGCGCTGATCCGCAGCCTGCGGCAGAAGAACGAACAGCTCGCCTCGGGCAACGGCAAGGCGAGCTGACGGTGGCGCACGCCGCTTCGTCCATCGCGCCCGAAGCGACGCTCGTTGCGTCGGCGGCGGGCGCCTGGCGATTTCCGGTGGAGGTGCGCTTCGGCAACGCGCGTGAAACCGCGGAAGCGGCATCGGCGGCGATCGACGCTCCCGAGCCCCGCTTCGATCTGTCGGCGTGCCGACACTTCGACTCGTCGCTGCTCGCCGTGTTGCTCGAACTCGAGCGCCGCGCCGCCGCGCGCGGTCGCCGGTGTCGCTTCGAGTCGCCGTCGGAGAACCTGCTGAAGCTCGCCGCGCTCTACAACGTCGACGAGCTGCTCTTCGAGCGCGCGCTGGAGTCCGCGTTGGCGGCCGTCGGCGCGTCGGTTCCGCCGGCGCAATGACCACGCCCGCCATCGACGCGCGCTCCGTGGTCAAGCGCTACGGCGCGTTCGAGGCGCTGCGCGGCGTGTCGTTGTCGATCGAGGAGGGCGAGTTCTTCGGCCTGCTCGGGCCCAACGGCGCCGGCAAGACCTCGCTGATCTCGATCGTCGCCGGACTGAGCCGGGCCACCTCGGGAAAGGTCGAGGTGATGGGGCACGACGTCGTCGACGACTTCCGCGCGGCGCGCCGCGCGCTCGGCGTCGTGCCGCAGGAGCTCGTCTTCGATCCGTTCTTCACCGTGCGCGAGACGCTCGAGATCAGTTCGGGCTACTACGGCATTCGCAGCAACGACGACTGGATCGACGAGATCCTCGAGAACCTCGACCTGCGCTCGAAGGCCGACGAGAACATGCGCGCGCTGTCGGGCGGCATGAAGCGGCGCGTGCTGGTCGCGCAGGCGCTGGTGCACCGCCCGCCGGTGATCGTGCTCGACGAACCCACTGCCGGCGTCGACGTCGAACTGCGCCAGGGCCTGTGGAACTTCGTTCGCCGCCTGAACCGCGCCGGTCACACGATCGTGCTCACGACGCACTACCTCGAGGAGGCGCAGGAACTGTGCGGTCGCATCGCGATGCTCAAGAACGGATCGATTGTCGCGCTCGACCGCACGGAGTCGCTGTTGCACCGCTACTCCGGCGCGCGGCTGCAGCTGCGCCTGTCCGGCGCGCCGCTGCCCGCGGCGCTCGCGCCGTTGCGCGTCGAAGCACAGCCTGCTGCGCCGGCCGGCACCGAGACGCTGCGCATCGATCGCTACCCGGAGATCGAGCACGTGCTCGCCGCGTTGCGCGAGGCGGGCTGCACGATCGACGAGATGGACCTGCAGCGCACCGACCTCGAGGAGGTGTTCGTGCAACTGATGAAGGAGACGCGCTGATGCGTCGCGAGGCCCGCTGATGGAGCTCGACCCCTCCGAGGCAACGAGCGTGGCAGGCCGCACGGCCCCCGGCTTCTCGTGGCAGGGCTTCCTCACGCTCTTTCGCAAGGAGCTGCTGCGCTTCTACAAGGTGGGCTTCCAGACCGTCGGCGCACCGATCCTCACTTCGCTGCTGTACCTGCTGATCTTCTCGCACGTGCTCGAGGACCGCGTCGAGGTCTACCGCGACGTCGGCTACACGGCGTTCCTGCTGCCCGGCCTGGTGATGATGTCGGTGTTGCAGAACTCCTTTGCCAACAGCTCGTCGTCGCTGATCCAGAGCAAGATCACCGGCAACATCGTCTTCGTGCTGCTCACACCGCTGTCGCATCGAGAGATGTACGCGGCCTACGTGCTGGCGGCGATGGTGCGCGGCCTGGTCGTCGGCGCAGGCGTGTTCCTGGTCACCGCGTGGTTCGCCCGGCTGTCCTTCCATTCGCCAGCCTGGATCCTGCTGTTCGCGGTCCTGGGCAGCGCGATTCTCGGTACAATGGGCCTGATCGCCGGGATCTGGGCTGAGAAGTTCGATCAGATCGCAGCGTTCCAGAACTTCATCGTGATGCCCGCCACTTTCCTGTCGGGTGTTTTCTATTCGGTGAAGTCGCTGCCACCGTTCTGGCAGACGCTGTCGCACCTGAATCCGTTCTTCTACATGGTCGACGGGTTCCGCTACGGGTTCTTCGGCGTTTCCGACATCGCGCCGGGCATCAGCTTCGTCGTCGTCGCTGCCACGCTCGCGGCAGCGTCGGCTGTTGCGCTGCGCCTGCTCGCCAGCGGCTACCGGCTCCGACTTTGAAGGCGAGCGCGGACACGAGCGCGAGCACCGAACGACGCCTGACTGCTTCCCGATTCAATCGAGTTTCGATCCGGATTTCGCCATGGTCACACCCGAGAATGTCCGCAGCTACATCGCCGCCGGCCTCGACTGCGAGCACCTGGAAGTCGACGGCGACGGCCGGCACTTCCAGGCGATCGTCGTCTCGAAAGCCTTCGAGGGCAAGCGGCAGGTGCAGCGACACCAGCTCGTCTACCGCGCGCTCGGCGACCGCATGCGCGAGGAAGTCCACGCGCTGTCGATGAACACCCTCACGCCCGAGGAGTGGGCCGCGCTTCAATAAGCCGGCGCGCTCCCGGCGAAGCCGGAAGCGCGCATGCCCTTCATCCACATGGACAAGCTGAAAATCGAAGGGGGCCGGCCGCTGCGCGGCGAGGTCGAGGTCTCCGGCGCCAAGAACGCGGCGCTGCCGATCCTGTGCGCGTCGCTGCTCGTTGCCGACGCGGTCGAGCTGTCGGGCGTGCCGCAGTTGCACGACGTCGCCACCACGGCGGGCCTGCTGAGCCGGCTGGGCGCGGTCGTCGAGCGCGACGTGCATTCGGTGCGCGTCGACGCCACGCGCGTCGACTCGGTCGAGGCGCCCTACGAGCTCGTCAAGACGATGCGCGCGTCGATCCTCGTGCTCGGGCCGCTGCTCGCGCGCTTCGGCGAGGCGCGCGTCTCGCTGCCGGGCGGTTGCGCGATCGGCCAGCGTCCGGTGGACCAGCACCTGAAAGGGCTGCACGCGATGGGCGCGCAGATCGCCATCGAGCACGGCTACGTCGTCGCGCGCGCCGGACGCTTGCGCGGAGCGCGCATCGTCACCGACATGGTCACCGTCACCGGCACCGAGAACCTGATGATGGCGGCCACGCTCGCCGACGGCGAGACGGTGATCGAGAACGCGGCGCGCGAGCCCGAGGTGGCCGACCTCGCCGCGGCGCTCGTCGCGATGGGCGCGCGCATCGAGGGCGCCGGCACCGACCGCATCGTCGTGCACGGCGTGCCGCGGCTGCACGGCGGGACGCACCGCGTCATGCCCGACCGCATCGAGGCCGGAACCTTCCTGTGTGCAGTCGCCGCCGCCGGCGGCGACGTGATGTTGCGCGGCGCTGCGCCGGCCACGATGGACGCCACGCTCGAGAAGCTGCGCGAGGCCGGGGCGCAGATCGATTGCGGCGACGACACGATCCGACTGCGCATGCCGAGCCGTCCGCGCGCGGTCGACGTGCGCACGGCTCCCTATCCCGCCTTCGCCACCGACATGCAGGCGCAGTTCATGGCGATGAACTGCGTCGCCGAAGGCACGGCCGTCGTCACCGAAACGATCTTCGAGAACCGCTTCATGCACGTGCTCGAATTGCAGCGGCTGGGTGCCGACGTCGTCGTCGAGGGCAATACGGCCATCGTGCGCGGCGTGCCCCGGCTTTCGGGCGCGCGCGTGATGGCCACCGACCTGCGCGCCTCGGCCGGGCTGGTCATCGCGGGGCTGGTAGCCGACGGCGAGACCACCGTCGATCGCATCTATCACCTCGACCGCGGCTACGAGCGCATGGAGACGCGTCTGCAGGCGCTGGGCGCGCGCGTCGAGCGCGTCGACGGACGCGATCGCAGTCCCGAGCCGGGCGAGAGCGTGCTCGCCGTCGAGGCCGAAGAGGCGAGCCGATGATCACGCTCGCGTTGTCCAAGGGACGCATCTTCGACGACACCGCACCGCTGCTCGAGGCGGCGGGCATTCCGCTCACCGCTTCGGCCAACGGCTCGCGCAAGCTCATCCTGCCCACCGCCGATCCCGGCCTGCGGCTGATCATCGTTCGCGCCTCCGATGTTCCCACCTACGTGCAGTACGGCGCGGCAGACCTCGGCGTCGCCGGCAAGGATGTGCTGCTCGAACACGGCGGCGAAGGCCTGTACCAGCCGATCGACCTCGGCATCGCCCGCTGTCGCCTTTCGGTCGCCACGCGCGTGGACTTCGACTACGCGCGTGCGGTGCGCCGCGGCGCGCGGCTGCGCGTGGCCACCAAGTACCCGAAGACGGCGCGCGAGCACTTCGCCGCCAAGGGCGTGCACGTCGACCCGATCAAGCTGTACGGCTCGATGGAGCTCGCGCCGCTGGTCGGGCTGGCTGACGCCATCGTCGATCTGGTCAGCACCGGCGCCACGCTGCGCGCGAACCAGCTGGTCGAGGTCGAGGAGATCATGCCGATCTCGGCGCGGCTCATCGTCAACCAGGCTTCGCTGAAAACCCGCTCGGCACAGCTCGAGCCGCTGCTCGCGGCGCTCGCTCGCGCCTCGCAGCGCGCGGCGCAGGCGGACAGTGCGCACGCTGGCGCGTCGAACCCGCCGCGCAGCGTGTCGGCCGCGTCGTGAGCGCGCCGATGCTCGCGCGGCTCGACAGTCGCGCGCCCGACTTCGCCGCGCGCCTGTCGGCGCTGCTCGCCTACGAGCCGGCGCAGGACGAGGCGATCGAGCGAACGGTGGCGCAGATCGTCGCCGACGTACGCGAGCGCGGCGACGAGGCGCTGCTCGAATACACGCGCCGCTTCGACCGGCTCGACGCGTCGTCGATGCGCGAGCTCGAGTTGTCGCGCGAGGAACTGCAGCGCGCACTCGATTCGCTCGCTTCGGCCGATCGCGCCGCGCTTCAGGCGGCGGCCGCGCGCATCCGCAGCTATCACGAGCATCAGCGTGCGCAGTCGTGGTCGTACGTCGACGACGACGGTACCCGGCTCGGGCAGCGCATCTCACCGATCGATCGCGTTGGCCTGTACGTGCCCGGCGGCAAGGCGGCGTATCCGTCTTCGGTGCTGATGAACGCGCTGCCGGCACGCGTGGCCGGCGTGCGCGAACTCGTCATGGTCGTGCCGACGCCCGACGGGGTTCGCAATGCGATGGTGCTCGCCGCGGCCTGCATCGCCGGAGTCGATCGCGTCTTCACGATCGGCGGCGCGCAGGCGGTCGCGGCGCTCGCCTGGGGAACGGCGTCGGTGCCGGCGGTCGACAAGATCGTCGGTCCCGGCAACGCCTACGTCGCGGAAGCGAAGCGGCGCGTCTTCGGCACGGTCGGCATCGACATGATCGCCGGGCCGTCGGAGATCCTCGTCCTGTGCGACGGCTCCACCGACCCCGACTGGATCGCCACCGACCTCTTCAGCCAGGCCGAGCACGACGAGATGGCGCAGGCCATCCTGCTCACGCCCGACGCCGCCTTCGCCGATCGCGTCGCCGAATCGATCGCGCGGCTGCTGCCGACGATGCCCCGGCGCGAGATCATCGCGCGCTCGCTTGCCGATCGCGGCGCGATCGTCGTCGTGCGCAGCATGGAGGAGGCGTGCGAGATCGCCACGTCGATCGCCGCCGAGCACGTCGAGATCTCCGCGCGCGATGCCGACCGCTGGGTCGAGCGCATTCGCCACGCGGGCGCGATCTTCCTCGGCCCGTGGACCTCCGAATCGCTCGGCGATTATTGCGCGGGCCCGAACCACGTGCTGCCGACGATGCGCACGGCGCGCTTCTCGTCGCCGCTGGGCGTCTACGACTTCCAGAAGCGCACCAGCCTGATCGAGGTTTCGCGCAGCGGGGCTCGCACGCTCGGCGCGATTGCGGCAACGCTGGCGCGCGCCGAAGGACTCGAGGCGCACGCGCGCAGCGCGCAGTTGCGCGTGGACGCACAGCAGCCGGCGCAGGCGCAGTCCGCTCAGCCGCGAGCTGGCGCCGTTCCGGCCGGCGGCGCCGATCGCTTCGACCCGATCCGCCCCGACATCGTGGCGATGAGCGGCTACAAGGTCCTCGACGCGAGCGGCATGATCAAGCTCGACGCGATGGAGAACCCGTACCGGATGCCGCCCGAGCTGCGCAGCGCGCTCGGCGAGCGGCTGGCCGAGGTGGCGATCAACCGCTATCCGTCGCCCGCGCACGACGAACTCGCGCAGGCGATCCGCGCGCGCTTTGCGGTTCCCGATGAAGCCGGCCTGGTGCTCGGCAACGGCTCCGATGAGCTGATCACGATGCTGGCGGTGGCCACGGCGCGCCCGGGTGCCGTGCACCTCGCGCCGCAGCCGTCGTTCGTCATGTACGAGCTGTCGGCGCGCCTGGCCGGCAGCCGTTTCGTCGGCGTGCCGCTGCGCGCCGACTTCTCGCTCGACGTTGACGCGATGCTGTCGGCGATCGCTGCACACCGGCCGGCGGTCGTCTGGCTCGCCTGGCCGAACAATCCCACCGGCAACGCGTTCGCGCCCGACGACGTCGAGGCGGTGCTCGCCGCTGCCCCGGGGCTGGTAGTGCTCGACGAGGCCTACCAGCCCTTCGCGCAGGACACCTGGATGCAGCGGCTGCGCGACAACGAGCGCCTGGTCGTGCTGCGCACCGTCTCCAAGCTCGGCCTGGCGGGGCTTCGGCTCGGCTACCTGGCGGCCGCGCCCCAGTGGGTCGAGCATCTGCAGAAGGTACGCCCGCCGTACAACGTCAACGTCCTCACCGACGCGGCCGCCCGTTTCGCGCTGGAGCACCTCGGCGTGCTCGACGCGCAGGCAGCCCGCATCCGTGCCGGGCGCGATCTTCTCGCGCAGCGCCTGCAAGAGTTGCCCGGCGTCGAGGTATTCCCCTCGCGCGCCAATTTCGTGCTGGTGCGAGTGGCCGACAGCGAGCGAACCGAGCGCGGCCTGCGCAGCCGGGGACTGCTGATCAAGGACCTCGGTAGAATGCACGATCTGCTGCGCAACTGCCTGAGGCTCACGGTAGGCACCGAGGAAGAGAACCGCCTGCTGCTCGAGGCGCTGCGCGATTCGCTCTGACCGGCGCGCGGCCGGTTCGGGCCCGTTCTCCCGGAATCCCCATGCGTAGCGCCGAAGTCCGCCGCAACACCGCCGAAACCCGCGTACGGGTCTTCGTGAACCTCGACGGCACCGGCGAGCGCAAGCTCGCCAGCGGGGTCGCGTTCCTCGACCACATGCTCGACCAGATCGCCCGCCACGGGCTCATCGACCTCGAGGTCGAATGCGACGGCGACCTGCACATCGACGCGCACCACAGCGTCGAGGACATCGGCATCACGTTCGGCCAGGCCGTCGCGCGCGCGCTCGGCGACAAGAAGGGCATCCGTCGCTACGGACACGCCTACGTGCCGCTCGACGAGGCGCTCACGCGCGTCGTCGTCGACCTCTCCGGTCGTCCCGGCCTCGAGTGGAACGTTCCGTTCACGCGTGCGCTCATCGGCAGTTTCGACGTCGATCTGGCCGCCGAGTTCTTCCGCGGATTCGTCAACCACGCGCAGGTCACGCTGCACGTCGACAACCTGCGCGGACAGAACGCGCACCATCAATGCGAGACGGTGTTCAAGGCCTTCGCGCGCGCGCTGCGCATCGCCGTCGAGCGCGACGAGCGGGTCGCCGGACGCATTCCCTCGACGAAGGAAGCGCTCTGATCGGCGCCCGGGCCGATCGATCGAACGACGCGGGATGAATCACCTCGAAGCGGTGTGCTGCGCATGAGCTCGATCGCCGTCGTCGACTACGGGATGGGCAACCTGCGTTCGGTCGCGCGCGCGCTCGAGCACGTCGCGCCGAAGACGCGCGTCGTCGTCACGTCGGCCGCGGCCGAGATCGACGCTGCGTCGCGCGTCGTCTTTCCCGGGCAGGGCGCGATGCCCGATTGCATGCGCGAGCTCGACCGGGCCGGCCTGCGCGATGCGGTGCTGCGCGCCGCACGCGAGAAGCCGTTGTTTGGCGTTTGCGTGGGCGAGCAGATGCTGTTCGAGCGCAGCGAGGAAGGCGACACGCCAGGTCTCGGCGTCTTCCCCGGCGACGTGCGCCGCCTGCCGGTGCGCTCGCCCGACGGCGTGCGCGTAAAGGTTCCGCACATGGGATGGAACCGCGTGCGCCAGGTGCGCGCGCACGCGCTGTGGGCCGGCGTGCCCGACCGCTCGTATTTCTATTTCGTGCACAGTTATCGCGTCGTGCCTGCGCAGGAGGACATCGTGGTCGGCGAAACCGAGCACGGCCTTCGCTTTACCTGTGCGGTTGCGCGGGATAACATTTTCGCGACCCAGTTCCACCCGGAGAAGAGCGCCGCAAACGGCCTCAGGCTCTACGAGAATTTCGTCCGCTGGCAGCCCTGATCCCGACGCGCGTCGCGTCGCGAACGCCCCTGGTTGCCTTCGGTTGTCCCTTTCCCCGATTCCCCACTCCAGTCCGTTCACCCTCCGAGATGCTGCTGATCCCCGCCATCGACCTGAAGGACGGCCGTTGCGTACGGCTGAAACAGGGCGACATGAACGACGAGACCGTCTTCTCCGACGACCCCGAGGCGGTTGCCCGCGACTGGGTCGAGCAGGGCGCCCGAAGGCTGCACCTGGTCGACCTGAACGGCGCGGTGGCCGGCAAGCCGCGCAACGAGAGCGCGATCCGCGCGATCGTCGACGCGGTCGGCAGCACGATTCCGGTGCAGGTCGGCGGCGGCATCCGCGACCTCGACACCATCGAGCGCTACCTCGACGACGGCATCAGCTACGTGATCATCGGCACGGCGGCGGTGAAGAACCCGGGCTTCCTGCACGACGCGTGCAGCGCATTTCCCGGGCAGATCATCGTCGGGCTCGATGCGCGCGACGGCAAGGTTGCCACCGACGGCTGGAGCAAGCTCACCGGGCACGATGCGCTCGATCTCGGGCGCAAGTTCGAGGGCTACGGAATCGAGGCGGTCATCTACACCGACATCGGCCGCGACGGCATGCTCACCGGCGTGAACATCGAGGCCACCTTACGCCTGGCGCGTGGCCTGCGCGTGCCGGTCTTCGCCTCGGGCGGTTTCGCGAGCCTGCAAGACGTCGAGCGGCTGTGCGAGATCGAGGACGAGGGCGTGGAAGGGGCGATCCTCGGGCGCGCGCTCTACGAAGGGAAGATCGACTTCCGCGAGGCGCAGCAACGTGCCGACGAACTCGGCAACTGAGTTGGCGACCGAGTCGGCGGCGAAAACCGTGCTCACCAAGCGCATCATCCCCTGCCTCGACGTCACCGCCGGACGCGTCGTCAAGGGCGTGAACTTCGTCGCACTGCGCGATGCGGGCGACCCGGTGGAGATCGCGCGGCGCTACGACGAGCAGGGCGCCGACGAGATCACCTTCCTCGACATCACCGCATCGAGCGACGAGCGCGACCTGATCCTGCACGTCATCGAGGCGGTCGCCTCGCAGGTGTTCATCCCGCTTACGGTCGGCGGTGGCGTGCGCGTCGTCGAGGACGTGCGCCGACTGCTCAACGCGGGCGCCGACAAGACGTCGATCAACACGGCGGGCCTGCAGAATCCGCGCCTGATCGCCGAAGCGGCTGCGCGCTACGGATCGCAGTGCATCGTCTGCGCGATCGATGCCAAGGCCCGGCCCGGGGGCGGCTGGGAGGTGTACACGCACGGCGGGCGCCGCGGCACCGGGCGCGACGCCGTCGAGTGGGCGCGCGAGGTCGAGCGCCTGGGCGCCGGCGAGATCCTGCTCACCAGCATGGATCGCGACGGCACCCGCGAAGGATTCGACGTCGCACTCACGCGCGCGGTGTCCGATGCGGTCGACATTCCGGTGATCGCCTCGGGCGGCGTGGGCACTCTGCAGCACTTCGCCGACGGCATCATCCAGGGCGGCGCCGACGCGGTGCTCGCGGCGAGCATCTTTCACTTCGGCGAATACACGGTCGGCCAGGCCAAGCGCTATCTGGCCGAGCGCGGAATCCCGGTGCGGCTCGACGAGTCCGCCTCCGGGCCCGAAGCATCGCGATGACTGACGCCGGCAACGAGCGCGACTGGCTCGACGCCGTCCGCTGGAACGAACACGGACTCG
The DNA here is from genome assembly GCA_032027205.1 of Burkholderiaceae bacterium. GTDB lineage: Bacteria > Pseudomonadota > Gammaproteobacteria > Burkholderiales > Burkholderiaceae_E > Zeimonas. The sequence continues at coordinate 2,478,666 of JAVSMN010000001.1, forward strand.
TCACCGCCGTCGCCCAGGACGCGGCGAGCGGCGAGGTGCTGATGCTCGCCTGGATGAACCGCGAATCGCTGGCCGAAACGGCGGCCACCGGGCGCGCGGTCTACTGGTCGCGCTCGCGCGGCCGACTGTGGCGCAAGGGCGAGGAGTCGGGCCACGTGCAGCACGTGCGCGAGATCCGCCTCGACTGCGACGGAGATGCGGTGCTGCTGAAGGTCGAGCAGCAGGGCGAAATCGCCTGCCACACCGGGCGTCGCTCGTGCTTCTTCCGTCGTCTGGACGACGCGCAGTGGAGCGAGGTCGATCCGGTGCTGAAAGACCCGGCCGAGATCTACCGATGACGGAGAAATCCTCGCCGCGCAGCGCGACGGCCGGCGACGTGCTCGCGCGTCTTGCCGAGGTGGTCGCTTCGCGCAAGGGCGCCGACCCCGAACGCTCGTACGTCGCGCGGCTCTTCGCGAAGGGGCCCGACGCCGTGCTGAAGAAGATCGGCGAGGAAGCCACCGAGACGGTGATGGCCGCGAAGGACGGCGTGGCGCAGCGCATCGTCTCCGAGACCGCCGATCTCTGGTTTCATTGCATCGTGATGCTCGCGCAGCACGGCCTGGCGCCCTCCGACGTTCTAGACGAACTCGCGCGCCGCGAAGGGCTGTCCGGGCTCGACGAGAAGGCGAGCCGCGCGCGCCCGCCCGCGGACGGCGCGAAGCCTGCAGCGCAACGAGGGGACGAATGATGAGCGCCGACACCGCAGCGACGAACGCGTCGCACGCCGACTGCCTGTTCTGCCGGATCGCGCACGGCGAGATCCCCTCGCGCAAGGTCTACGAGGACGACGAGGTTTTCGCTTTCCACGACATTCAGCCGAAGGCGCCGATCCACTTCCTCATCGTGCCGAAGGCGCATTACGAGAACCTGTACGATGCCGGCCTCGGCCAGCAGGCGCTGCTCGGAAAGATCTTCGGCCTGTGCGGCCGGCTCGCCCGCGAGCAGGGCGCCTCCGACGGCTTCCGCGTGGTCGTGAACAACGGCCGGGTGGGGCATCAGGAGGTGTATCATCTTCACGTTCACGTATTGGGCGGAGCCGAGCCATTGCCCGGCGCAATGAACCGCTTCTGACAGGAGTTTCGCAATGGGGACCATGAGCATCTGGCACTGGCTCATCGTGCTGGTGATCATCCTGCTGGTCTTCGGCACGAAGAAGCTGCGCAACATCGGCACCGACCTCGGCGGTGCGGTTCGCGGGTTCAAGGAAGGCGTGCGGGAAGGAACCGAGGGCGCGGAAAAGGAATCGCAGACCGCGAAAACCATCGACGTCGACGCCCGGGAGAAGGGCTGAGCGCGCGCGGCACCGCCATCGAGGAACGCCGCCGGGCGAATCCTTCTCGCGAGCAGCAGCCGACCGAGCGTCGCCCCGCGGCGCGCGCCCATTCGGCGCCCTCGTCGGTCATTGAGGCAACACCATGTTCGATTTCGGTTTTTCCGAGATGGTCGTCGTGGCCGTCGTCGGTCTGATCGTGCTCGGCCCGGAGCGGTTGCCGAAGGTCGCCAGGCAGGCCGGGCAGTGGCTCGGAAAGCTGCAGCGCTACGTTGCCGACGTGAAGTCGGACATCAACCGGCAGATGGAGCTCGACGAGCTGCGCAAGTTGCAGAGCGAAGTCACTGGCGCCGCGCGCGACCTGAAGAGCTCCTTCGAGTCGGCAGTGGGCGACGCGCAATCGCAGTTCGACTCGATCAACGCCGACCTGCAGGGCGGGCCTTCCGGCGCCGACGCTTCAGGTTCGACGCCGAGCGCGCCGGCCACCGACTGGGACCAGGTCTACGCGGCCCGTCGCACGCGCGATCGCATTCGCGAGCGGCGCGTCGAGCGCGAGCGTGCGCTCGGTCACAAGCGACCGGCGCAGCGCCGCTGACCCGCGTCTCGCATCGCGGCGCCTCCCGATGAGCCAGGAAGAAAGCTTCGTCTCGCATCTGGTCGAACTGCGCGACCGGCTCATCCGGTCGCTCGTCGTCGTTCTCGTGCTGTTCGGCGTGTGCTTCTATTTTTCCGGCGACATCATGAAGTTCCTGTCGCTGCCGCTGTACCAGGCGCTGCCGCCGGGAAGCAAGCCGATCTTCACCGACCAGGCCGGGGCGTTCTTCACGCTAACCAAGGTGTCGTTCCTCTCGGCGGTCCTGCTGTCGCTGCCGTGGATCCTCTACCAGGCGTGGTCCTTCGTCGCGCCCGGCCTGTACGAGCACGAGAAGCGCTTCGCCTTCCCGCTCATCGTCTCGAGCGTCGTGTTTCTCGTCGTCGGCATCGGTTTTGCGTATCTGTTCGTGCTGCCGGCCGCCTACAAGTTCTTCTTCGCCTTCGCCTCGCGCACCGGCGCCGACATCCTGCAGGACCTGCAGAAATATTGGGATTTCACGCTGGCGATCTTCTTCGGCTTCGGGCTGACTTTCGAGGTTCCGGTGGCCGAGATGCTGCTGGTGAAGATGGGCTTCGTCACCACCGACCAGCTGAAGGCCGCGCGCCGCTACGTCGTCGTCGGCGCCTTCATCGTCGCCGCCGTCCTCACGCCACCCGACGTCCTCAGCCAGTTCATGCTGGCGATTCCGCTGATGCTGCTCTACGAGCTGGGCATCTTCCTCGCCGGGTTCATCAAGGCGCGCAGCGCGGCGCCGGTGGAAGAGGCGAGCAGCTAGGGTCTTCCCCCTTCTCTATCCGCGAGGCGACGGCCGCTTCCCCACCCGAATGGGCAGTTCCACCGTCCGCCCATCGCGCAGGAATCGGAAGCTGACGGTCGTTCCGGGCTGCAACTGGGCAATGATGTCGAGCATCGACGTCGTGCCCGTCACCGCTTTGCCGTCGACGTCGATGAGAATGTCGCCGACGCGAACGCCGGCGCGCTCGGCCGGGCTGCCGCGCATCACGCCGGCGACGATCGCGCCTTCCTTGCGCGGCAGGCGGAAAGCTTCGGCCAGTTCCGGCGTGATGTCCTGCGGTTCCACGCCGATGTAGCCGCGGGTCACCGAGCCGGTTGCGACGATCTGCTGCATCACCTGGCGCGCCGTTCCCGCAGGAATGGCGAAGCCGATGCCCAGCGAGCCGCCGGAGCGCGAGTAGATCGCAGTGTTGATGCCGAGCAGGCGTCCCTGTGCATCGACGAGCGCGCCGCCCGAGTTGCCGGGATTGATCGCTGCGTCGGTCTGGATGAAGTTCTCGAAGGTGTTGATGCCCAGCTGCGTGCGCCCGAGCGCGCTGATGATGCCCATCGTCACCGTCTGGCCGACTCCGAACGGGTTGCCGACCGCAAGGACGACGTCGCCGACCCGCGCGGCGTCGGTGTCGCCGAATTCGATCGCCGGCAGCCCCTGGGCATCGACGCGCAGCACGGCCAGGTCGGTTTCCGGATCGGTGCCGATGACGCGCGCCGCGGCACGCGTTCCGTCGGCGAACAGCACCTCGATTGCATCGGCGCCCTCGACGACGTGATCGTTCGTCAGCACATAGCCGTCGGACGAAACGATCACGCCCGAGCCCAGGCTGCTGGTCTGGCGATCGCCCGCGCCGTCGCCGAAGAAGCGGCGCAGCGACGGGTCCAGCAGAGGGCGACCGCCGCGCGCCGTCTTCGATGTGTAGATGTTGACCACTGCGGCGGTGGCGCGCTGCGCGCCGTCGCTGTACGACAGCGGGACGCTGCGCGCGGGGCCGCTATCCTTCGGGGGATCGGGGAGCGCGGCCTCGCGCGCCGACTCGACTTGCGCGCTGCCGGGCGAACTTGCGCGCGGGTCGTGCAGCCGCTGCGGAAGCCATTCCGGGCGCAACGTGGCGATCGTGAACGTGAGTGCGAGCGCGACCGTGACGGCCTGTGCGAATACCAGCCAGAGTTTGCGGAGCATCGAAGGAGGATGGATATGGATCCGGCGCGCGGGGCCGTCACGGCGGCCGAACTGGAGAGCTGTTTCGAGGACGTGCTCGATGCGCGACGCTTCGTCGATTATTGCCCAAATGGTTTGCAGGTGGAAGGCGAGCGCCGGGTCGCGCGGCTGGTCAGCGGCGTGACCGCCAGCCGCGCTCTACTGCAGCGTGCGATCGACGCCGGCGCCGACGCGGTGCTGGTGCACCACGGCTGGTTCTGGCGAGGCGACGATCCGCGCGTCGTCGGCGTGCGTCGCGAACGCCTGCGAATCGTGCTCGGCGCGGGTCTTCATCTGTTCGCCTATCACCTGCCGCTCGACGCGCACCCGCAACTGGGCAACAACGCGCAGTTCGGCGCCGCGCTGGGCTGGAGCGTCGACGGCCGCAGCGGCGAGAACGGCCTGATCGCCTGGCACGACCTGCCGGTCGCATCGACGGCGAACGAGATGGCACGCGCGTTGGCGACGAAGCTGCAGCGTGAACCGCTTGCCGTCGGCGCGCTCGATCGCCCGATCCGACGCATTGCCTGGTGCACCGGAGCGGCGCACGACTGGCTCGAGCAGGCGATCGAAGTCGGCGCCGACGCCTACATCAGCGGCGAGATTGCCGAGCGAACCACGCACCTCGCGCGCGAGGCCGGGGTCGTCTATTTCGCCGCCGGCCATCACGCCACCGAGCGCTTCGGCGTGCAGGCGCTCGGCCGCCACGTCGCCGAGCGCCTCGGCATCGAGCACGTGTTCGTAGACGATGAGAATCCGGTGTGACCCTTCACCGACCCTTCACCTCCTGGCAAGCAGGTCGCGGATCTGCATCAGCAGCGTCTCCGTTGCCGACGGCTCGGCCGGGGCGGGGGCAGGCTCCTCGCGCCAGCGGTTCAGCGCCTTCACCAGCATGAAGATGACGAAGGCGAGCAGGATGAAGTTGATGAGGATCGTGATGAAGTTGCCGTAGGCGAGCACCGGAATGCCGGCCTCGCGCAGCGCTTCGGCGGTTCGCGGCGTTCCGTCGGGAACGGTTCCGAGCGGCAGCAGCAGCGAGCTGAAATCGAAACGTCCTCCGAGCAGCACCGAAATGATCGGCATGATCACGTCGTTGACCAGCGAGTCGACGATCTTGCCGAATGCGCCGCCGATGATCACGCCGACGGCGAGATCCATCACGCTGCCGCGCATCGCAAAGGCTTTGAACTCGGCGATCATTCCCATCTTCTTCTCCTTGCGTGGTGTCGGGTCGCAGATGCGAAGCGACGCGGGAACCGTCAGGGACTCGCGCTCGTCGCGCTTCCCTGCACCCGCGACGCTATCACCGGCGAGGCGACTGCGCCTTGCGCTCGAACAATGGTGGCGGCACACGTGGCGCGCATGCGACCGGGCGGTTTAGAGAATCCGGGTTCCTGCGCTAAGATTAAGGGTTTTCTCGCGTCCCTCCTCCTATCTCGAACGCCTATTTTCCAACGTCATGAGTGATCCATCGAAGCCCTCCGATTCGTCGCGGCGCACCGCTCTCGGACTCACGATCGCCGCCGGAACGGTCGGGACGGTCGCCGTCGCGGTCCCCTTCGTCGCGAGCATGACTCCGTCGGAAAGGGCGAAGGCCGCCGGCGCTCCGGTCGAGGTCGACATCTCCGACATCAAGCCCGGCCAGATGAAGCGCGTCGAGTGGCGCGGCAAGCCGGTCTGGATCCTGCGCCGCACCGAGGAGATGCTGCAGACGCTGAAGACCACCGATTCGGAGGTTGCCGACCCCAACTCCGAGCGCGCCGCGTATCCGACGCCCGAATACGCAAAGAACGAGTGGCGCTCGATCAAGCCTGAATATCTGGTCGTCGTCGGCATCTGCACGCACCTGGGCTGCTCGCCGGTTCCGCAGTTCACGGCTGGCGGCGGCGACCCGTCGCTGCCGGCCGACTGGGTGGGCGGCTTCCTGTGCCCGTGCCACGGTTCCACCTTCGACTACTCCGGCCGGGTGTTCAAGAACAAGCCGGCGCCCGACAACCTCGAGGTCCCGCCGTATATGTACCTGACCGACTCGCGGATCGTCGTCGGCGAAGACAAGCAGGCCTGAGGGGCAGCGAGACATGGCATACGAAAAGACCTACGAGAGCCAGGCCGAAGCGCCGGGGCTGCTGGGCTGGATCGACCGGCGCTTTCCGCTGTCGTCCCTGTGGAAGGCGCACCTGTCCGAGTACTACGCGCCGAAGAACTTCAACTTCTGGTACTTCTTCGGTTCGCTGGCGATGCTGGTGCTGGTGCTGCAGATCGTCACCGGCATCTTCCTCGTCATGCACTACAAGCCCGACGCGGCGCTCGCCTTCGCGTCGGTCGAGTACATCATGCGCGACGTGCCGTGGGGCTGGCTGATCCGCTACCTGCACTCCACCGGTGCGTCGGCCTTCTTCATCGTCGTCTACCTGCACATGTTCCGCGGCCTGCTCTACGGCTCCTACCGCAAGCCGCGCGAGCTGGTGTGGATCTTCGGCTGCATGATCTTCCTCGCGCTGATGGCCGAGGCCTTCTTCGGCTACCTGCTCCCGTGGGGGCAGATGTCGTACTGGGGCGCGCAGGTCATCGTCAACCTGTTCTCGGCCATTCCGTTCATCGGCCCCGAGCTGTCGCTGTGGATCCGCGGCGACTACGTGGTGGGCGACGCCACGCTGAACCGCTTCTTCTCGTTTCACGTCATCGCGATCCCGCTCGTGCTGCTCGGCCTCGTGGTTGCGCACATCATGGCGCTGCACGAGGTGGGGTCGAACAACCCGGACGGCATCGAGATCAAGGCGCAGAAGGACGCCAACGGCATCCCGCTCGACGGCATCCCGTTCCACCCGTACTACTCGGTGCACGACATCCTCGGCGTCGCGGTGTTCCTGATCGTCTTCTCGGCGATCCTGTTCTTCGCGCCCGAGTTCGGCGGCTACTTCATCGAGTACAACAACTTCATCCCGGCCGATCCGCTGGTCACGCCCGCACACATCGCCCCGGTGTGGTACTTCACGCCGTTCTACTCGATCCTGCGCGCCACGACCGAAGACTTCCTGCTGTTCTGGATGATCCCGTTCCTCGTCCTCTTCGGGCTGCTCGTCTGGTTCACCGCGCGCAGCGCGCTGAGCAAGCTGATCGCCGCGGTCGTTGTCGCCGTCATGGTCATCGGCTTCTTCGTCGTCGACGCGAAGTTCTGGGGCGTGGTCGGCATGGGCGCGTCGGTGCTGATCCTGTTCGTGCTGCCCTGGATCGACCAGAGTCCGGTGCGCTCGATCCGCTACCGCCCGGGCTGGCACAAGGCGGTTCTCGCGGCCTTCGTCGTCGTCTTCCTCGTGCTCGGTTACCTGGGCACCACGCCGGTCTCGCCGACCAACTCGCTGTTCTCGAAGATCGGCACGCTGCTGTACTTCGCGTTCTTCCTGCTGATGCCGTGGTGGAGCAGTTCGGGCCGCTTCAAGCCGGTTCCCGAGCGCGTCACTTTCCACGGGCACTGATCCGCGATCCGGCACTGGAGCTGAACAGAACATGAACCTCGTCATCCGGATCCTGGTCGCAGTCGCCGCCTCGCTTTCGTTCGGCGCCGCCTCGGCGGCCGGGGCGGGCTATCCCCTCGATCCCTTCCCCACGCACAAGCTCACCGACGAGCCGTCGCTGCAGAACGGCGCGAAGCTCTTCGTCAACTACTGCCTGAACTGCCACAGCGCGAACCTGATGCGCTACAACCGGCTGCGTGACATCGGCCTCACCGAAGAGCAGATCCGCGAGTACCTGGTGCTCGACCCGAGCGGCAAGGTCGGCGACCTGATGAAGATCGCGATGCGTCCGGCCGACTCGAAGGTCTGGTTCGGCGCGACGCCGCCCGACCTCACCGTCACCGCGCGCGCGCGCTCGTCAGGGGCCGGCTCCGGCGCCGACTGGATCTACACCTACCTGCGCTCGTATTTCCGCGACGGCACGCGCCCCACCGGCTGGAACAACCCGGTCTTCGAGGGCGTCGGCATGCCGCACGTGCTGTGGGAGCTGCAGGGGATGCGCGGCGCCACGCTCGAGGAGATCAAGGAGGTCGCCGACGCGGCGGGCAACGGCGGCGCCTCGTTCGTGAAGAGCACGGTCGTCTTCGATGCGCAGGGCAACCGCACCGAAACCACCGAGAAGCTCGACGGGCACAACCTGCATCCTTCGCGCCACTGGACGCTCGCCAATGCGCAGGGCGGCAAGGTGTCGCAGGCGGAGTTCGACGACACGGTCGCCGACCTCACCGCCTTCCTCACCTACATGTCGGATCCGAGCGCGCGCACGCGCGTGCGCCTGGGCGTGTGGGTGCTGCTGTTCCTCGGCGTGTTCACCGTGTTCGCGTGGATGCTCAACCGCGAGTACTGGAAGGACGTCAAATGAGCGCGGCCCTTCGCTGAGGCCGGCCTGCACGCCTCTCACAGGGTGAGTCCGCCGGACTCACCCTGTTGTTGTTTTCTGCATCGGGAGTTCCCGCGATGATGGTGCTGTACTCCGGCACGACCTGCCCGTTCTCGCAACGCTGCAGGTTCGTGCTGTTCGAGAAGGGCATGGATTTCGAGATCCGCGACGTCGATCTCTACAACAAGCCCGAAGACATTTCGATCATGAACCCGTACGGHCAGGTGCCGATCCTCGTCGAGCGCGACCTGATCCTGTACGAGTCGAACATCATCAACGAGTACATCGACGAGCGCTTTCCGCATCCGCAGCTGATGCCGGCCGACCCGGTGATGCGAGCGCGCGCCCGCCTGTTCCTGTTCAACTTCGAGCGCGAGCTCTTCGTGCACGTGCAGCAGCTCGAGCGGCGCGACCAGCAGCGCGACGCTTCGAAGGCGATGGAGAAGGCGCGCCAGCAGATCCGCGACCGGCTCACGCAGCTCACGCCGATCTTCATCAAGAACAAGCACATGCTCGGCGACGACTTCTCGATGCTCGACGTGGCGATCGCGCCGCTGCTGTGGCGGCTCGACCACTACGGCATCGACATGCCGAAGAGCGCAGCGCCGCTGCTGCGCTACGCTGAGAGGCTGTTTTCGCGTCCGGCGTACATCGAGGCGCTGACGCCCTCCGAGAAGGTGATGCGACGCTGATGTCGGAAGTTTCGACCAAGCCGTACCTGATCCGCGCCATCTACGAGTGGTGCACGGACAGCGGATACCGCCCATTCATCGCCGTCGTCGTAGACGCGCGCACGCAGGTGCCGCGCGAGTTCGTGCGCAACAGCGAGATCGTGCTGAACATCGCGGCAGCGGCCACCAACCGGCTGCAGATCGGCAACGAACTGCTCGAATTCGAGGCGCGCTTCGGCGGCGTCGCGCGCCACGTGTCGATTCCCATCGACAACGTGCGGGCGATCTTCGCGCAGGAGAACGGGCACGGCATGGCTTTCGAGGTGCCCGCACAGGCGCACGACGGCGAGGCGCATGCTGCATCCGCCGATGACGCCGTCGCCGAGCCTGCGCCTGCCGAGGGCGAAGCGCCGGCCGACGGCGAAGCAGCAGCGGCCGATGGCCCCGGCGCCCAGACCGGCCGCGCGCCGGCCAAGCGTGCCGCCGCCAAGCGTGCGCGCAAGACGGTCCTGCGCGAGGTGGGCGCGAAGGCTTCGCACGGCGAAGCGGACAGCGATGGCGAGGCTTCCAGGGCCGGCTCGACTTCCGGAAAACGGCCGCGCAAGCCGTCGATTGCAGCCGTACCGCGCGATGCCGGCGCCGGCGCTGGCGAGAAGACTCGCGAGCGACCCCGCAGCCCCGATGACGATCCCGGTCCCGGAACCACTCCGGGCAAGCCGCACCTCACCCGAGTGAAGTAGGGCGCTGCGCTACACTGCGTCCCCGCGCCGGCTTAGCTCAGTTGGTAGAGCAACCGCCTTGTAAGCGGTAGGTCCCCCGTTCGAGTCGGGGAGTCGGCACCAGCGCACCGTCGTTCTGCGCATCCTTTCGTCTTCCGGCGGACCCGTCTCCGACCGCTCCCTCGCGACAGCCGCGCGCTCGGCAGATGCCACCGCCGCGCCGCTGATGGCGAAGACGAAGGTGCCCGCGAGATCGAGAGTCTTGATGAAGGCCTGGATGTCGAGCATGCCTTCCGCGCCTGCGCGACGCTATCGTCCGCCTGGATGGCGGGGATGCCGGCAGCCGGAACTGCCTCTGCATGGGTTTGCCGGCGATCGCTGTGCTAGCCTGCCCGCGCCACGGTACGAGCGCGTTTCGATCGATCGAATGCCCAGCAACGGTAGCTGCCGGTACGAATCCACTGACGCGGGCAGCCGCCTGCGGCTGTCCGGCGCCTGGCGTCTTGCCGCACTGGAGGCGGTCGACGATTCGCTGCAGGCCTGCCTGCCGCGAAGCGGAATCGGCCGCCCGGTCGTCGTCGATGGATCCGCGCTCGACGAGATCGACACTGCGGGCGCGCTGGCGCTCTGGAGTCGGCTGAAGGCGTCCGGCGCAGATCCGCAGGGCGTCGAGCTGGCCGGTTTCGGCGAGGCGCAGCGCGCGACGCTCGAACTGGTGCGCTCGCGGCTGGACGAAGTCATCGGGCCGGGGGCCGTCGGCGAAATCGCGCTCGGCGCGCCGCCCGCCACGCCGGTGCGCGCGCTCGGACGCGGCGCGGTGTCGCTGTGGCAGCTCGTCGTCGGCAACGTCGAATGGCTCGGCCGCATCGTGGTGGCCCTCGCGCAGGCGGTCTCCGATCCCCGCCGTTTGCGCACGCGCGAGTTGTTCGCGCAGCTGGCGCAGGTGTGCGTCGATGCGATCCCGGTTGTCGCGCTCGTCACCTTCCTGATCGGGCTCGTCGTCGCCTACCTGCTCGGGCTGCAAGCCACGCAGTACGGCGCCAATATCTTCGTCGTAGACGGCGTTGCGCTCGGGCTCACCCGCGAGTTCTCGCCGCTGATCGTCGCCGTGATCCTTGCCGGACGTTCGGGATCGGCCTTCGCTGCGCAACTCGGAACGATGCGCATCACCGAGGAGATCGACGCGATCCGCACGCTCGGGCTGTCGGTGGAGCAGGTGCTGATCGTGCCGCGCGTGCTCGCACTGGTCGTGGCGATGCCACTGCTCGTCTTCGTCGGCGATGTCGTCGGCCTGCTCGGCGCGATGGCGATCGCCGACCACATGCTCGACATCGGTCCCGGTCAGTTCCTCGAACGCCTGCGCTACGCGCTCGCGCCGCGACACCTGGTGATCGGTCTCGTGAAGGCGCCGGTCTTCGCGTTTGCGATCGCCCTGATCGGCTGTCGGATGGGGTTGACGGTGAGCCGCGACGCACGCTCGATCGGTCGCAACACGACGTCCACCGTCGTCCAGGCGATTGTCCTCGTCATCGTGATCGACGCGCTGTTCGCCGTGCTGTTGCAGGCGCTGGGCCTGTGAGCGAGCCCGCCTCTCGCGATCCCGCTTCGCGCGACGAGCCGGTCGTGGAGCTGCGTTCGCTGAATACGCGCTTCGGCGAGCAGGTCGTGCACGAAAGCCTCGATCTGTGCGTGCCGCGCGGCGAGCTGGTCGCGCTCGTCGGTGGCAGCGGCAGCGGCAAGTCGGTGCTGTTGCGCGAGATCGTCGGGCTGCATCGTCCGAGCGGCGGATGCGTGCGCCTGCTCGGCACCGACGTCTGGTCGGCGTCGCAGGATGAGCTCGACGCCGTGCGCCGACGCATCGGCGTGCTGTTCCAGGACGCGGCGCTGTTTTCGTCGCTCGACGTTGCCAACAACGTGGCCACGCCGATGCGCGAGCAAGGGCGCATTCCGCCGGCGATGATCGAGCCCCTCGTGCGGCTGCGCATCTCGATGGCGGGCCTGCCGCCGGATGCGGCCACCAAGATGCCGGCCCAGCTGTCGGGCGGAATGCGAAAGCGCGCCGGCATCGCGCGCGCGCTCGCCCTCGAGCCCGAGGTGCTGTTCCTCGACGAGCCGACCTCGGGCCTCGACCCGGTTACGGCGCGAGAGCTCGATGCGCTGCTTGCCGCGCTGAATCGCGATCTCGGCATCACGATCGTGCTCGTCACGCACGACATCGACACGATCCTGACCATCACGCAGCGCATGGTCGTGCTGCGCGACGGACGCATCGCCGCCGACGGGTCACCGGCAGAAGTCGCGCGCTCCGATGACGAATGGATTCGCGGCTGGTTCGACGGCCGTAGAATGGCCCCGCCCCTGCAGCGGAGCGCAAGCGATGGAGCCTGAATCCCGCTACACCTTCGTCGGCGCGGTCGTACTCGCGCTGATCGCCATCGTGGTCGTCGGCTACGCGTGGCTCGTCGGCATCGGATCGGCTGACAACTTCCGCTACTACGAGATCCACTTCGAGAAGCAGTCGCTCGAAGGCCTGCAGATCGGCAGCGACGTCAACATGCGCGGCGTGAAGGTGGGTCGCGTACAGCAATACTCGATCTCGGCGGAGAACATCAACCGCGTCGACGTCGTCGTGCGCGTCGATCGCGAGACGCCGGTCAGCGTGAACACGCGGGCGGTGGTCGGACGCAACCTGCTCACCGGCATCGCCCGCATCGACCTGCAGACGCCCGGAACGCCGGGGCCGGAGCTCGCGGAAGTGCCTCCCGGGGAGCGCTATCCGGTGATTCCCGAGGGCACGTCCGACATCGCGCAGATCGCTGGCGCGATGAGCCGGCTCGCGGTGAGCGGCGAGGCGGCGCTCGGCAACGTGCAGGCGCTGCTCGACGAGAAGAACCGCGAGCAGCTGATCGGCGCCGTCGTCGCGGTGCGCCAGCTCGCCGAAGGAATCGACGCGCGGCTGGCGCGCGTCGACCAGGCGATCGACGGCGTCGTGCAGACCGCTTCGTCGATCCGCGACGCGAGCCGGCGCGTATCCGATTCGCTGGCGAGCTTCACGTCGCAGGGCACCGACCTCGTCCGCCAGCTCGGGCCTTTCGTGCAGCAGGGAAAAACGGCGCTGGAGGCGGTCACGCGGTCGGCGCACGCGCTCGAAAACGCCACCGGCCAGTTGTCGCAGCGGCTCGGCTCGGCAGCCGACAGCGGAACGCGCGAGTTGCAGGCCACCGCCCGCGAGCTGCGCCGCGGCGCCGAGCAGTTGTCGCGCGCCGCGGATCGATTGCGCGACCCGCGTTCGGCGCTGCTCGGACCTTCGCCGCAGCAACTCGGTCCCGGGGAGCACCTGCCTTGAGCCACGCGGCATCGTCGAAACGGCGTCGCGTGTTGTTCGCGATCTTCGCCGCGCCGCTCGCCGGGTGCGTGAACATCGGCCGCGATGCGCCTGTGCACGTCAGCTATGAACTGCACGATCTCGGCCGCTCGCAGCCGGTGTCGCGCGCGCCGCTCGATCGGGTCGTCCTCGTCGGGTGGTCGGCGGCGAACTCCTTCTACGACTCGACGTCGATCGTCTACAGCCGCACGCCCGGTGCGCTCGCGTACTATCAGCTTGCGAGCTGGAGCGAGCAGCCCGCCGAGCAACTCGGCAGACTCTTCGCCCGGCGCCTCGCGGGAGTGGGCCTCTTTCGCGACGTCGCGACGCTGTCGGGGCCCGTTCGCGGCGACTGGCTCGTCGAGCTCGAGCTGGATCGGATGCTGCACGACGACGCGAACCCGCCGGGCGTGGCACGCGTCTCGGTCTTCGCACGCATCGTCGATCGCGCGAGCCGCCGCACGGTGGACAGCCGTCGCTTCGACGAAGAGGAACCGCTGGGGACGGAATCGGCCGCGGGAGCCGTGAAGGCCTTCGACGCAGCGGTCACGCGCCTGCTCGACGCGTCGGTCGCGTGGGTCGTCGAGGCGGCGCTGCGCGCGCGGTGATCTCGACGCGTCGTGACCCCGACGCGCGCTCGCGGCCAGCGCGACGCGCGCGCTCGCGCGGAGCCTACGCGCGCGTTCCCGGAAGCAGCGCGCTGATTGCCCAGCTGATCAGGCTGTAGACGATCGCGGCGAGCACGGCCCACCAGAAGCCGCGCACCGAGAAGCCTTCGAGGAAATTCGCGGCGACCCAGAACAGGAAGCCGTTGATGACGAAGGTGAACAGGCCGAGTGTCAACAGGTTCACCGGCAACGTGAGGATCAGCAGCACCGGGCGGATCAGTGCGTTCAGCAGCGACAGCACCAGCGCGGCTACCAGCGCAGTGCCGAAGCTGCGCACCTGCACGGCGGGCATCAGCCAGGCGAGCGCGAGCAGGCTCACCGCATTGATGATCCAGGCGACGATCAGCGAGAGCATGTCGGAGCGTGCAGTCTCATTTCGCGTTCATCTGACCAGAAGCACCGGAATGCGCGAGATCTCGCTCACGCGGCGCGCGACCGAACCGATGAGCAGGTCGCGCAGGCCGGTGCGGCCCTTCGAACCGAGAACCACCATCGCGAATTCGTCGGGATCGGCCACCTGTGCGATCTCGGTGGCGACCGCGCCGATGCGCAGGATCTGGTCGTGCGCGATATCCAGGCCGTCGAGCAACTCGCGCGCGCCGACGAGGTCCTGCTCGGAGAGATCGCGCAGGTATTCGTCGACCACCTGCTTGCCGACGAAGCGGCGGGCGTTGCGCAGCGCGACGTCGTCGTGCACGCTGATCAGCGTGATCGAGCCCGGGTCGCGCAACTGCTCGAGCAGCGACGCGGCGAAGCGGGCGGCGCGCAGGGAGTTCTCGGAACCGTCGATCGCGACGAGCAGCTTCATGCGGACTCCGGGATCGCTGTCTTGCGCGGCCGCGCGATCAGGCCTGCGCTTCCTGCGGGATGATCTTCTGCAGTTCGCCCGACTCGTACATCTCGGTGAGGATGTCCGCGCCGCCGATGAACTCGCCGCCGATGTACAGCTGCGGGATGGTCGGCCAGTTCGAGTATTCCTTGATCGTCTGGCGCACTTCCTCGTCGTCGAGGATGTTCACGGTGACCAGGTTCTTCACGCCGCAGGCCTTCAGGATCTGGATCGCGCGTCCGGAAAACCCGCATTGGGGAAACTGCGCCGTGCCCTTCATGAAGAGGACGATCGGGTTGTCGGTGACGGTCTTCTCGATGAATGCTCTGGCGTCCATGCTGCTCTCCGTTTCGCTTTGCGCGCCGGATGGCCCCAACCGGCGCAATGCAGCCGTCCATTCTATAGGAAGGGTCGCGCGCAAGTGATACGGGGCCGACCCGCGTCGTCGCGTCGGGTCGCTGGCTCCCGCCAGCCGCGGGCGGCGAGCAGCGCGCGCACGGCTTCGCCCTGCTCGTGCCCATGCTCGAGCGCGAGCCACCCGTCCGTTGCGACATGCGGCGCCGCGCCGTCGATGATCGCGCGCAGCGCGTCGAGCCCGTCGGCGCCGGCAGCGAGCGCGTCGCGCGGCTCGAAGCGCAGGTCGCCTTCGCGCAGGTGCGGATCGTCGTCGGCCACGTACGGCGGATTGGACACGACGACGTCGAAGCGCTCGTCGTGTCCGATGCAGCGCCACCAGTCGCCGGCGCGCAGCTGCAGACGCCGCGTTTCGAGCGCGCGCGGGCACAGCGCCTCGGCGTTGCGCCGTGCGAGCGCGAGCGCCGCTTCGCTGCGGTCGGTCGCAACGATGCGAACGTCTTCGCGCTCGCAGGCGATCGTGATCGCGATCGCGCCGCTGCCGGTGCCCAGGTCGAGCACGCGGCCTTGCGCCGGAGTGTTCGCGAGCGCGAAGGCGACGAGCGTCTCGGTGTCCGGCCGCGGGACGAGCACCGCCGGCGTCGTCGCGAAGCGGCGACCCGCGAACTCGCGCGCCCCGACGAGATACGCGATCGGCTCGCCGTCGCGACGGCGCTGCACGAGCAACGCGAAGGCCTGTGCCGCTGCCGGGTCGGCCGCTTCGTCGCCGTGCGCGATCAGCCACTCGCGCCGCCGCCCGCTGGCCGCCTCGAGCAGCACGCGCGCCTCGAGCCGCGGCAGCGGGCAATCGAGCACGAGCGCTTCCCAGCTGCCCGCGCCGGCGCCGTCGGCGCGACGTCTGTCGGCGCCGTTCGCGCGACCGTTCACGCGGCGTCTTCGCCCAGCTCGGCGAGCAATCGCGCCTGGTGCTCGGCCGACAGCGCGTCGAGCAGTTCGTCGAGGTCGCCGTCCATCACCTGCTGCAGCCGGTACAGCGTGAGGTTGATCCGGTGGTCGGTGACGCGCCCCTGCGGGAAGTTGTACGTGCGGATGCGCTCGGAGCGGTCGCCCGAGCCGATCAGCGACTTGCGCTGCGCCGCTTCGCGTGCCTGCGCCTCGCGGGTGCGACGGTCCTTCAACCGCGCGGCGAGCACCTTCATCGCGCGATCGCGGTTGCGGTGCTGCGAGCGGTCGTCCTGGCATTCGACGACGATGCCGGTGGGCAGGTGCGTGATGCGCACCGCCGACTCGGTCTTGTTCACGTGCTGGCCGCCGGCGCCCGACGAACGGAAGACGTCGACGCGGATCTCGTCGGAATCGATCTCGATCTCGCCGAGCTCGTCGGCCTCGGGCAGCACGGCCACCGTGCACGCCGACGTGTGGATGCGTCCCTGCGCCTCGGTCTCGGGAACGCGCTGCACGCGGTGTCCGCCCGATTCGAATTTCAGTCGCGAATACGCTCCCGCTCCGTCGATGCGTACGATCGCTTCCTTGTAGCCGCCGAGGTCGGACTCGCTGGCGGAGACGATCTCCGCCTGCCAGCGGTTGCGTTCGGCGAAGCGCAGGTACATGCGCAGCAGGTCGGCGGCGAACAATGCCGATTCCTCGCCGCCGGTGCCGGCGCGGATCTCGACGAAGACGCCGCGCTCGTCGTCGGGGTCGCGCGGCAGCAGCAGCGTTTGCAGACGCAGCGTCTGCTCGTCGGCGCGCACCTGCGCGGCCTCGGCTTCCTCGTCGGCGAAAGCGCGCAGTTCGGGATCGGCGCGCATCTGCTCGGCCGTATCGCGATCGGCGACCGCGCGCTTCCACTCGTGGAAGCACTCGACAATCTCCGACAGCTCGGCGTGCTCGCGGCCCGCGTTGCGAAACGCATCGAGGTCGCGCGCGGCGTCCTCGCTGGAGAGCATCAGGTTCACTTCGGCCAGGCGTCGCTCGAGGTTCTCGAGCTTCGCCTGCATCGAGGCCTTCATCGCGCTCGTGCCCTCGGGTGCCCTCAACGCGATGGGTCGCGTTCGGCGGGATGGCTGGCGATGTTGATTTCGACGGGCGCCCGCTCGACCGGCGCGACCCGGTCGGGAAGCAGCTGCTCGATCAGCGGCAGCAGCAGCTCGCGCTGCGCGGCCGAACCGTGCAGCAGCACGGTGGGTCCGTGCAGGAACTTGCTGGTGAGCGCGTGCGCGAGCGACTCGAGCACGCGGTCGGCGTTCTCGCCGGCAGCCAGTGCGCGCCTGGCGCGTTCGAGCTCGGTGCGTTTCAGCGATTCGCCGCGCGTGTGCAGTGTTCGGATCGCCGGCACCGCCTCGCGCGCGCGCATCCACTGCATGAACGCATCGACGCGCGTCTCGATGATCGCCTCGGCCTGCGCAACCGCCGCGCGCCGGTTCTCCTGGCCGGAGCTGACCTGCCGGCCGAGGTCGTCGATCGTGTAGAGGAAGACGTCGTCCAGGCGCGCCGCCTCGGGCTCGATGTCGCGCGGAACGGCGAGATCGACCATGAACATCGGCCGGCGCCGGCGTGCGCGCGTGGCGCGCTCGACCATGCCGAGACCGATGATCGGCAGCGAGCTCGCCGTGCACGAGACGACGATGTCGAATTCGTCGAGACGATCGCTCAGCTCGGCCAGGCGCAGCGCCTCGGCGCCGAAGCGCTGCGCGAGGCGGTTGGCGCGATCGACCGTGCGATTGGCGACGACGATGCGTTTCGGATGCTGCGCGGCGAAGTGCGTGGCGGCCAGCTCGATCATCTCGCCGGCGCCGACGAAGAGCACCTGCGTCTCGTGCAGGTCTTCGAAGATGCGCCGCGCCAGGCGCACGGCCGCGGCGGCCATCGACACCGATTGCGAGCCGATGGCGGTGGTCGTGCGCACTTCCTTCGCAACCGAGAACGAGCGCTGGAACAACTGGTGCAGGTTCGAGCCGAGCGCGCCTTCGCCGTGGGCGATGCGCATCGCCTCCTTCATCTGCCCGAGGATCTGCGGCTCGCCGAGCACCATCGAGTCGAGGCCCGAGGCGACGCGAAACGCGTGCCGCACTGCTTCGTTGTTCGGCAGTGCGTACAGGTGCGACTGCAGCGCCTCGGTCTCGCCATGGCGCGCGTCGAGCCACTCGGCGATCCGGGCCTGCGCCTGCGCCGGCTCCGGCGTGGCGCAGTAGATCTCGGTGCGGTTGCAGGTGGACAGGATCGCCGTTTCGGGGGCGGCCGGATGCAGGCGCGCGCGCAGGTCGGCCAGCGCGCCGCGCAACGCTTCGCCCGGGAACGACACGCGCTCGCGCAGGCGCAGCGGCGCCGTGCGGTGGTTCAGTCCGAGCGTCAGCAGTTCCATAACTGGCTGAATTTTAACCGAGTTTTAACGGACTTCGCCGTTCGCGTGTGCGCCCAGGAAAAGCTTGTAGCCGGGGTGCTTCGATTCGTCCCGGTATGGGTAACCGAGCGTGTCGAGGAAGCGGGCGAATTTCTCGTCGTCTCGCGCCGGAACCTGCATCCCGACCAGGATGCGCCCGTAGTCGGCGCCGTGGTTGCGGTAGTGGAACAGCGAGATGTTCCAGTTCGGGCTCATGCTCGACAGGAAGCGCATCAGCGCGCCGGGCCGTTCCGGGAACTCGAAGCTGTACAGCCGCTCGTTGCGCGCCAGCGGGGAGTTGCCGCCGACCATGTGGCGCAGGTGCAGCTTGCCGAGTTCGTCCTCGGTGAGGTCCACCGTGCGAAAGCCCGCCTCGCCGAAGGCGCGCGCGAGCTCCTGTCCTTCGTCGGCGCGCGAAGTCTGGATGCCGACGAAGACGTGCGCCTCCTTCGGGTCGGCGATCCGGTAATTGAACTCGGTGACGCTGCGCGGCCCGACGATCGAGCAGAAGCGACGGAAACTGCCGCGCTCCTCGGGGATGGTCACCGCGAAGATCGCCTCGCGCTTCTCGCCGATCTCCGCGCGCTCGGAAACGAAGCGCAGCCGGTCGAAGTTCATGTTCGCGCCGCTGGTCACCGCCACCAGCGTGCGCCCGTTCACGCCCTCGCGCGCGACCCAGGCCTTCATCCCGGCTACCGACAACGCGCCGGCCGGCTCGAGGATCGACCGGGTGTCCTGGAAGACGTCCTTGATCGCCGCGCAGATCGCGTCGGTGTCGACGACGACGATGTCGTCGACCAGCTCGCTGCACAGCCGGAAGGTTTCGTCGCCGACCTTCTTCACTGCGGTGCCGTCGGAGAACAGGCCCACGTCGTGCAGCTCGACGCGCTCGCCGGCGGCGATCGAGCGTGCCATCGCGTCGGAGTCGTCGGTCTGCACGCCGATCACGCGGATCTCGGGGCGCACCTGCTTGACGTAGCAGGCGATCCCCGCCGCGAGCCCGCCGCCGCCGATCGGCACGAACACCGCCTCGATCGGGCCGGGGTGCTGGCGCAGGATCTCCATGCCGATCGTGCCCTGGCCGGCGATCACGTCGGGATCGTCGAAGGGATGCACGAAGGTGAGCGATTCGCGCTGTTGCAGCTCCAGCGCGGCGGCCGCTGCGTCGCTGTAGGAGTCGCCGGTGAGCACGACCTCGCCGCCGAGCGCGCGCACCGCGTCGATCTTCACGTGCGGCGTCGTCACCGGCATCACGATGACCGCCCGGCAGCCCAGCTTGCGCGCGGCGAGCGCGACACCCTGCGCGTGGTTGCCGGCGGACGCGGCGATCACGCCGCGCGCCAGCGTGTCGGCAGGCAGCCGCGCCATCCGGTTGTAGGCGCCGCGAAGCTTGAACGAGAACACGGCCTGCATGTCCTCGCGCTTGAGCAGCACGCGGTTCGACAGCCGATCGGAGAGGATGTCGGCGAGCTCGAGCCGGGATTCCTCCGCAACGTCGTATACCTTTGCGGTCAGGATCCTCTTCAGATAATCGGTCGGCATGGCGGCGAATTCTACCGCCGGGCCCCCAGGTTCCCAGCACACGATCTCGCCCGGATGGAAGCCGCCGTCGCTTCGGCCATCAACTGGTTCGCGCTGCCCGAGCACGGGCTGTCGTCGATCTTCGTCGTCGCGTTCGTTTCGGCGACGCTGCTGCCGCTGGGCTCGGAGCCGGCGGTGTTCGGCTTCGTGA
This sequence comes from Burkholderiaceae bacterium, assembly GCA_032027205.1. Classification (GTDB taxonomy): domain Bacteria; phylum Pseudomonadota; class Gammaproteobacteria; order Burkholderiales; family Burkholderiaceae_E; genus Zeimonas. The sequence goes on from JAVSMN010000001.1 coordinate 2,498,674, forward strand.
AGCTGAACCCGGCGCTGTTCTGGCCGACGATCGCGGTGGCCACGGTCGGCAACACGCTGGGCGGGGTCGTCGACTACTGGCTCGGCTACGGTGCGCACGAGGCGCTGGCGCGAGGCAAGGAAACCCGCTACTGGAAGTGGTTCCGGGCGCTCGGCCCGAAAGCGCTGTTCTTCGCGTGGCTCCCGGTAGTCGGCGACCCGCTGTGCACGGTGGCGGGGTGGTTGCGCATGCCGTTCTGGCGCAGCGTCGGCTGGATGGCGCTCGGCAAGCTGGCGCGCTATGCGCTGGTCACGGCGGCGCTGCTGTGGGTGCCCGACGCGTGGTGGCAGTCGATCACGCGAATCTTCTGAACGGAGACCAGACCGATGCCGTCGGATCCGACCTGCCCGCTATGCCACGCCGACGGCGGGCGCCTCGTCGTGCGCGCCGCGCGATGGCGCATCGTTCTCGTCGACGATGCCGACCATCCTGCATTCACCCGCGTGATCTGGAATGCGCACGTCGCCGAGATGAGCGACCTGGACGCGGCCGGGCGGAACGAGCTTCTCGACGCGGTCGTACGCGTGGAATCCGTGCAGCGCGCGGCGCTGGCGCCGGACAAGATCAACCTCGCCAGCCTGGGAAACCAGGTGCCGCACCTGCACTGGCACGTGATTCCGCGCTGGCACGACGATCGTCATTTCCCGAACTCGGTCTGGGCCGTGCCGCGCGACGATGCGCAAGGGCAGGCGGCGCTGCGCAGCGCCGCGGTGCGCGACGGGCTCGACGCCTACGTCGCTGCGTTGCACCGCGCATTTGCCGACGGGATTTCGTCGGCCGCCGACAAGCGCTGACGCGCCGTCCGTCGTCGGTTGGGCGGCGGCGGTCGCGCGCCGCGCGCGATGCGCGTGTCGTTGTCGGACACTGGGCGATCCGATCACGGCGACGCGCCCCGATGAAAGTGGGATCCGATCTCGATCTCGATCTCGAAGTCGTCGGCGACGCCCGAAGCGCGAGCGCCTGGCTGGCTGGTCTTTCACCGCAGCCGGCAGTGCGTCTGGACGCGATCCGTCGCCTGCTCGTGCGCCTGTCGCAGCAGTCCACCGCGTCGGTTCATGCGGGGCCGCGCAGCCTGGTCGAGGCGCTCGAGCCGCTGCGCGTCGAGCAGTGGCGTGCGATCGCGACAGGCCTCAAGCAGCTCGCCGGGCGCCCCGTTCCGTTCACCCCGATCGAATGGCCGTTGCTGCACTCGGCGCTGGCCGGCCTGCAAGCCCTTCGCAATCTCTACAAGCGGATCCACGCGCAGGGCGCGCGCGCCGACGAGGCCACCGACGCGGACGCGCAGGCGCACACGCGCGCGCGCGCCCGTTTGGGCTTCCTGTCTCTCTCGCGCGCGCTCGACGCGCAGTCGCGCATCATCGCGTTGCAGCTGGGCTACCGTTGCGTTCCGCAGGAGGCCGACTGGGACGAGTTGTGCGTGCTCGCCCGCAGCCTGCGGCGAAGCGACCAGCAGGACGACGCGCTCCCCGACGAGACGCCGCTGGTGCAGCCCGCCACGGCGCGGGCGTTGTTCGTCTATCCGTTGCTGCTCGAATGCGCGTCGTTGTCGTCGCGAACGGTCGCCCAGGCCGATCTGGTGCAGCGCCTCGCTGCGCGCCTGGCTTCGCGCGTCGGCTACCGGATCGACAAGGGTGCGCCGAGCGACAACGAGCACGGCCCGCGCCTGGCGCTCACCGCCGCTCACGCAGTGCGGCTGGACACGCATCGCGTTCCGCAGATGCTGGCGAAATGGCGCGATCAGTGGTTCGGCGCAGGCGATTCGTCGCAGAACGGCATTGCGCTGCCGTTGCCCGAGGCGGAAGTCGCACGCCTGTTCGACGAACTCGAACGCTGCTGGGCGCCGGCATCGACGCCGCGCATCGCCGGCGCGCACCCGGCGGCGTCGGCCGCATCGCAGCCGGTCCGCCTGCGCTTCGGACTGCCGGCGACCGGCATGGCCGAGCGTCGACCTGCCGCCGACGCTCGGATCTCTTCGCCTGCGCCGAAGCACGACGGCGACGGACGCTACGAGTACGGACGCTGGGAGCAGAACACGATCATTCGGATGGCCTTTGCCGGCGCGCCGGTCGAAGCGGTCGAGAACGGCGACTGGATCGGCCCGACCGAGTCCGCCACGCGACTGGTCGACCGGCCCGACGGCGTCACCGTGATCGCGCGCGAGTCTTCCGTTCCGCGCGCGGCGCCCGGGGGGCTCGTCGCCATCGAGCACGCGGGCGAGGCGGCGCAGGATGCGCGCCGATCGGTCTGCCTGGGCACCGTCGAGGCGATCGAGCAGTTGCCCGGGCGCGAAAGCCACGCGTCGCGCGCGCACTGGCTGGTGGTGCGGCTCTGGGCGGGCGAGGCGCGCGCGGTCGGCGTGCGCGTGGGCGACTGCGCGGCGTTCGAGGACGCCTGGCTGCTGCGCGGGCTGGGTGCGAGCTTCGAGTTGCCGTGCCTCGTGCTCGCGCCGGGTCGCGCCCGCGGCGGCGATAGCGGCGTGCTGCGCGAAGCGGGCGACGAGGTGGCCATCCGCTTCGTCAGCGTGCTCGATCGGGGCATCGGCCACGAGCGCCTGTCGATGCGAACGGAGAGCGCGCGCGACACGAGCAGGTGAACCGCCCGCAGGCCGCGGCCGAGCTAGCGAATCGCGGTACCATCGGCCGCAGGCACCGCGCGTTGCCGGTGCATCACCGAAAGCTCGGAACCGATGGCCGGTCTGAAGAACTCCCCCACTCCGTGGCCGACGAAGATCGTCGTCCACACCCGTTCCCGCGCGCTCGAACTCGAGTTCTCCGACGGGCGCAATTTCCGGCTTCCCTTCGAGTACCTGCGCGTGTATTCGCCGTCCGCCGAAGTGCGCGGCCATGGGCCCGGCCAGGAAGTGCTGCAGATCGGCAAGGCCGACGTCACCGTCGACTCGATCGAGCCGGTGGGCAACTACGCGCTGCAGCCGCGCTTCAGCGACGGCCACGCTACCGGCATCTATTCGTGGGACTACCTGTACTACCTCGGGCATTCGCACGACCGGCTCTGGCACGAGTACCTGGCCCGCATGGACGCGGCCGGAGCGAGCCGCGACGCGTCGGCGCCGATGCAGTCGTCGTCGCTGAAGCGTCCCGGACACTGAGAAGCTCCGAATGCGCCCGTCGAACACGACGCATTTCGGGTTCCAGGAGGTAGACGAACGCGAGAAGGCGGGTCGGGTCGCCGGCGTGTTCCATTCGGTGGCCACGCGCTACGACCTGATGAACGACCTGATGTCGGGCGGCATGCACCGACTGTGGAAGGCGTTCACCATCGGGCAGGCCAACATCCGTCCCGGCATGCGCGTGCTCGACGTCGCCGGCGGCACCGCCGATCTTTCGCGGGCGTTCGCGCGTCGCTTGCACGGACGCGGCGAGGTCTGGCTCACCGACATCAACGGATCGATGCTGAGCATCGGCCGCGACCGCATGATCGACGACGGCCTGCTGCACCCGGCGGTGCAGTGCGATGCCGAGGCGTTGCCGTTTCCCGACGGCCATTTCGACCTGGTCAGCGTCGCCTTCGGGCTGCGCAACATGACGCACAAGGAGCGCGCGCTGTCGGAGATGCACCGTGTGCTTCGTTCGGGCGGTCGGCTGCTCGTGCTCGAGTTCTCGCGCGTGCGAAAGGAACTGCAGCCGCTGTACGATCGCTATTCGTTCGACGTGCTGCCGTGGCTGGGCGCGCGCGTGGCCGGCGACGAGGCGAGTTATCGCTACCTGGCGGAGTCGATCCGCATGCACCCCGACCAGGAAACGCTGAAGAAAATGATGGAGTCCGCGGGCTTCTCCCGCGTTCGTTACTACAATCTCACTGCCGGCGTCGTCGCGCTGCACGAAGGCACGCGACTGTAGCGTTCGGCCCTGTCGGTCTTCCCCGGGTTTCGGCCCTCGTGATGCCGCTCGTCGCGGCCCGTTTCGGAGTCTTCATGAATCGGATCGTCGTTCGTCTGCTCTCCGTGCTCGTCGTCCTCGTCGCCGGTCTCTCACTGTCGATTCCCGAAGCCGATGCTCGCCGGCTCGGTGGCGGCAAGTCTTTCGGACGGCAGTCCACCGCACCGATCCAGCGTGACGCGCGTCCGCCGCAGGCGGCGCCGCAACAGGCGCCGCAGCGCCCCGGCGCTGCGCCCGGTCAAACCGGCAATCGCTGGCTCGCCCCGCTCGCCGGCATCGCCGCCGGCCTTGGCCTGGCGGCATTGGCCAGCCACCTCGGTCTCGGCGAGGAGATGGGCACCGTCCTGCTGTTGCTGTTGCTGGTGGTCGGCGCCGTCTTCGTGTTTCGCCTGTTGGCCGCACGTCGCGGGTCTTCCGGTCCGCAGCCGGCGTACCAGGGCAGTTACTCCCCGTCGCAACTCGGCCGCGAGGCTGCCGTGCGTTACTCGGCCGATGATTCCGCAGCGCAATCGGGCGTGCCGACGGGTCCGGGAACGCGTGCTGCGGGGGCATTCGCTTCCGTCGGCGATGCGCAGGCCGGCAGGATTCCGGCCGGCTTCGACGTCGAGGGCTTCGAGCGCAACGCAAAGGTCCAGTTCGTCCGGCTGCAGGCGGTCTTCGACGCCGGCGACACGAAAGACCTGCGTGAATTCACCACGCCCGAGATGTACGCCGAACTCGCTCTGCAGATCGACGAACGCAGCGGCGCGGAGAACCGCACCGACGTCGTAACGCTCGATGCCACGCTGCTCGGCATCGAGTCGACGGCGCAGGAGCACGTCGCCAGCGTGCGCTTCTCGGGGATGATCCGCGAGGAGGTGGGCGGCGAGGCGAAGCCCTTCGACGAGGTGTGGAACCTCGCCAAGCCGGCCAGCGGTCCCGGCGGCTGGTTGCTCGCCGGAATACAGCAGCTCGATTGAATGAACGAAAACGCGCACGACGACGGCGATGCGCGCCCCGGTCCGTTCCGGGCGATCGCGCAGCGGCTGGCCGGAGGCGGCGCTTCGGCCTTCGTCGGCGCGTTCAACCATCTGCTGCGGCAGAATGACTGGGCGCGCGCCCGTCTCGCGGCGTTCGCCGGACAACGTGTAGCGATCCGGCTCGAGACGGCGTCGCTCGCGCGGCTCGCGCCGCCCCGGGTGGCGGCGCAGCTCACCGCCGACGGCCTGTTCGACACGTCGCGTGACGTCGGCGCTCCCGGCGCGTCCTCCGCGCCGGCGACTGCCGAGGCGCAGGCAAGCGATGCGTCGCATTTCGCCGTCGAGATGCACGTGCGCGCGGCGTTTTCGGCGGCAGGGGCGCTGCTTCGCGAAGACACGCGTGGCCTGGCGCCTTATGTGCGCATCGAAGGCGAGGCGATGCTCGCCGCGGCGCTTTCCGAAGTGGCCGAGCGGATGCGCTGGGACCCCGAAGAAGACCTGAGCCGAATCACCGGCGACGTCGTTGCGCATCGGATCGGCCGCGGTGTCGGCGCGGCGCGCGAGGCGATGCGCGGGCTGCGTGACCGCGTCGCAGGGTCGGCCGGGCGCCGCTTCGCGGCGGCCTCGGGAACGCTCGTCGCGCGCGACGAACTCGAATCGCTGCGGGCAACGCTCGACGCGCTCGAAGCGCGCATGTCGAGCGCCGAGGCGAAGCGGCGACGACACGTCGCTGCACGGTCGCGCTCTTGATCGAGCGGCGGTTGCGGCGCGCGGCATGCGCGCTCGCGTCTCCGCTGATCGCTTTCCTGGCAGCGCCCGCGGCCGGCGCTCTTCCGACCGCCGCCGCTCCCACAGCCGCCGCGCGCACAGCCGCCGCTCCCGCAGCCGCCGACGCGATCGCCTCCCTCGCGCCGTCGCTGCTCGGCGAGTTGCGCGCCTCCGGGCTGATCGGCACCGCCGAGGCGGTGCGTCCGTTCCGCTGGACGATCGTCATGACGCGCCCGCTTCGCCCGCCGCGCAGGCACCGCGAGACCTACGCCGGCACCCCGCCCGGCGCGGCGCTCGGGCTGAGCCCGATGGTGCGCGAGGAGCTCGACGAAGCGGGCAGCACGAAACGCACGGTGCGCGGCGTCAGCGTGCGCGGCCTTGTCTTCCTGAAGGCGGGCGACACGCGACTCGACGTGCGCGTGAGCGGGCTGCGCATGCCACTGGCGCGCGGGGATCAGTTCCGCATCGAATACGACGACGGCGACGGAGCGCTGGCCGAGGATTGCCGCGTCGGCGGCGACGTTGCGGCGGCGACCGTGCATCCGTCGATTCCCGGCTCGGCAACGCGCATCGAGTGCGCCGGCACCGGCCGCTACAAGCGCATTGGCGTGAAGGTCAGCGCCACGGTGATGTACCTGCACGAGCCGGGCGTTTTCGTCGGCGTCGAGCAGGCGCTCGACAGCCTGCTGGGCACGCTGCGCTCGGGTGTGCGGGTCGTCTCGTTCGAAATGCAGAGCCGCTGACGCGGCGTTTCGCGTTCAATTGGCGGCGTCGTCGCCCGTCTTCAGCAGTTCGATCCGCGCACGCGTCACGCCGTGATGGAGCATGCCAAGCTTCTTCGCCGCCGCTCGACTGACGTCGGCAATGCGCCCCTTCTCGTAGGGACCGCGGTCGTTCACGCGCAGCTCCGCGCTGCGCCCGTTGCGCAGGTTCGTCACGCGCACGATCGAGCCGAACGGGAGCGTCGGATGCGCCATCGTCATCGCATCGGGGTCGAAAGGTTCGCCGCTGGCGGTGGGCTGCGCATCGAAGCGCCTGCCGTAATACGAGATGCGGCCCTGTTGATGCCATCCGGGCGCGAAGGATGCGGATTCGCTCGCTGCCTCCGCGCCTGGAGAAGGCGCGGCCGCGACCGAAGCGGCGAACGCGAACGCGATTGCCGCAACCCGCGAGCGGCGCAGCCGGATCATCCGCGGCCGATGAACGGCATCTTCGTCGCCATCACGGTCACGAACTGCACGTTCGCCTCGGGCGGAAGGCTCGCCATGTGCACGAGCGTGCTGGCGACGTCGCGCACGTCCATCGTCGGCTCGGGCGCGAGCGCGCCGCTCGCCTGCTGAACTCCCTGCGACATCGCGCGCGCGAGTTCGGTGGCCGCATTGCCGATGTCGATCTGCCCGCAGGCGATGTCGTGCGCGCGCCCGTCCAGCGAGATCTGCCTGGTCAGGCCGGTGACCGCGTGCTTGGTCGCGGTGTAGGCCACCGACCTCGGCCGCGGCACGTGCGCCGAGATCGACCCGTTGTTGACGATGCGCCCGCCGCGCGGCGACTGCGCCTTCATCGCGCGGAACGCCTCGCGCGCGCACAGGAACATCCCCGTGAGGTTCACGTCGACTACCGCGCGCCACTGGTCGAGCGTCACTTCGTCGATCGTGGCGGGTGGGGCGCCGACGCCGGCATTGTTGAACAGCAGGTCGAGGCGCCCGAACTCGGCCACGGTTCGTTCGAACAGCGCGTGCACCGAGCGCTCGTCGGTGACGTCGGTCGGCACGGCGATCGCGCGCGCCGGCGCGTCGCCGGCTTCGTGGATCGTGTCGTCGAGCAGGTTCGCGCGTCGTCCGGCGAGCGCCACGTTCCAGCCGGCGCGCAGCAGGGCGAGCGCGCAGGCCTTGCCGATTCCGGAGCCCGCCCCGGTGACGATCGCATTGCGGTTTCGCAGGTCCATCGGGGCGCTCCTCGGGTGCGGTTGACGGACCGAAAGCGTACACGCAGCGTCGCCGCGACGATGGATTCCCGCGGGCCGAATTTGCTAGGATGCGCGGTTGGCTTTCGCTCAGGAGTTCTGGTGAAACACGCGTCCCCGGAAGCGTTCCTCGTCTCGATCGCGCAGCGCGACCCGCATCAGCCGGAGTTCCTGCAGGCGGTCAAGGAGGTGATGCACAGCATCTGGCCCTTCGTCCTCGAAAACCCGGGTTACGCCGATTACGCGTTGCTCGAGCGGCTCGTCGAACCCGATCGCGTGATCCAGTTTCGCGTCGCGTGGGTCGACGACTCCGGGCGCACGCGCGTGAATCGCGCGTTCCGCGTGCAGCACAGCATGGCGATCGGCCCCTACAAGGGCGGAATGCGCTTCCACCCGTCGGTGAATCTCTCGATCCTGAAGTTCCTCGCGTTCGAGCAGACGTTCAAGAACGCGCTGACGTCGCTGCCGATGGGCGGCGGCAAGGGCGGATCCGACTTCGATCCGAAGGGCAAGAGCGACGGCGAGGTGATGCGTTTCTGCCAGGCGCTGATGACCGAACTGTATCGCCACATCGGCGCCGACACCGACGTGCCGGCCGGCGACATCGGCGTCGGCGCGCGCGAGGTCGGCTTCATGGCCGGCATGATGAAAAAGCTCAGCGACAACGCGTCGTGCGTGTTCACCGGCAAGGGTCTGAGCTACGGCGGCAGCCTGATGCGTCCCGAGGCCACCGGCTACGGCACCGTCTATTTCGCGCAGGAGATGCTGCGCCGCGCGGGCCGCTCGTTCGAGGGCGCCACCGTGTCGGTCTCCGGCTCGGGCAACGTCGCGCAATACGCGATCGGAAAGGCCACCGACCTCGGCGCGAAGGTCGTCACCGCCTCCGACTCCGGCGGCATGATCCACCTGCCGCAGGGCTTCGACGAAGAAACGATCGCGGCGCTGCTGGTGCTGAAGAACGAACGCCGCGGCCGCCTTTCGGAGTTCGCCGAGGAGCGCGGCCTGCACTACGAGTCGGGTCGCCGCCCCTGGCACGTGCCGGTGGACATCGCGCTGCCGTGCGCCACGCAGAACGAACTCGACGAGCACGACGCGCGCACGCTGGTGGGCAACGGCGTGTTCTGCGTGGCCGAAGGCGCCAACATGCCGAGCACGCTCGAGGCGGTCGACGTCTTCCACAAGGCCGGCGTGCTTTATGCGCCGGGCAAGGCGAGCAACGCGGGCGGCGTCGCCACATCGGGCCTCGAAATGGCGCAGAACGCGCAGCGGCTCGGCTGGACGCACGGCGAAGTCGACGAGCGGCTGCATGCGATCATGAAGGCGATCCACGAGAGCTGCGTGCGGCATGGCCGTCGCGACGACGGAACGATAAACTACGTGGACGGCGCGAACGTTTCCGGTTTCGTCAAGGTTGCCGACGCCATGCTCGAGCAGGGCGTCGTCTGACCCCGGGGTCAGGAACCAGAGGGCGCAGTATCCCCAGGAACGCCGATGGCCACCAATAGATCTCGCCCCGCCACGGCCGGACCGCCGTGGTGGCTTCTGCTGCTGGCCGCCGCAGGCATCGCGGCCGGGCTCTATCTGTGGCAGATGGAACCGGTGCCGCGCCTGCCTTCGCGCAGCGCCACGCCGCCGTCGACGGCGCCCGCCGACGGCCCGGTGGACGGTTCCGCCGACCGCCTGGGCGCGGGCGCCGAGCCAGCCGCGCCGGCGTCCTCGACGCCCGCCGAGGCCGAGGCCGGGCCGAAATTCCCGCTGCCCGAGAGCGCGTCCCAGTACGCCGGGTCGTTGCCTGCAGTCGAAGCCAGCGATTCGCCGATCCTCGACGCGCTGCTCGCGCTCGCGTCGCGCGAGCGGCTGGCGCAGTTCCTGAACCTGCAGGACTACGCCCGCCGGTTCGTCGTAACCGTCGACAGCCTGCCGCGGCAACTGGTCCCGGCGCAATGGAGCGCGCTTCGGCCGGTGCCCGGCCGGCTCGCGGTGGCCGCCGACCACGAGCGGATCACGCTGCAGCCGGAGAATTTCGCGCGATACGACGCCCTTGTGCAATTTGCCGAGTCGTTCGACCCGAAGGCCGCCGCCAAGGTCTACCTGCGCTTCTATCCGCTGCTGCAGGAGCAGTATCGCGCGCTGGGCTATCCGCACGGCCATCTGAATGACCGCGTCGTCGCGGCCATCGACGACATGCTCACGGCGCCCGAAGTCAGCGGGCCCATCCGCCTCGTGCAGCCGAGGGTTCAGTATCGCTTCGACGATCCGTTGCTCGAGTCGCTGTCAGCCGGTCGCAAGGTCATGATCCGTGTCGGCCCCGAAAACGCCGCCCGACTGAAGAAGGTATTGCGCGCGCTGCGCGCCGAGATCGTTCGCTGAACGCGCGCGTCGTTTCGAACGCTTGATCCAGAGCAATGGATCCGGGCGTCGGTCGCGGGCAACATCGTTTCGATCGGGGCGACGCCGTACGTTGCCGCGCATTACCGACGGGTATTCGCCATGAACTACACACTGCCCGAGTTCCTCGCTCACGCACTCGCGTTGGAGCGTGAAGCGGCCGAACGCTACCGGGAACTGGCCGAGCTGATGAACGCGCACGGCAATCGCGAAGTGTGGGCGCTGTTTCGCGACATGGTGCATTTCTCCACGCTGCATCACGACGACATCCAGCGACGGGTAGGCGACATCGAGCTGCCGAAGCTGCGGTCGTGGGAATACCGCTGGACGTCTCCGCCCGAAGCGGGCGGCGAAGCGTCGTACGAGCAGCTCAGCGATCCGTTCCGCGCGCTGCAGTACGCGCGCGAAAACGAAGTGCGCGCAATGGAGTACTACAGCTCGGTCGGGCAGGGCTCCGACGACCCCGACGTGCGCCGACTGGCCTCCGAGTTCGCCGGCGAGGAGGCCGACCACGTCGATGCGCTCGACGACTGGCTGGCGCACCTGCGCAACCCGCCGCTCGCGTGGGCGGTCTGCCGCTGAACGTGGCTTCGCAGCCGCCGAGCATTCGCCTTCTTCACCCTTCACGGTAGCGGTTTTCGCGGCGTTCGGCGCCGCTCGCTCCGACAATCGGGTATCGAGCGAAGAAGGATCGTCGCAACGCAGGGAATTCAGTTCCCTCGCCGCGGCGACCGCGCTCTCACGGCCAGGGAGCCGACCTGGGAATGCAACGTTGTCCCGACTGCGGTCATCTGAACCGGCCCGGAGTGCGGTTCTGCACGCACTGCGGAAAGCCGGAGCCCGCGTCGGGCGCGACCGCGAAGGGGCCCACGGCGGTCGTTGCCGTCGCCGTGCTTGCCGTGGGGCTGCTCGCTTTCCTGAGCATCGGTCCGATCGCACCGCGCCAGGCGGGAAGCGCCGCAATCGAAGCGCCGGCGCAGGTCGTCGAGCCGTCCGATGCAGCGACCGTCCCGGTTCCCGCGCCAACGGCCGTCACGGCTGAGGCGATCGCGGCGGTCGACGCCGTCACCGACGTGGAGGCGGTCACCGCCAGCGCCGAACTCGCTCGACCGCCTGCTGCCGAGTCCGCACCGCCTGCGTTGGCGACGGGCACCCCGGCGCTGGTTGAACCGCCGCCTGCGCTCGATTCCGCAATGTCGGGGCCGGACCCTGTTTCCGACGTGATCGAATCCGCCGACCTGGTCCTTCCGGCCGCCGTCCCGCTCGCGATGCCGTCGCCGCCGGCGCCTGCCGCGCCTGCACAACACCTGGCGAGTTCCGCGCTGCACAAGGACGCCGCTTCCCGCACGAGCGTGTCGCCGGCGCACGCGTCAGCGACGCCGGAGTCGCCGGCGCATGCGTCAGCGTCGCCGTCCCCGTTGCCCGCTCTGTCGTCGCCGGCCAGGCATGCGGCCATCGATGCCGCGCCTGCCCGCCTTGCTGCGAGTCCGTCGTCGCGACAACCGGCAAGCTGGTTGAATCGATTGCGCGCCGAGCTTGCTGCCTGCGAAGGCGACTTTTTCGCGCGCACGCTCTGCAGGGAGACGGCGAAACACCGGCACTGCGCGTCGGCGAACGCCTGGGGAATGGTTCCCGAGTGCCCCGCCGCGCGGCTACCCGATCTCGCGAACTTCAACTGACGGCGGACCTCGACCATGCAGGAGCACGACGATCTCGCCGATTCTTCCTGCACACCATTCGCCGTCGCCGGCGCCTGGAGCAACGCGCCGGCGTTGGCCACGCTGCTGATCACCTTCGCCGTCACGGCATCGGTGGGCCTTCTCGTTGCCGCTTCCGCCACGCCCGTCTCGTATCCGATCGGAGCGATCCTCGCCGCGGTGCTTGCAGGGCTGGGCATCAGCGCCGCCGGTTCGCAGTTCGTCGAGCAGGCAGCCGGCCGTCCGGTTTCGAGCGTTGCGCGCGCATTCGCCGCAACGTCGCGAATCCTGCTCGGAAGCCTGCTGCTGATCGGCGTGCTCGTTGCCGTACTCGCAGCGTTCGTGCTCGTGTCGGCGGCGATGCTTTATGCGTGTCGCCTGCCCATCGTCGGGCCGATTCTTCTGCTGGTGGTGGCGCCTGCGCTGACGATAGGCGGCGCAGCGCTTCTCATGGGGCTCGCCGTTGTGGCCCTGCTGACGCTGGCGGCGCTGTGGGAAGGTCATTCGCTTCGCACGGCGCTGTCGCAACTGTGTGCAATCGCGGCGCAGCGCGATCGCCGCGTCCTGGTCAACCTGTTCCTCCCGCTGCTCGTCGCCGGCGCGCTCGCTGGCGTGGGCTCGGCCTTCGTGCTCGCGGCCTTCGCGCTCGTCGCGTCGCTGGCTGCTCCGCTGTCCGGCTCGATAGGCATCGAGGACTGGCTCGCGAGCCTCGCCGCCGGGCCTGCGCTGGTGGGTGATGCGACGGCGATGACCGCATGGGCCGGCGTCGCCATTCTCGCAACGATCCTGTTGGCGCTGTGGGCCTCCATCTTCCTGTTCGCGATGGCAATCGGGTACCGACGCTGCGTCGACGGGATCGACATCGCCATGGCCAGGGCTGCGGTGTCGCGCGCGATCGTCGAGTTCCAGGTGAGGAAGGGCGAAACGATCGAGGAGCTCGCGGCGTTCGTGCGCAGGGCCTTCGGTTCGTTCGCGCCGAAGCCGGAGAGCGGAGCGCCGGTTCTCATCGCTTCTTCGCCCGCCGCAGCGATGGCGACGCCCGGCTTTGCCGAGCAACAGGGCTCGCTGATCACCTGCGCGCACTGCGCATCCAGCGCGCAGCCCGACGACGTGTACTGCGGAAACTGCGGACAGCGGCTGTCGCCACCGCTCGTCGCCTGAATGCCGTCCGACGCCGACGCGCGTCCCGTGCGTCGCGTAATGGTGTTCGTGATCGTCGCGTTCGCGCTGCTGATGATGTCGGTCGATTCGACGATCGTCGCAACCGCGCTCGACTCGCTGCAGCACGGCCTCGACACGTCGATCAACTGGGCCGGATGGACCATCACCGCCTACTCGCTCGGCTTCGTGTTGATGCTTCCGGTGAGCGGCAAGCTTGCCGAGCGCTACGGCCGGCGCCGGGTCTTCATCGGCTCGGTGTTCGCGTTCACCTTCGCTTCGCTGTGCTGCGGCCTGGCCGACGACATCTTCGTGCTCATCGCACTGCGTGCATTGCAGGCGGCCGGTGGCGCCGGCTTCACGCCGTCGGCCACCGGCATCGTCGTCGATCACTTCGGCGACCAGCGCGATCGCGCGGTGAGCCTGTTTGGCAGCATCTTCCCGATCGGAGCGATGATCGGTCCCGTCTTCGGCGGGCTGTTCGTCACGTACTGGAGTTGGCGCGCGGTGTTCTTCGTCAACGTGCCGATCGGCATCGTCGTCATCGCGCTGGCGTGGCGCTACGTGCCGCACGATCGACCGAAGGCGAGGCAGGAGCGCGTGCCGATGGACGCTTTCGGCATGGCGCTGCTCGGCGTGGGGATGTTCGCGGGCATGCTCGCCGTGAGCTACCTGGGCGAGCCGGACGCCGATCCGTCGTCGATCTCCTTCGTCGCGCCGGCACTCGTCGCGATCGCCGCGCTGTGGCGCTTCCTCCACCACGTCGAGCGGACCGCGCATCCGTTCATCGCGCCGCGGCTGATTCACGGACGCGGCTTCGGAGCGGTGAACCTCGTCAACACGCTGTTCGGCGGCATCACCACCGGAACGATGGTGCTCGTGCCGCTGTACGCGACGAATCGCTACGGGATCGACGCGCTCGGCGCAGGGACGCTGCTGATCGCGCAGGGTGCCGCGGCGATCCTCTTCTCGGTGGTCGCGGCGCTGCTGCTGCGTCGCACCGGCCACCGGCTGCCGCTGTACGTCGGCGGCATCGCGATCACGACGGGAATGCTGATGCTCGCCGTCGCGCCCGTCGCCGGTGTCTCGCCGTATGCGTGGTTGGCGGGCGGGGCCTTCATCGTCGGTGCGGGCCGTGGAGCGATCAACCCGCCCAGTCGCAACGCCGGGCTGCAGCTGGCGCCGGAGCATTCGTCGATCCTCGCTGCGCTGCGTACCGCTTCGCTGCAGGTCGGGTCGATCAGCACGGTCTCGATCGTCACCGCGATCCTCGCCGGCGCCGCCGCGCCCGGCGAAGTGCAGGCGCGCGTCTTCGCGATCGCGGCCGTGGTGCTGGTGGCCGCCTTGTCGTTGATCCGGCGCGTTCCAGAGCACCACGGATCGTGGTAAACCCGGCCGAGCGGGACGTCCGCGCAGGGGAGACAGGTGCGCATTTCGCGACGCAAGGCGCTGTCGAGCGTGCTCGCCCTCGGCGCGACGACGGCGCTGCTCGCCGGCAGGGTTCGCGGCGAACGCTCGCCGCCGCCGCCGGCCGATCGAATCCGGCCGCCGGGCGCGCTCGCCGAGGCCGCGTTCCTCGACGCCTGCGTGCGTTGCGGTCTGTGCGTGCGCGCCTGCCCTTACGACGTGCTGCACCTGGCCGATCTCGCCGAGCGGGTGCCGGCCGGAACGCCGTATTTCGTCGCGCGCGAGAACGCCTGCCGGATGTGCGAGGACGTCCCCTGCGTGCCGGGCTGCCCGACGGGGGCGCTCGATCACTCGCTCGTCGACGTGCGCGGAGCGCGCATGGGCGTGGCCGATCTCACCGGCGCCGAACGGTGCCTCAGCTACAGCGGTGCCGCCTACTGCCACGCGTGTTTCCAGGCGTGTCCGGTCAAGGGCGAGGCGATCCGCATGCAGCAGGGCCGCACCGCCGGGGGCGGTGTAATCCGCCCGGTCGTCGACCCCGATCACTGCACCGGTTGCGGGCTGTGCGAGCAGGCTTGCGTCCTCGACGGCGAAGCGGCCATCACGGTACGGGCCAACCATCTTGCGCGGCGCTGAGCGACCGGTCGCCGTGCGCGCAGCGGGTCGATATCGAAACCGATGGCTCGTTGCGCGCCGCGTCGTGCAATTGACAGTGCTCGCCGCTTTCCTCCTTGGCCCTTGGGCGGGGCTGTGGGTGGCGCGCGGCACGCTCGCGTCGAGCGAATGGTTCGGCGTTCTGCAGCTGACCGACCCTTTCGTCGCGCTGCAGTCGCTGCTCGCGCATCGAACGCTGGCCCCCGGCGCGCTGTTCGGCGCCAGTCTCGTCGCCGGCTTCTACGTTGTGTTCGGCGGCCGCTCGTTCTGCGCCTGGGCCTGCCCGATCAACCCGGTGACCGACCTCGCGGCGTGGCTGCGCGCGAAGTTTCGGCTGCCGAGCCTGTTCGGCGCGCGCCGCCTCGATCGGCGCCTGCGCTACGGCGTGCTCGTCGTCGCGCTGGCGACCTCCGCGCTGCTGGGCAGCGTCGCCTGGGAGACGCTCAATCCGATCACGTTGCTGCATCGCGCGCTGCTGTTCGGACTGGTCGGCGGCTACGGCGTCGTGCTCGCCGTGTTCCTGTTCGACCTGCTCGTCGTGCCGCGCGGCTGGTGCGGCCACCTGTGCCCGGTGGGCGCGTTCTACGGGCTCGTCGGACGCGCCGCCGTGCTGCACGTCAGCGCGCCGCGGCGCGACGCATGCACGCAGTGCGGCGATTGCTTTCGCGCGTGTCCCGAGCCGCAGGTGATCGCCCCCGCGTTGTACGGCGCTGGGCAGGGCCGCGGCCCGACGATCACCAGCGCCGACTGCACGCGCTGCGCGCGCTGCCTCGACGTGTGCGAGGAGGACGTGTTCGACTGGCAGTGGCGGCAAGGCGATCGTGGGCCGGCGCGATGATGGTGGACGAACGCGCGCGCGCCCGGATCCTGTTCGGCGTGTCCGTCGCGGCGTTCCTCGGGCCCTTCACGCAGACCGTGTACGCACCGAGCCTGGTCGAGATCGGCGTCGATCTGCACGCGAGCACGCTGATGGTCAACCTGACCATCTCGGTGTACTCGATCATCTTCGCCGTCAGCAGCTTCGTCTGGGGGCCGCTGGCCGACAGTCGCGGACGACGGGCGGTGCTGCTGTCCGGGTTGGCGCTGTTCGTGATGGGCTCGCTGCTGTGCCTGCTCGCGCCGTCGTATTCGCTGTTCCTCATCGGACGCATCGTCCAGGCCTGCGGCATCAGCACCGGATCGGTGATCGCTGCCACCGTGATCGGCGACGTCTACGCGCCCGCGCAGCGCCAGCAGGCGATGAGCGCGAACCAGCTCGTCGTCTTCCTCGGCCCGGTGTTCGGGCCGGTGATCGGCGGTTTCGTTGCAGGCTACCTGCATTGGCAATGGGCATTCGGCGTGCTCGCCGTCGCGGGCATCGTCGTGCTGCTCTATGACCGGGCCGTGGTGCCCGAGACGCTGCACCGCACGGACCCCGCGGGCAGCATCACCTTCGAACGCGTGCGCAGCGTCGTGCGCGATCACGCCGCGCGTGCGATCCTGCTGCTTGGCTTCGGCCAGTTCTACGGCTACTACGTGTTCCTCGTGTTCCTGCCACTGCTGGTCGAACGCTTCGGCCTGTCCACCGCGCAGAAAGGGCTTGCGTTCGTGCCGCTGACGGCCGGCATCCTCGCCGGCATCGGCTACGCGAAACGCAGACTCGCTCATTGGCCGAGCGAGCGGATCATCGGCATCGGTTCGTGGGCGATGGCCGCAACGGTGCTGGTCCTGTGGTTGCTCGTCTTCACCGGAACGCTCACGCTGTGGCTGCTCGCGGTGGCGATGATGCTGTTCGGCGTGCTGCTCGGTGCGAGCCTGCCGGCGCAATCGTCGCTGCTGGTGAGCCTGTTCAGTACGAATCGCGCCACCGCGATGGGCATCTACAACTTCACGCGATTTGTGGGCGCGGCATCGGGGCCGCTGCTGGGCGCGCTCGTGGCCGATGCCTTCGGCGATGCAGCGATGCTCGCGTCGCTCGGGCTGTTCCTGCTGGCCGCGGCGTACGCGATCCGGCGAAGCACTGCGCAGGTCGGGCATCGTCGCGGCATCTCGTCATAGAGGGAGATCATGTTCAAGCGTATAGATCACATCGAACTCGTCACGTCCGACGAGGAGCGCGCCGTGCGCTTCTACACCGAGGTGCTCGGTTTCAGCGTGCGCTCGCGCTTCACCGTTCCCGGAGGCTTGAAGCTGGTCTATCTCGATCTCGGCGACACGACGGTGGAGCTGATGACCTGGACCGAAACGCAGCCCGAGCCGCGCGTCGAGGGTGAGCGCCTGGGCTACCGGATGATGGCGCTCGAGGTCGACGACATGCACGCCGCGCTCGACGCACTGAAGGACAAAGGCGTCGAATGTACCTGGGGGCCGCTCGTTCGTCCGGCGTATGCTCGAGCGGAGATTCGCGATCCCGACGGCAACTCGATCGAGCTTCGCCAGTGGATCGATGGTCGCTAGCGAATCGAATACGACGCACAGCGAAATGGACAAGCAGGTGCAGATCGAGCGGGCGCAGCGCTTCCGCGCGCTGCACGACCGCAGGCGCGTGTTGCTGCTTCCCAATGCCTGGGATGCCGGCAGCGCCCGCGTCTTCGAGGATCTTGGCTTCGACGCGATCGCCACCACCAGCGGCGGCGTCGCCTGGTCGCTCGGCTACGCCGACGGCGAGCACGCGCCGCTCGAAGAGGTGATCCGGGCGGTATGGCGCATCGTGCGCGTCGTGTCGCTGCCGGTCACCGTCGATTTCGAGGCGGGATACGGCGAGTCTCCCGAAGCGGTGGCGGCCAGCGTGCGCGCCGTCATCGATGCCGGCGCCGTCGGCATCAATCTCGAAGACGGCATTCGGCACGAACGGCTGCGCGAGGTCGACGACGCCGCGCAACGGATTGCGGCGGCGCGCGAAGCCGCACGCGAGATGGGCGTGCCGATCGTCGTCAACGCGCGCAGCGATGCGTGGATCATCGGCGGCGAAGCCGGTGTCGCCGAGCGTTTCGACGAGACGCTGCGTCGTGCGCAAGCCTATCTTGCGGCCGGCGCCGACTGCATCTATCCGATCGCACTTGCCGACCAGGACACGATCGCGCGTTTGTGCGCGGAACTCGACGTGCCGATCAACGTCGGCCTGCGCCCCGGCCTTCCGGATGTCGCCACGCTCGGCCGCCTCGGCGTAGCGCGGGTCAGCACCGCCACACGCCTCGCGATGTTCGCGCTGTCGCACGCGCGCGAAGCGGCGCGCGAATGGCGCGACACCGGACGCTTCGCGTCTCTCGATGCCGGTTTCGGGTATTCCGAGCTGCAGCGCCTCTTTCCCGATTCCTGAACACAGGAGGTACTCGATGCAACAACGTCTGGACTACAAGCAGGCGTCGCCCGCGGCATTCAACGCGATGCTCCACACCGAGCAACAGATCCACAAGAGCGGCCTGGAGGAATCGCTGCTCGAGCTCGTGAAGACGCGCGCCTCCCAGATCAACGGCTGCGCCTGGTGCCTGGACATGCACACCAAAGATGCGCGCGCGCGCGGCGAAACCGAGCAGCGCCTGTACCTGGTCTCGGCCTGGCGCGAAGCACCGTTCTACACCGATCGCGAGCGCGCCGCGCTCGCCTGGACCGAAGCCGTCACGAAGATCGCCGACACGCAGGAAGTGTCCGACGAGGTGTACGAGCAGGCGCGCGCGCATTTCGACGAGAAGGCGCTGGTCGATCTGACGCTCGCGATCGTCGCGATCAACGGCTGGAATCGGATGAACGTCGCCTTTCGCACGAAGGTGGGCGACTACGTCAGCCCGCACGCCAAGGCGGGCTGACACGCACCGTCATCTTCCCTTCATCGTTGCTGCGTGCATCGGTGTGGCGGCGTTCGCCGTCGCGCTGTTGCTGCACGCGAGGGTCGCCTATTCGATCGGCGCGAACGCGTTCTTCGCCACTTATGCCGCGCTCGTGCTCAACCAGATGCCGCGGCTGACCGGCGACTACCTGCGCAGGAACGCCAGCGCCACCGATCTGCCGGTGCTCGTCATCTTCGTCGTGACGTTCCTCGTAGTCTGCGTTGCCGTGGCGTCGCTGTTCCAGTTGATCAACGGCAAGGGCGATCCGCATCCGACGGATCTGCTGCTTTCGTCGGCGTCGTTGCCGCTCGGCTGGTTCACGGTCCACGCGATGTTCGCGCTGCACTATGCGCACGTCTATTGGATGGGCGACAGCGACGACGCCTCCGGCGGCGAATCGGGTCGTCGCGCTTCCGCTCGCGGGCTTCGGTTCTCCGGCGAAGGCACGCCGGCAGGGTGGGACTTCCTCTATTTCTCCGCGACCATCGGCATGACGTCGCAGACTTCCGATACGGGCGTGACGTCCACGCGAATGCGGCGCATCGCCACCGTGCACTCGATCTCGTCGTTCTTCTTCAATACGGTGATCCTGGCCGCCGCGGTGAACCTCGCGGTCAGTCTCGGAGGGTGATTCCCATGACAGAGCTGCTTGCCGATCGAAACATCGTCGTCACCGGTGGCGAAGGCGCGCTGGGCATGGTGGTCGTCCGCCGCCTGCTGCAGGCCGGAGCGACCTGTCACGTGCCGAGTCGTCGAGCGGGCGCCTCTGCGCCGTTTGCGTCGGACGAGCGCGTACGCGTGGTGGGTGGCGTCGATCTCGCCGACCAGGCTGCGGTCGACCGCTTCTACGATGCGCTGCCGGAGTTGTGGGCCTCGGTGCACCTGGCCGGCGGCTTTGCGATGGCCGGCGTCGTCGAAACGACGGGTCCGGATTTCCTGCGAATGATCGAAACGAACGCGCTGACCGCGTTCCTGTGCTCGCGCGCGGCGGTGCGCGTCATGCGAAAGACCGACAACGGCGGGCGCATCGTCAACGTCTCGGCGCGGCCCGGAGTCGACCCGCGCAAGGGCGCGCGGATGGCGGCCTACGCCACGAGCAAGGCCGCGGTGGCGGCGCTGACGATCGCGCTCGCCGAGGAGTTGAAGGGCGAACGCATCCTCGTCAACGCAGTGTCCCCGTCGACGCTGGATACGCCCGCCAATCGCCGCGCGATGCCCGATGCCGACACCTCGAAGTGGCTCGCGCCCGAGGCAGCGGCCGAGGCGGTGCTGCAGCTCGTCTCGCCCACCAATCGGGAGATCAGCGGCGCGGTGCTGCCGATGTACGCACGCGCCTGAGCGACGTTCCCGCAGCGCCCGTCGCATGCCGTTATCGTTCCGTCGATGCGCACCTTCGAAGATGATCGGGGCCGCCGCTGGCAGGCGGCGCTGCTCGAAGCGTCCTGGGGAAACGTGCTCCTGTTGTTCAGCGCGTTCGACGGCGACGACACCCGCCAGCAACTGCTCGATGCGCAGAACATGAGCGAGGCGGTGTCCCGCCTGGCGGTGATGAGCGACGACGAATTGCGTGCGCTGCTGTCGACGGCGAGCGCGTGGGATCCCGGTCGCGCCGGCGCCTGAAAAGCGCGACGAGCCTGGACGTCAGCAGCGCATCGGACTCATCGTGGCCGACGAGTCGCGAATGCCGTCGAGGACGCTTTCCCGATCCAGACCGACGTTGTCGTGCTCGAGCACGCGCTCGGCGCGATAGCTCGAGCGCACGAACGGGCCTGCGACGGCTTCGAGGAAACCCTTCGCCAGCGCGGCGTCGCGGTACGCGCGGAATTCCTCCGGGTCGACGTAGCGCTGCACCGGAAGGTGGTTCGGCGTGGGGCGCATGTACTGGCCCATCGTCACCACATCGACGCCGGCCTCGCGCATGTCGTCGAGCGCCTCGTCGATCTCGCGATCGGTTTCGCCGAGCCCCAGCATCAGGCTCGTCTTGGTGATCGTCCCCGGCGCGTGCGCCTTCGCGAAGCGGAGCACGTCGAGCGTCTGCTCGTAGCCTGCACGCGCGTCGCGCACCGGATGCGTCAGGCGCCGGACCGTTTCGAGGTTCTGCGCGTAGGTGGCCAGGCCCGCATCCAGCACCGTCGCCACGTGCTGGTGGATTCCCTGGAAATCCGGCGTAAGCGCTTCCACCGCGGTGTCGGGCATGCGCTCGTGGATCGCGCGTATGCACGACGCATAGTGGGCCGCACCCAGGTCGGCGAGGTCGTCGCGGTCCACCGACGTCAGCACCACGTAGCGCAGACCCATCAGCGCCACGGCGTCTGCCACGTTCGCCGGCTCGCGTGCGTCGAGCCATCCCTTCGGATTGCCGGTGTTCACCGAACAGAACCGGCAGGCGCGCGTGCACACCGAGCCCATCAGCATGAACGTCGCGGTGCCGCGTCCCCAGCATTCGGCGATGTTCGGGCACTTCGACTCGGCGCACACCGTGGACAGACGGTGCGAGCGGACGATCTCCGCCACCTCGCGATAGCGCGCGCCGCCGGGTATGCCCACGCGCAGCCACGACGGCTTCGGACCGGCGTCGCGCACTACTGTGTCTGCGCCCGGCTTGATCCCGTCCAGGATCGCGCGCGTGCCCTGCGGCGTGTCGATCTTGGTTCCGGAGGCGGGGCGACGGTTGTGGGGGGTGTCGGACATCGGGAGGGCTGAATCGCGCGCAGACGCTTTCGAAGACGGAGAGGAAACCGTCATGATATCGACGCGCGCTGTCGTCGCGCTAAGGCCTTCGGGGTTTCTCGTTCTGCGCCCCTCCCACATCGATGCCGAGGCCGAGGCGTTTCATCGCCGTTTCGGTTTCGAGTCGACGCCGGCGCAGGAGCGGCAACTGATTTTGCAGCTCAAGGATGCGAGGCGTTTTGCCGGAAGATGAATCGATGGTGGCCAAGGGCGGAATCGAACCACCGACACAAGGATTTTCAGTCCTCTGCTCTACCAACTGAGCTACTTGGCCCCGGGGCGCGAGGCAGACCCGCCGCGCCGGAAAGGCCGCAATCTTAGCAGATGCCCCGCGCGCGCCGAGGCGTGCCACCTATAATCCGTCCATGTCGGACAGCAGTGATCTCCTCCGCGCCGACGTCGCCGTCGTCGGCCGCGGAGCGGTGGGCGTGGCGGCGGCGCTCGCGGTGTCGCGCGCCGGGTTGTCCACGGTCCTCGTCGGTGCGCAACCGGTGCCCGAGCCGATCGACGCGTCCGACGCCTGGGACCTGCGCGTCTTCGCGCTGTCGCCGGCAACGCGCCGGCTGCTCGAGTCGATCGACGCCTGGCAGCCGCTCGATGCGCAGCGCATCGCGCCGGTGTACGACATGCGCGTCTTTCCCGCCTTCGGCTCGCAGGACGACGAGCTGCACTTCAGCGCCTACGAGTCGTCGATCGAGGCGCTCGCCTGGATCGCCGAGCAGCGCAACCTGATGCATGCGCTCGACCAGGCGCAACACGCGGCGGGGCTGCACGTCGTCGACGAGCGCTTCGAAAGCTTCGAGAACGGGGCGCTCTCTGCGTCGCAGCCGCCGGAACCGTTCATTCGCCTGCTGCTGGACGGCGGCCGCCGCATCGAGACACGCCTGGTCGTCGGCGCCGACGGCGCCGCCTCGCGAGTGCGCGAAGCCGCCGGCATCGACAGCCGCGTCTCCGACTACCCGCAGCGCGCGCTCGTCGCGCACTTCGACACCTCGCTGTCGCATCGCGACGTCGCCTGGCAGTGGTTCGGCGAGCACGGCGTGCTCGCGCTGCTGCCGCTCCCGGTCACCGGGCTTGCGAACGTGCCGGCCGGGCGCGTGAGCATGGTCTGGGCAGCGCCGCACGAGCTCGCCGACGAACTGCAGGCGATGACGCCCGAGCAGCTCGCCGCGCGCGTGCAGCAGGCCACCGGTTCGGCGCTCGGCTCGATGACGTCGATTTCGCGCGTCGCCGGTTTTCCGCTGCGGCTGGCGCGCGCTTCGTCGATGATCGCGCAGCGCGTCGCGCTGGTGGGCGACGCGGCGCACGTCGTGCATCCGCTGGCCGGGCAGGGCATGAATCTGGGCTTCGGCGACGTGGAAGCGCTGGCACGCACGCTGCGTGATCGCGAGGCGACGCGCGACCCCGGCGATCGCCTGCTGCTGCGCCGTTACGAGCGCGTTCGCGCCGAACCGGTGGCGGCGATGCGCCGCACCACCGACGGCCTGCAGCGGCTGTTCGACCCGGTGCGGCCGCTTGCGCCCAAGCCGGTCGCGCCCTTCGTACGCTCGTTCGTCACCATGGGCTGGCGCGCCGTGGCACGATCTGGCTGGATCCGAAAACGGCTGGTTGGGCAGGCGGTACGCTGAGCGCGCAACGCATTCACGAGGTTTCCTTCATGTTTCGCATTTCTTCGCGACGCGCGCGTCGCCTGGCTGCATCGCTCGGCGCAGCAGCCTTCGGTATTTCGCTGATGCTCGCCGCACCGCTTTCGCAGGCGCAGAAGGCCTCCGACGACGCAGCCGAGGCGCGCGTGCGTGCCGCGATGGAGCAGCTCACCAGCGGCCGCTCGAAGGTCGACGAGGTTCGCGCCACCCCCATCCCCGGGGTGTACGAAGTCCGCGTCGGCACGCGGCTGCTCTACGTGGACGGACAGGGCAAGTACATGTTCCTCGACGGCGACCTGATCGACCTGAAGTCGCAGCGCAACCTCACGCAGGAGCGTGTCGAGGAGTTGCAGACGATCGACTTCGGCGTGCTGCCGCTGGACCTCGCCATCAAGCAGGTGAACGGCAAGGGCAAGCGCGTCGTCGCCGTGTTCGAGGACGCGAACTGCGGCTACTGCAAGCGGCTGCGTGCCGATCTCGTCAAGCTCGACGACGTGACGATCTACACGTTCCCGCTCGCGTTCCTCGCGGCCGATTCCGAGAGCAAGGCGCGCAAGGCGATGTGCGCGGCCGACCCGGCGCGCGCCTGGAACGACCTGCTGCTGAACAACCGCGTGCCCGACAACGCGGGCACCTGCGAGACGCCGCTGAAGCAGGTGCACGAACTCGCGCAGAAGCTCGGCATCACCGGCACGCCGGTCGTGTTCTTCTCGAACGGCCGTCGGCTCACCGGCTACGCGCCGCCGGATCACTTCGGCAAGATGCTCGCTGCGCATTCGAAGAGCTGACGCGCGCGCTGCGATCACGCAGCGCCCCCGCCGCGCAGGACGAGCATCGAATATTCGCTCAGCGCGGCGGCGCCTCGCCCTTCGGCAACAGCAGCCACATGCGCATCGGCTGACGGGCAAGCCCGGCAAGCCGCCCCGCTTCGTCGCCCGAGCCCCAGAACAGGTCGGCGCGCACTGCGCCGACGATCGCCGCGCCCCGGTCCTGCGACACGACGACGCGCCGCAAAGGCGCGCCGGTCTCGGGGTGCGCGCCGTCCACGAAGAGCAGGGCGCCCGGCGGAACGAAAGCCGGGTCGGTGGCCACCGAGCGCAGCGGCGTGAGCGCCACGCCGAGCGCGCCCGGCGGACCGGCATCCTGCGACGTCGTTGCAGGTAACTCGCGGAAGAAGACGTAGCGCGGATTGGCGTGCAGGATTTCGCGCGCCTGCGACGGGTTCGCTCGCAACCACGCGCGGATCGCCGCGGCGTCGACCGCGCCGGGCGCGAGCGCGCCGCGCTCGATCAGTACGCGCCCGATCGCCCGGTACGGGTGTCCGTTGTGATCGGCGAATCCCACCCTGACTACCGCTCCGTCGGGCAGGCGCACGCGTCCCGAACCCTGCACCTGCAGGAAAAAGGCCTCGATCGGGTCGTCGAGCCAGAGCAGTGCCTTCGCCTCGGGAAGTCCGTCGTTCTCGATGCTCGCCCGGGTCGGATAGGCTCCCGCGGGGCTGCCGCCGCGCAGACGCTGTCGCGAACCGTCAGCTAACGCGACCAGATCGTCGGGCCGCGCAAGCAGAGGTACCTGCGAGGCGCGTACGCGCGTACGCGTGCCTTGCAGTATCGGTTCGTAATAGCCGGTGAGCAGGCCTTCGCGCTGGCCGTCGGCGCCGAATAGCGGCCAGGCGTCGAAGCGTTCGATGAGCCAGCGCGCGAGGTTTTCGGGGGCGGGAAGCTGTCGGCACAGGTCCGGCCACGGCAGCGGCGGACGCGCAAGGCCGCATTGGCGCGCAAGGGTTTCGCGAAGGCCCTCCAGTTCGTCGTCGCTCCATCCCGGCAGCGCGTCGATGCGCAGCGGCGCGTGCATCGACGACTCGCTCGTCGGCGTCGGGGTCTCGCGCGTGGGCGTCGGGGCATCGCGTGTCGGCATCGACGCCTCGCGCGCAGGCATCGACGCGGCGTGACCCGGCCTCGTTGCATCGGGCGCCGGTGCCGAAGCACAGCCGGCGACGATCAGCGCGAGTGCCGCGCAGGCCGACGCGAAGGCGCTTGCGCGCATCCGGCGAAACGCTCGCGCGCGCACGCGGTCGGAAAACGGAACGCCGATCAATGCAGCGTTCGCGGCATGCTCAGCGCGAACAGCGGAATCTCCACGTCGAAGCGCTCGCCGTCCTCGGCCACGAAGAAGTAGCTGCCGCGCATCTCGCCGGTGGGCGTGGCGAGTTGACTGCCGCTCGTGTACTCGAAGCGTTCGCCGGGTTCGAGCAGCGGCTGTTTTCCGACGACGCCGAGGCCCTTGACTTCGATCGATCGCCCGTCGTCGTCGCTGATGTACCAATGACGGCTGATCAGTTGCGCGGCGACGTTGCCCTGGTTCGTGATGCGAACGGTGTACGCGAACGAATAGCAGGAATCGTCCGGCTTCGACTGTTCCGGCAGATACGAGGTCTGCACCTCGACGCGAAGGTCGTATCGCTTCTGGGGGTCTGGCACGGCAGGCGCAGTTCGATGGCTGGCTACAATTGTAGACACGCATGTTGCGTGCGTTCGCGAATCCCTCCGAATGACCACCGAATTCCTTTTGGCACCGAGCATCCTGTCCGCCGATTTCGCGCGCCTGGGCGAGGAAGTGCGAGCTGTGCAGGCGGCGGGCGCCGACTGGATCCACTTCGACGTCATGGACAACCATTACGTGCCGAACCTGAGCATCGGCCCGATGGTGTGCGAAGCGCTGCGCCCGCACGTCGAGATCCCGATCGACGTGCACCTGATGGTCGAACCGGTCGACCGCATCGTTGGCGATTTTGCGAAGGCCGGCGCGAACTGGATCAGCTTCCATCCGGAAGCCACGCGCCACGTCGATCGCACGCTCGAGGTGATCCGCGATCACGGCTGCAAGGCCGGCCTCGTCTTCAATCCGGCCACGCCGCTGAACTGGCTCGATCACCTGATGGACCGCATCGATCTCGTGCTGCTGATGTCGGTCAACCCCGGATTCGGCGGACAGAAGTTCATCGCGTCGGCGCTGCCGAAACTGCGCGCAACGCGCGCGCGCATCGACGCCCACGCGCAGAACGGCGGACAGCCTATCCGCCTCGAGATCGACGGAGGCGTCAAGGTCGAGAACGTGGCCGAATGCGCGCGCGCCGGCGCCGACACCTTCGTTGCCGGTTCGGCCGTGTTCGGCGCGCCCGATGCGGACGGCGGATACCGTGGCATCGTGCAGGCCTTCCGCTCGGCGCTGGCGGGCGCGTGAACGCGTCGGACCGCGCCGAGCGTGCGAGCTTCCGCGCGCGCGCGGTGCTGCTCGACCTCGACGGAACGCTGCTCGATACAGTCGCCGATCTCGCGGCGGCCGTCGATGCGATGCTCGTCGAACTCGGCCGTACGCCGATCGGCGAGAGCGTGGTGCGCAACTACGTCGGCAAGGGCGCGCGCGTGCTCGTGCGTCGCGCGTTGGCCGGCTCGCTCGATGGACCCTGCGACGAGAAAGTCGTGGATGCGGCGATGCCCGTATTCGAGCGCCACTACGCGCGCGAGAACGGCGCGAGCGCGCGCCTGTATCCAAACGCCGTCGAGGGTCTCGACGCGATGCGCGCGAAGGGCCTGGCGCTCGCCTGCGTCACCAACAAGCCGCAGCCCTTCACCGACGCGCTGCTGTCTCGCACCGGGCTCGCGCCCTACTTCACCGCGATCGTCGGCGCCGACGCGCGCCTCGCGCGCAAGCCCGATCCGGCATCGCTGCTGCACGCGTGCGAGCGACTCGGCATCGCGCCCCTGCAAGCGGTGGCCATCGGCGACTCGATGAACGACGTGCAGGCGGCACGCGCCGCCGGCATTCCGGTGATCGTCGTGCCCTACGGCTACAACGAGGGCCGGCCTGCGTCTGCGCTCGATGCCGACGCTCACGTGGACGATCTGCAAGAGGCCGCCGCGCGCATCGAGATGCTATAGTCGCTGCCGAATACAGTTCCGGATTTCGTTCCACTTCATGCGTCCTGTTCGGGAACTTCAGCCGCTTCGCACCTGGCGTCGCTGGCATTGGCGGTGCTGGCGCTGACAGCCGCACTGCCGCGGGCCGGCCGTCGCGCCGCGCGCCCGCGTTCCTGAACTCCCGATAGAACCGCGCCTTCGGCGCTCTCGCGAAGCGAGTCGGCTTCGCGACGGAACGGACGTCATGACCGAACCCGGATTCCGGGCACTCGCTGCCCGTGGCTACAACCGCATCCCGCTCGTGCTCGAGTGTCTCGCCGACCTCGACACGCCGCTCACGCTGTACCGGAAACTCGCCGACGCGCCGTGGAGCTTCCTGCTCGAATCGGTGGTCGGCGGCGAGCGTTCGGCGCGCTATTCGTTCATCGGACTGCCGGCGCGCACCGTGCTGCGTTCCACCGCGGACGGGGCGGAGTTGCTGCGCGACGGCGAGCTCGTCGAGCGCCGGCAGGGCAACCCGCTCGATTTCGTCGAGCACTTCCTGCGCGGCTTTCGCGTCGCGCCCTGCGCGGTGTTGCCGCGCTCGTGCGGCGGACTCGCCGGATATTTCGGCTACGACGCCGTGCGTCACATCGAGCCGAGCGTGCGCACGCGCGACAAAGCCGACCCGGTAGGCGTCCCCGACCTGCTGCTGATGCTCTGCGAGGAGTTTGCCGTCGTCGACAACGTTGCCGGGCGGATCTATCTCGTCGTTCATGTCGATCCGCAGCGCGGCGATGCCCATCAACGCGGCATCGAGCGACTGCACGTGCTGCGCGAACGACTGGCGGCGCCCATCGACGCACCGGCGTCGCCCAGGTTCGAGCGCGGCAGCGAGCGGCGTCCGTTCGCGTGCGACGAATACCTGTCGGCGGTCGCGCGAGCGAAGGAGTACATCGCCGCCGGCGACGCGATGCAGATCCAGGTCGGACAGCTGGTCGAGCGCGAGTTCCGCCCGCATCCGCTGACGCTGTATCGCGCGCTGCGTTCGATCAACCCGTCGCCGTACCTGTACTACTACGACTTCGACGACTTCCACGTCGTCGGGTCGTCGCCGGAGATCCTCGTGCGTCGCGACCGGCTCGACGACGGCGACCGCGTCACCGTGCGGCCGCTGGCTGGCACCCGGCGTCGAGGCGCCACGCCCGACGAAGACGAGGCGCTCGCCGCCGAGCTGCTCGCCGATCCGAAGGAGCGCGCCGAGCACCTGATGTTGATCGACCTGGCGCGCAACGACATCGGACGCATTGCGCGCACCGGAACGGTCCGCGTGACCGAGCGCTTCGCGGTCGAGAAGTACTCGCACGTCATGCACATCGTGTCGAACGTCGAAGGCCGACTCGATCCCGACCTGGACGCGCTCGACGTCGTGCGCGCGACCTTCCCGGCCGGAACGCTCGCCGGTGCGCCGAAGGTGCGCGCGATGCAGATCATCGACGAGCTCGAGCCGACGCGGCGGGGGCTGTACGGCGGCGCCTGCGGCTACCTGTCCTTCGCCGGCGACGTCGATCTCGCGATCGCGATCCGCACGGCCGTGGTGCGCGACGGCGTGCTCTACGCGCAGGCCGCCGCCGGTGTGGTGGCCGATTCGGTTCCCGAGAACGAATGGCAGGAAACCGAGAACAAGCTGCGCGCGGTGCTGCGCGCCGCGGAATTCGCCGAGGACGGGCTCGCGATCGAAGGAGAGCCGACATGCTGCTGATGATCGACAACTACGACAGTTTCACCTTCAATCTCGTGCAGTATTTCGCCGAGTTGCACGAGGAAGTGCGCACCGTTCGCAACGACGCGATCGACCTCGACGCGATCGAAGCGCTGGCGCCCGATCGCATCGTCATCTCGCCCGGCCCGTGCTCGCCCGGGGAGGCCGGCATCTCGGTGGCGCTCGTGCGACGCTTCGCCGGCCAGTTGCCGATTCTCGGCGTATGCCTCGGCCATCAGGCGATCGGCGCGGCCTTCGGCGCGCGCATCGTGCGCGCACGCCACGTCGTTCACGGCAAGACCTCGACGATTTCCCACGATGGCGCGGGCGTCTTTCGCACGCTTCCCGACCGGTACAGCGCCGTGCGCTACCACTCGCTTGCCGTCGATCTCGCAAGCCTTCCCGACTGCCTCGAGCCCACCGCCTTCAGCGACGACGGCGAGTTGATGGGGCTGCGCCATCGCGACTACGCCGTCGAGGGCGTGCAATTCCATCCCGAGTCGCTGCTCACCGAGCACGGCCACGCGCTGCTGCGCAATTTCCTGGAGAACTGAAATGACGATCACTGCACAGGAGGCGCTGACGCGCTGCATCGAACACCGCGAGATCTTCCACGACGAGATGCTGGCGCTGATGCGCAGCATCATGAGCGGGGAGATGTCGGCGCCGATGATGGCGGCGATCCTGACGGGCCTGCGGGTGAAGAAGGAGACGGTGGGCGAGATCGCCGCGGCGGCGCAGGTGATGCGCGAGTTCGCCAACAAGGTCGAAGTGGACGCGGGGCCGCATTTCGTCGACATCGTCGGCACCGGTGGCGACGGTTCGCACACTTTCAACATCTCGACGGCGGCTGCCTTCGTCGCGGCGGCGGCGGGCGCCACCGTGGCCAAGCACGGCAATCGCGGCGTTTCGTCGAAATCGGGCTCGGCCGACGCGCTCGAGGCGCTCGGCGCGAACATCATGCTAGCGCCGCAACAGGTGGCCGATTGCATCCGCGAGACCGGGGTCGGCTTCATGTTCGCGCCGAACCATCATCCCGCGATGAAGAACGTGGCGCCGATCCGCCGCGAACTGGGCGTGCGGACGATCTTCAACATCCTCGGGCCGCTGACCAACCCCGCAGGCGCGCCGAACATCCTGATGGGCGTTTTTCATCCCGATCTGGTGGGGATACAGGTGCGCGTGATGCAGAATCTCGGGGCGAAGCACGCGATGGTCGTGTGGGGCAAGGACGGGATGGACGAGGTGTCTCTCGGAGCGGCAACGATGGTGGGCGAACTTCGCCACGGACAGGTGCGCGAGTACGAGATCCACCCCGAGGACTTCGGCCTGTCGATGATCAGCAACCGCGGCCTTCGCGTGGCAGACGCGCTCGAATCGAAGGAAATGGTGCTCGAGGCGCTGGGCAACCGTCCGGGAACGCCGCGCGAGATCGTCGCGCTGAACGCGGGCACCGCGCTCTATGCGGCGGATGTCGTCGACTCGATTCCCGCCGGCATCGAGCGCGCGCGCGAAGCCATCGCCAGCGGAGCCGCGCGGGAGCGGCTCGACGCCTTCGTCCGGTTCACGCAGCGCGCCGGGCCATCGCGGGCCACCTGAAGCAGGAGAGCGTCTTGTATCTCGTCGCCAACGCCCCGGACATCCGTATCGACCCCGTAGCAGCGAGCCTGAAGATGAGCAGCGACATTCTCGAGCGCATCGTCACGGTCAAGCGTGACGAGCTTGCTGCCTGCAAGCGCGAGCGCTCTTTCATTGCTGCCCGCCGCGAGGCCGAGGCGGCGGTTCGTGTCGATCCGCCGCGCGGCTTCGAGGCGGCGATGCGCGCGCGCATCTGGCGGGGCGACCCGGCGGTGATCGCCGAGATCAAGCAGGCGAGCCCGAGCAAGGGCGTGCTGCGCGAATCCTTCGATCCGCCGGCGATCGCGCGCAGCTACGAAAGGCACGGCGCCGCGTGCCTGTCGGTGCTCACCGACGAAACCTTCTTCCGCGGCGCGCTGAGCGACCTGCGCGCGGCCCGCGCTGCCTGCGCATTGCCCGCGCTGCGCAAGGACTTCATCGTCGATGCCTACCAGGTCTACGAGGCGCGCAGCAACGGCGCCGATGCGATCCTGCTGATTGCCGCCGTGCTCGACGACGCCCAGCTCGTCGACTTCGAGTCGATCGCGCGCGATCTCGGCATGGACGTGCTCGTCGAGGTGCACGGCACCGACGAGCTCGAGCGCGCGCTGCGGCTCGACACGGCGCTCGTCGGCATCAACAACCGCAACCTGCGCAGCTTCGACGTGTCGCTCGACACCACGCTGTCGCTGCTGCCGCTGGTGCCTTCGGGAAAGATCGTTGTCACCGAAAGCGGCATCCGCTCGCGCGAGGACGTGGCACGCATGCGCGCAGCCGGGGTGAACGGGTTCCTGGTCGGCGAAGCGTTCATGTGCGCGCCGGAACCGGGGGGGGCGCTGGGGGAGCTGTTTTTCTGAAGTGATTCAGTCCGGCTGCGGCACCTCGAGATCCGCGTGGGAACCTAACCATCCTGCGCGCAGCCGCGTTGACGTGGCCGACCCGCGCTTCTCGATCTCGAGCTTCGCTTCCGTCTTCGGCGGTGCATCCAGTTCGATCTCGCGCTCGATCATCTCGTCGTGTCGGAACGCGTGCACGCGAAGCCGATCGCCGGGGCGCCGGCGCGCGAGCAGCGTTTTGCACGCCGCTTCGTCGGCCACCCGCAGCCCGTCGAGAGCGACGATCGCATCACCGGCCGACAGGCCGCCGCGCTCGGCTGCTTGTCCGTTGTACGCGTTCGCGATCGTCAGTTGCCCGTCCCGCATCGCGAGCTTCGCGCCGAGCGACGCCGGTCCTTGCTCGCCTGCGCCGAGTTCGAGCCGAACGCCGAACGGGCGTAGCAACGCAGCGAGCGGAAGCTCTGCGGTGCCATAGGCCCACGCGCGGATCTGCGCATCGAGCCGAAGGCCCAGTGCTTCCTCGAGCAGTCGCGGGAATTCGTCCTCGGCGAGGCCTTCGCCGCCATTGAAGGCGTTCTTCCCGAATCGCTCCCACATCGCGCGCAGCACATCATCGAGCGAATGCCCTCCGCGTGTGCGCTCCCGGATCGTCAGGTCGAGCGCGAGCGCGACGAGCGAGCCCTTTGCGTAATAGCTCACCACCGCGTTCGGGGAGTTCTCGTCCTGCCGATAGAACTTGATCCACGCGTCGAAGCTCGACTCGGCGATGCTCTGCGTGCGACGGCCGGGCCCCCGCTGCACGTTCGAGATCGTCTTCGCGAGCAGCGCGAGATACGCGTCGCGGTCGATGACGCCGGAGCGCACGAGCATCAGGTCGTCGTAGTACGACGTGAATCCCTCGAAGATCCACAGCAGCCGCGTGTAGCTCTCGTTCTGCAGATCGGGCGCGACGAAGGCCGCCGGCCGGATGCGCTTGACGTTCCACGAATGGAAGTACTCGTGGCTCGCCAACCCGAGGAACGAGCGGTAGCCCTCCGAAGGCTCGCGCATGCCGGCGTAGGGCAACTCGTTGCGCGAGCAGATCAGCGTGCTGCTCGAACGATGTTCGAGCCCGCCGTAGCCGCTGCCGACGACGAGCACCTGGAACACGTAGCGATCGAAGGGCGCGCGCCGGCGACGAGGGTCGAAGAGCCGGACCTGTTCGCCGCAGACGCGACGCAGGTCGCGGCACAGGCGCTCGATGTCGGCATCGTGCCGACCGGTGATCGCGATCTCGTGATGGGCGCCGCCGACGTCGAAGGACGCGAGCGTGAAGCATCCCATCTCGACCGGGTGATCGATCAGCTCGTCGTAGTCGCGCGCCCGATACGCGCCGAACGCGTGCTCGCGCGCCCCCGCCGAAGGCATCGTCGTTGCGACGCGCCAGTCGGCGCAGCTGTCGCCGGTCGGCGGCTCGAGCAGCAGCTCGCACGGCTGCGCCTCATGCCCGATCGCGCGCAGGAACACGCTCGAACCGTTGAAGAAACCGTGCGTCGAATCGAGATGCGCCGCGCGCACCGAGAGATCCCACGCGTAGACCTGGTAACGCACGTGCAGCGCCTCGTCGCAGCGCGCGGCCTGCCACGTCGCCTTGTCGAGCTTGCGCAGCGCCACGCGCCGGCCGGACGCGCTCGACGCCTCGATCGATACGACGTTGCGCGCGAACTCGCGAATCATGTAGCTGCCCGGCGTCCATGCCGGCATCGCGATCCGCTGTCCTTTCGGGTCGGGGTGCGCGATCGCCAGTTCGATCTCGAAGCGATGCGCGTTCGGGTCGATCGGCGTGACGCGGTAGCGGATCGGCGCCGCGCGATCGCGCGTATCGCGCGCGGCGGCAAGCGTGCGCGAGACCTGCTGGCGCGGGGTCGCGGCCGCGCGAGAAACGTCGTCGCGCCTCACCGGTTCACATCGACCGCGGTGCGGCCGCGAACGTGTCCGGCGAGCATCTCCTGCGCCATTTGCAGTGCGTCGTCGAGGCCGACCACCTGCGTGATCCGTTCGAGCGCGTCGCGGTCGAGCTCGCTCGCCAGTCGCGTCCATGCCTCGCGACGATCTTCGATCGGGCACATCACCGAATCGACGCCGATCAGCCGCACGCCACGCAGGATGAACGGCGCGACGGAGGCGGGGAAGTCCATCCCTTGTGCGAGTCCGCAGGCGGCGACGCTGCCGCGGTAGCGCGTCTGTGCGCAGGCGTTGGCCAGCGTGTGCGAGCCCACCGCGTCGACGACGCCCGCCCATCGCTCCTTCTGCAACGGCTTGCCCGGCGCGGAGAGCGTGGCGCGATCGATGATCTCGGCCGCACCGAGCTGGCGCAGGTACGCCTCCTCGGAGGCGCGGCCGGTCGATGCGACCACCCGAAAACCGAGCTTCGCGAGCAGCGCGATCGCCACGCTGCCCACGCCGCCGGCAGCGCCGGTGACGAGCACCTCCCCCTGATCGGGAGCGACGCCTTGTCTCTCGAGCATCATCACGCACAGCATCGCCGTGTAGCCCGCGGTGCCGATCGCCATCGCGCGACGGGAATCGAGCGCATCGGGCATCGCGACGAGCCAGTCGCCGCGCAGCCGCGCCCGCTGCGCGAGGCAGCCCCAGTGCGTCTCGCCTACGCCCCAGCCATTGAGGATCACGCGATCGCCCTTGGCGAAACCTGCGTGCGAGCTCTCCTCGACGACGCCGGCGCCGTCGATGCCCGGCACCATCGGCCAGCGCCGCACGACGGGCGAGCGGTTGGTGAGCGCCAGCGCGTCCTTGTAGTTCAGCGCGGAGTATTCGACGCGCAGCGTCACGTCGGCGTCGGGCGTAGCCGCCTTCAGCTCGTCGTCGGTGATCGCGCGGCGTTTCGCCGTGAAGCCGGCGTCGGTTTTCTCCAGATACAGCGCATCGAACATCATCGTCTCCGCATCGAAATCGTCGCCGGCAGGCTAGCCGATCTGCACGGCAACGTCGATTCGGTCACGCTGCGCGAGCGGTCGAGTGGTTACATTCGGCGGCAAACCGTGTCGCGGCCGTCCTGCGCGTGGGGCCGTCGCGCGCGCGGCGATTCACCCGCTGGCCGGTGGGTTGCTGAGTCCGGCGCGCCGAACGCCCGGTTACGATCCGGCGACCCCCGTTACGGAGCTCGCAGTGGAATACAAGTCGAAGAAGTCCGGCAAAGCCCGCGTGATGCGGTTCCTCGGCCGCGCCGTTCCTGCCGTTCTGGCGGCCGGGGTGCTTGCTGCCTGTGGTGGAGGAGGCGGGGGTGGGGGCGGCAATGCGCCCGCGCAGGCGTGCAATTCGCAGACCAGCCGCGGTGACGGATTCGCGATCGGCTCGTGTGCGGCGACAACGACCAACGTGTTCCAGCCGATCGAGGCGACGGTGGCCGTCAAGGGCGTCGATGCGTACACCCTGACGCTCGTCTTCCCGGCGGATCTCTCGTCGCTCGATTCGGTGACGGACTTCACGTCCGCCAGCAAGCCGCCCGATGCGCTGCGCAACATCATCGGCGTCATGCAGGGGCAGGCCTACGAGAACCCGATGACGGGCACGAACATCCTGCCGCCCTACGTCGCGATCACCGATTTCTTCCAGGCGACCAACTACGAGACCAAGCAGGAACTGCCGCGCCTGCAGTACGCGAGCTTCGGCACCTGGGAAAAGTTCGCGGGCGCGGGCCTGGAGGGGTTCAACGAGGGGTATCTCGGAATCTGGTACGCGCCGCGTCCCGGCGCCTTAGTGGTCTCCAATCCGCCCGCTGCGGGAAGCTATCGCTACGAGGGCCGCGTCGTCGGCATCGTCGGCGACGGTCCGGGCGCAGCCAAGGCAATCGGAGGGCGTTTCGGCTTTAGCGCGCCGATCACCGTGAACGTTGCCGGCGTGAGCATCACCAACGCGCAACTCGGCAATCTGACGATCTCGTCGCAACCGGCAGGCGGAACACTGCAGGCGCAGGACCTCGCGATGAATTCCGTGGTCTTCGAAGCGTCGTCGGCGCCTCCGGGCACGCTCACCGGCGCGGTCAAGTCGCTCGCTGGCAACGAAGCTTCGATCGTCTCCGGTGTGTACGAGGCCCGGTATTTCGGCATCGCGGGCGACCTTGGCCATGAGATCGCGGGACGCTTCCGTTTCACGACGAGCAACGGGCTGGTCGGCGTGGCATCGTTCGGCGCGATTCGCACTCCGTAATAGCGCAGAATCCGAAGTCTCGCCAACCGAAGCGGAGCACCCGATGTCGCAGGGCAGCACCTATCAGCACATCCTCGTCGAACCGCGCGGTCGCGTGGGCCTCGTCACGCTGAACCGTCCGAAGCAGCTCAACGCGCTGAACGACGCGCTGATGGACGAGCTCGGCGCGGCGCTCGTCGATCTCGATGCCGACGACAGCATCGGCGCCATCGTCATCACCGGCAGCGACAAGGCCTTCGCCGCCGGCGCGGACATCGGCGCGATGGCCGGCTGGAGCTACATGGACGTCTACCGCAACGAGTACATCACTCGCAACTGGGAGACGATCCGCCGCGTGCGCAAGCCGGTGATCGCGGCGGTTGCCGGCTACGCGCTGGGCGGCGGCTGCGAACTGGCGATGATGTGCGACATCATCATCGCCGCCGACACCGCGAAGTTCGGCCAGCCCGAGGTCAAGCTCGGCATCATCCCGGGCGCCGGCGGCACGCAGCGCCTGCCGCGCGCGGTGTCGAAGGCGAAGGCGATGGACCTCTGCCTCACCGCGCGCAACATGGATGCGCAGGAGGCCGAGCGGGCGGGCCTGGTGTCACGAATCGTCCCTGCCGACCGCCTGCTCGACGAGGCGATCGCCGCGGCCACGACGATCGCGGGTTATTCGCTACCGTCGGTGATGATGATCAAGGAGTCGATCAACCGCGCGTACGAATCGCCGCTTGCCGAAGGAATTCTTTTCGAGCGTCGGCTGTTCCATTCGCTGTTCGCCACCGACGACCAGAAGGAAGGCATGGCGGCCTTCGTCGAGAAGCGCAAGCCGGATTTCCGCCACCGTTGAGGCGCGGGGCGGCTTGCGGTGTGGGGCCGCGTCGCGGGGGGCTTCGCGGCTGCCCCTCGCCCAGCCCAAGCAGGATCGACGAACTCGGTCCCACGAAGCCGCTCCCGACTTGCACCTCTCCCTCGACCCTGCTACAGTCGCGGGTTCCTCAACGACGAACGTTTCGACGTTGAGGTCCGGGAAGTGCAAAGGCGCCCCGGGAGCAGCGAAGGGCGGCTCGCTTGACACACTTCTCCGAAGTAGTCATAATCTTCCTTCTCTGCTGATCGCGAACCGGCACAGCGCAAAGGCGCTCACCGGGTCCTCTGAAAAGAGCGGCGGTCACCGATCTTTAACAATCAACAGCC
>JAVSMN010000001.1:2545417-4008339 GCA_032027205.1 Burkholderiaceae bacterium
ATGATAGTGAGCATCTCGCTTGTGAAAGTAGGACATCGTCAGGCAATTCTCCGACGCGAAGAAGCCACCCTCTCCGGGTGGCTTTTTTGCGTCTGGCGATCGGGTTGCGTTCGCCACTGACGCCAGCGCGAACGAGGCGCGTTACCCCTTGTTCTTGAGCCGCGTTAAGGTATGCCCTTGCGTCGAACGCGACAATCGACGATCCGAGGAGGGATCCCGATGGCTGCGAAGAAGGTACCGATCTACT
Organism: Burkholderiaceae bacterium; assembly: GCA_032027205.1. Lineage (GTDB taxonomy): Bacteria > Pseudomonadota > Gammaproteobacteria > Burkholderiales > Burkholderiaceae_E > Zeimonas. The sequence goes on from JAVSMN010000001.1 coordinate 2,545,665, forward strand.
GCTACCAGTGCGTGGCAGGGCCCGACCTGCTCAAGGTCGAGGTGGAAGACGGCGTCGCCACGCGTATCGAGTCGAACTACGACATCAGTGGCGAGCACCCCGGCGGGGGGCGTGTCTGCGTGAAGGCCTACGGGCTGGTGCAGAAGACGTACAACCCGCACCGGATTCGTCAGCCGATGAAGCGCACGAATCCGAAGAAGGGCCGCAACGAGGATCCCGGTTTCGTCGCGATCAGCTGGGACGAGGCGCTCGACATCGTCGGCGCGAAGATGCGCGAGATCCGCGCGAAAGGGCTGCTGAACGAAGAAGGGGTGCCGCGGCTGGCCACGTCCACCGGCGGCGGCGGCACGCCGGTGCAGTACATGGGCAGCTTCCCTGCGTTCATGGCGGCGTGGGGGCCGATCGACCAGGGCTACGGCGCCGGGCAGGGCGTCAAGTGCTACCACTCCGAACACTTGTACGGCGAGCTGTGGCACCGCGCGTTCATCGTGTCGCCCGACACGCCGTATGTGAACTACATCATCAACTGCGGCAACAACGTCGAGGCCTCGGGCGGCGTGGTCGGCATCTGGCGCGAGGCCGATGCTCGCGTGCGCGGCGCCAAGCGCGTGCAGGTCGAGCCGCACCTGTCGGTTACCGGGGCGTTGTCCGCCGAATGGGTGCCCATTCGCCCGAAGACCGATGCAGCCTTCCTCTTCGCGCTGATCCACCGCATCGTCCACGAGCAGGGGTGGGAGAAGAGCTGCGACCTGCCGTACCTGAAGAACCGCAGCAGTTCGCCCTATCTCGTCGGACCCAACGGCTGGTTCCTGCGCGACGTCGAATCCGGCAAGCCGCTGATCTGGGACCTCGCCGACGGACGCGCGAAGACCTACGACGACCCCGAGCTGAAGGATCCCGCGCTCGACGGGGAGTTCACCGTCGCGGGCGTCGAGCACGGCCCCGACGACGAACGCATCGAGCACGACGCCGCGCGCGTGCGCCCGTCGTTCGGTGTCTTCCTCGACCACATGCGCCAGTACTCGCCGGAGTGGGCCGCCGAGGAGTGCGGCGTCTCGGCGGAGACGATCCGGCGCATTGCCGACGAGTACGTCGCTCACGCCTGCATCGGGCAGACGATCGAGATCGAGGGCCAGACACTGCCGTTCCGGCCGGTGGCCGTGATGGTCGGCAAGTCGGTGAACAACGGCTGGGGCGGCTACCACTGCTGCTGGGCGCGCACGATGCTCGCCGTGCTGGTCGGCGCGCTCGAGGTTCCCGGAGGCACGCTCGGCACGGCGGTGAAGCTCGTTCGGCCGGCGATTTCGCGCGTCGGTTCGGTGCTGCCGGGGCCGGACGGCCTGATGCAGTACCAGTTCAACGAAACCTCGCGCGAAGGCTGGATGCGCCAGCCGCACATTCGCAACGCCTACAAGACGCTGGTGCCGCTCGTCTCCGATTCGCCTTGGTCGCCGGCGCTCGGGCCGGCGCACCTGCCATGGCTGTTCCAGAAGAAGTCGCCCGAGAACTGGCCGCGCGTCGCGCCACCCGACATGTGGATCTGCTACCGGACGAACCCGGCGATCTCGTCGTGGAACGCGCCGGAGATCGCCGAGCGGCTGGCCGAGTTTCCGTTCATCGTCGCCTTCTCCTATACGGAAGACGAGACCAACCACTTCGCCGACATCCTGCTGCCCGAGGCGCTCGATCTGGAGAGCACGCAGCTCATCCGCATCGGTAGCACGAAGTTCACCGAACAGTTCTGGAAGCACGAGGGCTGGGCGATCCGCCAGCCGGCCATCGACTCGCATTGCGACGTGATGGACTTCACCGAGATCTCCACCGCGCTTGCCGAGCGTGCGGGAATCCTTCCGCAGTACGTGAAGGCCGTGAACAAGGGCGCCGCCGGCATGGCGCTGCGCGATCGCGGCGGCGCCTTCGACTATTCGCTGGACGAATCGAAGAAGCCGGCCGGCGACGAGATCTGGAACGCGATCGCGAAAGCCGCGAGCCACGATCTCACCGGCGGCGAAGAAGTGCGCGACCTCGACTGGTTCAAGGAGAACGGTTTCCTGCTGCGTCCGTTCCCGCAACTGGACTGGTATCTGTATCCGGCGCTCGAGCGGCAGAACCTGCGCTTCGAGCTGCCATACCAGGAGCGCGTAGTGCGCCACGGGCGCCAGCTCGCGCACCGGCTGCACGAGATCGGCGTCGGCTGGTGGGAGCATCAGCTTGCCGAGTACGAGTTCCTGCCCACCTACGAGCGTTTCCCCGAGATCTGGATCGAATACGCTCGCGAGTACGGGCGCGATCCCGACGAGTTCCCGTTCTGGGCGCTCACTGCGCGCTCGATGCAGTACAGCTGGGGCGCCAACGTCGGACTGCCGCTGATCAACGAAGTCGCGAACAACGTTGCCGGTCATCGCGGCGTGATTGTCAATCGCAGCACCGCACGACGGCTGGGCATTGTCGAAGGCGAGCGGCTCATCCTCGAGTCGGTGTCCGGTCGCACCGAAGGCAACGCCGTGCTTCGCGAGGGAATCCGTCCCGACACGGTGCTGATGATCGGTCAATTCGATCACTGGAAGACGCCTTTCGCGAAGGATCTGAAGCTGCCCAGCCTGAACTCGCTCACCGACCTGTCGCTGAAGCTCACCGACGGCACGGGCAGCGGCGCGGACCTGATGCGCATCCGCATCCGGCGTGCATCGAACGGCGAACTCGTCGCTGCGCCACAGGCGGGTGAGGGTTCGGGCAAGCGCGCGTCGGCGCGGGGAGCACTGGCATGAACGACGTCGTCACGCGCACCGCCTCGCCCGCGGCGGGCAGCGACAGCTCTCTCGCGCGCACGATCCAGCAGGCCGATCTCGACCAGGTGCTCGGCGCGCGGCCCGACGGCTACACGCCGAGCGGGCAGCCCAAGGGCACGCACCTGCCGCGCTGGGGCATGGTCATCGACCTGAACCGCTGCGTCGGCTGCCAGACCTGCACGATCGCCTGCAAGCACGCCAACGACACGACGCCCGGCGTGCAATGGCGCAAGGTGCTCGACGTCGAGCAGGGCACCTTCCCGAACGTCGAGCGCCTGTTCCTCGTCACCGGTTGCCAGCATTGCGCGGAGCCGCCCTGCGTGCCGGTCTGCCCCACCGGGGCGACGCGCCAGCGCGAGGACGGCCTGGTGACGATGAACTACGACGTGTGCATCGGCTGCGCGTACTGCGCCGTCTCGTGCCCGTACAACGCGCGCACGATCGCCCACGAAATGACGGGCTACTACGGCAAGCAGCGCACGAAGCAGGAGAAGGCCACCGAGCACCCCGAGCGCATCGGCGTCGCTCAGAAGTGCACATTCTGCGTCGAACGAGTCGATGAAGGCATGGCCAAGGGGCTGAAGCCCGGCGTCGATCCGCACGTCACTCCGGCCTGCGCCGCTTCGTGCATCTCGCAGGCGATCCAGTTCGGCGACTTCAACGACCCGGACAGCAACGTCTCACGGCTGACGCGCGACGGCGAGTACCTGCAGTTGAACGCCGACGTCGGAACCGATCCGCAGATCAAGTACCTGTACACGACGCCGGCGGTGCCCGGGCGCAGCGTGTCGGAGGAAGACCTCGACGACGATCGCCGCGCCGACCCGGCCAATCCGCTCGTCGGTCCGCGCCAGACCTTCTGGGACTGGCGTGCCGCGATGAACTGGATCTTCGGCGGCATCGGGACGGGCCTGGCGATCACCGGCGCCGCGGCGATGGCGTTCGGAGCGATGGCGCCTGCCGCGGGGCCGTCGTTGTTCTTCGTGTCGGCGCTGCTGGTCGCGATCGGGCTGTTCTGCGTGTTCCTGAAGATCGGCCGGCAGATGCGCTTCTGGCGCGCGGCCACGCGCTGGCAGACCTCGTGGATGACGCGCGAGTTGTATGCGTCGCTCGTCTTCTTCCCGTCCGTGCTGGCGAGCCTCGTTGCGCCGGGTCCGGTGCCTTTTGCATTCGTCGCGGTGTCGGGCGCGGTGTTCCTGTTCTGCCAGGCGAAGATCCTTCATCGGGCGCGCGGAATACCGGCCTGGCGCGTGCCGTTGATGCCGTGGATGCTGATCGCCACGGCGCTGCTGGAAGGCGTCGGAGCGCTTGCGATCGTTGCGCTCGCGCTCGGTGCTTCGATGCGCACGGGTGCGTGGCCCTCGCTTGCAGCCGCCTCGATCGTCGTGCTCGCGGTGTTGAACGCGATGCTCTGGCGCACCTACGTGCGCAGCGCGCGAGCGAACGGCATTCCTCCGCTGTCGCGCCAGGTGCTCGAAGCATTCACCCCGACGCTGACGGCCTTCGGGCACGTGGCGCCGGTCGTGCTCGCGATCCTCGGCTGGATTGTCGCGCCGGCGGCTGTTCCGTTGCTCGCGCTGGCGGGCCTGGCGGCGATCGCCGGCGGCGCCACGTGGAAATACACGGTGATCGTGCGTGCTGCCTACATGCAGGGCTTCGACCTGCGCAAGATGCCGCAGCGCGGCTCGGGGCAACTCGCAGCGCCCATACGGATGGATCGCGCCGCCATGCCGCTGCCGGCGAACGCGGCGCCGATGAAGAGCACGGTGCAGTGATCGACGCGCCGTCGAAGAGCGCCGTGCAGTGAGCGACGCTCTCGCGAAGCAGGCGACGGGCGGAGCCCGTCCGTCGCCGCAGTCGCGCGACGCCTATCTGCACTTCTGCGCGATCACCACGCGCTGGATGGACAACGACGCGTATCGACACGTCAACAACGTCGTCTACTACTCGTTCTTCGATACGGCGGTCAACCGGTACCTGATCGAGGCGGGCGCGCTCGACATCGAGCATAGCCCGGTCGTCGGACTCGTCGTCGAAACCAATTGCCACTATTTCCGCCCGATCGCCTTTCCCGATCGCGTGCAGGCGGGGCTGCGCGTGGCGCACCTGGGCAACAGCAGCGTGCGCTACGAGCTGGGCATCTTCCGCGAGGACGAGCCTCTTGCCTGCGCGCAGGGGCACTTCGTGCACGTGTACGTCGATCGCGACAGCAACCGACCGGTGGCGCTGCCGGCGCCGTTGCGCGAAGCGCTGGAGCGGTTGCGCGAACGCCGCTAGCGGCAACCTGCGGTCGGCGAGGAAGGTTCGGGCGGAGATTGACGAGGGGCCACGCTAGCCGGGGGCCAAGGCGAGCCAATCGCGAATCTGGCGGTACACGGCGGGGCGTTCGAGCAGCGCCAGGTGGCCCGCCTCGTACTGCACGGAACGAGCGCCGCGCGGGAACAGCGCGCGCTCGGTGCGTGTCGCCCTGCCGAGTGCGCTGGCGAGCGTCACGAGACCGTCGCCGAGAAGCCGATCCTTCAGATCGCCGTCGCGTCGACCGAGCGTTGCCGCGATGGCGAGCGAGCGTGGCGGCGCCGAGCGCCGCTCTTCGTCCGGCTCGATCGGCGGGCGATCGTCGATTCGTCCGTGGCGCAGGTCGGTGATGCCCGAGCTGCGGATTTCACCCAACCGGGCAAACGGCGCGCTGTAGGCGCTAACGCCGAGCAGCTGCTCGAACCAGTGACCGCCGCGTTCGAGCGGAGCACCACGATGCGGCGTGCCGAGGAAGACCATGGCGTCGAGCCGACGCAGCCATGCGTGGCCGCTGCGCGACGCGTGCAGGCAGGCGCTGCGCGCGAGGAGGCCGCCCATGCTGTGGCCGACGATCGACAGCCGCTCGATCGGCACCGGCCACGCTTTCGCCAGCGATTCGAGCAGGCGGGCGAATTCGCGGCCGTTCACCGCGATCGGCAAGCCGCTGTTGTAGTTCAGGTAGAGCACCGAGCAGCCCAGGTCGCGTGCGAGCGCTGCGCCGTGATCGTGACCGTTGCGCAGCCATTGCCGATCGCCCATGCACAGCCCGTGTGCCAGCACGACGACGTGTCCGCTCGCGTCGGGGAAAGCTGCGGTCAGCGAATCGCGGCGCAACGCGAGAGGACGGCCTTCGCGGCGCAGGCGCATGCGAATCGCGAGCGGGTTGCGACTCGCCGCGAGATGGTCGCCGAGAACCCCGTTCAGGGCGGCGACGGCCGCGCAGCGGGCATCGGATGACGGCGCCTGACCGATGAGCCGCGGCGCCAGCCAGCCGAGCGCCGCGTCGAGGCCGAGGCCGGTGATCTGCGTTGCGCCGCGCACGGACGCATAGACGAGGCCGGTGAGTCCCCGTGTGCCACCGGCGGGCAAAGACGGTGCTGTCGTCGGCACGCCAGCGATCGCCGCATGCAGCGCCTCGACCAACTCGGTGATCTTCGCAGTGCCGGCGACACCGAGTCGCGCGATCCCGAGCAGATCGTGCGGCTGCAGATGTCGAGCGGATTTGCTCATTTCCCCAGCGAAGAGGCGGCGGATGGATCGCCCGCGGTGCGCGCTGCCGATGCACTTCGCCTGGGGGCGCGTTCGCGCAGCGGCGTCGCCGCGGCTCGCACGATCGATTCGCGCAGCCACGCGTGCCCCGGTCGGTTTTCCCGCCGCCGATGCCACATCGCGTGCACGTCCACGCGCGGCAGTTCGAAGGGCAGGGCGCGCACCGCGACCTTGTCGGTCGTTCCGGTCGATGACAGGAAGTGCCGAGGCAGCACCGTGAGCAGATCGGAGTTGGCGACGATGATTCCGGCGGTGAAGAACTGGTTCACGGTCACGACGATACGCCGCGAGCGGCCGAGCGCCGCGAGCGTCTCGTCGACGTGACCGAAGGGCCGACCCGAGAAGCTCACGAGCAGGTGGTGCGCGCGGCAGTAGGAATCGAGCGTGAGCTCGGCCTTCGCCAGCGGATGCCCGAGGCGCATCACGCACGCGTAATGGCTGCTGTACAGGCGCTGGTGACCGTAGGTGACGACCAGGTCGGGCCGCATCTCCTCCATCGCGATCGCCGCGATTGCCGCCGGGAAGTGACCGACCGCGAGGTCCAGGTCGGTGTCGATCAGCAGTTGCCGCGGGTCGCGCGTGGTCAGCGGCAGCACTCGCAGCGAGATGCCGGGCGCCTCGTGCTCGACGAAGGCGATCAGCGGCGGGATCAGCAACGACGCGGTGGCGTCGGCCATCGCGAGCGTGAAGGTCGCGCGCGCCTCGGATGCGACGAACTCGGTCGGAGAGAAGGTCTCGCGCAATTGCTGCAGCGCCTGGCGCACGGACGGCCACAGTGCGATCGCAGTCGGTGTGGGCTGCACGCCGTAGCCCGAGCGGACGACGAGCTCGTCGTTCAGCGCGTCACGCAACCGGCGCAGTGCGTTGCTGACGGCCGGCTGCGTCATGGAGAGGTTGCGGGCCGCACGGGTGAGGTTGCGCTCGGCCATCACCTCGTCGAATACGCGCAGCAGGTTCAGGTCCAGCGTTCGGAAGTTCATCGAGCAAGTCGCATCATCTATGGCTTTCGTGAATTATACTCATGGCTAACATCCATTGGAAACATACATCAGGGATCGCCATAATTCTTCCATCGCAACGGACATCACCTCACCGAGGACACGATCATGACAACGCTTGTTACTACCCACGGGGGTCTCGGGCGCGTCGCCGGAAACGAACGCGCGAGACCTGTCCAGGTGCGCGGAACGATTGCCGCGTGGATCGATCGCGCGGTGGACCGCGTCCGTGCCCGTCAGCAGGAGCGCGCATTGCAGGCCCTGATGGAACTCGACCCGCGCGTTCGCGCCGAGGTCGATGCGGCGGCGGCCCGCGCCAGCTGGAACCGCTGAAGCACAGTTGAACGGCCGCGCCGATCCTCATGATCGGGCGGCAGACGAACAGCCGGGTGGCGCCTCCAAGGCGACGCCCCACGGAGTCTCCTCCTCCACCGCATGGTGGATTCGGCCCGCGATTTTTTCGCGGGCTTTTTTTTGCCCGCTCGCCGCGCACGCGCTTCGGTATAGTCGGCACGACGATCTCCGACGAGCGTTTTCCGATGTCTACCCCCGAAGTCCTTTGGCGCCCCGGCGCCGAGCGAGTCGAACGCGCGGGCATCACCCGCTTCAATCGCTGGCTGCACGAGACGCGCGGACTTTCGTTTCCCGACTACGAGTCGTTGTGGCGCTGGTCGGTCGACGATCTGGAAGGTTTCTGGGGCGCATTTCACGAATGGAGCGGCGTGATCGCGAAGTCGCCGGCCACGCGCGTCCTCGCTCGCCGCGAAATGCCCGGAGCGCGCTGGTTCGAAGGCGAAACGCTGAACTATGCCGAGCACCTGCTCGCGCCCGCGCTGCGCCCCGAGATCGCGGCGCGACCAGCGCTCGTTTTCGTCTCCGAGCTGTGCGAACGCCGCGAGATCGGCTGGCAGCAGTTGCGCGCCGACGTCGGCGCGCTCACCGCCACCCTCGCACGCCTCGGCGTGAAGCCGGGCGATCGCTGCGCGGCGTACATGCCCAACATTCCGCAGACCGTCGTGGCGATGCTGGCGACGACGAGCCTCGGCGCGATCTGGTCGAGCTCGTCGCCGGACATGGGCACCGTCAGCGTGCTCGATCGCTTCCGGCAGATCGAGCCAACGGTACTGTTCGCCGTAGACGGCTATCGCTACGGCGGCAAGGACTTCGATCGGCGAGAAGTCGTGCGCGAGCTCGTGCGCCAGCTGCCGTCGGTGCGCACCGTCGTTTTCGTGCCGTACCTCGACGAGCGGGCAACGCTGGGCGACGGCGGCGCGGCTGTCGTGCTGTCGTGGAGCGACGCCATCGCCGAACCGGCCGAATGCAGCTTCGCGGCGCTGCCCTTCGACCATCCGCTGTGGATCGTCTATTCGTCGGGCACCACCGGCATGCCCAAACCGATTGTGCACGGACACGGCGGCACCGTGCTCGAGAACCTGAAGACGAACGCGCTGCATCTGGACGTCGACGAGAGCGACCGCTTCTTCTGGTTCTCGTCGACCAACTGGATCATGTGGAACCTGTGGGTGTCGACGCTGATGACCGGCGCCACGCTGCTGCAGTTCGACGGCAATCCCGGATATCCCGATCTCGGCACGCTGTGGCGGGTAGCGGAACGCGAGCGGCTTACGTTCTTCGGTACCAGCCCGGCCTTCGTTTCGTTGTGCATGAAGTCCGGCCTGAATCCGCGCGAGCAGTTCGACCTCTCCTCGTTGCGCACCTTGGGTTCCACCGGCTCTCCGCTCACCGTGGAGGCGTGCCGCTGGATCTACTCGCACGTGCACCCGGACATCCTGCTGGCGTCGATCTCCGGTGGCACCGATCCGGGTGCCGCGTTCCTCACCGCATGCCCCGTGCTTCCGGTGTACGCCGGCGAGATGCAGTGCCGCGTACTGGGCGGGAAGATCGAGTCGTGGAGCGACGACGGCAAGCCGCTGATCGGCGAGGTGGGTGAGCTCGTCTGCACCGAGCCAATGCCGTCGATGCCGCTGTTCTTCTGGGGCGACGACGACGGCAGGCGCTACTTCGAGAGCTACTTCGACACCTACCCCGGGCCGCCGAACGTCTGGCGCCACGGCGACTGGCTGATGCTGCACGAGCGCCCCGAGAGCGTGACGGCGACGATCTTCGGGCGCTCCGACTCGACGATCAACCGCTACGGCATCCGGATGGGGACGAGCGAGCTGTATCGCGTCGTCGAGGAGTTCGACGAGGTCGCCGATTCGCTCGTCATCGATCTCGAATACCTCGGCCGCGAGTCGTTTCTCGCGCTGTTCGTCGTGCAGCGCGAGCTTGGCGCGCAGATCGCCGGCATCGGTGCGAAGGGGCCGGCAGCCGAACCCGAGGCGGCGGTGCGCGGCGAAACCGGCGTCGACGCGGCGTTGCGCAAGCGACTGCTCGACGCGATCCGCACCAAGCTCTCGGCGCGGCACGTGCCGAACGAGGTCTACGCGATCGCCGAGGTGCCGCGCACGATGTCGGGCAAGAAGCTCGAGGTGCCGGTGAAGAAGATCCTGCTCGGCCAGCCGGTGGAGAAGTCGGTCAATCGCGATTCGATGGCCAACCCGGCCTCGATCGACTGGTTCGTGCGCTTCGCCGCGGCGCGCTCGGCGCGCGCCTGAACAGGTCCCCGCTCGTGACGACGCGCAACGGCGCCCGCATCGAGATCATCGCGCCGTCGGGCGCGCACCTGTCGCTCGAGCGCTTCGACCTTGCGCTCGAACGGCTGCGCGCGCGCGGCCACGACGTGAGCTGCAGTGCGCCGCGCGAAGGCTGGCAGCGCTTCGGCGCCACCGACGAGGCGCGCCTCGCGCAGATCCATCGCGCGGCGCGCGCGCGCGAGATCGATGCGGTGATGATCACGCGCGGCGGGTACGGCTTGTCGCGCCTGCTCGATCGCATCGACTGGCCGCTCGTCGCGGCGTCGGCCGCGCGCGGCGTGCGCTGGATCGGCTACAGCGACTTCACCGCGTTTCAGCTCGCGCTGCTCGCACGCACCGGTGCACCGAGCTTCGCGGGCCCGGGCGTGGCGGGCGACTTCGGCGTCGACGAGCCCGATCCGTACATGCTCGAGCACTTCGACGCGCTGATCGACGGCCGGCTGCTACCGGTGCGATGGGACGAGCGGTGGCCGGTGCGGGCTGCGGGCAACGAGCCTGTTGCCACCAGCGGGTCTCGCAGGACGCCGCTGCAAACGATCGAAGGCCCGCTGTGGGGCGGCAACCTGTCGCTCGTCGCCGCTGCGGTCGGCACGCCGTACCTGCCCGCCGTCGAAGGCGGCATCCTCTTCCTCGAGGATGTCGCCGAGCATCCGTATCGCGTCGAGCGGATGCTGCATCAGCTTCTGTATTCGGGCGTATTGGCTGCGCAGCGCGCCCTCGTGCTCGGCGAGTTCACCGAGTGGAAGCCGTCGCCCCACGATAACGGTTACGACCTGCGTGCCGTCGTCGACCATTTCCGCGCACGCATTCCGGTGCCGGTGGTCACCGGCCTGCCATTCGGACACGTGCCGAGAAAGGCCGTGCTGGGAATTGGAGCGCGTTACCGCCTCGAACGCGACGACCCAGGGTGGCGCCTGATGCCGACCGCCAGCGAAGATTGAGGCCGACGCAACCAACCGGCGGTCAGGGGAACCGGGCTGTTCCCCTTCTCCCTTCCCTTCCTCAGAGCGGCATCGACTGCTCCGCCAGCCGCACGAACAGCGCCGCCCCGATCGGCAGCACCGCGTCGTTGAAGTCGTAGCGCGAGCTGTGCAGCAGGCAGCCTTCGGCGGCGCCGCCCTGGCCGAGTCGGAAATACGCGCCGGGTCGAACGCGCAGCATGAAGGAGAAGTCTTCGGCGCCCATGCTCGGGTCGAGGTCGCGCACGACGTTCGCGGCGCCGACGAGTTCGTCGGCCACCGCTGAGCCGAACAACGCCTCGCGTACGCTGTTGATCGTGGCCGGATACACGCGTTCGTAGACGAGCGAAGCCTTCGCGCCGAAGCCCGCTGCGACCGACTCGACGAGCGCGCGCAGCCGCTGCTCGACCATCGACTGCGTGGCCTCGCGGAAGGTGCGCACGGTGCCGACGAGCTTCGCCTCTTGCGGGATGACGCTCATGGCGCCCGGATGCCCGGCCTGGATCGAGCACAGGCTGACCACGGCCGAATCGATCGGGCTGACGTTGCGCGAGACGATCGACTGCGCGGCGGTGATGATGTGCGCGGCGACGAGCACGGGATCTACCGTGAGGTACGGATGTGCGCCATGCCCGCCGCGGCCCTCGATGGTAATCGTGATGCGGTCGGCGGCGGCCATGATCGGACCGGGCCGCACTCCGATCGTGCCGGGCGGCAGCGCTGGCCAGTTGTGCATCGCGTACACGGCGTCGCAGGGAAAGCGCTCGAACAGGCCGTCGTCGATCATTGCCTTTGCGCCGCCGAAGCCTTCCTCGCCGGGCTGGAAGATCACGTGGACCGTGCCGTCGAAGTCGCGGCTGGCCGCGAGGTAGCGCGCGGCGCCCAGCAACATCGTCACGTGCCCGTCGTGCCCGCAGCCGTGCATCACGCCGGCCTTGCGCGATCGGTGCGCGTGCTCGCCGTCTTCCTGCATCGGCAGTGCGTCCATGTCGGCGCGAAGGCCGATCGTGCGGCTACTGCGCGTCTGCCGTCCGCGAATGACACCGACCACGCCCGTGCGGCCGATGCTGCGATGGACTTCGTCGACGCCCGCACGCTGCAGTTGCCGGCAGACGAGCTCCGAGGTGAAGTGCTCCTCGAAGCCGAGTTCGGGGTTCGCATGCAGCGCCTGGCGGATGGATGCGAGTTCGCGCTGCCAGCCGGTGATCGTCTCGAGCACGCGCTGCGAACCCGGAGCGCTCGCCGATCCTGCGCAGGCTTGACCTGGCGCTTCGCTGCGGGCTTCGAGTGCGGTGGAGGTGCGCATCGACGAGTCGGATTCCTCGATGCAGTGTACGACGGAAGCCGATGCCGGCACGCGCGATGCAGCGGTCCACGGCAGCCGCAGCCGTCGTGCGGCGGCGTCCGGCGTCGAATCAGTTGCTCGTGCGCTACGAAGTGCTACGCAAAAGCGGCTACGAAGAAGCGGCGAACCAACGTTCGACCAGGCGCACCCAGTACGCAGCGCCCAGCGGGATCAACTCGTCGTTGAAGTCGTAGTTCGGGTTGTGCAGCGTGCACGGGCCCTCGCCGTGGCCGGCCGCGCGATGCGCGCCGTCGCCGTTGCCGAGCACCAGGTAGCAGCCCGGTTTCTCCTGCAGGAAGTAGGCGAAGTCTTCGGCGCCCATCGTCGGCTCGAACTCGCGCACGCGGTCGGTGCCGACGAGATCGCGGGCCACCTCGCGGCAGAACGCGGTTTCCTTCTCGTGGTTGATGGTCGGCGGATAGTTGCGCGCGAACTCCACCTGCGCCTCGCAGTCGAAGGCGCGCGCGGTGTGCGATGCGATCTCGCGCATGCGGCGCTCGATGAGGTCGATCGCCTGCGTCGTGAAGGTGCGCACGGTTCCCTGCATCGTTGCGGTGTCGGGGACGACGTTGGTCGTCTCGCCGGCCTGGATCATCGTCACCGACAGCACCGCCGCCTCCACCGGGCGCTTGTTGCGCGTGATGATCGTCTGCAGCCCCTGGACGATCTGGCAGGCCACCGGCACCGGATCGGCGCCGTCGTGCGGCATCGCCGCGTGCGAGCCGCGTCCGCGCACGGTGATGCGAAACTCGTTCGACGAACCCATCACCGGACCGGCGCGCAGCGCGAAGTCGCCGGCGGCCATCCCCGGCCAGTTGTGCAGCCCGAACACCGCATCCATCGGGAAGCGCTCGAACAGTCCGTCGCGAATCATCGCGCGGGCGCCGCCGCCGCCTTCCTCGGCGGGCTGGAAGATCAGGTAGACGGTGCCGTCGAAGTCCCGGTGCTTCGCCAGGTGGCGCGCCGCGGCGAGCAGCATCGCCATGTGCCCGTCGTGCCCGCAGGCGTGCATGCGGCCCGGATTCGTCGATGCATGCGCGAAGGCATTGCGCTCGGTGATCGGCAGCGCATCCATGTCGGCGCGCAGGCCGATCGCGCGCCCGGAGGGGGCGCGGCCCTGCACCATGCCAACCACTCCGGTTCGGCCGAACCCGCGATGCACCGGGATGCCCCATTGCGACAGTTGTGAAGCGATCAGCTCGCCGGTGCGTGTTTCCTGGAAGCCCAGTTCGGGATGCGCGTGCAGATCGCGGCGCACTGCGCGGATCTCGGCGTGGAATTCGGCGATCCGGTCGACGAGTTGCATCGAAGCCTCGCGGGAGATGAAGTGGGACGCCCTACGTTAGCATCGGCGGATGACGCCTGCGCTCGACGCGGATAACGCAGTGGAACAGCCCCCGCGACGCACCGGCTGCGGCCGCGGGCGGCGGGCGCTGCGCACGGTTGCGACGGCGCTCGCGCTGTCGCTGCTGGGCGGGTGCGCCGCCTGGAACGACGGGCCAGGCTACTACCTGCAGTCGATCGCCGGTCATCTGTCGGTGATGAGGAAGGCACAGCCGATCGCCTCGGTGGTCGATGACCCGCAGACGTCGTCGGCGCTGCGCAAGCGGCTCGAGGACGTGCTTGCGATCCGTGCTTTCGCCAGCGACGATCTCGGCCTGCCGCGCAACGGCAGCTACACCGAATATGCCGACCTCGGGCGCCCGTTCGTCGTCTGGAGCGTGTTCGCCACGCCCGAGCTGTCGATGCGACTCGAGCAGTGGTGTTTTCCCTTCGTGGGCTGCGTGGCCTACCGCGGCTACTACGATCGTGACGACGCCGAGCGCTTCGCGCAGCGCCTGCGCGACGAAGGGCTCGACGTCGTCGTGCGCGGGGTTCCGGCCTATTCGACGCTCGGCTGGTTCGACGATCCCGTGCTGAACACGTTCGTCGGCTATCCGGAAGCCGAGGTCGCGCGCCTGATCTTCCACGAGCTCTCGCACCAGGAGCTGTACGTGAAAGGCGACACGACCTTCAACGAGTCGTTCGCCACCACGGTGGAGCGCGAGGGCGTGCGCCGCTGGCTTGCCGCAGTGGAGAAGCGCACGCACGACACCCGGCTGCGCGACGAATGGGAAACGTTCGACGCCCGTCGACGTGATTTCCTTGCGTTGCTGCAGCAGCATCGCGCGGCGCTCGAAGCGTTGTACGCGTCCCCGGTGACGGACGAAGCGAAGCGGGTCGGCAAGCAGGAGATCTTTGCGGCCCTCAAGCGCGACTACGAAGCGCTGAAGCGCTCATGGGGCGGCTTCGCCGGCTACGACCGCTTCTTCGCGCAGCCGCTGACCAACGCGCAGCTGGCTTCGGTTGCCACCTACAACGACCTCGTGCCGGCGTTCCGCGCGCTGCTGCGCCGCGAGAACGGCGACCTGCCGGCGTTCTACGAGGCAGCGCGGCGCATCGGCGAGTTGCCGAAAGGCGAGCGAAGCGCGGCGCTGGACGCGCTCGAACCTTGATCCGATTCGCGTCGCCGGGCAGTCTTTCGCCGGCATAATGGCTCGGGAAGGCACCGACGCGGCCGGTCGAGCCGCGGGTTGCCACCGGGAGAGAGCAACATGGATCGCTTCTGGCTGAAGAACTACCCCGCCAGCGTGCCGCACGAGATCGACCACAACCGGTATCGCTCGCTGGTCGATCTGCTCGAGGAGTCGTTCTCGCAATTCCGCAACCGCAAGGCCTACGTCGGCTTCGGCAAGGCCCTCACGTACGGCGAGGTCGACGAGATGTCGCGCACGCTCGGCGCCTGGCTGCAGTCGCGCGGGCTGAAGAAGGGCGATCGCGTCGCGCTGATGATGCCGAACGTGCTCCAGTATCCGGTGGCCATCGCCGCCGTGCTGCGCGCGGGTCTCGTCGTCGTCAACGTGAACCCGCTGTATACGCCGCGCGAACTCGAGCACCAGCTGAAGGACTCCGGCGCGCGCGCCATCATCCTGCTCGAGAACTTTGCCGCCACGCTGCAGAAGGTGCTGCCGCGCACGGGGATCGAGCAGATCGTCGTTGCGTCGATGGGCGACCTGCTCGGCTTCGGCAAGGGCACGCTCGTGAACGCTGTCGTGCGGCACGTGAAGAAGATGGTGCCGGCCTTCGACCTGCCGAAGGCGGTGCGCTTCAATCGCGTGATGGCCGAAGGGGGGCGGCTGGAGCTCGCCAAGCCCGATCTCGGGCACGAGGATGTCGCCTTCCTGCAGTACACCGGCGGCACCACCGGCGTGGCGAAGGGCGCCACGCTCGTGCACCGGAACATGATCGCCAATACCCTGCAGGCCGAGGCGTGGATCCAGCCGGCGCTGAACAACACGAAGCGCGGCCCGCTGCCCGAGCAGTTGGTCTGGGTCTGCGCGCTGCCGCTGTATCACATCTTCGCGCTCACCGCGTGCTACCTGATCGGCATGCGCGTGGGTGGACTGAACATCCTCATCGTCAACCCGCGCGACCAGCCGGCGCTGATCAAGGAAATCCGCCCGTACCGCTTCACGCTGTTCCCGGCAGTGAATACGCTGTTCAACGCGCTGGCCAACAACCCCGAGTTCACGAAACTCGACTTCTCCGGGCTGCGCGTCTCGCTGGGCGGCGGGATGGCCGTGCAGGAAGCGGTGGCGAAGAAGTGGCTGGCGGTCACCGGATGCCCGATCTGCGAGGCTTACGGACTCTCCGAGACGGCGCCTGCGGCGATCGGCAATCCCACCGACACCGATGCCTACAGCGGAACGATCGGACTGCCTTTCCCGTCCACCGATGTCGCCATTCTCGACGACGACGGCAAGCCCGTTCCGCTGGGCGAGCGCGGCGAGATCGCCATCCGCGGCCCGCAGGTGATGACCGGCTACTGGAAGCGTCCGGACGAGACGGCCAAGGTCATGACGCCCGACGGCTTCTTCAAGACCGGCGACATCGGCACGATGGACGAACGCGGCTACACGACGATCGTCGATCGCAAGAAGGACATGATCATCGTCTCGGGCTTCAACGTGTACCCGAACGAGATCGAGGGCGTCGTCGCCGCGCACCCGGGCGTGCTCGAGGTGGCGGCGGTGGGCGTACCCGACGCGAACTCGGGCGAGGCGGTGAAGCTTTTCGTGGTGAAGGCCGACGAAGGGCTCACCGAGCAGGCGCTGCGCGACTACTGCGCGCAGAACCTCACCGGCTACAAGAAACCGAAGTACATCGAGTTCCGCAATGAACTGCCGAAGACCAACGTCGGCAAGATCCTGCGCAGGGAACTGCGCGACGAAACGCTGAAGCAGACGCAGAAGGAGGTGCAGGCGGCGTAGGCGTCAGTCAGGCTCGCCGCGCATCAATTAGGTCGGTATGCGCGAAGTCGTCTCCGCGAAAGAAGAGGGGAATGCCGCGTTCCTTGCATAGCGCATAGGCGAAAAGGTCGCCGAAGTTCAGTTGGGCGCGATTGCCCATTCCCTTGCCGAATGCGATGAATCCTTCTCGTATTCGCTGAACCGCCTGATGGTCGACCGCCACGACCTCGATTCCGAGAGCGGCGAGCAGGCGCTCGAGGTCGGTGATCGATTCGGCGCTCCGCCGTCGGAGGAGCACGATCGACAGTTCCGCCAGCGTGCCTGCGCTGACGCAGAGGTGACCGTATCGCCCGAGGGCGACGAGAAGCGCTTCGGCCTCTTCTTCGTCGTCGAGAATCGCATAGAGGGCCGAGGTGTCGAGCGCGGCCTCGTCGCACCCTTTCGAAGATCGCTGCCAGCTCACTTCGGAAGTCCGAACTCGTCGTACTCGACGAGTTCCTCGGGGCCGCGGTTGTCGCGGATCGGCAGGGAACGATAGTGGGCGAGGATCTCGCGAACTTCGTGCCGAGGGGTGCGCGCAGTACGCAAACGTGCGGCCAGCGCTTCCTCGAGAAGCACGATGGCTTCCTGGTTGATCGAACGCCGGTGGAGATCTGCCTCCCGCGAGATCAACTCCTTGACCTCGGCGGGAACCTTTTTCAGGAAAAGGTCGGTTTCCATATTCGATGGCTGGTACCGTCTCGGTGCCGTTATGGTATCTCTCCAACGGCACGTGCGGAAGCTGCGATTGCCTCCGCTCGCCTGCTCCCCGTCAGCGGCACCGGCCTGCTTCGGATCCCGCTACGAGAGGTTGCGCTTTCGCGCGCGGAGCGGAGATCACGCTTCCGAGCGCATCAACCCGTAGCGCGAGGGCTACCGGCGGGCCGCCCGCCGGGCCGGGGGCTACCCCTCCCGCAACCGGAATCGTTGCAGCTTCCCCGTCTCCGTGCGCGGCAGCGCCTCGCAGAACTCGACCGCCCGCGGATACTTGTACGGCGCGATCGTCTGCTTGACGAAGTCCTGCAGCGTGGCCACCAGTCCGTCCTCGGCGCGCCATCCCTTCTTCAGCACGACGAAGGCCTTCACGAGTTGTCCGCGTGCCTCGTCGGGCACGCCGACCACGCCGCATTCGGCCACCGCTTCGTGCATCAGCAGCGCCGACTCCACCTCCGGTCCGGCGATGTTGTAGCCGCCCGAGATGATCATGTCGTCGGAGCGCGCCTGGTAGTAGAAGTAGCCGTCCTCGTCCATCGCGAAGGCGTCGCCGGGCAGGTTCCAGCCGTCGCGGACATATTCGAGCTGGCGCGGGTCGTCCAGATAGCGGCAGCCGGTGGGTCCCTTCACTGCGAGTTTGCCGACCACGCCGTGCGCGACCTCGTTCATGTCGTCGTCGACCACGCGCGCTTGATAGCCGGGCACCGGCTTGCCGATCGCTCCGCGGCGCACGTCGCCGGGCATCGACGAGACGAAGATGTGGATCATCTCGGTGGAGCCGATGCCGTCGATCATTTCGATGCCGCTCGCCTGCTTCCACAGTTGTCGCGTCGCATCGGGCAGCGCCTCGCCCGCCGAGACGCTCTTCTTCAGCGACGAGAGGTCGAAGCGCGACGCGATGATCGCCATCTGGCGGTACATCGTCGGGGCGGTGAACACGATCGTCGCGCGGTGCCGCTCGATCGCGCCGAGCAATGACTCCGGCGTGCCGCGCTCGAGCAGCAGCACCGACGCGCCCACGCGCAGCGGGAAGCACAGCATGCCGCCCAGCCCGAAGGTGAAGGCGAGCGGTGGCGTGCCGCAGAAGATGTCGTCGGCCACCGGCTTCAGGACGTGCCGCGGGAAGAGGTCGCACATCGCGACGATGTCGCGGTGAAAGTGCATCGTGCCTTTCGGCTTGCCGGTCGTGCCCGAGGTGAACGCGATCAACGCGACGTCGTCCTGCGCGGTGTCGCAGGCTTCGAAGGCGCCTGGTGTGTCGGCGAGCCAGGTTTCGAGCGCGTCGTCCTCGCCGCTGCCGTCGTTGAAGAACATCACCTGTTCCAGCGCGTTGGTCTGCTCGCGCAGCCGGTCGATTTCGTCGCGCAACTGCAGGTCGCACAGCGCGGCCGACACGCGCGCCTTCTCGACGACCGGTGCGAGGTCCTTCGCGCGCAGCAGCGGCATCGTCGGCACGGCGATCAGGCCCGCCTTGATCACGGCGAGCAGGCAGGCGGCCATCATCGGGTTGTTCGTTCCGCGCAGCAGCACCCGGTTGCCGGGAACGAGACCCATCCGGCCGCGCAGCACGTGCGCGATCGCATCGACGCGCGCCTGCAGTTGCGCGTAGGTGCAGCTCGCCTCGTCGGTGCGCAGCGCGATGGCATCGCGTTGGCCGCCCGCAGCCGTCCGGTCGAGTAGCTCGACGGTGGCGTTCATGCGTGCCGGATAGCGCGTGTCGGGCGAGTCGAGGAACTCGGGCCACTGCTCGGGCGGCGGGAGGTTCTCGCGTGCGAAGGTGTCGACGTGGGCAGATCGATGCATCGGGTTCTCCTCCTACCTTGTTGTACGGTATCGCCGAGGAATCGTAGCGTGGGAGTCAGCGCGCGGGACGAGTAGACCGGCGTCGGGAGATCTCTGGCTGCGCCTTCAGGCCGCGCTGCGCGAGGCGCTTGCCGAACGCGCGCGTTCTCTGGTCGAGCGCTGCTCGACGGCACGCCGCTTGCCTTCGACGAGTCCGGGCTTGAGCCTGGCCAGCAGCGCGAGCAACTGGCGCTGCTCGTCCTGCGACAGCCCCTCGAACAGGGAAACCACCCAGCGCTCGTGTCCTGCAGCCATCTCGGCGAAGCGCTTGTGACCGGCCGCCGAAAGCTTCAGGCGAATCGAGCGGCGATCGTCGCTGACCGGTTCGCGGTGCAGCAGCCCTTCGGCTTCCAGCTGGTCTGCGAGCGCCGTGATGTTGCCTCCGGTGACCATCAGCCGCTGCGACAGCTCGCTCATCCGCAGTCCTTGCGGGTGCCGATCGAGTTGCGCGAGCAGGTCGAAGCGCGGCAGCGTGCTGTCGAAGTCGTCGCGCAGGATCTGGCGGACGGATGCCTCGATGAGGCTCGTGCAGGTGAGAAGCCGCAGCCACAGGCGCAGCGCTGTGTGGTCGTGCGCCTGCAGGCGGGTTTCGTGATCGGGGGGCGAGAGCGGGAGGTCGGGCGTCGGCATGTCCGACAGTTTAAGATTGAACAGTTCGCGCTTCAAACAAGCCGATTGCCGCAGTAGGTTTGTCTGAGCGTCGCATACCCGTAATGGGGTCAGCTTGATGCCTGCGGATGCGGCAGCCAAAAAAAAAGCGCCGGGTTTCCCCGGCGCTTTCACACCTGCTTCGAGTACCGGCCGAAGCCGGTGCGCGATCAGAACAGGTGGCGGATACCGACTGCGAAGCCCTTCGGATCGGCGCCCAGAGCACCAGCGGCAACCGAGTTGTCCGACGCGAGGATCGAGAACCGGGCGTCGCGGTCGTTGCGCATCATGCCGTACGTGGCGTACAGGTTGGTGCGCTTCGACAGCGGGTGGACGTAGGCGATACCGAAGCCCGTGCCTTTCCCGTCGCCGTTGACCGTGTTGTCGACTTTCAGCTGCATGACCTGCGCGATCAGTTCACCCGTGCCGAGCTTCACGCCCGCGCCCAGGCCGATGCCCTGCAGCTTGTCGCCACCGGCAACCACTGCCGTGCCGTCCGCGTCGGCAACGCCGTAGGTCAGCGTCATGCGGAACGCGCCGAAGTTGTAGCCCGCGCCGAGGCCGGCCTGCTTGACTGCGTCGCCCAGGACGTTGTTGATTTCCTGGTAGTAGCCCTGCACGGTGAGCGGACCGCCGGCGTAGACGGCCGACAGACCAAAAGCGTCGCCGCCGCCGCTGTCCTGGATCTTGGCGCCAGTGACCGGGTCGTTCGCGTCGGTGATCTCACCCTCGGCGTACATCGCGCGCAGCGTGATGCCCGAGAACGTGCCCGTGTAGTGGATACCGTTGCTGGCACGGGTCGTGACACCGCCCTGCGCCGTGTAGGTGAGCCAGTTGCCCAGCAGACCGTAGCCCATGATGTCGGTCGTGCCCGCGGCCGAGAAGCCCGGGGTGTAGTCACGGCCGAGGCGCACTTCGCCGAAGCCGCCGGCCAGGCCGACGACCGCACGACGCTGCCAGAACGCGTTACGCGAACCGATGTCGCTATCGCTCAGGCCCTGGTCGAGTTGAACGCCCGCTTCCAGGTTGAACGTGGCTTTCAGGCCGCTGCCCAGGTCTTCCGTGCCGCGAATGCCGAAGCGGCTGGTCGACATGTAGCCGGAGTTGACGACCATCGTGCTCGAATCACCCGGGCCGTCGGTGTCGTTCCAGCCAGCGCCGACGTCGGCGATCCCGTACAGCGTGACGTTCGTCTGCGCGAACGCCGCTGCCGGCAGCGCTGCGGCGACAGCCACTGCGAGAAGCGTTTTCTTCATTGAAGGTTCTCCTAGGTTTCTGGAATCAATCATCGGCGTGGTGTGCCGCCGCAACTCCCCGAGTGGCCGACAGGCGATCCCCGGTTTGAAGTCCAACGTATTCTCGCCAAATTCCCCAGGGGAGCAAAGAAACGGACGCCTTTGGACGCCTTGGGTGTCGTATTCCGGCAACAGACTCACTCGGCACCGGCCGCAGCTCCAGCGGGCCCGGGCGGTCCCCGGGGGCGCGCCGTGGGTCGCGTCGGCGCGCTCCCGGGAACAGCTCGCCGCGATCAGAATCGGGTGGCGGCAGCGGACAACGACGTCGGCGGTATGCTCGCAGTTGGTCTGAACCGAGTCCCGGCATGCACAGCCTTTCACCCGACGGATTGCGCAATCCGACCCCGCTCGACCGAACGTTGGCGGCACTGGGTCGCGCCTTCGCCTCGCTCGCCGGGGCGCCGCCCAACTCGCGCCCGATGCCGGTTCGAAGCGCTGTCACCGACCAGGACGAGCCGTCGGAGCCGTCGCAACGCCGGCTCTCGGGCGCCCTGATGCGGGTGAACCACGTGGGCGAGATCTGCGCGCAGGCCTTGTACGAGGCGCAGGCCGCCAGCACGGTGGATCCGGCGCTCGAACGCGAGTTCCGTCTCGCCGCTCGCGAGGAGGGCGACCATCTCGCGTGGACGCGCGAGCGACTGACCGAGCTCGGTGCTCGGCCGTCGTTGTTGAACCCGCTGTGGTACGCCGGCTCTTTCGCGATCGGCCTATTGGCAGGAAGGATGGGCGACCGCATCAGCCTCGGCTTCATGGCCGAGACCGAAAGGCAGGTCGAATCGCATCTTGCGCGCCATCTCGAGCGGCTGCCCGCCAGCGATTCGCGCTCGCGCGAGATCGTCGCCGCCATGCAGGAGGACGAAGCGCGGCACGGCGAGCACGCCCGCAGGCTGGGCGGAGTCGACCTGCCGGCTCCGGCGCGCTGTGCGATGCGCACGGCGTCGAAAGTGATGACGACGACGGCGCATTATCTATAGGCAGGCGCTTGCCGGGCGCTGCTGCCGCCCGGGATTCAGTCCTCGACGACTTCCCAGTCGTGCGTCAGTTCGGCGGTCTGCCCCATCATGATCGACGCCGAGCAGTACTTCTCGTGCGACAGCCGGATCGCGCGCTCGACGACATTCGGCTTCAGCGATCGGCCGCGCACGACGAAATGGAAGTGAATGCGCGTGAAGACCTTCGGGTCGGTGGGTGCACGCTCGGCGCTCAATTGCACGTCGCAGCCGCGTACGTCCTGCCCGCTTCGGCCGAGGATGACGACGACGTCGGAGGCCGTGCAGCCGCCGGTGCCGATCAGCAGCATTTCCATGGGTCGCGGGCCGAGGTTGCGTCCGCCCGCGTCGGGAGCGCCGTCCATGACCAGCGCGTGCCCACTTCCCGATTCGGCCAGGAAGCTCATGCCCCCGGGCCCTGTCCATTTCACCGTGCACTGCATCGACTGCTCCTGAAATCGGATTCATTCTCGCCGCTTTCCGGAACGTTGCGCGGAAACCGTTCATGTTGCGCTGCAATAACGAATCGGATGCAGCACCCGACGACGCACGCGCTTTCTTGCGAAAGATAGCCCACAGAGGGAAAACTCCTTGAGCTGGATCAAAGATCCGTCGCGGATTCGTGGCTTTGGGAGGACGCTGCGATGTTTTTACTCTTGCACTGCACCATCGACTTCGCTATAGTTTGCTTCGTCTCCTCCACCTCCTCCTCCTTGGTGGATTCAACCCGGACCTCGCGTCCGGGTTTTTTTTTTGGCCGCTCCGCCGACTGCTACCAGGCGACGCGGCACGGAAAGCCTTGCAGCGCATCGTCGTTAGTCAACAGGCGCACCGAGGGCAATTCGCTCTGCGCGGCCAGCATGCGGTCGAAGCAGCGAGTGCGTGTCCAGCAGAGTTCGCACTGTTCAATGGCTCGAGCCGGCGAGTTCGTCGTCGGGCAAAGGCTCGAAATTCCCATTCGGCCGGAGAGTCGGGCCAGGAGTCCAGGCGAATCGCGTGTTTTGACGCAGAGGCCGTCGGGCACTACAATCGAGGGCTTTTCTGCGGCTGCCGTCTTACCTTGGGTGTTTCCCGAGCCGGCGCCTGCCGTTTCCGGGCGAAGCGCTCGCGCGCCGCTCTCGACAGAGACTCTCATGAAGACTTTCTCCGCCAAGCCGCAAGAGGTTCAGCGCGACTGGTTCGTCGTCGATGCCACCGACAAGGTGCTCGGGCGCCTGGCCGTCGAGATTGCGCGTCGCCTGCGCGGCAAGCACAAGCCCGAGTTCACGCCGCACGTCGACACGGGCGATTTCATCGTCGTCGTCAACGCCGCGCGCATCAAGGTCACCGGCAACAAGGCCGACGACAAGATCTACTACCGCCATACCGGCTACCCGGGCGGCATTCGCGAGCAGAGCTTTGCGAAGATGCAGGCACGGCACCCGGGCCGCGTGCTCGAGAAGGCCGTGAAGGGCATGCTGCCGAAGGGCCCGCTCGGCTACGCGATGATCAAGAAGCTCAAGGTATACGGCGACGGCACGCATCCGCACACGGCGCAGCAGCCGAAGGCTCTGGAGGTCTGATTCCGATGATCGGCGACTACAACTACGGCACCGGCCGGCGCAAGACTTCCGTCGCGCGCGTGTTCCTCAAGCGCGGCAGCGGCAAGATCGTCGTCAACGGCAAGCCGCTCGACGACTACTTTGCGCGCGAAACCGGTCGCATGATCGTGCGCCAGCCGCTCGATCTCACGCAGAACCTCGAGTCCTTCGACATCCAGGTCAACGTGCACGGCGGCGGCGAATCGGGCCAGGCGGGCGCCGTTCGCCATGGCATCACGCGCGCGCTCATCGACTACGACATGACGCTCAAGCCGGCGCTGTCGAACGCCGGCCTCGTCACGCGCGATGCGCGCGAGGTCGAGCGCAAGAAGGTCGGCTTCCACAAGGCGCGCCGGCGCAAGCAGTTCTCGAAGCGCTGATCGTTTCGCGTCGCAGCTTCCCCGGCCGGGCGCTGCGGCCCGGCATCCCGCGGAGGTTGCGATGATCAAGATCGGAATCGTCGGCGGCACCGGCTACACCGGTGTCGAGTTGCTGCGCCTGCTGTCGCAGCATCCGCACGCCGAGCTCGTCGCGATCACATCGCGCAAGGAAACCGGCATGCCGGTGGCGGAGATGTTTCCGTCGCTGCGCGGGCGTGTCGATCTCGCGTTCACTGATCCGGCTTCCGCGCCGCTCGCGAAGTGCGACGTCGTCTTCTTTGCAACGCCGCACGGCGTTGCCATGGCGCAGGCGCCGGAGCTGCTCGCCGCGGGCGTGCGACTGATCGACCTGGCGGCCGACTTTCGCCTGAAGAGCACCGCCGAGTTCGAGCGCTGGTACAAGATGCCGCACTCCTGCCCCGACGTCCTCGCCGAGGCGGTGTACGGGCTGCCCGAGGTCAATCGCGAAGCGATCCGCAACGCCCGCGTCATCGGCCTGCCCGGGTGCTATCCCACGTCGGTTCAGCTTGGCTTCCTGCCCGTGCTCGATCCGCAAGCGGCGCGTGCGCGGGGCGGCGACCTGGTCGAGCTCGATTCGCTGATCGCCGACTGCAAGTCGGGCGCGTCGGGCGCCGGGCGCAAGGCGGAGGTCGGCACGCTGCTCGCCGAGGCGAGCGACAACTTCCGCGCGTACTCGGTCAGCGGTCATCGGCACCTGCCCGAGATCCGACAGGGGCTCGAGGCGGTCGCGGGCAAGCCGGTGAAGCTCGCATTCACGCCGCACCTGGTGCCGATGATCCGCGGCATCTTCTCCACGCTGTACGCGCGCATCACGCCGCGCGCGCTCGACCTCGACTTCCAGGCGATCTACGAGCGGCGCTTCGCCGCCGAGCCCTTTGTCGACGTGATGCCGGCGGGCTCCGCGCCCGAGACGCGCTCGGTGCGTGCGTCGAACTTCGTGCGCATCGCCGTGCACCGGCCGCCCGACAGCGACCTGCTGATGGTGCTCGTCGTCGAGGACAACCTGGTGAAGGGCGCGTCGGGGCAGGGTGTGCAGGTGATGAACCTGATGTTCGGGCTGCCCGAGGACGCAGGGCTTACGCAGGTGCCGATCCTGCCCTGACGGCCTACAATAGGTGCAAATCGGAGGTATCGAATGGAAGCTGTCGCCGAAACGATGGATCCGCTGCTGTTCACGGACGCGGCTGCGATCAAGGTGAAGTCGCTGATCGACGAGGAAGGCAACCCGGAGTTGAAGCTGCGCGTGTTCGTGCAGGGCGGCGGTTGCTCCGGTTTCCAGTACGGCTTCACCTTCGACGAGGAAACGGCCGAGGACGACACGGTGCTGCAGAAGGGCGGCGTCACGCTGCTCGTCGACGCGATGAGCCTGCAGTACCTGATGGGCGCCGAGATCGACTACAAGGACGATCTCGACGGCGCGCAGTTCGTCATCAAGAATCCGAACGCATCGAGCACCTGCGGTTGCGGGTCGTCGTTCTCCTGAACGTTCACCGCTGATTCCTCGGCGCAAGGCGGGTTGCCGTCTTCGCGCCGATTGGATGCTCTTTCACCCCCGCGCCACGCGCGGATCGCTGATCGCTCCCAGCACCCGCGGGCCTCGCGCCCCCGTAACGGCGCTCAGGTTCCCTGCCTTCGCATCGACGCGCTGCGCCGCGAGCCAGGCGAATGCCGCGGCTTCCACTGCCTGCGGATCGATGCGCAGCACCGCGGTAGTCTGCAGCGGCGTCGGTGACAGCCGCGCAGCGAGACGCTCCATCAGGAAGGTGTTGCGCGTGCCGCCGCCGCAGGCGTAGGCGGCTTGCACGCCGTAGTCGGCACAGGCCCGCGCAATGGTGATCGCCGCCAGTTCGACGAGGGTCGCCTGGACGTCCGCGGCGCCCGGCTTGCCGTCGCCGCGGTCGCCGCCATCGTCTGCAGCGTCGATCGCGCGCTGCAGCCAGTCCGGATTGAACCGGTCGCGGCCCGTGCTCTTCGGTGCTGCCAGCGAGAAATACGGTTCCGCGAGCATGCGGGCAAGCAGTTTTTCGTGCACGCTTCCGCTGCGCGCCCACGTCCCGTCCGCGTCGAAGTCCTGCCCGGTGTGCCGTCGGCACCAGCCGTCGAGGAGCGTGTTCGCCGGACCGGTGTCGAAACCGCGCACCGGTTCTTCCGATCCGCAGTCGGCTGGCAGCAGCGTCACGTTGGCGATGCCGCCGAGGTTGACGATCGCGCGTCGCTCGAGCGGGCTGCGGAACACCTGCGCGTGGAAGGCCGGGACGAGCGGTGCGCCCTCGCCGCCGGCGGCGATGTCGGCGGCGCGCAGATCGTGAACGACGGCGATCCGGCAACGTTCGGCCAGCCGCGCGGCGTTGAGCAACTGGATCGAGTATCCGAGCTCGGGGCGATGGCGAACGGTCTGTCCGTGCGCACCGATCGCCGTGACCTGCTCGGCCCGCAGGCCGGTCTGCAGCAGCAGCGCCTCTACCGCTTGCGCGTAGCAGTCGGCGAGCTTGCCGGCGGCGAGCATGGCGCGCGCGAGCTCGTCGGCGCCGCTCGCCTGCAGCGCGTGCAACTCGCTACGCAGCGCATCGTCGATCGCGACGCTCGCCAATCCGCCGGTGCGAATGCCGAAGTCGAGCTCGTCGATCTCGACCAACGCGGCATCGACCGCGTCGACGCTGGTTCCCGACATCAGCCCGACGAAGCGACGCATCGCGGGCGCGCGAGGAGAAGGGACCCCGACGCGCGCTACTCGAAGCGCGCGAGCTTCACGCCGTCGAGTTGCGCGAGCCGCGTGCGCAGCGCGTCGGCCTGTGCGGTAAACCGCTTCATCTCGCCTTTCTCGAGCGGTGCGGAGCCGGGCATCGCGATCGTCATCGGATCGACATTCTCGCCGTCGACGATGAATTCGTAGTGCAGGTGCGGCCCGGTGGCTATGCCGGTGGCGCCCACGTAGCCGATGACCTCGCCCTGCGCGACGTGCGTGCCGGTGGAGAGGTCGTTGGCGAATCCGTGCAGGTGCGCGTACAGCGTGCGGATGTCGTTGCGATGCTTGACGACGATGACCTTGCCGTAGCCGCGCTGCTGGCCGATGAACTCGATGACGCCGTCGCCCGAGCTGCGCACCTTGGTGCCGATCGGCGCCGCGAAGTCGGTGCCCTTGTGCTCGCGCGTGTACTTGAGGATCGGGTGCATGCGCGCCGGCTTGAAGCCCGACGAGATGCGGCTGAACTCCACGGGTTGGCGCAGGAACGAGCGCTTCAGGCTGCGGCCGTCGAAGGCGAAATACTCGCCCTGGCCGCGGCCGCGGTCGAACCAGACCGCTTCGTGGCGCGCGCGGCCGTTGTCGAACTCGAGCGCGAGCACGCGGCCGACCACCGGCGGATCGAGGCTGTCGGACTCGCGGATCATCTCGTAGAGCACGCGCAGCCGATCACCGCGGCGCAGGTCGCGCGTGAAGTCGATCTTGTCCTCGAGGATGTCGGCGATCTGGCTGGCGACGGCATCGGGAATCCCCGACGAGTCGATGGCCGCGAACAGCGTGCTCTGGATCTCGGCGACGCCCATCGCGACCTGGCGCTCGACCGGCACCGGCTCCTCGGTGACGTGAAAGCCCTCGTCGTGGCGATCGATCGTCAGCCGGCGCGCCGGCTGCGCCGAATTCGGATCGAGGCTGCCGAAGCGGTATTGCAGCGATCGAACCCGGCCGGCCGAGTCGATGTCCGCGGTGACCGTGCGCCCCGACGGAAGCTGCAGCAGCTTGCGCGCGAGCGGATTCGAGGCGACGTACCTGTGGAATTCGGGATCGGTGGCGCCGAGTCGGTCGAGCAGCGAGGCCAGCGTTTCACCGCGCCGGATTCGCTCGCTGCGCACGAAGGTTTCGTCGGATTCACCGTGCAGCGCAGGGGCGGCGACGGCAAGCGTGTCGATCACCGTCTGCAGCGACGGCGAGCTTTCGTCGGGATGCCGCAGCGGCGCCGTTGCCAGCGCCGTGACCGCCGCCAGGGCCGTCGTCACGGCGACTGCCGTCGCCACCTTGGAGAATCGGGAGCGGAATGGGTGGCTCATCGGGCTGATCGGCTCGTCCGGTCTGGAGTTACACGTTCGCGGGCGCTTCCGCCCCTCGGCTAGAATCTGGCCCTTCACCCCCGACGACAGCCCCGGCGCGCGCCGCTTCGGCGAGGTCCGGGTCCGGCAGAAGTCGCGCGGATTCTACCGGATCTCTAGTGGATATCACCTACCCGATGACGACGAACGGCCCCGGTTTCCGGAACGAAGAGCAGTCGGGGTCGATCCGGGGCGCTGCGCCGGCCGTCAGCAGCGCCGTTCGCGAGGCCCTGGCGATCACGCTGCGCGGCACCGAGGAACTGCTGGTCGAGAGCGAGTGGCTGGCCAAGCTCGCTCGCAGCGAGGCGAGCGGAACGCCGCTGCGCATCAAGCTGGGCCTCGATCCCACTGCCCCCGATCTGCACCTCGGGCACACGGTTGTCCTGAACAAGCTTCGCCAGCTGCAGGATCTCGGCCATACCGTGATCTTCCTGATCGGCGACTTCACGGCGATGATCGGCGACCCGTCGGGGCGCAACGTCACGCGCCCGCCGCTCACGCGCGAGCAGATCGAGCAGAACGCGCGGACCTATTTCGACCAGGCGAGCCTGGTCCTCGACGCGAGCCGCACCGAGATCCGCTACAACTCGGAGTGGTCCGACGCGCTGGGCGCGCGCGGCATGATCGAGCTCGCCGCGCGCCATACGCTCGCCCGAATGCTCGAGCGCGACGATTTCGCCAAGCGCTACCGCGAGGGCCTGCCGATCTCGATTCACGAGTTGCTGTATCCGCTGATGCAGGGCTACGACTCGGTGGCACTGCGCGCCGACCTCGAGCTCGGCGGCACCGACCAGAAGTTCAACCTGCTGGTCGGGCGCGAATTGCAGCGCGAGTACGGCCAGGAGCCGCAGTGCATCCTGACGATGCCGCTGCTCGAAGGCCTGGACGGCGTCGACAAGATGTCGAAGTCGAAGAACAACTACGTCGGCATCACCGAGCGGCCCGACGAGATGTTCGGCAAGCTGATGTCGATCTCCGACGCGTTGATGTGGCGCTATTTCGAGCTGTTGTCGTTCCGCCCGATGAGCGAAGTACAGGCGCTGCGCGACGAATGCGCGCAGGGGCGCAATCCGCGCGACGTCAAGGTGCTGCTCGCGCAGGAGATCGTCGAGCGATTCCATTCGCGTGCAGACGCCGGGCGCGCAACGGCGGGCTTCGACGCGCGATTCCGGCTCGGCGCGGCGCCGGCCGACATGCCCGAGGTCGTGCTGCACGGCGCGCCGGTCGCGCTCACGCAGTTGCTCAAGCGCGCGGGGCTCGTGCCGTCGAGCAGCGAGGCGAACCGCAGCATCGAGCAGGGCGGCGTGCGCATCGACGGCGAGCGCGTCTCCGATCGGGCGCTCGAGCTCTTTCCCGGCACCTACGTCGTGCAGATCGGCAAGCGGCGCTTCGCGCGCGTTCGCATCGAGTTGGGCGAAGCCGCGGCCGGCTGACGTGCTCGCGCTGCTGCAGCGGGTCTCGCAGGCGCAGGTCGACGTCGCCGGCGAGCGGCTTGCAGCGATCGGCCGCGGACTGCTCGTCTTCTACTGTGCCGAGCGCGGCGACGACGCCGCCGACTGCGAGCGACTGCTCGGCCGCGTGCTGCGGTTGCGCTGCTTTCCCGACGAAGCCGGTCGGATGAACCGCAGCCTTGTCGACATCGACGGCGAGCTGCTCGTCGTGCCCCAGTTCACGCTCGCCGCCGACACGTCGAGCGGCAATCGACCCGGTTTCTCGGCGGCTGCATCGCCCGACGAAGGCGAGCGGCTGTTCGGGCGGTTCTTCGCGCTCGCGCGCGAAACGCACCGACGCGTGCAGGCGGGGCGCTTCGGCGCCGACATGCAGGTCTCGCTCGTCAACGACGGGCCGGTCACGTTATGGCTGCGCTCTCGTCCGCGATCGGCCGGCGGCAGAACGACCAACCCCACGCTCGCTTGACTGACGGCGAGCGGGCAACCTACGCTGACATGCGACACTCGCAGCAGGGAGGTTCTACCGAATGATACTTTCCAGCGAATCCTTCGCCGACGGCCAGCCGATTCCCGTCGACTTCGCCTTCTGCAAGATCGACCCGAAGTCGCACGTTGCGCTGTCGTCGAATCGCAATCCGCAACTGTCGTGGTCGGACGCGCCGGTAGGCACGCGTTCTTTCGCGATCGTCTGCCACGACATCGACGTGCCGAGCAAGCCCGACGACGTGAACCAGGAAGGGCGCGAGATCCCGTCCACGTTGCCGCGCGTGCACTTCTACCACTGGACGCTGATCGACCTGCCGATCGGGCTGCACGCAATCGCTGCCGGCGAGTTCTCCGACAAGGTCACCCCGCGTGGCAAGCCGGGCCCCACGGCGAAGCACGGCGCGCGCCAAGGCATCAACGACTACACCGGCTGGTTCGCCGACGATCACGACATGAGCGGCGACTACTATGGCTACGACGGCCCGTGTCCGCCGTGGAACGACTCGATCGTCCACCGCTACACGTTCACCGTCTACGCGCTCGACGTCGAGCGGCTGCCGTTGATGGGGCGCTTCGGCGGACCCGACGCCTTGAAGGTGATCGCGCATCACCGGCTCGGCCACGCGTCGATCACCGGCACCTTCACGCTGAACCCGAGGCTCGCCTGAAGACCGAACTCGTCCTCGTTCGACACGGCATCACTGCCTGGAATCGCGAGCGGCGCTTCCAGGGACAGCTCGACACCCCGCTCGACGAGCAGGGCTTCGAGCAGGCTCGCAAGACCGGTCGGCGGCTGGCCTCGTGGCCGCTCGCCGCCGTCTATACGAGCGACCTGCTGCGCGCGCGCCAGACCGCCGAAGCGATCGCCGAACCGCACGGCCTCGACCTGCGCATCGAGTCGCGGTTGCGCGAGCGCCATTACGGCGGCTACGAGGGGCGCACCTACGAGGAGATCGAGCGCATCGATCCCGATGGCTACGGGCGCTGGCGCGCCCGCGAACCGTCCTTCGCGTTGCCCGGCGGCGGCGAGACGCTGTTGTCGCTGCACGAGCGGGTCGAGGCGGCGTTGCGCGAACTGGCGCGCCGGCACGAAGGGGAGACGGTGGTGGTCGTCACGCACGGCGGCGTGCTCGATTGCGCGTTTCGCGTCGCCACCGGCCTGGCGCTCGAAGCGCCCCGCACGCACGAGTTGCTCAACGCGAGCGTGAACCGGATCGGATGGCAGGATGGATCGTTCGCGTTGCTCGCGTGGGCCGACGCGGCGCACCTGGCCGAGGCGCTCGACGACGCAGCGCAGGCGCGCGGGCACCCGTAGCGGCCCCCTGCCTGCAACGGGCGCGCCGACGCAGCGGGGCGGACGCGCCGCCGGTCGTTGCACACGATCCCTTAGAATTCTCAGCGCGGACACGGCAATCGCCCTTCCTCGCCCGTTCCCGCTGTAGCCGCTTCCCCCCGACCTTCATCGAGACGTCGCCATGTTCGATCGCAGCATCGCCCTTTCCCAGGTGGATCCCGAGCTCTGGAACGCCATCCGGCTCGAGAACCGCCGCCAGGAGGCGCACATCGAACTGATCGCCTCGGAGAACTACGCGAGCCCGGCGGTGATGGCCGCGCAGGGCAGCCAGCTGACGAACAAGTACGCCGAAGGCTATCCGGGCAAGCGGTACTACGGCGGCTGCGAGCACGTCGACGTCGCCGAGCAGTTGGCGATCGATCGGGTGAAGGCGCTGTTCGGCGCCGATTGCGCGAACGTGCAGGCGCATTCGGGCGCGCAGGCCAACGAGGCGGTGTTCCTCGCGTTCCTGCAGCCCGGCGACACGATCATGGGGATGAATCTGGCCGAGGGCGGGCACCTCACGCACGGCATGTCGCTGAACATGTCGGGCAAGTGGTTCCGCGTCGTCTCCTACGGGCTGGACGAGGCCGAGGCGATCGACTACGACGCGATGGAGCGCAAGGCGCACGAACACAAGCCGAAGCTGATCATCGCCGGCGCCTCCGCCTACAGTCTGCGCATCGACTGGGCGCGCTTCGCGAAGGTGGCACGCGACGTCGGCGCGCTGCTGATGGCCGACATGGCGCACTACTCCGGGCTGATCGCCGGCGGCGTCTATCCGAACCCGGTGGGCCACGCCGACATCGTCACGTCGACCACCCACAAGAGCCTGCGCGGCCCGCGCGGCGGCTTCATCCTGATGCCGAGCGCGCACGAGAAGGCGATCAACTCGGCGATCTTCCCGGGCCTGCAGGGCGGGCCGCTGATGCACGTCATCGCTGCCAAGGCCGTCGCCTTCCACGAGGCGGGCCAGCCGGCGTTCCGCGACTACGCGAAGCAGGTCGCGGCCAACGCCCAGGTGCTGGCGCAGACGCTGATCGAGCGCGGCCTGCGTATCGTCTCCGGACGCACCGAGTCGCACCTGATGCTGGTGGACCTGCGCGCCAAGCGCATCACCGGCAAGGAAGCCGAGCGCGTGCTGGGCGACGCGCACATCACCTGCAACAAGAACGCGATCCCGAACGATCCGGAAAAGCCGATGGTGACGAGCGGCATCCGGCTGGGTACGCCGGCGATGACGACGCGCGGGTTCGGCGTGGAGCAGGCCGAACAGGTCGGGCATCTGATCGCGGACGTGCTCGATGCGCCGGGGGATGCGGCGCGGATCGCCATGGTACGGGAGAAGGTCGAGCAGATGACGGCGGAGTTTCCGGTCTACGGGTAAGGGCGCGCCCTCCGCCAGGCCACCGGCGCGTGACAGGCGCCCTGGACTCGCGCGGCTGCGCCGGTCTCGCCGTCGCCGCGTGCCGTGGCGACACGCCCGTTGCCGCGCGAGTGCTGCGGCCCCGCTTCGCGCGGCTTCCCGCTGCCGAGGGGCGCTGCGCGGACTGCCGGCGTGAGCGCCGCCTTCCTGCCCTATCCGCCCCGGATCGCGTCCAGCGTGGCGTTCGGCGTGATGGCCTGCGGATCTACGTCGAGCGTAACGATCGCCGGCCGGCGTTGCATTCGCGCGTGCGCGAGCGCGGCGCGCATTGCGGGCTCGAACTCGCCGGTGGTGCGCACGCGCGCGCCGAAGCCGCCGTAGGCCTCACCGAGCTTCACGAAGTCGGGATTCGCCAGTGCGGTGCCGAAGATGCGGCCCGGAAACTCGCGTTCCTGGTGCATGCGAATCGTGCCGTACATGCCATTGTCGAAGACGATGACGACGAGCCCTGCCTCGTATTGCGCGGCGGTGGCGAGCTCCTGTCCCGTCATCAGGAAGTCGCCGTCGCCGGCGAAGCAGACGACGGTTCGATTCGGCTCGGTGATCGCTGCGGCCACGGCGGCCGGCACGCCGTAGCCCATCGAGCCCGCGGTGGTCGACAGCAACGTGCGCAGTCCGGCGTAGGGCCAGAAGCGGTTGGCCCAGGTGGCGAAATTGCCGGCGCCGTTGGTGAGGATCGCGTCCGGTGGCAGAAGGCGGCGCAGCGTCTGCACGATCTGCCAGAGATTCAGCGCCGGCGCCTGATTCGCCGTCGCGTAGATGGGCGGCTCGCCCTGCCACGCTTCGTACTGCGCGCGCGCCTCTTCCATCGACCCGGCCCAAGCCTGCGGGTCGACGGCGAGCTCGCGCAGCGCCGCGGCGATCTCCGGCATGCCGCTGGCGATCAGCAACTCCGCCTGGTAGACGCGGCCGAGTTCGTCGACGCCCGCGTGGACGTGCACGAGACGCTGCCGCGGGACAGGCGCCTCGAGCAGCGCGTAGCCCGAGGTCGTCATCTCGCCCAGCCGCGGGCCGATCGCCAGCAGCAGGTCGGCATCGCGAACGCGGGCAGCGAGTTTCGGGTTCACGCCGATGCCGACGTCGCCGACATAGTTCGGCAGGCGATTGTCGTAGAGGTCCTGGTAGCGAAACGCACACGCCACCGGTAGCCGATTCCTTTCCGCGAAGACGCGCAGGTCGTCGCAGGCCTGGCGCGTCCAGCCGCTGCCGCCGAGCAGCACGAGCGGGCGCCTCGCGCCGGCGAGCATCGCGCGCAAGCGCTCGATCTGCGAAGCGCCGGGGTTGGCGCGAACCGCCGAATGCGGCGCGGCGTCCGCGACGCTCGCGCGCGCCGCCAATACGTCTTCGGGAAGCGCGAGCACGACCGGTCCCATCCGCCCGCTCATCGCCGTCTGGAACGCACGTGCGACGTACTCGGGAATGCGATCGACTCGATCGACCTGCGCGACCCATTTCGTCATCGGCCCGAACATGCGGCGGTAGTCGATCTCCTGGAACGCTTCGCGATCGACGAAATCGGTGCCCACCTGACCGACGAGAACGACCATCGGCACCGAGTCCTGGAATGCCGCGTGCACGCCGACCGAGGCGTTGGTCGCGCCGGGACCGCGCGTGACCATCACCACGCCGGCTCGGCCGGTGAGCTTTGCGTATGCGTCGGCCATGTAGGTCGCGCCGCCTTCCTGCCGGCAGACGACGAAGCGCAGGCGATTGCGATGCGAATGCAGGCCGTCGAGGACGGCGAGGTAGCTTTCGCCGGGAACGCCGAACACAGTGTCGACGCCCTGGCCGATCAACGCGTCGGCGACGATGTGCCCGCCGATGCGCTCGCGCATGGGTGCGGCCCGCTCGCGCATGGGTGCGACACGCTCGCCCATGGGTGCGGCCCGCTCGCGGGAGGGTGCCACGCGCTCGCTGGTGGTTGCGACACGCTCGCCCGTAGGTACGACGCGCTCGCCCGCCGGAGATGTTCCGCTCAACTCGTTCCTCCTCGATCGACGATTGTAGGGCGACCGGTCGAGCCGTCGCCCGCGCCCGACAGGAGATAATGCCGAGCATGTTCACCGCGGCCGACCACGAGTTCATGCTGCACGCGCTTCGGCTCGCTGCGCAGGGAATGAACACCTGCACGCCGAATCCGCGCGTCGGTTGCGTGATCGTGCACGAGCACAAGGTCGTGGGGGAGGGCTGGCACCGGCGCCGCGGCGAGGCTCATGCGGAAGTGCTGGCGCTGGCCGAAGCCGGCGCGCGCGCGCACGGCGCCACCGCCTACGTGACGCTCGAGCCGTGCAATCATCACGGCAGCACGCCGCCGTGCGTCGACGCGCTGATCGAGGCGCGGGTCGGACGTGTGGTCGCCGCGATGGAAGATCCGAATCCGGCGGTGAACGGGCAGGGGCTCGAACGGCTGCGCGCCGCCGACATCGACGTACGATGCGGACTGCTGGCCCAGGAGGCGCGCGAGCTGAACATCGGCTTCGTCTCGCGAATGACGCGCGGGCGCCCGTGGGTACGCATGAAGGTCGCGGCGAGCCTGGACGGACGCAGCGCGCTGCCCGACGGGCGCAGCCAGTGGATCACCGGCGAGCCGGCGCGCGTCGACGGCCACGCGTGGCGCGCGCGCGCCTGTGCGGTGCTCACCGGCATCGGCACGGTGCGCGACGACAACCCGCAGATGAACGTGCGGCACGTGCGCACGTCGCGCCAGCCGCTGCGCGTGCTCGTCGATTCGCGCCTCGAGGTCAACGTTGCCGCGCGCATCGTCGAGGGCGGCAACACGCTGGTGGTCTGCGCGCTCGATCCGGCGCAGCGCGTCGAGAAGACGAGCGCGCTCGCCGAGCTCGGCTGCGAGGTCGTCACGCTCGCCGGGCCCGACGGCAAGGTCGATCTGGCCGCGCTGCTCGCGGAGCTCGCGCGGCGCGGAATCAACGAATTGCACGTCGAGGCGGGCTCGA
Source organism: Burkholderiaceae bacterium (assembly GCA_032027205.1). GTDB lineage: Bacteria > Pseudomonadota > Gammaproteobacteria > Burkholderiales > Burkholderiaceae_E > Zeimonas. Next base: position 2,581,510 of record JAVSMN010000001.1, read on the forward strand.
AGCTCAACGGCTCGCTGCTGCGCGCGGACTGCGTCGATGAACTGCTGCTGTACGTCGCGCCGATGCTGCTCGGCGATGCCGTCCCGCTGGCCACGCTGCCCGCTGCCGAGGCGATCGATCGCGGAGTCGCGCTGCGCTTCCAGTCGATAGAGCGCATCGGAGACGATCTGCGGATAATCGCGCGCCGAACCGACAGGATCTGAAAGCCATGTTCACGGGAATCGTCGCGGCCGTCGGCCGCATCGAGAAAATCGAATCGCTCGGCGAGCAGGCTGGTATTCGCATTGCGGTGGACGCGGGCGCACTCGATCTGAGCGACGTCCGCCCCGGCGACTCGATCGCCATCCAGGGCGCCTGCATGACGGTAGTGGGTATCGACGGACGCCGCTTCGCCGTCGATGTTTCCGCCGAAAGCCTGTCGAAGACGGCGGGGCTGGATGCACCCGGCGAGGTGAATCTCGAGAAGGCGCTCACGCTCGCCGACCGACTGGGCGGTCACCTTGTTTCCGGACACGTGGATGGCATCGGCGAAGTCGTCTCCTTCGAGCCGGTCGGCGAGTCCTGGCGGCTCGTCGTGCACGCCGAAGATGCGCTCGGCAAGTATCTCGCGTACAAGGGTTCGATCACCGTGAACGGCGTCAGCCTGACGGTCAATCGCGTCGTCGATACCGAAGCGGGCAGCGAGTTCGAGATCAATCTGGTGCCGCACACGCTGCAGGTCACCACGCTGCGTTCGCTGCACGCCGGCACGCGCGTGAACCTCGAAGTCGACCTGATCGCGCGCTACGTCGAGCGCATGCTCGCCACCGGTAGAATCACCCGATGAGCCTGTCCAGCACTCCCGAAATCATCGCCGAGATCGCCGCCGGCAGGATGGTGATCCTCGTCGACGAGGAAGACCGCGAGAACGAAGGCGACCTCGTCCTCGCCGCCGATTGCGTCACGCCCGAGGCGATCAACTTCATGGCGCGCTACGGCCGCGGGCTGATCTGCCTGACGCTCACCGAGGAGCACTGTCGCCAGCTGCGGCTGCCGCGCATGGTCGAGAACAACGGCGCGCGCCACGGCACGAACTTCACCGTTTCGATCGAGGCGGCCGAAGGCGTCACTACCGGAATCTCGGCGGCCGATCGTTCGCGCACCGTGCAAGCGGCGGTCGCGAAAGACGCGCGGCCCGAAGACGTCGTCCAGCCAGGCCACATCTTTCCGCTGATGGCGCAACCGGGCGGCGTGCTGATGCGCGCCGGGCATACGGAGGCCGGCTGCGATTTCGCGCGGCTCGCCGGGCGCACGCCTGCGGCCGTCATCTGCGAGATCCTGCGCGACGACGGATCGATGGCCCGGCTGCCCGACCTCATCGAGTTCGCCGCGGCGCACGGACTGAAGATCGGCACCATTGCCGACCTGATTCAGTACCGCAGCGCGCACGAGAGCCTGATCGAGCGCGTCGCGCAACGCCCGATCGACTCGCGCTGGGGGCCGTTGACGCTCGTCGCCTATCGCGACCAGGTCGCCCGCTCGGCGCATCTGGCGCTCGTGCACGGCGAGATCGACCGCGAGCGTGAAACGCTGGTTCGCGTGCACGAGCCGCTGTCGCTGATCGACCTGCTCGACGCCGGCACGAAGCTTCATTCGTGGCCGCTCGACCGCGCGATGGAGCGCATCGTCGCGCAGCGGGGCGGCGTCGCGGTATTGTTGAACTGCACGCAGTCGGCCGATGCATTGTTCGATGAACTCGAAGCGCTCGACGAGGGTGCGGCGCGCGCCAATGCGCGTCGCAGGAGCGGCAAGCTAGATCTGCGCACCTATGGAATCGGCGCGCAGATCCTGAAGGATCTCGGCGTCGGCCGCATGCGCCTGCTTTCGCAGCCGCGCAAGATGCCGAGCATGACGGGCTACGAGCTCGAGGTGGTCGGTTTCGAATCGATGGAAGAGGAGCGATGACCATGGAAATCGAGGTATTCCAGTCCGATCTCGACGGCAGCGGGCTGCGCATCGGAGTCGTCCAGTCGCGCTTCAACGAACCGGTGGCCGAGGTCCTGCGCAACGCCTGCCTGGACGAGCTCGTCTCGCTCGGCGTCGCTGTCGAAGACATCTTCGTGTGCACCGTGCCGGGCGCACTCGAGGTGCCGGTCGCGCTGCAGCAACTCGCGGCCGCCGGCGAATTCGATGCGCTCATCGCCGTCGGTGCCGTGATTCGCGGCGACACCTATCACTTCGAGGTCGTCTCCAACGAAAGCGCGGCGGGCATCGCGCGCGTCGCGCTGGACTTCAATCTGCCGGTGGCCAATGCGGTGCTCACCACCGACACCGACGAGCAGGCGCAGGCGCGGGCAGAAGGCAAGGGCGCAGAGGCTGCGCGCGTTGCGATCGAGATGGCGAATCTCGCTTCGTCGTTGTCGGCGCTTGGCGGCGACGACGATGAGGATGACGAGGACGATTACGACGACGATGATGATGATGACGACGACGAGGACGACGAGGAGGACGACGACGAGGAGCTCCAGGTAGGCGAAGAGGACGACGACGACGAGCCCGCCCGGCCGAGTCGGAGTCGTCGCGAATGACCGAACCGGGAAAGTCGCCTCGACGCGAAGCGGCGTCGAGCGCGGCCTCCGGATCGAACCGCAGGACTTCCGGCGGTACGCCGCCGAAGAGTGCCCGTCGCCGCGCGCGCGAGCTCGCGCTGCAGGGCCTGTATCAGTGGCTGCTCGCGCGCGAGGACGCCGGTGCGATCCACGCGCATCTCACCGAAACGCCGGGCTTCGAGAAGGCCGACCACGAGCATCTCGACGCGCTGCTGCACGGATCGATCCGCGCGGCCGGCGAGCTCGATGCGCAGATCGAACCTCACCTCGATCGCCGCATCGGCGAGCTCAGCCCGGTCGAGCACGCGGTGCTGATGCTCGCCACCTTCGAGCTGCTTCGCATGCCGGAGATTCCGTATCGCGTCGTGCTGAACGAAGCGGTCGAGATCGCCAAGAGCTACGGCGGCTCCGACGGCTTCAAGTACGTCAACGCGGTGCTCGACCGCGTCGCCGCGCGCCTGCGGCCGCTCGAGTTCCCGCAGGCGGGCTGAGCCGATGCCCGGCGAGTTCGAAGTCATCCGTCGGTTCTTCGATCGCGGTCCTGCGCGCGACGCGCGACTGGGCGTGGGCGACGATTGCGCATTGCTCGCGCCGCTCGATCCGCACGCCGTGTTCGCGATCTCCACCGACCTGCTTCTCGAGGGCCGTCACTTCTTCGTCGGTGCCGACCCCGCGTCGCTCGGCCACAAGTCGCTGGCAGTGAACCTCTCCGATCTCGCGGCGATGGGCGCGCGTCCGCGCGCGTTCACGCTGGCGATCGGCCTGCCCGAGGTCGACGAGCCGTGGCTCGGCGCCTTCTGCGAAGGCCTCTTCGCGCTGGCCGATCGCCACGGCTGCGAACTCGTCGGCGGCGACACGACACGCGGGCCGCGGACGATCTGCATCACGGTCTTCGGCGAGGTGCCCGAGAGTGCAGCGCTGCGCCGCGACGGCGCGCAGCCCGACGACGATCTCTGGGTCTCGGGCGCCGTGGGCGCCGCGGCCCTGGCAGTACGGGAGCGCAACGCGGGACGTCCGCTCGCGCGCGAGGACGAAGCGTCGATCCGCCTCGATCGTCCCGAGCCGCGCATCGAACTCGGGCTCGCGCTGCGCCATCTGGCGAGATCGGCGATCGACCTGTCCGACGGACTGCTCGGCGATCTCGGCCACATCGTCGAACGCTCGCGCGTCGGCGCGGAGATCGACTGGCCGGCAGTGCCGGTCGATGCCCGATTGCAGTCGCTGAACGAAGAAGAGCGCCTTCGCCTGGCCTTGTCCGGCGGCGACGACTACGAACTGCTGTTCAGCGCCGCGCCCGAGAACCGGACGGCGATCGCCGCCGTCGGCGCGCGGCTGGGGCTGCCGCTGGCGCGCATCGGCCGCGTCGTCTGCGGATCGGCGATCCGCGTGCGCGATGCGCGCGGGCGCGCCCTGCCCGTCGAAATCCGTGGATTCGACCACTTCGCATGAGCGTGCGCCGGCGCGCATTCCGGTGCGGGCCGACTCGCGCTTCATGCGCGTGCGGTTGTCGCGCTGGATCGCGATGGGCTTCGGCAGCGGACTGTCGCCCCTTGCGCCCGGCACGGTCGGCACCTTGTGGGCGTGGCTCGCCTTCGCCGTGCTCGAGCGCTGGATCGCGCCGGTCGGCTGGGCGGTGCTCGTCGTCGGCGGATTCGCGCTCGGCGTCTGGGCCTGCACGCGCACCTCGCGCGATCTCGGCGTACCCGATCACGGCGCGATCGTCTGGGACGAGATCGTCGCGTTCTGGCTCGTGTTGCTCTTCGTGCCGTCGGGCTTCGGCGACCGCCTCGGCGCGTTCGTCGTCTTCCGCTTCTTCGACATCGTCAAGCCGCCGCCGATCCGGCACTTCGAGCGCACCCTGAAGGACGGCCTCGGTATCATGTTCGACGACGTGCTCGCGGCCTTCTACACGCTGCTGTTGTTCGCGCTCTGGTATCGCTGAGCGCATCGCAATGAATCCCGATACACCGAATGCCGTGCCGGAAGCGGCCCGACGTTGGACCGACGTCGTCGAAGCCGCCGTCGCGCTCGGGCGCGCGCTCGAGGCGCGCGGCTGGATGATCGCCACCGCGGAGTCGTGCACCGGCGGCTCGATCGCGCGCGCGCTCACCGAGATCGGCGGCTCGAGCGCCTGGTTCGAGCGCGGCTTCGTCACCTATACCGACGCGTCGAAGCTCGACCTGCTCGAAGTGCCCGCCGAGGTCCTCGCGTCGTGCGGTGCGGTCAGCGAGGCGGTGGCGGCGCGCATGGCCGAAGGCGCGTTGAAGCGCAGTCGCGCGCAGTTCGCGTTGTCGGTCACCGGAATCGCCGGACCGGGCGGCGCCACGCCCGACAAGCCGGTGGGCACCGTCTGCTTCGGCTGGGCGTCGATCGGCGAGGCGCCGCGCACGGCCACGATGCATTTCGCCGGCGACCGCGCGGCGGTTCGCGACGGCTCGGCGCTGCATGCGTTGCGCGGCGCTCTCGAACGCCTGGCAGACGAGCGGCCTACGACGCCAAGCTGATTGTTTATACAGTAGTTTCATGCCATACTCCGGACCGTTCTCACCGCTCCCGGACGAGGCCCGCAGATGGAAAAAGTAATCGAGATGAACGACGCAAAATCCCGTACCGAGCGCGCGAAGGCCTTGTCCGCGGCGCTGGCGCAGATCGAAAAGCAGTTCGGCAAGGGCTCGGTGATGAAGTTCTCCGATGCCGACGTCTCGCGCGACATCCAGGTTGTCTCCACCGGCTCGCTCGGCCTCGACATCGCGCTGGGCGTCGGCGGCCTGCCGCGCGGGCGTGTCATCGAGATCTACGGGCCCGAGTCGTCGGGCAAGACCACGCTCACGCTGCAGGTCATCGCCGAAATGCAGAAGCTCGGCGGCACCTGCGCGTTCATCGATGCCGAACACGCGCTCGACGTGCAGTACGCCTCGCGCCTCGGCGTCGATCTCGACGAGCTGCTCATCTCGCAGCCCGACACCGGCGAGCAGGCGCTCGAGATCACCGATGCGCTCGTGCGTTCGGGCTCGGTCGACCTCATCGTCATCGACTCGGTTGCCGCGCTCACGCCGAAGGCGGAAATCGAGGGCGAGATGGGCGATTCGCTGCCCGGCCTGCAGGCGCGCCTGATGTCCCAGGCGCTGCGCAAGCTCACCGGCACCATCAATCGAACGAACACCACCGTCATCTTCATCAACCAGATCCGCATGAAGATCGGCGTGATGTTCGGTAACCCCGAAACCACCACCGGCGGTAATGCGCTGAAGTTCTATGCGTCGGTGCGCCTCGACATCCGCCGCACCGGCTCCATCAAGAAGGGCGACGAAGTCATCGGCAGCGAAACGCGCGTGAAGGTCGTCAAGAACAAGGTCGCTCCGCCGTTCAAGACTGCCGAGTTCGACATCCTCTACGGCGAAGGCACGTCGCGCCAGGGCGAGATCCTCGACCTTGGCGCTGCTTCCAGCATCGTCGACAAGAGCGGCGCCTGGTACAGCTACGCCGGCAACCGCATCGGCCAGGGTAAGGACAACGCGCGCGAATACCTGCGCGAGAACCCCGAACTCGCACTCGAAATCGAGAACAAGGTGCGCGCGCACTTCGGCGTGTCGCCGCGCGGCGCAGCGGCGGAAGAGGCGGCGGCGTAGCGGCGTTTTGCAGCGCGCCCGCCGTCACCTCCGGCGGCCCGGCACGATGTCTCGTTCGCGCGCAGAGCCGACGCTGAAGGCGCGCGCGTTGCGTGCTCTCGCGCGGCGCGAGCACAGTCGAGCCGAGCTCGAGCGCAAGCTCGCGCCGCATGCGGAGAGCCCGGAGCAACTGCACGCGCTGCTCGATCGGCTCATGGAAACAGGGCTGCTGTCGAACGAGCGCTTCGCGCAGTCAGTCGTGCACCGGCGCGCTTCCACGCGAGGCGTTGCCGTGGTTCGGCACGAATTGCGCGCGCATGGGCTGAGCGACGAAGCGGTTGCCGAGCACGTCGCCACGCTGCAGCACACCGAGTTCGAGCGCGCGCGCGCGTTGTGGCTGCGGCGCTTCGGATCCGCGCCTCGATCTCTCGCCGAGCGAGCGAAGCAGATGCGTTTCATGCTGGCCCGTGGATTTTCGGCCGATGTGGTCGGCCGGATCGTCGGAGGACGAGCAGCCGAGCTTGATTGAGCGGTTGCGCAAAAGGCTTGGTCTCGATGCCAACTGCGCTGCTCTCCCGCGCTCGGATCTGGCATGCGCAGAGCCGAGGTGGCGCAGCGCGGCGCCGAGGCGGGAACGCGCTGCCCCGCATCCGGCAGAGCGTCGATCGCGTCGGGACACTGCTGCGCCGGACGCACCGCCTTCGAGTACCTCCGCCCCGTGCTAGACTCCAAGGCTTTCCCACCCTCGCCGACCACCGCCGCCGACCCCCCGGCGCACGCGCTTCGCTCGCGCCACTTCTTCGAGCATGCCGCTTCCCCCTGTCGAGTATCCGCGTACGCCGATGCACACCCGAACGGTGCGGGTCGACGCTTACCGTCGCGACGACGGGCACTGGGATCTGGAAGCCGAGTTGGTCGACGTCAAGCCGCACGACGTGCCGCTGCAAAGCGGCGTCCGCAAGGGCGGCGACGCGATGCACGAAATGCGCTTGCGCGTCACGGTGGACGCAGATTTCAACGTCGTCGACGCGATCGCCGTCTCCGATTCCGTTCCCTACCCCGGCTATTGCGAGGCAATCGTCGGCGATTACGGCAAGCTCGTCGGCTTGAACCTGGTCCGCGGCTTTCGTGCCGGACTGCGCGAGCGCCTTGGCGAGCGGGACGGCTGCACGCATCTCACCGAGCTCGCGCAATCGCTGCCTACCGCCGCCGTCCAGGCCTTTGCGGGAGACCGGCGGCGCCAGCAGGAAATGGAGCATCAGGCCAACGGGCACGGCCGGCGCCCGTTTCAGATCGACCGCTGTCATGCGCTGCGCAGCGACGGCGCTGCGGTGAAGCTTTACTACCCGGCCTGGTTCCGCAACGAGGCGCGCGAGCACGCTGCCGACGCCCGCCCGAACGACGCTCGTCCGCAGGACGCCCGCTCGAGCGACGCTCGCCCGCACGACGCACGCGCAAGCGACGCACGCGCAGCCACGACCCCCGCCCCAGCCGATTCCGCAGCATCCAGAGAGGAACAATCGTGAAGATCCACGAGTACCAGGGAAAGGAACTCCTGAAGCGCTTCGGCGTCACGGTGCCGCGTGGCATTCCGTGCTTTTCCGTTGACGAAGCGGTGAGCGCCGCTCAGGCGCTCGGCGGCCCGGTCTGGGTCGTCAAGGCGCAGATCCACGCGGGCGGTCGCGGCAAGGGCGGCGGCGTGAAGCTCGCGCGCTCGATAGACGAAGTGCGCACTCTGTCCTCGCAGATCCTCGGCATGCAGTTGAAGACGCACCAGACGGGCCCCGAGGGCCAGAAGGTGCGGCGCCTGCTGATCGAGGAGGGCGCCGACATCCGCAAGGAGCTGTACGTCGGCATGGTGGTGGACCGCGTCTCGCAGCGCGTGTGCCTGATGGCGTCCAGCGAGGGCGGCATGGACATCGAGGAAGTCGCTGCCAAGACGCCCGAGAAGATCCACAAGGTGATGATCGATCCGGTGGCCGGGCTCACCGACGCTCAGGCCGACGACGTCGCCCGCAAGATCGGCATTCCCGACCAAAGCCTGCCGCAGTCGCGCGCCGTGCTACAGGGTCTTTACAGGGCGTTCTGGGACACCGACGCGTCGCTCGCCGAGATCAATCCGCTGATCCTCACCGGCGACGGCAAGGTGATCGCGCTCGATGCGAAGATGAACTTCGACGAGAACGCGCTGTTCCGCCATCCGGAGATCGTCGAACTGCGCGATCTCGACGAGGAAGACCCGGCCGAGATCGAGGCGTCGAAATACGACCTCGCCTACATCCAGCTCGACGGCAACATCGGCTGCCTGGTCAACGGCGCGGGCCTGGCGATGGCGACGATGGACACGATCAAGCTGTTCGGCGGCGAGCCGGCGAACTTCCTCGACGTGGGCGGCGGCGCCACCACCGAGAAGGTCACCGAGGCCTTCAAGATCATGCTGCGCAATCCGAACCTGCAGGCGATCCTCGTCAACATCTTCGGCGGGATCATGCGCTGCGATGTCATCGCCGAGGGCGTGATCGCAGCGTCGAAGGCGGTCGGCCTGAAGGTGCCGCTCGTCGTGCGCATGAAGGGCACGAACGAGGAACTGGGCAAGAAGCTGCTCGCCGATTCGGGCCTTCCCATCATCTCGGCCGACACGATGGGCGAGGCGGCCGAGAAAGTCGTCGCGGCCGCCGCGCGCTGAAACCGGAGACGCGAGACATGTCGATCCTGATCAACAAGGACACCAAGGTCATCACGCAGGGAATCACCGGCAAGACCGGTCAGTTCCACACGCGGATGTGCCGCGACTACGCGAACGGCCGCGCGGCCTACGTGGCGGGCGTCAATCCGAAGCGCGCCGGCGAGGACTTCGAAGGCATTCCGATCTTCGCCACCGTGAAGGACGCGAAACAGAAGACCGGTGCCACTGTCTCCGTCATCTACGTGCCGCCCGCGGGCGCAGCCGATGCGATCCGCGAGGCGGTCGAAGCCGACCTCGATCTCGTCATCTGCATCACCGAAGGCATCCCGGTGCGCGACATGATCCTCGTGCGTGAGCAGATGCGACGCGAGAACCGTCGCACGCTGCTGCTCGGACCCAACTGTCCGGGCACGATCACGCCCGACGAGCTGAAGATCGGCATCATGCCCGGCCACATCCATCGCAAGGGACGCATCGGCGTCGTCTCGCGCTCGGGCACGCTCACCTACGAGGCGGTCGCGCAGATCACGGCGCTCGGCCTGGGGCAGTCGTCGGCGGTGGGCATCGGCGGCGATCCGGTCAACGGACTGAAGCACATCGACGTGCTGAAGATGTTCAACGACGACCCCGAGACCGACGCCGTCGTGATGATCGGCGAGATCGGCGGCTCCGACGAGGAGACTGCGGCGCAGTGGGTCAAGGACCACATGAAGAAGCCCGTCGTCGGCTTCATCGCCGGCGTCACGGCGCCTGCCGGAAAGCGCATGGGGCACGCCGGCGCGATCATCTCGGGCGGAAAGGGAACGGCGCAGGAGAAGCTCGAGGTGATGGAGGCCTGTGGTATCCGCGTCACGAAGGATCCATCCGAGATGGGCAAGCTGCTGAAGAGCGTGCTCTGAGTCGCCGCCAGTGGAAGCCGCAATCGACTTCCTGACGACGATGCACTGGGGGGCGGTCCTCCAGATCATCATCATCGACATCCTGCTCGGCGGCGACAATGCCGTGGTGATCGCGCTCGCCTGCCGCAACCTGCCGCGCGAGCAGCGGATGAAGGGGATCCTCTGGGGAACGGCGGGCGCGATCGTGCTGCGCGTCGCGCTGATCGCATTCGCAGTCGTGCTGCTGCAGGTGCCGTTCCTCAAGCTGGCCGGCGGCGTGCTGCTGCTGTGGATCGGCGTGAAACTGCTGCTGCCCGAGGACGAAGACGAGCACGGCAACGTCGCCAGCGCCACCACGCTGTGGTCGGCGGTGAAGACGATCATCGTCGCCGACTTCGTGATGAGCCTGGACAACGTCATCGCCATCGCCGGCGCCGCGCAGCAGGCCGACCCCGATCATCAGATGGGGCTCGTGATCTTCGGGCTGCTGGTGAGCATTCCGCTGATCGTCTGGGGCAGCACGCTGGTGCTGAAGCTCATCGAGCGCTACCCGATCGTCGTCACGCTCGGTGGCGCGCTGCTCGGCTGGATCGCTGGCGGCATGATGATCTCCGATCCGATCACCGTTCGCTGGCTCGGCGCCGAAGCGAGCGATCCGTTGAAGTACGCCGCGGAGATCATCGGAGCGCTGCTCGTCGTCGTGCTCGGCAAGACGCTCGGTGCACGCCGCAGGCCGACCGCACAGGCCGACGGCCGCTGATGCGCGTCGAGGCGGATTCCGCGCCGGATCATCGTGCCGGCCGCGGAGTCCGTGCAGCGCTGCCGCGTCGGCGATGCGCGCATGCGTCGTTCGCTACCCGTCCGACCCGGACCAACTGCCGTTCATGAAATAGTTCCTCGGGCCGATTTCGGGGTCCCGATACTGTGCCGTGATGCACGACGCCGAACATCCGGGAATGCAGGAAGAGCGCGCGACGGCCGCGATCCGACTGCTGGTCGGCAGCGGTCGATCGGTGTTGCGCATCGTCGTCGTAACGAAGGAACGCCTGACGATCGGACGACGCCCGCAGAACGACGTGGCGCTCGACGACCTCACGGTGAGCGGCGAGCACGCGGCGATCGAGACCCACGGCACCGAGAGCGTCATCCACGACCTCGACAGCCGCAACGGCACGCTGGTGAACGGCCTCGCGGTGAGCCGGCGCGTGCTGTGCGACGGCGACGTGATCGACGTCGGCATCTATCGGCTGCGCTTCGTCGTCGACCGCCCGCAACTCGTGAAGAAGGGCGACGCACTCGCCGGCTGGATCGATTTCCTGTCCGGGTCGCGGGCGGGAAGCTCGCAGCGCGTCGAGCGCGCGATCACCCGCATCGCTGGCTCGGCCGAGCAGGTGGCGGTGCTCTCGCGCCGCAATGGCCGGTTCCATCTCACGCATCTCGAGGGGCCGGCGTTGCCGCAGGTGAACGGCGAGCCGATCGGGCTCGTCGCTTGTCCGCTCGCCGACGGCGATCTGATCGAGCTCGCCGGCGCGATGCTGCGCTTCCGCGTCGATTGCTGACGCGCCGGAGCCGGCCATGACGGCGTTGCAGCGGTCCCGGGTCCTGCGTGCGATCGCCGGCATGGCGATCGTGTTCGTCTTCGTATCGATCGACCTGGGGCTGGTGCGCGTGGGTGGCCTGGGCGCGCTCGACCGCGATCTCTACGATGGCCGACAGCGCACCGTCGCGCCAGTGCTCGACGAGCGCATCGTCATCGTCGACATCGACGAACGCAGCCTCGGCGCCTACGGCCGCTGGCCGTGGGACCGCGCGAAGATCGCGCGACTTCTCGACGCGATCGTCGAGCAGGGCCGCCCCGCAGTCGTCGCCTTCGATGTCGTCTTCGCCGAGAAGCAGGCCGACGGCGACGACGATGCTCGGCTCGCCCGCGCGCTGGCCGATCGGCCGGTCGTCCTCGGCTACTACTTCACCAGCAACCGCGGCGCGCAGGCGAGCGGCGCGCTGCCCACGCCGTTGTTCGAGGGTGACGCCGCGAAGGAGCTCCGGTCGCACGTCACCCATGCCGACGGCTACGGCGCGAACCTCGCGCCGCTGCAGCACGCCGCGCGCGCGTCGGGCTTCTTCAATCCGTTCCTCGGCGCCGACGTCGATCCGGACGGCGTGATCCGCGCGTTGCCGCTGCTGGCGAGCCACGGCGACGGCGTCTACGAATCGCTGGCGGTCGCCGTGCTGCGCCAGTACCTGGGCAACGGCTCGGTGGAGGTCGACCCGCGCGCCGACACGATGGTGATTGCCGGCGAGCGCGCGCGCGTCCAGTTGCCGGTGTCGGTCGGCTTCACCGCGATGGCACCGGTCACCGGGCGCGGCGGGCCCGATGGAGGGCACTTTCGCTATGTGTCGGCCGCCGATGTGCTTTCCGGCCACGTCGACTGGAATCGAATGCACGACCACATCGTGCTGATCGGCACCACTGCTCCGGGTCAGACCGATCTGCGCGCCACGTCGGTCAGCGAAGTGTTTCCCGGCGTGGAGATCCACGCCGCGCTGATCGCCGGTGCACTGGACGGCGTCCTCAAGAAGCGGCCGGATGGTGCCGCGGCGGCCGGCGCACTGGCAACGGCGCTCGTCGGCGGGTTGCTCGCGATCGTGCTGCCCGCGCTCGGCGTCGTCGGCGCGGTCGCTGCTGCGTCGGTGGGTGTGCTCGTGCTCTTCGGCGCTAACGCGATCGCCTGGTCGAATTTTTCGCTCGTGCTGCCGCTGGCCGCATCGATCGCCGCGGTCGTCTGCCTGGGGCTGTTCAACCTCGTGGTCGGCTGGTTCGCCGAGGGGCGCGCCCGCCGCGCGGTGCTCGCGCGCTTCGGCGAGTACGTGTCGCCGGCGCTCGTCGAGCAGATGGCGCACGACCCGGTGAACTGGCAGGTCGCCGAGAGCAGCAACCGCGAGTTGACGATGCTGTTCGCCGACATCCGGGGTTTCACGCGCATCGCAGAATCGATGCAGCCCGAGCCGCTGCGCGAGTACATCAACACGTTCCTCACGGCGATGACCGAGGTGATCCACGCGCACCGCGGCACCGTCGACAAGTACATCGGCGACGCGGTGATGGCGTTCTGGGGCGCGCCGTTGGACGACGAGGAACATGCGGACCACGCGGTGGCGGCGGCGGTGGCGATGCAGCGCGAGGTTGCGCGCCTGTCGGCCGGCTTCGTGTCGCGCGGACTGCCGCCGTTGGCCGTCGGCATCGGCATCAACACCGGCGTCGTGCGCGTCGGCGATATGGGCTCGAAGCTGCGTCGCGCCTACACGGTGATCGGCGATGCCGTGAATCTCGCCTCTCGTCTGGAAAGTTTGACCCGGCGCTACGAAGTGCCGATCATCGTCGGAGAAACGACGGCGCAGCGCTGCCGCCACCAGCGTTTCCGTGAACTGGCTCGCACGACCATCGCGGGCCGAACGGAGTCGGTGCGCATCTTCGTGCCCGGCGCCGCGGAAGACGGTGACGAGCGCGGCGGCCACCCGACGATTCCGATGCCCGCGTCCATGCCGACGAACCAGAGAGCCACGGAAAGCCTCCATGAAGGTTCGAGTCCTGGGGTGTAGCGGGGGCATCGGCGCACGCGCCCGGACGACGTCCTTCCTGGTCGATCACGACATCCTCCTCGACGCGGGCACCGGCGTCGAAGATCTTTCGGTGGAGGAACTCGCGGCGATCGACCACGTGTTCCTGACGCACTCGCACCTCGACCACATCGCCGCATTGCCGCTGCTCGTCGATTCGGTGGGCGGCCTGCGCGCGCGACCGATCGTCGTGCACGCATTGCCCGAGACGATCGCTGCGCTCAAGGAGCACGTCTTCAACTGGGTGATCTGGCCGGACTTCACCGAGATCCCGCATTACGAGCGACCGTGGATGGTGTTCGAGCCGCTGTCGATCGGCTCGATCGTCGAGCTGGGCGGGCGGTGGGTTCGCAGCCTGGCGGCGAGCCACACGGTGCCGGCACTGGCGTTCCACGCGTATACCGAGCAGGCGGGGCTCGTCTTCTCGGGTGACACCGGGCCGAACGACGAGTTCTGGCGTCAGGTGAATGGCGTGCCGAACCTGAAGTACCTGATCATCGAGACCGCGTTCGCGAATCGCGACCAGGATCTGGCGGTGACGGCGAAGCATTTGTTCCCGATCCAGCTTGGGCAGGAACTGGCGAAGCTGCAGAGGGATCCGGAGATCCTCATTACGCATCTGAAGCCGTCGGATCGGGAGACGATCGCGCGGGAGGTGGGGGCGTGGGCGGGGAGGTTTTCGCCGAGGATGCTGGAAAGGGGGGACGTGCTGGAGTTGTAGGGTATACGTCGCGCAGAATGTTCCTACGAGGCGAGGGAACATAAGTCGGTTAGCGTCCTTGAACTGAATAGCGATCCGTCCGAAGCGCGGCGGATGACGTGCGAAGAAGTCGTCGTCGTTACGAACCGGATCGAGCCGGAGGCGGCGGTGCTGACGCCTCCTGGACGACGAATCGCGCTCCTGAGCGCGCTTGGTGTTCGCGCTGCTCTCGCCGTTTCTTTGTACCGTAGCGAAGCGTTACCGCTTGCACCGGCCGCGCAACTTTCGCAGGTGCCGCTCGTCGATTTCACGCAGCACGTCTCTCGTCCCGTCATATCGGTTGTGCGAGGTGATGCGCAGACGCTGCGCGAGGACATCGAAGCGAGACCGCTTAGCTCGGTTCGAACGTCCAGAACTTCGACGGGCTACATGCGCTTCCAGGGGAGGCCACGACGACCTCAGTCGTTCTTTGGGGGTCGCCTCCGGCCAGGGCGCCGTCGTGAACAGGAGATCCTGGAGGCGGTGCGCCGGCGTCGCATCGAGGTACTCGCCGTCGAATACCAGGACCCGGCGCTCGGCGAACTGGACACGGGCGAGGCGGGCGATCTTCGGCTTGCAGTTCATTCTCGTCGGCGTTGCCTGGTGCTCATCGATGAGAGAGCCGGCTGCCGTGTTTCTCGCGAGTGGCGCTTCGCATCGGTCGGAATGATCGGACTGCGGATACACGCGAAGCGGCGCGGATTGGTGCCTGCAGTGCGCCCTGCCCTCGAAGCGATACTCGCAAAGATTTTTGGCTGTCGCGCGAACTCGTTCGAGCGGTACTGCGAGAGGCAAGAGAGACATAGAGAATGCTCGCGTTGCGGATCGGGGACCGCGGGGCGCCGGATGATCTTCTTGCCGTCGAACTCGAGGAGAGTGCCGGGAGGAGAGGGGACTTCCGGCAATCCTCCGGCCGATGTCTGCCGGGGATTCTCGACGAGCTCGGGGCGCGGCTCGATTCCCTGACGGTCCTGGATCGGGCCGTGTGACGGGGAGCGTCACTCGCGACTGACGTTGTGCGTCATTCATGAGACCGTGCCGATCGAATCGCCAACGCGGCGAAACTCCTGACGCTGAACGAGCTAGTTGTTCGTGTGACGGATGTCACGCTCGCTAGATGGTGTTCGCCGTTTATCGCCTCGTAGGAACCGATCATTCTCGATGGCACGACGCCTGCGTCATTGAGTACGAGCCGACGAACTCGGCCGACTTCAATCAACCTAAGGAGTTCGAGATGAAGATGACTCAGGTTCGCAGGCAGGTACAGAAGGGCTTCACGCTGATCGAACTGATGATCGTCGTGGCGATCATCGGGATTTTGGCGGCGGTGGCGCTGCCCGCATATCAGGACTACACGGTCCGCGCGCGGGTCTCCGAGCTTGCGATTCTGGCGAGCGGAATGAAAGCAACTATCGGCGAGAACGTGGCCAACAATGCGGGACTCCTCGATGCTACGGCCTGCAACGGTGTCACGGACATTGCCACGGCCACCAAGAACGTGCTGAGCAGCACGTGCGCGTCGGGAGTCGTTGTAGTGACTGGAACCCCTGCGGCGAAGGATGTTACGCTGACTTATACGCCGCTTGTTAACGCCGACGGCACGATCACGTGGAAGTGCGTTGGATCAGTCGACAAGTACGTGCCGGCGGAGTGCCGAACCGGCGCCTGATCGCTGATGTTGAGAGTAGGGGCCGCCATTGGGCGGCCCTTATTTTTTGCGCCCTGCCGTTCGTCAAACGTCGTCGTAAGTTGATCACCTCGAACGATACGAAGCGCAACTGTTCGATGGTGACCGAGCGTGGAAAGGTACCTCCGCTCACGCCACCCGACACGTCAAACCCCCATCCATCGCCAGACTCTGTCCGGTGATGTACTCCGCATCATCTGAGGCCAGGAACACCGCTGCCTTCGCAATGTCGCAGGCCGTCCCATCCTCCCCGTCGGTGACAGCCTGCTGCGCGCCGCGACCATCTCTGGGCATCGCGGCGCCGACAGGCCGTTCGTGCGCCCGCAGCTTGGGGTGACGCTGCAGCCTTTGCCCTTCATTGCGTACTCGCTGCAGGCCGTCGAGCAGGTAGTGTTGCCGAGCACCGAAGGTGCCGCGCTGATCAACCTCCCCGATCCGGCGCGCCAGTCGCTGCACAAGGTGCGATCGCCGGCGGGCTCGAAGGCGCCTTTCGGGTGAACGCGCGCAAGGACCTCGCCCTGGCGGCGCATCGTCTTGCGGTGCTGTGGCAATGGCGGCGCAAATGCTCGCCGACGCGCTGGACGATCCGCGGTCCTGTGGCCGAGGATGGCAGTCGCGGTTTCGTCGCGGCGCGAGAGCACTGCTCGAAGGTTGGCCATCGATGGAAGCGGCGCCGATGCTCGTCACGAGCACCATCGAGAGCGCGGTGAATCGTAGTCACTGCCTCGCGCGCGCTGCGATTGGCAGCGCTTCCGCACGTGAAGCAGTTTGCGTGTTGTCTCACCGTATCCGGTCCGCTTCGAAGGCCTTCGAGATCCGCCGAGCGTTGTCCTCGATAACTCTTGCGTCGAACTCGCCGTCACCCGCTTCGCCGAACACCGCAGTGATCACCGCTACGGCTGCTGCGCCCGCGCGAGCTACTTCGCCTACTTTTTCTGCATCGATCCCGCCGATCGCCACTGCATGCAGTCCAGCTTCGTGCGCCTGCCGGAACAACTCGAGCGGCGCCCGCACTGCCGAAGGCTTCACGCTGGACGGAAAGACGCTGCCGAACGCGCAGTAATCCGCTACTTCTCGTGTCTGCAATGCACGCTCGATCGAGTCGTAACATGAGACGCCGATGATCGCCCGCTTGCCAAGAGCAGCGCGTGCCTCGCGCGGGTCGACGTCGTCGCGCCCCAGATGAATCCCGTCCGCGTTCGATTTACGCGCCAGTTCCAGCGAATCGTTGACGATGAAAATCGCGCCTGCTGCATGGCAGGCAGCGCGCAGCCTGATCGCCTGTCGCAAGCGTTGCTCCGAACCGAGCGTCTTGTTCCGGTATTGAACCGTCGTCGCGCCGCCGCGGATGGCAGCGCGGACCGCATCTTCCAGCCGATCGCCGTCGAGTTCCGGCGTTAGTACGTACAACCCGCGAGGGAGCCGCGAATGTCTGTGCAAGTCCGCGGCATCGCGGGCTTCCTCGAGCGATTTCTGCGTTCTGCGATTCATATGGCAGAAGGATACAAAACCGCGGTCGATCCCACAGCCGTGCCCGATTCATTTCGGCACCTGCACACCCTGTAGACAGCCGCTCCCGAGTCGAACGAAAGCTCGCTGGCCGACAGCAGATGCCCGGCCGTCCGCACGATATCGGTGCCTTGCCAAATCCGTAATTCGACCGAAGAACTCAGGCGAACTCGCGAGCGTGACCGCAATTGGCGCCGATCGGCACTCGCTTGCTTTGTGGCGGTTTCAGCGAGCCCGCCAGGTCGAGAAGCCCCTCGTCTTCGCCCGCACGATGATGCCCGCCGGGCGTCGCATGCCACACGCGTCGAGTGCCCGGCACGCGCCGATCTGCTCCCGGAGGGCGGCGGGCACTGTGGTCTGGCCGTTTGCCGTAATCGCCGATTCGCCCAGTTCGGGTTCCTGACGTATTCGGGATTGCAGAGCTGGCGGCCCTCCCGCCCGCGTCCATCGCAACCCCCTCGCCACTGGTCGGTGCGGGTCCGACTGACCATTTTCAGACAGTTACCATCGCCTCGCTGCCAGTCGTCGGCGGCCCAACAACGAGCGTCGCCCCACGAGCCGACGCCGCGAGGAAGCCCGGAGTATCACGATGAGCGACGCGTCGGACGTCCCGTTCCGCACGGGGATGTGCGACTGGACATGCCCCGAATGCGTCGCGAGCAAGGAGACCTTCGAGATGGCGGAGATCTGTCGATGAGCAGCGCAGCAGCACTGACCGGCGTGAAGGTGATGGTGATCGACGACAGCAACACGATTCGTCGAAGTGCCGAGATCTTCCTGAAGCAGGCGGGTTGCCAGGTCATCCTCGCCGAGGACGGCTTCGATGCGCTGGCGAAGATCGCCGACCACGATCCCGATCTCGTCTTCTGCGACATCCTCATGCCGCGGCTCGACGGCTACCAGACCTGCGCGCTGATCAAGAAGAGCCCCCGCTTTCGCACGATCCCGGTTGTGATGCTGTCGAGCAAGGACGGTCTGTTCGACCGCGCGCGCGGCCGCATGGTCGGCTCCGACCAGTACCTGACCAAGCCCTTCACGAAGGACGCGCTGCTGCGCGCGGCCGGAGAGCACGCGCGCGGTTCGAATGCGCCCGCTCTCGCCGCCGGTGTCGCCGCTTCCTGACCTCTCTTCAACCCTCCGAGTACGCCTCAAGGTTCGCCATGGCCACATACAAGATCCTCGTCGTCGACGATTCACCAACCGAACGCCACTTCCTCGCCGATCTTCTGTCGAAGAAGGGCTACAAGGTGATCACCGCCGAGAACGGCCAGGAAGCGATGGCGAAGGTGAAGATCGAGCGCCCGTCGCTCGTCGTGCTCGACGTCGTCATGCCGGGGCAGAACGGCTTCCAGGTCACCCGCGCGTTGTCGCGCGATCCCGATACCCAGTCGATCCCGATCATCCTGTGCACGAGCAAGGGCAACGAGACCGATCGGATCTGGGGCCTGCGCCAGGGCGCGCGCGAGTATCTGGTCAAACCGGTGAAGCCCGAGGAGTTGCTTGCCCGGGTGGCCGACCTGGCGCATTGACCATGGCCAGCGGCAAGAACCTGCGCGAATTTCAGGTGCGGCTCTCCGAGCGGCTGCGCCAGGCCGCGTTGGCGCCGCCGCAGTCGGCGCGTCTCGGCGTGCAGGTCGGCGATCGCAACCTGCTGGTCGGACTGTCTGAGGTTGGCGAGATTGTCGCGCTGCCCGGCGAGATCACGCCGGTGCCGCTCACGCACGAATGGTTCCGCGGGCTGGTGAACTTGCGCGGTTCGCTGTACGGCGTCTCCGATCTCGCACGCTTCGAAGGCCGCGACGCCACCTCGTTGACGAAGTCGTCGCGACTGCTCGCGTTCGCGCCGCGCCTGGGCCTGCAGGCCGCGATCGTCGTCGATCGGATGCTCGGGCTGCAGAACGACGCGACGCTGACCGAGACCGAATCGGAAGACGCCGCGTCCGAGCCGGACTGGCTGGGCCGCCACTGGCTCGACGACGAAGGCCGCCGATGGACCGAGTTGCGGCTCGAGGAGTTGGCGGGCGACGAGCGATTCCTCGCCGTGAATCGATGAACCGATCGGTGGAGACAAGAAGATGAGCATCGCCACGAGATTTCCGAGTTTCCTGCAGCGGCAACCCCGACCCCAGGCGGCAGGAGGGCCGGACACGGCGATCATCGAAGATCTGCTGTCCGAGTCGCCTGTCGCGCCGCCCGCGCCTGCTGCGCGCCCGGCGCCTGCGATGCAACCGGCATCGGTCGCGCAATCAGCGCCCGCGAGCCGGCCGGCGCCCGTCGGGCGTCCCGTTACGCGGATCGTCGAGCGCCCTCCGGTTTCGCCGGCGCCTGCATACCCGGACGAGTTTGTTTCCGGCCTCGCTCCCGTCGCCGCGCCGCGTGATCGCTTCCGCATCCCGTTCATCGGCGCGATGCCGTTTCGCCGGCAGATGCAGGTCTGGCTGCCGACGCTGCTGCTGTCGCTGCTCGTCGCATTCTTCCTGCTGCAGCTCGATGCCCGCCAGGCCACCGACGCTTCGCACTGGTTTCGCCAGTTGGGCGATGCGCTGATGCAGTCGCAGCGCGCGGCCAAGTCGGCCTCGCAGGCGATCGCCGGCGATCCGATCGCGTTCGGGCAGCTGAGCGACAGCCGAAGAGCGATGAGCCGTGCCCTGGCCACGCTCGCGCGCGGCGACGGCGAAGAGCGGCCGGTGCCGTCGAACGTGGAAGCAGACCTCCGCACGCTGACGCTCGTCTGGTCGAAGTCCGATCTCGCGGCGACGGTGATCCTGAACCAGGATTTGCTGTTGCAGTCGCTCAACGGCATGCGCCGCGACGTGATGCGATTCGAGCCGCAGATGATGCGCGACGCACAGGCGATCCTCGCGAACCGGCTGCGCGCCGGCGCGAACGTGCGCGAGGTGGCCGCTGCGGGCGAACTGGTCGCGCTCACGCAGGCGATGGCCAAGGACGTCAACGAACTCATCCTCGCCGGCGCGCCCGATCGCTCGATCGAGATGCGCCTGCGCCAGGCGGTGATCGATCTGGGCGAACTCACCGACGCGCTGCTCGACGGCAACGAGCGCGCGCGGATCGCGGCAGTGAGCGATCCCGAGGTGCGCCGCACGCTGACTTCGCTGAAGCAGTCGGTGACCGGCGTGGCGCCGCAGGTCTCGGGCATTCTCGCCAGCATGCCCCGCCTGCAGCAGGCGCGGCAGGCCGAGCGGCACGTGTTCGAGGACAGCGAGGTCGTGCAGGTCCTGCTCGAGTCGATCCGCACGAAGCTGCAATCGCGCGACGCGCTTCGCTACTGGTATGTGGTTGGCGCGGCGGTGTTCGGCGTGATCGCGCTGCTCGCGCTGTACGGCCTGTTCCGCGCGTTCCTGTCGGAAAGCGAACAGCGCGCGACCGAAGCGGAACGCCACGAAGCGGCGGCTCGACGCCAGGAGCAGCAGGCGAAGGCGGCGAACGACCAGAACCAGGCCGCTATCCTTCGTCTGATGAACGAGTTGCAGGAGGTGGCCGACGGCGACCTCACCGTGCAGGCGACGGTGTCGGAGGACATCACCGGTGCGATCGCCGACTCGGTGAACTACACGATCGAGGAGCTGCGCAGCATCGTCGGCCGCATCAACCGCACGGCGGACCAGGTGAATGAAGCTTCGACGCGCGCGCAGGTCACGTCAACGAGCCTGCAGGCGGCGAGCGAGCAGCAGTCGCGCGAGATCCGAGACACCGGCGAGGCGGTGCTGCGCATGGCGCGCCAGATCAACGAGGTGTCCACGCGCGCGGCGGAGTCGGTGAAGGTGGCGCGTCAATCGCTGGGTGCCTCCGAGGAAGGTTCGCGTGCGGTGGACAACGCGATCGCCGGCATGAACGGCATTCGCGACCAGATCCAGGACACGGCCAAGCGGATCAAGCGGCTGGGCGAGTCGTCGCAGGAAATCGGTGAGATCGTCGAGCTGATCTCCGACATCACCGAGCAGACGAACGTGCTCGCGCTGAACGCGGCGATCCAGGCAGCGTCGGCCGGCGAGGCCGGTCGCGGCTTCACCGTCGTTGCCGAGGAGGTGCAGCGCCTGGCCGAGCGCTCGGCCGAGGCGACGCGCCAGATCTCGGCGCTGATCCGCGGGATCCAGACCGACACGCAGGACGCCGTCGCGGCGATGGAGCGCAGCACGCAGGGTGTGGTGGAAGGTGCGCGGCTGTCCGACGAGGCGGGGCGCGCGCTCGGCGAGATCGGTCGCGTTTCGACGCTGCTCGCCGAACTGATCGAGGACTTCTCGGCGAGCACTTCGCGCCAGGCGTCGTCGGCCGGCAACGTCGCGCAGTCGATCCAGCGCATCCTGCTCGTCACCGAGCAGACCAGCGAGGGAACGCTGCACACTGCGGGCTCGATTCGTCAGCTGTCCGAGCTTGCGCTCGAGCTGAAGAGCTCGGTCGTGCGATTCAAGGTAGCGTGAACCGGAAGTACCGCCGATGACCGACGCACAACGCAACGAAAGCCTGGAAGCCGCCGATCTGTCGGCGTTGTCGTGGTGCATCGGCGAGATTCGTGAATCGCTCGCCGGATGCGAGCGCGAGCTGCGGGCCGCCTTGCAGGAGGGCAGCGGCGCGGTTGCCGGCAGCCCGAAGCTAGCGGCTGCACGTTCGGCCTTGCATCAGGCGCACGGCGCACTGTCGATCGTCGATCTCGCCGGGGTAACCACCGTTACCGGCGAAGCCGAAACGGTGCTGGAGCGCGTATCGCGCGGGCAACTCGCGCTCGACGACGCGATGCTCGACGCGGTCGCGCGCACCTTCGTGGCAATCCTCGAGTATCTCGACGAACTCGTGCTCGGCGAGTCGCAGCAGCCTCTTTATCTGTTTCCGTACTACGCGTCGCTTCTGCAGCTGCGCGAAGCCGAGCGCATCCATCCGGCGGATCTTTTCGTCGTGCCGGTACGCGCGCAGCTCGTCGTCGCCGAAGGCGTGGCGCGGAAGCGTGATGCAGCCGAGCTGACTGCAGTAAGGGTGTCGTTCGAGCGCGGCCTGCTGTCGGTGCTGCGCGATCCGCTCGACAGTGCCGGCCTCGCCGCGCTGCACGCATCGGTGGCAACGATCGGCGCGTCGCAGATCGGCGCTGCCCACCCGACCTTCTGGAAGGTCGCGCTCGCCTATTTCGAGGCGCTGCGTGACGGTGCACTCTCACTCGACGTCTACGGCAAGCGGCTGCTCGCGCGATTGAACCTGCAGTTGCGCCGCTCGTTGACCGACGGAGCACTGGTTGCCGATCGGCTGATGAAGGACACGCTGTTCGCGCTGGCCGGCGCCGACGAAACGCGCAGCGCCGGCTCGTTGTTGCTGGCCGAAGTGCGGCGCGCATTCGGCTTGCAGGGTAGCGTTCCGCCCGACTATGCGACGCCGCGCTTTGGTCGCATCGACGCTCAGGCGGTTCGCGTTGCCCAGGAGGCGATCGCTCGCGCGAAGCTCGGCTGGGAGAAGCTGTCGGCGGGCGGCGCATCGGCGCTCTCGTCGTTCACGCAGGAAATCGCGGCGCTGCGCTCGGCGAGTGCGAAGTTTCCGTTCCCCGGCGTGCAGGCGCTCGCCGGCGCGTTCGGCGAGGCGACCCGCGTGCTCGCATTGGGCAAGTCGGTTCCGCCGGAGCCGCTCGCGCTGGAGGTGGCCTCGGCGCTGCTCTTCGCCGAGCAGATTTTCGAGCGCGGGCTCAAGGGACGCGGCAATCATGATGCGCGCGCCGGCGAGATGGCCGAGCGCGTGCTGCAGTGCTGTGCGGGAAGGCCGCCCGCCGAACAGATGCCGCAATGGCTCGGCGACATCAGTCGCGCCGCGCAGGAGCGGCTCACGATGTCGACGTTCATCGCCGAGGTGCAGGACAACCTGCGCTCGGCCGAGCAGACGCTCGACGCATTCTTCCGCGATGGCTCGCAGCGCGCCGATCTCGCGGTCACCGCGCAGCAGGTTCGCCAGGTGGCTGGGGCGCTTGCGCTGCTCGGGCACGAAGAGGCCGCGGCGGCGTCGAACGCGGCGGCGGCGAAAGTAGACGAGTTCGCGCGCGGGCAGAATGCACCTGCCGCGGATGCCTGCCAGAATCTGGCCGACAGCATCGGCGCACTCGGTTTCTTCGTCGAGCGCCTGCAGCAGGCCAATCGCAGCGGAGCGAGCTTCGCCTTCGACGCGCAAAGCGGGCGCTTCGATGCGGTGCTCGACGAGGCGCGCGCCGATCCGCGCACGGCGATCGTCGAGGTAGACGCGACGGCCGAGTCGTTGCTCGCGCAGCACACGCGGCAGGCCCTGGAACTCGCCGCGGCGCTCGCCGGACGCCCGGCCGACGCCGCCACTCGCGACGCACTGCGTCGCACGCTCGCGAAGGTGCGCGACGATGCGCATTTCGCCGACGATGCAGCGCTGAAGGCGCGCGCCGGCGACGCAATCGCCTGCCTCGACGTCCCGGATGATGCCGACGGTTCCGCGTTGCGAGCGGCGGTGGCGAAACTCGCCGGCGAGCCGGTGCCCGCCGCCGTGCCTGCACCGATTGCCGAACCGCAGCAATCGGACGACGACGTCGATCGCGAACTGCTCGAGATCTTCCTGGGCGAGGCACGGGAAGTGCTCGCGGCGATCGCCGAAGCGTCGTCGGGTTCTCGCGTTGCGCCGCAGGACGTGGCGTTGCTGACCACGATTCGCCGCGGGTTTCATACGCTGAAGGGTTCGAGCCGAATGGTCGGGCTGGCCGCGTTCGGCGATGCGGGCTGGGCGATGGAGCAGGTACTGAACCTGTGGCTTGCAGAAGAGCGACCGGCGAATGCGGCGCTGCTTGGCTTGATCGACGCGGCGCACGCTCGTTTTGTTCGATGGGTCGAAGCGCTGGAATCCGATGCCGGGTCGCCGATCGATCCGGCCCCCGTAGTCGAGGCGGCGACGGCGTTGCGGGACGGGCGCGAGGCCGACGCGGTCCTGCCGCCGCAGTTGGACGAGGTGCTGCCGCATGAGTTCGAAGCGCGCGGCGAGGAGAGACTCGAAGCGCGCGAGGCGCCGGAAACAGCGGAGTCGCTCGATGCCGCCGAGATCATCGAAGCCGCCGAGTCTCCCGCCGATGAGGTCCTCATCGGCGATCGCTCGATCAGCCGCACGCTGTACGAGATCTTCCTTTCCGAAGCCGACGATATCGTCACTTCGCTCGGCGCCGACGCGGCCGACTGGGCGCTGCAGCCCGAGCGCAGCGCGACCGAAGCGGCGCAGCGCGCGATGCATTCGCTCAAGGGCAGCGCGGCGCTCGTGCAGCTGGACGAAGTGCACGGGGTCGCCGAACAGCTCGAGACCTTCCTGTTGCGCCAGCGAGCGCAGGCGCGCGCGGTCGCGCCCGCGGATCTCGACGACTACGTGCAGGCGGTCAATTGCGTGCGCGCGATGCTGCACCAGTTCGCTGCCGGACACGACCCGCGTCCGGAACCCGATGCGCTGGCGCTCGCGCACTCGCTTGCCATGCGTTGGGATCCGCGAGCGGCGCGCGTGCAGCCGGTCGTCGCGGTCCTTCCCGACGAGGAGCTCGACGCCGACCTGCTGCCGATCTTCGTCGAGGAGGCGAGCGACCAGCTGCCGCGCATTGGCGAGAACCTGCGCAGCTGGCAGGCGACGCCCGACGATCGATCGCTGCCGCAGCAGCTGATGCGTGACCTGCACACGGTCAAGGGAAGCGCGCGGATGGCCGGTGCGATGACGCTCGGGCAGCGCGTGCACGAGATGGAAACGCGCATCGAGGCGGCGAGCGTGCTCACCGTCGTGCCTCATGCGCTGATCGATGAGCTGGTGACGGATCACGACGCGGTCGTCGCCCTGTTCGAGGCGATTCGCGATCGCGGAGTGCCGGCTGCGCCGGTCGACGCGCCGCCCCCGGTGGAGCCCGCGGTCGACACGATCGAGGTCGATGCGACGCAAGACGCCGAGGGTGCTCCGGAGGAGGTCGTGCAGTCCCAGGCGCCGGCGCCTGCGACCGGCGAGCGACGCACTGCACCGAGGATCCCAGCGCTTGCCGCCTCGTCGCTCGTTCGCGTTCGCTCCGATCTGCTCGAGCGCGCGGTCAACGAATCGGGTGAAGTGTCGATCGCGCGAGCACGCCTCGAGAACGAACTCGGCGCGATGCGACAGGCGCTGCAGGATCTGACCGAGAACGTTTCCCGACTGCACGCGCAACTGCGTGAGGTCGAGATCCAGGCCGAGTCGCAGATCCAGACACGCATCGCGCACCAGAAGGAGACGAGGGCGGAGTTCGATCCGCTCGAGTTCGATCGCTACACGCGCTTCCAGGAACTGACGCGGATGCTGGCCGAGTCGGTGAACGACGTCGCCACCGTGCAGACGAACGCGATGCGCAGTCTCGACGTCGCCTCGGAGGACATGCTGCGCCACTCGCAGGTGCTGCGCGACCTGCAGCAGAACCTGATGCGCATGCGCATGGTTCAGTTCGGCACGATTTCCGATCGGCTGTACCGCGTCGTTCGCCAGGCGGCGAAGGACGCCGGCAAGCGGGTTTCGCTGGACATGCGCGGCGCGTCGGTCGAGATCGACCGCGGCGTGCTCGAGCGGATGGTGGCGCCGATCGAGCACCTGTTGCGCAACGCGGTGGCGCACGGCATCGAAGCGACGGCCGAGCGGCTCGCGGGCGGCAAACCGGAGACCGGCGAGATCCGCGTCGAAGTGCGCCAGGAGGGCAACGAGGTCGTGCTGCTCTTCTCCGACGACGGACGCGGGCTCGACTACGCGAAGATCCTCGAGCGCGCGCGCTCGATCGGACTCGTCGACTCGGGCGCGCAGCCTGCCGAGCGCGAGCTCGCCGAGCTGATCTTCGCGCCGGGCTTTTCGACGGCGAGCGAGGTCACCGAGCTCGCCGGCCGCGGCGTGGGCGCCGACGTCGTGCGTTCCGAGGTGCAGGGCCTGGGCGGTCGCATCGACATCGATTCGCAGGCCGGTAGGGGTACACGCTTCGCCGTCCATCTTCCGCTCACGCTGGCGCTCGCGCAGGTAGTCGTGGTCACGATCGGGGAGACGCGCTACGCGATTCCGTCGTCGAGTGTCGAGCAGGTGCTGCAGCTCAAGCCGCAGGCGCTGGCGGCCGCGTACGACGACGGCTCGATCGAATGGCAGGGCGCGCGCGTGCCGGTGCACTACCTGGGCGCGCTCGTCGGGCTGGACGATCGGCGCCCGCTGGCGCAGCACCTGTCGCCGCTGGTCGTCGTGCGATCCGGCTCCCTTCGGCTGGCGATGCATGTCGATGCGGTCAGCCGAAACCAGGAAGTCGTCGTCAAGAACGTCGGTTCGCAGGTTGCTCGCGTGCCCGGCATCGGCGGCGCGACGGTGCTCGGCGACGGCGAGATCGTCCTGATCCTGAATGCCGCGCGGCTTGCGCAACAGGTGCTGGGCGACCTGTGGGTCGAGCGTCCTGCGGGCAGCGGCCGAAGCGCGCTCGCCGATGCGCCGCCCACCGTGATGGTGGTCGACGACTCGCTCACCGTGCGCAAGGTCACGCAGCGCCTCCTCGTGCGCGAAGGCTACGAGGTCATGCTGGCGAAGGACGGTATCGACGCCATGCGACAACTGCAGGATCGACAGCCCGACGTCATGCTCGTCGATATCGAGATGCCGCGCATGGACGGCTTCGATCTCACCCGCAACGTGCGAGCCGACGAGCACCTGCATGACATCCCGATCGTCATGATCACGTCGCGGATGGCCGACAAGCATCGCAATCACGCGCTGTCGCTCGGCGTGAACGTGTATCTCGGCAAGCCGTATCGGGACGACGAATTGCTCGCGCACGTGGCCGGCTTCGTGCAGGAGCGCAAGTCGCGCGCGCAGGTGTCGTAAGCCGGAGCGGATTGCCGCCTTTCGTTGTGCCGTCCGGAGCACCTCTTTACAATCGGGTCATGGCCGAGAGCGCAAGCGCCGATTTCACCAACCAGTTCCTGATCGCGATGCCGAGCCTGAGCGACTCGAACTTCGGCGGCGCGGTGGTGTTCATCGCCGAGCACAGCCCGAAGGGCGCGCTCGGCCTGGTCATCAACCGTCCGATGCAGATCGACCTCGCCACGCTGTTCGAGCGCATCGACCTGAAGCTCGAGATCGCGCCGCTCGCCTCGTCGCCGGTATTGTTCGGGGGCCCGGTGCAGATGGATCGAGGCTTCGTGCTGCACGAGCCGGTCGGCGAGTGGAACTCCACGGTCACCGTCGGCGACGGACTGGGCCTCACGTCGTCGAAGGACGTGCTCGAAGCGGTCGCCGAAGGCGCCGGGCCGCGGCGGATGATCGTCACCCTCGGCTACGCCGGCTGGGGGCCGGGCCAGCTCGAGGAAGAGATCGGGCGCAACTCGTGGCTCACCGTTCCGGCCGCCAGCGAGTTGATCTTCGATACGCCGATCGAGGAACGGCTGCCCGGCGCGTATCGCCTTCTCGGAATCGATCCCGCCTTCCTGTCGATGTCGGCTGGACACGCCTGAGTTGCCACAGCGGCTGCTCGGATTCGATTTCGGGCGGTTGCGCATCGGCGTCGCCGTAGGGAACACCGTGACGCAAACCGCCGAGGCGCTCACGGTCGTCGATGCGGAGCCGCTCGACCGGCGCTGGAGGGCGATCGCGTCGCTAATCGACGAGTGGCGGCCCGACGTGCTGGTGGTCGGCCGGCCAGCAGTGCCCGCGGGCAACGATGCCTCCGGCGCTGACGGCGCGCAGGGAAGCGACGCCGGCGAACGAGGCGCAGACGGCTCGAATGTGCGCGAGACCGCGGCCCGCTGCGAGCGTTTCGCGCGGCAGCTCGCTGGTCGGTTTCGCCTGCCGGTCGAGTTCGTCGACGAGAGCGGCTCGAGCATCGAAGCCGCGGCCTCGCTCGCCGCTCGCGGACGGCGTGGCGCCGACGATGCCGAAGCCGCCGCGATAATCCTGCGACAATACCTGTCCCATTGCTGACCCCGCCCGTCTTCCCGGATGAATGCGATTCCCGATGCCGAAGTGCTCTACGCGCGGCTGCTGAGCGCCGTACGCGACGGCGTTGCCGGTCGCGACGTGTCGCTGATCGGCATCCACAGCGGAGGGGCGTGGATCGCTGAGCGGCTGCATGCCGACCTCGGTCTCGAACGGCCACTCGGCTTGTTGTCCAGCGCCTTCCACCGTGACGACTACGGTCGTCGAGGCCTGCCGGGCGAGATGAAGGGCACCGAGCTGCCGTTCGAGGTCGACGGAGCCGACATCGTGCTCGTCGACGACATCCTGTTCACCGGCCGAACGGTGCGGGCCGCGATGAACGAGCTCTTCGACTACGGTCGCCCGGCGCGCATCGAGCTCGCCGTGCTGCTCGACCGCGGCGGGCGCGAGCTGCCGATCGAGGCGCGCTACTGCGGCGACGTGCAGCCGCTGGCGGCGCCGCGCAATTATGCGTTCGCGCGCGACGGGCAGGGCCGTTTCTCGCTCCGGATCGAGTGACGCACATGCCGATGCGCCACCCGCAACTGAACGAAAAAGGCGAGCTGCGGCACCTGCTGACGACCGAAGGGCTGCCGCGTGAACTGATCCATCACATTCTCGACACCGCGGCCAGCTTCGTCGGCGTGTCGGCGCGCGAGGTGAAGAAGGTGCCGCTGCTGCGCGGCAAGTCGGTGTTCAACCTGTTCTTCGAGAACTCGACGCGCACGCGCACCACATTCGAGATCGCCGCCAAGCGCCTGTCGGCCGACGTCATCAACCTGAACATCAACACGTCGTCGACGTCGAAGGGCGAATCGCTGCTCGACACGATCGACAACCTGATGGCGATGCACGCCGACATGTTCGTCGTGCGGCACGCCGAGAGCGGCGCGCCGTACCTCATCGCGCAGCACATCGAGCGCATGCGCGGTCACGCTCCGCACGTGAACGTGATCAACGCCGGCGACGGACGTCACGCGCACCCCACGCAGGGGCTGCTCGACATGTACACGATCCGCCACTTCAAGGGTGACCTCACCCAGCTGAGAGTGGCCATCGTCGGCGACATCCTGCATTCGCGCGTCGCGCGTTCCGACATCCACGCGCTCACCACGCTGGGCGTTCCCGAGGTGCGCGCGATCGGACCTCGCACGCTGCTGCCCGGAGGCCTCGAGGATCTCGGGCTGAAGGTGTACACGGACATGCGCGAAGGACTGCGCGGCGTCGATGCCGTCATCATGCTGCGGCTGCAGAACGAGCGGATGCGCGGCGCGCTGTTGCCGTCGGCGCAGGAGTACTTCAAGCACTACGGCCTGACGCAGGAGAAGCTCGCGCTCGCCGCGCCCGATTGCATCGTCATGCATCCGGGGCCGATGAATCGCGGCGTCGAGATCGAGTCGGCGGTGGCCGACGGTCCGCAATCGGTGATCCTCGATCAGGTCACTTTCGGCATCGCCGTGCGGATGGCGGTGATGAGCCTTCTCGGGCAGTCGCAGGCATGAGCGCGCCACGGATCTCGATCGTCGGCGCTCGCGTGATCGACCCCGCGTCGGGCTTCGATCGCGTCGCCGACGTGCACGTCGCTGACGGGCGCATCGTCGCCATCGGTGCGCCGCCCGAAGCGTTCCGCGCACAGCGCACGATCGATGCGCAAGGCCTCGTCGTTGCGCCGGGCCTCGTCGACCTGGCGGCGCGTCTGCGCGAGCCCGGCTTCGAATATCGCGCGACGCTCGAGTCGGAGATGCACGCCGCGGTGGCCGGCGGCGTCACGTCGCTGTCGTGCCCGCCCGACACCGATCCGCCGCTCGATGAACCGGGCCTCGTCGAGATGTTGAAACATCGCGCGCGCGGACTCGACCTCGCGCATCTCTACCCGCTCGGCGCGCTCACCGTGCGGCTGGCGGGCGAGGTGATCACCGAGATGGCGCAACTCGCCGAGGCCGGCTGCGTCGGTTTCTCGCAGGCGCTCGCGCCGGTGCTCGACACGCAGGTGCTGCAGCGCGCGATGCAGTACGCGAACACCTTCGGCTACACGGTGTGGCTGCAGCCGCAGGACCCGCACCTCGCGCGCGGCGGAGTGGCGCACGCGGGCGTCGTCGCCGCGCGGCTCGGGCTTTCCGGCATTCCGGTGGTCGCCGAGACGATCGCGATCCATACGATCCTCGATCTCGTGCGCGACACCGGTTGTCGCGTGCATCTGTGCAGGCTCTCGTCGGCGGCCGGCCTCGCGCTCGTGCGGCGCGCGAAGGCGGAGGCGCTGCCGGTGACGGCCGACGTTGCCGTGCATCACGTGCACCTGATCGACGTCGACATCGGCCACTTCGACAGCCACCTGCGCGTCGATCCGCCGTTTCGCGCGGCAGCCGATCGCGACGCGATCCGCGCGGCGCTCGCCGATGGAACGATCGACGCGATCTGCTCCGACCACACGCCAGTGGACGACGACGCGAAGCAGCTGCCCTTCGCCGAAGCCGAGCCGGGCGTAACTGCGCTCGAGCTGCTGCTGCCGCTGACCTTGAAGTGGGCGAGCGAGACGAAGACCGACCTGTGTGCCGCGCTCGCGAAGATCACGCAGCGCTCGGCTTCGGTGCTCGGCATCGGAGAAGTCGCGGGGAGCGTCGCGGTCGGCATGCCGGCGGATCTGTGCGTGTTTGACCCAGACGCGCACTGGAAGGTTTCGCGCGAGACGCTGCTCAGCCAGAGCCAGCACACGCCGTATCTGGGGTACGAGGTGCTGGGGCGCGTGCGGGCGACGGTGGTGGAGGGGAGGGTCGCGTACGAGCGGAGGGATCAGAGATGAGTTCCAGCGGCAACCAGGTTCGCCGCTGCGGCGGATCGCGACGGGTGGCATTTGCAGCCCGGCTTCCGGAGCGCATCTGTAACGAGCCGATGACCGCGCTGCTCCAGCGCACGATCCATCCTCGCGCCGCGGCCACGGCATGACGGCCCCCGTCCTCCTCACCGGCGCAGCTGGCTTCATCGGCATGCACGTCGCTCGTCGCCTGCTCGAGCGCGACGAGGCCGTCGTCGGCGTCGACAACCTGAACGCGTACTACGACCCCGCGCTCAAGCGCGCGCGCCTCGAGCAATTGCGCGTGCACGAGCAGTTCACGTTCCACGAGGCCGACGTCGCCGATCGTGGGGCCATCGATGCGCTCTTCGACCGCCACCGC
The DNA here is from genome assembly GCA_032027205.1 of Burkholderiaceae bacterium. Taxonomy (GTDB): domain Bacteria; phylum Pseudomonadota; class Gammaproteobacteria; order Burkholderiales; family Burkholderiaceae_E; genus Zeimonas. The sequence goes on from JAVSMN010000001.1 coordinate 2,612,925, forward strand.
CCGCAACGCGTCGTGCACCTGGCCGCGCAGGCCGGCGTACGTTACGCGCTGACCAACCCGATGGCGTACTCGGACAGCAACCTTACCGGCACTACCGTCATCCTCGAAGCGTGCCGGCGCCTCGAAGTGCGCCACCTGGTCTTCGCCAGCAGCTCGAGCGTCTACGGCGCGAACCGCGAGCTGCCGTTCTCGGAGGGCGACGCGGTCGACCACCCGGTGAGCTTCTATGCGGCGACCAAGCGCGCGAACGAGCTGATGGCGCATAGCTACGCGCACCTGTTCGCGTTGCCGGTGACGGCGCTGCGCTACTTCACCGTGTACGGACCGTGGGGACGGCCCGACATGGCGATCTGGAAGTTCGCCGACGCGCTGCTCCGCGACAAGCCGATCGATGTCTACGCCGGCGGCGTGCTGTCCCGAGACTTCACCTACGTCGACGACGCGGTCGAAGCCACGTTGCGCCTGCTCGACGCACCGCGCGCTGCAATCAGCTCCACCGACCCTGATGACTGGAACGCGATCGTTCCCGATACGAGCTGGGCGCCGTTCGAAGTAGTCAACCTCGGACGCAGTGACCCGGTGAGCGTGAACGAGCTGCTTGCGCTGCTCGAACGCATCACCGGACGACGTGCGCAGAGGAACGAGCTCGGCATGCAGCCGGGCGACGTCGAACGCACCTATTCCGACACGACCAAGCTCGCCCGCATGACGGGCTACACGCCGAACACGCCGCTGGAGAAGGGGCTTCGCGCCTTCGTCGACTGGTTTCGCCAGTACCATCGCATCGACTGAACGACTGAACTGAACGAATGAGACTCGCCGTTTTCGGAGCCGGCTACGTCGGCCTGGTCACTGCCGCGTGTTTTGCGGAGATGGGCAACCACGTCGCCTGCGTGGACGTCGACGCTGCGCGCGTCGAGCGGTTGCGCCGCGGGGAAGTGCCGATCCACGAACCGGGCCTGTCGGAGATGATCGTGCGCGGCGCCCAGCGCGGCCGCATCCGATTCACCACCGAAGCCAGCGAGGCGATCGCGGACGCCGAGGTGATCTTCATCGCGGTGGGCACGCCGCCGAACGAGGACGGCACGGCCGACCTCTCCCATGTGCTCGCCGTCGCGCGCACGATCGGGTCGCTGATCGAGGAACCGGTCGTCGTTGTCGACAAGAGCACGGTGCCGGTGGGCACCGCCGATCGCGTTCGCCAGGCGATCGACGCAGAGCTCCAGCGACGTGGCGTCCGCGTCGACTACGCCGTCGTCTCGAATCCCGAGTTCCTGAAGGAGGGGGCGGCGATCGGCGATTTCATGCGTCCGGATCGCATCGTCATCGGTTCGAGCGACGAGCGCGCGATCGACGTCATGCGCAACCTGTACGCGCCGTTCTCGCGCAACCACGAGAAGCTCGTCGTGATGAGCGAGCGCTCTGCCGAGCTGACGAAGTACGCGGCGAACACGATGCTCGCCGTGCGCATCTCGTTCATGAACGAGCTCGCCGCGCTCGCCGAGCGGCTCGGCGCCGACGTCGAGGACGTGCGTCGCGGCATCGGCAGCGACAGCCGGATCGGCGCGAGCTTCCTCTATCCGGGCGCAGGCTTCGGCGGCTCGTGCTTCCCGAAGGACCTTCGCGCGCTGCTGCGCACGAGCGGCGAGTACGAATCGGCACTAACGATCGTGCAGGCGGCCTTCGACGTGAACGAGCGGCAGAAGCACGTGCTGTTCGCGAAGGCGCAGCAGGTCTTCGACGGCAAGCTGAAAGGGCTGCGTGCGGCCGTGTGGGGCCTGGCGTTCAAGCCCGACACCGACGACATACGCGAGGCGCCGAGCCAGGTACTGATCGAGAGCCTGCTCGGTGCGGGCGCGACGGTGAAGGGCTACGACCCGGAAGCGGCGCAGAACATGCGCGCAGCGCTCGCGCATCGCAGCGGCTTCGAAGCGATCGACGACCCCTACCTTGCGGCCGACGGTGCCGACGTGCTCTTCGTCGTCACCGAGTGGCGCGAGTTTCGCAGTCCGGATTTCCGGCGACTGCGCGAGCGGATGCGCCAGCCGGTGCTGATCGACGGGCGCAACCTGTACGATCCGCAGATGGTGCGGGCCGCGGGGTTTCGGTACGAGTCGATCGGGAGGCCGTGAGAGATCGACCTCGCTTACCCGGCGCGGTCTTTTCTCATGTGACAGCCTCCGCTCGATTGGTTCGAAGACCTCGCTCCGGTGGCAGCACGCGATATTCCGCGGAAGCCCGTGGCGGCGGAAGCTTCGCACGCGAATTCGAGATGGCCTCCACGATGAAGGCGAGGAGCACGCCGCCGATCGCACCGAGTGTCAGCGCTAGCGCCAGCACCAACCCTTTCTTCGGCTTCACCGGGTCAACGGGTGTAACGATTTCCCCATCTAGCCGATATACGTCGAATTTCCCGACGTCGCTTTGGAGCACGGCCTCCCACAGTCGCAGCTTCGACTCGGTATCCCGAAGCCCGGAGATGAAGGCATCATCGTCCACCCGATCCTCCAGCACCCCCAGTTCGGCGGACAGCGACTTCGCTCCCCGAGCATAGAGAGAGCTGCCGTCCATGAACGGACTCATCTGGTCGGAACTCGGAGGGCGCACCGCAGTGACCTGCGGGTCACGCAAACCGACTGCGTTCGCCACAACGAGCGCTTCCGTCAGTCGCTGCGCCCGGTCGAGACGCTTGCGCTGCGCCGTCAGCCGAAGCTCGTCGAGATCCCTCTGTGCATTGTGCATCGTCACTTCGAGACCGGCTCGAGCATCTGCGATGAGCTTCTGTTTGGCGTCGTGCGCTGCTCGTTCGAGAAACCCGGTCATCCACTGGACGGCCTTGTCCGGATCGTCTGCAGCGAGCGTAACCGAGTACAGCGGCAACTGACCCTTGCGTCGTTCGTCGGGTGGCTTCACTGCCAGAAACTTTTGTGCTGCCTTGAGCAGGTGCGCCTCAGGGGCTTGTCGCTGCTCCTCGCTCAGCGAAGGCAGGTAAAGCTCCCGGAAGAAGCGTTCGAAGGCATGCCCGGAAAGCACTTCCCGCGTAAAGTAGCCGAATACCTGCTCGCTGCTGAACGAGCGGAGACCGGTCGCCGAGGTGCGGCCGAGGTTGAGCAACGCCACCTCGTTCTCGTACGGGCGATCGATGCGGACCTCGACTTCATAGCGAGGAGTCATCAGAACGATTGCGGCGATACCGATGAGCAGGCATGCCGCGATCACTCCCATGATCAGGCGCCGGCGCCGAATGCAGATCTGGAACAGATCGACGAGGTTCAATTCCTCCTGCTGTTGTTGGACGGGTATCGCTTCCATTCGCATGCGCCGTGATTCCGTATTCAGCGGTTGGTTTTCGAGGCGCTGGCATTCTCTACCCTTGCAGTAGGGTTGTGAATCGCTGGCATCAAGCAAGCGGCCAACAGGCCCGACACGAGCGGTCCTTGTTGCCTTTAGCACAAACAATCGAGAAACATTCCAGGAGCCCGTCGATCACGTCTCCGAACAACCCACACTCACCGCCCGCCGATCCTGCAGCCGCACCGCCGTCAACTCCCTCCCCCACACGCACCCGGTATCGATCGACAGCAGATTCGGCCGATCGAGCCAACCGAGCGCGGCCCAATGCCCGAAGACGATCGGCGTGCCGGCGCTGGCGCGTCCAGGTACATCGAACCAGGGCAGGTAGCCCGCGGGCGCGGTCTCCATGCCTTCCTTTGCAGCGAACTCCATCCGCCCGTTCGCCGTGCAGAAGCGGATCCGCGTGAGCGCGTTGACGATCACGCGCAGCCGGTCGTTGCCGCGCAGCGAATCGGACCACGTCGCCGGCTCGTTGCCGTACATCTCGCGCAGGAAGTCGAGCCAGCGCGGGCCAGACAACATGCGATGCACCTCGTAGGCCAGTTCGAGCGTGCGCTCGACGCTCCATTGCGGCAGGACGCCTGCGTGCACCATCAGCCAGCCGTCGTCGAAGTGCGCCAGCGGCCGCGTTCGCACCCAATCGAGCAGCGCGTCTCGGTCGGGCGCGGCGAGGATTTCGTCGAGCGTGTCCGTGCGGTGCGCGCGCCGGATGCCCGCGGCCACCGCGAGCAGGTGCAGGTCGTGGTTGCCGAGCACGGTGACGACGCGCTCACCCTGTTCGATCGCCCAGCGCAGTGCGTCGAGCGAGCGCGGGCCGCGGTTGACGAGATCCCCCACGAGCCACAGGCGCGCATCGGAGGGAAGCTGCGGCAAAAGGGCGAGGAGGCTGTCGAGGCAGCCCTGGACATCGCCGATCGCCCAGGTTTCCGGGCGGGATTCGATTCGAGACGGGAAATTCCTTACCATCGCAGACGGGAAACGAGATCGCCTACGAGATCGTAGACTGCAGCGGGATCATCGCCGGGGCGAGTCCACACCGTTCGACGAAGATCCGTTCGGCGCCTTCCAGGAAGGATCGATGACGAAATTCGTGCGTGGTGACGTGGTCCAGACGCCGTTTCCGGGTGACGCCTCGGCTGACGAAAAGCAGACGGCACTCGTCATTTCGCCGTCGGACCTCGAACATGCGCGAGGACTTCTCTGGGTTGCGCTCGTCACGAAGCAGGAAGACCCGGCATGGCGCGGCGACGTACCGATCCTCGACTCCGCGGTGGCAGGCACCCCGGCTCACGCAGTGATCCGCACGGCGAGGCTGGCGACCGTACCCGCGGAATCTGCGAAGCGCATCGGTCGGATTTCCGGGGTGTTGCTCGGGCGGGTGCTGGGCGAGATCAACGGAGCGCTGGGCAGGCTGTAGGGGATTCGCGCCCCTCATCCCCGCGCCTCGATCGGATTCCCGTACATCGGCCGTACGCCCGATTGCATGCTGATCGCCAGCGCGACCCCGCACGCGAGCGTGATCGGCACGGTCAGGTGAAACTGGTTCGTCATCTCGAGCACCATCACGATCGCCATCAGCGGCGCGTGCGTGACGGCGCTCAGCATCGCGGACATTCCGATCACGGCAAGCGTGCGAGGATCGCCTACCCATACGACCGGTAGCCACGTCGCCGCGAGTTCGGCGAGCGTGAAGCCCGCGGTCGCGCCGACGAAGAGCGTCGGCGTGAACATGCCGCCGATCGCGCCCGAGCCGGTGTTGAGCAGCGTCGCCGCGAACTTCATCACCAGGATCACCGCCACCCACGGCCAAAGGATCTCGCCCTGCAGCACGTGCGAGATCGTGCTGAAGCCGTTGCCCCAGACCTCAGGAACGAAGGCCGACAACGCGCCGACGAGCAGCCCGCCGGCGCCGAGTCGCAGCGGCAGCGACGAAATGCGTCCGAATGCGCCGCGGAACCGCTCGACCAGCGTCAGCATCGCCCAACCCAGCAGCCCGCAGACGACGCCTGCCGCCAGCGACATGCCGAGGCTGTTCGGCGCGAGCGGCACGCGCGGCATCGCGTAGAGCGGCACCGGGTCGACCAGGCCGTAGATCAGCACGCCGGTAGTCGCGGCGGCGAACAGAACCGGCGCCATCATCGACGCAGACAGGAATCCCAGCGCAAGCTCCAGCACGAAGACGACGCCCGCGACCGGCGCGTGATAGGCCGCGCCGATGCCCGAGGAGACGCCGCAGATCAGGATCACCGTGCGCTGCTCGGTCGACAGCGGCGCGAAATGCGCGAGCTTCGCCGACAGCCACGCGGCGAGTTGGATCATCGGGCCTTCGCGCCCGATCGACGCGCCGCTGCCCACCGACAGCAACGCCGAGACGCTGCGCACCCAGGTGGTGCGGTCGTTCAGATCGACGGTGCGCGTGCGCGCGGCATCGAGATAGTCGACGTGCCGAGCACCTTGTGGACCGCGCGCGGCCCAGCGCGCGCCCCATTCGAGCACGAGGCCCGCGAGCAGGCCGCCGACGGCGCCGACGGCCACCCGCTGCCAGGGCGGCACGTGACGCGCGGCTTCGACGAGGCTGCTGCCCAGTTGGCCGGTTCCGAGCCACTGCACGCCTACGATCGCCGCGCGAAAACCGGTCGTGGCGGCAGCGGCGAGCAGGCCGGCGAGCATCGCGTAGAACCACAGGACTGGCGCGGATGCAGTGCGCGCGGGAGTCTGGGTCACGTTGCGCGCAACACGAGCGTGCCCGCCATTTTCGGCAATATCGGCCCCTGCCGCAGCACACGCTTTTTCGCCTCGGTGTACCGGGTGCAGAAGGCGAATTCGTGTTCGCGAAAGCGGGGGAGCGCGGACGTCATCGTTACCCAATCGTATCCCCAACGGTTGGGTATAAGCACCGGGCCGGCAGCGCCGCCTCCACTTGCCGCGTGATTTCCCTCAGCGTGGCTTTCGTGGCTCCTCCGTACAATCGCGCGCATGAAGAAAACCCTGCACCTCGTCGCCGGCGCGCGCCCGAATTTCATGAAGATCGCACCGATCGTGCGCGCGCTCCAGGCTCGGCCCGGCCTTTTCGACTACCGCATCGTGCACACCGGCCAGCACTACGATCGCGAGATGAGCGACGTTTTCTTCGAGGAGCTCGGCATCCCGAAGCCGGACTTCCATCTGGAAGCGGGCGGCGGCAGCCACGCGACGCAGACGGCGAAGATCATGGTCGCCTACGAGGCGATCCTCGAGCGCGAGCGGCCCGACTGCGTGGTTGTCGTCGGTGACGTCAATTCCACGCTCGCCTGCTCGATCGTCGCCAAGAAACTGCACATTCCGGTGGCGCACGTCGAGGCGGGACTGCGCAGCGGCGACCTGCGCATGCCCGAGGAGATCAACCGCCTCGTCACCGACTCGATCACCGACTGGTTCTTCGTGACCGAGCCGTCGGGGCGCGAGAACCTGCTGCGGGAAGGCAAACCCGAGGAACGCGTGTTCTTCGTCGGCCACGTGATGGTCGACAACCTGCTCTATCAGCGCGAGCGGCTGCGCGCGGCGGACCGTAGCAATCTGGAGAGCGAAGCGCTGAAGAAGCGGCTCGGGCGCTATGGAGTGATCACGATGCATAGGCCGTCGAACGTCGACGATGCTGGCACTTTAGCCGGCATTGCCGGCGCGTTCCGTCGAATATCCACGAAGTTGCCGCTCGTCTTCCCGGTGCACCCGCGGACGCGCGGGAACCTGGAGAAGTTCGGCCTCGATCTCGGCCCGAACGTGCTGTTGACGAAGCCGCTGTCGTACATGGAATTCCTGAACCTGTGGCAGGACGCAAGCCTGATCCTCACCGACAGCGGCGGGCTGCAGGAGGAGACGACGGCGCTCGGAATTCCGTGCGTGACGTTGCGCGAGAACACCGAGCGGCCGGTGACGGTGGACGAAGGCACGAACACGATCGTCGGCGTCGATCCGGAGCGGATCATGGCAGCGGCCGAGGCGGTGCTGGCCGGGCATGGCAAGGCGGGGCGGCGGCCGCAGTTGTGGGATGGACGGGCGGCGGAGCGGATCGTAGAGACGCTGGCGGAGCGGCTCGCAATGGGTCAGCCGCGAGAACGTGCTCGCTGAGGCGGCTCGCCGCTCCGCTGCGGTAGCATCTGCACCAGCGAATGACGCAACCACTTCATTACCGATGAGCGCGTTCCACGAGGAAGAGGTCCTCAGCGTCCATCACTGGACCGATCGGCTGTTCAGCTTCAAGACGACACGCGACCGGGCGCTGCGCTTCAGCAACGGCCACTTCACGATGATCGGACTGGAGGACGCCGGCAAGAAGCTGCTGCGCGCCTACAGCATCGTGAGCCCGAACTACGAGGACCACCTCGAGTTCCTGAGCATCAAGGTACCCGACGGCCCGCTGACGTCGAAGCTGCAGCACATCAAGCCCGGCGACAAGATCATCGTCGGACGCAAGCCCACCGGAACCCTGTTGATCGATTACCTGCTGCCGGGCAAGCGGCTGTACCTGCTGTCGACCGGCACGGGGCTGGCGCCCTTCATGAGCGTGATTCGCGACCCGGAGACTTACGAGCGATTCGAGCAGATCATCCTGGTGCACGGCGTGCGCGAGGTGGAGGAACTCGCCTATCACGACTACCTGATCGAGCACCTGCCGGCGCACGAGTTCCTGGGCGACCTGGTCACGAGCAAGCTGCGCTACTACCCGACGGTGACGCGCGAGGAGTTCGTGCACATGGGGCGGATCACGGAGTTGATCGATAGCGGAAAGTTGTTCGAGGATCTCGGAGTGCCGGCGCTCAACCCGGCGGTGGATCGGGTGATGATTTGCGGGAGTCCGGGGATGCTGAAGGATCTAAAGGGAATGTTGGAGGCACGGGGGTTCAGAGAGGGGAACACCTCGACCCCGGGAGATTTCGTAATCGAGCGGGCGTTCGCTGAGCAGTAGTCGGCTGCGGGTACCGTTGTGAGGCCCGAAGGGGCGAGGTAGCAATTCATAAGTATCGGGCCCGCGTGAGTGGCACAAGAGTGGCCCGCGCTGGTCGCGGGTATCATTCGCCCCGTCTCCGCTAGCGGAATCGCTGCTTCGGACGCGTGCTCTTTAGCTTCGGACCTACCCCGTTCGTTGCGCCAATTTCTCATTTCCCCGCCCGTACGGAGCACTGGAGGCAGCCGTCTTGGCACGCAAAGTGGCATTGATCACGGGTATCACTGGGCAGGATGGAGCGTACCTTGCTGAATTTTTGTTGAACAAGGGATATGAGGTTCACGGAATAAAGCGTCGGTCATCGCTCTTCAATACGCAGCGTATCGACCATCTCTACCAGGATCCCCACACTCCGGAAGCCCGGTTTCATCTCCATTACGGAGATATGACCGATTCCAGCAGTCTGATCCGCATCGTGCAACAGGTGCAGCCCGACGAGATCTACAACCTCGCAGCGCAGAGCCACGTTGCGGTGTCCTTCGAAGAGCCAGAGTACACCGCGGACTCGGACGCCCTCGGAGCGCTCCGAATCCTCGAGGCGATACGGATCCTCGGTCTATCGAAAAGGACGAGGGTCTATCAGGCCTCGACGTCCGAGTTGTTCGGGAAGGTGCATGAGACACCGCAAAGGGAGACGACGCCCTTTTATCCGCGGTCGCCGTACGCCGTTGCGAAGCTCTACGCGTACTGGATCACTGTGAACTACCGTGAAGCGTATGGGTTCTATGCGTGCAATGGCATTCTGTTCAATCACGAGTCGCCGGTTCGCGGCGAAACGTTCGTCACGAGAAAGATCACGCGTGGATTAGCGCGGATCAAGTGCGGACTGCAGGAGTGCCTTTACCTCGGCAACCTGGACGCGAGGCGCGATTGGGGGCACGCGCGGGACTTTGTGGAGGCTCAGTGGTTGATTCTTCAGCAGGAGAACCCGGACGATTTTGTTATAGCGACAGGACATCAACATAGCGTGCGCGAGTTCGTGACGGTCGCGGCTTCCGAACTCGGTATTGGCCTGACTTGGACGGGACACGGCGTCGACGAGGTAGGGCTCGACTCGGGCGGACGTCCCATCGTCGCAGTTGATCCCCGTTACTTCCGGCCGACTGAGGTCGACTCGCTGCTCGGGGACTCATCGAAGGCGCGGGCAACGCTTCGTTGGGCACCGAAAGTCTCGTTCGAGGCGTTGGTCAAGGAGATGGCGCGTGCGGACCTCCAACTGGCGCAACGCGATCGTCTGGTCGAGCAAAACGGCTACAAGGTCTTTGATTTTTACGAATAGGAAGGAAGGGACCGTGTCACTTCAGACCGGCCGCATCTACGTAGCGGGTCATCGCGGGTTGGTTGGGTCAGCGATTGTACGCAGGCTACAGGCACTCGGAATACCAAGCGTGATCACGCGATCACATGCGGAGCTGGACCTGACGAACCAGGCTAGCGTTTCGGCTTTTTTCGAGCAAGAGCGTCCGGATTATGTTTTCCTCTGTGCTGCCAAGGTCGGTGGCATACTCGCCAATGCAACCCGGCCTGCCCAGTTTCTGTTCGAAAATCTCGCGATCCAGACGAACGTGATTCATGCGGCCTGGACGAATGGCGTCGAGCGCCTACTGTTCCTTGGATCATCGTGCATCTATCCGCGCGATTGCCCGCAGCCAATCCGGGAGGAATATCTTCTTGGTGGCCCGCTGGAGGCTACTAACCGGCCGTATGCGGTAGCCAAGATAGCGGGTATCGAAATGTGCTGGGCGTACAACCGGCAGTACGGAACCCGATTCCTCGCAGCAATGCCGACGAACCTCTACGGGCCTGGGGACAATTATGATCTGGAGACGGCGCATGTCCTTCCGTCGCTGATTCGGAAAATGCACGAAGCAAAGATCCGGAATTCTCCTGACGTTGTCGTATGGGGAACCGGCCAACCGCGTCGTGAGTTCCTCTTCAGCGACGATCTGGCGGACGCGGTTGTTTCCCTTATGAATATACCGGACGACGCATTGCGGAAGATCTACGATTCGCCGGTTCACCCCCCGCTTCTGAACATCGGGTGCGGAGAAGACCTTTCGATTCTCGAGCTAGCCGTGCTGGTGAAGGAAATTGTGGGCTTCGACGGCGATATTCGTTTGGATGCAAGCCGACCGGACGGCACGCCGCGCAAGCTTCTCGACGTTTCACGCATGCGGACGCTGGGTTGGACTCCTCGCACCGGTCTTCGAGAAGGAATCGACCGCGCGTATCGAGATTTCCTCACTAGTGCATGACCCTGGGCGCGAAGGTTCGGTCGGTACTGACGGGCAATATCGCTCGAATCGTGATATCGCTGTGTGTGCTCTGGTTCGTTGTGTCTCAGAGCGACATTGCCGTTTCCGAACTGTCACTGAGGCAAGCGAGTGCGCCACTACTCGCACTCGCCGTCGTCGCAATGCTTGCCCTTTCGCTTCCCCACGCGGCGCGTTGGATCCTAGTCTTGGGCGAACTAGGCGAGAGCCTTGATTTCCGCAGGGCACTGAGGTTCGTTTTCGTCGGTTATTTTTTTGGCCAGATGCTTCCCTCCTCGGTTGGAGGGGACGCGGCGCGCGCATGGTGCGCGTACCGAGCGCGGATCTCTCCTGTCACGGCGGCTACCAGCGTCGTATTAGATCGACTGTCGGCGTTCGCCGGGGTCCTGTTGATCCTGTTCGTCGTGTCACCGTGGTTGACTCCGCTCCTGCCCTTTTCAGCGAAACAATGGGCCGTGATGCTGATTCCCGTGACAGGCGCGGCAACGCTCGTCGCGTTGAGCGGCCTAGATTACCTTCCGCGCTTCGTTGTTTCGAATCCACTGCTCGGGCGCCTCGCGGGGTTCTCAGCCAGCTTGCGCAGAGTCCTGTTTACCGGCCGGAGCGCTTTGGCGACAATCGCCCTGTCCGTGGGGGTTCAACTTGCGCTCGGAGTCATCGTTTACGTAATCGCGCTTTCCTTGGACGTCTCGGTCGGGCTTCGCGAGTGTCTTCTACTGATGCCGCTTGTTACGCTCGTCGCTGCCTTGCCGATCTCCATCGCGGGTTGGGGACTGCGCGAAGGAGCAATGGTTGTTGCATTCGGCTACGTGCAGGTTCCCCCACCGGCCGCGCTGGCCGTTTCCCTCGTGTTCGGCTTGATTGTTCTTGCCGCAAGCCTCCCGGGCGCTTTGCTTTGGTGGAGACGCGGACACCTTCATGGTGAGCGCGAAAGCGGCGTCGAAGTGTCGCAGACTTGAATCACGTGCAGATGTTCGATTCCCCTGTTGTTGACTCCTGGGGTCCACGCAAACGGGCGATCTGTGAGCGCGCCAACCGCGTCGCCGCCGAACGCGATCGGTGGATCCGCCGCAATGCGTTCTACTACCGCGAGGACCTTGCCTATATGCGGTTCCTCGTTCCCGAGGGCGTCCGTGTCCTTGACCTGGGATGTGGGACGGGCACCTTGCTCGCCGGCTTGAAACCGGCTCACGGTGTGGGGGTCGACTTCAGCCAGGCAATGATCGGGCGAGCAAGAACTTTGCATCCCGACTTCGAGTTTCATGTCGGCGACATCGAGGACAGTTCGACGTTTGAAAGCCTACAGGGTCCGTTCGACGTCATCCTACTGTCCGACACAATTGGCTTTCTGAGTGATTGTCAGGCCACGCTGTCTGGGCTTCAAAAGGTCATGCACGCCGATACGAGGCTAATTGTCTCTTACTATTCGAAAATGTGGGAGCCGATTTTGGCCGTCGCGGAGAGGCTCCGGCTCAAGATGCCCCAGGAACAGCAAAACTGGCTGTCGACCGAGGACATTGAAAATCTACTCGATCTCGCCGATTTCCAGGTCATCAAGCGCGAGTGGCGGCAACTCCTGCCACGCCGTGCCTTGGGGATCGGTTGGCTACTTAACCGCTATCTGGCGCCTTTACCGGTCATTCGACGTGCTTGTTTGAAGAACTACATCGTTGCTCGCTCGCTGCAAAAGGTGAACCCTCAAAAGCTGTCAGCGACAGTCGTTATACCGTGTCGCAACGAGCGCGGCAATGTAGAGCAAGCGGTTCTTCGGATTCCGGATTTTTGCGACGACATCGAGATCCTGTTCGTGGAAGGCCACAGCAGCGATGGCACGCTCGACGAAATCCGCCGCGTAATAGCGGCATACCCGCAGCGCGACATCAAGGTCCTCGTACAGGACGGCAAGGGTAAGGGAGACGCCGTTCGGAAGGCTTTTGAACGTGCGCGTGGTCAGGTGCTCATGATTCTCGACGCAGATCTCACGATGCCGCCGGAGGCATTGCCGAAGTTCTATGCGGCACTGGCGTCCGGGAAGGGGGAGTTTATTAACGGAACGCGACTCGTCTACCCGATGGAGAACGATGCGATGCGGTTCCTGAACTGGATCGCTAACCAAGTGTTTTCGTGGCTCTTTACTTGGCTGCTTAACCAACGTTACACGGACACGCTCTGCGGGACCAAGGTGTTGTCGAAATCGCACTACACCGATATTTCACGAAATCGTCGCTATTTCGGTGATTTTGATCCTTTCGGCGACTTCGACCTGATCTTTGGCGCGGCCAAAGCCAACCTAAAGACAATTGAAATTCCGATAACGTACGCGAGCCGAAAGTACGGTGAAACGCAGATTTCCCGCTTTCGTCACGGCTGGTTGCTGCTCCGCATGGTCACGTTTGCGTTCCGCAAGCTAAAGGCTTTCTGATGAGCGCGAGGGTCTTGGAGGAACATAGACTGATATGGGAGCGTAAACCGATCCTCCGTGCGATCTATTCAGATTACTATCGGCAGATTATCGCACACTGCGGCCCGGGGCTCACTCTGGAAATCGGAGGGGGAACGGGCAATCTGAAAGCCTTCGCAGATGACGTGGTTTCATCTGATATTGTGCCTGCGCCCTGGCTCGACGCTGCCCTCGATGCACAGGCGATGCCGTTTGTCGCTTCTAGTTTCTCGAATATTGTTGCCGTCGACGTTCTCCATCATATAGAACGGCCGCTGCGGTTCTTGAATGAAGCCGGACGTGTTTTGAAGCCAGGCGGCAAACTGGTGTTGCTCGAACCTGCAATAACCGGCGTCAGCGGGGTGTTCTACCGGTTGTTCCATCCCGAGCCGGTCGTGATGTCCGCTGATCCGTTCGCTGACGGCCCTGTGAGCGCCGATCGCGAGCCGTTCGACGCTAATCAGGCTATTCCGACGCTGATGTTTTTGCGCGGGCAAAAGCGCTTTGAACAAGTGTTCCCTCAACTTAGGGTCGTACATCGTCAGTTCACGAGCATGTTTGTCTACCCGCTCTCGGGCGGATTTCGCAGATGGTCGCTGATCCCCATGCGAGCGGTTAATCCATTGCTATCGATCGAACGTCTACTGTCTCCGTTGCTTGGAAAATTCGCGGCGTTCCGACTCTTGGTGGTTATCGAAAGGGTCGCTTCGGACGAGTCAAATGTCGATCTAGCAGACATGGAGTCCGCATGCTGACGACCGCGCACAAGATCGAATTAGCGCGCGCCGTCGCTCGACCATTGATCGGGTTGCGGCGCCTCGTTGGTAAGTCTTCGCACGTCACTGTGACGAGGCGTGGAATCAGATGGTGTCTCAACCTGAATGAGGGGATTGATTTTTCCATCTACCTGATGGGCGGTTTCGAATTATCGACGCTCAAACTTTACGCGCGGTTCGTCCGCCCGGGCGCAACGGTAGTTGATATCGGCGCAAACATTGGCGCGCATGCACTGCCGCTTGCGTCAATGGTTGGTTCGATGGGGTCCGTGATTGCGTTCGAGCCGACCGCGTTTGCAGTATCGAAACTGCGTGTTAACGCAAGCTTGAACCCGGTTCTTTCTTCCCGGCTTGTGGTTTGCCAATACATGCTCGTCGCACGGGCCGAGGATCCTCTCGAGCGGGAGATCTATTCGAGTTGGCCGCTATCGGAGCAAGGCGAAACGCACGAGAAGCACAAGGGGCGCCTTCAGAGCACTGACGGAGCGCAGACGAGGACCTTGGATCACGCGCTGGCCGATATGCACGTCGGAAAAATCGATTTTATCAAGATCGACGTCGACGGAAACGAGTATTCCGTTTTGCGCGGCGGGGCTTCGGTTCTCGAGCGACACCGGCCACGGATTCTTATGGAACTCGCTCCGTATTTATTTGCTTCGAAACCCGAGGAGTTTGAGAAGCTTATAGGGATGCTTCAGGGTATCGAGTACCGAATGAGCGACGCGGCGACCGGAAAAATGCTTCCGATGGACGCCGTTAGCCTGCGGCAGACCATCCGAGAGGGCGCATCGCGCAATGTTCTAATCGAGCCTTCATGACGTCTAAAGTCGCGCTCAAACGCCAACGCGCCCTGCAAGTGGGCATTGTGCTTGCTGCCGCCGTAGTGTGCCTCCTCTCGTACGTCTATCGAAGGGAGTTATGGAGAAGCATTGCAGTCGTGCCGGTATGGTTGGTCTGGCTAAGCTTCTCCGTGGCACTCCTCGAGGCATTCTGTAGAGGTGCGAGAAATCAGCGGAGGAGAACGGCGTTCGCTCCGCCTCACAGCCATTCGCAAAAATTTGACCCAGAAGCGCGCCAGAGAACTGGCCGACGATTCTCGCCGAGTGGGGCGACCATTCGATTAATGCGTGCGGTTGGGGCGTTCGTTTTTCTGCTTATTGTCTTGGCAAACCTCTTGGTTGCCGCCTCGTCGCTAGAGTTCCTGCGGGTTCGACAGACCCTGTCGGTTTTTACCGAAGACAAGGGTCGGCCGCCGCTTGCGTCTGTCTCGCTGCTAGGGATGCAACTCGGGACTATCGAAATTAGAGCCGACGGCTACATGCACGCCGACGGTGGGCACGCATTCCTCGTCGCGTTTGAAATGCCCGCGCTGTTCTGGAGTGGACAAGACAGCGCCGAAAGACCGGAGCGCTCTGGTGCGACACTCCATGAGGATGGCCGAGTGCTCGGCCCTCCGCATGCGCGGCACGATCGCATTCGTCATTTTGGGATGGGATCGTACTCGCACTGGGGAGAGCCTGGCTCCTCCCTCTCCGTCGTCTACCTCTCCGCCTCTGATAGTTCGTCGCCTATTGAGAACGGGCGGCTGTATACAGCAGAGTTTCCTTTGATCATAAAACCGTGGCCTGCAGCTGGGATCGCAGCGCTCGGACTATTGATCTTACTGTTTGGCTTGCGCGCTGTTATGCGAGCTCTCCGAACGCTACCTCCATTTTCAGCGAGAGCCGTGAAGAGCCTCGCTCACGTCTTTGCACTTCTATTCGCGATAGGGCTTTTCTGCGGACCGGTGCTCGCATCGTGGTCAATCGCCAGCGGGAACTATTTGGCGATTGGTGGTTTGCTTCCGTGGAGCGACGCCTCCGGTTGGTTCACTGGTGCCATTCATTTGTTGAGCTACGGATCTCTCGACTGGTGGACCACCCGGCGCCCACTGAATCCTGCATTCCTCGGAACACTGTTCTTGGTCGCGGGACAGAACTTAAAGGGGTTGTTGTTACTACAGGCATCGCTGGTCGGAGTGGCATGTTTCCTAGCGACTCGCGAGATTGGCCGTACCTTCGGAGTGGCTGCATCCCTACTGGCGTTCGCGGTTCTCATGTCGTTCGGCGCGAGGTTCGTATCCACTACTCTGTCCGAGTCCCTGGGGCTCCTTTTTGGCGGCACTGGTTTTGCGTTGATGTGGCGTGCTGTCTTGCGTCAGGAGCCAATGGTCTACTCTTTCGGGCTTTTCATGCTGACGTTGGGGCTCAGCGCCCGGCCCGGACCTCTCCTTGTACTTCCTGCGCTCGCGCTGTGGGCGAGCTTTGGATTCAGCGTTACTGCTCGGGGAATGAACGCGAGGCCGTTTGAGTTGGCCTGCCTGGGTGTTCTCGCTGGGGGTGCTGTAACGATGTTTCTAACCTCCATTCACGGAAGCGACGCAGGTGCGCCTGGCGCAAATTATTCGTATGTGCTTTACGGTCTCGCACACGGTGGTAAGCAGTGGACGCAGGTATTCATCGATCATCCTGAATGGTCGACGTTAACCGAGGCTGCGCTTGCCAAGTTGACTTATAGAGCTGCATTAACGGAAATTAGTGAAAATCCGGGGAATTTTTTGTCGGGTCTTTGGCTGTTCGGGAAATCTTATCTGTCAAATTTGTTCTCGTATGTTTCTCCAGTGCTAAGGGCGCCCATTTTGACGCTGAGCGGGATTGGCTTCGCTTTTGCTGTTATCGAGTGTAGGCGTCGAATTCCGTCATTTTTATTGGCGGGTGTTCTGGGTGTAGTGGCGTCTGCACCTGTATTGTTTTATGACGCAGACGCTTATCGAACGTTCGTTGCCACCGTGCCCTTCGATGCGGCGTTGGCTGCACTTGGGCTCGCAGTAGTCATCAAGGTCCTTCAATCTGCGGTTTATCGCGACGAAGGATTTCATTATGACCGCGCCGCCCACGGATACTCGGGGGCTGTCGCTCTAGGTGTTCTGTTGACGTTTGTCTGCACTGTTGGGCTGGCTATGGCAATCGCTGCATATCGCACTCCTCGTTTCGCGGTGACAGCCTGCCCCTCAGGGCTTTCATCGACGATTATTCAATTGGGGCGCACATCGCCTTATATTACAATTCGAGCTGACGATGTCGACAACGAAAGCTTCGCTCCAAACGTCGGCCTTGCCGATTTTCGCCGGGACGAGTCGTTTGCGAACGTCGAGATTGGCGCGATTTTGGCGAATTTGTCGCCGGGAACTACGCTCATCGAAGGATGGGATTTATCTGCACGACAAGAAGGTAAGCTAGCTCCCCGCTGGGTAGTGGCAACCGGAAATTGGGTGTTACAGGAAGGGCGGTATTACCAGATTTGCGGGCTCAGAAAATCGGTCCGTTATCAAGGGGGGAGTGTTTCGATGATGGAGGCGGAGGTGGTGCGCGAGGTGTCGCCCTTACGATGATTAAACGGCTCTTATGGTTTCCTGTACGTTAGTGGTGCCGCTGCTGCCTTTTTCTTACAAGCATCTTGAGAGGGTATACCTTGTGCGGGCGCCTGGCGCGCGGGTTGTGTCGTGGGAGGAGTGCCATGAGCAGTAGAGGGCTCGCGCAAGTGATCGAGGCGGACGTCCAGGCGGTGTCTCCTGGCATGAGGTTGATGCGCTCGTCTGCAGCGATGTCATTGGTTCCTTAGGGGAGTACCGGCGATCGTTGATGCTTGTTCAACTACAACGAGAGCTGAGTTGTGAGTCAGTTTCTTGACCCGAGTCCAAGATGCAAGTCACGTCAAGTCCCGCTCAAACACGACAAGAATCTACGCTTCTTGAAATCTGGGGACTCCTGAGTCGCCGGAGGCTATGGCTCTTCGCTGGCGTAGCGATCTTGTTGGCGCTCGGCGTTGGGTATCTCACTTTAACGGTGCCCGTCTATCAGGCAAGCGCGAAGGTGCGAATCGGTCAGATCGGTGGAGCGGGACCGTTCGAAGCGCCAGATGTGCTCGCCTCACGTCTACTTGCTGAGTTCGGAGAGGATGTGGCGACTGGAGTGAAGCGGCCATATCCGACCCTGACCCGGGTGGGTCCATCGCGAGCCGGTTCCTCGGTAGTGGAACTTGTTGCTGTTGGCTATAAACCCGACGATCCGGCACGGCTACTGCAGCGGGTTACAGCCGATCTGCTAGGACGGCATCGGGAGATCTTTGAGCGCAATTCCAATGCGGTGAGCGAGCGCATTCATAGCCTCGAGACGCAGCGAGGTGGCTTACATTCGGCATACCAGACTTCGACGAAATTGCTGGAGCGATTCAAACCAGACGATGCAGCTCCGCCTTTGATTGTTGCGATAGAACGTGGGCGCATGGCCGCCGCGATCGCACAACTCGATAAAGAAAAGCTTGCATTGGAACAGAGTTCGCTACCTCCTTCGACTGCACCCAGTGAACTGCTCGGTCAGATAACTGCGCCGGCCAAACCAATACAACCCAAGAAAACGATTATCGTGGTTCTCTCGCTGCTCATCGGTGCCTTGCTGGGCACGATGGGGGCATTTTTGGCAGAGTTTTTTGCCAAGGCGCGAGCGCTGAATCCTTCCGTTCGGTAAGGGATAATAGTCGACGCCGCCGCACCGCCGGTGCGATCGCGGTCTTTGGCCGACGACGCGCGCCGCCTAACGTAATATTGAAACGGCTTGACTTCGGGTTCGTCGGTGGCTCTGATTTAACATTCCGGAATGACCTCCAGATTGGAAAGTTTCCACAAGTCCTGATGCTGATTAAGGCAATCGAAGATGGACGTAGCGATCGGCGGGTCCTTGGTTGCGCACTTTCTGACACTTTTCGTTGTTGTCTGGGTTGCAGGACGGGTCAACCTGTCAGGGCGCTTCCTGCTTTTCTTCGCGCTGTTCTATGGAATTGCTCCCCTGGTGCCTTTCACCGGTTTCGAGTTTTTCCAGTATGAGGTGAGCTACTCCTACGACCCGCGCGTGCTTCTCCTTTATTCACTTTCATCACTCTTCTTCGTGCTGGTCGCTTTCGTCCTCCAGGCGTTCCCTTGCGCGGCCTTAGACGTACTCGATGTCGACACTGCTGCTGCGCTTCGGGTGCTGTGGTGTATCGCTTTAGTTGCTTGGTTGATCGACATCGCTGCTAATTGGAGCTTTTTTCTATTGCCGAAGCACGAGTACATTGCTTCGATTCCGCAGCAAACTAAGAATCTGTTTCTATTCACAATTCCCGCGGCCGAACTGTTGGCGGGCGCGTTCGCGCTAAGCCCATTCCGAAGTGTTGTGATGCGACGAGTAGTCGCGATCGTAGGGGTGTTGGCCGTCCTTCAGTCGCTAGTTCTAGGCTACAGGCATGTTGCCTTACTAGCCTTGCTGTTGATTTTGCTTCCCAGAGTTCGATCGCTGGGAGTTCTAACACTGTGTCTCTTTCTGACTTTTATTGGTGAAATTTCGAACGGGATCAAACTTTTCTTTTCTCCGGCCAGTGGAATACAAGGAAATATCCTCGACGCAGTTTGGTGGAGAGAATACCTCGAGGTTAGCATCGGCGTGAGCACCGAACAGAAGGCTATTCTCTCGAACCTTCTGATCAAGCTTGCCCACCCAGAATTTATTGATTATTGGCGGGGGTTTCTGTACTTGGTGGCGGGGTTGTTCGGATCGATCATTTCAAGAATCGGCGTAGAAGTGACCGCTTCAACTGCGGAGTTGGCCGCGTTCGTGGGGACGTTGGAGGGGCAGGGCACCGGTTATTCGATTCAATTAAGTATTATTGAGTCGTTCGGTTTAGTTCTGCCGTTTGTTGTTCTTGTCGGGTTCTTGGCGCGAGCCACTGTCGGCACCATGTTGTTTATACTAGCGGCCGAGATCATGTTTTCGATGATGAGGAATGGTCCCGAGTATTGGTTAGCTCAAGTTAATAAGCTGATCTTTCTCATTTTTCTCGTATGGTTGCTATCGTTGATACTTCAGTTCGTTCGCGTGCGTTCGCAGAGTGTAGCCCCCCGCCTGCCAGCAGATTTGTAGGATTCGGCTGTGCCAATGGATGATGTTCAGTCACCAGTTGGACGCGCTGGCCCTGTTTTACACCTCGTGTTTGGTCTGACGTTGGCAGTTTGCGAGGTTTGTTGTCTACTGGATGTCGGCGGCGGACTCAGCATGCGCCTAATACCTCTGTAGAACGGATCGCCCCAAGGAAGGCTTGAGTGGGAGATCGTGGCCATGCTCACCAGTGACTCGAAGTTTCGACTGCTGACGGCGGTCGACGTGTTTAGCCGCGTCGCGCTGGGACGCTGGGTCGGCTCTAGGCTTGAAAAGGCACTGGCGACTCGCTTGCCCCGGCGCGAAGGAGATCGTCGAGTCTCTGGCGGCGATGAGAGCCGTCCTAGAAGTTGCTCTCAGGAGCCTTACAACTGTGGAATTCGTCCGCCAGCAAAGGATTTTGAGGCCGGTCGAGAGCATCATGCCCGTCGAAAATTATCTCTCTGTGCTGTCCAAGAACGCAAAGCGATTCAAGGGAGCCGTTCTCTCACGTGACCGATGACCCGAAAAACGCGGGTAGCTCATCCGCTCGAAGGCACTTATCGCGTAGCTAGATGCGCGGCGCGGTCTTCGCTATGACGATTTCGCCCAGAGCGAGTTCAGTGCGGCTGACCAGTTTGGCGAGCGAGAACTCGTCGACGATCCGGTTGCGCAGCGCCTGCCGGTCGATGCGGCCCGATGCAACGGCGTCTAGCAGCCCAGCAAGAGCCTGGCGCAGCGACATGACGTCGGCCGGTTGCGCAATAAATCCGAGCCCTGCGACGATGCACGAGGAATCGCCGACATCGGTTACCGCGCACGGAACGCCGCAGGACATCGCCTCAGCGATAACATTGGAAAAACCTTCGCTGATCGAGGCCGAGCAGAAACCGTCGAGCGCGCCATAGATCGGCACGGGGTCGGCAACTGCCTCCTGCCAGACAACACGGTTTTGCAGACCGAGTTCGTTCACCTGCGCCCGCAGTCGCGCCGCAAGTTGGGGTAGGCCGCTGCCTGCACAGACGAATCGAACGTGCGGATTTGACGCTGCGATATCCGCAGCCGCTTCGAAAAACACAGCGTGCCCCTTCATCGGGTCGAGTCGACCGACGAGTCCGATCAGCAACTCGTCGCGCAGTACCCCCCAGCGTGCCCGCAAGTCAGCGCCACCGGCCGCATCGGGATGGAATCGATCGGTATCAATGCCGTTATGGATCACGCGCATTCTCGATTCTGGGAAGCCGAGGCGCAGGTGATGTGCAAGCCCCGCGTGCGAATTCACAATGATTCCATCGGCGCGACCGGCGACCCACGATGTCGAGCGTTCGGTCAAGCGAGCCAACCAGTCGTAGTGTTCCATGCGCATGTCCGCGGCGCGTACTCCCCATACGACGGCCGTCTGCCGATACGCCCACGAGAAGAGTGCGGCGGCGAGATTCGGCACGGTGAGGTAGCTGTGCAAGACGTCGGGACGATACTCGCGCACGAGTCCCAGCAAGCGTGTCACGTAACCGGGGATGTCCCAGCGACCGCGCTTGCCGAGGTCGAAAAGCTCCACGCCCGCCTGTGTGAGTCCGACTTCCAGCGGGTATCCAGAATATGAAACAGCTACCGCGACGCTATGACCACGTTGTCGCAGCCCCTTCGCGACTTCTACCAACTGGCGTTCGGCGCCGCCGAGAGCCAGCGAACTGATCAGGAACAGGATCTTCATTGAACGCCATCCGCGCCGGTGCGCAGTCGACTCGTCCACCATCGGCTCGCGTCCGTCCGCAAACCTCCCAGATCGATGACGAAGGCGAGCGCCAGCGAAGTCGCGGCCCCACAGCTAATCCCGACAGCAAGACCAGGTAAGCCAGGATTGATCATCGGCCCGATCGATGCAGCCCCGGCCGTGACGATCGCGATTACCATCGCGCGCGCAACCACTGGGAGGAAGCGGGGTAACGTGAATACTTGTCTGCCGAGAAGGGCGCTGATCAGCGTCCCGACAGAATAAGCGGCGACTGTCGCATAGGCGGCTCCGAGCAACCCGAACCGGGGGATGAGTACGACATTCAATGCCACGTTGATCATCGCTGCGGCGAGTCCGATTCCGACGAGGTAGCGAGTGTTGCGCCCGAGATGGAATGCCATGTCGAAATGGAATGTCTTGATCCCCATTAGCGCGGTGGACAGTGCGATCCAAGGCACCAGCGCTCCCGCCGCCTGTTGGAACTGCGCTCCGACGACCGCGATCGAGATCGGCCCGCTAAGGACCATCAACCCTGCTCCTCCGGTGCAGGCCAGCGTGACGATCAGTTCCGCGCTCTTGCGCATCTGAAGCACAGCTACGTCCGGCCCGTCGTTCTCGAGCGCACGAACGAGCAGCGGATACGCGGCGACCTGCGCGACCGCGAGCAGCGCGCCCAAGCTTTGCTGTGCAAGATCGTAACCAACCGCGTACTGGCCAGCCGCTTCGACGCTCAGGAGCCATGCGATTAGTAAGCGGTCGGAACTGGCGATCACCCAACTCAGCGCGAAGGTGGCGATCAGCGGCAATCCGTAGTGCAACTGTGCGCGCAGATCTGGCCAATCGGGCCGTCGGGGTCGAACGTTGCGCCACGGGGCTAGCCCGAAAACCGGGACCGCAACCATGAACCCGACCATCAACCCCATCAGCGGTCCGAATGCGCCGAACCCGACCCACGCCAGCACGGCGCCGACCGAGATTGCGGTAACGGTCCGGAGGCCGAGCATGAGTCCGTAACGTCGCGGCGCAAGTTGCGCGGATGCGAGCACCAGGTTCAACTCCATCCAGCTTTGTGCAACGAGCAGTGGAACGGCTACTGCGATCAACTTCTGCCATGCCGGGTCATGCCAAAAAAGCGAGGCCAGGATGCCGATCGATATCGTCACACCCGCGAGAGCCGCAAAAACGTGCAGGACTTCGCCGAGAAAGCGTGGTGAATCTCCTGCACGCGACGGCAGCCACCGTGCCAAGACCAACCATTGCCATTGGAAGCAGATAACGCTGGCCATGGAAACGCCGGCAACGACGAGGCTGTACATGCCGAAGTCTTCGGCGGTCAACAGCCGGCTGTAAAGCGCTAGCGCGGCGAGGTTGACGAGTCCCGGGAGCCCTCGTGCCAGCAGGTAAACCAGACTGTGCCGGATCAACACGGCAATGGCATCGATGCGTCAGCCGTTTCGCACGTGCAACCTGGGATCGTCGGGTACGGCCCCGTCAAACGGGGTTCCCGTCATGCGTACGGCGCCGATGCGCGGAATCGGCGACAAAGGCCAGCATCGTCCCGATCAACAACCCGAGGATCGCGCCGATGGCGACGATGAGGACTTTCCGCGGCGCTGCCGGCCTGATCGGTGCCGTGATCTGTCCCAGGAGTTCGGTCTTTTGCGTCTGCGGCGGTGTCAATCGGCGTTCTAGATCGACTCTTTCCGTGTCGAGCGTCGACAGAAGCGTGGAAATTCGCGCGCGTTCTTGAACGATCAGCGCAGCCTGGACGGCATCCTGTTCCCTGAGGCGCTCCTTGAGGCGTACGGCTGCATCGTACTGCTCATTGAGCGACGCACGTTGAAGTTCTATGTGGCGGATGCGTTCCTTCAGGTGCCTCGCGCTCTCCTCGAAACGCTCGTCGTGACGGTGCTTGCCATCGGCGGAGATCCTTTCGAGCATTCTCGTGGCATCCTCGGGTGTGTAGCCTTCGGTCACCAGTTCGAGGATGCTCGCGATCCCGCGCGGCGGGGACGCCTGCTTCAGCAGCGGCCGTTCACGTTTGACCCCGTCCGCAACGTCTTGGCCATACTCTGCCATCAGCCGCAACGCAAGCAGATCTGCCGATTCAAACAGTCCGCTTCCGGCGACTTGGCCTATCTGAATCTTGACGCTGGCATCGTAGACCGGCTTCTGCAGCGCGGCGTAGGCAAAAGCCAATCCGACCGCGATGACGATGCTCAAGAGAACCCGAAACTTCCTGCGCTCGAGGGCTTGCCACAACTCGACAAGAGACAACTCGTCTTGATGATGCAAAGCGGTTGAGCGTGCACGCTCCACGGGATGCTCCCTCAGAAATGGCGCGTGATTGTCTCATGCGTACTCGACGCCGCCCGGGTGGGCCGGCGCCAGCAGTCACCTGAGCGCCCCGCGGGCCTGCAATTACAATGCGTCGCTCCAGCATCGATGCGAGGAGCGCGATCGGGTGAGCAAGCGCATTGGAACGGACGGGGCGGGTCTCGGGCACTCGATGGAATTGGAGTCGGGTACCCGTTTTGCTTTCGGCAGGAATTGGTCGAGATTCATCGGGCTGGTCGACGAAGGGCGACTGGACCCGAGGAGATCCTCGCGTGCTGCCGCAAGCGCGGTTTCGAATTGATCCGCCTGAGAACGTGCGCGGGCGGACACGGCTGCAACGAGTATGTTTTCGCGCGCAAGACCGAAGCGTGAAGCGGTGATTCGTCGTTGCCATCCATGACGCCCACGCGGGTCCTGCACGTGATCACTGGGTTGTCGACGGGGGGCGCCGAACTGTCCTTGCTCAAGCTGGTCGGCTCGCTGCGCCGCGAGCGCTTCGATCACCTCGTCGTTTCCCTCACCGGGAAGGGCGACGTCGGCGATCGCATCGAGGCACTCGGTGTGCCCGTAATCGCCATGCGCCTGTCGCGCGCCGTTGCGGCGGTCGCAGGTCCGACTCGGCTGTCGCGGATCATTGCGAAAGCGGAGCCAAGCTTCGTCCAGGGATGGATGTATCACGCGAATCTCCTTGCAACGATGGCAGTAAAGCTCGCTGGCATTGGTGTGCCGGTACTCTGGAACGTACGGGCTTCGCTCGATGGGATCGAGAACGAGAAACGGTCGACAAGGGCGCTTGTCCGCGTCGGCGCGTGGATCTCGTCTTCTCCGCAAGGGATCATTTACAACTCGGTGGCCAGCGCAAGGCAACATGAGGCGCTCGGATACGCCGCCGGGCGAACGCAAGTAATCCCCAATGGATTCGACTGTTCGTTGTTTCGTCCCAACCCTTCGGCCGGGCCCGCTTTGCGTGAGGCGCTCGGACTTGACGCGCACAGCATCGTTGTCGGGTGCGTCGGCCGGTATCATCCAATGAAAGACCACGCCACGTTGCTGTCCGCGGCGGCAAGCGCAGTGCGAATCGAGCCTCGCCTGCAATTCGTGCTCGTTGGCGCCGGCGTGGATTCATCGAACCATGCACTGGCGGCACTCGTCGCGCAGCTAGGCTTGGCTGCAAACGTTCACTGCCTCGGCGAGCGAGGCGACATTCCGGCGATTACGGCGGCGCTCGACATCGCCTGCTCAGCGTCTTGCGGCGAGAGCTTTCCGAACGTGGTCGGCGAGGCGATGGCGTGCGGCGTGCCATGCGTGGTCACCGACACTGGAGATGCGGCGCGTGTCGTCGCCGAATGTGGGCTCGTCGTACCGGTGCGCGAGCCGGCGTTGCTGGGGAAGGCGATCGTCTCGATGGTGCGCCTCGGGGCGGACCGACGACGATCGCTCGGCTCGGCGGCGCGTGAGCGCATCACCCGGCATTTTTCGCTGGAAGCGGTCTCCGATTGTTATCAGAGCTACTACGAGCGGATTTCGCCATCGCGCGCGAGTTAACCATGTGCGGTATCACCGGGTTCCTAGGCCTTCCTGGATCGGCGGCTCCTGATCTGGTGCTTGCATCGATGGCACGCGCCATCCGACATCGCGGCCCCGACGACGAAGGTTATTGGCTCGACGTCGAGGCGCAAATCGCACTCGGTCACAGGCGGTTGTCGATCATCGATGTGTCGGCCAACGGGCACCAGCCGATGGCCTCGCTGGACGGGCGGTTCATCGTCGCCTTCAACGGCGAGATCTACAACTTCGAGGAAGTGCGGCGCGAGCTCGATGCAGCGGGCGCCGTACCGCTGTGGCGCGGCCATTCAGACACCGAAGTCATGCTCGGTGCCTTCAGTGCATGGGGCATCGAATCAGCGCTGAAGCGGTTCACCGGAATGTTCGCGATCGCCGTCTGGGACCGCCGACAACGCACGCTCACGCTCGCACGGGACCGAATCGGTGAGAAGCCGCTCTACTACGGATGGTGCAAAAACAGCTTCTTCTTTGCGTCGGAACTGGATGCGCTGAGGCGCTGGCCGCAGTGGGAGCCCGAGATCGACCGCGACGCCGTGTCGTTGTTGATGCGTCACAACTACATTCCGGCTCCGTACTCGATCTACCGGCGCGTTTTCAAGCTGATGCCCGGCAGCATGATGACGGTCACCCTCGCCGACGCACGACGCGGGCCGGGACCGAATCCGCGCAGGCCCTTGCCCCTCGTGAGTTACTGGAGCCTGCGCGACGCTATCCAGTCATCGCGCAATGAGCCTTTCGTGGGCTCGGAGCGCGAGGCGATCGATCGGCTCGAGTACCTGCTGCGAGCCTCGATCCAGCGTCAGATGGTCGCCGACGTGCCGCTCGGTGCTTTCCTGTCGGGTGGCATCGACTCATCGACCGTTGTCGCGCTCATGCAGGCGCAAAGCACGGCGCCAATCCGGACGTTCACGATCGGGTTCGACGAAGCCGGATACAACGAGGCCGAGCACGCTCGGGCCGTGGCGCGCCACCTCGGGACCCAGCACACCGAGCTGTACGTCACGCCAGCCGAAGCGATGGCGGTAATTCCCGATCTGCCGACGATCTACGATGAGCCGTTTGCTGATTCTTCGCAAATTCCGACGTATCTCGTTTCGCGGCTCGCGCGCGAGCACGTCACGGTCAGTCTTTCGGGCGACGCGGGCGACGAGCTTTTCGGCGGTTATACGCGCTATTTCGTCGGGCGGGACATCTGGCGCCGGGTCGGTCGACTGTCGCCCGGGCTGCGCGCTTTCGCCGCGCGTGCCTTGCGCGTGATTTCGCCGGAGCAGTGGGAAAAAATGTTCTCGCAGCTTGCCGCGCTGCTCCCGCGTACGGCGCGCCATCGCAACGTCGGCGACAAACTGCACAAGCTTGCCGACGTAATGGACGCGACGAGTTCCGAGGATTTCTACCGCAAGCTCGTGTCGCACTGGAAATCTCCGGAGTCGCTCGTCCTGCAAAGCCGTGAGCCATGCACCGCGCTCGACCTTTCGCAAGACTGGCCGGATCTCGACGAGTTCACCGAACGGATGATGTTTCTTGACTCGATCAGTTATCTGCCGGACGACATTCTCGTGAAAGTCGATCGAGCCGCGATGGCGGTTGGTCTCGAAAGCCGGGTGCCGTTGCTCGATCACGAGATCGTCGAGTTCGCTTGGCAATTGCCGCTCTCGTTGAAGCTCCGCGACGGCGAGGGGAAATGGCTGCTGCGTCAGGTGCTCTATCGTTACGTTCCTCAGAAGCTGATGGAGCGCCCGAAAATGGGATTCGGCGTACCGATCGACAGCTGGCTTCGCGGACCGATGCGCGAATGGGCCGAGACCTTGCTCGACGAGAAGCGGTTGCGTGATGAAGGCTGG
The DNA here is from genome assembly GCA_032027205.1 of Burkholderiaceae bacterium. Lineage (GTDB taxonomy): Bacteria > Pseudomonadota > Gammaproteobacteria > Burkholderiales > Burkholderiaceae_E > Zeimonas. Next base: position 2,640,218 of record JAVSMN010000001.1, read on the forward strand.
TTTGACGCGAAGAGTGTGCGCAGCGCCTGGGCCGATCACCTTGGCGGGCACCGCAATCTTCAGTATCACCTCTGGGACGTGCTGATGTTCCAGGCGTGGCTCGAACGTTTTCATGTCGCGAGGATCGATGAACAGCGCAACGGCAAATCGATCGTCGCATCCGCTGCTGCGAGCGCCTGAATGAGCGTGGCGCGAGCGCGTATCGGGCGGGGTCGTCGTTGAGCACCGGGAGTTCGGCAAGCCCGCTGCCGTGGTGGGCAAAGATCGCTGCGAAAATCGTTCTCAGCCGGCTGCCGACCGGATACGCGTTGTGGCAGCGGCTCGGATCGTTTCGACATGGCGCCATGGACGAAGCAGGCTACGCCTGCTCGGTCTTCGACTCGCATGTGAAGGCGTCGGGTCTGGGCGACAGCCTCGTCGGCAAGCGGATCCTCGAACTAGGCCCCGGCGACAGTGTCGCGACGGCAGTCATTGCCGCGGCGCACGGCGCGCGCGCGGTGCTCGTCGATGCGGGGCGCTTCGCGCAGGCGGCTCCGGCGAGTTATGCCGATCTGGTCGCGCATTTACGCGAACGGGGTCTCGCCGCGCCCGACATCTCGCACTGCCGCGATCTCGACGAACTGCTCGCGGCTTGCGACGCTCGTTACTTGACGGACGGCATCCGCAGCCTGCGGTTGGTCGAGTCGTCGTCGGTCGACCTGGTCTTCTCGCAGGCCGTGCTCGAGCATGTTCGCCGAGACGAGTTTTTGGAGACGCAAAACGAATGCGCGCGCATTCTTCGAGTGGGCGGCGTCTGCTCGCATCGCGTCGATCTTCGCGACCATCTCGACGGACGACTGAACAATCTGCGCTTTTCCGAACGCATATGGGAGTCGGCTTTCTTTGCTCGTTCGGGGTTCTACACGAACCGGATCCAGGTCGACGACATGCTCGCGATGTTCGAGCAGGTCGGATTTGTCGTCGATGTGACCGAAGTCCGGCGCTGGGAGTCATTGCCAATCTCGCGCGAGAAACTCGCGGCCCCTTTCCGCGAGATTGCCGATCGAACGCTGTTGGTCTGTGGATTCGACGTCGTATTGAAGCATCGATCCGACGGTGAGTCATGACGGGGAGTACGTTGGCGATCATCTCCAGCCAGGCGTTCTCCATCGTGAATTTCCGGGGGCCATTGATTGCGGCACTAGTGGCACGCGGCGTGCGCGTCTTCGCGTTGGCGCCCGATTTCGATGAGAACCTGCGCCAGCGAGTGCGACAACTCGGCGGACAACCGGTCGATTATTCGATTTCGCGCGCCGGATTGAACCCGCTGCGCGATTTGCGCGACATGCTCGGACTGGCCCGCGTGCTGCGCCGCTTGTCTCCGGACGCGACACTGGCCTATTTCATCAAACCGGTGATCTACGGATCGATCGCGGCCTGGCTGGCACGGGTTCCGTATCGGTATTCGCTGATCACCGGACTCGGTTTCGTGTTCGCGCAGAATCCCGAATCTCGCGGCGTGGGGCGATTGCTGCTGCGATCGGTCGTCGGGCGCCTCTATGGCTTCGCACTCGCGCGCAATCGCCGCGTTGTGTTCCAGAACGAGGAAGATATTCGGACGCTGATCGAGGGCGGCATCGTCGATCGGCGCAAGGCGGTGCTTGTTCCTGGGACGGGAGTCGATCTCGAGCATTACGCCGTCGCACCGCCGGTTCTTCAGCCGCCAGTTTTTCTCATGGTTGCGCGGATGCTGCGCGAGAAAGGCGTCTGCGAGTTTGTAGAAGCCGCTCGCGAGGTTCGCAGACGGTGTCCCTCGTCCCGTTTCATACTCGTCGGCGGGACTGATCCCAATCCTGGTTCGATCGCGGCTGTGCAACTCGAGCGCTGGGCCGCCGAGGGCGTGGTCGAATGGATCGGGCAGGTTTCCGATGTCCGTCCGTGGTTGGCGCAGGCGAGCGTTTTCGTATTGCCTTCGTACTACCGGGAAGGCGTGCCTCGAGGCAACCAGGAAGCGATGGCGATGGGCCGCCCCGTGATCACAACCGATTGGGTTGGATGCCGGGAAACGGTCGTCGACGGCGTCAATGGTTTCCTGGTTCCGGTGCGCGATGCGGCCGCCCTGGCGAAGTCGATGATGAGATTCATCGAAGAGCCCGGTCTGATCGCGCGGATGGGAGACGAGGGTCGCAAGATGGCGCAGGCGCGCTTCAACGTGCACGATCTCAATCGTCGCCTGATCGACGTTTTCTCTTTATGAAGCGGAACAAGGTGCTGGTGACGGGCGCCTCGGGGTTCATCGGGAGTGCCGTTCATTCGTCGCTGGTAGCGCGCGGCCGTAACGTCTGCGTGGCAACCCGTTCGCCGATTTCGGGTTCTACGCGTCGCGCCTCGCCCGGTCTCGATGCGGATGCCGACTGGTCCGCTTGGGTCGAGGGTTGCGATTCGATTGTCCACGCCGCAGCGCGCGTTCACGTGATGCACGAGACGGCAGTCGATCCGCTTGCGGAGTTCCGCAGAACCAACGTGCATGGAACTTTGAAACTGGCGCAAGACGCGGTTCGGGCGGGCGTTCGGCGCTTCGTGTTCATCAGTTCGATCAAGGTGAACGGCGAAGCGACGACCCCGGGCCGTGCGTTCAAGCCTGAAGACCCGCCGGCGCCCATCGATGCCTACGGCATTTCGAAAAGCGAAGCCGAGCGTGCATTGATGGAACTCGGTGCAAGTACGGGCCTCGAAGTCGTGGTCGTTCGTCCGCCACTTGTCTACGGGCCGGGAGTCAAGGCTAACTTCCTCGCTCTGATGCGCTGGCTGAAGCGGGGCATACCTCTGCCGCTGGGAGCCATCGACAATCGGCGCACGCTGGTCGCGCTCGATAATCTGGTCGATCTACTTGTGACTTGCATCGACCATCCGGCCGCCTCGAACCGGGTATTCCTGGTTGGTGACGGAGAAGATCTATCGACCCCCCAGTTGCTGCGCCGGCTTGCGGCTGCACTCGGCGTGCCGGCGCGGCTCGTGCCGGTGCCAGTATCGTGGCTGGAAGCCGCGGCCGCGTTGCTCGGCAAGCGCGCGATGGCGCAACGCCTGTGCGGCAACCTACAGGTCGACATCTCCAAGGCGCGTCAACTGCTCGGCTGGACGCCGCCCGTTAGCGTCGACGAGGGTCTGCGCCAGACCGCGGTGCACTTCCTCCATTCGTCATAATCATGACGCCATCGATGCTGCTGGCCTTGGCGCTGGCCTCGTCTGCGTCGGCCTTTCTGACTGGGGCGGTCCGGCGCTATGCGGTGGCGCATCATGTTCTCGACGTCCCCAATTCACGCAGCTCACATCTTGTTGCGACTCCACGCGGCGGTGGGGTCGCGATCGTCATGGTCTCGCTCGCCGCGTTGCCATGGCTGGCCGACCAATCGCTTCTTCCTTCGAATGTCTTCTGGGCCCTCGCAGGGGGTGGCGCACTCGTCGCGCTCGTCGGCTTCGTCGACGACCATCGGCACGTCGCAGCGCGATGGCGGTTGGTAGCGCACTTCGCGTCCGCCGTGTGGGCAATCTATTGGTTGGGCGGCATGCCGCCGCTGGTGTTTCCGATCGTCGGTCCCGTCGAGGGTTGGCTCGGATCGGCGCTACTGGCCATTTACCTGGTCTGGTTGCTGAATCTCTACAATTTCATGGATGGCATCGACGGGATCGCAAGCGTCGAGGCAATCAGTGTATTGGTCGGCGGCGCGTTGCTCTACACGATAGCTGGGCAGCCGACGCTGGCTGCGGCGCCTTCGATGCTTGCGGCCGCGGTTGCAGGCTTCCTCTACTGGAACGTTCCACCGGCCAAGATCTTCATGGGCGACGCCGGAAGCGGCTTCCTCGGAATCGTGCTCGGCGTTCTGTCCGTGCAGGCCGGGTGGATCGATCCCGAGCTCTTCTGGGCCTGGCAGATCCTGCTCGGCGTATTCGTAGTAGACGCTACCGTGACACTGGTGCGCCGGCTTGTTCGTGGTGAACGTGTTTACGAGGCGCATCGGAGTCACGCCTATCAGCATGCATCTCGCCGCTTCGGAGGGCATTTGCCGGTCACGCTAGCGGTCACAGTCATCAATGCTGTGTGGCTGTTTCCGATTGCCGTCTGCGTCGTTCTTGGTCTCTTTGACGGGACGACGGGGCTGTTGATCGCGTACCTCCCCTTGTTCGCGATCGCGATCAGACTCCACGCCGGAGATGACGAGCCGTTTGAGCGATGACCCGATAGAGGTTTGCCGATCGGCAGGCCCTTTCCCCGCTAGGCGCTAACATTCGCTGCCCGCCTATGCAAGCGTATGAACGTATCCCTTCGCTCTCTGTTGGTCTTTCTGTTCGACATCGCCGCCCCGATCGTCGCGTGGGTGGGCGCGTACGCATTGCGCTTCAACCTCGAGTGGCCCGCCTGGTATGAGCAGCAGATCCTGACCGGCGCCTTGTTCCTGATACCCGCGCACGTCGTCGCCTGCCTTTGGGCCGGTCTTTACCGCGGACTCTGGATCTTCGCCAGCCTCCCCGATCTCAAGCGCGTGTTGCGCGCGGTCGCCGCCTCCACGTTGGTGCTCCTGGTCTTCGTCGCTCTTACCCGGATTGGTCCTGCCGTTCCGCGGTCGATCCTTGTCCTGTATCCGCTGTTGCTCGTTGCCTGGATGGCGGGTGGCCGTGCGGCGTACAGGATGCTCAAGGAACACCGCCTCTACGGGGGCCTCATCGCGCAAGGCAAGCCGGTCGTCGTCGTCGGCGCCGGCCGCGGAGGCGCGATGCTCGTCCGGGAACTCGAACGCAACGCCGACTGGCGGGTCGTTGGACTGCTCGACGACGACCCCGCGAAGTGGAAACGGGAAATCCTCGGTGCGCCGATCTTCGGTGCAATCGAGATGCTGCCGAAGGTCATCGCCGAGGAAAAGGCGCGCCACGTCATTCTTGCCTTGCCGTCGACCGGCACATCGGTGCGCCGCAGGGCGGCCGACCTCGCGGTGCAAGCTGGGGCCCACGTGTTCACGGTGCCAGCGGTCGACGACATCATTTCGGGTCGCGTAGCGGTTTCATCGATCCGCCCGCTCGAGATCGATGATCTCCTGGGAAGGGACTCCGTCCAGATCGATGCCGAGAACGTGCATGCAATGCTCGCCGGAAAGTCGGTGCTGGTTACCGGAGCTGGCGGCTCGATCGGCAGCGAGTTGTGCCGGCAGCTTGCGCGCTTCGAGCCGGCGAAGCTGATTCTTCTCGAGCAGAGCGAGTTCGCGCTGTACACGCTCGAGCAGTGGTTCGCGGTGAACCGGCCCGATGTCTCCGTCGTCGCTTTGGCGGGCGACGTGAAAGACGTCGAGCGGGTCAATCGCGTTTTCCGGAACTGTCGACCCCAGGTTGTCTTCCACGCCGCTGCCTACAAGCACGTCCCCTTGATGGAAGTCGGCAACGCCTGGCAGGCCGTGCGCAACAACGTCCTCGGCACCCTCTGCGTTGCCGAGTGCGCGCGCGAGTTCGGCGCCGAGCGCTTCGTCCTGATCTCGACCGACAAGGCGGTGAACCCGACGAACGTGATGGGCGCCACGAAACGCCTCGCCGAGATGGCCTGCCAGGCGCTGCAGGCTTCCGGCGGCACGACGCAGTTCGAGATCGTCCGCTTCGGCAACGTGCTGGGCAGCGCCGGCAGCGTCATCCCGAAGTTCCAGGCGCAGATCGCCAAGGGCGGGCCGGTTACCGTCACCCATCCGGAGATCACGCGCTACTTCATGTCGATCCCTGAAGCGGCGCAGCTCGTGCTGCAGGCGGCCGCGATGGGCGGTGGCGGCGAGATCTTCGTGCTCGACATGGGCGAGCCGGTGCGCATCGTCGATCTCGCGCGCAACATGATCCGTCTATCCGGCTATTCGGAATCCGACATCCGCATCGAGTTCACCGGCCTTCGTCCCGGCGAGAAGCTCTACGAGGAGTTGCTGGCCGACGCCGAGCAGACGCGCGAGACGCCGCATCCGAAGTTGCGCATCGCGCGTTCGCGTCCCGTGGACGTCGACTTCCTCGCGTCGCTGCGAACCTGGCTCGGGCAGCCGGCACCTTCCGACGACGCGACGGTGCGAAAGGAACTGGCTGCGCGAGTGCCCGAGTACACGCCTTTTCAGCCGAAGCAGGCGCCTGCGCTGCGGGTCGTGGCTGGGAATACCTTCGGGGCAGGCGGGGCGTAGCGTTCGAGGTAAATCGCGCTTGCAGTGACCGCGCGGTCATCCAAACGGTCTATGTACACGGGAGTAGCGCGTTCGTGTACATCAAGTGCTATCCTTTGCCAATGAAAACGCATGTCGAAGTCGATGACGATTTGCTGCAGGAGGTCCTCCTCCTGGGAGCCTTCGAGACGAAGAAGGCGGCGATCAACGCCGCCCTCCTCGAGCTGTCGAAATCCTTGAAGCGTCGCGAACTACTCGCACTGCGGGGCAAGGTCCGCTGGCACGGCGATCTCGATCAATTGCGGACGGCCCGCATCGAAAGTGCGAGCGATGCTCGTTGACACTTCCGTCTGGATCGACTTCTTCAACGCTCACGATTCCGCTGAAGCACAACTGTTGGCTGCGTTGATCGCCGACGGGGAGCCGATCGAGATTCCGGGAATCGTGCTGGTCGAGGTTCTCTCGGGTTTTCGCAGCGACGCCGAAGCGGCTCGGATCGGTCGTCTGTTGGAAGCCTTCGACGAACTGCCCGAAGCCGATCGCGACGACTGTCTCGAGGCGGCCCGGATCTTTCGGGCATGTCGATCGCGGGGGCGCACGATCCGTTCGACCGTCGCTTGCGTGATCGCGCAGGGATGCCTGCGGCACGGTCTTGCCCTGTTGACCAAGGATCGGGATTTTCGCGCCATCGCGGAATGCACCGACCTTCGGCTCGTGGAACTTTCTACGTGATGCCCATGCGCATTTCTCCTTCGATCTTCAAGGCCTACGATATCCGCGGCATCGTCGACGACACGCTCACCGTCGATGCGGTGCGAGCAATCGGCCTTGCGCTCGGCGCGAAGGCGCGCGCGGCGGGCATGCGCGAAACGGTGATCGGCCGCGACGGACGTCTGTCGGGCCCCGCGCTCTCGACGGCGCTCGCCGAGGGGTTCCGTGATGCGGGCATCGACGTGATCGACATCGGCATGGTGCCGACACCGGTGGTCTACTACGCGACCTTCGAACTCGGCACGGGCACCGGAGTGGCCGTCACCGGAAGCCACAATCCGCCCGACTACAACGGCCTGAAGATGGTCATCGCGAGCGACGCGATCTACGGCGAAGCGATCCAAGGTCTGCGCGCAACGATCGCCTCTGGTGCGCTCGCCGCGGTGCCGGCGCAGCAGCGCGGCAGCGTGCGCAGCGAAAACGTCCTGGCTCGCTACGTGGGCCGCATCGTCGGCGACGTGAAACTCGCGCGTCCGATGAAGATCGCGATCGACTGCGGCAACGGCGTAGCCGGCGCGGTCGCTGCGCAGCTCTTTCGCGCGCTCGGCTGCGAGGTGATCGAGCTCTTCTGTGAAGTCGACGGAACCTTCCCGAACCACCATCCGGATCCCGCGCATCCGGAGAACCTGCAGGACCTCATCCGTTGCCTTCGCGAAACGGATGCGGAAATCGGGCTCGCCTTCGATGGCGACGGCGATCGGCTCGGCGTCGTGACGAAGGACGGCAACATCATTTATCCCGATCGGCAGTTGATGCTGTTCGCGCAGGACGTGCTCTCGCGAAACCCGGGCGCGGAGATCGTCTACGACGTGAAATGCAGCCGCAACGTGGCTTCGTTCGTTCGCGCGCACGGCGGGCGCCCGACGATGTGGCGCACGGGGCACTCACTGATCAAGGCGAAATTGAAGGAAACCGGCGCGCCGCTCGCTGGGGAAATGAGCGGACACGTTTTTTTCAAGGAGCGCTGGTACGGGTTCGACGACGGTCTTTATACCGGCGCGCGACTGCTCGAAATCCTCTCGCGCACGCCGCATCCGAGCAAAGTGCTCAATGCCTTGCCCGATTCCCCGGCGACGCCGGAGTTGCACCTGAAGACCGCCGAGGGCGAGAACTTTGCGCTGGTCGAGAAACTTCAGCGCGAAGCCCGTTTCGACGGAGCGACCGAGGTCATTACCATCGACGGCGTGCGGGTCGAATATCCGGACGGTTTCGGGCTCGCGCGTCCGTCGAATACGACGCCGGTGGTCGTGATCCGCTTCGAGGCCGATACGCCGGCGGCGCTCGAGCGCATCCAGCAGGATTTCAGGCGCGCGATTCGCGGGGTTGCGCCCGAGGCCAGTTTGCCGTTCTAGCGAGTGTTTCCGCTCTGTGATCTGTCGGTAGCCGCCGAGAACCAGTGCCGAATCCTGCTCAGCGAGGATCTTCAACCTGGTCTCACATGGCGCGGCGTCCTCGTCGTCGATCCCTTCGCCGAGCGCCGGGATGAACTGTTCGAACGCGCGCTTCGGGCGGAGTGATCGACTCCGCCCGCTGAAGCGCCCTCACTGAATCCGGTAATCCTCGCGCGATTTCCCCTGCGCCTCGAGCGCAGCCAGCCAGCGCGGCGTACGGCCGCGGCCGCTCCAGGTTTCGCCGGTCTTGCTGTTGCGGAACTTCGGCGCCACCGGTTTGCGCGTGCCTGCCGCCTTCTTGGCGCCGCGGCCCCGACGTGGGCGGTACTGCGCGAGGTCGTCGGCAGTGACGTCGAGCTTCTTCATCAGCGTGACGACCTGGCCGACCGCCTTCTTCTTCTTCTCGTCGGCGACGGCTTCGAGTTTCGCCGCCTGCGCTTCGAGTTTCTCGATCTGCTTGCGGATGGAATCATAAGATCGACGCGGCATTTTCTTTTACGGCTCCTCGGTTCAGGCCCTTTTTCGGCGGAATCGGATGATCCGCGCGTCGCGGAATACTGCCATAACGCGTGCCGGGAGCAATACCCGAATATCGGACATTCGGGTTATTCCCCTCGTTGCAGCGCGAGCGTTATCGCCGAGCGCCAATCGGGGAGGGGGCGGTCGAATGCCGCTTCGTATTTCGACGGGTCGAGCACCGACCAGGGCGGACGTCGTGCCAGACGCCCCGCGGTCTTTTCGTTGGTCGCCTCGATTCGCGGCGCCCTGTCGGGCACGAGAAAGCCTGCGTCGATCGCTTGCGCGACGAAGGCACGGCCGAATTCGTGCCACGTCGTCTGCCCCCGGCACGACAGGTGATAAATGCCGCTGGCGGGCCGCTGCGGCGCTTGCACGCTTCCGATCGCCATCACCACCTCGCGCGCGAGCAGCTGGACCGGGTTTGGCACGCCAACGCGGTCGGCGGCCAGTGCAATGGCGCGTCCGGCATTGTCCGGGTCGAGCAGCGTGGCCGCCAGATTTCGCTCACGGCTCCCATAGAGCCAGCTGATGCGGAATACCCAGTGCGACGGATTCTCGGAGGCGATCGCCTTTTCGCCACGCAGCTTGCTTTCGCCGTAAACCGACAGCGGTACTGCCTGGTCGTCTTCTCGATACGGTCGCCGCAATTCGCCGTCGAAAACGAAATCGGTCGAGAAATGAACGAGGTGCGCGTTTGCGCGTCGTGCGGCTTTCGCCAGTGCGCCGGGCAACTCGGCGTTAATGCGAATCGCTTCGAGCGGTTCGTGCTCGCAGTGGTCGACGTCGCTCGTCGCGATGCAATTGACGATGACCTCGGGTTTCCACATTTCGATCCATCGCTCGGCGGCCTCGATCGGTTTGCGCACGTCGAGCGCCAGCGCGACGCGCGACGGCGCGAAGAGTTCGAGCGCGGGCCCAGCGGACGACGGATCGGTTTCGTGGGCGGATCCGCGTGCGTCCATGCGCGCGCTCGCGGGGAGTTCGATGCGCGCGCTCGCGTGGAGTTCGATGCGTTTGGCGATCGCCATGCCGAGGCGCCCGGTGGCGCCGAGCAGCAGGACGCGCCGGGCGACCTTCACCGCCGTACGTGCCCGAAATCGGCCGAGTCGAATACCTGCGCCTCGCGCCACCCGGGCGCCGAGCGATCGCGCGCGGAAAGCAGCGGCTCGCGCCCTTCCAGCGGCCACGCGATCGCGAGCTCGGGCGAATCCCAGCGCAGCACGCGCTCTGCCTGCGCGACGCGCGGTTCGGTCATCGCGTACAGCACCACGGCGTCGTCGAGCGCCAGAAATCCGTGGGCGAAGCCCGGCGGCACCCACAGCGACTGCAGCGATTCCGCCCGCATCTCGAAGACGAAGCTCTTCCCGAAGCTCGGGGAGCCCCGCCGCAGGTCGACGATCGCGTCGAAGATGCGTCCCTGCACGACCTGCACGAGCTTGCCCTGCGGCGCTTCGACCTGGTAGTGCAGGCCGCGCAGCACGCCTCGTCGGCTCGCGCTCAGGTTCTGCTGCACGACGCGCACCTCGCCCGCCTGCGCCCGCAGCGCTTCGATGCGCATCGTCTCGGCGAGCCAGCCTCGTTCGTCGTGGTGCGCTTCGGAGTCGAACAGCGCCCAGCCGCTCGGAGCGGCGGTGCGGAGTTTCATGGCGGGTTCTCGATGCCGAGGTCGATCGGCGCGAGCCGCGCGCGAACAGCCGCGCGCAGGCCCTCGTCGAGGCTCACCTGCGGCGACCATCCGGTCTCGTGGCGCAGCTTGCGGTCGTCGAGCGCATAGCGGCGATCGTGTCCGGGGCGGTCGGCCACGAAGCGGATGCGTGTGCCGCGAGCCTCGCTGCCGCCGCCGACATGCGCCGCGCGCTCGACGTCCACCGCGTCGATCAGGCGTTCGACGAGCTCGCGGTTCGTCACGCTCTGATGCCCTGCCACGTTGTACGTCTCGCCAATGTTGCCTCGCTCGAGCACGGTTCGCAGCGCCGACACGTGGTCGCTGACGTACAGCCAGTCGCGCACCGCGAGTCCGTCGCCGTACAGCGGCACGGGCTCGTCGGCAAGCAGGCGCTCGATCGCCAGCGCGACGAGCTTCTCCGGGTGCTGTCCGGGTCCGTAGGTGTTCGAGCCGCGCGTGACTAGCGTAGGGAGCGCGTGCGTGGCGTGGAAGGCGGCGACGAAATGGTCGGCCGCCGCCTTCGAGGCAGCGTAGGGGTTGCGCGGGCGATAGGGCGCGTTCTCGTCGCAGGGCTCGTCGTCGGGTCCGAGCGAGCCGAACACCTCGTCGGTGGAGCAGTGCAGGAAGCGGAAGCGGGCGGCTTCGGCGGGGGCAAGTCGGGCGAGGTGCGCACGCGCGGCTTGCAGCAGCACTAGCGTTCCGAGCGCGTTCGTGCGGCCGAAGACGGCGGCGTCGGCGATCGAGCGATCGACGTGGGTCTCGGCGGCCAGGTGCACGATGGCTCGTGGCCGGTGCTCGGCGAGCAGGGCGGCGACGAGCGCTGCGTCGCAGACATCGCCGCGCACGAAGCGGTAGCGCGGGTCGGCACTGCGTGCAGCGAGCGCTTCGGGTCGCGCCGCATAGGTGAGCGCGTCGAGGTTCAGCAGCGGCTCGTCGCCACTCTCGAGCCATTCGACGACGAATCGCGCGCCGATGAAGCCGCAGCCGCCGGTGACGAGGATCATCGGGCGAGAATATCCAAAATCTGGAGGACGGTTGCGCCGTTGATGGTGGTGCTCGTGCTACACTCGATCCGTGTAGCACGAGGCGCGATTCTCCGCAATGAGCAATCTGACCATCACCGTCGATGAAGAGGTGCTCCGGAAGGCGCGCATCCGCGCGCTGGAGCAGGGATCTTCGGTGAACGCCGTGCTTCGGGAGTTGCTCGAGGCGTATGCCGGCGTGGGCCATTCGCAGGCGGCTGCGGCCGCCGACCTCATCGCCCTCTCGAAGAAGAGCCGATCTCGTCGTGGCGCCCGGCGTTGGACCCGCGACGAACTGTACGATCGCCGCTGATGCGCACGTTCTTCGACACGAACGTGCTCGTTTATCTGTTCGACGCCGATGCGCCGACGAAGCAGGCGCGGGCACGCAAGCTCCTCGCGCGCGAGGCAGACGCGGGACGCGCGACATTGAGCACCCAGGTGCTCCAGGAATTCTTCGTCACTGTCACGCGAAAGCTCGCCGTTCCTCTTGCGGTCGAGGAGGCAGAGCGTATCGTCCGGCGCCTGGCGGATTTCTCGGTCGTGCAGATCGATCCCGGCTTGATTCTGAGCGCGATCGCCACGAGCGTTCGCAGCAGTATCTCGTTCGGGGACGCGCTGATCATTCGTTCAGCACAGCAATCCGGAGCCGAAATCCTCTACACGGAAGACCTGCAGAACGGCCAGAAATTCGACGGTCTCGAGATCGTCGACCCGTTCCGGGAAAGCTGAAGCGGCCGCTCTCGCGCGACATGGCACGATGGCTCTACACGATCGCCTGGTACCTGGCGATGCCGTGGCTGTTCGTGCACCTGCTGTGGCGTTCGCGCCGCCAGCCCGGCTACCGCCATCATCTCGGCGAGCGCTTCGGTGCGCATGCGCCGCGCGGTGATCTGCAGCCGCTGATCTGGCTGCACGCCGTGTCGGTGGGCGAGACGAGAGCAGCGCAGCCGCTGGTCGATGCGCTGCTCGCGCGCTATCCGCACCACGAGCTGCTGATCACGCACATGACGCCCACCGGTCGCGAGGCAGCGGCGGCGCTGTTCTCGCATCCGCGCATCCACCGCGCATACCTGCCCTACGACTATCCGTTCGCCGTGCGCCGCTTCCTGCGCGCGTGGCGGCCTTCGGTGGGCTTGCTGATGGAAACCGAGTTGTGGCCGAACCTGGTGGCGATTGCGCACGCGGAGGGCGTGCGGCTCGCGCTGGTGAACGGGCGACTGTCGGAGCGGTCGCTGCGCAAGGGGCAGCGCTGGGCGCGGCTGATCGAGCCGGCGCTGGCCACGCTGGACCTGGTGCTGGCGCAGTCGGCCGACGACGCGGGTCGGCTCGCGCAGCTCGGGCGCCCCGACGCGCGCGTGTTGGGCAACCTGAAGTTCGACGTCGGCGCGGCGCCGAAGCTCGAAGCGCTCGGGCACCAGTGGCGCATCGACTGGCTGGCACACCAACGCGCCGATGGTCTGCCGCGCTTCTGCGTGGTCGCCGCGAGCACGCGCGACGGAGAGGAGGCGCAGCTGCTCGATGCGTGGGCGTCGGCGCTGAAGCCGCCTTCGCTCGCCAGCCGCTTTCCGCCGCTGCTCGTGATCGTTCCACGCCACCCGCAGCGTTTCGATGCGGTGGCCACGCTGATCGAGTCGCACGGCTGGCGCTTTGCGCGTCGCAGCCGGATCGCCGAAGCCGAGCGCTGCGATGCGCAGGTGATCCTCGGCGATTCGATGGGCGAGATGCCGGCGTGGTACGCGTTGGCCGACGTTGCGATCATCGGCGGCTCGCTGCTGCCCTACGGCGGACAGAACCTGATCGAGGCGTGCGCGGCGGGCGTTCCGGTGATCGTCGGGCCGCACACCTTCAATTTCGCCGAAGCGGCCGAGCGGGCGATCGACGCCGACGCGGCGATCCGGGTGCCCGACGCGGCGCGCGCGGTGAAGGAGGCGCTCGACGTCGTGCTCGATGCCGAGCGGCGCCAGTCGATGAGTGATCGTGCGCTCGCTTTTGCGGCGCGCCATCGCGGCGCAACCGATCGCACGATGAGCGCGCTCGAACCGTTGCTGCGCGCCGAGCGCTGAGCGGCCGCGCCCGCGCGGACGGTTCTCAGCGCCGAATGGGTGCCTGCGGCGCGTCGCGCCCAGGCCCCTGCGGTGCAGCCGGCGCGGGCGCCTCCGGTGTCGCGGACGCGGGGGGTGACGAGGTCGTCGGCGGCGGAAGTGGCGTCGCCGAGGGCGACGGGCCCCGCTCCGGCTGTCCCGGGGTCGGCGGGGCGAGCAGCGCGTCGACTGCCGCCACGTCGTCTTCGCCGAGCGCGCCCGCGGTGGACTTCAACTGCAGCCCGTTGACGATGACGTCGTAGCGCGCGCGCGACAGGTCGCGCCGCGTGCTGAAGAGCTGCTGCTGCGCGTTGAGCACGTCGATGTTGATGCGCACGCCGACCTGGTAGCCGAGCAGGTTCGATTCGAGCGCAAGCTGGCTCGAACGTTCGGCGGCTTCGAGCGCGCTCACCTGCGCGAGACTGCTGTTCACGCCGAGGTACGCCTGTCGCGTGGCCTGTTCGATCTGCCGGCGAGTGGTCTCGAGATCGGACTGCGAGCGATCGAGCAGCGCCGCCGCTTCGCGCACGCCGGCCTCGATGCCGCCGCCCGTGTATAGCGGTACCGACAACTGCACGCCGACGGTGGCCGAGTTCGTGCGCAGCCCGATCGTGTTCAGCGCGGCGCTCTCGTTGCGCGCGAGCGAGCCGACGATGTCCACCGATGGATACTTCGCGTAACGGCGGCGCTCGATCTCGCGGCGCGCGATCTCGACGTTCACGCGCTGCTGCTGCACGGCGAGGCTGCTGTCGGTGGCTTGCCGGACCCATTCGGCTTCGCTCGCCGGCTGCGGAGGCTGCAGCAGCACGCCGCGGCGCAGGATGTCGAGTTCGCCGGCGGGCCGGCCGACGAGTTGCGCGAGAAGCGCGCGCTGCACGTCGAGGGCGTTGATCGCCGCGATCTCCTGCGCCACCGTGAGATCGAATCGCGCCTGCGCTTCCTGCTGGTCGGTGATCGTCGCGGTGCCGACCTCGAAGTTGCGCTTGGCCGCTTCGAGCTGCTCGGCGATGGCGCGCTTCTGCGCGCGGATCGTCTCGAGGTTGTCCTGCGCAGCGAGCACGTCGAAGTAGGCGCGAGAGACGCGAAGGATCAGGTCCTGCTGCGCCTGCGCGTATTGCGCTTCGGCGATGCCGACGGCGAGCTTGCTCTGCTCCCATGCCTGCTGCTCGGGCAGGCTGAGTAGTGGCATCGATAGCTGGATCGCGTAGGCCTCCGACGTGAAGCTTCGATCCGGACCGCGATTGGGATCGACATGCACCCGGTTCATTCCCGCGGTGGCTGCGACCGCAGGCAGCAGTTGCGAGCGCGCCTGCGGAACGCGCTCGCGCGTGGCGTCGAGCTGCGAGCGCGCGGAGGCGACCTGCGCGTCGTTGGCGAGCGCCTCGCGCCAGGCCTGCATCAGGTCGAACGCGGATGCGGGCAGCGCGGGAGCAGCGAGCACGACGCCCGCGATGGCGTTGGCGAGCGCCTTCACGGCAATCCTGCGCTTCATCGACCGCTCCAGGGGAACGGCGCGAGCGAACCCGGAATCAGTAGCGAACGACCGTGGAATCGACTTCCCGCGCCCATGCATCGATGCCTCCCGACAGGTTGTAGACGCGCTCGAAGCCGCGGTGTTGCAGGAACAGCGCGACCTGCGCGCTGCGCGCGCCGTGGTGACAGATGCAGACGATGGTGCGTTGCTGCGGGAGCTCGTCGATGCGCGACGGAATCTCGCGCATCGGCACGTGCGTCGCGTCGGGGAAGGGGCTGACCGCCACCTCCCAGGCCTCGCGCACGTCGAGCAGCAGCAGCGGCTCGTCGCCGGGCCAGGAAGCGAGCGAGCGCGGCGCGATCTCCTGCATGCTCGACGAGTGCTGCACTCGGCATCAGAAGCGGAAGCGATCGCGCTGCGGGAACTCGCGCAGCGGCGGTGCCGCCGTCTCGAACAGCTTCTCGCTGTGGAATTCGCGATCGCCGATGCGCGTGATGCGCTGCGCGCTCATCACCGGCGGCTCTCCGACGATGGCGATGAGCCGGCCTTCGCGGTTCAGTCGCTGCATCAGCGCGTCGGGGACGAACTGCACGGAGCCCGACAACACGATGACGTCGAAGCCGCCCTCGGCGGCCATGTCGAGCCCATTGCGATGCTCGACGCTCACGTTGCCCACGCCGGCCTTCTTTAGGTTCGACCGCGCGAAGCGGCAGAGGTCTTCGCGCAACTCGCAGCTGACGATGTGGCGCGCGAACTGCGCGAGCAGCGCGGCCATGTGCCCCGATCCGGTGCCGATCTCGAGCACCGCATGCACGCGCTCGGGCAGCACCGCCTGCAGCATGCGCGCTTCGAGCTTCGGCGAGAGCATCGACTCGCCGGTGGCGACGCCGTTGAGCGTCAACGGCAGCTCGAGGTCGCTGAACGCAAGCGCACGGTACGCGGGCGGCACGAAATCTTCGCGGTGCACGGCGAACAGCGTCTCGAGCACGTCGGGGTCGAGCACGTCCCACGGACGGATCTGCTGCTCGACCATGTTGAAACGGGCGCGTTCGAAGTCCATGAGAGGGGCGGGGGAGAGGGGGAGTGGCGGCATTCTAGCAATCAGGGCTCGCGGGACAGCGTGCGCAGCACGTAGCCCAGGTGCGTGTGGAGGAAGCGCTCGATCGGGATGTCGAAGTCGGGTGGGCAGCACGGGGTGATCGAGTGTTCCCAGATCGCCCGCAATACCAGCGGCGACATCCACAAGGGCACCGACGCCTCGACGTCGACGTCGCGGAACTCGCCGAGCGCGATGCCGCGGCGCACGATCGAGCCGAGTGCGCCCATCACCGGCATGATTACTTCCTGCTGGAAGAAGCGCGCGAGTTCGGGGAAGTTGCCCGATTCGGCGACGACGAGCTTGGCAATGCCGGCGTAGCGGGTGGCGCCCACCGTCTCCCACCATTTCTCGAAGAAGAGCCGCAGTTGCTCGGCGCAGGGTGCGCCCGAGCTTCGGATTTCGCTGGCGAAGGCGTCGATCAGCGGGATGAGGTTCGCGCGCACGACTGCCTTGAGCAGATCTTCCTTGTTCTCGTAGTACAGGTAGAGCGTGCCCTTGCTGACGCCGGCGCGACGCGCAACGTCTTCCAGCCTTGTGGCGGCGAAGCCGCGGTCCACGAACAGGTCGAGCGCTGCGTCGAGCAGTTCGCCTGGGCGCGCGTCCTTGCGGCGCACCCAGCGGCGTTCGGCACGGAGGTCTGGCGCTGGCGCGGGCGAACTTCGGACGGACGACATCTCTTTAATGACCGACGAGTCATTAAAGTGTAGCGCGGACTTGCGCCGCGCTCAACCCATGTGGCAGAAAGTGTCGAGCGCGCGAGCGACGACGCTCGGCTCGCCGGTTCAGCCGGCGCAGCGCGCCAGCGCCAGCGTGCAGTTGGTTCCGCCGAAGCCGAAGCTGTTCGACAGGATGGTGTCGTGGTGCACGCCATCGATGCGCTTGCGCGCGATCGGCATGCCTTCGGCGCCCGGATCGAGCGTCTCGATGTTGATGCTCGGCGCGACGAAGTCGTGCTGCAGCATCAGCAGGCTGTAGATCGTCTCCTGCACACCGGTGGCGCCGAGCGAGTGGCCGGTCATCGACTTGGTCGACGACACGTGCGGCAGTGCCTGGCCGCGCTCGTCGAACACGGTGCGGATCGCGTCCAGTTCGGTGATGTCGCCCACCGGCGTGCTCGTGCCGTGCGTGTTGATGTAGCTCACCGGCGTCTTCACCGTGGCGAGCGCCTGGCGCATGCAGCGCACCGCGCCGTCGCCGCTCGGCGCGACCATGTCGTGGCCGTCGGAGGTCGCGCCGTAGCCGACGATCTCGCCGTAGATCTTCGCGCCGCGCGCCTTCGCGTGCCCGAGCTCCTCGAGCACCACGACGCCGCCGCCGCCGGCGATGACGAAGCCGTCGCGGTTCGCGTCGTAGGGACGCGAGGCCTGTTGCGGGCGGTCGTTGTACTTCGAGGACATCGCGCCCATCGCGTCGAACAGCACCGAAAGCGTCCAGTCGAGTTCCTCGGCGCCGCCGGCGAACATGAGGTCCTGCTTGCCCCACTGGATGAGCTCGGTGGCGTTGCCGATGCAGTGCGCCGACGTGGAGCAGGCCGACGAGATCGTGTAGTTCACGCCGTGGATGCGGAAGTTCGTCGCCGCGGTGGCCGAGGTCGTGGACGACATGCAGCGCGGCACCATGTACGGTCCGACGCGCTTGGGGCCGCGCTCCTTGCAGATCTGCGCCGCCTCGACCTGGTTGCGCGTGGACGGGCCGCCCGAGCCGACGATGATGCCGGTGCGCTCGTTGGAGACTTCCGACGGTGCGAGGCCGGCGTCGGCGATCGCCTGCTGCATCGACAGGTGCAGGTAGGCGGCGCCGTCGCCCATGAAGCGGCGAAGCTTCCGGTCGATCGCCGCGTCGAGATCGACGTCGGGCTTGCCCGCGACCTGGCTGCGAAAGCCCAGTTCGGCGTATTCGGGGACGAAGGAGATGCCCGAGCGGCCCTCGCGCAGCGACGCGAACACCTGCTCGACGCTCGTGCCGATGCACGAGACGATCCCCATTCCGGTGACGACGACGCGACGCAGGGCGTTCATGCGCGGATCGAGTTGGGGTTTTCGAAAAGGCCCACCTGCAGGTCGGTGGCCTGGTAGATGCGTTCGCCATCGGCGCGCACCTCGCCGTCGGCCACGCCGAGCACCAGGCGCCGGTTGATCACGCGCTTGATGTCGATGCGGTAGTCGACGCGCTTCGTCTCGGGCAGGATCTGCCCGGTGAACTTCAGCTGCGCCAGCCCGAGCGCGCGGCCCGAGCCCGGCGCACCGGTCCAGCCGAGGAAGAAGCCGAGCATCTGCCATAGGGAGTCGAGCCCGAGGCAGCCGGGCATGACCGGATCGCTCTCGAAATGGCAGGCGAAGAACCAGAGATCGGGGCGGATGTCGAACTCGGCCGTGAGGAAGCCCTTGTCGAAGGCGCCGCCCGTGGAGGAGATCTCGGTGATGCGGTCGAACATCAACATCGGCGGCAGCGGCAGCCGGGCGTTGCCCGGTCCGAACAGCCGGCCGTGTCCGCAATCGATCAGCTCTTCGTAGTCGTAGCTCGACTTCTTCGTGAAGCGCATCGGGTCGAGAGCCAGCGGGGAATTCATTCGGTTCGCAGCAAAAGGAGGAGGGCGCGCCGCGCCGGACGCGGGTTTCGCCTATCGGCGCAATGATACGGAAATTCGCTATCGGCTCGCCGCGCCTCGCGCGGCGTCAGCGGCCGATGAGCCCGCGCAACAGGTCGCGCGGGTTCGGCTTCGCCGGTTCGCCCGACTTGCCGTCGCCGCCCGCGGTGCCCTTGCCGAGCAGGCGCTCCTCGAGTTGCTTGGTCACTTCCTTCTTCAGCGCGTCGCGGGCGAGGTTGTCGACCTCGACGCGGTACGACAAGGACGCCATCGGACCCGACACGCGAACGGGGACCGTGACGCCGCGCAGGGCCGAGCGCGCCGCGCCGCCCTGCCCGGCCAGCGTATCGACCAGCGACACCTTCACCAGGTAGTCGATCGTCTGGTCGGGGATGTCGACGCTGCCGTTGCCGCCCACGCGCAGCAACGGCGAGCGCAGATCCAGGTCGTCGTTGCGGGCCACCCCGTCGCGGATCGCGAAGCTGGCGTCCAGCGAAGAGAAGCCGGTCTTCTCGCCGCCCCCTGTGCGGCTCTCGACCGCCTGGCCGGCGCCGCCGCCGCGCACCGCGGCGATCGTGCTCTCGACTTTCTGCACCACCTTGTTCAGGTCGATGCCGAGGATCGCTCCGTCGCGCAACGCGATGCGCGCGCTGCCCGCGAGCGACCGTTCGAGCGCCGGCACGGTCTTTCCGGTGCCGGTGACGTCGATCGACAGATTGCCGCGGCCCTCGAGGATCTCGCGTTGCGTGAAATCGCGCAGCGCCCGGCCTACGTCGATGCCGTTCATCTGCATCTTCAGCGCGGTGCGTCCGCTGGTGGCGAGCGACGCGCTGCCGTTGATCGTTCCACCGTACAGCGCGGCGGCCAGCCGCGTGACGTCGACGCGCCCGCTGCCCGAGCGCAGCGTCGTCGCGACGTCGCGCAGCTCCACGCCGGCGGCGCGCAGGGTGCCGATGCGCAACGAGCCGGTCGTGTCGATGCCGGCGATCGGCGGAACGGGGATCGGTGCGCCGCTCGCCGCGGCGTTCGGTGCTGCGCCGGCGGGGGCGGGCGATGCCGCGCCGCTGGCTTTCTTCTCCGGCGCCGGCGCGCCGCGCAGGCGATCGACGTCGAGCTTGTCGGCCTGCACGTCGAACTGCAGCGACAGCGGCGAAAGGCTCGGTGCGGTCAAGCGCGCCTGCAGCGCGGAGTCTTCGATGCGACCCTGCAGATTCAGCGTCGCGGTCTTGCGCTGCAGGTCGATCGTTCCGTCGCCGCCCAGCGACGCCTTCACGCCGTCGGCGGGAAGGTCGCCGCCCGAGGCGCTCAGGTTGGCGCGGATGTCCTGCAGCGCAATCGGCTGGTCGGCCGGCGCGGAGACCTGCGTCGACAGCGACGCATCGAGCTTCGTCGCGTCGCGTTGCATCTGCAACTGCAGCGCGATCGGCTTGCCTTCGACCGATCCGCCGGCGACGGTGAGCGCCGGCGCCTCGACGTGCGCGGTGATGCCGTCCTCGGTGGTCGCATCCAGCTTCGCATCGGACAGCGAGAGGTTGCCGGTGGCGAAGTCGGCGCGGTAGCCGCTGGCCGCGTTGAGCTGCGCATCGATTCCGGCCTTCTTCCCGGTGAGTCGACCGCTCGCCTCGAACTTGCCCGGTTCGCCGCTGCCGATGCGATCGGCGGTGAGGTCGAGCTTGTGCAATCGCCATTCGTCGCCGCTGCCCTCGTCGCGCCAGCCAAGCGCGGCGTCGTGCAGCGCGATCTCGGCCACGGTAACTGTCGTCGCCGCGGCCGAAGCGGCTTCGCTGGCCGAAGCGGGGCCTTGCTGCGGCGCGCCGGATTGCGGCTGCTGCGATTTCAGGCGCGCGAGCAGGTCGTCGAAATTGGTGCTGCCGTCCTTGTGCCGCACTGCGTCGACGCTCAATGCGTCGAGCGCGATGCGTTGCACGCGTACTTCGCGCGACAGCAGCGGCCACAGCGCCACGCCGATCTTCGCCGAATCGATGCTGGCGAAGCGGCCTTCGCCTTTCGGACCGGAAAGCGTGGCCTTGCCCATCGACAACGCGATGTCGGGCAGGACCGACAGCGACAGGTCGCCGTCGATGTCGAGCTTGCGCCCGGTGTGCTGCTCGACCAGGGAGACGATCGTCGGCTTGTAGCGGTTCGCGTCGAAGGTCGCGACGAAGACGATGAGCGCGAGCGCGACGAGCGCGACCACGATGGCCAGTCCGATCCATACTGTGCGCAGTCGCATGGCGATTGAGCTTCCGTCGTTTCTCCGCGAACGCCGCGCGTTCGGCGCGCGGACCGGAACGATGCTAAGGGCAAAAGTGCGCGAAGGTCACGGTGCGGGCCCTCGCCGGCCGGATTTCCCCTTACATCCTGTTACGCCTTTTGCAGGATCGGGGCTGGCCGCCGGGCGGCGGCGGGCTTACGCTCGGATCGACGGTCGGGCGAATGCGCCGGACGCGAACCAAGGAGTCGACATGAACACAACGCAAGGCACGAGGACGGCATCACGCGTGTCGCCCACGGTCGTGCGATGGATGGTGGCCTCCGCGCTGGTGGTTTCGGCGGCGGCGGCGCTGGCGCCGAGCGCGCACGCCTCGCAACCGGTGGTCGGTGCGATCATCGGCGGCGGCGCGGGCGCGATGATCGGACAGTCGATCGGCGGACGCGACGGGGCGGTGATCGGGGGCGCGATCGGCGCTGCGGCCGGCGCTGCGGCCGCGCAGAACGCGCGCCACGGCTACGGGGGCTACGGTTATGGCGGCTACGGTCCTACGGTCGGAGTTGGGGTCGGGGTCGGCTATCCGCCGCCGGTCTACGTGCCGTCACCGCCGGTTTACTACTCGCCACCGCCGCCGGTCTACTACGGTGCGCCGCCGGTCGTCTACGCGCCTCCCGCGGTCGTCTATCGCGCGCCCAGGGTCGTTTACCAGGCGCCGCCGCGCGTGATGTATCGTCCTTCGTATGGTGGCTGGTCGCATGATCGCGGCCACAACCACGGACATCGCGGCGATCGCGGCCGCGGCCACCGTCACTGACCGCTCCCCGCGCTCCTTCGGCGTCATCGCCCGAAGGAGCGGTCGGAACCGCCGCGCCGTACCTTTTCAGCGGAGGTTCCGAGTTGACCCGTTCCACGCCCCGCGCGCCCACCGATTTCGGCGCCGCTTCCAGCATCGTTTCGGTGGCGGCTTTGCTCGCGGGGCGCTTCGCCGGCGGGGGCGCGGTTCCCGTATTGCGCGACCGCCTCGTTGCGGAGGCGCTCGATTCGAGCCGCAGCGCCGTCTTCGTCCTGATGGACGGCCTGGGAGACAGCGCGCTCGCGCTGCATGCGCCCGACGGCGCGCTTGCGCATTTCCGATTGCGTTCGCTCGACTCGGTGTTTCCGTCGAGCACCGCGCCGGCGCTGTCGGCCTTGTCGGCGGCCGCGCCGCCCGCCGCGCACGGGAATCCCGGCTGGCTGATGTGGTCCGAAGCGGCCGGGGCGCTGATCCGCACGCTGCCGATGGAGCTGCGCGCCGATCACGAAGCGAAGGTGCTCGCCGCGGACACCTGGCACTGGTCGGCGTGGACGGCCCGCTGCGTGGCGCCGGCGTTCGCACTGCTGCCGATTCAGCTCGCCGATTCGGAGTTCTCGCGCCACACCTACGCCGGAACGACGATCGTCGCGTACCGAAGCCTGAACGAGCTCTGCGACCGCATCGACGAGCTGTTCTCGGCCGTCGAAGAGGAGGCGTACGTCTTCGTCTACCTGCCGCACTTCGACACGGTGAGCCACGAGACGGGCTGCGCGAGCGAGAAGGCGAGGGCCGTCGTGCGCCGCCTCGACGCGTGGTTCGCGCAGCTCGTCGAGCGCATGCGCGCGCGCGACGCGCTCGTGCTCGCCACCGCCGATCATGGCTTCGTCGACATCGCCGATGACGATCAACTGCAGCTCGAGGATTTTCCGCAGATCGCCGCCTGTCTCGAGCGCCCGCTCGCCGGCGAGCCGCGCGTGCCGTTCTGTACGGTGCGCGCCCACGCGCAGGAGCGCTTCGGCGAGACGGTGCTGTCGGCGCTCGGCGACGCTTTCGATGTGCATCGGTCGCGCGAGCTGCTCGAGGCGGAGTGGTTCGGTGCGGGCGATGCACTCGCCGGGCGGCTCGGCACGCATCTGCTCGTGCCGCGGCGGCGCGTGACGCTGATCGATACGCTCGAGGGCGAGAAGCCGATGCGGTTCATCGGGATGCATGGCGGCCCGAGCGAGGACGAGATGCACGTGCCTCTGTTGGCGGCGCATCGGGGCGAGCCGTTGCGCTGAGGGCGCCGCCGTGTGAGGGCTGGGCGCGGCGCGGCCCGTGCGCTGCGCGCCGCTCCTGCTGCGGCGGTCGGCGCTTCGCGCCGACTGCCCTCCGCCGCTCGCCTCGGGGTCGCGCGGCCGAACTCGCTGCGCGAGCTTTGCTCGCTCCGCTCAGACATGCGGCCGCGAGTCAGAGGCACGAAGCGCGCTTCGCGCGCCGACCCCGAGCCTGCGCTGCTCGGCGCCGCAGAAGTCGTGGCGCGCAGCGCACGGGCCGCGCCGCGCCCAGCCCTCACACGGCGGGGCCCTCAGCGCAACGGCTCGCCCCGATGCGTTGGGCGGTGATCGAGCCCGCGCCGGCTTTGTCTTGCGAGCCTTGTCCGAAGCCGGAGTCGCAGCCGCGCGGGTACCATCGCGTCCGGCGCAGCGTTGCGCCGTCTTTTCATGCAGGCTGCGGTCGCGCAGCACGAAGCCGTGAACCAACATCGAACTTTCCGGAGCGCCGAGGCGCAGGGCTCGCGCGGCGCTGCAGGTACTTCGCCGCGCGCGCGGATTCCCAACGCACTGTCGATCGCCGGCATCGACCCGAGCGGGGGGGCGGGGATCTTTGCCGACCTGAAGGCGTTCTCGGCGCTGGGGGCCTACGGCACCGGGGTGGTGGCGGCGTTGACGGCGCAGAACACCTGTGCGGTGACCGGCGTGCATCCGGTGCCGCCGGCGTTCGTGCGGCTGCAGCTCGACACGCTGTTCGCCGATGTGCGCATCGACGCCGCGAAGATCGGCATGCTCGGCACTGCGCCGATCACGACGGCGGTGGCCGAAGGGCTGGCGGCGCCGATTGCCGACGGGCGGCTGCCGCATCGGGTCGTCGATCCGGTGATGGTCGCCAAGAGCGGCGACATGCTGCTCGATCGCGATGCGGTCGGGACGCTGATCGACGCGATCCTGCCGCTGGCGACGCTGGTCACGCCGAACCTGCCGGAGGCGGGCGTGCTGCTGCACGAGCGGCCGCCCGAGACGCCGCGCGAGATGCGACGCGCCGCCGAGCGGCTGCGTCGCCTGCTGGCCGACGACGGCCTTCGATTCGTGTTGCTCAAGGGCGGGCATGCGAGCGGCGATCCGATCGACCTGCTGCACGACGGCGACCGCATGATCGAGTTGCCCGAGATGCGCATCGAGACGCGCAACACGCACGGCACCGGCTGCACGCTGTCGGCGGCGATCGCGGCGCTGCTCGCGCGCGGGCTCGATCCGGTGGACGCGGTGCGCGAGGCCAAGCGCTATCTCACCGACGCATTGCGCCACGCCGACGAACTGCAGGTCGGCAGCGGGCACGGTCCGGTGCATCACTTCCACGCCTGGTGGAATCGATGATCGAACTGCTCTACGGGCTTCCGTTGATGGTCAAGGCCGCGCTGCTGGGCATCGTCGAAGGTCTGACCGAGTTCCTGCCGATCTCGAGCACCGGTCACCTGATCCTCGCGTCGAGCCTGCTCGGCTTCGAGGGCGAGAAGGAGAAGATGTTCTCGGTGGCGATCCAGACCGGCGCGATGCTCGCGGTGATCTGGTACTACCGCGTTCGCATCGTCGAAACGATCGCCGGCGTTTTCAGCGAACCGCGCGCGCGCCGCTTCGCGATGAACGTGATCGTCGCGTTCCTGCCGGCGGCCGTGCTCGGCGTGCTGTTTGCCGGTGCGATCAAGGCGACGCTGTTCCGGCCGGTGCCGGTGGCGATCGCCTTCATCGTGGGCGGATTCGTCATCCTGTGGGTCGAGCGCGGTCGTAGCCGTGCGCAGTCGGCACCGCGCATCGACGACATCGACTCGCTGACGATCGTCGACGCGCTGAAGCTCGGCATCGCGCAGGCTTTCGCGCTGATCCCGGGGACGAGCCGATCGGGGGCGACGATCATCGGCGGCATGCTGTTCGGCCTGTCGCGGCGCGTGGCCACCGAGTTCTCGTTCTTTCTGGCGATTCCGACACTGATCGGCGCCGGGATCTACGACACGTGGAAATACCGTTCGCTGCTCGGGACCGAGGACGTCCCGCTGTTCGGCGTAGGCCTGCTGCTGGCGTTCTTCTCAGCGCTCGCCTGCGTGCACTGGCTGATCCGCTACGTGGCGAGCCACGATTTCGTTCCGTTCGCGTGGTACCGCATCGCCTTCGGCATCGTCGTGCTCGTCACGGCGTGGTCGGGGGTCGTGCAGTGGGCGGGCTGACGCGTCGCTCGAAGACCAGGTCGCGGATCTCGTGGCCCAGGCGCGAACCGCGGTTTTCGAAGCGCGTCGGTGGCCGGTACGCCGGACGTGGCGCATACGCCGCAGCCGTGTTCTGCAGCAGCGGCTCGCGCGAGAGTACGTCGAGCATCTGTTCCGCGTACGGCTCCCAATCGGTCGCGCAATGCAGGACCGCCCCGGGCCGCAGCCGGGTGGCGAGCAGCGCGACGAAGGGCGACTGGATGAGTCGACGCTTGTGGTGGCGCTTCTTCGGCCACGGGTCGGGGAAGAACACCTGCACGCGGGCGAGCGAGTCGGGCGCGACCATGTTGCGCAGGACCTCGACCGCGTCGTGCTGGACGATTCGCACGTTCGACAGCCGCTGCGCGTCGATGCGCATCAGCAGCGCGCCGACGCCGGCCGGATAGACCTCGATGCCGAGGAAGTCGTGCTGCGGCTCGGCGGCGGCGATCTGCGCGGTGGCGTCCCCCATGCCGAAGCCGATCTCGACGATGAGCGGTGCCGTGCGGCCGAACGACTCGGCCGCACGTCGTTCATCCAGGACCTGCGCCGCATCGTAGGCGATGCACCAGCGATCGCGCAGCGTCTCGTAAGCGTGACGCTGGCCGCTCGTGAAGTGGCCGCGCCGCCCCGAGAAGCTGCGGATGTGCGGGTGCGGCGACGTCTGCGGCGTCGCGCTCACGAACGGAATGGGGACGGCGGCGACCCGGACGACTGCGTTGTCGATGCGGGCGGCGAAGCCGGCGCGATGAGCCCGCTCGTCGGCGACGAAGGCGCTGCCGAGTACGGCTTCTTCGGCATGCGTCCGGCGAGGAAGGCCTCGCGGCCGGCCTCCACCGCCTTGCGCATCGCGCCCGCCATGCGTACCGGGTCGCGCGCGGCGGCCACCGCCGTGTTCATCAGCACGCCGGCGCAGCCGAGTTCCATCGCGATCGCGGCGTCGGAGGCCGTGCCTACGCCCGCATCGACGATCACCGGCACCTTCGCCTGCTCCAGGATCAACTGCAGGTTCCACGGATTCAGGATGCCCATGCCGGAGCCGATCAGCGAGGCGAGCGGCATCACCGCGACGCAGCCGATCTCCTCGAGGCGCCTGGCCTGGATCGGGTCGTCGCTCGTGTAGACCATCACCTCGAAGCCGTCGCGAACCAGCGTCTCGGCAGCCTTCAGCGTCTCGGGCATGTTCGGGTAGAGCGAGCGCGCGTCGCCGAGCACCTCGAGCTTGACCAGCGTGTGCCCGCCGAGCAGCTCGCGCGCCAGGCGCAGCGTGCGCACGGCCTCGTCGGCGCTGTAGCAGCCGGCGGTGTTCGGCAGGATCGTGAAGCGATCGGGCGACAGGAAGTTGAGCAGGTTCGGTTCGCCGGCGTTCTGGCCGATGTTCGTGCGCCGGATCGCGACGGTGACGATCTGCGCGCCGCTCGCCTCGACGGCGTCGCGCGTCTGGTCGAAGTCGCGGTACTTGCCTGTGCCGATCAGCAGGCGGGACGTGAAGCTGCGGCGGCCGATGATGAGCGGGTCGGGGTGGTTCATCTGCTGCGTGAAAAGGGGGGTACGGCGCGCGATCTTCAGGCGGCCATCTCGATGCGAACCGGGAAGTTCACCGAGTTCGACATGAAGCAGTTGCGATGCGCCTTGTCGTGCATCGCCGCGAGCTTGTCCGCTTCGAGCGGCTCGGCGAGCGCGACCTGCGGATGCAGCACGATCTCGACGAAGCGCATCTTGCCGTCCTTCATGCCGAGTCTGCCGCTGGCGCGATCGGAATAACCGGTGACGCGCACGCCCGACTTGATCGCCACCGCCATGAACGTGAGGAAGTGGCACTGCATCAGCGACGCCAGCATCAGCGTTTCCGGGTTCGGCTGGCGGTCGTCGCCGTGGAACACGGACGGCGCCGAGGCAGTGAGTGCGGCGCCGCCTTCGAATTCGAGGCGCGTGCCGCGATGCAGGCTCGCGTAGTCGTACGCACGCTCGGGCGGCTGGCCGTCCCAGCGCAGACTGCCCTCGAAGAGGTGTTCGGCGGACATGGTTCTCCCGGATGGTTCGACGATCGAACGCAATGCGATCGCGACGGGGCCGCTAGCCCCCGCCGACGGCGACGACGATCTCGAGCCGGTCTCCGGCGCGCAGCGCCTCGCTCTCGTGCAGGCTGCGCGGGACGATTTCGCCGTTGCGCTCGACGGCGATGCGCCGGCCGGCGAGCCCGAGTTCGGCGAGCAGCGCCGAGATCGTGGCCGGAGCGGGCAGCGGGCGCGGCTCTCCGTTGACGACGATCGATTGCATGGATCCGATTGTCGCACGCGCGACCGTCGGCCCGTCTTCAGCCGTTCGCCCGCCAGGCGGTTGCGGCGAAGCCGGCGGCCGCGGCGAATGCGGTGATGGTCAGCAGGTTGGCCTGCGTGAGTGGGCCGGCCCGCCGTTTGTCGCGGAGCGCGATAGAATCGGCGCCGTCGCGGGTGTAGTTCAATGGCAGAACGGCAGCTTCCCAAGCTGCATACGAGGGTTCGATTCCCTTCACCCGCTCCACGGCCGGGCCCGCGGCTCAGAGCATCTCCTCCGGCGCGAACGGCGTCAGCAGCCACATCAGCGCGCGCAAGCCGGGGCTCGCGCCCGGTTCGCCGCCGTCGGCATCGGGCACCTTCGCCGAGCCGCCGATCCAGCGCAGGCGCCCGTCGTCGTCCTCGATCACGCGATAGCTGCTGTTGCTCGCCACGTCGTCGAACAGTCGCACGACCTGTGCGGCGACGACGCCGTCGGGTATCACGAGACCCATCTCGGTGTTCAGGTGCTGCGAGCGCGGATCGAGATTCATCGAGCCGATCAGCACGGTGCTGCGGTCGACCACGACGGCCTTCGCGTGCAGGCTCGCCAGCGACGAGCCGAAGCGCCCGAGCTGCGAGCGCGGCGTGCCCAGTTGGTTGCGCAGCTCGTGGAGCTCCACGCCCATTTCGATCAACTGCGGGCGGTAGCGCGCGTAGCCCACGTGCACGACCGGCGCATCGGTGGAGGCCAGCGAGTTGGTGAGGATCCGCACGCGCACGTTGCGCTGCCGAAGTGCCCGGATCAGCGCGACCCCGTGCTCGCCGGGAACGAAATACGGCGTGATCAGGATCAGCTCGGTGCGCGCAGACCCGAGCATGCGGGCGACGTCGTCGGCGATCGACGCTGACGCGGGTGCCGGAGCGCTGCTGCCGGTGATCTTCGCCGGCGTGTCGGCGAGCACCCGGACGTCGTCCCAGCGCATCTTCAGCTGTCCCTCCTTCAGCGCGCGAGCCAGCGTGCTGGACGGCACCGGGGTGGAATCGGCCGCTTCGACGGTCTCGCCCTGCGCGTTCGTCTCCGGCTCGGGCGATTCCGAAACCGGTCCCTTGCAGCGCGGCGCCTCGTGGATGAGCTGCGCCGCCGGGTAGGCGAGCGGATCGTTCCAGAAGCGATCGAAGGCGGCCGACAGCCTGCGCACGGCGGGACCGGCGACGAGCACGTCGAGGTCGACGAAATTGCTCTTCGGGCTGCGCACGAAATAGGCGTCGCCGAGATTGCGCCCGCCGGTGGCCGCGATCGCGTTGTCGGCCACGAACATCTTGCCGTGCATGCGCTGGTTGATCCGGTCGAGATCGGTGAGCGACGCGAGAATGCGCGTGTAGGTGGTGAAGCGCCCTGCGGGGAACGGGTTGAACAGCCGCAATTCGACGTTCGGGTGCTGGGTGAAGCACAGCAGGCTTTCGTCGCTGCCGGCGGTGTTCAGGTCGTCGACGAGCATTCGCACGCGCACGCCGCGCGCGGCCGCCGCGTGCACTTCGCGCAGCAGCGTGCGGGTGGAGGCGTCGTTTCGCACGATGTAGTACTCGAGATCGAGCGATCGTTCGGCGCGCCGCGCAAGCGTGACCAGCGAACCGAGCGCGTCCTCGCCGGAAACGAGCAGGCGCACGCCGGAGGAACGAGGGTCGGGCGCCGTGGCGGCCACGATGCGGCCGAGCGCCGTGCTCTCCGGACGATCGAACGCTCGTTGCGCGGGACGCGGTTGCGGAGCAGGAAGGCTCGCGCAGGAAACGAGCGCCGGCGCGAGCAGGCAAAGCGCCAGCGCGAGCTTTCGCTGCGCCGACGCGCCCGCGTGCGCGATCGGCGCGAGCGCGCGCGGCGGACGGATGAGCGCCCGGGCCCGGGCGAATACGCAGGAAATTGAATCCACGGGCGATGCGAAGTCGGGCGGCGGGTGCGCTGCGGGGCGAACGAGTCTACTCCGGCGCCGTACGCTACAGTTGCGAATGGAGGAGTCCCGATGAAGGCCGCTTACCTCACGCACCCGAGCTTCCTGCTGCATGAGATGGGGCCGCATCATCCCGAATGCCCCGAACGACTGGCGGTGATCTCCGACCGGCTGCTGCTGCGCGGCGTCAGCGACTACCTTGACTCGATCGAGGCGCCCGAAGCAACGCCCGAGCAGATCACGCGCGCGCACGACCTGCGCTTGTTCCTCGAGTTGCAGGCGAGCGCGCCACGCGACGGGTATTCGCAGATCGACCCCGACACGTCGATGAACCCGCACACCTGGAACGCCGCGATACACGCCGCCGGCGCGCTGGTGCGCGCCACCGAACTGGTGGTCTCCGGCCAGTACCGGCGCGCGTTCTGTGCGGTGCGCCCGCCCGGGCATCACGCCGAACGCAGCCGCGCGATGGGCTTCTGCTTTTTCAACAATGTCGCCGTCGGCGCGCTGCACGCGCTCGATGAGCTCGGACTCGAACGCGTGGCGCTCGTCGACTTCGACGTGCATCACGGCAACGGCAGCGAAGACATTCTCGCCAGAGACGAGCGCGTGCTGATGGCGTCCACTTTCCAGGCGCGGCTGTACCCGTTTCTCGGCGAGAACCCGCGTGGCCCGAACATGTGCAACGTGCCGCTCGAGCCGTACAGCGACGGCGCGTCGATGCGCAAGGCGGTGCTCGAATGCTGGCTGCCGAGGATGAAAGCCTTTGCTCCGCAGTTGGTCTTCGTCTCGGCGGGCTTCGATGCGCACCGCGAGGACGACATGAGCCACCTCGGATGGCGCGACGACGACTACGCGTGGCTCACCGCGCAGATCGCGAATTTCGCCGACGAGCATTGCGAGGGCCGGATCGTCTCCACGCTCGAGGGCGGCTACCAGCTCGCGGCGCTTGCGCGATGCGTCGAATTGCACCTTCGCGCGCTGATCGGAATCGACTGACGGCCACGCGCCGCGATCGGCCGAAGACGTGGAACACCTGCATTCGCTGACCGCGCTGTTCGATCCTTCGCGCATCGCGTTCATCTCGGGCCCGTCCCCGGCGCCGGCCTGGGTCGAGGAGCTGGGACGCAAGCTCGCCGAATCGAAGGCGCAGGTGCGCAGCATCGTGCTCGCGCCGCCCGCGGAATCGGCGGTGGACGGCAGCGGGCAAGCCGCTGCAGGCGCGCTCGCGATCAGCGAGCGCGAACGCGGGCCGGAAGGGCGCGCACCGGGCGAGCGCACGCGCGAAGACCGCGCCGGCGTGGATCTCGCCGTGCTCGCCGTCGATTCCGCGCACATGCTCGATGCGCTGCGCGAGGCGATCGCCGTCGGCGCGCGCGCGGCGATGCTGCTGGGCCATACGCAGGAACCTGCGGTCCTGGAGTCGTTGCTGGCGACGGCGCGCGAGGCGCGCATCCGGCTGCTCGGCCCCGGCACGCTGGGCTTCGCGCGCCCGCCGCGCAGACTCGACGCCGGACGACTGGGTGCGCTGCCGCCGCCCGGAAACGTCGCGCTGGTCACCCAGTCGGGCGTGTTGGGCGGCGCGATTCTCGACTGGGCCGGCGACACGGCGATCGGGTTCTCGCTGGCGGTTTCGCTGGGCGCCGAACTCGACATCGACGTCGCGCAGGTGCTCGACTACCTCGCGAACGATTCTTCGACGAAGGCGGTGGTCGTCTATCTCGAGGCGGTGCTCGATTCGCGCGGCTTCATGAGCGCACTGCGCGCGCTCGCGTCGGTCAAGCCGGTCGTCGTGCTCAAGGGCGGACGCGACGCCGCTCGCCGGCCGACGGCGCGCACGCATTCGGGGGCGATCGTCGGCAGCGACGCGATCTACAGCGCTGCGTTGCGCCGCGCCGGCGCCGTGCAGGTGCGCCTGTTCACGCAACTGTTCACTGCGGTGCGCTATCTGGCCTCGCGCAACTGGCCGCTGGGCAAGCGGCTCGCGATGATCGGCAACGGCAACGGACCGCTCGTGCTCGCGTCGGACCAGGCGTGGTTCGCCAACATTCGGCTGCTGCCGTACACCGAGCCGACGAGACGGCGGCTCGAGGCAGCGCTGCCCGGTGTCGGAATTACCAATCCGCTGAACCTCGGATTGAGCGCCAGCGCCGACGACTACGCCAGCGCGCTCGAGGCCATCGCCTACGATCCGGAGTCGGACGCGATGCTCGTGCTGCTGTCGCCGTTCGCCGGGGTGGACGCGCCGCAGATCACCGAGCGCATCGCGCGCATCGCCGGCACGCTCGGCAAGCCGCTGTTCGCCTGTTGGCTGGGCGACACCTCGACCCGCCCCTTGCGCGCCTGGCTCGACGCGGCGGGCGTGCCGGTCTTCCGCACCCCGGAGGCTGCGGTCGACGCGTTCTCGACCGTTGCCACGTTCTACCAGAACCAGTTGCTGCTGCAGCAGACGCCGCGCTCGCTGTCGGACATGACCGCGCCCGACGTCGCCCGCGCGCGCACGGTGCTCGATGCGGCGCTCGCCGAAGATCGCGAGGTGCTGACCGAGCTCGAATCGAAGGCGCTGCTCGACGCCTTCCACATACCGGTGAACCGGACGCTGCTGGCGACCAACCGCCACGAGGCGGTGGCGGCGGCCAATCGGATCGGCTATCCGGTGGCGATGAAGATCAGCTCATCGGATGTCGCCCACAAGAGCGACGTCGGCGGCGTGGCGCTGAACGTGCGCAACGTCACCGAGGTGCGCGAGCAATTCGACGAGATCCTGCGCTCGGTGCGCGCCGCGCGGCCCGCCGCGCGCATCCAGGGCGTGACGCTGCAGCCGATGAAGCTCGGCCGTCACGGCCGCGAGCTGTACGTGGGCGTCTTTCGCGATGCGCTGTTCGGACCGGTGATCGCCTTCGGCACCGGCGGAACGCGCGTGGAGATCCACCGCGACACCACGCTCGAGTTCCCGCCGCTGAACAGCTTTCTCGCGCGCAGCATGATCGCGCGCACGCGCGTGGCGCGCACGCTCGGCGAATACGGCGATGCGCCAGCGGTCGATCTCGAGGCGCTCGAGCGGCTGCTCGTGCGGGTGTCGGAGATGGTCTGCGAGCTGCCTCAGCTCGCCGAACTCGACATCAACCCGATCATCGCCGACGAGGGCGGCCTGATCGCCGTAGATGCGCGCGCGGTCGCCGACGCGAAGGTTCCGGTACGCGAGCCGCACGACCAGCGCCGCTATGCGCACATGGCAATCATGCCGTACCCGTCGGAGCTCGTGCGCCAATGCACGCTGCGCGATGGACGCGCCTATACGATCCGGCCGATCCAGGCCGAGGACGGCGAGCGGCTGCAGCGCTTCGTGCGCGGGCTTTCCGAGCAGTCGCGCTATTTTCGCTTCATCTCGGCGCTGAACGAGCTGTCACCGCGCATGCTGGTTCGCTACACGCAGATCGACTACGACCGCGAGCTTGCGCTGGTGGCGGTGCTGCCCGACGACGGCGATCAATCGATCATCGGCGTGGTGCGCTATCTGCTGAATCCCGACCGGCGCAGCTGCGAGTTTGCCATCGCGATCGGCGACGAAGTGCAGCGCCAGGGCCTGGGCATGACGCTGATGAAGGCGATCGTCGGCCATGCCCGCAAACGCGGGCTCGAGCGCATCGAAGGCTTCGTGCTCGCCGCCAACGCACCGATGATGCGATTGATGCAGGCGCTCGGCTTTTCGGTGCAGACCGATCGCGACGATCCGGCGTTGAAGCGGGTGTGGCTGGAGCTGGGAAGCGAGGGTTCTACTCCCCCCGGTGATACGAAGTGACCCGCTCCACCTCTTCCTTCGACCCCAGGATCACCGCGACGCGCTCGTGCAGCTTCGACGGCACGATCTCCATGATCCGCTGCATGCCGTTGGTGCCCGCGCCGCCGGCCTGCTCGACGAGGAACGACATCGGGTTGGCTTCGTAGAGCAGTCGCAGCTTGCCGGGTTTCGAAGGGTCGCGGTTGTCGCGCGGATAAAGGAAGATGCCGCCGCGCGTCATGATGCGATGCACGTCGGCCACCATCGACGCGACCCAGCGCATGTTGAAGTCGACGCCGCGCGGGCCTTCCTTGCCGGCGAGCAGTTCGTCGATGTAGCGTTTGACCGGCGGCTGCCAGTGGCGCGCGTTCGACGCGTTGATCGCGAACTCGCGCGTGCTCTCGGGGATGCGCATGCGATCGGCGGTGAGCATCCAGGCGCCCGGCTCGCGATCGAGCGTGAAGCAGGCGACGCCGTCGCCGACGGTGAGCACGAGCAGCGTAGAGGGGCCGTAGACCGCGTAGCCGGCCGCCACCTGCTTCACGCCCGGTTGCAGGAAGTGCGTCTCGTCGGGATCGTTCACGCCTTCCGGCAGGCGCAGTACCGAGAAGATCGTGCCCACCGACACGTTGACGTCGATGTTCGACGAACCGTCCAGCGGGTCGTACAGCAGCAGGAACTCGCCCTTCGGGTAGCGGTTCGGAATCGGGTACGGGTGGTCCATCTCCTCGGAAGCCATCGCGGCGAGGTTGCCGCCCCATTCGTTCGCTTCGAGCAGCGCCTCGTTGGCGATGACGTCGAGCTTCTTCTGCGATTCGCCCTGCACGTTCGACGAGCCCGCTTCGCCCAGGCAGTCGGCGAGCGCGCCCT
Source organism: Burkholderiaceae bacterium (assembly GCA_032027205.1). Lineage (GTDB taxonomy): Bacteria > Pseudomonadota > Gammaproteobacteria > Burkholderiales > Burkholderiaceae_E > Zeimonas. Next base: position 2,674,342 of record JAVSMN010000001.1, read on the forward strand.
TCGACACCGCGATGCCGATGCGCTTGCAGGTGCGGGCGATCACCTCGAGCAGCATGCGCAACTCGGTGGGAATGAGCCCTTTCTCGCGCTGCTTCTCGACGAGATACTGGGTGAGGCTGACGGGGCGGGGCGGCATGACGGCTCCTGCGGGGGAGGGAATACGTGCGCCCTCAGGCGAGCGCTTTCTCGACGATCTCTCGCACGTCGTTCGACAGCGGCGGATGCTGCGCGACGCGTTCGAGCGACGCGCGCATCAGCGCCTGTCGGCCGGGCTCGAACTTGCGCCAGCGATCGAGAGCGCGCGCCAGGCGAGCGGCGATCTGTGGATTCAATGCGTCGGCTTCCAGCACGCGTTCGACCCAGAAGTCGTAGCCGGAGCCGTCGGCGGCATGGAACTCGGCAAGGTTGCCGTTGCAGAAGCTGCCGACGAGCGCGCGCAGGCGGTTCGGGTTGCGCATCGAGAACGCCGGATGGCGCATCAGCTCGCGCACGCGATCGAGCACCGGTGCGTCGCCCGGCTGGCGATGCATCGTCGCCTGCAGCGCGAACCACTTGTCGAGCACGAGCGCTTCGCCGGCATGGCGCGCGGCGAAACGCGCGAGCGCGTCGTCGCGCGGCGCGCCCGGCGTGCGCAGCAGCGCCTGCAGCGCGCCGATGGCGTCGGTCATGTTGTCGGCGGCGTCGAACTGCGCGACGGCGGCGTCGATCGCCTCGCGCGCCTGCGTGTCGACCCAGTACGCGAGCGACACGTTCTTCAGCGCGCGACGCCCGGCGCAGACCGCATCGGGCGAATACGCGGCGTGGTCCTTGCAGGCAGCCCACGTGTCGCGCCAAGCGGCGGCGAGCGCGTCCGCGAGGCAGCGGCGCACCGCGTTGCGCGCCTCGCGCAGCGCCGCCGGATCGACGACGTCGAGCTGTTCGGCAACGAAGCCCTCCGAAGGCAGCGTGAAGAGCTGCTCGCGAAACGCGGGATCGAGCGTGTCGTCGCGCAGCAGCGCGCCGACCGTCTTCACCAGCGGGGCACATCGCTGCTGCACCTCGGCGCCGGCAAGCACGGCGAGGATGCTGGCGACGATGGAGCGTTGCAGCGCTTCCCAACGGTTGAACGGATCGCTGTCGTGCGCGGCGAGCAGCGCGAGCGCGTCGTCGTCGTAGTCGTGCTCGACGACGATCGGCGCGGAGAAGTCGCGCGCGAGCGACGGCAGCGGTTCGGCGTCGAGATCGTCGAAGACGAACACGTGTCGCGCCTCGGTGAGGTCGAGCACGGCCGTGTGTTCGCCGGTCTGGCCCGCTCGCGCCTTCACCGGTTGCATGCGCCCGTCGACCAGTTCGGCGATGCGTAATGGACGGTCACGACCGTCGTCGCGTCCGACCAGGCCGATCGCGAAGGGAATGTGCAACGGAAGCTTCAACGGCTGGCCGGGTGTGGGCGGGGTGCGCTGCTCGAGCTCGAGCGTATAGCTTCGGGCGGCGGCATCGTAGCGGCCGCGCGCCTGCACGCGCGGGGTGCCGGCCTGCGAGTACCAGCGGCGGAACTGCGTGAACGCCTGCCCGTTGGCGTCGCCGATCGCCGAAACGAATTCGTCGCAGGTGACGGCCTGCCCGTCGTGCCGTGCAAAGTAGAGGTCGAGTCCGCGACGGAAACCGTCGCGTCCGGCGAGCGTCTGCAGCATCCGGATGACTTCGGCGCCTTTTTCGTAGACGGTGACCGTGTAGAAGTTGTCGATCTCTTCGTACGCGTCGGGGCGGATCGGGTGCGCCATCGGCCCGGCGTCCTCGGCGAACTGGGCCGAGCGCAGCACGCGGACGTCCTCGATGCGCTTCACGGCGCGCGCGCTGGCGGCGCCAGCCCCGGCGCTGCGCTCGGCCAGCATGTCGGCCGAGAACTCCTGGTCGCGAAAGACGGTGAGGCCTTCCTTCAGCGTGAGCTGGAACCAGTCGCGACAGGTGACGCGGTTGCCCGTCCAGTTGTGGAAATACTCGTGTCCGACCACCGACTCGACTGCGGCGAAATCGTTGTCGGTGGCGATGTGCGGATCGGCGAAGACGTACTTCGCGTTGAAGATGTTCAGCCCCTTGTTCTCCATCGCCCCCATGTTGAAGTCGCTCACCGCTACGATCATGAAGCGATCGAGATCGAGCTCGCGGCCGAAGCGCTGCTCGTCCCAGCGGATGGCGCGCTCGAGCGAATCCATCGCGTGGCCGGCGCGCGCCTCGTTGCCCGGCTCGACCCAGACCTGAAGCAGCACTTCGCGCCCCGACGCGGTACGCAATCGCCTTTCGATGGCGGCCAGGCGCGCCGCGACAACGGCGAACAGATAGCTCGGTTTCGGAAAGGGATCGTGCCAGGTGGCCCAGTGCCATTCGTCCGGCGCTACCGCGCCGCCGGCGTCGGATGGCGCGCCGCTTCCCGCATCGACCAGGTTGCCGTTGGACAGCAGCACCGGGCAGGTCTGGCGCGGCGCGCGCAGCGTGACCGTGTAGCGCGCCATGACGTCGGGGCGATCGGGGAACCAGGTGATGCGGCGAAAACCCTGCGCCTCGCATTGCGTGAAGAATCCGCCGTTCGACACGTACAGCCCGCTCAGCGCGGTGTTCGCCTGCGGGTCCACGCGTGCGACGCTGCCCAGCTCGAAGCGCTCGGGCACTCGATCGATGGTCAGCGTGTGCTCGTCGACGCGGTACTCGGCGGGCTCGAGCAGGCGCCCGTCGACGCGCAGCTCGAGCGGCTCGAGTTGCTCGCCGTCGAGGACGAGCGCCGTCGATGCGTCGGCGCCCGCCTGCGGATTGCGGCGCACCGACAGCGACGCGCGCACCAGCGTACTGCGCGGATCGAGGTCGAAGACGAGCCGGACGTCATCGACGAGCCAGGGGGGCGGCGTGTAGGCGGTACGATGGACGGTCACGGAGCAGCGCTCGGGCGTCGACGAAGGGGCTTCCGATTGTAAGCGCTCGTTGCAGCGGTCGAGACGATGGCCCGTGAAGGCCTCGGTGCGCAACGCCGCGCTTCGCCGAAAGGCGCCGGGCGCAGCATTTGCCGGAGACGAACCATGGTCGCGTTCCATCGTTGCCTGCTGCTTGCGTTGCTCGCCGGGCTTTCGGCGCTGGCCGGTTGCGCGACGCCGCTGCGCGGCGAGGTCACCACGTTCAACGACTGGCCGACGAGCGCGCAGCGAACCTATCGCTTCGTGCGCACGGAGGCGCAGCGCAACAGCCTCGAGCAGGCGCAGTGGGAGCAGGTGCTGAGCTCCGAACTCGCCCGCGCGGGCTTTCAGCAGGCTTCCGATCCGCGCTTCGCCGTGTCGTTCGACTACCGCGTCGATCGCAGGATGAGCCGCGTTATCGATTACCAGCCGATCGTGCAGCCCTATTTCTGGTGGGGCGCCTTCGGCCCGCACGCCGGGTTCAGCGTCGGCGGGCCCTTCCCATGGTGGGGATCGGGGTACTACCCGGTGGCCAGCGACCGGGTCTGGTACGACTACCGGTTGCGCCTGCAGATCGACGATCTCTCCGTGAAGCCCGCGCGTCGCGTGTACGAAGGAACCGCGATCAGCGACGGCTACGTTCCGCAGCCCGAGGAAGTGCTCCCGCTGCTGGCGCGCGCGCTGCTTGCGGATTTCCCAGGGCCGAGCGGCGTGACGCGACGGGTCGAGGTGCCGCGCGAGCCGAAGTGACCCGGCCGTCGAAGACGGTTCCGCTACTTCAGCGCCCGGGGGCGCCACCAGTTCGGCGCCGCCGACTCGAATCGTCCCGATTCGTGCAGCCGATTCGCGAGTGCGAGCGATTCCAGTCCGACCGGCGCTTCGACGAGCCAGGTGCGCTGCTGCGGATCGAGCGCGCGCAGCGGCGCCAAGCCGAGTTCGGCGAACAGTTGCCTCGCGTCGCCCACGTCTGCCTCGCGCAGTCGGACGATCACGCCGCCGGGCAGCGCGCGTGGAGCGCCGGTCTCGTCGCGAAGAACCACCGACTGCCCGGGCGCGAGCGGGCCCGCTTTCTCCGCGCCCGACGCCGTGCCGGGCAGGGCGGGGCGACGCTGGAGGTTCGGCTTCACACCGCGGAAATCCGCGATCCAGTCGGGATCGACCTGCAGTTCGCGCCGACGTTCGCCGTCGTACCAGAAGTGCTGCGGCGCGCCGGCCGCCTGCGCGCCGTTCGCGCCGGCATTCGGCGGCACCTGCGCGCACGCCGTCTGCATGCTCGCGACCAACGATACCGCTGCCGCCAGCGCCAGTTTGGAGCGAAATCCCCGCTTCATCTCATCGTCCCCAGATCGTCAGCGACCATGCGGTCCACGTGCCTTCGTTGCCGGCGACCGCGTCGCTGACCGCCAGCGTCCATTTTCCCGGCGCGGGCTCGTCGAGGTTGCGCACGTTGCCGAACACCCAGTTGTCGTAGTTGCCGCACGAGATCCTGTCCCCGGCATCGGTGCGACAGGTGCGCGCGTCGGCCAGGACCGAGGTCGGCGACGCGGGCTCGCTGCGTCGCAGCTCGATGCGCAGGTCGCCGGTGTAAGGGTGCACGGCGCTGAAACCGACCTCGACGAACTCGATGTTGCGGATCGGGCAGTCGACGACCTCGATCGTGTCGGAGATCGTCGTCGCGTCGCGCAGCGCGAGGTTCGGATTGCGCGTGTACGGACACGAGCGCAACGACGAACTGCCGCCGATGCTGGTCCACGAGCGCGCCAGCGACGTCGCCGCTACCGCGTCGACCACGCCGAAGCCGTAGAACGGATGCACGGTCAGCCCTGCCGCGTTCGGTTGCCAGCCCGAGCTGCCGGGGTCGTTCTTTCGTGCCGAGCGAGCGAGGATCAGCCGCACGTCGCGCCAGGTGAGCGACGGATTCGCGTGCAGCACCAGCGCGGCGACTCCGGACACCATTGGCGTGCTTGCCGAACTGCCGGAAAAATCGAAGCGGTAGCCGTTGCCGACGTCGGTCGTCGTGATTCCGGGTTCGCTCGACGTGCCGCCGTTGCTCATCCCGCACACGAGGACGTTCGCGCCCGGTTCCGCATAGTTCGGCGCTTGCCCGTCGATGTCGACCGCGCAGGCGGCGACGATGCCGCGAGCGTTCGCGTATCCGTCGTAGTTCGAGTTGTCGGGGCTGCAGGCCCCCGCGCTCGCCGGGCATCCGCCGTTGCCGGCCGGAAAGACGTAGATGGCGCCGAGGCCGCCGCGCGCGAGCGCGATGCCGTCGAGGATCGCAGCGCGGAAGGTCGTGCCCGACGGGTTGAGCACGCCGGTCCGGTCGGGCGAGCCCCAGCTGTTGTTGTAGACGCCGGTGACGTCGGCGTCGCGGCGCAGCGCGTCGGCGACATCGGCTTCCGATCCGGTGGACAAGGCGTTGTACGCGGCTAGCGAGACGCGTGGCGCCACCCCCGCCACGCCCAGGCCGTTGCCGTCGCGCGCCGCGGCGATGCCCGCGACCGCCGTGCCGTGCGTGTCGTCGGGCTCGCAGGGCAGCGGTTGCGTGTCGGGCGCTGCCCCCGGGCGGTAGTTGCGAAAGGCAGCGAGGTTCGGGAAGAGATCTTCGTGCAGCGTTTCGATCGCATCGTCCACAACGGCCAGCCGCACGCCTTCGCCCTTGCCCGACGACGACCATGCGGCGATCGCCCGCACGTCTTCGCCGGCGCGGCCGCCCGATTGCCCCTCGTTGCGCAAGTGCCATTGCCGCGGCAGCAACGGATCGACTCCGGTCCCGCTCGCCGGCTTCTCGGGCGCGTAGGTGAACGAGCAGTTCTCCTGGTCGAGCCGGATGTCGGACGTATTCAAGCCGCCGCCCCCGCCTCCGCCTCCGCCGCAGGCGGTGAGGAGCATCAGGAGCGAGATCGCGGCCGCGCGCGCGCAGGGGAAAACGCTGTCCATCGGTTCTCGTCGGTAACCTGCGCCGCAGCGCAATCGCCGGCGATCGTACCGGACAGTGCGCGGTTATCATGCTTCGCGGGTCTCTCGCCCCGCTCCCCATGCCCCGCATCCAGTCGCTGCTCGTCGCCAACCGTTCGGAAATCGCGATCCGCGTGATGCGCGCGGCCGCCGAACTCGGCATGCGCACCGTGGCGATCTATTCGCACGAAGACCGCTTCGCGCTGCATCGCTTCAAGGCCGACGAGAGCTACCTGGTCGGCGAGGGGCGAAAGCCGCTGCAGGCCTACCTCGACATCGATGACATCCTGCGCATCGCGCGGCAGGCGCGCGTCGATGCGATCCATCCCGGCTACGGCTTCCTGTCGGAGAACCCCGATTTCGCGCTCGCCTGCCGGCGCGCCGGGCTGCTCTTCGTCGGGCCTTCGCCCGAGGTGATGACGACGCTGGGCAACAAGGTCGCGGCGCGCACCGCGGCGGTGGCCGCCGGCGTGCCGGTGATGCCAGCGACCGGACCGCTGCCCGTGGATGCGCAGCAGGCGCGCGAAAGCGCGCAGGCGATCGGCTATCCGCTGATGCTCAAGGCGAGCTGGGGCGGCGGCGGGCGCGGCATGCGCGTCATCGAGTCGGCCGCCGACCTCGACGCGCAGGTTGCCGCCGCGCGGCGTGAGGCGAAGGCGGCCTTCGGCAACGACGAGGTCTATCTCGAGAAGCTCGTTCGCCGTGCGCGGCACGTCGAGGTGCAGGTGATCGGCGACCTCCACGGCAACCTCGTGCACCTGTACGAGCGCGACTGCTCGGTGCAGCGGCGCAACCAGAAGGTGGTCGAGCGCGCTCCGGCGCCGTACCTCGACGACGCGGCGCGCGCGCAGCTGTGCGACGCCGCGCTGCGGCTCGCGCGCAGCGTCGGCTACACGCATGCCGGCACCGTCGAGTTCCTGATGGACGTCGACAGCGGCGAGTTCCATTTCATCGAGGTGAACCCGCGCATCCAGGTCGAGCATACGGTGACCGAGCAGGTCACCGGCATCGACATAGTGAAGGCGCAACTGCGCATCACCGAAGGAGCGCGCATCGGCGACGCCGACTGCCCGGTACCCGAGCAGTCGCAGATTCGCCTGAACGGGCACGCGCTGCAGTGCCGCATCACCACCGAAGACCCGGAGAATCAATTCACGCCCGACTATGGGCGCATCACCGCATATCGCAGCGCTGCCGGTTTCGGCCTCCGCCTGGACGGCGGCACCGCCTACACCGGCGCAGTGATCACTCCGTACTACGATTCGCTGCTGGTGAAGGTAACCGCGTGGGCGCCGACTCCGCAGGAAGCGATACGGCGAATGGACCGCGCGCTGCGCGAGTTCCGCATCCGCGGCGTGGCGACGAACCTGCAGTTCGTCGAGAACGTCATCAACCATCCCGACTTCGTCGAAGGTCGCGTCACCACGCGCTTCATCGACGACACGCCCGAGCTGTTCAGCTTCGCCAAGCGCCGCGATCGCGCCACGCGCCTGCTGCATTACATCGGCGAGGTCACGGTCAACGGTCACCCCGACATGAAGGGGCGCACTGCTCCCGATCTCTCTCGTCATCGCCTTTTGCTGCCGCCGGCTTCGATGCTCGACACGAGCGTTCCCGTTCCGGCCGGCACGCGCGAGCGGCTGCTCGCGCTGGGCCCCGAGATCTTCGCGCGCTGGATGTTCGAGCAGCCGCAGGCGCTGCTCACCGACACGACAATGCGCGATGCGCACCAGTCGTTGTTTGCCACTCGCATGCGCACGATCGACATGCTGCGCATCGCACCGTACTACGCCCGCCTGGTGCCGCAACTCTTCTCACTGGAATGCTGGGGCGGCGCCACCTTCGACGTCTCGCTGCGCTTCCTGAAGGAGGATCCGTGGGAGCGCCTGGCGCGCCTGCGCAAGGCGATCCCGAACGTGCTGCTGCAGATGCTGCTGCGCGGCAGCAACGCGGTCGGCTACACGAACTATGCCGACGACGTCGTCCGGCATTTCGTCGCGCGTGCCGCAGCCGGCGGCATCGACCTGTTCCGTGTCTTCGATTCACTGAACTGGGTCGAGAACATGCGCGTCGCGATCGACGCCGTACTCGAGGCGGGCGCGCTGTGCGAAGGCGCGGTCTGCTACACGGCGGATCTGTTCGATGCGTCGCGCCCGAAGTATTCGCTGCGCTACTACCTCGACGCGGCGCGCCAGTTGCAGCGCGCCGGCGTGCACGTGCTCGGCATCAAGGACATGGCCGGGGTGTGCCGGCCGCGCGCGGCGCGCGAACTGGTGCACGCGCTGCGTAGCGAGACCGGGCTGCCGGTGCATTTCCACACGCACGACACGAGCGGCGGCGCGGTCGCGTCGGTGCTCGCCGCGCTCGAAGGCGGCGCCGATGCGGTCGACGGCGCGATGGATTCGATGAGCGGACTCACGTCGCAGCCGAACCTCGGCGCGATCGTCGCGGCGCTCGAAGGCGGCCCGCGCGATGCCGTCATCGATCGCAACGCGATGCAGGCGATCTCGCACTACTGGGAGGGCGTGCGCGAGTTGTACGCGCCGTTCGAGGCGAGCATCCGCGCCGGCACCTCCGACGTCTATCGGCACGAGATGCCCGGCGGGCAGTACACGAACCTGCGCGAGCAGGCGCGCTCGCTGGGCCTGGAGCACCGCTGGCCCGAGGTCGCTCGCGCTTATGCCGACGTGAACCGCGCGTTCGGCGACATCGTCAAGGTGACGCCGACCTCGAAAGTGGTCGGCGACCTCGCGCTGCACATGGTGGCCAACGACCTGAACGCCGAGGACATCGTCGACCCGCAGCGTGACGTGGCTTTTCCGGAGAGCGTGGTGTCGCTGTTTCGCGGCGAGCTGGGCTTTCCCCCCGACGGCTTTCCGCCTGCGCTGTCGCGTAAGGTTCTGCGCTGCGACAGCGCGCACCCGATCGAAGCCGAGCCGCCGGCGCCGTATCGACCTGGCGACCGGCTGCCGCCGGTGGATCTCGAAGCGGCGCGCCAGGAAGCGGCCGGCGCGCTAGGTCATCGCGTAGACGACGACGAACTCGCGTCGTGGCTGATGTATCCGAAGGTCTTTCGCGACTACGACGAGCACCGACGCGCCTTCGGCGACGTCTCGAGGTTGCCGACGCAGACCTTCTTCTACGGCATGCGCGAGCGCGAGGAGGTCGCGATCGGCATCGAACGCGGCAAGACGCTCATCGTCGCGATGCAGGGCACGGCGCCGGCCGAGGAAGAGGGCGTCGTTCGCGTGTTCTTCGAGCTCAACGGCCAGCCGCGCACGATGCGCATCGACAAGGCGGGCGCGCCGCGCGCGGTGCGCCGCGCGCAGGCGCAGCCGGACAATCACGCGCACGTGCCGGCGCCGATGCCGGGGATGGTCGTAACCGTCGCGGTCAAGCCGGGACAGGCGGTGCGCTCGGGCGATCCGCTCGTCTCGATCGAGGCGATGAAGATGGAGACGCAGATCCGCGCCGAACGCGACGCGAGCGTGCGCGCCGTGCACGTGAAGCCGGGCGACACGGTGTCGGCGCACGACCTGCTGATCGAGTTTTCCGCTGCCGACGGCGAAGCGGCGCAGGCCAGCGGGCGTGCATGACGCAGCGGCTCTCCGCGCATCGCCTGTCGTATCGACCGCCCTTCGACTGGCGGCGCACGCTTGCCTTTCTCGCCGCGCGCTGCATCGGCAGCGTCGAGTACGTGGACGAATCGTCGTACCTGCGCAGCGTGCGCTGGGACGAAGACGCGAATGCGCCGGCGAGCGCAGCCGCGCATTCCCGTGTCGGGTGGCTGCGATTGCGAGCGGCGAGCGGCCACGATGCGCTCGATGTGCAACTGTCCGCCTCGCTTGCGCCGGCGGCCGAAGCGCTGCTGCGACATCTGCGTTCGATCTTCGACCTCGATCTCGATTCGGCGCTGCCGCTGGCCGCGCTGCCGGCCGGCACGCCGATGCGCGGACCGATGCGGCTGGTCGGCACCTTCGACGGCTTCGAGCTCGCGGTGCGCGCGATCGTCGGCCAGCAGATCAGCGTGAAGGCCGCGCGCACGGTGATCGGGCGCGTCGTCGAGCGATACGGCGAGCCGATGTGCGAAGCGCCGGACGGCATTGCGCGCGTCTTCCCGACCGCGGCGACGATCGCCGCGCTCGACGATGCGGCGATCGCGTCGTTCGGGTTGAACGCGCGGCGCGCGCGGACCATCCGCCTGCTCGCCGAGCAGATCGCCGAGGGAACGCTGGTGCTCGCGCCGGGAGCACCGGTGCAAGCCACCGTCGAGCGCCTGCTCGACACGCCCGGCATCGGCGACTGGACCGCGCAGTACATCGCATTGCGCGCGCTGTGCTGGAGCGACGCCTTTCCGGCCGGCGATCTTGCCGTGCTGCGCGCGCTGGACGCGCGCACGCCGGCGCGGGCGCGCGAGATCGCCCGCGACTGGCAGCCGTGGCGCGCGTACGCGGTGATGAACCTGTGGAGCTCGCTCGGGGCGGGCGGATGATCGTCGATCGCCGGGTGTCGCAGTGAGGCAGCGCGACGTCGTCGACCTGCTGATGCTCGCCGCGTTGTGGGGCGGCTCGTTCCTGTTCATCCGCGTGGCGGTCGCGTCGTTCGGGCCGTTCCCGCTGATGCTGATGCGCACCGCGATCGGCGCGCTCGTGCTGCTGCCGTTCCTGCTGCGCGGCGAGCGCCTGGTCGAACTGCGCGCGAACGCCGGCCGCATCGCGCTGATCGGGCTGGTGAACTCCGCGCTGCCCTTCGTGCTCTACGGCTACGCGATGCTGCGGCTGAGCGCCGGCTACTCGTCGATCCTGAACGCCACGGTGCCGTTCTGGAGCGCGCTCGTCGCCTTCGCGTGGATGGGCGAGCGGATGAGCCGGCCGCGCGTGATCGGGCTGGTCGTCGGCTTCGCCGGCGTGCTCGTGCTCGTCTGGGGGCGGCTGGGCTTCGCAGGCGAAGGCCTGGGCGTGCCGATCGTCGCCGTGCTCGGCGCGACGTTGTCGTACGGCATCGCGTCGGTGGCCACGAAGAAATACCTTTCACAGGTCGATTCGATGACCGGCGCCGGCGGCAGCCTCGTGTTCGCAGCAGCGGCGCTGCTGCCCTTTGCGGTGCTCGCCTGGCCGGCGAACTCGCCCGGCGCGCTCGCCTGGCTTTCGGCCGTGCTGCTCGGCGTCTTCTGCACCGGCTTCGCCTACGTCGTGTTCTTTCGCCTGATCGAGCGCATCGGCAGCGTCGGCGCGGTGACCGTGACCTTTCTCGTGCCCGCCTTCGCGATGCTGTGGGGCGCGCTGCTGCTCGACGAGGCGGTGACCGCGCGGATGATCGCCGGGGCGGCGATCATCCTCGTCGGCACCTCGCTGACGACCGGGCTGCTCGGTGGGCGGACCGCTAATCCGGCAGCCGCGCTCCGCTCGCTGCGTCGAACACGTGCAGCGCGCGCGGACTCGCCGCCAGACTGATCCGGTCGCCCGGGCGGAAATGATGCCGCTCGCGAAAGCTGGCCACGAGCTCCCCGGCGGCGCAACGCGCGATCACCTGCGTATCGGCGCCGGTGGGCTCGACGACGGCGATCTCGCAGGCCAGGCCTTCGTCCTTCAGCTCCAGGTGCTCGGGGCGCACGCCCACGCGCACCTCGGTTCCCGCGCTCGCCGAGGCGGGCTGCGCCAGCGCCAGGCGCGCGCCGCCGGCCAGTTCCACCGTTCCGGTGTCGTCGCCGATGCGGCCGGCGAGCAGGTTCATCGACGGTGAGCCGATGAAGGTGGCGACGAACACGTTCGCCGGTCGGTCGTAGATCTGCAGTGGGGTGCCTGCCTGCTCGACCACGCCGTCGTGCATCACGACGATGCGGTCGGCCATCGTCATCGCCTCGATCTGGTCGTGCGTGACGTAGATCGACGTGGTCTTCAGCCGCTGGTGCAGTTCGCGGATCTCGCTGCGCATCTGCACGCGCAGCTTCGCATCGAGGTTCGACAGCGGCTCGTCGAACAGGAACACCTGCGGCTTGCGTACGATCGCGCGGCCCATGGCGACGCGCTGGCGCTGCCCGCCCGAGAGCTCGCGGGGGTAGCGCTCGAGGTACGGCGTCAGGCCGAGGATCGTCGCCGCTTCGGCGACGCGCCGCTCGATTTCGGCCTTCGGACGCCGCGCGAGCACCAGCGAGAACGCCATGTTCTCGCGCACCCGCATGTGCGGGTACAGCGCGTAGTTCTGGAAGACCATCGCGATGTCGCGATCGCGCGCCTGCACGTCGTTGACGATGCGATCGCCGATCCGGATACGGCCCGAGGTGATCTCCTCGAGCCCGGCGATCATTCGCAGCAGCGTCGACTTGCCGCAGCCCGAAGGCCCGACGAGCACGCAGAACTGCGCGTCGTCGATCTCGACGTCGATGCCGTGCACGACCTCCGTCGATGCGTACGACTTGCGAACCTGCTCGATCGAGACCGATGCCAAGCGCCCCCTCCGGCGTTGAGGTGCGCGCAATGGTACCGAAGAAGCGGGCGCGATTGACCCGGGTCAAACCCGTTCCGCACATGCTTCGGCACGATTGCTTCGATGAAGCCCGGGTCCGACCGCGTCGTTTCCTTGCGCGAGCTGCTCGTTTCCACGCTCGCGTTGCGGCGCGAGGCTTCGGTGCGCTATCGCCGTCTGGCGGCCTCTCCGGAACTGCTCGAAGACCCGGCACTGCGGCGCCTGTTCTCGCGCCTGGCGATCGCCGAATCGGAGTTCGCCGCCCGCATCGAGCGCGACTTGCCCGATCTCGACGTTGGCACGATACTGGCCGAACGAGTGACCTGGACGGAAGCGATGTGCCAGTCGAGGCTCGACGAACCATTGACCCCCGGAACTGCCCTCGAGGCCGCGCGGCGCAACGAACGTCGGATGCGTTCCGTTTTCGAGCATCTGGCGGCCACGTCGCCGCACGAATCGGTGCGCATGCGATCGCTCGAGTCGGCGCTTGCCGAAACCCGGCACCTGGCCTCGATCGAGCAACTCGTCGCACCGCTTGTCGCGTCCGTCTGCGGAGGCCGTAGATGAGCCGCACGATTCCCACCACGCGCGCCGAATTCGATCACACCCGCGTCTTCGAGCGTCCCGACGGCTTCTGGTGGATCGACGAAGCCGAAGCGCGCGAGTACGGGCCTTTCCGCTCGCTGATCGAGGCGGTCGAAGACATGAATGCCGCCGACGACGAAGCGCCGGACGAGAATTCCGACGAAGTCCTGCGCAGCGCCGGTGAGGCGCTGGGCGTACCCGACTGGATCGATCCCGACACAGGAGAGCTTGCCGACGACGAACGAACGAGAACCGACGAGCACTGAACGACCCGAAGGTCGCCCGCAGCGCGGGCATCGTTGACGAGAAGGAGTCCCATGCGTACGCAGTTGCAGATCCATTTCCATGGAATCGATACTTCGCCCGCCCTCGAGGCCTCGATCCGCGAGAAGTCGAACAAGCTCGAGCAGTTCCATCCCAATGTCACCAGTTGCCGCGTCGTCGTGCAACGTCCCCACAACCACAAGCAGCAAGGCGAGGAGTTCCTCGTCTCGATCGACGTCAGCGTCCCCGGCGGCAACATCGTCGCCAACCAGGCGCGTCGCCAGGACGTGCACGTAGCGCTGCGCGATGCGTTCTTCGCCGCGCGCCGGCAACTCGACGAACACGCGCGTCGCCTGCGCATCGACGCCAAGCGGCGCTTCGAGCCGCGCCCGATCGACGCGTCTCCCGACGTCGCAGCCGTCGACCACGCTGCCGACGCCTTGCCCTTCGCTTCGGCCTGACCGCCGCGCAGCGCACCGCCCGTGACGAACGAAACGGTGGTTCTCGTCACGGGCGCGAGCAAGGGAATCGGACTTGCCTGCGCCCGCTGCTTCCTGCGCGCCGGCCGGCGCGTGATCGGCGTCGGGCGCGACCCCGCCCATCTGGCGGCGGCGCGCGATTCGTTCGCCGATGCGCTGGCCGCCGGCGATGCATCGGGCCCGATCGACGCATCGGCCTTCGTCGCCGAGGCGGTAGACCTCGTCGATGCGCAGGCGGCGGCGCGTCTCGTCGAACGCGTGGAATCCGACCACGGTCCGATCGACGTGCTGGTGAACGCGGCGGGTGCCGCGCGTCGCTATGCCCCGGAAGAGCTGAACGCCGACGCCTATCGGCAGGCAATGGACGCCAAGTACTTCACCTACATGCACGTCACGCAACCGGTGATCGAACGCATGGCGGCGCGCGGACGCGGTGCCGTCGTCAACATCGTCGGGCAGGGCGGCCGGCAGGCGGGACGCTTCCACATCGCCGGCGGTGCTGCGAACTCGGCGCTGATGCTCGCCACGGTCGGCCTTGCGCAGGCGTGGGCGAGTCGCGGCGTTCGGGTGAATGCGGTCAATCCGGGGCTCACGCGAACCACGCGCGTCGATGAAGGGCTCGAGGCCGCGGCGCGCGCGAGCGGGCGCAGCAAGGCCGACCTGCTCGAGGAGGCGATCGCGCGCATTCCGATGGGTCGAATGGCCGAACCGGACGAGATCGCGCAGGTCGCGTTCTTCCTCGCGTCCGACGCCGCGTCCTACGTCTCGGGCGCGATCATTCCGATGGACGGCTGCGTCTCCTCGGTCATCTGAGTTCCGGGCGAGCCGCGCCTTTGGAAGAAGTCGAATCGATTCCTCACCTGCGCGAGACGCTGCTCTTTCTCGCGCTCGCCGGAATCCTCGTCCCGTTCCTGCAGCGGCTGCGCGTCGGTTCCATCCCCGGCTATCTCGCCGTCGGGATGGTGCTCGGACCCTTCGGGCTGGGCCGCCTCGCCACGCCGGCGACGAGCTTCGGGCGGCTGATGAGCTGGCTCGCCTTCCCGCAGTTGGAGGCGGTGTCGGTGCTGGCCGGCGTGGGCGTCGTCTTCCTGATGTTCATGATCGGACTCGACCTGTCGGCGCGACGCCTGTGGTCGATGCGCAGCTGGGTATTCGGCGCCGGCGCCGCGCAGGTCGTCGTCACCGCCGCGCTGATCTACGCCGCCGCGGTCGCCTTCGGCGCCGAGCGTGGCGCGGCGCTCGTCGTCGGACTGGCGTTGTCGTTCTCGTCGACCGCGGTCGTGATGCAGCTGCTCGCTTCCCGGCACGAGCTGGCCACGCCGCTCGGGCAGGCGTCGTTCGCCGTGCTGCTGTTCCAGGACCTCGCCGTGGTGCCGGTGCTGATCCTCGTCTCGCTGCTGGCGCAACCCGGCGAGAGCCCGGTTCTCGTGGTGCTGTCGCTCGCGCTCGGCCGGGCGGCAGTCGCGATTGCCGTCATCTTCGTGCTCGGCCGCGTCGTGCTCGGGCCGCTGTTTCGCCAGTTCACCGCGAACCGCCAGGCCGATACCTTCATGGCGCTGACGCTGCTCGCTTCGCTGAGCATCGCCTCGCTCACCTGGCTGGCCGGCCTGTCGATGGCGCTGGGTGCGATGCTGGCCGGCCTGCTGCTCGCCGAAACCGAATACCGGCACCAGGTCGTCGTGATGATCGACCCGTTCCGCGGCCTGCTGATGGGCGTCTTCTTCCTGTCGGTGGGGATGTCGATCGACCCGCTGGCGATCGTCCGCGAGCCGTTGCGCCTGCTGCTGGCGGTGGCGGGGCTGTTCGTCGTGAAGACGCTGGTGACGGCGCTCGTGCTGCGCGCGGGCGGGCTGTCGACGAGCGGCGCGATCCATGGCGGGCTGCTGCTGGGGCAGGGCGGCGAGTTCGCGTTCGTCGTCTTCGGCGTCGCGGCGACGCTCGGCCTGCTCGACGCCGAGACGAGCCGCTTCCTGTTGCTCGTCGTCGGCGTGTCGATGTTCGTCGCGCCGGTGGCGGCCGCGCTCGGCCGCGCCATCGAGGCACGGGGTCGGTCGATGCAGCCCGGCGCCGACGCCGGGCGCGTTCCGGTACCGCCACAGGGAGGCGGCCACGTCGTGATCGCGGGTTTCGGCCGGGTCGGCCAATCGCTCGCGCGGCTGTTCGACGCGCTGGCGATCCCGTACGTGGCGGTCGATCCCGATCCGAACGTCGTGTCGTCGTTCCACGCGAAGGGCTGGCCGGTGTACGTCGGCGATGCCAGCCGCGGCGACCTGCTGCGCCAGCTCGGCCTGGCGCAGGCGAGCGCCGTGGTGCTGACGATGGACCACCCGGTGTCGGCCGTGCACGCCGTGCGCGCGATTCGCATCGACGCGCCGGACGTGCCGATCTTCGCCCGCGCGCGCGACGAGCGACACGCCGGAGCCTTGCACACGGCCGGCGCCGATGCCGTCATTCCCGAGACGCTCGAATCGGCGCTGCAACTCGGCGCGCTGGCGCTCGAACGCACCGGCATGCCGGAGGCCGAGTTGCGCGCGGTGCTCGCGCGCGAGCGTGCCGAACGGATCGCGCCCTACGGCAACCAGGGCCTGTGAACAGGCCCTAGTCCTCGAACGGCAACCCGACGTAGTTCTCGGCGAGCGACGTCGACGCGGCGGTCGAGCCGGTGAGGTAGTAGAGCTCGGTTTCCTGGATCTTCTGGCCGAAGTCGCCGGTGTCGGGGAAGCGGTGCATCAGCGACGTCATCCACCACGAGAAGCGCACTGCTTTCCAGACGCGGCGCAGGCACTTGCCGGAATAGGCGTCGATTTCCTTCATCGAGCCGCTGCGATAGTGGTCGATCAGCGCGCGCGACAGATAGCGCACGTCGCTCGCCGCCAGGTTCAGCCCCTTCGCTCCGGTGGGCGGAACGATGTGTGCGGCATCGCCGGCCAGCAGCAGCCGGCCGAAACGCATCGGCTCGGCAACGAAGCTGCGCAGCGGCGCGATGCTCTTCTCGATCGACGGACCGGTGATCATCGTGCGCGCGGCCTCGGCGTCGACGCGGCGCTTCAGTTCCTCCCAGAAACGCTCGTCGGACCAGTTCTCGACCTTCTCGTCGAGCGGCACCTGCAGGTAGTAGCGGCTGCGCGTGCGCGAACGCATGCTGCACAACGCGAAGCCGCGCGGGTGGTTCACGTAGATCAGCTCGTCGGAAACCGGCGGAACGTCGGCCAGGATGCCGAGCCAGCCGAAGGGAAACACGCGCTCGTATTCCTTCACCGCGCTGCGCGGGATCGTCTCGCGGCA
Organism: Burkholderiaceae bacterium; assembly: GCA_032027205.1. Taxonomy (GTDB): domain Bacteria; phylum Pseudomonadota; class Gammaproteobacteria; order Burkholderiales; family Burkholderiaceae_E; genus Zeimonas. Next base: position 2,691,302 of record JAVSMN010000001.1, read on the forward strand.
CACGCCGTGGAAGCCGTCGCAGCCGGCGATGAAGTCGCACTCGATTTCGTGCACCGCGCCGTCCTTGCGATAGCGCACGCGCGGACGATCGGTGTCGAAGTCGTGGATCGACACGTCGGCGGCTTCGTAGATCGTGCGGCCGCCTTCGGCGGCGCGCGCGTCCATCAGGTCGCGCGTGACCTCGGTCTGGCCGTAGACGGTGACGTGCTTGCCGCCGGTGAGATCGGCCAGCGCGATGCGGTGGCGCACGCCGTCGAAGCACAACTCGATGCCGCCGTGCACGAGGCCCTCGTCGTGCATGCGCTTGCCGACGCCCGCTTCGTCGAGCAGGTCGACCGCGCTTTGCTCGAGGACGCCGGCCCGGATGCGCCCGAGCACGTACTCGCCGCTGCGCCGCTCGAGGATGATCGAGTCGATTCCGGCGCGGTACAGCAACTGGCCCAGCAGCAGACCCGCCGGGCCCGCGCCGATGATCGCGACCTGCACTCGCATGATGCGTTCTCTCCCCTGGGTGGATACGGCCGGCCGCGGCACGAGACGGTCGTCGGCGACGCGGACAAGCGCAATGGTAATGGTCGCCGATCCCTGCGGCGCGAACGGCGATAATGGCGACCCTTCCGTTGTCTTCCCTTGCTTCCGATGTCGATCGTCTTCCTCGTGCGCCACGCGCAGGCGTCGTTCGGCGCCGAGAACTACGACGCGCTGTCCGAACTCGGCGTGCGCCAGTCGCGCTGGCTCGGCGAGTACTTCACTGCGCGCGGCGTGCGCTTCACGCGCGCGATGTCGGGCACGATGGTGCGCCAGCAGGAGACGGCGCGCGGCATCCTCGCCGCCATCGGCGAGGGCGCGCCGGCGCTCGCCCAGCACGAGGGGCTGAACGAGTACCCGGGCGAGGCGCTCTACGCGGCCCATACCGGACACGAGCCGCGCGCGCACCAGTTGTCGGATGCGCGCGATTACTGGCGCACTTTCCGGCTGGCGATGCACGCATGGTCGGAGGACCGCCTGGCCGACGTTCCGGAGAGCTGGCTCGACTTCGGCGCTCGCGTTCGCGTGGCGCTTGCCGACGCGGTGCGCGACACGGCGCGCGACGACGCGGTTCTGGTCGTCAGCTCGGGCGGGGCGATCGGGCGCACGCTCGCCGATCTGGTCGGCGCGCCGCCGAGCGCAGCGATCGAACTGAACCTGCAGTGCCGCAACACCGGCTTCACCGAGCTGATCGCCGGCCGTGACGCGCTGCGCCTGCTCAGCTTCAACAACGTGCCGCACCTCGACTGCGCCGAGCGGCGCTCGTCGATCACCTTCGCGTAGGCCCCGGGCGGCCCTTCGCGCCGCGCGCTGCTGCGTCGCCCGTTCCGCGAGGCTCGGCGCCTGCCTTCGCGCCTGCTCAGCTCTTGGGCGCGCCGGTGCCCTTGCCGTTTGCCGGCGGCGGCGCGCCGACCGCATCCTTCGTGCACTTGCGCACGAAGCTGGTCTGCGCGGCGCCGCTGAGCTTGCGGTCCTTCGCCTGCAGCTGGCACGCCGAATTCGCGTCGGTCTCGCACTTCTTCAGGAAGCTCGTCTTGGCGGCGCCCGAGAGTTTCTTCTCGTTCGCACGATCGGTGCAGCTCGGATCGGCGGCCAGGGCGGACACGGCGAACAGCGAAAGCGCAGCGGCGACGATCGTCTTGTGCATGGCGGGCTCCGAAATCGGAAGGTGCGCGGCGACTCCGCGCGCGGCCAATATACGACGGCGCGGCGCGCGGCGTCCCTACCGGTCGCGCACGCGCGGCGCAGCCGGTTCGTCGCCGAGCGGCAGCGCGCCGGCTACGCACAGCCCGCCGAGCCGCTCCGAGCGCCGATAGTCGATCGTTCCCCGGTACTGCGCGACGATGTCGCCGACGATGGTCAGGCCCAGTCCGTGCCCGGGCTTGCGCTCGTCGGTGCGCAGCGTGCCCTGGCCGAGGCGATCGAGCAGCGCGTCGTCGACACCCGGGCCATCGTCGTCGATCTGGAATTGCAGCTCGTCGTCGCGCTCGGCCAGCTCGACGCGCACTCTCGTTCGTGCCCATTTGCACGCGTTGTCGAGAAGGTTGCCGAAGAGCTCGAGCATGTCCTCGCGGTCGAGCGCCAAGCGCGTCGCCGGCGCCACGACGTCGATGCGCAATTCGCGTCCGGCGTGCAGCCGCCCGAGGGCCTCGGCGAGCGCCTGCAGTTGCTCGCGCGCGTCGAAGCCGGCCGAGCGAACACCGCTGCCGGCGAGTCGCGCGCGCCGCATTTCGCGCTCGATCGTCGCGCGCATCGATTCGACCTGATTGCGGATTTCCGCGGCCGCCGTGGCGTCGCCAGCCGAGTCGCGTTCGTCGGCGATCTGCGCCAGCATTGCGAGCGGAGTCTTCAGCGCATGCGACAGGTTGCCGGCGGCATGACGCACGCGCGACAGCCGTTGCGCCTGGTGATGCGCCAGGCGGTCGACCGCTTCGAGCATCGGGCGCACCTCGTCGGGGGCGCCGCCGGGTACCGAAGCGCTCTCGCCGCGCTCGAGGCGGCGGCAGGCATCGACCGCGCGCTCGAGCGGCGCCAGTCCGCGAACGACGATCGTGCGCTGCAGCCAGGCGAGCGCGAGCAGCGCCGCCAGCACCGACAACAGCAGCACGCGGCGGAAACGCGCGATCGACGCGTCCAGTCCGGAGATGTCCTCGGCGACCGTGATCGTCCATTCGGCGTCGGCGCCGGTGAAGCGACGCGTGTAGGCGAGAAGCGTCTGGCCGGCTGGGCCCGGACGGCGGACGGTGCGTTCTGCCGCGTCCGCGAGCGGCAGAACGGCGAGTTCTTCGTCCCACAGGGAGCGCGAGAGGAAGGTTTCGTCGGCCGCGGCTGCGCCGCCGCGCGCGACGCGCTTCACGACGAAGTAGTGGCCGGACAGCGGCAGCGCGTACTCGCCGCCGAGCGCTTCGCCTGCGGTCGCCGAGAGGCCTGCTGTCGCCGAGGCGCCCGTCGCCGAAGCGCCCGTCGCCGAAGCGCCCGTCGCCGAAGCGCCCGTCGCCGAAGCGCCCGTCGCCGAAGCGCCTGCCGCCGTCGACGCGCCCGCTGCTTCGTCGAATTGCACGTACAGCCTCTCGGCGTCGTGCTCGAGGCGCGACGCGACGTAACGCTCGACGAGCTCGCGCGGGAAGTGCTGCAGGCCGATGGCGAGCAGCGCCGCCACCGCGGCCAATACCAGCGTGAGCGCCAGCGTCAGCCGGTTGCGCAGCGAGTTCATTCGGGCGCGCGGAACACGTATCCCTGTCCCCGTCGCGTCTCGATGCATTCGGCGCCGAGCAGCGCGCGCAACCGTCGCACGTAGACCTCGATCACGTTGCTGTCACGCTCGGCGTCGTATTCATAGACGTGCTCGGCCAGGCGCGTCTTGGACAGCACCTGCTCAGGATGGCGCATGAAGTAGCGCAACAGGCGGAACTCGGTGCCGGTGAGCGCCTGTTCCTGTCCGTCGTCGTGCACCAGGCACTGCCGCGCCTCGTCCAGCTGCCATGGGCCGGCACGCAGGGCGACGTCGGCCGCCGGCGCGGCGCGGCGCAGCAACGCGTGGATGCGCGCGACCAGTTCCTCGGTGTGGAAGGGCTTGCCGAGGTAGTCGTCGGCGCCGGCACGGAGTCCCTCGACGCGATCGCTCCACCCGTCGCGCGCGGTCAGGATCAGCACCGGCACGCGGTTGCCGGCGGCGCGCCAGTCGGCCAGCAGCTCGAGCCCCGTGCGACCCGGCAGCCCCAGATCGAGGACGATCGCGTCGTAGGGCTCGGTGGCGCCGAGGTGGCCGGCATCGACGCCGTCGTGCGCGAGGTCGACCGCGTAGCCTTCGCGCGCGAGCCGCTCGCGCAGGCGTGCGGCGAGCGGCTCGTCGTCTTCGGCGATCAGCAGGCGCACGTCATTTCCGCGAGCGCTTCAGTACCTCGCCGCTGGCGGCATCGAGCTCGAGCTTGTGGATCGCGTCGGCGTCGTCGATCAGCTTGACTTCGTAGACGAGGCGGCCGTCTTCGCGCTCGAGCTCGATTTCGACGACCTGGCCGGGCTGTGCCGTGCGGACGCGTGAGAGGATGTCTTCCATCGGCAGGATCTTGCCCGCTTCGCGCAACTCGCGCACTTCCGAGCGCTTCACGCGGGCGTCGGCGTTGGCCAGTTCGGGTCCGAGGACCGCTGCAGTGGCGATCGATGCGGCAGCCAGCGCAAGAACGAATTTTCCGGTTCTCGACATGTGTTTTCTCCTGTATGACGATTGCGGGCAGTATCGGCGAACCGGGCTGAAGCGAAACTGAATTCCGGGCGACGATCCGTTCACAGGAGGGCATCCGAAATGTTTCGCGACCGCAACGACGCAGCCGACCGGCTCGCCAAGGCGCTCGAGTCGTTCCAGGGCAGGTCACCGCTGGTGTTGGCGATTCCCCGCGGCGCGGTGCCGATGGGCCGGCGCATCGCCGACGCGCTCGGCGGCGATCTCGACGTCGTGCTCGTGCGCAAGATCGGCGCACCCTACCAGCCCGAACTCGCGCTCGGCGCGATCGACGAGGACGGCGACATGCACTGGGCCTCGCCCGAGGCGGCGCAGGGCGTCGACCCGATGTGGCTCGAGCACGAGAAGCACACGCAGCTCGCGCTGCTGCGCCAGCGCCGCGATCGCTACCGCGCGGGCAAGCCGGCGATCGATCCGGCGGGTCGCGTCGTCATCGTGGTCGACGACGGGCTGGCCACCGGTTCGACGATGATCGCCGCGCTGCATGCCACGCGCGCGCGCTCCCCGTCGTTGCTGATCTGCGCGGTGCCGGTGGCCGCGCCCGACAGCCTCGAGCGAGTGAGCCCGCATGCGGACGAGGTCGTCTGCCTGGAGGCGCCCGAACATTTCCGCGCGGTGTCGCTGCATTACGGGCATTTCGAGCAGGTCGACGATGCCGACGTCGAGCGGCTGCTGGCGGAGCGCTGAATCATGACGACGATCGAACGAGAGCAGCCGCTGCACGAAATGCTGCGCGGGCACGCGCGTCGGCGGCCGGAACATCCGGCCTGCATCTGGTACGGCGCTTCGCTCAGCTACGGCGAGCTCGATCGCGCGAGCGACGCGTTCGCCGCGCGCCTCGCGCAACTCGGCATCGGACGCGGCGATCCGGTGGCGCTTTATCTGCAGAACTGCCCGCAATACCTGATCGCGCATTACGCGATCCAGAAGGCGGGCGCCGTCGTCTGCCCGTGTGGGCCGCTCAGTCGCGAGCACGAGTTGCAGTACCAGCTCGACGACCTGAAGGCGCGCGTGCTCGTCGCCGCGGCGCCGCTGCTCGACGTCGTTGCGAAGGTGCGCGCGCGCACGGCGCTCGAGCACGTGTTCGTGGTGCACTACGACGACCTGTTGCCGCAGGCGCCGTCCATCGAGGTTCCCGAGGAGTTGCGCGTGATGCGCCGGCTGCGAAGCGAAGGCGCGGCGCCGATCGCAGACGCCGGCGAGGTCGAGGACTTTCTCGCCGCCACGCGCAGCGGCGCCGTTGCGCCGCAGGTCGACGTCGGCCTCGACGACCTCGCATTGATCACCTACACGTCGGGCACCACCGGCCTGCCGAAGGGCGCGATGCTCACGCACGGCAACGCGCGCTACAAGACCGCCGTGTCGTGCGACGGCTATCGCGTCTCCGCGGACGACGTGCTGCTCGCGGTTGCTCCGCTCTATCACATCGCGGGCATGCTCACCGGCGTGGACATCCCGGTGTACGCGGGCGCAACGGCAGTGCTGCTGTATCGCTTCGATGCGCGCACCGTGATGGAGGCGATCGAGACGCATCGCGTCAGCTGGTGGTACAGCATCGCGCCGATGAACGTCGCCGCCATGCAACTGGACGACGCGCAGCAGTTCGACCTGTCGAGCCTGCGCCTGAACCCGGTGACCAGCTTCGGCATCACGTTCACCGATACGATCGCGCGGCGCTGGCGCTCGTATGCGCCGAACTGCGTGTCCTTCGAGGCGGCGTACGGACTGTCCGAGACGCACACGATGGACACATACATGCCGGCGGACGCGATCCACTGGGGCACGCACGGCAAGCCGGTGCCGGGCAACGAGGTTCGCATCGCCGATCCGGCCACCGGCAAGCCGCGGAGCACCGGCGAGTCGGGCGAGATCCTGATCCGCGGCCCCGGCGTCTTTCGTGGCTATTGGAGCCGGCCCGACGCTACCGCGCACGCGCTGCGCGACGGCTGGCTGCACACTGGCGACATCGGTCATCTCGACGACGACGGCTACCTCACCTTCGAGGGGCGCTTCAAGGAGATGATCAAGGTCTCCGGCTACAGCGTTTTCCCCGAGGAAGTCGAATCGATCCTCGCGCGGCACCCTGCGGTCGCGCAGGCGGGCGTCATCGGCATGCCCGATCCGGAAAAGGGCGAGATCCCGAAGGCCTTCGTCGTGCTGAAGGCAAGCGCAGCGGGCACCGTCAGCGAGGCCGACATCGTGCAGTGGGCGCGCGAGAACATGGCCCTGTACAAGGCGCCGCGCGAGGTCGTGTTCTGCGAATCGCTGCCCGCCACCGGCTCCGGGAAGATGCTGCGCCGGCTGCTGAAGGATCTCTGAAGGCGATGGCCGCAGGGGCGCTGGTTGCCTTGCGCGCGCCGATGGCGGCGCGCGTGGTCGAACTGGCCGCGCGCGAGGGCGAGCGCGTGCGTGAGGCGCAGGCGCTCGTCGTCGTCGACGCGATGAAGATGGAGCACGTGATCGCGGCGCCGTGCGCCGGGCGCGTGCGCGGCCTGCGCGTGGCCGAGGGAGACCAGGTCGCCGAGGGCCAACCGCTGCTGTGGATCGAGCCTGGAGAAGCGGCGGCCTGCGCCGACGCCGACGTGCCAGCGCAGAAGGCCGGCGGCATTCGCGCCGACCTGCAGCGCGTACTCGATCGGCACGCGCGGCTGCTCGACGATGCGCGTCCCGATGCGGTGGCGCGCCGCCGTGCGCGCGGACAGCGCACCGCGCGCGAGAACGTCGCCGACCTGTGCGACGAGGGCAGCTTCGTCGAATACGGCGCGCTCGCCGTCGCCGCGCAGCGAAGCCGCCGCTCGCTCGAGGACCTGATCGCCAACACGCCGGCCGACGGCATGGTCACCGGCATCGGCTCGGTGAACGGCGCGCTCTTCGACGCCGAGCGCGCGCGAACCGTCGTGCTGGCCTACGACGCGACGGTGCTCGCCGGCACGCAGGGCATGCGCAACCATGCGAAGACCGATCGGCTGCTCGAGATCGCTTTCGACGAGCGGCTGCCGCTCGTGCTGTTCGCCGAGGGCGGGGGCGGGCGCCCGGGCGACGTCGACGTTCCGGTCGTCGCCGGCTTGCACCTGCGCAGTTTTGCGTCGTTCGCCCGGCTCAGCGGGCGCGCGCCGTTGATCGGCATCGTCTCGGGGCGCTGCTTCGCCGGCAACGCGGCGCTGCTCGGCTGCTGCGACATGATCATCGCCACGCGCGACGCCAACATCGGCATGGGCGGCCCGGCGATGATCGAAGGCGGCGGTCTCGGCGTGTTCCGCCCGGAGGAGATCGGCTCCAGCGCGGTGCAGAACGCCAACGGCGTCGTCGACGTGCTGGCCGACGACGAGGCGCAGGCGGTCGCGACCGCCAAGCGCTATCTGTCGATGTTCCAGGGCCGCGTCGAGCAGTGGCGCGCGCCCGACGCGCTCGGCCTGCGCGACGTCGTCCCCGAGAATCGCCTGCGCGTCTACGACACTCGAGAGGCGATGCGCGCGCTGGTCGATGTCGACACGCTGATCGAGTTGCGCGCGGGTTTCGGCGCGGGCGTCCACACGGCGCTCGCTCGAATCGAAGGTAGGCCGATCGGGCTGATCGCCAACAACCCCTTGCACCTGGCCGGCGCGATCGACGTCGATGCAGCCGACAAGCTCGCGCGCTTCCTGCAACTGTGCGACGCGCACGGCCTGCCGATCGTCTCGTTGATCGACACGCCGGGGTTCATGGTCGGACCCGACATCGAGGCGCGCGCGCAGGTGCGGCATGCGAGTCGGCTCTTCGTCGTCGGCGCCGCGTTGCGAGTGCCGTTCTTCGCCGTCGTACTGCGCAAGGGCTACGGGCTCGGCGCGATGGCGATGGCCGCGGGCGGCTTTCACTCGCCCACCTTCACCGTCGCCTGGCCCACCGGAGAGTTCGGCGCCATGGGACTCGAAGGCGCCGTGCGACTTGGCTATCGCAAGGAGCTCGAAGCCGTGCCCGAGGGCGTCGAACGCGATGCGTTGTTCGAGCGGCTCGTCGCGCGCCACTACGAGCGCGGCGAAGCGATGAACATGGCCGAAGCGCTCGAGATCGATGCGGTGATCGATCCGGCGTGCACGCGCGACTGGATCGTGAAGGGGCTGGCGAGCGCGCGCGGCGCGCAGGATGCGGATCGGGGGCAGCGGCGCTTCATCGACCCGTGGTGACAGCCGAAGGCATCATCGGATCGCAGCGTGCGGCAGGCGCGTCGGCGAGTTCCGGCGGAATCCATTCCTCGCAACCAGTGCCGCCGTCCGTGCGGCGGCCCCACCACGCCGGGCCAAGGTGCACCAGCACGAGCGTCCACGCTCCGATCCACGCTAGCGACGACAACGTGATCAGCGCTTCGGTCGGCGCACCGGCGACGCCGGCGCTCGCGCGCATCACCGCGGACAGTACGAGCAGCACGGCGCCTGCCGGTGTCCACCGCCGCTTGTCCAGCGGCCGCCCGGCGTGCATGCGCCCGGCGATGTTCAGCACCGCGTAGATCGACAGCCCCATCGCGCCGATCGTGAGCAGGTGCATGCCGCCGCTCGGCGCGATCGGCATGCCGAGCAGCGCAGCACCGATCCACGCGTAGCCGAGCGCCATCGTCCAGTAGACGGCGTACAGCATTGACGCCCAGCGCCCGAACAGCGCGCGTCCGACGTGCCAGTCGTTCATCAGGTTCAGCACGGCGGCGCCGGCAGCGAGCGCGATCCAACCGGTCACCGGCGAGCCGGGCGCGACGAACGTCGCCAACGCGTGCAGGGCGATGACGACGATCGCGAAGTTGCGCCGCGGCGGGCGCGCGCGGTATTCGGGCAGATCGTCGTCGCCGTTGACCGCTCGCGCGCGTCGCGCATCGAGCGCGTCGTTGACGATGCGCATCGAAATTCGGCTCATCGCGACGACGACGAGGATCATCATCGCGTCGAGCGCCGCGTGTACCCAGCGCATCGGCCAGTCGCCGCGCAGCACGTCGAACCAGAAGCCGGCGGTGACCACGGCGAAGGCCGTCAGCCCCCAGAAGAATCCGCGGTGGCGGCGCTGCGGGTCGCGCAGCAGGCGTGCGCCGAGCAGTGCCGGCAGCGCCGCGGCAAAGCCGATCTCGGCCAGAGCCGCCGGCCACGGGCCGATCGCGGGCGACAGCCAGAAAGCCCCCCGCGCCGCGACCCATGCCAGCAACATCGCGAACGAGGTGCGCGCGCCCAGCGGCGGCGTATCGGTGAACTCGGGCACCGAGGTGAGCACGAAGCCGGCGATCGCTGCCAGGCCGACGCCGAACATGAGTTCGTGTGCGTGCCAGACGAGGACGCCGTCGCCCATCACCGAGGGCAGCGCTAATCCGAGCGAGAAGGCGGCGCCCGACAGCGCGATGCCGACCGCAGCCCACAGCGCCGTCGCGACGAACATCGCGCGGAAGGGGCACGAAAACAGTGGCAGGCGCTCGATGTGCGCGAGCGTCAGCATCGCGGCGCTCGGCGCTCGAAGGGGATGATCGGGGCGCTTTCGGCCGGGACCGATGCCGGCGCTCCGTTGCTCGTCGCGCGCGGTACTTCGGCATTTGCCGCAATCGCCAACGGCAGTCCGAAGTCCATCGCAACCGCCGGCGGCAATCCGAAGCTCGCGCGCACCTCCGGCCGCGCCAGCAGTCGCGCCGTGCTCGCGTGAATCCACCGGTCGTCACGCCGCGCCGCCGGCTCGTCGAAGGCCAGGCGCGAGACGATCCGGCCGGGGCCGGCCGCCATCACGAGCACCCGATCCGAAAGCCGCACCGCTTCGGCCAGGTCGTGCGTGATCATCAGCACGCCGACGCGGCGCTCGGCCAGGTGCCCGAGCAGCAGCCGGTACATCTCCTCGCGCAGGCCGATGTCGAGCGCCGAGAACGGTTCGTCGAGCAGCAGCAGGTCGGGGTCGATCACCAGCGCCCGCGCGAGCGCGACGCGGCTCTGCATGCCGCCGGACAGCTGATGCGGGAACTTGACGAAGTCGCCGTGCGCGAGCCCGAGACGCAATCCGATCTCGCGCGCGCGATGCGCGCATTCGCCGCGCGCGACACCGCGCGCAGCGAGCACGACCGCGACGTTGTCGAGCGCGGATTTCCACGGCAGCAACCGGGGCTGCTGGAACATGCACGCGCGCGTGGCGAAGCCGTCGTCGATCGTGCCGGAGTCGGGATGCAACAGCTTCGCGCACAGGTGCAGCAGCGTCGTCTTGCCGCAGCCCGACGGGCCGACGAGCGCGACGATCTCGCCCGCACGCAGTTCGAAGTCGATGTCCTCTAGCACGGTTTCGCGCGCGAAGGCGTGACGCAGCGAGCGAACGCGCAGCCCGGTCATGGCCCGGCTCCGTCGGCCGCCGCGCCGGGTTCGCGCCATCGCTCCACTTCGCGCTTGATCGGCTCGAGAAGCAGGTATTCGACGGCGAGCAGCAGGCCGACGACGGCGACGATCCAGCTCATCGTTGCCGCCGTGTCGAGCTGCGACCGCGCGACGGCGAGCGCCGCGCCGACGCCATCGGGGCTCGACAGCAGTTCGGCCATCACGACCACCTTCCACGAGATGCCGAGCGCGGCGATCCACGCGGGGAACAGGTACGACACGACATGCGGCAGGTAGACGTCGACGAACATCATCCGCGGCGGCAGCGCGAAGGCGCGCGCCATCGTTTTCAGCTGGTTGTCGAGCGTGCGGGCGCCCTGCAACGCGCCGATGAAGACGACCGGGAAGGCGGCGACGAAGACGGTGAACACCGGCGTGCCGTCGCTCGCGCCGAACCACAGCATCGCCAGCACGAGCCAGGCAATCGGCGGCGTGCCGAGCAGCACGGTGACGATGGGACGCGACATCGTCGACGCGGTCATCGAGACGCCAGCGAGCAGCCCGAGCGCGCTGCCGGCCGCGACCGACAGTGCGAAGCCGGCCAGCGCGCGGCGCGCGGTGGTCGCGAGTTCGAGCGCGGCGTCGCCGCTGGCCAGCGAGTGCGCGAGCGTGGCGAAGGCGGCGCGAGGATCCGGCAGCACGAGCGGGCCGTACAGCTGGGCCACCGCCTCCCAAGCGGCGAGCAGCAGCAGCAGGCTCGCGATCGCCCCCCATCCGCTCCACAGGTACGAGGGTAGCTTCGCGAGCATCGCGCGCAGGGATTTCATCGCGAAGTCTTCAGCGTCGTTCCGTCGCCTGCGAAACGGAGTGCGAGGCGTAGGACGCGGGGGGCGACGCGTAGAAGTCGTCGGGCGGAAGCTTGCCGCCGACCAGCCCCGGGCTCTTCTCGAGCAGCTTGCGGAACAGCGCTTCGAGGGCGGGGCGCGCGTCGGCTGCGGAAACCGCCTGCATGTGCCCGTGGCCGATCGCGTCGGCGATCGCATCAGCCGACAGCATCGGAACGTGCTTCGCGACGATCTCGCCGCACTGCTTCGCATGGGCATCGCACCAGGCGAGGCCGCGATCGTAGGCCGTCGCGATGCGCGCGACGGCACCGGGTCGATCGCGCAGCGCGCCGAGCACCGCGATGCCGGCCTGCGGGATGCGCGCGTCGCCGCCGAAGGCCCGCTTCCATTCCTGCTGCAGGTCGACCGCCCGGTACAACTCGGGCGCGACGAGGCTCACCGGGAACGAGCCCGACTTGCGCAGCGCCATCGAGACCGCTGGTTCGGCGAGCAGAGCATGGTCCACCCTGCGCAGCAACAGTAGCTGCATCGCGTCGATCGGTGAGGCGACGTAGCGCAGGCTCATCTCCTTGCGCGGATCGATTCCCTCGCGTTCGGCGAGCAGCGAGAAGACGATGTCGGGCATGTCGCCGCGAAAGGGCATCGCGATCTCCTTGCCGACGAGGTCCTTCAGCGTGTGGACTTTCGGGTCGCGCGAGACGATCCAGAGAATTCCCCAGGCGGACACGTTGACCAGTCGCAACTTCGCGCCGCGGTTGTACAGGTTCGCCGCGACGTTGACCGGCATCGCGAGCACGTCGGCCTTGCCGTCGAGTGCCATCGCGCGCAACTGGTCGGGGTCGCGCCAGCCGACGAAGTGCACCTGGTCGGCGAGATCGGCGAGCGCGCCCGATTCGACAATGCGCACCAGCGGATTCGATACGCTGGCCGGCGGGCCGCCCAGAACGAGGCTGGCGAGGTGGTCCGCGGCAGCCGGCGCTGCGTCGGCGGCGTGCGCGCGGCCCGTTGCGATCGCTGCGCCGAGGCCGAGGGCGCTCGTGGCGAGGAAGCGACGACGCGAGGCGTGCATGGCGGAAACTCCCGCTCGGACGGAAGATCTATATTACATAATGAGAATCGTTTCTGTTTGAGGCGAATCAAGTGATCGACGAAACGTTCCCTTCAGCGCCGCCGCTGTCCGTCTCGCAGTGGTTCAACGCGGCGCAGCCGATCACGCTCGATGCGCTGCGCGGCCGCGTCGTCGTACTGCACGCATTCCAGATGCTGTGTCCGGGTTGCGTCGCGCACGGCATCCCGCAGGCGAAGGAGGTGCACCGCCAGTTCGCGCGCGAAGAGGTGGCAGTCGTCGGCCTGCACACGGTGTTCGAGCACCATGACGCGATGAGCCCGGTGTCGCTGGCCGCATTCCTGCACGAGTACCGGGTCACGTTTCCGGTCGGCGTGGACGCGCGTGCCGACGACGGCGGCGAAATCCCGCAGACGATGCGCGCCTACGGCATGCGCGGCACGCCCACGCTGGTGGTGATCGACCGCGCCGGGCGCATCCGGATGCACGCGTTCGGGCGCGTCGAGGATCTCGCCGTCGGGGCGCTGATCGGGCGCCTGCTCGTCGAGCGCTGAGCGCGGACGAGACGCCCGCTGGCTTTCTGGTCAGCCGCGCGCTTCGCGTGCGCCGACGATCGTCCCGTCCACGACCTGAATCGTCTTGTCGCAGCGCGACGCGAGTTCCGGGTTGTGCGTGACGAACAGCACCGAAGTTCCGTCCTCGCGGTTGACCTTGCGCAGCAGTTCGAAGACGGCGTCGGCGCTCTTCGTGTCGAGGTTGCCGGTGGGCTCGTCGGCGAGCAGCACCGACGGGTTCATCGCCAGCGCGCGCGCCACCGCCACCCGTTGCTGCTGGCCGCCCGACAGCCGGTTCGCCGGGTTGTTCCGCCACGGCGTGAGGCCGACCTCGTCGAGCAGGCGCTCGGCGCGCGCGAACATGGCCGCGTCGGGCCGGCCGGCGGCGCCCAGCATCGGCAGCACGACGTTCTCCAGCGCGCTGAACGCCGACAGCAGGTGGTGGTACTGGAAGACGAAGCCGATGCTGTGGCCGCGCAGGCGCGTGAGCGCGGCGTCGTCCAGGCTGGTGGTTTCCTCGCCGCATACGGCGAGCGTTCCGCTGGTCGGACGATCGAGCAGCCCGATGATGTTGAGCAGCGTGCTCTTGCCCGAGCCCGACGGACCCATCACCGCGCAGAATTCGCCGCGACGCAGCTCGAGGTCGATGCCGTGCAGCACCTCGGTTTCGACCGGCGTGCCGATGTTGAACGACTTGCGCACGCCGTGCAGCGCGACGACGATCGGCTCAGCCACGGATCGCTACCACCGGATCCATGCGCGAGGCGCGCAGCGCCGGCGCGACGGCGGCCCCCAGCCCGACCAGCGTCGCCAGCACGAGCGCGGCGACGAACAGCCACGGCTCGAAGCTCAGCGGGAACAGCGGCGTGCCGTCGGCGTTGCGCGCGAAGCGTTGCCACAGCACGAGCGCGAGCGCGCCGATCGCCGATCCGACCAGCGACCCGGAGAACCCGAGCAGGCTGCCCTGCAGCAGGAACAGCCGCAGGATCTGCCCACGCGAGATTCCCATCGCGCGCAGGATGCCGATCTCGCGCGAGCGCTGCACGACCGACACCACGAGCACGCTGGCGATGCCGAAGGCGACCGACAGCGCGACGAACGCGCGGATCACCGTGTTCGACGTCTGCTGGGCGTTGATCGCGGTGAAGAACTGCTCGTTGGTGCGGATCCAGCTGTCGGCCTGTACGCCGGTGGCTGCGGTGATCCGCTGCGCGATGCGTTCGGCCGCGTAGACGTCGTTCACGGTGACGTCCAGGCCGGTGACGCCGCCCGGCAGTCCGAGCAGGCTCTGCGCGGTGTGCAGCGCGAGATAGGTCGTGCGCTGGTTCGCGCCCTTGTTGCCGAGATCGAAGATGCCGGTCACCGTCAGCGTGTTGCTCGTGCCGAGCGCCGACGAGACGCGCAGCTTGTCGCCCACGCCCACGCCGAGGTCGGAGGCGAGTTCGGTACCGATCAGGATGTCGGTGGCGTCCAGCCGCGTCGAGCCGCGCACGATCTTCTCGGGAATCGCAACGATGCGGAAATAGCGCTCCGGCTCGATGCCGATCGCCGAGATCGCGCGGCTCGCGCTGCCGCGCACCGCGAGCGCCGAGCCGGTCGCTTCCGGCGAGACGACGGCGACTTCGGGCATCGCCCGGATCTGCGCGGCGATCGCCTGCCACTGGTCGATCGACTTCAGCCGCTGCAGCGGCGGCTGCACGATTGCTCCGTTCTGTAGCAAGCCGTTGCCTTCGGCGCCGCGCTGCGGTCGCGCGACTTCCTTCGGCGGCAGCAACTGGATGTGCGGCTGCGCGGTGAGCACGCGGCGGATGAAGTTCGACTGCAGCCCGCTCAGCAGGGCCGACATGAAGACGATGACGCCGACGCCGATCGCGACGCCCGCCACGATGAAGCCGGTCTGCATCCGGCCTTCGCGCAGGAAGCGCAGCGCGACGATCCATTCGAAGGGCGCCCAGCGCGGCAGATGCGCAGACGCCGGGCCGGACCCGGCGGCGGAGGTCGTGGCGCTCACTCGGGACTGGCGGCGTCGACCCGCGTCCGCACGCGCATGCCTTCGACGACGTCGGGTCCGCCGGCGGGAACCACCAGATCGCCGGGCGCGACCCCTTCGAGCACCTCGGCCCAGCCGCCGCTGCGCAAGCCGATGCGAACCGGCTCGCGCTGTGCGCGTCCGTCAGCCACGCGCAGCACCCACGGGGACGCGGACTCGGGCTGCCGCACGGCGTCGGTGGGCACCAGGATGGCGTTCTGCCGACGAGCGACTTCGATGTCCACCGACACGGTCATGTCCTGCTTGAGTTCGGGCGGGGGATCGGGCACGTCGAGCTTGACCTCGACGGCGCCCGTCTGCGCGTTCACGCCCGGATTGATGTAGGCGAGCGTTGCGTCGAATCGCTTGCGCGGGTAGGCGTCGGCCGAGGCGATCGCGTGCTGCCCGGAGGCGAGCAGCGCGAGGTTCTTCTCGTCGATCTGCACGACGAGCTGCGTGTCGCCCGACGGCGAGAGCGTCATCAGCACCTTGCCCGGCTGGACGACGTCGCCGCGCTCGACGTTGCGCCCGATCAGCGTGCCGGGCACCGGAGCGGCGATCGTCGCGTACGACAGACGGGCGCGCGCGGCATCGGCGTTCGCGCGCGCCTGCGCGAGCGCGGTTTCGGCGACCGCGACATCGCTGCCGCCGCTGCGCGCCGACTCGAGCTGGCGCTGCGCCGCGCGCAGCTGCGCATCGGCGAGTTCGACGTTCTTGCGCGAGTCGTCGAGCGTGGCCTGGCCGATAAAGCCCTTGCCGAACAGCTCCTCGTTGCGCCGCTGTTGCGTGCGCGCGTGCTCGAGCGTCGTCTGTGCCTGCCGCACGCTCTGCTCGGCAACCGGCGCCTGCACCTCGTGCAACTGGCGCAGCTTCGCCTGCGCCTGCGCCACCGCGGTCAGCGCCTGCTGCAAGGCGGCACTCAGTTCGGTTGCGTCGAGCTCGACCAGCACCTGCCCGGCACGCACCGTCTGCCCCTCGGCCACCGGCACGGCGACCACCGTGCCGGTGATCTGCGCGCCGACGTCGATGCGATGCGGCGTCTGCACGCGTCCGCTGGCGACCACCGACTGGACGAAGTCGCGCTGCACGACGGAGACGACCGGGACGGTCGGCCCGAACAGCGCGCGCGGCAGCGCCCAGGCCGCTGCGGCGACCGCCAGCAGCGCGATGAGCGCCTTCCATAGGTGGCGGCGCGGCGAGCGCGGCTTCGTCGATGCAGCGCTCATTGCCGCACTCCGCGCATTCCGTCGAGCAGCAGCGAGAACGTCGCGCGCGCCGCGTCGACGATGCCGCCTTCGCCGCCGAGCAGCGAGCGCTGCAGCGCCAGGCCCTGCAGCGTCGCGACGAACAGTGTCGCGCCGACCTGCGGGTCGAGCGCCGCCGACAACGCGCCGGCGTCGCGCGCGTCGCGCAGGCACGCCGCGACGCGCCGCGTGTACGCGGCGACCATCGAATGCACGCGCTCGTGCGTCGCGGCGTGCTCGGCGCCCTGCAGCGCGTGATAGAGGATGCGCGGAGCCCCCGGGTGGCGCGCGATGAAGCGCGCGTGCGCGAGGAACACGCGCTCGAGGATCTCCACCGGCGAGCCGCCGCCGGCGAAAGCCGCGTCGACCGCCGCGCCCAGATCGCTCTGCACCCAGTCGAAGACCGCGCCCCAGATCGCCTCCTTGTCGGCGAAATGCCGGAACAGCGCACCGTGGGTGAGCGCGACGCGGTCGGCGATCGCCTGCGTCGTGATCGCCTCCGGCCCGCGCTCGCGCGCCAGTTCGACGACCGCGGCGACGATCTCGGCGCGGCGCGCGTGCGACGGCAGGCGTCGGCGAGGGGGGAGCGAAACGGGCGGGTCCCGGGGCGTCATTCGGCTCGCTATGGGATGCAGTGGGGCTGGTGGAGTGGGACTGGAATCGTAAGTAAGTAACGCGTTACTATTTTAACTTCAGCTGCAATCCGGGACCGTTACGAGTCATGTCCATCGTCGAATCTCCCCGCGCCGAATCCTTCCCGTCGTTCTTCGCCGAGGCTCCCGTCGTCGAGATGCAGGATCCGCTCGCGGAATTCCTCGGCGCGGTCGAAGCGGGCCGCCTGCGCTATCGCTACGAGGACGTCGTGCGCATGGCGGGTCATTCGTGCCCGACGGTCGCGTCAGCCTTCCTGATGACGCGCGCTGCGCTGCGGCGATTGTACGGAGACGAACTGCCGCGGCGCGGCGAGATTCGCGTCGAGATGCGAGAGCGGCGCGATGCGGGCGTCACCGGCGTCGTCGCCGCCGTGGCCACCTTCGTCACCGGTGCGACCGAGGACAGCGGCTTCCCCGGGCTCGGCGGACGATTCGGGCGTCGCGAGCGGCTGTTCTTCGGCCGACCGATCGACGGCGAGATGCGCTTCTCGCGCATCGACCGGGGCGGCGTCGGCGTCGAGGTGGCCGCGAACCTGCAGCGCGTGGGCAGTGATCCGCGCATGTCGATGTGGATGGGCCGCAGCCTGCACGGCGAGGCAAGCGACGAAGAGACCGCGGCGTTTCGTTCCGCCTGGCAGGATCGCGTGCGCAGGTTGCTGCTCGAGCACGCCGACGACCCGGACGTGATCGAGGTGCGCGACGTGCGAATCTGATTCGCTTTCGGGCTCTCCGCTTGCAGCAAAGCGGCTTTGCAAAGGAGAGCCCGATGTTTCACCACAACAAGCGATTGCAGTACACGGTTCGCGTCGCCGAGACCAACCCGGGACTGGCGAATCTTCTGCTCGAGCAGTTCGGCGGTCCGCAGGGCGAGCTGGCCGCGGCGATGCGCTACTTCACGCAGGCGATCGCCGAGTCCGATCCGGGCCGCAAGGACATGCTGATGGACATCGCCACCGAGGAGCTCAGTCACCTCGAGATCATCGGCACGATCGTCGCGATGCTCAATCGCGGCGCCAAGGGCCGCATCGCCGAGGCGACCGACTCCGAGGCCGAGATGTACCGTTCGATCACCGGTCCGGGCAACGATTCGCACCTCACGCAGGTGCTCTACGGAGGCGGGCCGCCGCTGACGAACTCCGGCGGCGTGCCGTGGAGCGCAGCCTACGTCGACACGATCGGCGATCCGAGCGCCGACCTCCGCTCGAACATCGCCGCCGAAGCGCGCGCGAAGCTGATCTACGAACGGCTGATCGCAGCCACCGACGACGCAGGCGTGAAGGAAGCGCTCGGCTTCCTGATGACGCGCGAGGCGGCGCACCAGATCTCGTTCGAGAAGGCGCTGTACGCGATCCAGCCGAACTTCCCGCCCGGCAAGATGCCGGTGGACGCGCGCTTTGCGAACGTTTACTTCAACCTGTCGCAGGGCGACGGTGACCAGCGCGGACCCTGGAACAGCGACGACAACTTCCGCTACGTCGACCAGCGCGACCAGCAGAGCGCCGTCGACGGCGGCGACGGCGGTGCGCACGTCGGCCTGGAGTCCGCCGAACGCGGCACGCTCGACCAGGCTGCGCAGCGCACTCGCTCGGACCCGCAATCCGACCCGCTCACGGGCGCCGAATTGGGCATGGGGTCGCACACTCCGGCGAAGGGCAACGGCAGCGCCGCGCGTCGGACGCCGGGCTGACCGCTGGTACGCCGGTTGCTTCAGGGGCGCGGCCGCGGCCGAAGGCGCCGCGACCCCTACGGAGATGCAGCCATGCCCGGTACACGTACCTCGACCCAGAAGACGACGACCCGCTCGCGTTCGAGCAAAGTGAAGGAGAACGACCCGATCGCCCTGCTCGAGGCCGATCACCGCGAGGTCGAGAAGATGTTCAAGGAATTCGAGAAGAAAAAGGAAAAGGACCGCGACGCGGCGATCGAACTGGTCGGCCGTATCTGCACCGAGCTCACCGTGCACGCGCAGATCGAGGAAGAGATCTTCTATCCGACGATGCGCGAATGGGGAGGCGACAAGATGGCCGACCTGCTCGACGAAGCCGAGGTGGAACACGCGAGCGCCAAGGACCTGATCGAGCAGATCTCGTCGATGTCGCCCGACGACGAGCTGTACGACGCGAAGGTCACGGTGCTCGGCGAATACGTGAAGCACCACGTGAAGGAAGAGGAAGACGAGATGTTTCCGAAAGCGAAGAAGGCCGGTGTCGACATGGAGGAGCTCGGCAGACTGCTCGCCGAGCGCAAGCAGGAGCTGATGCAGGAAATGGGCGACGGCGCCGCGGCGTCCTGATCGCGCGCCGAAAGCAGGACGGCCCGCCCGCATGTGGATTCCCGCCGAACCGTGGTGGGAACCGGTCGTGCGGGCGGCGTCCATCTATATCGCTCTGATGCTCCTGATGCGGTTGGCCGGCAAGCGCACGCTCAGCCAGCTCACGCCGTTCGACCTCCTTGTGATGTTGCTGCTCAGCGAGGCGGTCAGCCCGTCCATCGGCGGCAACGACCAGTCGATCCTGGGCGGCATCGTGCGTGCGTCGACGTTGATCGGCCTGAACCTGGCGGTCGGATATGCGACCGCGCAAAGCCGCAACGTCGAGCGCTTCATCCAGGGTTCGCCGGTCGTCATCGGTCGCAACGGAACGTTTTTCGAGAAAGTGATGCGGCGCCAGCGCATTGGCCGCGACGACATCGAGAAAGCGTTGCGCGAGGCGCAGTGCACGCTGCCGGAACTGGAGCTTGCCGTGCTCGAGCCCGACGGGCAGATCACGGTCTGGAAGAAATCCGGGAAGTCCTCAGGCGGCGGCGCTGTTTCGCCCTGACGCGCTGTGGTAGTGCGGAATGCGTTCGAGCGCGTAGTCGACGGCCGAGCGGCGCACGACGTTGCGCGAACCGTCGAAGTGCCGCGTTTCCGAAAACAGCCGCGCACCGTCGTCGCCGCGCAGCGCCCAGGCAAAGCAGACGGTGCCGGCCGGGACGACGCTGCCCTCGGGCGGCTCGTCGGCCAGCCCGGTGTCGGCGACCGCCACCGACGCCTCGCTGCGCTCCAGCGCGCCCAGCGCCATCTCGCGCGCTACTTCCTCGCTGGTAAGGCCGAAACGGTCGATCGTCCGCTGCGCGACGCCGAGCAGCCGGCACTTCGCCTGCGGCGTATAGACGACGTAGCCGACGTCGAGCGAACTGCCGACTCCGCTCGCGTCGGCCAGGCGCCCGGCGATCAGGCCGGCCGTGCACGATTCGGCGGTGGCGACTACGAGGCGGTGGTCCTTCAGGTACGAGAGCAGCTTCTTCAGTTCCATGGCGACGAGAAAAAGTGGAGCAGACGGGTCCGAGCACTCGGCGAGCCTGCCCGTTTCGCGCGTAAGATTCGATTCGGCATGTGCGCCACATCATGACCAAGCTCGGCTGCCGCTCGCGCGTGGTCGCTGCGGTGCTCGCCGCGCAGCACGGGCTGGCAGGCCGGCTGGCAGGCGGGCGCGCCTAGCCGCTGGCCGTATCATCGGACGTTTCGGCGCGGATTTTCTTCGTTCATGGAAACGGAATTGCCCTCGGCGGCGCTGATCGCCTGGCTGGGCTTTGCCCTCGGCGCCGTGTTCGGCTTCGTCGGCAACAAGACGAACTTCTGCACGATGGGCGCGGTCTCCGACATCGTCCACATGGGCGACTGGACGCGCATGCGCATGTGGGTGCTGGCGATCGCCGTCGCGATGCTCGGCGTCTGGGTGCTGCAGACGCAGGGGCTGGTCGACACGCACAAGTCGCTGTACGCCAGTCCGAACCTGATGTGGCTGTCCAACCTCGCGGGCGGACTGCTGTTCGGCGTCGGCATGACGCTCGCGTCGGGCTGCACCAGCAAGACGCTGATCCGCATCGGCGGCGGTAACCTGAAGTCGGTCGTCGTCTTCGTCGTGCTGGCGATCTCGGCTTACGTCACGCTCAAGGGACTGTTCGGCGTCTGGCGCGTGAACACCTTCGACGCGGTCTCGGTGCGCCTGCCGTCCACGCAGGATCTGCCGACGCTCGTGGCTGCCGCATGGGGGCTGCCGGCGGCGCTCGTCGCGCGCTGGCTGCCGCCGCTCGCGGCGGCGGCGCTGCTCGTCTTCGTCTTCTCGGACCGGCACGCGCGCGGCTTCGACACGCTCCTCGGTGGCGTCGTCGTCGGCCTGACGATCGTCGGCGGCTGGTACGTCACCGGCCACGTCGGCTACGTCGCCGAGCACCCGGAGACGCTCGAGGAGGCGTTCATCGCCACCAACGGCAACCGCCCCGAATCGCTGTCGCTGGTCGCGCCTTTCGCCTACACGCTCGAGCTGCTGATGTTCTGGAGCGACCAGAGCAAGCACGTCACCTTCGGCATCGCAACCGCGCTGGGCATCGTCGCCGGCTCGCTCGCCTATGCGCTGCTTACGCGCACCTATCGCGAGGAGAGCTTCCCCGACGCGGCCGACCTGAAGCGGCATGTGGCGGGCGCCGTGCTGATGGGCTTCGGCGGCATCACCGCGCTCGGCTGCACGATAGGGCAGGGCCTGAGCGGGTTGTCGGTGATGGCCGTCGGATCGGTGCTCACCTTCTTCTCGATCGTCGCCGGCGCCGCGCTGATGATGAAGCTCGACTACTGGCGGCTGATGCGCGAAGCCCACGCCTAGCGCGACCAGGACGCCGCGGCCGGGCTCCGGCATGTGCTCCACGTTATAATGCGAAGCACATCCCGCAGCCATCACTTCCCCGCGAGTCCACGCCGATGATCGCACTGCTCGAAGCGCGCAGCGCCGGCTTTCTGCGCCGCGAGCACTGGCTGCCGAACATCGTCGCCGGAGCGATCGTCGGCGTCGTCGCGCTACCGCTGGCGATGGCCTTCGCGATCGCCTCGGGAGCCAAGCCCGAGCAGGGCATCTACACGTCGATCGTCGCCGGCTTCCTCGTCTCGGTGCTCGGCGGCAGCCGCGTGCAGATCGCCGGACCCACCGGCGCGTTCATCGTGATCCTCGCCGCGATCACCGCGCGTTACGGCATCGACGGATTGCAGATCGCGACGATGATGGCCGGCGCCATCCTGCTGTTGCTGGGGGTCGCGCGCATGGGTGCGATCATCAAGTTCATCCCCGATCCGGTGATCGTCGGCTTCACTTCGGGGATCGGCGTCATCATCTTCGTCGGCCAGTGGAAGGACTTCTTCGGCCTGCCGCCGGTCGACGGCGAGCACTTCCACGAGAAGCTGTGGCAACTGCTGCAGGCGCTGCCGCAGCTGCATGTCGCGACCACGCTGCTCGCACTCGCTTCGCTAGCGCTGGTGATCTTCGGCAATCGCATTCCGCGCCTGTCGCGCGTGCCCGGCCCGCTGATGGCGCTGGTCTTCGCCAGCGTCGTGCAGGCGGTCGTCGGCTTCGACGGCGTCGTCACGATCGGTAGCGCCTTCGGCGGCATTCCGCTCGGGCTCCCCGAGTTGCGCCTGCCCGAGGTCAGCGTCGCGCGCATGATCGAGCTGATCGGCCCGGCATTCACGATCGCGATGCTCGGCTCGATCGAGTCGCTGCTGTCGGCGGTGGTCGCCGACGGAATGGCCGGCACGCGGCACAATTCCAACCAGGAACTGATCGGCCAGGGCATCGCCAACCTGGCGGCGCCGCTGTTCGGCGGCTTCGCGGCAACCGGGGCGATCGCGCGCACCGCCACGAACATCCGCAATGGCGGCACCAGCCCGCTGGCCGGCGTCGTGCACGCGCTCACGCTGCTGGCGATCGTTCTCGTGCTCGCGCCGCTGGCGGTGAGCGTTCCGCTCGCCGCGTTGGCGGCGATCCTCTTCGTCGTCGCCTGGAACATGAGCGAGGCGAAGCACTTCCTGAAGATGGTGCGGCGCGCGCCGCGCGCCGACGTCATCATCCTGCTGGTCACCTTCGGCCTCACCGTGTTCGCCGACCTCGTCGTCGCGGTGAACATCGGCGTCATCCTGGCCACGCTGCAGTTCATGCGCCGGATGGCGTCGAGCGTCGAGGTGCAGAACGTCACGCACCAGGAGTTGCACCAGGAGTTCGCGCATCGCGGTTTCCAGCGACTGCCGCCCGGCGTGCTGGTCTATTCGGTGGACGGGCCGTTCTTCTTCGGCGCAGCGGAAAACTTCGAGCGCGCACTGGCGACCACGCACACCGATCCGCGCGTGCTGATCGTGCGGCTGGGTTGGGTGCCGTTCATCGACGAGACCGGTTTGCAGACGATCGAGGAGGTCATCGTCGATCTGCGCCGGCGCGGGGTGACGGTGATGCTGAGCGGAGCGAACGCGCGCGTGCGCGGGAAGCTCGAACGCGCAGGCCTGATCGAACTGCTCGGCCGCGAGAACTTCTTCGACGACCTGGCCGACGCGATCAAGGCTTCGCGGGCGCTGGTGCCCGACGAAGGTCCGACGACCGCCGTCGGGCGGCAGACCGTGCTCAGCGAAACGGCGCAGGCGGTGCTGCGAACGAGCCGGCACTTCTTCTCGCGGCCGCCGCCGGATGCGTGACGACCGCCGGCACCGCGACTAGCGTGCCTTGGGGTTGGCCACGCCAGGCTGCGTCCGGTAGGTCACGCCGTGCTGGGCGAGATAGTCGCGGATCAGCTGGCGCACCACCTGCGACGGCGTGACGTCCTGCCGCGCGCACAGCGTCTCGAAGGCCTTCTTCTTGGCCGGGTCGATCAGCACGGTCAGGCGGGCGGTCTTTCGTTCCATGCGCGGAAGATCTCCTCCATGTTCATCTCATTCTAATCGGATGTGCGCAGGTGCGAGCGTTGTCGTGCCGGCCGGAGTGATTGCTTTCGAAGCGACGGCTGCACGGAGCGCAGAGCGGTTGCTTCCGCGGCTGCGGCGCGCGACCATCGAAGGCATGAAGCTAACGAAGCGTCTGCGTATTCGCGGCATCGTGCAGGGGGTCGGCTTCCGGGCGTCGCTTGCCGACGAGGCACGCCTGCGCGGCTTGGCCGGCTGGGTGCGAAACCGCAGCGATGGCACCGTCGAGGCGCTGGTGCAGGGCGACGCGCAGGAACTCGACGAACTGCTCGCCTGGGCGCGCCGCGGGCCGCGCGCCGCGCGCGTGGACCGCGTCGAGGTCGAGGAGGTGGCGGCCGAAGACGTGCCTGCGCATTTCGAGCAGCGGCCGACGGCGTGATCCTGAGTGCGCTGGACCGACGGGCGCTCGCCTGTCTCCGGTGCGCGGTGGGACGCTGCGGCGCAGAAGCCGGCCTGGCGGCCGCGGCGCAGCGAGACGCCCGGCGCACCCGGCCGCCGCCGCCTCAACGCACCGCAGCTTCCTTCGGCGCCTCCAGCGCCGCTTCGATCGCCTGGTCGACGCGCTCGAGCCAGACGAACTCGAGCTTGTCGCGCGCATCGGCCGGGATCTCTTCGTAATCGCGCCGGTTGCGGGCGGGCAGCATCACGCGCTCGATGCCGGCGGCGGCTGCCGCGACGACCTTCTCCTTGATTCCACCCACCGGCAGCACGAGCCCGCGCAGGCTGATCTCGCCCGTCATCGCGGTGTCGCTGCGCACGGTGCGATCAGTGAGCAGCGAGACGAGTGCAGTGAACATCGCCACGCCCGCGCTCGGACCGTCCTTCGGCGTGGCGCCGGCGGGCACGTGGATGTGGATGTCGATCCTGCCGAGCCGTTCCTCGTCGATGCCGAGGTCGCGCGCTCGGTGCTTGACGATCGACAGCGCCGCCTGCGCGCTCTCGCGCATGACGTCGCCGAGCTGCCCGGTGAGGATCAGCGCGCCCTTGCCCGGCACGCTCGTCGCCTCGATGAACAGGATGTCGCCGCCCACCGGCGTCCACGCGAGGCCCGTGGCCACGCCCGGCGTGCTCGTGCGCATCGCCACTTCGTTCTCGAAGCGCGGCGCGCCGAGGATCTCGGCGAGCTCGTCGACGCCGATGTGCATCTCGGTGGCCGATCCTTCGGCGATGCGCACGGCGGCGTGGCGCAGCGCGCGGCCGATCTCGCGCTCGAGGCTGCGCACGCCGGCTTCGCGCGTGTAGTCGCGAATGATCCGGTGCAGCGCGTCGTCGTCGATCGTGGCCTGTCCTTCGGCCAGCCCGTTCGCCTCGAGCTGGCGGCGGATCAGGTAGCGGCGCGCGATCTCGAACTTCTCATTCTCCGTGTAGCCGGCGAGCGAGATGATCTCCATCCGGTCGCGCAGCGGTCCGGGGATCGTCTCGAGCATGTTCGCGGTGGCGATGAAGACCACGCGGCTCAGGTCGAAGGAAACGCCGAGGTAGTTGTCTCGGAAGGTCGAGTTCTGTTCGGGGTCGAGCACCTCGAGCATCGCCGCCGACGGGTCGCCCTGGATGCCGCGACCCATCTTGTCGATCTCGTCCAGCATCATCACGCAGTCGCGCGCCTTTGCCTTGCGGATCGCCTGGATGACGTTGCCCGGCATCGAGCCGATGTAGGTGCGCCGATGCCCGCGGATCTCGGCTTCGTCGTGCACGCCGCCGAGGCTCACGCGCACGAAGGGTCGGTGCATCGCGCGCGCGATCGACTGCCCGAGCGAGGTCTTGCCGACGCCGGGAGGTCCGACGAAGCAAAGGATCGGCGCCTTGCCGTGCGGCGCGAGCTTGCGCACTGCGAGGAACTCGACGATGCGCTTCTTGATCTTCTCCAGGCCGAAGTGGTCCTCGTCGAGCACGCGCCGTGCTTCGGCAATGTCGATCGGGCGCTCCTCGGGCTCGGCCCACGGCAGCTCGATCAGCCAGTCCAGGTAGGTGCGGACCATCCCCGCTTCGGGCGCGCCCTCCGGCATGCGCTCGTAGCGGCGCAGTTCCTTGCGCGCGAGTTCCTCGACCTCGTCGGGCATCTTCGCTTCGTCGATCGCCTGCGACAGGTCGGAGATCTCCTGCGACTTGCCGTCGCCCTCGCCGAGTTCGCGCTGGATCGACGCCATCTGCTCGCGCAGGATCGCCTCGCGCTGGCGTTCGTCGAAGGTGGCCTTCGTGCGCTTGCCGATCTCCTGCGTCAGCCGCATCACCTCGATGCGCTTGGCGAGGAACGCCGAAACCTTGTCGACGCGCGCGCGCAGGTCGATCGTCTCGAGCAGTTCCTGCTTGTCGTCGCGGCCGATATCGAGATAGGCGGCGACCAGGTCGGCAAGTGCGCCGGCGCCGGTCGCCTGCTGCACGGCGGCGATCAGCTCCTGCGGCACCTGCGGCAGCAGTTGCAGTGCCTCCATCGCCTGCTGCTTCAGGTGCAGCAGGCGCGCCTCGATCTCGGGACCCTGCTCGTCGGGCTCGTCGATCGCCACGATGCGCGCGGCGAGGAAAGGGCGCTCGCGCACGAACTCGGCGACGCGAAAGCGCTGCAGCCCCTGCACGACGATGTGATGGCCGCCGTCGGGCACGTTCACGTAGCGCAGGATGTTCGCCATCGTGCCGGTGCGATGCATGTCGATCGGGCCCGGCTGCGCCGTCTCGGCTTCGCGCTGCATCAGGATGCCGACCGGTCGTTCTTCGCGCAGCGCCTGTTGGGCGGCGAGGATCGACGATTCGCGGCCGATCGCGATCGGGAACACCGTGCCGGGAAAGAGGACGGTGTCGCGCACGGCGACGACGATCAGCACCTCGGGCGGCAGCGCGGGCGCCGCGGCCGCCTGTTGCCCGGGACTGGCGACGCCTTCCGCGTTCCCCGCTTGCGCGCGCTCGCTCGAGGCGCCGGTGGCGTCAAAGGCAGCGCCCGCGCCGCCGACATTGCGTTCTTCGTCGTTCATGTCGTTTTCTGCAGACTGATCACGAGGCAGCCGTTCTCGGAGCCGATGCGCACGCTGGCATAGTGGCCGGGCGGCAGGGGTACCCGGCGTTCGAAGCGGCCCTGCGGCAGCTCGAGCCGGTGGATGACGGCGCTGCCGAACTGTCGGGGCAGCGGGCGCCGGCCGCTGACGATGAGCGCGCCGCCGTCGATCACTGCCTGCACCTCGCGCTGGTCGACGCCCGGCAGGGCGACGTAGATCAGCACCTCGCGTTCGTCCTCGAGCACGTCGACCGGCGGCTCCCAGGTGGGCACCGCCGCCCGGCGCGGCTGGAAGAACTGCCGATGCAGGCGCTCGACCCGGCCGAGTGCGGCCAGCGCGTCGGCCCACATCCAGTCGGAGGAATCGTCGTCTCGTCTCATCGGATCTGTTTCTCGTCGTGGCATTGGACCGACCCGAAATTGTGCGCCAACTGCAAGACCCCCCGCCCAGTACCGGAGTTCGCCGTGAACGTCGGCCCCGCGTTATCGTCGCCCGGGTCGAGAAAAGAACCGGAGGAGCCGTCATGCACCGCACGCGTCCACGCATTGTCGGATTTGCACCGCGAAGCGCCGCCCGCTTCGCCACCGCAGTGGCGGCCTGCGCCGCGCTCGTCGCCGCTGCGCCGGCGGCACAGGCGCAACAGAAGCCGATCCGCTTCGGCGCGATCTACATCATGTCGGGCAGCGCGGCGGCGTACGGGCAGTTCGCCAAGCAGGGCATGGAACTCGCCGCCGACGAGATCAACAAGAAGGGCGGCATCCTCGGCCGGCAGGTCGAGTTCGCGCTCGAGGACGGGCAGGGCAAGGTCGACGTTGCGATCCAGGCAGCGCGCAAGCTCGTGTTCCAGGGCGGCGCCGACGCCCTGATGGGGCTCGACAGCTCGGGCGTGGCCAACGGCCTGACGCCGATCGTCCCCGAGTTGCGCAAGCCCTTCATGATCACCCATGCCGCCTCCCCCGACGTGACCGGCAAGCTCTGCAACGCGTATACCTATCGCGTCAGCGTCAACGTCAATCAGAACATGGGAGCGGCTGCGCAGATCGCCGCCGAGAGCGGCGCGAAACGCTGGACCACGATCGGCCCCGACTATGCGTTCGGCCACCAGTCGTGGGAGTACTTCGGCAAGTACCTCAAGCAGCGCAAGCCCGACGTCGAGCTGATGCAGGAGGTCGCGTTCCCGCGCTTCGGCGCCGAGGATTTCGTTCCGTTCATCAACAGCGTCATGCAGAGCAAGCCCGACGGCGTGCTGATCTCGCTGTGGGGCGGCGACCTGGTCAACTTCGTCCGCCAGGCGAAGAACCTCGGCTTTTTCGACCAGAAGTACCAGGTGCTGCTCACGCTCGGCGCAGCCGTCGAGGTGCTGTCGGCGCTCGGCGAGCAGATGCCGCAGGGGGTCTGGGCGGGCACGCGCTACTGGTTCGCCGCGCACGACAACCCGATCAACAACGCCTTCGTCGCTTCGTATCTCGATCGCTTCGGCGCGCCGCCCAGCTACAACGCGGAAGGCGCCTACGCAGCGATGTACCTTTACAAGGTGGCGATGGAGAAGGCGGGAAGCGTCGACGGCGCTGCGGTCGCGAAGGCGCTCGCCGGGATTTCCTTCGATGCGCCGAACGGGAAACTCACCATCCGCGCCGAGGATCACCAGGCGGTGGTCGGCCCGACCTGGGGCAAGCTCGGCGCATTCGATGCGAAGTACAAGGTGCGCATGCTCGATTCGATGCGCACCTTCAAGGGCGAGGACGTCACGCCGCCGGCGGCCGAAACCGGCTGCAAGCTCTGATCGCTCGCATCGCTTCCGCGAGTCTCGCGCCGGCGGGTCGACGCCCGCCCGCCGGCTGAGCGGCCGCCCGCATGCAGGGGATCCTCGCAGCGTTGCTGAACAGCCTCGAGATCGGGCTGCTGCTGTTCGTCATCGCGGTCGGGCTGAACATCGTGTTCGGCGTGCTGAACGTGATCAACTTCGCGCACGGCGGGCTGTACATGCTGGGCGCGTATTTCACGTACAGCGTGGTCGCGTACCTCGGCCTGCCGTTCTGGCCCGCGCTCGCGCTGGCGCCGCTGGCGGTCGCGGTGATTGCGGTGTTGATCGAGCGCGTCGTGCTGCGCCAGGTGTATGGGCGCGACGTCTCCGACAGCCTGCTCGTCACCTTCGCGTTGCTGCTCGTGATCGACGACGCGGTGCGCGTGGCGTGGGGCTCGGGCATCCACGTGGTGGCGCCGCCGCCTTCGCTGCGCGGCACGATCGACGTGCTCGGCATCACCTATCCGGTCTACAGCTTCTTCGTTATGGGTGCGGCGCTCGTCGCGATGTTCGCGCTGTGGCTGTTCTTCGTGCGCACCCGCGCCGGCCGCATCGTTCGTGCTGCCGCGATCGATCGGCGGATGGCCGAGGGAATCGGTATCGACGTTCCGCGCGTGATCACCGGCGTCTTCGCGCTCGGCGCCTGGATGGCCGGCGCCGCCGGCGTCATTGCCGCGCCGATCCGCGCGATCGCGCCGGGCATGGGCGATCGCGTGATCATCGATGCGTTCATCGTCGTCGTCATCGGCGGCCTGGGCAGCTTTCCGGGAACGCTGCTCGGTGCGCTCGTGCTCGGCCTGATCTACGGCTTCGGCGGGCGCTACCTGCCGCAGGTCAATCTCGTGCTGCCGTACCTCGGCATGGCGCTGGTGCTGCTGCTGCGTCCGCGCGGGCTGATGGGCAAGGGAGCCGCGTAATGGCGCGCGCCGGCGAGAGCATTTCGCCCGGGCAGCCTGCGTTGGCAGCGGGCACGGGCGGCCGGGGCGGCGTCCTTCTCGTCGGCGCGCTCGTCGCCCTCCTGCTGATTGCGCTGTGGCTGTTGCCCGCGTGGGTGCCGTACTTCTACGTGTTCGTCGCCACCCGCATCCTGCTGATGGGCCTGTTCGCGGCGAGCTTCAACCTGATCTTCGGCTACGGCGGCATGCTGTCGTTCGGGCATGCGGCGTTCTTCGGCGCCGGCGCCTACACGTCGGCGCTCGCGCTGCTGCACTTCGGCTGGCCGCTGCTCGCCGTCGTCGCTGCCGCGATGCTCGTCTCGGCGCTGCTCGCCTGGGTGATCGGCGCGTTCTGCGTGCGGCTGGACGAGGTCTATTTCGCGATGCTCACGCTCGCCTTCGGGATGATGGTGTACGCGATCGTCCACCAGTGGCGCAGCCTCACCAACGGCAGCGACGGCATCGCCGGTTTTCCGCTGGGCAGCCTCGGCCTCGGGCTGGACCTGCAACTCGCCGACCCCGCGATCTACTACCGCGTCGTGCTCGTCGTCGTCGTCGTCGCGGCCTTCGTGTTGTACCGGATCGTGCGCTCGCCCTTCGGCCTGCTGCTCGCGGCGATCCGGCAGAACGGCGAGCGCGTCGCTTTCTGCGGCGTCGACGTGCGGCGGCACCGGCTGATCGCGTTCATTGTCGCCGGCCTGTTCGCCGGGCTTGCCGGCGCGCTCTTCGCGCCGTTCAATCGCGTGGCGAACCCCGACATGGTGCACTGGACGCAGTCGGCGCAGCCGGTGCTGATGACGATCCTCGGCGGCTCGGGCTATTTCCTCGGGCCGTTCTTCGGCGCGGCGATCTTCGTGCTGCTCGAGACGTGGATCACCACCTGGACCGAGCACTGGATGCTCTTACTCGGCATCGTGCTCGCCGTGCTGGTGATCTTCTTTCGCCGCGGCATCTTCGGTACGATCCTCGACCGCTTCGCGAGGCGGCAATGAGCGATGCGGCGGCGCTGTTGTCGGTACGCGGGCTGTCGAAACGCTTCGGCGGCGTGCGCGCGGTCGATCATATCGACCTCGACGTGGCGCCACGCGAGACAGTCGCGCTGATCGGGCCGAACGGTGCGGGAAAGACTACCTTCTACAACCTGCTGTCGGGACGCATGCAGCCGAGCACCGGCAGCATCGTCTTCGACGGCCGCGACGTCACCGGGCTGCCCCCTCATCGCATCAGCCGCCTCGGCATTTCCCGCTCGTTCCAGATCACCAACATCTTTCCCGAACTGACGGCGCGCGAGAACGTCGAGGTTGCGCTCACTGCATTGCACGGCAAGGCGCTGCGGTTCTTCTCGCGCGCCGCCGGCGACCAGGAGTTGCACGACGAGGCCCAGGCGCTGCTCGACCGCCTCGGACTCGGCTCGCTCGCCGCTTCGCGCGCCGGCACGATGAGCTACGGGGACAAGCGCCTGCTCGAGATCGCGATCGTGCTGGCCACGCGCCCGCGCCTGGTGCTGCTCGACGAGCCCACCGCCGGCATGACGCCCGAAGAGACGCGCGGCGTCGTCGAACTGGTGCGGCAGCTGGCGCAGACCAACGAGTACACGTTCCTGATCACCGAGCACGACATGGAGGTCGTGTTCGGCCTGGCCGATCGCATCGTCGTGATGCATCGGGGCTCGGTGCTCGCGCAGGGCAGCGTCGACGAGATCCGCGCGAGTCGTGCGGTGCGCGAGGCGTATCTCGGCGAGGAGGAGTGACGTGACCCCGATGCTCGTCATCGAGGACCTGCACACCTACTACGGCGAGAGTCATGCGCTGCAGGGCGTCAGCCTGCGCGTGGATGTGGGCGAGGTCGTCTGCCTGCTCGGGCGCAACGGCGCGGGCAAGAGCACGACGCTGAACAGCATCGTCGGCCTGACGCCTTCGCGACGCGGCACGGTTCGCTTCGAAGGCGAGGAGATCCAGCGCCTGCCGGCGCATCGCATCGCGCGCCGTGGTCTCGCGCTCGTTCCCGAGGATCGGCGCATCTTCGCCGGTCTCACCGTGGCCGAGAACCTCGAAGTGGCGGCGCCCGCGCGCACGCAGCGCGAACGGCGCTGGCCGGTGGAGCGCATCTTCGAAGAGTTCCCGATGCTTGCCGAGGCGCGCGCGCAGGATGGCGCGACGCTGTCGGGCGGCCAGCAGCAGATGCTCGCGATCGCGCGTGCGCTGGCCGGTGAGCCGCGGCTGCTGCTGCTCGACGAGCCGAACGAGGGGCTGGCGCCGGTGATCGTGCAGCAGATCGGCGCCCTGATCGATCGCCTGGCCGAAACGACGACGATCCTGTTCACCGACCAGAGCGTGCGCTTCGCGCTGCGCCACGCGCAGCGCGGCTACATCCTGCAGAAAGGGCGCATCGTCTACGAAGGAAGCGCGCAGCGCATCGCCGAGGATCCCGACGTACAGCGCTACCTGTCGGTGGCCTGAGCCTCCCGGCTCTGCGCGGTCGGCGCCGTCTGCGGTTGCTCCAGCAGCAGCTCCCGCGACACGTCGTCGTACTCGTAGAGCTCGGCATAGCGCCCCCATTCGATCGCGGCATCGAGCGTCTCGCGCGCGTACTGCTCGCTCAGATGGTCTTCGAGCTCGGCCTCGAAGCGCACGCGCGGTGCGCGCCCGTTCGGCCGCGCGTGCAATACGTCGCGGATGTGCGCGATCAGCGCGACGCCACGCAGCGCGTGCTCGGCGAAGAGCCGCTTGCGCTGCTGCGTTTCGGCCTCGGCATATTCGCGTCCCGCGTCGGTGAGCACGACGTCGCCATGCGCCACTTCGGCGAGGCCGAGCAGGTGCAGCGCTTCCGCCACCGGGAACAGCTCGTCGAGTTCGAGCTGAAGCGTGTGGGCGACCACCGGAAGGTCGGCACTGCCGTCGTACGGAGGCGCCGCCACCGTCTCGACCAGCCCGGCGAGCCGGTTCACCGACACCCTGCGCAGATGCCGCGCGGTCGGCGACTCGATCAGGCGGCCGTGCGCCGGCGCCCGCTCGGTGAGCAACGAGTAGACGCGTTCGACGACGTCGCGGAAGGCCACCGACTGGCGATCGCGCGGATGGGGCAGTTCGATCGTGATCTCGGCGGCGATGCGCCCCGGGTTCGGCGCGAGCACGATCACCCGGTCGCACAGGAACACGGCCTCCTCGATGTTGTGCGTGACCAGTACGACGGCGAGGATGTCGAGCCGTTCTTCGCTCCACAGGTCGAGGAAATCGGTGCGCAGCGTTTCGGCGGTCAGCACGTCGAGCGCGGAGAAGGGCTCGTCCATCAGCAGCAGCTTGGGCTCGACGACGAGCGCGCGCGCGAAGCCGACGCGCTGCTGCATGCCGCCCGACAGTTCCCGCGGATACGCGCTTTCGAATCCGTCGAGCCCGATCAGGTCGATCGCCGCGAGTGCGCGCCGATGCGTGCTCTGCGCGTCGACGCCGAGCGCGCGCAAACCCAGCGTGACGTTCTCGAGCACCGTCAGCCACGGGAAGAGCGCGAAATTCTGGAACACCATCGCAACGCCCTCGACCGGCCCGCGCACCGGCCGACCCTCGAAGACGACGTGGCCCGCGCTCGGCTCGAGCAGCCCGGCGATCGTGCGCAACAGCGTCGACTTCCCCGACCCGGAGCGGCCGAGCAGTCCGACGATCTCCCCGGCGCGCACCTCGAGGTCGATGCCGTCGAGGACGAGCAGTTCGCCTGCGGCCTTCGGAAAGGTCTTGCGCAGGCCACTGACCTGCAGCAGCGGTTCGTCGTGCATCGCGATCGTTCAGCCCAGGCGGAAGCGCCGCTCCATCGCGTTATACAGCGGACGCCAGAGCAGCCGGTTGAAGAAGACGACGAAGGCCGCCATCATCGCCACGCCCAGCGCGATGCGCGCGTAGTCGCCCGCTTCGGTGTGCACCGTGATGTAGGCGCCCAGGCCGTGGGCGATCAGGCGCTGGTCGCCCCAGTGGACGACCTCGGCGACGATCGTCGCGTTCCATGCGCCGCCCCACGCGGTGAGCGCGCCGGTCACGATGTACGGCGCAATGCCGGGCAGCAGCACCTCGCGCCAGCGAAGCCAGCGGGTCAGTTGCAGGTTGCTCGATACCTGCAGCAGCTCCTGCGGGATGGCGCTCGTGCCGGCGATGACGTTGAAAAGGATGTACCACTGCGCGCCCAGCACGACCAGCGGGCTGAGCCACAGATCGTGATTCAGCTGCCATCGCACGATCACGAAGACCGCGAGCGGATAGAGCAGGTTCGCCGGCACCGCGGCGAGGTATTGCACGAGCGGCTGGATGCGCGCCGTCCAGCGCGGATGCAGGCCGATCCACACACCGACCGGGACCCAGAGCATCGTCGCAAGCAGCGTCACCGCAAGCACGCGGGCGAGCGAGGCGCATCCGAGCAGGAAGACGTGCAGCCACTCGCTCGCCTCGATGTCGGCGAGGAAGCGCCAGCCGTAGAAGAGCAGCGCCGCCGCGACTGCGGCCAGGCTCAGCCACCAGGCGACGGCACCGGCGCCGTCGGCCGGCAAGCGAATCGCCGGGCGCGGGGCGCGCAGGCGCGCTGCGGCACGCGCGTGTCGCGGCAACGTCGCGCGCTGCAGCAGCGAGCGGATCAGGACGCCGAGCCGGCGCAACGCGTGCGTTCGCCGCCAGACGGTCAGCACCCAGCTTCGCGGTGCGCCGCCGGCGCGCGCCGCGCCGAGCCGGAACTTGTCGGACCACGCGACGAGCGGGCGGAACATCAGCGTGTCGTAGAGCGCGATGACGAGCATCATCGCGCCCAGCGCCCAGGCGACCGCAGCGAGGTCACGCTGCGCAATGGCTTGGGCGAGGTACGAGCCGATACCGGGCAGCGGCAATTGCCACGAGCCGACGACGATCGCCTCGGAGGCGACGACGAAGAACCAGGCGCCCGACATCGAGACCATCATGTTCCAGACGAGGCCCGGTGTCGCGAACGGTACGTCGAGATGCCAGAAACGTTGCCAGGCCGACATCCGCATCGAGCGCGCGGCCTCCGCCAGCTCCGCCGGAACGGTGCGCATCGACTGGTACACGCTGAACGTGATGTTCCACACCTGGCTCGTGAAGATCGCGAAGATCGCAGCGAGCTCGGCGCCGAAGGCCGAGCCCGGGAACAGGCGCAGGAACGCGACCACGGTGATCGACAGGTAGCCGAGCACGGGCACCGATTGCCCGACGTCGAGCAACGGCAGCAGGATCGATCGGGCGCGCGCGCTGCGGGCCGCGAGCGTGCCGACCGCGAGCGCGAACACGAGCGAGATCGCGAGCGCCGCGAACATCCGGAAGGTGGTGTGCAGCGCGTACGAGGGCAGGTGTGCGGGGGAGAGCGACACCGGCGTTGCTTCGAGCACCGCCAGCGGCGTTCGCATCGGCTGCACGGCGGCCGCGACGAACGCGATCGCCCCGATCGCCAGCGCGGCGGCGATCAGGTCCCATCGGTTCACGCCCACCTGCGGCGCGAGCGGAAACGCGTAGTGGCGGCGCATGGGGGCGGATTGTCTCAGACCGTCATGCCGCGGTGCTGCCAGTGCTAGATTCCGTAGCGGAGGGCTCCGACATGTCCGACGACATCCCGACGCTGCGCCGCATCCTGAAGACCTGCCGGACGATCGCCATCGTCGGCCTGTCGGCGCAATGGCACCGGCCGAGCTTCTTCGCGGCCAAGTACATGCAGGAGCACGGCTACCGCATCGTGCCGGTCAATCCGCGCTATCCGGAGGTGCTCGGCGAGCGCTGCTATGCGTCGCTGCGCGACATACCGCATCCGGTCGACATGGTCGACGTGTTCCGCGCTACCGACGAAGTCGGCCCGGTGGCCGACGATGCGATTGCGATCGGCGCGAAGTGCCTGTGGCAGCAGCTCGGCGTGCGCAACCTCGAAGCCGATGCGCGCGCCCGCGCGGCCGGGCTCGATTCCGTGATGAACCGCTGCGTAAAGATCGAGCACGCGCGGCTGTTCGGCGGCCTGCACTGGGCGGGCGTGAACACCGGCGTGATTTCGGCGCACCGCCCCGTTTGAGAGCGCAACGATGGCCGACCGACGCTTCCACCCCGAGACGCTGGCGATTCACGCCGGACAGATCCCCGACGCCGAAACCGGATCGCGCGCGCTGCCGATCTACCAGACGACGAGTTACGTCTTCGACAGCGCCGATCACGCGGCGTCGCTGTTCAACCTGCAGACTTTCGGCAACGTCTACTCGCGCTTGTCGAACCCCACGGTGGCCGCGCTCGAGGAGCGCGTCGCTGCGCTCGAGGGCGGACGCGCTGCGGTGGCCGCCGCCAGCGGCATGGCGGCCGAAGCCCTTGCGCTGACGACGATGCTGCAGCAGGGCGATCATGTGGTTGCGGCAAGCGCCTTGTACGGCGGAACGGTGACGATGTTCGCGGTGAACCTGCGCCGCTTCGGCATCGAGACGAGCTTCGTCGACCCGACCCGGCCTGAGGCTTTCGCCGAGGCGATGCGGCCGAACACGCGCGCCGTGTTCGCGGAGACGCTGGGCAATCCCAGCCTGCAGGTGCTCGACATCGCCGCGGTGGCCGACGTTGCGCATGCGCACGGCGTGCCGCTCGTCGTCGACAACACGGTGCCGAGCCCGTTCCTGTGCACGCCGATCGCGTTCGGCGCCGATCTCGTCGTGCACGCGGCCACCAAGTATCTCGGCGGACATGGCACCACGCTCGCCGGCCTCGTCGTCGAGAGCGGCAAGTTTCCCTGGGACAACGGCAAGTTCCCCGGCATGACCGAGCCGTCGCCCGGCTATCACGGCGTGAAGTTCTACGAGACCTTCGGCGACTTCGGCTTCACGATGCGCGCGCGCATGGAATCGCTGCGCGTGTTCGGCGCATCGCTCGCGCCGATGAGCGCATGGCAGATCCTGCAGGGCATCGAGACGCTGCCGGTGCGCATGGAGCGGCATTGCGCGAACGCGCTGCGCGTGGCCGAGCACCTGCGCTCGCATCCGCAGGTGAGCTGGGTATCGTATCCGGGACTGCCCGATCATCCGCAGCACGAGTTGGTGCGCCGCCAGATGCGCTCGATCGACGGCCGCCCCGGCGCCTCGGGCCTGCTCGCCTTCGGCGTGAAGGGCGGGCTCGATGCGGGCGTGCGCTTCATCGAGGCCGCGCAGTTCATGAGCCATCTGGCGAACATCGGCGACACGCGCACGCTGATCATCCATCCGGCGTCGACCACGCATCGGCAGCTCGACGAGGCGCAGCAGCTTGCGGCAGGGGTTCCGCCCGACATGGTGCGCATGTCGGTCGGGCTCGAGCACATCGACGACATCCTGTGGGACGTCGATCAGGCGCTGGAGCGCTGCGCGGGGTGACACCCGTCCGCGGTCGCGAGAGGGGAGACCGCCTTTCGGCGAAAGGTGCAAGGTATCGAGTGGGCCGCGCAGGTCAGGAGAACGGAAGGAACGGATCCCTGCCCTGCAGCTCTCGCTCGATCGACGTTCGCGCTTCCTCGTACGCCACGGAGAGTTGTTCGACCGCGGTTTCGATCGACTCCGGGTCGAGGTGGCTGAAGCATAGTTGCGCGTGACTGTCGTCTTCCTCGCCGAGAAAGTAGGAGGTTCCGAGGTGGAAGTGCACGCCTCTTGTCCGCGCGAAGTGGAGCCAGCGCTCGGCGCTGAGCCGGGGGGGGAGTGTGACCCAGACCGAGAACGCTCCGCCCGAGGGGGAGATGCGCAACCGCGATGGCTCGAACTCGGCAGTCAGCTCACGCACCAGCGTTCGGTAACGCTCCCCGTAGTGCGCCCGCAGCACGCGGAGGTGTTTGTCGTAGGTTCCGTCTACCAGCAGGCCGTCGACGAGCATCTGGCTGAACAGCGAGGTGTGGATGTCCTGCGCTTCTTTGGCCTGCACCAGGCGTGCGAGCAACGACCTCTGGCATGCGACCCAGCCGAGCCGCAGGCTCGCGCCGAGCGTCTTCGAGAACGTCCCCACGTAGACGACCAGACCTTCCCTGTCGAGCGACTTGATCGTCGGCGGGGGTCGATCGCCGTAGTACAACTGATTGGCGTATTCGTCCTCGACGATCGGTACGCCGTGCTGCTCAGCGCAGCGATACAGCCTTTCGCGCCGTTCGATCGATAGCGTGGTGCCCGTTGGCACCTGGAACGTCGGAACGACGTAGATGAAGCGCGGTCGATGCTCGCGGAAGATCGCGTCGAGCACCTCGACCTTGAGTCCGTTCTGATCCAGCGGCAAGCCGATGATCTTTGCGCCGCACATGCGGAATACGCGTGCCGCGCCTGGATACCCCGGGTTCTCCATTGCGACGGTGTCGCCGGGCTGCAGCAGGACCGCCGAGAGGAGGCTCAAGGCCTGCTGCGTTCCGTTGCACACGAGGATCTCGCCGGTTTCGACATTCATCCCCTCGCGACGCGCACGCTCGGCGAGCTGCGAGCGCAGTGAGAAGAGCCCCTGCGGGTGTCCGTAGGTGAGTGACTCGGCGGGCAGCGTGTCGGCGAGTCGCTGTAGCGCGCTCTTCACGATCGGGTAGCCGAGCCGGTGGTCCGATAGCGGCAGGTCCATTGCCAGGCGCGACGAAGCGTTCGAGCTGCTTCCGTTTTCCGGGACCCACGGAAAGTGCGGGTCGCCGTCGAAGAGAACGTGGCGCGGGACGCCGACGCGTGCGTTCATCTCGGCGAAGAAGGGCTCCCAGAAGTCGTCCGCACGATTCTTCGCCGACAGCACCAGCGTGGGCGACGCATCGGTGCGCACGAAAGTCCCCTTGCCGAGGCCGGCGCGCACGAGTCCCGCCTTGCCCAGGTGCGAGTACGCGAGAGCGACCGATCCACGATTCACGCCGAGCTGCTTGGCAAGGGTGCGGACCGGAGGCAGGCGAAAGCCTTCGGTGAATTCCCCGCTGCGAATCCGTTCCTCCACGGCCTCGGCGATCTGCAAGTACAGCGGAACGTCCGAGTCCTCGATCGTCAAGTTCAGCTCTTGTTCCATGGGAAAGACACCCGAATTCCGTCGCCGCAACGAGGCGATTGTGAACAATTTGTCCGGCCTTGTCATGGGACAACTCACTGAACAGGCATTGTCACTCAAGCTGACAATCGCTAATTGTCAGGAGCTATCGGACGCAAACCTTGAGCGAAATCCCCGGGGTTTCCTCTTGCGCTGCACCATTTGCCTTTCGCAATTTTTGATTGACAACGTGACAAGTTTCTTGACACAGTAGGACAACCCTTGGCGTCCGGTTCGACGAAGCGAACTGCCGGGACGACTCTCCCAAAGCGCCTGGGGCCATTCATCTGGAGGATGGAATGAGCGACACGAAAGGCGAAGTGGGCACCGGCGCGAGGCATCTCGCGCAAGAAGACGAGGCTGGGCACGGCCGCACGCGGAGGAACCTGGTCAAGGCCGGCGCGCTGGCGGCGGGCGGTGCATTGCTCGGCGGTCCGATCCGCGCATTCGCGCAAAAGGACAAGCCGATCGAAGTCGCGAGCATGTTCGACCTGACCGGGAACCTGAACATCTACGGCGTCCAGTGCATGAACGTCTCGAAGTACGCCGTCGACAGCATCAACCGCAATGGAGGCGTACTAGGCAGGCAGCTGAAGCTGCACACCTACGACACGCAGTCGAAGATCGAGCTGTACTCGCGCTACTCGCAGGAGATCGGCGCCAACGATGCGATCGCGGCCGTCGTCGGGTGCTTCACGGGTGCGTCGCGCGAAGCATCGCGGCCGATCCTCAGCCGGCAACGCAAGCTGCTCTTCTTCCCGACGATCGACGAGGGTGGTGAGTGCGACAAGTTCACCTTCATGCAGGGCACCGACTGCCTCCAACAGGAGTCGCCGCTGATCAACTGGGCGGTGAAGAACGTCGGCAAGACCTTCTACATCGCGGCAGCCGATTACGTGTACGGCCATGTCGCGACCGCATGGACGAAGTCGCTCGTAGCAGACGCGGGCGGCCAGATCGCGGGAATCGAGTTCATCCCGCTGGACGTCTCCGATTTCGGCTCGACGATCCGCAAGATCCAGTCGGCCGGCCCGGCCGTCGTCATGTCGAACCTGGTCGGCAACAACCACATCGCGTTCTATCGTCAGTTCGCGGCTGCCGGCCTTAACGACTCGATCCAGATCGTCTCGCCCACCTTCGGCCTGGGCAACGAGCAGGAGGTGCTCTCGCCGAAGGAAACGAAGGGCATCGTCGTTGCGTACTCCTACTTCGAGACGCTCGACACGCCGCAGAACAAGGCCTTCGTCGAAGGATTCCGCAAGGTCTTTCCCGACGCCGGTCCGATCCCCGACGCTCCCGCGCAGGTCTGGAACGGCTGGCACCAGTGGAAGACGGCGGTGGAAAAGGCAGGCACGACCGACATCGACAAGGTGGTCGCCGCGCTCGAGTCCGGCATTCCGTACGTCGGACCTAGCGGCAAGGTGTACACCGACGGGCCTTCGCATCGCAACGTGCAGGACGTTCAGCTCGCGCGGATCAACGACCAGCGTCAGTACGAGATCTTCGCGAAAGAGAGTCAGGTGATGCCGAGCCGCGAGGTGGTCGGCGCCGGAAGCTGCGATCTCACCGGCAAGGACAAGCGGTCGCACCGCATGATCCAGCCCAAGTTCTGAGCACGGAGGCGAGGATCATGAGTGACATCGTCGTCGTTGCATTCTCGGTCCTGACCAGCGTCGCCATCCTGATCCTCGTCTCGCTCGGACTGGCGGTGATATTCGGGCTCATGCGCATCGTCAACATGGCGCACGGCGAGTTCGTGATGATCGGGGCGTTCACGGTCATCACGCTCGTCCGTGGTGTCGGGCTTCCGATCTGGCTCGCAATTCTGCTGGCGCCCGTAGTCAGCGCGCTGATCGGCGTGGTTGTCGAGATGCTCTTGATCCGGCCGCTTTACGGGAGGCGGCTCATCGACACGCTGCTGGTGACCTTCGGCGTGAGCCTCATTCTGTTTCAGATCGCCGTCGACATCTTCGGAACAACTTCGCCGGGCATCGCCACGCCGATGGGCTCCCTCAAGGTTGGCGACTTCTCCGTCTCGACTTACTCCTCGGTCTTCCTGCCCTTCGCGGCGGTGGCAATGATCGGGTTGCTGTATCTGATCTTCAAGCGCACGCGCTACGGGCTCCTCGCCCGCGCAACGGCGCAGAACGCCGAAATGGCGAGTGCGCTCGGCGTCTACTCGCGACGGGTGAACATCGCCACCTTCGCGCTCGGCTGCGCGCTGGCCGGAGCGAGCGGCGGGTTGCTCGCTCCGATCGTCGCGGTCAGCCCGAGCCTCGGGCAGAACTACGTGGCGCAGGCATTCATGACGGTCGTCACCGGCGGACCCGCGTTCCTCGTCGGTACCGTGGCCGCTTCGACGCTGCTCGGGACGATCGCGAACATCGTGTCACAGGTGTTCACCACGCTCTGGGGCATCACGGCGCTATTCCTGACGGCGATGGTTCTGATCCGCTTTCTGCCCAACGGTCTGTCCGGGGCATTGCGGCGGCAGTTCTGAAGGAGGCGAAGGTGAAGACGGACATGAATCTACAGGCCTCGTCCTTTGCCGCACTCGGCTCCGCGGAGCCGACTGCAGCCCGGTCTACCGGTGCATGGCTGCGCCGCGCCTCGCGAAACGGCCTGGTCTGGCCGCCGCTGCTAATACTCGCGGCGGTACTCCTCGCTCCATATCTGTCGTCGGGCGCACAGCTGAAGTGGACTTTGTGGCTTTCCTTCGGCATCGTTGCGCTCAGCCTGGACCTCGTCTGGGGGAAGGCGGGCATTTTCAGCTTCGGCCAGAACGCGCTGTTCGGGCTCGGTGCGTATGCCTATGCGGTCGCCGCGATCAACTGGTTTCCCGTCACCTTCGAGACCGGCAGTGCATTGATCGTAGCCGCTCTGGTCGCGGCGCTGTTTGCGGCCGTTCTCGGCTACGTGATGTTCTACGGGAGGGTGGGTGACGTTTACCTGGCGATCGTCACGCTCGCCGTTACGCTCGTGCTCTATACCGTCATGCAGAGCACGGCGGGTCCCGAGTACCGCATCGGAGAGGCGCTGCTCGGGGGCTTCAACGGGATGCCATCGGTCCCGTCGATCGCACTCGGCGTTCCCTTCGCCGAGGACAACGCCGAGATGGGCACCGGTTCGTTGCTCGTCTTTGCCATCTGCCTGGCAGGGCTGCTCTACATCGGGACGCGCGCGCTCGTCTCCAGCCGTTTCGGGCAGATCCTGGGCGGACTGCGCGAGAACGAGTCGCGCATGGAACTCCTCGGCTACGACGTACGGCGATACAAACTCGCGGTCTTCGTGCTCGGCGGTGCCATCGCGGGGCTGGGGGGCGCGCTCTTCGCGGCGTGGGGGATGTTCATCAATCCGGTGGTCTTCAGTCTCAATCAGGCTGCACTGGTGGTCATCTGGGTCATGGTCGGTGGCCGCGGGACGCTCGTTGGCGCCTTCCTGGGTGTCGTCGTCGTGCAGTGGATCTCTGACTCCGCGAACCTCATCGTCGAGCAGCAGACGCCGCTGATTCTCGGCATATTGCTGGTCGCGGTCGTGCTCGTCTTTCCCAACGGACTGGCGCCCGGCATCTCCCGGGTGGCGGGTCTGTTGCGCCGCTACGTGCCGGGTCGCTCAGAGGCCGCTACCTCGCCGGAGCCCCTCCTCGGGGAGTCCTCCGCCGCGGATCCGGCGTACGCGCAAAGCGCGAGCGTGCGCGCTGGGCATCTCGCAGCCTTTGACGTGAAGAAGCAGTTCGGAGGCCTGCGCGTCCTCGAAGGCGTTTCGCTCGCGTTCCACGGACCAGGGATCCACGCGATCATCGGCCCGAACGGCGCCGGCAAGAGCACGTTCTTCGGCGTGCTCACTGGTCGTCACGATATTCGCGAGGGGCGTGTCGAACTGGACGGCCGGACCGTCACGGAGCTTCCCACCTTCGAACGTGCGCGGCGCGGCCTCGGCATCAAGCTGCAGGTTCCGAGCGTCTTCCAAGGCCTGACCGTGCGCGAGAACCTCGCGCTCGCGGCCGGCTCCCGCGTGTCGCGCGGTATCTCCCGGCACGCGGCGCAAGTACTCGACGCGATGGGTCTCGCACACAAGGCCGACGCACCGGTCTCGACTCTGTCGCACGGCGAGCAGCAATGGCTGGAGATCTGCATGGTCCTGCTGCAGAACCCTTCGGTCATCCTGCTCGACGAACCAGCAGCGGGAATGACGCAGAACGAGCGCGTGCAGACCGTGAAGCTCATCCGCCAACTCGCTGCCGATCACACCGTCGTCGTCGTCGAGCACGACATGGGATTCATTCGCGCATTGGATGCGCCGGTCGCGATGCTCGACCGCGGGAAGGTGTTCCGCGTCGGGTCGTTCGACGAGATCAGCAGGGATCCCGAGGTAATCGGCATCTATCTGGGGAGGCGCGATGTCGCTCGTCGTTGACAACCTCTGGTCGGGATACGGATCGATCGCGATCCTTCAGGGTGTCGATCTCGAGGTCGGCGAGGGCGAGATCGTGGCCGTGCTCGGACCGAACGGCGTCGGCAAGACGACGTTGATGCGTACGCTCGCCGGTTCGCTGCCAGTGCAGCGCGGAAGTCTCCAGTTCGACGGCTGCGACGTTACTGCCGTCGCCGCGCACCAGCGCGCGCGTGCGGGCATCGGCTATGTACCGCAGGGCCGCGGGATCTTTCCCCAGCTCACGGTGCGGGAAAACATGCTTGTGGGCCTGTACGCCACGAGGCAACCGCTTGCTCTGCTCGACGAGACGTTGCGCGAATTTCCAGCGCTGCAACGAAAACTCGGCGACGCAGGCGGAAGCCTCAGCGGCGGCCAGCAGCAGCAACTTGCGCTGGCCCGCGCGCTCGTCATTCAGCCGCGCCTGCTGCTGCTGGACGAGCCATCGGAGGGGATCCAGCCTTCCGTTCTCGACGAGATCTCCGACATCCTGCTGCGCTTCAAACGCGCCAGGAACCTCTCGGTGCTGTTGGTCGAGCAGAACCTCGACTTCGCAGCTTCCTTGGCCGATCGCGCCTACATGATGGACGTCGGCCGTATCTCGCGCCAACTCGAATCCGGCGAACTGTCGGATGACACCGCGTTGCAG
Organism: Burkholderiaceae bacterium; assembly: GCA_032027205.1. GTDB lineage: Bacteria > Pseudomonadota > Gammaproteobacteria > Burkholderiales > Burkholderiaceae_E > Zeimonas. The sequence continues at coordinate 2,734,830 of JAVSMN010000001.1, forward strand.
CGCGAATTCCTGGGCGCCGCCTGAGCGGCATCTCTATTCCTTGCATGGAGTCACCGAAATGAGCACTGTTGTGAAAGCGGACGTTCGAGCCAAGGAGACGAGCGCCGACGAGATCTGTTATCTGACGGTCGACGAAGCGACGCGGCGCTTTCGTGATCGAACGCTGTCGCCCGTAGAACTTATGCGTGCCGTGATCGACCGTTGTGAAGCGGTCAACCCGAAGGTCAATGCAATCACGAACCGCTTCTACGAGAAGGCGATGGCGCAGGCCGGCGAGGCCGAGAAGCGGTACGCGCAAGGCAACGCCAAACCGCTCGATGGCGTGCCCTTGGCGGCCAAGGAGCTTCATCCGATCGAGGGGATGCGCACGAGTTGGGGGTCGAAGATCTTCGAGGACACGCCGGCCGACTACACGCTCCCGGTGATCCAGCGCCTGCTCGATGCGGGTGCGATCGTCCATATCCGCACGACGACGCCTGAGTTCGCACACGCGGGACACTGTCATAGCCCGTTGTACGGCGTCACCCGCAATCCGTGGAATCCGGAGTTCAGCAGCTGCGGCTCCTCCGGTGGGTCGGCGGTCGCTGTCGCGACCGGGATGGCGACGATCGCTACAGGCGACGACGGGGGCGGCTCGATTCGGATGCCGGCTTCGGCCAATGGATTGGTTGGGTACAAGCCACCGTTCGGGCGCAACCCGGCATGCCTGCTCGAAACCTATTTCGAACAGATCCTGCATGTGGGCACTATTACGCGCACGGTACGCGACTCGGCGCTGGCCTTGAACCTCACCAACGGTCAGCATCCGATGGACATCATGTCGCTACCGGGCAAGATCGAGCTTCCGCAGAAGCTTGCCGATCCGAAGGGGATGCGCGTCGCATACTCGCCGAACCTCGGCTACTTCGAGATCGACTCCGAGGTGGCCCAGAACACGGCCGCAGCGGTGAAGCGCCTCGAGGCTATGGGTTGCAGGGTCGAGCAGATCGACCTCGACTGGAACGACGAAGCGTACGACGCGTGGGTGACACATTGGGAGGGTCTGTTCGCGGCCATCGCGGAGCAGCACATGACGCGCTGGCAGTACAAGATGGACCCGTTCGTACGTGCCTTGATCCAGCGGGGGCAGAATCACAGTGCAGTGCGCGTCAAGCAGACCGAACTCGCTCGCACCCGCATGTGGAAGGTACTTGCGAAAGTGTTCACCGAGTACGATGCGATGGTCTGCCCGACACTCGCGGTTCCCGCAATCACAGCGGAGCACGCCAATGACGATCGCAATTACAGGATCAACGGGCAGCCGGTCGATGCCTACCTTCAATGGGCGCTTACGTACCCGTTCAACATCCTGAGCCAGTGCCCGGTGATGTCGGTACCTTCAGGGTTCGCCTCGAGCGGCGTGCCGACCGGCATGCAGATCGTCGGCCGTCCGTACGATGACCTCTCGGTGTTCCGCATCGCGAGTGGGTTCGAGAACGCCGCGCCTTGGGCTGAGCGCCATCCGCGGATGTGATCGATTGCGCATGAGTGTGATCGGCCACGTTCGCGACGTGCTGACCGGGGGTGTGAAGCCCCTCGGTCCGCGCTTCTTCAGCGCGATCGACAAGCACGAACGCATCGGTCCCGTGCGCGTCGGCGTCGAAGGGCTGGACGGTGACGAGCAGGGCGACCGCCGTGCGCACGGCGGCCCCGACAAGGCCGTGCATCTGTATTCGCACGAGCACTATGCGCACTGGATCGAGGAGCTCGGTGCGTTGCCGGTGCTCGTCGCGCCGGGCGCGTTCGGCGAGAACCTGCACGTCGACGGACTGCTCGAAGGCAACGTGTGCCTGGCAGACACCGTGCGCGTCGGCAGCGCCGTGCTTCAGGTCTCGCAGGCGCGCCAACCGTGCTGGAAGCTGAATCATCGCTTCGGTGTGCCCGACATGGCGCGCCGCGTGCAGGAGCAGGCGCGCACCGGCTGGTATTGCAGGGTCCTTTCGCCCGGCGAGCTGCGTGCCGGCGATGCGATCGAACTCGTCGAGCGGCCGTATCCCGAATGGCCGCTCGATCGCCTGCTGCGTCTTCTCTATCGAAGCGGTTCGACAGACGCGGACCTCGCGCCCGCCTTGCAGCTGCCGCTCGTGCCATCCTGGCGAAACCTGCTCGAGCGCCGCCTGGAGACACGGACCGTGGAGGATTGGCGACGGCGTCTGTTCGGGGAGTGAACGGGCAGCGGCGCCCTTCACGAGGCTGCTTCGACGGCAGTGCCGTCGCGGAGCCTCCGACGCCGCCGCGCTAGAACGTTCCCCGATACAGCGCGCAGCCACGGCACACCTCCGGCGGCGAATCGGACGCGAGGGCGCGGCGGAAGGCGTTCGCTTCCGCCGAGTGCCAGCGGCGTCGCAAGCCGTCGCCCTCGTCGTCGAAGACGTTGCCGAAACTCGCGCGGTCGGCGGTGGCCACCATGCAGCACGGCAGCAGTTCGCCCGCGCCGGTCACGTAGAGCTGCTCCCAGGGCCAGCGGCAGCGCGGCAGCGCGTCGTTAGCGGGCGTTCCGTCGTTCGAGGGTGACTCGTCGTTCCTGGCCGTGGCTTCATCTCTCGGCGTGAGACGCGGCAGGTGCAGCCGTACGCCCAGCGATGCGGCCAGCTCTCGCGCGTCGTCGAACACCGTCTGCGCATGCGCGAGGTCGCCGGTGCGCAACTGCGCGTCCCGCACGTAATCACGGATCGCGATGTAGCCCGGGGCGAGTGCGGGCTGTTCGAGGTCGCTCGACAGTCGTTGCACGAGCAGCTCCGGAACGCCGTGCTCGTGCAGCAGCCGCACGAGCGCCGGCAGCTCGTCGAGATTCGCGCGCATCAGCACCATGACGCCGCGTACCTCGAGGCGGCTTCGATGCTCTTCGCGTGCGTGCATCAGCCTGTCGAGGTTGCGCACGACCTTGTCGAAGGACGCCTTGCGCCGGATCGACTGGTAGACCTCGCACGTCGCGCCGTCGATCGACACCGACAGCGACGCGAGCCCGCACGACACGCAGCGCAATGCGCGCGCCGGGGTGAGCAGCGTCAGGTTCGTGTTCGCCGAGACCCGGATGCCGCGCGAGGCGGCCAGTTCGACCATGTCGAAGAACGCCGGGTGCAGCATCGGCTCGCCCAGTCCCTGCAGGTGCAGCGTTTCGAGCGCCGGCAACTGGTCGAGCAGCGAGCGGAACCGCTCGATCGACATCTCGCCCACCGTGTCGATGCGCTCGTTGACCGTACACATCCGGCAAGCGAGGTTGCAGCGGCCAATCGGCTCGATCTGCGCGAAGCGCGGCAGCGGAGGGTTCTCCTCGACGGCGTCGTCTGTCTTCATCGGCAGATTGCGGCAATCGCCGTTCCTGCGGTTGAAGCGATAATGTCGGCGACAGCCGCAGAAGGGCTGGCCCGCCGGTGGCCGGCGAGGCGAGTCGCCACGGAGAGAACCAATGAGCGCGAGAAAGCCGGTCGAGGAATTCACGACCCCCAACCCCGTCACCGCCACCGCGAACACGTCGATCGACGAGTTGCGCGCAATGATGACGACCTACGGCGTGCGCCACCTGCCGATCGTGCGCGACGGCGACGTCGTCGGCCTGGTGAGCGACCGTGACCTGCGCGTCGCGCAGGGTTTGAGTGCCGCGCACCAGTTGCAGGTGCTCGCCGCCGACATCATGTCCACCGACCCGGTCTCGGTGAAGGCCGAGACGCCGCTGGACGAGGTCGCGCTCACGATGTCCGACCGAAAGATCGGCAGCGTGCTGGTGCACGAAGCCGACGGCACGTTCCTGGGAATCTTCACGCTGACCGACGCGCTGAACGCGCTGATCGAGGTGGTTCGCGCTCGCGCCGGCTGAGGTTCTGCGAGGAGTCTCGCGCTCGCGTCGGCGAAGCTCGACGCGAGAATCAGGGCGCTTTGCGCTGTCGCTCGAGCGCCTCGACGATCGCTTCCTTGCGGGGCGGGCGCACCAGGCGCGCGATCTCGCGGCCGTCGCTGAGGAAGACGAGGGTGGGCCACAGCTTCACGCCAAACGAACGGCCGAGGCGTCGCCCCGGTCCGTCCTCGATCTTCAGGTGGCGCACGTCGGGCGTGTCGGCCAGCGCCGCCTCGAGCATCGGTTGGGTGCGGCTGCAGTGGCCGCACCACGGCGTGCCGAACTCGACGAGCGTGGCGCCGGGCAGCGCATCGACTTCCTCGCGCGAGGGCTCGCGCTCGGCATATTCGCGGTTAATCGCCATCGCGGTTCATCGTCCTCGCGCAACGTCGTGTCCTTGCGCAGTCTCGTGCAAACGAGGTTCCCCGCCTGCTTCTTTCGACGGCTCAGAGCAGCTCGGCGCGCAGCGCCGCGGCGCTCTTCGGTGACAGCAGCGCCGGGGCGACGTCGAACACCGTGCGCGCCCCCGTTTCGCCGCTTCGCGACAGGCGCGCGGCCGCGCGCGCATAGGCGACCAGCACGCTCGCCGTGAACTCCGGGTTGCTGTCGAGCTTCAGCGAGAACTCGACCGCCTGCGACGTGCGCTCGCCGGTCGTGCCGGTGCGGATGACGAAGCCGCCGTGCGGCATCGCCGAGTGCTCGCGACGCAGCGTGGGCTCGTCGATGAAATGCACAGTGGTGTCGTAGTCGGCGAAGTAGTCGGGCATCGAGCGGATCGCGTGCTCGACGGCACGCGCGTCGGCGCCTTCGTCGAGCACCACCCAGCACTCGCGCGTGTGCTTCTCGCGCGTCGACAGCGACGGGTTCTCGCCGCGGCGTACGCGCTCGATCGCCTCGGGCACCGGCACCGTGTACTGCACGCCCGCGCGCACGCCGGGAACGCGCCGGATCGCATCCGAATGCCCCTGGCTCAGTCCGCGGCCCCAGAAGGTGTAGGTGGCGCCGTGCGCGAGCACCGACTCGCCGTACAAGCGCGCGAGCGAGAACAGGCCCGGATCCCAGCCGACGGCGATGATCGAGGTCTTTCCATTCGCGCGCGCCGCGGCGTCGACCGCCTCGAAGTACTGCGGGATGCGGGCGTGCGTGTCGAAGCTGTCCACCGTGTTGAAGCGGGCGGCCAGGGCCGGTCCCTGCTCGGGCAGGTCGGACTTCGAGCCGCCGCACAGCACGAGCACGTCGATGCGGCCGGCGAAGGCGTCGATGCCGTCCAGTGGATGCACGGCGACGTTCGGTGAAAGCGGCCGCACCGTCCCCGGATCGCGGCGCGTGAAGATGCCGACGAGTTCGGTGTCGGGGTTCTGTGCGATGGCCGCCTCCACCCCGCGGCCGAGGTTCCCGTAGCCGGCAATACCGAGCCGGATTTTTTTTTCGTTCACGATGCGATCCTGCGCGTTTTCGCGAGGCGGTGATTATGCGCGAGTCAGTCGCTTCACCGGTGCCGCAGGACGTCGAGAGCGGAAACCGCGCTCGCGCGGTTTCCCCAGGCGTTGCGCAGGAACGTGGCCAGCGCAGCCAGCTCGTCGTCGCCCAGCGACTGCGCGAAAGGCGGCATCCCGTAGGGACGCGGATTGCCGGCGGTGGCCGGCGGAAAGCCTCCATCCAGCACGATGCGGATCAGGTTCGCCGGCGGCGACATCGTGACGACGCGGTTGCCGTCGAGTGCCGGGATCGCATCGCGCGCGCCCTGTCCCTGCTCGCCATGGCAGTCGGCGCAGCGATCCTCGTAGAGCTTTCGGCCGCGGTCCATCGCCTGCGCATCGGGCATCGGCGACGCCACTGCGCCGGTCTTTTCCTGCGGCAGCGATCGAAGGAAGACGACCATGGCACGCAGATCGGCGTCGGACGCGTGCTGCAGGCTGTCGAACACGATCTCGGCCATCGGCCCGAGCACGCTGGCGTGCGCGCTGCGACCGGTCTTCAGCAGGTCGACCGCCTCGTCGATGCTGCGCAGCGCGACGCCCGCCTGTGCCGGATCGGTCAGCGACGGTGCGTACCATTGGCCGGCTGGCAGCGTCTCGCCGGCGAGCTCCGTCGACGTCACGGCCGCGCCGAGGAAGTCACGTGGCGAATGGCACGCGCCGCAGTGGCCCAGGCCGCGCACCAGGTATGCGCCCCGATTCCACTCGGCCGAGCGCTGCCCATCCGCCTCGAAGCGGGCCGGCTCGAACGACATCGCGCGCCAGAACGTAAGCGACGCCTGGCGATCGAACGGGAAGCGCAGTGCGTGGGGCCGGTTCGGCTTGCGCGCCGCGGGCACGCTGCGCAGGAATGTGTAGAGGGCGTCGGAATCCTCGCGCGTAACGAGTGTGAAGTACGGGTAGGGGAACGCCGGGTAGAGCAGGCGACCGTCCTTCGCGCGGCCTTCGTGCATCGCGTTCCAGAAGTCTTCGGCAGACCAGTTGCCGATACCGGTTTCGGCGTCGGGCGTGAGGTTCGTGCCGTAGACGGTGCCGAACGGGGTGTCGATTGCGCGCCCGCCGGTGAAGGGCGGCGCGCCGGCCGCAGTGTGACAACCGCGGCAGTTTCCGAGTCGCGCCAGGTAGGCGCCGCGTTCGACTGTCGCGTCCTGCGCTGCGGCCGGACGCGACGGTGCGGGTGGCGTTGCCGCGTGCCGTCCGATGCTTCCGCATTGCAGCGGCGGTTCGTCGTGAAAGGCAGCAACGGGCGCTGCGTCGCGGGGCACCGGCTGCGAAGCGAGCCAGTTCGCGATCGCGCTGATGTCCGCCGGCACGAGACGCTCGGCGATCGTGGCCATGCAGTCGGGCGCCGCCGCATGGCGCAGCCCGTTTTTCCACGCGCCGATCTGTGCCGTGAGGTAGTCGCGCGGCAATCCGAGCAATCCGGGCACGTCGGGTCGCACGCCGGTGAGCGTCTGGCCGTGACACGCGGCGCAGGCGGGAAGTTCGCGCGGCGCGTCGCCGCGCCGCACCAGCGCCTCGCCGCGGGCCAGTGCGTTGGCTGGCGCGGTGCTCGGCTGCGGCGGCGGAAAGGGCAGATCGAGCGCCGCGAAATGCGTGGCGATCTCCCTCAGGTATTCGTCGGACAGGTTCGCGAGCAGTCGGCTCATCGCCGCGTTCCTGCGGCGCCCCTCGCGGAAATTGCGCAATTGCTCGTACAGGTAGCCGGCCGGCTTTCCGGCGATACGTGGCAGGTAACCGTCGGGCGTCGCGCGTCCTTCCTCGCCGTGGCAGGCCACGCACGCCTGCATGCGTTGCGCCATCGTGTTCGGGACTTCGTGCGGCAGGGCCGCCTGCGTCGACGCTGGTTGCGCCAACGTCGCCTGCGCGACGCCGAGGACGAGGAATGCGGCGAGCCGGATGACGCGCATGGAATAATTCTGCCTCACGCCACCGAATCCCCCTCGCATGACAGCCGATCCGCATCCCTTCGACGTCGCCATTCGGCTGTCGGCCGAAGGCGAGAATCGATATTCAGGGAACACCAGCGCGGCCTACGCGAACATGGTGGGTCCGTTCGGCGGCATCACCTGCGCGGTGCTGCTGCAGGCGGTGCTGGCCCACGGACGGAGACAAGGCGATCCGATCGCGCAGACGGTGAATTTCGCCGCGCCGATCGCCGACGGCGCCTTCGAGATCGAAGCGGTACCGGTGCGCACGAACCGCTCGACGCAGCACTGGATCGTTCAACTTCGACAGCACGATGCGGTCGCGGCGACAGCCACTGTCGCGCTCGCCGTGCGACGCGAAACCTGGGGCGCGCCCGAGGCAGTACCGCCTTCGCTCCCGGCGGCGTCGACCCTGGCGCGCATGCCGTTCGCCGGCGCGCCCGCGTGGGTTCGCAGCTACGACCTGCGCTTCGCCGAGGGCGGATTGCCGGATTCGTTCGATGGCCGCGAACAGCCGCATTCGCGCAGCGAGGTCTGGGTGCGCGACGAACCGCCGCGCCCGCTCGACTTTCCGTCACTCGCCGCGCTGTGCGACAGTTTCTTTCCGCGCATCTTCCTGCGCCGGCGCACCTTCGCACCGGTGGGAACCGTGTCGCTCACCACGTTCTTCCACGCCGATGCGGCGACGCTCGCCCGGCAGTCCGATCGTCACGTGCTCGGCGCCGCGCGCGCGCTGACCTACAGCAACGGCTTCTTCGACCAGAGTGCGGAGATCTGGGGCGACGACGGCGAGTTGCTCGCCAGCAGCCACCAGGTCGTCTATTACCGCGAGTAGACGTGCGTCTTCACGACGGACCCGCGGCGGACGCGTCTCGCTTCGAAGCAAGCAGCACGAAGGCGGCGACGCAGAAGCCGGCGCCTGCGTAGAACGTGAACTCGGCGCCCCAGCGTTCCCATATGTAACCGGCGAGCACGCTGGCGACGAGCATCGCGACGCCGCTCACGAGGTTGAAGAGACCGAATGCGGTTCCGCGCAGGTCGATCGGTGCGGCGGCAGCGACCATGGTTGCGAGCAGCCCCTGCGTCATTCCCATGTGCACGCCCCACAGCGCGACGCCCGCGAGCACGGTTCGCGGGCCGGGGTCGAGCGCGAGTACCAGGTCGGCGGCGAGCAGCACGACGAGGCCCCACGCCAGCAGCTTGCGATGGTCCATGCGGTCCGCGAGTCGCCCGAACGGATAGGCGGTGAGCGAGTACACGACATTCATCGCGACCATGACCATCGGCACGAGTGCGAGCGCGATGCCTGCCTGTTGCGCGCGCAGCACGAGGAACGCCTCGCTGAAGCGTGCGAGCGTGAACACGGCGCCTGCGCCGACGATCCACCAGTAGCGGGCGTCCAGCCGCACGAGGTTCGCGCGACGGATCGGGTTCGTCCTTCGACCGACCTGCGCCGTCGGCGGTTCGCGCACGCCGACGACGAGCAGTGCCACCGCGAGCACCCCCGGCACGACCGCGACCCAGAACACGGCGCGGAAGTCGTCTGCCCACAGGAGCATCAGCGCCGTCGCGAGCAGCGGACCGATGAAGGCCCCCACGGTGTCGAGCGACTGCCGCAGCCCGAAGGCCGCCCCGCGCACCTCGGGCGGCGTGAGGTCGGCGACGAGCGCGTCGCGCGGCGCGCCGCGGATGCCCTTGCCTATGCGGTCGACGAAGCGCGCAGCCAGCACGAGCCCGGCGCCGGAAGCGAGCGCGAACAGCGGCTTGGTCGCCGCGCCTAGCGAGTAGCCGAGTATCGCGAGTCCCTTGCGACGGCCGAGGTAGTCGCTCAGCACGCCGGAGAACACCTTGACGATCAGCGCCGTCGATTCGGCGATGCCCTCGATCAGTCCGACGGCGAAGGCGCCGGCGCCGAGCGTCGTGACGAGGAACAGCGGCAGCAGGCTGTGGATCATCTCCGAGGAGACGTCCATCAGCAGACTGACCAGGCCGAGCGCCCAGACGCCCGCAGGGATGGCCGAACGCACCTGCGGGGGCGCGCTCACGCGTTGACTCTCTGTGCGCCTGGCTTCACGGTTCCGGGCCGAGGAACAGCGCCGGGTCGACCATCGCCCGGTTCAGGCTCACCGACCAGTGCAGATGCGCGCCGGTCACGCGGCCGGTGGCGCCGACCGCCCCGATTGTGTCGCCCTTCTGCACGGCGTCACCCGTCTTCACGCCGACGTCGCTCAGGTGGCAGTACATCGTCAGCAGTCCGCTGCCGTGGTCGATCCAGACCGTCTTCCCGTTGAAGAAGTAGTCGCCGACGTCGATCACGCGGCCCGACGCCGGCGCGATCACCGGCGTCCCGGTCGCCGCAGCGATGTCCATTCCGCTGTGCGGATTGCGCGGCTGGCCGTTGAATACGCGACGCAGGCCGAAGGAACTCGAGCGCGGGCCCGGAGTCGGCTGCACGAAGGCCATCGATGCTGGCGTCGACACGCTGCGCGTGGCCGACACCTGCGCGAGATGCACGCGTTCGCGCTCGTAGCGAGCCAGGTCTTCCTTCGACAGGTCCACCTTCCCTTTCGGCACCTGGAGGTGCTGCTCGGCGTAGCGCTTCGCTTCGATCGTGAACGGCACGCGCTGGTCGGCCGCGCCTGCACGCTGCACGAGCAGGTGCGCTACGCCGGTTTCGGCCTTCAGCGCGATGCCCACCACCGCGGTCCATCCGGTGGCGTCTCCGACCACCAGTACCGGTTCCTGCCCGTAGCGAACAGCGGGGGGCTGCGCCGAGGCGCCGAGGTCGATCAACGCGACGCCGCCCGGCACGATGCTTTGCTGGGGCAGTTCGAGCGCTGCAGCGTGCGTGGCGGCCGCGAACGCCGCGCAGGCGGCGAGGAAGCGGAAACGGGAGGACATCGTTCGTGCATCCAGGGGAAGGCGTCGGATTCCGAAGCATGCCAAAAGTCGATGCGATCCCTGCGTCCGCCGGCTTGCTCGCGGAGAGTCCTTCAGATCCCGAGATAACGCTCGCTGCACTTGCGGATCGCCGGTCAGCTCGCTCGCGCTGCCTTCGCGCACGATCTCGCGCCCGTCTCCATCACGTAGCCGCGATCGGCGCCCGCGCGCTGCTTGACGGTCAGTCGGGGGCGATCGCAGATGGCTTGTGCCCGCGGATGAATGCGCTGAGGAACCGGCCGTCCATTTCGTCGGCAACCGCGGATGCATCCAGTCCGTTGGCATCGAGGAACTCACGCGCATCCGCGGCGGAGTAGATTCGCGTCGGTTCGATCTCGACGTTATCGAAGCCCGCGGCTGCGAGCTTGCGACGGTAGTCGTCCTCGTCGAGGGCGCCTGCGACGCAGCCGACCCACGCGAGGACGCTGCGCCGGATGTCCGGCCGGATCTCGCCGCGGGTGACGACGTCGGAGACCGCGAAGCGCCCGCCCGGCTTCAGCACGCGGAATGCCTCTCGCAGCACCCGGTCCTTGTCGGCCGACAGGTTGATCACGCAGTTCGAGATGATGACGTCGACCGATGCGTCGGGCAGCGGAACGTCCTCGATCTCGCCCTTGAGGAATTCCACGTTCGTTGCTCCTGCCTTGCGCTTGTTCTCGTTCGCGAGCGCGAGCATTTCGTCGGTCATGTCCAGTCCGTAAGCCTTGCCGGTCGGTCCGACGCGGCGCGCCGACAGCAGCACGTCGATTCCACCGCCGGAGCCGAGGTCGAGAACGACTTCGCCGGGCTTCAATTCGGCGAGCGCGGTCGGGTTGCCGCAGCCGAGCGAAGCAAGCACCGCCGCTTCGGGCAGGCTGTCGGTCTGCACCGAATCGTAGAGGTCGCGGGTGATCGGGCTGGTGCCGGGAAGCGTTTCGCTCGAGCAGCACGAGGAGTTCCTGGCCTTGCTCGCAGGTGCGCTGCTGCCGCAGCACGACGCGGGAGCAGCCGTCTCGCTCACGCGACGAGCCGCCTCGCCGTATTTCTGCTGGACCACTTGCCGGATGTCGGTTTCGCTCATTGCGGTTCTCCCGGATCGCTGCTGGAACGGTGATGTCGTTTCCAGTATACTGGAAATATGGAACAAGACAACGTGGTTCGCGCCCTTGCGGCTCTCGGGCAGGTTCACCGACTCGAGGTGTTCCGCGCGCTCGTCGTCGCCGGCCCCGCCGGCCTGACTCCAGGAACGATCAGCGACGCGCTCGGCATTCCGGCGGCGACGCTATCGTTTCACCTGAAGGAACTCGCCGCCGCGGGTCTCGTCACGCAGGAACGCGCGAGCCGGCACCTGATCTACCGCGCCGACTACGAAAGGATGAACGCGTTGCTTCTCTACCTCACAGACAACTGCTGCGAGGGTCGGCCGTGCGTCGAAGCTTCGGCCGCGTCCTGCGCACGGTGAGAAGGCGATGACGACCAATGTGCTGTTCCTGTGCACGCACAACTCTGCGCGAAGCATCCTCGCCGAGTCGATGCTGAATCACCTTGCAGGCGTGCAGGGCAGGCCCGTGCACGCCTTTAGCGCCGGCAGCGCACCGAGTGGCACGCCAAACCCGGTCGCGCTTGCCGTCCTGGACGAAGCGGGGATCGACACGAGCGGTCTGCGCAGCAAGAGCTGGGACCAGTTCGCGGGCGACGCTGCGCCCCGGATGCGGATCGTGGTCACCGTCTGCGACAGAGCCGCCGCGGAGACATGCCCGTACTGGCCTGGCGGTCCGGTGCGGGTGCACTGGGGCTATCGCGACCCGTCGAATGCGGTCGGTGGCGACGAGGTGCGACGCGATGCATTCGAGTTGACACGTCAGGCGCTCGGGTATCGGTTGCTGCAGTTGCTGCAGTTGCCGATCGAGAGCATGAGCGATTCCGAACTGCAAAGCGCGCTCGTGGGAATCTCGCTCAATTGAGTCGCGCAACTGAGCCGGGCAACTGAGTCGGGCAACCGAAGGAATGGAAATCGAATGGGCACCTTCGAGCGCTACCTGAGCGTCTGGGTCGGCCTGGGCATCCTCGCGGGCGTCGGTCTCGGCCTGGTCGCGCCCGCTCTGTTCGAGGCGGTCGCGCGCATGGAATGGGCGCACGTCAACCTCGTGGTCGCGGTGTTCATCTGGGTGATGATCTATCCGATGATGATCCAGATCGACTTCGCCGCCGTGCGCGATGTCGGCAAGCGCCCGCGTGGCCTGGTCCTCACGCTGGTCGTCAACTGGCTGATCAAGCCCTTCACGATGGCGGCGCTGGCCGTGCTCTTCTTCGAGCACGTGTTCGCCGGCTGGGTCGACCCGGCCTCCGCCTCCGAGTACATCGCCGGAATGATCCTGCTGGGCGTGGCGCCCTGCACGGCGATGGTGTTCGTCTGGAGCCAGATGACGAAAGGCGACCCGAACTACACGCTGGTGCAGGTGTCGGTGAACGACTTCGTCATGGTGTTCGCGTTCGCGCCGATCGCGGCGTTCCTGCTCGGCGTGACCGACGTGACCGTCCCGTGGGAAACGCTGCTGTTCAGCGTCGTGCTGTACGTCGTGCTGCCGCTGGCGGCCGGCATGCTCACGCGTCATGCCTGGCTGCGTGTCGGACCCGAACGGCTGGCACGCGGCATCGATGCGTTGAAGCCGTGGTCGATGGCCGGGCTGGTGGCCACCGTGGTGCTGCTGTTCGGCTTCCAGGCCGGTACGCTGGTCGCGCAGCCGCTGGTGATCGTCCTGATCGCCGTGCCGCTCGTCCTGCAGTCCTACGGGATCTTCTTCCTCAGCGCGCTCGGCGCGCGCTGGCTACGACTGCCGCACGAGATCGCGGCGCCGGCCTGCATGATCGGCACCTCGAACTTCTTCGAACTCGCGGTGGCGGTGGCGATCTCGCTGTTCGGGCTGCGTTCGGGCGCCGCGCTCGCGACCGTGGTCGGCGTGCTGGTCGAGGTTCCGGTGATGCTGTCGCTGGTGGCGATCGCGAATCGGACAAGGCACTGGTTTCCGGCAGAGACGCCGAGTCAGGCGCTCGGTGCGGAGTCGGGGACGCCAGCGAAGCCGGGTGCGATTTCCACGCAGTAGTGATGCAGCGGGCCGTGCCAGTGGATCGGTGCGGCATTCAGCTTCGGTTCAGGCACGCCGCTGCAGGATGCGCCGTGGTCGAAAGATTCGGCCGCGACTCATTGCTGGAGAAGCATTCATGCGTGCCCATTCGTTCATCCCCACCCTTGTCCTGGGCGCCGTCGTCGGGACCTCTTTCGTCCCCGCACTCGCCCAGAACGGTCCACGAGACAACGGCCGGACCCACGGACTGACGCTTCACGAGGTCCACCTCAAGCTCGATCAGATGGGCTATCGCGAATTGACGAAGATCTCGCGCGAACACGACCGGCTGAGAATCAAGGCTACCGACGCGCAAGGGCGTCGGGTGGACGTCGATGTCGACCCCGTCACCGGCGACGTCCGCGATACCGAAGTCAGGCGTGGCCGGGGCGACCACGCGGACGCCGATCAGGCGTCGTGGCTCACCCTGCATCAGGTGCAGGTCAAGCTCGAAGCCATGGGTTACCGCGATATCGAAGAGATCGACCGCGAACCCGACCACTTCCACGCAAAGGCGACCGACGCGCAAGGCCGGCGCGTGCGGCTGGCCGTTGCGCCTCGCAGCGGCGATGTCGAAGGCAGCGCAGTCAGGCATGGAACGAGGTCGACTTCGCGCGTCTCCGACTAGCACCATCGTCGGGACTGCGAATCGGTTCTGATTCGGCTGTTCGCGCGGGGCCGTGGGGAACGGCCCGTCGGGGCCGAGATCCGCAGTGATTCGTCCCAAAGAAAAAATAAGGGCCCGGAGATCATCCGGGCCCTTCGGGATGGTGGAGCCGGCGGGAATCGAACCCGCGTCCGCAAGTCCTCTACGACCAGTTCTACATGCGTAGTCGATCTATTTAAATCTCAGTGCAGGCTTAGCCGATCGACAGGCCGACCTGCACCCAGCCACCTTGGTTTTAGCTCCGCATCAAGTAGCCCGATGCGGCACGAGCCGACATGAATGACRCTGCAGTTCCTTGCGGAACCCGGGCTGTCGGCGACCCGGTGCAGCGGCTCAGGCCTTAAGCGGCCAGTGCGAAACGCTCGTCGTTGGCGTTTGTGGTTTTGCCAATGGATTTACGAGGAAAAGGCGCCTCGGCATGCCCTGTGCCGCTTCGCTACCCACGTCGAAACCTGGTCGGCCCCGAATTCGGTATCTGGCAACACTGCGCGACGACTTCGCGCATTCATCAAGTATAGGTCACCGGGCGGATTTCAAGTGCCGGCTCGAACATTACTTGCTTGTGCAAAATCGATCATCTGATGTAATTTTAGCGGATGCTACCGGAAGCGCGCCACCTCGTCCTGAACCTGCTGCTCGGCACGGCGCACCGCCGGCTGTCCGCGCGGGAGGCGGTGGCTTCGTGCGCGCTGTTCGGCATTCGCGAGAACAACGTACGCGTGGCGCTGGCGCGGCTTGCAGCCGCCGGGATGATCGAGTCGATCGAGCGCGGCCAGTATCGCCTCGGTCCGCAGGCCGCCGGGCTCGCCGGCGACGTTTCGAATTGGCGCGACGTCGAGGCACGCGTGCGAGACTGGGATGGCGGCTGGATCGCCGTGCACGTCGGCGCACTGTCGCGCAGCGACCGCGCCTTGCGTCGTGCGCGGGAACGCGCGCTCGGTCTGCTCGGCCTGCGCGAACTCGACGGCGGCCTGTTCGTTCGTCCGGATAATCTGGCCGGCGGCGTCGAGGCCGTGCGCGAACGGCTCGCGCGACTGGGCCTGGGCGCAGAGGCGGCCGTGTTCGTCGCGCACTCGCTCGACGACGAACGCAAGCGCCGCGCCGAGCGCCTGTGGGATGCGGCGACGCTCGATCGCGGCTACCGCGAGACCCGGGCGACGCTGGACGCGTGGCTCGCTCGCTGGTCGGCCGGCGCGCCCGCGCTGGCACTCGAGGCCGCCGCGCGCGAGTCCTTCGTGCTCGGCAACGACGCAATCCGCCAGCTCGTTTTCGATCCGCTGCTGCCCGCGCCGCTCGTCGACGTGGACGCGCGACGTGCGTTCGTCGATGCGGTGCGCCGTTTCGACGGCATCGGACACTCGATCTGGCGCAGGTTCCTCCTCGGCGCCGCCGGCGGGCTCGTTCGTCCGCAGCGCGCGCTTGCTTCCGCGATGCCTGCCGCGCCCTCGCGCGCGAAGCGGGCTTTCCCAACGTCCGCCTCGAAACTGGAGACGACCTGATGAACGCGCCCGAATCGCTGCGCAAGGACTCGCTGTTTCTCGCCGAAACACACGAGGTGATCAACGTTGGCCGCGAGCTGGTCGACTACAACCTGTACACGCAGGACGCCGCGTTGCAGGAGGCCGTGCGGCGCGAGGGTGCCGCCTGGGCCGACGCGCAGTTGTCGGCCTTCGGCGCGAAGATCGGCACTGCCGAGTACCTCGATCTGGGCGCGGTCGCCAACCGCGTACCGCCCGAACTCGACACGCACGACCGCTTCGGCAATCGCGTCGACCTCGTGCGCTTTCACCCCGCGTATCACGCACTGATGCAATCGGCGATCGGGCACGGCCTGCATTCGTCGCCGTGGACCGAGCCGCGCGAAGGCGCGCACGTCGCACGCGCGGCCGGCGTCTACCTGCATTCGCAGGTCGAGGCCGGGCACCAGTGTCCGGTCACGATGACTTTCGCGGCGGTGCCGACGCTGCGCGCGACGCCGCAGCTCGCCGCGCTTTGGGAGCCGCGCATCACCGCGCGCGCCTACGATCCGCGCAACGTTCCCGACTCGGAGAAGGCCGGCCTCACCATCGGCATGGCGATGACCGAGAAGCAGGGCGGCTCCGACGTGCGCGCCAACACGACGCGCGCGTTCCCGGTGGGCGCCGCGCAGGGCGCGGGCGAGGCCTACGAGCTCGTCGGCCACAAGTACTTCGTCTCTGCGCCGATGTGCGACGCCTTTCTCGTGCTCGCGCAGGCGCCCGGTGGCCTGTCGTGCTTCCTGATGCCGCGCTGGCGCCCCGACGGCAGCAAGAACCCGATGCAGGTGCTGCGCCTGAAGCGCAAGATGGGCAACGTGTCGAACGCGTCGAGCGAAACCGAGCTTCGCGGCGCGCTGGCGTGGATGGTCGGCGAGGAAGGGCGCGGCGTACGTACGATCATCGAGATGGTCGCGATGACGCGCTTCGACTGCATGGTCGGCTCCTCGTCGGGGCAGCGCGCGGCGATCGCGCAGGCGCTGCATCACTGCTCGATCCGCTCGGCTTTCGGCAACGTGCTGAACCGTCAGCCGCTGATGCAGAACGTTCTCGCCGACCTCGTGCTCGAGAACGAGGGCTCGGTCGCGCTGACGATGCGCATCGCACGCGCGCTCGATTCACGCGACACCGACGAGCACGAGGACCTGCTCGTGCGGCTCGTCACCGCGGTCGGCAAGTACTGGATCTGCAAGCGCACGCCGCAGCTCACCTACGAGTCGATGGAATGCATCGGCGGCAGCGGCGTGATGGAGGACGGACCCTTCCCGCGCCTGTTCCGCGAGTCGCCGGTCAACGCGATCTGGGAAGGCAGCGGCAACGTGCAGTGCCTCGACGTGCTGCGCGCGATGCAGAAGACGCCGGCCACGGTCGAGGCGTTCTTCGCCGAGGTGGCGAAAGCGAAAGGTGCGAACGAGACGCTCGATCGCTACGTCGGCGCGCTGCGCCGCGAGTTCGCCGACCGCGGCGACCTCGAGTATCGGGCGCGCGACGTCGTCGATCGGATGGCGCTGTCGATGCAGGCGGCGCTGCTGGTGCAGCATGCGCCGCCGATGATCGCCGATGCGTTCTGTGCGTCGAGGCTGGGCGCCTCGGGGCACCACAACTACGGCACGTTGCCGCGCGGCGTCGATTGCGCGGCGATCGTCGAAAGGTCGACGCCGCGCGCGTAGACGCGCGCGAAGGCGCTCGTATTCGTTGTCAGGCCGCCGGCACCGGGGCGGCCTGCGCAGCCTGCGCGATCCGCTGCTCGATGTGCGCAAGCGCCGCCTCGACCTGGTCGACGAGAATCACGCACAACTCGCCGGGGGCCAGCGCATCGAGCGCCGCGTCGATCGCGGGGAACTCCCCGTGGATGGCGCGCACGCTGGACGTGCGGCTTGCTCCTTGCAGCCCTTCGCGCAGCAGCGCGACGACTTCGCCGTCGGCACGACCGCGCTGGCACTGGTCTTCGTAGAGGATCACTTCGTCGAAGGCCTCGCCCAGCAGGCGCGTCTGCGCGCGCAGATCTTCGTCGCGCCGATCGCCGGCGCCGCTGATGACGATCGAGCGTCGCGTGGCCGGCATCGACTCGACCGCCCGCACCAGTGCGGCGATCGCGTCGACGTTGTGGCCGTAGTCGGCAACGACGGTGGCGCCCGCATGCTCGAAGACGTTGAAGCGCCCAGGGGCCGTTCTCGCATCGGGCACGAAGCGGCGAAGCGCCGCGCGTACGGCGCTCCAGTCGAGGCCTAGCGTCCAGGCCGCGCCGATCGCCGCCATCGCGTTCTCGACCTGGAAGCCGATCGTGCCGCCGCGCGTGAGCGTCGCATCCTGCAGCGCGATGCGATGCTCGGCGCCGCGATGCGCGCAGACGATCTCGCCGCCGTCGACGTAAACGACGCGTTCGCCCTGCGCGCGATGCGCGGCGAGCACCGGATTCGTCGCCTCGCGCGCAAAGAAGACGATCGATCCCGGGCACGATTGCGCCATGGCGGCCACTCGCTCGTCGTCGGCGTTGAGCACGGCGAAACCGTCGATCGACACGTTCTGCACGACCACGCTCTTGACCTCGGCGAGCGTGCCGACGTCGTCGATGTGGTTCATGCCGAGGTGGTCGCCTTCGCCGATGTTCGTCACCACCGCGACGTGACAGCGATCGAAGCCCAGGCCTTCGCGCAGCAGTCCGCCGCGCGCCGTCTCGAACACGGCGGCGTCGACGTGCGGATGCAGAAGCACGTTGCGCGCGCTCTTCGGGCCGCTGCAGTCGCCGTCGTCGGTACGCCGCCCGTTCACGTAGACGCCGTCGGTAGTCGTCATGCCGACGCGTGTCCCGGTCTCGGCGAGCAATTGCGCGATCAGCCGCACGGTGGTGGTCTTGCCGTTCGTTCCGGTGACGGCAACGACCGGAATGCGCGCGTCGTCGTCGGCTTCGAACATGGCCGTTATCACTGCCTCGCCGATTGCGCGACCCTTGCCGTACGACGGCGCGATGTGCATGCGCAGCCCCGGCGCGGCGTTCACCTCGACGATGCCGCCGCCCTGCTCCTCGAGCGGGCGCGAGATGTTCTCGCAGACGACGTCCACGCCGCAGATGTCCAGCCCGACGGTTCGCGCCGCCTCGATCGCTCGCGCGGCGACCTCCGGGTGCACCTCGTCGGTGACGTCGGTCGCGCTGCCGCCGGTGCTCAGGTTCGCGTTGTGCCGCAGCACGACGCGAACGCCGGGCGCCGGTACCGATTCGGGTGACAGGCCGAGCCCGGCCAGTCGGGTGCAGGCGACGGTGTCGAGCGTGACGCGGGTGAGGGCGGTCGCGTGCCCTTCGCTGCGGCGCGGATCGCGGTTGATCTCGTCGACCAGTTCGCGGATCGTGTGCACGCCGTTGCCGATCACGGCGGGCGGGTCGCGGCGCGCGGCGGCGACCAGTTGCCCGCCGACGACGAGCAGCCGGAAGTCGCTGCCCGGGATGTAGCGCTCGACGAGCATGTCGCTTTCGAACTCGAGCGCACCGGCCCACGCGGCTTCGAGTTGTTCGCGCGTGCGCACGTTCACCGTCACGCCCTTGCCCTGGTTGCCGTCGCGCGGCTTGACCACGACTGCGCTGCCCAGTCGCTGCATCGCCGTCCACGCTTCCTCGATCGTCTCGACCGGAACGCCGTCGGGCACCGGAATGCCGGAGTCGGACAACAGCTGCTTGGTCAGTTCCTTGTCCTGTGCGATCTGTTCGGCGACCGCGCTGGTCGCGTCGATCTCGGCGGCCTGGATGCGCCGCTGTCGGCTGCCCCAACCGAGCTGCACGAGGCTGCCGGTGGTCAAGCGCCGGTACGGGATGCCGCGCGTGCGCGCGGCCTGCACGATCTCGCCGGTGCTCGGCCCCAGCCGCTCGTCCTCGTCGATCGCGCGCAGCCGGGCGACGGCGGCGGCGGTGTCGAAGGGCGAGTCGGCCTGCACGGCGGCGACCAGCGCTTCGGCGAGTTCGAAGGCGAGTCGTCCGACCGCTTCCTCGCTGTATTCGACGACGACCTGGTAGACGCCGGCTTCGGAAGTCTCGATCGTGCGCGCGAAGGAGATCGGGCAGCCGGCGCGCGACTGCAGCGCGAAGGCGGCGGCGCCGAGCGCGTGCGCCATCGAGCGCGGCGTGCTCGCGCCGTTGGGCAGCCGCACGAGTTCGGGACAACGTTCCCGCAGCCGCTCGGCGAAGTTCGGAATCGCCGCCAGTTCGCGCTCGGGTGTGTCACAGCGAACGATCGCTTCGATCGCGCGGCTGCGGGTCCATCGGTTCGGGCCGCGCAGCGCGCGGATGCGTTCGACTTGCATGGAGTTTCCAGGCTGCAGTGCGGCGGCGATCGACGTCGCCGCCGCGTCTGCGCGCGTTTCTTAGGCGGTCGCGTGGGCGACCACGGGGACCGGGCGCGCCAGCGCTTCCAGTCGCTCGGCGATGCGCGGTGCCGAGGCGCCTGCCGCCCAGGCGGCAGCGATCGCCGGCAGCAGGTCTTCGAGCGAGTCGTTGCCGAATACGTCTTCGTCGCCGACGTACTCGACCGCGGTGCCGGTACGCAACGCGATCTGTCCGTGCTCGATGCGCACCGCCCGATGGCCGTCGCGCAGGTGCGCGTCGATGCAGGCGTCGCCGCGCGGCGTGCAGGCGTAGAGAATCGTGTCGCCCTCGCACAGCGAGGCCATCTCGGCGATCATCGGGTCGGATGCATCGAGCACCGCGGCGCCGCCGGCGAGCACGACATCGACCTGCGTGCGCAGCACCGCGTACATCTGGTCGGCCGTGAGCACGTCGAATTCCTCGATTCGAGCGTTGCGATCGAGCGAAGTGACGACGCCGACGCTGCAGCGATCGTAGGCGAGCCCCTCGGAGACGATCGCGCGAGCGTCGTTCTCGACGACCGCGCATTCGACGAAGCGGTTGCGCAGCAGCCTGCGCCCCTCGGCCCAGTGCGCCGCGTCGCCGTCGAAGATGCGACGCCCTTCGACGAACAGGCCGTCCGCGTTCGCCAGCCCGATGCGCCTGCCGTCGCCGCGCAGCAGCGCCGCGGCCAGCGCCGCAATGCGCGTGCCGCTGCGGGTGCCGGCGATGCCGATGATCGGGATGCGCCCGTTGGCGGCATCGGGGAAGAGATGATCGACGATCGCTTCGCCGACCGGACGGCGCCGTCCGACCGCGGGCTTCAGGTGCATCAGCAGGCCCGGCCCGGCATTGACCTCGACGATGGCGCCGCGTTGCTCGTCGAGCGGGCGCGAGATGTCTTCGGCAACGAGGTCGATGCCGGCGATGTCCAGGCCGACGACGTCGGCGGCCAGCGCCACCATCGCGGCGACTTCGGGATGCATCTCGTCGGTGACGTCGATCGAGACGTTGCCGTTGCGCTGGATCAGCAGGTTCGTGCCGGCCGGCGGAACGGAATCGGCGTCGAAGCCCTGGCGGGCGAGCTCGATGCGCGCCGACGAGTCGATTCGCACGAAGTTCAACGGGCAGTCTTCGGTGCTGCCGCGCAGCGGGTGGCTGTTCAGTTGCAGGTCGATCAGCTCGCTGACCGTGGAGCGGCCGTCGCCGATGACGTGCGCCGGCTCGCCGCGCGTGGCGGCGACGACCTTCCCGCCGACGACGAGCAACCGGTGCTCGTTGCCGTGGACGAAGCGCTCGACGATGACGCCGCTGCCTTCCTCGCGCGCGACCTGCCAGGCGGCGAGAACTTCGTCGCGGTTGACCAGGTTGGTGAAGACGCCGCGGCCGTGATTGCCATCGGACGGCTTGACGACCACCGGCAGCCCCACCTCGAGCGCAGCCGCCCACGCGTCTTCGGCGTCGGCTACCGGCCGGCCTTCGGGGACCGGCACGCCGCACGAATGCAGCAGCTCCTTGGTGAGGTCCTTGTCGCGCGAGATGCCTTCGGCGATGGCGCTGGTGCGATCGGTCTCGGCCGTCCAGATGCGGTGCTGCGCCGAGCCGTAGCCGAGCTGCACCAGGTTGCCGTCGTTGAGCCGGATGAAGGGGATCGCGCGGTCGTTGGCGGCGAGCACGATCGATTCGGTGCTCGGCCCGAGGTAGTACTCGTCGTTCAGCGCGCGCAGCTCGGCCACCGTGCCGGCGAGGTCGAAGGGGCGATCCTCGATCGCGGCCATGACGAGCTCGCGTGCCGCAGCCAGCGCCGCCCGTGCGGTTTGTTCCTGGAAAGCGCAGACGACGACGCGATAGACCCCGGGCGTGGAGGTTTCGCGTGCGCGACCGAAGCCGGCGTTCGGCGCGCCGGCGAGCGCCTGCAGCTCGACGCAGACGTGCTCGAGGATGTGCGCCGGCCAGGTGCCTTCGTGCAGGCGCCGCAGGAACCCGCCGCGCTCGCCGTAGCTGCAGCGGTGCTCGACGAGCCCCGGCAACCATTGCTCGAGGCGCTGCGGCAGCCCGGGAATGCGGTTCGACGGGTAGTCTTCGAGACCCCCGATGTCGACGACCGCCTCCAGGACGGGCGGGTAGGTCCAGCGGCCGGGCCCCCGGATGTAGTGCACCTCGAGGATCTCGATGTCGAGGCGGGGAGCGGTGAGGCCCTGCGGGCGCGGAGCGAGCATGAACGATTCCACGGAAAGGGTACGGCCTACAACGCGGCAGCGTAATTCCGGTTGACGCCCAAGCACGTACGGAGCCCGGCCGCCATACGGGACGACCCGTAGTCCGGGAATCGAATGCAGTAAGCTACCCCGTTTCGATGGCCACGATCCCGTCCGCCGACTTCCTGCCCGCCGCAGATCCGTTTCCCGCGGAATGGCGGCGCGAGATCGAGTTGCAGGCGCCCGAGGCGGCTCCTCTTGCGGTGCTCGGCTGGGCCGAGCTCGATCTCGATGCGCGGCTGCAGTTCCACCGCGGCCTGTTGGTGCTGACCCCTTCGGACGTGTGGTTTCTTGCCGCTGGCGGAAGCGACCCGGCGTCATTTCCGCTGGCGGCCGACTCCCGCCTCGAACTCGCCGATCACGGTGGGGTCGGCACGCTGCAGTTGTGCGACGACCGCGGCCGCGTGGCTTCGTGGCGTTTCACGCTGGCGCGAATGGCGGCCGTGCAGCGCTTCGCCGAGCTTTTCGAGCGATCGCGCGCGGCGGGCGACGGGCTCGATCGGCAGGCCGGGAGCGAAGTTCACGCGCCGGACGTCTCCCGGCCCGAAGGCGATGCCGATGCTGCCGCCAGCCATGCCCACCCACTCGCCGCGGCGGCACCCGAAGAACGCACATCGACCTGGACGCTTTTTCGGATCTGGCGCTTCGCGCGCCCGTACAAACGGCGCCTGCTCGCCGGTTTCCTGCTCACGCTTGCTTCCACCGGTGCGACGCTGGTGCCTCCGTACCTGACGATGCCGTTGATGGACGAGGTGCTGATCCCGTTCCAGAACGGCGTGCCGATCGATCCGCGGCTGGTCGCGCTCTACCTGAGCGGCCTGTTGGCGGCGGCGCTCGTCGCGTGGTCGCTCGGCTGGGCGCGCACCTACCTGCTCGCGTTGGTGAGCGAACGCATCGGGGCGGACCTGCGCACCGCCGCCTACGAGCATCTGCTGCGCCTGTCGCTGCAGTACTTCGGCGGCAAGCGCACCGGCGACCTGATGGCGCGCATCGGCAGCGAGACCGATCGCATCAACGTGTTCCTGTCGCTGCATCTGCTCGACTTCGCCACCGACGTGCTGATGATCGCGATGACCGCGGCGATCCTGGTGTCGATCGACCCGTGGCTCGCGCTGGTCACGCTGATGCCGCTGCCGATCATCGTCTGGCTGATCCACCAGGTGCGCGAGCGCCTGCGACACGGCTTCGAGAAGCTGGACCGCATCTGGGCCGAGGTCACCAGCGTGCTCGCCGACACGATCCCCGGCATCCGCGTCGTCAAGGCCTTCGCGCAGGAGCGACGCGAGGCCGAGCGCTTTCGCGTCGCCAACGAGCACAACCGGCTCGCCAACGATCGCCTGAACCGCACGTGGTCGCTGTTCTCACCGTCGGTCACGCTGGCCACCGAAGTGGGACTGCTGGTCGTCTGGGCCTTCGGCATCTGGCAGGTGTCACGCGGGCGGATCACGGTCGGTGTGCTCACGGCGTTTCTCGCGTACATCGGCCGGTTCTATACGCGGCTCGATTCGATGAGCCGGATCGTCTCGCACACGCAGAAGGCCGCGGCCGGCGCGAAACGCATCTTCGAGATCCTCGATCACGTCTCGAGCGTTCCCGAAGCGCCGAACCCGGTGCAACTGCCGCAGGTGAAAGGGCGCATCGAGGTGCGCGACGTCGATTTCCGCTACGGCAACCGCGCGGTGCTGCGCGGCCTGACGCTGGACGTAGCGCCGGGCGAGATGATCGGGCTGGTCGGCCACAGCGGCTCGGGCAAGAGCACGCTGGTGAACCTGATCTGCCGCTTCTATGACCCCACCGACGGCGAGATCCGCGTCGACGGCGTGGACATCCGCGCACTTCGCATCGCCGATTACCGCCGGCACATCGGCCTCGTGCTGCAGGAGCCGTTCCTGTTCTTCGGCACGATTGCCGAGAACATCGCCTACGGCAAGCCCGAGGCCTCGCGCGCGGAAATCGTCGCCGCGGCGCGCGCGGCGCATGCGCACGAGTTCATCCTGCGCCTGCCGCACGGCTACGACTCGCTGGTCGGCGAACGCGGCCAGGCGCTGTCGGGCGGCGAGCGACAGCGCATCTCGATCGCGCGCGCGCTGCTGATCGATCCGCGCATCCTGATCCTCGACGAAGCGACGTCGTCGGTGGACACGGCCACCGAGCAGG
The DNA here is from genome assembly GCA_032027205.1 of Burkholderiaceae bacterium. Taxonomy (GTDB): domain Bacteria; phylum Pseudomonadota; class Gammaproteobacteria; order Burkholderiales; family Burkholderiaceae_E; genus Zeimonas. Next base: position 2,759,083 of record JAVSMN010000001.1, read on the forward strand.
AGATCCAGAAGGCGCTCGACAACCTCGTCCAGGGCCGCACGACGATCGCGATCGCGCACCGCCTGAGCACGCTGCGCAAGGCCGATCGACTGGTCGTGCTCGACCGCGGGCGCGTCGTCGAGACCGGCACGCACGACGAACTGATGAAGCGGCAGGGCGCCTATTTCGATCTGTATCGCGCGCAGCAGCGCCGCGCCGAGATCGAGCCGTCGGGCAACACCGACAACCACGTCGAAGCGCTCGCTGCCGAGGTTTCGCCGTGAGCACGGAAGCGGCCTCGTTCTCGCTGTCGCGCGATGCGTTCGGACGCCTCGTGCTGCGCGATGCGGACGGGACGACGCATTCCGGCGTCGTCCCGGCGCGAGCCTTTCCGATCTCCGCGCCCGGCGAAGGCGTGTCGCTGCTCGGATCGGATGGCCGGGAGCGCGTCTGGATCGAACGCCTTTCCTCGCTCGAAGACACGCGGCGCGTGCTGATCGAGGAAGAGCTGGCAGCGCGCGAGTTCGTTCCGCAGATTCGAGAGATCCGCGCGGTATCGAGTTTCTTCACGCCGTCGACGTGGCACGTCGCCACCGATCGCGGCGAAACCCAGTTCGTGTTGCGCGGGGAGGAGGCGATCCGTCGCCTGTCACGCAAGGTGCTGCTGATCGCCGACGATAACGGCGTGCACTACCTGGTGCGCGACGTCGAGGCGCTAGACCCGGCGAGCCGGAAGCTGCTGGATCGGTTCATGTAGCTCGCAATCCGAGCAGCCCCACCAGCTCACGCGGCTCACGCACGAGCGCATCGGCGCCCCAACTGTGCGGGGGGGAGTCTTCACCGCAGAAGCCGTAGGCAGCGGCGATCGTTCGCATGTTGGCGGCGCGGCCGGCGAGGATGTCGCGCAGGTCGTCGCCGACGTAGACACAGCCCTCGGCTTCGACACCGGCGAGTCGCGCGCCGTGCAGCAGCGGCTCCGGGTGCGGTTTCGCGAAGCCGGTCGTGTCGCCGCCGATCGCGCAGACGGCGCGCTCCAGCACGCCGAGCGATTCGAGGATCGGCGCGACGAGCCGCTCGATCTTGTTGCTGACCACGCCCCAGCGGATCGCCGCGCTGTCCAGTGCATCGAGCACTTCGGTCATGCCCGGAAACAGGCACGTATGAACGTTCATCGCCGATTCGTAGCGCTGCAGGAACTCGTCGCGCAGCGCCTCGAACTGCGGAGCCTCGCGCTCGACGCCCAGCCCCTTGAGCAGCAGGCCGCGCGCGCCCATCGACGCGTAGGGGCGAAGCACTTCGAAAGGCATCGGGGCCAGCCCGCGCTCCGCGCGCATCGCCTGAACCGGCGCGACGAGGTCGGCCGCGGTGTCGGCCAGCGTTCCGTCGAGGTCGAAGAACACCGCGAGCGGCGGCCGTGCGTTGCCGCCCGCGGCGCCGACGGTTTCGTGCGCTTGCGCGCTCATCGGGAAACCGCGCCGTCCGCGTCCGCGCGTCGGCACGCGATCATGTAGTTGACGTCCGGGTCGGTGGCGTCGAGGCGGTAGCGGCGCAGGAGCGGGTTGTAGGCCAGCCCCATCAACTCGACGACTTCGAGGTTGCAGCGACGTGCTGCAGCGGCCAGTTCGGAAGGGCGGATGAACTTCTCGTATTCATGAGTGCCGCGCGGCAGCAGTCGGAGCACGTACTCGGCGCCGACGATCGCCAGCGCGAAGGCCTTGGCATTGCGGTTGATCGTCGAGAAGAAGACCCAGCCGCCCGGGCGCACGAGCACCGAGCACGCCCGCACCACCGACTGCGGGTCGGGCACGTGCTCGAGCAATTCCATGCAGGTGACGACGTCGTAGCCGGCCGGCTCGCGCTGCGCGAGCGCCTCGACCGAGATGCGTTCGTACTCGACGGCGGCGCCGCTCTCGAGCGCGTGAAGTTCGGCGACCTGCAGCGCGCGTTCGCCGAGGTCGATGCCGCGCACCAGCGCGCTGCGCTGCGCCATCGCTTCCGAAAGGATGCCGCCGCCGCAGCCGACGTCGAGCACGCGCTTGCCGGTGATCGACGCATGCTCGTCGATCCATTGCAGGCGCAGCGGATTTATCTCGTGCAGCGGACGGAACTCCGACTCGGGATCCCACCATCGGGCGGCCAGCGCCTGGAACTTCGCCACCTCGGCCGGATCGACATTCGGCGTGCCGGGCGCCGGCAGGGAGAGAAGCGACATGGGAGCGAAACCGTTCGAAGCTGCGACAACGGGGATTCTACGGCGACGTTTCGAGCCGGACCTTCGGATGCTGCCGGCGCATGCCGGAGCAAAAAAAACCCCGCCGAAGCGGGGTTTTTAGGGCGACCGGCGAGCCGGTCGCGATAGCCGGGATCAGCGACGCGTGCGCGTGCCAACCACCTCGACTTCCACGCGGCGGTTCTTCGCGCGGCCTTCGCGGGTACGGTTGTCGGCGATCGGCTGTTTCTCGCCTTTGCCTTCGGTGTAGATGCGGTTCGCTTCGATGCCCTTGCTGACGAGGTAGGCCTTGACCGCCTCGGCGCGGCGAACCGACAGAGCCTGGTTGTACTTGTCGGTACCGATGCTGTCGGTATGACCGACCGCGATCACCACCTCGAGGTTCACGCCCTGCAGCTTGCCGACGAGGTCGTCGAGACGCGCCTTGCCTTCGGGCTTGATCACCGACTTGTCGAAGTCGAAGAACGTGTCGGCAGCGAAGGTGACCTTCTCGCTCGTCGGGGCCGGAGCCGGGGCGGGTTTCGGAGCCGGGGCCGGCGTCGGGGCGGGCGCAGGCGCGCGCGGAGCCGGCGGCGGGGCCTTCGGAAGGAGATCGTCGTCGCAACCGGGGAATGCGTCGGCTGGCGTCCAGTAGCCGGTGTGAACGCAGGTGCCGGCGCCGCTGCGCACGACATTGCGGTCGGGGCTGACTACGTAGCCTGTTTTATTGGGCGGTGCGACCTGGGCGACCGCGACCATCGAGACCGACATCATCGCGGCAGCGACGACGCAGGTCAGTTTGACCGGTTTATTCATGTTTCTCCTTTCGGTAGAACTGAAATTCTGTTACGACGCTGACAGGCGCAAACAAACGGCCCGGAGTCAGACTCGACCTGACAAGATTTCGCCAACACGATTCTGCCACACGCCTGTTCGACCAACTACTTCGCTCAGGGCCTCTCTGACTCGGGAGTCAGCGAGTTGTCGCATGCGAACAACAGGTTTTCCCGCCACCCAGACGTCGGTCACGTGCTCGCGACCGCACGCATAGATCAGCTGCGAAACCGGATCGTAGACGGGTGAAAGTTCGGCGGCGCGAAGGTCGATCGCGACGAGATCGGCCTGCTTGCCGGCCTCGATCGAGCCGATTCGCTCGTCCAGGCCGAGCGCGGCAGCCGCGTCGAGTGTCATCGCGCGCAGGGTGCGAGCGGCGGGCCAGGCGTCGGCGCGTCCGCTGATGGCCTTGGCGAGCAGCGCGGCCGTGCGCGCCTCGTCGAGCAGGTCGAGTCGGTTGTTGCTGGCCGACCCGTCGGTGCCGATGCCGACCCGGATGCCCATTTCGTGCATCCGCGCGGTCGGCGCGATGCCGCAGGCCAGCTTGCCGTTGGAATGCGGGCAGTGCGCGACCGAGGCGGCGCCCGCCGCCAGGCGGCGCAGGTCGTCGTCGTCGACGTGCACGGCGTGCACCGCGATCATCTCGGGGCCGACCAGCCCGAGCGCGTCGAGCCGCGCAAGCGGCCGCTTGCCGTGTCGGGCGATGCCTTCGGCCACTTCCTCGGCCGTCTCGTGCACGTGGATGTGGATCGGCAGTCCGAGCTCGCGCGAGATCGTCGCAATCTGGCGCAGCGCGTCGTCGGAGACCGTGTACGGCGCGTGCGGCGCCAGGCAGAAGCTGACCAGCGGGTGATCGCGCATGCGGTCGCGCAGCGCCAGCCCCTTGCGCAGGTACTCGGCCGGCGTGCTCGCGTACACGGTGGGGAAGTCGACGACGATGATCCCGTGCGCGCTGCGGATGCCGACCGCGAGCGCGGCATCGACCGACGCCTCGGGGAAGAAATACATGTCGTTCACGCAGGTCGTGCCGCCGCGCAGCATCTCGGCAAACGCGAGCGTCGAGCCGTCGCGCACGAACTCCGAATCGACCAGTTGCGATTCGAGTGGCCAGATGCGTTCGCGCAGCCACGACGACAGCGGCAGGTCGTCGCCCACGCCGCGTAGCAACGCCATTGCCGCGTGCGCGTGCAGGTTGACGAAGCCGGGAACGACCAGGTGTCCGGGCAGCGCAATGCGCTCGGCCGCCGGATTTCGTTGCCGTGCCTGCTCCTGCGGCAGGACTTCGACGATCCGATCGTCCTCGACGACGATCGTGTGCCCGACGAGGCACGGCTCGGCCGGCGGGTCGCAGCAGGCCTGCACCGGGGCGATCCATTGCGCTTCGATGAGCGTGCGAGTGGGGGATTCGGGGGTCGGCATGGTCGTATTCCGAAGCGTTCGGAGCAGGGCGGCAGCGGCGCCGACGCCGCTGCGGCGGCGGCGAAAGCGTCGATTCCGCATGGTAAAATAGTCGGTTTTCCGGCGCCCGCCGGGCCTGACGCAAGTCGGCGCTATTCCGTACATCCCGACGCATGGACTCCTTCGCAAAAGAAACGCTTCCGATCAGCCTCGAAGAGGAGATGCGCCGCTCGTATCTCGATTACGCGATGAGCGTGATCGTCGGTCGCGCACTGCCCGACGTGCGCGACGGCCTGAAGCCGGTGCATCGGCGTGTTCTCTTCGCGATGCACGAAGCGAACAACGTCTGGAATCGCCCCTTCGTGAAGTGCGCGCGCATCGTCGGCGACGTGATGGGCAAGTACCACCCGCACGGCGATGCGTCGATCTACGACACGCTGGTGCGAATGGCGCAGGATTTCTCGCTGCGCTACCTGCTGGTGGACGGGCAGGGCAACTTCGGCTCGGTCGACGGCGACAACGCGGCAGCGATGCGCTACACCGAGTGCCGGCTGCAGCGCCTGGCCGGCGAGATGCTCGCCGACATCGACAAGGAAACCGTCGACTTCCAGCCGAACTACGACGGCAAGGAACTCGAGCCCACCGTCCTGCCGGCGCGCATCCCGAACCTGCTGATCAACGGCTCGGCCGGCATCGCGGTGGGGATGGCCACCAACATTCCGCCGCACAACCTGAACGAAGTGGTCGACGCCTGCCTGGCGCTGCTCGCGCGCCCGGAGACGACGATCGACGAGCTGATCGAGATCGTCCCGGCGCCCGACTTCCCCACGGCCGGGATCATCTACGGCGTGCAGGGCGTGCGCGACGGCTACCGCACGGGGCGCGGGCGCGTAGTGATGCGCGCCAAGACGCACTTCGAGGAGCTCGAACGCGGCAACCGCAGCGCGATCATCGTCGACGAGCTGCCGTACCAGGTCAACAAGCGCCTGCTGCTCGAGCGGATGGCCGAGCTGGTCAACGAACGCAGGATCGAGGGCATCTCGGACATCCGCGACGAATCCGACAAGTCGGGGATGCGCGTCGTCATCGAGCTCAAGCGCGGCGAGCTGCCCGAGGTGGTGCTGAACAACCTCTACAAGCAGACGCAGCTGCAGGACACCTTCGGCATCAACATGGTCGCGCTGGTCGACGGCCAGCCCCGGTTGCTCAACCTGCGCCAGATGCTCGACGCGTTCCTCGCGCACCGGCGCGAGGTCGTCACCCGGCGCACCGTATTCGAACTGCGCAGGGCGCGCGAGCGCGGGCACGTGCTCGAGGGCTTGGCGGTGGCGATCGCCAACGTCGACGAGATGATCGAGTTGATCAAGGCCTCGCCCACGCCTCCGATCGCCAGGGAGCGACTGATGGCGCGCGACTGGCGTGCCGGCGTTGCGCGCGAGATGCTCGAGCGCGCGGGCAGCGGCATTGCCGAGTTTCGCCCCGAGGGCGTCGATTCGTCGGTCGGGCTGCAGGGCGACGTCTACCGGCTGTCCGAGGTGCAGGCCACCGAGATCCTGCAGATGCGGCTGCAGCGCCTCACCGGCCTCGAGCAGGACAAGATCGTCCAGGAATACCGCGAGGTGATCGAGCAGATCATCGACCTGCTCGACATCCTCGCGCGCCCGGAACGCATCACGACGATCGTCGGCGACGAGCTGAAGGCGATCAAGGCCGACTACGGCGATGCGCGCCGTTCGGTGATCGAACTGAACGTCAGCGAGATCGACACCGAGGACCTGATCGCCCCGCAGGACATGGTCGTCACGCTTTCGCACACCGGCTACATCAAGAGCCAGCCGGTGTCGGAGTACCGCTCGCAGAAGCGCGGCGGGCGCGGCCGGCAGGCCGCGGCGATGAAGGAGGAAGACTGGATCGACCAGCTCTTCATCGCGAACACGCACCAGTACATCCTTTGCTTCTCGAACCGCGGGCGCGTCTACTGGATCAAGGTCTGGGAGGTACCGCAGGGCACGCGCAACGCCCGCGGGCGGCCCATCGTGAACCTGTTCCCGTTGGCCGACGGCGAGAAGATCACCGTCGTGCTGCCGGTGCAGTCGTTCGACGAGACGCACTTCGTGTTCATGGCCACGAGCCTGGGCACGGTGAAGAAGACGCCGCTGTCGGACTTCTCCAACCCGCGTCGCGCGGGAATCATCGCGGTCGATCTCGACGACGGCGACTTTCTCATCGGCGCCGCGGTCACTGACGGTGCACACGACGTGATGCTCTTCTCCGACGCCGGCAAGGCGGTGCGCTTCCACGAGGACGACGTCCGCCCGATGGGCCGCAACGCGCGCGGCGTGCGCGGCATGTCGCTCGAGGAAGGCCAGCAGGTGATCTCGATGCTCGTCGCCGGCGACGAGGAACGCTCGGTGCTCACCGCCACCGAGAACGGTTTCGGCAAGCGCACGCCGATCGGCGAATACACGCGCCACGGCCGCGGCACGAAGGGCATGATCGCCATCCAGACCAGCGAGCGCAACGGCAAGGTCGTTGGCGCGGTGCTCGTCGAACCGAGCGACGAGATCATGCTGATCACCACCGGCGGCGTGCTGGTGCGCACACGGGTGAGCGAGATCCGCGAAATGGGCCGCGCCACGCAGGGCGTCACGCTGATCGCCATCGACGAAGGCACGACGCTGTCGCGCCTGCAGCGCGTCGTCGAGCGCGATGCCGCCGAGAACGGCGACGCCGAACTCGAGGCGGCGTCGGCCAATGCGCTCGGTCCCACCGGGCCGATCGCCAACGAGCGCGACCAGATCGAGGACGACACCGCCGATCGCACGCCGGACGCCGACGACGACACGAACGACGGACGTTGAGCGCGACGCGCCGCCGCGCTGCCTTCGTTATCGGGCAGGCCCGTGACGCTGTTCGGCGAGATCGTCCTGCCGGTGTTCGTGCTGATCGCCGTGGGCTTCGCCGCCGCCCGGCGCGGCCTGCTCGGGGCGGACGGCGTGCGCGCGCTGTCGGATGCCGCGTTCCTGATCTTCATGCCGGCGCTGCTGTTCGGCGCGATTGCCCGAGTCGACTTCGACCGGCTGACCCCGGGTGCAGCCTTCGCCTACTACGCCGCCGGGCTGCCGCTGTTCGCCGTCGTGCTGCTCGTACAGTGGATGCGCGGGCGCGGCGCCGCGGCAGCGACGATCCACGGGCTGGGCTCGGTGTTCGGCAACACCGTGATGCTGGGCATCCCCGTCGTGCGGCTGGCCTACGGCGAGACCGGGTTGGCGTTCCTGCTGACGATCATCGCGTGGCACGCGCTGATCTTCCTGTCGCTGGGCACCTTCGTGCTCGAGACCTCGTCGCTCGACCGGCGTCGCGACGCGGCGCGCTCGTGGAGCGGCCTCGGCGCCCATCTGCTGCGGGTCGCCCGCTCGGCGTTGATCCATCCGGTCGTGCTGCCGATCCTCGTCGGCCTGGCCTGGTCGGCGACGCATTGGCCGCTTCCGGTGCCGATCGATCGAGCGCTCGCGATGCTCGGTTCGGCGGCCGCGCCGCTGTGCCTCGTGCTGCTCGGCGCATCGCTCGCGCAGTTCGAGTTGCGCACCGGCCTGCGGACGGCGGCGGGGCTCACCGCGCTCAAGAGCGCGCTGTTTCCGCTGCTCGTCTGGAGCGTAGGCACGTGGATCCTGCGGCTCGACCCGCTGCCGCTGGCGGTGGCCACCGTCGCCGCGGCGTTGCCGACCGGCGCCAACGTCTACCTTTTCGCGCAGCGCTACCGAACCCAGGTGGGCGAGGTGAGCGCGACGATCGCACTGTCGACGATCGCCGCGGCGCTCGCCCTGCCGTGGCTGCTGTACCGGTTGCCGGCGGCGGCGCTTTGATACGATGCCCGAAGCCATGCCCGACATTGCAGAAGACGACGCGAACGTTTCAGGATCGGCGCCGGTCGAATCGCTCGACGAGCTTCGTGCGCGAATCGATCGCGTCGACGGCGAACTGCTCGAGCGGCTCGCCGAGCGCGCGCGCCTCGTCCAGCGCGTCGGCGAATGGAAGCAGCACAACGATGCGCCGGTGATGCGCCCCGAGCGCGAGGCGCAGATCCTCGCCGCGCTGCGCGCCCGCAATCCGGGCCCGCTGTCGGGCGATGCGATCGAAGCGATCTGGCGCGAGATCATCTCCGGTTGCCGCGATCTCGAGCGGCGCCTGCGCGTGGCCTACCTCGGGCCGCCCGGAACCTTCTCCGAGCAGGCGCTGCTCGCGCATTTCGGCTCGTCGGTCGATGCGATCGCCTGCGCGTCGATCGACGAAGTGTTCCGCTCCGTCGAGGTGGGTGGCGCCGACTTCGGCGTGGTTCCGGTGGAGAACTCCACCGAAGGCGCGGTGAGCCGCACGCTCGACCTGCTGCTGCAGACGCAGCTGACGATCAGCGGCGAGATCTCGCTGCCCGTGCGCCAGAACCTGATGCGACTCGAGCCGTCGATCGACGGCATCGAGCGAATCGTTTCGCACGCGCAGTCGCTCGCGCAGTGCGCGCGCTGGCTCGACGCGCACGCGCACGGCGTCGAATGCGTTCCGGTGGCGAGCAACGCCGAGGCCGCGCGGCTCGCGTCGCTCGATTCGCGCACCGCGGCGATCGCCGGCGAGCACGCGGCGATGCGCTACGGCCTGCAGATCGTCGCCACCGGCATCCAGGACGATCCGCACAATCGAACGCGCTTCGCCGTGATCGGCCAATACGCGTGCGCGCCCTCGGGCTCGGACCAGACCTCGGTGATCCTGTCGGTGCCCGATCGTGCCGGCGCCGTGCACGCGATGATCGAGCCGCTGGCGCGCCACGGCGTGTCGATGAAGCGCTTCGAGTCGCGTCCTGCGCGGCAGGGGCTGTGGGAATACCTGTTCTACATCGATCTCATCGGCCATCGCGACGAACCCGCGGTGGCCGCGGCGCTGCGGGAGATGGCCGCGCAGTCCAGCTTCTGCAAGATCGTCGGCTCATATCCTCGCGCTGCTGCGTGATCCGCAGGTCGCGTTTTTCCTTCATCCGTTGTCGATCATGAAAATCCCCGCACCCGATTACGTCCGCGCGATCGCGCCGTACCAGGCCGGCAAGCCGATTTCCGAACTCGCGCGCGAGTACGGGCTCGACGCGCAGCGCATCGTCAAGCTCGCGTCGAACGAGAACCCGCTGGGCATGCCCGAATCGGCGCGCGCGGCGATCATCGCCGAGCTCGCCGAGCTGTCGCGCTATCCCGACTCCAACGGCTTCGAGCTGAAGGCGGCGATCTCGCGTCACTACGCGGTGGACGCGAGCTGGATCACGCTCGGCAACGGATCGAACGACGTGCTCGAACTGGCTGCGCACGCGCTGCTGCAGCCCGGCACGTCGGCGGTCTATTCGCAGTACTCGTTCGCTGTCTATGCGCTGGCGACGCAGGAAACCGGCGCGCGCGCGATCGTCGTGCCGGCGAGCGACCTCGGTCACGACCTCGACGCGATGCGCGCGTCGATCGCCACCGACACGCGCGTCGTCTTCGTGGCGAATCCGAACAACCCCACCGGCACCTGGCTGCCGCGCGACGCGATCACCGCCTTCGTCGCGTCCGTGCCGCAGGACGTCGTCGTCGTTCTCGACGAGGCCTACGACGAATACCTCGAGCCTTCGCAGCGCTCCGATTCGATCGGGCGCGTGCGCGAGCATCCGAACCTCGTCGTCTGCCGCACGTTCTCGAAGGCCTACGGACTGGCCGGCCTGCGAGTGGGCTTCGCGGTGGCGCAACCCGAACTCACCGACCTGATGAATCGCGTGCGCCAACCGTTCAACGTGAGCTCGATCGCGCAGGCGGCGGCGATCGCGGCGCTGGACGACCGCGCGTATCTGCAGCGCAGCTACGAGTCGAACCGCGCGGGGCTGCAGCGCCTGCAGGAAGCTTTCGCGCGGATGGGACTCGAATACGTGCCGTCGCACGGCAACTTCGTGCTGGTGCGCGTCGGCGACGCCGCGCGCGTGTACGAGGAACTGCTGCGCGCCGGCGTCATCGTGCGTCCGGTGGGGAACTACGGACTGCCCGACTGGCTGCGCATCTCGGTCGGCCTGCCCGAGGAGAACGAGGCGTTCCTGCGCGCCTTCGAGAAGGCGATGGGACGCGCGTGAAAGGCAAGCAATGAGAGGGCGCAAGGTCGCGATCCTCGGTGTCGGGCTGATCGGCGGTTCGCTCGCGGCAGCGCTGTCGCGGGCAAAGGGCGAATGGCAGGTTGCCGGCTACTCGCCGGGCGACGACGCGCAGATCGCGCGCGCGCTCGGCCACCTCCACAGCGCCTGTGCAACGGTGGGTGAAGCCGTGCAGGGCGCCGCTTTCGTGGTGATCGCCGCGCCCGTGCCGACGATGCCGGCGCTGTTCGCGCAGATCCGCGAATCGCTCGAAGCGCAGGCGATCGTCACCGATTGCGGCAGCACGAAGCGAAGCGTGATCGAAGGCGCGCGCGCGGGGTTGGGCGACGCGTTCCTGCGCTTCGTCCCCGGCCATCCGATCGCCGGCTCGGAACGCAGCGGCGCGCAGGCGGCCGACCCCGATCTGTTCCGCGGACGCCGCTGGCTGCTGTGTCCGGTCGATGCGACGCCCGCCCAGCATTGCGAGGCTGTCGCGCGCATGCTCGAGCCCACCGGCGCGAACATCGAGACGCTCGATCCGCTGCTGCACGACCGGATCTTTGCCGAGGTGTCGCATTGGCCGCATGCGGTCGCGTTCGCGCTATCGGCGGCCATTGCCGGAAACGACCTGTCGGAGCCTGCGCTCGTCTACTCGGGTGCGGGCCTGCGCGATACCACGCGCATCGGCGCATCGTCGCCGACGCTGTGGGCCGACATCCTGCTCGACAATCGCGACCTTTGCCTCGAATCGGCGCAGCGTTTCAGCGATCGCGTCGACGAAATCCGCGCGGCGCTTCGCGATGGCGACCGCGATGCGCTGGTGCGGATCTTGTCGACGGCAAGCCGCTGGCGAAATCGGCTCGCTTGAGCGCGAGACGTCAGCGCCAGATTCCGCGCCAGACTTCGGGGTCGCGCGCCGTGGGCTCCGGACGCAGTTCCGGGTGCAGCACGCCCACGTAATGCTCGCGCAACTGCATCAGTTCGAGCGCCGCTTCGAACGGAAAGCCGCCGCGCGCGCCGCGCGCATCCATCAGCAGTTCGTCGAATACGCCGATCATCCGTCGCGGCAGATGCCAGTCGGCAGCGAGCCGGTTGACGACGTGCGGGTAGTGCAGGCGCGACACTGGCAGGCGCTGCCCGAAGGGCAGCGAGTCGAGCAACTGCTGCGCGCGCGGGTCGAGCGGCTGGTCGGGCGCACCCGTCCGGCTCGGTAGAATCGGATCGATCCTGTCGTTCATCCTGCCAACTGTAGGCGCGCTCGCGCAGGCGCCCGAGGAACAATTTCAAATGTCGCGCAGCTTTCGCGTCGGGCCGGGCGGTCGCCTGGTCGGGCGCCTCCGCGTTCCCGGTGACAAGTCGATCTCGCATCGCGCGGTGATGCTCGGCGCGATTGCCGAAGGCACGACGCGCATTTCCGGCTTCCTGACCGGCGCCGACGCGATCTCGACGATGAACGTCTTCCGCGCGCTTGGCGTCGGAATCGACGGGCCCGCCGACGGGCGTGTCGTCGTGCACGGCGTCGGGCTGCGCGGGCTGCGCGCGGCGCCAGGCGCGCTCGACTGCGGCAACGCCGGCACCGCGATGCGGCTGCTGATGGGGCTGCTCGCCGGGCAGCGCTTCGAATCGACGCTGGTCGGCGACGAGAGCCTGACGAAGCGTCCGATGCGGCGCGTCGCCGACCCGCTGCAGCGGATGGGCGCGCGCATCGAGACGAACGACGGCTGCCCGCCGGTGCGCATCCTGCCCTCCGGCGGCCTGCACGCGATCCGCTACGAATTGCCGATGGCCAGCGCGCAACTGAAGTCGGCGCTGCTGCTCGCCGGGCTCTACGCTGGCGGCGAGACGGTCGTCGTCGAGCCCGCGCCCACGCGCGACCACACCGAACGCATGCTGCGCGCCTTCGGCGTCGACGTGCGCAGCGACGGACCGGTCGTCTCGCTGCGCGGTGGGCAGGAGCTGCGCGCCACGGCGGTGGACGTTCCGGCCGACCTGTCGTCGGCGGCGTTCTTCCTCGTCGGCGCGTCGATCGCGCCGGGCTCCGACCTCACGCTCGAGCACGTCGGCATCAATCCGACGCGCACCGGCTGCCTGGAGATCCTGCGGCGAATGGGGGCGGACATCGAGGTCGTCGCCCAGCGACAGTCCGGCGGCGAGCCCGTCGCCGACCTGCGCGTGCGCTCGGCGCCGCTGCAGGGCATCGAGATCCCGCCCGAACTCGTCCCGCTTGCCATCGATGAGTTCCCGGCGCTGTTCGTCGCCGCCTGCTGCGCCGAGGGACGCACGGTGGTGCGTGGCGCCGAGGAACTGCGCGTCAAGGAATCCGACCGCATCGCCGCGATGGCCGAGGGTCTGGGCGCGCTCGGCTTCGTTACGCAGCCGACCGACGACGGCATCGTCATCGACGGGCGCGGCGGCGACGATGCCGTCTTTCGTGCGGGCCGCGGCCGGGCGCATCACGATCACCGGATCGCGATGTCACTGGCGATGGCCGCGTTGCGCTCCTCGGGGGTCGTCGAAGTGGACGGAACGGCGAACGTCGCCACTTCGTTCCCCGGTTTCGTCGAGTTGGCGCGCGGCGCCGGGCTCGACATCGACGAGCTGGACGCATGAGGATCGACGCATGAGGATCGATGCAGCGCGGGCGGCTGCGGAGCGCGTGCGGTGAGCGCGCCAATGAGCACGCCAATGAGCGCGCCGGTAATCGCCATCGACGGGCCGACCGCCTCCGGCAAGGGAACGGTCGCCGAGAAGGTCGCGCGAGCGCTCGGCTGGGCCTATCTCGATTCGGGCGCGCTGTACCGGCTCTGCGCGCTGCAGGCCCAGCGCGAGGGCGTCGATCTCGACGACGAGGCGCGAGTCGCGCAGATCGCGCGCGCGCTGCCGGTGCGGTTCGCGCAGGGATGCATCGAGCTGGCCGGACACGACGTCACCGACGTCGTGCGCGACGAGTCGGTGGGCAACGCGGCCTCGCGCGTCGCGGTCCTGCCGGCGGTGCGCGAGGGGCTGCTGGCGTTGCAGCGGCAGTTCCGCGCGGCGCCCGGACTGGTGGCCGACGGGCGCGACATGGGCACCGTCGTGTTCCCCGACGCCGAACTGAAGGTGTTCCTCACTGCGAGTGTCGAATCCCGCGCGGAACGACGGTATAAGCAGTTGATCGAAAAGGGGTTTTCTGCTAAACTCCCCGACCTTTTGCGGGACCTGCAGCAGCGCGACGCACGCGATGCCAACCGCGCCGTCGCTCCGCTTCGGCCCGCAGAAGACGCGATCGTGATCGACTCCACGCATCTCGACGTCGACGCCACCGTCGAACGGGTGCTGAAGGCACATCACGCGCGCAGGCGCCGGGCCGGCTGACAACGCTGCCCGGTTTTCGCAACACCGCTGGGTCGCTTCCTACCGTACGAGCCGCCCGGCGAGACATCGTTATCCGGGAACCAATTTGAATACAGCAACCGCAACGTCGGTATCCGCACCCTCGGCCGGAGCCGAAAGTTTCGCTCGCATGTTCGAGGAGTCCCTGTCGCGGCAGGAGATGCGCCAGGGCGAAGTGATCACCGCAGAGGTGGTGCGCCTCGACCACAACTTCGTCGTCGTCAACGCAGGCCTGAAGTCCGAGAGCTTCATCCCGATCGAGGAATTCCACAACGATCGCGGCGAGCTCGACGTCAAGGAAGGCGACTTCGTCTCGGTGGCCATCGAGGCGCTCGAGGACGGCTACGGGGAAACGCGCCTGTCGCGCGACCGCGCCAAGCGCCTTTCCGCCTGGATCAACCTCGAGAAGGCGCTCGAGTCGGGTGAGCAGGTCGACGGAACGATCACCGGCAAGGTCAAGGGCGGCCTCACCGTCATGACCAACGGCATCCGCGCGTTCCTGCCCGGTTCGCTGATCGACACGCGTCCGGTGAAGGACACCACGCCCTACGAGGGCAAGACGCTCGAGTTCAAGGTCATCAAGCTCGATCGCAAGCGCAACAACGTGGTGCTGTCGCGCCGCGCGGTGGTCGAGCTCACGCAGGGCGAGGAGCGCGCCAAGCTGCTCGAGACGCTGCACGAGGGCGCGATCGTCCACGGCGTGGTCAAGAACATCACCGACTACGGCGCGTTCATCGACCTCGGCGGCATCGACGGCCTGCTGCACATCACCGACATGGCTTGGCGCCGCGTGCGTCATCCGTCCGAGGTGCTGCAGGTCGGCCAGGAAGTCACCGCGAAGGTGCTCAAGTTCGACCAGGAGAAGAACCGCGTCTCGCTCGGCGTCAAGCAGCTCGGCGACGACCCCTGGGTCGGCATCGGACGTCGCTACCCGCAGGGCACGCGCATGTTCGGCAAGGTCACGAACATCACCGACTACGGTGCGTTCGTCGAGATCGAGCCGGGCATCGAGGGCCTGGTGCACGTCTCCGAGATGGACTGGACGAACAAGAACGTCAACCCCGGCAAGATCGTCGCCTTGGGCGACGAGGTCGAGGTGATGGTGCTGGAGATCGACGAGGATCGCCGCCGGATCTCGCTCGGCATGAAGCAGTGCCGCGCGAACCCGTGGGAGGAGTTCGCCGACAACCACCGCAAGAACGACAAGGTCAGCGGCACGATCAAGTCGATCACCGACTTCGGCGTGTTCATCGGCCTGCCCGGCGGCATCGACGGCCTCGTGCACCTGTCCGACCTCTCGTGGCACAGCCCCGGAGAAGAGGCGGTACGCAACTTCAAGAAGGGCGACGAAATCGAGGCGATGGTGCTGGCGATCGACACCGAGCGCGAGCGCATCTCGCTGGGCATCAAGCAGCTCGAAGGCGATCCCTTCACCAACTATGCCGCGACCAACGAGAAGGGCGCGGTCGTTCGCGGAACGGTGCGTACCGTCGATCCGAAGGGCGCAGTCATCGACCTGGGCAGCGACGTCGAGGGGTACCTGCGTGCCTCCGAGATCTCGCGCGACCGCGTCGAGGACGCACGCCAGCACCTGAAGGAAGGCGAAGAGATCGAGGCGATGATCGTCAACATCGATCGCAAGAACCGCTCGATCAACCTGTCGCTGAAGGCGCGCGACACGGTGGAAACGGCCGAGGCGCTGCAGCGCATCCAGGCCGAGAGCGGTGCGGCGAGCGGCACGACGAACCTTGGCGCGCTGCTGCGCGCCAAGCTCGACACGCCGAAGGAGTGAGGGCGGCGCGCCGCGCGGCCTTCGGGTCGCGCGGCGCCCGTTCTGCTGCCGGGCCGCGCGATGCGGCTCGGCTCCTCAGCGAAAGCAGGCACGAGATGGCATTGCACCCGGACGACTACGACGCGCTCGACGCAGCCGACACCGCCGAGGCGATGACCAAGTCGGAGCTGATCGCCCGACTCGCCGAGCGTTATCCGCAACTGGTTGCCAAGGACGCCGAGTTCGCCGTCAAGACGATCCTCGACGCGATGGCGCGCACGCTCGCTGCCGGCAACCGCATCGAGATCCGCGGCTTCGGCAGCTTCGCGCTGTCCTACCGCCCCCCGCGTATCGGCCGCAACCCCAAGTCGGGCGAGAAGGTGCTCGTCCCCGAGAAGCGCGTCCCCCATTTCAAGCCCGGCAAGCAGCTACGGGAACGGGTGGACGAATCGAGAGAGGAGAAGGGTGAAGGGTGAAGGGGAACAGCACCGGCTTCAAAGGTCGAGGCTTTTCCCTTTCACCCTTCACCCTTCACCGCGGGACGTTCGGCCGAAAGGCCGAACGCTCCCGCGCTCCGCCTCGTTCAGAATAGCGATCGGTTCCCGATCGCGCACTTTGCGGGGCTCTGATGCGTTTCCTCACGTGGCTGTTCAACCTGCTGCTGTTCGTCGCGGCGCTCGGCTTCGCGTTGTCGAACACCGACAACGTCGAATTGCGCTTCCTGGTCGGGCAGCTGTCCTGGCATGCGCCGCTCGTCGTCTTCCTGCTCGTGTTCCTGATCGCCGGCGTCGTGCTGGGTCTGCTGGCTGCGGTGCCCTCGCTGTTTCGCCAGCGGCGCGAGATCGCGCGGCTCACCAAGGCGTTGCGCCACGCGGCTCCCGTGCCCGAGCCCGCGCCGGCGCCGGTGCCGGTCGAGCCGGTGCCCGAACCGGCCACCGGGCTGGGCGTCTGAACGCAGGCGCACGATGCTCGAATTCGAGGCCTGGTGGCTGCTGGCGATACCGCTGTTCTTCGGGCTGGGCTGGTTCGCTTCGCGCTACGAGACCGGGCAGGCGGCCAGCGCCGTGCGTCGCGACGGCCTGCCCGATGCGTATTTCCGCGGGCTGAACTTCCTGCTCAACGAGCAGTCCGACAAGGCGATCGACGCGTTCATCGACGTCGTGCGCGTCGATCCCGAGACGATCGAACTGCATTTCGCGCTGGGCAACCTGTTCCGACGTCGCGGCGAAACCGATCGCGCGATCCGCGTGCACCAGAACCTCGTCGAGCGCGACGATCTCGACGCCGCCCAGCGCGAGCAGGCCTTGTTCGAACTCGGGCAAGACTACCTGAAGGCGGGTCTGCTCGATCGCGCCGAAGACGCGTTCAAGCGTCTTTCGCTCACCCGCTACGGATTGCAGTCGCTGCAGCACAGGCTCGAGATCGCGCAGATGGTGCGCGATTGGCCGCAGGCGATCGAGCTGGCCGAGCGCCTGCAGCGCGAGCTGGGAGAGAACCGCTCGCGCGCCATCGCGCACTTTCGCTGTGAGCTGGCTGCGCAGGCGCTGGCCGGCGATTCACCCAAGCGCAGCGCGGAGGCGCTGCAGCAGCTCGAGCTGGCCGTGCGCGCCGACCCGCGACATCCAAGACCGGCGCTGCTGCGCGGCGAACTCGCGCTCGCCGAGGGCCGTCCGCAGGCGGCGATCGACGCATGGAAGGACGTGCAGCGTGCCAATCCTGCCTGGCTGGCGCTCGTCGCGCAGCAATGGCTCGACGCGTTCTCGGCGCTGGGGCAGCGCGACGAAGGGATCGACGCCCTCGAGCAGGTGCAGCACGAGCATCCTTCGATCGACACCTTCGCCGCGCTCGTCGATGCGCGCTCGGCCCGCGACGGCGGGGAGCGCGCCGTTCAGTGGGCCGAGCAGGCGCTGCGTGCCTCGCCGTCGCTGCTCGGTCTCGACAAGCTGCTGAGCACGAAGGCGACGCTGCTCGGCGAGGGTGAACGCACCGAGATCGAGCTCGCCCAGCAACTGATCCAGGCGCAGGCGCGGCGTCTGTCGCGCTATGTCTGCTCGAACTGCGGGTTCAAGGCGAGCCGGTTCTACTGGCAGTGCCCCGGCTGCAATCGCTGGGACACCTACGCGCCAAAGCGAAGCGAGGAGCTCGAACGTGGCTGAGTCCACCGACGCCGTAGTCGCGACGGGCAGCGCCTCGCCCGATTTCTCGTCGGCGCGCGTGCTCGTCGCCGGCGACCTGATGCTCGATCGCTACTGGTTCGGCGAGGTCTCGCGGATCTCGCCCGAGGCGCCGGTGCCGGTCGTGCGCGTCACGCGCAGCGAGGAGCGCCTCGGCGGCGCGGCGAACGTCGCGTTCAACGCGGTGGTGCTCGGCGCGCGCGCGACGCTGGTCGGCGTGATCGGCGACGACGAGCCGGGCGCGCGCATCGAGGCCCTCGCCGGCGACTGCGGCATCGAACTGCACGCCGCGCGCGATGCGCAGGTGCCCACGACCATCAAGCTGCGGGTGATCGGGCGCAACCAGCAGTTGCTGCGCGTCGACTTCGAGCAGTCGCCGGGTGAACCGATGCTCGCGCGCACGGCGCAGGCGGTGCGCGACGCGCTGCCGTCGTGCGGCGTGCTCGTGCTCTCCGATTACGGCAAGGGGGCGCTGGCGCGCATCGACGCGCTGATCGCGATGGCGCGTGAAGCGAATCGAACCGTCATCGTCGACCCCAAGGGAGACGATTACGGCCCCTACGCCGGAGCGACGATCCTCACGCCGAACCGCGCCGAACTGCGCGAGGTCGTCGGGAGCTGGCGCGACGAGGCCGATCTTCGCGCACGGGCCCAGGCGCTGCGTGAGTCGCTCGACGTCCGCTACCTGCTGCTCACCCGCTCGGAAGAGGGGATGACGCTGTTCTCTTCCAACGGCGTTATCGACGTCGCCGCGCAGGCGCGCGAAGTCTATGACGTGTCGGGCGCCGGCGACACGGTCGTCGCGGTGCTCGCGTCGATGATTGCCGCCGGCCGTCCGGTGGACGAGGCGGTGCGGCTGGCCAACCGCGCGGCCGGGATCGTCGTCGGCAAGCTGGGCACCGCGGCCGCCACCCCGCAGGAACTGTTCGGATGATCGCTGCGGCGCGCGCGACACTCGCCATGCGCGGCGCATCGATTGCCCGCGTGCTTCTCGTGTTCGCGCTGCTCGGTCCGGCGAGCGGCGTGGTGAACGCGCTCGACGCGAACACCGCCTCGGCCGACGAATTGCAGACGATCCGCGGCATCGGTCCGGCCACGGCCGCGCGCATCGTCGAGGCACGGCGCCAGGAGCCGTTCCGCGACCTCGACGACGTGCGCGAGCGCGTGCGCGGAATCGGCGAAAAGAACCTGCGCAAGATGCAGGAAGCCGGACTCGCCGTGGGCAACGATCACGTCGTCGCCGGCACGGGTCGGGCGAGGGTGATCGAGCCGGACGCGGCGAAGCGCGACGGCGCGACGCCCGCGGCGAAGCGGGACGGCGGCGCCCGGCCGATCGAGTGGCATGTGGGGCGACCCCGATGAGCACGTCGAACCCTGCGCATCCGGTGGTCGCGGCGATCGACCGTCTGCGGCTTTACGGCAGGCTCACGCGACTGCATCGGCCGATCGGCACGGTGTTGCTGCTGTGGCCGACGCTATGGGCGCTGTTCGTCGCAGCCGGAGGGTGGCCCGGCAACTACCTGGTTTTCGCTTTCGTGCTCGGCACGCTGCTGATGCGTTCGGGGGGATGCGCGATCAACGACTGGGCCGATCGCGATTTCGACGGGCACGTCGAGCGCACGCGAGAGCGCCCGCTGGCCGCCGGCGCACTGCATCCGTGGGAGGCGGTCGCCGTCTTCGTCGGGCTCTCGCTGGTTGCGCTGTTGCTGGTGCTGCCGCTCTCTCCGCTGGTTTGGGCGCTGGCGGTCGTCGCGGTATTTCTCGCCGCCAGCTATCCGTTCACCAAGCGGTTCCTCGCGCTACCGCAGGCCTACCTCGGTATTGCCTTCGGCTTCGGCATCCCGATGGGCTTCGCGGCAGTCCTGGGGACGTTGCCCCCCGCGGCGTGGTGGATGCTCGCCGCCAACGTGTTCTGGGCGCTCGCCTACGACACCGAATACGCGATGGTCGATCGCGAAGACGACCTGAAGATCGGCATCCGCACTGCAGCGATCACCTTCGGGCGATTCGACGTCGCGATGGTGATGCTCTGCTACGCGATGACGATCGCGCTGCTCGTGCAGGTCGGCCGCATCGAACAACTCGGCGCGCCGTACTACGTCGGCCTCGCCGGCGCCGCGGCGATCGCGATCTGGCACTACACGATGATCCGCGATCGTAGCCGCGCCGGCTGCTTCCGTGCGTTCAACCACAACAACTGGTTCGGAGCCGTCGTGTTCGCCGGCATCGCGGCGGATTTGCTGTTCTGACGCGGTTGCGTCGGGGGACGACGGGCTTGCGCGTGTATCGCCGCGGCCCCACGCTCACCCCGCGTTGTTCCGTCCGAACTCCTCTCCCAACTGCGCGCCCCTGCGCTGCGCCGCGCGCAGCGCGTCGACGAAGATCTTGCGCAGCGGGCTCTTCTCGAACACCTCGAGCGCGGCTGCGGTGGTTCCGCCCTTCGAGGTGACGCGTTCGCGCAGCAGCGCGATCGGCTCGTCGCTGCGAAGCGCGAGTTCGGATGCGCCGGCGAAGGTGTGCAGCACGAGCGAGCGGGCCTGGCGCTCGTCCAGCCCGAGCGTGCAGGCCGCCTGCTGCATCACTTCCATCATCAGGAAGACGTAGGCGGGTCCGCTTCCGCTCACCGCTGTCACCGCATCGAGCGCAGCTTCGGCATCGACCCAGACGACGTCGCCGACGGCCGACATCGTTCGTGCTGCGCGGTCGCGGTCGACTTCCGAGAGTCCGTTCATCGCAAACAGGCCGGTGACGCCGCGTCCGATCAGCGCCGGCGTGTTGGGCATTGCGCGAACGATTCGCTGGTGTCCGCCGAGCCAGCGCGAGACGTCGGCGCTGCGGATGCCGGCGGCGATGCTGACGACGAGGGCGTCGGACAGGGCCGGGCCCAGGCCTTCGATCGCTGCGCGCATCTGTTGCGGCTTGACGGCGAGCACGCACAGGTCCGCGCCGCGCAGCGCTTCGGCCTCGGCCGACTCGATCGCGACGACGTCGAAGCGCTCGCGCAGCGCTTCGCGTTGCAGTGCCGCCGGCTCGACGACGACGAAAGACTCGGGAGCGGCCTCGCGTGCGACGAGGCCGCCGATCAGCGCGGCGGCCATGTTGCCGCCTCCGATGAATGCGATCTTCATGAGCGGACTCCGGAAACGATTGCGCGGTGCTGCCGCACGGAGCGGGCAGTTGCGGACGCCGCGAGGGCGGGCGAACTCATGCCGTGCCGTGCGCGCTGCGCGTCAGGTGAAACGGACGCATGCCGAGTGCGAGCAGCGCAAGGCCGTACAGCGCGGCGCCGCCGGCGACGAAGCCGAGGACGAGTGCGATGCGCAGCGCTGGCTCCGCGCGCAGCGCGATCCAGTCGAAACGAGCAACGCCGAAGCGAAGGGCCGCGGCCAGCGCGATCGCCGCCAGCGCCGTCTGCAGCAGGAACTTCGACCACCCCGGCGAGGGCCGCCACGAGCCGCGCCGGTACAGCCCGACGAGCAGCATCGTCGCGTTGGCGAGCGCGCCGAGCGAGATCGACACCGTCAACCCCGTGTGCCGCAGCCATGGAACGGTGACGAGATTCATCAACTGCGTGACGACGAGCACGACGATGGCGATGCGAACCGGCGTGCGCACGTCCTGCTTCGCGTAGAAGCCGGGCGCGAGCACCTTGATCGCGATCAGGCCGACGATGCCGATCGAGTAGCCGACCACGGCCAGCCGCGTCATCTCGACGTCGCGTGCGTCGAAGCGGCCGTAATGGAACAGCAGTGCGGTCAGCGGCTCGGCGAGCACCGCGAGCCCCACCATGCACGGCACGGCGAGCACGACGCACAGGCGCAACCCCCAGTCGAGTAGCGCCCGATACTCGTCATCGCGGCCGGCCGCGCGGGCGCGCGACAGGGTGGGCAGCAGCACCGTCCCGAGCGCAACGCCCAGCAAGGCGGTCGGAAACTCCATCAGCCGATCGGCGTACGAGATCCACGAAACGCTGCCGGCGGCCAGGCGCGATGCGATGTGCGTGTTGATCAGCAGGCTGATCTGCGCGACCGACACGGCGAGCGCGGCCGGCGCCATCAGCGAGAGAATCCGCCGGGTGTGCTCGTCGGCGAGCGCCGCGCGCAGGCTGATGCCGATGCGCGGCAGCATCCCGATGCGCCATAGCGCGGGTACCTGCAGCGCGAGCTGCGCGATGCCGCCGAGCACGACGCCGGCGGCCAGCGCGTAGACCGGCGGATCGAAGCGGTCGGCCAGTCCGATCGCCGATGCGATGAAGGCGAGGTTCAGCAGCACCGGCGTGAAGGCGGGCACCGCGAAGCGGCGCCACGTGTTCAGGATGCCGGCCGCCAGCGAGACGAGCGAGATGAACACGATGTACGGGAACATCAAGCGCGTCATGACGACTGCTGCGCCGAACACCTCGGGCTGCGACTCCAGTCCAGCAGCGACGATCGTCACCAGGACGGGAGCGGCGACCACCCCCAGGATCGACACAGCGAGCAGCGCCCAGAACAGCAGGGTCGCGATGCGGTCGACGACCAGGCGGGTGGCGCGCGCCGCGGCTGCTCGATCGTCGGGATGATCCTGTTCGGACTGCGTGCGAACCTCGGCGAGGATCGGCACGAAGGCCTGCGAGAACGCGCCTTCGGCGAAGAGTCGCCGCAGCAGGTTCGGCAGGCGAAACGCCACGAAGAACGCGTCGGTGAAGCCGCTCGCGCCGAATACGGCCGCGGTGATGTTCTCGCGCGCCAGGCCGGTGATGCGCGACAGCAGCGTCAGTCCGCTGACCGTCAGGGCAGCCTTTGCCAGGCCCATCAGCGGCGCCCCGGGAGCGGGCGTGCGCGCCTTGCCGCGCGGCAGCGAAGTCGGTTATGATTCAAGGCTTTCCAGAATTTTTCCGGGCGCCGGGTCTTTCGCGCGGCCGGATCGAAATCGAGCGAGATTCTCTCATGGCGAACATTGCATCGGCCCGCAAGCGGGCCCGTCAGGCGGTCCAGCGCAACCTGCACAACTCGAGCCTTCGCTCGCGCCTGCGCACGGCGATCAAGTCGGTGCGCAAGGCCATCGCCGCCGGCGATGCGCAGGTTGCGCGTACCAGCCTTCAATCGGCGCAAGGCGTGATCGATCGCATCGCCGACAAGAACATCATCCACAAGAACGCCGCCGCGCGGTACAAGAGCCGCCTGTCGGCCGCCGTGAAGGCGATGGTGTCCTGACAGAAGAGAAGGCCTCCTCCTCTCTCCCCCTTCTCTCAGCCGGCCCCCGTCCGCGGGGGCCGATTGCCGAACAGCGCCGTTCCGATCCTCACGATCGTCGATCCTTCGGCGATCGCCGACTCCAGGTCGGCCGACATTCCCATCGACAAGGTATCGAAGCCGCCGGCCGCTTGCGGGTCGAGCGTGGCGCGGATTCGTTCGTGCAGCGCGCGCAACTGCGCGAAGCGGCGGCGCTGCAACGAAGCATCGTCGGTAGGTTCGGGAATGGCCGTGAGGCCGCGCACCTGCAGCGCCGGCAGTTCGCGGCACGCCTGCACCAGCGCGAGGGCTTCGTCGGGAGCAACGCCGCTCTTCGACGCCTCGCCCGACACGTTCACCTGAACGCACACCCGTAGCGGTTCGAGCTCCGGCGGACGCTGCTCGGCGAGCCGGCGGGCGATCTTCTCGCGGTCGAGCGAGTGGACCCAGTCGAAGTGCTCGGCGATCGGCCGTGTCTTGTTCGACTGGATCGGGCCGATGAAGTGCCAGAACAGCGGCCAGGACAGCGGACGGCCCAGCGGCTGCTCGCTCGTCCGTGACCGCTCGTCGCGGCATGCTGCGATCTTGTCCAGCGCTTCTTGCACGTAGTTCTCGCCGAAAGCACGCTGCCCGAGGGCTGCGAGCGCGAGGACGTCGGCGGCGGGGAAGGTCTTGCTGACCGCCAGTAGATGGACCGAAGCGCGCGGCCGCGCGGCGGCTTCGCACGCGCGGTCGATGCGCGCGAGGACGCGCTCGTAGTTTTGCCGCAACGGAGAGTCGCCGTTCATCGTCCGGGAGTCCGTCCGGGCTGGCGGTCGCTGCCCGGGACGGTCGTGTTCCTGAAGATCGGTTGCTGAAGATAACAGCGGATAACAGCGGATAACAGCGCGACCATAGCAGCGCGACATTCGCACGCGAAGGAGCCCGATGGACATCGCCGAACTGCTCGCGTTCGCCGTGAAGAACAAGGCGTCGGACCTGCACCTGTCTTCCGGCCTGCCGCCGATGATCCGCGTGCACGGCGACGTGCGCCGGATCAATCTGCCGCCGATGGAGCACAAGGACGTCCACGGCATGATCTACGACATCATGAACGACTCGCAGCGCAAGGAGTACGAGGAGCACCTCGAGTGCGACTTCTCCTTCGCGATTCCGGGTCTGGCACGCTTTCGCGTGAACGCCTTCGTGCAGCAGCGCGGCGCGGGCGCCGTGATGCGGACGATCCCGTCGAAGATCCTCACGCTCGAGGAACTCAACGCGCCGAAGATCTTCACCGAGATCTCGATGACGCCGCGCGGCCTCGTGCTCGTGACCGGGCCCACCGGTTCGGGCAAGTCGACGACGCTGGCGGCGATGATCAATCACATCAACGAGAACGTCTACGGGCACATCCTCACGGTGGAGGACCCGATCGAATTCGTCCACGAATCGAAGCGCTGCCTGATCAACCAGCGCGAGGTCGGGCCGATGACGCTGTCGTTCAACAACGCGCTGCGCTCGGCGCTGCGCGAGGACCCCGACATCATCCTCGTTGGCGAACTGCGCGATCTGGAGACGATCCGACTGGCGCTCACCGCCGCCGAGACCGGCCACCTCGTGTTCGGCACCCTGCACACTTCTTCGGCGGCGAAGACGATCGACCGCGTGATCGACGTCTTTCCAGCCGCCGAGAAGGACATGGTGCGATCGATGCTGTCCGAGTCGCTGCGCGCGGTGATCTCGCAGTCGCTGCTGAAGACCAAGGATGGCAACGGACGCGTGGCGGCGCACGAGATCATGATCGGCACGCCTGCCATTCGCAACCTGATCCGCGAGGCGAAGGTCGCGCAGATGAACTCGGCGATCCAGACCGGCGGCTCGATCGGCATGCAGACGCTGGACCAGTGCCTCGCCGACCTCGTTCGCCGGAGCGCAATTTCGATGACCGAAGCGCGCGCCGTGGCCACCGTCAAAGACAATTTCCCGGGATGACGAAGTCAGCCCGGGAAATTGCGGCGCAGGCTGATGTCCGCGCCAGCGGACGTCAAGGCGGCGAAGCCGCCGGCCGGAGCCACAACTTTCCGGGCTCGAGAAGAGCACGCACACCCACCAAGGTCTCCAAATGGAACGCGAACAAGCCGCCAAATTCCTGCACGACCTGCTCAAGCTGATGCTCGCTCGCAACGGCTCGGACCTGTTCCTGACGGCCGACTTCCCGCCGGCATTCAAGATCGACGGGCGCGTGCAGCCGGTGTCGAGCACGGCACTCACGCCGCAGCACACGGTGGAACTCGCGCGCGCGGTGATGAACGACAAGCAGGCTGCCGAGTTCGAAGCGCACAAGGAAGTGAACTTCGCGATCAGTCCGGGGGGCATCGGGCGCTTCCGCGTGAACGCCTTCATGCAGCAGAACCGCGTGGGCATCGTGCTGCGAACGATCAAGTCGGAGATTCCGAACTTCGAGCAGCTGCAGCTGCCGTCCGTGTTGAAGGAGCTCGCGCTCACCAAGCGCGGGCTGACGATCGTCGTCGGCGCGACCGGCTCGGGTAAGTCGAACACGCTGGCGGCGCTGATCGGGCATCGCAACGAGATGTCGTACGGTCACATCGTGACCATCGAGGACCCGGTCGAGTTCGTTCATCCGCACCGCAACTGCATCGTCACGCACCGGGAGGTGGGCGTCGACACCGAGGGCTGGGAGGTCGCGCTGAAGAACACGCTGCGGCAGGCGCCCGACGTGATCATGATCGGCGAGATCCGCGACCGCGAGACGATGGAGCATGCGGTCGCCTTCGCCGAGACCGGCCACCTGTGCCTGGCGACGCTGCACTCGAACAGTGCGAACCAGGCGCTCGACCGGATCATCAACTTCTTTCCGGAGGAGCGTCGCGCTCAGCTGTTGATGGACCTGTCGCTGAACCTGAAAGCGATCATTTCACAGCGGCTGATCCCCTCGGTGGGGGGCAAGGGGCGCGTGCCGGCGGTGGAGATCATGCTGAACTCGCCGCTGATCGCCGACCTGATCTACAAGGGCGACGTCGGTGGCATCAAGGAGATCATGAAGAAGAGCCGCGAACTCGGGATGCAGACCTTCGACCAGGCGTTGTTCGACCTGTTCGAGACCGGTCGCATCGGCTACGACGATGCGTTGCGCAACGCCGATTCGGTGAACGATCTGCGGCTGAACATCAAGCTGAACAGCAAGCGCTCGGAGCGCGATCTCGCGCGCAACACCGAGCACCTCGGCATCGTCTGAACGATCCTTCCGCGCGGGACAGGGCGCGTTGCTCAGTCCTTGTGGCGGAAGCGGATGCGGCCCTTCGTGAGGTCGTACGGCGACAGCTCCATCGTGACGCGATCGCCCGGAAGCACGCGGATGCGGTGCTTCTTCATCTTGCCGGCCGCGTAGGCCGACACCTCGACGCCGTTGTTCAGCGTGACCCGATAGCGCGTATCGGGCAGCACTTCGGCGACGACACCTTCCATTTCGATCAACTCTTCCTTGGCCATCTCGGGCTCCTGTATCTGTCGCTCGGCGGTTGCCTTCCGACCGGGTCGTCGCCCAGGCGATCGACCGTGCGCGTGCGCACCAGCTGAGCACGGCAATTTTCATGCCGGCTCCGGAATCGGGAGGAGAAACGCGATCGCGGTGCGAGGAATCGGGTTCGGCGCCCGAAACAGGGTTCGGCGCACGAGACTTCTTGCGCGAGCACCGCGAACAACTCCGGCACGCTTGCCGGCTTCGAGCGCGCGTAAAGCTAAACAATTGATTATACGCGCGAAGTGCGCTGATTGCGCACCGCGTTTGCGTCATCGCGATCGATCGTCTATAACGCCCGCATGTCGTTGTCGGGGTTCCTGCGTCGCGTGTCGCGAGGCGCCGTTCGCCGTATCCGCGCGCAGGGTTCGATCGCGATCGTGGCGAGCCTCGCCTGCCTGGCGTTTGCCGACGCGAGCGCGGACACCGTGTTCCTGCACAACGGCGATCGGTTGACCGGGCGCATCCTGCATCTTTCCCCCGATTCGCTCACGCTCGAGACGACCTGGGCCGGCGAGATGAAGATCCGGCGCTTCGAGGTGCGGGCCATCGAGACCGACAAGCCGGTCGTCGTGCTGCGCGAGCGAACCGATCGCACGGAGTGGGCCGTGATCTTGCCCGGCGACCCGGGACGGATGATGGTTCGGCAGGTTCCGGCCGAAGAGGTCTTCGGTCCGGCGCCGGCGAGCAGCGACCCCGCGGTCGAGCCGCCGACCGAGGCGCCGCAGTCGACGCCCCTCGATGTCGCCTCGCGATCGATCCGCTACATCAATCCGAAACCGGAGGAAAGCGGCGAGGGCGTGTCGCGCGACGGACGCATCACGCTGTCGGGCGCTGCGCTGCGCGGCAACAGCAATGGCGAGCGCCTGTACATCGAGTCGGATTTCAACACGCGAGCGCGCGACTGGCGCTACTCGCTGGGGCTGAAGGCGCGACGCGAGCGCGACCGCGGAAACGTCGTGTCGTCGAACGCGCTCTTTTCCGGCAACTACGACCACTTCCTCGCGGGCAGCGCCCGATTCGGGTACCTGCGCGCCTCGCTCGAGGAAGATCGCTTCCGCGACATCGACCTGCGCAGCGCGATCGGCGCCGGCCTCGGCACGCAGTTGCTGCAGACCGAACGCACGCAGTTGTCGGTGCGCGGCGGTGTCGACGCGGTCGACCTGCGGCGCTCGATCGGTCGCGACGAGAGTTATCCGGCTCTCGGCTGGGGCGTGAACCTGAGCCGGCGTACGAACTGGTTCTCCGCGGAACTCTTTCACGACCAGACCGGCTTCTGGAATCTGGTCGATCCGGCGCAGGTGACCGTGCGCAGCCGCAGCGGCATTCGGCTGCCGTTCGTCTCCGGGCTTACGGCGTCGCTTCAGCTGAATCTCGACTGGGAAGGCGAGCCGGCGGGAGACAGGCGCGCTACCGACGCGAGCTGGCTGCTCGGAGTCGGCTATGCATGGTGAGTCGATCGCGATTCGGGCGCAGGGGACGACGTCCTGCCCGGCGGCGACGTCGCGCCGGAAGACGATGCCGCGGTCGAAGGCGCAGCGTTGGCGCGTGGGGGGCGTCGTCGCGCTCTGCCTCGCCGTGTCGGCTTGCGCGGCGGCGCGGTCCGACCCGAGCGAAGACCCGGCTGCGGACGCGCCGACGACCGACTCGCGCGCTGGGCGGCATCCCGGTGCGCGAAGCTACTCCGGCGCCTACTCGTGCGACGGATGCCTGCAGCGCACGATCACCGTCACCGTCTTTCCCGATGGCAGCTATCGGCTGCGCGAGGTGCCGGCGCGCGGAGAGCCGGTGCTGGAACAGGGGCGGTGGCACGCACCACCGCAGGCTCCCGATCGGCTGGTGCTCGAAGCCGCCGGCGGCGCGCGCGTCTTGCGGCGCACGGCGCCGGACGTGTTGATCCTCGTCGATCCGGAGGGTCGGGAGCTGCGCGGACTCGTCGGCGGCGTGCTGACTCGATCGCCGACGGTCGATCCGATCCCCGATTCCCGACGGCTGGTCGGCCTCTATCGGCAGCGCGACGGGCTGCGCGTGCTGGTCGATTGCGGAAGCGGCGCAGCGCTGAGGTTGACCGCGGGTGCGCCGGGCTCGGCGCAAGCGGCGCTCGATGCGGCGTGGAACGAACTGGCGGCCCGCGACGACGAAACGGTGCTCGTCGCCGTGCACGCGCATGAGCTCGCCCCGGATGGCGTCTCCGCAGGCGCCGCGGTTGGCGTTGCGGCAGGGGCTGCGGCCGACGCTGTGCCGACAATCGTCGTCGATGCCTTCGAGCGCGCCACGCGCAACGGGCGATGCGCCGGCTCGCCGGCGAGCCGATGAGCGCCGAACGCGCCTTTCTCTTCGTCGGGTCGCTGTCGGCGCTCGTTGCCGTCGGCGCCGGCGCCATCGGTGCGCACGTGGCGCCCCGATACCTCGCGCCGCCGGCGCTCGAGCTCTACGACATCGCGGTGCGCTACCAGATGCTGCACGCGATCGCGCTGTGCATCGCCGCGTACGCCTGCTCGCGCACCGACGGATCGCGTGCGGCGATCGCCGCGGGCGTCCTGTTCGCAACCGGCACGCTGCTGTTCTGCGGCGCTCTCTATCTGCACGCGCTTGCCGGCTTGCGGCAGGCCGCGCGCCTCGCGCCGTTCGGCGGCGTGTCGTTCATTGCCGGTTGGGCGTGCCTGGCGTGGGCGGCGCTGCGCGCGGGCCGAACACCTCGAAGCTGAACAATCGGCACTCGATCGCGCCGTTGAACAGCGGTGTACGCCGCCGCTCCTGCATGCCGAGTTGACGCGGCAGGCGCGGATCGCTGCTCAGGATCCAGACACGCCAGCCGACGAAGTGCTCCTTGAGCGAGACGCCGAAGGCACGGATCGCGGCCTCGTGCCGGTCAGGGCCTTCGTGCGGCGCCGACGAACGTGCCTGCAGCCGCTCGCCGTACGGCGGGTTGGTGACGATCAGGCCCGGACCGTCGAACGGCGCGCGAACGCGCCCGGCATCGAGCGCCCGCCAGGCGACGACGCCTTCGGGAATGCCTGCGCGAACGAGGTTGCGACGCGCGCGGGCGATCGCCTCCCGATCGAGATCGGAGCCGGCGATGCGCACCGCGCCGGACTCGTTGGCGATCCGCTGCGCGGCGCTTCGCGCACGGCCCTTCGCCTCGTCGCGCAGCCGCTTCCACAATGTCGGATCGTGGTCGAGGAGCCGCTCGAAGCCGAAGTTGCGCGTTGCACCGGGCGCAATGTCGAACGTTCGCTGGGCTGCTTCGATCGCGATCGTCCCCGAGCCGCAGAATGGGTCGCACAGCGGCGTACCAGGCGTCCAGCCGGCGAGCGCGAGCAGGCCGGCAGCCAGGTTCTCCTTGAGCGGAGCGCTGCCCTTGTCGTCGGCGCCCGAGCGCCAGCCGCGCTTGAACAGCGGCTCGCCGCTCAGGTCGAGGTACAGCGTCGCCTCGCGGGCGTCGAGATGCGCGAATACGCGCACGTCGGGTGAGCGCGTGTCGATCGACGGGCGGGCACCGCTCGCCGTGCGCAGTCGATCGACGATGCCGTCCTTGATGCGCAGCGTCGCGAAGTTCAGGCTGCGCAACGGCGAGCGCTGTGCGCTCACGTCGACGCGCAGCGTGCGCTGCGCATCGAAGTGCTCTTCCCAGGCGACGCTGTTCGCCAGGCGGTACAGGTCGTCGTCGTCGCGATAGCGCCGCTGGCCGATCGAGCGCATTACGCGACTCGCCAGTCGCGACCACAGGTTCACCGAGTAGGCGACGGCGCGGTCGCCGCGAAACAGCACACCGCCGCCCAGCGAACGGCAGTCGAGCGCGCCCAGCGCTTCCAGTTCCGCGACGAGCGCGGCTTCGAGCCCGCGCGGACACGCCGCGAACAGCTCGAACGCCTCGGAAGACGCGACGGACATGTTCAGAACGGCTTGACGACGACGAGCGCGACCACGGCGAACAGTCCGAGCACCGGGATCTCGTTGAACACGCGATACCAGCGATGCGTGTGCCGGTCGGATCCCGCGGCGAGCGCGCGCAGCAGGCGACCGCAGGCGTAGTGATACGCGAGCAGCAGCACGACGACCGCGAGCTTCGCGTGCATCCATCCGGCGCCGCGCCCGACGCCATAGCCGAGCCACAGCCAGAGGCCGAGAAGAACCGCGAGCCCCATCAGCGGCTGCATGAAGCGCCACAGCTTGCGCGCCATCGTGAGCAGGCGTTCGCGCTCTGGGCCGGGCTCGGGGACGAGGGCGAGGTTGACGAAGATGCGGGGGAGGTAGAACAGGCCGGCGAACCAGCTGGTGACGAACACGACATGCAGGGCTTTCACCCACAGGTAACCGGTGGTCATCGACGTGTCGCTTTCGGCGCGTGGGGGTTCGTGGCGTGCGCGACGCGGGTGTTGCGGGCGCTGTGCGCTTGCCGGTGGGGGTGGGCGCTTGGGAGCCGAGGGCCCCTGCCCGTTGCCCGGCGGACGGCTGCGGCCCCCGCTTCGCGGGGGCTTCCCTCGCCTACCTCGCAAACTCGCACCCGCTGCCGAGGGGCGCTGCGCGCCCCCCGGCGACGGGTCCCGCGAGTTTGCTTTCGGTAGCGCTCGGCTTGCCGAACGCCGGGCAACGGGCAGGGGCCCTCGGCTCCCAAGCGCCCACCCCCACCGGCAAGCGCACAGCGCCCGCAACGCCCGCGTCGACGTGCGGCGTTCGACGCGTCGCGGCGAAGGCTTCGCGCGAACAGAGGGATCAACCTCTCGTTTCCCCGTGCCCGAACACCACGTACTTCAGCGACGTGAGCCCTTCGAGGCCGACCGGCCCGCGCGCGTGCAGCTTGTCGGTGGAAATGCCGATCTCCGCGCCCAGCCCGTACTCGAAGCCGTCGGCGAAGCGCGTCGACGCGTTGATCATCACCGACGCCGAATCCACCTCGCGCAGGAACCGCATCGCGCGCACATGGTTTGTCGTCACGATCGCATCGGTGTGCTGCGAGCCGAAGGCGGCGATGTGGTCGATCGCCTCGTCGATGCCGTCGACCACGCGGATCGCCAGGATAGGCGCCAGGTACTCGGTGCGCCAGTCTTCGTCGGTGGCCTCGCCGCAGGCAATGCCGTGCGTCGACAGAATCTGGCGCGTGCGCTCGTCGCCGCGCAGCTCGACGCCCTTGTCGACGTAGATGCGCCCGAGCGCGGATAGCAGGCGATCGGCGACGCCGTTCGCGACGAGCAACGTCTCCATCGTGTTGCACGGCGAGTAGCGCTGTGTCTTCGCGTTGTCGCAGATGCGGATTGCCTGCTCGAGGTCGGTCTCGTCGTCGACGTAGACGTGGCAGACGCCGTCGAGGTGCTTGAGGACCGGAACCCGCGCCTCGCGCGAGATGCGCTCGATCAGCGAGCGGCCGCCGCGCGGCACGATGACGTCGACCCATTGCGGCGACGCGATCAGCGCGCCGACCGCTGCCCGATCGGTCGTCTCGAGCGCCTGCACCGCGTCTTCGGGCAGACCCGCGCTGCGTAGTCCCTCGCGCACCAGCGCAGCGAGCGCCTGGTTGCTGTGGAATGCTTCGGAGCCGCCGCGCAGGATCGTCGCGTTGCCCGACTTGATGCACAGCGCCGCGGCGTCGATCGTCACGTTCGGGCGCGATTCGTAGACGATGCCGATGACGCCCAGCGGGACGCGCATCTGCCCGACCTGGATGCCGGTCGGGCGAAAGCGCAGGTTCGAGATCTCGCCGACCGGGTCGGGCAGCGACGCGACCTGCAGAAGCCCTTCGCGCATGCTCGCGAGCACCGCCGGGCCGAGTGCCAGGCGGTCGACGAAGGCCGCATCGTGCCCTGCCGCTCGCGCGGCAGCGAGGTCGCGCTGGTTCGCCTCGACCAGCTTGTCGGCATCGCGCGCGATCGCCTCGGCGGTAGCTTCGAGTGCGCGGTTCTTCGCTGCGGTGCCGGCGCGCGCCATCTCGCGGCTCGCCGCGCGCGCCCGGCGGCCGACGTCGGATACGTAGGCGGCGATGTCGATCGGTTCAATCTCCATCTGGATTCCCCACGAGAATCGGGGCACCGGCGATTTGCAGCGCCAGCGATTCGAGCGCTTGCCAGGCGTCGCCCATTTCGATGCCTTTGATCATTCTATCGACCGACGCAGCGCGGCGCAGGGCGGCGCGCAGCGCCGTTGCGTCGAGCCGGGCGAGGGCTCGTTCGTAGCCGCGCTCGCGCGGGCGCGGCACGCGCGCCTCGCGCATCGCCTGCGCGAGCGCGGCTCCGGCGTCGCAGGCTTCGCGCAACCGCAGCAGCGTGCGCAGCGCATCGGCGAGCGCCCACAGCACCAGCGGTTCGGCCACGCCCTCGGCGTGCAGGCCGTCGAGCGTGCGTAGCGCGCGCGCCGTGTCGGCGCCGAGCATCGCGTCGACCAGGTCGAAGGCGTCGTAGCGTGCCACGTCGAGCACTGCGGCGCGCACGGCGTCGCGCGAAAGCTCTCCTTCGGGGCAGAGCAACCCGAGCTTGGCGATCTCCTGATGCGCGGCGAGCAGGTTTCCCTCGACGCGCTCGGCGATCCATTCGAGCGTGTCGCGGTCGGCGCGCTGCTTCTGGCGTCCCAGTCGGGTGGCGATCCACTGCGGCAATTGCGCGCGTTCGATCGGCCACACGGCGACGACGTAGCCGGCGCGCTCGATCGCCGCGAACCATTCGCTCGCAGCGCTCGCGCGATCGAGCCGGGGTCCGCTCACCAGCAGGCGCGTGTCGTCGTCGAGGCGTGCGGCGGCGTCGGCCAGCGCCTTTCCGATTTCCTTCGTCGGCTTGCCCGAGCCGAAACGCAACTCGATCAGGCGCCGGCCGGCGAACAGCGACAGCGCATCGGCCTGCGCGGTGAGCGCCTCGACCTGGAAGCCGCGGCCGGCGTCGAACACCTGTCGCTCATCGAAGCCCTGCGCGCGCAGCGCGTCGCGCACCGACTGCGCACATTCCTGCACGATCAGCGCTTCATCGCCATGGATCCAGACGATCGGCGGCACTCGGCGCGCGAGCGCACCGGCGAGCGCGTCTGCGCGCAGTTGCGTCATCAGGCTCCTAGCCGATCGCCGCGAGACGGCGCAGCAACTGCTGAACCAGATCGGACTGCATTTCCTTGTACAGCAACTCCTCTTCCTGCTGCTTGGCTACCTGCTCGATGTCGCTCGACGTGATGTCGCGGTGCAGGATGATCTCGGTAGGCGGCAACCGGACGGTGCTGTCGCGCGCCACCACGCGGAACGTAAAGCGCAGGCGCAACTGGTATTCGCGCGGCCGGCCGGTGGACGAGTAGCCGACGACTTCCTTCTCGCGCGTCTCGGACAGCACTTCGAGACGCGCGTCGGCTTCCTTCGGGTCGTCCACCAGCCGCGTGTCCTGCGCCACCCGAACCAGGCGGCGGAACTCCGCGCCGATCGCCGACGTCGGCGAGAAGTTCGTGTACAGCGTGCGAAACGGCAGCGCGGCGGAGCGACGCAGGTGAAAGCCGCAGCCGGCGAGGGGCGCATTGATGGCCGCGACGACGGCCGCGGCCATCACTGCGTGCAATGTCGAGCGCCGCTGCGCGGCGCCGTGAACGGTGAAGGGTGAAGGGTGAAGGGCTCGAGCACCCTTCACCTCGTCAAACGACCACATTCACCAGCCGCCCCGCCACGATGACGATCTTGCGCGGCGTGCGGCCTTCGGCGTGGCGGGCGAAGGCGTCGGTCGCCAGGGCGGCGCTGCGGATCGTTTCGTCGTCGGCGGAGGCGGGCACGTGCACCGAGCCGCGCACCTTGCCGTTGATCTGCAGCACGAGTTCGATCGTGTCCTGTTCGAGCGCGCGCTCGTCGACCTGCGGCCACGGGGCATCGAGCAGGTCGCCCAGCGCGGCGGCGAAGCCCAGCTCGACCCACAGCGCGTGGCCGATGTGCGGCACGACCGGGTAGAGCATGCGGATCAGGATCGACAATGCCTCGCGCATCACTTCGTCGGAAGCGGGCGTGCGCGCGAGCTTCGCCGCCTCGATCGCGTTGAGCATCTTCATCGCCGCCGACACGACGGTGTTGTACTGCTTGCGGCGATAGTCGTAGTCGGCCTGGCGCAGGATCGTGTGCACTTCGCGGCGCAGCGCCTTCTGCGCCTCGTCGAGCGCCTTCGTGTCGATCGCCGGCGCGCCCGGTTTCGACGCGAGCGCCGCATGCTGCGCGAACGCGCAGGCCCACAGCCGGCGCAGGAAGCGCTGCGCGCCCTCGACCCCGGCGCCCGACCACTCGAGCGTCTGCTCCGGGGGCGAGGCGAACATCACGAACAGGCGCGCGGTATCGGCGCCGTAGCGGTCGATCAGCGCCTGCGGGTCGACGCCGTTGTTCTTGCTCTTCGACATCGTGCCCATGCCGCCGTACTCGATGGGCAGCCCGTCCGTGCGCGAGCGCCACGCCACTGGCTTGCCGGTGGCGTCGTAGTCGGTGTCGACGTCGTCGGGCCAGAAGTATTCGATGCCACCGCGCTCGTTGCGCCGCCAGTAGATGTCGTTGAGCACCATCCCCTGGCACAGCAGGTTGCTGAACGGTTCGTCGAAGCGCACCAGGCCGCGATCGGGATCGCCCGGGAAGTCGCCGGGCAGGTCGCGCATCACCTTCGTCCAGAAGCGCGCGTACAGCAGGTGCAGCACCGCATGCTCGATGCCGCCGATGTACTGGTCCATCGGCATCCAGTAATCGTTGCGCGCGTCGACCATCGACTCGTCGTTGTCCGGCGAGCAGTAGCGCATGTAGTACCAGGACGAGTCGACGAAGGTGTCCATCGTGTCGGTCTCGCGCCGCGCCGGCTTGCCGCACTTCGGGCAGTCGCAGCGCAGGAAGCGCTCGTCCTTCGCCAGCGGATTGCCGCTGCCGTCGGGGATCAGGTCTTCGGGCAGCACGACCGGCAACTGCTCGTAGGGCACCGGCACCGCGCCGCAGGCCTCGCAATGCACGATCGGGATGGGAGTGCCCCAGTAGCGCTGGCGCGAGATGCCCCAGTCGCGCAGCCGGTACTGCACGCGTCGGGCGCCCAGGCCCTTCGCTTCGAGGTCGGCGGCGATCGCGTCGATCGCGGCGTCGTGATCGAGACCGTCGTAGCGACCGGAGTTCACGAGCCGGACGCTGGTGGTGAGGCCGTACCAGTCCTGCCATTCGACATCGGAGAAGCGCTTGCGGTCGATGTCGATGACCTGGCGGATCGGCAGGTTGAACTTCCGCGCGAACGCAAAGTCGCGCTCGTCGTGCGCCGGCACGCCCATCACCGCGCCGTCGCCGTAGCTCATCAGCACGTAGTTGCCGACCCAGACCGGGACGTTCTCGCCGGTCAGCGGATGGCGCACGAAGAGGTCGGTGAGCCGCCCGTCCTTTTCACGCGTGGCGATGTCGGCTTCGGTGGCCGCGCCGCGCCGGCATTCGTCGATGAAGGCAGCGACCTTCGGATCGCGCTGCGCGGCGACGGCGGCCAGCGGATGCTCGGGGGCGACGGCGACGAAGGTGACACCCATGATCGTGTCGGCGCGCGTGGTGAACACGTACAGCCGGCCGTCCTGTACCAGTGCGCCTGCAGCGTCGCGGATGTCGTGCGGGAACGCGAAGCGCACGCCCACCGAGCGGCCGATCCAGTTCTCCTGCATCAGCTTCACGCGCTCGGGCCAGCCCAGGCCGGCGAGGTCGGCGATCAGTTCGTCGGCGTAGCGCGTGATCGCCAGGTAGTACATCGGGATCTCGCGCTTCTCGACGAGCGCGCCCGAGCGCCAGCCGCGGCCGTCGATCACCTGCTCGTTGGCGAGAACGGTCTGGTCGGAAGGGTCCCAGTTCACCGTTCCCGTCTTCAGGTAAGCGATGCCCTGCTCGAGCATCTTCAGGAACAGCCACTGGTTCCACTTGTAGTAGTCGGGCGCGCAGGTGGCGACCTCGCGGTGCCAGTCGATGGCCAGCCCCATCGAGCGCATCTGCGATTTCATGTGCGCGATGTTGTCCCACGTCCACTTCGCCGGCGCGACGTTGTTCTTCATCGCCGCGTTCTCGGCGGGCAGCCCGAACGCGTCCCAGCCCATCGGCATCAGCACGTTGTAGCCGTTCATCCGCAGATGCCGGTACATGACGTCGTTGATCGTGTAGTTGCGCACGTGCCCCATGTGCAGCTTGCCCGACGGGTAGGGCAGCATCGAGCACGCGTAGAACTTGCCTTTCGGAAAACGCGCGTCGTTTTCGATGGCGCGGTACGCGTCGATCGACTGCCAGTGGGCGTGCGCGGCCTTCTCGACCTCGGTGGCGTCGTAACGTTCGTGCATGAGCGGCGGGCGGGAAAATCGCGGAAAACCTTCGAGTGTACACGGCGGGCTGCGCCGTATCGGCGCGCCGGAACCCGGCCCGCGGCCCGACGATGGAGGGGGTCAGGAGTCGGGGTCGGCGCCTGGACGCTCGGCATTGCGCCGCGCCGCGTCGGCCTGCTTCCACGCGCGCACCGCCCAAGCGATGACGACAACCAGCGCGATCAGGTTTATCGCGATGCCGGTGATCCAGAATCCGTTCATGGCGGCGATCGTCTCGACATCCCGTCGTGCGAGGCTCGGCGTTCAGAACGCCGCCTGCGCGCGAACTCCGGCATAGAAGTTGCGCTGCGGCGCCGACTCGTAATAGCGACCTCCTGCGGCATTGACGATCACCGAGCCGACGTAGCGCCGGTCGAAGACGTTGTCGATGCGCACGAAAGGTTCGATGCGCCACCCTGCGGTGAGCAGTTCGAAGCCGGCACGCAGGTTCGCCACCGCGTACGAGTCGGCATGTTCGGAGTTCGCGTCATCGACGAAGACCTTGCCGTTCCACGACGCCTCGGCGCCGGCAACGAATCCGCTCGCTGCATGGCGCCACGTCGCCTCGGCGAACAGCGAGGCTTTCGGCACGCCGGGCAAGCGCTTGTCCGACAGCACGGTTGCGTCGAGCGCGCGATAGTCGCGGAACTGCGCCTGCATCCAGGTCCACGCGAGCGAGGCGGCAAAACCACGCCCGAGGTTGCTTTCGACGCCGAGCTCGATGCCGCGACGCGCGGTGCGCGCGGCGTTGCGGAATGTGGTGCGCCCGCCGACGTTCGCATCCGGGACGATGTCGTTGTCGGTATCGGTGCGGAACAAGGCGACCTTCGCCTGCGTGCCTGCGCTCGCGCGCCACTTCAGGCCGAGCTCGTGGTTCGTGCTGCGACTCGCCTGCAGGCCGAAGTTCAGGCCGGGCCGACCGTCGGGTCGATACGCGAGTTCGGCGAAGGTCGGTGTCTCGAAGCCGCGGCCGACCGATGCGTAGACGTTCGCGTCGTCGGACAGCGCGTACAGCACGCCGATCACCGGGCTCGTCGCCGAATAGCTGCGCGATCCCGAGTCGTCGGGGTTCGTCGCGCCGACGAAGGCATCACGCACCGTGAAGCGCACGCTCGAGCGGCGCGCGCCGCCGGCGAGCTTCCATTGCGGCGTGATCCACCACTCGACGACGGCGTACTGGTCGAAGTCGCGTACGGTGTCCGACTCGTTGCGTCGCAAGGCGCCGGCGGCGCCTGCGTCGTTGACGAAGCCCTTGCGTCGCTCGTTCATCCGGTCGTAGTCGACGCCCAGCGTCGCATCGATGCGGCCGCCGGCCGTGCGAACGCTCTTCGTCCACTGCAGGTTCAGTCCGCCGAAGCCGCGATCGAGATCGACGACGCCCCCCGAGGAACCCGGCGCGGCGCCGCTGAATGCAAGGAACTGGCGCAGCGTGCGTTCGCCGCCGTAGGCGCGCATTCGAAACGTGGAGCCGTCACCGAGGCGCCGCTGCCAGTCGGCGCCGATCTGGTTGTGCGCGATGCTCTTGCGCGTGTCGAAGGCGAGTGCGCCGGTGCCGGCCTGTCGCGGATCGCGTGCGAGCTGGGCGCGCGTCAGGCCGAGCGGGTCCAGCGTATCGGGCTGGTCGAGCGCCGTTGCGCTGAGCGCGAAGCGTCCGGCGTCGTCGGACCAGACCAGGCGCGCGTTGGCGAGGTCGCGTCTCGTGCGGCTGTGAGCGCGCCAGCCGTCGGTGCGAAAGCGCGATACGTCGGCGCGTGCGCCGAACGCGCCCACCGTTGCGCCGAACTCGGCGCCGAGCTTGCGCGAGCCGAAACTGCCCGCGTCGGCGCGCAGCCCGAGCGTGGGCCGCTGCGGCGGATCTTCGGTGAATACCGTGACGAGTCCGCCTGACGAATTGCCGTACAGCGCGGCGAACGGCCCGCGTAGCACCTCGATGCGCTCGGCGCTGTCGAGGTCGAACAGTCCGGTCTGTCCCTGTCCATCGGGCATCGTCAGCGGAACTCCGTCCTGCACGAGGCGCACGCCGCGCACGCCGAAGCTCGCCCGTGCGCCGAAGCCGCGCGAAGAGACCTGCAGGTCCTGCGCGTAGTTCTGCCGGTTCTGCACGTGGACGCCCGGGACGCGACCGATCGCTTCCGACAGGTTCACACCGGGACGTTGCGCCTGGATTTCGTCGACGCCGACGACGTCGACCGAGGCCGGAACGTCGAAGGCGCGCTGTGCGCTGCGCGTGGCGGTGACCGTGACCGGCTCGAGCGATTGCGCGACTGCCGGTATTGCGGCGAGCGCGGCGGACAAGGCGACGACGGCAGGGAGCGCGACGAGTGACGTGTTGGCGGGCCCACGACGCGGCGGGCGGCGCGAGCGCGCGAGCCGTTGCGCGGCCGCCCGCCGGATCATGCCGCCTCGTCGACCACGAACGGCGATTCGGCGTGCCGCCGATGCGTGCGATACGCATGGCGCACGGTCTCGGCTCCGTAGCGACGCTCGAGCGCGCGGATTGCGAAGTGGCCGCGGCTCATCGTCTGGTAGTGATCCATGAAGAGCAGGTTGATCGCCGCGCCTGCAGCGGCGCCGACGCCCGGAACCAGCATGCCGGCCGCCTTCTGCGTGAGCTGGATCTTGTAGCGCGTGGCGACCATCGCGATGAGCCGCACCATCGCCGGCGCGCCTTCCTGCGCGACGCCGCGTTGCGCGACGTAGCGCGACGCTTCGCTGACGGCGCGCGCGAGCACTGCGCGTACGGCGTAATAGCCCGACTCGGCAGCGTCATCGCGCGGCGAGTCTCCACCGAGCGCGAACACTTCGAGCGCCGCCATTCGGGTGTCCGTGGAGCCAGGGTCTTCGCCTTCGGCGCGCGCGACGTCGAGGATCGAACGCATGATCAGCACGGTGGACAGCGGGATTTCGATCGACAGCCCGGCGATGCCCAGCGCTCCGCCGGCGCCACCGCTCACCGAGCCGAGCAGCTTGTGCAGCCGCGGACTGGCCTGGCGGCGACCCGGTTCGAGCGTGCGTGCGGCCGCGTCGACCGAACGCTGCAACGCGTGATGCGTGATGATGCCCAGCCGCTTGCGCAGCGACGGCGGCAGCAGGTCGACGGTGCGTTCGATCGGGCCGCCGAGGAAGTCGCTCAGCCGTGCGGCAAGACCGGGCCGCTCGAGGAGTTCGCGCGCCTCTTCGAGCCTGCGCAGGTCGGCGGCATCGAGCTTCATGATGCGCAACCGGCGCGTCAGCGATGCTTCAGCGCGCCATCAGGGCACGCGCACGACGATCGGCGCCTTGCCTTCGCGCAGCAGCCCGGCGGTGACGCTGCCGAGCACCGCCGCCTGCAGCGCGGAGCGCCCGCGGGTGGCCATCACGACGAGGATGTCGCGCCGATCGCCGATGAACCTGGACATCGCATCGACCGGATCGCCGTGAAGCACTTCCCAGTTCGCCTCGACGCCGTAGCGTCGGCCGAGATCGACCGCGTGCGAGCGCACATAGGAGCTTTCGAGCGCGTCGTTGGCCGGCACGTTCGGGTCGGGGCGGGCTTCGGGCGAGATGACCTGCACGACGAGCAGGCGCGCCTTCAACGCGCGCGCCCATTCGCCGGCCTGCTGCTCCATCCATTCGGAGTGCCCGCTGCCGTCGATCGGCAGCATCACGGTGTTGATCTGCAGCGGCTCGTGCCCGGGTTGCGCGCGACCGCGCGGACGATAAACGAGCACCGGGTTGTGGCCGGTGCGAACGACATCGTGCGCTACGCTGCCGAGGATCGCCTCGGCGAGGCCGCTGCGTCCGTGCGTGGTCATCGCCACCAGCGTGCCGCGCACGCGGGCCGCTTCCTCGAGGATGGCGGCGGCGACGTTGCCGCGCCCCGGCACCGTGCGCGCCTCGGCCTTCAGCGCATCGGCGAGCGCGTTCAGCTGCCGCGTTGCTTCCTCGTCGGCGGACTCGCGTTCCTGCACCCGCACGATCGCGAGCTTGGCGCCAGTGGCGCGCGCGACGCACTGCGCATACGGCAACACCTCTTCCGAGAAGCGGGAGCCGTCGACCGGTACCAGGATTCGCTCGTACATTTTCGTCCTCGTCGTGGGGAAACGTCCGTCGTGTTTTCTGCATAATGGCGTGGCCATGAGAAATCCGCAAATCGTCTCGACATTCGTCGAGCCGTCCGCAGACGCGTCGCACAAGTCGGCCGAAGTACCCGCCGGCTCGGCGATCCTGCGAGCGATCCGCGTGATGGAGACCATCGCCGAGAGCGAGGATCCGCCGCATCTTGCCGAGTTGTGCCGGGCGCTCGGGCTGCCCAAGCCCACGGTGTTCCGCATCCTGTCCACGCTCGAGTACGCCGGCCTCGTCTCGCGCGAGCCGGGCAGCAAGCGCTATCGCATCGGCCGACGGCTCGCCCGGCTCTCCGGCGCGGTGCTGCTGAATTCGCCGTCGTGCGCGGCGCGACGCGCGATCCTCGAGGAGCTCGTCGAACAGACCGGGGAGACGTGCAACCTGTCGGTGCCGGACGGTCATTCGGTGGTCTACCTCGAGCGCGTCGAAGCCGACTGGCCGCTGCGCGTTTCGCTGTCGGCCGGCTCATGCATTCCGCTGTGCGCTTCGGCCAGCGGCAAGATCTTCCTCGGCGCGATGACGCGCCGTTCGCGCGAGCGGCTGATCCGGCAGTGCCCGCTGATCCGGCACACGCCGCAAACGCTAGACGATCCGGCGCGGCTCGAAGCCGACATCGCGCGCGTGCAGCAGCAGGGCTACGCCACCGACAGCGAGGAATACCTGCCCGGCGTATGCTGCCTGGCAGTGCCGGTGGTCGATGCAGACGGCCGCGTCGTCGCCGCGCTGTCGCTGCATGCTCCGGTGTCGCGGCTGAGCCTGGACGAGGCGCTCGAGTTCCTGCCGGCGATGCGCAGCGCCGCCGCCGACATGGCGCAGACCATCGACTGGTGATTCGATGACGATCCTGGTGCTGAACAGCGGATCGTCGAGCATCAAGTTCGCCACCTACGACCGCGGCCCGCGCCGCAGCGAGGTCATCGAGCGGCTACGCGGCCAGGTCTCGGGCCTGCCCGACGTTGCGGTGCTGTCGTGGCGTGGCGCAGGCGGCCAGCGCGAAGAACGCCGGTTGTCCGGCAGCATCGATTCACGCGCCGCGCTCGAAGCGGTGCTCGCGCATGTGGGCGAAGCCGGCGCGCTCGGGGCACTTCAAGCGGTGGGCCATCGCATTGCGCACGGCGGGCAGGCCCTGATCCGCCCGGTGCGCGTGGACGACGAAGTCCTTGCGCTGATCGAGTCGCTCACGCCGCTGGCGCCGCTGCACCAGGGCTTCGGCATCGCCGGCGTGCGCGCGATGCAGTCGCTCGCTCCGGAAGCCCTGCAGGTCGCGTGTTTCGACACCGCATTCCATGCCACGCAGCCGGCACTGCACACGACGATGCCGTTGCCCGCCTCGTGGCGCGAGCGCGGCGCCCGTCGCTACGGCTTCCATGGACTGTCCTTCGAGTGGATCGCGCAGAAGCTGCCGCAACTGCTCGGTGCTGCGGCCGACGCGCGCGTCGTCGTGGCGCACCTGGGCAGCGGCGCGAGCGTGTGCGGCATGCGCGAGCGCCGCTCGGTTCGCACGTCGATGGGGCTGAGCACGCTCGACGGACTCGTGATGAGCACGCGTCCGGGCAATCTCGATCCAGGGGTGCTGCTGTTCCTGCAGCAGCAGTTGCACGTCGACGTCGAGGCGCTGAGTCGCGGCCTGCACCGCGACTCCGGGCTGCTCGGGATCTCCGGCCTGTCGGGCGACATGCGCGAGCTCGAAGCGAGCGAGGATCCACGCGCCTCGTTCGCCATCGAGATGTTCTGCCAACGTGCGGCGCAGGAGATCGCCGCCACCGCCGTGGCGATCGGCGGCTGCGATGCGCTCGTCTTCACCGGCGGCATCGGCGAGCACAGCGAGCGCGTGCGCCGCCAGATCTCGGCGCTGCTGGGCTGGATGGGCGTGCGGCTGAACGGCGCGCTGAATCGCGCGAACGGCCCGCGCACGCACGCCGACGACTCCGCAGTGGCCGTCTGGGTGGTGCCGACCGACGAGGAGCAGGTCATCGCCGGCCACGTGGCGGCGATGATGTCGTAGCGGGCGACGCTCGCGACGCTATCGGGCCCGCAGCACCGTGCCGCGGCATTCGCCGAAGCCGATGCGCGCAAAGCCGGGTCGATGGCACCAGCCGCGCAGGATCACCGTGTCGCCATCTTCGAGGAAGCTGCGCGTCTCGCCGCCGGCGAGCATCAGCGGGCGCTTGCCGCCCTGCGACAGTTCGAGCAGCGAGCCACCTTCGTCTTCGTTCGGTCCCGACTGGGTGCCGCTGCCGAAAAGGTCGCCCGGTTGCAGGTTGCAGCCGCCGATCGTGTGATGCGCGACCATCTGCGCGATGTTCCAGTACGCGTCGCTGAAGTTTGCGTGTGAAAGACGCACCGGCACGGCGCTCGCCTGGCGCATCGCTGCCGTCTCGATCCACGCTTCCAGTTGCAGGTCGATCGCGCCGTGCTCGCGGTTGCCCGGGTCGTCGAGATAGGGCAGCGGTTGCGGGTCGCCGATGTCGCGCTGCCAACCGACGCGATACGGCGCCAGCGCGTCGAGTGTGACGATCCACGGCGAGATTGTCGTCGCGAAGCTCTTCGACAGGAAGGGCCCCAGCGGCTGGTACTCCCAGCCCTGCACGTCGCGCGCCGACCAGTCGTTGAGCAGGCACAGGCCGAATACGTGCTGCTCGGCGTCGGCGATGGCGATCGACTCGCCGGTAGCGTTGCCGGCGCCGATCCAGACGCCGACTTCGAGTTCGTAGTCGAGCCGACGCGAAGCGGACACGAACGGTTGCTCACTGCCGTGCGGACGAATCTGGCCGCGCGGACGGTGAAATCGTTGTCCGCTGACGGCGATCGACGATGCGCGGCCGTGATAGCCGATCGGCACCCACTTGTAGTTCGGCAGCAGCGGCTGGTCGGGCCGAAACTGGCGCCCGACGTTCGTCGCGTGATGCACCGATGCATAGAAGTCGGTGTAGTCACCGATGCGCGCCGGGACGCGGTATTCGGCATCGTCCTGCGCGAGCAGCCAGCGCGTTGCGTCTGCGGCGTGCGGCGAGCCCTTGCGCAGCAGGCGGGACAGCGCCAGGCGCAGCGCCTTCGCCGGTCGCGCGCCGAGCGCCATCA
The DNA here is from genome assembly GCA_032027205.1 of Burkholderiaceae bacterium. Taxonomy (GTDB): domain Bacteria; phylum Pseudomonadota; class Gammaproteobacteria; order Burkholderiales; family Burkholderiaceae_E; genus Zeimonas. The sequence goes on from JAVSMN010000001.1 coordinate 2,803,164, forward strand.
GCTCGTTGAGCGTTTCGGCGCGAGCGCGATCGAGCGCCATCGCAGCATCGCCTTCCATCGCAACCGATGCGGCGACGGCGTCGAGGTCGAGGATGCGGTCGCCGATCGCCACGCCGCCGCGCCAGCGTTCGCCACGCCGGCGGAAAACGCCGAACGGCAGGTTCTGGATCGGAAAGTCGGTCTGTGGCTCGTTGGCCGAGGCGACCCAGCTGCGCAGCGCCGGGTCGTGCGTTTCGTCGAGCCGGTCGTCGTTCGTCACCGAGCGCCTCGCTCGCCGCCGGTCAGCGGCGCCGGTCGTCGAAGTGCCTGCGCAGGTCGCTCCAGCAGGCGATGTAGTCGCGCTGGCGCTGCGGCGCGTCGAGCGCCTGTCGCGTCGGGCGAATCGGCAGGCGCGTCTCGAACATGATCGCCATCGTGTCGCGGATGTAGTTCGGCTTCGTCGTGTCGGCCGCGCTCGCCTTCTCGAAGGTTTCGGTGTCTGGCCCGTGCGCAGTCATGCAGTTGTGAAGGCTCGCGCCGCCCGGCACGAAGCCCTGCTGCTTGGCGTCGTAGGCGCCGTGCACCAGTCCCATGAACTCGCTGGCGATGTTGCGATGGAACCAGGGCGGGCGGAACGTGTTCTCCATCGCAAGAATGCGCGGCGGGAAGATCACGAAATCGATCGCGTCCACGCCGGGCGTATCGGATTGCGACTGCAGCACGAGGAAGATCGACGGATCGGGGTGGTCGTGGCTGATCGAGCCGATCGTGTTGAAGCGGCGCAGATCGTACTTGTACGGCGTGCAGTTGCCGTGCCAGGCGACGACGTCGAGCGGCGAGTGATCGATCGGCGCCGACCACAGGTGCCCGAGGAACTTGGCGACGATCTCGAAGTCTCCTTCGACGTCCTCGTAGGCGGCCACCGGCGCGAGGAAGTCGCGCGGATTGGCCAGGCCGTTGGAGCCGATCGGGCCCAGATCGGGCAGGCGGAACGGCGCGCCGAAGTTCTCGCAGACGTAGCCACGGGCGCCTTGCTCGGCCGATTGCGCGTCGGGCAGATCGACGGCGAGGCGCACGCCGCGCGGAATCACCGCGATCTCCTGCGGCGCGACGTCGAGCACGCCGAGCTCGGTGCGCAGGCGCAGCCGGCCCAGTTGCGGTACGACGAGCAGTTCGCCGTCGGCGTCGTAGAAGAAGCGCTCGCGCATCGACGCGTTCGCGCAATACAGGTGGATCGCGCAGCCGCTCATCGCCGCGGGATCGCCGTGCCCGGCCATCGTGTACAGGCCCTGCACGAAATCGACCGGCTCGCCGGGCTGCGGCAGCGGCAAGGGGTCCCAGCGCAACGGGCTGGGTGGCGTCTCGATGTCGCCGAAAGTGCTGACGATCGCGCGGTCGTCGATGCGGCGGAACGCGCCGTGCGTGGCGCCCGGCCGGATGCGGTACAGCCAGCTGCGCCGGTTCGCGCCGCGCGGTGCGGTGAACGCGCTGCCCGACAGCTGCTCGGCATACAGCCCGTACGGACAGCGCTGCGGCGAGTTGCGTCCGACCGGCAGTGCGCCCCGCAGCGCCTCGGTGGCGAATTCGTTGCCGAAGCCGCTCTGATAGTTCAGCGTGTCGACGCTCGCCTTGCGGTGCGCGGTGTCGTCGATCGCCGGATCCATTCCGCCCATCGCCGTTCCTCCTCGAAGCGGATCGCCGCCGTGCCGGTTGCCGGTGGTTCTCGTTCGTGCGCCTTCATCGTATCAGCCTCGCGGACCCCGATCCGGCGGGCCGGCGCGAGGGCATGCGCTCGGCAGGCGGTCAGCGGAACACGACCGTCTTGGCGCCGTTGAGCACGATGCGCCGCTCGGCGTGCCACTTGACGGCGCGCGCGAGCACCACGTTCTCGACGTCGCGGCCAATCGCGGTGAGCGTGTCCACGCCCATCGAGTGGTCCACGCGTTGGACGTCCTGCTCGATGATCGGTCCTTCGTCGAGCGTTCCGGTGACGTAGTGCGCGGTTGCGCCGATCAGCTTCACGCCGCGCTCGTGCGCCTGCCGATACGGCCGCGCGCCCTTGAAGCTGGGCAGGAATGAATGGTGGATGTTGATCGCGCGTCCTTCGAGGCGCCGGCACGCGTCCTCGGAGAGGATCTGCATGTAGCGCGCGAGCACGACCAGCTCGATTCCCTCGGCTTCGACGACCTCCATCAGCCGCGCCTCGGCGCGTTCCTTCGTCGCCGTCGTCACCGGAAGATGGTGGAACGGAATGTCGTACGAGGCGGCGAGCCGGTAGAAATCGCGGTGGTTGGAGACCACCGCGCGGATGTCGATCGGCAGCAGGCCGGAGCGGTGACGGAACAGCAGGTCGTTCAGGCAGTGCCCGAGCCGTGAGACGAGGATCAGCGTGGGCGACGGTCGCGCGGCATCGAAGAAGCGCCAGCGCATCGCGAATCGCTCGCCGATCGGCGAGAAGGCCTGCGCCAGCGACTCGGCCGACTCGTTCGCGCCCGCCTCGAAGTGCGTGCGCATGAAGAACAGGCCCGTGTCGCGGTCGTCGTATTGCGCGGCTTCGATGATGTTGCCGCCGTGCTCGAGCAGGAAGCCGGAGACCGCGTGTACGATCCCCGGTCGGTCGGGACACGAGAGCGTGAGGATGAATCCGTCGGGCATGCACTGAGCCGCTTCGCAGCTTCCTTCGCGGGGCGAGGCGGCAAAGTATATCGGCGAGCGCTTCAGCGCGTGGTCGGCGCGCGCTTCAGCGCATCGCCGCGGGCACCGTCAGCAGCGGGCCGATCGCGTCGAGCGTGTTCTTCAGCACGAGCCCGTATTCGGTGTCGCCCTCCATCACCAGTGCGCGCTCGAAGAACAGGCGGTCGGCGTCTTCCTCACCGCGCAGCAGCCGCAGGTAGCTCGGCGCTTGCGCTGCGACGCGCAACGCGGCCGCGCCCCGATCGGGCGCGGCGCGAAAGCCGCGTGCGCCCAGCGACACGCGGCAGCGGATCCCGAGGTCGAGCACCTCGATCTCGACGATGCGCCCCGACAACTGCGTGACGTCGTCGGCCGACAGGCGCGGCAGCAGCAGGCGATCGAGCGCGAGCGCCAACGCGATCGACGGCGGTGCGATCGGCAGGCGCGCCACCAGGCGGCGCAGCGGCGCCGGCACGGGCAGGCCGCCGGCGCGCGACAGGGTGGTCGTGTGCGGGTTCATGCGTCGATCCTCTGCAGGCCGGGCGCGTGACGGGCGAAGCCGTCGACCAGTTCGCCCGGCAGCGGCAGCGCGCGCAGCGCGGCGAGTCCCTCGCGCGGGTCGCGTCCGCGGTTGTAGACCGCGTCGAAGCAGTCGATCACTTCGTCGAAATGCGCCGAGCACGGCGAAAGACGCAGGCGGCTTATGCCGGCCTCCTGCACCGCCTCGCGCTGCGCGATCAGGCAGTGCAGCGCGGCCGATTGTGTCTGGATGCCGTTGAGCGAGAGGAACGCCTCGCCCTCGTCGGTGGCCAGCAGCAGTCCGTCGGGATGCTCGATGCAACGGAACGCACATTCGTCCTTGCTCAGCCGATAGTGGCGTGCGGTGAAGCAGCGGGCGGAGAAGGCCAGCGGCAGGCGTCCGAAGGCGAAGACTTCGGTTTCGATCGGTTCGGTGCCGCCGGCCCCGCCGTTCACGCGCGCGTCCGGCGGATCGATGCGGGCGATCGCCTCGAGGTCGAGCTCGACCGGCGCTACCCAGCGCACGGCGCCCAGCGTCGCGTACTCCTCGAGCGCCGGGCGGCTGTAGACGTTCACGTGCGGGCCGAGCACGAAGCGGTGACCGGCGAGCGTGCGCAGCGCCGACGCGTCGCCGGCCTCGACCAGGAACTCGCGTTGTCCGGCGATCGCGCGCATCTCGCGCAACTCCGCCTCCGATTCGAGCAGCGCCTGGCTGGCGAGCACGACTTCCTTGCCGCAGCCAGCGAGGTCGCGCGCCAGCGCGAGCCAGTCGGCGAGCTTCAACTCGTGCCGGCGCGAGCAGACGACCTCGCCCAGCGTGATCGTGTCGGCCGCAGAGTCGGCCACGCGGGCGTAGAACTCGATGACCGCCGTGCGCGGCCAGTAGTAGAGCAGCGGCCCCACGCTGATGCGCGTTCGCTGCCGCGGCGCCTGATTCGTTGCGTCCACCTTCGGCTCCCCGTTCAACGCCACGGCCGGTCGTAGGCGCCCAGCGTGTGCTGCTGCCCCTCCGACCAGCGGCCGAGCGCTGCGATCCACTGCGGCTGCACGCCGTAGCGCTCGCGCTTTGCCGCGCATTCGTCGATCGCCGATCGCCACACGCGCGTGACCTGCTCGACGTAGGCCGGGCTGCGCTGGCGTCCCTCGATCTTGATGGCAGAAATGCCGATGTCGAACAACTGCGGCAGGATCGCCAGCGTGTTCAGGCTGGTCGGCTCCTCGAGCGCGTAGTCGCGCGTGCCCTCGACGTCGAAGCGGCCCTTGCACAACGTGGGGTAGCCGCGCGGCTCGTCGGGCGCGTAGCGGTCGATCAGCACGCCGTTCAGCCGCGCCTGAACGCCGTCGCGCGTGTCCTCCCAGCGCACCGCCGAGGGCGGCGAGCATACGCCGGCGGTGTTCGGCGACTGGCCGGTGGCATACGATGACAACGCGCAGCGGCCCTCGACCATCACACAAAGGCTGCCGAAGCCGAATACCTCGATCTCGGCGCTCGTGTGCCGCGCCAGGTGTGCCACCTGCGACAGCGTGAGTACGCGCGGCAGCACCGCGCGGCGGATGTCGTAGCGCTCGCGGTAGAACTCGATCGCTTCGTAGGTGGTCGCCGACGCCTGCACCGACAGGTGCAGGCGAAGCTGCGGATGCGTGCGATGGGCATAGCCGAGCACCGCGATGTCGGCGCAGATCAGTGCGTCGGCGCCCAGTTCCGCTGCCGTGTCGACCGCGCGCCACCAGCGCGACGGCTCGCGCGCGTCGGCGTAGGTGTTCAGCGCCATCAGCACCGAGCGGCCGCGCGCGTGCGCGTAGTCGATGCCGCTGCGCATCTGTGCGAGATCGAAGTTCAGTCCGGCGAAGTTGCGCGCGTTCGTCGCGTCCTTCAGGCCCATGTACACCGCGTCGGCGCCGGCGTCGACGGCGAGCATGAGCGCGCGCAGCGACCCGGCCGGACAGACGAGCTCGGGCTTTCGCGCCGCTTCTCGGGAGGCGGTCATCGGTGGGAATCTCCTTGCAGGGGATGCGCAATCAGCGGGCGCGGGCTTCGGTGCGCGGGCGCCCGTACCAACCGGCGTAGCGCACCGACCAGACGAGCATCGTTGCGGTCCAGACGAGCGTGGCGGCCACCAGCGGCGTGGACCACGCGGGCAGTGCTGCCGCGGCCAGGCGCAGCACGACGGCCGCCTGCAGGGCGAGATACAGCCACCAGACGATGTGCTCGGACGACAGCAGCCGACCAGCCTGTCCGCAGGTGACGCGACTGACCATCGCCAGCATCGTCGACGCGAAGAAGCCCATCGCGAGCGCATGCAATGCAGCGAGTCGAAGGCCGCCAGACGGTTGTCCCGACGCGAGCGCGAAGGCGTCGGCCGCCTGCAGCGTGAAAGCGACGGCCAGCCAGGCGAGGGCGCCGAACAGCATCGCGAGCAGGCGGATGCGCAGGTTCTGCTGGGCGCGCCAGCGCAGGGCGATCCACGCGACGAGCGCCGCCGCCGTCGCGTCGACGACGAAAACGATCGCGTGCACCGCGCGGGCGATCGACGCGTCGCCGGCGATCGCCAGCACGATCGGCTGCAGCAGGAATGCGCCGACCAGCAGCGCCAGCGGCGTGTTGCCGAAGCGCCGCTCGATCGTCTGCGAGGCGACGTGGACGAAGGGCACCATCCGGTGCAGCGCCGCGACGAACACCGGCGCGAGGAAGCCGTGCAGCAGCACCGACTCGGCGAGCGGCAACCACGCAGGCTCCCCGGTCGCAAGCGCCCAGGCTCCGATCCAGAACGCGAGCGCGCCGATCGCGCACGCGCCGGTGATGACGAGCAGATGCAGCCGGTCGGGGGCGCGCGATGCGGCGATCATGCGAAGAATGCGCACGACGAACGCGCTCCAGAACAACGCGACGATCGCCAGTCCGGTTGCCGCGATGCGCGCATCGAACTGCGCGCCCGCAACGAAGATCGTCCATCCGAGGGTCCATGCGCTCGCCAGCGGCAGCAGCGATGCCGCGTTCACCGGCGCGACCTGCAACCAGCGCGGAGCGACCGTGCACAGGAAGCCGGCGAAGAACATCGGCATGAAGGCGCCGCCCATCAGCAGCGCGTGTGCGGCGCCGGCGGGGACGATGAAGGAAGGAGGCGCGTCGCCCAGCGAGCGCAGCAGGAGAATCGTCGTCCACCACAGCGACGCGGCGGCAAGCAGCGCCATGCCGGTGAAGAAGGCCAACCGGTGCGGCGCGCTGAGCAGCGTTTCGAAACGCCAGCGCTCGGCGCCGGAGCCGGTGCGATCGCCGCGGCGATCGACGGAGGGGCGGGAACATCGATCGGCCGGTACGCGGGGCACGGGACTCGTCGGGATCAACCCGTCACTGTAGGGCGCTGCGCGCGCCGGTTTCCTTGCGCGACATCAAGAGGAACGCGACCGGCCGGCGGGCGCCGCGGGCAGCAGCTCGATGATCCGCTCGATGAGTCGCGCAATCTGGTGCTGCGAGTCGAGCGCGAAGCGGGCACCGCTCGGACCCTGCGGCTCCACGCGCACGGTGAGCCACGACGGGGGAGCGGCTGCGAACACAATCTCATCCGTGACATCGTCGCCGACGAAGGCGACCTGCGAAATGCCGAGTTCGTCGGCCAGGTCGCGCAGCGCCTCGAGCTTGGTTCGCGCCCCCGGAGGCAGCACGTTGACGACGAACTTGCCGCCGATCGTCTTCGGCGTCGGTTCGAGCGCGGCGATCATCGCGTGCAGTTCGCGCTCGGCCTGCAGCGGATCGGCCGCGCGCCGGAAGTGGATGCTCAGCGTGGCCTGCTTGTCCTCGATCTCGACGCCGCCGTCGGCGCCGAAGTGCCGATCGATCGCCTGCTGCAACTGCTCGCGCCACGACGCCATCGTGCGCCGCGCCTGCTGCGCGACCGCGCTGTCGCCGAGCAGCGTGTCGTTGCCATGGTTGCCGATCAGGCGGATCGAAGCGATGTCGGCGCGCTCGCGCAGGTCGGCGATGCCGCGCCCGGAGACGATCGCCACGTTCGTGCGTTCGGCGAGCGCGCGCAACGACGCGTCGACTTCCGGCTGCAGGCGGGCCAGCGGCGGCAGCTCGACGATCGGCGCCAGCGTTCCGTCGAAGTCGAAGGCGACCAGCGCCGGCGACGACAGCAGCGCGCGCAACGCGGCATCGCCGACACTGCCGAGGATCGGCGCAAGCGCCGCGCTCATGCCGACAGCTCCTGCATGTCCTCGCCCAGTCGCGCGCGCAGTCGTGCGCGTCGGCGCAGCCGTCCCGCGTCGAGCAACATGCGTCCGGCCCAGCGGAACACGTTGAATTCGCGCACCAGCTGCCGCATGCTGCGCATGCGCGCCTGCTGCTCGCTCTCGGGCATCGTCAGCGCGCTGTGCAGCGATTCGGCGACCTGGTCGATGTGATACGGGTTCACGATCAGCGCCTCGTGCAACTCGCGGGCCGCGCCGGCGAACTGGCTGAGGACGAGCACGCCGCGCTCGTCGTCGCGCGAACCGATGAACTCCTTGGCCACCAGGTTCATGCCGTCGTGCAGGCTGGTGACGACGCACACGTCGCACGCGCGATAGTGCTGGAACACCGATGCGCTGTCATGGTGCTCGATGAGCAGGCGCACCGGCTCGGGTCCGCGCGAGTCGAAGCGCGCGTTGATCTGCGCGGCGATCTCGCGTACTTGCGATTCGAAGCGCTGGTACTCCTCCAGCGACGAGCGCGAAGGAGCGGCGATCTGGATCAGCGTGAAATGGCCGATCCATTCCGGATGCAGTTCGAGCAGCCGCTCTACGGCGCGCATCCGCTCGATGATTCCCTTCGTGTAGTCGAGGCGGTCGACGCCGACCGCGAGCCGATGCGTCGCGGGCAGTCCGGCCTGCGCGAAGACTTCGGCGCGCGCGGCCTCCACCGTACCCGCAGGCGGCGCTTCGGGCCACGCGATCGAGATCGGATAGGCCTCCACGCGCGTGGGCCTTCCGCCGACCGTGACGGTGGACGATTCGTACTCGATGCGCGCTTCGACGAAGCGGTCGACCGTCTCGAGGAAGTTCTTGCAGTGGTAGCGCGTGTGGAAGCCGAGGATGTCGCTGCCGAGCAGCCCCTCGAGTAGTTCGCGCTTCCACGGGCAGATGCCGAACGATTCGGGGTTCGGCCACGGAATGTGCCAGAACATGATGATCGTCGCGCGCGGCAGCCGCTCGCGCACGTAGCGCGGCACCAGCGCGAAGTGATAGTCCTGCACGAGCACGACCGGGTCCTCGGTCTTCGCCTCGTTGATCACGGCGTCGGCGAAGCGCCGGTTCACCTGCTGGTAATACTCCCAGTCGGAGCTGCGGAACACGGGCCGCACGTGCGCGATGTGGCACAGCGGCCAGATTCCCTCGTTGGCGAAGCCGTAGTAATAGCCTTCCTCCTCCTCCTTCGTGAGCCAGACGCGGCGCAGCGTGTACGACGGATCGCTGGTCGGCACGCCGACGTGGTCGCGCGCGTCGACCGTTTCGCGATCGGCCGAGCCGCTGCCGTGCGCGATCCACGTTCCCGAGCACGCGCGCATCACCGGCTCGACCGCCGTGACCAGGCCGCTGGCCGGCCGGCGCACGACCGGGCCGTTCGGTCCTGCCTCGTGGATGTACGGCTCGCGGTTCGAGACGACGATGATCTCGTCGCCGGAGAGTTGCTCGCGCAGCAGCTTGCGCAGCGTGTGCGGCGTCCAGTGCAGCGTCATGTCGTCGTGCAGGCGCTGCTCGCTCTCGATGTCGCGCAGCATCTCGCGCAGGTCGCCCACCAGCGGCGCGAGCTCGGGCGAGGCCGGCGCCGCCGGCGAGCGCAGCGTCTCGTCGCGCAGCATCTCGCGTACGCCCGCCACCCAGCCGCGCAGGCTCATCTGCGCGACGAGCACGGTGATGCCGGCGATGACGAGCCCCGCCATCACGAACAGTCCGATCACCCAGAAGCGCGTGTCGGCGCTGCGCCGCTGCATGAAGCTCATGTCGTGGACGATCAGGAGCCGGCCGAGCTCCTGGCCGTCGCGCGTGACGGGTCGCACCGTGACGTGCAGCGCTTCCTCGGACAGCATGCGTGCCGCGCGCGGATCGGAGACCCGCTTGCAGTCCAGCGCCGGCGGCCATGGCTCGGTGTGCACCGCGAGCTTGCCGTCGGGCAGGCAAAGCCCGAGCGCGAACAGGCGTTCGTCGCTGATCGTGCGCTCGAAGCGCTGCTCGATCGCCGGATAGTTGCCCGCCAACAGCGGCGTCGTGATCGCGTCGTCGATCGAGTTGCCTACGAGTTGAGCGCGGATCTCGACGTCGCGCACGAACCATCGCGTGGTCAACGTATCGATCCAGGGCACGACCAGAAGCGCCATCAGGAATAGCGCGATGGCCAGCGGCACGACGAAGCGCAGCGACAGTCTCAGCGTGCGGAACATATGCCGCCTGAATATACGCCAGCGTCGAATGGCCTTGGATTTCGCTCCGAGCGGGACTTGCGGCTGCGCCTGTGCGCTTCGGACGTATAGTTGGGCCCATGCCCGACCCGAATCGCAAACGCGTCGACGGCGTGGTTGACGCTATCGCCCCGGCGCGCGAGATGCGCGCCGATTCGTGGGTGTTCGCCGACATCGGCGGCACGAATGCGCGCTTCGCGCGCTGGCGCTCCGACACCGGCACCGGTCCGATCGGCCGCTGGCCGGCCGACGATTTCGCGTCGCTGCGCGATGCGGTCGAGGCCTTCGAGCGAATGCAGCCCGAACGCGCCGGCCGCGCCGCGATCGCGATCGCGCTGCAGATCCGCGGTGCGAGCCTGCGGATGACGAATCGTCCGTGGGCCTTCGACGTGCAGGACCTCCGCCGCGCGCTCGGCCTGGACGAGTTGCGGCTCGTCAACGACTTCGTCGCTGCGGCGGCGGGATTGCCCGCGCTGGCAAGCGACGCTTTCGAGGTGCTGCGCGAGGGCGCTTCCGGTTCGGGGCACTGGTTGCTGATCGGTCCCGGCACCGGGCTCGGCGCGGCTGCGCTGCTCGACACCGGCAGCGCGCTGGAACGCGTGCTCGCGAGCGAGGCCGGGCACATGGGTTTTGCCGGGCATCGCCCTGAACTCGAGAGCTTGCGCGACGCCGCGCGTGCGCGCTGGAGTCGCGTCTCGTGGGAGAGGCTTCTTAGCGGCGAAGGCCTGGGGTTGCTGTACGCCTGGCAGGCGGGCGCCGACACGTTGCTCCCCGCACCGCGCATCTCCGCGCTCGTTGCCGACGGCGATCGCGCAGCCGCGCAGGCGGCGCGCTGGTTCTCTCGCCTGCTCGGCGCTTTCGCCGGCGACCTGTGCCTGGCCTTCGGCGCCGACGGAGGCGTCTGGCTCACCGGCGGCGTACTCGACGGCCTGGGGGCGGGCTTCGACCACGAGGCGTTCCTTGAAGCCTTCGACGACAAGGGCCGCTACGCGGCGCGCCAGCACGAAGTTCCGGTGCGTCACGTGCTTGCCGGCGACCTCGCGTTTCGCGGCCTCGAGCGCATCGTCTCCGGCGCGTGCCGGGCGCCGGGCATCGTCACCACGGAAAACGGGATCGATGAGCAACGTTGAGCCGGGCGTTGCGCCTGCTGCGGCGACGCAGACGTCGGCGGATGGCGAACGTCCTCCGGTCGGACTGCGCGCCGGCGTCATCGGCAACTCGCGCATCGGCGCGCTGGTCGACGAGCGCGGCGTCGTCTCGTGGATGTGCGTGCCGCGTTTCGACGGCGACCCGGTGTTCTGCAGCCTGCTCGACGACGACGCGAGCGACGGCCGCTTCGCCATCGAGATGGAGAACGTCGAGACGATCTCGCAGGAGTACCTGCGCAACACGGCGATCCTGCGCACGACGATGACCGATCGCTCCGGGCAGCGCCTGGAGGTGATCGACTTCTGCCCGCGCTTCTACCAGCACGGGCGCGTGTTCGCACCGGTTTCGCTGGTGCGCATGGTGCGACGCATCGCGGGCCGGCCGCGATTGCGCGTGGTCTTCGCGCCGAGATGCAACTACGGGGCGGACCGCCCGTCGATGACCTTCGGCAGCCATCACATCCGCGCGCAGCTTGCGTCGTATCCGTTGCGACTGACCACCGATGCGCCGATCACGCAGGTGATGGAACGCGCGTGGATCCGCGTCAATGAGGACCTGACGCTGATCCTCGGGCCCGATGAGACGCTGACCAGCGGCCCGCGTGAGACCGGACGACGGCTGTACGACGAGACGCGCGGCTACTGGAGTCGTTGGGTACGCAACCTGGCGATTCCCTTCGAATGGCAGGATGCGGTGATTCGCGCGGCGATCACGCTGAAGCTGAACACCTTCGACGACACCGGCGCAATCGTAGCCTCGCTCACCACGTCGATTCCCGAGGCGCCCGGCACGCAGCGCAACTGGGATTACCGCTTCTGCTGGCTGCGCGACGCGTATTTCACCGTCGACGCGTTGAACCGGCTGGGCGCCACCGGCTCGATGCAGCGCTTCCTGCGCTATCTCGAGGACATCGTCACCGATGCCACCGACGGTACGCTGCAGCCGGTGTACGGCATGAGCGGGGCAACGCAGCTCGACGAGGCGGTGGCGCCGGCGCTGCGCGGCTATCGCGGGCATGCTCCGGTGCGCATCGGCAACCTCGCGTGGCTGCAGGCGCAGCACGACGTCTACGGCTCGGCGATCCTGGCCGTGGCGCACGCTTTCTACGACCGGCGTCTCGCGCGTCCGGCGGGTCGCGAGCTGTTCGAGGCGCTCGAACACTTCGGCGACCAGGCGTGGCTGAACCACGCGCGGCCCGACGCGAGCATCTGGGAATATCGCGGACGCGAGGCGGTGCACACCTTCTCGTCGGTGATGTGCTGGGCTGCGTGCGACCGGCTCGAACGCATCGCCGCGCACCTTGGCCTGGCCGACCGACGTGAATGGTGGCGCGATCGCTCCGAGCAGATCCGCGCGGCGATCGAGGCGCGCGCGTGGAATGAAGAGATCGGCGCCTTCGCGTCCACTTTCGGCGGGCGCGATCCCGATGCAAGCCTGCTGCTGCTCGGCCCGCTCGGCTTCCTGAAGCGCGACGACCCGCGGCTGCACTCGACGGTGGCGACGATCGAGCGCGAGTTGCGCCGCGGAGACTTCCTGCTGCGCTACGCGCAGCCCGACGACTTCGGCATGCCCGAGACGGCGTTCATCGTCTGCACCTTCTGGTGGATCCAGGCGCTCGCGCAGATCGGCGAGCGCGCGCGTGCGCGAGAGCTGTTCGAGAACCTGCTGGCGAATCGCAATTCGCTCGGCCTGCTTTCGGAAGACATCGACCCCGTCACGCGCGCGCTGTGGGGCAATTATCCGCAGACCTACAGCATGGTCGGCATCATCACCTGCGCGATGCGGCTGAGCGAACGCTGGGAAGACGCATTCTGAACGCGGCCGGCAGCGACGCGCTGCCGGCGAACTGCGCGAGCGCGACGCCGCCGAGCGCGATCATCGCGCCGGCGATCTTCGTCGCGGTGAAGGCTTCGCCGACGGCGATCCACGAAATCAGCCCGGCCACCGGCGGCATGCCGTACATCATCGGCGCCGTACGGGCGACGCCGCGCACCGCGTTGACCCAGCCCCAGACGAGCCAGCCGACGAAGGCCGAAACGACGATCGCGAACAGCAGCCCGAGCCAGATCCACGGCCCGAAGCCCGTCCAGTCGACGCGCAGGCCAGCCGGCGCGGTGAGCGCGACGATCGGCACCGCGCCGAGCAGCGTCGCGTAGGCCATCACGACGACGCCTCCGTGGCGCTCGATCAGCGGCTTGGATGCCACCGTGTAGTACGAGAAGAACGATGCCGAAACGAGCAGCACGAGATCGCCGGCGCCGGCGCTCCACCGGCCGGCGAAGAGCTTGTCGGACAGGAAGACCAGCACGCCGCCACAGGCGATTGCGGCGCCGGCGACTTGCGCCCGCGTCATTCGCTCGATGCCCGAGACGCGCAGGATCAGCAGCGTGAAAACCGGCCCGCAGGCGAGGATCAGCGAGCTGGAGAAAGCGGTCGACCAGTGAATGCCGTAGGTGACGGTGCCCACGTGCAGCACATGGCCGAAGAAGCCGAGTCGGGCGAGCGCGAGCAGGTCGGCGCGCGGCACCGATGGGAAGCGCCGCCCGTAGACGTGCACGAGCAGCGCGAGCGCGCAGGCCGGCATGACAAGGTAGCGCGCGAACAGGAATCCGGCGGGCGAGACAGCCTCGAAGACCACCTTCTGCACCGAGAAGTTCGCGCCCCAGACGGCGATGATGGCAATGCATGCGACGAGCGCCTGCCACTGGCGCCTGCGGCTGTCGGGGGAAATGGTGTTGCGCTCGCGGGGAAACTCGAATGATAGCGAGCCGGCCGCCAGTGCTCGCCGCCGCCTCAGCGGCGAGCGGTCCGATTTGGTAAAATTGCGGTTTCCCCGTTTCCGATTTCCGTTCCGGCGTTCACGCCGGCGCGCGGCCCTGCCGGCGGCTCGGCGCAACGCCCTGCCTGCGATTCGGCATCCTACGTCGTCAGAAGGAGAGCGCATTGCATTCCGAAATCCGCACTTCGCCCGTCGCGGAGGCCGATGCCTCCACCAAGCGCCGTGTCGCCCCCGCGGCCCCGGCCGGCGCCGCTCGTCGCCCGGCCGCTCCCGAAGACAGTGCCGAGTCGACCGTGCGCGTCTACTTCGAAGGGGATTGCACCAGCGTCAGCGAGGAGTACCTGCAGCTGATTCGCGAGCAGGCTGAGCGCTTCAATACCGGCCCAGGCGGCACGCTGATCGTCTCCGGTCATGCAAATCCGGTCGAGGAACCCGAGGCAGCGGTGCAGCTGAGCATGAGCCGCACGCAGGCCGTCGCCACGCTGCTCGAGCGCTTCGGCGTGCAGAGCCATCGCATCGTTCGCGTCAGTCACGGCTCGAATGCGCCGATCGTCGACTACGCCGACGAGTCCGTTCGATGGGTCAATCGCTGCGTGGAAATCCGCCACGGCGGTCTCACGCCGCGCCAACCCGTGTGGTCGCAGCGCACGCGCAAGTCCACCCGACGCTGAAACCCCGCAGAGCGCAGCGCTGAGACTCCTCGAGCAGCTCAACGATCGCCAGCGCGAAGCGGTCACGCTGCCGGCCGAGCACGCGCTCGTGCTCGCCGGCGCCGGCAGCGGCAAGACGCGCGTGCTCACCACGCGCATCGCCTGGCTGATCTCCACCGGGCAGGTGAGCCCGCACGGCATCCTCGCCGTCACTTTCACCAACAAGGCCGCGCGCGAGATGCTCACTCGGCTGTCGGCGATGCTGCCGATCGAGCCGCGCGGCATGTGGATCGGCACCTTCCATGGGCTGGCCAATCGCATGCTGCGCGCACATCATCGCGACGCCGGGCTGCCGCACACCTTCCAGATCCTCGATTCGCAGGACCAGCTCGCGGCGATCAAGCGGCTGCTGCGCGCGCTGAACGTCGACGACGAGAAATTCCCGCCGAAATCGCTGCAGCACTTCATCAACGGCGCCAAGGACGAGGGCCGGCGCGCGGCGGCGGTGGAGGCCTACGACGAGCACACGCGGCGCATGGTCGAGCTGTACGCCGCCTACGACGAGCAGTGCCAGCGCGAGGGTGTCGTCGATTTCGCCGAGCTGCTGCTGCGCAGCCACGAGCTGCTGTCGCGCAACGCGCCGCTGCGCGAGCACTACCGCGCGCGCTTTCGCCACATCCTCGTCGACGAGTTCCAGGACACCAACACGCTGCAATACGAGTGGCTGAAGCTGCTCGCCGGCGAGTCGTCGGTGCTGTTCGCCGTCGGCGACGATGATCAGAGCATCTATTCGTTTCGCGGCGCGCGCGTGGCGAACATGGCGGCCTTCGAGCGCGAGTTCCGCGTCACCCACCTGATCCGCCTCGAGCAGAACTACCGCTCGCACGCGAACATCCTCGACTGCGCCAATGCGCTGATCGCGCACAACCGCAACCGCCTCGGCAAGAACCTGTGGACCGACGCGGGCGAGGGCGAGCCGGTGCGCGTTCGCGAATCGCTCAGCGATGCGCAGGAAGCGCAATGGCTGGTCGAGGAGATCCGCTCGCTCGTCGCCGAGGGCTGGATGCGCAGCGACATCGGCGTGCTGTACCGCTCGAACGCGCAGTCGCGCGTGCTCGAGCACGCGCTGTTCTCGTCGGGCATCGCGTACCGGGTCTACGGCGGGCTGCGCTTCTTCGAACGCGCCGAAGTCAAGCATGCGCTGGCGTACCTGCGGCTGATGGAGAATCCCGACGACGACGGCGCGTTCCTGCGGGTGGCGAACTTTCCGGCGCGCGGCATCGGTGCGCGCACGCTCGAGTCGCTGCAGGACCAGGCGCGGCGCAGCGCCACGAGCCTGTTCGCGTCGGCCGCGTCGGTGGCCGGAGCCGGTGGCGCGCGACTGGCGGCCTTCGTGCATCTCGTCGCGCGATTGCGCGCCGACACGCAGGCGCTGCCGCTGCCCGAGGTCGTCGCGCACGTGATCGAGGCGAGCGGGCTGGTGGCGCACTACCGCAACGAGCGCGAAGGGCAGGAGCGCGTCGAGAACCTGCGCGAACTGGTCAACGCGGCCGCCAGTTTCGTTGCCGAGGAAGGCATCGCGGTGGGCACGCCAGCCAACCTCGGCGTGTCGGGCTCGTCCGGGTCGCCGGCGTCGATGGCGTCGATGGCGTCGCAGGATCCGACCGATCCGCTCGTCGCGCCCGGCGCCGTGCAGATAACGCCGCTGGCGGCCTTCCTTGCGCACGCGTCGCTCGAAGCCGGCGAGAACCAAGCGGGCGAAGGCGCCGATGCCGTGCAGATGATGACCGTGCATTCGGCCAAGGGACTCGAGTTCGACGCGGTGTTCCTCACCGGCCTGGAGGAAGGGCTCTTTCCGCACGAGAACTCGATCGCCGATCCGCAGGGCCTCGAGGAAGAGCGCCGGCTGATGTACGTGGCGATCACGCGCGCGCGCAAGCGCCTGTACCTGTCGTTCGCGCAGACGCGGATGCTGCACGGACATACGCGCTACAACCTGCGCTCGCGTTTCCTCGACGAGTTGCCCCCGGCGCTGCTGAAGTGGCTCGGGCCGCGTTTCCGGCCGGAAGGCGGGCGCGATGGTGCATCGTCGTTCGGCTGGAATGCCACCAGCGCCCCTGCGTCGCAGGGCTGGCGCACCGGCGCGCGCGGGCGCGCGGACACCGGCGGGCGCGAGGCCTTCGCGCCGCCGGTCTACGAAGACGCCAGCCGAGGCACCGGATTTCGCGTCGGGCAGAACGTCGCGCACGCGCGTTTCGGCGAAGGCGTGATCGTCGCCCTCGAAGGCAGCGGCGACGATGCGCGCGCGCAGGTGCGTTTCGAGCGCGAAGGAACGAAGTGGCTCGCGCTTTCGGTTGCGCGGCTCGAACCCTGCGGCTGAACGCGCCGGGTCGAGCCGGACATCAGGCTCGCAGGTCGGGCGCCGTGCCGTCGACGGCTTCGCCGGCGGAATCGCTCACCGGTTCGCGGTAGGTCGGCCAGAACGAGCAGTAGATCACGGTGATCAGCGCGAGCGACAACGGCGACAGGATCATCGACATCACGAACGGATGCGAGCCGAAAGCGCCCTGCACCGCGCGTACGACGAGCGAGCCGGCGAAGGCGATGGCGAACCAGCCGATCGCGTAGACGAGGAAGGCGCCGCGGTTGCGCCAGACGGCCAGCAGGCTGAAGAACAGCGACTTCACCGGCGGCACGCGGTGCCAGGCGACGAACAGCGGCGCGTACCACATCGCCATCTGCACCGGCAGGTAGGCGGTTACGAAGGCGGCCGCCGCCAGCCACAGCGAGACCTCGTCGAGCGCAATTGATTCGGCCTCTTCCAGGCTGCCGGCGGCCAGTTGCATCAATGCCCCGCCGTCGAACAGCGCCGCCAGCGCCAGCGCGAGCATGGTCGCCACCGCGTTGACGATGCCCAGCAGCAGCAGCGGGCGCAGCGCGCGGCCGGCGTCCTCGCGGAATGCCGCGAACAGCATCGACGGTAGCGGCATGCGGCCTTCGTCGGCCGTGCGCACCGCGCGCATCAGCCCGACCATCAACGCCGGCGCGAGCACGAGCGGGGCGATCGAGCCGACGAAGGGGATGAGCACCGACAGCGACAGCAGCAGCAGGTTCAGGAACGTGATGGCGAGCAGTGCGATCGGCTGGCGGCGCAGCAGTTCGAAGCCGCGCATCACCCAGCGCCAGCCGGAGCGCGCGGGCAAGGGGACGATGTGCATCCGGCGGGACGGGCTCGGTAAAGAATTCGGTGGGAGTCGGCAGGGCTTAGTGCAGCGCCGGCGCTTCGGCGCGGCGCAGCAACAGCATGCGCTCGAAGCGTGCGGGATCCTTCGGCACGACGATCTCGGCAGGGCGCGGGCAGTGCAGGTCGTGCAGGCGCGACATCCAGAAGCGCAGCGCGGCCGCGCGCAGCATCGTCTGCCAGGCGTCGTGCTCGACGGGCTGCAGCGGGCGCACGCCCCGGTAGGCGTCGAGCAGCGCGGCGAGTCGTTCGGCGTCGAAGCGCTCGTTGTCGTCGGTGCACCAGTCGTTGGCTGCGACCGCAAGATCGAAGAGCCAGGCGTCGATGCCGGCGAACCAGAAGTCGATGACGCCGACCAGGCGCGGCGACCGCGCCTGCGCGTCGAAGAAGACGTTGTCGCGGAACAGGTCGGCGTGCACGGCCGACGCAGGCAGCGATGCGAGGCGCCCGCTCGCCGCGAAGGCCTGCTGATGCGCGATTTCGTCGGCCAGCAACGCAGCCTGTGCCGGCGCCAGGTGCGAGGCGAGTTGCGGCGCGACCGACTGCCACCACGCCAGTCCGCGCGGGTTCGGCGCGCGCCCGGCGTAGCCGACGGCGGCCAGGTGCATGCGCGCGATCGTTTCGCCCAATTGCGCGCAATGCGCGGGGCCCGGCTGCATCTCGGGCTGCCCGTCGAGCCGGCTGCACAACGCGGCCGGCTTGCCCATCAGCGTTTGGAGCACGACGCCGTTGTGGTCGGCAACCGGGTCGGGACACGGGATGCCGCTGGCGGCCAGCCGATGCAGCAGACCGAGGTGGAACGGCAATTCCTGTGCGGACATCCGCTCGAACAGCGTGAGCACGTAGCGCCCGGCAGTGGTCGTCACGAACCAGTTGCTGTTCTCGATGCCCGAAGCGATGCCTTCGTGCTCGACCAGGTCTCCGATGTCGTAGCGCGCGAGCCAGCGCGCGAGCACATCGCGCGCAACGAAGGTGAACACGGCCATCGGGGGACTACAGATAGAGCATTCGTTCGCGTTCGTCGGCGGTAGGCACGAAGCCCCGCGTCTGGTAGAAGTCGAAGATCGCCTCGACCACCTTGGCGGGATCGTCGATCACCTGGATCAGGTCGATGTCGCCGGGCGAGATCAGGCCGTTGCCCACCAGCTGCGCGCGAATCCAGTCGAGCAGTCCGCCCCAGAACGCGGCGTCCATCAGGATGACCGGAATGCGCCTGCCCATCCGCGTCTGCACCATCGTGAGCACTTCGAACAGTTCGTCGAGCGTGCCGAAGCCGCCCGGTGCGGCGATGAACGCGGTGGCGTATTTCGCGAAGGCCACCTTGCGCGCGAAGAAGTGGCGGAAGTTCAGCGAGATGTCCTGGTATTCGTTGCCGGCCTGCTCCATCGGCAACTGGATGTTCAGCCCGATCGACGCAGACTTGCCGCTATGCGCGCCGAGGTTCGCCGCCTCCATGATGCCCGGGCCGCCGCCGGAAATGATCGCGAAGCCGGCGTCGGACAGGCGCCGCGCTACATCGACGGTGGTTTCGTACCAGCGGTGACCGGCACGCACGCGCGCGCTGCCGAAAATCGACACGGCCGGTCGGACGTCGGACAGGCGTTCGGTGGCCTCGACGAACTCTGAGATAATTCCAAAGATATGCCATGACTCGCGCGCCTTCAGCGACGTCGACCGCTCCGGGCTTTCGATCGCGCGCAACTGCGGCACCTGCTTGCTGCTGGACATGTCCGAAAAGAAAACGCTTCTGCTGGTTGACGGCTCGGGGTATCTGTATCGCGCTTTCCATGCGCTTCCGGATCTGCGCAACAAGTCGGGCGAGCCCACCGGCGCGGTCTACGGCATGGTGGCGATGCTACGGCGTCTGCGTGCGGACGGCAAACCGAACGGCTTCCCGGCCGCGACGTATGGTGCCGTCGTGTTCGACGCGCCGGGCAAGACCTTCCGTGACGACTGGTATCCCGAGTACAAGGCGAACCGCAGGGCGATGCCCGACGACCTCTCGCGGCAGATTCCGGTCATCCACGAGATCGTGCGCGCACTCGGCTGGCCGCTCGTGATGATCGACGGCATCGAGGCCGACGACGTCATCGGCACGCTCGCGGCGCAGGCGCGCGCGCGCGGAATGAAGACGATCGTTTCCACCGGCGACAAGGATCTCGCGCAGCTCGTCGACGACGACGTCGTGCTGGTCAACACGATGACGCGCGACGGCGGCCCCGGCGAGCGGCTCGACCGCGACGGCGTGGTGGCCAAGTTCGGCGTCGCGCCCGAGCGCATCGTCGACTGGCTCACGCTGGTCGGCGATTCGGTCGACAACGTGCCCGGCGTCGAAAAGGTCGGGCCGAAGACGGCGGCGAAGTGGCTCGGGCAATACGGGTCGCTCGATGCGCTCGTCGAGCAGGCGCACGAGGTGGGCGGAGCGGCCGGCAACAACCTGCGCAACGCGCTCGACTGGCTGCCGACGGCGCGCCGGCTCGTCACCGTGAAGACCGACTGCGAGCTGGCGCCGCAGGTCGAGTCGATCGAGGGTTCGCTCGCCTTCGCGCAAGCCGATCGCGCGCAACTGCGCGAGCTGTTCGAGCGGTGCAATTTTCGCAGCTGGCTGCGCGAGATCGACGGGGAGGGCGCGGTCGCGCCGGCCGCGAGGAGCGCGTCGAGCGCGTCGAGCGCGGGCGGCGATGCACTCGAGGCGCAAGCCGGCGCCGGCCCGGTGCTGGCCGATGCCGCGGCGCCGGCGCGCGCGCCCGCGCCGCCACTGCGCTATGAGACCGTGCTCGACGACGAGCGGCTCGACTGGTGGATGCGGCGCATCGAAGCCGCCGAGCTCGTCGCTTTCGACACCGAGACGACGTCGCTCGATCCGATGTGCGCCGAGATCGTCGGCCTGTCGCTCGCGGTCGAGCCCTACGAAGCGTGCTACGTGCCGATGGCGCACGACTACGCAGGCGCGCCGACGCAGCTGTCGCGCGAGCACGTGCTGGAACGGATGCGCGCCTGGCTCGAGGCCGAGACGCGCGCGAAGGTCGGCCAGAACCTGAAGTACGACGCCCACGTGCTCGCCAATCACGGCATCCGGCTGGCCGGCATCGCACACGACACATTGCTCGAGAGCTACGTGCTCGAGGCGCATCGCAACCACGATCTCGACTCGCTCGCCGATCGCCATCTCGACCGGCATACGATCCGCTACACCGACGTCGCCGGCAAGGGCGCGAAGCAGATTCCGTTCGCGCAGGTCGACCTCGAGTCGGCCACGCGCTACGCGGCGGAGGACGCCGACGTCGCGATGCACCTGCACCGCACGCTGTACCCCGACATCGCCGCCGACCCGAAACTCGAGTACGTGTATCGGGAGATCGAGTTGCCGGTCTCGCGCGTGCTGCAGACGATGGAGCGCACCGGCGTGCTGATCGACGCCGAGGCGATGACGAAGCAGTCGGAGGAGCTTGGCCAGCGCATGTACGCGCTCGAGCGACAGGCGGTGGAGCTGGTGGGCGCGCCGCTGAACATGGGCTCGCCGAAGCAGCTGTGCGAGGTGCTCTACGAGGGGCTCGGGCTGCCGGTGCTCAAGCGCACGGCGAGCGGCGCACCGTCCACCGACGAGGACGTGCTCGAGAAGCTCGCGCAGGATTACCCGCTGCCGCGCATCGTGCTCGACTGGCGATCGCTGTCCAAGCTCAAGGGCACCTATACCGACAAGCTGCCGAAGATGGTCGACGCGCGCAGCGGGCGCGTGCACACGCGCTATTCGCAGGCGGTGGCGGTCACCGGCCGGCTCGCGTCGAGCGATCCGAACCTGCAGAACATCCCGATCCGCACCGCCGAGGGCCGGCGCATCCGCGAAGCGTTCGTTGCGCCGGCGGGCTCGAAGATCGTCTCGGCCGACTACTCGCAGATCGAGTTGCGCATCATGGCGCACATCTCGGGCGACGAGAACCTGCTGCACGCCTTCTCGCAGGGCATGGACGTGCATCGAGCCACCGCAGCCGAGATCTTCGGCGTCGAGCCGGCGGACGTCAGCTTCGAGCAGCGCCGCTACGCGAAGGTGATCAACTTCGGCCTGATGTACGGCATGAGCGCCTTCGGCCTGGCGTCGAATCTCGGCATCGAGCGTGCCGCGGCGAAGAACTACATCGAGCGCTATTTCGCGCGCTATCCCGGCGTAGCGCGCTACATGGAGGAAACGCGCGAGCGCGCGCGACGCAACGGTTATGTCGAGACCGCGCTTGGGCGCCGCCTGTGGATCGCCGAGATCAACAGCCCGAACGGCCCGCGCCGCTCGGGTGCGGAACGTGCGGCGATCAACGCGCCGATGCAGGGCACGGCTGCCGACCTGATCAAGCTGGCGATGATCGCCGTGCAGCGCTGGATCGAACGCGAAGCGTTGCGCTCGAAGCTGATCCTGCAGGTGCACGACGAGCTCGTGCTCGAGGTGCCCGACGACGAACTCGACGCGGTGCGCGAGCAGGTGCCGCGGATGATGGGCGCGGTGGCGACGCTCGCGGTTCCGCTCGAAGTGGAGTGCGGCGTCGGGGCGAACTGGGACCAGGCGCACTGACCGTGTCCTCGACGCTCGCGGCGATCGTCGCCGCTACCCTGC
Source organism: Burkholderiaceae bacterium (assembly GCA_032027205.1). Lineage (GTDB taxonomy): Bacteria > Pseudomonadota > Gammaproteobacteria > Burkholderiales > Burkholderiaceae_E > Zeimonas. The sequence continues at coordinate 2,825,191 of JAVSMN010000001.1, forward strand.
TCTCGGGCGCCGCGAGCGTGCTGATTGCCGCGTGGCTGTCGCTGTCGCTGCTGGCGGCGGTCGTGCAAAGGCTGGTGAGCCTGTCGGCGGGCCTGCTGCTCGGATCGGCGATCCTGAACCTGCTGCCCGAGGCCTTCGAATCGGGCGTCGATCTTCATTCGCTTTCGTGGGCGCTGCTGGCCAGCATCATCGCCTTCTTCACGCTCGAGAAATTCGCGGTGCTGCGCCACAGTCACCATCACGAGCACGATGGCCACGGGCACCATCACGGGCACGACCGCGACGAAGCCGGTCCCGCGGGACTCGTGGTGCTGGTCGGCGACACGATCCACAACACCGCCGATGGCGTGATGATCGCCGCGGCCTTTCTCGCCGATCCGGCGCTCGGCTGGATCACGACGGCGGCGATCGCCGCGCACGAGATCCCGCAGGAGATCGGCGACTTCATCGTGCTGATCAACGCGGGCTACACACGCCGGCGCGCGCTCGTCTACAACCTGCTCAGCGGCGCTGCGGCAGTGATCGGAGGGGTAGTCGGCTACTTCGCTCTCGAGCACGGCCGTGCGTTGCTGCCCTACGTGCTCGTCGTCGCCGCGGCGAGCTTCGTCTACGTGGCGCTCGCCGACCTGATCCCGGGCCTGCACCGCGAGACGCGCCGCGATGGCGAGTGGTTCTGGCAGTTCGCGCTGATGCTCGGCGGCGTCGGCCTGATCGCGCTGTTCGGATCCTTCGCGCACGGGCACTGAAACGCGTTGCCGAAGCGGGCGCAGGCGCCGATGCCCGCGCGCGCCGTTCAATAGCGCAGGCGCGCGTGCCAGGTCTGCTGCGCGGCATCGAGCGCCTGCTGCAGCGTGCGCACCCCGCGCGCCTCGAGCAGCGGAACCAGCTTCAGGAAGATCTCCGCGGTGACGAGCGCGTCGCCGAGCGCGCTGTGCCGTCCCGACAGCGCGACGCCGAGTCGTGCGGCGAGCGCTTCGAGCGAATGCGACGGCTGCTGCGGATGCACGTGCGCCGACAGCAGCAGCGTGTCGAGCACCGGCTGGTCGAAGACGACGCCCGCCTCGGCCTCGGCTTCGCGCAGGAAGCGCATGTCGAAGGCGGCGTTGTGACCGACCAGTACCGAGTCGCGCGCGAACGCGTGAAACAGAGGCAGCACCTGTGCAATGCTCGGCTGGCCGGCGAGCATCGCGGCGTCGAGGCCGTGGATCGCGACCGACGCGGCCGAGACCGCACGCTGCGGATCGACGAGCCGCTCGAAGCATTCGTTGCGGCGCAGCTTGCCGGCGACGATGCGCGCTGCGCCGATCTGCACGATGCGATCGCCGCGCGACGGATCGAGACCCGTCGTCTCGGTGTCGAAGACGGTGCAGGTCAGCTCGGCGAGTGCACGGTCGGCGAGCGCGCGAGTGGGTCCCGCGTCGCGAAAGAGATCGAAGTCGTAGTACTCGGGGCGGCTTTCCTGGGGGCCGCGCGCATCCGATGAAGCGGCCGGCCGTGCCGAGTCGGCTGCGCCGCGCGCACCGGCGCCCGGCTCGCGTTGGGCATGGGCGGTCGATGCGTCGGGGATCGGCAGCAGCAGTCGAAACAAGCTCTCGTGCCGCGCGCGATCGCGCTGGTACCAGATCTCGCCGTCGTGCCGCTCGAGCACGTCGCGCACGGTGAGCGAGCTCGACAGCGGGCCGGAGCGCATCGAGTCGGTTTCCCAGGCCGTCACCGTTTCGGTGCTCAACGCGAGTCCCTGCCAGACGAGATCGAGATGCGCCCGCGCGCCCGCAGGTGCCAGCCGCAGTCGCAGCACCCGCACCGCGTATTCGTCGACCAGGCGCGCGGCGAGGTGTACGAGCGCCTGCAGCAGCGAGAAGCTGTCGACCTTCAGCCAGAGCGCGGCATCGACCGCGTCGGCGTCGACGCGGCAATGCAGGCTGGACTCGATGCGCTCGCGGACTGCGGCGAGCAGGTCGGCGCCCGCCATGTCCTCGAGCGGCCAGCGCGTCTTCTGCGCCTGCACGTCGCGTGCGGCGGCGTCGTGCAGGCGCGCGCCCATCCTGTGCACCTCGTCGCGGATCACTGCGCGCAGGCGCTCGCGCGTCGCGTCGTCGACGTCGGGGTAGTCGATCATCTCGACGGCGGCCTGCAGGTTGCCGAGCGACGCGCGGGTACCCTCGATCAGTTCGTGCATCGTGCGATCGCGCAGCGAGGCGTCGGCGAAGGGCTCGGTCACATCCTCGAGCATCAGCAGGTATCCGCCGAACTTCGTCGTGGACGACTCGCTGCTTGCCGACTGCGTGTCGTCGGCGTCCCGCACCGGCACCATGTGCGCGCGCAGCAGCATCCCGCCGCGCGCGGTGGTGAGGAACTGCGCGGACGGATGCTCGTCGCCGCGCTGCATCCGCAGGCGGATCGTCTGCAGCGCGTGTGCGATCAGCGCCGGATCGAACACTTCGTGGATTGAACGGCCCAGTCCGATCAACGCGCTGCCGCCGTGCGGCGCGGGCGCGTCCGATCGCCCCCGAAACTGCTCCAGCGCGCGGTGGTTGTAGAGCAGGATGCGCCCGTCGAGATTGCAGACGACAACGCTCTGCGCCAATTCGGTCATCAGCGCGGCCAGCCGGCTGCGCTGGCGTTCGATCTCGCGGCTGGCGTCGCGCACGCGCCGTTCGATGTCGGCGCGCATCTCGCCGCGCTGGCGCACGAGCGCGTTGAAGGCGCTCGCCAGCGCGCGGTTTTGCGCGCTTCCGTCGGGCTCGATCTCGCCTTCGGCGGCGCCGGCGAGCAGCGCCTGCGCGCGCTCGGCGAGCCGCGCCGGCGCGGCGATGCGGCGCTCCCATGCGGCGCGTGCGACGAGCCCGAGCGCGAGCGCAAGCAGCAGCCCGAGGAATAGCAGCATCGCCGCGCGCGGCGCCAGCCAGCGCATCAGCAGAGCCCGCTCGTCAGGATCCAGCGTCCACGCGAAGAAGGCACCCGCGCCGATCGTCCAGGCCGCCAGCACCAGCGCCGGCGCGAGCGCGAATCCAAGCGCGCCGATCGCGCGACGTGTCTGCGGCGTCACGCTCCGCCTTCGAGCAGCTGGCGCACGCGGGCGGCCAACTCGCGCGTCGAGATCGGCTTCGTCACGTACGCGTCGGCGCCGAGCGCCAGTCCCTTGGCGACATCGGGATCGCGCCCCTTCGCAGTGAGCAGCACGATGCGCACGCCGGCCAGCGACTCGTCGGCGCGTACCGTCTGGCAGACTTCGAAGCCGCTCTTGCCCGGCATCATCACGTCGAGCAGCACGAGGTCGGGGCGCTCGCGCCGGATCGCCTCGAGCGCCTGGTCGCCGTCGCCGGCGAGCAGCACTTCGTAGCCCTCGCGTTTCATCAGGTACTCGAGCGGAATCACGATGTTCGGCTCGTCGTCGGCGATCAGGACCTTGTGCGTCACGGCGTCTTCCTCCACGGCAGCTCGAAGCCGACGCAGGCGCCTCGCCCGGGCGGCGAATGCAGCCACATCGTTCCGCCCAGGTGCTCGACGATGCTGCGACTGATCGGCAGCCCAAGTCCGGTGCCTTCGCGTCTCGCCGTCCCGCTGTCGGCCTGTCGAAACTTCTCGAACACGAGCGCCTGCTGCCCCGGCGGCACGCCGGGCCCGTTGTCCTGCACCTCGACGCGCACGCCGCGCTCGTCCGCATCGAGGCGCACGTCGATGCGGCCGCCTTCGCGCGGCACGAACTTCGCGGCGTTCGACAGCAGGTTCATCATCACCTGCATCAGCCGATCGGCGTCGGCGCGCACTGCCGGCAACGCGGGCGGCATCGCCAGCGTGATCTGCGCGCCGCGCTCCTGCAGCATCGGGCGTGCGGTCTGCACGGCGCGCTCGAGCAGCGCGCGCAGGTCGACTTCGTCGTCGTGCCACTCGGCGTTGCCGGACTCGATCTTCGCCATGTCGAGCACCTGGTCGACCAGGCGCGACAGGCGCTCGGTTTCCGACACGATGATGCCGACGAATCGTTGGCGCTGGCCGCTTTCCATGTCGGGATCGTCGACGATCAGCTCGGCGAGCGCGCGGATCGACGTCAACGGCGTGCGCAACTCGTGCGTGACCGACGACATGAAGTCGTCCTTCAGGCGATCGAGGCTCATCAGCTGCTCGTTGGCCGCGCGCAGTTCGTCGCCGACGCGTTCGAGCTCGCGCGAGTGCGCGCGCAGTTGCGTGGCTTCGTCGACGATGCGCGCAACGTCGGAGACGGCCAGCGGCTCCTCCTCGACGACCGAGGCGACCATCACGCGCGCCGACGCGCTTCCGATCGCGCCGGCGAGTTGCGACTCGACGAACTGCACGAGGCGCGCATCGGCGGGAATCGCCTCGACGGCGACCGCGCCCGTGCGCGCGGCGTAGTCGGCGAGCAGGCGCTCGGCGGCCTCGCGACCGAGAAAGCGCGCGGCCAGCGCGCGCAGGTCGGCCACGCGCGCGCGGCCGCGCCAGAACACCGGCGCGTACGCTGCATCGCCCGCCCCGGCCGGGTGGGCGTGCGCCGGGACGTCGACGAACAGCATCGCCTGGCTCGCCTCGCGCGCCGACGGGCGGCGAGCGAGCGAGACGACGACGTACAGGCCGGCGTTGACCAGCAGGCTCCAGAACAGCGCGTGCGTGAGGCCGTCCAGCCGCGTCATGCCGAACAGCTGCTCCGGGCGCAACCATCCGATGCCGAAGGGACCGTCGCGCACGAAACCGGAAAGACCGGCGCCGAGCCAGCCCGATCGCGCGATCGACGGCAGCATCAGCGTGTAGACCCACAGCGCGAAGCCCGCCGCCAAGCCGGCCAGCGCGCCGTCGCGTGTGCCGCCCTTCCAGTAGATGCCGCCGAACAGCGCCGGTGCGAACTGTGCCACCGCCGCGAAGCTGATCAGGCCGATGCTCACCAGCGCGTAGGCCTCGCCGGCGAGTCGGAAGTACAGATAGCCCAGCAGCAGCAACGCGAGGATCGCGACGCGCCGGATGCCCAGCAGCAGTCCCGTCAGGTCGCGCGCCGCGCGCAGGCCGAAGCGCCGGGTGCGCAGCAGCAGCGGCATGACGAGATCGTTCGACAGCATCGTCGCGACCGCAATCGCTTCGACGATCACCATGCCGGTGGCGGCCGACAGCCCGCCGACGAAGGCGAGCAGTGCGAGGCCGTGCGCGCCGGCCGACATCGGCAGCGACAGCACGAAGGTCTCGGGGTTCGCAACGGCGCCGCGGAAGTGCAACAGCCCGCCGAGCGCGATCGGCAGCACGAACAGGTTGATCAGCAGCAGATACAGCGGGAACGCCCACGAGGCGCGTCGCAGATGGCGCTCGTCGACGTTCTCGATGACGATCACCTGGAACTGGCGCGGCAGCAGGATCACCGAGAGCATCGCCAGCAGCATCAGCGCGAACCACTGGTCGTAGGCGAAGGGCGCGGAAGCGTCGCCGGCGAGCAGCGCGCCGATCGCCGGGTCGGCGAGCGAGCGCTCGAAGATCTGGCCGGGCCCGTCGAACAGGCTCCAGCTGACGAACGCGCCCACGGCGAGGAAGGCGACGAGCTTGACGACCGATTCGACGGCGATCGCGGCAACCAGGCCCTCGTGCCGCTCGGTGGCGTCGAGATGGCGCGTGCCGAAGATCATCGTGAAGCCGGCGAGCACGAGCGCGATGTACAGCGTGCTGTCGCGCCACCACGGCTCGAGCGCTGCCGGCAGGTCGTCGGTTCCGGTGAGCAGCGTGAAGCCGCTGGCCACCGCCTTCAACTGCAGCGCCATGTACGGCACGATGCCGATCACGGCGATCAGCGTGACCAGCGCCGCCAGCGACGGGCTCTTGCCGTGGCGGCTGGCGATGAAATCGGCGATCGAGGTCAGCCGGTGCGCACGCGCGATCCGAATGATCTTGCGCAGCACGACGCCGGCCAGGATCATCGCCAACGTGGGCCCCAGGTAGATCGGCAGGAACCAGACGCCGGAATCGGCCGCGCGGCCGACGCTGCCGAAATACGTCCACGCAGTGCAGTACACGCCCATCGACAGCGCGTAGACCCAGGCGTTGCCGATCACCGAGCGTCCCTGGCCGGCACGCCGGTCGCCCCAGGCGGCGACGGCGAACAGCATCAGCAGGTAAGCGAAGGACGCGCCGACCACCAGCGCGACGGGCAGCACGGCGGATTCGTTCACAGCTTCTCAGCCATCGTCGCGCTCGGCGATCCAGGCGAGCGCCGCGATGATCGCGCCCCAGGCGGCGAACAGCGCCGCCGGCAGCGAAGGCACGCCGAACAGCGTTGCATCGCCCATCCACAGGCTGAGCAACGGATAGTCGAAGACGAGCCAGCCGGCAGCGAACAGCGCGCACAGGCGCGCGACGGACGAGGGCGGCGCACTCACAACGAGGACAGCCGGTAGTGCTGGCGCAGGAATGCGCGAAAGCGGCGCACGATGGCCAGGCAGTCGTGCAGCCGGTCGCGCTCGAGCGTACCGAGCCGCCCGGGCTGCACCTCGTTGGTCGGCGGGTGGCCGAGCGCGCGCTCGCGTAACTGCGCGTCGAGCCGCAACTGCAGCAGCGAATGCAGCGCATCGACCACGTCGCGACCGAGCGTCGCATCGAGCCGGCCGTCGGCGACGAGCGCCTCGACGCGCTGCGCGGTTCCCAGTGCACGCACCCGGTACTGCAACGCGAGCGCGCGCACGCCGTGCACGAGCGGGAAGATCGCGGCCTTCTTCAGGTCGAGCGGCGAGTCGTCGCGGCGCGCGATCAGCCGCGTCCACCAGCCGCCGCCGTCATCGAACTGATCGATCGGGGCGACGAAGCGCGCAAGGAACGCATCGCTGCCGACCAGCGCTTCATCGAGCCACGCGCGAAGCTCGTCGAGCAGCCGTGCATCGCCGGCGACGGGCGCGGCATCGAGGAAGATCGCCAGATGCATCGGACCCTCGGGGTCCGAACCGTCGATCCAGTGGCGCATCGTCTCGCGGTAGCCGGCGAGCGACTGGCGCCATGCCGGAGTGGTCACCATCACGCCGCCCGGGCACGGCGGATAGCCGAGGCGCGCGAGCGCATCGTGGAATCGCCGTGCGGCCTGTTCCAGCGTCGCGGGCGGCGGGTCGTCGCGCGCGATCAGCGCGTTGTCCTGGTCGGTCTTCAGCAGCTGCTCGCCGCGTCCTTCGCTGCCCAGCACGACGAGGCAACTGGCGGCGGCGAGTTCGGCCGCAGCGAGCATCGACCAGAGCCGGGCGAACAGGCGTCGGTTGAGCTCGCCGACCAGGCGGGCGATTCGATCGACGCGCGTACCGCTGTCGTGCATCGCAATGGTCATCGCGTCCACGCGTCGCGCCGCCGCTTCCAGATCGTCGACCGAAGCGGCGTCGTCGATCTGCTGCGCGACGATGTGCGACTGGTTCGCGACGAAGCTGATCAGGTCGAGTTGGCCGAGCACGCCGAGCACCCGATCGCCGTCGCGAACGACGAGGCGGTGCACGCCGTGACGCACCATCCGCCACATCGCCTCGAAGAGCTCGGCGTCGGGGTGCACGTCGACGAGCTCGAATCGCGCCGCCTCGCGCACCGCGATCTCGCCCGGCGGGCGCGCCTGCAGTATCGCGTCGCGCAGGTCGGTGGTGGTGAAGATGCCGATCCGCTCGTCGTCGCGCACCAGCGCGCTGGTCAGCCCGCGTTGCGACAGTTCGCGGCACACCGAGACGAGGTCGGTCGCGCCGTCGACGTAGAACGGCCTGCGCAGGTACGCGTCGCGCACGCGCGCGGTGACGAGCGAGAGCGTCTCGAGCCGGACGTCGCCCTCCACAGGGCCGGCCATCTGCGCGGCCCCTGGTCAGTCGGCGCCGTCGGTCGCGCCCGCTGCCATCGCGCGCCTCAATGGCGCGACGCGACTGCGGCGCCGATTCCCGTCTCGGAACGCACCTGCTGCGCGAGGAAGCCGGCGCGGTCGATGCGCGCGCGAGCGCTGCGATCGAGGATCGAGAACAGCCAGATGCCGACGAAGCCGATCGTCATCGAGAACAGCGCGGGCGACGCGTAGGGGAAGGGCGCCGAGCCCTTCGGATAGCCGAGCGTCGCCTCCCAGACCGCGGGCGAGATCACCGTGAGCGCAACCGATGAGATCAGGCCGAGGAAGCCGCCGATCACGACGCCCCGCGTCGTGCAGTCCTTCCACAGTACCGACATCAGCAGCACCGGGAAGTTCGCCGATGCTGCGATGGCGAACGCGAGGGACACCATGAATGCGATGTTCTGCTTCTCGAAGGCGATGCCCAGCAGCACCGCGACGATGCCGAGCACGACGGTGGTGATGCGCGAGACCCGCAGTTCGGCGGCGCTGTCGGCCTGGCCCTTGCGGATCACGGTCGAGTAGAGATCGTGCGAGACCGCCGAGGCGCCCGACAGCGTGAGCCCGGCAACCACCGCGAGGATCGTCGCGAAGGCGACCGCCGAGATGAAACCGAGGAAGATGTTGCCGCCTACCGCGTCGGCCAGGTGCACGGCCGCCATGTTGCTGCCGCCGATGAGGCCGCCTTTCGCGTCGAGGAAGCCCGGTTCGGTGAGCACGAAGACGATCGCGCCGAAGCCGATGATGAAGGTCAGCAGGTAGAAATAGCCGATCCACGTGGTGGCCCATAACACCGACTTGCGTGCTTCCCTGGCGTTGGGCACCGTGAAGAAGCGCATCAGGATGTGCGGCAGGCCGGCGGTGCCGAACATCAGCGCCATGCCGAAGGAGATCGCCGAGATCGGGTCCTTGATGAAGCCGCCCGGGCCCATGATCGAACGGCCGGTCGCGGCCGCCTCCTCCGGCGCCTTGCCGGCGGCTGCAGCGAGCTCGGTCTTGATCTGCACGGCGCGGGCGAACATCGCCTCCGGGCTGAAGCCGAAATGGATCAGCACCATCACGGCCATGAAGGTCGCGCCCCCCAGCAGCATGATCGCCTTGATGATCTGCACCCAGGTGGTCGCCGTCATGCCGCCGAACAGCACGTAGATCATCATCAGCACACCGACGATTACCACGGCGATCCAGTAGTCGAGCCCGAAGAGCAGCTTGATCAGTTGCCCGGCACCGACCATCTGTGCGATCAGGTAGAAGGCGACGACCACCAGCGTGCCGGCCGCGGCGAAGACGCGCACCGGCGCCTGCTCGAAACGGAACGCGGCGACGTCGGCGAAGGTGAACTTGCCCAGGTTGCGCAGCCGCTCGGCGAGCAGGAAGGTAACCACCGGCCAGCCGACGAGGAATCCGATCGAATAGATCAGTCCGTCGTAGCCACTGGCCATCACCGCCGCCGAGATGCCGAGGAAGGACGCCGCCGACATGTAGTCGCCGGCGATCGCCAGGCCGTTCTGGAATCCGGTGATGCCGCCGCCGGCCGTATAGAAGTCGGCGGCCGATTTCGTGCGCGATGCCGCCCACTTGGTGATGAACAGCGTGAACAGCACGAACACGCCGAACATGCCGATCGCCGTCCAGTTCGTCGCCTGCTTCTCGGCCTGGCCGAGATCGCCACCGGCGGCCGCGGCCGCCGTGCAGGCGGCGAGCAGCGCGACAGCGACGGCGAGTCGTGCGGATTGTCGGGGGCTCATTTCAGCGCCTCTCGCACGATGCGTTCGGTGCGTTGATCGAACTCGCTGTTCGCGCGCCGAACGTAGATGCCCGTGATGACGATCGTGAAGATGATGACGGCGAAGCCGACCGGCATGCCCCAGGTGGTGACGTGATCGCCGATTCGATGCGCCAGCAGTTCCTTGTCGAAGGCGACGAGCAGGATGAAGCCGTAATAGACGATCAACATCGCGATCGTCAGCCACCAGCCGAAACGCGTTCGCCGGGACTTCAGTGCCTGGTATTCGGGGTTGTTTGCGATCCGCTCGACCAGGTCCTCTTGCATTTGTCGCTCCTCGCCGGCACCAGCCTCGGTCACGATACTCGCAGCTCGCGCGTTCTGGAAAGACGCCCAGTCGCGCGACGGTTGCGAAAAAGCAAGATACCGGTGTGAGCGCGTCGGCGAAGGCGCGCACCGCGCGCGAGTCGGCTGATACTTGTCGATTTGCGGTGCTCGCTCGGATGAGCACACCGCGACTGCGGGCGGAGGCTGCGCAGCGATGAGACTGTCCGGATCCTGCCACTGCAAGGCGGTGCGCTTCGTCGTCGACGCGCCGTCGCCGGTTCCCTTCCTGCGCTGCTACTGCTCGATCTGCCGCAAGACGGCGGGGGCAGGCGGCTATGCGATCAATCTCGGCGCCGATCGCAGCACGCTGCGCGTCGAGGGCGCCGAGCATCTTTCGGTGTATCGGGCGCGGATGGAAGACGGCACGACGAGCAGCGGCCAGCGCAACTTCTGCAGCCGCTGCGGCAGCGCGCTATGGCTGTACGACCCGCAGTGGCCGGAGCTCGTGCATCCGCACGCGTCGGCGATCGACACCCCGTTGCCGCTGCCTCCCGAGCGTACGCACATCTTCCTGGCGTCGAAGGCCAATTGGGTCGAACCCGAACTGCGCGACGGGGACCGACGCTTTGACGAATACCCGGACGAATCGCTCGCGCAATGGCACGAGAGGCAGGGAAGGGCGAACGGTGAAGGGTGAATGCCCGCGGGCATGCGGCGTATCGGTGGCCCCTTCACCCTTCACTTCCTCGATCACTTCAACTGTGCGCGCAACTCGCCCCCGGGGTGCGCCTTGCTGTGCACGTTCACGTACAGCTTGCCTTCCTTCAGCGCCTTCTGCTGCTCGTCATTGAACTTCGTGCCGTCGGGTACGACCCACTTGTTGCCGTCTTTCGTCAACGGAACGCGAACCGGGCCGTTGGCGCCGGCAGCGCCCTCGTGGATGTGCGCCATCGTTCCGTCGATGCCGCTGGTGCTCACCGAGCCGCTGATCGCGCCGTCGGGCTTCACCGAGAACGACCCTTCGCCGGAGGCGCTGGTCGTCACCGGGGGAACCTCGTTCTTTCCGCTGAGTTCGAACTTCATGTCCTGCGCCGCCGCCGGGGACAGCACGAAGACGGCTGCGCAGGCGGCTGCGACGGGAAATCGATTCAGGATCGCCAGGTTCATGGCTGTGCTCCTCTGAGGAGTGGGAGCCGGACGCCGGAACGGCGGGAAGGCGCCGGCGCAGCGATTGTGCGCCGTCGATGTGCGAGGAGCAGGCTTTGTCGATGTCGCGGCGCGGGCGCTGCCCGGCGCACGTGTCAGATCGTCGCGACCGGCAGCCCGCACAGGCGCTCGACGAGCAGCTCGAACGCGTGGGCATCGAAGACCGTGTTGTCGTGCCGGATCAGCAGCGGGAACTCGCCCGGATCGGGCACGAAGCGACGTTTCCGGTATTCGTCCCAGTGCGCGAGCTTGTAGCGGTCGTTCGGGTGCGCACGCGCGACGATCCGCTGCTTCGCCATCTCTTCGTCGATCTCGACCCAGACCACCGAGACCCGCGTATCGTCGGGCACACCGAGCGCCGCCGGGTCGAACACCCGATGCGAGCGCACCTCGCGCGAGAAAGGCCCGACCAGCACGGTGTTCACGCCGAGTTCGAGGTTCTCCCGGGCGATCTCGAACAGCCCCATGTACTCCTGGTCGCGCAGGTGCTCGAGGTAGGTGGGGCTGTCGCGGTCGTCGGGGTCGCCGGTGAGCAGGCCCATCACCTTCGCGCTGTACGTCCCATAGACGGTGTCCTTGTCGAGGATGCAGAAGCTCTCGCGTGTGCGTGCGTGCAGCAGCGGCACCGCGCGCTTGGCGAGCGTCGTCTTGCCGGTGCCGGCATGGCCGGCGAAGAAGACGAGGCGCGCCATCGTCAGCGCTCGGGCCCGGCGGCAATGGGCCGCGCGGGATCGGCGCACCACTCGCTCCACGAGCCGGGGTAGAGCGCCGCACCGGGCAGGCCGGCGATCTCCATCGCGAGCAGGTTATGGCACGCGGTCACGCCGGAGCCGCAGTGGTGCACGAGCCGGCGCGCGTCGCGTCCATCGAGCAGCGCGTCGAACTCGGCGCGCAGCGCTTCGGCCCCCTTGAAGCGGCCGTCGGGCATCAGGTTCTCGGTGTAGGGCCGATTGACCGAGCCGGGGATGCGTCCCGCTACCGGATCGAGCGGCTCGACCTCGCCGCGCCAGCGTTCCGGCGTGCGGGCATCGACGATGCGCGTTCGATCGTCGCCGAGCTGCGCCAGCACCTGCGTGGCGTCGACCTGCGCGGTGCGCGCGGCGTCCAGCGTCAGCGCGCCGCGCGCCTGCGCGACCGGCGGCTCGCGCGTGAGCGCGTGTCCGGCCGCGCGCCAGGCGGGCAGGCCGCCGTCGAGCACGGCCACTTCCGGATGACCGAGCCAGCGCGCCAGCCACCACAGGCGCGACGCGTACATTCCGCCGTTCTCGTCGTAGGCGACGAGTTGCACGCCGTCGGCCAGCCCGATCGATTCGAGCTTGCGGCGCAGCGTCTCGCGCACCGGCAGCGGATGGCGTCCGTTCGTGCCGGTGCGCTCGCCGGCGAGGTCGTGGTCCTGGTGCAGGAAGAACGCGCCGGGAAGGTGCGCATCGGCCCACGCGGTCGGTCCGTAGGCCGGATTGGTCAGGTCGTGGCGGCAATCGACGACGACGCACGCGTCGAGGCGGCGTGCGAGTTCGTCGACGCGGATCAGCGTTCTCCAGCGCATCGGCATGCGTCGTCTTCGCTGCGGCTCAGGTGCGCGTTGGTCCGAGCCCCAGCTCGGCGCGCAGGAATTCGTGGAAATGCTGCATTCCGTCCTCCATCGGGCTCTGGTAGGGGCCGGCGTCGTCTTCGCCGCGCTCCATCAGCACGCGCCGTCCGGCGTCCATGCGCATCGCGATCTCGTCGTCCTCGATCGCCGTCTCCATGTACGCGGCGCGTTCGGCCTCGACGAGCTCGCGCTCGAACAGCGCGACCTCCTCCGGATAGTAGAACTCGACGACGTTCGTGGTCTTGCGCGGTCCGCGCGGCACGACGGTGGACACGACGAGCACCTGCGGGTACCACTCGAGCATCACGTTCGGGAAGATCGTCAGCCACATCGCGCCGCGCTCGGGCGCCTTGCCGCCGTTGAAGCGCAGCAGCCGCTCGTGCCAGCGGCGATAGACCGGCGTGCCAGGCCTGCCCAGCGCCTTCCAGGTTCCGACCGTCTGCAGCGACCAGCGCTCGCCGAACTGCCAGCGCAGGTTCTCGCAGGAGACGAACTGCCCGAGCCCCGGATGGAACGGCACGACGTGGTAGTCCTCGAGGTAGACCTCGATGAACGTCTTCCAGTTGTAGTCGCACTCGTGGATCTCGATGTGATCGAGCCGGTAATCGGAGAATTCGAACTCCGGGTGCGAACCGATGCCGGCGAGGTCGGCGGCGACGTCGCGCGGGCCGCGAAAGAGCAAGCCGTTCCACCGCTGCAGCGGCGTGCGGGCGAGATCGAGGCAGGGCTGCTCGTCGAAATGCGGCGCGCCGAGCAGGCGCCCCGACAGGTCGTAGGTCCAGCGATGCAGCGGGCAGACGATGTTCGACGCGTTGCCCCGTCCGTCGAGCATGACCGCCTGGCGATGGCGGCAGACGTTCGACAGCAGCTCGATCCCGTTCTCGCCGCGCACCAGCACGCGGCCGTCGTTCTCGGCGGGCAGCACGCAGTAGTCGCCGGGTTCCGGCACCATCCGCTCGTGGCCGACGTAGCCCGGGCCACGTCGGAACAGCGTTTCCAGCTCGCGCGCGAACAGCGCTTCGTCGAAATAGGCGGAGACCGGCAGCTGCGAGCGCGAGTGCGCGAGCCGAACCTGGCGGCCCACGTCGGACATCGAATTTCTCCCTGTTCAAGGCCCGATCGTCCGGGGCGATCGGACGAGCGCAGAAGGATACCCCGATCGCCTCCCCGGGCCGGTCGACGGCGCGAGGTGTGCCCGCGTAGATCGTCGTCCCGGGCGACGTCCCGGAAAGCGAAGTAAAATCAAGCTCTTCATGGACTCGTCCACCCCCGAATCCTTCGAGCGCGCGCTCGGCGAGCTCGAGCAGATCGTGCAGCGCATGGAGAGCGGCTCGCTGTCGCTCGAGGAGTCGCTCGGCGCCTATCGTCGCGGAGCGTCGCTCGTCGCCTGGTGCCGCAAGTCGCTGGCCGACGTGCAGCAGCAGGTGCGCATCCTCGAGGCCGACCTGCTCGAGCCGTTCGATGCCGCAGCCGAGCCGTGCGAGCCCGCCGAGCCCGGTTCGTCGCCCGCCAACCGATGAGTGCTTCCTTCGCGATGAGCGCCGGCGACGGCGCGGCAGCGGCTTGCGCCGAATCGACCGCGGGCGACGGCCTGCCTTTCGACGCGTGGATCGCCGATCGGCGCGTGCGCGTCGAGCGCGCGCTCGATCGCACGCTCGCGTCGGCCGATTCGCATCCGGCGCGGCTGCACGAGGCGATGCGCTACGCCGCGCTGGGCGGCGGAAAGCGCATTCGCGCGCTGCTCGTGCACGCCGCCGGGGAGGCGCTCGGCGCGCCGGCGGGCGCGCTCGACTGCGCGGCCAGTGCGGTCGAGCTGATTCACGCGTATTCGCTGGTGCACGACGACATGCCGTGCATGGACGACGACGTCCTGCGCCGCGGCCGGCCCACCGTGCACGTCGCCTACGGCGAGGCGCTCGCGATGCTGGTCGGCGATGCGCTGCAGGCGCTCGCCTTCGAGGCGCTCGCCGCCGTCGCCGACGAAGGGGTCGACGCGCGTGCGGCGCTTTCGATGATCGCCGAACTCGCCCGTGCATCGGGCTCGGTCGGCATGGTCGGCGGACAGGCGATCGACCTCGCTTCGGTCGGCGTCGCGCTCGACGCGGTTTCGCTCGAGGATATGCACCGGCGCAAGACTGGCGCGCTGCTGGCTGCGTCGGTGCGGCTGGGCGGCGCCTGCGGGCCGCGCGCGGTCTCGTCGATGCCGGTGCTGTCGCGCTACGCCGATGCGATCGGCCTGGCCTTCCAGATCGTCGATGACATCCTCGACGTCGAGGGCGACTCGGTCACGCTGGGCAAGACGGCCGGCAAGGACGCCGACGCCGACAAGCCCACCTACGTATCGACGCTCGGACTCGAGGCGGCGCGCGCACTCGCCGAGCGCCTGCGCGTACAGGCGCACGAGGCGATCGCGCCGCTCGGGTCGCGCGCGGCGCGCCTGGCGGCGCTCGCCGACCGCATCGTCCTGCGCCGGGCGTGAACGAGATCCCGCGCGAGAGCCCACGATGCAGCCGCACGACCCGCCAGCGCCGACCCTGTTGTCGACGATCGACGACCCGTCGCAGCTGCGCAAGCTCGACCGCGCTGCGCTCGCGCAGCTCGCGCGCGAACTGCGCTCCTTCGTGCTCGAGTCGGTCTCGCGCACCGGCGGGCATCTGTCGTCGAATCTCGGCACGGTCGAGCTCGCCATCGCGCTGCACTACGTCTTCGATACGCCGCGCGACCGGCTGATCTGGGACGTCGGCCACCAGAGCTACCCGCACAAGATCCTCACCGGGCGTCGCGCGCGGATGACCACGTTGCGCCAGCACGGCGGCATCTCGGGCTTTCCCCGGCGCAGCGAGAGCGAATACGACGCCTTCGGCACCGCCCATTCGTCCACCTCGATCTCGGCGGCGCTCGGCATGGCGGTCGCGTCGCGCAACAAGGGCGAGGGCGTCGGCCCCGCGCGTCGTCGTCACGTCGCGGTGATCGGCGATGGCGCGATGACCGCCGGCATGGCCTTCGAGGCGTTGAACAATGCCGGGGTGACGCCCGACATCGACCTGCTCGTCGTCCTCAACGACAACGACATGTCGATCTCGCCCCCGGTGGGGGCGCTGAACCGCTATCTCGCGCGCCTGCTGTCGAGCCGCTTCTACACGAAGGCGCGCGACGTCGGTCGGGCGATGCTGCAGAACGTACCGCCGCTGCTCGAGCTGGCCAAGCGGCTCGAGGAGCACGCGAAGGGTTTCGTCATGCCGGCGACGATGTTCGAGGAGTTCGGCTTCAACTACGTCGGCCCGATCGACGGCCACGATCTCGACAGCCTCGTGCCCACGCTGCAGAACCTGCGCGAGCTGCGCGGCCCGCAGTTCCTGCACGTGGTCACGCGCAAGGGCCAGGGCTACAAGCTTGCCGAGGCCGATCCGGTGCTGTACCACGGTCCCGGCCGCTTCGACCCGCACGAGGGGATCCGTACGCCATCGACGCCGCAACGGCCCACCTATACGCAGGTGTTCTCCGACTGGATCTGCGACATGGGCGCGCTCGACGAGCGGCTGATTGCGATCACGCCGGCGATGCGCGAGGGGTCGGGGCTGGTCGAGTTCGAGCGGCGCTTCCCGCAACGCTATTTCGACGTCGGCATCGCCGAGCAGCACGCCGTCACCTTTGCCGCCGGGCTCGCCTGCGAGGGAATGAAGCCGGTCGTGGCGATCTACAGCACGTTCCTGCAACGCGGCTACGACCAGCTCGTGCACGACGTCGCGCTGCAGAACCTGCCGGTGGTGTTCGCGCTGGACCGCTCGGGCATCGTCGGCGCCGACGGTGCGACGCACGCGGGTGTCTACGACTATGCCTACCTGCGCTGCGTGCCGAACCTCGTCGTGATGGCGCCGTCGGACGAGAACGAATGCCGGCAGATGCTGTACACGGCATTCCGCCACGACGGCCCGGCCGCGGTGCGTTATCCGCGTGGAGCCGGCATCGGGGCGCAGGTGTTGCAGGATCTCACCGCCATTCCGCTCGGGCGCGCCGAGGTGCGACGTGAATGCCGGCGGGAGCACCGCGGCGCGGGTCCGCGCATCGCGCTGCTCGCCTTCGGCACGATGCTCGCGCCCGCGCTCGCGGCGGGCGAGGCGCTCGATGCCACCGTGGTGAACATGCGTTTCGTCAAGCCGATCGACGTCGCGCTGTTGCGCGAGCTGGCCGCTTCGCACGATGCTTTCGTCACGATCGAGGAGCACGTCGTCATGGGCGGGGCCGGCAGCGCAGTCGCCGAGGCCTTCGCCGCCGAGGCGATCGTGCGTCCGCTGCTCCAACTGGGGCTGCCCGACCACCACGTCGAGCATGGCGACCAGTCGCAACTGCTGCGAGCCGAAGGGCTCGACGCCGCCGGCATCGAGCGATCGGTGCGCGCGCGCTTCGACGACCGATCCGGCATCGACAAGTCGCCGCGGCTCGTCGCCAGCGGCGGCGGCTGAGCGAGCGCGGATCTCGCTCGTGCGCCCGCAATTCCTGGAGGGTTCGATGAACGTTCGCGACAGCGCCGCGCTCGGCGACACACTGCTCGACGTGCAGGGCAGCGCCGACCGGCGGCAGCTGCCGATCCAGCGCGTCGGCGTGAAGGGCCTGCGCTATCCGCTGCGCTGGCGCGCCAGCGCGGGCGAGCAGCCGAGCGTAGGCCGCTTCGGCCTGTACGTCGCGTTGCCGGCCGATCAGAAGGGCACGCACATGTCGCGTTTTCTCGCACTGCTCGAGCGCCGCCTGGCAGAGGGCGAGCCGGCGCTCGATGCGGCCGGCGTGCGCGCGATGTTCGACGAGATGCTCGTGCTGCTCGAAGCCGATGCCGGATGCATCGAGGCGAGCCTGCCGCTGTTCGTCCGCAAGAGCGCGCCCGTCTCCGGCGTGCAGAGCCTGATGGACTACGAACTGTCGGTGGTCGTCGACGGCGATGCGCGCGACCCGGTGACCACGCTCACCGTCGTCGTCCCGGTGACGAGCCTGTGTCCGTGCTCGAAGTCGATCTCCGAATACGGCGCGCACAACCAGCGTTCGCACGTCACCGTGTCGATCGAAGGCGTCGAGCCGGTCGACCCGGAGGAGATCATCGCGATTGCCGAAGCGCAAGCCTCCAGCGAGCTGTACGGCCTGCTCAAACGCGTCGACGAGAAGCACGTCACCGAGCGTGCCTACGAAAACCCGAAGTTCGTCGAAGACCTCGTGCGCGACGTAGCCGTCGCACTACGCGCCGATGCGCGCATCCGCCGCTTCGTCGTCGAGGCGGAGAATTTCGAGTCGATTCACAATCATTCCGCACTCGCTCGCATTGCGAGCGAGTGAGGCCCCTTCACCCTTCACTGTGGCGTAAGCAGCGGCGATTACGCCGCCACCAGATCCGCAACGCGAAGCGCTGGCGCACTCGCAACGACCACCGCGGCAATTCGCCCCACGTCGCGCAATTGCACCGTCGTCCAGCCCGCCTTCTGCAGCAGTTCGTAGTGCGAGCGCACGCAGAAGTGGCATTTGCCCACGGCAGAGGCGGCGAGGGCGAAGGCCTCGAAGCGTTCGGGCGCGACGCCACCGTGCGTTGCATAGGCCTGCATCCGCAGTTCGGCGCGCTGCTTGCGCAGCTCCGGGTCGTCGGCCATTTCGACGTACGGATACCAGATGTTGTTCATGCCCATCAACGCCGCCGCCGACAGCGCCGCGGTCGCATCGGTTTCGTCGAGCTGCTCGCGGAACGCCTCGACCAGGTCGTCACTGCCCGCCGCGTAGGCGGCGGCCAGTGCGCAGCCGAGCGCGTCGGCCGGCGCGAGACTCGAGCGCTGGACGACGGCGTCCAGGTTCAGCCGGATGTCCTTCGCGAAATCGGGGATTCGCGAACGGACGGCTTCGAGCTTCGTCATTGCCGTCCTCCGGTCAGAGCGTGTCGCCGCCGACTGCGCGGTTGCACGGGCACAGCTCGTCGGTCTGCAGTCCGTCGAGGATGCGCAGCGTCTCGTCCGGATTGCGTCCGACGTTCAGGTTGTTCACCGTCACGTGCTGGATCGTGTTGTCCGGATCGACGATGAACGTCGCGCGCAGTGCGACGCCTTCGCTCTTCTCGCGGATGCCGAGCTGATCGACCAACGAACCCGTCGTGTCGGCGAACTGCCACTGCTTCAGGTTCTTCAGGTCGGGGTGCTCGCGGCGCCAGGCCAGCTTGACGAACTCGTTGTCGGTCGAACCGGCGAGCACGACCGTGTCACGCTCCTCGAAGTTGCCGACCAGCTTGTCATAGCCGACGATCTCGGTGGGGCACACGAAGGTGAAGTCCTTCGGGTAGAAGTAGATGATCTTCCACTTGCCCGGGAACGACTTCTCGGTGATCTCTTCGAAGGCGCTGACGCCTTTCTCTTCGGGCTGGTTGAACTTCGGCTTGACGCCGATCACGCGGAAGGCTTCGAGCTTGTCGCCAACGGTTTTCATCGAGTGACTCCCTTCTTCGGTGGTGGTGCCGCCGGGCACGACACCCGGCGCGATGAAGGAATTCTCGACGCGTGGGAGTAATCAGTCCAACGAATAAAAACGATCTTTCCGATCGATTATTCCGATCTATAAGAGTGCCGATCGGGCACGCCGGCGCGAGCGCCGTTGCCCGTCTCGACGTTCCTCTTCCTTCTTTCTTCCCCCTTTTCTGCCCCCTGCACCGCGAGCGTGCCGCTGCGTCCCGCAACGGCGCCAACGCCCACGCGGTGCGCCGGCAGCGCGCCCGTGTCGAGCGAGGCGAAGAGCCCGTCGAGGCCGACGAGGCTCCAGCCCTGCGCGCGCCAGCCGCGCAGCAGCCGCTCGAAGACGTCGCCCAGGCGGCCGCCCTCCAGTTCGGCATGCAATGTGTAGACGTGCATGTCGGACGACGGCTTTGCCGTGAGCGCGAGCAGCCGCGCGTCCACGTTGCGCGCGGTGGCGCCGTGAAGGCCGATCATCTCGTCGAGCGTCGGCAGCGTCGTCGGCAGTTGCGGCACGCCAATCTCGTGGCCTTCCGCATCCACCGGTCGAAACGGGTGCGTGCCGCGCGTATCGGACGCGTAGGCAAAGCCCAGTTCGCGTTCGAGCGGCCACGCAGCGTCGTTCATCTGCCAGCCCGCCGCGCCGTGCACGCGCGGCGCCGCGCCGAAGATCTCGCCGAAGCGTTCGACGGCAAGGCGCATCTGCTCGCGTGTCCACCCGGCGTCGCGCTCGGCAACGCGGTCCTGCCAGAGCACGTGATCCCAGCAGTGCACGCCGACCTCGAAGCCGCGCTCGCGCACCTTGCGCATCACCGCAGCTTCGCGGCGCCCGATGTCGGGGCCGGGCAGCAGCGTGCCGTACAGCAGCGTGCGCACTCCGTAGTGCTCGACGACCGAGGTGCGCGAGACCTTGCCGAGGAAGCCCGGTCGCAGCGCGCGACGGATCGCGCGGCCGGTGTGATCGGGACCGAGGCTGAACAGGAAGCTCGCGCGCGCGTCGTTGCGTTCGAGCGCCTCGAGCAGCCGCGGTACGCCGTCGCGCGTGCCGAGCCAGGTGTCGACGTCGATCTTCAGCGCGAGACGACGCATTACGGCGTTTCGTCGTTCAGCGAGCGCGCGGCCGGCATCCGGCTGCGGTAGTGCTCGAAGATGCGCACCAGCGCCTCGCGCATGTCGATGGTCGGCGCCCAGCCGAGCTCCGCGCACGTGTTCTCGATCGACGGGACGCGGTCGCGCACGTCCTGGTAGCCGCTGCCGTAGTAGTCCTGCGCGCTCGTGTCGACGAGCGTGACGCGCGCGGCGTTGTCGCGATACTCGGGGTAGCCGGCGGCGATGTCGAGCATCATCTGCGCCAGCTCGCGCACCGAATGGTGGTTCTCCGGATTGCCGATGTTGTAGATGCGGCCGCGGGCGCGGTCGTCGCGATTCTCGATGATCTTCATCAGCGCCGCGATGCCGTCGTCGACGAAGGTGAACGAGCGCCGTTGCTGGCCGCCGTCGACGAGCTTTATCGGCTCGCCGCGCACGATGTGGCCGAAGAACTGCGTGACGACGCGGCTCGACCCCTCGCGCGGCGTGTCGATGCTGTCCAGGCCGCCGCCGATCCAGTTGAACGGGCGAAACAGCGTGTAGCGCAGGCCACGCTCGAGCCCGTAGGCGTGGATCACGCGGTCCATCAGTTGCTTCGAGCAGGCGTAGATCCAGCGCTGCTTGCCGATCGGTCCGTAGACGAGCTCGGAGGTCTCGGGGTCGAAGCGCTCGTCACGGCACATGCCGTAGACCTCGGAGGTCGACGGGAAGACCAGGTGCTTGCCGTAGTGCAGGCAGTGCCGCACCACCGGCAGGTTGGCCTCGAAGTCGAGCTCGAAGACGCGCAGCGGCTCCTTCACGTAGGTAGCCGGCGTGGCGATCGCCACCAGTGGAAGCACGACGTCGCACTTCTTCACGTGGTACTCGATCCACTCGCGGTTGATCGTGATGTCGCCTTCGAAGAAGCGCAGCCGCGGATGCCCTATCCATTCGGCGATCCGATCGTCGTGCATGTCGATGCCATGCACCTCCCAGTCGGTCTGCGACAGGATCGCGCGCGTCAGGTGGTGTCCGATGAAACCGTCGATGCCGAGGATGAGAACGCGCTTCATGGAGTGGATGTTCCTGGTGAATCGGGGCGGGGCGGCAGCGGCGGCAGGACGAGTCGCTCGCCGAACACGGCGGTGAAGCGATCGGCGTCGAGCGGAGCAGCGTCGAGTTGCGCGTCGAGCACGCGCAATCGCTTTCCGTCGGCGCCGAACAGCGACAACTGGCCGGCGACGACGCGCATCTCGGCCGGCACCGGGTTGCGCGCACCGTCGGCCGCGATCGTGCGCCAGACGTGGAGCCTGCCTTGCGGGAGGTCGACGAAGGCGCCGGGGAACGGACGCGAGACGGCGCGAACGAAGTCGTGCAGCGCGCGCGCGGGCAGCGCCGGGTCGATCCTCCCGTCCTCGGGCCGGCGCGCGCCGAAGCGCGTGGCCGCCGAGTGATCCTGCTCGCGCAGCACGGCGCTGCCGTCGAGCAACGCGGGCAGGCTGCGCCACAGCACGATCTCGGCGGCGACGCAGATCTTCGCGTAGACCTCGCGCGCGTCGTCGTCGGGCAGGATCGGCACCGCCTGCTGGTCGACGATCGCACCGGCGTCGGCCTTGCGGGTCATCGCGTGCAGCGTGGCGCCGGTCTCGATTTCGCCGTGCAGGATCGCCCAGTTCAGCGGCACGCGGCCGCGATACTTCGGCAGCAGCGAGCCGTGCACGTTGAAGCCGCCGTGCGGCGCGACGGCGAGCAGGCGCTCGTCGAGCATCCGCCGATAGTAGAAGGAGAAGAGGAAGTCGGGACGCGCCTCGCGCACGCGCGCGAGCATTGCGTCGGTGTTCGGATCGTCGGGCGAGATGACGTCGATGCCGCGTTCCTCGGCAGTGGCGCGCACGCTGTCGAACCAGATCGTTTCGGTCGGGGAGTCGTCGTGCGTGACGACGAGCGCGACGTCGACGCCGCGCGCGAGCAGCGTGCGCAGGCAGCGCACGCCGATCTGGTGGTAGGCGAAGACGACGGCGCGCGTCACGGCGCCTGCTCGCGCGCGCCCGCGGCGTCGAGATCCTGCAGCACCGCCGAGACCAGGTAGCGCGGCCGGCGCCGCACCTCCTGGTAGATGCGCCCGACGTATTCGCCGAGCAGTCCGATGCCGAAGAGCGCGATTCCCATCAGCAGGAACTGGATCGCGAACAGCGTGAACAGGCCGCCTTCCTCCGGCCCGAGGAACAGGCGGCGCAGCACGAGCACGACGACCAGCGCCGCCGAGAGCACCGAGAGCAGCATCCCGGCCAGCGAGAACATCTGCAGCGGCACGATCGAGAACGACGTCATCAGGTCGAAGTTCAGCCGCATCAGCCGGTAGGCCGAGTATTTCGATTCGCCGGCGAAACGCTCTTCGTGCGCGATGTCGATCTCGACCGGGTTGCGTGCGAACTGCCAGGCGAGCGCCGGAACGAAGGTGTACAGCTCCTCGCAGCGGTTGATCGCGTCGACGATCTCGCGGCTGTAGGCGCGCATCATGCAGCCTTGGTCGGTCATGCGGATGTGCGTGGTGCGCTCGCGCAGGCGGTTCATTGCGCGCGAGGCGACGCGCCGCCACCAGGCGTCCTCGCGCAGCCGCCGGATCGTGCCGACGTAGTCGTGTCCGGCGTCCATCTGCTCGAGCAGCCGGGCGATTTCCTCCGGCGGGTTCTGCAGGTCGGCGTCGAGCGTGACGATGCGCTCGCCGCGCGCGTACTCGAAGCCGGCGAGGATCGCGCGGTGCTGCCCGAAGTTCGACGCGAACAGCACGACGCGTGTCACGTCGGGGCGGCGCGCAAACTGCTCGGCGAGCAGTTGCGCGGAGCGGTCGTTGCTGCCGTCGTCGACGAAGACGATTTCGTAGGAGACGCCGAGTGCGTCGAGCGCCGGGTACAGGCGTGCGAACAGCGCGGCGAGCACCGCCTGCTCGTTGTAGACGGGGACGATCACCGACACGCGCGGAGGCGCGCGGAGGCGCGGCGCAGCCGCTGCGAAGGACGCGCCCGCGCCGGGCGCCGCGGGCGTGGCCGTTGCCGGCAGGCTCATCGCAAGGATGCCTTCGTTACGCGCTGCACGGCTTCGCATACGCGCAGCACGTCGTCGTCGTGCATGCCGGCGTGCAGCGGCAGCGTGATGGTGCGGCGGCCGATCTCCTCGGCCACCGGGAATTGCCCTTCGTGATATCCGCGGGCGCGATACAGCGCGAACAGATGCATCGCGGGGTAGTGCACGCCGACGGCGATGCCTTCGCGGCGCATCGCGTCGATGAATTCGCCGCGGCCGATGCGCAGGCGATCGAGCGGCAGCAGCGGCTGGAACATATGCCAGTTCGACTGCTCGAAGTCGGCCGGCGGCAGCTCGAAGCCCAGCGAGCAGTCGAAGTGCTCGAAGTACAGGCGGGCCAGCGCGCGCCGGCGCTCGTTGAATTCGTCGAGCCGACGCAGTTGCACGATGCCGAGCGCCGCAGCGATGTCGGTGAGGTTCGCCTTTGCGCCGAGCACGTCGACGTCCATCGATCCGTCGGGGAAGCGCGTGACGCCCTGCAGGCGCAGTTTCTCGAAGCGGCGCGCCTCTTCGGCGTCGTTCATCACCAGGCAGCCGCCTTCGCCGGTGGTCATGTTCTTGTTGGCGTGGAAGCTGAACGAGACGAGGTCGCCGAAGCTTCCGATGCGCGCGCCGTGCCAGTTCGCGCCCATCGATTGGGCGGCGTCTTCGAGCACGCGCAGGTGGTGGCGCGACGCGATGGCGGCGAGCGCGTCGCGGTCGGTCGGCAGCCCGGCGAGGTCGACCGGCAGCAGCATTCGGGTGCGCGCGCCGATCGCCGGTTCGATGCGCGAGACGTCGATGTTGCGCGTGCGCGCATCGGCGTCGACGAACACCGGTGTCGCGCCGACGGCGAGAACGACGTTGGCGGTGGCTACCCAGCTCAGCGGACAGGTGATCACCTCGTCGCCGGGCCCGATGCCGGCCAGGCGCAACGCGATTTCGAGTGCCGCGGTGCCCGACGCGACGACGCGCGTCGGGCGGCCGCCGAAGTACGCTGACAGCGCGTCCTCGAACTCGCGGCAGCGCGGGCCGGTGGTCAGCCAGCCGGAGCGCAGCACCGCGTCGACGGCCGCGCGTTCGTCGTCGCCGATCAGGGGACGGGCAAAGGGAAGTTCGTTGCTCAAAGCGCGGAGGAATCGGCGGCGCGACGCAGGACGACGACGCGTCGCGCGTCGCGGAAGACGACGTGCATCGGCAGACCGGACGCGGACAGCGAGGACCAGGTTTCGGGCTTCATCATCGCTGCGCCGTCGTCCAGCGCCTGCCAGCGCTGCGCGAATTCGGCCACCGTCGGGATCCATCGCCCGGGGTCGCGACTTTGCCCGAAGGCGAATTCGTCGGTCCAGGCCACGAGCGTCACGTTCCGATCCAGATAGAAGGGAAGGGTCTGATCGTACATCGCCACGGAGAAGACGGACGCATCGGCCGACAGCAACGGCCGCAGCACGGCGCCCACGTCACGGCTGCTCTTGATCGACGCATGCTCGTCGTGCCCGTCGAGCGCGGCGAGCGTGGCGAGCACCGTCCCTGCGGCCAGGACGACGACGCCGGCCAGCGCTCTTGCCTGGCCGAAGCTGCGGTAGGCGAGCGTCGCGGCGCCGAGCACGAGGGCGCCCGCGGCAGCGAAGCCGGGCGCCATTGCCTCCAGCACCTCGGGCGGCGTGTCGTGCGTGGCGAAGCGGGCGAGCAGGGGCGCGACGGCCATCACTGCAATGCCTGCAACGGCGGGCGCCAGGAGATGGATGCGCAGGCGCCGCGGGTCGGCCTTCGCCAGCCAGGCACCGGCGAGCAGCGCCAGCGCCGGGAACATCGGCAGGATGTACGAGGGCAGCTTCGACCGCGACGCGCTGAAGAACACGAAGACGAATGCGGCGTACACCAGGAGGAAGCGGCGCGGCTGGAAAGTGCGCTGCGGCTCGCGTGCGGCGCCGAAGCGGGCGAGCGACGGCAGCATCGTCGTCCACGGCAGGAAACCGGCCAACAGCAGCGGGACGAAATACCAGACGGCGCCGGGGCGCCGCGCCTGGTTAGTCAGGTAGCGCTGGAAGTGCTCGTGCACGAAGAAGAAGTCGGCGAAGCCGGGATTGCGCAGCGAGACGACGACGAACCATGGCGCGGCGAGTGCGATGAAGACGGCGAGTCCGGCCAACCAGTGCATGCGGCGCATCGGTGCGAGCGTGCGTGCCCAGGCGCAATACAGCAGCAGCGTGGCGCCCGGAATCAGCACGCCGACCAGCCCCTTGGTCAGCACTGCGCCCGCCATCGCCGCCCACGCCGCTAGCATCCATCGACGTTGGTGCCGCGCCAATGCGTCGTCGCGCTGCGCGAGCAGGAATGCGCACAGCGCGAGCGTCAGGAACAACGTGAGCCCCATGTCGAGGCTCAGGAAGTGCGCGTTGGCGACGATCCAGAGGCAGCCGGCTGCGCTTGCCCCGGCGAAGGAACCGGTCGGCTCGCCCCACATCCGGCGCGCGGTGAACGCGACGAGCGCCGCCGTGGCGAAGCCGCAGGCTGCCGGCCACAGCCGCGCCGCGAACTCGCCGACGCCGAGCAGACCCATCGCCGCAGCGGACATCCAGTATCCGAACGGCGGCTTCTCGAAATACAGGAAGCCGTTCAGGTGCGGGGTGATCCAGTCGCCGCTGCGCAGCATGCCGAGCGCGATCGTCGCGTAGCGGCCTTCGTCGGGATTGACCAGCGCGCGATGACCGAGGGGCGCAAACCAGGCGACGGCGAGTGCGAGCCAGGCGGCCCACGGACCCCACGCTCGTTGTGGGTCGCGACGCGCGCGCTCGTCGCTGCGGGAGGAACGGACGACTGCCGGCGGCATGGCGGCGACGATGCCCGAGGCGCCGTGAGACCTGTGCCGGCGCTTCGTGAGCGAATCGTGAGAAACGGACAGCGCGGCGCCGCTCAATCGCGAAAGTTGGTGAAGGCCAGCGGCACGTCGACGATCTCCTTCTTCAACAGCGCGATCGCCGACTGCAGGTCGTCGCGCTTGGCGCCGCTCACGCGCACCGAATCGCCCTGGATGCTGGCCTGCACCTTCAGCTTGCTGTCCTTGATCAGCCGCACGAGCTTCTTCGCGTGCTCGCTGGAGACGCCGTGGCGAACGGTGATCAGCTGCTTGACCTTGTCGCCGCCGATCTTCTGCGCGTCGCCGTAGTCGAGGAAGCGCACGTCGACGTTGCGCTTGGCCAGCTTGGCGAGCAGGACGTCGCGCACCTGTCCGAGCTTGAAGTCGTCGTCAGCGTAGGCGGTCAGCTCGCGCTCCTTCTGCTCGATGCGCGCGTCCGACCCCTTGAAGTCGAAGCGCGTCGAGATTTCCTTGTTGGCCTGCTCGATCGCATTGCGGACCTCGACCGCATCGGCCTCGGAAACGACGTCGAAAGAGGGCATCCGCTCACCTCGGTTTCATGCTGGTAGACGCGCGCATTCTACTGGTGCCGATCTTCACAGGCACGTCGTTCGCACCGCCGCCTTTAGTTCTTGCCACGGAGGCCTGACCGATCGTGATGAGCGAAGCAGTCGTCGGCGGTGCCCCGCTGACCCGCCATTCCCGGGTCTCGTTCCTGTGTTGCCGGCCCGGCGCGCGCGAGCATGAGCTCGTCTCGCAGATCGGCATAGCGCGCGAACTCGCGCGCCTGATCGGCGGGCGCTTCGACCGCTACGTCGACGCCGAGCGCACCGACGCCGAGGCCGCGCTCGGCTACGTCGTGCCCAACGACACGATCGTCGGCGTGCGATCGGCGCTGCGCTGGGGCATCGAGAGCGAGGACGATCTGTTCGGCGGCGTGGTGCCGTTTCCCTTCGTCGCCACCAAGGTCATCTCGCATCCGCTGGTCGCAGCCGATGCGCCGCGCCCGCCGGGTTGGGAGGCGGATTTCGCCGCCCGCATTGCCGACGTCGTGCTGCCCGGCTATTCGGTGTTCTCGATTCGCGACCTGCAGGTTGCCGCGGGCGCGCTGCTCTCGCACGGTCCGGTTCGAATGAAGCTGGCCAGCGGCATCGGCGGGCTGGGGCAGAGCGTGGTCGGCTCCGAGCGCGAGCTCGCAGAGCGACTTTCGCACCTCGACCCGAGCGAAGTCGTGCGCCGCGGCGCCGTCGTGGAGACCGACCTTCGACAGGCGCGCACCTGGAGCATCGGGCAGCTGCGCATCGGCCGGCTGCGCACCAGCTACTTCGGGACCCAGCGAACGACCCGCGATTGCCACGGCGACGAGGTCTACGGCGGTTCGTCGATCACGATGGTGCGTGGCGGCTTCGATTCGCTCGAGCCGCATGTGATGGGCGACGAGCCGCTGCGGCGAGCGCTCGGCTTTGCGCGCGTGTACCACGAGGCCGCCTTCGCATCGTTCGCGGGAATCTTCGCGTCGCGCTGCAACTACGACGTCGTCCAGGGCGTGGATGTCGACGGCGTCGAGCGAACCGGCGTGCTCGAGCAGTCGTGGAGGGTGGGCGGCGCAAGCCCTGCCGAGCTCGTCGCGCTGCACGCACTGCGCGACGACCCGGCGCGCGAAAAAGCAAGCGCCGAGGCGGTGGAGCTGCATTGCGCCGATCCGGAACTGCCCGAGGGCGCATTCGTTCATTTCCGCGGTGTCGATGATCGGGTCGGCCCGATCACGAAGTACGCGCGCTTGCTCGACGATGCAGACGCGTGAGCGCCACGTCGACATCGTCGTCGGCGCCGATCGGATAGACGGCACGCTCGTCGCGCCGGGGCAGGGAATGCCGGGCGTTCTCTTCGTGCACGGATGGGGCGCGACGCAGCAGCAATATCTCGCCCGCGCGCGCGACATCGCCGCGCTGGGTTGCGTCTGCCTGACGCTGGACCTGAGCGGACACGCGCGCACGCAGGCGCAGCGCGAAACCGTCTCGCGCGAGCGAAACCTGCGCGACGTGCTCGGCGGCTACGAGGTCCTCGCCGCGCACCCGCAGGTCGACCCCGAGTCGATCGCCGTCGTCGGCAGCAGCTACGGCGGCTACCTGGCGGCGGTTCTCACCGAGACGCGCAACGTTCGCTGGCTGGGGCTGCGCGTGCCGGCGCTGTACCGCGACGCCGGCTGGGAACTGCCGAAGCTGCAACTGCATCGCGAACAGGATCTCGTCACCTACCGGCGCAGTTTCGTCCCGCTCGCGGAGAACCGCGCATTGCGCGCCTGCGCGCGCTTTCGCGGCGACGTGCTGGTCGTCGAGTCCGAGCGCGACGACATCATCCCGCCACCGGTGATCGCGAGCTATCGCGCCGCGTGCACGCAGGCGCATTCGCTGACCTACCGCTGCATGAAGGGCGCCGATCACGCGCTGTCGAGCGATGCCAGCCAACGCGAGTACACGTCGCTGCTCGTGCAGTGGTTCACCGAAATGTTGGCAACTGCCAGGCGCGACGTGCGCGAACCGTCGCAGACGATCGTCGCCGATCCCGGGCGCGTGCGCGCGATCGACCAGTCAGCCGCGTCTTGACTCGAGCGCTTCCCAGCGTTCGAGCGCCTGTAGCAATTCCGTCTCGATCGCCGCAAAGCGCTCATTCATCGCGCGCGCGGCGGCCGGATCCTGCCAGCTGTCCGGGTCGGCGAGCTGCTGCCCGAGCGCCTTCTGCTCGTGTTCGAGCGCGGCGATGCGATCGGGAAGCGCGTTTAGCTCGCGCTGCTCGGCGTAGCCGAGCTTGCGTCGCTGCGGGGCGGGCGCCGCGGCGCGTGCCGTTGCCGCAGCCGCCGCGTCCGCGGGCGCCACCGGGGCTCGCTGCGTCGGCGCCACCGCGGGCTTCGCGTTGCCGGCGCGGCGCGCCTCTTCGGCGCGCGCCGCCTCGTAGTCCGAATAGCCGCCCGCCTGTTCGCGCCAGCGGCCGTCGCCTAGCGAGACGATCGTCTGCGTGACGACGTTGTCGAGGAAAGCGCGGTCGTGGCTGACGACGAGCACGGTTCCCGAGTATTCGCCGAGGAGTTCCTCGAGCAGCTCGAGTGTCTCGATGTCCAGGTCGTTGGTCGGTTCGTCGAGCACGAGCAGGTTCGCCGGCCGCGCGAACAGCCGCGCAAGCAGCAGCCGGTTACGTTCGCCGCCCGACAACGAGCCGACCGGGGAGCGCGCACGCGCCGGAGAAAACAGGAAGCGCTCGAGATAGCTCATCGCGTGCGTCTTCCGTCCGGCGATTTCGATCCAGTCGGAGCCCGGGCTGATCGTCTCGACCAACGTCGCCGTATCGTCGAGTTGCGCGCGCAGCTGATCGAAATACGCGACCTGCAGGTTCGTGCCGATGCGCACGATGCCCGAGTCGGGCGCGATCTGGCCAAGCATCAGCCGCAGCAGTGTCGTCTTGCCCGAGCCGTTGGGTCCGACCAGGCCGACACGGTCGCCACGCTGCACGATGGTGGAGAAGTCGCGCACGACGACGCGATCGCCCCAGGCCTTGTTCACGCCGATGAGCTCGACGACGCGCTTGCCGGAACGCTCGCCGGCGTCGACCGCCAGCTGCGCGCGCCCGAGGCGCTCGCGCCTCGCCGCGCGTTCGCGCCGCAGCTCCTCGAGGCGGCGCACGCGCCCCTCGTTTCGCGTGCGCCGGGCCTCGACCCCCTGGCGGATCCACGCCTCTTCCTGCGCGAGCAGCTTGTCGAACTTCGCGTCGGCGACCGCCTCGACCGCCAGCTCGTCGTTCTTGCGTCGCTGGTAGTCGGCGAAGCTGCCCGGATACGAGCGCAATCGGCCGCGGTCGAGCTCGACGACGCGCGTGGCGACGCGGTCGAGGAAACGCCGGTCGTGCGTGACGACGACGAGCGCTCCGCGCCATGCAGCGAGGAGCTCCTCGAGCCAGCCGATCGAATCGATGTCGAGGTGGTTCGTCGGCTCGTCCAGCAGCAGCAGGTCGGGCTCGGCGACCAGCGCGCGCGCGAGAGCGACCCGCTTGCGAACGCCGCCCGAGAGCTCGCCGACGCGCCGCTCGCCATCGAGTCCGAGACGCGTCAGCACGCTGTCGATGCGGTGGACGACGGCCCATGCGCCCTGCGTCTCGATTCGCGCCTGCAGCGCCGCGAGACGCTCGAGCGAGGCTTCGTCGGCATGTCCGCCGCGGGCGATCGAAACGGCGAGCGCCTCGTACTCGCCGACGAGCCCGGCCTGTCCGGCCAGACCTTCGGCGACCGCCTCGAAGATCGAGTGCGACTCGTCGAGCGACGGCTCCTGCGCGACGTAGGCGATGGAGACGCCGCTCTGTCGCGAGATCTCGCCGTCGTCGAAGGCGAGCAGGCCGGCGATGCCGCGCAGCAACGACGACTTGCCGGTGCCGTTGCGACCGATCAGCGCGATGCGTTCGCCCGCCTCGATCGACAGCTCGGCGTCGCGCAGCAGCGCGACGTGCCCGTAGGCGAGGTCGACGTCGCGCAGCGTCAGCAGCGACATCGCGTCATCGCTTTCAGCTGCCGGTGTTGCGCGCGCGCGCGGCCTTGCGCGGAGCGGCCTTCGAGGCGGCTCCGGCCGCGGCGGCGCCTTCGGCCTTCGACGCCCTCGCGGCGGCTTGCGACGACTTTGCTGCCCCCTTCGATGCCGCTTTTGCCGGCCGGCCTGCGCGCCCGGCGGCCTTGTTCGCCGCGATGCGCAGCCGAAGCGCATTGAGCTTGATGAAGCCGCCGGCGTCGGCCTGATCGTAGGCGCCCTCGTCGTCCTCGAAGGTGGAGATGCGCGCGTCGAACAGTGAATCGGGCGAGCTGCGCGACACGACGATCGCGTTGCCCTTGTACAGCCGCAGCGTGACCTTGCCGTTGACGGTGCGCTGCGTGTGGTCGATCAACGTCTGCAAGGCTTCGCGCTCGGGCGACCACCAGTAGCCGTTGTAGATGAGGCTCGCGTAGCGCGGCATCAGGTCGTCCTTCAGGTGCGCGACCTCACGATCGAGCGTCAGCGATTCGATCGCCCGGTGCGCGCGCAGCAGCACGGTGCCCCCGGGCGTTTCGTAGCAGCCGCGCGACTTCATTCCCACGTAGCGGTTCTCGACCAGATCCAGGCGTCCGATCCCGTGACGACCGGCGCGCTGGTTCAACTCGGCGAGCAATTCGTGCGGCTTCATCCGACGGCCGTCGATTGCGACGAGGTCGCCGGTGCGGAACTCGAGCTCGATGTCCTCGGGCCTGGCCGGCGCCTTCTCGAGCGGAACGGTCAGCCGCCACATGCCCTTGGCAGGCGGCTCGCGGGCGGGGTCCTCGAGCACGCCGCCCTCGTACGAGATGTGCAGCAGGTTCGCGTCCATCGAGAACGGAGCCTCGCCGCTACGCTTCTTGAAGTCGACCGGAATGTCGTTCGCGTCGGCGTAGGCGAGCAGCTTGTCGCGTGAGAGCAGGTCCCATTCTCGCCACGGCGCGATGATGCGCACGTTCGGCATCAGCGCGTAGGCGCCGAGTTCGAAGCGGACCTGGTCGTTGCCCTTGCCGGTGGCGCCGTGCGAGATCGCATCGGCGTTCTCGCGACGGGCGATCTCGACCAGCCGTTTCGCGATCAACGGGCGGGCGATCGAGGTGCCGAGCAGGTATTCGCCTTCGTACACGGTGTTCGCGCGGAACATCGGGAAGACGTAGTCGCGCACGAACTCCTCGCGCAGGTCTTCGATGTAGATCTTCTTCACGCCGGCGCGGCGCGCCTTCTCCCGCGCCGGTTCGAGCTCCTCGCCCTGGCCGATGTCGGCGGTGAAGGTGATCACCTCGCAACCATAGGTGTCCTGCAGCCACTTCAGGATCACCGAGGTGTCGAGACCGCCGGAATACGCGAGCACTACCTTCCGCACTTCGCTCATTTTCTTGCGCGCCGCCGTGTGCAGTGAAAAACCGCTGATTATATGAAAGAAGGGAAGGGGAAAGGGGGAAGGGCAACGGCAGCCGGCGGCTGCGACAGCGCTGGCGCGCTTGGGCGCTGTGATCTGCGGCGTTCAGCGGCGCGCAGCCGTCTGGGACGTGAAGACGCAGCAGTGCGCGGCGCCGCGCCCATGCGCAGCGGCGACTTCGCGCCCCCGCGGGCGGCGATGAGAAGCGCTCTGCGCCAGACCGGTCCGCCGCGCGGCGTGGCGCGCGCCCGGCAGACCCCGGCGGCTCAGCCGGCAGGGGAAAACCGGCGGAGAGCGCAAGTCGTGTACGGCTCCGCTGCTTTGGCACGTACCGAGATGCGCGAAAAATGCGCGTTCGACGTAGGCATGTGCGGCGCGCTGCTCCGGATGCACGCCTTCCGCGCATCGCTTTCACGCGTGGCGACGCGTCCCACCGAGCCTCGACGTCGACAGCGCCATCGGCGGGCGGGCCCGGTTGCGGGGAGTACGCTTGGGCAGGACCAACGGAGGCGAGATCGACCCGATGAACTCGAACGACGACGCACTCGAAGTGGCCGAGGCGGTGCGCGATGCGTGCCGCGAGGCGGTGGCCGAGGCGTGGGAAGACGCCGGCGTACAGGGCCTATGCGTGGAAGGGCGCTGCGAGGTGGCGATCGGCGCGATCGAGCGGATCGCCCTGAAGTCGATCGTCGAACGCGTGTTGGCGGAGCGAAGCGCCGGCGCTTGAACGCCGCCCGAAGCGTCGACGGCTCAGCCGCCGCCCTCCACCCGCCCCAGCATCAGGTATTCGATCAGCGCCTTCTGCGCGTGCAACCGGTTCTCCGCCTCGTCCCAGACGACCGACTGCGGACCGTCGATCACGTCGGCACTGACCTCCTCGCCGCGATGCGCCGGCAGGCAGTGCATGAATAGCGCATCGGGCTTGGCCATGCGCATCATGTCGGCGTCGACGCACCAGTCGGCGAAGGCGCGCCGGCGCTGCTCGTTCTCTTCCTCGAAGCCCATGCTCGTCCACACGTCGGTAGTGACGAGATCGGCGTCTGCGCAGGCCTGCATCGGGTCTTCGAACTGCTCGACGCGCCCACCGAAGCGGCCTGCGCGTTCCGGTTCGATCTCGTAGCCCGGCGGCGTCGAAACCCGCACCTCGAAGTCGAGCAGTTCGGCCGCCTGCAGCCAGCTGTTGCAGACGTTGTTCGAGTCGCCGATCCACGCCACCCTGCGCCCGGCGATCGGCCCACGATGTTCGATGAACGTGTAGATGTCGGCCAGGATCTGGCACGGGTGGTATTCGTTGGTCAACCCGTTGACCACCGGCACGCGCGAACGCGCCGCGAATCGCTCGACCGTGTCCTGCTCGAAGGTACGGATCATCACGATGTCGCACATGCGCGAGATCACCTGCGCTGCGTCCTCGACCGGCTCGCCGCGGCCGAGTTGCGAGTCGCGGGTGTTCAGGTAGATCGCCGCGCCGCCGAGCTGCTGCATGCCGGCTTCGAACGACAGCCGGGTGCGGGTGCTGGCTTTCTCGAAGATCATCACCATCGTTCGATCGACGAGCGGGTGGTACTTCTCGTAGCGCTTGAAGCGATCCTTGATGATGCGCGTGCGTTCGAACAGGTACTGGAACTCCTCGGCGGCGAGGTCGCGGAACTGCAGGAAGTGCTGGAGCGTCATCGGGCGGCCTTCAGGAGGACGAGCGCGCGGCAGCCGGCTCGGTGCTGTGCAGGAACGCGCGGATCACCGGCACGAGCCGCTCGACGAGAAGGTCGGAATGCTCGGCGCGGTAGATGAGCGGCGGCAGCAGGCGGATCACGCGGTCGGCCGTCACGTTGAAGACGATTCCCGCCTCGAGGCCCTTGCGAATGATCGCGGCGCAGGGGCGGTCGAGCTCGATGCCCATCATCAGGCCCTGGCCGCGCGTCTCGACGACGCCGTCGACGCCCTCGAGCGCCGTTCTTAGTCCCGAGAGAATCCGCTCGCCCTGCACACGGGCGTTCTCGAGCAATCCCTCCTCCTTCATCACCTGCAGCGTGACGAGGCCGGCGCGCATCGCGAGCGGGTTGCCGCCGAAAGTGGTGCCGTGGTTGCCCGGCTGGAATACCTCGGCGGCGGGGCCGCGCGCGAGCACGGCGCCGATCGGCACGCCGGAAGCCAACCCCTTGGCGAGCGGAACGACGTCGGCGCGAACGTTTGCCCATTGGTGCGCGAACCACTTGCCGGTGCGTCCGGTGCCGCACTGCACTTCGTCGATCATCAGCAGCCAGCCGTGCTCGTCGCACAGGCGGCGCGCTGCGCGCAGGTAGTCGATGCGCGCCGGCTGGATGCCGCCTTCGCCCTGGATCGCTTCGAAGAACACGGCGACGACGTTCGGCCGGTCGGCGGCTACGCGCTCGAGGGCGCCGACGTCGTTGAGCGGCACGCGCACGAATCCCTCGACCAGCGGCTCGAAACCCTGGTGCACCTTCGGATTGCCGGTCGCCGACAGCGTGGCGAGCGAGCGGCCGTGGAACGCGCGCTCGCAGACGACGATCTCCGGGCGATCGATGCCGCGCTGATGCCCGTACTTGCGCGCGATCTTGATCGCGGCTTCGTTGGCTTCGAGGCCCGAGTTGCAGAAAAACGCATTGGTCATCTCCGACAACTCGACCAGGCGCGTGCCGAGTTCGGTCTGCAGCGGCACCTCGAAGACGTTCGAGCTGTGGATGATGCGAGCGACCTGCTCGCGCAGCGCGGTCACCAGCTTCGGATGCGCGTGCCCGAGCGTGTTCACCGCGATTCCCGCCAGTGCGTCGAGATGACGTCGCCCTTCGGTGTCGTAGAGCCAGACGCCGTCGCCGTGCGTGAAGGCGACGGGCTGGCGGTTGTACGTGTTCATCAGCGGAACGGTGGCGGCCATGGCGATTTCCGGCGGGGTGTGCGGACGGCGGGGAAGGTGTCGATTGTAGGAGATGGGTGCCGCGCGCCGCCTGCCGCACGCGACGAGCCTTGCGAAAGAGTTTTGGGGACGATCGCTAAGTTGTCGATCCGATTGGCTTTTTACCCACAGAGGGGGTCGAAAACAACAGCTCGGGAGGTAGAATCGGCGCCCAGCGGGCAGGCACATGCCCCTGGGGAGGAAGGTCGATGAGCATCGACGCGATGGCCGATCCGCGGCCGCAGTATCGAGTGGCCGTGTTCGGCCTCGCGAGCCGCCTGCAGCATCTGCTCGAGGTCGTGCTGCGACACGCGCGGCACAATCGTTATCGATACGCGCTGTCCACCACGCGCGGCCCCGGTGATTTCGATGTCGCTCTCGTCGACATGACCGTCGCCGGCGGCGTCGATACGGCCCGAACGCTCGAGCAGATCTTCGACGAGCGCTCGGTGCTGCGGGTAGGGCGTCGCTGCGATGCGCACCGGCCGCGCGACGACCTGCTGCAAGCGAGCTTCGTCGGGCAGGTGCTGTACGCGTTGAACCGGGTCGTCGACGCGAGGCGCTCGCGCGAACGCGCGGAGCGCGAGGCGGCGGCGATCGACGCCGGGCGCGTCGTCGCCGAGGACGGCGTTCGACGCCGGCCTCGCGCGCTGATCGTCGACGACAGCCCGACGGTGCGTCGGCAGTTGTCGTTGGCGCTGAACCGAATCGGCCTGGACGGCGAGGCGGTGGCCAGCGCGAGCGAGGCGCTCGACGTGCTGGCGATGCGCAGCTACGAATTGATGCTGGCGGACGTGGTGATGCCCGGGCTCGACGGCTACCAGCTGACGCGCACCGTGCGCCGCGACCGCGGGCTTCGCGCGATGCCGGTGATCCTGCTTACCAGCCGCTCGTCGCCCTTCGACCTGGCGCGCGGCGCGCTCGCCGGCTGCAACAGCTACCTGGTGAAACCCGTCTCGATGCAGACGCTGCACGAAACCGTGCAACGCCAGTTGCGCCGCTACGCGAAGCGGCGGCGGCTCGAGAGCGAGTTGCGGGTCGCTGCTTGAGGAAAGGGTTCCCTTTCTGACGGAAGGGGACCGTTCCTCATTTCATCACGCGGTTGCGGTACTCGGCGGTGCGCGTGTCGATCTCGATGCGATCACCGATCTCGACGAAGGCCGGCACCGGGACTTCGAAGCCGGTGGGCTTGATGCGCGCGGGCTTCATCACCTTGCCTGAAGTGTCGCCCTTGACCGCCGGCTCGGTGTACTCCACCTCGCGAACGACGCTGTTGGGCATCTCGACGGAGATCGCGCGGCCGTCGTAGAACGTGACGTCGCACGGCATTCCGTCGTCGAGGTAGTTGAGCACCTCGCCCATGCTGTCGCGCTCGATCTCGTACTGGTTGTACTCGCTGTCCATGAACACGTACATGGGGTCGGCGAAATACGAGTAGGTGACTTCCTTCTTGTCGAGGATCAGCACGTCGAACTTCTCGTCGGCCTTGTAGACCGACTCGGTGCCGGAGGCGTTCAACAGGTTCTTCAGCTTGAGCTTGACGACGGCGGCGTTGCGGCCGGACCGGTTCAGCTCGGCGCGCTGCACGACCATCGGATCCTTGCCGATCATGACGACGTTGCCGACGCGCAGTTCCTGGGCGAGTTTCATGAGGCTTCGGGGGTAAAAACGTTCGGGTTCAGGGGAACCCGCGATTATAGCCTTTCGATGCAGAATTCGGCGAATCGCGTGCACAGGTCGTCCTGCAGCCCCAGCGTCGCGCTCCATCGGGCGAAAGCGGGACGAAGCGCGGCGAGATGCGCGTCGAAGGCCTGCCACGCGCGAGTCCAGTCGCCGTCGCCCGACCAGGCAAGCATCGCCGCTTCGGTTGCGCTGCCGGCGCCCAGCCGCTGCAGGAAGGCGCGCAGCTTCTGCAGGTGCGTATCGGCCTCCTGACGGTACGGCTGCCACAGGAAGGGTCGCGCCGCCCATTGCGCGCGCACCCACGAGTCCTCGCCGCGAACCAGGTTCAGGTCGACGCTCCACAGCAGACGGTCGTAGTCGTCCTGCGACAGGAACGGAACGCGCTGCACGGCGAGCTTCGCTTCGCGCAGCACCTGCCCGACGACGGGCGCGCGGCCGAAGCGCGCGGCGAGAGCGGCATCGGCGACGCCTTCCGGCACGAGCACGCGCCAACGCGTCGGGCCGGCCGCGAGCAGCCGGAACCACGAGTCGATGGGCGCCTGCGGATAGCAGAACAGCGTCGCGAGACGCTCGCCGGCTTCGGCGACGATGCCGCGCGCCGAAAGCCAGTCTCGCTGCTCGGGCGAGCCGACGAAAGCGTCACGCGTGGCGAACAGCCCGGCCTCGCGCAGCAGGCCGCCCGTGCGCGCGTCGTAGCCGGGATAGTAGAAGTGCTCGACCGCACCGTCACCGGGCTTCGTCGAGTGCAGGCCGTGGTGCGAGCCGACCCATTCCTCGGCGCTCAGGTACTCGAGTTGCACCCACAGGGGGCGGCGCGGTGCGCCGGCCAGGCACGCGCGCAGCGCCGGCGGTGGTTCGGCGCCGAAGGCGCTGACCAGGATGTCCTCTGTGCCGCGCGCGAGGGCGTCGTCTGCGGCCCAATGCTCGACGGTGATCGTCCCTGGGCCTGCATCGACCTCCGGTCTCGCGCCGAGGCGCGCGAGCAACTCGGGCCGGTCGATCGTCAGGCGGACGAGCCAGCCGTGCTCGCGGGCGAGTTGCCGCGCGAAGCGCCAGCAGACGCCGGCGTCGCCGAAGTTGTCGACGACGCGGCACAGGATGCGCACGGACAGCGTCAATCGCCTTCTCCGCCACCGTCTCCGTTTCCGTCGGAGCCGGCGCCAGGGGCGCCTTCGTCGGCGTCGAGCGCCGGCGGCGGTTCGTCGTTCGTGGTGCCTGCGTTCGAGCCGAACAGCGAATCGAGCTTCGATCGCGCATCGCCGGCCTGGTTCGCGCGTGCGCGTTCGAAGGCGTATTCCTCCTCGATGCGATCGGCGTAGAACACGGCCGGGTTCGGCGCGGCGACGAGCCGGCGCCACACCTCCGGCGGCACGGCCTTGAAGGCGCGGCGCTCGCCGTCGACGAAATCGATCTCGAGGCGCTGCGCGCGCGCGTCGTAGGCGGCGGCGCGCAATCGTCCGCCGTGAAGCGTTCGCCGTTCCATTGCCATGCTTCGTCTCCCTGCGAGGAATTCGTGCGTTCGCGCCTTCAGCGGCCCAGCGCCATGCCTTCGCGTCGCGGATCGACCGCGCCCTCGAAAGTGCAGCGGCGCGGCGCGCGACAGTGCAGCGCGATCGCGTGCAGTCCGCTCGTCATCTCGCGCCATTCGACGACGTGTCCGCGCGCGGCGAGCGCCGTCGCGAGCGACGGCGGCGCGCGGTCGGCTTCGAGGTCGGTGGGACCGTTGCGACTGCCGATGTTGGGCATTGCGAGCGCCGTCGCAAGTTCGACGCGATCGTCGAGCACGGCGACGAGCGTGCGCGCGACGTAGGAGATGATCGACGCACCGCCCGGCGAGCCGACGGCGAGCACCGGAGCGCCGGTGTGCGCATCGAGCACGATCGTCGGCGCCATCGAACTGCGCGGGCGCTTGCCGGGCTGCAAACGGTTGGCCACCGGCGCGCCGTCGTTGCGCGTCGGAACGAACGAGAAGTCGGTGAGCTGGTTGTTCAGCAGGAAGCCGCGCACCAGCAGCCGCGAGCCGAAGGCGTTCTCGATCGACGTGGTCATCGACACGACGTTGCCGTCGGCGTCGACGATCGACAGGTGCGACGTGGAAGTCGGCTCGAAGGCGGGCTGCGCAGGCTTGGGGGGCGCATCGCCGATCGACGGCGAGCCGGGCGCGGCGTGTCGCATCGAGCGCTCGCCGATGGTCGCTGCGCGGCGCAGCAGGTAGCGTGCGTCGAGCAGCGTTCCGGGCGCGTCGCTCACCGGCGCGCCGACGCGCTGGCCGGGCAGGGCGACGAAATCGGTGTCGGCGACGTATTCGTTGCGATCGGCGAAGGCCAGGCGCTCGGCTTCGGTGAAGCGATGCACGCCGTCGGCGAGCAGGCGTCCGGCGGGGTGGGCGAGCCGAACCGCCGGGCCGGCGAGACGCCAGTAGGCGAGCATCTGCGCGATCGCGATCCCGCCCGACGAGGGCGGTGGCATGCCGCATACGCGATGCACGCGATGCACGACGCACAGCGGCTCGCGTTCGCGCGGCTCGTAGAACGCGAGGTCGCGCTCGCCGAGCACGCCGGCGTTCGGGTGCGAGGCGACGGCGTCGACGATGTCGCGCGCGATCGGACCGGTGTGCAGCGCGAGGCTGCCGCGGCGGGCGATCTGCTCCAGTGTTTCGGCGAGCGGCTCGTTGCGCAGAAGATGCCCGGGCGGCCAGGCGCGGCCGTCGGCATCGTAGAAGTACGCAGCCGCTGCCGGTTGCGAGCGCAACCAGCGGTCGGCGTCGAGCAGCGCGTGCAGCCGCTCGCTCACCGCGAAGCCGTTGCGCGCCAGTTCGATCGCCGGCTCGAACAACCGATCCCAGGCGAGACGGCCGTGCGATCGGTGCACGCGCTCGAGCATGCGTACGACGCCCGGTACGCCTACCGACCGCCCGCCGACCGCCGCCTCGAAGAAGCCCATCGGCGTGCCGTCGGGCCGCAGGAACAGGTTCTCGCGCGCGCGCGCCGGCGCCGTTTCTCGGCCGTCGAAGGCGCGCACGCGGCCGCTGCGCGCATCGAAGAGCAGCAGGAACGCGCCGCCGCCGATGCCGGAGGACTGCGGCTCGACGAGGCCGAGCACCATCTGCGCGGCGATCGCCGCATCGACGGCGTTGCCGCCCGCTGCGAGGATGGATGTCGCGGCGCGCGTTGCGTGCGGATTCGCGGTGACGGCGAGGAAGCGCTTGGCGAACACCGGTGCGCGTTCGGCGAAGCGGCTCGCTGATTCGGGTGCCGCCTGCGCGGCTGCACGCGTTGCTGCCGTCGCCCGGGCGGTGTCGATTGCCGGCGCCGGCGGCGCGAGTGTCGGCGGCGGGGCGCGCGCGCTGTCGACGACGGGCGCGGCGTGGGGCGCCGGGGCGGCGCAGGCGAGGATCACCCCTGCGAGAACCGATGCGAGTCGCATCGGGGCATGATAGCGGTCGATTTTTGTGCAGTCGTGAAGCATGGAACCTGTCGAAGCTCGTCCTGCCGATTCGTCGGCGCGCCGGATCGGGTCGATCCGCCCTCTCGTGTCCGCGATCGCCGACGGTGCCTGCCGCGCGCAGGCGCTCGTCGAAGAGGCGCAGGAAAACGCCGCGCGCCGCGCCGACCTGAACGCCATCGCCTGGGTCGATTGGGCTGCTGCCGTCGATGAGGCGCGCAGGCTCGATGCGGAGGCACGAAGTGGCCGACTCCGCGGGCCCCTTCACGGCATACCGGTATCGATCAAGGACCTGTACGCGGTGCGCGGCATGCCTACGCACGCCGGCACGCGCGCGCCGCTGCCGCCGCTCGGCGCGGACGAGGCGACGCTCGTGACGCGGCTTCGCCACGCCGGCGCGCTCGTATTCGCGAAGACGAACATGCACGAGATCGCGCTCGGCTGCAGCGGCGAGAACGAGTGGACCGGCGACGTATGCAATCCGTTCGATCCGGCGCGGCAGTCGGGCGGTTCATCGAGCGGATCGGGGGTCGCGGTGGCGACCGGCATCGGACTCGCGTCGATCGGCAGCGACACCGGGGGGTCGGTGCGCATACCGGCCGCGTTCTGTTCGGTGGTCGGATACAAGCCGACGTATGCGGCGATTCCGCTCGACGGCGCGCTGCCGCTGTCGTGGACCTGCGATCACGCCGGGCCGCTCGCGCGCAACGTGGACGACTGTGTGCTGCTCCACGAGGTGATGGCGCAGCGACGAGTTGCGCACGGCGGCGTGGCGCGCCGCCCGCGTCTGCACGTGCCTGCGGCCTGGCTGCGCGGCCGGCTCGCGCCCGAGGTGCGTGAACGCTTCGAGCGCGCGGTGGCGGAGTTGCGTGCCGCGGGTGCGGAGATCGGCGAGGCGAACGTTCCGCAACTCTCCGACTCGTGGCGCGCGTATACGCCGATCGTTCGCGCCGAGGCCGCATGGGTGCACCGCGCCGCGCTCGACGCGGGCGGCGAAGGCTTCTCGTCGCTCGTGCTGCCGGCCCTGCAGGCCGCCCGCCGCATGCTCGCCGTCGAATACGTCGACGCGATGCAGACGCGCGCCGCGATCTCGCAAGCGCTCGATGCGGCGCTCGCCGGCTGCGACGCCTGGATCCTGCCGACGAGCACGGTGTTGCCGCCGCTGCGCGGGCAGAACGAAGTGCAGGTGGAAGGGGGAACCACCACCGTGCGCGAGGCCGTGCTCGGCCAGACGCTGCCGTTCTCGCTATGCGGCGTGCCTGCGTTGTCGGTGCCGCTCGCGCTCGTCGACGGCCTGCCCGTCGGCCTGCAGGTCGTCGCCCGCCGCGACGGCGATGCGACGCTGCTGGCCCTCGGGCAGTGGATCGAAGCGACGGTCAGAACGACAACGTAGCGGCTCCGGCCTTGATCCGTTCGTGCATCACGCTGGCTCCGCTGACGACGACTCCGTCGATCAGGTCGCTCTCCTCGTAGCCGCGGCTCTTCACGCACGGCGTGCAGGCCCAGATCACCCCACCGCGTGCCTGGAAGCTGCGGATCATCTCGGCCAGCGGTTCGAGCGGGGGGACCTGTGTCGTGTCGGCCGCCCGCTTGCGTACCAGGTCGACGCCGCTGCTCGTGAGAAAGATCGAAACCTTCAGCCCGGCGGTGATTCCGCCGTTCGCGATGGTCAGCGCCACCGACGACATCTCGTGATCCGTTCCGTGCGTGACCATGCAGACCAGTTCTCGTGCATCGCTCGACATATAGGGTCTCCTTGCGTTCGAGGCGTGCCTTGCGGTCGAATCTCGCTTCCGAGGCACGGTTTCCCACCGTAGCGCGGGCAACGAACGACGAACATGACCGAAGCGCCGGGATTGCTGACCGAACCGCTCGAACTGCAGGCCGACATCGGCGATCCAGCTTCGCCCCCCGCCTCCAGCCCGGCCGGAGCGGACGTGCTCACCGACGTGCTGCGCGTGTTTCGCGTCGGCGGCGCTGCGCTGCTGCGTGGCGATTTCCGCGCCCCCTGGTCGCTGCAGGCGCCCAGTGCCTCGTCGCTGTTGCCCGTGCTGCATCCCGAGGCGCCGCGATCGCTGCTGGTCGTCTTCCACATCGTCGTCGAGGGCGAGTGCTGGATCGAGGTAGAGGGCAAGGGGCGCTGCGAGTTGCACGCAGGCGACCTGGTCGGGTTCCCTCGCGGCGATTCGCACACCATGGGAAGCCTGCCTCAGCGCCCTGCTGCAGCGTCCGTCGACTGTGGGCCGCCCACGCCCATCGTCAGTCTGTTCCCGCCGCCACCGTGGCGCGACCTGCCCCGCATCGCGATCGACGGCGACGGTACCGCGACGCGCATCGTCTGCTTCTATCTGCGCTGCGACGAACTGCTGCACAACCCGCTTCTGGAGAGTCTTCCCGCGATGCTGGTGGCGCGACCGGGCGAGCGGTCCGCCACCCAGTGGCCGGAGAGCAGCGTGCGCTATCTCGTGCGCGAGGCGCGTCGACCGTGCCCGGGAAGTGGGTGCGTGATCGCGCGTCTCGCCGAGCTGCTCTTCGTCGAGGTCCTGCGCATGCATATCGAGCGTCTCGACGCGAACGCGACCGGGTGGCTCGCCGCGCTCGCCGACCGCCGCCTGGCACGTGCGCTGCAGGCCATTCACGCTCGGCCGGCCGAGGCGTGGACGGCGGACGCGCTGGCGCGACAGGCGGGCGTCTCCCGTTCGGTGCTCGTGCAGCGCTTCAACGAGGTGCTGGGCACCTCGCCGATGCGCTACGTGGCCGACTGGCGCCTGCAGCTGGCCGCGCAGGCGCTGCTGTCGTCAGCCACCGTCGCCGTTGCCGCCGAGCGCGCCGGCTATGCCTCGGAGGAGGCTTTCAGTCGCGCGTTCAAGCGCCGCACCGGCGAATCGCCGGGGAGCTGGCGGCGCAAGAGACTCGGCAGCGAAGGCTGCTGAAGAGCTCCACCGCATTCATTTCGGCGCCATCCGGATCGCCCCATCGAGCCGGATCGTCTCGCCGTTGAGCATCGTGTTCTCGAAGATCTGCGCGACGAGTTGCGCGTATTCCTCGGGGCGACCCAGGCGCGAGGGGAAGGGCACCTGGCGGCCGAGCGACTCCTGCACTTCCTTCGGCAGGCTGTCCATCAGCGGGGTAAGGAACAGGCCCGGGGCGATGGTGACGACGCGCACGCCGTCGCGCGACAGGTCGCGCGCGATCGGCAGCGTCATGCCGACGATGCCGCCCTTCGAAGCCGCATACGCCGCCTGCCCGATCTGCCCGTCGAAAGCCGCGACCGAAGCGGTGTTCACGATGACGCCGCGCTCGCCTTCCTCGTTCGGCTCGTTGCGCACCATCGCGGTGGCGGCGATGCGGATCATGTTGAACGTGCCGATCAGGTTGACGGTGATCACTTTCGTGAACATGTCCAGCCGGTGCGGTCCGTCCTTGCCGACGGTCTTCGCCGCCGGGCCGATGCCGGCGCAGTTGACGAGCCCCACCAGGCGGCCCATTCCGGCGGCTGCGTCCACGGCCGCCTGCGCGTCGGCCTCGGCGGCGACATCGCAGCGCACGAAGCGCGTGGCTGCGCCGAGTTCGTCGACGAGTTGCTTGCCCATCGTTTCGTTCAGGTCGGCGACCAGCGCCTTGCCACCTGCGGCGACAATGCGCCGCACGGTCGCCGCGCCGAGGCCGGATGCGCCGCCGGTGACCAGCACGACGTTGCTGGAAATCTTCATCGGTTCCTCCTGGACAATTCGATCCGGGATTACAGCACAACCGCCGTATGGCAACGACGGCGGTGCCGCGCTACCGTAGCGATGCGCGTCGTCGGCCGGTTCGGCGCATCGTCCGGCGTCGCACGATACTCGGGAGGTTCAGGAGCGACACCGCGATGGATTGCTTCTTCGATTACTGGCGAATGCTGGTGCGCAGCGACGACTCGCTGCCGCTGTTCGAGGCGGCGCTGTCGATCGCGCAGGACGAGTACCCCGAGCTGCCGATGCACGAGGTGCTCGCGCGCGTCGACGGCTTCGCATTGGCGCTGCGCCGTCGCGTCGCGAAGCTGCGCCAGCCGATCGCGCGCGTCGATGCGCTGCGCGAGCACTTCGCCGAGGAGCTGGGTTTTCGCGGCAACGCGAACGATTTCCACGACCCGGACAACAGCTACCTCAATCGCGTCATCGAGCGTCGGCTCGGCATTCCGATCAGCCTGTCGGTGCTCTACCTGGAAATCGCCGAGCTGGCCGGCGTGCAGGCCTGCGGCGTGGGCTTTCCGGGGCATTTTCTGGTGCGCCACGACGTAGGCGAACGTGCGATGATCGTCGACGTCTTTGCCGGCGCGCGCGTGCTGACGCACGACGAACTCGAATACCGGCTGCTGCCGTACGCGGCGGGCGATCGCGAAGAGGCGGGCCGCATGCTCGGTCGCGCGCTTCCCGCGGCGAGCGGACGGCAGATCCTCGCGCGCATGTTGCGCAATCTGCGCGCGATCCATCTTGAGCGCGGCGACGCGCACCGGCTGGCCGCGGTGGAGCGCCGGCTCGCGGTGCTGGACGAAACCGAGGCCTGAAACGAAACCGGCGGCGCAATGCGCCGCCGGAGTACCGTGCCGACGCAACTGCGCCGGTCGGACGAGCTTACTGCGCCCAGACCACCGCGATCAGCGGCACGATCAGCAGCGCCACGATGTTGATGATCTTGATCAGCGGGTTCACCGCGGGGCCGGCCGTGTCCTTGTAGGGGTCGCCGACGGTGTCGCCGGTGACCGCGGCCTTGTGCGCCTCGGAGCCCTTGCCGCCGAAGTT
The DNA here is from genome assembly GCA_032027205.1 of Burkholderiaceae bacterium. GTDB lineage: Bacteria > Pseudomonadota > Gammaproteobacteria > Burkholderiales > Burkholderiaceae_E > Zeimonas. Next base: position 2,870,098 of record JAVSMN010000001.1, read on the forward strand.
GCCTTCCTCGATGTATTTTTTCGCGTTGTCCCAGGCGCCGCCTCCCGTGCACATCGAGATCGCGACGAACAGCCCGGTGACGATCGTGCCCATCAGCACGCCGCCCAGCGCCTCCGGCCCGAGCAGCAGGCCGACCAGCACCGGAACGACCACCGGCAGCAGCGACGGGATCATCATCTCCTTGATCGCCGCGCCGGTGAGCAGGTCCACCGCGCGCGAGTAGTCGGGCTTGGCCGTGCCTTCCATGATTCCGCGGATCTCGCGGAACTGCCGGCGCACTTCCTCGACCACCGACCCGGCCGCGCGGCCGACGGCTTCCATCGCCATCGCGCCGAACAGGTACGGAATCAGTCCGCCGATGATCAACCCGACGATCACCATGTGGTTGGACAGATCGAAGCTGGCGACGATATTCGCCGACTCGAGCGCGTGCGTGTAGTCGGCGAAGAGCACGAGTGCGGCGAGGCCGGCCGAGCCGATCGCGTAGCCCTTGGTGACCGCCTTCGTCGTGTTGCCGACCGCGTCGAGCGGATCGGTGATGTTGCGCACCGACTCGGGCAGGTGCGACATCTCGGCAATGCCGCCGGCGTTGTCGGTGATCGGACCGTAGGCGTCGAGCGCCACGACGATGCCGGCCATCGACAGCATCGAGGTTGCCGCGACGGCGATGCCGTACAGGCCGCCGAGCCAGTATGCCGAGAGGATCGCGGCGCAGACGAACAGCACCGGCCAAGCGGTGGACTTCATCGAGACCGCCAGGCCGGCGATGATGTTCGTGCCGTGGCCGGTGGTCGATGCCTGCGCCACGTAGCGCACCGGCTTGTACTGCGTGCCGGTGTAGTACTCGGTGACCCAGACGATGAGCCCGGTGAGCACCATGCCGACGACGACGCACAGCCACAGGTAGAGCACCGAGGTGCCCGAGCGCGCGAGATCGCCGTCGTTGAACATCCACGCGGTGATCGGGTAGGCGACGATGGTCGCGAGGCCGCCGGCCCAGATCAGGCCCTTGTAGAGCGCGCCCATGATGTTGGTCTGGCCGGGGGAGAGCTTGACGAACATCGCGCCGATGATCGACGCGATGATCGACAGGCCGCCGAGCGCGAGCGGGTAGATGACCGCCTGCGCCTCGGCGCCCTTGATCATCAGCGAGCCGAGCAGCATCGTGGCGATCAGCGTGACCGCGTAGGTCTCGAACAGGTCGGCCGCCATGCCGGCGCAGTCGCCGACGTTGTCGCCGACGTTGTCGGCGATCACTGCCGGGTTGCGCGGGTCGTCTTCGGGGATGCCTGCCTCGACCTTGCCGACGAGGTCGGCGCCGACGTCGGCGCCCTTGGTGAAGATGCCACCGCCCAGTCGCGCGAAGATCGAGATCAGCGACGAGCCGAAGGCCAGGCCGATCAACGGGCGGATGACGTCGTGCAGCGAAACGACCGTGCCGAGACCGTGCGGGGCCGTCGCGATCAGCAGGCCGTAGTAGCCGGCCACGCCGAGCAGGCCCAGGCCGACGACGAGCATGCCGGTGATCGCGCCGCCGCGGAACGCGACGGCGAGCGCTTCACCGAGGCCGCGCGTGGCGGCTTGCGCGGTGCGCACATTCGCGCGCACCGAGACGTTCATGCCGATGAAGCCGGCCGCGCCCGACAGGATCGCGCCGATCGCGAAGCCGATCGCGGTGGGCAGGCCGAGCCCCGGAACCAGCCAGATGACGATGAAGAGAAGCACTCCGACGATCGCGATCGTGCGGTATTGCCGGTTCAGGTACGCCTTGGCGCCTTGCTGGATCGCCGCGGCGATCTCCTGCATGCGCGCATTGCCCGCGTCGAGCGACAGGATCCAGCGGCTCGATGCAATGCCGTAGATCACTGCCGCCAGCCCGCAGGCCAAAGCGAGCCACAGGCCCGCCGAGGTAGCAGTCATGAGTGGACCTCCATCCGGTTCCGGTTGTGATGTGAAAAGCTGAAAGAGACGATCGGGAAACGAGGCGCCGCCGCGCGTTGCGATGCCGCTTCAGGCGCGAGGCGAGACGGGTTCAAGCGCGAAGCGCCGGGAGTTTACTGGAGCGCGGCGAAAACACGAGCGGTGATTTCGTCGACGCTGCCTACGCCGGACACTTTGCGGCAGCGCGGCGCAGCGGCATCGCTCGAGCGTTCCCAGGCGGCGTAGTAGTCGACGAGCGGGCGCGTCTGCGAGTGGTACACCGCAAGGCGCTTGCGGACCGTTTCCTCGCGATCGTCGTCGCGCTGGACCAGGTCTTCGCCGGTGACGTCGTCCTTGCCGGGGGTGCGCGGCGGGTTGAAGCGCAGGTGATAGGTGCGGCCACTGGCGGCGTGCACGCGCCTGCCGCTCATGCGCTCGATGATGTCGGCGTCGGGCACGTCGATCTCGAGAACGTAGTCGAGCGCCACGCCGGCGCTCTTCATCGCGTCGGCCTGCGGGATCGTGCGCGGAAAGCCGTCGAACAGGTAGCCGTTGGCGCAGTCGGGTTGGCGCAGGCGCTCCTCGACCAGGCCGATGATGATGTCGTCGGAGACGAGCGCGCCCGCGTCCATCACCTTCTTGGCGGCCACGCCGAGCGGGGTGCCGGCTTTGACCGCGGCGCGCAGCATGTCTCCGGTGGAGATCTGCGGAATGCCGTATTTCTTCGTGATGAACGCGGCCTGCGTGCCTTTGCCCGCTCCTGGTGCGCCGAGAAGGATCAGCCGCATGTCGCCCTTTTTGCCTGCCGCCCGCAAAGCCCGCAAGCGTACCGGGAAGAGCCGGAGTCGGTCAATTCGTAGTGTGGAACAGCGTTGCGGGAACGACGCTTGCGTCGCCGGCCCGGACGAAGTAGGCGCGTACGCGCTCGAGGTCGGCCGCGGTGTCCACGCCACCTTCGGCCGCACGTTCGGACAGGTGAACCGCGATTCGATACCCGTGCCACAGCGCTCGCAACTGCTCGAGCGACTCGAGCGTCTCCAGCCGTGACGGCGACAGCGTCGCGTGCGCGCGCAGATACGACGCGCGGTAGGCGTACAGCCCGATGTGGCGCAACGGGCGCTGCGCGCCGAACACGGCCTCGAGCGACTGCGGCAGCTTCGCCGGGAAGCCGTGCATCGCGTCGCGCACGAAGGGCACCGGTGCGCGGCTGAAATAGAGCGCGCGCATTCCGGCGTCGCAGACCAGCTTGACGACGTTCGGGTCGAGCCACGCGGCAATGTCGTCGATCGGGTGCGCGGCCGTGGCGATCGCGCAGTCGGAAGACTCGGCCAGGCACTGGGCGACGGCGCCAACGAGCGCGGGGTCGATCAGCGGCTCGTCGCCCTGCACGTTGACGACGATGCGCTGGTCGTCGAGCGCGAGCGCATCGGCGGCCTCGGCCAGCCGTTCGGTGCCCGATGCGTGGTCCGCGCGCGTGAGGACCGCTTCGAAGCCGCCCGCGCGAACCGCGTCGACGATGCGCGGCGAGTCGGTGGCCACTGCCACCCGCGCGGCGCCGGCCGCCCGCGCACGTTCGGCCACGCGCACGACCATCGGACGGCCCCCGAGGTCGGCGAGCGCCTTGTCGGGCAGGCGTGTCGAGGCGAGACGCGCCGGGATCAGCGCGACGAAATCGGGCACCGCTTGCCCGGCGGCCGGGTTCGTGTGTTCGGCTGCGCCCGCGGGGCTCACGACTCGCCTGCGCCCGGATCGGGAAGCTCGCGCGGCACCGTGTCGCCGGCCTCGGGCTCGAGGCGGCGCGCCTCGCTTTCGAGCATCACCGGGATGCCGTCGCGCACCGGGTAGGCGAGGCGGTCGGCGTTGCAGACGAGTTCGGCGTCGAACGGCCTGCCGTCAGCGGAGCGGCCGCCGGGCAGCCGCTTCAGCGGTCCCTTGCACAGCGGACAGACAAGGATCTCGAGCAGGCGTGCGTCCATGGAGCGTCTCGGTCAGCCAGTCGGCGAGGGCGGGCTCGACGAGCGCGCGCACTTCGAGGTACCAGCAACGCGCGTCGGCCCAGGTCGCGCATTTTACGGCGTCCTTCTCGGTCATCAGGATCCACGGCGCCTCGATCGCGTCGAGGCGAGTCGGGGAAATCGCCGCGTGGTCGGCCAGAGCGATCTCGTGGGCGTCCACGCCGAGCGTGCGCAGCGTGTCGAAGAATCGCTGCGGGGCGCCGGTTGCCGCCAGGGCAACGACCGCGTCGGCGCCGAGTCGCGACGCAAACTCGCGGGCGGGCACGGGTGCGACGTGGCCGCCCAGCGCGACGAAGCGCAATGGCTCGATGCGAAAGCGGAACACGCGCTGATGCGCGATCGGCGGGCGCGCCTGTCCGTTGAGCACGATTGCGTCCATCTCGTCGGCCTGCGACAGCGGCGCGCGCAGGGGCCCGGCGGGCAGGCAGCGCCCGTTGCCCGCGCCGCGCTCGTCGAAAACGGCGATCTCGATGCTGCGGGCCAGCCCGGTGTGCTGCAGTCCGTCGTCGCTGACCACGACGTCGATCGACGGGTGCGCGGCGAGCAGCGCGCGCACCGCCTGCGCGCGAGCGCGGCCGGCCGCCACTGGGCGGCCGGTGCGCCGCGCCAGCAGCACGGGTTCGTCGCCGTGCTCGATCGCGTCGTCGGTGGGGCCGACCAGCCGAGCATCGCGCCGGCGCGCCCCATAGCCGCTGGCGACGATGCCGGGCTTCCAGCCCCGCTGCGCGAGCGCCTCGACCAGCGCTTCGACGAGCGGGGTCTTGCCGGCGCCGCCGGCAACGAGATTGCCGACGACGACGACCGGCACCGCGGGTGCGGGGAGCCGTCGAATGGCCTGCCGCCGGCGCTTGCCGATGGCCGCCGTCAGCGCGGCGAGGGGCGCCAACAGCGCGCGAAGCAGCCGTTTGGTTTGCGACGGCGAACGCTGGTACCAGAGGGATTGCAGCGCCGGCTCGAGCCACTCGCGCAGCCGGCCGGCAGCGGACGTCGTCGGGGCTCGCTGCCGGGGTCGCGGAGCCACCGGCGCCGCTAGCGGGCGCGCCGCGGCGGCGCGGCGGCCGCGGCGTCGGCCTGCGCGGCGAAGGTGACTTTGGCCACGCCCGCCTCGCGCGCAGCAGCGAGCACCGAGATGACGTCCTGGTGCTTTGCGCCGGCGTCGGCGTGCACGACGAGCACCGGGTCCTTGCGCTCGGCGGCGACGCGCTGCAACTCGGTGGCAAGTCGGTCGCGCGCGACCAATTGCGCTCCGCCCTCGCCGAGGATGCGGTACTGCCCCTCGGCCGAGATGCCGATGTCGACCTCGCTGGGGCGCTCCGTTGCCGTCTCGCCGGTGGCGCTGGGCAGGTCGACCTGAAGCTCGGTGAACTTCGAGTAGGTCGTCGTGACCATCAGGAAGATCAGCACCACCAGCAGAACGTCGATCAGCGGGACGAAGTTGATCTCCGGCTCGTCGCGCCGGATACCGCGGCGGAAGTTCATTGCGGCGCTGCGCGCAGGTGATCGACCAGTCGCAGCGACTGCTGCTCCATCTCGACGAGGAAGGCGTCGACGCGCGAACGGAAGTACCGATACGCGATCATCGCCGGGATCGCGATCAGGATCCCGAGCGCGGTGTTGTAGAGCGCCACCGAGATTCCGTGCGCGAGCTGCTGCGGGTTGGTCCCGCCCGGGGCTTGAGCGCCGAAGATCTCGATCATGCCGACGACGGTGCCGAACAGACCCATCAGCGGCGCGACCGCGGCAATGGTGCCCAGCGCCGACAGGTAGCGCTCGAGATGGTGGGCGACCGCCCGGCCGGTCTCTTCCATCGCTTCCTTCATCAGCTCGCGGCCCGCGCCTTCGTGGCGCAGACCGCTGGCCAGCACCCGCCCGAGCGGCGAATTGACCGCCAGCCGATTGAGCATGTCGGGGGTGATCGACTGCGTGCGTCGCAGGCCGAGCACCTCGTCGAGCAGGCCGGGCGGCATCACGCGCGATGACTTCAGCGACAGGAAGCGCTCGATGATCAGCGCGACGGCGGCGATCGAGGCGACAATGAGAAACCAAATGGGCCAACCGGCCGCCTGGATCAGGGACAACAAGACGATTCTCCGGGTGCTGCTCAAACCGAAAGGCACGCAATTGTCGGTTTTTTTTCCAGTGGGCAGCAAGTGCAACCGTCGAACGGCGCCGCGAACGGTTGCGAGAGCCCGCGGACGTGGCTGCAAGCCGCGTTGCCTGGGGACAACTCTGTGAACAAGCCGTCCTCGTTGCGCTGCGGGAAGCCGAATTCAAACAGCGTGCCCGGCCGCGACGCCAGGGCGAAAAAGAAATGTCAAGCGGAATCAAGCAGTTGACGTCGTTGGCGGCGCTGTGGCAGGGCGGTGCTGCAAACAATCCGATCGCGCGCGGCGTGTGGATAGGTTCGTCCCGGAAACACGCATGAGCGCTGGATTTGCGGGCGCAAATGAAGGAGCGACGCGGGAAATTCTGTCGGTTTCCCAGCTGAACCGCGCCGTTGCTGGGTTATTGCAACGCAGCATCCCGCCGGTGTGGGTTCTCGGCGAGATTTCGAATGCCACGCGCGCGGCCAGCGGGCACTGGTATTTCACGCTGAAGGATGCGGGCGCGCAGGTGCGCGCGGTGATGTTCCGCGGTCGGGCGCAGTACCTGACGTTCGTCCCGCGCAACGGCGAGCGTGTCGAGGCGCGCGCCGTCGTCAGCCTGTACGAGCCGCGCGGCGACTTCCAGCTCACGGTGGAAGCGATGCGCCCGGCCGGCGCAGGCGACCTGTTCCAGCGCTTCGTCAAGCTCAAGGAGAAGCTGCAGGCCGAGGGGCTGTTCGACGCCGCGCGCAAGCGCCCGCTGCCGAGCTTCCCGCGAACCGTCGGCGTGGTCACGTCGCCACGCGCCGCCGCGCTGCGCGACGTGCTGACCACGCTGCGTCGGCGGGCGCCGGGTGTCGCGGTCGTCGTCTACCCGGCGCCGGTACAGGGCGCCGACGCTCCAGCCGCGCTCGTGGCAGCCCTGCGCAGCGCGTCACGCCGCGCGGAGTGCGACGTGCTCTTGCTCGTGCGAGGCGGCGGTTCGATCGAGGACCTGTGGGCGTTCAACGACGAGACGCTCGCCCGCGCGATTGCCGCCTCGCCGATTCCGGTGGTCAGTGGCGTAGGCCATGAGACGGACTTCACGATCGCCGATTTCGTCGCCGATGAGCGGGCGCCGACGCCCACCGGCGCGGCAACGCACGCGGTGCCCGATCGTCGCGAGCTGGCCGAGCGCGTGCTGCGGGCCTCGGCGCACATCGAACGCGCGTGGTGGCGGCGTATCGAGGGCATCGAACAGCGGCTGGACACGGCCGCGCGTTTGTTGCGCTCTCCGTCGGCACAGTGGCAGGCACGCGCGCATCGATTGCACTCGCTTTCGCAGCGCATCGTCGCCTTCGGCCGGCTCTCGCTGCAGCAGCGCGCGATGCGCCTGGACCGGCTGTGCTCGGGCGTGCGCGCCCCGCGTACCGATCTCGCCGAGCAGCGCCTTGCGCACGCGGCGCGCGCCGTGCAGCGCACGGCCCTGCAACGACTCGCCCGGCTCGACGAGCGCCTCGGGCGCGCTGCGGCGGCACTCGAGTTGGTCAGCCCGCAGGCGGTACTGGAACGCGGTTACGCGATCGTGCACGACGCGCACGGTCACGTCGTCGCGTCGGTTACGTCCACGGCACCCGGCGATGCGCTGCGCGTGACGCTGCGCGACGGCAGGCTCGACGTCGGCGTGCAGGCGGTCGAGCCCGGCGAGTCGGCAACGAGGGCTTCGCCGTCGTCCTAGAATCGAAGATCGACTCGCGCGGCCGCGCGATCCGAACGACTACAAGGAGAACACACAATGGAGCACAAGCTGCCGCCTCTTCCCTACGCGATGGACGCACTCGCGCCGCACGTGTCGAAGGAGACGCTCGAGTATCACTACGGCAAGCACCACCAGGCGTACGTCACGAACCTGAACAACCTGATCAAGGGCACCGAGTTCGAGAACATGGGCCTCGAGGACATTGTGCGCAAGGCATCGGGCGGCGTGTTCAACAACGCGGCGCAGGTGTGGAACCACACGTTCTTCTGGTCGTGCATGAAGCCGGGTGGCGGCGGCCAGCCATCGGGCTCGCTCGCCGACGCCGTTTCGCGCAAGTGGGGATCCTTCGACGCATTTCGCGAGGCGTTCAGCAAGAGCGCGGTCGGCAACTTCGGCTCGGGCTGGACGTGGCTCGTGAAGAAGGCCGACGGCTCGGTCGACATCGCGAACACGAGCAACGCTGGAACGCCGCTCACCACCGGCGACAAGGCGCTGCTGACGATCGACGTCTGGGAGCACGCGTACTACATCGACTACCGCAATGCGCGGCCGAAATTCGTCGAAACCTTCCTCGGCAATCTCGCCAACTGGGACTTCGCCGCGAAGAACTTCGGCTGAGCGGCCACGCTTGCCCCGCCCGAAGGCGTCCGAGCGGCGTCCTCGGGCACGTCCCTTGCCTGCATCGTTGCCTTGCGGATCCCAACAGGAGCGGTGACCATGAGCTGGCTGTGGACCTTGATTATCGGATTGATCGTCGGGGCGATCGCCAAATGGGTGATGCCCGGTCGCCAGGGCGGAGGAATCATCGTCACGATGATCCTTGGCATCGTCGGGGCCTTCATCGCCACCTGGATCGGGCAGGCGGTCGGCTGGTATCGGGTGGGCGAGGGGGCCGGATTCATCGCGTCGATCATCGGCGCGCTGATCATTCTCTGGATCTACGGCCTGGTCACGCGCAAGCGCGAGGCCTGAGCGCGGTCAGCGCTGTCCGGGGAACACCGACGGCTGCACCAGACGCGCGCCCGGAGCGATTCCGTGGCGCGCGAACCATCCCTGCTCCATCTCCAGGGCAAAGCGCACTGCCCGACTCGGGCAGTGGCTGTCGTCGCTGCGCGGCGCCATCTGCGCGATGTCGACGATCCGACCGTCGTCGTCGAGAAAGGCGATCGACAGCGGCAACGGCGTGTTGCGCATCCAGAAGCAGTGCACCGCCTTGCGGTCGAAGACGAACAGCATTCCCTCGTTCGGGCCGAGTGACTCTCGACCCATCAGACCGATCGCACGCGTGCGATCGGTGTCGGCCACCTCGGCGCGGATCACGTGCATCCCGGCCTGCAGGCGCACTACGGGCAGCGTCGGTTGCGGGAAGCGGTCGGCCTGCGCGTGGGCACGTTCGGCGCCCAGCGGCGGCAGCGTGCAGGCGAGGGTGAGGGCGAGGGCGAACGCGATTCGTCGCATCGCGCGATAGTGCCGCAACTGCCGTTCGAGCGCGACGACCCGCCCGCTGCGGCATAATTCCGGGGTTCGGACGCAGACGCGGCCCGCGTCCGCCGGCTCAGACTCCGAGGAACCGCTTTCATGTATCAACACATAAAGATCCCGTCCGATGGCGAGAAAATCACGGTAAATCCCGATTTTTCGCTGCAGGTTCCCGACAATCCGATCATCCCCTACATCGTGGGCGACGGTACCGGCGTCGACATCACGCCGGTGATGCTGCGCGTGGTCGACGCAGCGGTACAGAAGGCCTACGCGGGCAAGCGCAGGATCCACTGGATGGAGATCTACGCCGGCGAGAAGTCCACGCGCGTCTATGGCCCGGACGTCTGGTTGCCCGAGGAGACGCTCTCGGTGCTGAAGGACTATGTCGTCTCGATCAAGGGACCGCTCACCACGCCGGTCGGCGGCGGCATTCGCTCGCTGAACGTCGCGCTGCGCCAGGAGCTCGACCTGTACGTCTGCCTGCGCCCGGTGCGCTGGTTCCAGGGTGTTCCTTCGCCGGTGAAGGAGCCGCAGAAGACCGACATGGTGATCTTCCGCGAGAACTCGGAGGACATCTACGCGGGCATCGAGTACGAGGCCCAGTCCGAGAAGGCGAAGAAGCTGATCGCCTTCCTGCAGGACGAACTCGGCGTCACGAAGATCCGCTTTCCCGGAACCTCGGGCATCGGCATCAAGCCGGTGTCACGCGAGGGAACCGAGCGGCTGGTGCGCAAGGCAATCCAGTACGCGATCGACAACGGCAAGCCCTCGCTCACGCTGGTGCACAAGGGCAACATCATGAAGTACACCGAAGGGGCGTTCCGCGACTGGGGCTACGCCCTCGCGCAGCGTGAGTTCGGTGCGCAGCCGATCGACGGCGGTCCGTGGTGCTCGATCGCGAACCCGAAGACCGGCGGGCAGATCGTCGTCAAGGACATGATCGCCGACGCCTTCCTGCAGCAGATCCTGCTGCGGCCCGCGGAGTACAGCGTGATTGCCACGCTGAACCTCAATGGCGACTACATTTCCGACGCGCTCGCCGCGCAGGTCGGTGGCATCGGCATCGCGCCGGGCGCGAACCTGTCCGATTCGGTCGCGATGTTCGAGGCGACGCACGGCACCGCGCCGAAGTACGCCGGCAAGGACTACGTGAACCCCGGCTCGGAGATCCTGTCGGCCGAAATGATGCTGCGGCACATGGGCTGGACCGAAGCCGCCGACCGCATCATCTCGTCGATGGAGAAGTCGATCCTGTCGAAGAAGGTGACGTACGACTTCGCCCGGCTGATGGAAGGCGCGACCCAGGTTTCCTGCTCGGGCTTCGGGCAGGTGATGATCGAGCACATGTGAGGGCGCGGCCCGGTTCTGCCGGGCCGCGGCGGCGCCAGCGGATCTCGCGGCCGAGCAAGCCGCGAGTTCGCGCGTCACGTTACAGATCGGCCCAGGCGATCACTTCCGGATCTTGATGCGCGTGGCCCGAAGGCGCGTGCCGCCATCGGACGCCTGGCCCTCGATCTCCACCGGTACGCCGTTCTCGAGCTGCGCCTCGGTTCCGTCGTCGAAGTGCACGTCCGCCGCGTAGCGGACCTCGACGCCGCGAACCACGAAGCTTCCTGCCGTCCGGTCGAGGCGCGTCACCTCCCCGTGCAGCTCGTATTGGCGCGCGACGTCGTCGACCTCCACGTCGACCTCTCGTGCGACCACGACACCACCGATCATCGTGCCTTGCACCTCGACGCGCGCGCCCAGCATGATGCCGGCTTCGCCATGGGGGAACGACGCATTGCGCGCGTCGACCTGCAACGCGTCGACCTCGAAACTTCGCGTGCCTGCAAGCGAAGTGATGCGGCCCTCGATATGTGCGTCTTCGTGGTCGTCGATGCGCTGTCGCGACTCGTCGACGCGCGTGGCAACCAGCCGACCGTCGTCGAACCGCGCGCGGACGCTGACCGTCGCGCCCGTTGCGAGCCCCGGTGGAAGCGCGAGTCCGTCCGTGGAAATCGCCTGCCCGCCGATGCGCAGCGTTCGACCCGCCACGTCGATGGCCTCGAGCGGCGCGCGCAGCTTGAACTCGGTATCCGGAGGCCTGGACTCGATGCGTGACGCGACGAAGGCGTCGCGCGCGCGGTCGAAGAAACCGAAGAGTTCGACGAGGTCGCCTGCTTCGAGCGCAGCGAGGCCGCCGCCCAGGCTCTCGCCGAACAGCGTGTCGCCCGTCACTCGCACCGCCTGGCCCAGCACGACGAGCCGGCCGCCGGCCGCGTCCACCGACTCGACCGGTCCGACGAGTTCGCTGATGATTTCGATCGCCAACGCGGTGGCCCGCGCATTCGCTTGATCGATCCGAGTGCTTTCGATTGCGACCACCATGCCCAGACGCAGATCGTCCCGCTGCCTGGTCCTGTTCTCGTCGTCGCGAACGACCGCCGACGAATCGTCGAAGCGGATTCCGTTGACGATCACGGAGCCGAAACCGCCGATGCGGCCCAGGGTGAAAGAGCCGGTTCCCCCTTCGCCGACGCCTCCTCCGCATGCGCCGATCCAGGCGCTCGCCAGGGCAATCAGGGTGATCAGGCCGATGCGACGTTTCATCGAAGGCTCCGGATGGCTCCGCCGCAGCGGAGTCGAGAGGAGAAAAGCACGTCAGTTCTCCGTGCGACGGATGCGCCGCGGCCGCCCGGCTGCGGGGTGAGCGGCCGCCACTTCGGCGTCGTCGTAGGTGTACAGGCCGATGCGGACGCGGTGCGAATGCCCCACGGCACGCGCGTCGGCCCCGTTGGCGCTGTCCGCGCTGTGCGCGGCGTCTTTCATTGCCTGCGCGCGGTCGGCTTCGAGCATCGCCTCGACCGCCGGCACGAGCGAGGCGCGCAGGTTCCGCCATTGGGCACTGATCAGCGGTTGCAGGCGCTCGAGGGATTGCGAGGACAACCCGTCGGCGAACAGCGCCTGCTCGAAATGCCTGTTGCCCGTGCCCAGCACGTTCTGCACGGCGCCGGCGAGGTGATCGCCGACGTTCGAACCGAGGAGTTCGAGCATCCGCGCCGCGTCGCCGTGGGGCACGAAAGCTTCGCGGCATAGCCGCACGCGGTCGCGCTTCTCGTCGTGACGGGCCAACCCGAGGCGTATCAATTCGTCGAGCAGGCTGCGCGGGTGCACGTCGCGGGTCACCGATTGCGCAAGCGCCTCGAAGCTCGGCGCTTCGCCCGCGCGAGGCAACGAGCGCGGCCCGCCGCGCCCCCGGTATCGCGGATCGCTCATCCATCGCGCGAAGACTTCGTTCGCGTGCGTGCGCGGGACGGACCGCGTCGCGCCGAGCGTCCCGTCGTCGCTGCCTGCCTGCAGAAGTCGGGCGACCTCGCGACGGGTCAGGCCGGTGGCAGTGGCGATGCGGCTTACCATCCGGTGCGGCTGCGCGGCCGCTTCGTGCGCCTCGCGAGCGGCCGCTACGAATGCCTGCTTCGCCAACTGCTCGACCGTGCCGAACGCAACGCCGTGCGCGACGGCGAGTCGGGCCAGCGGCACGAGCACCCCGCGCAGCGCTTCGAGGAGCGCTGCGGTTTCGGGGGTGTCGTGCCGCTCGGGCATGTGCGGCTCAGTCCTCGCAATGGATGCGCGTCGCTGCCAGGCGCGTGCCGTCCGTCGAGAGCGCGCCCCTGACTTCCACCGGGTGCCCGTTGGCAAGCGCGGCGCCGCGGCATTCGAGCGCGTCGAGGCGATCGAAGGCGACGGTGATGCCGCGAACCACCAAGGTGTTCCCGTCGACGTCCAGTTTGTCGATGGCGCCGTGGATCTCGAATCGCTCGCGATCGTTCTCGGAGTCCTCGAGTTCGACCTTGCGGGCGACGAGCACGCCGTCGACGATCGCGCCCTCGACTTCGACCTCGGCGCCGACGGCTACGCCCGCCGGGACGTCGGCCACGCCGCTGGCGTCGATGCGCATTCCGTCGACGACGAACGAGTCGCGCGAGTCGAACTGCGTGACAAGGCCGTGGACTTCGGCTTCGTCGTGGTTGTCCGGGCGCCGATCGCCCTCGCGAAGCTGCACTGCCACCCAGGCGCCGTCGACCTGTGTGGTCTGCGTGCGCACGCGCAGGCGTTCGCCTTCGGCGAGTGGCCTGCGCAGGGCGCTTTCCGCGGAAGCGTAGGAGATCAGTGCCGTGCCGATTCGAAACGTTTTCGCGCTGGTATCGAGGTCCGTCACGAGCCCCCGCAGGCGGAAGAGATCGGCGTCGTTCTCGCTGTCGATCCGCGTGGCGACGTAGACGCCGCTCGCTGCATTGAATTGAGCGTGCACCTCGAGGACATCGCCGACTGCGATGGCGGTCAGGCCGCCGGCGAGGCTGTCGTCGAACACCGTGGTTTCGCGCACCTGGACGGTCTGCCCGAAAACGATCAGCTTCGACGCGCCGGTATCGACGCTTTCCACCGGCCCGACGATCTCGGCGCCGAAGCGGATGCGCGTGGCGTCTGCGCGCCCGGCGGCTCGATCGATGGCGCCTGCTTCGATCTCCACCATCATTCCGAGTTGCAGGTCATCGGTGCGTCGGGGCCGATCGTCATCGTCGTCGATGCGCGCGGCGCTGTCATCGAAGCGCACTCCGCCGACGATGATCGAGCCGAAACCCGTGATCGGTCCCTCGACGAACGACGACTGCTTGACGACCGGTGCGGGCGTGGCGTTGTCGCCGCCCCCGCCCCCGCAGCCGCTGATCGCGACCGCCAAGCTCCCCAGTAAACAGACCAGCGCGGAACGACCGCGTCCGGCTCCTCTTGCGATGAGGTTCATGTCGCACTCCTGTGCAGTTGAGGGGTGCGGCATGTTAACTGTGCAATTTGCACATTTCATGCGCAAGGGGCTCGACAGGAGGGTCTTTGCGGGTCCGCCGCGGCGGCGCTCGAGGCTGCGGCGCGTCAGCCGCCGGAGCAGCCGAAGGCAGCCGCGAGTTCGCGGGCTGCTTGCACGAGCAGCGACGTGTCGACGCCGACTGCGACGAACAGCGCGCCCGCGTCGAGATAGGCCTGCGCGAGCGCGCGATCGCTGCTGAGGATGCCGGCTGCCTTGCCCGCTGCGCGCACGGTCGCGATGCCGTCGAGCAGCACGCGCTGCACCTCCGGGTGCGCGAGCTGCCCGCGCAGACCCATCGATGCCGAGAGGTCGGCGGGGCCGAAGAACACGCCGTCGACGCCGTCGACCGACGCGATCTCGCGCAGGTTCGAGATCGCCTCGACCGACTCGGCCTGGACCAGCAGGCACATCTGTTCGTCGGCCTGGTTCACGTAGTCGTCGACCTGGTTCCAGCGCGCCGCGCGTGCGAGTGCTGCGCCCATGCCGCGGACGCCGCCGGGCGCGTAGCGCATCGCGCGCGCCATCCGTTCGGCGTCTGCAGCCGTGTCGATCATCGGCACGAGCAGTGTCTGCGCGCCGACGTCCAGGTACTGCTTGACCAGCGCGACGTCGGCCTGCACGGGGCGCACGACCGGCTGCACGGGATACGGCGCGAGCGCGCGCAACTGCGCGAGCACCGTGCGCGGGTCATTCGGTGCGTGCTCGCCGTCGAGCAGCAGCCAGTCGAAGCCGGCGAGGGCGAGAGCCTCGGCAGCGTTGGCGTCAGCCAACCCCACCCACAGGCCGATCTGCGGTCGGCCGGCGCGCAGCGCGGTGAGGAAGCGGTTTTGCGGGATGTGCATGGAGGAGGGGAAGGGTAAAGAGTGAAGGACGAAGCAGTCGTGCGGGGCGGCGGGAGTCGCGCTTGCAGCCCTTGGGCTGGTCATACCGAGGAGCACAGCAATGGCTGAACGACGAAATGCCTCCGCCGATTCCGCCGCGCGCGCACACCAGCATTGGCGCGACGCCGATTCGCACCGCCGCGAGCGGCCGCACGACCCGCGCCAGCCCGGCGAAATCGATCCGACGCTGCCGCAGGCGCAGCGCAATCGGTTCCTGAACACGCGAAACGGCGTGTTCTACCCGACCGGGCACGCCGTGCTGGTGCTGCCGCCCGACGATGCGCTGGCACTGCGCGACGCATTGCACGAAGCCGGCTTCGGCCGCGACGAGACGCTGCTGCTCGATCCGCAGCAGACCGCAGACCTGATGGGTGCGAGCGAGGAGCAGGCCGGCGTACTCAACGAGCTCGGCGGCGAACTCGCGAACGCCACGATCATTCGCCAGCTTGCCGACGACGGGTCGGCGATGCTGCTGGTGCGTGCGAAGGGCGACGAAGCCCAGCGAAAGCTGCTTCGGGCGGCCGCCGGCAAGGGGGTGCGCAAGGCATTGCGCTACCATGCACTGGCGATCGAAGAGCTGCCGGTAGGCACCGAGGACGTCCCCGGTGACAGTCCTTACGCTTCGGGCGAAGTGCCGCGCAACAAGCCTTCGGACGCACAGCTGAAACCGCGGCACTAGCCGCGCGCCGGCCGTCGAAGAGAAAACGGCGCGCCAGAGGCGCGCCGTCATTTCACGAGGACTGGATGTTCGACGCCTGCTTGCCTTTCGGGCCCGAGACGACGTCGAACTGCACCTTCTGGCCTTCCTTCAGGCTCTTGAAGCCGTTCATCTGGATCGCGCTGAAATGCGCGAACAGATCCTCACCCCCATCGTCGGGGGTGATGAAGCCGTACCCCTTCGAGTCGTTGAACCACTTGACGGTACCCGTTGCCATGCTTTCGTCTTCCCCTGACGCTCTTCGACTGGACGCTGCCCGCTCGCCCGAAGGCGGCTGAAGGGAACGTCGCAGCTTCGTAGTGCGTCGGTATTCAGTGGAAGCCCGGCGCCCCCGCTTGCGAGGACATCCCCGGGGCAGCGCACGGATTCTTTGTGAAAAGACAGGTTGCGTCAAGACGGGACTGGGGTTTTCCGGCGACATTCGATGGGCTTCCGCATTGCTTCGTGAAGCCCGTCACGGTCGGCGGGGTGGGCCGATCGGCGTTGTTGCAGTGGAAGCAACACTAGCTAGAATGCATTCATGGCGACGCGTCAAGATCCGACTCCAGTACTGGAGCGCGAAGGGTCGCGGCTGAAGCCGCCGCCGATGTATCAGGTAATGCTGCTGAACGACGACTTCACCCCCATGGAGTTCGTCGTCAACGTCCTGCAGAGGTTCTTCGGAATGGGACGGGAGAAGGCTACTCAGGTTATGTTGAAGGTGCACCGTGAAGGACGCGGCGTGTGCGGCGTCTTTCCTCGCGACGTCGCAGCGACGAAGGTAGAACAGGTTAGCAGTTACTCACGCCAGCATCAGCACCCGCTGCAGTGCGTGATGGAGGAAGCATGATCGCGCAGGAACTGGAAGTCAGCTTGCACATGGCTTTCGTGGAGGCCAGGCAGCAGCGCCACGAGTTCATCACCGTGGAGCATCTGCTGCTGGCGCTGCTCGACAATCCGTCGGCGGCCGAAGTGCTGCGCGCGTGCGCGGCAAACGTCGAAGACCTGCGCAAGAACCTCACTGGCTTCATCAAGGAAAACACCCCGGTCGTGCCGGGTGCCGAGGAGATCGACACCCAGCCCACGCTCGGGTTCCAGCGCGTCATCCAGCGCGCGATCATGCACGTGCAGAGCACGTCGAACGGCAAGAAGGAAGTCACCGGCGCCAACGTGCTGGTCGCGATCTTCGGCGAAAAGGATTCGCACGCCGTCTATTACCTGCATCAGCAGGGCATCACCCGCCTGGACGTCGTCAACTACATCTCGCACGGCATCACCAAGGCGCCGCAACCGAAGGAGCCGATCAAGGAAGAACAGGCCGAGACCGAAGCCGAAGCGGGAAGCACGCAGCAGGGCGCGCTCGAGCAATACACGCAGAACCTGAACGCCGCTGCCCGCGAAGGTCGCATCGATCCGCTGATCGGCCGCGAAAACGAGGTCGAGCGCGTCATCCAGGTGCTGTGCCGCCGGCGCAAGAACAATCCGCTGCTGGTCGGCGAGGCGGGCGTGGGCAAGACGGCGATCGCCGAGGGACTCGCCTGGCGCATCACGCAGGGCGACGTGCCCGAGGTGCTCGGCGATGCCACCGTCTATTCGCTCGACATGGGCGCGCTGCTCGCCGGCACCAAATACCGCGGCGACTTCGAGCAGCGGCTGAAAACCGTGCTCAAGCAGTTGAAGCAGGCGCAAAGCGCGATCCTCTTCATCGACGAGATCCATACGCTGATCGGCGCGGGCTCGGCCTCGGGCGGCACGCTCGATGCGTCGAACCTGCTGAAACCTGCGCTGTCGTCCGGTACGCTGAAGTGCATCGGCGCAACCACCTACAACGAATACCGCGGCATCTTCGAGAAAGACCACGCGCTGGCGCGTCGCTTCCAGAAGATCGACGTCGTCGAGCCGACGGTGGAGCAGACCGTGCAGATCCTGCGCGGGCTGAAGTCGCGCTTCGAGGAGCACCACGGCGTGAAGTACTCGTCGTCGGCGCTGTCGGCGGCGGCCGAACTGTCGGCCAAGTACATCAACGACCGCCACCTGCCCGACAAGGCGATCGACGTCATCGACGAGGCGGGCGCGGCGCAGCGCATCCTGCCCAAGAGCCGCCAGAAGAAGGTAATCAACAAGGGCGAGATCGAGGACATCGTTGCCAAGATCGCGCGCATCCCGCCGGCGTCCGTCTCCAGCGACGACCGCGGCCGGCTGCAGACGCTCGACCGCGACCTGAAAGCCACCGTCTTCGGCCAGGATCCGGCCATCGACGCGCTCGCCGCCGCGATCAAGATGTCGCGCTCGGGGCTGGGCAAGCCCGACAAGCCGATCGGCGCCTTCCTGTTCTCCGGTCCGACCGGCGTCGGGAAAACCGAGGTCGCGCGCCAGCTCGCGTTCATCCTCGGCATCGAGCTGATCCGCTTCGACATGTCCGAGTACATGGAGCGCCACGCGGTGTCGCGTCTCATCGGCGCGCCTCCGGGCTACGTCGGCTTCGACCAGGGAGGTCTTCTCACCGAGGCCATCACGAAGAAGCCGCACGCGGTACTGCTGTTCGACGAGATCGAGAAGGCGCACCCGGACATCTTCAACATCCTGCTGCAGGTGATGGACCACGGAACGCTCACCGACAACAACGGGCGCAAGGCCGACTTCCGCAACGTCATCATCATCATGACGACGAACGCGGGCGCCACCGAACTGCAGAAGCGCGCGATCGGCTTCTCCGACAGCCGCAAGGCCGGCGACGAGATGAACGAGATCCGTCGCATGTTCACGCCGGAGTTCCGCAACCGGCTCGACTCGATCATCAGCTTCGGCGCGCTCGACGAGCAGATCATCCTGCGCGTGGTCGACAAGTTCCTGATGCAGCTCGAGGAGCAGTTGCACGAGAAGAAGGTCGAGGCGATCTTCACCGATGCATTGCGCGCGATGCTCGCGAAGAAGGGCTTCGATCCGCTGATGGGCGCGCGCCCGATGCAGCGGCTGATCCAGGACACGATCCGCAAGGCGCTGGCCGACGAACTGTTGTTCGGGCGACTCGTCGGAGGCGGGCGCGTCACCGTCGATGTCGACGAGGCCGGAGAGGTCACGCTATCGTTCGCCGAGGCGCCGCCGGCGGCCGGTGGCGAGGGCGAGGAACGCATCGAGGTGCTGCCGGCGTGAGCCGGACGGTTTTCCGACTCACGTTTCGCATTTGAGGTCAGCCCGCGGCGCCATAACGCAGATCAAGGCATCCGGGTTCCGGGGCTGACAGCATCTACTGCATGACGATAAGAACGACGGGGGAGGCGATGATGCGCCGATCGCACGCGGTGTCGGCGCTGCTTGCGCGTGGCTTCGAGGCCACTGCGTGAGGTCGATCCGCCGACTTCTTCGCACGCTGCGCAACCCACCGGCACCCGGCACCACGGTCGGCCGGCTGCTCGGCATCGGCATCGCGGGCACGGTGATCGCGTCGATCGCCGTATATGCGCTGTTCTTCCATCCGCTGCTCGAGCGCACGAACTCCACCGAGTTCTGCGCCTCGTGCCACTCGATGCAAGACACCGTGTACCGCGAGTACCAGACTTCGGTGCACTACTCGAACGCCTCCGGCGTGCGCGCGGGTTGTCCCGACTGCCACGTGCCCAAGGCATTCGTGCCGAAGCTCATCGCGAAGGTGCGGGCGGCAAAGGACGTCTGGCACGAGATCCTCGGCACGATCGACACCCCCGAGAAATTCGAGGCTCATCGCTGGCGAATGGCCAACGCGGTCTGGTCGATGATGGAGCGCACCGACTCCGTCACCTGCCGCAGTTGCCATTCGTGGGAGGCGATGAACGCCGAGGAGCAGGATCGCAGCGCGCGCAGCAAGCATCGCGCCGCGAAGGAAGAGGGCCGCAACTGCATCGAGTGCCACAAGGGCCTCGTGCACAAGCGGCCGAAGGATCCGAACGCCGCGAGCCTGTAGCGGCGTGTTGCGGAGACGGGGGGTGCCACACGGTGCGGCCGCCGGCATCCTGCAGCGATGACGACCACGAAGGGGGAGCGATGAGAAAGACGTCATTGGGAACCGCGCTGCTGCTTGCCGGCACGGTGTGGGCGGGGAGCGCAACGGCGCAGTCGGCGCCGGTGCCCGTCCTGGTCGGGAACTGCGTCGCCTGCCACGGCACCGACGGCAACAGCGGCGGCCCGGCGACGCCGACGATCGCGGGACTGTCGAAGGTCTACTTCGTCAATGCGATGCTCGCCTACAAGTACGGCAAGGACACGGCGAAGATCGAGGCCGCGGCACAGACGCTGAAGCTCGATCCGGACGACATCGAGGGTTTCGAGCGGCTGGCCACCGTGATGGACCGCATCGCCAAGGGCTACAGCGACGAGGAGATCGGCGCGATGGCCGACTACTTCACTCGCCAGAGCTTCCGGCCAGCCGAGCAGCCGTTCGACGCGGCGCTCGCTACGAAGGGCAAGGCGGTGCACGAGGACGCCTGCGAGAAGTGCCATGAGAAGGGCGGGCGCAAGGGCGACGGGTCGGGCACGCTGGCGGGCCAGTGGACGCCGTACCTGGGCTTCACCTTCGCCGACTACGAAGCCGGTCATCGCCAGATGCCGAAGAAGATGCGCGCGAAGATGAAGGACCTGAACGAGAAAGACTTCCAGGCGCTGCTGCAGTTCTACGCCAGCCAGAAGTGAGGAGGAGACCATGATGAACATCACCCGCAGGAACGTCCTCCTCGGAGCCGGCGCCACCGGACTGGCACTGGCCGCTCCGCGCTTCGCCATCGCGCAGGGCAAGAAGAAGGTCGTCGTCGTCGGCGGCGGAATCGGCGGATGCACGGTTGCGCACTACCTGCGACTCGGCGATCCGTCGATCGAGGTGACGCTGATCGAGCCGAAGAAAAGCTACCAGACCTGCTTCATGAGCAACGAGGTGATCGGCGGCGTTCGCAAGATGGAGTCGATCACCTTCGGCTACGACGGCGTGCGCAAACGCGGCATCGACGTCGTGCACGACACCGTCACCGCCATCGATCCGGCGGGCCGCAGCGTCAAGACCGCCGGCGGCGCCAGCTACGGCTACGACCGGCTGGTGGTGGCCCCCGGCATCGACTTCAAGTTCGGCGGCATCGAAGGCTACGACGCGACGGTCGCCGAGAAGATCCCGCACGCATGGAAGGCCGGACCGCAGACCGAACTGCTGCGCAAGCAACTCGAGGCGATGGCCGACGGCGGCACGGTGATGATCTGCCCGCCCACGGCGCCCTATCGCTGCCCGCCGGGACCGTACGAGCGCGCGAGCCTGATCGCCGCGTACCTGAAGCGCCACAAGCCGAAGTCGAAGGTGCTGATCGTCGACGCCGCCAACGGCTTCTCGAAGCAGCCGCTGTTCATCGAAGGCTGGAAAGCGCTCTACGGCTACGGCACGCCGAACGCGATGATCGAATGGATCAGCGGCGAGCAGACCGACGGCGGCATCGCCAAGCTCGATGCGGCGACGCGCACGGTCACCACGCGCTTCGGTGACAACCACAAGGCCGATGTGCTGAACCTGATCCCGGCGCAGACGGCGGGCAAGATCGTTCTCGACGCCGGCCTGACCGGCACCGGCGCCTGGTGCCCGGTGGACGTTGAGACCTTCGAGTCGACGGTCCACAAGGGAATCCACGTCATCGGCGACGCAGCGATCGCCTCGACGATGCCGAAGTCGGGCTACGCGGCGAACTCGCAGGCGAAGGTCACGGCGGCGGCGATCATCGCGCTGCTCCAGGGCAAGGAAGCCGGCGCGCAGGCGTACGTCAACACCTGCTACAGCCTGTTGAACGACACCTACGGAATCTCGGTGGCCAACGTCTACCGGCCGGGCAAGGACGACAAGGGCGCGGCGGTGATCAAGTCGGTGTCCGGCGGAATCAGCCCGCTCGGCGCCTCGCCCGAGTTCCGGCGCCGTGAAGCCGCATATGCGCACAGCTGGTTCACCAACATCACGCACGACGTGTTCGGCTAGAGGCGGTGAAGGGTCAAGGGTGAAGGGTTCACCCTTCACCCTTCACTCCTCATGACCGTATAGTCTCCAGATGTCCGATCGAGGTCGTTCGCTGCTGCTCGGCTGCGCGGTGCTCGCGTTGGCGGCGGTCGGCGCTGCGCTGGTGCTGCAGCACGTGTTCGACATGCGTCCTTGCGCGTGGTGCACTTTTCAGCGGCTGATCTATCTGCTCGTCGCGGCGCTCGCGTTCGTCGGGTGGGCCTTCGGTGGACGCGTCGGGGCGCGTCGCTCGTTCGCTGCGTTGGCCGCTCTTGCTGCGCTCGGCGGCGTGTGGGCCGCGCTGCACCAACAGCTCGTCGCCGCGCAGACGCAGTCGTGCGCTTTCACCTTCGCCGATCGCATGCTGATGCAGTTGCGGCTCGACGAGACGCTGCCGTGGCTGTTCTTCGCCGATGCATCGTGCAGCGAGGCGAACGTCCCGTTGCTGGGCGTGCCTTTCGCACTGTGGAGCGTCGCGGCCTTCGTGTTGCTCGCGGCGGGCGCGTCGTTCGCGGCACTGTCGTCGAAGGCGCCGCGCGCGCGGCGCTCGCCGCTTCCGGAGGTACCGTCATGAACGCGCTCGAACAGCTCAAGCAATTCACCGTCGTCGTCGCCGATACGAGCGACTTCCGCACCATCCATCAGTACGGCGCGCGCGACGCGACCACCAACCCGTCGCTGGTGCTCAAGGCCGCGCAAAAAAACGAATACGCGCAGTTGCTGAAGCAGTGTGTCGCCGACCACGCGAAGGAGGACACCCATTCGCTGGCCGACCGTCTTCTCGTGCGCTTCGGGCAGGAGATCCTGAAGGTCGTGCCGGGGCGCGTGTCCACGGAAACGGACGCACGCCTGTCCTTCGATACGCAGGCAAGCATCACGCGCGCGCAGCGCATGGTCTCCTTCTACGAGGAAGCGGGCATTTCGCGCGAGCGTGTGCTGATCAAGGTCGCCTCCACGTGGGAGGGAATCCGCGCCGCCGAGCGGCTCGAGCGCGACGGCATCCACTGCAACCTGACGCTGCTGTTCTCTTTCCCGCAGGCGGTGGCCTGCGCCGATGCGGGCGTCACGCTGATCTCGCCTTTCGTCGGGCGCATCTACGATTGGTACCGCAAGCACGAGAACCGCGACTACGTGCCCGAGGAAGATCCGGGCGTGCTGTCGGTGCGCCGCATCTACGACTACTACAAGAAGTTCGGCTACCGCACCGAGATCATGGGCGCGAGCTTTCGCAGCACCGGGCAGGTGCTCGCGCTGGCGGGCTGCGACCTGCTGACGATCAGTCCCGACCTGCTCGCACAACTTGCCGAGTCGGACCAGCGGGTCGAGCGAAAGCTCGATCCGAAGGCGGCGCACGACAAGGGCATCGAGCGAACCTCCTTCGACGAGAAGACCTTCCGCTACGCGGTCAACGAGGACGCGATGGCCACGGACAAGCTCGCCGACGGCATCCGCATCTTCGCCGCCGACGTCGTGAAGCTCGAGCAGCTGGTGGCGAAACTGCGCTGATCGGCGGGCTCGTTGCTGCGCTGATCGCGACGGGCCGCGGCCGCGTGCGCCGCGCTCGCGGCAGCGACAGACTTCACCAGACCCCCATCGCCAGGCCAGTGCCGAGTGTGCGGCCGAGTTCGCGAGCGCGGTCGAGTTGCGCCGGCTCGATGCGCTTCGGCGCGAGGATCTGCTCCGGCGTCTGTGCACCGTTGACGACGACGAGCGGCTGCGCAATTTCCTTCAGTCGCCAGCCGGTCGCGATGCGCGCGACCTGGCGCGCGGCGCCGGCGCCGTCGGTGCCTGCGCAGACGAGCGTGGCATAGGGCAGCCCGTCGATCCGGCCGAGCACCGGGTAGTAGGTGCGGTCGAAGAAGTCCTTCATCATCCCCGCCATCGACGCGAGGTTCTCCGGCGTGGCGAAGACGAAGGCTTGCGCGGCGAGTACGTCGGCCGCGTCAGCTTCATCGCCGCGCATCGAGACGACCTCGATGCCCGGCTCCTCGCGCGCGCCTTCGGCAAGCGCCTCGGCAAGCTGGCGCGTGCCTCCGGTCATCGACCACCAGACGATCAGCAGGCGGGGCACGACTTCACCTGCCTGTACTGCCGAAGCCCCCCGCCCCGCGCGCGCTCTCGTCGAAGCTGTCGACGACGTTCCACTGCACCTGGACGACCGGCACGACGACGAGTTGCGCGATGCGGTCCAGCGGCTCGATCGTGAAGGCGTCGCGGCCGCGGTTCCAGCACGAAACCATCAGCGGGCCCTGGTAGTCGGAGTCGATCAAGCCGACGAGGTTGCCGAGGACGATGCCGTGCTTCGCGCCCAGGCCCGAGCGCGGCAGGATCATCGCGGCGTAGTGCGGATCGCCGATGTGGATCGACAGGCCGGTGGGCAAGAGTTGCGCAGCGCCGGGTTCGAGGACGAGCGGTCCGTCGGTGCACGCGCGCAGGTCGAGTCCGGCGCTGCCTTTCGTGGCGTAGGCGGGCATCTGCGCCGCCAGGCGCGGGTCGAGGATGCGTACGTCGAGCTTCACGGGATGCGCCTGCATGAGAGCGCGGGCACTCCGACGCGGAGAAAGAGCGCCCCGGCCGGACGTCTCATCGCGCGAGCCTGCGCGCGATCTCGTCGGTGAGCGCGCGCGCGAGCGCATCCTTGCCGGCGCGCGGAAGACGCTGCGAGTTGTGCTCGTCGATGAGCAGCAGTTCGTTGTCGTCGCGCCCGAAGGTTTCGGGGCCGATGTTGGCCACCAGCAGCGGTACGCCCTTGCGCGCGCGCTTGGCTGCGCCGTGTTCCTCGAGCTTCTCGCTCTCGGCGGCGAAGCCGACGCAGTACGGCGCATCGGGCCGGCGTGCGACGCTCGCCAGGATGTCGGGGTTCTCGGCGAATTCCAGCTTCGGCGCGCGGCCGCTGTCGTCCTTCTTCCACTTGTTCGCACTTGCGTTGGCCACCCGCCAGTCGGCCACTGCGGCAACCCCGACGAAGACGTCGACGCGACGGCCTTCGCGCTGCCCGGCGTCCAGCTCGGCCATCACCGCATCGTGCATGCGCTGCGCGGTGTCGACGTCGATGCGACGTACGCCGCGCGGACCGGCGAGCGCCGTGGGTCCGGCGACGAGGACGACTTCCGCGCCCGCGTCGCGCAGCGCACGCGCGAGCGCAAAGCCCATCTTCCCGGAGGAGCGGTTGGTGATTCCACGTACCGGATCGATCGGCTCGAAGGTGGGCCCCGCCGTGAGCAGCACGCGCCGGCCGGCGAGCGTCTTCGGCACGAAGCTGGCGACAATCTCCTCGACGAGCTCGAGCGGCTCGAGCATCCGCCCGAGCCCGATCTCGCCGCAGGCCTGGTCGCCACTGCCGGGGCCGGCGACGACGACGCCGTCAGCGATGATCTGCGCGACGTTGCGCTGCGTGGCCGGGTGCGACCACATCTGCCGGTTCATCGCCGGCGCGACGACCAGCGGGCATTCGCGCGCCA
The DNA here is from genome assembly GCA_032027205.1 of Burkholderiaceae bacterium. Lineage (GTDB taxonomy): Bacteria > Pseudomonadota > Gammaproteobacteria > Burkholderiales > Burkholderiaceae_E > Zeimonas. Next base: position 2,895,217 of record JAVSMN010000001.1, read on the forward strand.
GGCACAACGTGGAGAGCAGGTCGTCGGCCAGACCGTGCGCGAGCTTCGCGAGGAAGTCGGCGGTGGCGGGCGCGACGACGATCGCGTCGGCGCCGCGTGACAGCTCGATGTGCGCCATGTTGTCGGGAATGCGCGCATCCCATGCATCGACGAACACCGGCTTCCCGCTCAGCGCCTGGAAGGTGACCGGGCCGACGAAGCGCGTGGCCGCGTCGGTCATCACGACCTGGACGTGGGCGCCAGCGCGCTGCAGTTCGCGCACGAGCTCGGCCGCCTTGTAGGCGGCGACGCCGCCGGTGACGCCGAGGACGATCCGTTTGCCGTCGAGCATCGAGGAGGAGAAGGGAGGAGGGGAGAAGGGAGAAGGGTAGCGCGGTTCGCGTTGCCGCGGCTGTGTGTTCGGCGTTCTCAGGTTCGCACGGAGGCTGCCTGCCCGTGCGCCGTCGCTAGCGGGTATCGGCCGCCGCCGGTGCCGTCGAATTCGGCCCGCACGTGCCGGACCGGAACTGCGAACTCGAGGTCCAGGTGCGCGAGCAGGTCGATGATCGCGAGGTTGATGCGCTGCTGGACGTCCATGTACAGCGTGTAGTCCGAAGCGAGCACGTAGTAGACGAACTCGAACTCGAGTCCGTATTCGGCGAAGGCCGACTGGTGGCCCCGGTCGAAGCGCACGTCCTGCTGCGAGCGGATGATCTCCTTCACCGCCTCGACGACCTGGCGCACGCGCTCGCTCGTCGTGCCGTAGGGCAGGCGAAAGCCGAACACCACGCGGCGATGCGGCATGCGGCTGTAGTTGCGCACCAGCAAGTCGAGCAGTTTCGAATTGGCGATGATGAGCTGCTCGCCACGCAGTGAATCGATGCGCGTGCTCTTGATGCCGACGTTGCGCACCGTGCCCAGGTCGTCGCCGAAGGCGATGAACTCGCCGACCTCGAACGGCTTGTCCAGGCCGATGCTCAGTGACGAGAAGAGGTCGCCGAGCAGGCTCTGCAACGCGAGCGCCACCGCGACACCGCCGATGCCCAGGCTGGCGACGAAGGCGGTGATGTCGACGCCCGCGTTGGCGAGCATCGCCATCAGCAGCGTCGTCCAGACGAAGAGCTGCGCCGTCCAGCGCAGGATGCCGACGATGACGGGATTGCCGCTCGGTTTACCGTCGGCGGCGCTGGGCCGGCTCAGCCACAGCTCGATCAACGCGTTGATCCACAGCGCGACCTGCACGCCGACCAGTGCGAAGGTGAGGTTGCCCAGGATCGCCTCGGCGCGCCGGGAAAGGTCCAGGAATTCGGCGGCCAGCACCAGCGACAGCAGCAGCAGGACCCAGTTGCGCGTGGTGCGCACGATCACGTGCAGCGGACGCGCGGCGCGCGCCGCCGCCTCGGGCAGGCGCTCGTCGAGACGACGCATGTGCGAGCGCAGCAAGCCGAGCACCGTGCTCGCGATGCCGAAGCCGACGAGCGCGGACGCCAGCGCGATGAGCCAGCTCGCCACCGGGTTTCCCATCCACTCCAGCTCGCTCAGCCCTTCGAACATCCGTTCTCCTTCAGCGATGGCGCCGCACGCGGCGCAGCTCGTCGAGGACGAGCAGGACCGCCCCGATCGTGATCGCGCTGTCGGCGACGTTGAATGCGGGCCAGTGAAAACGCTGCCAGTGCAGCAGCACGAAATCGACCACGTGTCCGCGTGCGATGCGATCGACGACATTGCCGATCGCCCCGCCGAGGATCAGCGCGAGCGCGAGGGCGAACAGGCGTTGCGAGCCGTGGCGCGCGAGCAGCCAGACGATGAACGCCGCCGCCACCGCGCCGAGCGCGATGAAGAACCAGCGCTGCCAGCCCGCCGCGTTCGCCAGGAAGCTGAACGCGGCGCCGCGGTTGTAGACCAGCGTGAGATCGAAGAAGCCCGGGACGACGGCGAGGCGCTCGCCGTAGGAGAAGGCGCGTTCGACGGCGAACTTCGTTGCCTGGTCGAGCGCGACGACTGCCGCGGCGATCCCCAGCCACTTCCCGATCGCGGTCCCGCCGCTTCGCGCCATCGTCGCTCCCGTGGTCCGTTGTGTCGGGGGCAGGGTACCAGCGTCGATCGGCGTTCTATGCGAAGCGGCGCACCTCGCCCTCGCCGTACAGGTTCGACACGCAGCGTCCGCAGATCGCCGGATGCGCGGGATCGACGCCGACGTCGTCGCGGTAGTGCCAGCAGCGCTCGCATTTGGTTGCGTCGCTCGCTCGCACCTCGATCGCCTCGTCCTCGGCGGCGGCGACGCGCACGACTCGCGCGCCCGAGGTGATCCAGACGAAGCGCAGGTCGTCGCCGAGCGAGGCGAGCGCGTCGTGCGTCTCGCCGGCGGCGCGGACGTCCGCCTCGGCCTGCAGCGACGAGCCGATGCCGCCGGCGGTGCGCAGGTCCTCGAGCTTCTTCGTCACCTCCGCGCGCACCGCGCGGATGCGCGTCCACTTCGCGAGCAACGCCGCCGTGTCGGGCGCTTCGACGTCGGCCCAGCGCTCGACGCCTTCGAAGCGGTGCCAGGTCTGCGCGAAGATCGTGCCGCCCGCGTCACGATGCAGTTGCGGCGCGAAGATCGGCCACGCCTCCTCGGCGGTGAACGACAGCACCGGCGCGACGATGCGCAGCAGCGCGTTGGTCAGGTGGTGCAGCGCGGTCTGCGCCGAGCGGCGCGCGAGCGAGCGCTCGGCCGTCGTGTACAGCCGATCCTTCAGCACGTCGAGGTAGAACGCGCCGAGATCCTCCGAGCAGAAGGTGTGGATGCGCGCGATCGCCGGGTGGAACTCGAAGCGCTCGTAGTCGGTCTCGATCGATTTCTGCCACGCGGAGGTCATCGCGATCGCGTAGCGGTCGATCTCGAGCAGCTCGTCGGCGGCCACCGCGTCGCGCGCCGGATCGAAGTCGGAGACGTTGGCCAGCAGGAAGCGCAGCGTGTTGCGGATGCGCCGGTACGCCTCGACGACGCGCGCAAGGATCTCCTTCGACAGCGACATCTCCCCCGAGTAGTCGGTGCTGGCGACCCACAGGCGAAGGATCTCCGCGCCCAGCGTCCCGGCGACCTCCTGCGGCTCGATGCCGTTGCCGAGCGACTTGCTCATCTTTCGGCCCTGGCCGTCCACGGTGAAGCCGTGCGTGAGCAGCGCCTTGTACGGCGGCACGCCGTTCAACATCGACGAGGTGAGCAGCGACGAGTGGAACCAGCCGCGGTGCTGGTCGCTGCCCTCGAGGTACATGTCGGCCGGGAAGTGCGACTTCTCCTTGTGCGAGCCGCGCAGCACCGTCTGGTGGGTAGTGCCCGAGTCGAACCAGACGTCGAGCGTGTCGCGGCTCTTCACGTAGTGCTCGGCGTCGTCGCCGAGCAGCTCGCGCGGATCGAGCCGCTGCCAGGCCTCGATGCCTGCCTGCTCGACGCGCTTCGCCACCGCCTCGAGCAGTTCGAGCGTGCGCGGATGCAGTTCCCCCGTGTCCTTGTGCAGGAAGAAGGCCATCGGCACGCCCCATTGCCGCTGGCGCGACAGCGTCCAGTCGGGGCGCTGCGCGATCATCGCGTGCAGTCGCGCCTTGCCCCAGGCCGGATAGAAGCGCGTCGCGTCGACGCCGGCGAGCGCGGACTCGCGCAGCGTGGGTCCGCCGTCGTTCGGCACGACGTCCATGCCGGCGAACCACTGGCTCGACGCGCGGTAGATCACCGGCGTCTTGTGGCGCCAGCAGTGCATGTAGCTGTGCGTGTAGTCCCAGGTGTCGAAGAGCACACCGATCTCGCGCAGATAGTCGACGATGCGCGGGTTGGCGTCCCAGATCGACAGTCCGCCCCAGTTCGGCAGCGACGCGACGTAGACGCCGTCGCCCTGCACCGGTTGCAGGATGTCCTCGTCGCGCATGCCGTGCGCCTTGCACGACAGGAAGTCCTCGACGCCGTAGGCCGGCGCCGAATGCACGATGCCGGTGCCCGACTCGAGCGTCACGTAGTCGCCCAGGTACACCGGCGAAAGGCGATCGGCGAACGGGTGGCGGAAAGCGATGCGATCGAGCGCGCGTCCCTTCGCGGTGGCGAGCACCTCGCCTTCGAGCTTCCATGCCTTCAGGCAGGCTTCGACGCGTTCGGCGGCGAGCACGAGCAGCGCGGGTGCGCCCTGCCAGTCAACGCGCACGAGCGCGTAGTCGAAGTCGGGATGGACGTTCAGCGCCTGGTTCGACGGGATCGTCCACGGCGTGGTCGTCCAGATCACCGCATAGCCGCGCTCGAGAGGCAGTTTCGGCAGGCTGAAAGCGCGCGCCAGCCGCTCGGGTTCGGCGATCGGGAAGCCGACGTCGATCGCCGGATCGGTGCGGTCGCGGTACTCGACCTCGGCCTCGGCAAGCGCCGAGCCGCAGTCGAAGCACCAGTTCACCGGCTTGAGCCCGCGATAGAGGAAGCCCCTGTGCAGGATGCGACCGAGCGCGCGCAGCTCGTCGGCCTCGTTGCCCGGGGCCATCGTCAGGTACGGGTCCTTCCAGTCGCCGAGCACGCCCAGGCGAATGAAGTCTCGCTTCTGGCGCACGATCTGCTCGGTGGCGTAGGCGCGCGATTTCGCCTGCACCTCGTCGGCCGACAGATGCTTGCCATAGCGCTTCTCGATCTGGATCTCGATCGGCATGCCGTGGCAGTCCCAGCCCGGCACGTAGTGGGCGTCGTAGCCGGCCATGTTGCGGCTCTTGACGATGACGTCCTTCAGGATCTTGTTGACCGCGTGCCCGAGGTGGATGTCGCCGTTGGCGTACGGCGGGCCGTCGTGCAGCACCCAGACCGGGCGGCCCTTCGACGCGACGCGGATGCGCTCGTAGACGTCGTCTTCCTGCCACTGCTGCGTCCACGCGGGCTCGCGCTTCGCGAGATCGCCGCGCATCGGGAACGGCGTCTCGGGCATGTTCAGGGTGTCTCGCCACCCTTTGTCGCGGCGCGCGGCAGGTTTTCCTTCGGCCATCGGTTCTCCGGGGCTCAATCGGCGGAATCTGGGGGCGACAACGGGGCTTGCGGACTCGCCGCGCGCGCCTCGTCCGTGCGCGCGAAGTGCGCTCGCGCGTCCTGTGCCTCGCGCGCGAACTTTTCGCGCGCGTCGTGCGCATCAAGTGCGATCTGCTCGCGCAGCGCGTCCAGCGAATCGAAGCTGCGCTCGTCGCGCAGTTTCGCGACGAATTCGACGCGCACCAGGCGCCCGTAGGTGGGCTCGTCGAAATCGAACAGGTGCGTTTCGAGCAGCAACTGCCCGTTGCTCTCGACCGCGGGGCGCGTGCCCAGGCTCGCCACGCCCTGCACCGGCGCCTCGCGCAAGCCGTGCGCACGCACGACGAAGACGCCGTGCACCGCCGGACGCGCGAAGGGGATTCGAACGTTCATCGTCGGAAAGCCGAGCGTGCGGCCCAGCTTTTTTCCGTGCAGCACGCGCCCGCAGATCGAATAGGGCCGTCCGAGCAACGCCGCGGCGAGCGGGAAGTCGCCGGCGGCGAGCGCGGCGCGCACGGACGAGCTCGAGACACGCTCGCCCTCGCGTTCGATCGTCGTGAGCCGCTCGAGTTCGAAGCCCGAGGGTTGGGCGAGCCGCTGCAACAACGCGTAGTCGCCGGCGCGGCGAGCGCCGAAACGGAAGTCATCGCCGATCAGCAGGTAGCGCGTCTGCAGGCTGCCGACCAGGATCTTCTCGACGAATTGCTGAGGCGACAGCGACGCCAGCGACGCATCGAAGCGCGCGATGCAGACGCGGTCGACGCCGCAGTCGGCCAGCGCCGCGACCTTGTCGCGCAGCGTGCTGATGCGGGTGGGCGCGGTAGCGTCGGGGTGGCCGGCGGCGATGGCGAGCGAAGCGAAATATTCGCGCGGATGCGGCTCGAAGGTGAGCACGCAGATCGGCAGGCCGCGCTCGCGAGCCTTCTCGCGCAGCGTGGCGATCACCGCGCGGTGACCGACGTGCATGCCGTCGAAGTTGCCGATGGTGAGCGCGCACGGGCGGCGCCTGTCGGGCGGCGGCTGGCGGCGGAAGATTTCCATCGGGAGGGGCGGGTGCGGCGGGCTTGCGGCGCGGCAAAACCTTGAATTATAAGGCTCGCCGGCCGCGTTTCCCGCGATGATAAGCTTGACCGATGAAGAGCATCGTCGTGCTGATCTCCGGGCGCGGCTCGAACATGACGGCGATCGCGCAGGCGCTTCGCGACGAGCGCTGGCCTGCGCGCGTCGCATGCGTCATCGCCGACCGCCCGGGTGCAGCCGGGCTCGATCGCGCCCGCGAGTACGGCGCCGCTACGCACATCGTCGACTTCCGCGCCTTCGATTCGCGCGCCGGGTTCGAGGATGCGCTGGCGAGCGCAATCGACCGGCATGCGCCCGACCTCGTCGTGCTGGCCGGATTCATGCGAATCCTCGGCGACGGCTTCGTCGAGCGCTATGCGGGTCGCTTGTTGAACATCCATCCGTCGCTGCTGCCCGCGTTCCCGGGCTTGCACACGCATCGCCGTGCCCTCGAAGCCGGCGTGGCCGTGCACGGCGCAACCGTCCACCTGGTCGGGCGTGAGCTCGACATGGGCCCTATCGTCGCGCAGGCGGCGCTCGCCGTGCAGCCCGACGAGGACGAGGATCGCCTCGCCTCGCGCGTGCTCGCACTCGAGCATCGGTTGTATCCGATGGCGGTGCGCTGGTTCGTCGAGGGGCGCCTCCTTTTGCACGGCGAGCGCGTCGTGCTGCGCGAGCCGCGGCCGGGCGAGACTCGCTGCCTCTGGGGAGGCTGATGCGTTTCGGCGCGATGCGCCGGCAGGCGCTGGCGCAGGCGCTGCGCAGCGCCGATCGTCCCGCCGACGTGGCATTGCGCGCTTTCTTCCGCGCGCACCCTGCGCTCGGCCGGCGTGATCGCGCGCGCATTGCCGAGTCGGTATTCGATGTGCTGCGCCAGCGGCGCCTCTACGAGCGGATCGCGTTCGGCGCAGGCGGCGGCGCCGACGGCGTCGAGCCGATGCGTCGGCTGCTCGAGGATGCGTCGCTGGATGCGCTGCTCGAGGTCGCCGATGCGCGAGGGGAAGGCCGCCTCGAAGTCCCGCAAGGGCTGCCCCTCGAGGTCCGCTGCAGCCTTCCCGACTGGCTCGCGCAGGCGCTGCTCGCGCAGTTCGGTGCGGCAGAGGCGCAGGCGCTCGCCGCCGCGCTGCTCGACGCGGCGCCGCTCGATCTGCGCGCGAACGTGATGAAGGCCGATCGCGCAGCGGTGCGCCGCGAGCTCGACGAGGCCGGCATCGAGACGCGCGAGCTGCCGCACGGCCCGCATGCGCTTCGGGCGAGCGGCAAGCCGGCGCTGGAACGTACCGCTGGCTACCTGGCCGGACGCTTCGAGGTGCAGGACGTCGGCAGCCAGCTGCTTGCGATGCTCGCCGCGCCGCGGCGCGGGCAGACGGTGGTCGACCTGTGCGCCGGCGCCGGCGGCAAGACGCTCGCGATGGCCGCCGCGATGCGCTCGACCGGACACATCTACGCGTGCGACGTTGCCGCGAAGCGGCTGCAGCGGATGCGCCAGAGACTGGCGCGCAGCGGCGTCGACAACGTGTTCCCGATCGTCATCGCCGGCGAGCACGACGCGCGCCTGGAACGGCTGCAAGGCAGGGCCGACGTGGTGCTGGTCGACGCCCCCTGCACCGGCACCGGGACGTTGCGCCGCGCACCCGACCTGAAGTGGCGCATCGGCCCCTCCGAGCGCGACGGCTTTGTCGTGCAGCAGCGCGCGCTGCTCGATGCGGCCGTGGCGCTGGTGCGCCCCGGCGGACATCTCGTCTACGCGACCTGCAGCCTGCTGGCCGCCGAGAATGACGAGCAGCGCGACGCCTTCGAGTCGCGCCATCCGGGATGGACGCGCTGCGATCCGCGTCTGGTACTCGAAGGGCAGGGCGCGAAGCTGCATGCGCAGGCGACCGCCGACCGCACGCTTCGGCTGCTGCCGCATCGCGACGACAGCGACGGCTTCTTCGCCGTGCGCTGGCGTCGCAGCGAGGGCGAGGACGAAGGTTAGAATCGTTCGAACACGATGGAGCGAGCCGACGCATGAGTTCCCAAACAGCGCCTGCGGCCCCCGCCGACGCCGGGCGCAGTCCGGTCACGCAGCCTCGGCTTGCCGAGATGCGAGCCCGCGGCGAACCGATCGCGATGCTCACCTGCTACGACGCGAGCTTCGCGGCGCTGCTCGACTCGGTCGGCATCGACAGCGTGCTCGTCGGCGATTCGCTCGGCATGGTCGTGCAGGGGCACTCGTCGACGCTGCCGGTCACGCTCGACGAAGTCGCCTACCACGTGCGCTGCGTCGCGCGCGCCAATCGCTATGCATGGCTCGTTGCCGACATGCCGTTCGGCAGCTACCAGGCGAGCGCCGAATCGGCACTCGCCAACGCCGTCACCCTGATGCGCGCCGGCGCGCAGATGGTCAAGATCGAAGGCGGCGCCTGGCTCGCACCGACGGTGGAACTGTTCGCCCGCACCGGCATCCCGGTGTGCGCGCATCTGGGGCTCACCCCGCAGTCGGTGCACGTCCTCGGCGGCTATCGCGTGCAGGGCCGTGATGCGCAGGCGGCCGACCGGCTCGTCGCCGACGCGCTTGCGCTCGAGCAGGCCGGCGCGACGATGCTCGTGCTCGAAATGGTCCCCGCGGCGCTCGCCGAGACGCTCACGCAGCGCCTGTCGATACCGACCATCGGCATCGGCGCCGGCGCGGGCTGCTCGGGCCAGGTGCTGGTGCTGCACGACATGCTCGACGTCTACCCAGGGCGGCGGCCGCGCTTCGTGCGCAACTTCATGGCCGGCGCGTCGAGCGTGCGCGAGGCCGTCGAACGGTATCGCGACGCGGTGAAGACGCGGGCGTTCCCCGCAGCCGAGCACGCGTTCTAGAAGGGTTGCGCAGTGGCCGAGCACGCGTTCGAGAAGAGCGGCGCCGTGGCCGAGCATTCCGTGCGCGAGGTCGCGATCGTTACCGGCGCCTCGCGCGGACTGGGCGCGGCCATCGCCGAACGACTGCTGGCGCCGTATCGGCGTCTCGTCTGCGTCGCCCGTTCAGGCAACGATGCGCTCGCGGCGCGCGCGCGGGCTGCGGGAGCGCCGATCGACTACCTGCAGCACGACCTCGCCGATCCGCAGGACGTCGAGCGGCTCGCGGGCACGCTCGGCGCGCTGCTGCGCACGCATCGCGACGCGGCGCGCTTCGTGCTCGTGAACAACGCCGGCATCGTCGAGCCGATCGGGCCGATCGAAGCGCTGCGCACCGAAGGGATCGCCGCGACGCTGCAGGTCAATCTCGCGTCGCTGATGCGGCTGACCGCCGCGTTCCTCGAGGCAACCGACGACGCGACTGGAGAACGGCGGATCCTGAGCATCTCGTCGGGCGCGGCGCGCCATCCGATCGCCGGGTGGGCCGCGTATTGCGCGACCAAGGCGGCGGTCGACATGTTCACGCGCTGCATCGTCGACGAGCAGTCGCGGCGCGCCAATCCCGCGCGCGCGTGCGCGCTCGCCCCGGGCGTGCTCGACACGGACATGCAGTCGACGATCCGATCGGCCGATTTCCCGTCGATCGACCGGTTTCGCCAGCTGAAGGCGCAAGGCGGGCTGATCGCGCCCGGGCAAGCGGCCGCGCGGATCGTCGCGTACCTCGATCGCGGCGACTTTGGCGCGCGGCCGATCGATGATCTGCGCGAGCAAGCCGGGAGGTGATCGCGCGGGGTGAGAAAAAGAAAACGGCGCCGGGAGGGCGCCGTGGTTCGAGTACGGGGGCGCCGCAGGGCGGCGCCGAACGACCGTGCTCGTTACTTGATTTTTGTTTCCTTGTAGGCCACGTGCTTGCGAGCGACGGGATCGAACTTCTTGATCTCCATCTTCTCGGGCATGTTCCGCTTGTTCTTCGTGGTCGTGTAGAAATGGCCGGTGCCGGCCGTCGACTCGAGCTTGATCTTGTCGCGCATCGGGAGATCCTCCGATTCGGTGTGTGCAGTAGGTCAGGCAGGCTTCGCGTGCCGGCTCGCTTCAGGCCTCGCCGCGCGCGCGCAGATCGGCCAGCACCACGTCGATACCTTTCTTGTCGATCAGCCGCAGCGCGGCGTTGCTCACGCGCAGGCGGATCCAGCGGTTTTCGCTCTCGATCCAGAAGCGACGGCTCTGCAGGTTCGGCAGGAAGCGGCGCTTCGTCTTGTTGTTCGCGTGCGAAACGTTGTTGCCGACCATCGGCGCCTTGCCGGTGATTTGACAGACTCGGGACATGACGGGTGTCCGGTGTGGAGCAAAGCCGGCGATTATAGCAGGGCAGGAACCTCCCTCAAAGTATCCCCGCCTCCGCAAACGAAAAGCATCGCTCCGCGCCGACGATCAGGTGATCGAGCACCGGGATGTCGAGCTGCCCGAGCGCCGACTTCAGCGACGCCGTCAGCAGCCGGTCGGCGGCGCTCGGTTCGGCGACCCCCGAGGGATGGTTGTGCGCGACGATGACGCCGGCGCTGTTCAGTTCGAGCGCGCGTCGCAGCACCTCGCGCGGATACACCGAGGTCTGCGTCAGCGTGCCGCGAAACAGCTCCTCGGCGGCGATCAGCCGATTCTGGCTGTCGAGGAACAGCCCGGCGAACACCTCGACCTCGCGGTCGCGCAGCCACGCGGACAGGAACGCGCGCACCGAGCCGGGCGAGGCTAGGGCGTCGCGCTCGCGCAGCGCGGCGCGCAGGTTGCGCCGTCCGAGTTCGAGCGCGGCCTGCAGCATTGCCCAGCTTGCCGGGCCGAGCCCCGACTCGTTCATCGCCACGCCGCCCGACGCGGCCAGCAGCGGGCGCAGCCCGCCGAAGCGGGCCAGCAACTCGGCGCTGCATTCGACGGCGCTTCTGCCGCGCCGGCCGCTGCGCAGCAGCACCGCGAGCAGTTCGGCATCGGAGAGCTGTGCTGCGCCGCCGGCGAGCAACCGCTCGCGCGGCCGGTGCTCGAGCGGCCAATCCGTAATCGCCACGTGCCTTCCTCTAGAATGGAGTCGATGAGTTCCGCCAGCCCTGCCCATGGGCCGGCCGTGAAGGCCGGCTCGCACCTGACGCTGCATTACCGGGTCAGTCTCGCCGACGCCGGCAGCGACGTCATTAACACCTTCGGCGATCGGCCGGCCACCTTTCAGGTCGGCGTCGGTCAGATGGCCGAGGCGCTCGAACGATGCCTGATCGGCCTGGTCGAAGGCGAGCGTCGTGCCTTCGAGCTGTCGGCCGACGAGGCGTTCGGCGAGCGCAATCCCGATCTCGTGCAGAAACTCGCGCGCGAGAGCTTCGACGCCAACGTCGACGGCGCCGACGACTACCGGGCGGGCGACGTCATCGACATCGCCGGCCCCGACGGCGGGCGCATCGCCGGCGTGCTCAAGGAGCTCACCGAGCGCTACGCGCTGTTCGACTTCAACCATCCGCTGGCCGGGCACCGCCTGCGCTTCGAAGTCCATATCCTGGGAGTCCTCTGATGACCGACGAGGGACCGGCCCCGATGCAGGCGATCCTCGCGCAGCCGCGCGGGTTCTGTGCGGGCGTCGACCGGGCGATCGAGATCGTCGAGCGCGCGCTCGAGCGCTTCGGCCCGCCGGTATACGTGCGGCACGAGATCGTGCACAACGACCACGTCGTCGGAAGGCTGCGCGAGATGGGCGCGATCTTCGTCGAGGACGTCGACGCGGTGCCTGACGGCGCGGTGCTCATCTTTTCGGCGCACGGCGTCTCGCGCGCGGTGCGCCGCCAGGCCGACGGGCGCGAGCTGCGCGTGTTCGACGCCACCTGTCCGCTCGTTACAAAGGTGCACATCGAGGTCGCGCGCATGCGGCGCGAAGGCCGCGAGGTGATCATGATCGGCCACGCCGGACATCCCGAGGTCGAGGGCACGATGGGACAGGCCGACGACGGCATCCATCTCGTCGAATCGGTAGCGGACGTCGCGCGGCTGCAGGTTGCCGACCCCGAACGCGTGGGCTGCGTCACGCAGACGACGCTGTCGGTCGATGACGCGCGCGAGATCGTCGAGGCGCTGAAGAAGCGCTTCCCGTCGATCCTCGAGCCGCACAAGCAGGACATCTGCTACGCGACGCAGAACCGCCAGGACGCGGTGAAGATGATGGCGCCGCAGTGCGATCTCGTTCTCGTCATCGGCTCGCCCACCAGCTCGAACAGCAACCGCCTGCGTGAGGTGGCGCAGAAGATGGGTTGCGAGGCGCGGCTGATCGGTTCGGCCGACGAGCTCGACCCCGCCTGGCTCGAGGGCAAGCGACGCATCGGCGTCACCGCCGGCGCATCGGCGCCCGAAGTGCTGGTCGCCGAGCTGCTGAACCGGCTCGGCACGCTCGGCGTCTCCGCCGTGCGCCGACTGGAAGGCGGCGTGAACGAATCGATGACCTTCGGGCTGCCCAAGGGGTTGTTGGCCTCCGACGAGTGATCCTCGACATCGACGACGTCTCGAAGGTCTACGAGTCGGGCCTTCGCGCGCTCGATTCGGTGTCGCTCGAGGTTCGCCGCGGCGAGATCTTCGCGCTGCTCGGTCCGAACGGGGCCGGAAAGACGACGCTGATCGGCATCGTCTGCGGTCTCGTCGAAGCGACGCACGGCCACGTGCGCGTCGACGGCTACGACAACGTCGCCGACTATCGCCAGACGCGCTCGCGCATCGGCCTCGTTCCGCAGGAACTCACCACCGACGCCTTCGAGACGGTGCGCAACACCGTCGCGTTCAGCCGCGGCCTGTTCGGCAAGCCGCCCGACCCCGCGCACATCGAGCGCGTGCTGCGCGATCTTTCGCTGTGGGACAAGCGCGACAGCCGGATGATGACGCTGTCGGGCGGGATGAAGCGACGCGTGCTGATTGCCAAGGCGCTGTCGCACCAGCCGTCGCTGCTCTTTCTCGACGAGCCCACCGCCGGCGTCGACGTCGAGCTGCGCCAGTCGATGTGGTCGCTGGTGCGCCGCCTGCGCGATGGCGGTGTCACCGTGATCCTGACCACGCACTACATCGACGAGGCCGAGGAGATGGCCGATCGCATCGGCGTGCTACATCGGGGCCGGCTCGTCCTCGTCGAGGAGAAGGACGAGCTGATGCGCAAGCTCGGCAAGAAGCAGCTCGTACTGCAGTTGCGCGAGCCGCTCGCCAGCGTTCCACCGTCGCTGGCGCCGTGGGCGCTCGCGCGCTCGGCCGACGGCTCGGAGCTCGTCTACGACTACGACGCCCGGCGCGACGACACCGGCATCGCCGCGCTGCTCGGCGCGCTCGACGCGGCCGGCATCGCGCTGCGCGACCTGCGCACCGAGCAGAGCTCGCTGGAGGACATCTTCGTGCAGCTCGTGCGGGAAGAGTCGTGAACCCTCGGTTGAACCCTCAGTTGAACCATTACGCGATCGGCGCGATCTACCGCTTCGAGATGGCGCGCATGCGGCGCACGCTGCTGCAGAGCGTGATCTCGCCGGTGGTTTCGACCTCGCTGTATTTCGTCGTCTTCGGCTCCGCGATCGGCTCGCGGATCACCGACATCGGAGGCGTGAGCTACGGCGCATTCATCGTTCCGGGGCTCGTGATGCTGTCGCTGCTCACGCAGAGCATCTCGAACGCATCCTTCGCGATCTACTTCCAGAAGTTCACCGGCACCATCTACGAGCTGTTGTCGGCGCCGGTCTCGCACCTGGAGATCGTCGTCGGCTACGTCGGTGCGGCGGCGACGAAGTCGATCGGCCTGGGGCTGGTCATCCTCGCCACCGCGGCGCTGTTCGTGCCGCTGGAGGTGCAGCACCCGGCGTGGATGCTGCTCTTCCTCGTGTTGACGGCCGTCACCTTCAGCCTGCTCGGCTTCGCCATCGGCATCTGGGCCGACGGCTTCGAGAAGCTGCAGCTGATTCCGCTGCTGATCGTCACGCCGCTGACCTTCCTCGGCGGCACCTTCTATTCGATCGACATGCTGCCGCCGTTCTGGCGCGCGGTCACGCTGGCCAATCCGGTCGTGTACCTTGTGAGCGGATTCCGCTGGAGCTTCTACGGCACCGGCGACGTGAGCGTGGCGCTGAGCCTGGGAATGACGTTCGCGTTCCTCGTCATTTTCCTGGCGATCGTTCGCTGGATGCTGGCGACCGGCTATCGACTGAAGACGTAGATGTCACCGCGTGCTCGGCCGACGGCGGATCGGCGCTGGGCGGCGGATGCGGGAAGTCGGCCAGCGGTCCGAGCTTCATCGCGTCGCGCTGGAAGAGCGGGGCGCGCGCGAGCGGTAGATGCGGTTGATCGCCGCTTCGTCCTGTGCACGAGCAGCGACGATCGACACGCCCGGAACCGCGGCTCGCAGAGTGCTGCCGCCTTGCAGCGCCAGCCGGAAGGTGTGCGACGGGTCGAGGAACAGGTGTTGCGGCGCCTGCGCGATCACGACGTGCGGATCGCGCACATAGAGCGCAACGTCGCGCCGGCCGCTTGCTTCTTCGCTCAGCGCCTGGGCCAGCCGCTCGGGCGACGCGTAGGTGTGCGCAAAAATCAGTCGTCCCCATCCGCAGTCGACCCAGGACTCGTCGCGCAACTGCTCGCTCACTGCGGCGGGCAGCTCGCCCCAATGGCGAAGCGAAGCCGCCCGTGTCGGATCCATCGGATCGTCGCGCTCGATGCGTTCGTGCGTCATGGCTTCCTCCCGTTGTGTTCGTCGCGGGCGCGGGTTCACAGCCCGCGCGTCTGCAGCCACATCTCGAGCAGCGCGAGCTGCCATAGTCGCGAACCCCGCAAAGGCGTGATGTGCTGCGACGGCGCAGCGAGCAGCCGCTCGACGATCTCGCGGCGGAACAGGCCGCGCTCGAGCGCACGCCGGTTCGTCAGCGCATCGCGCGCCAGTGCCAGCGCCGGACCGTCGACGTGCTTGAGGATCGGCACCGGAAAATAGCCCTTCGGCCGGTCGACGACCTCCGCGGGAAGCAGGCGACGTCCGATCGCGTTCAGCACCCGCTTTCCGCCGTCGCCGAGCTTGTCGTCGAGCGGCAGGCGGGCGGCGAGTTCGACCAGCTCGTGGTCGAGGAAGGGCACGCGCGCTTCCAGTCCCCACGCCATCGTCATGTTGTCCACGCGCTTGACCGGGTCGTCGGCGAGCATCACCGTCGCATCGAGCTGCAGCGCGCGTTCCACGGCATCGGCCGAGGCGCTGGCGGCGAACGCGCGCTCGACGTACGCGCGACTCGCGTCGTCGGTGGCGAAGGCGTCGCTCACCGTGTCGAGGTAGCCCGCGTGGTCGCTGTCGAAGAACACGCGCGCATAGTCGCCAGCGGCGTCGGCGCTGCCGGCGAGCTTCGGATACCAGTGATAGCCGGCGAACGCCTCGTCGGCGCCCTGGCCGCTCTGCACGACCTTCACCGACTTCGACACCTCGCGCGACAGCAGCCAGAACGCGACGTTGTCGTAGCTCGCCATCGGCTCGCTCATCGCGTCGATGGTTCCCGGCAGCGCGTCCATCAACTCGGCGGTTGGGATGCGTATCTGCTGGTGGCGCGTGCCGAAGCGCTGCGCGACCAGATCGGACCAGCGGAACTCGTCGCCGGCTTCGCCGCCGGCCGCCTCGAAGCCGATCGAGTAGGTGCGCAGCTCGCTCGGGCCGAGTTCGGCGAGCAATGCGACGATCAGGCTGGAGTCGACGCCGCCCGAAAGCAGCACGCCGACCGGAACGTCGGCGACCAGGCGGCGCCGAACGGCGTTGCGCAACGCCTGTTCGACCTCTCGTTCGCGCTCCGATGCGGGCATCGATGCCAACTGCGGATCGGCGTTCACCGACAACTGCCAGTAGCGCTGCGACGTGCAGCGTCCGTCGGCCTCCCAGGTCGCGATCGTCGCCGGCGCGAGCTTGCGCACGCCGCGCAGGATCGTGTGCGGCGGCGGAACGACCGAATGCCACGACAGGTAGTGATGCAGTCCGATCGGATCGATCGACGTGTCGACGTCGCCGCCCGCGAGCAACGCGGGCAAGGTCGAGGCAAAGCGCAGCCGCCCCGGCGCCTCGCTGTAGTACAGCGGCTTGATGCCGAGACGGTCGCGCGCCAGCGTGACTCGTCCCGCGTCGCGCTCGTGGATCGCGAAGGCGAACATGCCGTCGAAGCGCTCGACGCACTTCGCGCCCCAGGCATGGAAGCTCTTCAGCGCGACTTCGGTGTCGCCGTCGGAGAAGAAGCGATAGCCGCTTGCCGCCAACTGCTCGCGCAACGCGCGGTAGTTGTACAGACAGCCGTTGAACGCGATCGTCAGTCCGAGCGCCGGGTCGCTCATCGGCTGCTGCGAATGCTCGGACAGGTCGATGATGCGCAGCCTTCGATGCGCGAGGGCGACGTTGCCCTGCTGGAACGCACCTGCGCCATCGGGGCCGCGTGCACGCATCGTCGCGCCCATGCGCACGACCGCTTCGATGTCGGCAGCCGGGAGGGAGAGAACGCCGGTGGAGGCCGGCTCGAATCGGGCTTCGCCCGCGAATCCGCACATGGTCGGAACCTCGCTGGTCGGAGCAGGCGCCGCGCTGTGGTTCCGGGCCCTGCACGGGCGGAGTCGGCGCTTGCGAGGTTTGGTGCTGGTGCGCAGACTCGAACTGCGGACCTACTGATTACGAATTGGTAATCCGCCCCTATGGGCGACACCCGCACCGTAGAAAAATCAAAGACTTAATGATACCCGTTGCTTTTGGTTAGCCTCGATTCGTACAATCCGCGCCTACACCATCGCCTACACGCGGGCGCAACTGATGAATCAAAAAGCGGTCCGGAACCCCGACCCTAACAGCATCGCGAAGCGGGCGCGACTCTCTCGCGCGACCGTCGATGCGATGCTGGCCGAGCAACAGCGGCAGCGCGACACGGCGCCGAGCGCGTCGTCGAAACGTGCCTACAAGATCGCATGGTGTCCGGTGCTACCCGGCTTCGGCGTGCGCGTTACATCGGGCGATGGCGCCTCGTGGGTCTTCGAGCGTCGCGTATTCGGCAAGACGGTCCGCCGCACCATCGGTCCCGCTGTCGGCCGCGGCGCGATCACCGACCACGCCGCGCGAAAACTCGCGATCCAGATTTCGGCCGAACTACAGACCGGCATCGACCGCGCGGCCGAGCGACGCGAGCAACGGCGCAACGAGAAAGCCGAAGCGGAACAGGATGCGTTGACACTCGCCGTCGCGCTCGGCGAGTACGTGAAGAACAAGCGACGCGGGAAAGACGGTAAGCCGCTGAAACAGCGCACGCGCGACGACTACGTGCGCCTGGTGCAGCCTGGCCGCGTCGCAGCGGACGGAAAGCCGTTCCTCGATGGCGAGCTCTACCACCTGGCACAAACGCCGCTCGCGCGAATCACGGCCGACGACATCCGCACGACGCACGCCAACATCGCGAAGCGCTCGCCGCGGATGGCCGACTACGCGATGGCCGTTCTACGTGCTGTCTTGCGTTGGCATGGCGTGACGATCGCGGGCAACCCGCTCGGACGCGAGACCGCCGGGCGCGACCGTATCGTGCTCGCGCCGACGAAGGGGGCACCGAACCCGATTCCGCCCGAGCGCGTCGGCGCCTGGTGGCAGGCGGCAGGCGCGATGCCCGAGGCGCAGCGCGCGACGGCGGATGCCTATCGCTTCATGCTGCTAACCGGCGCGCGCAGCGGCGAGACGAAGGGCGTCACAGTGCGCGATGTCGATCTCGTGGCGGGGCGCCTCACGTTGCGCGACACGAAGAATCGGACGGATCACGTAATCCTTCTCTCGAAGCAGGCGCAGGCGATAGTCGAACGGCGGATAGCGGGCAGGAAAGCCGGCGATCCGGTGTTTGCGATCGGCGACGGGCGAAAGACGCTGCGCGCGATCAACGAGAAGGCGGGCGTGTTGATTTCGCCGCACGATCTGCGCGCGACGTTCGCGAGCATCGCCGACGAACTCGCTTCCGCGTACGTGCTGAAACGAATGATGAATCACGCGCTCGCGGGCGACGTGACCGGCGCGCACTACGTCGGCAAATCGGAATCGCAGCTGCGCGCTGGATGGCAGGCCGTCGCCGATTTTCTCGACGCCGCAGCCGCCGAGCATGTGAAGAAAACAACATAGCGAAACGTCGCGGGGACTGTAGGGGACTGCAGGGGGAATACGAAATTCTCCGTCAGAACAAACCCCGCACAAGCGCTAAACCGACTGCTAAAAAGTCTCAGGACTTAGCAAAGCAGACGGACAAATGCTAAACAAAACCGAAGTGCCGCGACTCGCGGTCGATGAATTCGCGATCGCCCGAGCGCTCGATATGTCGGTGCACTTCCTCCGGAAGGACCGACAGACCGAACGACGCATTCCGTACTTCAAGATCGGCGGAAGCGTCCGATACGACCTGCAGCGCGTGCGCGAAGCGCTCGCCCGTATGGAGCAAGGCGGGCAGGACCTGTCGCGCCGCTCGAAACGCACTACTGCTGCCGCCTGAAAAGGCAAAGCCCGACTCGCGGTTCCTGGCCGGGACGCGAGCGGGCTTTCGAGGGTCAACACGGAATGTCCACTGTACTGCCCGCGGGCGACGCGCGCAACGCGCCCGCCGTCGATGTGTCGAACTCCCAATTCCTCGCCGCGGTCTTCGCGCGCGATGAAACCGCCTGGATCGCGAGTTTTCGCGAGTCGCCAGCGACCGAAAATCCGGGCAAATGGCTCGGGCGACCGCAGCGCGTTTCGGCCCGCGTCGATCTCCCCGCGGATGCGAACAACTACATCGCGACAGCATCCATCAGGCCGGGCGGGCGTCGGCGCCTGATCGATGCGCAGCGGATGCCCTTGCTCGTCGCCGACGATGCGGACGCCGATGCACTTACCGCACCGCCGAGCTACATCCTCGAAACGTCACCGGGGAAATTCCAAGTCGGATTCATCCTTGACGACTCCCCCGAGACGCGCGACGTGCCGACATGTCAGGCAGCAATCGCCGCGATGGTCCGCGCGAAACTCGTCCCCAAGGATCGCAGCGGCAACAACCCGACGCGTTACGTGCGTCTGCCCGTCGGCACGAACACGAAGCCACGCGACAGCGGACCTTTCGCGCATCGCATGCGCGTATGGCGCCCCGAGCTCCGATACACACTCGACGCCGCGCTGCGCGCGTTTGGTGTCAAGCCCGACGAGATCGCAACGCCATCAGCAGCGAGCGATGATCTCGGCGAGCTCTCGCTGCGCGATGTCGGTTTCGATCTGTCCGCCGCGCTCGCCGACATCATCAGCGGCGAATCGCAACACCCCATCATGCGAGCCGCCGCGAGCCTGGCAGCGCGAGGCATGACAGCCGAGGCGGCAATCGACGTGCTCGCCGCGATCGTCGAACAAAGCGCAGCGCGAACGAGCGAGCCGCAGCGATGGGCCGAGCGACAGCGCGACATCCCGCGGACCGTTGCATCGGCGTTCGCGAAATTCTCTGCGCAGGCGAGCGCAGCAAAGGGCATCGAACCCGCCGATTTCTTCGCGTCGGTGCAGGCGCCCGCACCGTGGGAGCCCGACGTGCTGCCGCCGATCGTGTCGGCACTCGCGCAATGCGTCGCGCGCCGACTAGGCGTCGATCCGCACATCCCGGCAATCGTTGCGCTCGTGGTCGCCGGGGCACTCGCGGGCAGCGGGCACCGCGTGCGAGTCAAGCGGCACGACGGGCGATGGACCGAGGCGCCGCAACTATGGGCCGCGATCGTCGCCGACCCAAGCGCGAAGAAGTCGCCCGCCATCGCCGAAGTAATGGAACCCGTTGACCGCCTGCAGGCGCGATTCCACGCCGAGCACGTCGAGTCAATGCGGATATGGCAGATGCGCGCGGCCGAGGCGCGCCGAGAGAAGCAGATCGAACCCGAACCGCCGACACGCCGTCGCGTCGTCGTCAACGATGCGACCGTCGAAGCGATCGGCGCCGTTGTCGAAGCGAACCCCGACGGCGTGCTAGCAATGCACGACGAGCTATCCGGATTCTTCGGTTCGATGGATGCGTACCGGCAGCAGGGCGCTTCGAAGGATCGACCTTTCTGGCTGATCGCGTACAACGGCGGACCGCACCACATCGACCGCGCTGGCGGAAAGGAACCGCGCTACATCCCACATCTTTCGGTGTCAGTGCTCGGTGGCATTCAACCCGAACCGATGCGCCAGATTGCGGCGAAAGGCTGCACCGACGATGGGTTACTGCAGCGGTTCCTCGTGATTCCCGCTCGCGCGTCGGGCACCGGCGCCGACGTTTCGCCCGATCACCTGGCGCACGCCGAATGGGATGCATGCGTTCGCCTGCTCGCGGATCTCGACGCGCCCGATCGCCCGTACACACTCGACGACGATGCGCAGGCAGTGCTCGACGAAGCGCGCGCGAAGGTGCATCGACTCGGTGCGCATCCCGGTTTCGACTCGCGCCTGCGGACCGCGCTACAGAAGGGCGAAGGGCAACTCGCGCGCCTCGTGCTCGTGTTTCACCTGCTGATCGACCGCTCGGGCGTCGATCTGTTCACCGGCGAATGCATTCCCGGTCCGGTTGTTTCGGCCGACACCGCCCGACGCGGCGCGCAATTCTTCCATTCGGTGCTGGTCCCGGCGACCGTCGCGTTCTACAGCGCCGTCGTGGGGGCAGGAACGGGCCTACAGGACGCGCGAGAGGCCGCGGGCTACATCCTTGCCCACCGTCGCGAGAAGATCGCCGCACGCGATCTGTACCGCGCGCAGCGGGCATTTCGCGACGACGACGGCCGGCGCCGCCTGGTCGAAGCGCTGGCGCAGCTGGAACTCGCCGGATGGGTTACGCCGGTCCCGCGACCCTACGGGCGCCCGCCGTCTGAATGGATCGTCAATCCCCGCGTGCATGTCGTCTTCGCCGCTCGGGCGGCGCAGGAACGCGAGCGACGCGAACAGGCGCGCAGCGCAATCGAAGCCGCGGCCGGCGAAATGTCCCGTTTGTCACTTACGCGCGCGGAGGGGGAGAACGGAGAAACGAGAAAAAGAAAATGAATATTGGAATTAAAAAAGGGCAAAACGCCTCTCTGTTCGTGCGCGCATGTGACAAACGGGACAAATGCGCTTTGCGTCGGCTGTGCGTCGCTGTATTGGCGGCACGCCGCGACTATTCCCGCGTCGCCCGCATAACCCGAACCGCCGAGAAACCCCAAGTCAGAAAATCCCGACCCGAAATCCCGATCTCGATATTTCTCCGACCCACTCCGAAAGGACTTTCCCCGATGAGCATGCATCCGATATTCCTGGACCTGACCCATGTACTCGACCGCACCGTTATCACGGCGCGCCCGACCCTCTGTGCGTTGCTGGCAAACGACCGGGACCGCTCGATGCCCGAGGAATTCGCCGCGTTCGTCCGCGGAATGATCGGAGTGCAGCGGCAACCCGACCCGGTGCTCGAAGCCTGCGCCACGATCCTGTATGTCGAGGCGAAGGGCGACGACGCGGTGCGGGTAGAGGCCGCATGGCGCACGGTGCGCGCTGCCCGTGAGGAAGTGTCTCAGGGTGCGATTGTGGCGCTGTATGCCTTCCGCGAAATGGTGCGGATCGTGGCGAGCCATGCACCGCCCAGGCAGGTGCACTGATGCACCCCAGGCCGGCGCCCGCGGCCGGTCGCCGCGTCGCAGGGATCTTAGAAATCGGAGGTTCCTGCCATGAAGCACTTGCACGCGGGGGCGAAGAGGCTCGATGAACACGCCTAAACCAAATTCATAAACATGAAAAAATTCATGTTCGGATAATCGAAGAGGCGTCGACGGGCATTATCGCGCGAAATTGAGCATCAGAACGATTCTAGCCGACCTGGGGTTTAATCGGGGTATTCCGACTCAAACGCCGATCGAAAATGTCGAAACCCACGAAACCACTTCGCCGCGTCGGCGTCGTCGCTGCCGAGCTCGGATTGAAGCGCGACGTATTCATCAGCGCATGCGCTCGCGGCGAACTGCCATTCGAGGTTATCCGACTCGGCGAGCGCGGAATTCTGCACGTGCGCGAGCGCAAACCCGCAATCGACGCGCCGTCGGTCTACGGCGCACGCCGTTCCTGATTCACAACCCGGAGCCCCGAAAATGCCAATGATCAACGACGACCTGTTCGGCAATACCGAATTGCTTCGCGCGATTAACGCGCTGCCCTACCGACCCGGTGGTCGGATTTCGAGCCGCAAGCCGCGAATCTTCGCGGAGAAAGGGATTGCGACTCTGAAATTCCGCCTCGAAGAGATCAACGGAACCATTACGTTGATTCAGACGAGCCCCCGCGGCGCGCCGGCCGAAACGCATCCGTTCACGCCGCGCAGCGAGATCGAACTGTCCGTTCCTCATGTGCGCGTCCGTAGCACGGTGCAGGCGGACTCCTGGCAGGACCGCCGTGGCTTCGGCACCGGGCAACTGGCGAACGTCGAACAGGAACGGGATCGCGTTCTCGCGGAACACTCGCGACGGATCGAGGCCACGATCGAGTGGCAGCGCATGGGTGCGATCAAGGGCGCAGTGCTCGACGCCGACGGCTCGACGCTGGTCGATCTGTTTGCGACGTTCGGTGTCACGCAGCAAACGACCGATTGCGAACTCGACGTAACGACGACGCATCTTCCGAACAAACTTGTGGCAGCGCGCAGGTTGTCCGAGGCCGCGCTCGGCGACGACGCCGGCATCGTGTCGGGATGGGTTGCGTTTTGCAGCGCGTCGTTCATCGACAAAGCGCGCGCACACCCGAGCGTCGAAGCCTACGCGGCCGGATGGGCAGGCGCAGCAGTCATGCGCGACGACGTGCGCGCCGGTGGCCTGGTGCTCGGTGGCGTCGAATTGATCGAAATTCCGGACGGCGCTGGAAAGACCTGGATCGCGACCGACGAAGCGTTTCTCGTGCCCGAAGGCGTCGATGGTCTGTTCATGACGAACTACGCGCCCGCGGACTACACCGACACGGTGAACAAGGAAGGGTTGCCGAAGTACAGCCGCGCTGAACCGCTGCCCTTCAATCGCGGATGGCAAATCGAGTCGCAATCGAACCCGCTTTCGATCTGCACGCGTCCCCGCGCCGTGGTGAAGCTGACGGCGTAACGATCGGTGAACCCCGCGACCGACGCTGCGCTGCTCCCTGTGCCAGCACAGCGTTAGGTCGCGGGCGGATCCACCTGGCGATGCACGAGTTTTTCCTCCTGCTCTACGCCGCCAACTGGCTACATGCCCATGTCCAAGCGCTTCATCCCGCTGTCAAAAATCCCCGACGCCTGCCGCGCCGCGCAGCTGCCCGAGGAAGTCGTCCCGCACATCGCGCTCGATTCGCGCGCCACGGCGTCACCGGCCGCGCTGGAACGAGCCGTGAGTGACGCGGCCGAAATCCTCGCGCTCGCGCGCCTGTCGGGCTTCGTTTTCGACGAGTACGGCTCGCCCGACAAGCAGGCATCCGAGCGCGCTGCCGTCGCGTTGATTCGCGAACGGGTGTCGCTCGACGAAGCACGCAACCGAATCTGCCACGCACTTGTGGTCGAAGATGAGCGCGTCGGGCATGTGAATACCGCGCGTCCGTCCGACTCGGCACCGTTCTCGCCGTGGGCCGCACGCGCCGCCGAGGGTGCGCCGAAATGATCGACCACGACAAGCTGGCCGAACTGCGCGACGCACACAAGCGCCAGCACGCCGCATACCGCGAGCTCGCCGAACAGGCGCGACAGGCCGCGCAAGACGCCGGCCGGCAGCGCGCGGAGATGTTCGCCGATCCGTTATTCGGTAACGCTGACAATCGATTCGCCCATGCGACGACCGACGAACTCGACGCGGCATCGACCGAGGACATCGAAGCGGCCGGACTGCGTTTGAAAGACGTGCGTGCACTCGTGCACGCCGAGCGTCGCGCGAAGGGACTCGCGGCGCGCGCCGCCGCCGACGCCGAGTCGCTGAAATCTCAACGTGCGTTACTGGATAACGTCGAGAACTACGTTCGACAATTCGAGGCCCGAGCATGAGCACGTACGAACAGCATATTGGCGACCTACGCCAGCAAATCGCGGCGCTGCAGGCCGATCGCGATCAACTCCGGGCACTGCCACGCGATCGCGACGACGTGGCGTCGATCATCCGCGGCACCGTGGCCGGATGGCAGCGCGACGGCGAGAAGCACATAAGGACCGAGATTGCGCGCATCGCGGCCGGTGGCGCGCATTCGCTTTTCGTCGCTCGTGGTGTCGTTCCGACCATCAGCGGCATTACATCGCCGTTCGACCTGGCGCTCGGTCCGTTCCTGGTCGCGCTGGTCGGCGCGAAGCAGGTGCAGGACGTTCTCGTGCGTCACGCCGAGGAGGCGCGAACCGGAATGCCCGCGGCCGAGCGCGAGACGCGTCTCGCCGAGATCGCCGCCGAACTGGATCGGCTCGAACGCGATGAAGAACAGACGATCGTGGTCGCCGCGGCCGAGGGCATCGCAATCGCTCGCCGTAGCAACGCGCGTCCGGAAGTGATTCTTGCGAGGGCCGCGACATGAGTTTCGATGTCGAACGCTTGCGCAATGACACAGATCGCAAGATCGCCCGCGAGCTCATCGAAGAGGGCTTCGAAATCCGACTCGCGAAAGCCTGGCCGCCGCTGTTCCGCGTCCGCGGGCGTGGCGTCGATCTGACCGCGCCGAATTTCCGCGGCCCGCTGCGCGCCCGAATCGCCGCGCAACTGCGGGGCGTTCCTGTCGTTCGGGTGAATCGCTGATGGCAACGAACGGACACGATGTCGAACTGAACGTCAAGGCGAAGGCGACCGCCGAAGGCTTCGACACACTCGCCGACGAACTGCGGGCGATCACGGCCGAGTCGGACGAACTCAAGGCCGCGCAGGCGCGAGCGAATCAAGAATTTACGCAGGCAAAAGCCGCACATCAGCAGTCACGCGACGCGCTGCGCGAGCTCGTGCTGACGACCGATCAGGCCGGCAGGCGAACCCAGGAATACAAGACGCGCCTGGCCGCGCTGCGCATCGCCGAATTCGAGGCAGGCAAGACAGCGCGCCAAAGAAAAGCGGCGCTCGATGAATCGACGACCGCTGCGACGAAAGCGAGCCGGGCGCAAGCCGATCTCGCCCGCCGACTCGACGAGACGAAGAAAGCCAGTGCAGGCGCAACGGCCGGCGCCGGCATGCTCGGACGTGCGTTCGCCGCCGTCGCCGCCGCGCTGTCGGTGCGTGAATTCACGCGCGCGACGACGACGCTAGAATCGCTGCGCCGAACCTTGACCCAGGTTACAGGCAGCGCAGACGAAGCCGCGCAGCAAATTGATTTCCTGCGCAACGTGGCCGACCGCGCAGGCGTCGCGTTCGACGACGTGGCCGGCTCTTACGGAAAATTCGCCGCGAGTGCGAAGACAGCCGGCATTGAAATGTCGATCGTCAATCAGACGTTCGAAGCCGTCATCCGTTCGGCCGGGCAACTCGGACTCGGATCGCAGCAGGCGCAACGAGCACTCGACGCGCTCGGCCAAATGGCGAGTAAGGGCGTCGTCTCGATGGAAGAGCTCCGACAGCAGCTAGGCGACTCGCTGCCCGGTGCGCTGTCGATCGCCGCGAAAGCGTTCGGTGTCGTCGATCAAAAATTTATTGCGATGGTCGAGTCGGGGCAGGTGCTATCGCGCGATTTCCTGCGCGTCATCGGGCCCGAGATGGTCGCCGCCTTCGCCGGTGGCGAGAAGGCTGTAACGGGTCTCGCTGCATCGTGGGCACGCTTGAAAAACGCCGTTTCGGAAGGTATGCAGGCCGTCGGCAACGCGGGCGCGACAACGGTACTCACAAAATCCGTTGATGCTCTCGCCGCGACTGCTCGCGCCGCAACCGATCGCGTCGCCGGTGTTGGTGCCGTGGTCGACGATGTGAAACGCGCCGCGACCGAAGCATCCGGACCGCTCGATTTCCTCGCGAACCTTTTCCCGGCGCTCGGTCAACGATCGGCCGACAGCACGGCGCGCCTGCTCGGCGTCGCCGACGCCGCTGACCTGGCCGGCGAGGCGGCATCGCAGAACGCCAGCATGGCGCAGGTAGCCGCGCAAGCGGCCGACGACGTGGCGGCAGCGAAGCAGCGCGAAGCCGACGCGATCGCTGCAGGGATTCGCGCATGGGCCAGCGCATCGAGCGCTTACGCCGAATCGACGAAGGAAGCGGCTGCAGCGACGCAGACGAGCGCGAAACTCGCCGAGGCCCGCGACATCGAGGGCAAAGCCGCGGAACGCCTGGCGCGCCTTTCTGGTGACGAGACAGCCGCACGCGAGGCGTCGCTCGCGGCAGCGCGCGGTAACGTCGTCGCGCTCGAATCTGTCGCCGCCGCACGACAGCGCGAAGTCGATCTGCTCACCGCGCAGCATGCCGCGATGTCGGCCGCTGCGCAGGCGATCGGCGCCGAAGACAGCGCGCGTACGGCGGCACTGGCCCGCCTACAGCAGACGATCGACGCGAAGACGGCCGAGGCCGCAAAATCCGCCGAGCTCGTGCGCGCGGCGCAGGCCGAAGCCGATGCACGCGAAGTCGCCGCGGCTGCTGCCCAGGACAACGCGAATGCGCTCGGCGAACTGCGCGCCGCATACGTTCGCGCGCAGCGCGCGGCCGACGAGATGGCGCAGCAAGTGGCTGCAGGCACTGCGACCCAGGAACAGGCGAACGAGGCGGCACGTGACGCCGCGAAGGCGCACGCGCTGCTCGTCGATGCGATGAACGACACCGCCGCCGCTGCCGATCGCAAGATCGCCGCACTGCAGCGCGACGCGTCGATCACGGAAGCGTCGCTACGGCTCGAACAGCAGCGCGCCCGAACCGCCGAGATGGTCGCCGAACGACTCGGAAACGAGTACGAAGCGACACAAGCGAAGATCCGCCAGAAGGAAATCGAGATTCAGATTGTCGGCGCTGCGATCGATGCGTCACTGGCCGAGGCCAAAGCCGTCGAGGCCGCGGCGGAAGCCGATCGCGCCGCGCTCGAAGCATCAGGCACGTTGACCGAAGCGAAGCGCGCCGAGATCGATGCACGTCTGGCGAACGCTCGCGCGAAGCGCATCGAGGCCGAAGCCGGCCGCGAGTCGATCGCGCAAATCGAGAACGAGATCGAGAGTATCCGGTCGCTGAATCGCGAAAAGAAAAAGACGCAGGAGATCGACCGCGAGGCCGCACGAAGCAGCAACGATTCCGGCACGTTCGGCGCCGGTGTCGATACCGACCAACTCGCCCGCGGCGCCGGTCTGCGCGGCGAGCAAGTGGCACGGTTCCGCGAGGTTTACGCCGACGCGCTCGCCGACAGCATGAAAGAGCTCGAATCGCAGAACACGAAAGGCGACAACCGACAGGCGCTCGAAGCGTGGACCGGCGCGCAGTGGCAGGCAGTGCAACGCGCTGCAGACCTGGCGCGCGCCACTCCCCGAGACGCCGCACCGGATCGCACGTCGGCGCCGGCATCGGGGCAGCGCGTCGAGATCGTGATTAACGGGCGCCCGACGCCGGTCAACGTCGCGTCCGAAGGCGACGCACAAGCACTGACGAATGTACTGCAGCAACTGGCCGAAGCATCGACGAGGGCATCGTGACGAAGCCGCACGGCATCATCGAAGACATCGGCGCCGCGATCGGCTACACAGCGACATCGACGCTCGTCCGGTGGTACGCGGAGTCGACGCTCTACGTTCCCCTCGAAGCACGCGAGGATCACGCGCTCGCAAAGATCATCGGCATGCCCGCGTATCGGCGCCTGGTCGCTGATTTCGCGGGCCACTCGATCCGCATCCCGAAGCCGATCACCGAAGCCGATGCACGCGCTCGCCGCGTCGCACGATTGCTGCGCGCCGGGCGCACCGATCGCGAGATCGCCGACGCCGAAGGCGTGACCGAACGACGCGCGCAGCAGCTGCGCAAGCAGCTGGTGGACGGCGGAATTCTCGAACTGCTAAACGCTGCGAACTAGCATTTAGCGTTTGCTAAAGCAAGGGCGTCCGTCGCCAATTTGCCGCCGTTCGTGGATTTTTTTCGCGCTGCTCCGGTCGCGCTCGATGCATCTTGCGATCTCCGAACAACACGAAGGGGATCACGATGGAAAGCATGAGCTACGCCGAAGCTGCACGAGACCTTCCGCCCGGTGCCGCACGTCGAGAAGCGCGTCGGCTGTCGCAGGAACGCGAGACGGTGCTCTCTGCCGAGTCGGTCGCCGCCTTGCTGGCGTTCGCGCGCAGGCCGACACCGGCGCGGCAGCGGGCGCTAGAGTGCATTCTCGCGATGGACTTCGATCCGGAATTGCACCCGTGAGGACTACGCCATGCGGATGATCGTACTCATGCTGGCAGCGCTGCCGCTGCTCGCGCCCGCCGCCGAGCGCCTGGAGCTCTACCGCTGTCCGGGGAACGTCTTCACCGACGCGCCGTGCACTGGCGGGCGGCTGCTGTCGATCGATCCCGACGCGAACCTGCTCGCCGCCGAGACGCGCCGCCCGGCGCGCGTCGTGGCCGACGCGTCCGGACCATCGGTGCTCATGATCCCGCGACCGACGCCGCACGTATTCGAACCGCCGTCGGCGCCGCACGCGCCGCTGATTTTCGGCCCGCCGACGATCAACGTGCGGCTGATTAGATAGGAGGTCAAGAGTCCAGCCCGAGAGATGGGCTGCGGGGTATTTGTCCGGTGTCGCTGGCGCTGCATGGGCGCGCTCTTTGGAAACGACGCGATCTAAGGATTTCGATCGATTCGCCTGTGAGTCGCAATTCGGCGAAGCACGGCGATATTCCCGTCAATCGAGAAGGAAACTTTGTGGCTATCGTTGCCGGTTACGGTGACGCTGTAGAGGCAAGGATTGCGATAGCCGTTGAGTTTATGAAAACGGAGTCCTCTCGGGATCGGATACTGTAGCAGCTGAGACAATACCTCATCGACCTGCGTCCGGAGGTCAGGTGAGAGCGCATTGAGTTCTTTCTTAAACCTCTCAGTGAAATCAAGCGCTGCGATCCGAAGGCCGCCCGCAGTCACCTAGTTCCTTAGAGCAGCCATCAACTCGTCGATGTTAGTAAAAGACTTACCTGTAGGCGCCTCAAGTTCAGCGTCTAGCTCCGCAACTGTGTCGGCTAGGTCGCGCAGTGCGTTGTGCATATCGGCGCAGGCAGAGATAGCAGCCTCGTACTCATCTGTAACGCCGTCATCGGGTTCAAGCCGATGATCTGCGCGCGCAGACGCGCAGCGCCGGCCTAGGCTTTCATGCAAGCTCTCAGCAGCGTCGGCCGCGTTGTTTAGTGTTTCTACGATGGCTCCAGACTCATCGACCAAAGAAAGCTGGCCGGCGACGGCCTTGGCCTTTAGTCGCTCGCTTAGGTCGTTTGAGATGTGCGCAAGGTTGCTCATGAGTTCGCAGTCAATGCGCAAGCTCGATACGGTTTGATCTATGGCGCGAAGAAGTTCGAGGCTACGACGGCCGACGCCTTCGGCGTCAAGCCGCAAGTTGCTCTCGTTGCAGGAGCCTCTACCGGCGATCATTCGCACGGGACTCATCGTTCACTCCCAATGTGCATTAAGGCCGGCGCCCTTCTCTGGGGCGCTCATTGGATAGTACGACAAAGCACGAACTAGGGCGTTCTTAGTACTACATCCGTTCTCGACAAAGTCCGCAAGTCTTGGCGACAGGCGGCGCCAAGTCGGTCTGAGCAAGCCACACTCCTGATCGCCTTCACCTCCGCCTACATCCGTTTTGCGCTTGCCTTCGAGTTAGTTTGCGCTACCGGCAACAGTGGCTTGTTTCTTGGTGCTGGTGCGCAGACTCGAACTGCGGACCTACTGATTACGAATCAGTTGCTCTACCAACTGAGCTACACCAGCACGAGGCGCCGGGGACGAGAGCTCCGAAGCGACGTCGGAGAGCCCCTGCGGCTTTCGGGCGAAAGCCGCGCGCCGGAAAACGTGAAAGTATAACAGCCGCGCGTTGCCGCGGGCAGCCGCGCGTTGGCCGCGGGCGATAATGGCGCCATGAGCTTCACCGTCACCGTATTGCCGAGCGGCGTTCGTTTTCTCGTCGACGACGACGAACCGATCCTCGACGCTGCGCTGCGCCAGGGCGTCGTGCTTCCTTACGGCTGCCGCAACGGCGCCTGCGGCTCGTGCAAGTCGCTGGTCGTCCAGGGCGAGATCGCACAGGGCGCGCATTCGCCGAGAGCGCTGTCGCGTGACGAGAAATCGCGCGGCATGGCGTTGCTGTGCTGCGCGCGGGGGCGCTCCGATCTGACGGTGCAGGCGCGCCTGGTCTCCGGGCCCGGTCAGATGCCGATCCGCAAGATGCCGTGTCGCATCTCGTCGATCGTGCGCGTGGCGCCCGACGTTGCCGTCGTGCGCCTGCAGCTGCCCGCGGGCGAGCGTCTGCAGTACCTGGCGGGACAGTACGTGGAGTTGATCCTGCGCGACGGAACCCGGCGAAGCTATTCGATGGCGAGCGCGCCGCAGGCGGCCGAGCAGCTCGAGCTGCACGTGCGGCACCTGCCGGGCGGGCGCTTCACCGACGCGTTGTTCGGCGCGGCGCAGCCGGCGCTGAAGGAGCGCGACATCCTGCGGCTCGAAGGCCCGCTGGGAACCTTCTTCCTGCGCGACGACCGTTCGTGCCCGATCGTGCTGCTCGCCAGCGGCACCGGCTTCGCACCGATCAAGGCGATCGTCGAGCAGATGCGCGCGAGCGGCATCGTGCGCGAAACGACGCTGTACTGGGGAGGTCGGCGACCGCGCGATCTCTACGCAAGCGAGCTGTGCGAGCGCTGGGCGCGCGAGATGCCGCAACTGCGCTACGTACCGGTCGTCTCCGACGCGCTTGCCGAGGACGACTGGCGCGGGCGCACCGGCTTCGTCCACCGTGCCGTCCTCGACGACTTCCCCGACCTCGCCGGGCGCCAGGTCTATGCCTGCGGCGCGCCGGTGATGGTCGAAGCCGCGCGGCGCGATTTTGCCGCGCACGGGCTTGCCGAAGGCGAGTTCTACGCGGACGCATTCACCACTGCCGCCGATCTCGCCGGCGCGATGGCCTGACTCGTCGCCGCCTGGATTGCACCGAGCGCCGCGCCGACCGGGCAAAAAAAACCCCGGGGGTTGCCCGGGGCACAGCCAGCCTGGAGCACCTTCGTTCGTGGCTGGAAGAGGAGGCCTGACACGAAGCGCGACGAACGCTCCGTGCTGCCAACGATACCGGCGGGCGTTTTTCCGCGCGCCCTCGTCGCGATGAGCGGCGACTGCCGATGGACCGATGGATCGTTGCGCACGGCTGCGTCCGGCAGGTGCATCGGGTGCCGGCGCGCCACACCGCCGAAACCCTGTCGCGCGCCGTCCGGCCGCCCGTTGCGCACGCGCCGCGCGCCCTCGTGCACATTCGGGACTCGTTCCGGGAGTCGTCTGCCGATGCCTTTCGTCTGGGTCGGGCTGTTGCTGGTCGTCCTGAAGTGGTTCGAGATCGAACCCGCCGCGACGTGGTCGTGGTGGGCGATCCTCGCGCCGCTCGCCATCGCCTTCGCGTGGTTCGAGCTGCTCGAGCCGTTGCTGGGCTTCGACAAGCGACGTGCCGACGATGAATTCGCCGAGATGCGGCGCCTGAGGATCGAGCGGCAGTTCCCCTATCTGCGCGTGCAGACGAAACGGGTGAAGGTGCGCCCTCGCGGCTGAAGATTGCGTCTCGCGGTATGCTCCGGCGTCCAATGCGGAGCCGGTCTTTCATGCAGTACGTCGTCTTCAACCAGAAGGGCGGAGTGGGGAAGTCCACGATCGCCTGCAATCTCGCGGCGATCAGCGCGGCACAGGGGCGGTCCACGCTCGTCGTCGATCTCGACCCGCAGGCGAACTCCACGCGCTACCTCCTCGGCGCATCGGCCGACGAGGCGAGACCGGGCGCTGCCGAACTGTTCGAGCAGACGCTGAACTTCGTGCTGCGCCCGCTCGACGCCTCCGCCTTCGTCGCTTCCACGCCGTGGGAGGGGCTCGACCTGATGGCCTCGAGCGCGCGTCTGGAGGAGATCCACGGCAAGCTCGAGTCGCGCTACAAGATCTACAAGCTGCGTGACGCGCTCGCCGCCCTAAGCGAGCAGTACGAGCACATCTACATCGATACGCCGCCCGCGCTGAATTTCTATACGCGCTCGGCGCTGATCGCCGCCGATCGTTGCCTGATCCCGTTCGACTGCGACGAGTTCTCGCGGCGCGCGCTGTACGCGCTGCTCGCGAACGTCGAGGAGATCCGCGCCGACCACAACGATGCGCTCGAAGTGGGCGGCATCGTCGTGAACCAGTTCCAGGCACGTGCCAGCCTGCCGCAACGCACGGTGCAGGAACTCGTCGATGAAGGACTGCCGGTGCTCGAGCCGTACCTCAGCGCGAGCGTGCGAATCCGCGAGTCGCACGAACAGGCGCGTCCGATGATCCACTTCGATCCGCGCCACAAGCTCACTTCCGAGTTCCTGGCGCTGCACGAAGCGCTCGAGCGCCGCGAGCGATCGAGCGCTTCGGCGCGCCCGCGCAAGCGCGGCCGCGCCTAGCGAGCCTTTCCCTTTCCCTCAGAAGTCATCGAGCACCGCGCCCCGGCTCGCGCTGTTCGCCAGTTTGTAGAACTTGGCCAGTACGCCGCGCCGGTAGCGCGGAGCGGGTTGCGTCCACGCGGCGCGCCGTCGCGCGAGTTCGGCCTCGTCGACGTTCAGTTGCAGCAGCAGCTTGCGCGCATCGATGGTGATCGAATCGCCTTCGTGCACCAGCGCGATCGGACCGCCCGCCGCGGCTTCCGGCGCGACGTGCCCGACGACCATGCCCCAGGTGCCGCCCGAGAAGCGCCCGTCGGTGATGAGCCCCACCGACTCGCCCAGGCCGGCGCCGATGATCGCCGAGGTCGGCGCGAGCATCTCGGGCATGCCGGGCCCGCCGCGCGGCCCCAGGTAGCGCAGCACCATGATGTCGCCGGCGACGATCTTTCCGTCGAGGATCGCCTGCAGCGCGCTCTGCTCGTCGTCGAACACGCGTGCCGGGCCGGTCATCACCGGGTTCTTCAGCCCGCTGATCTTCGCCACGCAGCCCTCGGGCGACAGGTTGCCTTCGAGGATCGCCAGGTGCCCCTCGCGATACAGCGCCTTGTCGATCGGAAAGATCACGGGCTGGTCGGCGCGCGGCGTCGACGGCACGTTCGCCAGTTCCTCGGCGAGCGTGCGTCCGGTGATCGTCATGCAGTTGCCGTGCAGCAGGCCGGCGTCGAGCAGCATCTTCAGCACCTGCGGAATGCCGCCGGCGCGATGCAAGTCGGTGGCGAGATAGTGGCCCGAGGGCTTCAGGTCGCAGAGCACCGGAACGCGCTTGCGCACGCGTTCGAAGTCCTGGATCGTCCATTCGACTTCCGCCGCGTGCGCGATCGCCAGGTAGTGCAGCACGGCATTCGTCGATCCACCCACCGCCATGATCAGCGCCACCGCGTTCTCGATCGACTCGCGCGTGACGATGTCGCGCGGCTTCAGGTCGCGCTTGACCGCCTCGATGAGCACGCGTGCCGACTCGGCGGTGGAGTGCAGTTTCTCCGGATCGGGGTTGGCCATCGTCGAAGAGCCGAGCAGGCTCATGCCGAGTGCCTCGAAGGACGACGACATCGTGTTCGCCGTGTACATCCCGCCGCACGAACCGGTACCGGGAATCGCGTTTTCTTCGATGCCACGGAAGTCTTCCTCGCACATGCAGCCGCGCGAGTACTCGCCCACCGCTTCGAACACGGAGACGATGTTCAGGTCCTGGCCCTTCCAGTGGCCCGCCTTGATCGTGCCGCCGTAGACGTAGATCGACGGCACGTTGGCGCGCAGCATGCCCATCATGCCGCCCGGCATGTTCTTGTCGCAGCCGCCGATCACGAGCACACCGTCCATCCACTGGCCCTGCACGGAGGTTTCGACGCAGTCGGAGATGACCTCGCGCGAGACCAGCGAGTACTTCATGCCTTCGGTGCCCATCGCCATCCCATCGGAGATGGTGGGCGTGCCGAACACCTGCGGGTTCGCGCCGGCGGCTCGTATCGCCTCGATGGCGGCATCGGCCAGCGCCTGCAGGCCCGAGTTGCATGGGGTGATCGTGCTGTGCCCGTTGGCGATCCCGATCATCGGGTTGTCGAAATCGCTGCGACGGTAGCCCATCGCGTAATACATGGAACGGTTCGGTGCACGGGCGACGCCCTGCGTGATGTTGCGGCTGCGGCGGTTGGCGGACATGGGGGTGAGGTTTCCGGGGTTGCGGTAACAGGGTTGGGGGGAGGCGGCGCCCTGCGGCAGCCGTCAGTGCGTCATGCGCGCGACGGCCGACGCTTGCGTCGGAAGCACGACTCCGGTAATCTTAATGCGAACCATTATTGTTTTCGACGCCCTCGAAGGCCGTACCGGAAGTTTGCCGCCATGATCGTCTGCGTCTGCCGCGCCGTGTCCGACCGCGAGATCCGCTCGAGCCTGCGCGAGGGGGCGCAAACGATCTCGCAGCTGCGCGCCGATCTTGGCGTCACGACGTGCTGCGGCAAGTGCGGGCCGCGCGTGCGCGAGCTGCTCGACGAGCACCGCGCGGACGAGGCGCGCAGCGTGGGAAGCCTGGGCTGCGCGTGCGCCGCGGCCTGAAGCGGGACCCGAGCCGTCATCGAGCGAGCCCGACCAAGGCGCGTCGCCGCCTCAGGGCGCTTCCCGGTTCATGAAGGTCTGCTGGTAGTTCTGCAGGCCCACGCGGCCGATCAGCTCGATCTGCGTCTCGAGGAAGTCCACGTGCGTCTCCGAGTCGTCGAGGATGTCGACGAGGATCTCGCGCGAGACGTAGTCGTTCACCGATTCGCAGTGCGCGATTCCCGAGCGCACCGTGTCGAGCGCAGCGCGCTCGAGCGCGAGATCGCTGTTGAGGATCTCCTCGGTGTTCTCGCCGACATTCAGCTTGCCGAGGTCCTGCAGGTTCGGCAGGCCGTCGAGCAGCAGGATGCGCTGGATCAGCCGATCGGCGTGCTTCATCTCGCCGATCGATTCCTCGTACTCGATCTTTTCCAGCCCGGGCAGGCCCCAGTGCCCGAAGATGCGGGAATGCACGAAGTACTGGTTGATCGCAGTCAGCTCGTTCTTCAGCTGCCGGTTCAACCACTCGATGACTTTCGGGTCGCCTTTCATCCGGGGTCTCCAGCCTGACGAGCTCCGATTATCGGGCAGAATGAACGACGGGTGAAAACCACCCTGGTGCTCGTCCACGCTTGCCGATGCTCGTCCATCCCCAGTTCGACCCGATCGCCTTCTCCCTCGGACCGCTCGCCGTGCGCTGGTACGGCCTGATGTACCTCGTCGCGTTCGCGCTCTTCTACTGGCTCGGCCGCCTGCGCCTTCAGCGTCCGTTGTGGTCGCAGGCGAGCGGCCTGTCGTCGCGCGATCTCGAAGACCTGCTGTTCTGGGGCGTGCTGGGCGTGGTCCTCGGCGGGCGGCTCGGCTACGTGCTGTTCTACAAGCCCGGCTGGTACGCGGCGCATCCGCTCGAGGTCTTCGAGGTGTGGAAGGGAGGAATGTCCTTCCACGGCGGACTGCTCGGCGTGCTCGTCGCCGTGGCGCTCTTCAGTCGCCTGCGCGGCCTGCGGTTCCTGCGCGTCACCGACTTCGTCGCGCCGCTGGTGCCGATCGGGCTGGCTGCCGGACGGCTGGGCAATTTCATCAACGGCGAGCTGTGGGGTCGGCCCACCGATGTGCCGTGGGCGATGGTTTTCCCGCAGGTCGATTCGCTGCCGCGTCATCCGTCGCAGCTGTACCAGTTCGCCGGTGAAGGCATCCTGCTGTTCGTCTTTCTCTGGTGGTTCTCGTCGCGCCCTCGTCCGGTGGGCGCAGTCTCCGGAATGTTCCTCGTCGGCTACGCGGTGTTGCGCTTCATCGCCGAATTCGCGCGCGAGCCCGACGACTTCCTCGGACTGCAGGCCTTGAGCCTCACGATGGGCCAGTGGCTGTGCATCCCGATGTTCGCCGCGGGGCTCGCGCTGCTCTTGTGGTCGCGCCGTGCGCACGGCGCCGATGGGCATGCGGAGGCGCGCGGTGTTTGAGCGGCTGCTGCAGGTCGGACGCGACGTTCGCGAGCGCAGCGACCTGCGCGGGCTGCTCGACGATTGCCGGCAGTTGCTGACCGCGCGCGGCGAGTCGAACAGCCTCGTCATCGCCGCCCGCGCGCTCGAACGCTATCGCCGTCTTTCGCCCGACGCCGCAGCGCGTTTCTTCGATGCGCTCGCTGCCGAGTTCGACCCCGATCCCGCCGAGGTGCTGCAGCGCGCCGAGAGCTATGCGATGACGCGCGCGCCCGACGCGCTGATCGAATTGTGGCGTGCCGCCGAATCGCCGCGCCAGGAGTTGCTGCGGCGCCTGAATCGCGCGCCCGACGCCACCGTGCAGATCGTCGCGATGCGCGCGAAGATCCTCGCCCGCCTGTCCACGCATCCCGAGCTGAAGGCGGTCGAGGCCGACTTCCACCACCTGCTGTCGTCGTGGTTCAACCCCGGGTTCCTGAACCTCGTGCAGGTCGACTGGAACTCGCCGGCGCGGCTGCTCGAGAAGCTGATCCAGCACGAGGCGGTGCACCAGATCGACGGCTGGAACGACCTGCGCCGGCGGCTCGAACCCGACCGGCGCTGCTTCGCGTTCTTCCACCCCGCGTTGCCCGACGAGCCGTTGATCTTCGTCGAGGTGGCGCTGCTCGAGATGATGCCCGATGCCATCGCGCCGCTGCTCGACCGGCGTGTGCCGGAGGACGGACGCGACGATCGATTCAAGGTCGCCGCCTTCTACTCGATCTCGAACTGCCAGCCGGGGCTGCGCGGCGTGAGCCTGGGTGACTTCCTGATCAAGCGCGTGGCCGAGCGGCTGCAGGCCGAGCAGCCGAAGCTGAAGATCTTCTGCACGTTGTCGCCGATTCCCGGCTTCGCCGGCTGGCTGTCGAAGCTCGAATCGGTGCAGTCGGTCGAGGCGTCGCGGGTCAAGGCGTCGGTGCTGCGCGAACTCGACGAGGCGTTGCGGGGCCTGCGCGAGCGACATGGGCGCGACCTGCTCGCGCTCGTGCAGAAGCAGCCTGCGCCTGCGCGGGCTGCCGCTGCGGTCGCCGGCCGTGCCGCGCCGGATGCCGCCGAGGCTCGCGGCGGCTCGGGCGCAGACGCCGATGTCGCGACTGCCGCCCCCGCCGCGCACGCGCTCGCCGCGGCCCAGGGCGCCGCGGGGAGCGCCGTCATCGCACTGAAGAACGCGGTCGCCAAACGACGTGGCGAGGCGCCGGCCGATGCCTCGACCGACGACGCCGCGCGCAACGGCCGCGCCGCCGACCTGCACACGCTGCAGCGCCTGTGCGCGCTGTATCTGCTGCAGACTTCGCCGACCGATGCGCGTCCGTCCGATCCGGTGGCGCGCTTTCATTTGAACAACGGCGCGCGGCTCGAGCGCATCGACGTCGGCGCCGATCTGTCGCGCAAGGGACTGCGTCAGTCGCTCGGACTGATGGTGAACTATCTGTACGATCTCGAGCAGATCGAAGCCAACCACGAGAGGTTCGCCGGCGACCGCGTCAGTGCGTCGCGCGCCGTGCTCTCGCTGCTGTAGACAGGAGAACGAGCGTGCCGCCGGCACGCCAGGACGACGCGATGAACGTTGACAGGCCGGGCGACACCAACCTCTATACGCTGCTCGCGAGCGGCTTTCCCGACGATCTCTACGGCTGCTGCATCGAGACCGAGGACGGCGCGCGCTACAGCTGGAACGACGTCGAGCGCGCGAGCGCGATGCTCGCCAACCTGCTCGTGCGGCTCGGGCTCTCCGCCGGTGACCGCATCGCCGTGCAGGTCGACAAGTCGCCCGAGGCGCTGCTGCTGTATCTCGCGACGCTGCGCGCGGGCTTCGTCTTCCTGCCGTTGAACACCGCGTACCGGGCGGCCGAGATCGAGTACTTCGTCGGCGACGCCGAGCCGGCCGTCGTCGTCTGCTCGCCGGCGAACGTCGGCTGGGTCGAGCAGATCGCGCACCGCCACGGCGTGCGCCACGTGTTCACGCTCGGCGCCGACCGCAGCGGCACGCTGCTCGAGGCGGCCGCCGCCGAATCGCCCGAGTTCGAGACGCGCGCCGTGCGCGGCGACGACCTCGCATGCATCGTCTACACGTCGGGCACCACCGGGCGCAGCAAGGGCGCGATGCTCTCGCACGCCAACATCGGCAGCAATGCGCTCGTGCTGCATCGCTACTGGCGCTGGCGGCACGGCGACGTGCTCGTGCACGCGCTGCCGATCTTCCACGTGCACGGCCTGTTCGTCGCGTGCCACGGCGCGCTGCTTTCCGGCAGCCCGATGTTGTGGCTGGCGAAATTCGACCCCACGGCAGTGATCGAGCGGCTGCCGCGAGCCACCGTGTTCATGGGCGTGCCTACGATGTACGTACGGCTGCTCGACGACGAACGCTTCGATGCGCGCGCCACGCGCAACATGCGCCTGTTCGTCTCGGGCTCGGCGCCGCTGCTGCCCGAAACCTTTCGTCGTTTCGAGGAGCGCACCGGCCGGCGAATCCTCGAACGCTATGGCATGAGCGAAACGGCGATGCTCACGTCGAACCCCTACGACGGCGAGCGCGTCGCCGGAACCGTCGGCCTGCCGCTGCCCGGCGTCCAGGTGCGCGTGGTCGACGAGCAGGGCGTGGCGTGCGCAGTCGGCGACATCGGCGCGATCCAGGTGCGCGGAGCGAACGTGTTCTCCGGCTACTGGCGCATGCCTGAGAAGACGCGCGAAGAGTTCACCGACGACGGCTTCTTTCGCACCGGCGACATGGGCAGTTGGGATGCGAACGGTTATCTGTCGATCGTCGGACGAAGCAAGGACCTGATCATCACCGGCGGCTTCAACGTCTATCCGAAGGAGATCGAGTCGTACCTCGACGAGATCGAAGGCGTCGTCGAGTCTGCGGTGATCGGCGTGCCGCATCGCGACTTCGGCGAGGCGGTGGTCGCCGTCGTCGTTCGCGCGCCCGGCGCGAAACTCGACGAGCGAGAGCTCGTCGCTGCGCTCAAAGGACGCATCGCGTCGTTCAAGGTGCCCAAGCGCGTGCACGTCGTCGACGAGCTGCCGCGCAACACGATGGGCAAGGTGCAGAAGAACGTGTTGCGCGAGCGCTTCGATTCGGCGTGAACTGCTACGCCAGGGCTGAGACTCCCTTCCACATCATGTATGCCGCCAGCACGTACAAAAGCAGCGCGAACAGTTTTCGCAGGCGACCCACCGACATCGCGTGCGCCGCCTTCGCACCGAGCGGCGCGGTGAGCACGCTGGTGGCGACGATCGCGGCGAGCGCGGGCAGGTAGATGTAGCCGAAGGTTCCCGCGGGCAGGTGCAGGTTCCAGCCGGCGATCACGTAGCCGAGCGTTCCGGCGAGCGCGATCGGAAAGCCGCAGGCGGCGCTCGTCGCCACCGCTTCGTGGATGCGCACGTTCGAGCGCGTGAGGAACGGCACCGTGATGAAGCCGCCGCCGGCGCCGGCGAGCGCCGACAGCGCGCCGATCGTTCCGCCCATGCCGAGCATGCCGGCCGTTCCAGGCAGCGTGCGGTCGGCCGACGTGGACTTGCGTCGCAGCATCTGCGTGGCCATCGTGCCGACGAACAGTCCGAAGGCGATGGCGAGCACCGCGCCGGGCAGCCACGACGCGATCTGCGCGCCGAGCAGCGAGCCGACGACGATGCCGGGCGCGAGCGTCTTCGCGATGTCCCAGCGCACGGCACCACGGCGCGCATGCGCGCGCACGCTCGACAGCGACGTGAACAGGATCGTCGTGAGTGACGTGGCGATGGCGATCTTGACGATCTGCCCGAGCGGAAATCCCTGGCTCGTCAGCAGCATCGTGAGAAAGGGGACCATCAGCATCCCGCCGCCGATGCCGAGCAGGCCCGCGGCGAAGCCGGTGAACGCACCGAGCAGGAGGAACGCCGCGATGAGCGAGAGCGTCACGTGAGGGAGAAGAAAGGACCCCGCCTGTGCCGGCCAGGCCGGCATCCTGAACCGTTCAGTTCAGTTCGGCCGCAGCAGGTATCACATCAGGTTCGTCCGACGAGGGACGATCTCAACAGCGATACGCAGTGTCGCCACGACCTGGATGCAGAGCATTGGTTCAAGGAATCTATGACCTGATCGAACACTGCAGGGTCGAATACATTCTACCGCGATTCGTGCGGCGCCCATTCGCGCCGCATCGTCGCGTTCGCGACGCGTCGATCAGAACAGCGGCTGCTGCCGCGCGATCTCCGCGTCGAGGTCTTCGCGCATCTTTCGGATGCGCCCCAGCAGTTCGGCCGACGGCGTTCCGGCCGCGGGCTGCTGCGCGCCGAGCAGCTCGTGCGCGAGCTGCAGCGCCGCCATCACGGCGATGCGATCCACGCCCGAGACGCGGCCGGCGTCGCGAATCGAGCGCATCTTCTCGTCGACGATCTGCACCGCTTCGAGCAGCTGCGGTTTCGTCTCGCCGGTGACGGCGAGGCGGTAATCGCGGTCGAGGATCTTGACGTCGATCTGTTCCATGCTCGGCTTCCGTGCGGTGCGGGCTATCCGTTGTCTTCGGGCGCGTCGTCGGCGGTTTCGGTCGCGTGCTCTTCCCGCGCCGCAGTCTCGACGTCGTTCGGCTGCGCCGGCAATCGCTCGAGCGCGGCCTGCACGCGTTCGCGCGCCTCGTCGATGCGCTGCTGCAGATGCTCGTTGGCCTCGCGGCTGGCGGAGAGCTGCTCGCGCAGCGACGCGTTCTCTTCCGCGAGGCGCCGAACGGTGGCGACGATCTGCTCGACGCGCTCGCCGAGCTCCTCGATTTCCTGCGATGCCTGATCCATGGCGCGATGGTATACGACCGGCCCCACGCAGCGGGCGCTCGGTCCGTGGCTCCGGTAGCATTCGTTTCGGGATGAAATTCTATTCGCACCGGTTGCGGCACGCCGCCCTGTTCGTCGTGTTCGCCGCTCTCGTCGGGTCGATGCTCGGCGTGCTGTCGACCGCGCGCGCGCAGGCGCCGGCGGCGCGCGCGCAGGCGCATTCCGTGCCGGTGGCCGGACCGGTGCGTGTCGACAGCGTCGAGGTCGAACTGGTCGCCGATCGCGCGGCCGTCGTTCCCGGCGAGCCGATGCGGTTGGGCCTGCGCATCCGCCACGATCCTCAGTGGCACACCTACTGGCGAAATCCGGGCGACTCCGGCCTGCCCACGCAGGTCGAGTTGCGCCTGCCGCAGGGCTTCGAGGCCGGCGCGATCCGCTGGCCGGCGCCGCAGCGGCTGTTCATTCCGCCGCTGGCCAATTACGGCTACGAAGGCGAGATCGTCCTGCCGATGGCGCTGCAGCCGCCTCGGGCGATCGACGGCGAGCGCGTGACGATCGCCGCACACGCTTCGTGGCTGATGTGCCGCGACGTCTGCATTCCCGGCGATGCCGACGTCTCGCTGGCGCTGCCGGTGCAGCATGCCGGCCCCGCTGCGCCGTCAAGCTTCGTTGCGCTGTTCGACGATGCCGAGCGGCGCATGCCGCAGAGCAAGCTCGCCGCGCAGGTGCACGACGACGGCGACGCGATCTCCATCGCGCTGCCGCGCCGCGCGTCGAACGTCGAGTTCTTCCCGTACCAGGAGGGCTTTGTCGAGAACGCGGCCGAGCAGGTGCTCTTCGCGGTGACGCAGCCGGCCGATGGCGTGCGGCTGGCGGTGCGGCTGAGCGAAGACGGCGTGCGCAAG
Organism: Burkholderiaceae bacterium; assembly: GCA_032027205.1. Lineage (GTDB taxonomy): Bacteria > Pseudomonadota > Gammaproteobacteria > Burkholderiales > Burkholderiaceae_E > Zeimonas. Next base: position 2,936,894 of record JAVSMN010000001.1, read on the forward strand.
TTGCGCGAGTCCGGCGAGTCGCTGCTCGCTGCGGCGAGCGGCGTCGTCGTCGTCGACGGCACCGCGTACGAGACCGACGCGAAGGCGAGCACTGCAGCGCTCCCCGTGGGCACCGAGATCGCGCGCGTAGCCGGCGCTGCCTCGCAGCCGCCGGCCGGCGCGTCTTCGCGAGGATCGTGGCTGCCTGGTTTCGGCGCTTCGTCGAGCGGGCGCGGCGTCGGTCTTTCGTCGACGGCAACGTCGCGCGACGCGGTATCGGGCAGCAGTCCGGCGGCAGGCGCGCAGCCGCCGTCGACGGCGCGAACGCTGTGGATCGCCGCGCTGTTCGGCGCCATTGGCGGGTTGATCCTGAACCTGATGCCCTGCGTGTTTCCGGTGATCGGGCTGAAGGTGCTCGGCTTCGCGCGCACCGGCGGCGAGGCCGACGCTTCGTCGCGGCTGGGCGCGCTCGCCTTCGCCGCCGGCGTCGTCGTTTCGTTCTGGGCGCTGGCGGCGATGCTGCTCGCGCTGCGCGCGGGCGGCGAGGCGGCAGGCTGGGGCTTCCAGCTGCAATCGCCCGCGTTCGTCGCGGCGATGGCGATGCTCTTCGTCGCGATCGGGCTGAACTTCTCGGGGGTCTACGAGGTCGGCGTTGCGATGACGCGGCTGGGTGCGCTCGACGCCGGCTCGCGGCCGCATCCGTTGCTCGGCTCCTTCGGCTCGGGCGTGCTCGCGGTGTTGGTCGCAACGCCGTGCACCGCGCCGTTCATGGGTTCGGCGATGGGCTTCACGCTCGCCAGTTCCGCAGGCGAGGCGATGGTCGTCTTCACCGCCATCGCGCTCGGCATGGCTGCGCCCTACGTGCTGCTCGGCTTCTTCCCGCAGGCGCTGCGCGTGCTGCCGAAGCCGGGCCGCTGGATGGAAACCTTCCGGCAGGCGCTCGCCTTTCCGATGTACGCCACCGCAGCGTGGCTCGCCTGGGTGCTCGGCCAGCAGGCGGGTATCGATGCCGTCTTCGCGCTGGCCATCGGCGCGGTGCTCGTCGCGCTCGCTGCGTGGTTGTACGGTCGCTTCGTGCAGCAGGGCGTGCCGCGGACGGCTTCGCGTGTCGTGCGGCCGCTGGCCGGTGTTCTCTCGGCCGCGGCTTTTGCCGTCGGCTTGTGGACCGCGTGGCCCGGCGAAGCGGCGGCGCCGCCCGCGGCCTCGGCCGCTCCGGGCGCACCGAGCGCCGCGGGCAACGCGCTCGCATCGGCCTGGCAACCGTGGTCGGAGGAGCGCGTGCGCGAAGCGCGCGACGCGAAGCAGCCGGTCTTCGTCGACTTCACGGCTGCCTGGTGCGTCAGCTGCCAGGCCAACAAGCGGCTCGTGCTCGAGCGCGATTCGATCGTTGCCGAGATGGCCGAGCGGGGCGTACTGCGGCTGAAGGCCGATTGGACGAACCGCGATCCGCGCATCACCGAGGCGCTCGCGCGTTTCGGTCGCAACGGCGTGCCGCTGTATCTCGTCTATCGACCCGACGAGCCCGAGCCGCGCGTGCTGCCCGAGTTGCTCACGATGGGCATCGTGCGCGCTGCGCTCGCAGGCCTGCCGCCGGCGAAGCCCATCGGCGCCGACGCCGGCATCGCGCAGCGCGCGCCCGACGCACTGACTTCGCGTCCGACGAGCGCTGCCGGCGGTTTATAATCCACGTCGCTTTCGGTGCCCGCGCGGATTTCCTCATGCGCGGTTAAACGGGAAACAGGGAGCGGAGGTCCTGCGGACCTCGGCCAACCTGTGCTGCCCCCGCAACGGTAAGCAGCGGGATCCGTTCGCGGATCCATGCGCGCCCATCGCCACTGGCTCTCGTCGACTCGCGGCTTCGTCGACGGCGGCTGGGAAGGCGGGTCGCATGCGCGGTCGAGGCTCGTCGCCTCGGCGCATCGTCGCTGCAAGCCCGGATACCGGCCGAAAGGGACGGCCGGTTCGCATTGAGCCGGTCGATGACGAACGCGCTACTCGCGGTGGGCGAGGCGCATCCGGAGTCCTCCTTTCATGTCGTCCTGTTCCCGTCCTGCGGCGCGCTCGCCAGCGTTCGCGATCCTCTCGTTCGCTTTCCTTTCGTCGTTCACCTTCCTTCCCCAGCCCTCGCGCGCGCAGTCAGCCCCCGCGCTCGAGTCGGTCGTCGTCACCGCTACGCGCAGCGAGACGACGATCGACCGCGCGCTCGCCGACGTCGTCGTCATCGACTCGCAGACGATTCGTGATGCCGGTGCTGCTTCGCTGCCCGAACTGCTGCGCAGCGCCGGCGGCGTCGAGATGTCGCAGAGCGGCGGTCCCGGCACCAACTCGGGGCTGTTCCTGCGCGGCACGAAGACTTCGCAGACGCTGGTCCTCGTCGATGGGGTGCGCATCGAGAACCCGCTGAGCGGCAGCGGGATGCCCGAGTATCTGCCGCTCGATGCGATCGATCGCATCGAGATCGTGCGCGGACCGATGTCGTCGCTCTACGGATCGGGCGCGATCGGCGGCGTCATCCAGGTGTTCACGCGCAGGGCACAGGCCGACGGCTGGCGGCCCTACGCGTCGGTCGGCGCCGGCTCGCAGGGCACGGCGCGTGCGCAGGCGGGCTTCAGCGCCGCGCAAGCGGGCACGCGCTTCTCGCTGTCAGCGAGCGCCGAACGCAGCTCGGGCTTCAATGCGACGAGGCCGGCGAACCCCGACTTCCAGCCCGACCGCGACGGACACCGACAGCGTTCGCTGTCGGCGTCGCTGTCGCACCGAATCGCCGAAGGCTGGGAAATCGGCGCGAACTTGATGTTCAACCGCGGGCGCGCCGACATCGATTTCGCGTGCACGAGCTTCTCGTGTCCGAGCGACGCCGAGTCGGTGCAGAAGTTCCGCACGAGCGCGATCACCGCTTTCGCGCGAACGAGGCCGCTCGACGGCTGGCGCAGCGAACTGCGCGTGGGCAACACGTCGATCGACTACGAGCTGCCGGCGTTCCGCTTCGCGCCGCGCACCGATGCGCGCACGATCGCCTGGGACAACGAGGTCGATGCGGCGGGAGGGCAGCTGCGCTTCGGCGTCGAGCGGCTCGAGGAACGCATCGACGGCGAGGGCGTCACCGGCGGCGGCTTCCCGATCTACGCGCACGAGAGCCGCACGACGAACTCGTTGTTCGGCGGATACGAGCGGCCCTTCGGCGAGCACACGGTGCGCGCAACCGTTCGGCGTGACCGGATCGGAACGGTGGGCTCCGACACGACCGGCGCGCTCGCCTGGGGCTGGCGCTTCGCCCCGAGCTGGCTCGTTCGCGCGAGCTACGGAACGGCGTTCCGCGCGCCGACCTTCGACGACCTGTACTACCTTCCGCCCTTCGGCAACCCGGCGCTGCGTCCGGAGAAGTCGCGCGGCATCGACGCCGCGCTCGAATACCAGGCGGCCGCGACGCTGCTGCGCGCGACCGCGTTCGCCAGCCGCATCGAAGACGCGATCGAGCTCGATCCGGGGTTCACGCCGCGCAACCTTTCGACGGCGCGCGTGCGCGGGCTTACGCTCGACGCGCGCCATCCGATCGGCCGCTGGACGCTGCGGGCGAGCGCCACCGTGCAGCACACGGAGGGCGAGCGCGTCGATCCGGTCGAAGGGCTCGTGCAGGTCTCGCCGTTGTCGCGACGCGCGCCACGCTACGGATCGCTCGGCATCGAGCGTCACGAGGAGCAGTGGCGCGTCGGCGCCGAGGCGATCGCGCAGGCGCGGCGCGTCGACACGCAGGGCGCGCGCATGGGCGGCTACGCGCTCGTCGAACTGTGGGCCGGCTACGCACTCGCGCGCGACTGGGAGCTGTTCGCCCGCTTGTCGAACGCGCTGGCTCGCGACTACGAGACGATCGCCGGCTACCGCTCGCCGCCGCGCTCGCTGTTCGTCGAATTGCGTTACGCGATGCGGTGATGTGGAAGTCGGTCGCCGCGGTGCTCGTCGCCGTGCTGGTCGCGGCGCTCGCTGCGGCGTCCGCTCTCGGGGAGAAGGGCGACGAAGAAAGGGAGAAGGGGACCGAGCCACCCGTCCATAGCCGGGGCTCGTCCCCTTCTCTCTCCTTGTCCGACGACGCGGGTCGAACGATAAGACTCTCCCGCGCACCACAGCGGATCGTCTCGCTCGCTCCGCATGCCACCGAGTTGTTGTTCGCGGTGGGTGCCGGTGCGCGCGTCGTCGCCGTCGATCGCAACAGCGACGAGCCGCCCGCGGCGCGCGCGCTGCCGAAGCTCTCGTCGTTTCCGCAGCCGGACGTCGAGGCGCTGCTCGCGCTGCGGCCCGACCTCGTCGTCGCCTGGGGTCCTGGCGTTTCGCCGGCGCAGCTCGAGCGCCTCGAATCGCTCGGCATCCCGGTGTTCGTCTCGCAGCCGCATACGCTCGACGACGTCGCATCGACGCTGCGTCGCTTCGCGCTGCTCGCGCCCGATCCGTCGATCGGCAAGGCGCTCGCAGACGCCTTCGCCGCGCGGCTCGCGTCGATCCGTTCGCGATACTCGAGGCTGCGCCCGGTGCGCGTGTTCGTGCAGATCTGGTCGTCGCCGCTGATCACCGTCTCCGACGAAGGTCCGATCGGCGATGCCGTGCGCAGTTGTGGCGGCGTCAACGTATTCGGCGACGTGAATGTCGCCGCGCCGCAGCCCGACGCCGAGGCGGTGCTCGCGCGCCGCCCCGACCTGATCGTCGCCACCGATCCTTCGCCTTCGCCGCGCCGCTGGATCGGCTACGGACTGCTCTCTCCGCAGGGCCCGGCGCACTTCGTCGCCTTCGACGCATCGACTTTCGAGCGTCCCGGTCCGCGTTCGATCGACGCGCTCGACAGCCTGTGTGCCGAGATCGACGCGGTGCGCCGGTCCATGCCCCGATAGCCTTTGCTACCATCGCCCCGGCGCCCGGCGCGCCCCACAAAAACACGCCCAGGAGGCTCCGCGAATGCCCGTCGTTGCCGTCGTCAACCCGAAGGGAGGCGTCGGGAAGACGACCCTCGCCACGAACCTCGCCGGCTATTTTGCGTCGCAGGCGCGTGCCACGATGCTGGGCGACTTCGATGCGCAGCAGTCCGCGCGCCACTGGCTCGGGCTGCGTCCCGCGCAGGCGGCGTCGATCGGCACCTGGGACATCGACGACGGCGTCGCGCGCCCGCCGCGCGGCGTCACGCACGTCGTGCTCGACACCCCGGCGCAGCTCGACGGGCGTCGTCTCGCCGACGTCGTGCGCGTTGCCGATCGTATCGTCGTCCCGCTGCAGCCGTCGATGTTCGACGCGATCGCCACCAGCCGCTTCCTCGCCGATCTGCGCGCGGGTTTTCCGAAGACGCGCCGCTTCGAGCAGACGGTGAGCCTGGTCGGCATGCGCGTCGATCCGCGCACGCGCGCGGCCGAACAGCTCGCCCGATTCGTCGCCGGGCTGGGCCTGCCGGTGTCGGGCTATCTGCGCGACACACAGAACTACGTGCATCTGGCCGCGCACGGGCTCACGCTGTTCGACGTCGCGCCGCAGCGCGTCGAGCGCGATCGCGCCACCTGGGAGCCGTTGCTGCATTGGCTCGAGAGCTGAGCGTCTCCGCTCCGCAGGACCGGATCCCGTTTCCGCGCCCGCCGCAGCCGGGCGCCCGCGTCTCGCTGCGCGTCGTCGAGGCGAGCAGCGAATCGCTCGCCGTCGTGCGCGGCGTGCTGCAGCCGCCGGCGCTGGCAACCGATCGCGGCGCGATGGTTACCGTGCGTATCGACGGCGAAGCCGGCTATTGCGCCACGGCCGACCTGTCGGCGCGCGGCCTGCGCGAGGCGGCCGAGCGCGCCGCGCAGTGGGCGCGCGCGGCGAGGGGCAGGGGATTGTCGCTGGCCGGCGACGCCTGGCCCGACGCTGCCGAGCGCGACACGTCGTGCTTGCGCTACGAGAGTCCGAACGAAGAGCCGCTCGCGCAGCGCGACGTGCTCGTTGCGCTGTTGCAGGACGAGGCGGCCGCAATGCGACGCGATGCGCGGATCGTGCACTGGGCGGCGACGCTCGATGCGAGCCTCGTGTCGCAGCGCCTGTGGATCGACGGCGAAGCGGTGTCGCAGCAGACGATGCGCTACGTCGTGCCGAACCTCGAGGCGACGGCGGCACACGACGGGCGCGCGCAGACGAGAACGCTGGCCGGACAGTACAACGGCTTCTGCCGGCAGGGCGGCGAGGAGGCGTTGCGCGATTCGGGGTTTGTCGGCGGCGGGGCGCGCGTCGCCGACGAGGCGATCGCACTGCTGCTCGCGCCGAACTGCCCGAGCGGCGTGCGCGACCTGCTGCTGTCGCCCGACCAGATGATGCTGCAGATCCACGAGTCGATCGGCCACCCGCTCGAACTCGACCGCATCCTCGGCGACGAGCGCAACTTCGCCGGCACGAGCTTTGTCACGCCGCAGATGTTCGGCAGCTACCGCTACGGCTCGCCGCTGCTGAACGTGAGTTTCGACCCAGCCGTCGTCGGCCAGTTCGCCAGCTATGCGGCCGACGACGACGGCGAAGTCGCGCGTCGCGTGATGCTGATCGAGAACGGCATCCTGCAGCGCGCGTTGGGCGGAGCGCTGTCGCGTGCACGGGCGCGCGCGCGCGGAATCGCCATCGAGGGCGCGGCGAGTTCGCGCGCGAGCGGCTGGCACCGCGCGCCGATCGACCGGATGGCGAACCTGAACGTCGAACCGGGCGACGCGAGCTTCGCTTCGATGGTCGCGTCCACCGAGCGCGGAATCTGGATGCGCACCAATGCGTCGTGGTCGATCGACGATGCGCGCAACAAGTTCCAGTTCGGCTGCGAATGGGGCAGGCTGATCGAGAACGGCCGCCTGACGCAGGTCGTGCGCAATCCGAACTACCGCGGCGTCTCGGCGACGTTCTGGCGCAGCCTCGCGGCCGTCGGCGCGCGCGAGACGATCCAGGTGCTCGGCACGCCGTTCTGCGGCAAGGGCGAGCCCGGTCAGATCGTTCGCGTCGGTCACGCCTCGCCCGCGTGCCTGTTCCGCGACGTCGACGTGTTCGGAGGCGAGGGGTGAGCGGCGCGGATTTCGGCGCGCTGTTCGATGCGGTCGGCGCCGCAGTGGATCGGCACGCGCGCGCCGGCGAAGCGGTATTCGCGTACCTGCGCGCCGAGCGCAGCGATTTCGTGCGCGTGAACGCGGCGCGCGTGCGCCAGGCGGGAACCATCGAACGGGCGGTGCTGTCGATCCGCATGTTTCGCGAAGGGCGCCAGGCGCAGATGCGCTGCACGCTCGCCGCGCCGCGCGGCACCGGGGCGCGCGTGCGCGAGGCGCTGGCGGCGTTGCGTCGCGCGATCGAACCGCTGCCGATCGATCCCTTCGCGTCCTTCGAGTACGAGCCCGGGCGCAGCGAGCGCGTCGCGCGCGAGGCCGCGCCCGGGCCGGACGAGGTCGTCGCCGCGATCGTCGATGCCGCCGCCGACGCTGACCTGGTCGGCCTGTACGCCGGCGGCGTCGTCGCGCGCGCGCTCGCCAGCAATCTCGGGCATCGCCACTATCACGAAGCGCCGTCTGCCAGCTTCGACTTCTCGCTCCACTACGCCGCAGGCCAGGCGAGCAAGCACACGTGGAGTGCGCCGCGCTGGGAAGCCGCGGCATTGCGCTCGGCGATCGCAGGAGCGCGCGAGCAGGCGCGAATCCTCGCGCGCCCGGCGATGCGCATCGAGCCCGGCGCGCATCGCGCGCTGCTTGCCCCTGCGGCGCTCGCCGACCTCGTCTCGCTGCTCGGTTGGGGCGGGTTTTCGGAGCGCGCGTTCCGCAGCGGGCAATCGCCGCTCGCACGAGCCCAGCGCGCAGAGGCGCGTTTCGATGCTTCGTTCGCGATCGTCGACGATCTCGATGCGCTCGACGTGCCGCGCTTCCAGTCGGAGGGCTTCGTTCGTCCCGCTCGCAGCGTTCTGATCGAAGACGGGCGACCGGCGCAACGTCTCGTGTCGCCGCGCAGCGCGCTCGAGTTCGGCGTGGTCGGTAACGGCGCCGACGACGAACGTCCGAGCGCGCCGTGCGTCGGCCCGGGCCATCTGGACGAGGCTCATCTGCTCGATGCGCTCGGCACCGGCATCGTGATCCCGAACCTGTGGTACCTGAACTGGTCCGATCGCCAGGCGTGCCGCGCGACCGGAATGACGCGCTTCGCGACGCTGTGGGTCGAGAACGGCGTGGCGGTCGCGCCGGTTGCGCCGATGCGTTTCGACGACAGCCTCTATCGGCTGTTCGGCGCGGGGCTGCTGGGATTGGGTGCGCGCGTCGAGTCGATTCCGCACGCGGAAACCTGGGACGGGCGCGAGCCCGGCGGCGTGCGCGCGCCGTGGGCGCTGGTCGACGCGCTGCGCTTCACGTTGTAGGGCCGCTCGGCGCGAGCGGGTCGCTCAGCGCGCGGGCTTGTCGGGCTGCTGCGACGACGTGCGCGGATCGGTGACGAAACCGATGCGCTCGATGCCGGCGCGCTGGGCGCTCGAGATGACGTCGGCGATGCGCTCGTAGCGCGTCGAGCGCTCGGCGCGCAGATGCAGTTCGGGTTGCGGCTTCGACGACGCGGCCTGCGCGAGCCTCGCATCGAGGGCGGCGAGGCCGTCGAGCGCCTCGTCGTTCCAGTGCACGACACCCGCTGCATCGATCGATACGCGGATCGTCTCGGGCTTCTCGGCCGTGACCGGCGCCTGCACGTCGGGCAGGTCCACGCGCAGCGCGTGCGTGAGCAGCGGCGCGGTGATGATGAAGACGACCAGCAGCACGAGCATCACGTCGACCAGCGGCGTGGTGTTGATCTCCGCCATCGGCTGCGGCTGGTTGCCCGGGTCGAATCCGCCGAAGGACATGGTGCGTTTCCTCGGTTCGCGGCGCGCGTCAGCGCACGACGGGCCCGACGGCGAGCGGCGCCGCGCCGCTGCGCAGCGCATCGCGCTGCTCGCGCAACCGGTGACCGGTGGTGACGAGCGCGAGCAGGTCGTGCGCGAAGCCGTCGAGTTCGGCGAGCACGACGCGGTTGGCGCGTACGAAGGCGTTGTAGGCGAGCACGGCGGGAATGGCCACCGCCAGACCTGCTGCCGTCATCACCAGCGCTTCGCCGACCGGACCCGCCACGCGATCGATCATCACCTGCCCGCTCGATGCGATGCTCAGCAGCGCGTGGTAGATGCCCCAGACGGTGCCGAACAGCCCTACGAAGGGCGCGGTGCTGCCCACCGACGCGAGCAGCGCGAGTCCGCTCTCCAGGCGCGCCGACACCTGCGTGATCTCGCCGCGCAGCGCGCGCGTGACGAGCTCGTCGCGATCGATCGACGCGGCGAGCGAGTTGTCCGGCTGCATTGCGGCGGCTGCGCGCGCCTTGCGCGCCAGCGGAGCGAAGACGCGCTCGCGATCGGCGCTCTCGAGCGTGGCGAGCGCCTCGTCCATCGTGCGCGCGTTCCAGAACTGCTCGAGCGCCGCGTGCGCGCCGCGGCGCATCCGCCACGTGCTCCACGTCTTCGACAGGATGAAGTACCAGCTGACGATCGACATCGCCAGCAGCAGCCAGGCGACCGAATGCGTGATCGCGTCGCCCGCCTGCCAGAAGTGCATCAGACCGAGTTCCTGTGCCTGCATTCGCTTTTCCTTGCGCCTTTTCCTTCAGCCTTCGAGCCGGAACACCCAACGCCAGTCGTGATACCACGCCGCCACCGGACGACCGTCGACGGTGGCGGGATCGAAGCGCCAGCGCCGCACGGTGTCGATTGCCGTGCGGTCGAGCAGCGGCGAGCCGCTCGATTGTCGCAGGCGGACGTCGAGCACCGTGCCGTCGGCGCTGACGTGCACGTCCAGGCGCACCTCGCCCTGATCGCCCATCCGTCGCGCGGCGCCCGGGTAGGGTGGCGGCGTGTTGCCGCGCCAACTGGCGTCGACGCGAGGGGCCGTGCGGCGGGGGGTGGAGTCGGAGGAGGCGCTGGCGAGAGGGCGGGATGACGTGCCCGTGCTGGTCGCCGGGTTGGCGCTTGGCGAGGCTTCGGCGGAAGCGGCCGAGGACGTCGGAGCCGAGGGGACCGCCGGCGGCGTCGCTTCTGCTTCGGTCGACGAGGCGGCGCTGATCGATTGCGCAGTTTCCTCCCGTGCCGGCGGCTTTGGTTCCTCGGCCGCGGCCCTGGGCGGTGCGCGCGAGGCGGTTTCGCGCGCAGGGCGCCGGCGCGGCGGCGGCTCGTGCTTCGCGCTCGTCGGCGGTGCGACCTCGGTGCGTGCGTCGGCGGTGGGAGCAGGTAGCGCGCGGGGCGGTTCCGTGCGTGCTGGCGGCGTGGGAGGCGCTACGGGTGGCGCGGCGGGTGGCGGGGTGGGTGGCGCGACAGGAGGTGCCGCGGGCGGCGGCTCGATGCGAGGCGGGGGCGGTGCCTCGATCAGTGCCACTTCGATCGGCCGAACGCGTTGCGGCGAAGGCGCGCCGGCGAAACCGAGCACGCCGGCGATCACGGCTGCGTGCAGGGCCACCGCGCACGCTGCAGCCGCGAGCCTCGACAGGTCCATCGGCAGGATTATAGGAAAGCGCAGTCGCCTGCCTTGCGCTGTGAACGATCCGCCGGAGGTCCGGCGCCGCCGGTCCGGGGCGACGTCCGCGCGTCAGCCGGGTGGCGGCGGAGGCCGGCCATCGAATGCACGAATTTCGCACGTTTCGGCGCGTGCCCGCGGCAGCACGGGTGGAAATGCGCGAAACACGAACGTACCGTCGCGCGTGAACCCGACCGCACGCGGGAACGCGCGGGATTCGCGCGATTCGGCCAGCGCCGGCGCGCGGTCGCGCAAGACGCACCGCGGCCGCTTCCTGTTCGTCGCTCCGCCGTTACTTGCCCGCGCTTCCCAGCGTACGGCTGCCGATTGCCCCCGCACCACGCGAATCGTGGTACCCCTGTCGTCGGTCAATCCGTTGCAATCGAGACGACGAATGAACGCCAACGCTCACGATCGGGTTGCACCGTGTACGGCGGGCTCGCGGCTGTTCTCGCCGATCCGGTGGCGCCGTGCGTTCCGCGGCGGGCACGCTGCCGCGCGCGTTCGATTCGCCTGCGCGCTGACGCTCGCCGCCGCGACCGGTGGTTGTGCAACACCGGGTGGATCCGCGCTCGGCTCGCCGCCGGGCGCACCCATGTCGTCGCAGATGCAGCCCGTCGCGCTGCCGGCCGCGGCAGCGGACGCCGACTTCCTCCTCCTCGGCGAACTGCACGACAACGTCACGCAGCACCGCCTGCGTCTGCAGTGGCTCGAGGCGCTCGCCGACCGGCACCCGTTCGCGCTCGCGCTCGAGCAGTTCGATGCCGATCGCCAGGATGCGCTCGACCGGGCGCGCGCGGAGGACACGCGCGAGGCGGCGAATCGGACCGGGGCGCCGGACCTCGCCGTGCGCGCGCGTCGCATCGCGCAGGCGGCAGGCTTCGACTTCCACGGCTGGGACTGGGATCTCTATCGCCCGGCGATCGAGCTGGCGTTGCGTCGCGGCCTCCCGCTGGTCGCAGCGAACCTGTCGCCGGCCGATACGACGCAGGTGGCCAGGGGAAGCGTGCCGCCTGCGCCGCCACCACCGGGATGGGGGACCGAACAGACCGAGGCGATGCGTGCGTCGATCCGGCAGGGACACTGCGACTTGCTCCCCGAGCGGGCGGTCGACGCGATGGCGCTCGCGCAGCGAACGCGCGACGCGCGCATCGCGCGCGCGCTCGTCGATGCGCGCGAGCGCACCGGGCTACCCGTCGTGCTGCTCGCGGGGAATGGCCATCTGCGCCGTGACATCGGCGTGCCGCTGCACCTGGCGGCGCTGCGCCCGCAGGCGCGCATCGTGTCGATCGCGATGCTCGAGCGCAACGCTCGGGGCGAAGAAGGTCGTGGTGTCGCCCCCGATCAGGAGTCCTTCGACCTGATCGTGCGCACCGCTGCGCAACCGCGCGAGGATCCTTGCGTGGCGCTGCGCGAACGGATGCAGCGGCGTTCGAGTTCCGCCGACAGCCGCTGAGGCGTGACCGCTACCGCCAGTCGTCGACCACCCACGCATCCTCTCGGTTGTAGCCGGGGTCGTCGTGGCGGTGCATCGCGATGCCGAAGATCTGCGGCCGGAAGCCGCCGTCGAGCATCGTGCCGTAGGCCCGGCGACGCGCGGCGTTCGCGCCGGCGCTCAGCCACTCGGCGCCCCGCTCGCGGGCAAACCGGTCGCATCCGTCGAGCAGTCGCGTAAAGCGCGCCTGCGCCTGCGGCCCCGGGCTGCACAGGCCGAACTTCACATAGCACGTCCCGCTCTCGGCCTCGGAGCACGGGCCGCAGTGACATACGGCGAACCCGACGACTCTGGACCCTTCTTGCAGGAGCACGGTGTCGGCGCTGCCGTTGTCGCGCGCCGCGCGGATCTCGTGGCGCAGGTCCAGTCCGGGCTGTACCGCGTCGGCCGCCTCGAGGCACGCGTCGATCAGCGAATCGTGCGTGGTCGCGTCGACCTCCGACAGCAGCGCAGCGCCGCCGCCCGATGCTCGCTCCTGCACGCGCCTGCGCATGACCGCGGTCAGGCTGCGCGGCCAGAAGCCGAATTTCTGGTACAGGCCGATGTGCTTCGGACTGTGCGGGAACGTGAACAGGCCGACATGCGGCGTGCCCCAGTCGCGGAACATGCGCAGTCCGTCGTCGAGCAGCCGCTGGCCGATGCCGCGATCCCACAGTTCGGGGCGGACGGTCAGCGGACCGAAGAAGCCGACGCTTCCCCAGTTCGTCGCGTAGTTCGACCCGATCAGCGTGCCGTGCAGGTCCGCCGCCAGCGCGGCCGACGCGTCTGCCCGCCAGCGCGCGTGCAGCAGCGCTGCGCCGGACATGAACGCCGACGGATCGGGCAGGCCGAGGAAGGTTCCGAAGGCGAGGCGGAAAATGCGCTCGGCCTCGTCCAGTTCGATCTCGCGCAGCGGGCGGATCGCGACTTCGGCGGCGAGCGTCGGCAGCGTGTGGTCCATTGCTCGACTCCCGTGGTCGGTGAACGATCGACCGACAATACGGGGTCGGGCGGCGCTCGCACATGCCAGAGAGATGGGGAGTGCGCGATGCTGCTCCCTGCGGCGACCGACCCGTTCGGAGGCCTGCGATGCGCAATGCGGTCCGGATAAACGACGCTGCCCTGCAGCGGCACCGCCGCGAGCTGGTACGGCTCGCGCACGCGGGACAGGACACCGAGACGCTGCTCGACGAGACGGTGCGAATTCTCGGCGAAGCGATTCCGTGCGAGGCCGGCTGCTGGCATTCGCTCGACCCGGCCACGCTGATCGAGACCAGCTACCGCGCCTTCAACCTGCCGCTCGAGAATCCGCTGGCGGCGGAGATCGAGTACCTGCACGAAGACTACAACCAGTTCGCCTCGCTCGTTCGCGCGCCGCTCCACAGCGCCATCCTCAGCGTCGCGACGGGCGGCTTGCCCGAACGCAGCCTTCGCTATCGCGAGTTGCTGCTGCCGATGGGCCTGCCCCACGAGTTGCGTTCGGCCTTCGTCGACGACGCGGCGGGCTGGGGCTCGATCTGCCTGCTACGCAAGCGCTCGTCGGGCGATTTCGACGCGCGCGAAGCCTCGCTGCTCGAGGAGGTCGCGTCGCACCTCGGGCACGGACTGCGCGCCGCCACGCTGCTGCGCGCTGCGTCCAGCCGAGCGGACGAAACGACGGCGCCCGGGCTCGTCCTCCTCGACGAGCGGCATCGGCTCGATTCGATGAACGCGGCCGCCGAACGGTGGCTCGCCGCGCTCGCGTCGATGTCGCCCGGTGCGGCCGACGAACGCGCGTTGCCTTACGTCGTGCACGCCGTTGCCGCGAAGGCGCGAGTGGCCGGCGACGACAGCCGGTCCTCTCCGGCCCGTGCTCGCGTGACGACCGCCCGAGGCGTCTCGATCGTATTGCACGGGTGCCGCATGCGGGCGGGAGGCCAGCGGCGGATCGCTGTGGTGCTCGAGCCGGAAAGACCGCTGGAGCTGGCGCCGCCGCGCAACGTCGCACCCCACCTCACGCCGCGAGAAGGCGAGGTCGCGATGCACCTGCTGCAGGGCTACTCGACGAAGCAGATCGCGCGTTCGCTGGGCATCTCGCCGTACACGGTGCAGGAGCACTGCACCGCGATCTTCGACAAGGCCGGCGTGCGCAGCCGTCGCGAGCTGGTAGGCACCGTGTTCCGGCGCCTGCAGGACCCGCGCAACGCGTCCTGAGCCGGCCCTCGCGGCGCAGCCGAGGGCAGGCGCTACCGCGTGCGCAGCCCGAGCACGTCGCGCATGTCGAACAGCCCCCGCTCGTGCGCCGCGAGGAAGCGGCACGCGCGCAGCGCGCCGTGCGCGTAGGTGACGCGACTCGACGAGCGATGCGTGATCTCGATGCGCTCGCCGGTTCCGGCGAACAGCACCGTGTGGTCGCCGACGATGTCGCCGCCGCGCACCGTGGCGAAGCCGATCGTGTTCGCGTCGCGCTCGCCCGTGTGCCCCTCGCGCCCATAGACGGCGACTTCGCGCAGGTTGCGGCCGAGCGCTTCGGCGACGACTTCGCCCATCTTCAGCGCGGTGCCCGAAGGCGCGTCGACCTTGTGCCGGTGATGCGCCTCGATGATCTCGACGTCATAGCCCGGCCCGAGGATGCGCGCAGCCGTGGCCAGCAGTTCGAGCACGACGTTGACGCCCACGCTCATGTTCGGCGCGAACACGATCGGGATGCTGCGCGCGGCGTCGGCGATCGCGGCGCGGCCGGCGTCGTCGAAGCCGGTGGTGCCGATCACCATTCCCACGCCGCGCGCGACGGCGGCCTTCAGGTGCGCCAGCGTGCCCTCGGGTCGCGTGAAGTCGATCAGGAACTGTGCGTCGGCCAACCCGGTGGTGACATCGTCGACGATCTTCACGCCGCTCGCGCGACCGAGGAAATCGGCTGCGTCGCGCCCGAGCGCGGGGCTCGCGCCGACGTCGAGCGCCCCGGCCAGCTGCGCATCGGGCGCCTCGAGCACCGCCTCGATCAGCATGCGTCCCATGCGCCCCGACGCGCCCGCCACGGCGATTCGCATCGTCATGGCTCGTTCGCCGCGCGTTCGCCCGGCTTGTATCCCGGCAACGCGGGATCGGATGCGTCCTCGCGCTGCGGCAGCGGATCGGCTTCGATCGACGCGACGCGATCGTCGCGGAAGCGGATCGTGACCTTGCGCTGCTCGACGTCGCCGCTGGGGAACTTGTAGCGGAAGACGTAGTCCCAGCGATCGGGGTGGAACAGGTCGGTGAGCAGTGGCGTTCCCAGCAGGAAGCGCACCTGTTCGCGCGACATTCCCTCCTGCACGCGGTCCACCGACTCGCGCGTCAGGTAGTTGCCTTGCGGAAGATCGATCCGGTACGGCTGCAGCAGGCCGCTGCGGTTCGGGTCGTTCAACGAGCAGCCGGCCACCAGCGCAACGGCGCCGAGCGCCAGCGCCGCACGGTACGGGAACGAGATCATGGGCTTCGGAGGGTTCGGCGCGCAGGCGAAACCGCTATCATACGGGGGCAGGCCGCCGGCGTACCCGGCGGCTCGCTCTCCCCAGTCGAAACCGTCCACTGCAATGTCGTCGACGATCACCACCGAACTCAAGAGCATGGGGCTGAAGGCGACGGCGCCGCGCATGAAGATCCTGGAGATCTTCCAGAACGGCAAGCAGCGCCACATGAGCGCCGAAGACGTCTACCGCGAACTGCTCGCGGAGCATCGGGAGATCGGCCTGGCTACCGTCTACCGCGTGCTCACGCAGTTCGAGCAGGCGGGCTTGCTCAAGCGCAGCAACTTCGAGGCCGGCAAGGCGGTCTTCGAGCTCGAGGAAGGCTCGCACCACGACCACCTCGTCTGCGTCGAGTGCGGCCGCGTCGAGGAGTTCTACGACGCCGAGATCGAGCGTCGCCAGCAGATCGTCGCCGCCGAGCACGGATTCAAGCTGCAGGACCACGCGCTGTCGCTGTACGGAACCTGCGTCAGGGACGACTGCGAGCACCGGCGCAACCGCGGGTAGTCCACGCGCGGCGCCACCCGCACCCCGCGTCCCGTTTCAGCGACCCTGCGCGAGCATCTCGCGCGCGTGCCGGCGCGTCGTCGACGTGATGTCGGCGCCGCCCAGCATCCGCGCGATCTCGTCGACGCGCGCGTTGCGCTCGAGCGGCTCGATCACGCTGACCGTCGTGCGGCCCACCGTGTTCTTCGTGACGCGCCAGTGGCGATGCGCTTTCGCTGCGACCTGCGGCAGGTGCGTGACGCACAGCACCTGGCGCGACTCGCCCAGCGAGCGCATCAGCTCGCCGACCGCTTCGGCGACGGCGCCGCCGACGCCGGCATCGGCCTCGTCGAAGACGAGCGTCGGCACCGGGTTGGCCTGTGCGGCCACCGTCGTGATCGCCAGCGCTATGCGCGACAGCTCGCCGCCCGACGCAACCCTGGCGAGCGGGCGCGGCGAGCCGCCGGCGTGCGCGGCGACGCGGAACTCGACGGCGTCGGCGCCCGAGGCCGACGGCTCGGCCGGCTCGACGGCGATCTCGACGCGCCCGCCCTTCATGCCGAGCAGCGCGATGTCCCGCGTGACGCCTTCGGCCAGGCGCGCGGCCGCATCGCGACGCCGCTGCGACAACCGCGCGGCGAGCGCGTCGTAGCTGCTGCGCAGTTGCGCCGCGCGTTCGCGCAGCGCGTCCACGTCCTGGGCGGCGTCGAGCGCGCTCACGCGCTCGCGCAGCTGCGCGCATTCGTCGTACAGCGCCCGCGGCGCCAGGCGCAGCTTGCGTGCGGCCGAGAAAAGCGCTCCGATGCGCGCATCCACCTGTTCGAGCCGCCGCGGATCGAGTTCGACGCGACCGGCGTATTCGCGCAGCGACGAGGCCGCCTCGTCGATCTGGATCGCCGCGCTGTCGAGCATCTGCAGCGGTTCGGCGAGCGCTTCGTCGATCGCCGCCAGCGGACGCAGGCGCTGCGCCATGCGCTGCAATTGCGCGAGCAGCGCGTCGTCGCTGTCGACGAGCCCCTCGGCAGCCGAGCCCGCGCCTTCGACGAGCGACGCCGCATGCGAAAGGCGCTTCTGCTCGAGCTCGAGCGTCTCCCATTCGTCGCGTGCGATGCGCAGCGCCTCGAGCTCGCCGAGTTGCCATTCCAGCCGTTCGCGCTCGAGCGCAAGTTCGCGCGCCCCGTGCTCGGCGGCGTCGAGCGCACGCAGCGCCGTGCGCCAGTCGGCGAAGGCAGTGGCCACCGATGCCGCGAGCGCATCGAGCGCGCCGAAACCGTCGAGCAGCCGCCGCTGGCCGTCGGCGCGCAACAGCGACTGTGACGCGTGCTGTCCGTGGATCTCGACCAGCCGTTCGCCGATCTCGCGCAGCAGCGCCGCGGTGGACGGGTGTCCGTTGACGAATGCGCGCGAGCGGCCGTCGACGTCGACGACGCGCCGCAGCAGCACGACGCCCGCGTCGCCCTGCAACTCGCGCTCGGCGAGCCAGGCGTCGAGCGCCTCGTCGCAGGCGAACTCGGCGACGATGTCTGCGCGCTCGCAACCATCGCGCACGACGCCCGCGTCGGCGCGCCCGCCCAGCGCGAGCATCAGCGCATCGAGCAGGATCGATTTGCCGGCGCCGGTTTCGCCCGACAGCACGGTGAATCCGCTTCCGAAGACGAGTTCGGCCGAGTCGACGATGACAAAGTTCGCGAGGCGCAGGCGCAGCAGCATCGGACAGGCGAAAGGGCGGGCGAGGACGGAGGGGCGGGAACGGCTGGCCGGTCAGCGCTGCACGCCGCGCAGAGTGGGCAGCTCATGCCAGTTCAGCTTGCCGCGCAGCGTGGCGAAATAGCTGTAGTCGGGCGGGTGCAGGAAGCGGGTGCGGAAGGGTGCACGCTGCACGACGATGTCGTCGCCCACGTGCAGGTCGTTGAACACCTGCATGTCGCCGGCCACGCGCGGCTCGCGCCCGTCGATCACGCGCACGGTGATCGTGACGTCGTCGGGCAGCACGATCGGCCGGTTCGACAGCGACTGCGGCGCCACCGGCACCAGTACGATGCCCTGCACCTGCGGGTGCAGGATCGGGCCGTTGGCCGACAGCGCGTATGCGGTGGAGCCGGTGGGCGTGGCGATGATCAGCCCGTCGGCCCGCTGGCTGTACATGTAGAGATCGTCGACGTGGACCTGCAGTTCGATCATCCCGGTGCGCGACGAGCGGTTGACGACGACGTCGTTCAGCGCCAGCTCGCTCCAGACGATCTCCTGGTTGCGCACCACGCGCGCGGTGAGCAGCGTTCGCTCCTCGGAGGCGAAATTGCCCTCGAGGATCGTCGCCAGCGCCTGGCGCCAGCTGCCCAGGCCGATGTCGGTGATGAAGCCGAGCCGCCCGGCGTTGATGCCGACCAGCGGCACCTCGCGCCGTGCCAGTGCGCGCGCTGCGCCGAGCATCGTGCCATCGCCGCCGAGCGCGATGGCGAGATCGGCTTCGTCGCCGATGCGCTCGATGTCGGCGATGTCGAAATCCCGCGTGCCGCCGGCCGCCGCCGTGCGTTCCTCGACGAGCACCGAGACGTCGCGGGCGCGCAGGAAGGCGGCGATGGCGAACAGCGCCTCCGCGACTTCCTCCGACTGCCAGCGCCCGATCAGGGCGACGCGTTCGAACGCATTCTTCATTCAGCGATTAGAGCATAGGCGACGGGCTGCGCGGCGTTCGCGTGTCGCCCCTGCGCCTGCGCCGTTCGGCCGATCGGCATCGGGCACCGGGCTTGCAACGGGCGCCGCCGCCCATACAATGAGGACATGCTCGACGACCGGGCCCGAATCCTCCTGAAGACGCTGATCGAGCGCTATATCGCCGACGGGCATCCGGTCGGCTCGCGCACGCTTTCGCGCCACTCGGGGCTCGATCTGTCGCCAGCCACGGTTCGCAACGTGATGGCCGATCTCGAGGAGATGGGCCTCATCACGAGCCCGCACACGTCGGCCGGACGCATCCCCACGCCGCGCGGCTACCGCTTGTTCGTCGACACGTTGCTCGTCGTCGAGCCGCTGCAGTTGGACGAAACCGAGAGGCTGCACGACCGCCTGCACCCGGACGAACCGCAGCGCGTGCTGTCGGTCGCGGCATCGCTGCTGTCCAATCTGTCGCATTTCGCCGGCGTCGTGATGGCGCCGCGACCGGCGACCATGTTTCGCCAGGTGGAGTTCCTGCGGCTGTCCGACCGGCGCGTGCTGCTGATCATCGTGGCGGCCGACGGCGGCGTGCAGAACCGCATCCTGTCCACCCATCGCGACTACGCGCGCGACGAGCTGGTCGAGGCGGCGAACTACATCAACGCGCATTTCGCCGGAATCGAGTTCGACGAGGTCCGTCGGCGACTGCAGTCCGAGCTCGCGTCGCTGCGCGACGACATCACCGCGCTGATGCACAAGGCGGTCGAGGCGAGCACGCGCATGCTCGGCGAAGGCGACGATCCGCTCGTCATCTCGGGCGAGCGCAATCTGTTCGGCCTGGCCGACCTCACCGACGGCACCTCTCGGCTGCGGCGCCTGTTCGACCTCTTCGAACGCAAGACCGGACTGCTGCAGCTGCTCGATGCGTCGAGCCGCGCCGAAGGCGTGCAGATCTTCATCGGCGGCGACTCCGACCTGCTGCCGGTCGACCAGCTCAGCGTCGTCGTCGCACCCTACGAGTCCGACGGCCGCATCATCGGCACGCTCGGCGTCATCGGACCCACCCGCATGGCCTACGAGCGCGTCATCCCGATCGTCGACATCACGGCGAAGCTGGTGTCCTCGGCGCTCAGCCAGAACGGATAAGCGCCCGCTCGTGGATCCTCGCTCTCCGGCCGAGCGCCCGCGCGGCTCCGGCGCCGCAACCGGCGTGCTGCTCGTGCAGCTGGGAACGCCCGACGCGCCCACCGCGCCGGCCTTGCGCCGCTACCTGCGCGAATTCCTCGGCGATCCGCGGGTGGTCGAGATCCCCCGCGTGGCCTGGACGCCGATTCTCTACGGTTTCGTGCTGCCGCTTCGACCCGCGCGATCGGCGAAGAAGTACGCCGCGATCTGGACCGAGGAAGGATCGCCGCTGCTCGTGCACACACGCAGGCAGGCGAGCCTGCTGCGGGGCGCGCTCGGCGAGCGCGGCCATGCGGTGGAAGTCGCCTTCGCGATGCGCTACGGCACGCCGTCGATCGCTTCGGTGCTGCGCGAGATGCGCACGCGCGGCCTCGACCGCCTGCTCGTCGTGCCGATGTATCCGCAATATTCGGCTTCGACCACCGCCACCGTCTTCGATGCGATCGCGCGCGAGTTGCGAGACTGGCGAGTGCAACCGGCCCTGCGCTTCGTGCGCGACTTCCACGACGACGAGGGCTACGTCGAAGCGCTCGCGCGCCGGGTGCGCGCGCACTGGGAGCGCGAGGGGCGCGGCGAGCGGCTGCTGATGAGCTTTCACGGCGTGCCGCGCCGTGTCGTCGAACTCGGCGACCCGTACGAGAGCCAGTGCCGCGCCACCGGCGCGCGCGTTGCGCAGCGACTCGGCCTGGCCGACGACCAATGGATGCTCACCTTCCAGTCGCGCTTCGGTCCGGCCGAGTGGTTGCAGCCGTACACGGCGCCCACGCTGGTGGATTTCGCACGCCGAGGCGTGCAAAGCGTAGACGTCGTCTGCCCCGGCTTCGTCGCCGATTGCCTCGAGACGCTCGAGGAAATCTCGATCGAGGCGCGCCAGGCCTTCCTCGACGCCGGCGGCCGGGCGTTCTCCTATGTTGCGGCGCTGAACGACTCGTCGCCCTTCATCGACGCGCTCGCTTCGATCGTCGAGCGCAATTTGAAGGGCTGGCAGACGAGCCGCGCGCCGCGACCGTAGCGGCGCGTTGCCTCAGGCCTTCGGCGGAATGCGCAGCAACTGCCCCGGGTAGATCTTGTCCGGGTCCTTCAGCATCGGCTTGTTCGCCTCGAAGATCCGCATGTAGGCATTGGCGTCGCCGTACTGCTCCTTGGCGATCTTCGACAGCGTGTCGCCCTTCACCACGGTGTGGTACTTCGCTTCCGGCGTCGGATTCTTCACCGTCATCTGGTCGACCACCTTCTGCACGCCGGCGACGTTGCCGCAGCACAGCAGGATCTTCTCGCGCGTGGCCTGGTCGGGCACCGTTCCGGATACGGTCACCGTCTCGCTCGCGCCGTCGAACGCGACGGTCAGGTTCTCTGCGTCGAGTTTCATTGCGTGGATGTAGTCGGTGATCGCCTGTGCCGCCTTGCGGTTGGCCTCGGCGGGGTCGACGCTCGCGGCGTCGCCGGTTGCGGCCTTCGCTGCGCCGCCCCCGAACAACTTCTCGCCGGCTTCGCGGATGAAAGACAAAACGCCCATTCGACGCTCCTTGTGTGACGTCCCGGGTGGGAACGGCCCCGAGAGTACGCGTGGGGCCGTAGCCCCGCCGAAAAGCCCGACGATCGCGCGGGGAAGACAGGAAACGAAACGCGCCTGCGCCGGCACGCGCATGCAGGGGCTTGAAATTGCGCTTTTTCGTCCCGAAATCGGCGTTTTGCCGGCTTCGCCGCCTCGGCGGCTCGCCCGGCCGGCACGAATCCCCGCCATTTGGAGAACCTGGAGTGACACCCGACACGCCTGCGCGTACCGACGGCGACCTGCCGATGCAGCAACCGTCTCGCGACGAAGCGCCACCGAACGCCTCGCCTGCCCCGAGCGAACGCGGCGCCGCCGAAGCGGCCGATCGCCAGCGGCCTGCGTCCGAAGGCGCGGCCGGCGGTGACGCGCAGGCGCGCATCGCCGAGGCCGAACGCAAGCTGGCCGATACGCACGAGCGCTACCTGAGGGCGGTCGCCGAAGTCGAGAACGTACGCAGGCGTTCGCAGGAGGAGGTCGCGCGCGCGCAGAAGTTCGGCATCGAAGCCTTCGCCGAAAGCCTGTTGCCGGTGAAGGACAGCCTGGAGCTGGCGCTGGCGGCCGACGCGCCGGACGTCGAGAACATGAAGGAGGGCGTCAGCGCGACGTTGCGGCTGCTGTCCAGCGCCTTCGAGAAAAACCGCCTCGTCGAGATCGATCCGGCGGGACAGAAGTTCGATCCGAACCTGCACCAGGCCATCTCGACGGTTCCAGCCTCCGGGATCCAGCCGCCGGTGGCGCCCGGTCACGTCGCCCACGTGTTGCAGAAGGGCTACCTGATCGCCGACCGCGTCCTGCGCCCGGCGCTCGTCACCGTCGTCCAGGACTGAAAGGAACACGCGCAGGCGCCCGTGCGTATCGGCGCTTGAATTCGACCCCGCGCAGTCGCATCTACGTCAACGAACAATCTCTCATCGAGGACATCACTATGGCCAAGATCATCGGCATCGACCTGGGCACGACGAATTCGTGCGTCGCCATCATGGAAGGCAACAAGCCGAAGGTGATCGAGAATTCGGAAGGCGCCCGTACGACGCCGTCGATCGTCGCCTACATGGAGGACGGCGAGATCCTCACCGGCGCCCCCGCGAAGCGCCAGGCCGTCACCAACCCGAAGAACACGCTGTTCGCCATCAAGCGGCTGATCGGGCGCAAGTTCGACGAGAAGGAAGTCCAGAAGGACATCCACCTGATGCCGTACCAGATCGTGCGCGCCGACAACGGCGATGCATGGGTACAGGTGCGCGACAAGAAGCTCGCCCCGCCGCAGGTCTCGGCCGAGGTGCTGCGCAAGATGAAGAAGACCGCCGAGGACTATCTCGGCGAGACCGTCACCGAGGCGGTGATCACGGTTCCCGCGTATTTCAACGACAGCCAGCGCCAGGCGACGAAGGACGCCGGCCGCATCGCCGGGCTCGAAGTGCGCCGGATCATCAACGAGCCGACGGCGGCTGCGCTCGCTTTCGGGCTCGACAAGGGCGGCGGCAAGGATCGCAAAGTGGCCGTCTACGACCTGGGCGGTGGCACCTTCGACATCTCGATCATCGAGATGGCCGACGTCGAAGGCGAGAAGCAGTTCGAGGTGCTGTCCACCAACGGCGACACCTTCCTCGGTGGCGAAGACTTCGACCAGCGCATCATCGACTACGTCATCACCGAGTTCAAGAAGGACGCCGGCGTCGACCTGTCGAAGGACGTGCTCGCGCTGCAGCGGCTCAAGGAAKCSGCCGAGAAGGCSAAGATCGARCTGTCGTCGAGCCAGCAGACCGACCTGAACCTGCCGTACATCACGGCCGACGCCAGCGGTCCGAAGCACCTGAACATGAAGCTCACGCGCGCCAAGCTCGAGGCGCTCGTCGAGGAGCTGATCGACCGCACGATCGAGCCTTGCCGCGTCGCGCTGAAGGACGCCGGGTTGAAGGCGTCCGAAGTCGACGACGTCATCCTGGTCGGCGGCATGACGCGCATGCCGAAGGTGCAGGACAAGGTCCGCGAGTTCTTCGGCAAGGAAGCGCGCAAGGACGTCAACCCCGACGAGGCGGTGGCGGTGGGCGCGGCCATCCAGGGCTCGGTGCTGTCGGGCGAGCGCAAGGACGTGCTGCTGCTCGACGTCACGCCGCTGTCGCTGGGCATCGAGACGCTCGGTGGTGTGATGACGAAGATGATCCAGAAGAACACCACGATCCCGACCAAGTTCTCGCAGGTGTTCTCCACCGCCGACGACAACCAGCCGGCGGTCACCATCAAGGTGTTCCAGGGCGAGCGCGAGGTCGCTTCGGGCAACAAGCTGCTCGGCGAGTTCAACCTCGAGGGCATCCCGCCGGCAGCGCGCGGCACGCCGCAGATCGAGGTCACCTTCGACATCGACGCCAACGGCATCCTGCACGTGTCGGCCAAGGACAAGGCCACCGGCAAGGAGAACAAGATCACCATCAAGGCGAACTCGGGGCTCACCGAGGCCGAGATCGACAAGATGGTGCGCGACGCCGAGTCGCACGCGGCCGAGGACCATCAGCGGGTCGAGCTGACGAACGCGCGCAACCAGGCCGACGCGATGGTGCATTCGGTGCGAAAATCGCTCGCCGAACACGGCGACAAGATCGACGCTTCCGAGAAGTCGAAGATCGAGGACGCGATCAAGGCCGCCGAGGAGTCATTGAAGTCCGACGACAAGGCCGACATCGAAGCGAAGACGCAGGCCCTGATGGCAGCTTCGCAGAAGCTCGGCGAACTGATGTACGCGCAGCAGCAGCCGGGCGGTCAGGCCGGCGGCGGCCAGCCGGGCGCCGAGGGCCAACAGGCCGGTGGCCAGGCGCGTGCCGCCGCGGACGACGACGTGGTCGATGCGGACTTCAAGGAAGTGAAACGAGACTGATCAGGAAGGAAGTTTCCTGACGATCCACGCCGGGTCGCTGAACGGGTTCGATACACGCGTCGAACTTGCTCAGCGACCCGGCCATTTGAACGACACAGAGGAACTGCGGAAGAGCACTCCCTTCCCTCGAGTAAATGAAGCGGGACTACTACGACATCCTTGGCGTCTCCAAGACCGCCACCGACGACGAGCTGAAGAAGGCCTATCGCAAGCTCGCGATGAAGCATCACCCGGACCGCAATCCGGACAGTCGCGATGCGGAGGCGCGCTTCAAGGAGGCGAAGGAAGCCTACGAGATGCTGTCCGACCCGGCCAAGCGCGAGGCCTACGATCGCTTCGGGCACGCGGGCGTAGATCCGAATGCGGGCGGCTTCGCCGGCGGCGCTCAGGGCTTCGGCGGCTTCGCCGATGTGTTCGGCGACATCTTCGGCGACATCTTCGGCGGACAGCGCGCGGGCGGGCGCAGCAACGTCTATCGCGGCGCCGACCTGCGCTACGCGATGGAGATCACGCTCGAGCAGGCCGCCGCGGGTTACACGTCCGAGATCCGCGTGCCGGGCTGGGAGAACTGCGACACCTGCCACGGCTCGGGCGCCAAGCCGGGCACCAAGCCGAAGACCTGCCACAGCTGCGGGGGCCAGGGCTCGGTTCGCGTGCAACAGGGCTTCTTCTCGATCCAGCAAACGTGCCCCACCTGCCGCGGCAGTGGCCAGGTGATCCCCGATCCGTGCACCACCTGCGACGGCATCGGGCGCGTGAAGAAGAGCAAGACGCTCGAGGTGAAGATTCCGGCCGGCATCGACGACGGCATGCGCATTCGCTCGAGCGGCAACGGCGAGCCGGGGATCAACGGCGGACCGCCTGGCGATCTGTATGTCGAGATTCGCGTCAAGGAGCACGACGTCTTCAAGCGCGACGGCGACGACCTGCACTGCGAAGTGCCGGTGTCGATGGCCACCGCGGCGCTCGGCGGCATCGTCGAGATCCCCACGCTCGACGGCGGCGCCGAAATCGAACTGCCCGAGGGTACGCAGACCGCCAAGCAGTTCCGGCTGCGCGGCAAGGGCATCAAGGGACTGCGTTCGAGCTATCCGGGTGACCTCTACGCGCACGTGCTCGTCGAGACGCCGGTGCGACTCACCGAGCGGCAGAAGGAACTGCTGCGCGAGCTCGATGCGTCGCTGAAGGACCCGAAGCACAGTCCACAGACCAAGAACTGGATGGACCGGGTCAAGGAGTTCTTCCAGTGAGCGCTGTCGCGTGAACCTCACGTTTCTCGGCGCCGCCGACACCGTCACCGGTTCGCGCTTCCTGCTCGAGGCGGGCGACGCGAAACTGCTCGTCGATTGCGGGCTGTTCCAGGGCTTCAAGAAGCTGCGCCAGCGCAACTGGTCTCCCCTCGTTGCGGCGCCCGCGTCGATCGATGCGGTGGTGCTCACGCACGCGCATCTCGATCACTCCGGCTGGCTGCCGGTGCTCGTGCGCGAAGGTTTTCGCGGACCGATCCACGCCACCGAGGGCACGCACGAGCTCGCCGGGATCCTGCTGCGCGACAGCGCACGATTGCAGGAAGAGGAGGCCGCATTCGCGAACCGGCACGGCTTTTCGAAGCACAGTCCGGCGCTGGCGCTGTACGAGACGGCCGATGCCGAACGCGCGCTCGCACGCTTTGCCGTCGAGCATTTCGGCGCCGCGTTCGATCTTCCGGCCGACATCCGCGCGCGCTTCGTTCCCGCCGGGCACCTGCTGGGCGCCGCCAGCGTGGTCCTGCAGCGCAACGGACGCACGCTCGTCTTCAGCGGCGACGTCGGCCGCGACGAAGACTTCGTCATGCGCGGGCCGCAGGTGCCCGAGTTCGCCGACACGCTCGTCATCGAATCCACCTACGGCGATCGCCGGCACGCGTCGCTCGACGACGCCCTCGCGCAGCTTGCGCGCGTCGTGCGCGACACCGCCGCGCGCGGCGGGACCGTGCTGATTCCGTCGTTTGCCGTCGGGCGCGCGCAATCGCTGCTCGTCGCGCTGCATCGTCTGCGCGAGGCGGGATCGATTCCCGCGCTGCCGGTCTATCTCGACAGCCCGATGGCGATCGACGCGACGCGCCTGTATCGGCGCTTCAACGCCGATCACCGCCTGAGCGATGCCGAGTGCGAGGCGATCTATCGCGGCGCCCGATTCGTGAACACGCCCGAAGAGTCGAAGCGCCTCGCGCAGCTGCGCTTGCCGTCGATCCTGATCTCGGCGAGCGGCATGGCCACCGGCGGGCGCGTGCTGCACCACCTGAAGCGCCTGCTGCCCGATCCGGCCAACCACGTCGTCTTCGCCGGCTTCCAGGCGGGCGGCACGCGCGGCGCGCATCTCGTCGGCGGGGCGCGCGAGGTGAAGATCCACGGCGAATGGCATCCGGTGAACGCGTCGGTGACGCAGCTCGACGGCTTCTCGGCGCACGCCGACGCCGACGAGCTGCTCGGCTGGATGCGGCGGCTGCATCGCGCGCCGCAGCAGGTGTACGTGGTGCACGGCGAGCCCGAGGCGGCCGACCGGCTAAGGCATCGCATCGTCGAAGAGCTTGGTTGGCCGGCACGCGTGCCCGAGCATGGAGAGACGGTGGACGTTCCGCTCTGAACGACGGCGACGCCATTCGACGCGCACGAGGACGCGAGCCCGAGCCGCCTGGTCCCTGATCGCGTTCGGGCGAAAGTGGGGCTTCGTGAAAGCGGCGCTGCTGCTCGCTCGGGCGCCGGGCGACTGGGGTACAGTCGGGACGATGCAATCGATTTCGTTCCGTCGCCCGATCGGCCAGCGCAAGGGGCGTCAGGCGCAGCCCGGCGCGCGCGAGCGCATCGCGGCGATGTTCGGCGATGCGCCGATGCGCCGCGATCTGCTGATCGAGCACCTGCACCGGATCCAGGACGCCGAAGGGCACCTTGCCGCCGATCTGCTCGCCGCGCTTGCCGAGCGCATGCGGCTGTCGCAGGCCGAGGTCTTCGAGGTCGCGAGCTTCTATCACCACTTCGACGTCGTGCGCGAAGGCGAATCTGCGCCGCCTGCGCTCACCGTTCGCGTCTGCGAATCGCTGTCCTGCGAGATGGCCGGCGCGCGTGCGCTGATCGACGCGCTTGCCGAGCGCCTGGGCGTCGAAGTGCGCGTGCAACCGGTGCCATGTGTCGGTCGCTGCGCCGAGGCACCAGTGGCTGTCGTCGGGCAGCGCCCGGTGGCGCCGGCGAGCGTCGCGCGGGTCGAGGCGGCGATCGCCGACGGCGCGCGGGACTGCCCCGTGCCGGATCCGCGCGAAGGCGCCATCCCCGGTTTCGGCGACTACGCCACCTATCGCGCAAACGGCGGTTACCGGCAGTTGGCGCGCGTGCTCGCCGATGCGTCGCATCGCGACGCGGTGCTGGACGCACTCGAATCGTCGTCGCTGCGCGGCCTGGGCGGCGCCGGTTTTCCGGTCGCGCGCAAGTGGCGCGCGGTTGCCGCGCAATCCGGCCCGCGCCTGCTCGTCGTCAACGCCGACGAAGGCGAGCCCGGCACGTTCAAGGATCGCCATTACCTCGAGCGCGCGCCGCACCGCATGCTGGAAGGCATGCTGATCGCCGCCGCGACGGTCGGCTGCGACGCCTGCTACGTCTATCTGCGCGACGAATACGCCGGCGTGCGCGCGCTGCTCGAGCGCGAGATCGCCGCGCTGCGCGCCGACTCGCCGGTCGATGCACCGCTTCCCGAGATCCACCTGCGTCGCGGCGCCGGCGCCTACATCTGCGGCGAGGAGAGTGCACTGATCGAGTCGATCGAGGGCAAGCGCGGAATGCCGCGGCTGCGTCCGCCCTACATCGCCGAGGTCGGACTCTTCGGCCGCCCCACGCTCGCGCACAACGTCGAGACGCTGCACTGGGTGCCGGAGATTCTCGAACGCGGCGCTGCGTGGTTCGCTTCGCACGGACGCCGCGGGCGTCGCGGCCTGCGCACGTTCTCCGTTTCGGGGCGCGTGCGCGAACCGGGCGTGAAACTCGCGCCGGCCGGCATCAGCCTGCGCGAACTCGTCGACGAGCACTGCGGCGGGATGGTGCCCGGGCACGAGTTGTACGCGTGGCTGCCCGGCGGCGCCTCGGGCGGCATCCTGCCGGCGTCGCTCGCCGACGAGCCGCTCGACTTCGACACGCTGCAGCCGCACGGCGCGTTCATCGGTTCGGCGGCGATCGTCGTGTTGTCGCAGCACGATTCGGCGGCCGACGCCGCGCGCAACCTGATGGCGTTCTTCCGCAGCGAGTCGTGCGGCCAGTGCACGCCGTGTCGAGTCGGCACGGCAAAGGCGCTCGGGCGCATGCGCGAGACGAAGTGGGACGCACCGCTGCTCGGCGAGCTCTCCGGCGCGATGATCGACGCGTCGATCTGCGGGCTGGGGCAGGCGGCGCCGAACCCGATGCTGTCGGTGTTGCGCTGGTTCCCGCACGAAGTGCAGGGCCGATGAGGGGCGGGCGATGAGCGGCGTCGTCGACGCACGGTTCGAGCGCGGCGAGGACAGCGTCGCGACGGTCGAGTTCGAGCTCGACGGTCGCCCGATCGACGCGCGCGCCGGCGAGACGATCTACGAGGCAGCACGCCGGCACGGCACGACGATTCCGACGCTGTGCCGGCACGAAGGCTACCGGCCCGACGGCAACTGCCGCGCCTGCGTCGTCGAGATCGACGGCGAGCGCGTGCTGGCGCCGTCGTGCTGTCGCGCGCCGACGGCGGGCATGAAGGTGCGCAGCGCGAGCGATCGCGCGCGCGCGGCGCAGCGGATGGTCGTCGAGCTGCTGCTCGCCGACGCGCCGCCCGAGCCGCGGCGCGAGGATTCCGAGCTTACGCACTGGGCGCGCGAGCTGGGTGTCGCGCATTCGCGCTTCGCCGCGCGCGCGCAGCCGCGCGCCGACTTCAGCCACCCGGCGATCGCCGTGCAACTCGACGCGTGCATCCAGTGCACGCGCTGCGTGCGCGCGTGCCGCGAGGAGCAGGCCAACGACGTCATCGGCTACGCGGGTCGTGGCGACGCGTCGCGCATCGTCTTCGACTTCGGCGACCCGATGGGCGCGTCGACCTGCGTCGGCTGTGGCGAGTGCGTGCAGGCGTGTCCGACCGGCGCGTTGATGCCGCGGCTGCTCGGCGAAGTCGATGCGCCGTTGCGGGCCGGCGACGTCGCGCCGCGCGCGGCCGAGCGCCGCGTCGATTCGCTGTGCCCGTTCTGCGGCGTCGGCTGCCAGCTCACGTACCACGTCTCGGGCAACCGCATCCGCTACGTCGAGGGGCGCGACGGGCCGGCGAACCACGGCCGGCTGTGCGTGAAAGGGCGCTTCGGCTTCGACTACGCAGCCAGCCGCGAGCGTCTCGACGTGCCGCTGGTGCGACGCGACGGCGCGGCGAAGAACCCGGTGTTCGGTCGCGTGCCGGACGACTGGCGCGACCAGTTCCGCGAAGCCACGTGGGACGAAGCGCTCGCGATCGCCGCCGGCGGTCTTGCGCGCATCCGCGACGAGATCGGCGCGAACGCGCTCGCCGGATTCGGCTCCGCCAAGGGCAGCAACGAGGAGGCGTACCTGTTCCAGAAGCTCGTTCGCACCGGCTTCGGAACGAACAACGTCGATCACTGCACGCGGCTGTGCCACGCGTCGTCGGTGGCGGCGCTGCTCGAAGGCATCGGATCGGGTGCCGTGTCGAACCCGGTTTCGGACGTGGCGAAGGCCGACTTCGTGCTCGTCATCGGCTCGAACCCGACGGAGAACCACCCGGTCGCGGCCACCTGGATCAAGAACGCGGTGCGCCGCGGAACCACGCTGGTCGTCGCCGATCCGAAGCGCAACGAGCTGGCGCGACACGCGTCGACGGTGCTGCAGTTCACACCGGGCGCCGATGTCGCGCTGCTCGACGCGATGCTGCACGCGATCGTCTACGGCGGTTTCGTCGATCGCGAGTTCGTCGCCGCGCGCACTGCCGACTTCGAGGCGCTGCGCGAGCGCCTGGCGCCGTGCAGCCCCGAGCGCATGGCGCCGCTGTGCGGCATCGACGCGGCGACGATCCGCGCGGTGGCGCAGCAGTACGCGACGAGCCGCGCGTCGATGATCCTGTGGGGCATGGGCGTGTCGCAGCACGTGCACGGCACCGACAACGCGCGCTGCCTGATCGCGCTCGCCTTGTGCACCGGGCAGATCGGCCGTCCCGGTGCCGGGCTGCATCCGCTGCGCGGGCAGAACAACGTTCAGGGCGCCTCCGACGTCGGCCTCATTCCGATGATGCTGCCCGACTACGGACGCGTCGATGACGAGCGCGTCGCCGAGCGCATCGAGCGTCTGTGGGGAACGACGATCGACCGGCGCCCGGGCCTGACCGTCGTCGAGATCCTCAGGGCCGCCGCCGACCGGCGCATCCGCGGACTGTACGTGATGGGCGAGAACCCGGCGATGTCCGACCCGGACGTGCAGCACGCGCGGGCTGCGCTCGCCGCGCTCGACCTGCTCGTCGTGCAGGACATCTTCCCGACGGAGACGGCCTATCTGGCCGACGTGATCCTTCCCGCTTCCGCCTTTCCCGAGAAGACCGGCACCTTCACCAACACCGATCGCATGGTGCAGCTCGCGCGCAAGGCCGTCGATCCGCCCGGGCAGGCGCGTGCCGACCTCGACATCCTGGTCGCGATGGCGCGCTGCTTCGGGCTCGACTGGCGCTATTCGCATCCGCGCGAGGTCTTCGACGAGATGCGCGAGTCCATGGACTCGATCCGCGGCATCGACTGGGATCGGCTCGAGCGCGACGGCAGCGTGACCTACCCGTGCACGAGCGCCGACGATCCTGGCCAGCCGGTGGTGTTCCGCGAGCGTTTTCCGACGCCGAGCGGTCGCGGGCGCTTCGTTCCCGCATTGCCCGCAACGCCGGCCGAAACCCCGGACGCCGACTATCCGTTCGTGCTGACCACCGGACGCCAGCTCGAGCACTGGCACACCGGCGCGATGACCCGTCGGGCGCAGGCGCTCGATGCGATTGAACCGCAGGCGACTGCGTCGATGCATCCGGCGGATCTCGCTCGCCTGGGTCTGCGGCCTGGCATGCGGGCGCGCGTCGCCTCGCGTCGCGGCGAGATTGCCCTTTTCGTGCGCGAGGACGACGGCGTCGCACCCGGGTGCGTGTTCGTGCCGTTCGCGTACGCGGAAGCAGCGGCGAACGTGCTCACGCATCCGCAACTCGATCCCTTCGGCAAGATTCCCGGCTTCAAGTACTGCGCGGTTTCGATCGAGCCGGTTCGCGGGCACGGGTAGCGCCGTCGATCGCGGCGTTCTCTGCCGCGATCACCGGCGACATCGTTCGCATCGTTGCCGGCGAGCGCTGCCTGCAGCGCATCACGCGGGCGCGGCTGTCGGCCGAGCGATGACGATGTTCGCCGTGGGCCCTCCGCCCGGCTCGTCGCTGCGTTGATCCAGTTATCCTTGCCGTTTCGTCCTCGTCCCCCGCAGTCCGTCCCATGCCGCAGAACGCCTCCCCGACCAACGAATCCGAGTTCGCCCGTGCCTGCGAGGTACTCGTCGGCGGCGTGAACTCCGCCGTGCGCGCCTTTCGCGCAGTCGGCGGTACGCCGCGCTTCATCGATCGCGCCGAGGGCGCCTACCTGTGGGACGTCGAGGGCAAGCGCTACATCGATTACCTCGGTTCCTGGGGTCCGATGATCGCCGGCCATGCGCATCCGCACGTGGTCGAGGCGGTCGAGCGCGCCGCGCGCCGCGGGCTGTCCTTCGGCGCGCCCAACGTGCTCGAGAGCGAGCTCGCCGAGCGCATCTGCGCGCTGTTCCCGCAGATCGAGCGCGTGCGCTTCACGAGTTCGGGCACCGAGTCGACGATGTCGGCGTTGCGCCTGGCGCGCGGCTTCACCGGGCGCGACGAGATCCTGAAATTCGAAGGCTGTTATCACGGCACCGGCGACAGCTTGCTGGTGAAGGCAGGGTCGGGCGCGCTCGCCTTCGGCACGCCGAGCTCCGCCGGCGTCCCCGACAGCGTCGCGCGGCACACGCTCGTCGCCACCTTCAACGACCTCGACAGCGTCGCCGAGCTCTTCGACAAGCATCGGAACGCGATCGCCTGCGTCATCGTCGAGCCGATCGCCGGCAACATGAACCTGGTGATGCCGCAGCCCGGCTTCCTCGAGGGGCTGCGCAAGCTGTGCGACGACAACGGCGCGCTACTGATCTTCGACGAGGTGATGAGCGGATTCCGCGTCGCGCACGGCGGCGCGCAGCAACGCAGCGGCGTCGTGCCCGACCTCGTCACCTTCGGCAAGGTGATCGGCGGCGGCATGCCGGTCGGCGCGATCGGCGGGCCGGCGCGCGTCATGGAGCGCCTCTCGCCGATGGGCCCGGTGTACCAGGCGGGCACGCTGTCGGGCAATCCGATCGCGATGGCCGCCGGCCTCGCCACGCTCGACCTCGTCGCGCAGCCCGGCTTCTACGAACGTCTCGAGGCATTGGGCGACCGGCTCGTCGGCGGGCTGAACCAGGCCGCGCGCGATGCGGGGGCGGCGCTCAGCGCGCAGCACGTCGGCGCGCTCGCCGGCCTGTACCTGCTGCCGTCGCCGCCCACCGACTTCGCGCAGACGCAGACGCAGGACGTCGAGCGCTTCAAGCGCTTCTATCACGCGATGCTCGGCGAGGGCGTCTACCTGCCGCCGTCGCCGGTGGAGGCCTTCTTCTACTCGAGCGCGCACACCGACAGCGACGTCGACGCGACGATCGCCGCGGCCCGTCGGGCGCTCGCCGCGAGCGCCTGATCGTGACGTCGCATTCCGCTTCGCGTTCGTCGTATCTCGCGGTCCTGTTCTTCGGCTGCGCGATCCTCGTCGTCTCCACCGGCGTGCGCTCGTCCTTCGGGCTGTTCCTCCCGGAGATGACGCAGGCGCGCGGCTGGTCGCGCGAGACCTTCTCGCTGGCGATCGCGCTGCAGAACCTGATGTGGGGGCTGGGCGGCTCCTTCCTCGGCGCGATGGCCGACAAGTACGGCTCGATGCGCACGCTGCTGCTGGGCGGCGTGCTCTACGTCGTCGGCTTCCTCGGCATGGCGTGG
Organism: Burkholderiaceae bacterium; assembly: GCA_032027205.1. GTDB lineage: Bacteria > Pseudomonadota > Gammaproteobacteria > Burkholderiales > Burkholderiaceae_E > Zeimonas. The sequence continues at coordinate 2,970,204 of JAVSMN010000001.1, forward strand.
GCCGAAAGCGGCACGGGCCTGTCGCTGTCGGCCGGCGTCGTGATGGGCATTGCGATCGGCGGCACGAGCTTTGGCATCGTCCTGGCCACGCTCGGCCGCGTCGTCCCCGCCGAGAAGCGCAGCCTCGCCTTCGGCGTAGGCGTCGCCGCCGGCTCCTTCGGCCAGTTCCTGTTCCTGCCGCTCGCCGGACAACTGATCCTGCGCATCGGCTGGCAGCAGGCGCTGCTCGTTCACGCGGGCCTTGCGGCGCTGATCGTCGTACTCGCGCTGGGTGTGCGCGCCGAGGACGATGCGCACGCGACGCGCGCGCAGGTGCGCCTGGGCCAGGCGCTGCGCGGCGCGGTCGGGGATCGCAACTTCCACCTGCTGTTCTGGGGCTACTTCGTCTGCGGCCTGCAGGTCGTCTTCATCGCGCTGCACCTGCCTTCGTACCTGCTCGACAAGGGGATGAGCGTGAACGTCGGCGCCAACGCGGTGGCGCTGATCGGCCTGTTCAACGTGGTCGGCTCGCTCGCCTCGGGCGCGCTCGGCCAGCGCTACCCGAAGAAATGGCTGCTCGCGGCGATCTACGTCGTGCGCTCGATCGTCATCGGCCTGTTCCTGCTCGCGCCGCTCACCGAGATCTCGGTCTACCTGTTCAGCGCCGCGATGGGACTGCTGTGGCTGTCGACCGTGCCGCTGACCAACGCGCTGGTCGGCCAGCGCTGGGGCGTGGGCGTGCTCGGGCTGCTCGGCGGCGTCGTGTTCTTCGGCCACCAGATCGGCAGCTTCCTCGGCGCGTGGCTGGGCGGCGTGTTCTTCGATCGCTACGGCAACTACGACTACGCGTGGGCGATGATCATCGCGTTCGGGCTGTTCGCGGCGGTGATGCACGCGCCGATCGATCAGCGGCCGGCAGGGGCGTCGGGCGGGCCGACGCCGGCGCCGGCCTGATTCCTACTGCATCCGGCCGAACCGTCCGCTTTCGAAATCCTCGATCGCCTGCGCGATCTCGGCCTGGCTGTTCATCACGAACGGGCCGTAGCCGACCACTGGCTCGTCGATCGGCTCACCGGCCAGCAGCAGCACTTTGGCGTCGCCGTTGGCTTCGATCTGGATCTCGCGCCCCTCGGCGGACAGCACGGCCATCTGCGCAGGGCGCAGTATCGTTTCGCCGTTGACTTCGATCGTGCCTTCCAGCACCACGAGGAGGCTGGTCCAGCCTTCGGGTTGCACCAGCGAAACCGTGCGGTCCCGTCGGACGCGCAGGTCCCAGACGTTCAGCGGCGTGAAGGTGCGCGCCGGTCCACGGGCGCCGCCGAACTCGCCGGCGATCACGCGCACCTGGCCCGCGGCCTCGCCCGCGGCGTCCGTCAGGGGCAACGCAGGAATGTCGGCGTCGAGGATGGCCTGGTAGCCCGGCGGCGCCATCTTGTCCTTCGCGGGCAGGTTGACCCAGAGTTGCACCATCTCGAAGGGGCCGCCGGTCCGGGCGTAGTTCGCCGAGTGGAACTCTTCGTGCAGGATGCCGGCTCCGGCCGTCATCCATTGCACGTCGCCCGGGCCGATGACGCCACCACGGCCCGTGGAGTCGCGGTGCTCGACTTCACCGTCGTAGACGATGGTCACCGTCTCGAAGCCACGATGCGGGTGCTGGCCCACGCCGCGCCGCGCGGTAGTCGGCTCGAAGCGCGTCGGCGCCGCGTAGTCCAGCAGCAGGAAGGGGCTGCGCTCGGCCGCACCGGCGTCGTAGCCGAACATGCCGTGCACCGGGAACCCGTCGCCGACCCAGTGGCGCCCGGGGGCGCTGCGCGTCGAGAGAATCTTCTTCATCGAATGGTTCCTTGCGGGAAGGGAAGGGCGCGATGCGCGCCCGCATGGCGCCTATATGGGGACGCGTGTCCGGTCCCGGTAGTCGACGCGGGTGCAACAGAGCGTTCCACGAACGGCCCGCCATCCACGAGCACGGCCGATCTCGTTCGTCTTCCGCGCGTTCGAGGGTCCGATGTCGATCGGGTCGCAAGAGCGGCGGACGACACCGGACGGCGTTGGCTGACCCTGCGCTCCCTCAAACCCTCTCGAACACCGCCGCAATCCCCTGTCCGCCGCCGATGCACATCGTCACCAGCGCGTAGCGTGCGCCGGTGCGCTGCAACTCGTGCACCGCCTTCACGCTGATCAGCGCGCCGGTGGCGCCCACCGGGTGACCGATCGAGATGCCGGAGCCATTCGGATTCACCTTCGCCGGATCCAGTTCCAGGTCGCGCGTCACCGCGATCGCCTGCGCGGCGAAGGCTTCGTTCGCCTCGACGATGTCGATCTGGTCGGGGCGCAGCCCGGCACGCTCGAGCGCCTTGCGCGAGGACGGCACCGGGCCGATGCCCATGTACTGCGGGTCGACGCCGGCGTGGCCCCACGAGACGAGACGCGCGAGCGGTTTCGCGCCGCGCGCTTCGGCGGCGCGCCGCTCCATCAGCACGAGCGCTGCCGCCGCGTCGTTGATGCCCGATGCGTTGGCCGCGGTGACCGTTCCTTCCTCCTTCAGGAACGCGGGCCGCAGCTTCTTCATGTCGTCGATCGTCGCGTCGTGGCGCACGTGCTCGTCGGTATCGAAGCGCACGATGCCCTTGCGCGTCTTCGTCTCGATCGGAACGATCTGGCCGGCGAAGCGTCCTTCGCGGATCGCTACCGACGCGCGTCGATGACTCTCCAGCGCGAGCGCGTCCTGTTCGTCGCGCGTGATGCCCCATTTCTTCGCGATGTTCTCGGCGGTGATCCCCATGTGCACGTTCTGGAATGGGTCGTGCAGCGCGCCGATCATCATGTCGAGCATCTTCGCGTCGCCCATGCGCGCGCCCCAGCGCATCGCAGTCGACGTGTAAGGGGCGCGGCTCATCACCTCGGCGCCGCCGGCGATGGCGACATCGGCTTCGCCGAGCAGGATCGCCTGCGCCGCCGAAACCACCGCCTGCAGGCCCGATCCGCACAACCGGTTCAGCGTCAGCGCCGGCACCGAATGCGCGAGGCCGCCTTCGATGGCGGCAACGCGCGCGAGATACATATCGCGCGGTTCGGTATGGATGACGTTGCCGAACACGACGTGATGCACGTCGTCGCCGCCCACGCCGGCGCGCGCCGCGGCCTCGCGCACCACGGTGGCGGCCAGTTGCGTTGGCGAGTAGTCCTTCAGGCTGCCGCCGAAGTCTCCGACTGCGGTGCGCACGCCCGAGACGACGACGACTTCACGATTCGATGAGGTCATTTCCCTTGCTCCTTGCGAATGACGAGAACTTCGAGCGCCGCTTCGGCGCGTCAGTGCAGGGCGCGACGGCCGCGTAGCGGCGGCTGGCGTCCGCGAAACAGCGTCCTCAGCACGCGCGCGGTGCCGAGGTTGATCATCGACTGGCCGATCGAATGCGATGCGTCGGCGACGATGTCGAGGGTCACGTCCGAGCCGGTCGCCTGCAATCCGCGAAACGCCCGTTCGGCGTGCACCGCCGGGACGACGCTGTCGAACTCGCCGTGCAGCAGGTGCACGGTAGGTTCGATGCGCTCGCCGGGCGCGATCGGCCGCGCAAGCTGCCCCGCGTAGGAGACGACGATCGCCGCAGGGGCCGGCTGCTGGCGCGCAAGCGCCAGCGCCACCGTGGCACCCTGCGAGAAGCCGATAACGACCGTCTCGGCGGGCGCGAGCGAAGTTTCTCGCTGCAGCGCGCGCAGTCGATCGGCCAGTTCGACGCCTGCCGCATCGATGCGCGCTGCGCGGTCGGTGCTGATGCCGCTGGCATCGAACCAGTCGCGCCCGACATTCGATGCGCACGGGCGCAGGCCCTCGACGATCACCGCGGTGGCGCCCGGAAATTTCAGCTGCCACGCAATCGCCACCGGCGCGAAGGTCTCGGGCGTGGAACCGGCCCCGTGCAGAAACACGAGCAGCCGCCGCGGCGCCTGCGCGGAAATCGGGGGCAGTTCGAGCCAGAGTTGTCGTTGCACCGGACGATCGTACCGCGGTCGGCTCGGGCTGCGCGTGCACGCGTACCGGTCGGCGAGCGGCTTCGCGCTCGCGGCGACCCGCGTTCCCGTCGCTACAGCGTCTCGACGAGGAAGAGTCGACCCACCCACCAGGCGGCCGCCGCCATGACGGCCGAGGCGGGAATGGTCAGCACCCACGCCCAGACGATGTTGCCCGCCAGGCCCCAGCGCACCGCCGAGAACTTCTGCGCCGAGCCGACGCCGACGATTGCGCCGGTGATCGTGTGCGTGGTCGACACCGGCACGCCCAGGCTCGACGCGAAGAACAAGGTCAGCGCGCCACCCGTCTCGGCGCAGAATCCCCCCACCGGCTTGAGCTTCGTGATCTTCTGGCCCATCGTCTTGACGATGCGCCAGCCGCCGAACAGCGTGCCGAAGCCAAGAGCGAGGTAGCAGGCGATGATGACCCAGTACGGCGGGTGCGACTCCCCGGCGTGGGTGACGCCGGCGGCGATCAGGAGCAGCCAGATCACGCCCATCGTCTTCTGCGCGTCGTTGCTGCCGTGGCCGACGCTGTAGAGCGCCGACGATACCAGCTGCAGCCGCCGGAACCAGCGGTCGGTACCGCGTGGGGTGCTGCGGAAGAACACCCACGAAACGGCGAGCATCAGTGCCGATCCGAGCACGAAGCCGAGCATCGGCGAGATAAGGATGAACAGCGCCACTTTTCCGATGCCGGCGAGCAGCAGCGATTCGGTGCCTGCCTTGGCCAGCGTCGCACCGATCAGTCCGCCGATCAGCGCATGCGAGGAGCTCGACGGAATCCCGAAGATCCACGTGATGATGTTCCATGCGAGCGCGCCGCACAGCGCGCCGAAGATGACGATGTGATCGACGACCGCCGGGTCGACGATTCCCTTGCCGACGGTGGCGGCCACCCGCAGCTCGAAGAAGAACAGCGCGACGACGTTGAAGAAGGCGGCCCAGACGACCGCCTGGTACGGCTTGAGCACGCCGGTCGAGACGATCGTCGCGATCGAGTTCGCGGCGTCGTGAAAGCCGTTCATGAAGTCGAACGCGAGCGCCAGCGCCACGAGGAACACCAGCGTGGCGAAGCCGAGCTGGATCGTCGTCATGCGTTCTCGAGCACGACGCCTTCGATGACGTTCGCGACGTCTTCGGCGCGATCGGACACCGCTTCGAGCAGCTCGTAGATCGCCTTGAGCTTGATCAGCTGCCGCACGTCGCTCTCGTCGCGGAACAGCTTCGACATCGCCGAGCGCATCACGCGGTCGGCGTCGGACTCGAGCCGGTCGATCTCGGTGCAGATCTTCAGGATTGCGTCGGCGTTCTCCATGCTGTCGAGCATGCCGACGGCCGCCTTGACGCGGTCGCAGCACATCTCGTTCAGTTCGGCGAGCTGCTGCGCCTCGGGCGAGACGCGCTGCAGGTCGTAGAGGATCGCCGACTCGGCGACGTCCTGGATCAGGTCCAGGATGTCGTCCATGTTGCTGATCAGCTGATGGATGTCGTCACGGTCGAAGGGCGTGATGAAGGTCTTGTGCAGCAACGTCACCGTTTCGTGCGTGACCTTGTCTGCGTCCTTCTCGGCGCGGTCGATCGTGTCGATGTACTGGCGGCGGGCGGCGACGTCGCCGTAATGCGTCATCAGCGAAGCGAGCGCGTGGCTGCCAATGGCGATGCATTCGGCGTGCCGGTTGAACAGCTCGAAGAAATTGCCCTCGCGAGGCATCAGGCGTCCGAACATCGCGAATTCCGTACAGTGTGTCGGCAGCCCGCGGACGGTCGTGGGCGGGCAAAAAAGACCGGGCGGGCGAAGCGTAGCAGAAGGCAGCGAAGTGAAGGGTGAAGGGTAGAGGGCGAAAGGCAACAGCCTCGGCTGCCGCGACCGGGCTCTCTTTTACTTTGCCTTTACACAATCCAGGTAGGCCTGCCCATCGGGCTCACGAGCTTCGCGCTGCGCCCGCCATACGGTTTCGGCCAGGCAGTCGATCACCGCGTGCGTCGCGTCGTGCTCGTCGAGCCGGGCGGCCAGGCGCTGCCAGGCGGCGCGGATTCCCGGCGGCTGGTCGATCTGCAACTGTTCGGCCACCGCCAGGTGCAGCGACAGGTGCAGGAAAGGATTGGTGCGCCCCGCCTCCGGCGGGTATTCGCGCGCCAGTGCGTCGTCGAGCGATGCGAGGTCGGCGTGGTATTCGGGGTGCAGCAGGATCGCGTCGAGCGCGATCGCTTCGAGCGGACTCAGCGGCAAGCGCTCGCGGTGCTTTTGCCAGGTTTCGCAGAAGAAGCGGCGCACCTCGGCGCGCGAGGGATCGAACATGACTCGTCGAGCGCAGCGACGCTACTTCGGTGCCGGCGTCTTCGGCCGGTAATCGCACAGGTCGGCGATCGGGCAGCGCCAGCATTCGGGAACGCGCGCCTTGCAGACGTAGCGTCCATGCAGGATCAGCCAGTGATGCGCGTGCGTGCGGTAGCGCTCGGGCACGACGCGCAGCAGCTTTGCCTCGACCTCCAGCGGCGTCCTGCCGAGTGCGATGCCGGTGCGGTTGGCCACGCGCAGCACGTGCGTGTCCACCGGAATCGTCGGCTGGCCGAAGGCCACGTTGAGCACCACGTTGGCGGTCTTGCGACCGACGCCCGGCAACTGCTCGAGCGCTTCACGATCGGCCGGCACCTCACCGTCGTGCCGATCGAGCAGCAGGCGCGCCATCGCGACGACATTCTTCGATTTCGTCGGGAACAGTCCGATCGAGCGGATGTACGGAACGAGTCCGTCCACGCCGAGCGCGACGATCTGCCGGGGCGTGTTCGCCACTGGGAACAGCTCTCGCGTGGCCAGGTTCACGCTGCGGTCAGTCGCCTGCGCCGACAGCATCACCGCGACGAGCAGCTCGAAGGGCGTGCGGTATTCGAGTTCGGTGCGCGGATGCGGATCGAGCGCTTCCAGGCGCGCGAAGATCTCGGCGCGCTTGTGCGCGTTCACCGGTCGGTGGCCTCGCCGGGGCGCGGCTGCGCGGGAGTAGGCCTGCGCAGCGCCTGCGCGCGCTGCAGCGCCGCCGCCACGATCGCCTGCGCGTCGACATCGGCCACGGGCGCCTCGGCTTCGCGCGCGAGCCGCTCGTCGCGCCGCGCGCGTCGTGCGCGCGCCTGCACTGCCTGCTCGCGGCCCATCGTTGCCTGCGGTTGCGCGACGACGAGCGTGATGCAGTCCACCGGGCAGGGCGCAACGCACAACTCGCAGCCGATGCAGGCCGCGTCGATCACCGTGTGCATGCGCTGCGCGGCGCCGATGATCGCGTCGAACGGACAGGCGTCGATACAGCGGGTGCAGCCGATGCAGCGCTGCGGGTCGATGCGCGCGATTCGGCGGGTGCTGCGCGCGCTCACGCCACCTTGCGCAGCGGCATCGCCGCGCGATGCGAGGCGATGAACTCGCGCACTTCCGGATAGACGCGCTCTCGCCAGCGCCGGCCGCTGAAGATGCCGTAGTGGCCGGCGCCCTCGACGGTGAGGTGCCGCTTCTGCTCGGGCGGCAGCGACGAGCACAGGTCGTGCGCGGCCTGCGTCTGGCCGAGGCCGGAGATGTCGTCCAGTTCGCCTTCGATCGTGAACAGCGCGACGTTGCGGATCTTCGATGGATCTACGCGACGCATCTCGCCCTCGAAGCGCGCGTTCCACGTGCCCTTCGGCAACGCGTGCTCCTGGAACACTGTCTGGATCGTGTCGAGGTAGTACTCGGCGGGCATGTCGAGCACTGCGTTGTACTCGTCGTAGAAGCGACGGTGCGCCGCCGCGTCGCCGAGGTCGCCCTTGACCAGGCTCAGGTAGAACTCCCAATGCGAGTGCATGTGCCGGTCGGCGTTCATCGAGATGAAGCCGGCGTGCTGCAGGAAACCGGGGTAGACGCGCCGCCCGGCGCCCGGATAGCGCGCGGGAACGCGATAGACGACGTTGCGCTCGAACCAGTCGTGGCTGTGCGTCTGCGCGAGCGTGTTCACCTCGGTGGGACAGCGGCGCGTGTCGATCGGCCCGCCCATCATCGTCATCGTGCGCGGCATCTGCGGATCTTCCACCGCGGCCATCAGCGAAATCGCGGCGAGCACCGGCACGGTGGGCTGGCACACCGACAGCACGTGCACGTCGGGGCCGAGGTGGCGCAGGAACTCGACGGCGTAGGCGACGTAGTCGTCGAGATGGAACGGCCCCTGCGACATCGGAACCATCCGGGCGTCGGTCCAGTCGGTGATGTAGACGACGTGGTCGGCCACCAGCGTTCGCACGGTGTCGCGCAGCAGCGTGGCGTGGTGGCCGGACAGCGGCGCGAACACGATCACGACCGGGTCGCGACCGCGATGCGCCAGCGCGCGCGGCAGGCGGCGGTCGAACTTCAGCAGTCGGCAGAACGGCCGTTCGACCTCGACGCTTTCGACGACCGGAACTTCGCGCCCTTCGATCTTCGTCGACGTGATGCCGAACTCGGGCTTCTCGTATTCCTTGCCGAGGCGGTGCACGAGTTCCAGGCCCGCCGAGATCCTTCGGGCGAAGGGCGAGTACGCGAGCGGGCTGTACGGGTTCGTATAGAGCCTGCTCATCGAGTCGGCCCAGTTCGACAGCGGATTCAGGAAGGCACGTTGCGCTTCACGGATGTCGTACAGCATTCGATCGTCCGGGCAGAGACTCGTTGGAAGATTATGCAGACTGGAAATTGCGCTTCGCAACACGCAATAACCCCGAGCGCTCATCACTATCCAGATATTGTTGCGTTTTTCCCGTTTTCGGCCGATGAACGGCACACGGGCGTTTCAGCCCGGTGCCCGAGAGACGACCAGCGCCACGCATCTGGCGTGCCCGTTTCGGGAACGTATCGGGTTTCTGCAATGCAGCAGGCAAGTTGCAGCGCAACGCGGGTGCAACCGGCAACCGCGCGCGCATGGCAGCGCTCAACGCTCGAGGTACTGCAACTTGGCGGGAACGTCCTTCCACTGCTCGGCCTCGGGCAGCGGCTCCTTCTTGCGCGTGATGGCGGGCCATCCGCGCGCGAGTTCGGCGTTCAGTTCGATGTACGACTGCATGCCCGGCGGGACGTCTTCCTCGGCGACGATCGCCTCGACCGGGCACTCGGGAATGCACACCGCGCAATCGATGCATTCGTCGGGGTCGATGACGAGCATGTTCGGCCCTTCGCGAAAGCAGTCAACCGGGCACACGTCGACGCAATCGGTGTAGCGGCAGCGGATGCAGGAGTCGAGGACAACGTGGGTCATGGGCGTTGAGGCAGGCGCGCTGGCGGCGCACGGTGCGTGTTGACGGTCAATGGTACCGTGGGTTAATTTCGATGCGCAACGCAATGAATGAAGTGGTGGCTTCATGTCGCCGCTTCGGTCCCCTTTCGCGCCATGCGATGACTCCTGAAGCCGCCGCTACCGCGCGCGATGCGCGGCCGCGCTACCGCCGCGCCGACGACCTCGACGACGCGCTTCGCCTGCTCGCGCTCGGCGGCTGGACGCCGCTGGCCGGCGGCACCGATTTCTATCCGGCTCGCGTTGGCCGCGCGGTTCGCGAATCGCTGCTCGACCTCGGCGAGGTCGAGGCGCTGCGCGGAATCGCGCGAGGGGCCGATCCGCACGGCAATCCGGTGCTGCGCATCGGCGCCATGACGCCGTGGTCGGCGATCGTGCGCGCGCCGCTCGACGAAGCGTTCGTCGCCCTGCAGCAGGCGGCGCGCGAGATCGGCGGTGTGCAGGTGCAGAATCGCGCAACGATCGGCGGCAACCTGTGCAACGCCTCTCCGGCGGCCGACGGCGTCGCTGCGCTTCTTGCGCTCGATGCGCGGCTCGAACTCGCCAGCCTGCGCGGCCGGCGCCGCCTGGCGGTTGACGAGTTCGTGCTCGGCGTGCGGCGAACCGCGCTTGCGCCCGACGAGCTGCTCGTCGCAATCGAGCTGCCGGCGCGTTCGCGCAGCGCCCGTTCCGCCTTCCTGAAGCTCGGCCATCGGCGCTCGCTGGTGATCTCGATCGCGATGGTCGCAGCGGCCGTCGAATTCGACGCGAACGATCGGCTCGCGCAGTGCGCGATCGCCGTCGGCGCATGCGCGCCGGCCGCCGCGCGGCTGCGCGCGCTCGAGTCTCGATTGCTCGGCACCACGCGCTCGGCGCTCGTGCAGCGCTTCGATGCGGCGATCGACGACGAGACGCTCGCGCCGCTGCAGCCGATCGACGACGTGCGGGCGACGGCGGCCTATCGTCGCCACGCCGCGATCGAACTCGCGCGAAGGCTGATCGCCGAATTCGCGGCGTCGGGCGCGCCCGCCCCGCGCACAGAGAGGGGAGCGAGTCGATGAAGGGCGAGCCGATCCCCGCGCTGCGCTTTCGCGTCAACGGACTCGATCGCACGATCGCGTCGCCTGCCGCCACGCGGCTGTCCGAGTGCCTGCGCGACGAGTTGGGTCTCACCGGAACGAAGGTCGGCTGCCACGCCGGAGACTGCGGCGCGTGCACGGTGCTGCTCGACGGCGAAGCGGCGTGTTCATGCATCGTGGCGGTCGGACAATGTGTCGGCCGCGAAGTGACTACCGTGGAGGCGCTCGCGCAGGCGTCGCCCGGTTCGCCCGAGCAGTCGCTGCGCCGCGCGTTCGCCGAGAACGGCGCGGCCCAATGTGGCATCTGCACGCCCGGCATGCTGATGGCCGCCGTCGACGTGCTGCGCCGCCATCCGCAGCCGACGCCGGAACAGGTGCTCGACGGAATCGGCGGCGTGCTGTGTCGCTGCACCGGCTATCGCAAGATCGTCGAGGCGGTGCTGTCGGCGGCGGGGGTCGAAGCGCCCGCGACGAATGCCGTACCGATCGACGAGACGCCGGTTGGAGCGGCGGTCGGCGCGCGAGTGCCGCGCCTCGACGCGCGGGAGAAGATCGATGGGCGCGCGATTTACGGCGCAGACCGGGCGCCCGACGAAGCCTGCTGGCTGAAGGTGCTCCGCGCGCCGCACGCGTCGGCCACCTTCGAGTACGGCGATCTCGATGCCTTCGTCCAGGCGCACCCCGGGCTGATGGGCGTGCTCACCGCGCGTGACATTCCTTTCAACCGTTTTGCGATCTTTCCCGACCTGCGCGACCAGCCGGCGATCGCCGAGGGCGTCGTGCGCACGCGTGGCGAGGCGGTGCTCGTGCTCGTCGGCCTGCGTGAGGCGATCGACGCGATCGAGTTGCCCGATGCGCCGGTGCGTTTCGCGATGCGCGCGGCGCTCGTTTCGCCCGAGCAGGCTCTTGCTGCGGGTGCGCCCGCGCTGCACGAGAGTCGCCCCGACAACGTGCTGTGCCGAGGCCGCGTCGCGCGCGGCGATGTCGACGGCGCGATCGCATCGGCGCCGGTGTCGATCGACGCAACGATGCGCACGCGGCACATCGAGCACGCGTACATCGAGCCCGAGGCGGGCTACGCGCAATGGTCGGGCAACGACGACGGCATCGAGCGTCTCACCGTCTTCGCCTGCACGCAGACGCCGTACATGGACCGCAGCGAACTGGCGTCGATGTTCGCGCTCGATCCATCGCAGGTGCGAATCGTGCCGTCGGCGGTCGGCGGTGGATTCGGCGGCAAGCTCGACATCTCGATCCAGCCGTTGCTCGCTGCAGCGGCGCGCAAGTTCGGACGCCCCGCGCGCATCGTCTACACGCGACCCGAGTCGATGGCGTCCACCACCAAGCGGCACCCGGCGCGCATGCGGGCGACGATCGCCGCCGATGCCGGCGGGCGCATGCTGGCCTATCGCTTCGACGGCGACTTCGACACCGGCGCCTATGCGTCGTGGGGGCCGACCGTGGCCAACCGCGTGCCGATCCACGCGAGCGGGCCGTACCGCGTCGAGCACGTGCGCGCGCTTACGCGCGCCGTCTACACGAACGGGCCCATCGGCGGTGCGTTCCGGGGTTTCGGCGTGCCGCAATCGACGTTGCTCAACGAGACGCTGATCGATCGGCTCGCCGAACGGCTCGGCGTCGACCCGCTCGAGTACCGCTTCGAACACGCGCTGCGCGCGGGCGATCGCACGCCGACCGGCCAGTCGCTGCAGGCGAGCGCGGGGCTGCAGGCGTGCCTGGCGGCGCTGCGCCCCGCGTGGCGCGAGGTGCGCGCGCGCGCCGAGCGGTTCAACGCGGGCGCGGACTGCGACATCGCCGTTGCCGATCGGGCATCGAGTGATCCGCACCGGCGCTATGCGGGAGCGAAGCGCCGCGGCGTGGGCGTCGCCTGCATGTGGTACGGAATCGGCAACACGGTCATCGCGAATCCGTCGTCGATGCAGGCCGGTCTGCGCGCCGACGGGCGCGTCGTCCTCTACAACGGCGCCGTTGATATCGGCCAGGGCACGTACACGATCCTGCCGCAGATCCTCGCCGACGCGATCGGCGTGCCGCTGAAGGGCATCGACCAGGTCTGCGCCGACACCGATCTCACGCTGGACGCCGGCAAGAGCTCGGCGTCGCGACAGACTTTCGTCTCGGGCAACGCGGCGCGGCTGGCCGGCGAGGAGTTGCGCGCGCGCATTCTCGGGATGCTCGGCGTCGCCGAGCCAGCGACGCTGCGCATCGAGGGCAGCATCGTGTCGGCGGCGTCTGCACATCCGGCGCGATTGGCGGACGCGACGACGCCCGAAGCGCGAATCGACCTGCGAACGCTCCCGCGCGACGAGCGCGGCGACGTGCTGACCGGAACCGGATACTTCGACCCGCCCACCATCGCGCTCGACGACGACGGGCAGGGCGTCCCCTATGCCACCTATGGCTTCGCCGCCCAGTTCGCCGAGGTCGAGGTCGACCTCGCGCTCGGCACCGTGCGCGTGCTGGCGATCCACGCGGCGCACGACGTCGGGCGCGCGATCAACCCGACGCAGGTCGAGGGCCAGATCCATGGCGGCATCGCGCAGGGGCTCGGTCTGGCGCTGATGGAGGAATACGTCGCCGGACGCACCGACAACCTGCACGACTACCTGATTCCGACCGCGGGCGACATCCCGCCGATCACCGTTCACTTGATCGAGGACGCCGAGCCGCTCGGCCCTCGTGGCGCGAAAGGCGTCGGCGAACCGGCGCTCGTCGCCACCGCGCCGGCGATCCTGAACGCGATCCATCACGCTACCGGCGTGCGCATGGCCGAGGTGCCGGTGACGCCCGACCGCCTGCGCGCGGCGATCGACGAGGCGCGACCGACATGACGAAGATCGGCTCGAACGCGATTGGCGAGCAGTTCGATGCAGCGCAAGCGCCGGATACATCAGAGCCGCGCATCGTCGCCGCCCGCGCGCCCGAACGGATGGCCGCCGGCAAGATCCAGTGCGATGCCTGTCCGGTGCTGTGCCAGATCAGCCCCGGCCGACTCGGCGCCTGCGACCGCTACGGCAACGTCGACGGCGTTCTCGTGCGCACCGACCCGGTGCTGCTGCTGGCCAGGCCGGGCGCCGAGGCGATCGCCTCGACGGTGGCCGGCTGGGACGGCGCGCTGCTGAATGATGCGCCGGTGTTCGTCTCCGGCGTGGCGAGCGGCACCACCTACCCCGACTACAAGCCCGCGCCGTTCATCGTGTCGAGCCGGGCCGAGGGCGCCGATCTCGTCACCGTCGTCACCGAAGGGATCTTCAGCTACTGCAGCTTCAAGGTGAAGATCGACACCGACCGCTACCTGGGCGCCGAACAGTCCACCGTGCGTCATCGCGGCGAGGCGGTCGGGCACGTGACGACGATCGAGTACGGTTCGCAGTTCCTGTCGCTGGGCGGCGTGCATCACCTCACCGGCGGCTCGAAGAAGGAAGGCCGCATCACCTGCGAGCTGATGGTGGCGCTGGGCAACGGCCTGGCCGTCGATCTCGACATCGAGGGCGGCGCGCAGCTCACCGTGCAGGCCGGTCGCGCGCCGCGCATCAACGGCGTAGAAGAGCAGCGCATGCGCGTCGGCTGCGGCTCGGCGACGATCGGCATCTTCGCCAAGCAGTGGTTCGGTCACGTCGACGAAGTCGTCGTCGTCGACGATCACATCACCGGCGTGCTCACCGAACATCAGGCCGGCCGCTGTCTCGACATGGCGCCGTCGGGCATCCAGGTTCGTGGACGCAGGTCCACGCCGGGCCGTTACTTCCAGGTCGCCAACCCGGGCACCGGATGGGGCGGCACCGACGTCGAGGATCCGCTGACCATCGTCGAGGGCTGGGATGCGGCCGTCGCGCGCCCCGGACTGCGCCTGCTGATGGTCTCGACCACCGGCGAGCACGCCGAGTGGTTCGAGCTCGACGAGGCGCTGCGCCCGGTGCGCGCGCCGATGCCGGCGGCGGTGCGCAAGGTCGTCGAGCGCATCGGCGAGAACTGCGAGCCGGCGCTTGCCACCGTGCTCTTCGTCGGCGGCGCCGGCGGCAGCCTGCGCGCCGGCGTCACCGAGAATCCGGTGCTGCTGACGCGCTCGATCAAGGACCTGCTCACGCGCGTCACCTGCGGCGGCGCGCCGGCCTACGTCTGGCCGGGCGGAGGCATCACGGCGATGGTGGACGTCACGCGCATGCCCGCCGGTTCCTTCGGCAGCGTGCCGACGCCGGCAATCGTCGCGCCGATCGAGTTCACGATGCCGCGCGACGTCTACGCTGCGCTCGGCGGTCACGTCGAGCGCATCCGCACGATCGCCGACGTCGTCGAACGCGAGCGCCATCGCGTCGCCGCGATCGACGATCGTAATCCGTGGCCGCTCGCGGCCGGCGGCGAGCCTCGATGACCCCCGCGCAGCGCCGACGGCTGCACGACGGCCGCTGGCATTTCCAGCACGGCCCGATCGACCTGATCATCGGCGCCGACGGCGATGCGCGCGCGATCGACGCCGCGCTCGCGTCGGCGTGGCAGCGCTTCGGCACCGTGTTGGAGGAACTCGTCGGCGAATTGCCGTTGCTGCGCAGCGCGTGCCCGCTTGATCGCGACGCGCCGCGCGCGCGTGGCACGGTCGCGCAACGGATGATCGATGCGTGCTCGCCCTTCGCACGCCGCTTCAGACTGTTCGTTACGCCGATGGCTGCGGTGGCCGGCAGCGTCGCGCAGGAGATCGTCGCGTCCTTCGCCCGCGACGGCATTGATCGCGCCTGGGTGAACAACGGCGGCGACGTGGCGTTCTGGCTTGCACCCCGGGCCTCGCTCGACGTCGCCGTCGTTGCCAACGTGGACGCGCCCGCGATTGACGGTCGCCTGCATCTGTCGCACGCCGACGCAGCGCGCGGGCTGGCGACCTCCGGCTGGCGCGGTCGTAGCCTCTCGCTGGGCATTGCCGATTCGGTGACGGTCGTCGCGGCGAGCGCGGCGCTTGCCGATGCGGCAGCGACCCTCGTCGCCAACGCGGTCAACATCGAGCACGCGTCGGTGCGTCGCGCGCCGGCTTGCGACGTGCGCGACGACAGCGACCTCGGCGAGCGGCTCGTCACGGTCGACGTCGGCGCGCTGCCCGCGCCGCTCGTCGAGGCGGCGCTGGCTGCCGGCGCCCGCTTCGCGCGGCGCTGCATCGACGAAGGCCTCATCGGTCAGGCGTTGTTGTCGCTGCAGGGCCGTTCCAGTATCGTCGCCTCACGCATCGAGGCGCTGGCATGATCGAGATCCGACGCATCCGCACGCAGGTCGAAGACGTCTTCCACGAGTTCGGACCGCGCCCGCAGCGCCCGCAGCGTCGCGGCGTCATCGCCGTCGTGCTCGCCAATCCGTTCGCGCACCGCTACGAAGCCGACATCGTCGCGATGATGGATGCGATGAAGCCGCTCGGTGTCGATCTGGCCCGGCGCCTGCTTGCCACGATGGCGCTGCCGGCGAGCGCGATCGAGTCCTACGGCAAGGGCGGCATCGTCGGCACCGGCGGCGAGTCGGAGCATGGACATCTGTGGCACGTCCCCGGCGGCTACGCGATGCGCACGTTGCTCGAGGAGCAGGGCGTGCCGACGAAGGCGATCGTCCCGTCGAACACGAAGGTGGGCACACCGGGCGCGAGCATCGACATCCCGCTCACGCACGTCAACGCGAGCTACGTCCGCAGCCATTTCGACACGATCGAGATCGGCGTGCCGGGCGCCCCTGCGGCCGACGAGATCGTCTTCTTCCTGGCGATGAGCACCGGCGCGCGCATTCACGAGCGTGTCGGCGGCCTGCGCGCCGACGAGATCAAGGGCGTCGACGGATTACGCTAGTCGTCCGACGCCGACGCCCCGACCGCCCCCCGAGGAAACAGCGATGCCCGCCGACATCCGCAAGCTGATCGTCACCGTCGACGAGGTCCACCGCGAGATGGGCCGCGACGTGAAGCCGCCGACCCGGCGCGCCGTCGCCGTCGCCGTCGTCGCGAACCCGTATGCGGGGCGCTATTCCGAGTCGCTCGACGAGCTGACGACGATCGGCGAGGAACTGGGCGGCCTGCTCGGCGAGCGTTGCGTGCAGGCGCTGGGCATCGCCGCCGATGCCGCGGAGAGCTACGGCAAGGCGGCCATCGTCGGCGAGCGCGGCGAACTCGAGCACGCCGCAGCGATCCTGCACCCGAAGCTCGGCGCGCCGCTTCGCAAGGCGGTGGGCAAGGGCGCGGCGCTCGTGCCGTCGGCGAAGAAATGCGGCGGACCGGGCACCGCGATCGACGTGCCGCTCGGCCACAAGGACGCCGCCTTCGTGCGCAGCCATTTCGACGCGATCGAGGTGCGCGTACCCGATGCGCCGCGTTCCGGCGAGATCGTCGTTGCCGTTGCAGTCACCGACAGCGGCCGGCCGCTGGCGCGCGTCGGCGGCCTGCAGAAGAACGAGATCATCGGCAAGGACGGCCTGCGCTAGCCAGGTGCAACAGCGAACAGACGAAGAACCCCGAGAGGAGACGACGCATGAGAAGCACGATCACCGCAGCGCTGTTCGGATTCACGCTCGCCGTCGCATCGGGCGGTGCCGCACAGGCGCAGGCACAACAGCCGATCCGCATCGGCGAGCTGAACAGCTACAAGGCGCAGCCCGCGTTCCTCGAGCCGTACAAGAAGGGATGGGAACTCGCGCTCGAGGAAGTCAACGCCGAGGGCGGCGCGCTCGGCCGCAAGCTCGAGGTCGTCTCGCGCGACGACAACGCCAATCCGGGCGACGCAGTGCGCGTGGCCGAGGAGCTGGTCTCGCGCGAGAAGGTCGACATGCTGTTCGGCACCTTCCTGTCGCACATCGGCCTGGCCGTCACCGACTTCGCAAAGCAGCGCAAGGCATTTTTCCTCGCCTCCGAGCCGCTCACCGACAAGATCACCTGGGCCGACGGCAACCGCTACACATGGCGGCTGCGTCCGAGCACCTACATCCAGACGGCGATGCTGGTGCCGGAGGCGCTGAAGCTGAAGAAGAAGCGCTGGGCCGTCGTCTACCCGAACTACGAGTACGGACAGTCGGCCGTCGAAACCTTCAAGAAGCTGATGAAGGCGCAGCAGCCCGACATCGAGTTCGTCGCCGAGCAGGCGCCCGGCCTCGGTCGCGTCGATGCCGGCGCGGTCGTGCAGGCGCTGGCCGACGCGAAGCCCGACGCGATCTTCAACGTGCTGTTCGGCGCCGACCTCACCAAGTTCGTGCGCGAAGGCAACACCCGCGAGCTGTTCAAGGGCCGTTCGGTCGTCAGCCTGCTCACCGGCGAGCCCGAATATCTCGATCCGCTGAAGGACGAGGCGCCGGAAGGCTGGGTCGTGACGGGCTACCCGTGGTACGGCATCGACACGCCCGAGCACAAGAAATTCCTCGACGCCTACCGCAAGCGCTGGAACGACTATCCGCGCCTGGGCTCGATCGTCGGCTACGTGTCGGTGAAGTCGCTCGCCGCGGCGATCCGCAAGGCAGGCAGCACCGACGCCGACAAACTGATCGAGGCCTTCGCCGGACTCGAGCTCGTGTCGCCGTTCGGTCCGATGACCTACCGCCCGGTGGACCATCAGGCAACGATGGGTGCCTACGTGGGCCGCACGGCCTTGCGCGACGGCAAGGGCGTCATGGTCGACTATCGCTACATCGACGGCGCGTCGGTGCTGCCGAGCGTCGAGGACACCCGCAAGCTGCGTCCGGCGTCGGCCGACTAGGGGCCGGCTCGCACGGCTGCGGTCGATGCTCTCCGGTCTCGCCGTGCAGGCCCTGAACGGGCTTGCCGGCGCCTCGACGCTGTTCCTGCTCGCGGTCGGCCTATCGCTGATCTTCGGCGTCACGCGCATCGTCAACTTCGCGCACGGCTCGATGTTCATGGTCGGGCTGTACGTCGCGTATTCGATGGCGGGCTGGCTGGCGGAGCTGCTCGGCAGCGGGCCGTTGTCGTTCTGGGGCGGCATCGTGCTCGCCGCGCTCGTGGTCGGTTTGCTCGGCGCAGTGGTCGAGATCGTGATCCTGCGTCGCGTCTACGGCGCGCCCGAACTGTTCCAGTTGCTCGCCACCTTCGCCGTGGTTCTGCTCGTGCGCGACGCGGTGCTCTTCCTGTGGGGGCCCGACGATCTCCTCGGGCCCCGCGCGCCCGGCCTGCGCGGCTCGATCCCGGTGCTCGGGCGGAATTTTCCGCAGTACGAGCTGTTCCTGATCTTCGTCGGGCCCGCGGTGCTCGGCGCGCTGTGGTGGCTGCTGCGTCGCACGCGCCTGGGCGTGCTGATCCGCGCTGCCACGCAGGACCGCGAGATGGTCGGCGCGCTCGGCGTGAACCAGCGCTGGCTGTTCACCGGCGTGTTCGCGCTCGGCTCGGCGCTTGCGGCGCTGGGCGGCGCGTTGCAACTGCCGCGCGAACCGGCCAACCTCGCGCTCGACCTGACGACGATCGGCGATGCATTCGTCGTCGTCGTCGTCGGCGGCATGGGCAGCATTCCGGGCGCGTATCTCGCGGCGCTGCTGATCGCGGAGATCAAGGCGCTGTGCTACGGACTGGGCACGGTCGAGATCTTCGGCACGTCCTTCGCGTTCTCCAAGCTCACGCTGGTCGTCGAGTTCATCGTGATGGCGATCGTGCTGATCTGGCGCCCATGGGGCCTGCTCGGCCGTCCGCAGGGCGTCCTGCGCGCGACGGCGGCGGGCGAGGCGCCGTTGCGCCCGATGCGGCGCAGCGCATCGCTGGCCGTCGCGTTGCTGGTCGTCGCGCTGATCGTGCCGCCGCTGCTGCAGTCGATGCCGTACGCCACGGTGCTGATGATCGACGTGCTGATCGCCGTGCTGTTCGCCACCAGCCTGCACTTCATCATGGGTCCGGGCGGCATGCATTCGTTCGGCCACGCCGCCTACTTCGGCCTGGGCGCCTACGGCGCCGCGGCGCTGCTTTCCGGTTGGCACTGGCCGATGGAGGCGGCACTGCTGTTCGGCCCGCTCGCCGCGCTGGCCGGCGCGGCGCTCTTCGGGTGGTTCGCGGTGCGCCTGTCGGGCGTGTACCTGGCGATGCTCACGCTCGCTTTTGCGCAGATCGTCTGGTCGGTCGTCTACCAGTGGGACGAGGTCACCGGCGGCAGCAACGGGATGATCGGCATCTGGCCGTCGGAGCGCTTCGCATCCAAAGCGGCCTACTACTACCTCGCGCTCGCGCTGGTCGGCGCCAGCGTCTACGCGCTGCGCCGCATGCTGTTCTCGCCCTTCGGCTACGCGATGCGCGCCGGGCGCGATTCGCCGCTACGCGCCGAAGCAACCGGCATCGACGTCGTCGACGTGCACTGGAAGGCGTTCATCGTGTCGGGCACCTTCGGCGGGCTGGCCGGCGCGCTGTTCGCGTTCGCCAAGGGATCGATCTCGCCCGAGACGATCCATGTCGGCAAGTCGATCGACGGACTGGTGATGGTGCTGCTGGGCGGCGTGCAGACGCTCGCCGGCCCGGTGGTCGGCAGCGCCGTCTTTACCTGGCTGCAGGATTCGGTCATCCGCACCACCGAGTACTGGCGCGCGCTGATGGGGTTGGTGATTCTCGTGCTGGTGATGGCGTTCCCGCAGGGCATCGTCGGCGGCCTGGCCGCGCTCGCCGAGCGCCTGCGCTGGCGCGCGCCCGTGCCCGGGCAGTTGCGTGCATGACCGGGGAGCGCGCGTGAAGGCCCGCCGATGAGCGAGCTGCTGCGGGTCGAGGGCCTGCGCAAGGCCTTCGGTGGCGTGCAGGCGGTCGACGACGTCGGCTTCACGCTGGCCGCCGGCGAGCTGCTCGCGCTGATCGGGCCCAACGGCGCCGGCAAGTCCACCTGCTTCAACATGATCAACGGACAGCTCGCGCCCGACGCGGGCAGCGTGCGCTTTCTCGGGCGCGAGATCGCCGGCTGGCATCCGCGCGACATCTGGCGGCTCGGCGTCGGACGCACTTTCCAGGTTGCCGCCACCTGGGCGTCGATGACCGTCGTCGAGAACGTGCAGATGGCGCTGCTGTCGCACCATCGGCACCTGTACCGCTTCTGGGCGCGCGCGGCGAAGCTGCACCGCGACGAGGCGCTCGAGCTGCTCGACGCCGTGGGGCTGCGCGCGCGCGCCGACGAACCTTGCAGCACGCTCGCATACGGCGACGTCAAGACGGTCGAGCTCGCGATCGCGCTGGCCAATCGACCGAAGCTGCTGCTGATGGATGAGCCTACGGCCGGCATGGCGCCCAGGGAGCGCAACGCGCTGATGCAGCTCACGCGCGACCTGGTGAAGGAGCGCGGCATCGGCGTGCTGTTCACCGAGCACAGCATGGACGTCGTCTTCGCCCATGCCGATCGAATCATGGTGCTCGCGCGCGGCCGGCTGATTGCCGACGCAACGCCCGCTGAGATCCGCGAGAACGAGCAGGTGCGCGAGGTCTACTTCGGCAGCGGACGCCTCGCTCACGGCGCGCGGCGTGCCGGCGAGCGCGACGAGCGCGACGAGCGCGGCGTGCGCGAAGGGCTGTCGTCGCGATGAGCGCGCCGCTGCTGTCGGTCCGCCGCCTGAACGCCTGGTACGGTCGTGCGCACGTGCTGTTCGACGTCGACCTGGACGTCTCCGCCGGCGAGGTCGTCGCGCTGATGGGGCGCAACGGCGCCGGCAAGAGCACGACGATGAAGGCCATCATGGGTTTGATCGCCGAGCGCAGCGCGGAGATCACGTTCGGCGGCGCACGCATCGAGCGGCTCGATGCGTTTCGCGTCGCGCGCGCCGGCATCGGCTACGTGCCGGAGGACCGGCGCATCTTCACCGATCTCACCGTGCTCGAGAACCTCGATGTCGGTCGGCGGCCGGCGCGGGCGGGCGCACCGGCGTGGACCGTCGAGCGGCTGTTCGAGCTGTTTCCCAACCTGGGCGCCATGCCGCAGCGCCCGGGTGGTCGCATGAGCGGCGGCGAGCAGCAGATGCTCAGTGTCGCGCGCACGCTGATGGGCAACCCTCGTCTCGTGCTGCTCGACGAGCCTTCCGAGGGCGTGGCGCCGATCATCGTCGAGCAGATGGCCGACATGATCGTCGAACTGAAGAAGCACGGACTGTCGGTGCTGCTGTCGGAGCAGAACGTCGCGTTCGCCGCGGCGGTGTCCGATCGTGCCTACGTGCTCGAGAAGGGGCAGGTGCGCTTCGCCGGAACGATGTCGGCGCTCGACGCCGACGAAGAGGTGCGCCGGCAGTACCTGGCGGTGTGAAGCGCGCGGCGACGGCGTCCGATCGCATCGGCGAGTCGCTGCGCAACAAGGAGGAAACGAAGATGGCCGTGACCGCGAACGTGCAGAAATCGGGCAAGGTGGTCGTGCGCAACATCGGGCTGCTGCTGTCGGGCGACATCGACCGACCGATCCTCGACGCCGATACGGTTGTCGTCGACGACGGGCGCATCGTCGCCGTCGGACGGGCGAGCGATTGCGACACCGACGGCGCGACGACGACGATCGATGCACGCGGGACCGCGCTCGCGCCCGGTCTCATCGACTCGCACGTGCACCCGGTGTTCGGCGACTGGACGCCACGGCAGAACCAGATCGGCTGGATCGATTCGTGCCTGCACGGCGGCGTGACGACGATGATCTCCGCCGGCGAGGTGCACCTGCCCGGTCGGCCGAAGGACGTCGTCGGCGTCAAGGCGCTCGCCATCACCGCGCAGCGCGCTTTCGACGGCATGCGCGCTGCCGGCCTGGCGGGCGGCATGAAGGTGCTCGCCGGCGCGCCGGTGCTCGAGAAGGGCATGGAGGAGGCCGATTTCGCCGAGATGGCCGCCGCCGGCGTACGGTTGCTCGGCGAGGTGGGGCTGGGCTCGGTGAAGGCCGGCGACGAGGCGCAACGGATGGTCGCCTGGGCGCGCAAGCACGGCATCCAGAGCACGATCCACACCGGCGGCCCGTCGATTCCCGGTTCGGGACTCATCGACGAGAACGTCGTGCTCGAGGCCGACGCCGACGTGATCGGCCACATCAATGGCGGCCATACGGCGTTGTCGTACAAGGCCGTCTGCACGCTGTGCGAGCGTAGCCCGCGCGCAATGGAGATCGTGCACAACGGCAACGAGCGCATCGCGATCCTCACCGCGCGCCACGCGGTGGAACTGCGCTGTCCGCACCGGATCATCCTCGGCACCGACGCGCCGGCCGGCTCCGGCGTGCAGCCGCTGGGCATCCTGCGCATGATCGCGCTGCTGTCGAGCATGGCCGACATCCCGGCGGAGATCTGCTTCGGCTTTGCCACCGGCAACACCGCGCGCATGCGCGGGCTCGAGCAGGGATTGATCGAGCCGGGGCGCCCCGCCGATTTCGTTTTCGTCGATCGCGCGCAGCATTCGGCCGGCCGAGACCTGCTCGACAGCGTGCGCCTGGGCGACATTCCCGGCGTCGGCATGGTGATGATCGACGGCATCGTGCGCTGCGGGCGCAGCCGCAACACGCCGCCGGCGGCCGAGGTGCCGGTGGTCCAGGGCTGAAGCGCCGATGGTGACCAAGGCCGCTCCGCGTCGGCGCGACGCCGACGCCACGCGCGCGCGCATCCTGAAGGCGGCGGGCGCCGAGTTCGCGCGGCACGGCTTCGCCGGCGCGCGCGGCGAGCGCATCGCGCAGCGCGCGCGTTCCAGCGAGCGCATGCTGTACTACTACTTCGGCAGCAAGGACGGCCTGTTCCGTGCGGTGCTCGAGCAGGCTTATGCGCAGTTGCGCGATGCCGAGCGCAGCGTGCAACTCGACCCCGAAGATCCGTGGAAGGCGCTCGAGCAGTTCTGCCGCTTCGTCTGGCGCTACTACCTCGAGCATCCGGAGTTCATCAGCCTGCTGAACACCGAGAACCTGTACCGCGCGCGACACCTGCGGCGCTCGGCGCGGCTCGGCGAACTGGTGTCGCCGATCGCGCAGATGCTCTCGCGCATGCTCGCCGACGGCGCGGCGAAGGGCGTGTTTCGCGACGACATCGACGAGACCGAGCTGTACGTGGCCATCGCCAGCCTGGGCTACTTCTCGCTGTCGAACCGACACACGCTGTCGGCGGTGCTCGGGCGCGACGTGGCCGGACGCGAGGCGCTCGAGCGTTACTGGAGCGGCGCGCTGCGCATGATCGCCGGTTATGTACGTGCGCCGCAGCCGGTGCGCTACGCTACACTGGCCGCGCCATTCCGATCCCCTATCGCTCCACGGAGCCTGCCATGACCCGATTGAAGCAAGCGGCCCTCTTCGCATGCCTCACCCTTGTGTCTGTCGCGGCGCACGCGCAGGCGCTGAGCGGCACGCTGCAGAAGGTGAAGGAAACCGGCGCCATCACCGTCGGCTATCGCGAGTCGTCGATTCCGTTCTCCTACCTCGACAACACCGGCAAGCCGATCGGCTACGCGATGGACCTGTGCGCGAAGATCACCGACGCAGTGAAGGCGGAGCTGAAGATGCCCGACCTGAAAGTGAACTACTCGCCGGTCACGTCGAGCAACCGCATCCCGCTGCTCGAGAACGGCACCATCGACCTCGAGTGCGGCTCGACCACCAATTCCGTAGCCCGGCAGAAGCAGGTGGCGTTCGGGCCCACCTACTTCGTCATCAACGTCTCGGCCGCGGTGAAGAAGGATTCGGGCATCGATCGCTTCGAGCAACTCAAGGGCAAGACGATCGTCACCACTTCGGGCACGACGTCGGTGCCGCTGCTGAAGAAATACGCGAAGGCTGAAGACGCCGACTTCAAGGAGATCTACGGCAAGGACCACGCCGAGAGCTTCCTGCTGATGGCCGACGGGCGCGCGGTGGCCTTCGTGATGGACGACATCCTGCTCGCCGGGCAGATCGCCAACTCGAAGGATCCGTCGGCGTACAGGATCCTGCCCGGGTCGCTGCGCAGCGAACCCTACAGCATGATGCTGCGCAAGAACGATCCGCAGTTCAAGGCGCTGGTCGACAAGACGATCGACGGCGTGATGAAGTCGGGAGAGATCCACAAGTTCTACGCGAAGTGGTTCACCAGCCCGATTCCGCCCAAGGGGATCACCCTGAACTTCCCCGAGAACGAGGCGAACAAGGAAGCCTTCGCGCATCCGAACGACAAGGGCGTCGAGTAAGCGCTGCGCCCGAACCGAGAGGGCGCCGTGCTCGACCTCGGCATCTTCGGCCAGGAAACCCCGGACGGCGACACCACGTGGTTGATGTCGCTGCTCTCGGGGCTCGAGTACACGTTGGTGCTGGTCGCCCTGTCGTGGATCGTCGCAATGGCGATCGGTTCGCTGCTCGGCGTGCTGCGTACCACCGACCGGCGCTGGGTGGTCGCGCTGGGTGACGCCTGGGTCGAGCTGTTCCGCAACATCCCGCTGCTGGTGCAGTTCTTTCTCTGGTACTTCGTCGTTCCCGAATTCGTTCCGTCGTTGAAGCGCCTGGCGCTCGAGATGGACCCGACACGCTTCCAGCTGATGTTGTCGGTGGTCTGCCTCGGGCTCTTCACCTCGGCGCGCATCGCCGAGCAGGTGAAGTCGGGCATCCTGTCGCTGCCGCGCGGCCAGCGCATGGCCGGCTATGCGCTCGGCCTCACGCAGGCGCAGACCTACCGATACGTGCTGTTGCCGATGGCCTTCCGCATCGTCATCCCGCCGCTCACGTCGGAGTCGATGAACCTGGTGAAGAACTCGGCGGTGGCCTATTCGATCGGCCTGGCCGAGTTGTTCTTCCGCACGCGCGAGATGGGCGAGATGACCTTCCGCTATTTCGCCGCCTTCGGCGCCGCCACCGTCCTGTACGTGCTGGTGGCGCTGGCGATCAATCGCGTGTTCGCCTGGGTCGAGCGTGTCACCGCGGTGCCAGGTTATCTCGGGGGCAAACGGTAGCCCGTCATGACAGGCTTCGACTGGGGGTCGATCGCCGCCTCGTTGCCCTTCCTGATGAAGGGCCTGTCCTACACCATCCAGCTGACGGTGATCGCAGCCATCGGCGGCACGCTGTGGGGAATCCTGCTCGCGCTCGCGCGCCTGTCCGGCATCGCGCCGCTGGCGTGGGCGGCGGCCGGCTACGTGAACCTGATGCGCTCGGTTCCGCTGCTGCTGGTCATCTTCTGGTTCTATTTCCTCGTGCCGGTGATGCTGCAGTGGATCACCGGCGCCGCCTATCCTCCGCGCATCGGCGCCGACCGTTCGGCCTACGTCACCTTCATCCTGTTCGAGGGGGCGTATTTCTGCGAGATCGTCCGCGCCGGCATCCAGAGCATTCCCAGGGGGCAGTTGTCGGCGGCCTACGCGATCGGTCTGAACTACGCGCAGGCGATGCGTCTCGTCGTGCTGCCGCAGGCGCTGCGCAACATGCTGCCGGTGCTGCTCACGCAGACGATCGTGCTGTTCCAGGACGTTTCGCTGGTGGCGCTGCTCAACGTCACCGACCTGGTCGGCGCGGCGAGCAAGATCGCGCAGCGCGACAGCCGCCTCGTCGAGATGTACACGCTGGTGGCCGTCATCTACTTCGTGCTCAGCTATGCGCTGTCGCTCGCCGTGAAGGTGCTGAACCGGCGCATCGCCATCATCCGTTGAGGCCCATGGACGAATCGACATGCCGATGATCGAGATCCGCGACGTCAGCAAGTGGTACGGCGAGTTCCAGGTGCTGGCCGACTGCACGACGCACGTCGACAAGGGCGAGGTCGTGGTGATCTGCGGCCCGTCCGGGTCGGGCAAGTCGACGCTGATCAAGTGCGTCAACGCGCTCGAGCCTTTCCAGAAGGGCGACGTCGTCGTCGACGGCATCTCGCTTTCGGCGCGTGACACCGACCTGCCGCGGCTGCGCGCGCGCGTGGGCATGGTGTTCCAGCACTTCGAGCTGTTCCCGCACCTCACGGTGCTCGAGAACCTTTGCCTGGCGCAGCGCAAGGTGCTCCGGCGCAGCAAGGCCGACGCGGCCGGCAAGGCCGCGCACTACCTCGAGCGGGTCGGGCTCGCCTCGCAGCGCGACAAGTTCCCCGGACAGCTCTCCGGTGGCCAGCAGCAGCGCGTGGCGATCGCGCGCGCGTTGTGCATGGACCCGATCGCGATGCTGTTCGATGAGCCCACGTCGGCGCTCGATCCCGAGATGGTCGGCGAAGTGCTCGAGGTGATGGTCGGGCTCGCTCGCGAGGGCATGACGATGATGGTCGTCACGCACGAGATGGGCTTCGCGCGCAACGTGTCCGACCGGGTCGTGTTCATGGACGCCGGGCGCATCGTCGAGGACTGCGCCACCGCAGAGTTCTTCGGCGACATGGAGGCGCGCAGCGAGCGTGCGCGGCACTTCCTCGGCAAGATCCTTCCAAACCGGACGCGAGTCGCTTAGCGCTGGCGCGAGTGTGGCTTAGCGCTGGCGCGAGTCGCTTAGCGCTGGCGCGAGTCGCTTAGCGCCGGCGCGAGTCGCTTAGCGCCGGCGCGTGCCGCGCAGCGCCGGCGCGAGCCGTGTAACCGGCCTCCGCGGGGAGATCCCGGTCCGGCGCAGTCGATCGCTTATCATCGAAGCTGCGTCGCGGCCCGGCGGCGCAGCTTGCGTCCCGCAGCGGCGGGACGACCGGCACACCGACCGATGATCATCGACTCGCTGCTCGACACCGACCTGTACAAGTTCACGATGATGCAGGTCGTCCTGCATCACTTTCCCGGTGCACAGGTCGAATACCGCTTCAAGTGCCGCAACGAAGGCATCGACCTCAGGCCGTACGTGGGTGCGATCCGCGACGAGGTCCGCCACCTGTGCTCGCTTCGCTTTCGCGACGAGGAACTCGACTACCTGCGCTCGATGCGCTTCATCAAGAGCGACTTCGTCGATTTCCTCGGCCTGTTCCACATGAACGAAAAGTACATCGCGATCGAGCCGTCGCCGAAGGACAACGGCGACATCGACATTACGATCCGCGGGCCGTGGCTGCACACGATCCTGTTCGAGGTGCCGGTGCTGTCGATCGTCAACGAGTTGTACTTTCGCGCGACGATCGACATGCCCGATTTTGCCGAAGGCAGACGACGGCTCGCGGGCAAGATCCACTCGATCGTCGGCCAACCCGACCTCGCCGGCGTGCGCATCGCCGACTACGGCACGCGCCGGCGCTTCTCGCGCGCCTGGCACGAGGAGGTGCTGCTCGAGTGCCGCGAGCGGCTCGGCCCGATCTTCGCCGGCACCTCGAACGTGCATTTCGCCAGGCTGCACGGCCTCACGCCGCTGGGTACGATGGCGCACGAATACCTGCAGGCCTGCCAGGCGCTGGGTCCGCGCCTGCGCGACACGCAGGTGTTCGGCTTCGAGACGTGGGCGCGCGAGTATCGCGGCGACCTCGGCATTGCGTTGTCGGACGTCTACGGCATGTCGGCGTTCCTGCGCGACTTCGACATGTATTTCTGCAAGCTGTTCGACGGAGCGCGGCACGATTCGGGCGATCCGTTCCAGTGGGCCGAGCGGCTGATCGCGCACTACGAGACCAACCGCGTCGACGCGAAGACGAAGACGCTCGTGTTCTCCGACGCGCTCACCTTTCCGCTGATGGCCGAGCTGTACCGCCGCTTTCGCGAACGCACGCGCATCGCTTTCGGCATCGGCACGAACCTCACCAACGACCTCGGTTATCCGTCGCTGCAGATCGTCATCAAGATGGTCCGCTGCAACGGCCAGCCGGTGGCGAAGATCTCCGACACGCCGGCCAAGAACATGTGCGAGGACGAGGCCTACGTGAGGTACCTGCGGCAGGTGTTCCAGATCCAATAGGATCTTCCGACGCGCCCGTACTGCGTCGCTATAATCGCGCCGGACTTTCCTGGGGGGAGCGCTGCGGATGAACCGGCAACCGAAACTGCTCGTCACGCGTAGGGTTTTCCCCGAAGTCGTCGAACGGCTGCAGCCGCATTTCGCGCTCGAAGGCAACGCGGACGACGTGTTGTGGTCGCGCGAAGAGCTGCTGCGGCGCGCAGCCGATCGCGATGCGCTCTTCGTCGTCGGCTCCGATCGCATCGACCGCGAACTGCTCGACGCGTGTCCGCACCTGAAGATCGTCGCGACCGGCACCGTCGGCTACAACCACATCGACGTCGCCGCCTGCGCAGAGCGCGGTATCGCGGTGACGAACACGCCCGACGTGCTCACCGAGGCCACGGCCGACCTGGCCTGGGCGCTGCTGATGGCGGCGGCTCGCCGCCTGTCCGAGACCGAGCGTTGGCTGCGCGAGGGCCGCTGGGACAGCTGGGCCTTCGACCAGTTCCTCGGCGCCGACGTGCACGGCGCAACGCTGGGCATTGTCGGCATGGGCCGCATCGGCTCGGCGATCGCGCGCCGCGCGCGCGGCTTCTCGATGCAGGTGCTGTACCACAACCGCTCGGCGGCGCCGAACGAGACCGAGCTCGGCGCGCGTCGCGTGCAGCTCGACGAGTTGCTGCGCAGCGCCGACCACGTCGTGCTCGTCGTGCCGTACACGCCGCAGACGCATCACCTGATCGGCGCGCGCGAGCTCGCGATGATGAAGCCGGGCGCCGTGCTGGTGAACATCGCGCGCGGCGGCATCGTCGACGATGCGGCGCTCGCGCAGGCGCTGCGCACCGGCCCGATCGGCGCGGCGGGCCTGGACGTCTACGAAAACGAGCCGAAGGTGAACCCCGCGCTGCTCGAAGCGTCCAACGTCGTGCTCACGCCGCACATCGGCAGCGCCACGCGCAGTTCGCGGCTGGGCATGGCGATGCTCGCCGCCGAGAACCTCGTCGCGTGGGCGAGCGGCCAGCCGCTGCACACGCCGGTCGCCGCCTGAGCGTCGGTTCGCGAGCGTGGCAGCGATCCACCTCGAGCGAAAGCACCGGCTGGGCTTGAAGAAGGCGCGCGCCGCCGCGCAGCGCGTGGCCGACGACATGGCGCAGTCGTTCGAGATGGCGAGCGAGTGGGAAGGCAACGCGCTGCGCTTCGAGCGCGCGGGGGTCAGCGGTAGCCTCACCGTCTCGCGCGACCACGTCGTGCTCGATGCGCAGCTCAACGGACTGGTTCGCCTGTTCCGCGCCAGCATCGAGGAACGGCTGCACGCCGACTTCGACCGCTATTTCGGCTGAGCACGTGCTCCGAGGGAGAACGAACTGAACCCGACCGTCATCCAGCTCGGCGGCGCGATCCTGTTCGCGATCGCGCTCGTTCACACCTTCTCGGCCAAGGCCTTCGAGCGTGTCGCCCACCGCTATCCGGCGCATGCCGGCATCTGGCATCTGCTCGGCGAGGTCGAGGTCGTCTTCGGCTTCTGGGCGATGGTGCTCATTGTGTACATCGCGCTCGTTGCCGGCGGCGGCGAAGCGCTGCATTACGTGGAGTCGCGCAACTACACCGAGCCGATGTTCGTCTTCGTGATCATGGTCGTCGCCGCCAGCCGGCCGATCCTGCTGCTTGCGCGCGCGGCGGTCGACCGCGGCACGCTGCTGCTGCCGATGCCGCGCGCGATGGCCACCTACTTCCTCGCGCTCCTCCTGCTGCCGCTGCTCGGGTCGTTCATTACCGAGCCGGCGGCAATGACGCTCGCCGCGCTGCTGCTGCGCGACCGCTTCTACTCGCTGCCGATCTCGAACCGGCTGAAGTACGCGACCATCGGCGTGCTGTTCGTCAACGTTTCGATCGGTGGCACGCTGACGCCCTTCGCCGCGCCGCCCGTGCTGATGGTCGCGGCGAAATGGGAATGGACGCTGCCGTTCATGCTCGAGCATTTCGGCTGGCGCTCGGCGTTGGCGTGCCTGATCAACGCGGGCGGCGCGACGCTGCTCTTCGCGCCGGAGCTGCGCCAGTTGTCCGGCGCTGTCGCGCGCTCCGAGGGCGAGGGCGCCGCGGTGCCGTGGCAGCTCACGGTGGTGCACCTGCTGTTCCTGCTCGGCGTCGTCGCGTTCGCGCACCACGCGATCGTGTTCATGGCGCTGTTCCTGTTCTTCATCGGCGTGGCGAGCGCCTACGAGCGCTACCAGGATCGGCTGATCCTGCGCGAGGCGCTGATGGTCGCCTTCTTTCTCGCCGGGCTGGTCGTCCTCGGCGGCCAGCAGCAATGGTGGCTGCAGGCACTGCTCGAACGGATGAGCCCGACCGCCGTGTACTACGGCGCGACCGCGCTCACCGCGGTGACGGACAACGCCGCGCTCACCTATCTTGGCTCGCTGGTCGAGGGGCTTACCGACGAGTTCAAGTACTCGCTGGTGGCCGGGGCCGTGACGGGCGGCGGGCTGACGGTGATCGCCAACGCGCCGAACCCCGCCGGCTACTCGATCCTGAAGAGCCGCTTCGAGCACGAGGAGATCAGCGCGCTCGGGTTGCTCGCGGCGGCGACGATTCCGACGCTGGTGGCGATCGGGGCGTTCCGGCTGGTGTGAGGCGGTGCGTCGCGGCACCGCCGAAAACCGCTGCGAGCGCGACCAGCCGCCCGCCCTCAGTCCTTCAAGCGCTCCACAAGATCCACGTAGCGCTGCATCGCATCGTCGGACGAGGTGCCGGCGAGCTCGTTCCACGCGTCCCATTTCGCGCGGCCGACCAGATCGGTGAAGCCGGGGCGCTTGCCGTCGACGTCGCCGGCGGTTGCCTGCTTGTACAGCGCGTAGAGTTCGAGCAGCGTCGCGTTGTCGGGCCGCTCGGAGAGCGTCTTCGACTCGGCGACCGCGCGCTTGAAGCGCTCGTTCAGTGGGGTGCCTGCGTCGGCGGCGGATCCGGCCATGAATTCCTCCTGCGGTCTGTCGCAAGTATCATAGCCAGACGACGGTTCGAGGGGGTAGATGCATCGCGAACGGATGTCCGGCGTAGACCGCGCGTGGCTGCGCATGGACAGCCCGCGAAATCCGATGGTCATCGTCGGCGTGTTTTCGTTCGCCGAGCCGCTTGCCTTCGGCCAGCTTTCGCGCCTGTTCGCGCAGCGCCTGCTGCGCTTCGAACGCTTCCGCCAGCGCGTTGAGGAAGATCTCGCCGGTCATTGGTGGGTCGACGATGGCTCTTTCCGGCTGCCGAACCACCTGAAGCGGGTCCGGCTCCGCGATCCGGATGAAAGGGCGCTGCGCGACTACCTCGACCAGCTGGTCGAGCGGCCGCTCGACTTCTCCCATCCGTTGTGGGAGATGCATTTCATCGAGCGTCCGGGCGCGCTGCCGGCGCTGGCGTTCCGCATCCATCACTGCATCGCCGACGGCGTCGCGCTCGTGCGCGTGATGCTCACGCTGTCCGCCGACGCCTCGCCGCCCCGGCGCCGGCGCGCGAAGGGCGCCGCGGCCGACGAATCCGCCTGGCAAGGCTATCTCGACGCTGCGGCCCAGGCCGCGCGCTCGTCGTTGTGGTTCGGCAGCGAGGTGTGGGCCGAAACGATGCGAACGCTGGACGAGCCGGGACACGCGCTCGATCTCGCGCAGGCCGGCACCCGCGTCGTGGCCGATGCGGTGGCGATCCTCGCGATGACCTCCGATACGCAGACCAGCCTCAAGGGTGAGCCGCGAGGCGTCAAGGCCTTCGCGTGGAACGATCCGCTGCCGCTCGACGAGCTCAAGCCGGTGTGTCGCGCGCTGGGTGCTTCGGTGAACGACGTGGTGCTCTCGTGCGTCACCGGCGCGCTGCGCCGCTACCTGCTGCAGCGCGGCGATGCGCTGGCCCCCGACGCCGAGTTTCGCGCGATGGTTCCGGTGAACCTGCGGTCCGCCGAGGACGAACCGTCGCTCGGCAACCGCTTCGGGCTGGCCCCTCTGGTGCTGCCGATCGGCATCGAGAGCCCGATCGAGCGCGTCTACGAGATCCGCGCGCGGATGCGCGAATTGCGCGGAGGCTTCCAGCCGGCGCTGGCCTTCCTGCTGCTTGCGGTGCTCGGCCCGCTGCCGGCGGGATTGCAGACCGTCGTGCTCGAGTATCTGGCCGGCAAGGCAAGCGCGGTGATGACGAACCTGCCGGGGCCCCCCACGCCGGTGCGGCTTGCCGGCGCACGCATCGCGCGGATGCTGTTCTGGGTGCCGCAGTCGGGTGACATCGGCGTGGGCATCGCCATTCTCTCGTACGCCGGCGCCGTCCAGTTCTCGATCCGCGTCGACACCGCCCTGTGCCCCGATCCGCAGGCGATCGTCGACGGTTTCGCGCCCGAGTTCGAGCGTCTCGTGCTGACCCTGGCGATGCTGCCCAACGGATTGCTCGCCGGCGAGCCGCCCGCTCAGGACGAGATCGAGAGCATGCTCGGGCTCGAATGGGCATGAGTGGCACGCACGAACCTCTCGACTCGGTGGACGTCGAACGCGCGCGCGAGGTGCTGCGCTTCTGGTTTGCCGGCTCCGACGGCAGCGAGGCCTCGACCGTGCGGCGGCAGTGGTTCGCCAAGGACGAGGCCTTCGACGCGAGCATCGCCGAACGATTCGGCGCGCTCGTCGCCGATGCGATCGATGGACGATGCGACGACTGGGGGCACGATCGCCGCTGCGCGCCGGCGCTGGTGATCGTGCTCGATCAGTTCACGCGCAATGTGCATCGCGACACGCCGCAGATGTTCGTCGGTGATGCGCGCGCGCTGACCGTCGCGCGGCGCATCGTCGCACAGCGCTGGGACGAAGACTACGATGCGCTGATGCGCTGGTTCTGCTACATGCCGTTCGAGCATTCGGAATCGCTCGACGACCAGAACGAGTCACTGCGCCAGTTCGCCGCGCTGCGCGACGACCCGCTCGCCGGCGGCGCGTGGCGCTGGGCCGTGCGCCACCACGAGATCATCGAGCGCTTCGGCCGCTTTCCCCACCGCAACGCGGTACTGGGCAGGCCATCGACGCCCGAAGAACTCGCGTTCCTGCGAGAGCCGGGCTCGTCGTTCTAGCCCCTTCACCCTTCACGCACCATCACTTGCTCCGCCTTCGCTTCGACCACCGCTTCGAACGTCTCGCCGACGCGCTCCTCGATTCCTTCGACGACGCAGGTCCTTTCGACGAACGCGTCGTCGTCGTTCCGAGCACGGGAGTAGGCCGCTGGCTGCAGCGACGCGATGCGCAGCGCTGCGGCGTGAGCGCGCGGCTGCATCCCGAGTTCGCCGGCCGCTGGCTGTGGAACACGATGCGCGCGGTGCTGGACGGGCTGCCGGCGCAGTCGCCGTTCGATCCCGAACGCGTGCGCTGGCATCTGCTCGCGTTGCTGGACGAGCTGCCCCACGGTGACGAGTTCGCGCTGCTGCGAAAACGGCTCGGCGAGCGCGGGTCGGTCGCGCGACTGAACGCGGCCGACGCGGTAGCGCACGCTTTCGAGCGCTACCTCGCGTATCGGCGCGACTGGCTGGCGCGCTGGCAGCGCGGCCAATGGGCCGAGGCAGACGCTGCGCTCGACGTGCACGAGGCGTGGCAGCGCTGGCTATGGAACCGCCTGCTCGAGCGGCTGCCCGAGGTGCGCGACGAGCACCCGTACGACGCTTTCGCGCGGGTCCTCGCCGATGGCGACGGCTCGCGACTGGAACGCGCGATCGGCGGCCAACGCGTGGCGATCTTCGGCCGCGTCGACCTCTCGCCCGAGCAGTTCGCGTTGTTCGGCCGCCTGTCGAAGAGCATCGACGTGTCGATCTTCGCGCCCGACCCTTGCCGCGAGTTGTGGAGCGACCTGCTCGATCCGGCATCGCTCGCGCGAGTGCGTGCACAGCGGCCCGACGAGGCCTGGCTGTACGAGGGCGAACCATCGATTCTCGGCAGTTGGGGGCGATCACATCGCGACTTCGTCGCGCAACTGCTCGACCTCGAGGAGCGTTGCGAGGTGCAGGCCGAGGCGCCGGGCCGTGAAGAGTCGCACCCCTTCGACGACGATGCGCCAGGCGCGCCGCGCACGGCGCTGCAGGCGCTGCACGCATCGGTGTTCCTGCGCAGCGACGCGCCCTGGCAGGAGACGCGCGGCGCCGACGATTCGATTCGCGTGATCGGCACGCACGGTCCGGTGCGCGAGGCGGAAATCCTGCACGAGACCCTGCTCGAGTGCTTCGCGTCGACGCCTGGCCTCCTGCCGGGCGACATCGTCGTGCATTGCGCCGACATCGAGACGGCGGCGTCGGCGATCGAAGGCGTCTTCGAGAGCGTCCCCGCCGCACGCCGGATCCCGCTGACGATCAGCGGTCGGCTGCGCGGGGTGGAACCGTCGATCGACGCGATCGAGGCGATGCTGGCGGCTGTCGTGCACGGGATCGACGCTGGGCGACTCGACGCGCTGCTGCGCAATCCGTCGCTGGCCGATGCGCTCTCGCTCGACGAATCCGAGGTCGACGAGTTGCTCGCCGCCATGGAGCGAGCCGGCGCGCTGCGCGGGCTCGACGCGCGCGAGGGCGCGTCGAAGCACAACCTGCAGGCGGCGACCGACCGCCTGCTGATCGGCGCTGCGATCGGCGCGGAGCAGGTCTGCGGCGACCTGCTCGCCGTGCCCGGCGTGCAAGGCACGCGTGCTCGCGCGCTCGATGGCTGGCTCGTGCTGATCGAGGCGCTCGGTCGGTTGCGCGCGCTCGCCTCGCGGGCGCGGCCGCCGCGCGAGTGGTGCGAGGTGCTGGGCGACGTCGTCGAGACGATCTTCGCGCGCACGCGTGCGCAGGCCGCGGTGCAGCGTGTGCGCGAAGCAATCGATCGGCTGGCCGCGTCGGGCGACGAGTCGGTCGGTGTCGTGCTCGATGCTGCCGCTTTCGCCAGCGCCTTCGCCGAGGCGATAGCGCAGGGTGCGCCGGCCGCCGTGCCCGGCGGCGCCGTGACGGTCGTGCCGATCGGAAGCCTGCGCGGCGTGCCGTATCGCGTGGTCTGCCTGTTCGGTTTCGACGAGCGCTCGTTCCCCCGGCGCGGCACGCGCGACGAAATCGACCTGATGCGCCATGCGCCTCGTTTCGGTGACCGCCTCGTGCGCAACGACGACCGCGGGGCGTTCCTCGACGCGGTGCTGGCGGCTCGCGAGCGCCTGGTCGTCTCGTGCCGCAGCCGCGACCCGCGCGACGACAGTGCGTTGAACCCGTCGCCGCTGGTGGCGGAGTTGCTCGCCTGGCTGTCGGCGCGTTCGGGCGCCGACGGGCGCGCCGCGCCGGCTTCGATCGCCCGCGCGCGACGCGGCGAGCCTGTCGGCGCGCCGGCCCTGATCGAGTACCCGCTGCACCCGTTCTCGCGACGCAACTTCGAGGGGGAGGGTGCCGATCGGGCGAGCGAGTGGCTGGAAGTTGCGCGCGCGGCAACCACGCCGCTGGCCAGCCGCGCCGCTACCGTCGGCGCACTCTTCGACACCGATGCCGCTCCCGATCACGCCATCGAAGCGCGCGGCGCCGATGGCACGGCGCAGGTCGGGAAGCCGCGTCCCATCGCCGAAGTCGATGCGATCGTGCCGATCGAGCGGCTGTGCCGTGCACTGTCCGATCCCGCGCGCACCTGGCTCGGCGAGTCGCTCGGCGTCGCGCTGCCGGCGGACGAAGAGGAACCGCCCGAGCATGAACCGCTGTGGCCGCAATCGGCGCAGGATGCGCGGCAGGTTCAGCACTGCGTCGAGTGCCTGCTCGCCGGCGATGATCGCGCTCGCCTCGAACGCGAGCTGCAATGCTCGCCGGCCACCCCCGCAGGACCGGCCGGCGCGATCGACGCCAAGGCGGCTGTCGCGCGCGCGCAGTCGCTGATCGAGCGCGCGCTGGCAGCGCGGCCGAAATCCGGTGCCGCGCCGACGCAACTCGCGTTGCGCCGAACCGAACCGGTGGTCGCTCGCGTCGGCGACCTGCGGCTGCGCATGTCGCCGCCTGCGCTCGACTCGCAGGGGCGCCTTCTTTTCGTCTCGGCGTACCCGCTCGGGCCGCAGGCGCTGATCGACGCATGGCTGCGCACGGCGTTGTGGCGCTTCGCGGTCGATTCGAAGGCAAGCGGCCGACTGATCACGCCGGACGAATCGATCGAAGTGCGCTGCTCCGATGCGCTGCGCGCCCTCGCGCATGCGATCGAATGGTCGCGCCGGATCTCGACGCAGCCGCTGGCGATCTTTCCGCGCAGCTGGTTGCGCTATGCGCGCGAGCTGCTGCGCGGCAAGGGATCGAGCGCGCACGTTGCCCTCGAGCGTGCGCAAGCGGCGCTCGCAGGAGACGAGAACGGGTTTCGCGCGCCGGAGCTCGCGCGGCCGGCGATGCGCGCGCTCTACCGCGACGCCGAGATCGACTTCGAGCGGGTGCTGCCGTTGTGCGAGCGCGTCTATCGACCAATGTTCGACGACACGTCGCTGGCGGGCAGTGCGGACGCGGAAGGGGCTGCGTCGTGAGCGGCCATCCCGTCTTCGACGCCGACATTCTCGACGGCGTGCAGCTGCTCGAGGCCGACGCGGGCACCGGCAAGACGTGGACGATCGCCGGCCTCGTCGTGCGCGCAATCATCGAGCGTGGCCTGGACCTCGATCGCGTGCTCGTCGTCACCTTCACCAACGCCGCGGCCGCCGAGCTCGCCGAGCGGATCCGGCTCCGCGTTGCGCAGCTCGAACGCCTGCTCGACGATCGGCTCGAAGGACGAGCGGGTGGCGGCGTCGACGAGCCGTTCTGCACCGCCTATGCGTCCACGCTCGACGAGCCGGGCGCGCGACGTGCGCGCGACCTGCTGCGCGTCGCGCTCGCCCGCATCGACGAGCTGTCGGTGCACACGATTCATGCGTGGTGCCAGCGCGTTATCGACGAGCACGCGCTGTCGATCGGCGTGCCTCGCGGACTGCCGATCGGCGCCGGCGACGGTGAGCGGATCGTCCGTCGCGTGCACGACTGGTGGCGCAGCGAAGTGCTCGACGGGCCGTCGGAGCGGCTTGCGCTGTTCGCGCTCGCCGGCGTCGATCCGCAGGCGATCGAGAAGAGCGTGCGGGCGATCGTCTCGCTGCCGCTGGCGCGGATCGCGGTGCAGGCCTGCGACTGGCGCGCGCTCGCGCCGCGCGCCTTCGCTGCCCGCGCGGCATTGGTCGACGCGATGCGCACCGACGCGGCCGACCTGCTCGCCTGGATGGAGGCGGGCAACGTCTTCGGGAAGCTGAGGCAGTACGGCGTTACCTGGCTCGCCGCTTTGCAGGCCTTCTGCGACGCGCCGCTGGCGCCGATGTTGCGCGAGACGATCGAGCGTCTCGGCTCGCATCGCTTCGCGCGGGCGATGCCCGATTCGGCTGTTCCCGGCTGCTGTGACGCGTTGCTCGCAATCGATGCCGAAATGGCCGGCCTGCGCGCGTCGGTCGCGCACGAGATCGTCGCGTCACTGCGGCAGACGCGCGAGGCCGATCTGTGCCAGGCGAGCTCGCTCGCCTTCGACGACCTGCTGCGACTGGTGCACGATGCGCTCGCCGATCCAGCCAGCGGCCCGTCGCTCGCGCGCGCGCTGCGCGAGCGGCATCCGATCGCGCTCGTCGACGAATGCCAGGACACCGATCCGCTGCAATGGGACATCGTGCGTCGCATCTACGCCGGCGACGACGACGGCTCGAGTCGCTCTGCGCTCGTGCTGGTCGGCGATCCGAAGCAGGCGATCTACTCGTTTCGCGGCGCCGACGTGCATTCGTATCTCTCGGCGCGCCGCGGCGCAACGCGCACGCATCGATTGGACGAGAACCAGCGTTCGGATCCGGCGCTGATCGAGGCGGTCAACGCGTTGTTCCACGTCGACGATCCGTTTCGCGTGGCCGACATCGCTTTCGAGCCGGCCGCGGTCGGCGCTCGAGCGCGTCGCGTCTTCGAAGCCGCCGATCCGCACGGCGTCGGGGCGCGCGCGCCGATGACCGTCGTCATGCTCGAGCCCGGCGCCACCGGCAAGGCGCTGTCTGCGCCGCACGCGCGCCGACAGGCGATCGACGCGACGGTCGCCGAGATCGCGCGGCTGCTCGCCTGCGGGGCGCGCCACGACGAACGAACGCTGCAGCCGAGGGACGTTGCCGTCCTGGTCCAGGCGCGCTGGCAAGGCGCGCTCGTCAAGCGCGCGCTGGCCCGAGCGGGCATCGGCGCGGCCGAGATTTCTCGCGACAGCGTTCTCGAGACGCTGGAAGCCGCCGAGTTGCTGCGCATCGTCGAGGCGCTGGACGATTGCGCCGATCCCGCACGGCTGCGTTCGGCGCTCGCGACCACGCTGCTCGGTTTCGATGCGGCGGCCATCGCCGCGCTCGAGGCCGACTCGGTAGCGCTGCTCGCCGTCGTCGCCCGCTTCGCCGAGGCGCGCCTGCGCTGGCAGCGACACGGCCCGATCGCGTCGCTGCGTCCGTTGCTGCACGCCTTCGACGCCGGCGCACGCCTCGCCGGCCTCGTCGACGGCGAACGCCGTCTCACCAATCTCGGCCACCTGGTCGGGCTGCTTGCCGAGGACGACGCGGTGCGCAACGGTCCGGGTGAAGCGGCGCGCGCCTGGGCTCGCCTGCGCGAGCGCGAAGCCGGCGACGACGACACGCGCGAGTTGCGCCTGGAGAGTGACGAGAACCTCGTGCGCATCCTCACCGTGCACAAGAGCAAGGGGCTCGAGTTTCCAGTCGTCTTCGTTCCGTTCGCCTGGTCGGGGCGCAAGGCGCAGGCGCCCGATCCGTGCGTGCGCCACGAGCGCGACGACGACGACGCCTGGCGCACGGTGCTCGACCTCTCGCCCGACGCGGCGGCCCGCGATGCCGCGGCCGGCGAGCGTCAGGCCGAGAACCTGCGCACGCTGTACGTGGCGCTTACG
Source organism: Burkholderiaceae bacterium (assembly GCA_032027205.1). Lineage (GTDB taxonomy): Bacteria > Pseudomonadota > Gammaproteobacteria > Burkholderiales > Burkholderiaceae_E > Zeimonas. The sequence goes on from JAVSMN010000001.1 coordinate 3,009,164, forward strand.
CGCGCCGAGCAGCGCTGCTACGTGTTCTGGGGAGCGGCGAACGCCAGCGAGCATGCGCCGCTGGCGTGGCTGCTGCACGAGGCGGGCGCCGCAGGCGGAGGCGCCTCGTTCGCGCTCGACGCCGCCGGCGTGCGCGCCGCGCTCGCGCACTGGCAGATGCGCGCCGGACTTCGCCATCCGGGGGCGCTGGCGATCGTCGACACGCCAACGCTGCTCGCCGGCGTGCGCGCGCTGCCGCCGTCCGTGGCGCAACCCGACGATTGCGCGCATCCCGATGCGAAGCTGCGGCCACCCGACCGGGGGCCGGTGCTGGACGCGCGCGGCTGGAACACGGTGATTGCACCGGCCACGATCACCACCAGCTTCAGCGCGATCGCGTCGGTGCTGACCGGCGGGCATGAAACGTCGTTGCAGGACTGGCAGAACGTCGACGTCGTCGATCCCGGCCGCGACGAGACGGCACTGCAGGCGAACGAAGAATCGGCGCCCGGGACGCGGGTCGTCGAGCAGGATTCGATCCGCTTTCGATTTCCGGCAGGCGCGCAGGCGGGCGTGTGCCTGCACGGAATCCTCGAACAGACCCCGTTCGATGGACGGGTCGACGCGCCGCTGGTCGCGCACTGGCTGGCGCGCTGCGGTTATCGGCGCTCCGACGCCGCGCAGGTCGGCGCGTGGCTCGACGAAGCGCTCGACGTCGCGTTGCACGCGCCCGACGGCACGCGGCTCGCGCTGTCGTCGGTGCCCCGCACGCGCCAGTTGCGCGAGATGGAATTCCAGCTTTCCGGGTGCGACGTATCGGACCGTGCGCTGGTCGACGTGCTGGGTGACGCGCTCGCGGTCGATGCGCAGCCGGCGTCTTCGCGATGGAGCGGCTTTCTGCGCGGCTTCATCGACCTTGTCTTCGAGCACGGCGGGCGCTGGTACATCGTCGACTGGAAGAGCAACCATCTCGGCGACGGCGCCCGCGCTTACGGCCAGTCCGCGCTTGCCGATGCGATGCGCGCGCACGCCTACCCGCTGCAGGCGAGCCTGTACACGCTGGCGGTGCATCGCTGGCTGCGTCGCACGCTGCGCGACTACGACTACGAGCGCTCGTTCGGCGGAGTGTTCTACGTCTTCCTGCGCGGCGCCGGGCTCGATGCGCCGGTCGATCGCCGTGCTTCGGTGTGCGGCGTGCACGCGAGCCGGCCGAGCGCGCAGGAAATCGAAGGACTCGATCGCCTGTTTGCCGGCACATCGGGCGAGCGGATTCGATGACGGCAACTGAAGCGAAGCCCGCGGGGCGCGTCGCGCACGCCTTCGGCGACGCGATTGCGCGACTGCACACGCGCATCGGCGGTGATCCGTCGGCGACAGGACTCGTCGAGCGATTGGCGCAGCAGCTCTGGAGCGACGCCGAGGCCGGGCACGTCTGCACCGAAGTGGGCGACGACGACGAGCGCCGGCAACTGGCATCGAGCCCGGTCGTCGACGTCGCGCCCGAGGTGCACGAAGCCGCGCTCGTGCTCGACGGCGATGCGCTCTACCTGCAGCGGCTGTGGCGTGCCGAGGCGCTCCTTGCCGCCCGGGTTGCCGCACTCGATGCGCCGGCTGCGCTGGGCGACGCCGCTGCCGTTGCCGACGTGGTCGATTCGCTGTTCGAGCCGGCCGAAAGCGACGAGGCGCAGCGGGGCGCGCTGCTGCGCGCGCTGGGCCACCGCCTCACGCTGCTGTCGGGCGGGCCGGGCACCGGCAAGACGACCACGCTCGCACGACTGCTGGTGGCTTTCGCGCGACTCGCGCCCGATGCCCGCGTCGCCTTCGCTGCGCCGACCGGCAAGGCAGCAGCGCGCCTCGGGCAGTCGTTGTCGGATCAGCTCGCGCGCTTCGATCCGACCGGCGAGTTGCGCGCGCGTCTTCCCCGTGCAGGCACGACGCTGCATCGGCTGCTCGGCTTGCGCGCGAAGGCGGCTGCAGCGAGCGTCACGATGCCGCTCGACCACGATCTGGTGATCGTCGACGAGGCGTCGATGCTCGACGTGGAAATCGCCGCTGCGCTCGTCGGCGCGATCGGGGCGAACGGTCGGCTCGTGCTTGCCGGCGATCGCGACCAGCTCGCGTCGGTGGAGGCCGGAGCCGTGTTCGCCGATCTGTGCGCGAGCGCGAGCGGCGCGACCGTGCAACTGTCGCGTAATCACCGACAGAAGGACGCCGCGCACATCGTCGCGCTGGCTGCGCAGGTGCGCGATGCCGGCAGCTCGCCCGCCATGCTGCACTGGCCGGCGTCGATCGGCCGCTTTCGACCCGATCCCGCAGCCATCGTCGACGATGCGCTTGCCGCGTGGGGCGAAGTGCGCGAGGCGATCGAAGCGCGCGCGACGCCTGCCAAGGTGCTGGCTGCCTGTGAACGGCATCGGGTGCTGACGGCGATGCGCCAGGGCCCGCTGGGCAGCGTCGCGCTGAATCGGCGCATCGCCGGCGCCGTTCGGCGTGCAGCGGGCACCGGCGTCGCCGCATCGCCGCTGGCGCAGTGGTACCCGGGGCGCCTCGTGCTGGTCACCGTCAACCGGCCGGCCCTCGGTCTGTTCAACGGCGACGTAGGCGTCTGCCTGCCGGATCCGGACGCGAGCATCGGGGCGAACGGAAAGAGGCGCGACGGTCTCGTCGTCGCTTTCGCCGACGCCGACGCGCCTCGCCTTTTCCCGGTCGCGCAGATGCCGGCGTGCGAGGATGCCTGGGCAATGACCGTCCACAAGGCGCAGGGATCGGAATTCGAGTCGGTGGCGCTCGTGCTCGCACCGCCGGGGCACCCGCTGAACACGCGCGAACTCGTCTATACCGGCATCACGCGCGCGCGCAGCCGGCTCGCGATCTGGTCGGAGCCGGACGTCGTCGCTCAGGCGGCGCTCAGCCGCACCACGCGGCGCGGGCGCCTCGCGCAGCGGCTCGTCGCACACGGCGCCGACGCGGTCCGGCCGCGATGATTGCGCGGCCCCTCGCGCTGCGCGTGCTGCCTGCGCTGCGCTGGTGGCCGCGTGTGAAACCGGCGAGCCTGCGCGCCGATGCGCTGGCCGGCGTCGTCGGAGCATTCCTCGTGCTGCCGCAGGGGCTCGCCTACGCGACGCTCGCCGGCCTGCCGCCCGAGCACGGCCTGTACGCCGCGATCGTTCCGACGATCGTCGCAGCGTTCTTCGGCTCGTCGTTGCACACCGTGACCGGTCCGACGAACGCGCTGTCGCTGATGACGTTCGCGGCACTGGCGCCGCTGGCCGTCCCCGGGTCGGCCGAGTACTCGAGCCTGGCGGCGACGTTGGCCGTTCTCACTGGGGCGTGCATGCTCGTGCTTGGCGCGTTGCGCCTGGGCCTGTTGGTGAACTTCGTTTCGCAGCCGGTGATCGTCGGCTTCACGGCCGGCGCCGGAGTGCTGATCCTCGTGAGCCAGGTCGGCCCGCTCACCGGGGCGCCCGTGCCCGCGCGCGCGTCCACCACCGAAATCTTGCTGTCGGCGCTTGCGCACCCGGCGCAGTGGCAACCCGCCGTGCTCGCCGTCGCCGCCGTCACGGTCGCCGCCGGCCTGGCGGTGCGTCGCTGGCGGCCGCAGTTGCCTGGCGTCGTCATCGCGATGTTGATGGGCAGCGTGCTCGCGCACGCGCTGCGCCTCGCGTTCGACGTCGACGTCCCGATGCTCGACGCGGTGCCGCGTACGTTGCCGCCGTTTGCGCTGCCGGGTGGTGGCATCGACGGCATCCGCGAGTTGAGCGGCGTGGCCGTCGCCGTCGCGATCGTCTCGCTGACGCAGTCGATTTCGATGGCGCGCGCGCTCGCGCTGCGCACCGGGCAGCGCATCGACGGCAACCAGGAGTTCGTCGGGCAGGGCCTGGCGAACCTCGCCGCGGGGTTCTTCTCCGCCTTGCCGGTCGGAGCGTCGGCGAATCGCTCCGGTCCGAACCTGGAGGCGGGCGCCGTCACGCCGATGTCTGCGGTGTTCGCCGGCGTGTTCCTTGCCGTGATCGTGCTGCTGTTCGCACCCTGGGTAGCTTGGCTGCCCGAGCCGACCGTGGCCGGCGTGCTCGTCCTCGCGTCGCTGTCGCTGATCGATGTCGAGCGCATCCGCTCGACGCTGCGCATCAGCCGGCCCGAAGGCGTCGTGCTGCTGGCCACGCTCGTCGCGACGCTGCTGATGCGCCTCGAGGTCGCCGTGCTGATCGGCACGGCGATGTCGCTCGTCGTCTACCTGAACCGCACGTCGCGGCCGACGATCCGCAGTCTCGTGCCCGATCCGCGCACGCCCGAGCGCCCGTTCGTTCCCGTCGATCGGTCGCTGCGCGAATGCCCGCAGGCCAAGCTGCTCAGCGTCGAGGGATCGATCTACTTCGGTGCCGTCTCGCACGTCGAGTCGCATTTCGAGACGCTGCGCGAGATCGCCGGCGAGCAGAAGCATCTGCTGCTGCTGATGCGCAACGTGAACTTCGTCGACGTCGCGGGCGTGGACCTTCTCGAAGCCGAGGCGCGGCGCCGGCGCGAGATGGGCGGCGCGCTGTACCTGCACGGTCTGCGAGCGCCGGTGCGCGCGTTCCTCGAGCGTGGCGACGCGCTCGCGCGGATCGGCGCCGAGCGCATCTACGAGGCAAAGTACGTGGCGATCGCCGACATCTTCTCGCGGCTCGATCCGGAGATCTGCCGGCGCTGCACGGCGCGCATCTTCTACGAGTGCCAGCAGTACAACGAGAGTTGAAGCGAGGCTGCGCGTGGCTTTGCGTAAGCAGGATGCGCGGTTGCCGCGCATCTCCGGTGGTCGAGCGGCTCAGGCGAGCGAGATTGCGTGTTCTCGCGCATTTCCAAAGGCGACGCAGATTGCGGCGCCAGAAATGCGCGCGTTTTGCGCATTTCCGCTTGCGGGCGCGCCGGCGTCGTCCGCGTAATTACTCGAACGCTTTCTCCATCTCCCGCCGCACGCGTACCGCTTCGTCGCCTTCATCGACGCGCACGTCGTTCCAGCGCAGCGCTTCGCCGACGGGGACGTCGCGCACGAGCACCACGCCGCGCGCCAAGCCCAGCGGTAATCCGCCGATCGCGCGCGAGTCGGACGCCGGCATCAGTCGCCCGTACACCGTGTAGCCGCCTTCGCCGTCGAGGCGCTCGCCCGCCTTCAGCGTGCGCTTGGCGGTGGCGACGACGTCGGCGTGCCAGCCGCGCGGCGCGCCGGTGGCTTCGCCGCGCAGCCCGATCGACGCAACGCTGATGCCGAGTTCGAGGCCGATCAGGTGGTAAGGCTTGTACATCGCGCTGTAGTTGCCGCTGCGGTCGGTGACGAGTCCGTATTCGCGAAAGCAGCGCCGCACGTAGTCGGAGTCCGCGGCGAAGCTCGCCCAGACGCCCCAGCGCAGGTCGCGGAACACGGGGCGACCGTCGCGCTCGAGGCTCGAGACCACCTCGACCTGGCCACGTCGTTCGAGCGCGCCGCCATCGGCGCGCGGGCACATGCGCTGCGCAAGATCGTCGACGCCGCACGGGGGAAACGCCAGGCCCGCAGCCGGCGCAGACAAACCCGTCGCGTTCGCCACCGCAGCCATCTCGATCGCCGACTTCGTTCCATCTAGAAACGAGTTGAACATCTGCGCGTTCATTCCGCCGGCGCGCGCATCGGCTTCGTCGATTCCGTAGTGCGCCCAAACCGTGTCCGGCGTCGATGCATGGTATGCGGGCAGGTACTTCGTTCCTTTGCCGGCGCCGATCACCTCGAAGCCCGCCGCGCGCGCCCAGTCGACCATCTCGCAGATCAGCGCGGGCTGGTCGCCGTAGGCGAGCGAATAGACGATGCCCGCTTCGCGCGCCCGCTGCGCGAGCAGCGGTCCGGCCAGCGCGTCGGCTTCGACGTTGACCATCACGACGTGCTTGCCGTGCCGGCAGCAGGCAAGCGCATGCGCGATGCCGGCGGCCGGATCGCCGGTGGCGTCGATGACGATCTCGACTTCGTCCGAGGCGATCAGCGCCATCGGGTCGTCGAGCATGAAAGTCGAGCCGTTGCGCAGCGCCTGCGCGAAGTTGTCGGCGGACAACCGCTCGGCTTCCCAGCCGACGCGCGCCAGAGCCTCGCGTGCGCGCTGCGGCGACAGGTCGGCCACCGCGACCAGGTGCATGCCCGGGGTGCGCCGTACCTGCGACAGGTACATCGAGCCGAACTTGCCGGCGCCGATCAACCCGACATGCAACGGCCGACCCTCGTCCGCCCGGCGCGCGAGCATCGCGTGCAGGTTCATGCGAGTTCCTCGCGCGCGGCCTCGACGTCGAGGCGCTCCATCGCATCGAGCGGCTCGCACTCGGCGGCCTGCGCGTACAGCGTCTCGGCTTCCTTCAGTCTCTTCTTTCCGTCGAGCATCGCCAGCGCGTTGGCGTATTCGATGCGGGCGATCGTCGATTCGGGATTCAGCTCGAGCGCGCGCTTGAAGAGCCGATACGCCTCTTCGCGCTTCGCGCCGTAGGTGACGTTGGCGATCAACGCGCCGACCTTGTCGACCACTTCGGCGTGGAAGGTACCGAGTGCGATGTGCGCGTCGGCATGCTTCGGCTGCAGAGCGATCGCGCGCACGAGCGCGTCGCGCACCTTGCCGCCCAAGCCCTGCGCCAGCGCCTTCGCCACCGAGATCTGCTGCGAATAGCGCCCGATCGCGAAGGCGTACAGATAGAACGCGTTCGGGTTCTGCGGTTCGCTCATCTGCTGCGCCTCGGCGCGGGCGCCTGCCTCCTGCAGCAGCTTGGCCTTGCGCGTGTCCGACGTTTCCAGGTACTCGGCGTAGACGCAGGCTGCCTTGTTCGCCGCTCGGATGCCGGCCGGACCGGCGGCGATCCCGCCCTCGATCGCCTCCCCGAAGCGGCCCGCGTGGTAGGCGATCCAGGCCGCGACCGCCGCGTCGTCCTTCGGGAACGGCTCGCAGTCGCCGCGGTGCAGCCTCGACCAGCGCTTCTTCAGCGTCGCCGGCGTATATTCGTAGCGCTCGTCCGCGTACGGAAAATCCACCCATTTCGCCATCGTCGTCCCCCGTTCAGATCAGCGAAGGTACTCGTGCGCGAGCCTTCCGAAAAGCCGGCGACCGTCGTCGTCGAGCCAGGGGGCGAGCAGCGAAAGCACCTGGTAGGCGCCGCGCGCCATCGACGCCGTAGGCCGCTCGGAGGGCGCCAGGCTGCGCGGGTGGCGGACGAACTCGAAGGACAGCCAGTAGGTCGTGACGACGACCATGTTTGTGGCGAGCGACTCGATCTGCTCGTCGTCGGCGCCGCCGCGTCTCGCCAGCGAGCGGCACAGCGCGAGCGCGCCTTGCGTCTTGCGTTCGACGATTCGGCGAAAGCGCGTCTCGACGCGGCGATTGCGCGAGAGCAGGTCGTTCAGGTCGCGATACACGAAGCGATAGCGCCAGATCGCCTCGAACAGCAGATGCAGGTACAGCCAGGCGTCTTCGATCTGCGGCTCGCCGGCCAGTGGCGAGTCGAGCAGGGGATCGATCTCGCGCTGGAACTCGTCGAACAGCGCATCGACGATCTCGTCCTTGTTGTGGAAGTGATAGTAGAGATTGCCCGGGCTGATTTCGAGCTCGCTGGCAATCGCCGTCGTCGTGACGTTCGGCTCTCCGAGCTCGTTGAACAGCCGCAGCGACGTCGCGAGGATCCGCTCGCGCGTGCGTCGCGGCGGCTTGCGGATCATGCCGCCGCGACGACGTCCGGTGCCGCGGGCGCGCCGGCGCTCGCCCGAGCGATTGCCAGCGAACGCTCGAGCTCGTGCAGCGTGCACGACAGGCGCCGCAGCGCGACGGTCGCGCGCGTCTCGAGCACGCGCGCGCGCGGCGACGCGGGTTCGCGCACCAGACGGGGCGTTGCCGAGTGCAGCACCGCCTCGTCGAGCGAGAGCCCGTGGCGTTGCAGCACCGGCGCCAGCTCGTCGCGCCGTTCGAGCAGGTTCGCGCGCGTCGTTCGGTATGCGTGCTCGCACAGGCGGCGCCGGCTCGCCACGCTGAAGATGTTCGCGAAGAAGATCTCCGCGTCGTCGCGGCGGGGCTCGAACAGCACGATGTCGGCCTGCGGATGCGTGACCCGATACTTCTCGAGCCCCACCGTCATCCGCGAGCGGAGCGTCGCGCGCATCGTCTGCGAGAGCACCGCGCCGGGACCCGATCGGGACACGCGCCGTGCGCCCGCGCGCGAGCCGTCGAAGGGAACCAGCGGGTTCAGGCAGAAGACGAGGCCCGCGCCGGCGTCGAGTGCGAGCGACGCATGCAACGTCTTGTTCAGCGCGCCGTCCACGTAGCGGTGCGATCCGATTCGTACCGGCGGAAAGAGTCCCGGAACGGCGCTGGACGCTACCGCAGCGCGCGAGATCGGGACGCGCTCGTAGCCGGTCGATCCGAACGCCACCGGCATGCCGGAGTCGATGTCGGTTGCCACGATGCGCAACGGGGCGCGCGTGCTGCGAAAGTCGTTGGTCCGCGACCCCGCTCCGAACAGACGCGCAAGCTCGCGTTCGGCTGGCGTCGCGTCGACCAATCCGTCGGGGAGCACGCGCAGCAGTTCGCCCAGCGCTTCCCACAGCGCCGCCTGCGGATGCCTGGCACCCGCCTCCCACGCACTGCGAAGCGCGCGGCGCAGGCCGCGCGGCAGCGCGCGCGCCGTCTTCCACCATTCGTCGAAGGCCGGGCGCAGCAACCGCGACGGCTCGAGCGTTTCCTCGGCGCTGTCGCCTTCGACGAAAAGCTGCACCATCCGGTGCGGCGAAACACCGTTGACCAGGCCGGCGGCAACGAACGAGCCGGCGCTCACGCCGACGTAGGCATCGAGTCGCGTCGGCTCGAGGCCTTCGATCGCTTCGCTCAGCGCGCACAGCGCGCCGAGTTCCCATGCGGCGGCAAGGAAGCCGCCACCCGCCAAGGCGAGCCCGATGCGACCGCGCTGCGTTTCCGCGCTGCCCACCGGGCCCGTCGATTCGCCGCGTTCCAGCGCCATCGATCGACTTCCGGGCATCTGCTACGTCAGGCTGCAGCCTTGCCGTCGCCCGTGGCAGCCTTGGCTGCGGCACGCGTGCGGCGTGCCGGAACCTTGGCGGCCTGCGCAGCCGACTTCGCGGCGCGCGCGCTCGCGCGCGGCGTGGCCGACTTGGCGGCGCTCGACTTGCGAGCCACACGCTTGACCGTGCCGCCGGTCAGCGACTGGACGGCCTCGTTCAGCACGTCGACCCGAGCGACGAGATCGCCGATCTCCCGGCTGGTCGGGACTCCCAACCGCGTAAGTGCCCGCGAGACACGGTCCTCGAATACCTGCTCGAGACGGTCCCACGAGTGCGTCGCCTGCTTCGACAGGTCGCCCGCCGCGCGCGTCATCTTCTCGCCGACCGAGCCGATCCGCTCTTCGGTGGCTGCACGCGTGCGCCGCTGCAGGTTCAGCCCTTCCTTGACCAGCGTATCGAACACCTTGCCGCCTTCGTCCTGTGCCTTCGCAAACGCGCCCAGACCGGCAAGCCAGATCTGCTGGGCCGAATCGCGGATCGTCTTCGTCAACTGGTTCAGGTCGGACCTGGCTTCCTTGCTCTCGGCCAGCTTCTTCAGTTTCTTCGCCATCGCGTCTCTCCATGAAGCCCGAAGCGGGCCCGTTCGCCTGCAGTCTACGGCGGCTACGTTAGAGGAGGTGCACTAATGTGGCGAGCTTGCGGCGCGCACGCGCGCGATGCAATGATCGGCACCCGAGCGGAGGGAACGCCTTGGAATACTTCGTCACCGGAGCCACCGGCTTCATCGGCCGTCGCCTCGTGCGGCGCCTGCTCGCGCGACGCGGCGCGATCGTCCATTTTCTCGTGCGCGACGCCTCGCCCGAGCGGCTCGACGCGCTGTACGCGTTCTGGGGCGTCGATCGCACGCGGGCGGTGCCCGTCGAAGGTGACCTGACCCGCGACGGCCTGGGCATCGACGAGCCGACGCGTGCAGCGTTGCAGGGGCGCATCCGTCACCTGTTCCATCTCGCTGCGATCTACGACCTCACCGCTGACGCGCAGCGGCAGATCGAAGTCAACGTCGAAGGCACGCGGCGCGTGGTCGCCTTCGCTGCGGCGATCGGCGCGGGCTGCCTGCATCACGTCTCCTCGATCGCCGCAGCCGGCCTGTACGAGGGCGTATTCCGCGAGGACATGTTCGACGAGGCCCAGGGCCTCGAGCATCCGTACTTCGCGACCAAGCACGAGTCCGAGGGGATCGTGCGTCGCGAATCGCGCGTGCCGTTTCGCATCTATCGCCCGGGCATGGTCGTCGGCGACTCGCGCACCGGCGAGATCGACAAGGTCGACGGCCCGATGTACTTCTTCAAGCCGCTGCAGCGGTTGCGCCGACTCCTGCCGCAATGGATGCCGATGGTCGGCATCGAGGGCGGGCGCATCAACATCGTGCCGGTCGACTACGTCGTTGCCGCGATGGACCACATCGCGCACGCGCGCGGCCTCGACGGCAAGTGCTTCCACCTGGTCGACCCGCATCCGCTGCGCGTCGGCGACGTGCTGAACGTCTTTGCGAAGGCGGCGCACGCGCCGCAGATGTCGATCCGGATCAACGCCGCGCTGATCGGACTGATCCCGCGGCACATCCGGCGCGCCGCGCTCGCGCTCGCGCCGGTGCGGCGCATCCGCGACGCGCTGATGCACGACCTCGGGTTGCCGCCCGACATCCTGCAGTTCGTCAACTACCCGACGCGCTTCGATTCACGCCAGGCAATCGCCGCGCTGGAAGGCACCGGCATCGCCTGCCCGCGGCTCGACGACTATGCGTGGGTGCTGTGGGACTACTGGGAGCGCCATCTCGACCCGGAACTCGCGATCGATCGCACCTTGCGTGGACAGGTCGCCGGCAAGGTCGTGCTGATCACCGGTGGTTCGTCGGGCATCGGGCTGGCCGCCGCTCGCCGCGTGGCGGCCGCCGGAGCGACGACGATCATCTGCGGGCGCGACCCGGCGAAGCTCGAAGCGGCACGCGTAGCCGTGCAGGGCGACGGCCGCGAGCTCGTCACTTTCGCCTGCGACCTGAGCGACGCCGACGACTGCGATCGCTTCGTGCGCTGGCTGCACGATACCTACGGCCACGTCGACGTGCTGGTGAACAACGCCGGCCGCTCGATCCGGCGCGGCATCGAGAGCACCTTCGGGCGCTTTCACGATCTCGAGCGGCTGATGCAGCTGAACTACTTCGGCGCCGTGCGCCTGACGATGGGCATGCTGCCGGCGATGATCGAGCGACGCAGCGGCCACGTCGTGAACATCAGCTCGATCGGCGTGCTGACGAACGCGCCGCGCTTCTCCGGCTACGTGGCGTCGAAGGCCGCGCTCGACGCGTGGACGCGCTGCGCGGCGAGCGAATTCGCCGACGTCGGCATCACGTTCACGTCGGTGGCGATGCCGCTGGTGCGCACGCCGATGATCGCGCCCACCGGCCTGTACCGCAACGCGCCCACGCTCACACCCGAGGAGGCGGCCGACCTCGTGACGCAGGCGATCGTCTACAAGCCGGTGCGCATCGCCACGCGCCTGGGCGTCGCTGGCGAGGTGCTGCACGCGCTGATGCCCCGGGTCGCGCAGATCGTGATGAACACGTCGTTCCGCATGTTCCCCGAGTCGAGCGCGGCCGCAGGCGGCGCGCCGGCGAAGATCACGCCTGACCAGGAGGCGTTGCAGCAGATGATGCGCGGCATTCACTTCTGAGCGCGTCGGTCGCATCGATGGTGCCTGCGCAGCGCGCATCCACCGCCTCGGCGGCGATGCGCCAGACGGTGGCGTCGTAGGCGAGTTGCAGGTGCCCGCGCCCCGGCACCGCGACCGCGGTCGCGCCGGCCAGGCGCTGCGACGCCTGCTGCGGCATCACGATGTTGTCGTGCGGCGACCAGATCGTCGTGAAGAGCGCGCACTTCGCCGACGTTTCCCGTGCCGCGAGCGCGCCCAGCCACGGGCCATCCGGAAGCATCTCGGCGACGTTGCGTCCGTAGCCCAGTCGCGCGAGCCAGGTGCCCGCGTGCGGCGAGCCGAGCGTGACCACGGCGCACACCGGTGGGTCGCCCTCGCTCGCCAGGTACGCGCGCACCACGACGCCGCCCATGCTGTGTGCGACGAGCGCGATGCGAGCGGCTCCGGTGCGTTCGCGCAGCCGGCGGACCCCATCTGCGACGATCGGCACGTAGTCGTCGATCGTGCCGAACACCGGCTCTAGGTTCACCGATCCGACCGGGTGCCCGCGCGTGGAGAGCCACTGCGCAAACGGGCGCCAGATGCCCCGGTTGCAGATGTAGCCGTGCACGAGCAGCACCGGCGTGCGGGAGCCGTCCTCGGCGCTGGGCAGCGGCGCGTTCCCGTACCGGATCTGCGCCCAGAAGAAGGTGCGCAGCGATGCAGCGATCTCCGCGCCCCACGCGCGCAGTGTCATCGCCAGGCCGTAGTGGGCGTGCGGCGCCTCCCGCGAGCGGAACCAGGCGCCGAAGGCGAACTGCACGCCCAGTAGCGCTGCGTCCAAGACGACCGGCACGAGCAGCGCGAACGCGAATGCGGCAAGCGGATGCCAACCGTGACTGCGATGCAGCCACGCGGCGAGTGCGACGATGCCGACCGCGAGCAACGCGATCAGCGTCGTCAGCAGACGCCGCATCATCCGGTCGCCGCCGTTTCTCGTGGCGCAGTCGCCGCCGCCGGCGCGCGACCGGTCAGGCGCTGCGCGAGCCCGGCCGACAGCCGTGCCGTGAAGCCGTAGATCGACAGCTGCGGGTTCGCTCCGATCGAGGTCGGGAACAGCGACCCGTCGTGCACCGACACGTTGCGCCATTGCCAGTGCACGCCGTCCGGATCGACGACGCCGCGTGCGGCGTCGACTCCGAAGCGGCAGCCGCCCATCACGTGCGCCGAGACCACGCGCGAGAGCAGCGGCTTCATCGGCAACGCGGCGATCGCTTCGCGCGCCTCGCGCCAGCTCCGATACGCCGCGGACATTTCATGCGCGGGCTGCACCGTGCGAGCGCCGGCGGCGAACTGGATCTCGGCCATCGACAGCAGCGCGCGCCGCGCGCCTTCGAGAACGAAATCGTCGAGCGGATAGTCGAGCACCGGCGAGCCGTCGTCGCGCAACTCCACGCGTCCGCCTGGCGAACGTTCGTGAAAACCGTCGCGTAGCAGCGCGATCGTCGCCTGCATATGGGCAAAGTCGAGCATCCGGCGCCGGTGCTCGGCGCCGAAGCCGGTCATCGTCGTCGCGAACAGCACCGGGTGGATCGGCGGCGCCTCGAGCTTGTAGCCGATCGGCCCGTCGATCGGCGCATCGTGCAGGAAGTGGTCTACGTAGATGCTTTGCGGCGCGCCCGCCCAGCCGCCGACGATCTCGTCGAAGACGGCCGCCGAAACCACGACCGGATGCAGGAAGGTGCGCGCGCCGAGCAGGCCATGCGGGTCGGGCGCGCCCGAGCGCATCAGCAGCGCGGGCGAAGCGATCGCGCCGGCCGCGAGCACGAAGTGCGCCGCCTTCACGCGGGTGCGGCGCCCGCTCGGCCGCGTGCCCGTCGCGTCGAGCCAGTCGATCTCGAGCGCGACGGCGCGCTCGTTCTCGACGACGAGCCGTGCGGCGCGCGCGCGCGCGTAGAGCGTCGCGCCGGCGTCCAGCGCCGACGGGATGGTCGTCACCAGCATCGACTGCTTCGCGTTGGTCGGGCAACCGACGCCGCAGTAGCCGAGATTCAGGCAGCCGCGCACGTTGCGCGGGATCGCCGCGGGATTCAGGCCGAGGCGCTCGGCGCCGCGACGCAGGATGCCGTTGTTCTCGTTCGGCGCCGTCGCCCACGGCGCGATCGACAGTCGCCGCTCCATGCGCTCGAACCACGGCGCCATCGCCTGCTCGTCGAAGCCTTCGAGCCCGAAGCGGTCGCGCCAGAACGCGAGCGTTCCTGCGGGCGTGCGAAAGCTCGACGTCCAGTTCACCGTGGTCGAGCCGCCCACGCAGCGCCCCTGCAGGATGCCGATCGCCTGGTCCTTCGTGCGACGCGCCGCCGACTCCTGGTACAGCTGCGGATACGCCTCCGACTCGCGCATGCGGAAGTCGCGCGAACTGCGCAGCGGCCCTTCTTCGACGAGCAGGACGCGCAGCCCTGCGTGGGAGAGGATTTCGGCCGTCGTTCCGCCGCCGGCGCCGCTGCCGACAATCACGACGTCGAACTGCGCCTCGCCGGGCAGCGACGGTGCATCGGCGTCGAGCACCGACCAGCCACGGCGCAGGCCCTCGGTGATCGGATCGGGGAAGCTCATCGTCGGGCGCTCCTGCAGCGTCAGAATCGCGGCGGACCGGGATAGCCGATGTCCGCCCAGCGCGCTTCGTCGGCGTAGGCGGCGCCGAGGATCAGGTCGTGGAAGGCGTGATAGGCACTCTGCAGCAGCGTGAGGCGGTGCGTGCGCCAGCCCTGCAGCACCTCGGCGACCTCGTCGACGCTGGCCTCCGTCCACGGCTTCGCCAGCCCGGCGAGCAGCAGGCGCGAAGGCGCGGCAGCGAGCGCGAGGAACAGCGCCGCGATCTCGTCCTGCGACGCCTGGGGCAGTCCCGCGATCGTCGCCTCGACGTCGGCAAGCGCTGTCGAGATCGCGTGCGCGCGCTGCTCGGGTGCGGAGGGCAGGGCACCTTCGAGCACCGCGGGGATCACCGCGCGCAGCACTTCGCGACGGTCGTCGACCGCATGGCGGCCGACGAATCGCGAAGCAATGCCGAAGGCACCCAGCAGCACCGCGCTGCCGACACCGAGCTTCAGGAAGTCGCGTCGTGTAGCCATCGCGCCGATTCTAGGCGTCGGCGTTAGAGGGTCGCCTCTAATGCCACGGTTTCGTTCGAGCGGCGTGCAGCGCAAACTGTCGCCGCATGAAACCGGGAGCAAGACTGGAAGCCTGCGCCGCCGAGGTCGCGCGGCTGCGTCGGGAGGTCGCCGCCGATGCGCACACGCGCGCAGCGGTCCAAGCCGTTAAGCAGTGGCAGGCGCAGCGTCTGACGCGCACGCACCGGTGCCTGCTCGAAGACCCGCGGTACGCCGCGGCTGCCCGCTTCTTTCTCGACGACCTGTACGGAGCGAAGGACTTCTCGCGGCGTGACGCCGAACTGGCGCGGCTGGTGCCGACGATGGTGCGCCTGCTGCCCGACGCGGCGCTCGAGACGATCGCCGATGCGATCGAGATGGACGCGCTGTCGGAGCGGCTCGATCTCGCGCTCGCCCGCGAGTTGTCGGAGGAGGACGTCGCGCGCATCGATGCCGCGCGCTACGCCGACGCCTATCGCCGCGCCGGCTCGCGCGCCGAGCGCGAGCGTCAACTCGCGCTGATCGAGGCGATCGGCCATTCGCTCGATCGCCTCGTGCGCCGGCCGATGATCGGCCGGCTGCTGAAGTCGATGGCGAGGCCCGCGCAGCTGGCCGGCCTGGCCGAGATGCAGGACTTCCTCGTGCGCGGTTTCGAGGCGTTTCGCGCGATCGGCGGCGCGTTCGGCTTTCTCGAAGCGATCGAGGCGCGCGAGCGGGTGATCCTGCAGGCGCTGTACGCCGGCGTGCGCGACGGTTGGGACCAGGCGGAACCGCCCGTCACCAGTTGATCGCGACCACCTTCGCTACCATCGACCCGATGCAAGACACGCAGCCCGCAGCTTCCGCCCGCAACCCGTCCCCGCGTCGGCCGCTGGCCGCGGCGATCCTCGGCGGTCTGCTGGGCTTGGCGCTCGTCCTCGGCGCCTGGCAGATCGCACGTTCGGTGCGCGACTTCCGGCTGCTCGACCGCAGCGTCGAGGTCAAGGGACTGTCGGAACGCGAAGTGCCTGCCGATCTGGCGATCTGGCCGATCGCGCACTCGGCGGCCGGAAACGACGTCGCCGCGCTGTACCGCGATCTCGATCGAACGAGCCAGCGCATCGTCGAATTCCTCGGCGGCGCCGGTTTCCCTCGCGAGCAGCTGAGCGTCTCGCCGCCGCACGTCGTCGACAAGCAGGCCCGCGAATGGGGCGATCCACAGCGCGGGGAGTTCCGCTATACCGGACGCGCGACGGTCACCGTGTACACGCCCGACGTCGAGCGCGTGCGCGCCACGATGAGCCGGCTCGTTGCGCTCGGCGCCGAAGGCATCGTCCTCGGCTCGGAGCAGGGCGCCGAGCCGCAGTTCCTGTTCACCAAGCTCAACGACATCAAGCCTTCGATGCTGGAGGAGGCCACGCGCAACGCGCGCGCGGCGGCGACGAAGTTCGCCGAGGACTCCGGCAGCCGGCTCGGCAGCATCCGCCGAGCCTCGCAGGGCCAGTTCTCGATCGCCGACCGCGACGCGAGCACGCCGCACATCAAGAAAGTGCGCGTCGTCTCGACCATCGACTACTACCTCGACTAGGCCTGTTCACGCTCCGATCTGAACACGCTATAATCGCCGGTTCCTTGCCGCACGGTGCTTCGACGCAGGACACCGGCGGCCTTCGTCCACAAGGAAGCCTGCGGCGCGGCCCGCCCATTTCCCCTGGCGGCCACCCGAAGCGAAACCGTTCGGCTCGAATCGAGTCGTCCCGGTCCGTCGTCGGATTCGCGCTGCTCGCCTCCGCACCAGGAGAATCGATGCGTCATTACGAGATCGTGCTCATCGTCCACCCCGACCAGAGCGAGCAGGTGCCCGCGATGCTCGAGCGGTACAAGGCGATGATCGAGGCCCAGCAGGGCAAGGTTCATCGGGTCGAAGACTGGGGGCGCCGCCAACTCGCCTACCCGATCCAGAAGATGGCCAAGGCGCACTACGTGCTGATGAACATCGAGGTCGGTCAGCCGTCACTCGACGAACTCGAGCACGCGTTCCGCTTCAACGACGCCGTGCTGCGGCATCTGGTCGTCGCGATGAAGAAGGCCGAAACGGCTCCGTCGCCGATGTGGAAGCAGATCCAGCGCGAAGACGCGCGCAAGGCGGCTTCGTCGGAAGCGCCGCCCCCGGGATCCGATCGTCCGACGGAGCGATCGTCGGAGCGGTCCCCCGAGCGGTCTTCGGAGCGGCCCGGCGAGCGCGAACGAGCGGCCGGCTGAACGGCCAGCGGTAATCGGCCGGCGTGCAGAATCGAGTGCAGTTGAGCGGCACCCTCACCGAGCGCGAAGCGCTGCGCTATACGCCGGCGGGAATCGCGATGCTCGGCGCACGGCTGAGCCACCGGTCCGAGGCGACCGAGGCCGGACAGTCGCGCCAGCTCGAGTTCGATGTCGCGCTGCGTTTCGCCGGAGCGATCGCTGCGCGCGCCGACCGGCTGCAACTCGGCGCGTCGATCCTCGTCGATGGATTCCTCGCGCCGCGTCGCCGCCAGTCGAAGTCGCTCGTCGTGCACGTCACCGAATTCGCTCCCGCTCCGACATCGAGCGGCGAGCCAACCTGAACAACCAAAGGACCTCCCATGGCAACCTTCCGTCGTGGTTCGAAAGACAAGAAGACGCGCCGTCCGGCGCAGAGCGCGCTGTTCAAGCGCAAGAAGTTCTGCCGCTTCACCGCGGAGAAGATCGAGTGGATCGACTACAAGGACGTCGACCTGCTGAAGGACTTCATCACCGACACCGGCAAGATCATTCCGGCGCGGCTCACCGGCACGAAGGCGCGTTACCAGCGCCAGCTGCAGGACGCGATCAAGCGTGCGCGCTTCCTCGCGCTGCTGCCGTACACCGACAATCATTGAAGGCGCGGGAACGCAAATGCAGATCATCCTGCTCGAGAAAGTCGTCAACCTCGGTCAGCTGGGCGACGTCGTCAAGGTGCGCGACGGCTTCGCGCGCAACTACCTGATCCCTACCGGAAAGGCGCGCCGCGCCACGCCCGTCGCGATTCAGGAATTCGAGAACCGTCGCGCCGAGCTCGAGAAAGTGCAGGGCGAGCGGCTCGCGGCCGCGCGCGCGCTCGGCGATCGCCTGGCCGGCACGAACGTGCGCATCGTGCAGAAGGCCGGCGTCGACGGTCGGCTGTTCGGTTCGGTCACCAACTTCGACATCGCCGAAAGCCTGAAGAAGCAGGGCTTCGAGGTCGAGAAGCAGATGGTGCGCATGCCGTCGGGCCCGCTGAAGGCGGTGGGCGAATACCCGATCGAGGTGGCGCCGCACAGCGACGTCGTCGTCGAGATCGCGGTGTCGGTGGTCGGCGAGACGGCCTGAGGCCGCGAACCGCTTCCTCGTAAACGACGACCTGTCGAAGCGCGTAGCGATGTCCGCGGTTCCGCACGACGCGGCATCCGTCGATCCGCAGATCGCGGCGCTGCGCGTGCCGCCGCACTCGATCGAAGCCGAGCAGGCGGTGCTCGGCGGGCTGCTGCTCGACAACACGGCCTTCGACCGCGTGGCCGACCTGCTGCGCGAGGACGACTTCTATCGTTACGACCACCGGCTGATCTGGCACCAGATCGGCCGGCTGATCGAGCGCAGCCATCCGGCCGACGTCGTCACCGTCTTCGAGGCGCTGAAGGTTGCCGGCAAGGACGACGACGCCGGCGGACTCGTCTACCTGAACGCGCTCGCGCAGGAAACGCCGTCGGCGGCGAACATCCGCCGCTACGGGGAAATCGTCCGCGACCGCGCGGTGCTGCGCAAACTCATCTCCACCGCCGACGCCATCTCCACGTCGGCGCTGAACCCGGCCGGCAAGGACACTCGCCAGCTGCTCGACGAAGCCGAATCGAAGGTCTTCCAGATCTCCGAAGACGGCGCGCGCGGGCAGGCCGGCTTCCAGCCGCTGCCCGACCTGCTCGGCAAGGTCGTCGAGCGCATCGACGAGCTGTACAACCAGGACAATCCGAACGACGTCACCGGCGTGCCCACGGGGTACGTCGATCTGGATCGGATGACGTCGGGGCTGCAGCCGGGGGATCTGGTGATCGTCGCGGGTCGCCCGTCGATGGGGAAGACCGCGTTCTCGTTGAACATCGCGGAGCACGTCGCCGTCGACCAGGGCTTGCCGGTCGCCGTGTTCTCGATGGAGATGGGCGCCACGCAACTCGCGATGCGCCTCGTCTGCTCGGTGGGCCGACTCGACCAGCAGCGCCTGCGCACCGGGCGTCTGGTCGACGACGACTGGCCGCGGTTGACCAGCGCGATCCAGAAGATGCAGGACGCGCAGCTGTTCATCGACGAGACGCCGGCGTTGAACGCGCTCGAGCTGCGCGCTCGCGCGCGCCGCCTGTCACGTCAGTGCGGACGGCTGGGCCTGATCGTCGTCGACTACCTCCAGCTGATGTCGTCGACCTCCACCGGCGAGAACCGCGCCACCGAAATCTCCGAGATCTCGCGTTCGCTGAAGGCGCTCGCGAAGGAGCTCGACTGCCCGGTGATCGCGCTGTCGCAGTTGAACCGCTCGCTCGAGCAGCGACCGAACAAGCGGCCGGTGATGTCGGACCTCAGGGAATCGGGAGCAATTGAGCAGGATGCAGACGTCATCGTCTTCATCTACCGCGACGAGGTCTACAACCCCGACTCGACCGACAAGGGAGTTGCCGAGATCATCATCGGCAAGCAGCGCAACGGGCCGATCGGGACCGTGCGCCTGACCTTCGTCGGGCAGTACACGAAGTTCGAGAACTACACGAGCGGGTAGGTGTCGGGATTCCAACGGTCGCCGATCGTGCTCACTTCGTTCGCGACGCCTGCAGTTGCTCTCGCAGGAATGCCAGGAACCTGCGATCGGTCGCGTAGGCGACGTTGATGCGCAGCGCGTGCTCGTCGTCACGCTTGTCGACGCGGAATACAGAGCCCGGTGCGAGAAAAATTCCGCGCTCTGCTGCGAAGCGCGTCAACCGCTGCTCGTCGACGCCGTCCGGAAGTTCTGCCCAGAGGTAGTAGCCGCCGCCACTGCCTGTGCGAACGCGCAGGCCGACGCGCTCAAGTGCATCGATCGCGTCGGCTTCAGCGGTTTGCAGTCGCGCGCTGAGGCGGCGCACGTGCCGCCGATAATGTCCGCGAACGATCAACCGGTGCACGACACGTTCGACGTAATCGGACGTGCTGACGCTCGTCACCATCTTCAGGTCGCGTAGCTCCGCCGCAAGGGCGGGATGCGTCGCGACGTAGCCGACGCGCAGGCTGGCAGACAGCGTCTTGGAGAAGCTCCCCACATACAAGACGCGTTCGAGCTGGTCGAGTGCAGCGAGCCTGGGCAGCGATGTCGCCATCAGATCAGCGAAAGGATCGTCTTCGACCACGAGGAAATCGTGTTGCGAAGCGATCTGTAGCAGACGATGCGCGGTCGACAGCCCGATTGCTCCGCCGGTCGGGTTGTGCCCGAAACACTGCGTGAAAAAGACCTTCGGCCGATGTTGCGCAGCCTTCGCGACGAGGTCGTCGAGGTCCGGACCGTCGGCACCACGTCGCACGCCGACGAGACGTACCTGGGCGAGCTTGAGCTTGCCGAACAACGGGTAGTAGCCCGGGCTGTCGACCAGAACGGGATCTTGCGGCCGAAGCAAGTGACGAACGATGAGGTCGAGCGCGTGGTTCGCTCCCTGCGTGAGCAGGATCTGCGGTGTGCGCACGCGGATCGAGCGCTCGGCGAGCAGCAGCGCGATCCGTTCGCGCAACGGCGCATAGCCCCAAGGACTACCGTAGCCGTGGTCTGTCTCGACCTCCTCGGCGGCGCGAGTCGAGCGTATGGAAAGCATTCGTTCGGTGCCCGCGAGCCACGCGGGCGGAAGCCGTCCGTCTCCGATGCGCACCTCGTACTGCTGCTCGAGTTGCTCGCGCAGCAGCGAGACGACGTCGACCGCCTCGGCTACGTGAGCCGGGCGCTCGGCCGCCGTGCGCAGCGTTCCACGCACGAAGAAGCCGGCACCGGGTCGGGCATCGAGCTGGCCGAGCGCGACGAGCCGCTCGTAGACCTCGACCATCGTGTTCTTCGAGACACCTTCCTCGCGAGCGGCATCGCGCAACGAACGCATCCGCGCCCCAGGCGCGAGCAATCCGTCGTCGATCATGCCACGCAGCCGTTCGACGAGCTGCGAGGTGAGGGTGGAGTCATGCATCGGGAATGTGGATGAACGACCGTACTGCATCCGGCGGTGGTACGGAGCGTGGATCGCCGCTCCAACTGTACCTTGTCCGCGGTCCGTCCGTACCCCTACCATCGCTCGAAGCCCGACTCGCCAAACAAAGGAGAACATCATGAGCGGTCTCACCCCCTCGCGTCGCAAGGTTCTGAAAGTTGCCGCGGCAGGTAGCGCCGCCGGGGCTCTCGTGTTTCCCGCTATCGCGCGTGCACAGTCGCCGGCAGTCACCTGGCGGATGCAGGCGTTGTGGGACGGTGGAACGACGCCGCAGAAGTTCGAGGAGCGCTTCGTCGCCCGCGTCGGGGAGTTGACCGGGGGCCGCTTCAAGATCGATCTCTTCGCGGCCGGGCAGATCGTGCCGGCAGCGCAGGCCTTCGACGCCGTACGCGGCGGTGCCTTTCAGCTGATGAAGACCTTCGACGGCTACGAGGCCGGGAAGATTCCCTCATTCGCCTTCACGAGCACGGTCCCGTTCGGCTTTCCCGAGAGCGACCAGTTCGAAGCTTGGTTCTACGAGCGTGGCGGCCTCGATCTCGCGCGACAGGCCTACGCGCCTGCCGGACTTTTCTACATTGCCCCGACCGTCTACGGCCAGGAGCCGATCCACTCGAAGGTGCCGATCCACAAGATCGCCGACCTCTCCGGCAAGAAGGGCCGGTTCGTCGGTCTCGCCTCGTCGGTGATGGGGGCCTTCGGCGTGGCCGTCACGCCACTGCCCACGGGAGAGGTCTACAGCGCGCTCGACAAGGGCGTCATCGACATTGCCGACCGCGGCGACCTCACTGCGAACTACGAGGCGGGACTGGCCGAAGTCGCCAAGTACGTGATCCTTCCCGGAGTGCACCAACCCACGACCGCCACCTCGTACGTCGCGAACCGGGCCGCGTACGAGAAGCTGCCTGCCGAATACAAGGCTGCGCTCGCTGTGGCCGCGCGCGAAATCTCGGGCTTGCTGCGACAGCACATACTGGTCAGTGACGCGACCGTCCTCGACAAGTACCGCGCCAAGGGCTGCGAGATCCTCCAGCTCGCGCCGGATGACATCGCGGGCGCGCGCGGGAAGGCCGTCGACGCGTGGCGCACCGCCACGAAGCAGGATGCGCTGGCCACAAAGGTGCTCGACAGCCAGATCGCGTTCCTGAAGGAGCTGCGGCTGCTCTGAAGTCGCGTCTCGGTTGGTGAACCGTAGGCAATTGCAGCAGGCGCGCGCGTGCCAGGTTGGTTGAGTACCGTCGCGAACGCGATAACGCGGCTGAACCGGCTTGTGTTCCTGGCCGCCATCTGGCTGATGGCGGTCGTCGTTCCGGTGATGCTATTCGAGGTCGTCTCGCGTTACGTGTTCCATTCGCCCACGGTGTGGGGGATGGAACTCGCAGTGCTGCTGTTGGGCCCGTACTTCCTCCTCGGCGGACCGTACCTGCTGCACCTTCGCGGCCATGTCTCGCTAGATCTCGCGCGCCAGCGCCTTTCGTCGCGCGCCAACCGCGTGCTCGACCTGCTCAACTTCCCGGTGATTGCAGCCTTCTGCGTGATCCTGCTCCTCTACAGCATCCCGGCCGCCTGGAGCGCGTGGGAGTATCGCGAAACGAGTTTCTCGGCGTGGAATCCGCCGATCTGGCCGACCAAGCTCGTCGTTCCACTGTCGTTGCTGCTGATGCTGCTGCAGGCGCTCGTCGAGTTCCTGTACACGGTCTTCGATGACCCTGCGGTCCGCGCCGTCGAGACAGCCGACTCCGCGGAAATCGTGCAGTGAGTTCCACGACGATCCTGCTGCTGATGTTTGGCGGCCTGGCGGTGTTCATGCTCACCGGCCTGCCGATCGCGTTCGTGCTTGGCGGTCTTTCGCTGCTCTTCACCGTGACGCTGTGGAACGAGGCGGCCGTCGTCGTCGTCGTGCTGCAGATCTTCGACACGATGCGCTCCGAAGCGCTGCTCGCCATTCCGTTGTTCATACTGATGGCGGTGATCCTGCAGCGCTCGGGCGTGATCGAGGCGTTGTATCGCGCGATGGAGTTGTGGTTCGGGCGTGTTCGCGGCGGGCTCGCGGTCGGAACCGTCTTCATCTGCGTCGTGATGGCGGCGATGACCGGGGTCGTCGGTGCTGCTGTCACTGCAATGGGCATCCTCGCGCTGCCCGAGATGCTGCGCCGCGGCTACGCGCCGAAGCTCGCGCTCGGCACGATCTGTGCATCGGGCACGCTAGGGATCCTCATCCCGCCTTCCGTGCTCACGATCGTCTACGCGGTGACGGCGCAGATCTCGATCGGACAGATGCTGATCGCCGGTATCGTGCCGGGCCTGCTGCTCGCGACGCTATATGCGAGTTACATCCTCATCGTCGCCTGGCTTCGCCCCGACCAGGTCCCGCTGGACGAATCGGCGACGCACGTCGCGTTGCGCGTCAAGCTCGTTGCGCTGAAGACACTCGTTTTCCCGGCGTTACTCATCCTCCTCGTCCTCGGGTCGATCTTCTTCGGTGTCGCTACTCCAACCGAATCAGCGGCGGTGGGGGTGGCTGGCGCGCTCGTGCCCGCGTTGGCCGCGCGGCGCGTCAACCTGCCCATGCTGCGCGAGGCGGGCATCGATACCCTGAAGGCGACGTCGATGATCCTGTGGATCACGATCGGGGCGAAGGCCTACGTCGCGATCTTCACCGGACTCGGCGGCGCCGACGCGCTGCTCGATTTCGTGCGCGGTCTGCAGGCGAACCGCTGGTTTGTGCTCGGCGCGATGATGCTCGTGCTCGTCTTCCTCGGAACCGTGCTCGACGAGATCGGCATCATCCTGCTCACGGTGCCAGTTTTCATTCCAATCGTGAAGCTGCTCGGCTTCGACGAATTGTGGTTCGGCGTGCTGTACGCAATCACGATCCAGATGGGCTACATCAGCCCGCCTTTCGGTTACACACTGTTCTACATAAAGGGAACGCTGCCGCCTTCGATCGGCATGGACCAGGTCTACGCCGGCATCCTGCCGTTCTTTCTGTTGCAGGCGCTCGGACTGGCGACCTGCGCGGCCTTTCCCGACCTTGTCACCTGGCTGCCGCGGATGATGTCCGCGCGCTAACGTCCCCAGCCGATTCGTCGCGAGAAACGATCATGATCGATTCCGTTCGCAACAGCCGGATTGCCGGCTTCCACAAGCTGTCGGTATCCGAGAGGATCGACGCAGTGCGCAGTTTCGCCGACCTGTCCGACGACGAGTGTCGGCATCTGTCGGACACCGGAAACCTGCCTTCCGACGTTGCCGATCGTTTGATCGAGAACTGTGTTGGCACGCTGAATGTGCCGATGGGCATCGCGACGAATTTGCGGATCGACGGCGTGGATCGACTGGTGCCGATGGCCACCGAAGAGTCGTCGGTCGTCGCTGCCGTCTGCAACGCGGGGCGACAGTGCTACGACGCGGGAGGGTTCGTCACCTCGATGTCCGGCACGCTGATGATCGCGCAGATCCAACTCGTCGATGTTCGCGACCCGGAACACGCGCGCTTGCGTATCCTGGAGCGACGCGCTGAAATCCGGGCGGTCTGCGACGATTGCGACCCGCTGCTGCTGAAGTTTGGCGGCGGGTTCCGTGATGTGGAGGTTCGCGTTCTGGACACGCGTGACGGACCGATGGTGATCACGCATCTCGTCGTCGACACGCGTGATGCGATGGGCGCGAATGCCGTTAATACGATGGCCGAGAAACTCGCACCGTCGATCGCCGCTTGGACGGGAGGCCGTGTTTACCTTCGCATCCTGTCGAATCTCGCCGATCGCAGGCTCGCGCGCGCGCGTTGTACCTGGAAAAGTCTCGAGATCGGAGGCGGCGAGGTCTGCGCGGGCATCGTCTCGGCCTACCGCTTTGCCGAGGCCGACCCATATCGGGCGGCGACGCACAACAAGGGAATCATGAACGGCGTCTCGGCTGTCGTGCTCGCAACGGGCAACGACACGCGGGCCGTCGAGGCGGGCGCCCATGCCTACGCTGCGCGGAGCGGCCGCTACACAAGCCTCACCGCCTGGGAGCGTACGAGCGACGGCGACCTTGCCGGCACGATCGAGATTCCGATGGCCGTCGGCCTACTGGGCGGCGCCACGAAACTGCACCCGACCGCGCGCGTCGCCTTGAAGATCCTCGGCGTCGAGTCGGCCGCCGAACTCGCTCGGATCATCGCCGCAGTGGGTCTCGCGCAGAATTTCTCGGCGCTCAAGGCTCTCGCCACCACCGGCATCCAGAAGGGCCACATGGCGCTACATGCGCAGAACATCGCCATGATGGCGGGAGCTCGCGGCGACGAAATCGAGCAACTCGCGCAGCGGCTTGTCTCCGTCGGCAAGGTGCGCCTGGACGTCGCGGAGCAGGAACTGCAGGCGCTGCGCAACGCCGGCTGAAGATCCGGGCGCAAGGAAGCTCTAAAGCACCTCCGCCGCAAAGTCCGCCAACCTCGACCGCTCCCCCCGCTGCAGCGTCACATGCCCCGCATGCGGCCATCCCTTGAAGCGGTCGACCACGTACGTCAGCCCCGACGACCCCTCGGTGAGATATGGCGTGTCGATCTGTGCGATGTTCCCCATGCAGACGACCTTCGTCCCCGGGCCCGCGCGCGTAACCAGTGTCTTCATCTGCTTCGGTGTCAGGTTCTGCGCCTCGTCGACGATCAGGTATTTGTTGGTGAAGGTGCGCCCGCGCATGAACGACATCGACTTCACGCGCACGCGCGAGCGGATCAGGTCGTTGGTCGCTGCGCGTCCCCATTCGCCGGCCGACGGATCGCTGCGGTTGAGCACCTCGAGGTTGTCCTCGAGCGCGCCCATCCACGGCTGCATCTTCTCCTCCTCGGTACCCGGCAGGTAGCCGATGTCCTCGCCCACTGGCACCGTCGCGCGCGTCATCACGATCTCGGTGTAGCGCTTCGATTCGAGTACCTGCACGAGTCCCGCGGCGAGCGTGATCAGCGTCTTGCCGGTGCCGGCCTGGCCGAGCAGCGTGACGAAGTCGACCTCCGGGTCCATCAGCAGGTTCAGCGCGAAGTTCTGTTCGCGGTTGCGCGCGGTGATACCCCAGACGGCGTTCTTGCCGTGACCGTAGTCGCGTAGCGTCTGCAGCACCGCGGTGCGTCCGGCGATCTCGCGCACCTTCGCGAGCAGCGGCATCTCGCCTTCGGACCAGACGAACTGGTTCAGCAACAACGACGAGACGAGCGGCCCGGTGATCCGGTAGAAGGTGTAGCCGCCCTGCTGCCACGACTCGATGCCCTTGCCGTGCTTCTCCCAGAAGTCGTCGGGCAGGCGCAGCACGCCCGTGTAGAGCAGGTCGGTGTCCTCGAGGACCTGGTCGTTGAAATAGTCCTCGACCGGAAGGCCCATCGTCCGGGCCTTGATCCGCATGTTGATGTCCTTCGACACCAACACCACCTGCCGGTCGTGCAGCCGCTCCTGCAGTGCGCGAACGACGCCGAGGATCTGGTTGTCGGCTTTGCCGATCGGCAGCCCCGACGGCAGCATCGATGCGATCGCTTGCGTCTGGAAAAACATTCGCCCGCCCGCGTCGCGGTTGCCCAGTGCAGCGAGCGGTATGCCGTCGGTAATGTCGCCTTCGCCGGCCGCCTCGATCAGTTCGTCGAGCGTGCGGCTGACCTGCCGTGCATTGCGCGAGACCTCCGACATGCCCTTCTTGTGGTCGTCGAGTTCCTCGAGCGTCATCATCGGCAGGTAGATGTCGTGCTCGGCGAAGCGGAACAGGCTGCTCGGGTCGTGCATAAGCACGTTGGTGTCGAGCACGAAGAGCTTCGGCACTTCAGGACTCGTGCGCGGGCGGGCGCGCGTTTCGCTGTCAGCGCGTGCGGGGCGCGGAGCCTTGCGCGCCGAGTCCGGCGTCGCCTTCGCGATCGGCAGGACGGCAGGGGGCGCCGATGCCTGCAGCGAGGGCTGTGCCGACGGTTGCCGTTTCGTCGACGGTTGCGCGGCTTGCTTCGTAGCTGTCTTGGCGATCCGGGTCGGCTGCGTCGTCTCTGTCGTTGCAGCCGTCGTCTTTGGCGCCGGCGCAGGCGTTGCCTTCAGCACCGCCGGCAGTTGCGCAGTGGCGACGCCGCGGCGTGGCCGCTCTTCGGTGCGAGGCGCGGCTTCGGCTTCTTCGACGCGCGCCTTCCCGCGCATCGGCACGACGCGCGCCGGCGTCTCTTCCTTCTCGCGCGCCGGTGCAGGCGATGGCGGGGCACTGCCTTCTTCGCCGGCGCGTTTCGCGCGTGCCTGCACGGCGCTGGTCAGGTCGAGAAGGGTGGCGGGCTTGCTTGGGGGCTTGGGTAGCGGCATTCGTGGTGCTTCTCAGAGCGAGCGAACGAACTCGAGGACTTCCTCGACGTGCCCCGGCACCCGTACGCCGCGCCATTCGCGGACGAGCACGCCGTCCGCGTCGAAGACGAAGGTGGAGCGCTCGATGCCGCGCACCTTCCGGCCGTACAGATTTTTCTCGCGAAGCACGTCGAATGCCCGGCACAGCGCCTCGTCGGCGTCGGAGACGAGCTCGAAGGGAAACTGCAGTTTCGACTTGAAATTCGCGTGCGACTTCACGCTGTCACGCGACACGCCGAGGACGATTGCGCCGGCCTGCACGAAGTCGTCGTGCCGGTCGCGGAAGTCGGCGCCCTGGCGCGTGCAGCCGGGCGTGTTGTCCTTGGGGTAGAAGTACAGGACGAGCTTTCGTCCCTTCAGATCCGCCGAGTCGATCTCGCCGCCCGTCGAGGCGGCGCGAAAAGCGGGAATCGGACTGCCGATCGGAACGCTCAACGAAACTCCGGTCTGCGGATCGAACCGACGCGTTGCGTCGGTGCGAACCGAACATAACACAGCCGCTCACCCCGTCGGCAACACCGCCGCCAGCGCCCTCCGACCCTCCCCCGCCAGGATGTTGTACGTCCGGCACGCCGCCCCCGTATCCATCACTTCGACCCCGATCTGCCGGCGCGCCAGCGGCGCGGTGAGCCGCGGATGCGGGAAGCGCTGGCGCGTGCCGGTGCCGAGCAGCACCAATTCCGGTGCGAGCGCGACCAGCCGCTCGAAATCGGCCTCCGACAGCGATTCGAAATCGACGACGCCCCATGCGACGACGTCCGCCTCGGGGACGACGAGTACCGATCCCGTGTGACGCTCGCCGTTGACGTCGAACCACCCGTCTCCGTAGGCGGTGAAGGTGTTGGCGCCGGCCGGCCTGTCCGAGTGCAGTTTCATTGGCGGAAAACGCTCCGAAACGAGTGAAAATGCTACATTCTCCGGTTCAACGGAGTCGTCCCATGGTCTTTCATCGCGAGTTCTCTCGCATCCAGCGCCTGCCCCCGTACGTGTTCAACATCACGGGCGAGCTGAAGATGGCCGCGCGCCATCGCGGCGAGGACATCATCGACCTGAGCATGGGCAACCCCGACGGCCCGGCGCCACAACACATCATCGACAAGCTGGTCGAGGCTTCGCAGCGTCCGCACACGCACGGCTATTCGATCTCGAAGGGCATCCCGCGCCTGCGCAAGGCCATCTCCGACTGGTACAAGCGCCGTTACGACGTCGACATCGATCCCGCCACCGAGGCCATCGTCACCATCGGCTCGAAGGAGGGCATCGCGCACCTGATGCTCGCCACCCTCGATCGCGGCGACACCGTACTCGTGCCGAACCCGAGCTATCCCATCCACATCTACGGCGCGGTGATCGCCGGCGCCGACACGCGTCCGGTGCGCATGACGCCGGGCGTGGACTTCCTCGAGGAACTCGAGCGCGCGGTGCGCGAAACCTCGCCGAAGCCGAAGATGATGATTCTCGGCTTTCCGAGCAATCCCACGGCGAAGTGCGTCGACCTCGCGTTCTTCGAGCGCGTCGTGGAGCTGGCGCGCGAGCACGACATCATCGTCGTGCACGACCTCGCCTATGCCGACATCGTCTTCGACGACTACCGCGCGCCGTCGATCATGGAGGTGCCGGGCGCGATGGACGTCGCCGTCGAGTTCTTCACGATGAGCAAGAGCTACAACATGGCCGGCTGGCGCATCGGCTTCATGGTGGGCAATGCCGAGATCGTCGCCGCGCTGGCGCGCATGAAGAGCTACCACGACTACGGCACCTTCACGCCGATCCAGGTGGCGGCCATCGCCGCGCTCGACGGCCCGCAGGAGTGCGTCGAGGAAGCGCGCCTGAAGTACCAGACGCGGCGCAACGTGCTCGCGCGCGCGCTGCACGAGGCGGGCTGGGAGGTCGAGGTGCCGAGCGCGTCGATGTACATCTGGGCGCGCATCCCCGAGCCGTATCGTGCGATGGGCTCGCTCGAGTTCGCCAAGAAGTTGCTCGACGAGGCGAAGGTCGCGGTCTCGCCCGGCATCGGCTTCGGCGAGTACGGCGACGACCACGTCCGCTTCGCGCTGATCGAGAACGAGCAGCGAATCCGCCAGGCGGTGCGCGGCATCAAGGAGATGTTCCGCAAGGACGGCCTCATCCGGATCGCAGCGTGAGCGCAAGCCCGGTCCAACCTAACGGAAGACTCGGCCCCGTTCGCGTCGGCCTGCTCGGCATCGGCACCGTTGGCGGCGGCACCTTCGACGTCCTTCGTCGCAACCAGGACGAGATCCGCCGTCGCGCCGGCCGGCCCATCGAAATCGTGCAGGTCGCCGATCTCGACGTCGCCCGCGCACGCCAGCGCGTGGGCGAGGGCGTCGACGTCGTCGCCGACGCGCGCAGTGTCATTGCGAACCCCGACATCGACGTCGTCGTCGAGCTGATCGGCGGCTACGGCATCGCGCGCGAACTCGTGCTCGCGGCGATCGAGCAGGGCAAGCACGTCGTCACCGCCAACAAGGCGCTGCTCGCCGTGCACGGCAACGAGATCTTCCAAGCCGCATCGCAGCGCGGCGTCATGGTCGCCTTCGAGGCGGCGGTGGCCGGCGGCGTGCCGATCATCAAGGCGCTGCGCGAAGGGCTCACCGCGAACCGCATCGAGTGGATCGCCGGCATCATCAACGGGACGACGAACTTCATCCTGTCGGAGATGCGCGAGCGCAAGCTCACCTTCGACGTCGTGCTCGCCGAGGCGCAGCGCCTGGGCTACGCCGAAGCCGACCCCACCTTCGACATCGAAGGCATCGACGCCGCGCACAAGATCACGATCCTGTCGGCGATCGCCTTCGGCGTTCCCGTGCAGTTCGACAAGTGCCACGTCGAGGGCATCACGCAACTGCAGGCCGAGGACATCCGCTACGCCGAGCAACTGGGCTACCGCATCAAGCTGCTCGGCATCACGCGCCGGCGCGAGCGCACCGACACGAGCCCCGAAGGCTTCGAGTTGCGCGTGCATCCCACGCTGATCCCGGCGTCGCGCCTGATCGCCAGCGTCGAGGGCGCGATGAACGCGGTCCTGGTCAAGGGCGACGCGGTCGGCCAAACGCTCTATTACGGCAAGGGCGCGGGCGCAGAGCCCACGGCGAGCGCCGTCATCGCCGATCTCGTCGACGTCGCGCGCACCTTGACCTCCGACCCCGGCAACCGCGTGCCGCATCTGGCGTTCCAGGCCGAGTCGCTGTCCGACCTGCCGGTGCTGCCCATCGACGACGTGCAGACGTCGTACTACCTGCGCCTGCGCGTAGCCGACCAGCCCGGCGTGCTCGCCGACGTCACGCGCATCCTCGCCGACGGCGAGATCTCGATCGACGCGGCATTGCAGCGCGAACCGGCCGAAGGCGAGAACCAGACCGACATCATCCTGCTCACGCATCGCACGATCGAGCGGCGCATCGTCACCGCGATCGAGCGCATCGAGGCACTGGAAACGGTGCTCTCGAGCGTGGTGCGCATCCGTCTCGAAGAACTGCAGTGAAGTACCTGTCCACGCGCGGCGGCATGGAGCCGGCGCGCTTCACCGAGATCCTGCTCGGCGGCCTTGCGCCCGACGGCGGGCTCGTCGTGCCCGAGCGCTATCCGCGAATTGACGGCGCGACGCTCGCGCACTGGCGCACGCTGCCCTACGCCGAGCTCGCCTTCGAGATCCTGCGTCTTTATGCCGACGACCTGCCGGCCGAGCAGCTGCGCAGGCTGTGTCGCGAGACCTACACGGCCGATGTGTTTGGCAGCGACGAGATCACGCCGCTCGCCGAACTCGAGCCGGGCCTGACGCTGCTGCGGCTCTCCAACGGCCCGACGCTCGCCTTCAAGGACGTCGCGATGCAACTGCTCGGCGCGCTCTTCGAGCACGTGCTGCGCGAGCAGAAGAGCGAGTTGAACATCCTCGGCGCTACGTCGGGCGATACCGGTAGCGCCGCCGAATACGCGATGCGCGGACGCGCCGGCATCCAGGTGTTCATGCTGTCGCCGTACGGGCGGATGAGCGCGTTCCAGACCGCGCAGATGTACTCGCTCGCCGACGCGAACGTCTTCAACATCGCCGTCGACGGCGTGTTCGACGAGTGCCAGGACATGGTGAAGGCCGTCTCGAACGACCTTCTCTTCAAGCGCCGCCATTCGATCGGCACGGTCAACTCGATCAACTGGGCGCGCGTCGCCGCCCAGATTGTCTACTACTTCAAGGGCTTCTTCGCCGCCACGCGCAGCAACGACGAGCGCGTTTCGTTCACCGTTCCGTCGGGCAACTTCGGCAACGTGCTGGCCGGACATATCGCGCGGCAGATGGGCCTGCCGATCTCGCGCCTCGTCGTCGCCACCAACGAGAACGACGTGCTCGACGAGTTCATCCGCACGGGGCGCTACCGCCCCCGCGCGGCGCGCGAGACGCACCACACGAGCAGTCCGTCGATGGACATCTCCAAGGCGTCGAATTTCGAGCGTTTCGTCTTCGACCTCGCCGCGCACGACCCTGCCCGCGTTCGCGAGCTGTGGTCGGCGCTCGAGCGCGACGGCCAGTTCGACATCAGCGGCAGCGCCGAGGCCGAGCGTTTCCCAGGCTACGGCTTCGCGTCGGGGCGCAGCACGCACGCCGATCGCGTCGCGACGATCCGCGCCACGCACGAGCGCTACGGCGTCGTCGTCGATCCGCATACGGCCGACGGCCTGCACGTGGCGCGCGACTGGCGCGAGCCCGGCGTGCCGATGATCTGCCTCGAGACCGCGCAGCCGGCGAAGTTTGCCGAGACGATCCGCGAGGCGATCGGAGCCGAGCCGCCGCGTCCGGCCGGCTACGACGGCATCGAGGCACTGCCGCAGCGCTACGAGCGCATGCCGGTGGACGTCGAGCGCCTGAAGCGGTACATCGCCGATCGCACCGACGCGCTGCCGTCGAGCGTGGACTGCCGCTGGCGCGCCGACGCCTGACGCAGGGTCGGTCAGGGCGCGCGAGCGTCCACGTGCTCAGCCGGCATTTCATGCCGCAGGTATGCGTGTCGTGCACATAGCGGCCTCCGCTCGGGTATCCTCGATCTCGACATGAAAGTCTTCGGCTTCGCCGGTTACTCGGGCTCGGGCAAGACCACGCTGATCGAGCAGCTGATCCCGCGCTTCGTGCTGCGCGGCCTGCGCGTGTCGCTGGTCAAGCACGCACACCACCTGTTCGACATCGACAAGCCTGGCAAGGACTCGTACCGCCATCGCGAGGCGGGGGCTTCGGAGGTGCTGATCACTTCTGACCAGCGCTGGGTGCTGATGCACGAGCTGCGCGACGAGTCCGAGCCGTCGCTGTACGAGCAGTTGCGGCGCTTCTCGCCGTGCGACCTCGTGCTCGTCGAGGGCTACAAGCACGCAGCGATCCCCAAGCTCGAGGTGCACCGTCCGTCGCTTGGCAAGGAGCCGCTGTACCCGAACGACCCGAACATCGTCGCCGTCGCGAGCGACGCCGCGCTGGCCACGAAGCTGCCGCGCCTGGACCTGAACGACCCCGACGCGATCGCCGAGTTCATCCTCGCGTATCTCGAAGGAACGAATGAAACCCGCATTGCAGCCGTTCGATGAAGCGCTCGCGGCGCTGCTCGGTAACGCGAGGCCCGTAGCCGAAACCGAGACGCTCGACACGCTCGACTGCGACGCACGCGTGCTCGCCGCCGACCTGCGCTCGACGCTGAATGTTCCGCCGCACGACAACACGCAGATGGACGGCTATGCCGTGCGCCGCGCCGATCTCGCGCAGGCGACGGAGCAAGCGCGGGTGCGCATGCCGATCGCGCAGCGCATCCCGGCAGGCCACGTCGGACGGCCGCTCGCCGCGGGCGAGGCGGCGCGCATCTTCACCGGAGGGCTCGTCCCTGACGGCGCCGACGCGATCGTCATGCAGGAGCACGCGAGCGTCGAAGGCGAGCACGTCGTGTTCACGCGTTGCCCGGAACCTGGCCAGTGGATCCGTCGCGTCGGCGAGGACATCCGGGAAGGCAGCGTGATCCTGCCGGGCGGCACCAGGCTCACTCCGCAGGCAACGGGCCTGGCGGCGTCGGTGGGCCTCCCGCAACTCGACGTGCGCCGCCGCGTGCGCGTCGCGTGCTTCTTCACCGGCGACGAGTTGGCGATGCCCGGCGAGCCGTTGCGCCCGGGCGCGATCTACAACAGCAACCGCTTCGTGCTGGTGTCGCTGCTGCGACGCCTGGGGTGCGCCGTTCACGACCTTGGCAACGTTCCCGATTCGCTGCAGGCCACGCGCGACGCGCTGCGGCGAGCGGCGGCCGGGAACGATCTCATCGTCACCTCCGGCGGCGTCTCGGTGGGTGAGGAGGATCACGTCAAGCCCGCGGTGCAGGCCGAGGGCGAGTTGCGCCTGTGGCAGATCGCGATGAAGCCGGGCAAGCCGCTGGCGTACGGGCGGGTGCGGCGCGGTTCAGAGGGCGGCGCAACGACGGGTAGCGAGCCGCGCGACGACGGCAACTTCGCCCACTTCATCGGGTTGCCCGGCAACCCGGTGTCGAGCTTCGTCACGTTCCTGCTGATGGTGCGACCGTTCGTATTGCGGCTGCAGGGCGCGCACGACGTCGCGCCGCGCGCGATCGAGATGCGCGCCGATTTCGACTGGCCGAAGCCCGACCGTCGACGCGAGTTTCTACGGGTCAGAGTCAATGAACGAGGCGGACTCGAGCGCTTCCCGAACCAGAGCTCGGCGGTCCTGACGTCCACCGTCTGGGGCGACGGCCTGCTGGACAACCCGCCGCAGCACGCGATCGCGCCCGGCGACGTCGTTCGCTACCTGCCATTCACGACACTGCTGAACTGAGATGCGGATCACGATCCTCTATTTCGCGGCGTTGCGCGAAGCGCTTGGCACCGGACGCGAATCGGTCGAACTTCCCGAAGGCGTGGTGGATGCAGGAAAGCTGCGGACGTGGCTGCGCGAGCGGGGCGGCGCCTGGGCCGAGGCGCTCGACGAGAACCGCTCGGTGCGCATCGCGGTGAACCAGGCGATGGCGCGCGCCGACACCCCGCTGCCGGCCGGCGCCGAAGTCGCGTTTTTTCCGCCGGTCACTGGCGGTTGACATCCCTTGGCGCATGCGCGTAATTTATGCGCATGAAGCATGTGGTTCGCGAACGTAGCGTCCTCTACGACGTCTCTGCGCCGAAGCGCGCCACGAACGTTACCGTCAACGCCGACCTCCTGCGTCGCGCGCGCGAGTTCGATGTCAATCTCTCGCAGACGCTCGAGTTCGCGCTCGTCGCCGAGGTAAAGCGCTGCGCGCGCGAACGCTGGCTCGCCGAGAACCGTGCCGCCATCGATGCCTACAACGAAGACGTCGAGCGGAACGGCTGCTTCGGCGACCCGCTGCGGGCCTTCTAGTGTCCGACGCCGTGGCGCAGTTCCACGTCTATCGCAACCTCGATCCTTCGTCGCGCAAGCGCTTTCCGTTCCTGCTCGACGTGCAGTCCGACCTGCTCGAGTCGCTCGCCACGTGCGTCGTCGTGCCTCTGGGCGAAACCGATTCGAAGCGGCCCGTGGTCACCGGGCTGATGCCTGTGTTCGAGATCGATGGCCGCCCGGTGGTGATGCGCACGAGCGAAATCACCGGCATCGCGCGCCGCATCGTCGGCGAGCCGATCGCGTCGTTGGAACATCGGCGCCACGAGATCATCGCGGCGCTCGACGTGCTCATCTCCGGTGTCTGACCCCATGCGCACCGATCGCGGATCATTGCGCTGACAAGGAGGTCGCCACTTCATGCCCGTCCGCGTTCAGACCCACGACTTCGACGTCGGCGCCGAAATCGACGCGCTGCGTGCCGGCAACCTCAAGGTTGGCGCCGTCGCCACCTTCGTCGGCACCGTGCGAGACGTCAACGAAGGCGAGTGCGTCGGCTCGATGACGCTCGAGCACTATCCGGGTATGACCGAGCGCGCGCTCGAAGACATCTGCACGCAGGCGCGCAGCCGCTGGAACGTCTACGACACGCTCGTCGTGCACCGCTACGGACCGCTCGCGCCCGGCGATCGAATCGTGCTGGTTGTCGTCACGTCGGCGCACCGCGGCGAAGCCTTCGACGCCTGCGAGTTCATCATCGACTACCTGAAGACGCAGGCGCCGTTCTGGAAGAAGGAAGCAACCCCGCAGGGCGAGCGCTGGGTGGAAGCGCGCGACGCCGACGACCAGGCAGCGGCGCGCTGGTGAGCGCAGCACATGCGCGAGCGAAGTCTGCGCCAGGCGCGACGCGCGCCGTGCGAGTGTGCCCGCGTTGATCGCCCCGCACTTCAGCCTCGCCGGTTTTCTTGCCATTGGCGTCGGCGCAGCGCTCGGCGCGTGGCTGCGCTGGGCCCTCGGCATCTGGCTGAACCTCGTACATCACGCGCTGCCGCTGGGCACGCTGCTCGTCAACATCGCCGGCGGACTGCTCGTCGGCATCGCCGTCGCCTGGTTCACGCGCAACCCGGACCTCGCCCCCGAGTGGCGCCTGTTCGCGATCACCGGCTTCCTCGGCGCGCTCACCACCTTCTCCACCTTTTCGATCGAGTCCTTCGGCCTGATCGCGCGCGGCGCCTTCGGCTGGGCGCTCGCGCACACCGCGCTGCACCTGTTCGGCTCTCTCGCTGCCGCTGCGATCGGCTACCGACTCGCCGCCGGATGATCGAAGCCCCGGCGTGGTTGTGGATCGCCTGCACGGTCGCCGGCAACGGCGTGCAGACGATCCGCAACACGATGCAGCGTAGCCTCGTCGATTCGCTCGGCACGGTCGGCGCCACGCACGTGCGCTTCCTGTTCGGTCTGCCGTTCGGCCTGCTGTTCCTCGCGGCGATGGCGTTCTTCGTCGACCTGCGTGCGCTCGACGTTTCCTGGAGCTTCATTGCCTGGGCGGCGATGGGCGGCTTGTTCCAGATCACCGCCACCGCAGCGATGCTCGCCGCAATGCGCGAGCGCTCGTTCGTCGTCGCGATCGCCTACGTGAAGACCGAACCGCTGCAGATCGCGCTGTTCGGATTCCTGTTCCTCGGCGAGCGGTTGAGCCTGCAGGCGACGCTGGCGATCGCGCTCGCAACGGCCGGCGTATTGCTGATGTCGATGCCGGCGCGGACGGTTCGGCAGGCCACGGCCGGCAGCACCGCTGCACGGTCGTCGCGCGACCCGCGCGCGAAGTTGCCGGTCGTGCCGCGCGCCGCACTGCTCGGCGTGGGCTCGGGCGCGATGTTCGCGCTGTCGGCGGTCGGCTTTCGCGGCGCGATTCTCGCTCTCGGCGACGCGCCTTTCTACGCGCGCGCGACGATGACGCTCGCCGTCACGCTCGCCATGCAGACGGCGCTGCTCACCGCCTGGCTCGCCTGGCGCGAGCGCGAAGTGCTGCGCGCAATCTTCCGCATGTGGCGTCGGTCGCTCGTGGCCGGCGCCTCCGGCGCGCTCGCCTCGCAACTGCTGTTCTTTGCGTTCTCGCTGCAGACGGCCGCCGCGGTGCGCACGGTCGGCCTGTCGGAGATCCTGTTCGCGCAAGCCGTCTCGCATCGGCTGTTCTCACAGCGCACGACGCGCCGCGAGGCGATCGGCATGGCGACGATGGTGGCCGGAGTGCTGTGGCTGCTGGCGGCGGTGCCGCGTTGATGTGCTTCCGACGGGCTTTGCGAGCCCCAATTCCTGCGCGGTGACGCGGGAGCGCGAGTCGAGCTTCAATTTGAAGCTTTCTCGCTCGTGGAATCGATTTGTGGAGGATCAGAGCGCAACAGGCGATCCTCGGGTTGTAACGGGAGTTCGATTCGTTCGGAATGCGCCGGATGGCCGACCTATTTGGCCGTTGTCGAACACTGCCCTCTCAGCAACCCCTCGATCACCCCCCGCGCCTCCGCAAGGCTCCCCACCACGCAATGCGCCAGCCCCGCGTACTCCTCGCGCGGCGGCATCATGTCCGGCACCACGATGCAGGCTAGCCCCGCGCCGTGCGCGGCGCGTAGTCCGACATCCGAATCCTCCAGCGCGATGCACGCTCGGGGATCGATGCCCAACTGTCCGGTCGCAGCCAGATACACGTCCGGCGCCGGCTTCGTCTTCGCTACCTGGTCGCCGCAGACGATCGTCTCGAAGCGCCCGCGCAACCCCGCCAGCTCGAGCTTCTCCATCGCCATCTCGCACATCGTCGACGTCGCCACCGCCTTCGGCACGCCGCGCGCGTCGAGCCAGTCGAGCAGCTCGACGATGCCGGGCTTCAGCCCGACGCCTTCGTCGCGCAGCCGCTCGAGATAGCGCACGCGTCCGCGCTTCGACACCTCGTCGAGCGGGAAGCTGCGTCCGCCCGCATCGAGCAGCTTCTGGCGCGATGCGCGGTGGTCGAGCCCGACCATCGCCAGGCACGTCTCGCGCGAGATCTCCCAGCCCGACACGCGCGCCGATTCGATCCAGCACTCGACCGCGATCCGCTCGGTGTCGAGCATCAGCCCGTCCATGTCGAGGACAACCGCGCGAAAGCCGTTCATCGCCGACGCCGTCCGTCGGCGCGAACGCCGTTCGCCTTCATCGCTGCCGCGCGTCGACGAAGCTGCCGTCCGGCCAGGCGGTCGCCACTCGCCATCACCGCTGCCCGTGCGCCGTCTCGCCGAATATCCCGCGGTGCCCCTGCGGCTCGGTGCGCCAGTACTGCCGCGGCGCTTGCACTTTCCCACCCAGCTCGGCCGCCGCATGCCACGGCCAGCGCGGGTCGTACAGCATCGCCCGCCCCAGCGCGACCATGTCGGCCTGGCCCGACTCGACGATCACCTCGGCCTGCCTCGGCTCGGTGATCAGCCCGACCGCCATCACGCGCGTATTCGGCACCTCGCGCCGGATCGCCTCGGCAAACGGAACCTGGTAGCCCGGTCGCAGTCCGATCTTCTGCAGCGGCGAGATGCCGCCGCTCGACACATCGATCCAGTCGACGCCCAGTTGCGCGCAGGCGCGCGCGAAGACGATCGCATCCGGCAGGTCGAAGCGCTGCGCGGCCGGAAGGTCGTCGCGCCAGTCGGTGGCCGAGATGCGCACGCCGAGCGGCTTGTGCGTCGGCCACGCCGCGCGCATCGCGGCGATCACCTCGAGCGGCCAGCGCATCCGGTTCTCGGGCGATCCGCCGTATTCGTCCTCGCGCAGATTCGACAGCGGCCACAGGAACTGGTGCATCAGGTAGCCGTGCGCCGCATGCACCTCGACCGCATCGAGCCCGAGCCGATCGGCCCGCAGCACCGCCTCGACGAAGCGGGCCTTCAGCGCATCGAGCTCCTCGCGCGACAGCGCGTGCGGTGCCGTCTCGTCGTCCGCGAAGGAAACCGCGCTCGGCGCCACCCGCGGCCAGCCGCCGGCGTCCGCGTCGATCAGCTTGCCGCCCTCCCACGGGCGTGCGCTCGACGCCTTGCGGCCGGCGTGCGCGAGCTGGATGCCGACGGGCGCCTGCGAGACGCTGCGCACCATCGCCAGCGTGCGCGTGAGCGCTTCCTCGGTGGCGTCGTCGTACAGCCCGAGGTCGCCCCAGGTGATGCGCCCGACCGGCTCCACGGCGGTCGCCTCGATCATTACGAGGCCCACGCCACCGAGGGCGAGATGCCCCAGGTGCACCGAGTGCCAGGGTTGGGCGCAGCCGTCGACGGCCGAGTACTGGCACATCGGCGAGACGACGATTCGGTTGGCGAGCACGAGCGAGCGCAGCGGCAGCGGAGTGAACAGCGTGGACATGGTCGAGGGCAGGGGAGGATGAACCGAATATAGCGTTTCGGGATCGCGGCGCTCGGCGGCTCTTGAAACCGCCCGGGCGCTCCCTCAGATAAGCGTCAGTTTCGCGGCCGCTCGGCCGCACGTCCGATTTTCGAGGATTCCCATGCGTCTGGACAAACTCACCACGCAATTCCAGCAGGCGCTCGCCGACGCGCAGAGCCTGGCCATCGCGAACGACAACCAGTACATCGAGCCGGTGCACGTGCTCGCCTCGATCGCCGGCCAGCCCGACGGCTCGGGCCGCACGCTGCTCGAGCGCGCCGGCATCCGCGCGACGACGCTGAAGACCGCTGCCGACGCGGCGATCAAGCGCCTGCCGCAGGTCTCGGGCACCGGCGGCGAGATCCAGATCGGCCGCGACCTCGTCAACCTGCTGAACCTCTCCGAGAAGGAGGCGCTCAAGCGCGGCGACCAGTACATCGCCACCGAGATGTTCCTGCTCGCGCTCACCGAGGACAAGGGCGAGGCCGGCCGCATCGCGAAGGAAGCCGGGCTCACGCGCAAGTCGCTCGAGGCGGCGATCGACGCGGTGCGCGGCGGCGCGAGCGTGGACAACGCCGAGGCCGAAGGCCAGCGCGAGGCGCTGAAGAAATACACGATCGACCTCACCGAGCGCGCGCGCGAAGGCAAGCTCGACCCGGTAATCGGACGCGACGAGGAAATCCGCCGCACGATCCAGATCCTGCAGCGGCGAACGAAGAACAACCCGGTGCTGATCGGCGAGCCGGGCGTCGGCAAGACCGCGATCGTCGAGGGC
The DNA here is from genome assembly GCA_032027205.1 of Burkholderiaceae bacterium. Taxonomy (GTDB): domain Bacteria; phylum Pseudomonadota; class Gammaproteobacteria; order Burkholderiales; family Burkholderiaceae_E; genus Zeimonas. The sequence goes on from JAVSMN010000001.1 coordinate 3,049,043, forward strand.
CTCGCGCAGCGGATCATCGACGGCAGCGTGCCCGACACGCTGAAGGACAAGCGCGTGCTCGTGCTCGACATGGCTGCTCTGATCGCCGGCGCCAAGTACCGCGGCGAGTTCGAGGAACGCCTGAAGGCGGTGCTCAAGGAGCTCGCCGCCGAGGAAGGCCGCACGATCGTCTTCATCGACGAGATGCACACGCTGGTCGGCGCCGGCAAGGCCGAGGGCGCGATGGACGCCGGCAACATGCTCAAGCCCGCGCTTGCGCGTGGCGAACTGCACTGCATCGGCGCCACCACGCTCGACGAATACCGCAAGTACATCGAGAAGGACGCCGCGCTCGAGCGCCGCTTCCAGAAAGTGCTGGTCGGCGAGCCGACGGTCGAGGACACGATCGCGATCCTGCGCGGCCTGCAGGAGCGCTACGAGCTGCACCACGGCGTGGACATCACCGACCCGGCGATCGTCGCCGCGGCGGAATTGAGCAACCGCTACATCACCGATCGCTTCCTGCCCGACAAGGCGATCGACCTGATCGACGAAGCAGCGGCGCGCATCAAAATGGAGATCGACAGCAAGCCCGAGTCGATGGACCGGCTCGACCGCCGCATCATCCAGCTGAAGATCGAACGCGAGGCGGTCAAGAAGGAAACCGACGAAGCGTCGAAGAAGCGCCTCGAAGTCATCGAGCAGGAGATCGCCCGCCTCGAGAAGGAATACGCCGACCTCGACGAACTGCTTCGCGCCGAGAAGGCCGCCGTGCAGGGCTCGGCGCAGATCAAGACCGAGATCGACCAGTTGCGCGCGCAGATGGCCGAGCTGCAACGCAAGGGCCAGTACGACAAGCTCGCCGAGATCCAGTACGGCAAGCTGCCCGAGCTCGAAGGGCGCCTGAAGGCGGCGAGCGAAGCCGAAGCCGCGCGCTCGACGAGTGGCACTGCCGAGCGACCGAAGCTGCTGCGCACGCAGGTCGGCGCAGAAGAAATCGCCGAAGTCGTCTCGCGTGCCACCGGCATCCCGGTAAGCAAGATGATGCAGGGCGAGCGCGACAAGCTGCTGCGCATGGAGGAGTACCTGCACCGTCGCGTCGTCGGCCAGGACGAAGCCGTGCGCCTGGTGTCCGAAGCGATCCGCCGCTCGCGCGCCGGACTCGCCGACCCGCGTCGTCCCTACGGTTCGTTCCTGTTCCTCGGCCCGACCGGCGTGGGCAAGACAGAACTGTCCAAGGCACTCGCCGAGTTCCTCTTCGACAGCGAAGATCACCTGATCCGCATCGACATGAGCGAGTTCATGGAGAAGCACTCGGTGGCGCGGTTGATCGGCGCACCTCCGGGCTATGTCGGCTACGAGGAGGGCGGCTACCTGACGGAGGCTGTACGCCGCAAGCCGTACAGCGTCATCCTCTTCGACGAAGTCGAAAAGGCGCACCCCGACGTCTTCGGCGTGCTGCTGCAGGTGCTCGACGACGGCCGCCTCACCGACGGGCAGGGCCGCACCGTGGACTTCCGCAACACGGTCATCGTGATGACGTCGAACCTGGGCTCGCAGGAGATCCAGCGGCTGTCGGCTGATCCGAAGCTCAACGACCCGGAAGTGATCAAGGACGCGGTGATGGTCGAGGTGCGTTCGCACTTCCGCCCGGAGTTCATCAACCGCATCGACGAGATCGTCGTCTTCCACGCACTGGGCGTGTCGAACATCGCCGCGATCGCGAAGATCCAGCTCGAAGGGCTGCGCAAGCGGCTGGCCGATCGCGACATGGGGCTCGAGGTGTCCGACGCGGCGCTGGCCGAAGTGGCGAAGGTGGGCTTCGACCCGCTGTATGGAGCGCGGCCGCTGAAGCGCGCGATCCAGCAGAAGATCGAGAACCCGATTTCGAGGCTGGTGCTCGAAGGGGCGTTCGGGCCGGATGATGTGATCGAGGTTGCGTACGAGGGCGGGGAGTTCAGGTTCGGGAAGAAGGGGGGTTGATGCGGGGCGGGGGGTGCTGCGCCCCCGGTTGCGGCTCGCGGCTCTTGTGCTTTGGGTTTGAAGCCCACGCAGCAGCGCCTGAGGTGTTTCGTCACCGGACTCGCGCTCGCCGGCGGATGCCGCTGGCAACGGCTGCGCGCGCAAAGGCAGGTCCAGGACGCGGTCAACGATCTGTCGATCGCGGCAATGCTCCTGCTCTTCGGGACGATCGCGCCATCGTCGCATTGGATGTCGCTGGGACTGCCGGGCATCGCGCTCGTCGCCGGCGTGATGGCGCTGTGGCGGCTGCCGTGGGTGATGCTGCTCGGGCCCGTGGTGCCGGCCATACACGGAGCGCGCGAAGCGGCGCTGGTCGGCTGGTTCGGGCCGATCGGGGTGGGGGCGATCTTCTATGCGGCGATGGTGCAGCGGACGGAGGGTCAGGACGAAGCGTTCGCCGTTGCGTCGCTGTTGGAAGCGGTTTCGGTAGTGGCGTTCGCAGTTGCGACTTCGCCGCTCGTACGGCATCACGCGGCTCGTTGACACGATGCCGAGGAGGCGGTTCGTCGCCGCCTGCCACGGATCGATCACCCCCCGCTGTTCACCTCCGCGTCACCGTCACTGCGCTCGCCACGCTGCCCACCGAATCGACCATCGTCACCGTGATCCGGTTGTCGCCGAACGCCAGCGGAATCGTGCCGCTGCTCCACGTGAGTTGATCTGCCGGGCAATTCCAGAGCGCGATCACCCCGCCACGCGTTCCGTTCGCATCATTCGCCCAGAACATCGAGAAGGTGCCGGGCTGGCAGGTGATGATCGGCTGGAATACCGTGCCTCCCGTGCGCACCGAGCCGGCGGGCAGCGCAGCCACCCCGCTGAGGACGACCCCCGGCGCAAGCAACGTGGACGGCGGTGCGTTGATCGAGATCGAAAGACGCAGGCCGACGCCGCTGCCGCAGCCCGACAGCAGCGCGGCGAGTACAAAGTGGGACGCGGCGACGAATCCTCGATTCACGATCGCGCTACGCTACACCGGTCCCGTCATTCGGAGCTCTCATGGACACCGCGCTGTTGATCATCGACATCCAGAACGATTATTTCCCCGGCGGGGCGATGGAACTTGTCGGCAGCGACGCGGCAGCCGAGAGCGCCGCGCTGGTGCTGGACGCTTTCCGCGCGCAGAAGCAGCACATCGTGCACGTTCAGCACCTGTCGACGAGGCCTGGTGCCACCTTCTTCCTGCCCGATACGCGCGGGGCGGAGATCCATGAGCGGGTAGCGCCGCGCGAGGGCGAGACGGTGATCCGCAAGCACTACCCGAACGCGTTTCGCGAAACGACGCTGCTCGAGCACTTGCGCAGCAACGATATCGGCCGCCTGGTGATCGCGGGGATGATGACGCAAATGTGCATCGATACCACCACGCGGGCTGCGGCTGATCTCGGGTTCGAATGCGTGCTCGTGCACGACGCGTGCGCGACGCGCGACCTGTCCTTTGGTGGCCGTACCGTGCCGGCGGCCGAAGTGCAAACGGCGTTCGTGGCGGCGCTCAGCGGAATTTTTGCGAAGGTGCAGTCGGCGCAGGCGGTGGCGAGCGGCGCTTCTTAGCGCCTGCTTCCACGAGTCGCCGCTCTGCGGATCTGCTTGGCGATTCGGCTGTTTCCGTTATTTGGCGCGCGACGTTTGCCCGGTCGTTGGTGCTGCGTGCCGCCGAACAGCGGCATTTTTCTGACCGTTCTGCTTCTCCCCACGCCTCGATAGACCACGTCGCCGACGGCGATCTTTCTCTGGTCGCGGCAGCGACCTTCACCCGTTGGGCAGAGCGGCGAAGGAATACGCTCAGCCGTCGTGGCGGCGCGCTCCAATCAAATGGCTCCACGCTGCCGTCCAGAAAGGCATGTCATTGCCGACGTCGAATTGCGACCGCTTGTATTGGCTCGTCACTTCGGCGTCTCGCCGTTGCGCCTGTGAGCAACGTCACGCCGCTCGGCGGACGCAAACAAACCGAACGTGAATTCTTCCTCATAGTCGTATCGGAAGTGTGACGAATCGCATCAGCGACAGGGCCGACGGTCGGTAGATTCCGGATCCATGAACGGTGGGTTTACAGGTCGCGCTCAAAGGTCCTTTCCTGAAAACGCGACTCCCCTCGGTTCAAGCGTTGCCCGGTTGGCTGAAAAGCAGGATGGGTGACGGGTCACCGCAGGCCGATCGGCGGCCGGGCGGAAACGGGGCCGACTGCGCGGCTCATTGGAACGAAAGGAGTTCACTCATGGTTCAGTTCATCACGAAGTTCTGGCAGGAAGAGGAAGGCGTCACAGCGATTGAGTATGGTTTGATCGCGGCGCTGATCGCGGTCGTAATCATTGCGTCCGTTAAGCTCGTCGGGGACGGCTTGGATAAAGTATTCACGGAGATTAGAACCCAGCTGTGCGCTGCCATTCCTGGTTGCTGAGCTGCTCGATGGAGAGGTGAACGCACCGACTCTTCGGCGCGTTCACCCTATTATCCATTCTGTCATTAATCATGGACCTCAAGCTGTTCTCCGTCGCAGACGAGGGCGTCACTGCCATCGAATATGCATTCTTGGGGGGCCTGATTGCCGTTGTGATCATCGGGGGTGTCACGTCAGTCGGTGGCAGTGTTGAGGGTCTTTTCGACCGAGTGGCGGATTGCGTACAACTGGCTTTCGTTGGCCGAGTCTGCTGAGGTCGAAAACTGTGCGACAGGTTCTGTGCGCGTGACGAAGAACACGAATTTGAAGACGTCATGATGCTGACCGAAACAACCCTGGAAGTTTTCTTGTGGTCTGGGCGCATCGCCTTGCCGTTGTTGTTGGTAATTGCGTCGGCGACGGATCTTGTATCCCGCAGAATACCCAACTGGCTGCCCCTTTCGGGCCTGCTCTTCGCGCTTGCCTGGCATTCCGTTCCGATCGAGGGAGGCGGTTTATTTGATTCCGACCTTCCTGGGGCGGTGGGATTTATCAATGCGACTGCCGGCGCGTTTACGTGCCTGGTCGTTTTTCTGCTTTTTTACGCCTTGCGCGTCATGGGCGCCGGCGACGCGAAATTGATGACCGCCGTGGGCGGCTTCTTTGGTTTTCCAGCCGCCATCGGCCTCATCCTTGCCGTCCTGCTCGCCGGCGGGGTGTTGGCAATCGCTCGAATGGCCGTCGCCGGCACCGCGCGGGGCGTCTGGAGAAATCTCCAGACAATCGCGTTCGCCGTTGCCGTGCCCGGCGTTCGCCTTTCCGATGTCTTTGATCCGGCCACGCAGTCCGCTGACCGGATGCCTTACGCCCTGGCGATTGCCGCCGGGACGATTCTCTACGGGTGGGCGAAATGGGCGGGGTGGATCTCACTGTTGTAGCCGGCACGGCGGGAGCAGGGACGGTCGACAAGCTGGCTCCTTCCGCGCCGCGCACGCTGGCGGAGGCGCACCTCTCCGAGTCGATGTTGGTCGATCTGTTGGTGCGCCTGCTCGCTCGCGCCGGTGAGTTGCGCGCCGGTGAAATCGCTTCCCGACTCGGCGTCGCGCTGTCCGTAATCGATCCGACGCTCGAATTCCTGCGCGCCGAGAAACTGCTCGAAGTGCCGCGCCGCGGCAGCTTCGATGCCGACGTGGCCTACCAGCTCACCGACGCAGGCCGCAAGCGAGCCGACGACGCTTTCGACAAGTGCCGCTACGTCGGACCGATCCCCGTGTCGCTGCACGACTATGTCGCGCGCGTCGAAATGCAGAGCGTCAAGCGACTGCGCGTAGGTCGTGAAGCGGTGCACAGGGCGCTCGGCGATGCGGTTGCCAGCGAGGCCATGGTTGACCGGCTTGGCGCGGCGATCAACTCCGGCCGCGGCATCTACCTGTACGGCCACAGCGGCACCGGCAAGACCTATCTCGCCGAGCGGATGGTTCGAGTCGTCGACGGCCCGATCTGGGTGCCGCACGCGATCCACGTCGACGGCGAAATCATCCAGGTGTTCGATCCGTTGATCCACCACTCGGTCGACGATTCGGCCGGGCCCGGCGTCCTCGACCGACAGGTGCTCGGTGACCGGCGCTGGGTCAAGGTGAAGCGGCCGGTGGTGGTCACCGGGGGAGAGCTGACGATGGAGATGCTCGACCTCGAGTTCGACGCGCACTCCCGCTTCTACATCGCGCCCCCGCAGATGAAGGCGAACAACGGGATGATGATCCTCGACGACTTGGGTCGTCAGCGCGTGCCTGTTCGAGAGTTGATGAACCGCTGGATCGTCCCGCTGGATCGGAATGTCGACTACATGGCGCTGCATACCGGCACCAAGTTCCAGGTCCCGTTCGACGCGAACGTCGTTTTCTCGTCGAACCTGCCGCCGTCCGAGATCGGCGACCCGGCATTTCTTCGGCGTCTCGGCTACAAAATTCACGTCGGACCGCTCGACGAGGGCGGCTACCGTGAAGTATTCCGCCAGGCCTGCAAGCGCTCGAACCTAGAGTTCGACCAGGCAGCCGCCGATTACCTGATCGGCACGCTGCACGCCCGCAGCGGGCTTCCGCTGTACGCAACGATTCCCCACGACGTGATCAGCAAGCTTCGCGACCGCGCAACGTATCTCGGCGAGCAGCCCCGGATCGATGGCGAGTCGCTGCGATGGGCGTGGGATCTGTATTTCGCAGCCGATGAATCGCTCGGCACTGCGCCTTCCCTGGACGATTGAGGTGATGCGATGAAGGGTTCCCGGGCGGTTCTCATGCTGGTGCTGGCGCTCGTCGCCGGTCTATCGGCGGTCGTGTTGGCGGCGCGATGGCTCACGCAGCAGACCTCGGTAGGCACGCAGCAGGTCATCGTCGCGGCGCGCGACATCGACCTGGGATCGGCGCTGAACGCGACGATGTTCGAGTCGGTGTCCTGGCCCGCCGGGGCCGTGCCGAAGGGCGCTTTCCAGAAGACCGCCGAGCTCGACGGGCGCGTGCTGTTGACGACCATCCAACGTGGGGAACCGGTGCTCGAGGCGAAGCTCGCTCCCATCGGAACGAAGGGTGGTTTGTCGGCTGTGATTCCGGAAGGCAAGCGCGCCATTACCGTGAAGGTCAACGAGGTGGTCGGTGTCGCCGGCTTTGCGCTGCCGGGCAATCACGTCGACGTGATGGTCAACACGCAGGACGAACAGCAGCGGCCCATCTCGAAGATCGTGCTGGAACGGATCCTCGTGCTGGCGGTGGCGCAGGAGGCGAGCCGTGACGAGACCAAGCCGCGCGTGGTCAGCGCCGTCACCCTCGAGGTGGCGCCGGAAGAGGCGGAAAAGCTCGATCTCGCCCGTAGCGTCGGAAATCTGTCGCTCGTGCTGCGCAACCAGGTCGATCGCGATCCGACGCCGACTGCGGGAATGCGAAAGAACGACCTGCTCGGGCAACCGGCGGCGGTTCCGGTTGCGGCGGCGATCAAGCCGGTGTCAAGCGCCAAGCCCCGGGTCGTGCGCAGCGCGCCGCCCGCGCAGAAGCGCGAATCGGACTCCGTGGAAGTGATCCGCGGCGTCCAGCGCTCGGTCGCTCAGTTCTAGAAGAAGAGCAGCACGGAGTATCGACACATGTCCCCTCGTTCGACGGTTCTTGCGGCTGCGATCCTCGCCGGACTCGCGGCGCCTGCCTTCTCCGAGCAACTGGTTGCCCAGGCTGCGGTGGAGTCCGGCGTGTTGATGCCAAACGCAGCTTCGGCGCCATCTTCTAAGCGCATGGCGCAACGGCGGATACAGGTCCCCGCTGCACCTCCGGCGACTTCGGTTGTTCCGGTAAGCACCGCTCCGACGGCCGTCTACGATGCGAGTGCGCCCGCTGAGGTCGGTCCCGCGATGAATCTGGTGATCGGAAAATCGACACTGCTGCGGCTGCCGGCGCCGATTTCGCGGATCTCGGTCGGCAACCCTGCCGTCGCCGATGTCACGCTGATCAGCTCTCGCGAGTTGTACCTGCTCGGCAAGACCTATGGAACGACGAACGTAATCCTGTGGGGCCGCGACAATCCGACCACCATCATCGACGTTTCGGTGAGCATCGATTCGACCGCGTTGCAGAACCGGCTTCGCGAGTTGCTGCCGAACGAGAACGGCATCGTCGTGAAGACCGCAGCCGATTCCGTGGTGCTCGGTGGTGAAGTCTCCAGCGCACTGCAGGCCGACTATGCCGTCTCGATTGCCGAGGCCTACACGCGCAGCTACGGCACCGGTTTGCAGGCGCCGATTGTCGCCGGCAATCAGGAAGCCCAGCCGGGTCAAACGCTCGCGATCACGCCGGCGCGACAGCAAGGGCAACGCGGCAGTGCGACGGGCCCGAAGATCGTGAACATGATGCGGATCGCGCAGCCGCAACAGGTGATGCTCGAGGTCAAGGTTGCCGAGGTCGCGAAGAACCTGCTCGACAAGCTGGGCGTCGGGATCAACGGCACCAGGACCAACGGCGACTGGCGCTACAGCATCCTGAGCAATTTCCTGTCCGATTCGGCCGGAATCCTCGGTGCGATGGGACGCGGGAATCGGCTCGATCTCGATGCCGAGAAACAGGACGGGCTCGTCCGCGTGCTGGCGGAGCCGAACATCGTGTCGATCAGCGGCCAGGAGGCCAGCTTCCTGGCAGGCGGCAAGATCTTCATTCCCGTTGCGCGCGAGAACAACCTGACCGGTGGCGCGACGATCACGCTCGAGGAAAAGGAGTTCGGCGTCGGCTTGAAGTTCACGCCGACTGTCCTCGACGGCGGCCGAATCAACCTTCGCGTCTCTCCGGAGGTTTCGGAGCTCTCGCAGACCGGCTCGCCGTTCACCACCGTCAATGGCCAGGTGTCGATCCTGCCGAGCATGACGACTCGCAGGGCGCAGACGACTGTCCAGTTGATGGATGGGCAGAGCTTCGCGATCGCGGGACTCATCAAGAACAACGTGACCGAGACGGTCCGGCGTTTCCCGGTGCTCGGCGAAGTTCCGGTCCTTGGCACCTTGTTTCGAAGCAGCGAGTTCCAGACCGACCGATCCGAGTTGATGTTCCTGGTCACGGCACGACTCGTTAAGCCGCTGCCGGCCGGGCAATTGAGCCTGCCGACCGACAACTTCGTGCCCCCGAGCCGCGCGGAGTTCTTCGTCAACGGGCAACTCGAAGGCTCGGGTCATCCCGACGTGCCGCCGACCGAACGGCAGGTGCAGATGATGAATGAAGGCGTGACGGCGTTGCCGGCGGGTACCGGCGGATTCCAGGTCAAGTGACGGGGTTGGCAATGAAACGGACGATCACTGTTGTCGGCACCCTCGCCGCATGGGCCCTGCTCGGAACCGCGTGCACGACCCCGGCCACGCCGAACTACGACGCGCGGTTCGGCGAGGCAGTCCGGCAGGCGAAGGCGATGCAGACGCTGAATCCCGAGGCTGGGAAGAACGCCGACCCGGTCACCGGGATCGACGGCGAGTCGGGCAAGAACGCGATCGATCGCTACCAGGAGAGCTTCAAGGCGCCACCGCAAACGTTCGAGATCTTCGACATCGGGGGCGGCGTACAGGGTCGGTGATCGAGGAACGGCCGCGAAGGGCGAACATGAGAAGCGTGGTGACCGGGAGCCGACGACAGCGTGGCGCTGTCGCAGTCCTCACCGGGCTGACGATTGCGGTGCTGATCGGGTTCCTGGGAATTGCCGTGGACCTGGGCAGGATGTTCGTCATCAAGTCCGAGATACAGACGGCGATGGACGCGTGCGCGCTCGCGGCGGCTTCGCAGTTGAGGCCCGGGCTGAGCGACCCCAACGCACTGGTCAAGGCCGATACGTACGGTCGATCCCTCAGCGATGCGTCGCACGCGAGCGTACTCGGCGTGCGCCCCGACGGATCGGTCAATCGCGTGAATTTTCAGGCTTTGCCGGTGCCGCCGGCGTCGATCGAGATCAGCTTTGCCAGTTCGTTGAATGGCAGTTATTCGACGCTGGCCAGTGGGGCGATTTCCCCCAACGTCGCGAAGTTCGCGCGCTGCACGTATCCGATGACGGACGTGCCCGTGTACTTCATGCGCGTGTTGAATGCGATGACCCAGACGACGGTTGCGGCGACAGCGGTCGCCACGCTTCAGCCTTCCCAGTCGGCCTGCGGTTTTCCTTTGGCCGTGTGCAAGGACCCGGGCAGCTCCGCCGGTTCTTCGCCTCCTTTCGGGCTGGACAAGGGCGAATGGGTCTCGGGGCTGAGCAAGAAGGAAACGGGCGAAGGCAGTCTGGAAGGCGGGTCGGGCGGATACGGCACGGGGAACTTCGGTTGGATCGACTTCACGCCGCCCGCCGGGGGCGCGTCGGAACTCGAAGCCATCATTCGAAGCCCGACCGGTATGTGCGACTTGAAGCCCGGCGACGAGGTCGGTGAGGCTGGCGTCAAGGCGAGCCTTGCCGATGCGTGGAATTCGCGCTTCGGCATCTACGACAAGATTGCCGACGCGGCGACTTCGCCGCCCGACCGTACTGGCTTCTCGTACAACGACGACACCTGGCCTGCCAAGGCGAACGCCTATGAGGGCGCCCAGCAGACGCAGGTGACTCCCTCGGCGGGGGCGGGCGTCAATTCAAACTACAAGACCAATCGCGCTGCGGACATCGGTTACCAAGGCAACGACAAGTCCGGTCAGACGGTGAAATACAAGGTGACATCCAACGCGAATGGACGCGACCGGCGCTTGGTAGCGGTGCCCGTGGTGGACTGCGGAGTCTGGGGTACCGGAGGTGCCAATCCGCCCATCGAAGCCTTTGCCTGTGTTCTGTTGTTGTCTCCGATGACGAATCCCGGCGCAGGCAGCTTTCCCCAGAAAGTCGAGTACTTGGGCCTTGCCAACGCCCCCGGCAATCCCTGCGCGACTTCGGGCCTCGGCGGAGGCTCGATCGGCCCGCTCGTTCCGGTGCTCGTCCAGTGAAGTCCGCCGTGTCGCCGGCAGGTCGCCAGCGCGGAGTCGCAGCGGTGGAGTTCGGTCTCGTGATCGGATTGCTCGCCGTGATCGTCTTCGGCATCACGGAACTGGGACGAGCAATGTTCCAGTATGAGGCGCTGACGAAATCGGCCCGCTCCGCCGCACGTTACCTGGCGGTCTTCGACGCGAGTGATCCGGTCGTGCGTGCCTCCGCCCAGTGCCTGGCGGTGTACGGGAATCCGGACTGTTCGGCGACCGGTCTCGTACCCGTCGTGCCGGGGCTGACCGTTTCGCACGTGGCAATCCTGGAGCCGACGACGACCCCTGCGCTGCAGAGTGTGGAAACCGGGCAGGGGAGCCTCGACCTCGTCGCGGTAACGATCGGCTCACCCGCCACGCCCTATCAGTTCCAGTCGCTCATCCCGGCGTTCATTCCGCACGTGACCTTCGGTCCGATCAGCGCCGCAATGCCTCAGTCCTTCTTCTGATCCCTCGGCAATGCGCATCACGCACGGATCTACGCCGGCAGAAGCCCAGCGCGGTGTCGCGGCCGTGGAGTTCGCGCTGGTCGCGATCATCTTCTTCACCTTGCTGCTCGGTATTGCCGAGTTCGGCCGCTGGGTTTACACGCTGAACGCAGCCTCCGAGGCGACCCGCCTCGGTGCGCGCGTGGCAGTCGTGTGCGACAAGGACGACGCGGAAATCAAGTCCCGGATGCAGGTGTTCCTGCCACAGGCCAACAGCGAGAACATCGTCATCAGCTACAGCCCGGCGGACTGCACGGTGAATTCGTGCCAGAGCGTGACGGTTTCACTTTCTGGGGTTTCGATCGGCGGGTTAGCTTGGTTCCTGCCGTCGGCCCTGCCGATACCGCCCTTCTCGCACACGCTGCCTCGGGAAAGCATGCTCAGTGCGATCGACGGCGAAAACAACCCAGTCTGCAACTGAAGCTGCCGAAGTCGATCCAATGACCCTCCGCGTTCTCGTTCTCGCTCCAACACAGGACGCGTTGTCGCGCCTGTCCGATTCGATTCCCTCCCGAGGCGAATCGATGCAGGTAGAGCAGCAGGTGGGGGGCGGTGCAGAACTCAGCGCTGCCATCCTGCGCGGCGGCGTGGACTTGGCGGTCGCGCAACTGCCTTCTGTCGGTGACGCCGACCTGTCGTTGATCGAAGCAGCGCTTGGTTCGCAACCGCGCACGACGCTGATCCTGTCCTGCAACGAATCGTCGTCGGATTTCCTTCTTCGCGCCATGCGAGCCGGCATCCGCGAGATCGTGCTGCCGAACTCGCCCCCCGATGCACTGGCGAAGGCCGTCGCACGCCAACTGGAGCGGCACGCAGCGTCGCTGGGACCGGTTCGCAAGGCGCGCACGATCGCATTCCTCTCGGCGAAGGGTGGCGGAGGCGCCACCTTCCTCGCAACGAATCTGGGATTTGCGCTGGCCGCGCGAGACCGACGGGTGGCGCTGTTCGACCTGAACCTGCAGTTCGGCGAAGCGGCGCTCTTCGTGTCCGAACAGTCGCCGACGCGCAGCGTGGTCGACGTGGCGCGCGAGATCGATCGGCTCGATCCGGCCTTTCTCGAGGCCAACATGCTGCATCCGCAGCCAGGCTACTTCGTGCTGCCTGCACCGGACACGCCGGAACGCGCGGTCGATGTGAAGCCGGAAACCGTCGAACGAATGCTGGCGCTGGCGCGCAGTCGCTACGACTTCGTGCTGCTCGATGTTGGTAGGGTGCTGGACCGGGTCACCGTACGCGCCCTCGACGAGGCCGACACCATCTACGTCGTCATCCAGTCGACGTTGCCTTACCTGCACAACGCCAAGCGGCTGATCGGCGTGCTCGCGGGGCTCGGCTACGAGCGCGGCAAGGTCAAGGTGATGTTGAACCGTTTCGTGAAGGGCGACGAAATCGGCGTCACGGAGATCGAGAAGACGCTGGGCGCAGAAGTCGTCGTCCAGATTCCGAACAGCTACGCCACGGTTGCGTATTCGATCAACCATGGACTTTCCGTGCTGAAGCACGCGCCGCGCGATCCGGTCGCTCGAAGTCTTGCGGATCTTGCCGAATCACTCGCGCCGGCGCCCGAGCAGCGTCGTGGTTGGCTGCGCGGCGTGCTCGGCGGCCGTTGATTCATCCAGGTGCAAATCATGTCCGTTTCCATGCTTCGCGCAAATCTCCAGGACGTCCAGCTCGCGGCTTCGGTCACGCGGGGACACATCAACGGTGCAGTCGCCGGCACTGCCTACCGGCAGATCGCCAGCGACCTGCACCGCCAACTGCTCGACCGCATCGACCTCGATGTGATGGGCAAGCTGCCGCCCGACCGGCTGCGCGAGGAGTTGCGCCTGCTAGTCGAGAAGCTGATCGGCGAGGCCGGACTCGCGCTGAACAGTGCCGAACGAAAACAGATCGTCACCGACGTGCAGAACGAGGTGATGGGGCTAGGCCCGCTCGAGCCGCTGCTCGCCGATCCGTCGATCTCGGACATCCTGGTCAATGCGTACCACACCGTCTACGTCGAACGGCGCGGCCAGCTCGAGCGCACGGACGTGCGTTTCGCAAACGATCAGCACCTGATGAAGATCATCGATAAGATCGTTTCGCGCGTCGGGCGGCGAATCGACGAATCGAGCCCGATGGTCGACGCCCGGTTGCCAGACGGGTCCCGTGTTAACGCGATCATTCCGCCGTTGGCGATCGACGGACCGACGATGTCGATCCGGCGCTTCGCGGTCGTGCCGCTGAAGGCCGATGACCTGGTGAAGTACAAGTCGATGACGCCGCAGCTGGCCGAGATGCTCGGCGCGATGGTGCAGGCGCGGCTGAACATCCTGATCTCGGGCGGCACCGGATCCGGCAAGACGACGCTGCTGAACATTCTCTCGGCATCGATCCCGGCGCGCGAGCGTGTCGTCACGATCGAGGACGCAGCCGAGTTGCAGTTGCAGCAGCCTCATGTGGTGCGGCTCGAGACGCGGCCGCCGAACATCGAGGGCAAGGGCGAGATCACCCAGCGCGCGCTGGTGCGCAACAGCCTGCGCATGCGCCCCGATCGGATCATCCTCGGCGAGGTCCGCGGCGCCGAGGCCTTCGACATGCTGCAGGCGATGAACACCGGCCACGAAGGCTCGATGGCCACCGTCCACGCCAATACGCCCCGCGATGCGCTCGCACGACTCGAGAACATGCTCGGGATGGCGGGCATGCCCATTCCCCCCAAGGCGATGCGCCAGCAGATCGCGTCGGCGATCACGGCGGTCGTTCAGGTCTCGCGCCTCTCGGACGGAAAACGCAAGGTGATGAGCGTGTCCGAGATCACCGGCATGGAGGGCGAGATCATCACGATGCAGGAGATCTTCGTTTTCCAGCAGACCGGGGTCGCCACCGATGGTTCGGTGATCGGCCGCTTCAGGGCCACCGGCGTGCGGCCTCGCTTCCTGGAAAAGATCAAGTCCCACGGCATCACGCTGTCCGACGCTCTTTTCGATCCGAACCGGACCTACGAATGACGGGGGTGCAGCCGGCGGCACTCGCAAACCGGACCACTGAGGTGTGCTGATGGATCTCGGTTTCAGCCTGTTCATCCTCGTCACCTTCGTCGCCATTGTGCTGACGATCGAGGGCGGTTACCTGTTGTGGAACGATCGCCGAGGGCCGGAGGTCCAGCGCCTCGAGCGTCGGCTGCGAAGCCTGTCGGCCGGGCAGCACGGCACCGACGTGGGTTCGCTGCTGAAGGAGCGGCACCTGAGCAACACGCCCTGGGTCGACCAGCTGCTGCTCGCACTCCCGCGTGTTTCGTCGCTCGATCGGCTGCTCGAACAGACTGGCAGCTCGATCACCGTCGCGCGCTTCCTGCTCTTCACTTTTCTCGCTGCCGGCGGCACCTTCCTGGCCCTGCTCGTGCTGCGCACACCGTTCTTCTTTGCCGTGATCATGGCGGCGCTTGCCGCGATCGTCCCGTTGCTGGGCGTGCTGCGGATGCGCTCGAAGCGCCTGCACAAGTTCGACGAGCAACTGCCCGAGGCGCTCGACCTGATGTCGCGCGCGCTGCGCGCCGGGCACGCGTTTCCGTCGGCAATGCAGATGGTCGGGACCGAAGCAGCCGACCCGATCGCTTCCGAGTTCCAGATCACCTTCGAGGAGATCAACTACGGAGTCTCGACCAGCGATGCGATGCTGAACCTGGCCACGCGTGTGCCGAGCATCGATCTTCGCTATTTCGTGATCGCCGTGCTGCTGCAGCGGGAAACCGGCGGCAATCTCTCGGAGATGCTCGACAACCTGGCTACGTTGATTCGCGAACGCTTCAAGCTCCTCGGCAAGATCCGCGTGCTGTCGGCCGAAGGCAAGTTGTCTGCCTACATCCTGATCGGGCTGCCGTTCGTGACCGCGGGCGCCATCCTGCTGGTCAATCCCGATTTCATGAAGGTGCTGTGGACCGATCCCGTCGGCCTGAAGCTGGTATTCGGAGCGCTGACCATGATGGTGCTCGGTGCGTTCTGGATGTCGCGCATCGTGAAGATCCGCGTGTAGAGGCGAGAAGATGAACCCGGACCAGATCCTGCTTCTTGCGCTGATTTTCGTCGCGGTTTCCGCTGCGGTGCTCGGCGTCGGTTTCGCGGTGACGCGCGGCGCGGCGGTGCGCGAGCGGCTGCGGGGCCTTTCGGCCGGTGGCGCGGTTCTCGACCAGCCGCAGCCGACCAGCGAATGGCACGAGCGGATCGTGAAGGCCGCGAAGCCGGTAGCGAAGCTCGCGACGCCGACCGACGCGGAAGACCTCTCGAAGTTGCGCCTCAAGTTCCTGCATGCAGGAATACGTCAGCAATCCGCGCCGGTGCTGTATTTCGCCGCGAAGGCGCTGCTTGCGGTCTTGCTGCCCATGTTGTTCACGTTCGCAGCGCGCTTCGGCGACTGGATGATGAGCACGCAGACTTCGACCGCAGTGCTGTTGCTGCTGGCCGCGATCGGCTACTACCTGCCCACTTCCGTTCTGGCATACAAGACGCGCCAGCGCCAGCTCGAACTGTTCGAGGCCTTTCCCGATGCGCTCGACCTGATGATCGTTTGCGTCGAAGCCGGTCTCGGCCTCGACATGGCACTGAACAAGACGGCCGAGGAGATGAAGATCCGCAGCCCGGAACTGGCCGAGGAACTCGAGATGGTCGCGCTCGAGTTGCGGGTCGGTTCGAGCCGCGAGAGGGCGCTGCGAAACCTCGCCATGCGTACCGGTCTGGACGAGGTGAACACCTTCGCGACGATGTTGATCCAGGCTGATCGCTTCGGGACGAGTCTTGCCGAATCCTTGCGCGTGCATGCCGACATGCTGCGCACGCGGCGTCGGCTGCGCGCCGAAGAAGCGGCGGCGAAGATCGCGCTGAAACTGCTGTTTCCCTTGATCTTCTGCATCTTTCCTTCGCTGCTTCTCGTGCTGCTCGGGCCGGCGATGATCCAGATCTACCGAATCCTGCTGCCGACGATGGCCGGTTCGCCATAACACGCGACCGCGGCGTGACCGAATACGACAAGAGCAAAGCCCCCGCTTCCCGCTGGATCCCCGAGGAGAACAAGCGATGAACGTGTCCCGCCTCTCGATCGTCGCCGCCGCCTGTTCGGCGGCGTTGATGAGCGGCTGCGCGCAAACGGGCCCGAAGTCTGAAGTGCCCGAGATGAAGGTTGCGCCGGTCTATCGCGTACAGCAGCCGGCAGGCACGGCCGCCGGCCAGTACGCCGTCGGCCGCATCGATATCGCCGAGGGCCGAAACGTCGCTGCGATCGAGCGCTTTCGAAACGCCTTGAAGCTCGATCCCGCTTTCGTCGATGCGCACAATGGTCTCGGCGTCGCTTACGGTCAGCAGGGGCGATTCGAAGAAGCGGTCGAAGCGTTTCGTTCGGCTCTCGCCGCCGGCCCTGCGACAGCGCACGTGTTGAACAACCTAGGCTATGCGCAGATGAAGTCGGGGCGACTGGCCGACGCGCGCGAGTCGCTGCGGCGCTCGCTCGAACTCGATCCGATGAATACTCGGGCGCGCGAGAACGTCAGCGTGTTGGCCGCATTGGAGCAGCGCGACGACCAGCGTGCCGCAACCGTTGCAGCGGCAGTTGTCGGGCCGGTGCGCGCAGCAGTGGCGCCGCAAATCGCGGTAGAGGCTGCGCCGCTGTCGTCCGCGCGGGGCGCGGCCGCGTTAGCCTCATCGAGCGAGTCGATGCTCGTTCGTCTCGCTCCCAACCTCTACGAGTTGCGACGTGCCCAGGGAGAGTCCGGCCCGAAGAGCGCCTCCGTGGATACGGCGGTATCCGCCAGCGTGGGTGCCGCTGCGGTGGGGCAGACGGTTGCGGCGGGTCAGATGACGTTTACGCCGGTCGCCGTCTCTCCGAGCGCCTCTTCGGTGGCGGCGAACGGCACGCTCGAGGCAGCGCCCCCGACGGAACCGGTGGCGCCCCCGATCGCCGTTGCCACGCCACTGCGCCACGTGTTGGTGGAGTCGCACGACGCGGCGTCACGATCGACGCCGGCGAGAGCCGACGACACCCGCTCGCTGTCCTCGGCGCGCCCGGTGCCGACTTTCGTCGGGCGCTTCGAGGTCAGCAACGGCGCAGGCGTCGAGCGGCTCGCAGCTCGAACCGCTGTCCAGTTTGCGCGATTCGGCGTCGGCATATCGCGTATCTCGAATTACGAATCCTTCGACCGAGTGCGCACGGAGATCCACTATCGCAAGGGCTTCCTGAAGCAGGCCCAGATCGTGCAGCAGAGGCTCCCGGTGCCGGCGAAACTGGTCGCGAGCAATCGACTGCGCGCCGAGATCAACGTGCGCCTGGTCGTGGGGCGCGACATGGTCCAGGCGCCGATCGCGTGGTGGGGCGACGAGAGCGTGGCGAGCGCCGAGCCCGCAACGAAGGGGGCGAGCATCGAGGCGGCGCGTGAAGCAGGTTTCGATGCAAGCGTTGCCGTTGCCGCTCTCGACGGATGGCGTCACCTGTAGCGGTTTCCCGCTGTTGTATCTCGGCGGCCGCCTTCGGGCGGCCGCCCGCGTTTTGCGTGGCAGAATTCGCGGCTCTCGAACCGCCTGGCAAATGGATTCATGCAAGCTGCCTCGCTTTCCGCCGATACCGCCTCCCGCATCGTCACCCGTCTCGCCGAAGAACTCTCGGTCCGACCCGCGCAGGTAAGCGCAACGGTCGAGTTGATCGATGGCGGCGCCACCGTCCCCTTCATCGCCCGCTACCGCAAGGAAGCCACCGGTGGTCTCGACGACACGCAATTGCGCACGCTCGCCGAGCGCCTTACTTACCTGCGCGAGCTCGAGGAGCGCCGCGCCGTGATCCGCGCGGGCATCGCCGAGCAGGGCAAGCTCGACGATGCGCTCGCCGCGCAGATCGACGCGGCCGACACCAAGCAGCGCCTCGAAGATCTCTACCTCCCGTACAAGCCCAAGCGCCGCACGCGCGCGCAGATCGCGCGCGAGGCGGGTCTCGAGCCGCTCGCCGATGCGCTGTTCGCCGACCCAACGCTCGACCCGCAGGCCGAGGCCGCGAAGTACCTCCGTGCGCCCGACGAGAACGGCGAGCATGGCGTGGCCGACGCGAAGACAGCGCTCGACGGTGCGCGCGACATCCTCGCCGAGCGCTTCGTCGAGCGCGCCGACGTGCTCGATTCACTGCGCGAGCGGATGTGGAACGAGGGCTGGATCGCGGCGAAAGTCTTCGAGGGCAAGGAGGCCGAAGGCGAGAAGTTCCGCGACTGGTTCGATCACGTCGAGCCGATCGCGAAGATGCCGTCGCATCGGGCGCTCGCGCTCTTTCGCGGGCGCCAGCAGGGCGTGCTGTCGCTGAAGCTGCAGCTCGAGGCGTCACTCGAAGAACAGGTGCCGCATCCGAACGTCGTGCGGCTTGCCGGACTCGTCGGCTTGGGCGCCTCGATCGGCGGTACGCGGCCGGCCGATGCCTGGCTCGCCGACACCTGTCGCTGGTGCTGGCGAGTGAAGCTGCTGCCTCAGCTCGAGACCGAGCTCTTCGGCCGGCTGCGCGAGGCGGCCGAGACCGAAGCGATCCGCGTCTTCGGCGCGAACCTGAAGGACCTGCTGCTCGCCGCGCCCGCGGGCGCGCGAACCGTCATCGGCCTGGACCCGGGCCTGCGCACCGGCGTCAAGGTTGCCGTCGTCGACGCTACCGGCAAGCTCCTCGACACGGCGACGATCTACCCGCACGAGCCGCGCCGCGACTACGACGGCTCGATCGCCACGTTGGCCGCGCTCGCCGCGAAGCATCACGCCGCGCTCGTCGCCATCGGCAACGGCACCGCATCGCGCGAAACCGACAAGCTGGTCGCCGACCTGATGAAGCGCCACCCGGAGTTGAACCTGCGCAAGCTCGTCGTCTCCGAGGCCGGCGCTTCGGTCTATTCGGCGAGCGAGCTCGCGGCGAAGGAGTTCCCCGAGCTGGACGTGAGCCTGCGCGGCGCGGTGTCGATCGCGCGCCGTCTGCAGGACCCGCTCGCCGAGCTCGTGAAGATCGACCCCAAGTCGATCGGCGTCGGCCAGTACCAGCACGACGTGAACCAGCGTGCGCTCGCGCGCCAGCTCGACGCGGTGGTCGAGGACTGCGTGAACGCGGTCGGCGTCGACGTGAACATGGCGTCCGCGCCGCTGCTCGCGCGCGTCTCGGGGCTGAGCACGTCGGTCGCGCAGCGCATCGTCGAGCATCGCGACACCAACGGCGCGTTTGCATGCCGCGACGCGCTCAAGCAGGTGCGCTCCTTCGGCGACAAGGCCTTCGAGCAGGCGGCCGGCTTCCTTCGCATCCGCGACGGCGAGAATCCGCTCGACGCATCTGCCGTGCACCCAGAGGCCTACCCGGTCGTGCAGCGCATCCTGGAGAAGGCGCAGAAGAGCGCGCGCGAGTTGATCGGCAATCGCGACGTGCTGCGCCGGCTCGAAGCGCGCGCCTTCGTCGACGAGCGCTTCGGCGAGCCGACCGTGCGTGACATCCTCGTCGAGCTCGAGAAGCCGGGGCGCGATCCGCGCGGCGAGTTCGTCACCGCCTCGTTCCACGAGGGCGTCGAGAAGATCGCCGACCTGAAGCCCGGGATGAAGCTGCAGGGCGTGGTGACGAACGTGGCGAACTTCGGCGCCTTCGTCGACGTGGGCGTGCACCAGGACGGGCTCGTGCACGTCTCCGAACTGGCCGACCGCTTCGTGAAGGACCCGCGCGAGGTCGTCAAGGCGGGGCAGGTGGTCTCGGTGACGGTGCTCGAGGTCGATGCGCAAAGAAAGCGGATCGCGTTGTCGATGAAGAGCGGGGCGAAGGCGGAGCGCGGGGCGGGGGCGGCGGTGCGCCGGCCTGCTGCGGGGAGCGACGGCCGGGCGAGCGATCGGCGACGCCCGCCCGCAACGAACCCGCGCGATGCCGGGCCGCGCGGTGGGCTGCAGCCGCAGACGGCGTTGGGGGATGCGTTGTTGCGGGCGTTGAAACGGTAGGGCCCACTCACCGGCTCGTCGACCGCTCCAGCAACCTCACTAGCGCCGTCAGCACCTCGTTCGCTGGCGTGGCTACCCCGAGCGCCGCGCCGCGCGCCACTACGTACCCGTTCAGCGAATCGATTTCAGTGCGCCGGCCGTTGGAAAGATCCTGCTCCATCGAGGAGCTGGCTTCGCGCATCGCTTCGCCGAGCCGCATGGCGGCGTCGTAGTGCGCAGACGCATCCGCTAGCGGCACGCCGTCGGCCCTCGCCACTGCGACGCACTCCTCGATCGTCGCGCGCATCAGTTTGCGCACGTCGGCATCGTCGATGATCGCGCCGTAGCGCGCGCGGGCCAGCGCCGAGATCGCGTTGTACGCGCAGTTCATCACGAGCTTGTCCCACAGGGCAGGGCGCACGTCGGGCTCGGTGCGGCAGGGAACTTCGGCGTTCTCGAAGAGGCGCGCGATGGCGAGCGTGCGCGGGGAGGGCGATGCTTCGGCAGCCGCGGCTTTTGCGGAGGTTGCGCCGGCGCCTGCTTCGTCCGCTCGCGGGCCGCACTCTCCAACCACCAGGTCGCCGCGCCCCGAGTGGCGCAAGTGTCCGAGCCCGCTCATCGCGGCGGCGACGTAGACGACTGCGCCGAGCGCGTCGATCCCACTGCTGCGCATCCGCTCGACGTTGTCGACGCCGTTCTGCAGGCTGACGACGATCGCGCCGGGGCGCAGCAGCGGCACGAGTTGCCGTGCCGCAGCCACGGTATCGCGCGTCTTCACGCAGGAGAGCACGACGTCGGCGTCTCGTACGGCCTCCGGCCGAGTCTCGGCGTCGATTCGGATGCGCCGCTGCGCGCCTCCGCTCTCGAAGAGCAGCCCGTCGCGGCGGATCGCATCGACGTGCGCCGCGCGGCCGATCAACGTGACCGGCGTGCCGGCCTCGGCGAGCTTAGCGCCGAAATAGCAGCCGACGGCGCCGGCGCCGTAGACCGCCACCTTCGGCGGTCGGCTATCGGGATGATCCGGAAGGGGCAAGGCATTTACTCCGTCGAGTGCTAAAATTTGACCAACGTTAGTCTAGTTCGCGGAGGCGTTCCTTGTCCGAGGAAGTGGTCAACCTGTACGAGGCGAAGACGCACCTCTCGCGGCTTGTCGATCGCGCCGCCTCGGGCGAAACCATCATCATCGCCAAAGCAGGCAAGCCGCTCGCGCGATTGGTGTCGATGCCGGCTCGCCGCGCGGTGCGCCTCGGCTCCTTGCGTGGCCGTATCCGGGTCCCGGACGATATTGACGCCGTTGCCCAGGAAGAGATCGAGGAAATGTTCAATCGTTGATCGTGCGTATTCTTCTCGACACCCAGGTGTTGCTTTGGGCGATGGCCGACCCTTCGCGGTTGCCGCTCGCCTCGCGTCGGCTGCTGTCGTCCGGTACGTCGGAAGTGTGCTTCAGCCTGGCTTCGATCTGGGAAATCGCGATCAAGTACAGCCTCGGGAAACTGACTTTCGACGCCGATGTCATCGCTGGCGCCGCCCAGGCCGACGGCTTCGGGTGTCTCGACATTCGCCGGGAGCATTTGAGCGAAGTGCAGCGGTTGCCTTGGCATCATCGCGACCCGTTCGATCGCCTTCTGGTTGCGCAGAGCATTGTCGAACCGGCCGTCTTGTTGACCTCCGACGCTGTCCTTCCGCGGTACGGTCCGACGATCAGATCGATCTGATCGGGCGCACACGACGCCGTCGTGGGCCGAGAGCCGAATAGAACTCCGCACAACATCCGCGTACGCCAACGCCGGGCAAGTCGGCCGTCCCGCGGCTCCCGTTGCGCCTCCGTCACGGCCCCCCGCCGATTTCCGCCGCCCTCGCGCCGCCCCGGTCTTATGATTCACGCCTCGCAGACCGCCCCGGCTTCCCGGCCGGCTCCGCGCTCCCATACCCCGCACCCCGAAGGCCGCACCCGATGCAATTCCGTTTCCCCATCATCGTCATCGACGAGGACTGGCGCGCCGATTCCGCCAGCGGCCTGGGCATTCGCGCGCTCGCCAAGGCCATCGAGGAGCAGCACTGGGAGGTGGTGGGCGGCTTCACCTACACCGACGTCTCGATGGTGGCCAACCAGGCGGCGCGCGCCTCGGCCTTCATCGTGTCGATCGACGACGAGGAACTCGGCGAGGACCCCACCGTGGAGCCGGCGGCCATCACCGAGCTGCGCAAGTTCATCACCGAGACGCGCCGTCGCAACGCCGACATCCCGATCTTCCTGTTCGGCGAGACGCGCACGTCGCAGCACATCCCGAACGAGATCCTGCGCGAGTTGCACGGCTTCATCCACATGTTCGAGGACACGCCGGAGTTCGTCGCGCGCTACATCATCCGCGAGGCGACGAACTACCTGAACTCGCTCGCGCCGCCGTTCTTCAAGGCGCTGGTGAACTACGCGCACGACGGCTCGTATTCGTGGCACTGCCCGGGGCACTCGGGCGGCGTGGCCTTCCTGAAGAGCCCGGTGGGGCAGATGTTCCACCAGTTCTTCGGCGAGAATATGCTGCGCGCCGACGTCTGCAACGCGGTGGACGAGCTTGGGCAGCTGCTCGACCACACCGGGCCGGTGGCGGCCTCCGAGCGCAACGCCGCGCGCATCTTCAACACCGATCACCTGTTCTTCGTGACGAACGGCACGTCGACGTCGAACAAGATCGTCTGGCACGCAACGGTGGGCAACAACGACGTCGTGCTGGTCGATCGCAACTGCCACAAGTCGATCCTGCACGCGATCACGATGACCGGGACGATCCCGATCTTCCTGCAGCCGACGCGCAACCACCTGGGCATCATCGGGCCGATTCCGCTCGAGGAGTTCGACCCGGCGAACATCCAGCGCAAGATCGACGCCAATCCGCTGATCACCGACAAGAGCGCGCGTCCGCGCGTGATGACGATCACGCAGTCCACCTACGACGGCGTGGTCTACAACGTGGAGATGCTCAAGCGCACGCTGGGCGACTACATCGAGAA
This sequence comes from Burkholderiaceae bacterium, assembly GCA_032027205.1. Lineage (GTDB taxonomy): Bacteria > Pseudomonadota > Gammaproteobacteria > Burkholderiales > Burkholderiaceae_E > Zeimonas. Next base: position 3,072,351 of record JAVSMN010000001.1, read on the forward strand.
CCTGCACTTCGACGAGGCGTGGCTGCCGCACGCGGCGTTCCACCCGTTCTATCACGAGTTCCACGCGATCGGACCGAACCGCCCGCGCAGCGCGGACACGATGATCTTCTCGACGCAGTCGACGCACAAGCTGCTCGCCGGCCTGTCGCAGGCGTCGCAGATCCTCGTGCAGGACCCGGTGAACCGCAAGCTCGATCGGCACCGCTTCAACGAAGCGTTCCTGATGCACACCTCCACCAGTCCGCAGTACGCGATCATCGCCTCGTGCGACGTCGCCGCCGCGATGATGGAGCCGCCCGGCGGCACCGCGCTCGTCGAGGAGTCGATCTTCGAGTCGCTCGAGTTTCGCCGCGCGATGCGCAAGGTCGACGACGAGTACGGCTCCGACTGGTGGTTCAAGGTCTGGGGGCCGAAGGACCTCGCCGACAACGGCATCGGCCGCCGCGAGGGCTGGTTCCTGCGCTCGAACGACAAGTGGCACGGCTTCGGCAAGCTCGCCACGCACTTCACGATGCTCGACCCGATCAAGGCGACGATCGTCACGCCGGGTCTCGACATGAACGGCAAGTTCGCGCCGTCGGGCATCCCGGCGTCGATCGTCACCAAGTACCTCGCCGAGCACGGCGTCGTCGTCGAGAAGACGGGGCTGTACTCGTTCTTCGTGATGTTCACGATCGGCATCACGAAGGGCCGGTGGAACACGCTAGTCACCGAGCTGCAGCAGTTCAAGACCGACTACGACACCAACCAGCCGCTATGGCGCGTGATGCCCGAGTTCGTGCAGGCGTTCCCCGCCTACGAACGCATCGGGCTGCGCGACCTCGCTTCGCAGATCCACGAGCAGTACCGCCGCTACGGCATCGCGCGCGTTACCACCGAGATGTACCTGTCGAACATGCAGCCGGCGATGCGACCCTCGGAGGCCTTCGAGTGCCTTGCGCATCGACACGTGGAGCGCGTGCCGATCGACGAGCTCGAAGGCCGCATCACGACGATGCTCGTCACGCCGTATCCGCCCGGCATTCCGCTGCTGATTCCGGGCGAGCGCTTCAACAAGCCGATCGTCGAGTACCTGAAGTTCGCGCGCGACTTTAACGCGCAGTTTCCGGGATTCGAGACCGACGTGCACGGGCTCGTGGTCGAACTCGAGGGCGGGATGACGCGGTATTACGTGGACTGCGTGCGGGATTGAACCGGCAGCCGAGCCCCTAAACGTCCACCGACCTCAGCCTCGCCGACGGTTCGACGTTCGCCAGCCGGGTTCCCGCAACCACGTCGTGCAGTCCGCGCCGATCCTTGTCGACCAGCGTCCACAGAAAGGGCACCAGAAGCAGCGCATACAGCGTCCCGTGCACGAAGTACCCCGCCGCCAGCGCCCCGACGCACAACGCCGTCACCACCGCGAAGCGCACGAACGCCTGCACGACGCTCACCGGGCCGCCGTCGCGCGTCTGCAGCTGCAGCGACATCGTCTTCATCGGCAGCGACCTGCGCCCCTGGCTCCAGAAGTAGGTGAAGTACGCCGCCAGCACGCCCAGCGTGAACCACTGGAACGCCGTGCGCAGCGCGCCCGGATGTCCGCGGAACTGCGTGAGCGCCGAGAACGCGTAGTCGGCGAACCAGACGACGCCGAACAGGATGATCGCTTCGTAGACGAAGCCCATGAACCGGCGCCAGGGATCGGCGGCCGGCGCGCGCGGGCCCCGCGGCATCAGTAGTAGACGCGCCGTCGGCGCTGCGCGGGCTTGCGGTTGCGCTTGACGACTTCGGCGAGCGGCTGGGCGGCATGCTTCGCGAGCCCGGTGCGCGCGCCTGCGTGACGCGCCGCCGTGTTGCTCGTCGTGCCGCTGGTGCGCAGCACCGCACGCTGTTCGGGCGTCATCTCGCGGTAGCGCTCCCATTGCGCCTGGCGCTCGTCGGCATTCAGGCGCTTGGCGAGCCGGTAGTTCTGCCGCGCGAGCCTGCGCTGCTCGGGCGTGAGCTTCGCCCACTCGCGGATGCGCTCGTCGACGCGCTCGCGTTGTTCATCGGACATCTGCGGTACGCGGTCGACGAGCTGGAGCCAGCCGCGCTTCTCGGCCGTGGACCAGCCGTTCCACTGCTGTTCGAAGGGACCGAGCACCTCCTGTTGCGTGCTCGTGAGATCGCTCCACAGCGGCTGCACCAGCGGCAGCAGCGAGCCGCGATGCGTGGGGGGCGTGTCGGCCGACAGCGCCGGGGCCACGGCGATGCTTGCGGCCAGCGCGATGGCGGCCAGCGCGGGCCAGCGTGGCGTGCTCATCGATGCGGGCCAGCGCGCTGCGCTCATTCTTCCTGCCCCCGTGACTGCGACGAGACGTTGCGCAGATACACGCCGAAGCCGCGGTCGGCGTATGCCGAGAGCGGGACTTCGTCGGCGATCATCCCGGCGTCGAGTTCGGCCAGGTCGTCGGCGCGCTGCTGGGATTCCAGCGCCGCGATGCCGAAAAGACCGGCGGCGACGATCGCGATCGGGACCACCACGGCAGCAATCCGCCAGACGAGTCGCGGCGCGGGGCCGCCGACGAGGGCGTCGGCCGGTCGGTGTCCGGCGCGTGCGATCTCGTGCGCAGCGCGCGGCGCCTTTTCGACGCGGGCGTGGGCCAGCGCAGCGGCGCGCGCGGCGGCCAGCCGATGAGCGGTGCGGTACGGAAGACGATCGGCGGATTCGTCGAGTGCGACGCGCACGATCCGGGCAAGTTCTCTTTCGTTCATCGTTCGATTCCGCGGGCGGCGAGAGCTTCGGCCAGCGCATGCGCGGCGCGCGAGCAGTGCGTCTTCACGCTTCCTTCCGAGCAGCCCATCGCGAGCGCCGTCTCGGCAACGTTCAGATCTTCCCAGTAACGCAGCAGGAACGCCTCGCGTTGACGCCGCGGCAGCTGAGCGATTTCCTCGTCGAGAATGGTCCGCATTTGCGCGCGCTCGACCGCGTCGGCGGTCTCGTCGGCGTCGGTGCCGAGGTCGAGCGCCTCGAGCGCCTCGGACTCGGTCTGCTCGCCGTCATGGTCGTTATGCAGCGACGAGAGCGGGGTCGTCCACAGGCTGCGCACGCGCTGGCGCCGGAAGTGATCGGTGATCGCGTTCTGCAGGATGCGATGAAAGAGCATCGGCAGTTCCGCAGCCGGACGCGTGCCATAGCGACTCGCCAGCCGCAGCATTGCGTCCTGGACGACGTCGAGCGCGCCGTCGCTGTCGCGTAACGCGAACATCGCATGCTTGAACGCACGCCGCTCGACCCCCGCGAGAAAATCGGACAACTCCTGGCGGCTTGCCATTCGGGCCTTCGAGCGGCGCGATCCTCGACGAAAAAGACGCTGCGGATGCTAGCAGAAGGGTCGCGCAGGCGCGCGCCCGCGTCTTGACCGCCGGTGCTGCGCCGCAGTATTCTGTACCGCTTATCCCCTACCCGCGAAACTGCGTCGGTCCGTCTTCACGAGAGGCGCGTCCGGCGCATCCGATCAAAACTCGCAGGACCCGTGTCGAGGTCTGCGTCGTGGCTCCGGAAGCAGCACCCGGCAGCCATGGCGCCGGCGGCGGATCCTCCTGCCCTTGAAAGGACTACCAAGATGGAACTCACCGGCGCGGAAATCGTCGTCCGTTGTCTGCAGGAAGAAGGCGTCGAGCACGTCTTCGGTTATCCCGGCGGCGCCGTTCTCTACATCTACGACGCGATCTTCAACCAGGAGAAGATCCGCCACGTGCTCGTGCGCCACGAACAGGCGGCCGCGCACGCGGCCGACGGCTATGCGCGCTCCACCGGCAAGGTCGGCGTGTGCCTGGTCACCAGCGGCCCAGGCGTCACCAACGCGGTCACCGGCATCGCCACTGCCTACACCGACTCGATCCCGATGGTCGTGCTCACCGGCCAGGTGCCCACGCACGCGATCGGCGAAGACGCGTTCCAGGAAGCCGACACTGTCGGCATCACGCGTCCGTGCGTGAAGCACAACTTCCTCGTGAAGGACGTGCGCGACCTGGCCGTCACGATCAAGAAGGCGTTCCACATCGCCTCCACCGGCCGTCCGGGGCCGGTGCTCGTCGACATTCCGAAGGACGTCACGCGCGCGCAGTGCCGCTTCGAGTATCCGAAGACGGTGTCGATGCGCTCGTACAACCCGGTCACGCGCGGACACCAGGGGCAGATCAAGAAGGCGCTGGGCCTGATCCTCACTGCCGAGCGCCCGATGATCTACGCCGGCGGCGGCGTCGTGCTGGCCAACGCTTCGGAGGAGTTGAACCGCTTCGCCGAACTGCTCGACTTCCCGGTCACCACCACGCTGATGGGCCTGGGCGGCTACCGCGCGAGCGAGCGCAAGTGGGTCGGCATGCCGGGCATGCACGGCACCTACGAAGCGAACATGTCGATGCAGCACTGCGATGTGCTGATCGGCATCGGCGCGCGTTTCGACGATCGCGTCATCGGCAACCCGAAGCACTTCGCGCAGAACCCGCGCAAGATCATCCACCTCGACATCGATCCGTCGTCGATCTCCAAGCGCGTGCGGGTGGACGTGCCGATCGTCGGTGACGTTCGCGAGACGCTGCGCGAGATGATCGCGCTGCTCGAGCAGACGCTCGCCGCGGGACAGAAAACCAACGCGTCGGCGGTCGTCGACTGGTGGAAGCAGATCGACGAGTGGCGCGGGCGCAATTGCCTGAAGTACCGCTCGAGCGACGAGGTGATCAAGCCGCAGTCGGTCGTGCAGAAGCTGTGGGAGATCACCGACGGCGATGCCTTCGTCACGTCCGACGTCGGCCAGCACCAGATGTGGGCGGCCCAGTACTATCCGTTCGACAAGCCGCGGCGCTGGATCAACTCCGGCGGCCTGGGAACGATGGGCGTCGGGCTGCCCTTCGCGATGGGCGCGCTGCTGGCCAACCCGGGCGCGAAGGTCGCGTGCATCACCGGCGAAGGCTCGATCCAGATGAACATCCAGGAGTTGTCGACCTGCAAGCAGTACAACCTGCCGGTGAAGATCGTCAACCTGAACAACGGCTACCTGGGCATGGTTCGCCAGTGGCAGCAGATCGAGTACGGCAGCCGCTATTCGCAGTCGTACGTCGATGCGCTGCCCGACTTCGTCGCGCTGGCGCAGGCCTACGGGCACGTCGGCATCCGCATCGAGCGTCCGAAGGACGTCGAGCCGGCGCTGCGCGACGCCTTCGGCAAGTACAAGGACCGGCTCGTCTTCCTCGACTTCATCACCGACAAGACCGAAAACGTCTGGCCGATGGTGCAGGGCGGCAAGGGGCTGACCGAAATGCTGCTCGGCTCCGAAGACCTGTGAGGCCCCCGGCGATGAAACACATCGTTTCGATCCTGATGGAAAACGAGCCCGGCGCGCTCTCGCGTGTGGTCGGACTGTTTTCGGCGCGCGGCTACAACATCGAGACGCTCACGGTGGCGCCTACCGAAGACCGCTCGCTGTCGCGGATGACGGTGGTCACCAGCGGCTCCGACGAAGTCATCGAGCAGATCACCAAGCAGTTGAACCGGCTCATCGACGTCGTCAAGGTGGTCGACCTCACGGAAAGTCCGTTCATCGAGCGCGAGCTGATGCTGATCAAGGTGCGTGCCACCGGCAAGGAGCGCGAGGAGATGAAGCGCATGGCCGAAATCTTCCGCGGCCGCATCATCGACGTTACCGACCGCACCTACACGATCGAGCTCACCGGCGACAGCCAGAAGCTCGACGCGTTCATCGACGCCCTCGACCGCGCATCGATCCTCGAGACCGTGAGAACGGGCTCGTCGGGCATCGCGCGCGGGGAGAGGGTGCTTAAGGTCTAGTGAAGGGTAAAGGGTGAAGGGCGAAGGGCAGGAAGCGCTGCGACGCACGCCGCGCTTCTGATTTCCGGGGCGAAGCCCCGCACCTTTTCCCCTTCACCCTTCACCCTTCACCCTTCACCTCCGGGAGAAAAAATGAAAGTGTTCTACGACAAAGACTGCGACCTCAAACTCATCAAGTCGAAGAAGGTCGCCGTCATCGGCTACGGGTCGCAGGGGCACGCGCATGCGCAGAACCTGAACGACTCCGGAGTGAAGGTCGTCGTCGGCGCGCGCAAGGGCGGTGCGTCGTGGGAGAAGGTGCGCAAGGCGGGGCTGGAAGTCGCCGAGATCGGCGCCGCGGTGAAGGACGCCGACTTCGTCATGCTGCTGATGCCTGACGAGCACATCGCGTCGGTGTGGGCCAACGAGATCGAGCCGCATGTGAAGCAGGGCGCAACGCTTGCCTTCGCGCACGGCTTCAACATTCATTACGGGCAGGTCGTGCCGCGCGACGACCTCGACGTCGTGATGATCGCGCCGAAGGCGCCGGGCCACACGGTGCGCTCCACCTACGCGGGCGGCGGCGGCGTGCCGATGCTCATCGCGGTGCATCAGGACCGCTCCGGCATCGCGCGCGACACCGCGCTGTCGTATGCGGCAGCGATCGGCGGCGGACGCGCCGGCATCATCGAGACGAACTTCCGCGAGGAAACGGAAACCGACCTGTTCGGCGAGCAGACGGTGCTGTGCGGCGGCACGGTCGACCTGATCAAGGCCGGCTTCGAGACGCTGACCGAAGCGGGCTACGCGCCCGAGATGGCGTATTTCGAGTGCCTGCACGAGTTGAAGCTCATCGTCGACCTCATCTACGAGGGCGGCCTGGCCAACATGAACTACTCGATCTCGAACAATGCCGAGTTCGGCGAGTACGTCACCGGACCGACGATCGTCACCGCCGAGACGAAGAAGGCGATGAAGGTCGCGCTCGAGCGCATCCAGAGCGGCGAGTACGCCAAGCAGTTCATCCTGGAGAATCGTGCGGGCGCGCCCACGCTGCTGTCGCGTCGTCGCATGCTCGCGGAGCATCCGATCGAGCAGGTCGGCGAGAAGCTGCGCGCGATGATGCCGTGGATCAAGGCGAACAAGCTGGTCGACAAGTCGCGCAATTGAGCAGCCCCCGCTACCCGCATCCGATCGTTGCACGCGAAGGCTGGCCGTACATCGCGCTGGCCTTCGTCGTCGCCGTGGCGGTCACGGTCGTCGGCGGATGGTGGTCGCTCCCGCTGTGGTTGATCGCGCTGTTCGTGCTGCAGTTCTTCCGCGATCCGCCGCGCGACGCGCCGGTGGGCGAGCGGCTCGTGCTCGCGCCAGCCGACGGGCGCGTGATCTCGATCGAGACGGTGCGTGACCCGTACGCGGGCGATCGCGAGTCGCTGCGCATCTCGGTGTTCATGAACGTGTTCAACGTGCACTCGAACCGCTCGCCGGTCGACGGGCGCATCGAGCGCGTCGAGTACTTCCCGGGCAAGTTCGTCAACGCCGACCTCGACAAGGCCTCCGAGCAGAACGAGCGCAATGCGCTGCTGATTCGTGCAGCCGACGGCACGCTCGTCACTTGCGTGCAGGTTGCTGGTCTCATCGCGCGGCGCATCCTGTGCTACGCGAAGCCCGGCGATGTGCTGCATCGGGGCCAACGCTTCGGCTTCATCCGCTTCGGTTCGCGAGTGGACGTCTATCTGCCGCCCGGCGCTCGACTGTTCGTCGGCGTCGGCGAGAAGGTGCACGCGACCGCCTCGCCGCTCGCCGAACTGCCGCAGGCCGCTCATGGCTGACGAACGCCGCGGCGAGGGCCTGGCGCCACGCCGCTCGCGGCGCATCTACCTGCTGCCCAACGCCTTCACCACCGCGGCGCTGTTCTGCGGCTTCTACGCGATCGTGCAGGCGATGAACGTGCGCTTCGAGGCGGCGGCGATCGCGATCTTCATCGCGATGGTGCTCGACAGCCTGGACGGGCGCGTGGCGCGAATGACGAACACGCAGAGCGCCTTCGGCGAGCAGTACGACAGCCTGTCCGACATGGTGTCGTTCGGTGCGGCGCCGGCGTTGGTCATCTACGAGTGGTCGCTGCGCGGACTGGGCAAGTGGGGTTGGCTCGCCGCTTTCGTCTACGTCGCTGGCGCTGCGCTGCGCCTGGCGCGCTTCAACACGAACATCGGCGTCGTCGACAAGCGCTTCTTCCAGGGGCTGCCCAGTCCTGCGGCCGCGGCGCTCGTGGCCGGACTGGTCTGGATCGTCACCGACCTGCGCGCCACGCAGTGGATCTCGGTGACCGGCGAGGATCTCGCCTGGCTTTCGTTCGTCCTCACCGTCTACGCCGGCATCACGATGGTGTCGAACGTGCCGTTCTACAGCTTCAAGGACATCGACCTGAAGAAGAGCGTGCCGTTCATCTTCGTGATCGGCGTCGTGATGCTGTTCGTCCTGGTGTCGTCCGATCCGCCGTCGGTGCTGTTCGCGCTGTTCCTGCTGTACGGCGTCTCCGGCTGGCTGCTGTGGCTGTGGCGCTGGCGCCGAGGTGAGGTGCATTTCGGACGGCGCCGCCCGTGGAACGAAGCCGACGACTTCGACGACGACGACGAAGGTGGGGAAGTCGAGGTGGACGACTCGCGCGACCGTTGACGGTCGACGCGGGCGCGGGACTCGACCACGCACGCGGCGCGCCGACACGCAGCGGTTTGACCCTGCCTCTACGCGCATCCTAAAATGATCGGTTTTCCCGCGTAACGCAGGCCGCATTCCCGAATGAAGACACGCAAGCCGCTCGTCGCCGGCAACTGGAAGATGAACGGCGATACGGTGTTCAACGAGCACCTGCTCGGCGAGTTGCGCGCGAGAGTCGAGCGCGAGCCGTTCGCTGCGCTCGAAGTTGCCGTGTGCCCGCCGTTTCCGTATCTCGCCCAGGCGGCGAGCAAGCTGGCCGGCAGCTCGATCGAATGGGGCGCGCAGAACGTCAGCGACCGACCCAACGGCGCATTCACCGGCGAGGTCTCCGCAACGATGCTCGCCGACCTCGGCTGCCGCTGGGTCATCGTCGGACACTCGGAGCGGCGTCAGTCGATGGGCGAGAGCGACGACGACGTCTGCGCCAAGCTCGCGAGGGCGGCGGCGCAGGGGCTGGGCATCATCGCCTGCATCGGAGAGACGCTCGAAGAGCGCGAGTCGGGCCAGGCTGAAACAGTGCTCGCTCGCCAGGTCGACGCGCTCGTGCGCGCGGCGAGCCAGGTGCAGAACGCCGATGCCGGCTCGCCGATGCCCGCCGAGCGCTTCGTGCTCGCCTACGAACCGGTGTGGGCGATCGGCACCGGGCGCAGCGCCTCGCCCGAGATTGCGCAGCAGGCGCACGCGTTCATTCGCTCGCGCCTGGCGCCGCTCGACGGCGAGGGACGCGCCACGCGCATCCTCTACGGCGGCAGCGTCAAGCCCGAGAACGCGGGTAGCCTGTTCGCAATGCCCGACATCGACGGCGGCCTGATCGGCGGTGCTGCGCTGATCGCCGAAGATTTTCTTGCGATCTGCCGCGCCGCGGCGGCGCACAGCGGCGCTGCGGCGCCCCGCTGACTCACCTGTTTCGAGGAGTGTTTCGATGACCTGGCTGGTCAATCTGCTGATGGTCGCGCAGGTGCTCTCTGCGCTGGGCGTGATCCTGCTCGTGCTGCTGCAGCACGGCAAGGGCGCCGACATGGGCGCCGCCTTCGGCGGCGGCGCCTCGGGCAGCCTCTTCGGCGCGAGCGGCTCGGCCAACTTCCTGAGCCGATTCACCGCGATCCTCGCGGCCGTGTTCTTCGCGTGCACGCTGGTGCTGGCAATGTTCGGTCATCGTCGAATCGAAGCGCCGACGAGCGTGATGGATGCCGCGCCGCCCGCCGCGGCGCCGGCACCCGCGCCACGGCCTTCGGACGTGCCTGCATCGGACGTCCCGTCGAGCGCACCCCCATCCGGCGCTGCCGCGCCCGCCGGCGCCGCCACATCGGCTTCGGGCGCCGCTGCCCCCGCTTCGGGCGCCGCTGCGCCGGCATCGCCGTCGTCTGCCGGAGGCAGCGGTTTTGGAACGAACGACATTCCGAAGTAGAATGGCGGGCTTTCTCGATGGATGGTGGGCACGATCGAAAACGACGGCTCGCAATCCGATTCGTGCCGACGTGGTGGAATTGGTAGACACGCTATCTTGAGGGGGTAGTGGCGAAAGCTGTGCGAGTTCGAGTCTCGCCGTCGGCACCAGTCAGGATGTCTTGATGCTCGAAAATTATCTGCCCGTCCTGCTCTTCATCCTGGTGGGCATTGCCGTCGGCATCGGTCCGATGCTCATCGGCAAGCTGCTCGGGCCGAGCCGACCCGACCCCGAGAAGCTCTCCCCCTACGAGTGCGGCTTCGAAGCCTTCGAAGACGCCCGCATGCGATTCGACGTTCGCTACTACCTGGTGGCGATACTGTTCATCCTCTTCGATCTCGAGATCGCCTTCCTGTTTCCGTGGGCGGTCTCGCTCGACGCGATCGGGTTTTTCGGCTTCGTGTCGATGATGATCTTCCTGGCGATTCTCGTCGTCGGGTTCCTGTTCGAATGGAAGCGGGGCGCGCTCGACTGGGAGTGATCGCGCAGCCGGCGCGTCGTCGCCGTTGTCACATGCTCGCGCGGGCAGTGCGCCGCGCCTTGCCCCGGAGGGGCTCTCGATGGGCATTGAAGGAGTACTGAATCAGGGTTTCGTCACGACGCAGCTCGACAAGCTCGTCAATTGGACGCGAACCGGATCGATGTGGCCGGTCACCTTCGGCCTGGCCTGCTGCGCCGTGGAGATGATGCACGCGGGCGCCGCGCGCTACGACATGGACCGCTTCGGCGTGATGTTCCGTCCCAGTCCGCGGCAGTCCGACGTGATGATCGTCGCCGGCACGCTGTGCAACAAGATGGCGCCGGCGCTGCGCAAGGTGTACGACCAGATGCCCGAGCCGCGCTGGGTCATCTCGATGGGCTCGTGCGCCAACGGCGGCGGCTACTACCACTACTCGTACTCGGTCGTGCGGGGTTGCGATCGCATCATCCCGGTCGACATTTACGTGCCGGGCTGCCCGCCCACCGCCGAAGCGCTGATCTACGGAATCATCCAGTTGCAGGACAAGATCCGGCGCACCAGCACGATCGCGCGCTAGTCGCCATGCCCCAGACGCCCGCCTCCCGCCCGGCCGAGCCTGCCATGCCCGACACCGACGCCCCCGCCACCGTGCTGCAGGCGCTCGAAGCGGCGCTGCGCGACGCGCTCGGCGATTCGCTGCGCAGTCTCGTCGTGCGGCTCGGCGAGATCACCGTCGAGATCGATCCCGCAATGCATGAGGCCGTAGCGCTGCGACTGCGCGACGATCCGCGACTGCGCTTCGACACGATGATCGACCTGTGCGGCGTCGATTACGCCGGCTATCGCGACGGCGGCTGGGAGGGCAAGCGTTTCGCCGTCGTGCTGCACCTGCTGTCGGTCGAGCGCAACCAGCGCGTTCGCGTGCGCAGCTTCTGTGCCGACGACGAATTCCCGGTCATCGCATCGGTCACCGGCGTGTGGCCGACCGCCGACTGGTTCGAGCGCGAGGCCTTCGACCTCTACGGCATCGTCTTCGAGGGTCACCCCGACCTGCGCCGCATCCTCACCGACTACGGTTTCGTCGGACACCCGTTCCGGAAAGACTTCCCCGTCAGCGGCTACGTCGAGATGCGCTACGACCCCGAACAGCAGCGCGTGATCTACCAGCCGGTCACGATCCCGGCGCGCGAGATCGTGCAGCGGGTGATCCGCGAAGAGGGGTACGGGCCGTCGTACGACGGACGAGGGCACGACCGTGGCTGACATCAAGAACTATACCCTCAACTTTGGCTTCGGCCGGCCGGCTTCGCCGTCCTTGACTTCCGCTTCGCGCAAGTCAGCCTTCGCCGAAATTGAGCGTGTAACGCTCTGTGAACCGCCGTTGGTGGTGGGGTAAGAGTCGTGGCGGACATCAAGAATTACACGCTCAATTTTGGCCCGCAGCATCCGGCCGCGCACGGCGTGCTGCGGCTGGTGCTCGAGCTCGACGGCGAGATCGTGCAGCGGGCGGACCCGCACATCGGACTGCTGCATCGCGCCACCGAGAAGCTCGCCGAAACGCGCACGTACCTGCAGAACGTTCCGTACATGGATCGGCTCGACTACGTGTCGATGATGTCGAACGAGCACGCATACGTGATGGCGGTCGAGCGGCTGCTCGGCATCGAGGTGCCGTTGCGCGCGCAGTTCATCCGCGTGATGTTCGACGAGATCACGCGCATCCTGAACCACCTGCTGTGGATCGGCGCGCATGGGCTCGACGTCGGCGCGATGGCGGTGTTCCTCTACGCGTTCCGCGAGCGCGAAGACCTGATGGACGTCTACGAGGCGGTGTCGGGTGCGCGCATGCACGCGGCCTACTACCGACCCGGTGGCGTCTATCGCGACCTGCCCGACACGATGCCGAAATACCGCGCATCGAAGATCCGCGGCGACGCGACGGTGCGCGAGCTGAACCGCGATCGCGAAGGCTCGGTGCTCGATTTCATCGAGGCCTTCACCAACCGCTTCCCCGGCTACGTCGACGAATACGAAACGCTGCTCACCGAGAACCGCATCTGGAAACAGCGGCTGGTGGGCGTGGGCGTCGTCGGCCCCGAGCGGGCGAAGGCGCTCGGCTTTACCGGGCCGATGTTGCGCGGCTCCGGCGTCGCATGGGACCTGCGCAAGATGCAGCCGTACGAGGTGTACGACCTCGTCGATTTCGACATCCCGGTCGGCACCAACGGCGACAGCTACGACCGCTATCTCGTGCGCGTGCAGGAAATGCGCGAGAGCAATCGCATCATCCAGCAGTGCGTCGAGTGGCTGCGCAACAATCCGGGCCCGGTGATCGTCGACAACCACAAGGTCGCTCCGCCATCGCGCGTGGGCATGAAGACCGGCATGGAAGAGCTGATCCATCACTTCAAGCTCTTCACCGAGGGCATGCACGTGCCCGCGGGCGAGGTCTACGCCGCCGTCGAGCATCCGAAGGGCGAGTTCGGCATCTACCTGATCTCCGACGGTGCGAACAAGCCGTACCGGATGAAGATCCGCGCGGCCGGCTTCGCGCACCTGGCGGCGATGGACGAGATGGTGCGCGGTCACATGCTCAGCGACGTGACCACGATGATGGGCACGCTCGACATCGTGTTCGGCGAGATCGACCGCTGACTTCGCGCACGAGACCCACCGGCTATCCAGACCATGAACGCCGTATCCCAAGCCCGACGACTGCTCAGCGACCAGGCCTACGCGCGCATCGACCGCGAGTTGAAGAAGTACCCGCCCGAGCGCAAGCGCTCGGCCGTCATCGCCGCGCTCGCGCTGGCGCAGGACGAGTACGGCTGGGTCTCGCAGGAAGTGGTCGAGGACGTGGCGAGCTATCTCGGGCTGCCCAACGTGGCGGTCTACGAGGTCGCGAGCTTCTACACGCTGTTCAACACCAAACCGGTCGGGAAGTACAAGCTTTCGGTGTGCACCAACCTGCCGTGTGCGCTGCACGACGGCGCCAAGGCCGGCGAGTACCTGAAGGAGCGCCTCGGCATCGACTACGGCCAGACCACCGCGGACGGGCTGTTCACGCTGATGGAGAGCGAGTGCCTGGGCTCGTGCGGCGATGCGCCGGTGCTGCTGGTGAACAACAAGCGCATGTGCAGCTTCATGGGCAACGCGCAACTCGATGCGCTGCTCGACGAACTGCGCGCGCAGGCGGCGCACGAGCCCAAGGTCGGCCCGCAGGCTGCGCCGGGCGCCGCGCCGCGCGCGCCGAACGGGGACGGCCATGGGCGCTAAGGACCTGCTGATCGAAACGCGCGCGCAGGCCACCTGCTTTCACGGCCGGCACATCCAGCCGCAGATCTACGCGGGGCTCTCGTCGCCCGACGGCTGGCGCCTGAAGGACTACGAGGCGCGCGACGGATACCAGGCGCTGCGCAAGATCCTCGCCGAGGGCATGACGCCCGACCAGGTGATCGCCGAGCTGAAGGCGTCGGGGCTGCGTGGTCGGGGCGGGGCGGGGTTCCCCACCGGGCTGAAGTGGAGCTTCATGCCGCGCCAGCACCCGGGGCCCAAATACCTGGTGTGCAACTCCGACGAAGGCGAGCCGGGGACCTTCAAGGACCGCGACATCCTTCGCTACAACCCGCACATCGTCATCGAGGGGATGGCGATCGCGGCTTACGCGATGGGCATCACCGCCGGCTACAACTACATCCACGGCGAGATCTGGGAAACCTACGAGCGCTTCGAGGAAGCCCTCGAGGAAGCGCGCGCGGCCGGCTACATCGGCGAGCGCATCCTGGGCAGCGATTTCTCGTTCCAGCTCCACGCCTTCCACGGCTACGGCGCGTACATCTGCGGCGAGGAAACCGCGATGCTCGAATCGCTGGAGGGCAAGAAGGGCTGGCCGCGCTTCAAGCCGCCGTTTCCCGCGAGCCATGGCCTGTACGGCAAGCCCACCACGATCAACAACACCGAGACGCTCGCCGCGGTGCCGTGGATCATCCGCAACGGCGGGCAGAAGTACCTCGAGATCGGTCGCCCGAACAACGGCGGCACGAAGATCTTCTCGATGTCCGGCGACGTCGAGCATCCGGGCAACTACGAAGTTCCGCTCGGCACGCCGTTCGCGAAACTGCTCGAACTGGCCGGCGGCATGCGCGGCGGACGCAAGCTGAAGATGGTCATCCCCGGCGGCTCGTCGATGCCGGTGCTGCCGGGCGACGTGATGATGGCCACCGACATGGACTACGACTCGATCGTCAAGGCCGGGTCGATGCTCGGCTCGGGCGCCGTCATCGTCATGGACGAGACGCGCTGTGCGGTGAAGTCGCTGCTGCGCCTGTCGTACTTCTATTTCGAGGAGTCGTGCGGGCAGTGCACGCCGTGCCGCGAAGGCACGGGCTGGCTGTGGCGCATCGTGCATCGCATCGAGCACGGCGAAGGCACGGCGGAAGACCTCGACGAACTCGACCGCATCGCCTACAACATCCAGGGCCGCACGATCTGCGCGCTGGGCGACGCCGCGGCGATGCCGGTGCGCGCCTTCCTGAAGCACTACCGCGACGAGTTCGCCCACCACGTAGAGCACAAGACCTGTCTCGTGCCCACCTACGTCTGAGAGCGCGAACGGCGCAACGAACCGGAATCGAGATGGTCAAGCTGGAGATCGACGGCCGCGAGGTCGAGGTGCCCGAAGGCAGCATGGTGATGCATGCGGCCAACGAGCTCGACATCTACATCCCGCACTTCTGCTATCACAAGAAGCTCTCGATCGCGGCCAACTGCCGCATGTGCCTGGTCGAGGTCGAGAAGGCGCCCAAGCCGCTGCCGGCGTGCGCAACGCCCGTCACCAACGGCATGAAGGTGCTCACGCGCTCGGAGATGGCGCTGCGCGCGCAGAAGGGCGTGATGGAGTTCCTGCTGATCAACCATCCGCTCGACTGCCCGGTCTGCGACAAGGGTGGCGAGTGCCAGCTGCAGGATCTTTCGGTCGGCTACGGCTACTCCGCCTCGCAGTTCAAGGAGCGCAAGCGCGTCGTCGCGCCCAAGCCGATGGGGCCGCTGATCTCGGCGCGCGAGATGCAGCGCTGCATCCACTGCACGCGCTGCGTGCGCTTCGGTATCGAGATCGGCGGCGTGCAGGAAATCGGAATGGCCAATCGCGGTGAGCATTCCGAGATCCTCACTTTCGTCGGACGCGCGGTCGATTCCGAACTGTCGGGCAACATGATCGATGTCTGCCCGGTCGGCGCATTGCTGAGCAAGCCGTTCCGCTTCACCGCGCGCAACTGGGAACTCGCCCGGCGCAAGTCGGTGTCGCCGCACGATTCGCTTGGGTCGAACCTGATCGTGCAGGTGCGCGGCAACCGCGTGATGCGCGTGCTGCCGCTGGAGAACGAGGCGGTCAACGAGTGCTGGCTGTCGGACCGCGACCGCTTCTCGTACGAGGCCCTCGCCGGCGAAGAGCGGCTCGATGCACCGATGATCCGCCAGGACGGCGAGTGGCGCGTTACCGACTGGGCCACCGCGCTCGACTACGCTGCGCACGCGATCCGCACGGTCCGCACCGAGCACGGCGCGCAGGCGATCGGCGCGCTCGGCTCGGGGCAGGGCACGGTGGAGGAACTGCACCTGCTGGCGCGCCTCGCGCGCGGGCTGGGCAGCGAGAACGTCGACTTCCGCACGCGTCAGGTCGATTTCTCGGCCGACGCGCTGCGCGAGGGCATTCCCTGGCTCGGCATGCCGGTGGCCGACGTCGAGTCGCTCGATCGTCTGCTGCTCGTCGGCTCCACGCTGCGCAAGGACCATCCGCTGTTCGCGGCGCGCGTGCGCAAGGCGGCGAAGGCCGGCGCGCAGGTGTCGATCGTGCACGCGGCCGATGACGATCTTCTGATGCCGGTGGCCAACCGCGTCGTCGTCGCTCCGTCGCGCTGGGTGCAGGCGCTGCGCGAGTTGCTCGCCGCGCTGCGCGACGACGCCGTAGCAAGCGAGGCCACGCGCGCCGTGGCGGCGTCGCTGCGCAGCGGCGAGAAACGCGCGGTGCTGGTCGGCAACGAGGCGCTGCATCACCCACAGGCCACGCAACTCGTCGCGCTGGCGCGCGCGATCGCCGAAGCGGCGTCGGCGCGCTTCGGCGTCGTCGGCGACTCGGCCAACGCGGTCGGCGGCTACGTGGCCGGCGCCGTGCCGCGCGACGGCGGGCTGAACGCCGCGCAGATGTTCGAGCAGCCGCGCAAGCTGTATCTGCTGCTGAACATCGAACCCGCGCTCGACGTCGCGCGCCCGGCGATCGCGCTCGACGCGCTGTCGAAGGCTGAATCGGTCGTCGCGCTCACCGCGTATCGCTCGCGCGAACTGATGGAGCTGGCCGACTGCCTCCTGCCGATCACGCCGTTTACCGAAACCTCGGGCACCTTCGTCAACGCCGAGGGACGCGCGCAGTCGTTCAACGGCGTCGTTCCGCCGCTGGCCGATTCCCGGCCGGCGTGGAAGGTGCTGCGCGTGCTGGGCAACCTGCTCGAGGTGGACGGTTTCGAGATCGACAGCCCCGAACAGGTGCGCAATGACGCGCTCTCCGGCGACTGGGCGGCGCGGCTGAACAACGCGCTGCGCGCCGCGCCCGACACGGCTGCGACCGACACGGCCGGCGCCGCGGCTGCAGGCGCCGGTTCCGACGGCGCCGCGCTCGAGCGACTGGCCGAGGTGCCGATCTATGCCGTCGATCCGATCGTGCGGCGCGCGTCGAGCTTGCAATTGACCAACGACGCGCTGCTCGCGCCGCGCGCGCGCATGAATACGGCCACCGTTGCGCGGCTCGGGCTGAAGGCGGGCGAGCCGGTGCTGGTGCGCCAGTCGCGCGGCGGGCGTTCCGGCGAGGCGGTGCTCGAGCTCGCCGTCGACGACGCGCTGGCCGACGGAGTCGTTCGCGTGCCGGCGGGCGTGTCCGAGACGTCGGCGCTGCCCGAGGGCTTCGGGCCGATTCACGTCGAGCGTTTTGTTTCCGGCCGTCCGCACTGAGCAACCCGAAGACTCCGATGGACAACCTGTTGAACGGCTTGACGACCTGGGGCGAGGGCACGCTTGGCGGCGCCTGGCCGGTCGTCTGGAATCTCGTCAAGATCGTCCTGCTCGTGCTGCCGCTGCTCGGCGCGGTGGCTTACCTCACGCTGTGGGAGCGCAAGCTGATCGGCTTCATGCACCTGCGGCTGGGCCCCAACCGCGTGGGCCCGGGCGGATTGCTGCAGCCGATCGCCGACGCCTTCAAGCTGATCTTCAAGGAGATCATCCTTCCGACCCAGGCCAGTCGAGCCCTGTACATCCTCGGACCAGTGATGACGATCATGCCGGCGATGGCGGCGTGGGTGGTCATTCCCTTCGGGCCGGATCTTGTGCTGGCCAACGTGAACGCCGGACTGCTGCTGTTGCTGGCGATCACCTCGGTCGAGGTCTACGGAATCATCATCGCCGGCTGGGCGTCGAACTCGAAGTACGCGTTCCTCGGCGCGATGCGCGCCTCGGCGCAGATGCTCTCGTACGAACTGGGCATCGGCTTCGCGCTCGTCGTCGTGCTGATGGTCTCGGGCAGCATGAACCTGAGCGACATCGTGCTCGGCCAGGACCGCGGCTGGTTCGCCGATCGCGGCATCAACTTCCTGTCGTGGAACTGGCTGCCGCTGCTGCCGATCTTCGTCGTCTACGTCGTTTCGTCGGTGGCCGAGACGAACCGCCATCCGTTCGACGTCGTCGAGGGCGAATCGGAGATCGTCGCCGGCCACATGGTCGAGTACTCGGGGATGGGCTTCGCCATCTTCTTCCTCGCCGAATACGCCAACATGATCCTGCTGTCGGCGGTGGCGTCGGTGATGTTCCTCGGCGGATGGCTGCCGCCGATCGATTCGGCGGTCTTCAACTGGATTCCCGGCTGGGTATGGCTCGGGATCAAGACTTTCTTCGTCGTTTCGCTGTACATCTGGTTCCGCGCAACCTTCCCGCGCTACCGCTACGACCAGATCATGCGACTCGGCTGGAAGATCTTCATTCCGGTCACGTTGTTCTGGCTGGTCGTCATTGCCGTCTGGATGCAGACGCCCTGGAACATCTGGGACTGACTGGCGCGCAGGAGTTCACCCCAATGTCTGCCGTAAAGGATTTCCTCTCCAGTTTCATGCTCCGCGAGATGCTCGATGGCATGCGGATCACGGGCAAGTACCTGTTCGCGCGCAAGATCACCATCCAGTATCCGGAGGAGAAGACACCGCAGTCGCCGCGTTTCCGCGGGCTGCACGCGTTGCGTCGCTACCCGAACGGCGAGGAGCGCTGCATCGCGTGCAAGCTGTGCGAAGCGGTGTGCCCGGCGCTGGCCATCACGATCGAATCGGCCGAGCGCGACGACGGCACGCGGCGCACAACGCGCTACGACATCGACCTCACCAAGTGCATCTTCTGCGGCTTCTGCGAGGAAAGCTGCCCGGTGGACTCGATCGTCGAGACGAACCTCCTCGAGTACCACGGCGAGAAGCGTGGCGACCTGTACTTCACGAAGGAGATGCTGCTCGCGGTCGGCGACCGCTACGAGCAGCAGATCGCCGCCGACCGAGCGGCCGACGCGCGCTACCGCTGACCATGACCGCCCTGACGCTGCTCTTCTATCTGTTCGCCGCCACCACCGTGTTCTCGGCGGTGCGCGTTATCACCGCGCGCAATCCGGTGCACTCGGTGCTGTTCCTCGTGCTCACCTTCGCGTCGGTCGCCTGCATCTGGCTGCTGCTGCGCGCCGAGTTCCTCGCGATCGCGCTGGTGCTCGTTTACGTGGGTGCGGTGATGGTGCTGTTCCTGTTCGTCGTGATGATGCTCGACATCAACCTCGACCGCGTGCGCCATGGCTTCTGGCGCAATCTGCCGGTGGCGCTGTTCGTCGGCGTCGTCATGGTGATCGAGCTCGCGCTGGTGCTGATGACCGCCTTCAACGACCCGCAGAGCAACGTGCCGCCGCTGCCGGCCGACTACAGCAACACCAAGGCGCTGGGCAAGCTGCTGTACACCGACTACGTCTTCGCCTTCGAGGCCGCCGCCGTGGTGCTGCTGCTGGCGATGGTTGCCGCCATCGGCCTCACGCTTCGTCGACGCAAGGACGCGCGCTACAGCAACGCCAGCATCGCCGTGCGCACGCGCGCGGCCGATCGCCTGCGCATCGTCCGAATCCCGGCCCGGCCACGCGACGCAGAGCCCTCATGACCCTCACACTCGCCCATTACCTGGTGCTCGGCGCGATCCTGTTCGCGATCAGCATCACCGGGATCTTCCTGAACCGACGCAACGTCATCATCGTGCTGATGGCGATCGAGTTGATGCTGCTCGCGGTGAACCTGAACTTCATCGCGTTCTCGCATTTCCTCGGCGACGCCGCCGGCCAGGTCTTCGTGTTCTTCATCATGACCGTCGCCGCCGCAGAGGCGGCGATCGGACTGGCGATCCTCGTCGTGCTGTTCCGCACGATCGAGTCGATCGACGTGAAGGACCTCGACGCGCTGAAAGGCTGACGCCGCAGCGCGCCCAACAAGAAGCGATTCCTTCCCCGCCCCCGCAATGAAGACCGCCTACCTGCTCGCAGCCTTCGCCCCGTTGGTCGGCGCCCTCGTCGCGGGCCTGTTCGGCCAGCGCATCGGCCGCGCGAATTCGCATCGCGTGACGATCCTCGGCGTGGCGATCTCCTTCGCCGCTTCGCTGTGGACCCTGTTCGACGTGCTCGCCGGCAACACCTTCGACGGTGCCGTCTATACCTGGGCGAGCATCGCCGGCCTGAACATCGAGGTCGGCTTCCTGATCGACACGCTCAGTGCCACGATGATGTGCGTCGTCACCTTCGTGTCGCTGATGGTGCACATCTACACGATCGGCTACATGGCCGACGATCCCGGCTACCAGCGCTTCTTCTCGTACATCTCGTTGTTCACCTTCTCGATGATGATGCTCGTGATGGCGAACAACTTCATGCAGTTGTTCTTCGGCTGGGAGGCGGTGGGGCTGGTCTCGTACCTGCTGATCGGCTTCTGGTACACGCGCCCCAGTGCCATTTTCGCGAACCTGAAGGCCTTCGTCGTGAACCGCGTCGGCGACTTCGGCTTCGTCGTCGGCATCGGACTGGTGCTCGCCTTCTTCGGCACGCTCGACTATGGCGAGACCTTCGCGCTGGCGCCGTCGCTGGCCGATCGCACCTGGGAGTTCTGGCCGGGCACGCAGTGGTCGGTGATCACGGCGGCGTGCCTGTTCCTGTTCGTCGGCGCGATGGCGAAATCGGCGCAGTTCCCGCTGCACGTGTGGCTGCCCGACTCGATGGAAGGCCCCACGCCGATCTCCGCGCTGATCCACGCGGCGACGATGGTCACCGCCGGCGTGTTCATGATCGCGCGCATGTCGCCGCTCTACGAGCTGTCCGACACCGCGCTCGCCGTCGTGATCACGATCGGTGCGATCACTGCGCTCTTCCTCGGGCTGGTCGGCGTCGTGCAGAACGACATCAAGCGGATCATCGCGTACTCGACGATCTCGCAGCTCGGCTACATGACGGTGGCGCTCGGCGCGTCGGCGTACAGCGTGGGCATCTTCCACCTGATGACGCACGCGTTCTTCAAGGCGCTGCTGTTCCTGGCCGCCGGGTCGGTGATCATCGCGCTGCACCACGACCAGGACATCCGCAACATGGGCGGGCTGCGCCGCTACATGCCGATCACCTGGATCACCACGCTGGTCGGGTCGCTGGCGCTGATCGCCACGCCGTTCTTCTCCGGCTTCTATTCGAAGGATCTGATCATCGAGGCGGCGGGGGCGGCCGAGGTTCCCGGCGCGGGCTTCGCGTATTTCGCCGTGCTCGCAAGCGTGTTCGTCACGTCGCTGTACACGTTCCGCATGTACTTCCTCGTGTTCCACGGCGAGCCGCGCTGGGGCAGGCAGGCGCACGGCGCGCAGGCGACCGCGGCGGCGCGTGGGCACGACGCGCAGGAAGGCGCGCACGGAACGGCGCATGCGCCGGTGAAGAGCGACGATCCGCACGCGCACGAGCACCACGGCCTGGCCGCAGGCGAGCGTCCGCACGAGTCGCCGTGGGTGGTCACGCTGCCGCTCGTGCTGCTGGCGATTCCATCTGCGATCATCGGCATCTTCACCGTCGGGCCGATGCTCTTCGGCGGTTTCTTCGACGAGTCGATCTTCGTCGATCCGCGCCACCCTGCGATGGCGGAGCTCGCCGAGCACTTCCACGGCTGGCTGCAGATGGGCCTGCACTCGGTGGCCACGCCGGCCTTCTGGCTCGCGGTCGCCGGCGTCGTTGTCGCCTGGTATGCCTACCTGGTGAACCCGGCTTTCCCGGCAGCCGTCCAGCGCGGCCTGGCGCCGATCTACCGCCTGCTCGACAACAAGTACTACCTCGATCGAATCAACGAGGTGGTGTTCGCCGGCGGCGCCCGCGCGATCGGCCGCGGGCTGTGGCGCGGCGGCGACCAGGCGCTGCTCGACGGCGTCGCCATCGACGGCAGCGCACGACTGGTCGGCTGGTTCTCCGGCGTGCTGCGCCTGCTGCAGACCGGTCGGCTGAACAGCTACGCGATCACGATGATCGTCGGTGTCGCCCTGTTGCTGCTGTTCGTCGTGATGCCGCTCGTGCGGCGCTGAAGAACGCGAAGAATCAGACCCGTACATGAGCTCCTTTCCGACCCTCAGCGCCGCGATCTGGATTCCCATCGTCTTCGGAGTGATCCTGCTGTTGCTCGGCAGCGGGCGCAGTCCGTGGCTGTTGCGCTCGATCGCCCTGGTGGGCGCGCTGCTCGGCCTCGCCGTGACGCTGCCGCTGTTCACCGATTTCGACCGCGGCACGGCGGCGATGCAGTTCGTCGAGCAGGCGCCGTGGATCCCGGTGCTCGACTCCACCTACCACCTCGGTGTGGACGGCCTGTCGGTGTGGTTCGTGCTGCTCACCGCGATCATCACGCTGTTCACGGTGGTGGCGAGCTGGGAGTCGATCGAGAAGAAGATCGCGCAGTTCATGGCGGCGATCCTCATCCTGTCGGGCTTGATGGTCGGCGTGTTCAGCGCGCTCGACGGGTTGCTGTTCTATGTGTTCTTCGAGGCGACGCTGATTCCGATGTACGTGATCATCGGGTTGTGGGGCGGGCCGAACCGGATCTACGCGGCGTTCAAGTTCTTCCTGTACACGCTGGCCGGCTCGCTGCTCACGCTGGTGGCGCTCGTCTGGCTGTACATCAAGTCGGGGTCGTTCTCGATCCTCGACTGGCACGCGCTGCCGCTGTCGCTGAACGAGCAGATCCTCGTGTTCGTCGCGTTCCTCGCCGCGTTCGCGGTCAAGGTGCCGATGTGGCCGGTGCACACGTGGCTGCCCGATGCGCACGTCGAGGCGCCCACCGGCGGTTCGGTGGTACTGGCGGCGGTGATGCTCAAGCTCGGCGCCTACGGCTTCGTGCGCTTCTCGCTGCCGATCACGCCCGATGCCAGCCACGAACTCGCCGGCCTGATGATCGCGCTGGCACTGATCGCGATCGTCTACATCGGCCTGGTCGCGATCGTGCAGGCCGACATGAAGAAGCTCGTCGCTTACTCGTCGGTGGCGCACATGGGCTTCGTCATCCTCGGCTTCTTCCTGTTCGACCCGCTCGGCATGCAGGGTGCGCTCGTGCAGATGCTCTCGCACGGCTTCGTCTCGGGCGCAATGTTCATGTGCATCGGCGTGCTCTACGACCGCCTGCACACGCGCCAGATCGCCGACTACGGCGGCGTCGTCAACGTGATGCCGAAGTTCGCCGCGCTGTTCCTGCTGTTCTCGATGGCCAACGCGGGGCTGCCCGGCACTTCGGCCTTCGTCGGTGAATTTTTCGTCATCCTGTCGTCGGTGGGCGTGAACCTGTGGATCGGCGTGGCGGCGGCAACGGCGCTGATCACCGCCGCCTCGTACTCGCTGTGGATGTACAAGCGCGTGGTGTTCGGCGCCATCGGCAACGAGCGCGTCGCGCAGATGAAGGACGTCGGCCTTCGCGAATTCTGGATGCTGTTCGCGATGGCGCTGCTCGTGCTCGGGCTGGGCGTCTACCCGAAGCCGGTCACCGACATGATGGATGTGTCGGTGCAGGCGTTGCTGCAGCACGTTTCCCAGTCGAAGCTCCACTGAAGTTCGCGAGATGAATCCTCAACTGCTCAACACCTGGGCGGCGGCGCCCGAGATCGCGCTACTCGTGGCGATCTGCGTGGTGCTGCTCGTCGACGCCTGGGTTCCCGCCGAGAAGCGGATCAGCACCGCCGGGATGTCGCTGATCGCGATCGCGATTCCGACGGTGATCACGCTGTGGCAGCTCGGCCAGCCCGTGCAGTACGCCTTCGGCGGCATGTACGTCGCCGACATCTTCGCGCACCTGCTCAAGCTGTCGTCGTACGTGTCGATGGCGGTGGTCATCATCTACGGCAACGCCTACGTGCGCGCGCGGCCGATTCCGCTCGGCGAGTTCCACACGCTGGTGCTGTTCTCGCTGCTGGGCCAGATGGTGATGATGTCGGCAGCGAACATGCTGATCATCTACCTCGGGCTCGAGATGATGTCGCTGGCGCTGTACGCGATGATCGCGCTGCAGCGCGACGCGCGCCTGCCCGGCGAAGCGGCGATGAAGTACTTCGTGCTCGGCGCGCTGTCGTCTGGCTTCCTGCTGTACGGGATGTCGATGATCTACGGCGGCACCGGAAGCCTCGATCTCGCGCAGATCGCCACCGCGTATGCATCCGGACAGGCCGACTCCACGGTCTTCACCTTCGGCGTCGTGTTCATCGTCGCAGGCCTGGCCTTCAAGCTGGGTGCGGTGCCGTTCCACATGTGGCTGCCCGACGTCTACCACGGCGCGCACACGGCGGCCACGCTCGTCATCGCCACCGGCTCGAAGCTCGCCGCATTCGCGATCGCGTTCCGCCTGCTCGTTGAAGGACTGATCGGCGTGGCGGCCGACTGGCAGCTGATGCTGATGATCCTCGCCGTGCTGTCGCTGGCGATCGGCAACATCGTCGCGGTGGCGCAGACGAACTTCAAGCGGATGCTCGCGTACTCGACGATCTCGCAGATCGGCTTCGTGCTGCTCGGGCTGCTTGCCGGCGTGGTCGACGGCAACATGTCGTCGGCGCCCACTGCGTATGGCGCGGCGCTCTTCTACCTCGTCACCTATGTGCTCACCACGCTGGGCACCTTCGGCCTGGTGCTGCTGCTCGCGCGCTCCGGCTTCGAAGCCGAGGAGATCGACGACCTGAAGGGGCTGAACCGGCGCAGCCCGTGGCTCGCGCTGATGCTGCTGCTGATGATGTTCTCGCTCGCCGGCATTCCGCCGCTGGTGGGCTTCTACGCCAAGCTCGTCGTGCTCAAGGCGCTGATCGACGCGGGGCTGGTGTGGCTCGCCGTCGTCGCCGTCGTGTTCTCGCTGATCGGCGCGTTCTATTACGTGCGCGTGGTCAAGGCGATGTACTTCGACGAGCCGACGCAATCGGTAGCGATCGAGCCGCAGCCGTTGGCCAGCGCGACGATGGCGGTCAACGGACTGGCGGTGCTGCTGCTCGGCATCGTTCCGGGGCCGCTGATGGCCGCCTGCCTGGTCGCGATCCAGCAGGCGCTCACCACCTAGGAAGCCCGCGATGAAGGACCTGCGCGAAACCACGATCGAGTCGCAGGTCGTCTACGACGGCAGCTTCCTGCAGATGCGACGCGATCGCGTGCTGCTGCCCAACGGCCACGAGAGCGCGCGCGAGTTCATCGTGCACCCGGGCGCGGCGACGATGATCCCGATCTTCCCCGACGAGCGCATCCTCGTCGAACGGCAGTACCGCTATCCGGTGGGCCTGACGATGATCGAGATGCCGGCCGGCAAGATCGACCCGGGCGAAACCGCGCTGCAGACGGCGAAGCGCGAACTCGTCGAGGAAACCGGCTACCTCGCGCGCGAATGGGCCTTCCTCACGCGGTTGCATCCGGCGATCGGCTTCGCCACCGAGGTGATGGACCTCTTCCTGTGCCGAGACCTCGAGCTCACCGAGCACAGCCCCGACGAGGACGAGTTCCTCGAGATCGAGATCGTGCCTCTCGGCTGGCTGGTCGACGAGCTGCGCGCCGGGCGCCTCAGTGACGTCAAGACGCAGATCACCACGTTCTGGCTCGAGCGGATGTTCTCCGGCGCATGGCCGTGGCCGGAGTTCGAGCGGGCGGAGTAGGCGAGCGGCAGGACCAGGCCGGGAGGTCGACCGATTCACCACTGCCTGGGCGGCGGACGTGCCCGCGTCAGCGATCCGCTACCCTCGTGCTGCGCTCAATTGGCGTCGGCGAACAACTCGTCGACTTCGATGCGCACCTGCGGCATTGCCCTGCAGGCCACTGCATCGCCCGCGGCGAGTGTCTGCGCGCTGCGATAGCTGCCGTTGACCGGCTCGCGATGGACGAGCATCTGCCGTCGGCGCGCGTCGACGATCCACACCTCCGGCACGCCGCTTTCGGCATAGAAGCGCAGCTTCACGTCGCGATCGTACCGCAGCGACGAATCGGATACTTCGATTACGAGCAGCGTGTCGGCCGCGACTGGAACCGCGCTCATGTAGTCGTCGGCTCGCCAGCGCAGTAGCGACAGATCGGGTTGCGGCTCGGTGACGTCGCTGAGGATCAGCGAGTTCTGGGGCGACACCACCGCACGGCCCGCGGAGCGTTCGATCAGCAGGCGCGTCAGTCGCGAAACAAGTCCGCCGTGCAGGCTTCCGATCGGCGCCATCCGGATCAGCTCCCCGTCGATGAGTTCGACGCGATCGTTCTCGCCGAGGATGCCGACCTCGCCCATCCGATGGTATTGCTCGACGGTGAGCTTGAACCGGCTGGGTGGGGTGTCGGTGATCACGGCACTCATGGGTGGGGAGCTTCGCATCGGCGGGCGGCGGGCGCCATGCTTCGAAAGTCTAGACCCGATGGTGCGACGGGTCGATGCGACCAGGCCGCAGGGCGCGGCGTCAGTGCGCAGCCGTGGCGGAAGAGGTGGGATTCGAACCCACGGACGGTCGCCCGTCGCCGGTTTTCAAGACCGGTGCCTTAAGCCGCTCGGCCACTCTTCCGCAGGGGCCCAGAGTATAGGGCCTTCAGCCGTCGGAAGTCCGCCGGCGACCGCCCGTCGGGACTGTGACTTTTGTCACGCGAGGTGCCACGCACGTGTAACGCAGAATCGCGCCATCGGAGGCTTCGCCTCCCCATTTCGTGAGGTTCGCGATGATCCGTTTCGTTCGCCGTGGTTCGTTGATCGCCGTTGCCGCCGTAGTTGCCGCCTGCGGAGGCGGGGGCGGTGGAGGCGGCGGCACCGGCACGCTGGGCGTTTCGCTCACCGATGCGCCGGCCTGCGGATACGACAACGTCTGGGTCACCGTGACGAAGGTGCGGGTGCACAAGGCGGAAGGGGCGACCGACGGGGATGCGGGCTGGTCCGAAGTGCTCGTCGACGGCGGCGCCGGCCGTCGCATCGACCTGCTTTCGCTCCAGAACGGCGTGCTGGCAGATCTCGGTCAGACGTCGCTTCCGGAAGGTCACTACACGCAGGTCCGCCTGGTCCTTTCCGAGGCGAACGGAGCGAACCAGATCACGCTGACCGGCAACCCGACGCCGATCTCGCTCGATACGCCCAGCGCGCAGCAGAGTGGCCTGAAGCTCAAGCACGGCTTCGACGTCGCGGCGGGCGAGGAGGTCGACCTCGTGCTCGACTTCGACGCCTGCAAGTCGATCGTCAAGCGCGGAGGCCAGGATCGTTACAACCTGAAGCCCGTCGTCTCCGTGCTGCCGATCCTGGTCGGGTCGATCGAAGGCGCAGCCGTCGCTCCGGCCGCCGCGGCGACGGAGGGCGCCTGGGCGTCGCTGCAGAAGGTGGACCCTGCGACCGGCGAGGTGACTGTCGTGCGCGCGACGACCGTGCGCGATGACGGCACCTGGACGCTGTCGCCCGTCCCCGTGTCGTCGTCTACCGGTCCGGAATACAACCTGGTGATCGGCGCGCCGGGCTACGCGAGCGTCGTATTCACGAACGTTCCGGTGCAGACCGGGGTTCCCACGACGGTGCCGGGCGTGACGCTCGATTTGTCGACCGAGCGCGAGATCGGCGGTGCCATCACGCCGGTCGGGGTGAACAACTCCGTGCAGGCGCTGCAGGAGGTTGCGACCGACGTCGTCATCGAGGCCGACTTCGCCACCGCAGATGCGGTCACCCCCGGGGAATACACGATGTCGGTTCCGTCCGACGCAGCCCGGGTCGCTCCTTACGCGGCGTCGTCGCCCGCGTTCGTCACCGGCTCCAACGCGGGGCAATACAGGATTCGGGCGACCAACGGCACGGCCTCGAAGGAGGCGCCTGCCGACGTGACCGGTGGCAACGTCGTCGATCTCGACTTCGCGTTCTGATCGGGCTTTTCGGGCGCGACCCTTAGGGGTCATGCGTCGCGGGAGGCAAGGGGCCGGCCACGAGCCGGCCCTTTTTTTTCAGGTCTCTACGGTGCGCCGTCGGTGTTCGGCTGGTTTGCCGACGGCGTTGCCGGACGGGGGTCGGTGTGCGCGAGCGGCAGCCGAAGTGCGAACACGCTGCCCATCCCGACGCCGGGGCTGCGCGCCTCGATGCCGCCGCCGTGCATCGCCGCGAGTTCCTTGACGACGGCCAGGCCCACGCCCAGGCCGGGCGCGGTGGCGCGAGCGTCGTCGCGCGTGAACAGCTCGAAGATGTGGGGTAGTACATCCGGCGCGATGCCCATGCCGTTGTCGGTCACCCGGATCACTGCCATGTCGCCCTCGATCGTGGCACTGACCGTGATGTGTCCGCCGGGCGGCGTGAACTTGATCGCGTTGCCGAGCAGGTTCAGCAGCATCTGCTGAAGCCGTTGCGGATCGGCATCGACCGCGAAGCGGATGAGCGGATAGGTGCAGGCGAGGACCTGCCCTCGCTGTTCGACGCTCGTGCGCACGGCCGCGTCTGCCTGATCGATCGCGTCCTGCACGACGACCGGATGGCGCTCGAGCGTGAAGCGCGCCGGAGCGGGCTGCGACGCACCCGACAGGTCCTCGAACAGCTTGGCGAGCGTGTCGATTTGGCGCTGCAGGACATTCAGCGAGCGCCGGCGCACCGTTTCGTCGTCGGACATGCCGATCAGCGTTGCCGAGTTCTGCATCGGCGCCAGTGCGTTGCGCATCTCATGAACGATCGACACGATGTACTCCGATCGACGCTCGTTCTCCCGCTCGCGCGCGGCGAGTCGGTTCTGCGTGGCAACGACCTGCGTGCGCAGGTCGGTGCGGTCGCGCATCAGCTTGACGAGCCGCGAGACGCTTCCGTCGGCGTCGCGCAGTGCCGACAGCACGCCACTTCCCCAGAATCGGCTGCCGTCCTTGCGCAGGTGCCAGCGATCGTCCTCGGATCGGCCTGCCGCGATCGCCGTGCGGATCTCCTGCCGATCGAGTCCCATGCGTCGATCTTCCGGCGTGAAGAGTCGGCCGATGTCCATGCCGATTGCCTCGCTCTCCTCGTAGCCGAAGAGGCGGGTGGCCGCGCCGAGCCAGGCTTCGATGACGCCGTCCGGGCGCACGATGACGAGCGCGTGTTCGGTGGCGTTGCGCAGGAAACGCGCAATCCATGCGTCGAGGTCGTTCGGTGGCTCGGTGTGCATGCGCACGAAAGATTTGTAACGAAGCTGCTTGTCGCCTTGCATGGGCGGTGCCCGGTGGGGAGCGTCGGGAATGCTGCGTCTCGCAGCAGGTTCCCGCCGTGGCGCCCGGTGGGCGGCGCCGCATGAGCCGCTTCCGGCACGCGCTCGCGCGGGCGCCGGGGCAGCTAGAATCGGCCGAGCGGCTGCGCGTCTCTCGTCGCGGCGGGCCCATCGGAGGAGATCGGATGAAAGCCGTCGTCTGCAGGCAATGGGGTCCGCCCGAGTCGCTGGTCGTCGAGGAAGTCGCGTCGCCCGCGCCCGCGGCCGGCGAAGTGCTGATCGACGTTCATGCGGCGGGCGTCAATTTCCCCGATTCGCTGATCATCCAGAAGAAATACCAGGTGCAACCGCCGCTGCCGTTCACCCCTGGGGCGGAGGTCGCGGGCGTCGTGCATTCGGTGGGCGAGGGCGTGAAGCAATGGAAGCCCGGCGATCGCGTTATCGCGAACGCGCCGTGGGGCGGATACGCCGAGCAGATCGCGGTGAACGCGCAGCGGCTCGTTCCGATGCCCGACGCGATGGACTTCGCGACCGCCTCGGCCTATGTGCTCGCGTATGGAACGAGCCTGTTCGCGCTGAAGGACCGCGCGAAACTGCAGCCCGGCGAGATTTTGCTCGTGCTCGGCGCGGCAGGCGGCGTGGGCATCGCGGCGGTGGAAATCGGCAAGTCGATGGGCGCGCACGTGATCGCCTGCGCGTCCAGCGAAGACAAGCTCGCGCTGTGCCGCCAGCACGGCGCCGACGCGACGATCGACTACGCGCGCGAAAACCTTCGTGAGCGGATCGCCGAACTCACCGGCGGCAAGGGACCCGACGTCATCTATGACCCGGTCGGCGGCGATCTCACCGAGCAGGCGTTCCGCTCGATCGCCTGGGAGGGCCGGCACCTCGTCATCGGCTTCGCTGCCGGAGACATTCCGAAGATGCCGCTGAACCTGCCGTTGTTGAAGACGGCATCGCTGGTCGGCGCGTTCTGGGGCAACTTCATCCAGCGCGATCCGAAGCGCACGCGCGAGCACATGAAGGAACTGTTCGGGTTGTACGCATCCGGCAAGGTGCATCCGCCGGTGACGCACCGCTATTCGCTGGAGCAGGCGGGGCAGGCGCTGCGCGACGTGATGGAGCGGCGCGTGAAGGGCAAGGTCGTCATCCTGCCGAGGGGTTGAGCGAGCCGGGGCGCCGCACGCCTTCGCGTTGCACGCCTTCCGGCATCGCGCGCGCGGCGCGCAGCGCGTCGGACGCGAAGAACGCATCGCCTTCGAGCCGCGCGACGATCATCGGCATGGCATCGAAGCCCCAGTAGCGCTCGCCTTCGATCACGGAGGTCGGCACGCCGAACACGCCGGCGGCGATCGCTTCGTCGGTGTTCGCGCGCAGCGTTTGCTTGACCTGCGGCGATTCGAGCGATTCGGGCCGGACGCCCAACTCGTCAAGCAGCGCCGCGAAGGCCTCTTGCTCGGTCGGCACTTGTCCGTGGCGCCAGACGAACGCGAACAAGCGTCGAACGACGTCGAGCTCGCTGCCGAGGACGATGCTCAGGCGCAGCAGTGGCAGCGGCACGAACGGGTGCATCGGCGGCAGCTTCAACGCGATGCCGTTCGAATGCGCGATCCACGCCACGTGCTCGAAGGTCCATTGCCGCTTCGGCGCGATCTCGGCCGGGCCGACGTTGCCCCAGTGCTTCAGCAACCCGGCGAAGAGCACCGGCCGGCAGCGCAGCGTCGCGCGTTCGGCGATGCGATCGAGCTGCGTGCTCTGCAGGTAAGCGAACGGCGAAACGAAGTCGAAGTACCAGTCGACGACGATGTCTTTTTTCATGTCGCGTCGCTTTCCTCGTCCGATTCGGCGAAGCGACGCAGCGGCTCGAGATCGGCAAAGCGCGGCGCGCGCTTCTCGGTGCGCGCGCGGATCGCCTCGGCTACCGCCTCGTTGTCCCACAGGCCCGACTGCAGCCAGCCCATCTGCTGCAGTCCGTCGGCCACCGAGTGGTCGCGCGCGTAGTCGATTGCCTGCTTGCTCGCCCAGACGGCCACCGGAGGCTTCGTCGCGATCTCGCGCGCGACGTCCATCACTTCGTCGATCATCGCTTCCTGCGTCTCGAACAGGTCGTTGACCAGGCCCAGCGCCAGCGCGCGCGCCGCCGGCAATCGGCGTCCGGTGTAGGCGAGTTCGCGCGCCACGCCCTCGGGAATCAGCTTCGGCAGGCGCTGCAGCGTTCCGAGGTCCGCCGCGAGCCCGATGTTGATTTCCTGCACGCAGAAGAACGCATCGTTCGTGCAGTAGCGAACGTCGCAGGCGCAGACGAGGTCCACGCCTCCGCCGATGCAGCCTCCCTGGATCGCGGCGATCACCGGCATGCGCAACTGCGCGAGCCGGTCAAAGGTGCGCTGCATGTCGGTGAGCAGCAGCGCGATGTTCGCCCGCGACGCCGCCCGCGAATCGTCCAGCGAGATCGACGATCCGAAAGCTTCGAGCGACATCCCCGCGCTGAAGTGCCTGCCCGTCGAATCGATCACCAGCACCCGCGCCGGCGCCTCTCGCTGCAGCCGCTCGAGAATCCCGTCGAGCTCCCGCCAGAACCCCGGACTCATCGTGTTGAACGCCTCCGGCCGATCCAACGTCAGCCGAGCCACCCGATCGACGATCTCGAAACGGAAGTTCATGCGCGCAAGCTCCGCAGTGCGCCCCCGCGTCAGTTAGCGGGTGGTTCGAACCGATGCTAGCAGCGAACGCGAACGCGTGGCTGCGCGCACCCACGCGACGCTGGCGCGAGAGCGAAGGGGCGCGCGCCCGACGCGCGCTCGGCGAGCCGGCCGCTACCGAAAGCAAACTCGCGGGACCCGACGCCGTGGGGCGCGCAGCGCCCCTCGGCAGCGGGTGCGAGTTTGCGAGGTAGGGCCGGGAAGCCCCGGCGAAGCCGGGGCCGAAGCCGTGCGCGCGTCGGGCGTGCGCCCCTTCGCTCTCGCGCCCCGCACAAACGAAACGCACGCGTGCAGTTATCCTGCGCCACGTCATGTTCCGAGGCCCACCATGGATAAAAAACCTCGCCCGCACAGCTATCGCTACTACGAGCTGCTGCTGGCCGCCTTCGTCACCGTCTTCCTCTGCTCGAACCTGCTCGGCCCCGGCAAGCCCGTGCAGGTCCATGTGCCGGTCTTCGGCGAGCTGACCTTCGGCGCGGCGGTGCTCTTCTTTCCGCTGTCGTACATCTTCGGCGACGTGCTCACCGAGGTCTATGGCTACGCGCGAGCGCGCCGGGTCATCTGGACCGGATTCGTCGCGATGGTGTTCGCCGCGTTCATGTCGTGGGCGGTCGTGCACATGCCGCCGGCGCCCGGCTGGCCGCACCAGCAGGCTTTCGAGGTCGCCTTCGGCAACACGTGGCGCATCGTGATCGCGTCGCTGATCGCCTATTTCTGCGGCGAGTTCGTCAACTCCTACGCGTTGGCGCGCATCAAGGTGATGACCGCAGGCCGGCACCTTTGGCTGCGCACGATCGGCTCGACGATCCTCGGCGAGGGCGTCGACTCGCTGTTGTTCTATCCTGTGGCGTTCTGGGGCGCGGGGTTGCTGCCCGACGAAATGTTGCCGACGCTGATGATTTCGCAGTGGGTCGGCAAGACGCTCGTCGAGGCCGCGTTCACGCCCGTCACCTATGCGGTCGTCGGATTCCTCAAACGCACCGAAAACGAGGACTGGTACGACCGCGACACCAATTTCACGCCGTTCCGCTTCTGAACGGCGCGCCGGCGAACTTCAGATGCGTGACCTCCTGCTCTCGTTCCGATTCACGCTGCGCGACTGGCGTGCAGGCGAGTTGCGTCTCCTCGTCGCCGCGTTGCTGGTGGCCGTCGCCGCGATCGCCAGCGTCGGCTTCTTCGTCGACCGCATGCGCACCGCGCTAGGACAGGAGGCCGCGCAACTGCTCGGCGCCGACCTGGTCGTCGGCGCCGACCAGCCGCTCGACGCCTCGTTCGCCGGGCAGGCGCGGACGATCGGGCTGCAGGTGGCGCACAGCGCCGTGTTTCCGAGCATGGCGCTCGCCGGCGGTATGCCGCAGCTCGCGGCAGTGAAGGCGGTCTCGTCGAACTACCCGCTGCGCGGGCGGGTGCGGGTGCAGCGCGACGCTGCCGCAGGCGACGTCGAGGCGACCCGCGCGCCACAGGGAGACGAGGCCTGGCTCGACCCGCAGCTTGCACTCGCGCTCGGCGTGTCGGTCGGCGACACGGTGCGTTTCGGAGAGCACGCGTTCCGGCTCGATGCGCTGATCACCTTCGAGCCCGATCGCGGCGCGGGCTTCGTGAACTTCGCGCCGCGCGCGATGTTCGCGCTCGACGAGCTGCCGGCGACGAAGCTCGTGCAGCCGGCCAGTCGCGTGCACTGGAACCTGATGCTCGCCGGCGATGCCGACGCCGTCGCCCGCTTCCGGCAATGGGCCGAGCCACGCCTTCCGCGTGGCGCGCGCATCGAGTCGCTCGAAAGCGGTCGCCCCGAATTGCGCGCGACGCTCGACCGCGCCGAGCGGTTCCTGTCGCTCGTCGCGCTGCTCTCGGCGCTCATCGCGGCGGTGGCGATCGGACTCGCGTCACGGCGCTTCGCCGAGCGTCACCTCGATGGCTGCGCGGTGATGAAGGCGATGGGCCTTCGGCAGTGGCGCCTGCTCGCGCTGCTAGGGCTCGAGTTGCTGTGGGTCGCGCTGCTCGGTGCGCTCGCCGGCATCGTTCTTGGCTGGCTCGTGCACTTCGCGCTCGTCGCCGCGATGACGCCTTTGCTGCAGATGCAGCTGCCGCTGCCCGGATGGCGACCCGCGGCGCAGGCGCTGCTGGCCGCCGTCGTGCTGATGGCCGGTTTCGGCGCCTGGCCGTTCCTGCGCCTGGCCGGCGTTGCGCCGCTGCACGTGCTTCGCCGCGAGGTGGTCGGGACGCCGGCTTCCGCGTGGGCCGCTGCTGTCTCGGCGGCGCTCGCGTTCGCCGCGCTGCTGCTCTGGTTCGCCGGCGACCGGCGACTCGCGCTGGTGGCGATCGGCGGCTTCGCGCTCGGCGTCGTCGTCTTCGTCGGCGTGGCGCTTGCCGCTGTGCGCGCGCTCGAGCCGCTGCGGCATGCCGGCTTCGTTGCCGGGAGTCCCGCGCTGCGGCTGGCCTTCGCGTCGTGGTCGCGCCGTCGCACGATGACCGTGACGCAGACCGTCGCACTGTCGGTGGGGCTGATGGCGCTGATGCTGCTTACGGTGACGCGCACCGACCTGATCGACGGGTGGCGACGCGCGAGCCCGCCCGATGCGCCGAATCGCTTCGTCGTCAACATCCAGCCCGACCAGGTCGATGCCGTTCGCGCGGCGCTTGCGCAGGCTGGCGTCGCGAAGCCGCAGCTCTTCCCGATGGTGCGTGGCCGCCTGGTCACGATCAACGGCGCGCCGGTGCGCCCCGAGGACTACGACGACGATCGGGCGCAACGACTGATCGACCGCGAGTTCAACCTCTCGTATGCGAAGGAGATCCCGGACCACAACCGGATTGTCGACGGCGAGCCCTTCCGGCCGGGGCGTTCCGAGGTGTCGGTGGAGCAGGGCATTCTCGGCACGCTGAAGCTCGCGCTGGGCGACGAACTCGGCTTCGATATTGCCGGCGATACCGTCACCGCGCGCGTCGTCAACGTGCGGCGTGTCGACTGGGACTCGATGAAGGTGAACTTCTTCATGACCCTGTCGCCCGAAGCGCTCGCCAACCAGCCGCAGACGTGGATCACCGCATACCACCAGCCGCCCGTGGCCGACCCGGTGGACCGGAGCCTGGTGCGCGAGTTCCCCAACCTCACCGTCTTCGATACGGGAAACATCGTCCGCCAGGTCCAGACGATGCTCGACCAGGTGATCCGGGCCGTGCAGTTCCTGTTCGTGCTGACGCTCGCCGCCGGCGTCACGGTGCTGTGGGGGGCGCTCGCCAGCTCGCGCGACGAGCGCATCCGCGAGGCGGGGCTGATGCGCGCGCTAGGCGCGTCGGCGCGCCAGCTGTCGAGCGCGCAACGCATCGAGCTCGCGTTCAGCGGAGGACTTGCCGGGCTGCTCGCTGCGCTCGGTTCGATCGCCATCGGCTGGGCGCTGGCCGAACAGGTGTTCGGCTTCGCGTACCAACCGCGCTGGATGATCGTACCGGTCGGTGCAGCCGTCGGTGCGGCGCTCGCGTTGGGTGCCGGCTGGCTCAGCCTGCGCGCCGTGCTGCGCGCGCCGCCGCTTCTTACACTGCGCGACGCGTAGCGTCGAATGACGTAATGATTCCCGCGCGCCGGCTGCGTGCCGGCGGGCGGGCGCCACTACTTCGCTTCGAACATCTGCCGTGCGGCGTCGTCGGGCAGGTGGCAGATGCGCGCGGCGACGTCGAAGCGTCCGCCGCGGCGCTGGCAGTCGACGTAGGGGCCGTAGGCGGTCTCACCGGCGCCCGAGGACTGCCCCATCGCGGTCGCGACCATCGCAGCGGGCGCGGCCGGCGCCGGTGCGTTCGGCTTCGAACGTTCGATGCCCTGGGCGCTCGCGCGCGGCGTCCACACGCGAACGTGCGGCGCGCCCACGCAGGGCTCGTCGGAGAACACGGTGCGGCCATCGCGCGTCGAACACTGGAAGACGGCGCTCGACGCATCGGACGGTGCGGCGACGGCCGGCGGCGGCAGTAGCAGGGCGAGGACGGCGAGAATGCCGGGGACGGATGCGACTGTGGCGGCGAGGGGTACGGCGCGGACGTTCATCGGGCCTCCTGACAGGGGTTCATCGTGTCGTATCCTCCCGGATATCCCGCTTTTCGACAACCGCGGGCTTGCGAAGGTTTTCCCTTGCCCCTGAACGACACCCTGCTGATCGCCGCCGTCGCGCTCGCGGCGCTTTCCACCGTTCTGCTGCTCGCACTGCTGCTGCGCCGCCCTCCGGACGCGGCTGCGCCGGTGCTCGATGCGCTCGCGCAGGCCACCCGGATGCAGCTCGACGCCCAGCGCGAGCTGCGCGAGGAGACGAGCGCGCAGGCGCGCGAGAACCGGCTGGAGCTGGCCGCATCCCTCGCCGAACTGGGGCGAAGCCTCACCCAGCAGATGGGCACGATCGCCAGCGTGCAGAACAACCAGATCGACGCCTTCGCGCAGCAGCTGGCCAAGCTCACCGGGGCGAACGAGGAGCGCCTGGGCGCGCTGCGCGAGAGCAACGAGCAACGGTTGAATGCAATGCGTGAGGGCACCGAAGCGCGGCTCGAGTCGTTGCGCGAGACGCTCGAGCGACGGCTGCGCGACCTGCAGGCGGACAACGCGGTCAAGCTCGAGGAGATGCGCCGCACCGTCGACGAGAAGCTGCACGCGACGCTCGAGCAGCGGCTGGGAGCATCGTTCAAGCAGGTGTCCGACCGACTCGAGCAGGTGCACAAGGGACTGGGCGAAATGCAGGCGCTGGCCTCCGATGTCGGCGACCTCAAGCGCGTGCTGACCAACGTGAAGACGCGCGGCACCTGGGGCGAGGTGCAGCTCGCATCGCTGCTCGAGCAGCTGCTCGTTCCCGACCAGTACGGCTGCAACGTCGCGCCGGTGCCCGGCTCGAACGAGCGGGTCGAGTTCGCCATTCGCCTGCCCGGCTCCGCGAGCGACGCGCCGGTGTGGCTGCCGATCGACGCGAAATTCCCGCGCGAAGACTACGACCGGCTCGTGCTCGCGCAGGAGCGCGGCGATCCGGTAGCGGC
This sequence comes from Burkholderiaceae bacterium, assembly GCA_032027205.1. Taxonomy (GTDB): domain Bacteria; phylum Pseudomonadota; class Gammaproteobacteria; order Burkholderiales; family Burkholderiaceae_E; genus Zeimonas. The sequence continues at coordinate 3,109,205 of JAVSMN010000001.1, forward strand.
CGAGGCGGCGGGCAAGCAGCTCGAGCAGCGCCTGCGTCTCGAGGCGAAGACGATTCGCAACAAGTACATCGCGCCGCCGGCGACCACCGATTTCGCGCTGCTGTTCCTGCCCACCGAAGGGCTCTACGCCGAGATCGTGCGCCGCCCCGGGCTCGTCGACGAGTTGCAGCGCAGCTGGCGCGTCGTGGTCGCCGGGCCCAGCACGCTGGCGGCGATCCTGTCGAGCCTGCAGATGGGCTTTCGCACGCTGGCGGTGGAGAAGCGCTCGAGCGAGGTCTGGCAGCTGCTCGGCGCCGTCAAGACCGAGTTCGGCAAGTTCGGCGACGTGCTCGCCAAGGCGAAGGAACACATCGACCGCGCTGGCACGACGCTGGGCACTGCGGCCACGCGCACCCGCGCGATCGAGCGCAAGCTGCGCGGCGTGGAGTCGCTGGCCGAGCCGGCGGCGGTGCAGTTGCTCGACGACGAGATGCAGGCCGAGCCGTAGCGCGGCGCGATCTCGCAGCAGTGGCCGCGCCGACGCTGCATCGACGCGCCATCCGCGCTGACCCTGCGCGTCGCGCTAGGCGCGCAGCGACGCGCGCAGGAACATCGCCAGGCCGCGCTCGATGTAGTCGTCGAGCGTGTAGCGCTGCGACAGCCGCCAGTGCTTCAGCGCCCACGAGTGCGCGAACATCACCATCTGGTGCGTGAGGAACTCGACGTCGACGTCGTCGGCGAACACGCCGGCATCGACGCAGTCCTGGATCGTGTGTGCGATCAGCTCGTTGGACTTCAGCTCGGCCTGCATCACCAGCTTGCGGTGCGCCGGCGACAGCGAACGCGTCGAGCGATAGGCGAGCACCGTCGCGTCGCGCAGCCGGTCGACGACGCGGCAGTAGGTCGTCACCGCCGTGCGGAAGCGCTCGAGCGGATCGCCGATGTCGGCCAGCGCCGCGGGTATCTCGCGGCCGTAGGCGTCGACCACCTCGAGGATCGCCAGCAGCAGCACGTCGTCCTTGTCCTCGACGTACTGGTAGACGAGGCCGGTGCTGATGCCCGCGTGCGCTGCGATCTCCTGCACCGTGGTGCGGTAGTAGCCTTGTTCGGAGAACAGTTCGACGGCCGCCGCGACGATCTGTCCACGACGATGGGCGACGAGCGCTTCGTCGCCGACTCGCGCCTTCACCGGAATATGACGCGGATCGGGCGCCACCGCCCCTCCGGGTAGCGACGCCCCGCCGGACCCGGGCGTGCGCTCGGGACTCGGGCGCTTCTTCGACACGCGTGCGCTCACTCGATGAAGCGCAGCAGCCCGAGCGTGATGAAGGGGAACACGATCAGGACCCCGACGCGGATGAAGTCGCTGGCGAGGAAGGGCAGGACGCCGCGAAACGATTCGGACAGCGGCACGCCCGGCGCCATCGAGTTGATGACGAAGACGTTGAGCCCGAAGGGCGGCGTGATCAGCCCCATCTCGACGACGATCAGCACGAGGATGCCGAACCAGATCGCCTGGTGCTCGTGCGACAGGCCGTAGTCGAGCCCCATGACGATCGGGAACAGCACCGGGATGGTGATGAGGATCATCGACATCGAGTCCATCACGCAGCCGAGCGCGATGTAGAACAACAGGATCAGCAACAGCACCGTCATCGGCGAAAAGCCGCTTCCCGCGATCGCGGCCGCTGCCTGGTTGGGCATCTGCGTGATCGCCAAAAATCCGTTGAACAGATCTGCACCGATCAGGATCAGGAAGATCATCGCGGTGAGGCTTGCCGTGCCGAGCAGGCATTCGACGATTCCCTGCAGTCGCATTCCGTTGGCGAATGCGATCACGCCGGTGGCCGCTGCACCCACTGCCGCGCCTTCGGTGGGAGTGAAGAATCCGCCGTAGATGCCGCCCATCACCACGACGAAGACGATGATGACCGGCAGCAGTTCGCCCAGCGTCTTCAGCCGCGTGGCAAGAGACGCCTTGGGCGCAGCGGGCCCGGCCTTCGGGTCGAAACGCACGACGATCGCGATCGCGAGCATGTAGCCGAGCGCGGCGAGCACGCCGGGCGCCATCGCGGCGAGGAACAGCTTGCCGATCGACTGTTCGGTCAGGATCGCGTAGACGACGAGGACCACCGACGGCGGAATCAGGATGCCCAGCGTGCCGCCGGCGGCGAGCGATCCGGTGGCCAGGCGTCCCGAGTAGTTCAACCGCTTCATCTCGGGCAGTGAGACGTGCGCCATCGTCGCCGCAGTGGCGAGCGACGAGCCGCAGATCGAGCCAAAGGCCGCGCACGCGCCGATGCCGGCCATCGCGATGCCGCCGCGGCGGTGCCCGAGCCACGCGGCGGCCGCGTTGAAGATGCCGGTGGACAGCCCCGAGCCGGTGGCGAACTGTCCCATCAGGATGAACAGCGGAATGACCGACAGCGAGTAGTTCGCGGCCTGGAAATACGGCGCCGAGTTCATGTAATTGAGCATCGGCTCGAGTCCCGACACCCAGATGTAGCCGACGCCGCCCACCAGCAGCAGCGTGAGCCCCACCGGAATGCCGAGCACGAGCAATACGACGAGCACGCTGAACATCGTCAGCGATATGGCCATCCCGCTCAAGGAGCGTCCCCTGTTTTTATGCGAACTTGATTCCGCCGCGAGCGGCGCGGGCGATGCACACCAGCGTGAGGAGCGCCATCGAGACGACGATCGGCACGAAGATCCACCAGGTGGGGATCAGCAGCATCATCGACATGTCGTTGAACTCGTACTGATTCCAGCCGCCGAGCGCCAGGCGCCAGGTCATCAGCGCCGCGACGATCGCGAACAGCGTGTCGCTGGTCACCGCGAGAAAGCGGCGCATCGCAGCGGGGAACATGCCGACGAACATGTCGACGGCGACGTTGCCTCCGCGCAGATGGCAGTAGGGCAGCATCGCGAAGACGGCGATGGCAGTGCCGCGCTCGACCAGTTCGAAGTCGCCGATCAGCGGCGAGTTGAAGAAAGAGCGGCTCACGATGCTCAGCACCGACACGGCCGTGAAGCCGAGCATCACGATGCCGCCGGCGATCGCGAGCCAGGTACAGGCCCGCTCGAGCGCGTATTCGGCGCTCGAGCGGGCCGGGGCGGCGTCGGTGATCCGACTCTCGCCTTCGCTCATTTCTTCTCGTACTTCGCGATCAGCGCCACCGCTTCGTCGTAGAGCTTCTGGCCGTTGGGCGTGTTGGCGATCCACGCGTCGACGACCGGCTGCGTTGCCTTCTTCCAGCGCGCCTTCTCCTCGGGCGACAGGCGGGTGATCTCGTGTCCCAACTCCTTCGCCTGCTGGAGCCCCGGCACCTCGGCGTCGTCCCACGCCTTGCCGACTTCCCCGATGAAGTTGTCGCCCGAGTTCTTGTCGATGACCGCTTTCAGGTCGGCCGGCAGGCTCTCGTATTTCTGCTTGTTCATCGCCATCAGGAACACGTTCGTGTACAGGCCCGTGTACGTGTGGTACTTCGTCAGCTCGTTCAGGCGCTGCGGCTTCATCACCTCCCAGGGGACGGTGACCCCGTCGGCCACGCCGCGCGACAGCGCTTCGTAGGCTTCGGGCAGCGGCATGCCGATCGGCGAGGCGCCCATCAGCTTCAGCGCGTCGCCCACCGGCTTGGTGGGCAAGCGAAGCTTCTTGCCCTGCAGGTCTTCCATCTTCGTGACGAGTTTTTCCTTCATGTGCACGAGGCCCGGTGCGTGGCAGTGCAGCACGATCGGATGGACGTCCTTGTATTCCTCGCGCAGGTGCAGCTTGTAGAAGTCCCAGATCGCGCGCGCGGTGGCCTCGGCGGTTTCGCCGACGACGAAGGGCAGCTCGAACACCGCCGAGATCGGGAAGCGCCCGGGCGTGTAGCCGGGAACCGTCCAGATGATGTCGGCCACGCCCGTGCGGACCTGGTCGTAGAGCTGCGGCGGCTTGCCGCCGAGCTGCATCGACGGGTAGATCTCGCACTTGATCCGCCCGCCCGAGTCTTTCTCGACGCGCTCGGCCCACGGCTGGAACAGCTTCGTCTGCGCCGGCGCCATCGGCGACAGGAAATGCGACATGCGCAGCTTGACCTGCTCCTGCGCGTGCACCGACTTGACGATGCTCGGCACGGCAGCCGCGCCGGCGACCGCCAGCGTGTTCTTCAGGAACGTTCTCTTTTCCATCTCATCCCCTCCAGTTATCCGAAAAAGGAACCCGGGTCACCCTCCCAGGCGATCCGCAAAGGCCTCGTAGGTCTTCGCGGCGATCACGAGCTTCTGGATTTCACTGGTGCCTTCGTAGATGCGCAATGCGCGTATCTCCCGATACAGCAGCTCGACGGTGGCGCCGTGGATCACGCCGGTGCCGCCGAACAGTTGCACGGCCTGGTCAATGACCGTCTGCGCCGATTCGGTGGCGAAGAGCTTGGCCATCGACGCCTCACGCGTGACGCGCTCGCGCTGCGTGTCCTTGGTCCAGGCGGCACGATAGATGAGTAGCGCCGCAGCGTCGACCGCGAGCGCCATCTCGGCGATCTTCGCCTGCGTGAGCTGGAAGTCGGCGAGCTTGTGCCCGAACGCCTCGCGCTCGCGCGTGCGCGCGAGCGCTTCGTCGAGCGCGCGACGCGCCATGCCGAGCGCCGCCGCACCGACCGTCGAGCGGAATACGTCGAGCGTGGCCATCGCGATGCGAAAGCCCGCGCCGACGCGGTCGATCAGCGCGTCGGCCGGAACCCGGCAGTTCTCGAAACGGATGGTGCCCAGTGGATGCGGCGCGATGACGTCGACGCGCTCTGATGCGTCGAGCCCGGGCGTGTCGGCGGGAACGATGAAGGCTGCGAGGTTCTTGGCGCCCGGTTCGTCGCCCACGCGCGCGAACACCGTGTAGAAGTCGGCGATGCCGCCGTTGGAGATCCACGTCTTGACGCCGTCGATGCGCCAGCCGTCGCCATCACGCTCGGCGCGCGTGCGCATCGCCGCGACGTCGGACCCCGCGTCGGGCTCCGACAGCGCAAATGCGGCGATCGACCGGCCGCGCGCCACATCGGGCAGGAAGCGCTTCTTCTGCGCGTCGGAGCCGGCCAGCGTGATCGGTGCGCTGCCCAGGCCCTGCATCGCGAAAGCGAAGTCGGCGAGCGCGTGATGGCGCGCGAGCGTCTCGCGCGCCAGGCACAGGCTGCGTACGTCGAGCTTCTCGGTGCGGCCGCCCCAGGGCGCCGGAACAGCCAGTTGCAGCAGGCCCGCGTCACCGAGCGAGGCGACGAGCCGCCGGCAGGCGGCATCGAGCGCCTCGTTACCGCAGTCGTGCGGAACGTCGAGGCCGGGAAGGGCGTTCTCCGCCCACGCTTCGAGCGCTTCAGCGAGCGCGCGATGCGTGGAATCGAGAAACGGCCAATCGAGGAACGTCCGGTCGGACATGCGTGGGTTGCCTTCGACTCAGTTGCCTTCGTCAGTTGCCTTCGACTCAGTTGCCTTCGAATTTAGGCGTCTGCTTGGCGACGAACGCATGATAAGCGCGGTGGAAATCCTGCGTCTGCATGCAGATCGCCTGCGCCTGCGCCTCGGCCTCGATCGCCTCCTCGAGACCCATGTTCCATTCCTGCAGCAGCATCTTCTTGGTCATCGCGTGCGCGAAGGTCGGGCCGTCGGCGAGCGACTGCGCCATCTGCTTGGCGCGCTCGGCAAGCGCATCGGATTCGACCAGCGCGTTGTAGAAGCCCCAGCGCTCGGCTTCCTCGCCGGGCATCGCGCGACCGGTGAAGAGCAACTCGGAGGCGCGTCCGTGGCCGACGATCGACGACAGCAGCGTGCAAGCGCCCATGTCGGCACCGGCCAGCCCCACCTTCACGAACAGGAACGCCACCTTGCTCTTCGGCGTGCCGTAACGGATGTCCGAGCCGCAGGCGAGCATGGTGCCGGCACCGGCGCAGATGCCGTCGATTGCGCAGACGATCGGCTGCGGCATATTGCGCATCGCGCGCACGACGTCGCCCGTCATGCGCGTGAACTCGAGCAGCCCACCCATGTCCATCTTGGTGAGCGGACCGATGATCTCGTGCACGTCGCCGCCGGAGCAGAAGTTGCCGCCGGCGCCGGTGAGCACCACTGTCTTGATCTCGGGCACGTAGGCGAGCTTGCGAAAGAGATCGCGCATCTCGGCGTACGACTCGAAGGTCAGCGGATTCTTGCGCTCGGGGCGGTTCAGCGTAAGCGTTGCCACCTTGCCGTCGACCTCGAAACTGAAGTGCTCGGCTTTCAGGTCCTTCGCGGAAATCTTGTACATCGTGCTCGTGCTCCTTTCGTCGTGAATCAACCGACCATGCTCAGGCCACCGCTGACGCTGATGACCTGGCCGGTAATGTAATCGGAACGCCCGCTGGCGAAGAAAACGACGGCGTCGGCGATCTCCGAGGGCTTGGCGAAACGCTTCATCGGGATCGCGCGCTGGAACGCCTCGCGATGCTTCTCGGGCACGGCCTGCAGCAGCGGCGTGTCGGTGGGCCCCGGGCACACGCAGTTGGCGGTGATGCCGTGGCGGGCGGTCTCGCGCGCCAGGCCCTTGGTGAAGGCGATCACGCCGCCCTTGGCGCCGGAATATACCGTTTCGCCCAGGCTGCCGACGCGGCCCGCGTCGCTCGAGACGTTGACGATCTTGCCGTACTTGCGCTCGATCATCTGCGGCAGGAACGCGCGCACCACGCGCACGGTTCCCATGAAGTTCAGTTCGACCACCTTGGTGATGAACGCGTCGTCGTTTTCGAGGAAGGGCTGGATTTTGCCCCAACCGGCGACGTTGGCGACGATGTCGACGTGATCGTGACGCTGCAGCGTCGCGTCGCGAAACGCAGCGACCGACTTGTCGTCGGTAACGTCGCAATGCGCGTAGTCGGCGCGCAGGCCGGCTGCGCGCAGGTCGGCAGCGGCCTTCTCGCCGCGTGCATCGTCGATGTCGCCGAGCATTACCGTGGCGCCCGCTTCAGCGAGACGTTGCGCCGTGGCCAGGCCGATGCCCGAGGCGGCGCCGGTGACGATCGCGATCCGGTCGTCGAGTTTCATTGCAGGTGCTCCGTAAGAAGGATCGAAGGGGAGGGAAGAAGAAAGGGGAACGCGCTCGGCGCCGCGAAGAGCGACGCGCTCAGCGTGCGAGGAACGCGGCGACACGCCGCTTCGTCTCGGCGTCGGTCATCAGCCGGCGTGTGGAGAGCAGTTCGTGCTCGAAACCTTCGTTGCCGGGCCGAGTGGCGCAGTCGATGCACGCCTTCGCTTCGGCGAGCGCGGCGCGCGGCAGCGCGGCGAGTCGTTCGACGAGCGCCTGCGCGCGAGAGGCCAGCTCGGCTTTCGGCACCGCCCAGTGCAGCAACCCGAGTTGCTCTGCGCTGCGGCCATCGAGCGTCTCGGCCCCCAGGATCAGCCGTCGCGCCGCCGCCGGCCCGCACAGGCGGGCCAGGCGTTGCGTGCCTCCCGCGCCGGGGACGAGGCCGAGTTCGACCTCCGGCAGGCCGATGCGCGCTTCGGCAGCGCCGATGCGCAGGTCGCAGGCGAGCGCGAGCTCCAGCCCGCCGCCCAGCGCGTGGCCGCCCACCTCGGCGACGCTCACCGCGTCGAGCCGCTCGATGCGCTCGAACACCTGTTGCAGTTGCTGGACGAAATCGAGTTGCTGCTCCAGGCCTTCGGGGCCGGAGAAGCCGACGCGCATCTCGGCGAGATTGGCTCCGGCGCAGAAGGCGCGGCCGGCGCTGCGCAGGTGCAGTACCGAGACGGAAGGGTCGCTGGCGATCGTTTCGGCGACCTGACCGAGCGCGTCGATCAGCGCGCGGCTGAGCGCGTTCACCGGCGGCTCGTCGAGGGTTACACGCAGTACGTTGCCCAGTCGCTCCTGTTGCAGCCCGCCCATCGATTTGCGTCCCTCCGGTTCGTTGAATGAATCATCATTCAACGAACCGGAGGGCGTACTTGAGCGAGATCAAGCCTTCAGCGGATCGGATGTTCGACGTTTTCCGATATGACCGAATCCGTTGAGTCGGATGCGAGCGGCGCCGACACCTTGCTGACGGCGCCCGCGAGCGGCGCGCTGTCCACCGCACCGATGTGTGCAGCGCGCGGTGCGAGACGCGCGGCGATCACGGTCCACAGCGACGGGTCGACCTGGGCAGTCGTCTGCGTCGCCATGCCGCATTCGTTGCCGGTCGCGTCCATCCCGTGGTCGGATCCGCCCGAGCAGGACTGGGCGAATGCCGTGGGCGACATTGCTGCAGCGGCGCCGAGAACCGCCGCGGCGAGAATTGTGCATCCGGTTTTCATGACGAACCTCCGACTTGCAGCCCGTTTCTGTATGCGCCGCAGTTCGAGTCGCTTCCGGCTCGGGCTCCGGCACAGGGTCATGCTGGGCCGGCCCGGCGCTGGTCGCGATCCCGCACTGGCGTCGCGGCGTCCCGCGAGTGCGGGAGGGCGCTCGTGGGGCGCGGGCTCCAACTACTAGCTGCGGGTCATTTGGCCGCGGTTCGTTTCTCGGATTCGGAAAAGTCATTTCACATTGCGGCAATGTCGCAGTGCAATGCGGCATCCCCGCATTTCACGAGCTGTGATCGTCGTTCCGCAATGTGATATAAATATTGCAAGCTGTTGAAAATCCGAGAGAAAAGTTTTCGCACAACAACCGCTATTTTCCATATTGCATTGCATCAAGAGTAGCTAAGCTTGGCTCCATCTCGACGACGATTCGATCCCGCCCCGAGCAATAGCGCCGGCGCTTGCGGTTCGCCGCCGAAACGGTCTTCAACTCGTCCAGGAGTACCCCATGTCGTCTCGTGAACTCGACGCACAGAAACTGCAGAAGGAATGGTCGGAAAGCCCGCGCTGGCGTGGCATCAAGCGCGGCTACACCGCCGAGGACGTCGTGCGCCTGCGCGGCTCGGTGCAGGTCGAGCACACGCTGGCCAAGCGCGGCTCCGAAAAGCTGTGGAAGCTGATCAACGAGGAGCCCTTCGTCAACTCGCTGGGCGCGCTCACCGGCAACCAGGCGATGCAGCAGGTGAAGGCCGGGCTGAAGGCCATCTACCTGTCGGGCTGGCAGGTGGCGGGCGACGCGAACCTGGCCGGCGAGATGTATCCCGACCAGTCGCTGTACCCGGCGAATTCGGTTCCTTCGGTCGTTCGTCGGATCAACAACACGCTCACGCGCGCCGACCAGATCCAGTGGATGGAAGGCAAGAACCCGAGCGACGCCGACTTCGTCGACTACTTCGCGCCGATCGTGGCCGATGCCGAAGCCGGATTCGGCGGCGTGCTGAATGCGTTCGAGCTGATGAAGTCGATGATCGACGCCGGCGCGTCCGGCGTGCACTTCGAAGACCAGCTCGCCTCGGTGAAGAAGTGCGGCCACATGGGTGGCAAGGTGCTGGTGCCGACGCGTGAGGCAGTCGCGAAGCTTGTCTCCGCGCGGCTGGCGGCCGACGTCTGCGGCGTGCCGACGATCCTGCTTGCGCGCACCGATGCGGAAGCGGCCGATCTCGTCACCTCCGACGTCGATGAGAATGACAAGCCGTACCTCACCGGCGAGCGCACGGTCGAAGGCTTCTTCCGCTCGAAGAACGGCCTGGAGCAGGCGATCTCGCGCGGCCTGGCCTACGCGCCGTACGCCGACCTCATCTGGTGCGAAACCGGCACGCCCGACCTGAAATTCGCGCGCGCCTTCGCCGATGCGATCCACAAGCAGTTCCCGGGCAAGATGCTCGCGTACAACTGCTCGCCGTCGTTCAACTGGAAGAAGAACCTGGACGAAGCGACGATCGCCAAGTTCCAGCGCGAACTCGGCGCAATGGGCTACAAGTTCCAGTTCATCACGCTCGCCGGCTTCCACTCGCTGAACTACTCGATGTTCCATCTGGCGCACGGCTACGCGCGCAACCAGATGAGCGCGTTCGTCGAGCTGCAGGAGGCCGAGTTCGCCGCGGCCGAGCAGGGCTTCACGGCGGTGAAGCACCAGCGCGAGGTCGGTACCGGTTACTTCGACGCGGTGACCACGACCGTCGAGCGCGAGGCGTCCACGGCTGCGCTGAAGGGGTCGACCGAAGACGCGCAGTTTTTCGATGCGAAGGGCGGGGCGAAGAAGAAGGCGGCCTGAGCCAGGCTGACTCTGTGGGTGTGCGGGCCGGCGTTTGCCGGCCCGTTTCTTTTGGGGGCTCGCCGAACGCGGGCGGTCACGGCGCCGGCCGTACCCGCAGTCGGGATTTCTTCAGCTTCTGCTCGGCCCGCCAGATCTCGTGAGCGGTCTGCTGGCCCAGCCACATCCGTGCGTCCCCGCCGCGTTCCTTGCCCAGCCAGGCCTCCAGGCGCAGTGCCATTTCGGGACGGTGAAAACGTATCGCGTTGCGTTACGGGATACAACGTTTCATCACCGTTCCGGCCGTCATCCGAACGGCTGCAACAATTGTCCTAGGCCGCCAACTCGGCCGAGCGTCGAATTCCGGCACGCGAGGTGCGCGCCTATAACGGTTCCTGCGCCTTCTCCTTCCTTCCGGCGCAACAGGAGACCGTCCCATGCATCCGCTTTCCGCTGCCGCGCTCAGTCCAGCTCGCGCTTCCGTTCCGGCTCCCCGATCGCATCGCCAGCGCGGGCAGGGTATGACCGAGTACATCATCGTCGTCGCGCTGATCGCTGTCGCGGCGATCGGCGTCTACACGCTGTTCGGACAAACGATCCGTAACCAGACCGCCGGTCTCGCGCTCGAGGTGTCGGGGCAGACCGCCTCCACCGCGATCGGCAACGCGCAGTCGAACGCGACCACCGCTTCAACGAACGCCAACGCGCGCAAGGGCCTCGACAACTACGACGCGAACAACCGCTGAACGGAGCGGCGGCGGTGCACACAGTCATGGCCAAGGCATCGCAGCGCGGGCAGACGCTGGTGCTCGCGCTCGTGCTGCTGTTCGCAGCGTCGCTCGCGCTGTTCCTGCTCTTCAGCACCGGACAGGTCGTCGCGACGAAGCAGCGTCTGGTCAACGCGGCCGACGCCGCCGCCTATAGCTCTGCGCTGTGGCGTGCGCGCGTGCTGAATTTCCACGCCTACGCGAACCGAGCGATCGTCGCGCAAGAGGTCGCCGTCGCGCAGGCGGTCACGCTCGTCTCGTGGTCGAAGTACTTCGAGCGATTTACCGAGAACGCGAGCACGCTCGCTGCGGCCTGGCCGCCCGCTGCGCCGGTGCTGGAGGCAGCCGCTACGGTCGCGCGCACGGCGCGCGAGCTCACCGAGGCAACGGCAGCGGAGGAGATTCGCGTGCGGGCCGCCTCGTCGCTGGGCTACAAGTCACTGCTTGCGCGCAGCCAGGAGGCGCTGCAGTTGTCGGCCGATTCCTTCGGGCTCGGCGCCGTCGCGAACGAGGTCGCGCGCGCGAACGATCCGGCGTTCTTCGCCTTCGCGCTCGGCGACGACGGCTTGTTCGCGCGCTTCACGCGGCGCTACGCGAGCGACGCCGACCGTACTCGGCTGCGCGACGTCGTTGTCGATTCGCTCGACCCCTTCGTGCGCGGCCCTCGGCGCGACGACCTGCGACTGCTGCTCCTTCCTTCGTCGTGCTTCGGTCGAACGACGAGCATCGACAAGTGGTTCCGCTGGTGGCGCAAGCGCGGCGGCACCGAGATGGCGCCGGATCTCGAGCGCTGGCAGGCGGTGGACACTGCATCGATCCACAACTGGCGCAAGAGCGGCTTCCTGTTCGGCAGCTGCAAGCAGCGCGAATGGATGCCGGTGGGGTGGGGCGCAGCGCAGGCTTCCGATGGTTCGGACGCGCCGGGAATCATCGGCAACACGGGCAACACGCTCGACAACCGCTTGGCCACCGGGTTGGCCGAATCGGAGATCGACGGCGAAGGATACGCGGGCTTCGACAGCTACGGCGGCATCGAGCGCGTGCGCGAGATGAACTACGCAGCGCTTCCCGATGCGCGCTTTCCGGTGTCGCAGGTCGTCGTGCTGGCGCGGACCGAGGCGCGCAACGTGCGTACCGCGAACGCACTCGACGTCGGCATCGGTCGGTTGCGCCTGTTCGAGTCCTTCGCCGGCAATCGACTGTGGGCGATGGCCGTCGGGGAGGCGTATTTCCGGCGTCCGCCTGGTGGGCCCGAGCGTATCGAATACGCGAGCCTGTACAGCCCCTACTGGCAAGCGCGACTCGCCGAGCCGAGCGAGACGCAACGTGCGGCAGCGGTGCGCTATGCGAACTGAAGCGCGCCCACAACGCGGACAGGCGCTCGTCGAAGCGCTCGTGGCCATGATCGCACTGGTTCCGCTGATGCTGCTGGTCGTCCTGCTTGGCAAGTTCCAGTCGATGCAGCAGGCGACGATCGCCGCGTCGCGCACGCTCGCTTTCGAATGCACGGTCCGTCCCGGCGACTGCAGCGACGCGCCGGCGCGTGCGATGCTCGCCGAGGATGCACGGCGTCGGCACTTCGGCCGCATCGATCGCGAGATCTTCACCGCCGACATCCTCGACGACGGCGCCGCGGCGCGGGAACGCAATCCACTGTGGACCGATCGACGCGCGCAGCCGCTGCTCGAGCGCTATTCGGACGTGTCCGTCGCCGTGACGCCGTCGCGCTTCGACGCCGGCCGCTCGACGGCGATCGGCCGTGCAGCCGGGGATGCGGGCGCGCTGCTCGATCGATTCGCCGGGCCCTCGCGTTTCGGCCTGTCGCTCGACGGCGGGCTTGCCACGTCGGAGTTGCACGTGCGCGTATCGCCGAGCCAGGTCGGCAACGAACGTCTCGACCGGCTCGACTCGCTGCCGCTGCTGATGCACGCGCGCGTGGCGGTCGTCACCGACGCGTGGAACGCGTCGGGGCCCTATGGAGGCGCGGCGCACTCGGTGCAGTCGCGCGTCGAAGCCGGGCAGCGGGTCGACCCGGTGCACGAGGCGGCGTTTCGCGCCGGCTACCGGCTCACGCTGTGGTCGATGCAGTTGATGGACGTCGCCGGGCTCGAACCGCGTGCCTCGGAGTTTCGTCCGCACGAAACCGACGTCGACCGCGTGCCGGTCGATCGGATCGGCCGATGAGTCCGCGCACCGCATTGCTGCTCGCCGCGTTGCCGCTGGCCGCGCTGCACCTTCCGGCGCACGCGGACGACTTCAGCGCGCTGCAGTCGCTTCCCGGAATCGACAGCGCCCGCATCGCGATCCCGGATGGTTCGATCGCCGGGCATTCGGTCGTCGTGTTCGAGTTGCATAGTAGGCGTGCGCCGCGCGAGGCGCTCGCGGAAATCGAGCGTCATTGGAGAAAGCAAGGCGCCGACACGGTGCTGCAGGCGCAGACGGATGACTGGTTTGTGTTGTCGCGGCTTGCCGACCCCGCCCGCGCCGCGGCTGCTGCGGGCGGGGCGCCGGGTTTCGAGGGCTTCGAGACGCTGCAGTTGCGGGCGTCCCCTGGCGGTGGCAGCGAAGGCCTGCTCGCCCGCTGGGTGCGCGCCGCGGCGGTTGCCCCGGCAGGCGATCCGCTCGGGCGGCTCGTTCCCGCCGACGCGCAACTCGTGCGCCAGCTCTCGTCGGGCGGGGAACGCGAGCGCCGCGCCGCAACGATCGTCGCACACTTCGCGCGCTCGCTCGACGACACCGAGCGGCATCTCGAGCGGCACCTGCTACTCGTCGGCTACGAGCCGATGCGGGCGAACGACAAGCCGCGCGACCTGCGCTGGAACGACGATCGTGCGCGCTTCTATCGCAGCGTGAACGCCGAACTGCTCGTCACGCTGCATCGGCAGCCGCAGGGGGCGAGCGCCGTCCTGCACCACGTGGAGACACCCCGATGAATGCCCGCCGTCCGCAGGGACAGGCGATCGTCGAGTACCTGCTCGTCGTCGCGCTGTTCGTGCTCGCGATTACCGCCGGTCCGCACAGCCCGCTCGAGTCTTTCTTCGATGCGGCTGCCGATCGCTACCACCGCTTCACCGCAACGATCTCGATGCCATGATTCGTCCGCTCGCTTTAGCCCGGCGCATCGGCGCCCTCGCTGCACGTCATCGTTCCGGACTGCTCTTCGCGGCCGCGCTCGGATTCGGCGCGCTCGCCGTGTTCGGTGCACGCGGCTACCTCGCCGAGCGCATCGAGATCGAGAAGGCGCGGCTCGCGCCGTCGCAGGCCATGATCGAGGTCGTCGTCGCGCGCCACGACCTCGAAGCCGGCGCTGTCGTCGAGCCGGGAAGCATGGCGGTGCGTGAGGTGCCGGTCGACCTCGTTCCGGGCAGTGCCGTGCGCCCCGAGCGCTTCGATCAGCACGTCGGCGCCCGCATCGGCGCTCCGATGCGCAGCGGCGAGCTGCTGCTCGCCGGGGTGATCGTCGGCGCAGACGCCTCCACGTTCTCGACGCGGATCCGCCCGGGGATCCGCGCGATGTCGGTGCTCGTCGACGAGGTCAATTCGGTTTCGGGAATGCTGCAACCGGGAGACCGCATCGACCTGCTGTTCACCGTGCGCCCGCCCTCGTTGCCCGGCACGCCGCCGCCGCAGGAAGTCACCTCCACGCTGATGCAGGACCTCGCGGTGCTCGCCACCGGCCGGCAGGTGCGCGCCGACAAGGGCGACGCCGCCGGACTGCGCCACTTCACGGCGATCACCGTCGAGGTGTCGCCTTCCCAGGCGCAGGAGCTCATCGTCGCGCAACGAAGCGGCAAGCTCACTGCGATGCTGCGCAATCCGGACGATCGGCAGCCTTTGCGGGCGCGCGCGATGGACCTGAACGCGCTGCTCGGCATCGAGGCACCGCAGCGCGCCGTGGTCGTGCCGAAGGCGATTGGTCCCGAGATCATCGTCGGCGGGCGTGGCACGCTCGTCGCAACGGCGAGCCTCGGGCAGGCGCCGATCGAAGGGTTCGAAGCCCCGCGATCCTCCGACGCTGGTCCCGCGCAGCCGCAGCGACGTGCGCCGGTTGGGGAGGCGCAGGCGATGCCGGCGCCGGCGGACGGTACGAGCGCGGGCTCTGACGATCGAGCGTGGAAGCTGCATCGTTTCGCTCGCGGCGCGGGTCGCGAGACGGCTTCCGTGCAACCGACGGCGGAGGCGCAATGAGCGCGCTTCCCTGGACCGGCCCTCGCCGTGCGCTTGCGATCGTTCGCGCTTCGACGCGGATGTCGATGCTGCGCGCGGCGGCCGTGGCCGCCTGCAGCGTTCCCGCTGCGAACGCCACCGGGCTGCCGTCTATCCCGGTTGAACTGCACGTCGGCCAGGTGCATCTCATCCGCGCCGGCGAACTCAAGCGCGTCGCAGTCGGCAACGGCAAGGTCATCCAGGCCACCGCGCTCGACGGCGGGCAGGTCCTCGTCATTCCCGAGGCGCCGGGGCAAAGCACGCTGCACCTGTGGGCCGCCGACGGCAGCGAGAGCAGCTTCGAGATCCACGTCGTTCCGGCCGACGCGAACCGGCTGCTCGCCGAGGTGCGCGCGATGCTCGGCGAGTCGAGCCGTATCCGCGCGCGCATCGTTGGTGACAAGGTCGTGCTCGAGGGCAACGAACTGTCGGAGGAAGAAGCGGCGCGTATGACCGAGATCGCGCGTCGCTATCCGCAGATCGTCAACCTGATCAGCCGCGTAGGTCTGGAACGAATGATCGAGATGGACGTCCGCATGGTCGAGATCCGTCGCGACCGTCTCGACGACATCGGGGTGCGCTGGAGTTCGAGCCTGCAGGGACCGAGCTTCGGAATCATCGGCGACCTGCATCGCAGCGCGGCGTTCCGTGCGGGTGGCGCAGCAGCCGAAGCCGGGCTGGAGGTCCGTACGCGCGTGCCGCCCTTCGCCACGGCACTCGGGCTTGCCACGTCGATCGGCTCCGTCATCAACCTGCTCGTACAGAACGGCGATGCGCTCGTGCTCGCCGAGCCGCGCCTGTCGTGCCGCAGCGGCGGCACCGCGCGCTTCGTCGCCGGCGGCGAACTGCCGGTTCCGTTCGCCAGCGGGCTGGGCACCGTCTCGGTCGGCTTCAAGGAGTACGGCGTCAAGTTCGAGGTCGAGCCGGTGGCGAGCGAAACCGGCGTCATCGCGGCGAAGATCGCAACCGAGATCTCGGCAATCAATTTCGACGTCCAGGTGCAGGACGTGCCGGGGTTGACGAAGCGCCGCGCCGAAACCGAGGTGAATCTGCGCGAGAACGAAACACTGGTCATCGCCGGGCTGCTCAGCGAAGACGCGTCGCGTTCGATCGACAAGGTGCCGGGTTTGGGCGAGTTGCCGATCCTCGGCGCGTTGTTCCGCTCGCGTGAGTTTCGCAACAGCAAGACCGAGCTCGTCGTGTTCATCACGCCGCGTTTCGTCTCGCCCGGCAGCGAACCGCAGCGCGCAGCGGTCGAGCGCAGCGCCGAGCGTGTCGAGCAGGCGCGCGAGCGGCTGCAGATGGCCGAATGAAATGCTGACGCTTTCCGTGGAAACCGGCCACGGCGCGGCGCGCAGCGTGCGCGTCGAACGCTTCCCGGCGCGTATCGGGCGGCGTGCCGACAACGCCGTGCACCTGCCGGGGTGGCGCGTCGCTCGCGTGCACGCCGAGATCGTGCGCATCGAGCACGGCTTCAAGCTCGTCGATCGCGGCAGCCTCGGCGGAACGTGGGTCAATGGCGAGCGCATCGCCGAGTACGCGCCGCTGGCCGAGGACGACGAGATCGAGATCGCCGGATACCGGGTGCGCGTGCATTCCGGTTTCGCTGCCGCCGAGCATGGTCAATTTCGCGAAGCGCGTGGTGCGGATGCGAAACGCCCCGACGTCTCCGGTGTCGACGCCGATGGCAGCGCGGGCGGCAGCGGGCGCGTCAGCGCGGCGGATCGTCGGGAGGCACAGCGTTCGCCCGCGTTCGTTCCGATCGACGGTCTCGTTCCGTGGCGACGGCTGCTGCATCGTCGACTGCTCGCCACGATCGACCTGCGCCGCCAGGACATCCGCCAACTGAGCGCCGAGCAGTTGCATGCCGAGATCGAGGCGCTGCTGCGCGACATCGCCCAAAGCGAGCGTGCGCTGCCCGAGCACGTCGATCGTGACCGGCTGGCGCGCGAGGTGCTCGACGAGGCGATCGGCCTCGGGCCGCTCGAGCCGTTGCTGCGCGACGAGACGATCAGCGAGATCATGGTGAATGCGCCCGACGAGATCTTCGTCGAGCGAAACGGGCGGCTCGAAGCCACCGGCGCCTCGTTCACCGGCGAAGACGCAGTGCGCGCGGCGATCGACCGCATCGTCGCGCCACTCGGAAGGCGCATCGATGAATCGTCGCCGATGGTCGATGCGCGGCTGCCCGACGGGTCGCGAGTCAACGCCGTCATTCCGCCGCTTGCCGTGCGCGGCCCGGCAATCACGATCCGGCGCTTCAACCGGCGCCTGTTCTCGCCGGCCGATCTCGTGGCGAACGGCTCGTTGTCGCAGCCGATGCTGGATTTCCTCGCCGTCTGCGTGCAATCACGCCGCAACGTCGTCGTCTCGGGCGGCACCGGCTCGGGCAAGACGACGCTGCTGAACCTGTTGTCGAACCTCATCGAGCCCGGGCAGCGCGTCGTCACGATCGAGGACGCGGCCGAGTTGCGTCTGGCGCATGCGCATCGCGTCACGCTCGAGGCGCGACCGGCCAATGCCGAGGGCCGCGGACTGGTGAGTATTCGCGACCTCGTGCGCAACGCGTTGCGCATGCGCCCCGATCGCATCGTCGTCGGCGAGTGCCGCGGCGGCGAAGCGCTCGACATGCTGCAGGCGATGAACACCGGGCACGATGGCTCGCTCACCACCGTGCACGCCAACAGCCCGCGCGACGTCGTCTCGCGGCTCGAGACGATGGTGCTGATGGCCAACGTCGACATGCCGGTGGCCGCGATCCGCGAGCAGATCGTCGGCGCGATCGACGTCGTCGTTCATCAGGCCCGAATGGGCGATGGCCGCCGGCGCGTTGTCGAGATCGTCGAGCTCACGGGTCTGGAGGGCGCGCGCGTGCTGATGCAACCGCTCTTTCGCTTCGCCGCCGGGCGCTTCGGCGGCTGCGGCAACGTTCCGCAGTTCTACGAGCGACTGCGCGAGGAGGGCGAGCCGCTCGATCTGTCGATCTTCCGAAGGGACGCGATGTGATGTCGGCGCAAATCGGTACTTCGCTCGGTCTCGCGCTGGTCGGCGCCTTCGGCGCCGCTGCGGCGCTGCTCGTGCTGTTCGTGCGCTACGGAACGCGCTTCGCGGCGCGGCACCGGGAGCGCTTCGAGCGCGGGGTCGGTGCGCGCATGCGCGAGGCCTTCCTGTTCGTCGACACGACGCGGTTGCTCGCTGCGCAGCACCTGTTGACTTTATGCGCTGTTCTCGCCGCATGGTGGGCGACGGGCGCGTGGCCGGCAGCGCTCGGCGTGGCGCTGGCAGCTGCGCTGCTGCCGCGCTTCGCGCTCGCGCAGCTGCGTCGGCGCCGCATGGAGGCCTTCCGCCAACAGATGCCGGATGCACTGATGCTCGTTGCCGGCGGACTGCGTTCGGGAAGCGGCCTGATGCAGGCGCTAGGGCAGGCGGCGGGCGAACTGCCGGCGCCTGCGCGTCACGAGTTCGGGTTGTTGCTGCGCGAGCAGCGCCTCGGCGTCTCGCTCGAAGACGCGCTCGTGTCCTTCGGGCGACGCATGCCGATCGAGGAGAGCGTGCTGTTCGCGTCGGCCTTGCGCATCGGATCGGCGGCGGGCGGCAGCATGGCTGCGACACTCGAGTCGCTTGCCGATTCGATGCGCCGCAAGCTCTCGATCGAGGGCAAGATCCGCGCGCTCACCGCGCAAGGGCGTCTGCAGGCGTGGGTGATGGGCGCGCTGCCCTCGCTGCTCGCGGCGGTGTTGTTCGTCATCGAGCCGGTCGCGATGCGCGCGCTCGTCACCACCTGGCAGGGGTGGATCGTCTGCGCAACCGTTGCCCTGCTGCAGGTGGCCGGCGGACTGGCGATCCGTCGCATCGTGACGATCGACGTATGAGCGCGTGGCTGGTCATTTCGCTGGGTGCGACCTTCTTCGGGGTCGTGCTGGTCTCATGGGCGTTGCTCGCTACCGGTTCGAGCGCGGCCGTGCCCGTCGCGCGCGAGAGCGTCGAGCGGCTGCCGTGGGCGTGGCGGCTGGGTTGGCCGATCGTCGCACGCCTGGCACCCGCCATGGCGGGCTTCGTCGGCGTTGCGCACCGCGAGCGGCTGCGCGATGCGCTCGCGCGCGGCGCGCTCGATGCGCGGCTGAGTCCCGAGCACCTGGTCGCTGGCCAGGTGGTTGGCGCGGCGTCGTTTGCGGCCGTCGCCGGGGCGGCGCTCGTGATGCTCGGCTGGAGTTCGATGGCAGCGGTGCTGGCCGCCGCGGTGCTCGGTGCAGCGCTTCCGCGGATGTCGCTGCGCGATCGCATCCTCCGGCGCCGCCACGCGATCCTGCGCCAACTTCCGCACGACCTCGATCTCGTCACGCTCAGCGTCGAGGCGGGCCTGAACCTCGGCGCGGCGCTCGCGCACGCAGCTGCGCACGGCCCGTCGGGGGTGCTGCGCGACGAATGGCAGCGCGTGCTGCGCGACGTGCACGCAGGCCAGCCGCGTCACGAGGCGCTGCGCGCGATGTCGACGCGCCTCGCATTGCCCGCGGTTTCGAACGTCATCGCCGCGCTTGTCGCCGCCGAGCGGCAGGGGGCGAGTCTCGCGCCGATCCTGCGCGCGCAGGCCGAACAGCGGCGAACCGAGCGCTTCCTGCGCGCGGAGAAGCTCGCGATGGAGGCGCCGGTGAAGATGCTGCTGCCGCTCGTGCTGTTCATCTTTCCCGGCACCTTCGCGATCCTGCTGTTTCCGATCGTGCAGCGCCTGCTCTTCGAGGGGGTGCTGTGATGCGGCGTACGGGGTTCGTCGTAGCCGAGCCGGGAGCCGTCTGTCTGCGCGTGCGACGCGCCGTGCGCGCGCTGGAGCGGTTGATCGGGTTGATCGCCCAGCCGCTGCCACCCACTGGTGCCGGTCTGTGGCTCGAACCGTGCCGGGCGGTGCACACGCTCGGCGTGCGCGGGCCGCTCGATCTCGTCTTCGTCGCGCGCAGCGGCGAAGTGCTTCGCGTCTGCGAAGACGTGCCGCCGGGCCGGGCGCGCGGCGTGTTTAGCGCGTGCGCGGTCCTCGAGATGCGTGCGGGCGAGGTGAGCCGGCTCGGCCTTCGGCCGGGGATGCGTCTTCGCTGGATCGACGACACGAAAGGAGGAAGGCGATGATGGGGCGTGTGATGCGCGCTGCGGCGCTCGTGCTGGCGGCGCTTGCGCCGATCGCCTGCGCGACCGAAGGCGGCCTGCTGCAGGGTGGGGCGGATCTGTTCGACGAAGAAGAGCAGTCGGCGTCGGCGGCGGCGACCGCGCCGCAGTCGGCCCCGGCCCCGACGGAGGGCGCCGCGATACGTGATCGATCGTCGCCGCAGAGCCGCGATCCGCGTTCTCCGGCGAGCGAGGCGGCATCGCCGACCGAGCTCGCCGCGCTGCAGTTGCAGGCCGAGGACGCCTATCGCGCGCGCCGCTTTGACGAAGCGGTGACCCGCTACGAGCGCCTGCTTGCGTTGCAGCCGTCGAACGCGCAGGCCTGGCTGCGGCTGGGCAACGTTCATCACCGTCGGCGCGACTGGTTCAAGGCGCTCACTGCCTATCGCCGCGCCGCCGCGCGCAGCCACGCCGGCGTCGAAACCGAGCCTTCGCTGCGCGCCAAGGCGATCTACAACGTCGCGCTGATCAACCTCGAACTCGCGCGCCAGAGCCTTCGTTCGCTCGAACAATTGGGCGATGGCGTGAACGCGAATACCGATCCCGCGCCGCTTGCGCGCGAGACGGAACGAACACAACGTCGGCTGGACGCGTTCTCGACGACGGAACGCGCCGCTCGCGGAGCCGCGCGGCCGTGAACGCGCAGGCCGCATGCAGTCTTACCGGCCTCGAGCGCGGCCGCCGAGCGCGCCGCCTGCAACGCGCGAGCGCGGTCGTCGAGATGTTGCTCGCCGCGCCGATCGTGCTGCTGCTGGGGCTCGGCGCGTTGCAGTGGGCGCTGCTGCTGCATGCGCGAACGGCGATCGAGTATGCGTTGTTCGAAGCGGCACGCGCCGGCAGCGTAGCGCAGGCGCGTCCGGAAGCGATCGAGAGCGGCCTCGCCCGCGGGCTGCTGCCGTTCTGGCAGGGCTCGGGGATGCCGCGTGCGCCCGCGGCGGCGCTCGCGGCCGCCAAGCTGCGTCTCGGCCAGGGGCTTGCCGCAGGCTGGATCGACTGGCGCCAGATCGCTCCGACGATGGAGAGCTTCGACGACTGGGCCGAGCCCGCGCTCGACGCCTTCGGTCGGCCGACGCCGGGCACGCCCGAAATCCCCAACGACAGCCTGCAGTGGTCGTGGCTGCGAACGCCGGCGGGCGGCGTCGGCGGAATGCGCGGGCGCGAGCCGATCGGCGCGCGATCGCAGCAGACGCTGAACGACGCGAACCTGCTGAAGCTCGAATTGCGCTATGGCGTTCCGCTCAGCGTGCCGCTCGTCGGCAGCGTCGCGGCATGGCTGATGCGCATCGTCGACGGTTGCGACGCGCCGTCGAGACGCATGCTCGGCCTAGTTGATCTTGGCATACCGGCGACGTCGGCGCCGCGCGCCTGGGCGTGTCCGATCTATCGCGCGCGCGATGCCTCCGGGCGAATCGTCTCGCGCTGGCCGGTGCGCGTGAGCGCCACGGTGCGGATGCAGAGCGCCGCGCGACGCAGCGCGCGTACGCAGCATCGAACGGAATCGCCGGTGCGCGCGGCTTCGCCGCCGGCGGCTGGCGCCGGTTCGCCCGCGCCGTGGGTCGATCCGGTGTCTGCGGCCGGCTCCGGATCTACCGCCGATCCCGCGACAAGTTCCGGCGCTCCGGCGACGCCCCTCGAACCGGCGATCGCATCGAGCGGAACGGCGCAGGAGAGCCCACCGCGGCTTACCGTCGGCTCCGATGCCGACGGCAGCCGCACGCGCCCCCCCGGTTGGCTGAACCTCGGCGGCGAGCGCAGCTTCAGCGTCCCCGGCGCCTGCGATGCGTGATCTGCTGCACGATCCACTCGATGAGCGCGCGCCAGTGCTCGGGCTTCATGTAGCCCGCGTCCGCGCCGTCGATGCGGCGAAACGACTCGCCCTTGCGCAGCGCGCGTCGCCAGTCCTTGTCCTCGGCGAGCAGCACGCGCATCAGTTCGCGCGCGTGCAGATCGTGCCCGGCGGCCACGTGCAGCGAAGCGCCGTGCAGCCTGTCGGGCAATCCGAGCCACGCGCGCTCGTCGTCGTGCAGGAAAGACGAGTCGTCGCCGAGCGCCTCCATCGTCGGCGATGCTCGTCCGGTGATGCGCCGCCAAACGCCGCGCGCTTCGATCGGGCGCACCGTGGGCAGCCGCGGATCGACGAAACACAGCGCACTCAACGGCAGTTCGGCGGTGCGGGCCGCGGGCAGCGACCGCGCGATCGGCAGCGCCGCATCGCCGAAGCCGATGACGACGAGTTGCGCATCGGGGTGCAGCGCGAGCAAGTCGGTTGCCGCGGCAACCAGGTCGCCGTCGTAGCGCGTCGCCTGCGCGGCGCTCGGTGCGCTATCGCCGCCGTCGGCGGGGTCGAAGCGCAGCGACGGCACGCCGACGCGCGCCAACTCGCGCGCCAGCCGCACGTGCAATCGGTGCTCTCCGGTGCGTGGATGTGCGGGAACCGGCGCAATGAGCACGGCCGCGTCGGCCGTGCGAACGACGGTGGTCGTCACGCCGACCAGCGATCCGGTCACGCCGCCGATGATGCGAGGCTGCTCGAGAATCGTCATCGGATCGGCGCGCCGCGCACGCGTCGTTCAGTGCAACGACGCGAGGAAGTCCTCGGTCGTGTCGAAGAGCGCCTCCGGCAGCGGCCGCGCGAACTGCGCGTGGTCCCAGAACGGAGGAACGCGCGCCGCGCGGGCGCTGGCCAGGTAACCGGCGTCGAGCCACGATTCGGTGAGCGCTCGCGCGGCAATGGAGACGTCGCCCAACGATGCAGGCGCTTCGTTGATCTCGACGAACGCAACTGCGGGGGCGGCACCGCACTCCGCGGTGGGCGGCGCCTGCATGCGCAATTCACCGAGCGATTCGAGCAGACGCGCGGGAAAGCCCGAGAACGCCGCGAGCGCATCGGCCGCGCTGCGCCCACTCTCCGGCGCCTGCCAGTACAGATGCGCATCGAGCAGCTGGTCCAGCGCCACCGCGATGTCCACGCCGAGCAGCGCGCCGGCACGCACGCCCCACAGCACGTTCGGCCCCTGCGCGCGCTGGCGCACGAGCATCGCACAGCGAAGCAGGTCGTTGCGCCAGGTGTCGAGCGTGATCTCGCCCGGTTCGCCCGCCGAATCGCCGCAGCCGTACAGATCGGGCACGAGCACCGCCCAGCCACGGGCGGCAAGCCGCCACGCCTGCGCGGCGATCACCCGTCGCGCGCACGATTGCTCGTCACCGAGCGGCTGCACGCAGAGAATCGTTCCGCGCGGCTCGCGCTCGACCGGCATCCACCACAAGCCGAAGCGCGCGCCGTCCTCGAATCCGTCGAGTCGGGCGGGCTCGAAACGGGCCGGGCCGTCGCGGCCGTCCACACGCGCGGCATCCCGGGTGGTGCTGACCGAGATCCAGGGTTCCATCGCGCGGCCATTCTATCGCCGGTGTTTCGCTGTCTGCGCGGTAACATTCCCGGTTCCTCCCGCCTCGAAAACGAACACCATGCATCTGAAAAAGGCCGTGTTTCCGGTGGCCGGGCTGGGCACCCGCTTCCTGCCCGCTACCAAGTCGATTCCGAAGGAGATGCTGCCGATCGTCGATCGGCCGATCATCCAGTACGCGGTCGACGAAGCGATCGAGGCCGGTTGCGACACGCTGATTTTCGTCACGGGCCGTTCCAAGCGCGCCGTCGAGGATTACTTCGATCGCGCGCCGGAGCTCGAGGCCGAACTCGAAGCCAAGGGCAAGCACGAGGCGCTGGATGCCGTGCGCAACATCGTTCCGCCGCACGTGAAAGTTCTCTTCGTGCGCCAGCCCGCGCCGCTCGGCCTGGGCCACGCCGTGCTGTGCGCGGCGCCGATGATCGGCGAGGACGAGCACTTCGCCGTTCTGCTGCCCGACGACCTGATCGACGGCCATCCGGAAGGCGTGCTCAGCCAGATGCTGCCGCTGGCGGCCTCGAGCGGCGGCAGCGTCGTCGCCATCGAGCAGGTGCCGCGCAAAGACGTCGACAAGTACGGCATCGTCTCGCCGGCCGACGAGCAGGGCCCGCGCATGCGCATCACGTCGATCGTCGAGAAGCCCTCCGTGGAAGAGGCGCCCTCCACCTACGCCGTGGTCGGCCGCTACATCCTGCATCCGTCGATCCTGAAGACGCTGGTCGACCTGCCGCCGGGTAGCGGCGGCGAGATCCAGCTCACCGACGCGCTCGCGCGGCAGATCGAGTCGCCCGGCCTGCACGGCTACCGCTTCGGCGGCAAGCGCTTCGACTGCGGCAGCAAGCAGGGTTTTCTCACGGCCAACATCTACTTCGGACTGCGCTGACGCGCGGTGCGTCCTCAGCCGCGCTCCACCGTGACCGGTACCGGCCGACAGACGGTGTTGCAGACCGGAGAGTGCTCCTGCGCGAAGCCGAGCAGTTCGTCGAGCTCCTCGTCGCTGCAGTCCGTGTCGATGCTCACGCGGATGCGGATGCCCTGATAGCCGGGCGGCACGTCGGGGTCCAGCGCGAGCAAGCCCTCGCACGTCCAGCATTCCGGTCAGTTCCGTCGACAGCGAGCGGATGCGGATGCCGCGTGCCGCTGCATGCAGCACGGTCGTGGTCGTCACGCACCCGGCCAGTGCGTGCAGCAGAAACTCGACCGGGTTCGCTCCTTCGTTGTTGCCGAGCAGGATCGGCGGCTCGCCGTTGATGAACTCGAAGGCGCTCGCCCGCGAATCATCCTCGCGGCGGCGCCGTAGAAGTCGCGGATCGTCGAGCGGTTCTCGCCGCCGTCGATCCACCGGTTGCGAGCCCGGAACTCGAAGTGTCCGAGCGAGGGTTGGGCCTTGATCGCGTCGACGGTGGCGACCGTCCGTTCGAGATCGAGGCCGTTCAGCGTGACGGCTTGGGTCATGTTCATGGCAGTGCTCCTTTCGTTTCGGCTTGTTGGTGGGCGGCAGGTGATTCCGCACGTCCACGGTGCTAAGGTGCGCGCGAGGCGCGCTCTTGCCGAGACCGAGTCGTGCCGGGACCGATCCATTCGTGCCATGTTCCGCTGGAGGAGCCGCCGATGGACGCCTACCTTGTCGCCGTACCGGAGACGGCCGGCTCTGCGCTGTACGGCATGGTCGACGTTCTCGCCGCTACCGGAAGCATCTGGCAGGCACTCGTGCGAAGCGGTCCGGGCGAACGGAAGTTCAACCCGGTAATCGTCTCGGAACGCCGGTCACCCTTCCTGTGCGGCAACGGCATACCCGTGCAGCCGGGGGCGTGCATCGAAGACATTCCGGCGGCCCCAGTCGTGATCGTTCCGGAGATCTGGATCGGGCCCGACGAGGACCTGCATGGGCGCTATCCGCGGCTGATCGCATGGCTGTCGGCGATGCACGGTGCCGGCGCGCATCTGTACTCGGCCTGCTCGGGTGCGGTGCTGCTGGCCGAGACCGGACTGCTCGACGGCCGCCCCGCCACGTCCCATTGGGGGTATCAGGACCTGTTCCGCCGTCGTTACCCGCGCGTGCAGTTCCAGCCGGAGCCGAACCTGTGTTTCGCGGACATCAGCGGCCGCATCGTCACGGCTGGCGGAACGACCTCCTGGCACGACCTCGCGTTGCACGTCATCGCGCGGCACTGCAGCCCGGGCGAGGCGCTGCGCATCGCGAAGGTGTACCTGCTGAAGTGGCACGACGAAGGGCAGTTGCCCTATGCGTCGCTCGTGCGGCCGCAATTGCACACCGATGCCGCGGTTCGTCGATGCGAGAACTGGTTGCAGGAGCACTTCCGTGATGCCGACGCGATCGCGCGCGTCGTCACGTACTCCGGAGTGCCCGAGCGCTCCCTGAAGCGGCGCTTCAAGGCGTCGACGACCGGACTGAGCCTGATCGACTACCTGCAGAACCTGCGCGTGGAGGCGGCGAAGCGAATGCTCGAGGCCGGCAACCTGCCCGTGGAAGAGATCAGCGCCCGCGTTGGCTACGAAGAGCCCGCCTTCTTTCGACGTCTGTTCCGCCGGCGTACCGGTCTGCCGCCCGCCCAGTACCGCAGGACCTTCCAGCCGTTTGCGGCCGCCGGCCGTGTCGGCGCGAGCGACGGCGCAACGGTCGGCGCAGACGCCGACGCGTAGCAGCGGGAGTTTCCTCACGGCCAACATCTACTTCGGACTGCGCTGAAGCGCACGCGCGGTACGATCGTCCGCAATGGGCGACGTACCGTATTCGGAGGAGCGCCAGCTGCGACGCGTGCAGCAGCGCGCCTTCGATTACTTCCAGCACGAGACGAATCCGGCCAACGGACTCGTCGTCGACAAGACGGCCGAGAACTGGCCGGCCAGCATCGCGGCCACCGGGCTCGCGCTTGCGTGCTACCCGGTGGCTGTCGAGCGAGGCTTCGTCACGCGCGCCGACGCGAAGGCGCGCGTGCTCGCGACGCTGCGCTTCTTTCGCGACAGTGAGCAGGGCAAGAGTCCCGACGCGAGCGGACACCGCGGCTTCTACTACCACTTCCTCGACATGAAGAGCGGCCGGCGCGCCTGGCGCTGCGAGCTGTCGACCGTCGACACCGCGTTCCTCGTCGCCGGGATGCTGTGCGCCGCGCAGTATTTCGATTCCGACGAAGGCGACGAGCGCGAGCTGCGCGAGCTTGCCCATCAGCTGTACGAGCGCGTCGACTGGAAATGGGCGCTCGGGCGCGCAAAGACCGACGGAAGCGCCAAGACGATCGGCCACGGTTGGCGCCCCGAATCCGGGTTCCTGCGATATCGATGGGAAGGCTACGACGAGGCGATGCTGCTGTACCTGCTCGCGCTCGGCTCGCCCACGCACCCGGTGCCGGCCGAAACGTGGAAGGCGTGGTGCGCGTCCTACGAGTGGATCCGTTACTACGACGTCGACTACCTCTACGCCGGACCGCTGTTCACGCACCAGCTCTCGCACCTGTGGGTCGACTTCCGAGGCATCCAGGACGCGTTCATGCGCGGCAAGGGCATCGACTATTTCGAGAACAGCCGTCGCGCGACGATCGTGCAGCAGCGCTACGCGCACGAGAACCCGCAGCGATTCCAGGGCTACGGCCGCACTGCGTGGGGCATCACGGCCAGCGACGGTCCCGGCCCGACGACGAAACGCATCGACGGCATCCAGCGGCGCTTCTACGACTACACAGGCCGCGGCATTCCCTTCGGCCCCGACGACGGAACGCTCGCGCCGTGGGCGGCGGTCGCGTCGATCCCCTTTGCGCCGGAAATCGTCCTGCCGACGATTTGTCACTGCATCGATCACCTGAATCTGCACGACCCCTACCGCTACGGCTTTCGCGCGACCTACAACGCGACCTTCGGGCGCGCCGGCGCAGCGCCGGGCTGGATCTCGCCGTTCCACTTCGGCCTGAACCTCGGGCCGAACGTGCTGATGATCGAGAACCATCGCAGCGGCCTGGTGTGGGCGCTGATGCGCGGGTGTGCCCCGCTGGTCGAAGGACTGCGGCGGGCGGGATTCGCTGGCGGCTGGCTCGAGGATTCATCGGTCGTCGGGGCACGCGCCGACGCATCCGCGACAGCTGCGAAGGGCGCGGCGTCGGCAGGCACGAACGACCAACGGAGATCTGCATGCAACTCGGAATGATCGGCCTGGGCCGCATGGGCGTGAATCTCTCCCGGCGTCTCGTGCGCGCCGGGCACAACGTGACCGGCTTCGACCCGGAACCCGACGCGCGCCAGGCGCTGGTGAAGGGCGGCGGCCAGGCCGTCGACTCTCTCCAGGCGCTCGTCGCCGCGCTCGATAAGCCACGCGTCGTGTGGACGATGGTGCCGGCCGGCGCGATCACCGAACGCACCGTCGAGTCGCTGCGCGGCCTGCTCGAACGCGGCGACACGGTGATCGACGGGGGCAATTCGTTCTACAAGGACTCGCAGCGACGCGCGCGCGCCTGCGCCGAACACGGCATCGAATATGTAGATGCGGGAACCAGCGGCGGCGTCTGGGGCCTGGACGAGGGCTACAGCCTGATGGTGGGCGGCGGCGACGCGGTCGTCGAACGACTGCGCCCCATCTTCGAGGCGCTCGCGCCCGCGCCCGATCGCGGCTGGGGACACGTCGGCCCCAGCGGTGCCGGGCACTTCACGAAGATGGTGCACAACGGCATCGAGTACGGCCTGATGCAGGCCTACGCCGAAGGCTTCTCGGTGCTCTCGCACAAACCCGACTTCGAGCTCGACCTGCATCAGGTAGCGGAGATCTGGCGCTACGGCAGCGTGGTCCGTTCGTGGCTGCTCGATCTCGCCGCGCGTGCCTTCGAGGAGAACCCCACGCTCGACGGCATCGCCCCCTACGTCGAGGACTCCGGCGAAGGCCGCTGGACCGTGGCGGAGGCCATCGAGCTGAACGTGCCGGCGCCGGTCATCACGCAGTCGCTGATCGAGCGGCTGCGCTCGCGCGACGACGATTCGTTTTCGGACAAGCTGCTGGCGGCGCTGCGTAACCAGTTCGGCGGGCATGCGATGCGGAAGGAGGAGTAGCGGTGCCCAGCGGGCCGCGGTGGCATCCGGTCGCCGATGCGCTCGCGCTCGAGGACGAAGCGGTTGCGCGCATCTCGGATGCTGCACGCCAGGCACTCGCGCTGCAGGACTTCTTTCGTATCGTGCTCGCGGGCGGCAATACGCCGCGCAACGTCTATCGCAAGCTGGTCGGCCTGCGCACCGACTGGTCGCGTTGGCAGGTGTATTTCGGTGACGAGCGATGCCTGCCGGTGAACGACGAGCAGCGCAACGACCGGATGGCGAGTGCGACGCTGCTCGATCAGGCGCCGATTCCGGCGGGCGCGGTTCATCGGATTCCGGCGGAGCGGGGCGCGGCGGATGCTGCACGCGCGTACGAACGAACGCTCGCCGACGTGGGCGTGTTCGATCTGGTGTTGCTCGGGTTGGGTGAGGATGGCCATACGGCGAGCCTCTTTCCCGGGCACGAGCGGGGCGATGCACCGGGCTCGCCGGACGTTCTCGCCGTCTTCGATGCGCCGAAGCCGCCGCCCGAGCGCGTGTCGATGAGCGCGGCGCGGTTGAGCCGAGCGCGTGGCGTGTTGTTCCTCGTGGCGGGCGAGTCGAAGTGCGATGCGGTGCGCCGCTGGTTCGTGGGGGAGGACATCCCGGCGGCATCGGTTCAGGCGCCGGGAGGGGTGAACGTCCTCGTCGAGGAGGCGTTGCTCCCTAGCACTTAAGCTCTCGCATCGATTCGCCCACGGATTTCGGTGGCTGTTGTTACATTTGACAACAGATTAAAGTGTTGTCATTGTAACCAACATGGCGGCGATCCGACTGATACGCAGGAAGATCGTTTACGCGGAGAATGCCTTCGCGGAACTCGTCGTGTGGGAACTTCCTGTTCCGCTACCCGGCTCCAGGCACGGGTTCAAGTTTCGACTCGCATATGTAGTCGGCGGCGAATGCGTGCTCCGCTACGACAACGAATTGGGCAGCAAGGGAGGTCATCGTCACCTGGGCGCCGCGGAGTATCCGTATGAGTTCAGCGACCTAGAGACGTTGGTCGACGACTTCCAACGCGACATCGAGAGGTGGAACCGTGAAAACCGTAATCCTGGATGTTCGTGAACCCGATGAAGCACTGGCCGATTTCGCAAAGTCATGGAAGAGCGGAAGGCGTGAGAAGAATGCACGCATTACTTTTGCCTCTCCCGAGCTTCTTTGGAAAGTCCTCACGGCCAAGCGGTGGGAGTTGCTGAAAGCGCTCTGCGGCGCGGGGCCCGTTTCGATTCGTGAGGCTGCTCGACGGGTAGAGCGTGACGTGAAGGCCGTACACGGCGACGTCACCGCGCTGCTCGAGGCAGGCGTGCTCGAGCGAGCCGAAGGCGGTGGCATCGTGTTTCCGTACGATGCGGTGAAGGTCGAGTTCCTGTTGCAGGCTGCCTGAGCACGGCACGGGGGTGGACGTGTTCAGGACAATTTTGCTCCGTGGACCGATGGCGGAGGAGCAGTGCTGCAACTGGTGCCGCTGTTCGTAGCGTTTTTGCTTCTGGAATCGATGCTGCATACCGAAACACATCACGCTACGAACGATGGGCCTCGTCGTGACTCTGTCGGCCAAATTCCGGATCTCGATCCCTGTCCTAGCCAAAACTTGATCCGCCTACACAAGCCCCTTCGCCCGCCGCACCACGTTCCCCACCTCGAATCCGTACCGCCGCAACACCTCGCTCCCCGGCGCCGACGCGCCGAAACGAGCGACGCCGATCACGTCCCCGCGGTTGCCGACCCAGCGCTCCCATCCCATCGGTGACGCAGCCTCGATCGCCAGCCGCGCAGGCACTTTCGACGGAAGCACCGACTCTCGATACGCAGCGTCCTGCGCCTCGAACAGCTCCCAGCACGGCATCGACACGACGCGCGCGGGAATCCCTTCCGCCGCCAGCTGCTCGGCTGCCTGCGCCGCAAGCGACACCTCGCTACCGGTCGCGATCAGAAGCAGGGAAACATCCGTGCGACCGGCCGCTGTCTTCCCACGATCGGCCGCCGCCGCATCACTCGTGGCCACGAAGTCCTTCAGTACATACGCCCCGCGCCGCAACCCTTGCGCCGAAGCGAAGATCCCCCGATCCAGCGTCGGCACGTTCTGCCTCGTGAGAATCAGCGCCGTCGGCCGATCGCGCGTTTCGATCGCCATGCGCCAGGCCACCGCCGTCTCGTTCGCATCGCACGGCCGGATCACGTTCAGATTCGGTACCGCTCGCAAGCCCGCTATCTGCTCGACCGGCTGATGCGTCGGTCCGTCCTCGCCCAGCGCAATGCTGTCGTGCGTGAACACATAGAAGACCTGCAGGCCCATCAGCGCAGCCAGCCGCATCGGCGGTCGCATGTAGTCCGAGAAGGTGAGGAACGTGGCCCCGAAGGGCAGCGTCGCGCCGTGCGCGGCCAGGCCGTTGAGGATCGCGCCCATCGCGTGCTCGCGCACGCCGAAGTGGATGTTGCGTCCGGCGTAGCTCCACTCGCCGTTGGGCTTGTCCTGCGCCTTCGGCGGTACCGCCGGCACCGGATTGAATTCGCCCATCCCCTTCAGCGCCGTGTGCGTCGACGGGTCGAGATCGGCGGAACCGCCGGTAAGTGCCGGCAGCCGAGCGGCAATCGCGTTCAGCACCTTGCCGCCAGCAACGCGCGTCGCCAAACCCTTCGCGTCTGCCGGAAAAGTCGGAATCTCCGCGTCCCAGCCCTCGGGCAACTCGCCGCACAACCTTTGCTCGAGCTCGGCCCCCTCGGACGGGAAGGCCGCTTTGTAGGAAGCGAGCTTCGCACGCCACCCGTGCGCCCACTTCCGCCCCCGCTCGATTGCCTCGCGTGCCCGATCGCGCGCGTCGTCCGGCACGAGGAATGCCGGTGTCCCAGGCCATCCGAGGTTGCGCTTGGTGACGGCGACGTTGTCGTCGCCCAGCGGCGAGCCGTGCGCCTTGTAGCTGTCCTGCTCGGGGGATCCATAGCCGATGTGCGTGCGAACGAGCACGAGCGACGGACGCTCCGGCTCGTCGCAGGCGGCTCGGATCGCCGCCTCCAACGCGTTCAGATCGTTGCCGTCCTCCACCGTCTGCGTATGCCATCCGTACGCCGCGAAGCGCGCCGCGCGATCTTCGCTGAAGGTGATCGGCGTGCCGGCGGCGAGCGTCACGTGGTTGTCGTCGTAGAGCACGACGAGCTTGCCGAGCTTCAGATGCCCGGCGAGCGACGCAGCTTCGGAGGCCACGCCCTCCATCAGGTCGCCGTCGCTCGCCAACACGAAGGTGCGGTGGTCGATCAGCTCGTGCCCGGGCCGGTTGTATTGCGCGGCGAGCTGCGCCTCGGCGATCGCCATGCCAACGGCGTTCGACAGCCCTTGGCCGAGCGGCCCGGTGGTCACTTCGACCCCCGGCGCGTGTCCGCGCTCGGGATGCCCTGCCGTGCGACTGCCCCATTGGCGGAACTGCTTCAGGTCGTCGAGCGACAACTGGTAGCCGGTGAGGAAGAGCAGCGCGTACAGCAGCGCGGAGCCGTGGCCGGCCGACAGTACGAAGCGGTCGCGGTCGGGCCAGTGCGGATCGGCGGGGTTGTGGCGCAGGAAGCGGCTCCACAGCACCCACGCCATAGGCGCGGCGTCGAGCGGCAGCCCCGGGTGGCCGCTGTCGGCCTTCTGCACCATGTCGACCGACAGGAAGCGCAGTGTGTCGACGCAACGCGCGTCGACATCGTCGAATGCCTTGTTGCCCTTCATTTCGCCGCGCCTCCGTCGCGCGGGTGCGGGTCGTGCCACGGCTCGCCGTCGCCGATGATCTTAGCCGCCGCGGCCGGCCCCCAGCTGCCGGGTTCGTAGGGCAGCACCGGCCGGTCGTCGCGCAGCGCCGGATCGACGACGCGCCAGGCAGCTTCGACCGTGTCGTCCCGCGTGAACAGCGACGAATCGCCGCGCAACGCGTCTCCGATCAGCCGGTCGTAGGCGCCGCGCCCGCCGTTGTCCGGACAGCACGTCGCGACCAACTCGACGTCTTCGCCGACCATCGCGTCACCCGGCTTCTTCGCGCGCGCGCCGATTGAGACGATCACCTCGGGACCAAGCTGGAAGCGGAAGTAGTTAGAGCGCGCGCCCGAGACCGGATCGAAGACCGCCATCGGCGGCGTCTTCAGGTCGACGAACACTTCGGTGGCAGTGACGGGTAGGCACTTGCCCGCGCGGATGTAGAAAGGCACGCCCGCCCAGCGCCAGGTCTCGATCTGCAGCCGCAACGCGACGAAGGTTTCCACTTCCGAGTGTGGAGCGACCCCGTGCACGTCGCGATAGCCGTCGAACTGCCCGCGCACCACGTGCGCCGGATCGAGCGGACGCATCGCGCGAAACAGCCGCAATTTCTCCGAGCGCATCGACTCGGCGTCGCTGCCGATCGGCGCATCCATCGCGAGCAGGGAGACGACCTGCAGCAGGTGGTTCTGCACGACGTCGCGGATCGCCCCGACGCTGTCGTAGAAGGCGCCCCGGTTCTTCACGCCAAAGGCCTCGGCCATCGTGATCTGCACCGACGCGATGTGCGTGCGGTTCCACAGCGGCTCGACGAAGGAATTGGCGAAGCGGAAATAGAGCAGGTTCTGCACGGCCTCCTTGCCGAGGTAGTGGTCGATGCGGAACACCGACAACTCGGGGAAGTGCGCGTGCAGCGTGCGGTTCAGCTCCTGCGCGGATTCAAGGTCGCGGCCGAAGGGTTTCTCGACGATGACGCTGGCACCGTTGCTGCAGCCGGACTGCGCGAGCCCGTGCAGGACCGTCTCGAACATCGACGGGGGGATGGCCAGGTAGTGCAGCGGGTGCGAGGCGCTGCCGAGCGCCTTGCGCAGGCGCTGGAAGGTGTCGGGGTCGCGGTAGTCGCCGGAGAGGTAGCGCAGCTTTCGACACAGCGCCTGCCAAGTGTTTTCGTCGACGGTCCCCTTGGCCTCGATACTCGAGCGCGCACGCTTGCGGAACTCGTCGATCGACATCGGCGAGCGCGCCACGCCGACGATCGGCATGTCGAGTTGACCGTCGCGTACCAGCGCGGCGAGCGCCGGGAAGATCTTGCCGAAGGCGAGGTCGCCGGTGGCGCCGAAGAACACGAAGGCGTCGGCGCGGGGGGAGGGCATCGGGGCGCTCCCGGAATGCAAGACGATCGAGTCTAAGCAGTGCGCGGAGAGCCCTCGGGAGATGCTGGGCTTGCCGTCATGGATACGGAAACCGACGCCGTCATCGAGGCGTCATGCACGTGCTTCGAAGGCATCCTCCGCGGCTTCAAGGCTACAAATCGGCATCGTTCCCGTCCTATCCCTCGGAAGCAACCATGCGGCGCGGCTTTTTGCCTCGATCTGACGCTACCATTGGCAGGAGTCGGCGCAGGTCGCCGGCGTTCGCCTCTGCCACGTGAACCAGCCGCGTCTGATCGTCTATTCGAGTCTGTTTCCGAGCCGCGCCGCTCCGACCGCCGGTACCTTCATCCGGGAGAGGATGTTCCGTGTAGCGCGTCGTGTGCCGATCGTCGTCGTCGCTCCCCAGCCGTGGTCGCCGTTCGATGCGTTCATCCGCTGGTTCCGGCCCGACTTCCGGCCCATGGCGGTCGGGCATGAGAAGATGGACGGCATCGACGTATACCGTCCTCGCTGGCTGTCACTGCCCGGCATCGGCAAGCGCTTCGACGGATGGCTGATGGCGCTTTGCACCGAAGCCTGCGTGCGTCGTATTCACCGCCGCTTTCATGCAACGGCACTCGATGCGCATTTCCTCTATCCCGACGGTTGGGCCGCGACGCGCATCGCGCAGCGGCTCGCGCTCCCCGCGACCATCACGATCCGGGGCAGCAAGGACGAATGGCTGATCGGCACGTCTCGCGAGAAGGGACTTCGCGAGGCGATGGCGCGCGCGACGAAGCTGTTCGCGGTATCCCAGGCGCTTGCCCGTAATGTCGCGCATGCGCTCGGCGTCGCACCCGAGAAGGTCATGGTGATCGGAAACGGCGTCGACGCCGATCGATTCGCGCCGGTCGATCGCATCGAAGCGCGTCGCCGACTGGGTCTCGGCGCCGACGCCCCCGTCTTGATCGGCGTCGGAAACCTCATTCCGAGCAAGGGCTTCCAACGTGTCATCGCGCTGCTGCCTCGGTTGCGCGAGCGGCATCCGGGGCTCATCTATCTGATCGTGGGCGGCGGAGCTACCCAGGGCGACCTGCGAAGCTCGCTCGAGGCTCAGGCGCGCGAGTGCGGCGTCGCGGACGCAGTGCGATTCTGTGGCCGACAACCGCAGGACGAGTTGCGCTGGTTCTATGGAGCGGCAGACGTCTTCGTTCTTGCGACCGAGTTCGAGGGCTGGGCGAACGTCTTCCTCGAGGCGATGGCGTGCGGGCTGCCTGTCGTCACCACTCGCGTGGGCGGCAATGCCGAGGTGGTAAGGGAGCCCGACACCGGGGAACTGGTTGACTGGTGGGACGCTGACGCTTTTGCCGACGCGATCGAGCGGGCGCTCACGCGCAACTGGGATCGCGCGGCGATCCTCGCATACGCGCGCTCGCAGGCATGGGACGAACGTGTGGAGCGACTCGTGGCCGAGTTTGCCCGATTGACGGCGTCCGACGAGGCCACCATGCTCGCGGTGGCAAGGAGCTGAATCGGGCATGACCGAGAAGATCCTCCACGTTCTTGACCACTCGATCCCCCTGCACAGCGGCTACGCCTTTCGCTCCAGGTCGATCATCCTCGCGCAGCGGGAGCTCGGCTGGCGTACCGTGCATCTCACGTCGGCCAAGCACGCGGGGTTCGCGCGCGGCGGCAGCCCGTTATCGAGGGAAACCATCGACGGGCTTGTCTTTCATCGCACGTTTCCCGGCGGGCTTGCACGCTTTCCCGTGCTTCGGCAATGGGACGTCGTGCGAACGCTCGCCAAGCGTATCGTCGCGGTCGCGCGCAGCGAGCGCGTCGATATTCTCCATGCGCATTCGCCGTCGCTGAACGGCCTGGCTGCGCTGCAGGCCGGGCGCGAGCTCGACCTTCCAGTGGTCTACGAGGTGCGCGCGCTCTGGGAGGACGCGGCCGTCGACCACGGAACGTCCCGTCCGGGCGGCCTGCGATACCGGCTCTCGAGGGCGCTCGAGACGCACGTCGTGCTCAAGGCCGACGCGGTGACCTGCATCTGTGAGGGTCTCCGATCGGAGATCGTGGCGCGCGGCGTCGAGGCGCAGCGCGTGATGGTGATCCCGAACGCAGTGGACATCGAGCAATTTCCCCCGATCGGCGAGCGCAATCGAGCGCTAGAGGCGGAGTACGACCTCCGCGGCAAACAGGTACTCGGCTTCATCGGGTCGTTCTACGGTTACGAGGGCCTCGACCTGCTGATCGCCGCGCTGCCCGCCATTCTCCGAGAGCGGCCGAACACGCGGCTGCTGCTCGTCGGCGGCGGCCCGCAGGAGGGTGCGCTGCGCGCGCAGGCGGCAAAGCTCGGTGTGGCCGGCCAGGTGATCTTCACCGGGCGCGTCCCGCATGGGCGCGTTCCTTTGTATTCGTCGCTCGTCGACGTATTCGTGTTCCCCCGCAAGCCGATGCGGCTCACCGAACTCGTCACGCCGCTCAAGCCGCTCGAAGCGATGGCGCAGCGTCGACTGGTGCTCGCCTCGGACGTCGGAGGGCATCGAGAACTGATCGAGCACGGAAAGACCGGCCTGCTGTTTCGGCACAGCAGCGTGGGTTCGCTGGCCGACGCAACGTCCAATGCGCTTGCGCGATTCGGTACGCTCGACGGGATGCTCGATCGGGCTCGCGCCTTCGTCGAAGGCGAACGAACCTGGCGCGCATCGGTGGAGCGTTATCGCGACGTCTATCGGCAGGCACGCGCGGCGAAAGGCGTCGGAACCGATCCGGGCGCCGACCCCGAAGCGACGATGCAGCCGGCGGACGAGTCGCTGATCGGTCCGAGCGGCTCCGCCAAGACGTGAGGCCGGGACGTCGCGCAGCGACTGCCCTACCGTTTGCCCTCGGCATGGCAGCGCTTGCGCGAAGCGGCGCCACGGGAAGCGTCGAGCGTGCTGCGGACGCCGCGGCGAAACGCAGGATCCGGGTGGGACCGGGCGGAAACGTCGGCACCATCGCAGCTGCGGCATCGATCGCGCGCGACGGCGACGTCGTCGAGGTCGAAGCCGGAACCTATCGAGGCGATGTCGCCGTGTGGGCGCAGGCCTCGCTCACGATCCGCGCGATCGGTGGGCGCGCGCGACTCCTCGCCGACGGCGCAAACGCGGAGGGCAAGGCGATCTGGGTCATTCGCCATGGCACTTTCACCATCGAGGGCTTCGACTTCATCGGGACGCGCGTTCCCGACGGCAACGGCGCCGGCATCCGCTTCGAACGCGGCGAGCTTACGGTGCGCGATTCGCGTTTCCTCGACAACCAGATGGGGCTGCTCACCGGCAACGACGAGCGCTCGCAATTGACGGTGGAGCGCTGCGAATTCAGCGGCCCGGTCGACGGCGCGCATT
Source organism: Burkholderiaceae bacterium (assembly GCA_032027205.1). Lineage (GTDB taxonomy): Bacteria > Pseudomonadota > Gammaproteobacteria > Burkholderiales > Burkholderiaceae_E > Zeimonas. Next base: position 3,146,355 of record JAVSMN010000001.1, read on the forward strand.
GGTACCACAACCTGTACGTCGGCTTGATCGACTTCCTCACCGTGCGCGATACGTGGTCGCATAGCGCGCGCGCCGGTCATCTGCTGAAATCACGCGCGCGGGTCAATCGCGTCGTCGACAATCGTCTCGTCGACGGTGATGGCAACGCGAGCTACGAACTGGAGTTTCCGAACGGTGGCATCGCGCAGGTGCACGGCAACCTCATCGAGCAGTCTCCGCGCTCGAGCAACCCGGTCATCGTCTCGATCGGCGCCGAGGGATATCGCTGGCCGGTGAACGAACTCGAGATGAGCGACAACACGGTCGTGAACCGACGCGACGGTTCGGCGGTCTTCGTGCGCGCGGCCCTGGGACCGATGCGGGCGACCGTCACCGACAACACCTGGGTCGGGCGAGGACAACTGGAGTTGCCGATCGAAACCCGCGAGTCGGGAAATCGCAGGGTCGGCCTTGCCGATGCCGCTCGCCGATGACGATCGGCGCGCTGTCCGTTTCCCTCGGCGATGACGCGGCCGCGCAGGCTCGCGCGACGCGCTCTTTCGAGCAGCAGGGCTTCGTCGCCTCGTTCCGTCGGCAATGGAGCGGCGGCGCGGTGCAGCTTTGGCTCAATCGTGACCGGGACGAGACCGCGACCGCGGTGCAGACCTCGCACGGCGCCGCCTGTTCGGTGGGGCCGCTGTGGTATCGCGGCGCCTTCGGTGCGGCGGCGCTCGAGCGCCTTCTGCTCGACGCGATGGTCGGCGGCGATCCCGCGCAGGGCGTCGACGCAAGGGCGCCGGGCATCGACGAGACTGCACTGCGCGGGAACTTTGCGCTCTTCCTCGAGACGCAACGCGGCCGCTGGCTGCTCAACGACCCGCTCGGCTTCGTGCGCATCCATCGAAGCGCCGACGGCAACTTTCACGGCACGAGCTGGCTCGCGACCCGTGCGTATGCCGGCGCCAGCGCCCTCGACGAAGGCGCCGCGGCGGAGTACGTGCTGCTCGGCGCCTCGCATTCGGAGCGAACGCCGTTCGCCGGCGTCACGCGGCTGCCGCTCGGCAGTTGCGTCGACCTGCAGACGAAAGAGGATCGCCCGCGCTTCGCGCACGGGCTCGTTCCAGTCCCTTACCTGCGGTACGCCTCGTTCGACGAGGCGGTCGAGGCGATCGGCGCGCAACTCGCCACCACCTTCGGCGAGATCGCGGCTGCCTTCCCCGGGCGTACGAGCGCCGCGCTTTCGGGCGGCTTCGACTCTCGGCTGATCGTTGCTGCGTTGCTGGCCAAAGGCGAGCGACCTCGGCTGTTCGTGTACGGACCCGACACCAGCGACGACGTGCGCATTGCCCGGGAGATCGCGAACGGCGAGCAGTTGCCGCTGCGCTGCATCGACAAGGCGACGATGAGCGAGCCGCTGCGCGAATGCGAGGTCGAGGATCTCGTGCGCAATGCGTTGTTCTTCGACGGGTTGCCGAACGACGGCATCGACGATCGCGGCGCTGACCGGCTCACGCGCCTGGAGCAGAATGCCGACGGCTTCATTGCGTTGAACGGAGGCGGCGGCGAGATCTTCCGCAATTTCTTTCACCTGCCCGACCGTGAATACCGGCCGATCGACATCGTGCGCGCGTTCTACCGGGGGTTCGATCCGCGGGTGTTTCGCGTCGCCGGCGGGCTCGCCGGCTACGAGGGCCGGATGGCGGAGTCGATCGCCCGCGCCGTCGGACTGGCCGCTTCCGACGATCCGGCGCGACAGCGAATGACGCGTGAGCAGGTCGAACTCGTGTACCCGTTCTTTCGCTGCCATCACTGGATGGGGGTCAACAACAGCCTGTCGATCCGCTACGGTCACTTCGCCACGCCGCTCGTCGACTTGCAGCTGGTTCGACAGGCGGTCGCGCTGCCGTTGGCCTGGAAGAGCGCCGGCGCCTTCGAGAGCCGCCTGATCGCCGCGCGACACGCGGGTGTGGCGCGCCACGGCTCCAGCTACGGGTTTCGCATTGCCGACGGTCCCGATGCGCGCGCGCGACGCAGCGAATGGCTGCATGGGCTGCGACCGGCGGCGCTGCGGCCGCACATCGCCGGGCTCGGTCGTCGATTGCGACGCGACCGGGTGTCGCCGGAGCGCATCGCGAAGTGGCGCGCGAGGCTGCCGGGCGAATGGCGTCTCGATCCGGTGCTCGACCTCGCTCGGCTGTCCGCCGACGGCGCCTTCGAGCGAGCGCTGTCGGTCGAAATCGTCGCGCGGGAGCTCGCGTGACGAAAGTCGACCGCATCGCCCGTTTCGAGGACTTCGACGGGCATCGCAGTCCCGTGTTGCACTGGCGGCCGCGGGGCAGGGTGCGTGCGCAAGCGGTGTTCTTCCCGCCGTACGGCGACGAGATGAACCAGTCGCGACGCATGTACCGGCTCGCGGCCGAGGCGCTCGCGATGCGCGGCGTCGCTGGCCGCATGTTCGACCTGCTCGGCACAGGCGACAGCAGCGCGGATTTTCGCGAGGCGACGGTTTCGGCGTGGTTGTCCGATTGCCGGCGGATGCTCGACGCGGCGCAGGCGGAGGACGAGCGCATTGTCCTGATCGGCTGTCGGCTCGGCGCCGCTCTGGCCGCGAAGGCGAGCGACGGTCTCGCACGGCAGGCCGCGCTGTTCGTTGGCTGGGCGCCGCTGCTGCAGGGGAGCCAGCAGCTCAACGGATTGCTGCGGGTCGCGAAGATCGCGCGAATGAACCGGCCACAGGTGCCGGATCCGAAAGCGCTGTGGGCGATGGGCGAAGTTGCGTGGCTGGCGGGTTATCCGGTGTCCGCGACGCTCGCGGACCAGCTCACGGCGCTGGATGCGACCAATGCGCCGCGGGCAGAACGCGCCGTGCTGTTCGAGGTGCGAAGCGCACAGGACGACGCGTCGTTGCACGTCTCGGAAGGATTGCGTCGCCGTGCGGAAACCTGGGTGGGACAGGGCGTTCCCACGCAGGGGGTCGCGCTGCGTGGTCCTGCGTTCTGGAACGTCGCGGATCTCGTCGACGTTCCGCAACTGGTCCAGGCTACGGTGGCCGCCGTGGACGAGACGCTCGGCGAAGCCGTCGCGGGCATTGCGCAACCAGAGGCGAGGCAGCGATGACAGCGCAGGGCGGCACGTCCTTCGACGAATCGCTGCTGATCGTTCCGGGCAGCGGCGACGAGATGCTCGGCGTGCTCGCGCGACCGTCGCCCGACGCTCCGCAGCATCCGACCGGTGTCGTCATCGTCGTCGGCGGGCCGCAGACACGCGTCGGCTCTCATCGCCAGTTCGTCCTTCTCGCACGCGCACTGGCGGGCGCGGGCTACCCTTGCCTGCGTTTCGACTACACCGGCATGGGCGACAGCCCCGGCCCGAAACCCGACTTCGAAGCCGCCGAGGACGACATCCGGCGCGCCTGCGACGCGCTCCTGGCTGCCGCTCCCGGATGCCGGCGCATCGTGTTGTGGGGTCTGTGCGACGGAGCGACGGCTGCCGTGTTCCATGCCGTCACCGACGAGCGCGTGACAGCCGTGATCGCGGCGAATCCGTGGGCGCGCAGCGACTCGACGCGATCGGCGGCGCTCGTGAAAACGCACTACGGCTCGCGACTGCGCTCCGCGGAGTTCTGGAAGAAGCTGGCCAGCGGCGGCATCGACGTGGTCGCCACGGCGAAAGAGTTGGTGGGGCACGTTGCGCGCGCGCGAAACGGAGGGCGCGATGACAAGAGCGGCAGCAGCGAGCCGTTGAACCTGCCGCAGCGCTTCGCAACTGCACTTCGGAAGATCCAAGCGCGGGTGCACCTGCAGTTGAGCGGCAACGACCTGACGGCGGCCGAGTTCGAAGTTGCGATGAAGACCGCCGGGATTCTCGACACACTCGAAGCTTCCGTGTTGCGCCTCGCAGATGCCGACCACACGTTTTCAGACCCGATCGCATGGTCGGCAGTGATCGACGACACGCTCTCGGTGCTCCGGCAGAAGTAGCGCGTCCTCCTCGTCACTTCTGACCGGCCGCTCGCAGGTCGGCGAGCGTCGTCATCAGCGTCAACGGATCCAGCGGCGAGGGCTCGAGGCCGAGTCGAAGGTAGAAATCCTTCGCTTCTTCCGACAGTGCGTGCACGATCATTCCCCGAACGCCGATCGCATCGGCTGCGTGGACGACGCGCGACGCAGCATCCTGGAAGAGCGCGCGACCGAGTCCCCGCCCTTGGTGGTTGCGTGCCACCGCAAGGCGTCCGAGAACGACGACCGGGATCGGGTCGGGCATGTTGCGGCGGTAGCGACCGGTGGCGGCGCCCGGCATGACCGCGCTCGAGGCAAGCGCGTAGTAGCCGACGACTTTTCCGCTCTCCGCGCTCGCGACGAATACGCGAGAAGCGCCACTGGCCTGATTCGCGGCTGCACGCCGCACGAGCCAGGTGTCGAGCGATGCCGTTCCGCTTTCGAAGCCGGAGATGTCGTGATCGGGACCGAGTGGTTCGGGAGCGCCGATCATTTGCCGGAATCTGCTCGCCAGGGCGCCTTGCTGCGCATTGTCTTTCGCAGTCGCTCGCTCGGCTGCGCCGGCCGGTCGAGCCGTCTCACGAACTCCAAGTATGCGTCGTGAGAGACGACCAGGAGCGCTCGATCGAGAAGCGTTTCCTCGGCCGCGCGCCGCGCCGCCTGGAGAATGAAGTCCGTTCGCGTCTTGCCTGCCGATTGCGCGGCGCGATCGATCAGATCGCGTTCATCCGCGGGAATCCGCAGGTTCAGCGTTTCTCGACGAGGCTTGGCATCGCGGGCAATGGTCACGACGTCCGACCTTGATTGGGGGCAACGGTCGATTATCATAACTTGCGTAACGACAACGTCATTACGAAAATGCGTCGATTGTCGGGCACGGGGCAACTCACAACACGACGATTGTGCGAAAGCTGACGCAGGGTCTTTCGTCCTGCCGCTACACTCGGCGCCAACTCTCGCCACCCCTCCATGTGCGGCATCTACGGCGTATTCCGATTCGACGCGCGACCGGTCGAGCCCGAACTCCTGTCCCGAATGGGCGATGCGATCGCCCATCGCGGCCCGGACGACCAGGGTCGGCACGTCGACGGCGCCTGCGGCATCGGGATGCGGCGCCTGTCGGTGATCGACCCGGCCGGCGGGCACCAGCCGATCTCCGGTGCCGACGGAAGCAACTGGCTCGTCTGCAACGGCGAGATCTACAACTTCCGCGAATTGCGTGCCGAGTTGCAGGCCGAAGGCCGGCGCTTCAAGACTTCGTCCGACGTGGAAGTCGCCCTGCACCTGTACGAGAAGCACGGCGACGCCTTCGTCGACCGCCTGCGCGGGATGTTCGCCTTTGCGCTGTGGGACTCGAAACGCCGGCGCCTCGTCATCGGTCGTGACCGGCTCGGCATCAAGCCGCTGTACCTGCATCGCACGCCGCGGATGATCGCTTTCGCCAGCGAGGCGAAGGCACTGCTGCCGCTGCTCGAGCAGGCAATCGAGATCGATCGCAGCGCGCTCGTCGATTACCTGCATCTGGGCTACGTCGCCGCGCCGAAATCGCTGTTTGCCGGCATCACGAAGCTGCCGCCAGCCACGGTGCTCTCGGTCGAGGACGCGCGCGTCGACGAGCGGCGCTACTGGCGCCTGCCGCACGCGGTGGACGCATCGCTCTCCGAGCGCGACTGGGCGGATCGGATCCGCGCGTCGATCGAACGCTGCGTGCACCGGCAAATGGTCAGCGACGTGCCGATCGGGGCGTTCCTGTCGGGCGGAATCGATTCGAGCGCCGTCGTCGCCTTCATGGCGCGCTACAGCGAACAGCCGATCCGCACCTACTCGATCGGCTTCGAGGGCGGCAAGGCCGAAGCGCTGTACAACGAACTGCCGTATGCGCGCCAGGTGGCGAAGCGCTTCGGCACCGAGCATCGCGAGATCGTCGTGCGCCCCGACGTCGTCGAACTGATGCCGAAGCTCGCCTGGCAGATGGACGAACCGGTGGCGGACTCCGCGGCGGTCACCACCTACCTCGTATCGAAATTCGCCCGCGAAGACGTCAAGGTGATCCTCTCGGGCGTGGGCGGCGACGAGCTCTTCGGCGGTTATCGACGCTACCTCGGAGAGCACTACCTCGGCTTGCTCGGGCGCGTGCCGTCGCCGCTGGTGCGCGCGGCCACCGGCGTGGCGCGGCGCCTGCCGAGCGATCGGCACGGGCGGTTGAGCAACCTGTCGCGCCTGGCCCGGCAGTTCCTCGAAAGCGCGCAGCTCGCGCCCGACGAGCGCTACCGCAGCTACGTTCGCGTGCTCGATCGCGAACACGTTCGCGGCCTGCTTCGCTCGCCGGTCGACGACGGATCCGACGCGCTCGCGGTCGCCTTTGCCGGTGCGCGCGCTACCGATCCGGTGAACCGATTGTTCGAGGTCGACGCCGCCACCCAGTTGCCCGACGACCTGCTGATGCTCACCGACCGCATGAGCATGGCCGTGTCGCTCGAATGCCGCGTGCCGCTGCTCGACGAAGAACTCGTCGAACTCGCCACGGCAATTCCCGCGTCGCTCAAGATCAAGGGCGGCCGACAGAAGTACCTGATGAAGGAAGCGCTCAAGGGCGTGCTGCCGCACGAGATCCTGCATCGCGAGAAGCGCGGCTTCGGCACGCCGATGGGCGCCTGGCTCAAGGGCACGCTGGCCGCTTCGCTCGATTCGCTGTTGTCGCCCGCGAGCATCGAGCGCCGCGGGCTGCTCGAGCCGCAGGCAGTGGCAACGCTCGTTGCCGATCATCGAGCCAGCCGCATCGACGGCACCGACGCACTGCTCGCGTTGATGAACCTCGAGTTGTGGTGCCGCGTGTTTCTCGACCGCCGCACCCACGCCGACGTCGCCGACGAATTCCTCGAGACGGCCGCGTGAAGGTCCTGTTTGTCTGTCACCGCCTTCCGTTTCCCCCGAAACGAGGCGGCAAGATCCGGCCGTTCAACATCATTCGCCACTTGAGCGAGCAGCACGACGTCACCGTCTGCTCGATCGCCCGATCGCGCGACGAGGAAGAAGAGGGAAGGGGCCTGTCGCAGCACTGCGCTCGGGTGTTCGTCGGCCGCGTCTCCAACGGTGTGCAGGCCGCGCGCATGCTCGCCCGCCTGCCCACGCGCGAGCCGTCGTCGATGGGCTGGTTCCATTCGGGCGCGCTCGCGCGCCGCGTGAGCGCTTTGCTGCGCAACGAGCGTTTCGACCTGATCTTCGTGCACTGCTCGTCGGTGGCGCATTACGTGGCCGGCGCGCGCGACACGCCGCGGATACTCGACTTCGGCGACATGGATTCGCAGAAGTGGCTCGAGTATTTCCACTACCGTCGGATGCCGATGAAGTACGGCTACTGGCTCGAAGGCCGCAAGCTCGAGGCCGAGGAGCGGCGACTCGCGCGCGAGTTCGGATTCTGTACGGCGACCACCCGCGCCGAATGGGAGACGCTGAACGGCTACGGCACCGGTGCCGGCACCGACTGGTTCCCCAACGGGGTCGACGCCGCGTTCTTCGCTCCCGAAGACGCCGCCGACTACGACCCCGACCAGGTCTGTTTCGTCGGGCGCATGGACTACTACCCGAACCAGGAGTGCATGGACGATTTCTGCCGCAACGCCTGGCCCTCGGTGCTCGCGAAGCGTCCGTCGATGAAGCTCGCGATCGTGGGCGCCGATCCGTCGCCGGCTGTTCGCCGGCTCGGCGAGCTGCCGAACGTCACCGTCACCGGGTCGGTGCCCGACGTGCGGCCTTATGTCCGGCGTTCGGCCGCGATGATCGCCCCGTTGAACATCGCGCGCGGAACGCAGAACAAGATCCTGGARGGCATGGCGATGGGCGTGCCGGTGGTCACCAGTTCGGTGGCGGCCGGAGGCGTCGATGCGGTGCCGGGCGAACACCTGTGGGTGGCCGATCGGGCGGACGCTGTGGCCGATGCGCTCGTCGCGCTCGCATCCGACCCGGCGCGCCGAAACGCGCTCGGGCGGGCAGGGCGCGAGCGGGTGCTATCGCACCATGCGTGGACGAGCTCAATGCAGCGGCTCGACGCAATCATCGAACGACGTCTCGGGCTGTGGACGCGAGAGGCAGGAACGGCGGGAGGAATGAAGCAATGAAGATCAGCATTTTCGGGCTCGGCTACGTCGGCGCGGTGTCGCTCGCCTGCCTGGCCCGGGATGGCCACCAGGTGATCGGCGTCGACGTCGACGCCGCCAAGCTTGCGATGCTGCGCGCCGGCACCACGCCTGTCGTAGAGGAGGGCATGGTCGACCTCGTTCGCCAGGTCGCCGCCTCTGGCAACGTGAGCGTCACCGACGACGTAAGCGTGGCGATTCGCGACAGCGAGATCTCGCTAATCTGCGTGGGCACCCCGTCGGCGCCCAACGGCAGCCAGGACCAGAGCGCCGTGCTGCGCCTTTCGGCCGACATCGGCCGCGCGCTGGCGCGCAAGACCGAGCCGCACGTGCTCGTCTTCCGCTCGACCCTCGCGCCCGGCACTGTCGAGAACGTCGTCAAGCCGATCATCGAGCGCGAATCGGACAAGCCCGAAGGCAAGGGCTTTCACCTGTGCTTCCAGCCGGAGTTCCTGCGCGAAGGCACGTCGATCCGCGACTACGACAAGCCGCCGTTCACGATCGTCGGCGCCGCCGACCCGTATCCGATCGAGAAGCTGCGCCAGCTCTTCGGCCACCTGCCGTGCGAGTTCATCGAGACGACGATCGGCACGGCCGAGATGATGAAGTACTGCTGCAACAACTTCCATGCGCTGAAGATCACCTTTGCGAATGAAACCGCGCGCCTGTGCGAGGCGCTCGGCGTCGATCCGTTCGAGGTGATGCGGCTCGTGTGCCAGGATCGGCAACTGAACATCTCGCCGGCGTACCTGAAGCCGGGCTTCGCCTTCGGCGGCTCGTGCCTGCCAAAGGACCTGCGCGCAACCAACTACCTGGCGCGCTCCCACGACGTCGAGTTGCCGATGCTCGGCGCGATCCTCGAGTCGAACGAGCGGCACCTGCGACACGCGATCGACAAGGTGCTTGCCTCGGGCGCACGTCGCGTCTCGATGGTCGGCCTGTCGTTCAAGACCGGTACCGACGACCTGCGCGAGAGCCCGCTGGTAATGCTCGCCGAGGCGCTGATCGGCAAGGGCGTGAAGCTGTCGATCTTCGATCCCGACGTCAGCCTGTCGCGGCTGCTCGGCTCGAACAAGCGCTACATCGAATCGCTGTTGCCGCACATCGGGGAGTTGATCCGCGACGACCTCGCCGCGACGCTGTCGAATGCCGAACTTGTCATTGTCGGCACGACGAGCGCGCCGGTGCTCGACGCGCTGGCTGCCGGCCTTCGACCGGAGCACAAGCTGCTCGACCTGGTGAACGTGCGCAACGGCCGCTTCGACGGCAGGCAGATCGAGGGGCTTTGCTGGTAGGCGAGATGGCGCAGCACCAGGAGCGTAGCGGGGCGAGGGCGTGGGGGGGCCACCTTCTGGCTCTCGGCGCTGCTCGCGCTGCTGCTCGTCCTTGACAGAGAGCAGCGTCATGTGCTCCAAGATCCGAGACTCCGTATTTCGGCCGTCGGTGTGCAGCTCTTGCCGTCAATGTCGTTTATCGTGAGCAGCGCCGGACGATTATTCTTGTTGCGCGGCGTTATAGAACACGCGCGGGTTGTCCCATGAGCATTCGAGATATAGTCGTTACGCTGATTTTTCTCGGGGCGATCCCAGCAGCGCTACAACACCCGTCCGTAGGCGTGCTGCTCTGGACGTGGATCAGCGTGATGAATCCGCACAAGCTGGCATGGGGCTTCGCTACGAACATGCCCTTCGCTGCGATCGCGGCCGGCGTGACGCTGGTCGCCTTGTTCCTTACGCGGGACAGGATCGTTGTGCCCAGGGACGGAGTCGCGATCGTGCTGGTCGCGTTCGTCGCGTTCACCGCGTTGACGACGCTCAACGCAATCGATCGACCCGACTCCATGATCCAGCTGAACAAGGTCTTCAAGATTCAGTTGATGACGCTCGTGGCAATGGCGGTTCTGAACGAACGTCGTTATCTTCAAGCGTTTGTCTGGATCAATGTTCTGTCGCTCGGGTTTTACGGAATCAAGGGTGGGTTGTTCACTCTAGTGAGCGGCGGAGCGGAACGCGTTTGGGGACCCCCAGGCGGATTCATCGAAGGGAACAACGAGTTGGCATTGGCGCTCGTTATGGTAATCCCGCTCATGTATTACCTGCGCCTGGTTTCGATGAACCGATGGGTGCGCACGGCGCTTCTCGCCGCTATGCTTCTGAGCGGCGTCTCGGCCCTAGGAACGCACTCGCGCGGCGCTCTTCTTGCGATCGTTGCCATGGTTGTCGTCCTTTGGTGGCGGTCGCCGAAAAGGAGCTTAACCTTCGTTCCGATGCTGGTCGCCAGCGTTGCCATCTTCGCCTTCATGCCGGAGAACTGGCTCCTTCGCATGGAGTCCATTCAGAACTATGAGCAAGACGGGTCGGCGATGGGGCGCATTAACGCCTGGTGGACGATGTTGCATCTGGCGAACGACCGGCTGCTCGGAGGGGGGTTCTCGATCTACTCGGCTCCCGTCTTCGCCGCCTATTCTCCCGATCCGAACAACATCCGCGCGGCGCACAGCATCTACTTCCAGGTACTCGGCGAGCACGGTTGGATAGGTTTCACTCTCTTCGTCTTGATATGGGTCCTGGGCTGGCGGATGGCGGCGCGACTTCGGCGAGATGCACTTCGCGCGGACGGGGATCTCCAATCCCTGCATTTGCTTGCCGGCATGTGCCAGGTATCGCTGATCGGCTATGCCGTCGGTGGTGCTTTCCTCAGCCTGGCGTACTTCGATTTGCCCTACAACATCCTCGTGATGCTCGTGGTTGCCAATCGACTGCTGGCCGCGGCTTCTCGCGACCAGAGCGTGGTCGCAAGAGCGGGAGCATCCGAAGAATCCATCGCGCGCACCCGGAGGATTTCGGATCGCGCCTTGCCCGGCAGCGTTTCCATCAATGTCCGCAAGCACGCGGCCACCCGCGGGAGTTGAAATGCTGCGCCGTCGCTTTATCCAGTTGGTCCCCGCCGCTTGGGCTGCTACTCGCAATCGTGCGGCGGCCTTCATTGCTATGGCGACGGCGGCGAGCGGACGTACGGTATCGGCGCAACGTCGCACGTCTTCCGATCAGGTCGGCAGTAATGACGCTGAGGCCGATTGGGTCCAGCGCTCTACGGGACCCGGCGTTTTGTGGGCGCACGATTTTCGGCACGACGATGAGTTTCGTTGTTTCCATCGCGGCGCTGCGAAACCATATGAGCGGTCCCGGACAGCTCCCGCGCCGATGCCCTACCACGCCTCCCTGGTTGCTACTCCATTCGGCGCAAGCAGGGCGATCAAGTCCGCGGCGCGAGGAACACACCTGGTGCGCGACGTCGCTGCAGCTAGCAAGGACGCTGTGCAGACTTGGTACGTCGCAGATATCGACAGGATCGAGGATCCTTGGGACGGCGAATACCGCTTGCTCGTTGCCGCCAAGGAATATGTATGGGTGCAATCGAGAAATGTTGCCGACGGCTCTATCACAGTGCGTCGTACCTCCACGCGCGCATACAAGGCACTCGAGACCACGATCGGTAGTGGCCCGCAGGGACGCTGGATTCGGCCGACTGCATGCTTCGCGGCGGGTGAAAACGGGAAACCGGTTCCCGACCAAGGGCTGGTCAACGGTTCAGCACGCAAAACGCGCCGCTGGAATCAATCTGATCCGCGCATGCACGCAAGCTTTTGCGAGGGGTATTTCGGGCACCGAAGCTACTGGGACCCGGCGCACGGCGACGCTCAATACAAGGATTGGACGCCGCGGATAGGAAGTCGCCGAGAAACACGGGTCGATGCTTGGGAAGGCGACGAGTTCTACCTGCAGTTCCGGGCGAAGATCAGCGCCAGCCGTTTTGACAAGAGGTCACCCGGCGCGAAGATGGTCTACATCCAGAACTGCACCACCAGTGGCCAAGCTCAACTGTTCTGGATTGTTGGGCCGAAGTCGCAGTTCACCGAAGTGCCTTCAAATTGGCCTTACGGCCCACACGGCCGCATGTTCTTGGCGAACACAGCGTACGGCGATCGAGCCGCGGTGTTCGGCGCGACGCTTACAATGCCGGCGGGCGGTGACGTTACCACACCAACGAAGACGTGGGCAGACGGGAAAAAAGAAACGATCTGGTTACAGGACCCTGAATCGTTCCCGAACGCTCGACCGCCGCGGAACGAAGGTTGGCATTTTCCTGCCGATAAATGGGTTACCTATCTCGTTCACATCAAACCCGGCAGGGATTCGGTCATCCCTTACGCGAGCAGCAGGCTCGTGAGACCTGCAGGTGAGCTGCTCTATGCCGAGAAACCCGTCGAGAAGCTTCACCTCGAGGACGTTTCCGGATTTCCCGACGTCGAGGGGGCGGGAAACTATCCATACTACGTTCACACAGCGAAATCCACTAATCCGATTCAGCACGAACATATGCGAGTTATCGGGATCGACAGGGCGGCGCACACTCTTACCGTGGAACGCAACGCGGCGCGCGATGTCGTCGAATCTGTGCATTCGATGAAAATCGGATGGGATGTCGGCGCTACAATTGCATACGGCCCCTACAAAGGCTTCCCGGGAAAGCCGAAGAACAGAGTCGCCTGGCCCATCGGTGTCTCGCGAGATCGAAGATTGCAGTACGACGAAACAACGGTGGAAATCTTCGTTGCTGTCGAGGGTGAAACGAAATACACCAAAATCTTAAGTTACGACAAATATCCTTGGATGTTCGGCGACATGAAATACGAGTATCTAAATTACGAGTACAACCCTCCCGGGTTGAATTCCGTCGAACTGTCGCAATACTTGAACGATTACGTCGGATCTGGGTCGGTTGCGCCTCCTTCCGGCGAACATGACATCCAGTACACGCAGGCGATTCTTTCTCGCGAATTCATCGCCGTTCCGCTTGCTTAAGCCGGCCCCGACAGCGCCGCTTCCGCTGTGCTACCTCGAGATCGACCAGGATCGCCTGTCGCTCAAGTCAGTCGAGACGAAGTCGATCCCGCCCCGTTGCTCGCTGAATGCTGTTTGGATATAGGGTGACGGCGAGCAGGGTGAGCATGCAAGCAATTTGATCCCGGACGACGTGCGCGACATCCGCACTGCAAAGTGAACCGTGACCAGAGTTGCGGGTCAGTCGAATCGAAGTTCTCTTGATTTCGCAAAATTGGATGCAGCGGGTGGTGTAAAGGCTAAATCAACACCGCGCCCCCGTCGGAGCATCTTCCCGATCGGGGCGTCTTCGCGGGTTGCTCGTGTCGCACTGCTTCCTTACAGCACCGCACAGAACCGCTTTTATCGTCGGCCTGAAACGACCGAAACGAAACATCAACCCCTAGTAGGCGAACTTGCTGCGGTGAAACGAGTGCCGAGGTTTTCCTTCAGAGAAGACATAGTCGGCTTTTAGAGTCGTTGCGCACCGGACGTTACATACACGGTCGCCCTCCCCGACGCCGTTTTTCGAAGTGGTCCGCGTGCCTTTTTTCTCGTTTTCTGCACTACTGAGGGTTGATTACGTCGGCGCGCCCGGTACGATCGCCAAGGGCGGCAGCACGAACCGGATGACCGGTCAATCAGAAGTATGAACAAGGCGACCGGAGGTCGAGGATGTCCGAAGGACGGCGCACCGAAAGGGCGAGTACGAACACACGCATGCGCCTGGTTGCAGGCGCTGCGGTTCTTGCGATGTTTGCCGCGTGCGGCGGCTCCGGCACGGACGGCACGCCTCCTTCGCTCGAGCGGAAGTCGACCAACTGGGTCGTTCACAACGACGCCCCATCCGTCGAGCAGAAAGGCGCTTTCAACACCTTTGCCGGCTACCTCTCCGGGAGCGCCACGAGCCTTCGGGCGCCGGCCGGCGGCCGCTCCAGCGCCCGTTTCGATCTGGGCAAGCCCGAGGCGGGGTTCTACGAGTTGTTCGCCTGGTGGCCGCAGACGGGCGGAGAAGGCAGCGAGGCCCTGGTGCGTGTCGAGCATGCCGGCGGCGTCCACGCTTCTCGTGTCGATCAGAGCGTGCAGGGCGGGCAGTGGAACTCGCTGGGCGTATATGAACTGGGTCGAGGCGACAGCGCGATCACCTTCGAACAAGTCGACGGCAAACCGATGTTGGTCGACTCGGTGCGCGCGTTTTATGTCGGGGCGCAGCGTCCCGAACTCGCGCTCGGCGCGGAGCAACTGCCCATCGCCGAGGACAATCAAGAGTACTGGGGGCAGCTCGAACCGAGGAACGGTGTTCCGCCGTACGCATTCCGTGTGCTGGACCCGTCATCGCTGCCTTCCGGGCTCGCCCTGGACGCTGCGACCGGTGTAGTGACGGGTCGTCCGGCCTTCGTCGGAAGCCACACCTTCTCGGTCGAAGTCGTCGATGCTCTCGGAAGACGCGTTGCGTCCGACGTCACCATCAATGTCATCGAATCGTTGGCGCCGCCGCCCCCGCCCGCCCCGTTCGTGCCGAAGGCTTCAACCGGCGAGGCGTCCTCGCTCGTGGGCAAGAGTGCACCCACCCCACTCGCGGACATCGTCGCGGCGATGCCGGAGGGTAGCTGGAAACGCGTTAACCGGAACGAGTATTCGAGTGTCTGGGTTCCGAGGGATCTGCGGTCCCTGGTCGGGAAGTCGATCAAGTCACCCGAGGCGATCATTCTGGCGTGGAGCTCGTTTGCGTGGGACAGCAATCGCGGAAACCTGCTGCTCTACGGGGGTGGACACGCAAACTACCGCGGGAACGAGGTGTACCTGTGGCGCGGTTCGACGCAACTTTGGGAACGGGCGTCGTTGCCTAGCGAGTCCGTACAGGACATTCTCGGGAACCGGGTTGCGATCGACGGCGCGGAAAACGCGCCTTCGTCGGCGCACACCTACGACAACACCATGTTCCTGCCGCTTCTCGATCGGATGCTCGTACTGGGCGGGGCAGCGGATTCCAACGGAGGGCACTATCGTCGGGCGAACGACGACCTGATGACCAGTCGCAACACGGGTCCGTACCTCTTCGATCCGAACCTCGCGCACCCCGATCGAGTCGGTGGCACGACCGGTTCGCATGTCCAGCGTGTCAACCCGTACCCGGAGATCGTGGGCGGGAACATGTGGGTCAATCGCGACAACTGGCTCAACGCTTCACGACCCACGGAGAAGGTATTCACCGACGGCTGTACGGCGTACGCCGAGGAAGGCGGCAAGGACGTCGTCTACATGTACGTCAAGACCTCGCCTCTTTATCGTTACACCATCAAGGATCTTGCGAACTCATCGCTCGATACCTGGGAGCGCGTGGGCCGCTACTGGGGCGGACCTGGTGATCAGACCTCGTGCGGCTACGATCCGGTGGGCAAGTCCTTCGTCCGCGTTGCGACGAACTCCGTTCCCTTCGTTTTCTGGGATTTGAACCGGGCGGGAACGACGAACAACGACGTGAAGATGAGTCCCGATGACCCGACCGGCGAATTCACGGCGCTGCTGACTTCCACTGGCTTCGAGATGCGCGACTGCGGCCTGGACTTCGACCCGAAACGGGGAAATTACAGAGTCTGGTGCGGCGGTGGAACCGTCTGGACGCTCCAGCCGCCCGCATTGCTGTCTGCTGCCGGCTGGTCGATTCGAAAAGCGGTCCTGCCGCAGGGCGCCGTGCCCACCGGCGACACGGGAACCGGGATTCTAGGCAAGTGGAAGTACGCGCGCGATCTCGACGCGTTCATCGCGCTGCAGGATCCGGTCGCCGGGAATGTCTGGGTCTACAAGCCAGTCGGCTGGCAGGGATCCGGCGGCGGCAGCGGCGGAGGAGGTGGAACGCCGCCGAATGTCGTTCCCAGCGTTTCGCTCGTGGCACCGCTTGCCGGAACCGAGTACATCGCCGGTTCTCCGATTTCGATCGGTGCATCGGCATCCGACCCGGACGGCTCGATTACGCAGGTCGAGTTCTTCGCAAACGGCATCCGTCTGGGGGCATCGAGTTCTTCGCCGTATGCGATCAACTGGGCGACAGCGCCCGCGGGCACTCATGCGCTGACCGCGATTGCGACCGATAACGACGGAGCGCGCAGTACATCGGCCGCCGTCACGATCACCGTCCGGGCAAGCGGAGGAGGGGGTGGCGTCAGCACCGAGGTCGAACTGCAACGGGGGCTGGGCAACTACGCCGGCGCGGCAGAGACCTACCTGTCGAGTTGGCACCCTTCGATTTCCTTCGGCGCAACGTACCAACTGCAGGACCAGAAGAGCCAGTACACGAGTCTCCTGCGGTTCGCGATCTTCCAATCCGAGGGCGGACCGGTACCGAATGGTGCAACGATCGAATCGGCCACGCTGTCCCTGTACAAGTACACCGCGTACAACATGGTCTATGCGCTGCATCGATTGCTGAAGCCCTGGGACGAATCGACGGCGAACTGGAGGCAAACGGGTGTGTCGGGAGAATGGGCGCTCGCAGGCGCGAATGGAGCCGGGTCCGACTACGTGACTACGCCCGATGCCACCGGGTCGACCGGGTTCGAAAGCGGCGAGTGGATGGATTTCGACCTGACCGACGGTGTGCAGCGCCTCAGCAATGGCGCAAGCAACCTGGGTTGGAGACTCAAGCCGGTCAGCGGGTACACCTCGGGCCTGAAGCGCTTCTATACGAGCGAATATGCGACCGATACCCGCTTCCGTCCCAAGCTGCGTATTCGCTATCGTTGAAGTCGAGCGCGATGCAATTGTCGAGGCCGGGCGATCGAGCGCTTCCTTCCCTGCGGCGATCGCGCGCGCGAAAGCTCGCGAGCATCGTTGCGCCGTGCTCGATCGCATTCTTCGTCGGGCAGCCAGTGGCCGCGTCGACGCAGGCGCAACCGCCGGACGGGGTCGTCGAGTCGTTCGACGCGGCTGCCTTGACTGCGCTCCCCAGGAACGCGCAAGCCCGGGCTGCCTGGCCCGCCTGGCGGCGCGGCGTGCAGGCTTTCCACTGGTACAACATCCCCGATAGCGCCCTCTCGGCGGCGGTGCCGGCCACACCTGTACCCGGTCAACCTCGCAACCGGATCAACGCGTGGAACGGGCTTGCCGCCGATCGCGCGCACAGTCGCCTGTACTCTGCCGCCAACGGCGGACATGGCGATTATTCGGGAAACGAAGTATGCGAAATCGACTTGTCCGCCGACAAGCCGAAATGGAGGATGCTGCGCGAACCGACTCCGGCCGAATACATCGTCCGGTCCCTGAGCGGCGACATACACGACTACTATCGGGACGACCGACCCGCGTCGACGCACACCTATTACGCGCTTCATTTCCTGGCCAGCCGGAACGCAGTTTTCAAGTTTTCCGCCGGATCGCTGTGGGGATCGGGCGGACAGGCGAACTGGAAAACCGATGCTTTTTCGCTGAAGAACAACGACTGGCACCCGCCGGGCACCTGGCCAGAGGTGGTTCCGGGGTCGCATCGCGGCGTGACCGCGCGCGCGATCTGCGCCGACCCGTACAGCGACGAGGTATACGTGGCCGCGCCGGGGGAGATTCGGCGTTTCGACCCCAGGCGAGGCGAGTACGAGATCCTCGCCAAGTGGCCGAATAACTCGAGTTCGGTGTCGGCAAGGCCCTGCGCGATAGACGTCGAGCGGAAAAGAATCGTCTTTTTTGGCGACGCCTATCGAATGCCGGACGGCGGTCTGCTCTACGACATCAAGACGAACGAGCTTCGGGAAATCCGCTTCTCGGGCGCGAATGTCGCCGACGTCCTCGCGCTCAAGTACAACGCCGCATGGTATGACGAGCGAAGCGGCCGATTTCTGCTGAAGACGCGAAAGGGCGCCGACCTCTATTCGGTCGATCCGCTCACGTTCCAGGTCGCTGCGCTCGAAACCTTCGACGGCACGAACATCCCCGATGCCGCGAACGGCGTCCATACGCGCTGGCAGTGGCTGCCCGCGTTGGGGGGGTACGCCTATTACCCCGAGTATCGCTCCGGCATCTGGTTCCTGGCGACCGAGTGACCTCGGAGCCGTCGCTCGGCGAGAGCCGCGTCCAGGATCGCCGCAAGTCGACCCGTCAAGGTGCGCCTGGAGTAGCGGGCGACTTCGTCGTGTCCCGCGACCGGAAGTTCGCCTGCGTGCAGAGCGGACAGGAAGCGCGGCAGGTTCGCCTCGATCGCCTCTACGGATTCCAGTGTAGTCACCATCGGATAGCCTAGGTCCGACAGCGTCTTCCCGGTATCGCCGAGCGGGTCCGCAAGCGGAAGGATCGGGCGTCGTGCGCGCAGGTATTCGTACAACTTCGCCGGGATCTGTTCGTTGCAGTTCGCGCCCTGCATCACGACGAGCGCGTCCGCCGACAACATTTCGTGCAAGGCCTCTGCGTAGGATAGCCTCGGCTGGATCTCGATGAACGGTGCCGCCCCGTGTTTCTCGGCGGTGGAACGCAGCAAGTCGGTGTGCACCGGCGCGCGGAAACGAAGCAGGAAGTCTCCCTCGCGAATCGCGCCGTTCCTCGCCAGCCTGCCGATCGCGGTGAACAGTGCCGTTGGATCGCGCTCCCGCGGGTAGACGATTCCGCTGTGAAGGAGGACCGGCGGCCGGTTCTGGGTCACCGTAATGGGCGGCAACCCGGTGAACGTGCTCTCGTCGTACCCGTTCTCGAGCAGCAGGAAATCTTCTGCCGATCTTTGCTGATATCGCCGAAGATAGACATCCCGGGCCGAAGGTGTCACGAAAACAAGACGGTCGGCTCGTTGTGCGACCAGCGCCTCGACCTGCTCGAACGACCGCTTCTGCGAGGGGTTCGGCGGATAGCCCGGTTGTACCATCGGGTCCCGAAAATCGGCGATCCAGGGCGCGTCGGTGGTTCTCGCCAGGCTCGCCCCGATTTTGTGCGCCGTCGCAAACGGATAAGTGCTCCACAGAGCATCGACCGAGCGCTTGCGCATGATTCGTCGGGCGATCGGAACGGCAGTCCATTGCCAACTTGCCCATCTATCCGGCAACGCGAGGAAGCGGGGGTAGTTGTTGCGGAACGACAGGTGGAGCGCGGCATCGAGGCAGGGAGCTCGAACGACTTCGTACCCCTGGCTATTCGCGTCCGATCGCGATGCCTGCGATCGATCGATCAGCGGAGCGCCGACCGTCAGAACGATCGGCTTCCATCCGAATTCCGGAAGATATTGTGCGAAGCGAAGCGTTCGCTGCAGTCCGCTACTCGATTGTATCGGAGGGAAGTGAAACGCAACGAGCAGAACGGTGCGCACGAGCTGGGAAGAACCGGGTCGAGGGTTACTTCCAGACGCCGGCGCGCACCAGTTGCTCCCGCAGCGCCGGAAATTGAACGCCCCCCGCGTACGCGCGCTTGGCGAGGGCGAGCGCTTTCTCGTTTTCGCCGAGCGCACTCCAGGCAAGCGCAAGGTTGTACTCGATTTGAGGATTGAGTTCGAGCCTTTCAGCGGCTTCCAGTTGCTTGCGTGCGTCGTCTTTCCGCTCTTTCTTGATCAGATAGTCGGCATACAGCGCGTGGACTTGCGCATCGTCGGGGGCGAAGCGAAGGGCGCGGTCGAAATAACATTCGATCGGAAACAAGGCACCGGGCACTCGCGACGCGCCATTGTGCAGTTGACCATAACGGGTCATCGCGTAGAGCGCACGCGGATGGTTCGGAAACGCCCGCAGCGTGTAATCGATGTCGCCGCCGATCCTGGCGCTGCTTTCACCACCGACCAGCGACTCCACCTTCGGAGTGAAGTGAAACCGCTCGACCAAAGGCGCTTTCTCGGGGTGCTTGCGGTAGTCGTAGGGCCCGTATTGCCCGGGTTTTGGCTGCAGATCTCCGCAGGTTCCCAAACCCCGCAACGGTTCGGCAGCATCGGCATGCCCAGGGAGGAAGCCGACTGCGGCGAACAGCAGGGCAGCGGCGAGGAGCGTCGTTCTTGCGAGTCTCGAGAGTCGCTCAACCTGCATGCGGAAGTTGCTGCCGCACGAACGATTCGAGAGCACCGAAGGTGGCAAACGCATCAGCAGATACCTCGTCGTCGGGAATCGAAATTCCCATTTCATCCTCGATCGCGGCGAGGATCCCCACGACCGCCATCGAGTCGAGTTCGGGAATCCTTCCGAGCAATGCCGAGTCGCGGCGGAACGAGTCTGCCGGATAGGCAGGCCCGAGTTGCGCGGCAAGAATTCGTGAGATCGTCTGTGTCAGATCCATGGCTACGAGTATCGTCCAAGCCGGGTGGCGCGCAGCAGTCTAGCAAGCTGTCGCATCGATGCTGTGCCAAACCTAACACGCCGGCCGCCTGGACGACGCTAGACTCTCGGACTCGGCGCACTGCGACAGCGCGTCGACCCGGTGAACGTTTAGTGCCTGTCAAATCTGGCGGAGCCGTTCATACCGGTTGGCCGAACGGCGTCGAGCAAGATGGGTCGACGACGGACCTCCACGACGAGCACCTGGACACGAGATGGTCCTGGATACCACAACCCTGCTAGTCCCGGTGCGGTG
Source organism: Burkholderiaceae bacterium (assembly GCA_032027205.1). GTDB lineage: Bacteria > Pseudomonadota > Gammaproteobacteria > Burkholderiales > Burkholderiaceae_E > Zeimonas. Next base: position 3,166,875 of record JAVSMN010000001.1, read on the forward strand.
CGCCCCCGACGCAACGAGCGGAGCAGCCACTGCGGCGAAGCCCTGCGACGACGAGGGCTTACGGTGCGCGAGACCTCCGTCTCGCGCACTTCGCAGTTGAGGACCGTCGGGTAGTTCGCTCCACCCCATACGAAGGAATAGAGCTTGAGCATCAAGCGAGGCGTCGCGATCAGTTTCGGTCGCACAGGCGCGAATTTCCTGATTTCCTTCGTATCGAACGTCGTTCTTGCGAGGCTCCTTCTTCCCTCCGAGATCGGCATTTTTTCGACCGCGCTTGCCGTGCTGACCATCCTGCACGCAGTCCGCGATTTCGGCCTTGGCCGGTACCTGCTCAAGGAACCGAGTCTCACGGACGACAAGATCCGTACCGTCTTCGGCGTGGCGATCCTGATCAGCTGGTCGCTCGGGTCGATCGTCTATTTTTCGCGACACGGTGCTGCGGACTTCTACCGGGAACCGCAGATTGCGGGACTGCTGGCGTTGCTCTCGGTCAATTTTTTCTTCCTGCCCTTCGGGCAGCCCGCGCTTGCGCTGATGCGCCGTGAGCGCAGATACGGCCGGCTATCGGTGATTGCCGTCGTCTCGACGCTGCTGGGCTCCGGGGTCTCGATCGTCTCGGCACTGTTGGGTTACGGACCTTTCGCGCTCGCGCACGGCGCCATTGCCAATACCGGCGCCACGGTCGTCCTGTGCCTGGCGTCGCGGCCCGACCACCTGCTGATGCTTCCTTCCTTGAAGGCGTGGCGCAGCGTCCTCCACTTCGGCAGTGTCGGGTCGTTTGCCACGTTGGTCGGCCAATTCGGCGCTCAGGCTCCGGAGTTGCTGCTCGGGCGTTTCCTCGGATTCTCGGCGGTCGGCCTGTATAGCCGCGCGCTCGGCCTCTCCGCGCTGATTCAGGCGCTGTTCGCGCAGGCAATCGCGTGGGTGATGGGGGCCGAGTTCGCGGCCGTCTTCCGCTCGGGAAAGGCGCCCGCCAATTCCGTGCTGGCCATCACCGATTTCCTGGCGGTAGTCGGGTGGCCGGCGCTGGTCTTCCTGGCTCTGAAGGCTGAAGCGATCATCTTCGTTCTGTACGGCGAGAACTGGCTGCCGGCGGCAACGTTGGTTCCGGCGCTGTGCGTCTATCAAGGTGCGCGGCTGCTGATTTCCCAGGCGGGAGCGTTGTACGAGGGCAGCGGCAACGTGAAGTTGCAACTGCGTAACGCGACGATCCTGCAACTGCTCTCGGTTGGCTTGCTGATCCTCGGCAGTCTGCACTCGCTGGTCGCCGTCGCCTGGCTGCGGGCATTGCAGGGCGTCGCCGACGTCCTGGTTCATGCGAGCGTATACCGACGCCACGTCGGAATCGGTGTGCGAAACCTCCTCGCTGCCTGCCGCCGCTCGCTCATCATCACGGGTGGAGTCGCTGCGGTACTGATCCTACTCATCGCACTGGAGCCGTTCTTCGCGCGCGGTCCTGTGAGCGCGTTGGTGATCGAGGCGATCGCCGTGGCCGTAACCTATTTCGCTCTGCTGTACGCGACCCGACACCCGCTGTTCGAACAGATCAGGTCCGCTGCTCAAAAGGCGAGATCGATCGGCTTTTGTGGAAGAAGAGCGTGAAGATGCCGCCGGAAGCGATGTATCGGCATCTGCAACAGGCGATGCGACTCGCTCGGAAGGCGCTTCGCAGACGGGTTCCGCGCAGGCGCGCCACGCCGTATCGACCGCGTTTTGACGAGAAGCTGCCGTTTCCGGTGGATCAACGCGGGGTCTTCTTCGCCGACTCCGAGCGTATTCGCGAACTCGCCGCGCGGTTGTGCGCGTCGAAGTCGCCGTGGGTTGCGCACGCCCTGTCGAGGGTTCACGGCGATCGGACGGCCGGTCTGCGCGTCTACTCGAAGCGTGCTCCGAAGCTCGATCGTTCTTTCCCCTGGGGAGCGCTGGAAAAGGGGCCGGGCGACGACGTGCTGTATGCGGTGCGACCGCACCGATTTGCGTTTGCTCCCAGGTTCGCGCTCGCGATCCTGTATGAGGATGCTTCGCCCGATGTCCTCGCCGACATCCTCGAGGGATGGGTCGCGTTCGCGAATGGCGGAACGAGCTTCTACCCTTATCTGAGCACGCTGGTGGTGATCCAGCGTTCGCTCGCGCTGAGCTGGGCCTACGCGTTCGTTTCTGCTTCGTCGGCATCGCAGAGCAGCGCCGGGGTGCGCGTTCGATCTCTCATCCTGAAGATCCTTCAAGCCGATATCGACTTCCTGTTTCTGCATCTCGGCACCGGCTATCCGAACAATCATTTGTTGGTCGAGCGTTTCGCTGCATGGTATTTCGCCGTCGTTTTCCCGGAAATGGTTCCCGGACGGCGAAGTGCCGACGAACTCGAACGCGAGTTCACCGATGAAATGTTGCGCCAGACCTACCCGGATGGCGGAGGGTTCGAGCACTCGCTTCACTATCACGAGTTCGGCTGCGAGATGGCAGCCGCCTACCTCCAGCTGAACAAGCGTCGTGGCCGTTCGGTATTGCCCGTCGCCTCGGAGCGCGTGCGTCGAATGCTCGAATTCCAGGTCGAACTGGGGGGGCCTGATTGCCTGACGCACGGGTACGGGAATGGGACTGAAGACCCGCTGTTCCCGCTCGATTCCGAAGAGGGGTACGCGACGGCGGCACTGCGGGAGTTGTACCGTTCGCTCTTCTGCGCCCAGTTGAGTCCGGCCCCGTCGTCTTCCGGTTCGATCGAGCGCGCTTTCTGGCTTCTCGGCGGCGAAATCGCCCAAGGCAGGCCGGACGCCGTCAGTTCCACCGGAATGACGTCGTGGGAGGACAGCGGCTTTCATCTTTTCACGCAGCCGGGAAGTTTGGCTCGTGTAATTTTTCGTACCGGGCCACCGCCGTCCCATGATCCCATGCCGGGACACATGCATGCCGACTGGATGAGTGTCTACGCTAGCTGCGGTGTGCAACCGCTCCTGGTCGATTCCGGTACCTGGTCCTATCGGCTCGGCGCGGGGGGCGCCGCGACCGCGGGTCGACAATATTTCGCCGGCCCCTCGTCGCACAACGCTCTGGTCATCGACGAGGTCGATCCACTCGGGACGCTGCACGGAGATTTCCGCGAAGGATCGCCGCCGGTGCGTGTACGCCGCCGTTGCCTTGCCGGCGAGGATCGCCTCGAATGGGTCGAATGCGAAGTGGTCGGCGAGTCGCTCTACGCGGGCCATCGCCGGGGGGTGGTCCACGTCGAAGGGCACTACTGGATACTCTACGACCGCCTCCCTGCGGCGATGCCCGCGCACTGCGTAAGGCTGAAGTTCCAGGCGCCGCCCTCCGTTGGTTGCCGTGTGACGGACCACGACTTTGCGCTCGTCGAAGGCCGGGACGCGCGGCTGTGGATTGCGAAAGGTTCGACCCTTGCGCGGGCGGGAATGGCATGTGGTGAACGCGAACCGCCCGGCGGGTGGTATTCGCCGCGGTACGGCGAAGTGCTGCCCGCGCCGCAGTTGTCCTATACGCTCGACAACCGCAGTGCTTCGGCTGCTCTCGTGTTCGGATTCGGCCCCTCGTCGGCGTTCCCCGTCGACGTCGAGGAGTTGGATGGCGGCCTCGCGATCCGATGCCGACGCGAGGAGAGTACCGATCTCCTTCTCGTTGCAACGGATGACGAACCGATCCGGCTGATCGGGGAGGGGTGGCGACAGAATGCCTCCCTCGTCTGGTCGTCCCGTTCGGGCAGAGACGTGCAGCGTCGACGGGTCGGCTGGCGTTCGCCGGTCAGCGGGAGCGTGACGCCGGCGGCCAACCGAGAAGACGATCTGCCGCGGATCGAGGAACGATCGATCTCGGGTGCGGGCAGCGTGGTTTCGATGATGCTGGGGGCAAGACAATGGCAGTAGCAGTTGGAGTGGCGTGTCAAACGAAAAGCGGATGCGGCGAATGAGTCAACTCAGTGCAGAGACGATCCCTTCCAGGACGATCCCCGACATCCGGCGGGACGATCTTTCGTGCCCGAGATGCCTCGGGAAAATGAACGTTTTCGATCATTCCGCCAAATGTGTCGAGTGCGGCGCCACTTACCGGGTCGACGATGGAATCATCGACTTGCGGACGCATCGCAACGACTATTATTTCAACCCGGTGCCGCGCGAGGAAATGCGGCAGTTGACCGTGTCCGGGAAAACGAGCCCCTGGCCCCTCACCATTCGACGCTTCCTCGAGTCGGTCAACCACAATCCGGACTGGCTCGACAATCTGGTGGCCGACGGGCGTTATGCGTGGCAATTGTTCCTGAAGTTTTCGCCGGATTCCCGCGTGCTCGACCTGGGCTGCGGACTCGGTAATCTCGCGAACAACATCGCGGGCAACGTCGCCCACGTGTACGCGCTCGATCTGACGTACGAGCGCCTGCAGTTCGCGCATCTGCGTTTCGACAAATCAGGGGTCGGCGAGAGGATCACATTGCTCGCCGGGGGCGATTCGGAGCATCTGCCGTTCCCGGATCAAAGTCTCGACTGCGTCACGCTTTCGGGCGTCCTCGAGTGGGTGGCAGACGACGACAGTTGGGGGCGCGAAGGATCGAAGCTTCAAAAAGCAGTAGCCGGCGTCAGGAGCTTTTTCGGAGCATCGAACCCTCGACGAACCCAGCTCCGCTTCCTGAAGGAGATCCGGCGCGTATTGAAACCGGAAGGACAGATCTTCGTCGGCATCGAAAACCGCCTGAGTTATCGGTATTTCGGCGGACGCCCCGATCATCACTCGGGATTGTGGTACGCGTCGTTGCTGCCGCGATTCGCGGCGAACCTGTATTCGATCGTCGCCAATCGCCGACCATACCGGACCTATACGTATTCGTACGCCGGATACTCGCGTTTGCTGAAAGAGGCCGGATTCCCGGTGCAGGAGTTCATCGGGCTGAATCCCGGGTATTCGAATCTCACCGAGTTGATTCCGTTCCAGACGAACGGAAACCTGTGGAAGGCGCCTAGATCCTCCGGGCGTCATGCGATCAAGCGCGGCAGGAATTTTGTTCCCGCCTACGGGATCATCGGCTCGCAAAAGGCGTCCGATCGGCCGACGCTCGCCGAACAATTGGCCTTCGCGATTTCCCGCGATTTTCGAAGTGCAGGCGGTTCGATCCACTTCTCGTCGTTCGGAGTCACGGGGAAGCACAAGGGGATCATCCGGGGATCCGTCGGCGACGCGTCGATCGTCGTCAAGGTGCCCTTCGGCATGGCGGCGACGTCGGGGTGCGAGTCGAACTACGCTTTTCTCGAAGAATCGAAGGCAAACGGGAGGCTGTCGGGTTTGCTCGCCGAGCCGTTGGGACGAGGAAAGGTCCAGGGTATGCGCTATTTCGTGGAGCGCAGGGTCAAAGGCCGGCTGCTCGCCACCGCGCTCACCGTCGAGAACGCGCCATCTTTTTTCAGCGCGGCTTCAAGACTCCTGGAGACGCTGAATCCTCGACTGCTCCCCGGCGGCCCGCTTTCGCCGACGGGGGAGTTGTTTCGTCTTCAAGTTTCGGATCCGCTGGAGCAGGTCCGGGCGGCGGTCGAGGGCTCGACGTTGGCCGACGACCTGCAGCGATATTTCGAAAACCATCTAGGCGGTTTGTCTGCTTGCTGCGGGATCGCCCACGGCGACATGAGCGTGAGCAACATCTTCGTCGAAGGACCCGAGGTGTCGGGAATCGTCGACTGGGATGCGGTCGATCGCGCAGGATTGCCGATACTCGATGCACTGGGTTACACGGACAGCGTGCGACGGTTGCTGGCATCGGGCGAAAGCACGGCGTCCAACGTCGCTCGTCTCGCCGACTGGAAGCAACTCGACCCGGTCGAGCGCGAATTCCTGGGATCGTGGTATGAGCGGTCCGGGATTCCGGTGGCGAAGCACGCCGCGTTCGTCAGTCTCTATTGGCTGCAACACGTCGCCCAGCAACTCCATCACGGCCTTCAATACGACCGGCCGGCGATAGATCAGCGAATCGAAAAGGTGTTCGAGCGTTTGATCCAGCCTGCGTAAGCCGCCTGGCCCGGCCTTCGGACCTCCTCTATCGCAGGTCGTCGGCCGGCGCCCCCGCGTGCACGAAAAGGTCGAGCGTCCGACCGGGGCGTGAGTAGGCGAACTTCGGCCTCATCGACGTGATCATTACCTGGTGACCGAACATCACGACAAACATGGCCCAACCGATCGGCGTCGCGCCCAGGCGGGCGTGCGCATTCGACGACGGGCGGTTGTGCAGGTGCACCCAGCTCACCGTCGCAACGATGCCGCGCTCTCGCAGGTGAAGAAAAGCCGTATCCCACAACCGCGCGAACAGGCGCCCGAGGCGATGACGGGGGTGGATGTAGAAGTCGTAGTCCCACTCGACGCGAGTCGACGGGAGCGCATGGAAGCGGCAACGAACGATGCGCTCGCGGAGGATTCCCGGCTGGAGCCACATGAACCCGGCCAGCTCATCGCCCTTCAGAGCGGCTATGCAGGTGCTGCCGTCGTCGAAGCGTTGCGCAATGGCTCCCGAGGGACGCTGGAAAGCGGACTCCGGAACGGTATCGCGGCTGACTGCGTGGATCAGGAACGAGTCGTTCGCTCGCCTCGGAACGAGTTCCTTCTCGGGAACGGGCTGCGCGTAGAACCGCAGAACGTGCAATCCAGCCCGTCCGCGAGAGAGCAGGCCGAGAGCGCGATCCGTTTCGTAGACCATCCACCCGGCACTTCCCATGGCCCGGATGTCCGCGGCGATGCTCTTCATTCGCCTCGCTAGGCGGGCCTGGCACTTGTCGACGTTCCACATGCTCGGGCCGATTCTACCGTCGCCCAACTGGACGCTTCAGTGCCATCTTCGACACTGCGCGGACAGGAAGAACCGATAGACTTCAACGTCCTCGATACCCGACCCCGATGATGTCCCAGCTTCTGGCAGAGATTCTCCTCGCCACCGCGGAACGCGCTCCCGCGTCGAGCGCGCTGCGCGCCGGCTCCGCAGAGTGGAGCTACGGTCAGCTTGCCGACCGCATTTCCGCTTTCGCATCCGCGTTGCGTTCGCTGCAAGGCGTCCAGCGGCTGGGCCGCGTCGGCATCTGGCTCGACAAGCGCCTGGAAACGGTCGTTGCGATCTTCGGAAGCGCGCACGCGGGGGCCGTGTTCGTTCCGGTCAACCCGTTGCTGAAGGCCGAGCAGACCGCGTACATCGCGCGCGATTGCAACGTCGAGGTGCTGGTCACTACCGCTCAGCGCTGGGCGTCGTTGCGACCCGTGGTCGAGCAATGCCCGGATCTCCGGCACGTCGTCGTCGTCGACGACATCGACGCGTCCAGCGAGAAGGCGCAGGACCAACCGTCGCTGACGCTGTGGACCTGGGACGCGCTGCTCGGGCAGGTGAGCCGCCCGCGCTGGCAGGGTTCGGCGATCGACGCCGACATGGTGGCGATCCTCTACACCTCGGGCAGCACGGGCAAGCCGAAGGGCGTGGTGCTGTCGCATCGCAACGTGGTGGCCGGCGCGCACAGCGTATCCCGGTATCTCGAGAATCGCCCGGACGACCGCATCCTCGCCGCGTTGCCGCTGTCCTTCGACTACGGAATGTCGCAGTTGACTACCGCCTTTCTCGTTGGCGCGACAGCGGTGCTGCACAACTACCTGCTGCCGCAGGACACGATCCGCGCGCTTGCGCGCGAGCGAATCACCGGGCTCGCTGCCGTGCCGCCGCTGTGGATGCAGCTGGCGTCGCTTGCGTGGCCCGAAGAGATCGGCGCAACCTTGCGTTACTTCACGAATTCCGGCGGCGCGATGCCGACCGCCTTGCTTGCCGCGCTTCGCAAGCGGGTGCCGCGCGCGCGCCCGTACCTGATGTACGGATTGACCGAAGCCTTTCGCTCGACCTATCTGCCTCCCGACGAGGTCGATCGGCGACCGACCTCGATCGGGAAGGCGATCCCGAACGCCGAGATCCTGGTCGTGCGCGAAGACGGCACCGAATGCGCACCGGGCGAACCGGGTGAACTGGTTCATCGCGGCGCGCTGGTCTCGCTCGGGTACTGGAACGATCCGGAGAAGACCGCCGAGCGCTTCAAGCCGTTGCCGGGGCAGCGCCGGGAACTCGTGCTGCCGGAGATCGCGGTGTGGTCGGGCGACACGGTGACCAGGGACGAGCAGGGATTCCTCTATTTCGTCAGTCGTCGCGACGAGATGATCAAGACTTCGGGCTATCGCGTCAGTCCCACCGAGGTCGAGGAGGTCGTCTATCGAACGGGGCTGGTTGCCGAGGCGGCGGCGTTCGGTGTGGAGCACCCGGTGCTCGGACAGGCGATCGTCCTGGTCGCGCAACCGGCCGAGGGAAAGGGTGCCGACACGAAGGCGTTGCTCGACGCCTGCAAGGCGCAATTGCCGGCGTACATGCAGCCGCAACACGTCGACTGGATGCAGGAAGCCCTGCCACGCAACGCCAATGGCAAGATCGATCGAAAATCGCTGTCTAGCGCTCGATCGGCCCTGTTTGCGCCAGCGGCGGCCGCCGAATCGACGGGGCCCCGCGCATGAAGGCGCTCACACCAGGCGAGATCCGCTTCGCGCAGCACGCGTCGTGCACGGCTTTCCCGGTCGTCGCGAACGAGATTGCCCCGGGGGGCATACCGATCAGTCGATTGGCCGAGCGAGTGGGACGCACACCGTTCTATGTCTACGATCGCCGGGCGATCAGCGCCCGGGTCGAGTCGCTGCGGCAGTTGCTGCCGCCCGCGCTTGAATTGCACTACGCGATCAAGGCGAACCCGATGCCGGCGCTCGTCCAGCACTTGGCGGCGTTGACCGACGGACTCGACGTCGCTTCCGCGCAGGAAATGATGGTCGCGTTGGATACCGGCATCGATCCCGCGCGCATCAGCTTTGCCGGCCCGGGGAAGTCGCCCGCGGAGATCCGGCGGGCCGTGGCGGCGGGCATCACGATGACGGCCGAGTCGCAGGCCCAGCTTGAGCAGGCGGTGCAGGCCGGCGAGGCACTGGGGGTGCGGCCGCGGATCGCTCTGCGCGTCAATCCGGCCTTCGAACTCAAGGCGTCGGGCATGAAGATGGGCGGCGGCCCGAAGCCTTTCGGGATCGACGAAGCGCGCGTGCCCCGTGTCATGGACGCAATGCACGAGCAGGGTCTGCGGCTCACCGGGCTGCACATCTTCGGTGGATCGCAGAACCTTCGCGCAGACGCCATCGTCGACGCACAGGCGAAGACGTACGAACTTGGCCGACGTCTTCTCGATCACTGGGGCGAGCCGGTCGATTGGCTGAATCTGGGCGGCGGGTTCGGGGTGCCGTATTTCCCGGGCGAACAACCGCTCGATCTCGCCCCTGTCGCGCAAGGGCTGCACGGCTTGTGCGAGCGAGCGGCCTGCGAACTTGGGGCGCCGCTGGTCATCGAGCTGGGCCGCTATTTGACTGCGACGGCGGGACTCTACGTCTGTCGCGTGCTCGAGCGCAAAGAGTCGTGCGGACAGATCTTCCTGGTGACCGACGGTGGGCTACACCATCACCTGTCGGCGTCGGGAAACTTCGGGCAGGTTCTTCGGAAGAACTACCCCATCGCGGTCGCCAACCGGATCGCGGATCCGCTCGACGAAGTGCAGTCGGTCGTGGGACCCCTGTGCACGCCTCTCGATCTGCTTGCCGACCGGATGGAGCTCGCCCGAGCCGAGCCGGGCGACCTGATCGCCGTCTTCCAATCGGGAGCGTACGGGCTCACGGCCAGCCCGCAGGCGTTCCTGAGTCATCCGGCGCCCGCGGAACTGCTCGTCTGACATGAGTGCTGGATCGGTTGGCGCAACGACCGTTCCGTTCGACAGTCAATGGCAAGCAAGCCTCTGGTCGGACGCGGGCCCGCGCACGTGGCCCGCTGCCGACGACGTGCTCGAGCACGATATCGGCTGGCTGCTGGCGCAGTGCGATCGCTCGGACAAGCGAGTGCTGGTCGTCGACGACGGTGCGGGAAAGTCGATTCCGTTCTTTGTTCACGACGGACAGATCGATTTCAATCTGGGCGAGTTCACTTTCGCCAGCCGGCGGGTGCGACGACACGTGCTCGTCGGGAATTTCACCACCCTGTCGGTAGCGGACTGGAACGAAGTCTTCGAAGCACTGCACCGTGAGCTTGCGCCGAACGCCGCCGTATTCCTGATGGGCGTCGTCGCCGGCGAAGCGCTCGAGCAGGCGCTTGCCGGCCCTTCGATTGCGCGGCGCTTTCTCGTCTCGAGGCACGGTCCGACCTACGATCGGCGCCTCTGCCGATTGGGCGCCGACCTCGAAGCCTATCTCTCTGGATTGGCATCCGGCCGGCGACAGGATTTGCGGCGCAGCCTCAGGAGATTCGAGCGGGAGTTCGAGGGTCGCTTCGAGTTTCGCTCGTACACTGAAGTGGACGAGCTCGGGCTGATGCTCGACGCGGTCGAGCCCGTGTCGGCGAGAACCTACCAGGCGAGACTGCGCGGCTTGTCGCTGAGCCGTCGCAACCACAGTGGGCGGGAAGTGATCGAAGGGGCGAAGCGCGGAATCGCGCGCTGCTATCTTCTTTCGGTAGACGGACGACCTGTCGCCTGGCGCATCGGCTTCCTGTATCGCGGCGTCTACTACAGCCACCACATCGGTTACGAACCCGACTTCGAGCGCTGGCATCCCGGTGTCGTGCTGCACCTGAAATCGGTCGCGGACCTCTCCGAGAACGTCGGCGGCGTGCGAATTCTCGACATGCTGTACGGCGACAACGAGTTCAAGCGAAAGGCATCGAACCTTGCGCGAACCGAGGCTCACTACTACCTGTTTGCGAGAACCGTCCCCGGACGGCTGACGCACGCGTTTCTTTCCGGCTGCGACCGCTTGTCGCGTTCCCTGGGCGAAGCGCTCGAGCGTCGCGGCCTGAAGGCGAAAATCAAGCGCTGGATTCGGCGCTATTGACCCTCCGGACGGCCAGGCCGGCGGCGAGGCATCCCGGAGCAGCGAGGAATCGGCCGGAGCGCGTAGACAGGATCCGGGCGCTTCGCTTCCAGCCGCAGCGACGAAATGCTCGGAGCGACGCATGGTTCGTCGCCCTGACGTGACTGAAGCAACGTGTCGATCCTTCGTCGGCGCAGTCCGCTGCTGCCAGTCGAATCAGCCGGCCGGCCAGCCCGCGCCCTCGCTGGTCGTCACGCGTGTACAGATAGTTGAGGAAGCGACAGTCGGCGTCGAATTCGAAGACCAGTTCGCTGGGCGAGTCCACCGTCAGCGGAGCTCGTCGCATGTTGAGCTGACAAGCAACGCCCCGTGAGTCGACGATGGCGTAGATCCTGTCGCCCCGAGCGAGCATCGACCGGCAGGACAGCCCCGATTGATCGTTGAGCTGCGCTTCGATTGCGCCTCCGAGAGCCGCCAGCTGGTCGGTGTCGCGGATCGCGTGGAAGCGATAGTCGGGCGGCAGTTCCGGAATGCGCGCGGCTGCACGGGACAACGCGATTGTCAGCACGTTGTGAACCTGCAGTCGCAGCACCCGGCTCGTGGCCCAGTAGAAGACCGCGGCCAGATAGTGCGGATCGGCCAACCGGGTTACATAGCTGCCCCGCTTCACGGCAGGAGCGTTTGCAGGTAGCGGTAGATCTCGCCCAGCCTTGGTTCGCCGGACAGGATGCCCCAGGTGACGTTGCCCTCGATCAATGCGGGTTCCGGCAGGGCGATGGCGATGTCCCAGCCGACCGTCTTCAACGGCAGGAACGCAAGCGCCGCTCGCTCCGCGAGCGCTCTTGCGGAACTCCACCCCGGAACTTTGTATCCGAGCAGCCGCTCCCCGGTTCGCGGATGGTTCTCGACGAAGCGCAGGAGGCCTCGATCGTTGCTCACGACCGAGAAGATCTCGCCGGTCGAGACGTCGACGTTGGCGATGACGTTGCCTGTTGTTCCATAATTGAAGTTGTCGAAGGCGACATCGCTGCAGATCAGACGCAGGCGCATGGCGAGGATCTTGACGGTACGGTCGCTTTCGACGGCGGTGATGACCCGAACGGTCTGCAGGCCGGTTGTCCGCGACAGGGCGCAGAGATCCGGGTGGCCTTGGACCAGTTCCTGGAACATCCATCGGCGGTAGCCCCAGGAAGCCGCCAGGTCGGCAAGGTGCTTGCCGCCCATTTCTTTTCCGGCAGTGTCGCGCCATGCTCCGTCGGTTCGCTGCAGGCGTGTCACTCCTTCTCCGTTGACTCCGTTCACCGGCTTGAAGATCAACGACTGCGCTTTCGCGTGTTCGAGAAAGGCGTCGACTTCGTCGGGGGTTCGAACCGTTTCGATGGATTCGTCGACGCGACCGTCGGCGTCGTACAGCGCGAGAATTTCGGGCGTAGGCAAGCGGTGCGCGCGGCAGTGTGCATGGAAGCGCAGCTTGTCTTCAGTGAGCGCGTGCAGCCTGGGGTCGTTCAGGCGCAGTTGGAGTTGCAGCAGTTCTTCCTTGCTGACGACTCGCCTCAGATCGTCGCCGTTCAACCGCGGGTCGAGAAGTTGAAAGAAGTGGATCTCGTCCGGTGCAAAACTGCGATGCCGATACAGATCCCAGTACCGATTGAAGGTTGCCATGGGACTGGTGCGATAGGTGAGCATCGCCCGGAGCAGTCGAACGCCCTCCGGAGCCATTTTGCGCAAGACGCCCGACAAGTCGTTCTCTCTTTTGTGAAAGGTGATGCGCCGCTGGACGGGCGTCAAGCGCCGGTTGGGGCGGCCGTGCCGCGTCGGATCAGACGCCGGATCTTCTGCCGCAGCGCGAGGCGGTCGGCTAGCGTGTCGATGAGGTCGTTCAGCTTGCCCAGCAGCAGGTGAGAGCGAACCAACACCTCGGTGCGAAATGCCCTCGGAAACACGAGCGATTTTGCGCAGAGGCGATGACCCGTCGCGAACAGCGCCTTGTGCGTCCCTTCGCCCTCGGTGAAGTCGAACACCGTGGAATCCTTGTCTGCGAAAAGGTACTCGAGCAACTGGTACTGGAGCACGGTCCCGGGCGACAGCGCATTGAACTCGGGGTCGTGTCCGACGAAATCGTAGCTGACGATGCCGCCCCGCCTTTGGGAGAAGACGTAGGCGACCGGCCTTTCGCCCAGATACAGCATGAAGCCGTATGCGAGCCCGCGGCGGGCGAGTTCGAGTGCGTCCTGCCGAAACCCGGGTTCCGTCGGCAGCCCGCAATCGAGCAATCGTGCCTGGTAGGTGCGCTCCGACACTTCGACGGCGGCCCCGAGAAACCGCTCGATCTCCTCGGGGGAACGATATACCCGCCAATCGAGCTTTCCGTCGGGGCTCGCTTCGGCGAAGCGGCGCACCTTTCGCTTCAGCGTGGAGCGTGTCTTCGAGGAGAACCCCTGCAGGTATTGTTCGAAGCCGCCGTCGCGCGCGAGGTCGACGAAGTAGTTTGGAAAAGTCTTCGGCGTATAGACGAGCCGCTTCCCGTCGACCCGCAGCGCCGGCGGCGCACTCGAGATCGGGTATGAAGGGAACACGTAGCATTCGCTTGCATCGCCAGGAACGGGAAGGCCGGCGTCGACCTGCAACTCCGTGAAATGCCTGTCGTAGGCGAGCGCATCGAAGCGCCAGTACCAGAACGTGAAGATCGCGATTCGATAGCCCAGGCTGGTACGCAATCGACGCCAGGGCGTGGGAGGGAGCTCGTTCGTCATGTTCAGGCGGGCAATCCACGTCGCAACAACTGTTCGCCGAAACGTCGCGCGGTTCCGGCCAGGCTGGTCCGCGCCATGGTCTGTGGATGGGGCGAGGGCGATATCTGCGCCAGCAGGTTGCCGGCCGGCATCGGCAGTTCAGGGCGCGAGGCAATGTAGGCGCAGATCTTCTCGAAACGGTCGAGTACGATCGGATCGATCCTGGTGCTGCCCGGGCGCAGCATCTCGAAGTTGTGCGACAGCATCATGACGGCCGGCCAGGATCGGTCGATGGCGTTGTCGATGACCTGCCGGAGTTCCGAGAACGAGCACGACCCGATCTGTGCCGGCCGCCTTCGACCGAAACCGTCGCGAAAGACGGTCAGCGGTATCGACAGGAGATTGCCGATGCGACTCGGTTGGAATAGATCGACGGTGCCGCGCAGGTCGGGAACCGAGATGTCGACGGCCGGATTGATGCTGCTGTCTACCGTCAGGCCGGCGGCCTCGACGGCGCGCAATGTGTCGCCGTTGGCGCCGAAACTGCCCGCACGAAATGCGGTGATGCCGTGGGCGCCGGCATCCTTCAGTAGCTCGAGGCCGGTGCGGATCAGCGCGAGCTGGTCGTCGAACGACAACTGCTGCAGGTGCTGCCGCTTTTCGTCGACGTGCGGGAGCGGCCTCGGCCGGATTTCGTCGGCCCACTCCGAGTGCAGGTGCAGCTCGATCTGCTGGTCGTGCGAACCGATGAGGTCGACGATCTCGCGCAGATGACGAAGTCCGAAGCGCGCCGCGAAGAGAGGCTCGACGAAGAACACGGCCTTCAGGCCGTTGCGGCGAAGGATCGCCAGCGTCTTCGGCAATGCCCCTCCCTCGGTGCGCGAGTGCCCGTAGACGTAGCGCTCGAAAGCGCGCGGGAATTCCTCGTCGAGGCGATCCCAGCCGTTGCACCAGATTTCTACGTCGAAGCTGAGTAGGAGCCTCATCGAAAGCGACAATTCCTCTGAATCGGAGAGTCTAGCGCCTGCGCTTCGGGTCCCGCGTGCTAAAGCTAATGTCCCACGTCTTCCTCTCGACCTACACTTCGGCTCCATGAACTCGGAATCACTTCTCCCGATGCCCTTCGACGGGTGCTGCGACCTGGCTTCTGCGGCGGTCGACCTCGGGCCGCTCCCCGATCGCGCAGCCTTGCAATACCAGAGCAGCGGTGACAGGCAGTCGGGCGCCCTGCTCGTCGGCCGGCTTCGCACCCTGCGGCCGGTCGACGGACGAGCGGCGGGGGAAGTGACCGCGCAGGCGGCGTTCGCGATGTGGCGCGAACACGGCGATTCGATCCTCGACCTGCTGTCGGGCGAGTTCCTGCTCGCGCTGTGGGATTCGCGGACGAATCGGGCATTGATCGCGGTCGATCGTTTCTCGACGTTTCCGCTCTACTGGGCGTCGACGAACGGCCGGCTCGGCTTCTCGGCCCGGCCGGCGGAGGCAGCGCGGCTTGCCGGGCTGTCGGCACGGATGGACTGGCAGAGCGCCTTCGCCTATGTCTATTTCCACATGATCCCGGCGCCGTTGAGCATCTTCGAGGGCGTTCGAAGGCTCGACCTGGGCGAAGCACTGCGCATCGATCGCGGACACGCGGAAGTCGTGCGCTACTGGAATCCCGTCTTCGACGAGCGTCGGCCGTTCGACTTCGGATCCGAACGCAACGCATTTCTCGCTGCGTTGCGCGCGGGTGTCGCGGAATGCACCGACGGCCTGTCGCGCGAGCAGACAGGCTGCTTCCTGTCGGGTGGCACCGACAGTTCGACGATCGCAGGCCTGGTCACCCGGCAGTTCGAAGCGCCTGCGCGAACCTTCTCGATCGGTTTCGACGTCGGAGGCTATGACGAGTCGATGTATTCGCGGCTCGCTGCGAAGCACTTCGGCACCGATCACACCGAGTATTACCTCACGGCCGACGACGTTCTCGCGGGCGTCGAGACGATCGCTACGCAGTACGAGCAGCCGTTCGGCAATTCGTCGGCAGTTCCGACGTATTTCTGCGCGAACCTTGCCCGAGAGGCCGGGGTCACTCGGATGCTGGGCGGCGACGGCGGCGACGAGCTCTATGGCGGCAACGAAAGGTATGCCAAGCAGGCGGTTTTCGCGTACTACTCGCGCCTGCCGGGCGCCTTGCGCTCGGGACTGATGGAGCCGCTGCTGTTCGGTCCGTTTCGCAACGTCTCCCTGGCGCCGTTGGCCAAGGCGCGCAGCTACGTCGAGCAGGCCAACGAGCCGCTGCCGGATCGGCTGCAGAGCCGTTACAACCTGCTCAACTTCCTCGGCGCCGAGGACGTCTTCACGAGCCACTTCCTGGCGCGCGTCTCGCGTGAGCAGCCGTTGGCACTCGAACGGGCCGTCTGGGACAAGGCGAAGGCGGTGGTCGAGCCGATGGCGCAGGTCGACAAGCTGCTCGCCTGGGATTTCAAGTTCACGCTCGCAGACAGCGACCTCCCGAAAGTCACCCGAATGTGCCATGCGGCCGGCGTGCAGGTGTCGTTTCCAATGCTCACTCCCGCGCTGGTCGAGCACTCGTTGCGACTGCCGCCCGAGCAGAAGCTCAAGGGGCGGCGCTTGCGCCACTTCTTCCGGGAGTCGCTGCGCGGCTTCCTGCCCGACGAGATCATCGACAAGAAGAAACAGGGGTTCGGCGTGCCGTTCGGCACGTGGCTGCTGAGCCACGAGCGCCTGCGCGCGAAGGCGGACGAGGCGCTCCGTTCGCTCGCCGCCCGCAATGTGGTTCGTCCGGAGTTCCTGAACAGGCTCCTGGCGCAATTGCAGTCCGGACACGCCGGCTATTTCGGTACGATGGTGTGGATCCTGATGATCTTCGAGTTGTGGCTGCGGAATTCATCGCTGGCAGACGAACGTATTCGATGAGCCTGCTCTTTCGTGCACTCACGGCTGCGGTTGCTCCCGCGGGCGAGCGCAGCCGGTTGTCGGTGTTCTACTTCCACCGGACGCCTGCCGAACCGGATCCGCTGCTGCCGTCCGAACCGGACGCCCGAATGTTCGACCAGATCCTGGGGTGGATCGGTTCGCAGTTCCGCGTGCTCGATCCGCTGGAGGCCTGCGATCGACTGTACGACGGGACGTTGCCGTCCCGCCCGGCCGTGATCACCTTCGACGACGGCTATCGCGACAATTTCACGGTGGCGTTCCCGATCCTGCAGCGGCACCGCATGCGGGCGGCGTTCTTCGTGGCGACCGCTTTTCTCGACGGTGGAATGATGTTCAACGATCGGGTGATCGAAGCGGTCAGGCGCTGCAGAGGCGGCAGCATTTCGTTCACCGGTGCGCAAGGCGATCCCGTCCGTCTGCCAGCCTCAAGCGATCTGGAGCGCCGCCGAGCCATCGACGCAATCCTCGCAGCGATCAAACACCTTCCGCCGGAAGACCGGGAGGAGCAAGTCGCGCGGATCGAGCGCGACGCGGGAATCGCCTCGAGGGCCCCGACCTCGGTCGCGAAGATGATGGATCCCGATCAGGTAGCGAGCCTGCACCGATCGGGGATGCGGATCGGCGGGCATACCCGCACGCATCCGATCCTCGTCAAGATGGACGACGGCGCGGCGCGCGCGGAGATTGCCGGGGGACTCGACGATCTCGCGGGAATCATCGGCGAGCGCCCGTCGCTGTTCGCTTATCCGAACGGGCGCAACGGAACCGATTTCGACGCGCGACATGTTTCGATGCTCGAGGAATCGGGGGTGCGGTTCGCTTTCACCACGCACGCCGGTACGGCGACGCGCCAGGCCTCGAAGCTCGAGTTGCCGCGTTTCACGCCGTGGGACCGAAGTCGCCACAAGTTCGGTGTCCGTGCGTGGATGAACGCATTCGGGCACTGACCGCGTCCGCCGATCTCGCCTGATCGGCGCCGCATTGCAGTTCAGTGCATGCGGGGGCTACCGCCGGTGATCTCCCGCGCCCGCCGGTAAATCGGCAAAAGGCGTTCGAGCGGCGAGTTTCTCGAATATGCGGCGATGGCGTCGTATCGATTGACCCGGCGCACGATGCGCTCGAGCTGTCGAACCAGTTCGTCGTCCAGGCCCGACTTCCGGGCGAGTTCGAGGTTCTCGAAGGTGAGTACCGGGTGATCCGCCAGCACCGTTCGCCGCCAGTGATCGGTCGACTTGTCGGGGAACGTCGCGGCGCTGTCCCAGACGCCGATCGCCTTCAACGCGATCGCGGTCCTGACGCACTTGTAGCACTTGCCGCAGTTGAAGTCGCCGCCGTTGTTGTGAATGCACACGCGCAGGTTCGACAGCACCAGCGGCGCATCCCATTCGACGATCCGCTGCGTCTTGGTCGCGCGACTCGCCTCGCCCCCGTCATGAACGATCTGGACGCTCTCCGTGGAAAAGCGGTCGTCGAGCAGCGGGGTGCTCCCGTGTGGAACCTGATGATGATAGGTGAACGACGACGGGATGCAGACGTATCCGAGGCCCTTCGAGAGCGCCACCGCGGTGGCCGCGAGGACGCTGCCGAAATAGTACTTCTCCCAGTGCAAGGGGAAGACCGTCCGCAGGTTCGTCTTGCCTACGATCGTCTCGACGCCGGCCGCCCGGGCGAGTTGTTCGACCCGACGCTGCGAGGATTCGACGCCCTGGCTGTCTTCGAGGCTGCGCTCCACGCCATGCATGAAGATGAGATGCGAAAGCGCAACCGGCAACGGATCGTGGTCACGCCGCTTCAGCAATGTGTAGAACGAATCGACGCCTCCGGAAAAGAACGTTGCTGCCCGAGGAGCGCGAGGTGGTGGCGGTTCGTCGCGGGCAGTGGCGACGATCTTCGTCTTGTGGAATTTCGGGTACCACGTGTTCCAGACGTCCCGAATGAAGGCCAACTGGAAAAGCAGCGACGACGAAATCCTGGGCCCGATCTCGAGCGGTTCGCCCGCAGCCATCGACGGCAGCAGAAGGGCGATCGCGAACGGGTCGGCAGACTCGGAAACAAAGTTTTCGTAGTGTCGAGGAAATTCGAAATAGATTTCCCCTGAGCCATCGGGCGTGTTGGCGAACTCGCGCTCGTTGATTGCCCAAGGCACGACCGCGTGCCCGTGTGGGCGCGGCGCCACCCGGCCGACGAGCCGGACGTGGTCCGTCGTCGTTCTTTTCTCGACGTCGATCAGTTTCACGGAATCCTCGCCTCTCGCTGTACCGCTGACAGAAAACGATTGAAGGACAGTTACCGACGTTGCCTAATTCGATTGCGCCGTTCGCGCCTCCGAATCGCCTTCTGCCCCAGGATTCTCCTGCGCCCACTCGAGCAGGTGGTCCGTCCATTCCGTTCCGCCGAGAGGGCAGCAGCCGACCTGTTGCGCGAGCACGCTATCCCAGTTGTAGTTCGCTTCCAGCACGACGGGTCCGTGATCGGTGATCGCAATGTCCCATCCGACCGATGGAAATTGCGGAAAGCAGTCGTGCGCACGCACGGCAAGCGCCTTGACCGCGTCCCAACAGGGCAGGACTCGGCCGCTTACTTTCGCTCCGGTGTCCGGAATTCTGTCCAGGTCGAGATGCGCGTGGTGCAGATCCTTCAGCACTGCGATTCCGAGAGTGCCCGTGTCCATGTCGATCGTGCACGCGAGACCGCCGCGCGCAAAATTGTCGGCTATGTCTCCGCTCCTCGGGATGCGGAAAGCGCACAGCAGGATTCGGGGATCTCCGCCCCCGCGCGAGCGAAAAGTGACTACCCGGACTGTACAGAGACCGACCGGGCTCAATTCGAGGAGGTCGGGGTGGTTCGACAGGCGTCGTTGCAGGACGTAAGGGGCCTTTTGAGAGAGTTCCACGAGGTGCGCCAGCAAGCCCTTTTCGTCGCAGGCGGCTCCAGATTCCTGGTCGACCCAACCCGCACCGTCCCACGACCACGACATCGCACCCTGACCGCACATCGCCTGTGCTTCCTTTGCGAAAAGGTGCGCGCCGGGAAGCGAGTTGCCGCTCCACCACTCGATCGTGCCGTCGGAGAACTCCGCGACCATCTCCGGTGTCGGCAAGCCGGCAGCCACCGCGGCACGCGCGAAGCGGCGTTTGTCGGCCAGCAGTTCGGCATCGACGGCGAGCCGGCGATAGAGGTTCGACCTGATCTCGTAGTTGAACTGTGACGGCACGAAGAGCACCTCGTCCGTCTCGCGGTACAGTCGATAGCGATAGAAGTCCTCGACGCTGAACCCTTCGTTCAACCGATGCAACAGCATGGCGGCCTGGCGTGCGACGCCCACCGAATGATGGCGGGACACGTCATGCCCATAGCGCGCAACGGAAAGTACCGCCTTCGCAGTTCGCCGTAGCGGGCGAGTCCACGGCGGCGGTTGACGCCGGCCCGCGTGCAAGCGCGCATAAGGCTTGAGCAGGACGCCGTATACGTTGTCGAGCGCGGTTTTCTGGGACGACGACATCGCTCGCATTCCTTGGGTTACATGCTGACCGGCTTGGCTCAGACGAGGCCGCCCAGCTTCTGGAATTGCCAGTTCACCCACCGGCGCAATGGCGCTGGGGCGCGCGGCCTGGCCCACTCGAGCGCGTTCTGAATCAGGAGAAAGGCAGACACCGACGACTGTTGCAAGCGCGCAACCGGCGCTGGCAGGAGACTTAGCAACCGCAGTTGCGCGGCGACTTCACGCACGTGGCTTCCGTGCGAGCCCTTGAAAAGGATGACGTCTCCCTCGCACAGGCTGCGAGCCAGCGGTTCGAGCATTTCGCCGGGGGAATCGAACCATCGAACCTGGCACGACGAAGCGAGGCGATCGCGCAAGGCGTGCATCGCTTCGCCGCAGAGCAGGACATTCGTGATGCCGGCCTGGCGCAATGGTTCTGCCAGCGCCTCGTGTTGCGCGCGAGACTCGACGCCCAGTTCGAGCATGTCGCCCAGGACCGCGATGCGCCGGCCGTTGGAACCTGGCCTCAGCGACGCGAGCAGCCCGAAGGCCGCTTGCATGGAAGCCGGGCTCGCATTGTAGGAATCGTCGACCACCGTTATGTGTCGCCCGCACACCCGCAGCTTCTCGATTCGGCTGCGTCCGATTGCGGGTTGCACCGTTGCGCACTCGGCAACGACTGCGTTGAGATCGGCCCCCGCGGCGTGCGCAGCGGCGAGAACGCCCAGACTGTCGAGCGCCATGTGGCGACCCGGCAGGCTCAGCCGGTAGCTCAGATGCTCATTGCCGAACCGGGCGGTGACGGTGCCGGACTCGGCGTCGTAGTCGAGCAATCGGCAGTCGGCAGCCTGGCTCTCCCCGAAAGTGACGATCCGCGCTCCGCTGCGACGTGCGATGGCCTCAGCGCGTTCGAAATGTTCGAGATCCCGGTTGATGACGGCTGTTCCATCGGACGGCAGGTGCGCAAAGATGCTGGCTTTCTTCTCGGTGAGTTCGGCCAGGCCGCTGTGCAAGTCCATGTGCACCGGGGACACGTGCGTAAGCAGCGCTACGTGGGGGCGGAGCTCGGCCGTTGCGCCCTGCAGGAGCGCCTGCAGCGATACTTCGACGACGAGGAAGTCGGCGGTGCCCAGATTCGCGGCTTGGCACAGGACGCCATCGTGGAAGTTCTTTTGCCCGTTGGACCGCACGCTTCCCTGCCGCGACAACAGGTGTTTCAAGAGTTGGCACGAGCTTGTCTTGCCGACGCTGCCGGTCACTGCGACGGCAGTCGTGGCGCTGTTCTGACGCAGGTGTGCGACGAGTGCGCGCAACGCCTCGGGAACCGAATCGACCTGCAGCACAGGTGCTCGAATGCCGGACAGATCCGAGTCCGGAGCCGCCAGTAGCCCGCTGCGCGCGAGTTTGGTGTCCAAGCGCTCCCGATCGACGCCGTACTCCATTTGCGCGGTCTTGACGAGGACGAGCTGACCGGGCGCGTGGTCGAAGGCGGAACAACACAACCCCCCGTACCGCCACTCGGAGGGGGGCAACGAGGTCCATTGCCCGCCTGTCAGCCGGGCAAGCGCAGGCGCGTCGAGTTGCGACGAGCGCCGGGGCGCGGCTTGTTGCATGAGGCGTCCGAGATCCCAAAGCAAGCGGAGGAAGTCCGCAATTCGGGTGCCCGGAAACACCTACCGGTCGGTTCCCTCCGCTAACGGCCTCGACGTACTCAACGGTACGCTGTCACTGGACGTTGCAAGGAACCACAACTCTCGTCGTTGAAGGGAGCAACTTAGCGCTGCGCCGACTCCAACACGGACGAGATTTCGCGCTTCAGCCCTCGCTGATGCGCGATCTGCAGGATCGAAAGGTCGTACGTCAGGTTTGCCTCGACGACCAGGACGCCGCGCTCGGAAATTGCGATGTCCCAGCCGGCACTGCGGAGTTCCGGCAGGCTTTCCTGGGCGCGCAAGGCGCACTGAACCAGGTCGTTCCAGAGCGGCAGCGTGAACCCCGCGATTTTCTTGCCGGTTTCCGGATGGATTTCGAAGTCGGTGATTTCCGGCCAGTCCTTGCGCCTCGATCCCCACGCTCGCGACAGGGTTCCGGTTGCGAGATCGATTCCCGCGAGGAGATTGCCCGAAGCGCCCTTCGAGAAGTTGTCGGTGGCGTTCGTACCCACCGTCACCTTGAACCCGGCGACGACGGCGCGCGCTGCGCCCTCCTGCATCGCGGTCACGACCCGGGCCGTTGCCAGGCCGTGCGACGACACCACTCCACCGAGCCCCGGATGCGAGCGGATGCGTGGTTGAACGATCCACCCCTTCTCCTGGCTCAACTTCGCCTGGATGTGTCGGTGCAGGTCGTCGATCGTTCCTTCGACGCCTTCGTACCGGTATAGATTTTCGCGCACGTGCGAAACCGCGAACGATCCCTCGCCGTACGTGCCATCGACCGACTTGACGAAGAGATCCCCGGGACTCGATTGCATGACCGCGCGCCATTCAGCGAGATCGTTGCCGCTGCGCACTTCGGGGCCCAGAGGGTCCGGCGAGTCGCCGATCAGGCAGAACACCGGGATCGTCGGCACCCCGTGGCGAACGCAGTGCTGGTACATCAGCGCCTTGTTCTGCGCGATCCGGTGCATTGCCGGCCGGCTCATTCCACGCAAGCGTTCCTTGAAGGCCGGATCGTCGGTGACGTAGTTTCCCCACTCGCTTTGCGGCACCGTCGAGAAACGGTACAGCGAGTAGTAGAGCGGCCCGACTCCGTATCCGAGGCGCGCGCGAGCGATTCGATACGCGCCGCCGATCAGGGAGCCCGTTTCCTTTGCCTCTTGCGATATTCCCAGCGAGTACTGCCGGGCGAGGCGGCGGACTTCCCGCAGGGCCGGTTTTATTCGGCGCATTGCGTCACATCCCGTCTTTCAGACCGTGGCTACCGCTTCTTCGGCGGTCGATTCCCGTCCACGTCGGCTCGCGGTTCCGTTCACGAAGCGCTCGAACATCAATACCGACCAGATGAGCGCGCTCCGATCGCGCACGCCGGCGAGGTGCTCGTCTGCCATTCGGGAAAGCGTCCTCGGGTCGAGGTAATCGGTATCCGCAAGTGCATCGCCCTTCAACACCCTCTCGACTTCGCCGCGCAGCGGCCCCCGAAACCAGTTCGCCAGGGGCACCGCGAATCCCATCTTCGGGCGATAGAGCACGTCTTCCGGCAACAAAGGCTCCATCGCCTTCTTGAGCAGCAACTTTCCTTCTCCTCCGGAGAGTTTCAGCGACGCGGGAAGGCGAGCGGCCCATTCGACGAGGGGGTGGTCCATCAGCGGTTCGCGCGTCTCCAGCGAGTGCGCCATGCTGGCCCGGTCTACCTTCGTGTTGATGTCGCCCGGAAGGTAGGTGTTGTAGTCGAGATACTGGATCAGCGACAGCGCGTCGTCGGTCTGCGCACGCGCCGCGTGCTCGTGGAAGACCTCGCGGGCGCGGTAGCCGCCGAGGCGTCGACGGAATTCCCGCGAAAACAGCCGCGCGCGGTCGTCGTCGCGAACGATCGATACCGAATGGCAGTAGGCATCGACCGCGTCGCGGGCGAGCGCCTGGAACGTCGCCCGTGCGCGGAACATGCGCGGTAACCGGTCGAGTTGCGGATAGACGCGCCCGAGCGCGCCGAACAGCGTGTGGCGTACCGCCGACGGAAGGCGGTCGCGCAGCGCCTGCTCACGTACATGGAATTTGTAGCGGCGGTAGCCGCCGAAGGTTTCGTCGCCGCCGTCGCCGGATAGCGCCACCGTCACGCGCTTGCGCGCGAGTTCGCAAACGCGATAGGTGGGAATCGCAGAACTGTCGGCATACGGCTCGTCGTACAGCGCCGCCAGGCGGTCGATCAGCCCGAAATCGTCGCTGTCGACGACCTGCGTGAAATGGTCGGTCCGGTAGCGCGTAGCGACTTTCTGCGCGAACTCGGACTCGTTGAACGACGCTACGTCGAATCCGATCGAGCAGGTCTTCACCGGCCGGTCGCTCATCGTCGCCATCATCGCGACCACCGCGCTCGAGTCGACACCACCCGACAGGAACGCCCCGAGCGGAACCTCGGAGATCATGCGCAACCGGACCGATTCCGCGAGGCGCTCGCGCAGTTGCACGCAGGCATCGGCGAGCGTGATCCGCTCGTCGGCCTCAAAAGAGACGTCCCAGTAGCGACGGATCGTGGGCCGCTGCTGCCCGACCTTCCAGGTGAGCACGTGCGCCGGAGCGAGCTTGTGCGCGCTTCGGTAGATCGTCCTGGGGTCGGGCACGTAGCCGAACGCGAAGTAGTCCTCGATGGCGCGCTCGTCGAGCGCGCGATCGAAGCGAGGGTGCGCCGTGAGCGTCTTCAGCTCGGAGCCAAATAGCACGGTGCCGTCCGCGAGTTGCCCCCAGTGGAGCGGTTTGACGCCGAGGCGGTCGCGTGCGAGGAAAAGCGTCTTGCGGTTGCGGTCCCACAGCGCGAAGGCGAACATGCCGCGAAAGCGGTGCACGCAATCTTCGCCCCATTGCTCCCAACCGTGCACGATCACTTCGGTGTCGCTGCGCGTGCGGAATACGTGCCCCGCCGCTTCGAGTTCGTTTCGGAGCGCTTCGAAGTTGTAGATCTCACCGTTCAGCACGACGACCACGGTGCCGTCTTCGTTGAAGAGGGGCTGCTGTCCGGTGGCGACGTCGATGATCGATAGCCGGCGATGGCCGAGCCCCACATGCTCCTCGATGTGGATCGATCCTTCGTCGGGACCGCGGTGATGCTGGATGTCGTTCATCCGGCGCAGCAGTGAAGGGTCGCATCGCGTCGCCGAGCGTGGGTCGAAAATGCCGGTCAGACCGCACATTCTCAGTTCGTCCCCGATCGAGCGAGCGTGGCGGTCCGCTTCGTCGACGCCGCGGCCCAGGACGGCTCGACGACCCGATGGCGCAGCAACAGGTCGGTGTACAGAGCTTCGTATCCAGCGATCATCCGGTCGATGCCGAAGCGTTCGACGGTGCGCAGGCGAGCGCACATACCGTGCGACCGACGTAGCGCTTCGCTGACTGCGTAGCGCCCGAGCGCCTCGGCCATCGCTCTCGCGTCGTTTGTCGCAACGATCGTACCGCTGACCCCGTCTTCGATCAATTCTGCGTTGCCTCCCACGGAGGTCGCCACACAGGGCAGGCCGCTGGCCATTGCCTCGAGCAACGTATTGCTGATGCCCTCGGCCAGCGAGGGCAGTGCGTATATGTCGAGGTCACGCAGGCAACGGGCGACGTCGTCACGGGCGCCAACCGCCTCGATCCGGTCCTGTAGCGGCGAGCGCCGGAGGCGCTCGTACAGGGCACCGGCGAGCGGGCCGTCGCCGATGATCCGCAACCGCAGCCGCCGCGCGAGCGCCGGGTTGCTGATCGACGCTTGCGCGTGCAGTGTTTGAAAAGCGTCGACGAGGAGCATCGGATTCTTGACGTCCGCCAGGCGACCCACGTAACCGATTACGAGCGCCCCTGGGCCGCCGTGGTCGGCGGTCGCGCGGCTTCGCTCGCGTTCTTCGGCAGGCGTGCGAGGACAGAAGACTTCGGTGTCGACGCCATTGCAGATCGAGTGCAATCGAGTGCCGGGCACGCCTACGCGATCGCGCAGATACGCGAGGGTGGGCGTCGACAGCGCAACCTGTGCATGCACGAAATGCCGCAGAAGCCGGCGCGTTCGCCGCAGCGAAGCGTTGCTGCCGACGAGGTCGTGCACCTCCCAGCCGTGTTCGCCATGCACGCGCACGGGGACTCCGGCGAGCAGGGCGGCGATCTGCGCTTCGAGCGTGCCGACGTTGCGCGTGTGCACGATCGACGGGCGCAGCCTGCGAAATGCACTCCACAACTTCGGGAGCGCCAGGGCGAGCGGTCCGGGCCGAAGCCGCAGGGGCTCGATTCGCACCTGCGGATTCGTGATGCGTGCAGCGATTCGACCGCTATCGGTGAGGGGAACGATCGTGTGCCGGAACCGGTTCGCCGGGAGCCGGTTCACCAGGTTGACCACGCCGTTCTCCATCCCTCCGGTGTCGAAGCGATGGATGACGTGAACCAGGTGTGCTGTTCCTGCCTTCATTGCCGGACAGGTGCCTGCACGACGACGCGGATGGCGGGCTGAAGCGCGTCGGCGAACACACCGAGCCGGTGGGCAGCCGCGCGCAGGTGCTCGCGGGAGGTGGCGCCGCCGCCGGTTTCGATCGGAGTGACCAGCACGATCGCGAGTGATTCGTCTCCGCGTCCCGTCAGCAGCGACCAGGCCGTGGCTGCCTTGGCGAGATATGGATTGGCTGTCTGCGTGCCGGCGACGGCGTACCACTGCCAGACGAGCAGCGGGCCGGTTTCCGAACGGCGGATCCGGTAGGAGGCGACGCTTCCCCACGGAGTACCGCGTGTCGACGTCGAGAGGATCTGCGACTGGAAGTCGTCGGCGCGAACCACGTAGTTGCTGCCGTGGACCATTTCGCTCGTCTCGTGCTGGCGCGCGTAGTGGAACGCGTGCAGCTCCACAGGTATCCCGTCGATCGCGTGCGCGACGCGTAGCGTTCCTGATGCGCCGTCGTAGTGTGGTTGGTAGTCCAGCGTCTGCGCGGCAGGCAATCCACTCACTGCCGCGCGCAGCGGTGCGACGCCATCGAAGGATCTCGATTGATCGAGCAGTGTTGTCGAGACCGGACGCCAGACGGCGACGATGGCGATGGCGGCGAGAACCAATGCGATGCGTCTCTTGTTCGACAGCGTGAACTCGGCTGTCGCTGCGGGATCGCGCGTCGCAGGAACCTCCATGCTCGCAGAAGCAGGTTCGTGCCATAGCGAGCCTACCCAGAAGAGCAGCGCCATCACCAGCCCGAAGAACAGCCAGCCGTAAACCAGGTGATCGACGCCCGCGGCGAGCTTCATGTTCGATATGTGCCCGAGCATCACGATGCCGTAAGCACGCACCCAGTTCGCGACGATGGGCACGACGACCGCCAGAGCGACGAACGCGAGGCGGTAGCGCAACGTACGGAACTGCAGATAGGCGTAGAGCACGCCGAGCGCGAGCGAGGCGATGAGGTAGCGCAGTCCGCTGCAAGCCTCGACGACGGACCAGCGCCCGCTCGGAAGCGAGAAGTGAAGGCCTTCCCGGAACACGGGGACGCCGCTCCAGCGAACCGCGGCGACGGTGGCATCGGCCGTGTAGTCCATCATGATCGGCGTGAGAAATTCGCCGACCGGCACTGCGAAGAAGAGGAACGCAAGCGGGAAGGCGATCGCGCGGCTGAGGGCTGGGCCGACCAGCAGCAGCATCGTCGCCGGAATGATCCCGACCACGCCGAACTGTTCGAGCGAGGATACGCCGCCCAGTCGGCCGACCAGCCAGAGGAGACCGCAGGCGGCGAGCGCGATCGTTGCCGGCCACCAGGTGTACTGCGGGATCGCCTGCCAGTCGCCGCGGCGCCGCCAGAGCATCCACGCTGCGCAGGGCAGCGCAATGAAACCGTGTGCAAAGGTCTCCGAGTTCGTCCAGACGCGGACCATGGATGCCCAGACGTCGGGGAAGACGGTGATCGACAGCAGGCAGGCGAAGAGAAAGCTTGCCAGCACCGCCCCGGTTGTGCCTTCGAGGCTGAAGGGCCGACGACGCGTCGGTATACCGGCGTCGACCGGCTGCAGCGGCATCCCTGGAAACTCTGGTTTCATCCGAGCCCACGCACGATGTACGGCCCGATCGCTCCTACGAGCCACCGCGGAAGTCGCCGCCAGGTCGCGATCATCAGCCGGTAGCGCGGATTCAGCGGGTTGTTCTGCGGAATCGCCCGGCCGCGTAACAACCGGTACTCGTAGGTGAGCGGCGTCGGCTCGAAGCCCCAATTCTTCTTGAAGTCGAACGGCCCTGTTCCCCGCTTGCTGCGACCGTAGTCGAACACGCGGCAGCCGCGTTCGGTTGCTCGACGCATCAGTTCCCAGTACTTGAAGTCGTTCGCGGCGAGTTCGCGCGCCCGCGGCGCGTCGCCGGCGTGCATCGGCAACACCTCGTCGCGGAAGTACAGGCTCAGCACGGCGCTGAGCGGCTCGCGCTTCGCGTCGCGCACGACGAGCACCTCGGCGCGCTCACCGAACGCCTGTAGCAGCAGTTCGAAGAAGCGCCTGCTGTGCGCAGGCGTCCCGTGCCGGTGGACGTTGTCGGCGAAGAGCGCGAAGAACGCGTTGAGATCGCCGGTGTCGCTCTGCAGGGCGTTGCGGATGCCCTTGCGCACCATCGCGCGCTGCTTGCGGGGGATCGCCGCCAGGTTGGCTTCCGGTTCGGCGGAAATGGTTTTGCGGAACGTGACGTACAGGTCCTGGCGTGGCCAGTCTCGATGCGATTCGCCGAGGCTGCGGTATTCGACGTGATCGACGTGGAGTTCGCGGCCGATCGCTTCCGCGCGGGCATCGAGTGCGTTGTGCGTTTCACGGTCTTCGGCGAGCGGCCCTGCGTAGGGGCAGAAGGGCAGGCTGACGAGAGAATGCCCGAAGAGCAGTGACTTGACCTCGACCATCGGCAGCACGCCGACGACCTGCGTGCCGCGCCTCGCGACGAGGTAGTGAGGCCGATGGCCGAAGGCTTCGCGCAACACGTGTCGCCAGGCCCAGTCGTGATAGATCGTCGCTTCCGGGCGTGCCTCGAGCCAGCGTTGCCAGGCTTCCCGGTCGGCATCGCCAGCAACCGTGACCTCGACCTGCACGGGTGCTGCCGCGACACGCTCTGCGCTTTCCGCGGCCATCGGATCCGGACGATTGCCGGCCGGCTGCTGCAGGAGGTGCGGGTCCTCGCGGTTCATTGCACAGCCTCCCTCTGCACACCCGCGGATTCGAGTTGCGACGCGAAGACCTCGTCCACTCGACCCCAGCGGAAGTCGCGTAGCAGGCGGTCGAGCCGGCCCGCCATCCGCTCGAGATTCACGTAATGGCGGAATCTCGATTTGGCTCCCGCCTGCTGCACGCGCGGCTGCTCGGGGTCTAGTTCCCAAGGGTGAAAGTAGAAGATGCACGGTTCGCCGTCGCGCTCGTTGATGCGTCGAATGCTCCAGCGCGACAGCGGGTAGGGGAGCAGGCGGAAATAGCCGCCTCCGGAGGCGGGCAGATTGCGCCCCAGCATTCGAAGCGAGCTCGGCGGAATCTCGATCACGCCCGAAGTCGTGCGCCACGCGAAGCGCGGCGCCTCCGGCATTCCGTAGTGGTCGTGTGCGATCGGGTAGACGCTCGAGCTGTACGCGTGCCCGGTTTCGGCGATTACGTCGTGCGCCCAGAGATTCGATGCACCGATCGAGAAGCTCGGTGCGCGGTAGCCTCGCACAGCGACGCCCCCGATGTCTTCGAGCAGTGCCTTCGCGCGCGAGAGGTCTTCGCGGAACGCGTCGGGCGTCTGCTCGTTCGCGCGCTGATGGGAATAACCGTGACTGGCCAGCTCGTGGCCGCAGTCGACGAGTTGCCGAATCAACGCCGGGTAGCGCTCGGCGATCCAGCCGAGCGTGAAGAACGTCGCACGCGTCTCGTGTCGCTCGAGAAGTTCGAGGATGACGGCGACGTTCTTCTCGACACGACACGGTATCGCATCCCAGCGTTCCCGTCCGATGTAGGGCGCGAAGGCTGCCACCTGGAAGTAGTCCTCGACGTCGATCGACATCGCGTTGACCGCGGGTTGCTGCATGCTGCAGTGTCCGCTCAGGCCACCGTTCGCTCGCTGTTCGAGGCGCGGCTGCGAAGCATCCGCAGGACCTTCTTCAGCGTGCCGAAGATCATGCCCGTAGTCGATTCGAGCAGCGCGACGCGCTCCTCGAGCGCGGCGAGGGACGCCGCCCGTCCGGTGGAATCGGCCTCGTCAGTGTCGGCCAGCGCGGCTTCGGCCGCCGTGCCACCGTTCGTCCGGGCCGCGCTGGGCGGTGCTGCGACCGCGCCGACGAAATTGCGCCGCGGGCCCAATTCCACCTTCAACTCGCTCGCGACGTCGACGACGTCGCTTTCGACGAGGGCGTGCTTCTCGCCGAGATAGCCCGCGAGCAGCAGTCGATCGACGAGCGTGTTGATCCGGCGCGGAATGCCGTGCGTGAGCGCGAAGATGCGATCGAAGGCGGCCGCGTCGAAGGAAGGATCTCCCTTCCATCCCACGTGCGCGAGGCGGTACTCGATGTACTGCTGCGTCTCGGCCCGATCGAGCGGGCCCAGGTGGTAGGCGGCGATGATGCGCTGCTTCAGCTGGCGCATCTCCGGGCGCTGCATCAGGTCGCGCAGCTCCGGCTGCCCGAGCAGGAAGCTCTGCAGCGTGGCCTTCGTGCCGAGCTGGAAGTTCGACAGCATGCGCAGTTCCTCGATGGCGCGCGCCCCGAGGTTCTGCGCTTCGTCGACGATGAGCAGCGCGCGCTTGCCCTGTCCCTGCAGCTCGCGCAGATACGCTTCGAGCCGGATCAGCAGCGTCGACTTGTCGTTCGTGTCGTCGGTGGGCAGCCCGAAGGAACTGGCGACGATTCGAACCAGGTCTTCTGCCTCGAGTTGCGTGGTGACGATCTGCACCGGCACGACGTTGTTCGCCGGCAAACGGCGCAGCAACTGCTGCACCAGCGTGGTCTTGCCGGCGCCCACTTCGCCCGTGACCACGATGAACCCTTCGGCCTGGTGCAGCCCGTACTCCAGATACGCCATCGCGCGCCGGTGGCCGCGGCTGCCGAAGAAGAACTCCGGGTCCGGACTGAGCTGGAACGGCTTGCCGGAGAGCCGGTAGAACGCCTCGTACATCAGTAGAACCTCATGTCGACGCCGGCGTAGATCGAGTTTTCGTCGTACGAAGCGCTACGCCCGTGACCCGATTGGACGCGTCGGCGCACGCCGGCGAAGCCTTCCATGTCGCTCGTGATCCATGTGCGGTAGCCGACGCGAAACGACGTGTACTGCGTCTCGAAGAACGCGGTGGGGGATTCGATGCGGCGACGATCGGCGACGACGTCTATCGCCGACCTGCCATCGAGCCGATGCGAGTACGACGCGATGAGACCGCGCTCGCGAATCTCGCCGACGAAGATTCCGCCGAAAACGGCACTGCCGCGGATTCCGCTGAACTGCGTGTTCGATTGCAGTTCGGTGGTCGATTCGCGGTTCGAGAAGAAGCCGGTGAAAGTGAGCGAGTTGCGCGCGCCTCGCAGACCCCAGAACGCGGTCAATTGCCGGGTCATTATCGCAGCGTCGGTGAACATGCCCTGCGTGAGCACGGTTCCCGGCGGCAGCACGATGCCTGACGAGAGCAGGCTGGTTATGACGGGATTTTCCCGGCCGATCCCGGCGCCGAATCCAGAGGTGAGCGATGACGGATTGAACATCAGCAGCGAAGCGTCGGCGCTGGTGAGCACCGATCGTGACCAGCGCAGACCCATCGTCGTGCGCTGCGTCGAGTGTGCGAGGCTCAGGTTGCCGACCGTACCGTAATAGCGCTTCGAGACCGATCCGCTGACGCTGGTACGCTCGAACGGCGTCCAGTCGAATCCGGCGCCGGGACCGTAGCCGTCGGTGTCGCCGTCCTCGTTGCGCAGGCCGTCGATCTGCTCGTAGTCGATCATTCCATACACGCGCAGCGTCGGGTAGACGCTGTAGAAAAGCATGCCGCCCGAGTGCTGACGATCGCGCGTGAAGCCGCTGTTGAACTCCCGGCGCTGGATCGACCCGTACCAGCGCCAGTTCCACTTTGACGCGCCCTGGATGCCGTCGGCCTGGGCGGACGCCGTCTGGCTGAGCTTCGCCGTGGCGAAGCTGCTGCTACCACCGCTATGCGCGGCCGTATAGCGCAACTGGTACGTGGCCAGCCGCCCCAGCACGTCGCGATACCACGGCGAGACGCTGAAGTGGCGCACGTTCGCGGTGTTGCTGAACGATGATGCGGGATCGGTCGTGATCGGCCCCATCGCCGACGCGCCGATCGTTCCCATGTAGCCCGTGAGGTCCACGCCGAAGCGATCGTCGATGAGCGCGAAGCTGCCCTGCGCGTTGAGCGCCTGGCGAAAGAAGTTCGTCTCGCCTTCGCTCACCCGCAGGAAGTTGCGGATCTGGTAGAAGAGACGGTAGTTGGCGCGCGGCGCGTTCGATTCCGCCACGATGTACGGCGAAACCTCGAGAATGAGGTCACTGTCGCCGCCTCCGGCGCGGTGCCGGACGTTGTCGGACCACGTGGCGCTGGCACGCACGCCCGGCTGCAGGCCGGGTTTCTCGAGCGGATAGCCCAGGCCGAAGAGACCTTGAGCGGCAGCGCCGGTCGACAGCGCGAGCGCCGCCGCGCCCAGGAGCGCGCGAGGTGTGCTGCCCGACCCGATGCGCAAGGCGCTACGAGGAGCTCGCCGCCCCGTATCCGTAGCCGTATCCGTAGCCCTGGTAGTAGCCGTTGCTCTCAATGTTGCGCGCCTTGTTCAGCACGAGACCGACGATCTCGTTCGACTCGATGGTTGACAGCGCCTGCGTGACCGCTTCCCGGGGCGTGCGCCCCGACTCCACGACCATGACGATCTGCCCCATGTATGACGCGAGCACGCGGGCCTCGGTCGTCACGAGCAACGGGGGCGAGTCGAAGATCAGCACGCAATCGGGATAGCGCTTGGTGAGCTCATCGAGCAGGCGTCCCATGGCGTCGCTCGCGAGCCATTCGGTGGCGTGCTGGTCATGGCGCCCGGCCGGCAGCAACGAAAGGGTCTCGACGTTCGTCGGCAGCACCAGCTGGGAGAGGTCGGGACCGCCGTCGATCAGCCAGTCCATCAGCCCGACGTCGGCGTGAATGCCGAGTTCGCGTGGGATCGTCGGACGCGCCACGTCGGCGTCGATGAGCAGCACGCCGTGGTCACGCTCGGCTGCGATGCTCATGGCCAGGTTCACCGACGTGAAGCTCTTGCCTTCGCCCGGAAACGCGCTGGTGACCATGATGCGCTTGCCGTTCCTGACCGGAGCCTGCCCGTGGCGTCCGAAGGCGTTGCCGAGCAGCGGACGTTTGATGACGCGAAATTCGTGTGCGCTTTGCGTTGCAGGGCCGTTCGGCACGACCATGCCTCGCGCGCGCAGGCCCTCGAGGTGGATGCGCACCGGTTCGCGCTCGACGTGCGGCGCAACTGGTTGCATCGTCCGCTCGGGCGCTGCACCGCGCGCCCGCGGCTCGGCCTCGACCACCGCAACTTCGTCGGCTGCGCCGGCGTCGAGGCGATCGGCGAAAGCTTCGATCGAGGTGCGGCGCTCGGCTCCGGAGGGTGCGGGACCTGCCGGTGGCGAAGAGACGTCCGCGGCGCCCTGCTCCGCGTTCAGCCGCGCAACGGCGCGTTCGATCAGACTCATGGGCGTCCTCAGTGCGGTGCGCCTTTCAGCGCGTAATAAGCAATTGCAAGCCCGAACACGGCCACGTATCCGACGGTGCTGCCCGTGAAGGCGATCGTGGCGAATCGGGCACGGGCCCGCTCGGCCGCGGTGGAGATGTACGAGACGCCGCCGAGCAGCGGCAATCCGGTATCGCGGGCGAGCGAGCGCAGATCGAGAAAGGTCGGACGCAACTGGTCGCGCAGGAATCCGACGGCCACTCCGCCGGCGAGCGACGCTAACAGCGCAATCCCGAGCAGCGCCGGGCGGTTCGGTCCGACCGGTTTCGGATCGACGCGAGGCGGATCGATGACGCGGAACTCGCCGATTCCCGCCGATGCGTCGAGCTCGCCCGACATCTGCGCGGACTCGCGTCGATTGAGCAGCTTCTCGTAGTTGGCCTTGTTGACGTCGTAGTCTCGATTCAGCTGCTTGTACTCGGCTTCGATGCGCGGCACCGCCTGCGCGAGCTCGCGCGCCTCTGCCAGTCGGTTCTCGAAGTCGGCGGCGCGCGTCCGCAGCGCAGCGACGTGCGCCTCGGAATCGGCCAGTGCGATGCGCAGCTCCCGGAAGATCGGGTTGGCGACCGTTCCCCCGTCGGGGGCTGCCGCGGCTGTTTCCGCGGCTTTCTTGCGCGCCGCATCGCGTTGTGCCTCGAGCTCCTTCAGCACGCGCTCGGTTGCGACAACGTCGGGGTGCACGCCAGTGAAGCGAAGCTTGAGTTCGTCCAGTCGCTGGCGCTGCGCTTCGATGCGCCCGTCGAATTCGGTGGGTTGAGACGACAACGCGCTCGCCACCGGGATCTCGGGAGGCCCGAGGACCAGCGGTGCCGAACCGGTCATCTGCTTGCGCAGTTCGTCGCGCGCCGTCTCGGCCTGCCGCACCTCGAGCCGGGCTTCGCGCAGCTGCGATTCCAGCGTCGCGACCTGCGCGAGGTAATCGGGTGCAAGTCCGGGCATCAAGCGCATGTTGCGCACCTTGAAGTCCTTCAGCGCGCTTTCGGCCGTGACCAGCTTCTGCTCGTAGCCTGCGATCTGCTCGTCGATGAATTTCTGCGCCTGCGCGGTGTCGCGACGCTTGGCGCCCATGCTCGACTCGACGAAGATGTTCAACAGCGATTGCACGACGTTGCGCGCGGTGCCCGGGTCGGTGCTCTCGTAGCTGATGGCGTAGAGATTGTTGCCGCGCGATACGGCGCTCAACCGGATGCCTCGCATCAGCTGGTCGATGATCGCGTCGCGCTCGGCCTGCGTATTCGCCTTCAGGTCGAGGTCGGCTGCGCGCACGACGCGCTCGGCATTCGGGCGGCTCACCAGCGTGCGCGCCATCATCTCGACTACCTGGTTGACGTTCGGCTCCACCGCCAGGCCACTGAGCAGCGGCTTGAGGATCGTCTGCGTGTCGACGAAGACGCGTGCCGACGCGCTGTAGCGATCGGGCATCTTCCAGACGTAGAACGCGCCGGCGATGCCGATCGCCACGGCGACCAGCAGCGCGCTCCAACGATAGAACCAGATCGCTCGTAGCGTCGATCGGATGAGGGCGAGTGTTTCTGCCATGCTGCCTCTACCGCTTTCAGAACCAGCTTTCGGGAATGATGATCACGTCACCCGGGAGCACCTGGATGTTCGCGTCGACCTCGCCGCGCTTGATGAGGTCTGCGAGGCGAAGGTTGTAGGCCTTCTTCTCGGCGCCGCGAAAGAGCACCGCGCGGTTGCCTGCAGCGAAATCGGTGAGGCCGCCAACGGCGATCATCACGTCGAGCAGCGTCATGTTCTGGCGATACGGTAGCGTTGCGGGCTTCACCGCCTGCCCGAGCACGCGGATCTGCTCGTCGTTGCCGCCGCCGAAGCCGGTGACGACGACGGTGACGACCGGATCCTGCAGGTATTTCTTCAGCGCGGTCTCGATCTCGCGGGCCAGGTCGGTGGGGTTCTTGCCCTGCGCGACGAGGTCCTCGACGAGCGGCGTGGTGATGCGACCGTCTGGGCGCACCGGTACGGAGGTGGACAACTCCGGGTTGCGCCAGACCACGATGTTCAGCGTGTCGCCGGGGCCGATGATGTAGCGGTACTCGGGTTCGGCCGCCGTCGGCGGCGCCGTCGGCAGCGTGGACGCGCAGCCCGCCACCAGCACGGCGGCCAGAAATGCGACGAAGGATCGAAGCATCGAAAGACTCCTCGTTTTACGGGTTCGGCACCCGGTGCTTTTTACCACCCCGGCCCGACCGCCGCCGGAGCATCAGACAGTTTGTTCCCGATTCGGCCCCTGCGACGGAACCGTCCGTCGGCGGCGCCCGCAAAGATGCCATGCCGAGCCCTGAGGGGCCCGGAACTACATCACCTCTGCCGGGTTGTTCCCTGCATCTCGAGCGCCGCCTGGCGCGCCTGCTTCTGCAGCCATGGCGACGGGTCGGTCACGCGGGCATCGAACGGGTGGTGGTCGTGCGGGTAGAGCGCACGGATGCGTTGTACGTAGGCGAGGGTTTCCGGATAGGGCGGAACGCCACGCGCGCGGTCAACGGCCCCCTCGCCGGCGTTGTATCCGGCCAACGCGAGGACGACGTCGCCCTTGAAGTACGAGAGCAGCCAGCGCAGGTAGCGCATGCCGCCGCGCAGGTTCTCCTGGGGGTCGAAGGCGTTGCGGACGGCGAAACGCTCGGCCGTTTCGGGAATGAGTTGCATCAGGCCCTGCGCGTTCTTGGCGGAGCGGGCGAGCGGGTCGAAGTTGGATTCAGTGCGCAGTACGGCGAAGACGAGTCGCGGATCCAGCTGAAACTCGCCGGCGAGCTTGACGATCGTACGTCCGAGAGCCAGCCGCGCTCCGGCCGGCATCGCGCCGAACTCCGCAGGCCGTTCGACGACCGGCGTTAAGCCCTCTCCGCGAGGCGAGGGCGAAGACGCGCGCCGTGTGAGGCACTCGGGGAGCTTGTCCTGGTTCTTCTCGCCGCGGACCATTTGCGCGAGTCGCGCGGCGGCTTCGTTGCCTAGCGACGCCGCGCGGCGGAACAGCGTGTTGGCGATCTGGTCGTCGCGCGCCTGGCCGCGGGCATTGGCGTACATCCAGCCCATTCGAAGGAAGGCGTCGGCATCGTTCATCCGCGCAGCCGCGCAGTAGAGCTCGAGCGCCTTGTCGTAATCGCGGGGGAAGCCCTCGGCGTTCTCGTAGCGGATGCCGTCGCGCACGAGTTCGTTCGCGTTCGATGCCGCGTGCGCCGTTGGGGGCGCGGCAAGGAACGATGCGAACAGCATCGAAGCAGCGAATGAACCGGATGTTCGGGCCATGTTCTTCGAAGGTTCCGGGGCCTCATTGTAAGATCGGCGACCCTGCCGACCGGTGAATTCTTCCTCGTGCCTGCGGGTAGCCTCGCCGTAGCATTGCTGCCTGCGAGCGGTCTCTTTCTAACACACTCGGAATTCCCGCACCCCATCATGAGCATTGTCGGCGTCGTCGGTCTCGGTTATGTCGGTCTGCCTCTGGCGGTCGAATTCGGCAAGGCGTTCGAGACGATCGGCTACGATCTTTCGGCATCGAAGATCGAGCATTTTCGACGGCACGAAGACCCTACGGGCGAGGTGGCGGCCGATGATTTCGCTGCTGCGAAGCGGCTGCATGTGACGAACGATCCGGCGGAGTTGGCGCGCGCCGACTTCCTCGTCGTTGCCGTGCCTACGCCG
The DNA here is from genome assembly GCA_032027205.1 of Burkholderiaceae bacterium. Taxonomy (GTDB): domain Bacteria; phylum Pseudomonadota; class Gammaproteobacteria; order Burkholderiales; family Burkholderiaceae_E; genus Zeimonas. Next base: position 3,203,941 of record JAVSMN010000001.1, read on the forward strand.
GTCGACATCGGCCACAAACCCGACTTCTCTCCTCTGGTATCGGCGAGCCGCACCTGCGGTCGTCATATGAAGCGCGGCGCGATCGTCGTCTACGAGTCGACGGTGTACCCCGGCGCCACCGAGGAAGTGTGCATCCCGGTGCTCGAGGAGAGCTCGGGCATGAAATGGCGCACCGACTTCCACGTCGGCTACTCGCCCGAGCGGATCAACCCCGGCGATAAGGAGCACACGCTGACGCGCATCGTGAAGGTCGTGTCGGGTGACGATGCCGACACGCTCGAGCGCGTCGCGCAACTCTATGGCTCGGTGGTCAAGGCGGGCGTGCATCGCGCGAGCAGCATCAAGGTGGCCGAAGCAGCGAAGGTGATCGAGAACACGCAGCGCGACCTGAACATCGCGCTGGTGAACGAGCTGGCGCTGATCTTCGATCGTGTCGGCATCGACACGCACGAGGTGCTGAAGGCGGCGGGCACCAAGTGGAATTTCCTGCCCTTTCGTCCGGGACTCGTCGGCGGACATTGCATCGGCGTCGATCCCTATTACCTGACGCACAAGGCCGAGATGCTCGGCTATCACCCGCAGGTGATCCTCGCCGGTCGGCGCATCAACGACGGCATGGGCGCCTTCATCGCGCAGCGCACCGTGCGCGAGATGGCGGCGGCGGGCTTTCCGATCAAGGACTCTCCGGTCATCGTGCTCGGGCTCACCTTCAAGGAAGACGTGCCCGACCTGCGCAACTCGAAAGTCATCGACGTGGTGCGCGAGCTCGAGACCTACGGGGTGCAGGTGCACGTGCACGACGCGGTGGCCGAGCCGGACGAGGCAATGCACGAGTACGGCGTGAAGCTCGTGCCGTGGGATGAGCTGCCGAAGGCGGCGGCGGTGGTGGCTGCGGTTTCACATGCGCAGTATCGCGAGCTGGGTGTCGAGGGGATCGCGGCGAAGGCGCAGCCGGGGGCGGTGTTCGTCGACGTGAAGTCGGCGTTCGATCCGCAGGCGGTCGAGCGTGCGGGGATGCGTCTGTGGAGGCTGTGAGCGAGGGCGGGAAGCGCGAGAGCGGAAGCGAGCGCGTTGCGAGTTGCGGAGACGACGCGGTGAGCGCCCAGTCGGCGGGCGAGAAGCCCGACCTGAACCTCGCGTTGCTTCGCGGCGTCGAGCGACGCTGGCTCGTCACGGGCGCTGCCGGATTCATCGGCTCGAATCTCGTCGAGACGTTGCTGCGCGGCGGACAGCAGGTGGTCGGCGTGGACAACTTCGCTACCGGGCATCGGCGCAATCTCGACGAGGTGAGGGGGGCAGTCGGCGAGAGTGCGTGGTCGCGCTTTCGCTTCATCGAAGGCGATCTTTGCGACGAGGCGGTATGCGCGGACGTGGTCGACGGAGGTAGCGGCCGCGTGGACGTCGTGCTGCACCAGGCGGCGCTAGGGTCGGTGCCGCGGTCGATCGAGCAGCCGTTGCGTTCGTTCGCGGCGAACGTCGATGCCTTCGTGAAGCTGCTCGACGTTTCGCGTCGCGCCGGTGTGCGCCGCTTTGTCTATGCGTCGTCGAGTTCCGTGTACGGCGACCACGAGGCGCTGCCGAAGGTCGAGTCGCGGGTGGGGCGCGTGCTGTCGCCCTATGCGGCGACGAAGGCGGGGAACGAGCTCTTCGCCGACACGTGGGCTCGCACCTACGGGATGGAGTGCGTCGGGCTGCGCTACTTCAACGTGTTCGGGCCGCGGCAGGATCCGGAAGGCGCTTATGCGGCGGTGGTGCCGAAATGGGTGTCGGCGCTGCTCGGTGGCGAGCCGCTGTGGATCAACGGAGACGGGCTCACGAGCCGCGACTTCTGCTATGTGGCCAATGCCGTGCAGGCGAATTTGCGGGCGGGGCTGGTCGCTTCGCTGCCGGCGCCGCACGAGGTGTTCAACGTGGCGGTCGGGGAACGTACGACGCTGCTGGAGTTGTTCGAGGCAATTCGGGCTGCTGTGGTTGCCGCCGAACCTTCGCTCGCATCACGGATGGCGCGTGCCGCGCCGTCGTTTCGCGAGTTCCGCGCCGGGGACGTGCGGCATTCGCTGGCGGACGTGGGGCGCGCTCGCGAGGTGCTCGGATACGAGCCGACGCACGATGTCAGGCGTGGGTTGCGCGAGGCGATCGGATGGTATCTGGGACTGGTGCGGGGCGGCGGCGGGGGCGTGATGGAGCCGATGCGCGGCCGTTGAAGGACAAGCGCCGACGGGCGGTTGCCGAAAGCCGCGCGAAGCATCTTGGTGCGCGCTTTTCGCGCGTTCCGGTTCGGCAGTCAACGAAACCTCAATCCAGCTTCGTCAACATCGCCCGCGCCGAATCTGCAACCGGCCCCTCCGACGTCGTCTTCAGGAGCGTCTCGATCTCCGCCCGGGCGCCTGCCTTGTCATCGAACTTCGCCAGTGCCTGCGCCAGGTGCAGGCGCAGTTGCGGGCTGGTTGGGGCGAGCGCGACTGCCTCGCGCATCAGCTCGACGCCCTTGCGGTCGCCCTTGGCGACGAGGATCGTGGCGTACGTGTCGACGACGGCGGCCGACTTCGGCGCCGCATCGTAGGCACGACGGCCGTAATCGACGGCACGTTCGTCCTTCAGTTCGAGCAGCGCCCAGGCGGCGTTGTTCAGCGCGATCGGGTTCTTCGGCTCCTTCTCGAGCACCACCGCATACTGCTCGAAGGCCTCCTTCCAGTGCCTGCGCGCGGTCTGCGATTCGCCGGCGAACATGCGCAGCCGCAGGTCCGACGGTTCCGCGCGGATCCAGTCACGCAACATGCGGTCGGCTTCGTCTTCCTTTTTCGCCGCGAGCAGCGCGCGGTGCAATTTCGAGCCGATCGGCAGCGCCTTCTGTACGGCGAAGGCGGCGCGGTATTTCTCGATCGCTTCGGGCAGCTTGCCATTGGCGGCACTGAGATCGCCTTCGAGCATCAGGCCGGGGACTTTCGTCTTTTCGTTTTCGCGCATGCCGGTGGCAATGCGCATTGCCTCGTCCTTGCGCCCCATCTGCTGCAGTACAGCCGCCGTGGCCGCGCGCGGTTCGATCGCGTCGGGGGCGATCGTCGACGCCTTGCGGAAGCTGGCGAGCGCTGCATCGCGGTTGCCGCCGGCGAGCTGCGTCTCGCCGATGCGGAACTGGGCGCGCGCGGCTTTCGGGTTCAGGCGCAGCACCTTCTCCCAGGTTGAGATCGCCTGTTCGGACTGGCCCGATTGACGAAATGCCATCGCGAGCTGATCGAGGATGCGCGCGTCGGACGGATTGCGGTTGGCCGCTTCCTGCAGCATTGGAATTGCGTCTTTCGGCGCGTTCGTCTCCATCAGGTAGCGCGCGGTGGCGAGGATCGGCAGCACCGCATCGGGGTTGGCTTCGCGCGTGCGCTTCAGTTGCGCGAGCACCTCATCGCGCGTGCTGCCAGTGCGCGCCATGAGGATCGCCAGCGAGACGCCGGCCTGCGTGTTCTTCGGGTCTTTGGCCAGCAACGTTTCGTAGCGTTGCCGGGCGTCGCCCGGACGACCTTCGCGCAGGTCGAGGGTGGCGAGGTTCGTCGCGGCTGCGAGGAACTTCGGGTCGGCCTGCAGCGCTTTCTCGAACGCGGCGCGCGCGCCGGGCAGGTCGCCCTTGGCGGCGAGCACGTTGCCGCGCAGGTTCGACGGAAGCGGATCGGTGGGCTCGGCCTTCTTTTGCATGCGGTCGACGGCGGCGAGCGCCTTGTCGAATTCGCGCGAGCGCAGCAGGGCCGTGATCAGCGCGACGTCGGCCTGCTGGTTGCCGGCGTCGAGTTCGGTGGCGTGCTCGAGCTCCTCGATGCCGGAGGCGGTGTCGCCGGCGGCGATGCGCGACAGGCCCAGGCCGGTGCGCGGCTGCGCGGCTTCGGGAGACAGTTGCGAAGCGCGCTGGAAGTAGCCGGCCGCATCCTTCGGCTGGTTCAGCTTCAGCGCGGCTTCGCCCGCGATGGCAAGCATCGGAGCATCGTCGGGGTGCTGCTTCAGTCCGGGCTTGACCGCGTCGAGCGCCTTCTGCGGATCGTTGCGCCGCAGGTAGGTGGCGCCCAGCACGCGATAGCCGACCGGGTTCTGCGGCAGGCGGTCGATCAGCTGGCGCGAATAGCGTTCGGAGTGCTCGAGTGCGTTGGCGCTCAGGCTCAGGCCGGCGGCCAGGCCGACGGCGGGCAGGTAGTCGGGGGCCAGGCGCAACGCTTCCTCGACCTCGTCGCGCGCCTCCTTCAGCTCGTTCTTGCGACTGTGGATCAACGCGACCAGGTAATGCGTGACCGGCACCTTCGGCGCGAGCTTGCGCAACTCGGCGAGGTCGCGCTGCGCGCCGTCGAGATCGTTGAGCTCGAGCGACACGGAAACGAGCTTGGCGCGGCTGGCCGCGTCGTTCGGTCGCACTTTTGCGATCTTCGCGAGCGATTCACGCGCCGCCTGGAACTCGCGATCGGCGATGTCGAGATCGGCCTTCAGCGACAGCGCATCGACCGAATCGGGGTCGTCCTTCAGGATGCGCTCGACGGCCGCACGGGCGCCCGGACGATCGGTGCCCGCCTGCAGCGCCGCGAGACCCACTTTCGCCGGCGCGTGGTCGGCTTTCGCCGCGAGCGCCGCGTCGAAGGCCTTGCGCGCTTCGTCGCGCTGCCCGAGTTGCAGGTGCGCACGCGCGGCCGCGGTGCGGATGCGCGCGTCGGCGAGCGGATCGCCGGTGGAGGCGTCCTTCGCCTGGTCGACGACGGCCTGCGCTTCGCCGAGCGCGAGCATCGTCTCGAGCAGCGCCGGCACGACCTGCTTCGGGTCGTAGCCGAGGTCGCGCGCGCGGCGCAACTCCTTCTCCGCCGAGCGCAGGTCGTTGCCCTGCAGGTATACCTCGCCGAGCAGGAAGCGCGCCTGCGCGTTCGCTTCTTCCTGCTGCAGCACGTTCTTCAGGTAGATCTCGGCGCTGCGCGGATCGGAGGCGCGGATCGATTCCTGCGCCTTCGTGAGCAGCGCGTCGGGCGCTTCGTTGCCCGAGCAGGCGGAGAAGGAGAGCGCGACGAGTGATGCGCCGAGTGTGCGGCGCAGCGGAACGGAAAGCTTCATGACGGGTTCCGGGTGAAGCGGGTCAGCGCAGGCCGAACCGGTTGAGAAGATCGTACAACGTGGGACGGCTGATTCCGAGCAGGTCGGCCGCGCGCGCGACGTTGCCCTCGACGCGCGACATGACCTTCAGCACCGCCTGCCGTTCGGCTTCGTCGCGCGCCGCTCGCAGGTTCATGGGCGCCGCTTCGTGGACCGGTTCCAGGCCGAGGTCGTCGGCGGTGATCGACGTGCCGTCGGCCATGATCACTGCCCGCTTGATGCAGTTCTCGAGTTCGCGCACGTTGCCCGGCCAGTCGTGGCGCTGGATGGCATCGAGCGCGTCCTCGCGCAGCACGAGCTTGTCGCGGCCGTTCTGCCGTGCGAAGCGCTGTACGAATGCGTGCGCGAGCAACGCGGCATCGCCCGCGCGTTCGCGCAGCGGCGGGATGGTGACCACGATCTCGCTCAGCCGATAGAAGAGGTCTTCGCGGAACGCGCCCTCGGCGATCAGCTCGCGCAGGTTGCGGTGCGTTGCGCATACGACACGCACGTCGACGGCGATTTCGTCGCGTCCGCCGATGCGTTCGATCGTGCGCTCCTGCAGGAAACGCAGCAGCTTCGCCTGCAGCGCCTGGGGCAGGTCGCCAATCTCGTCGAGGAACAGCGTTCCGCCGTCGGCGACCTCGATCTTGCCCAGCGTCTGCTTGATTGCGCCGGTGAAGGAGCCTTTCTCGTGGCCGAAGAGTTCCGACTCGAGCAGGTTCTCGGGGATGGCTGCGCAGTTGATCGCGACGAAGCGTTTGTCGTGGCGCGAGGACAGTTCGTGCAGCGCGCGCGCGAGTACCTCTTTGCCGGTGCCCGATTCGCCGAGCAGCAGCACGGTGGCGGTGGTGGGAGCGACGCGCTCGACGAGACGGCAGACCTTCAGCATGCCGGGGTCGCGCGTGAGCAGGCCGTCGAGCGGCGTTTCGCTCGCCTGCTTCGCGAGCAGCTGCCGGTTCTCGCGCTCGAGATCGGACAGCCGAAACGCGCGATCGACGACGATGCCGAGCAGGTCGGCTTCGAAGGGCTTGGCGAAGAAGTCGGCTGCGCCGAGGCCGATCGCCTTCAGCGCGTTGCCACGATCGTTCTGGCCGGTAAGCACGATCACCTTCGTGGCCGGGGCGAGCGTGAGGATTTCCTGCAGCGTGGCGAAGCCTTCGGTGGTGCCGTCGGCGTCCGGAGGCAGCCCGAGGTCGAGCGTGACTACTGCGGGCTCGTGCCGGCGCAGCGTGGCGATTGCGGTTTCGCGGTTCGCCGCGAACAGCACGTTATAGCGGTCGAAGGACCATCGCATCTGCTTCTGCAGACCGATGTCGTCCTCGACCATCATCAGCATCGGACGTTCGTCCGCCATTCAGACTCCTGCCACTACGGGACCTGGTACTGCGGGTTCGGGCATTGCCCGGTCGGAGACGAGCGGCAGCCGGATCCGGAAGGTGGTGCCCGCACCCTCGCGGCTGTCGACCTCGATCGAGCCGCCCAGCTCGCGCACGTACTCGCGACTCTCGAAGGTGCCGATCCCCATTCCGTGCGCCTTCGTCGACGAGAACGGCCGGAACAGCCGCGTGCGCACGAATTCCTCGCTCATCCCCCTTCCGTTGTCTTCGACCTCGATGCGCGCCTCGCCGCCCTCGGCGCGGGCGCGCACCCGGATCATGCCCGAAGCGGCGCTTGCATCTGCCGCGTTCTGCAGCAGGTGTCCGATCACCCGCTCCAGTCGGTCGGCGTGCGCGAGCACCGATCGCTCGGCGATCGACGGGTCGATCTCCAGCGACGGTTCGGGCTGCAGGCCGTGCCGGCTGGCGACCGCGTGCGTCAGGGCGTCGGCGATGCGAACCGGCGCGGGCTGCTCGACCGGGCGGGCCCCCACGCGTAATTGCAGCAGCAATCCCTGCATGCGGTCGATGACGTTTTCCACGGTGGACAGCATGTCGGCCTGGAACTCGGGGTTGTCGCGATGACGCTGCGCGTTGCGCAACATCAGCGACAGCTGCGCGACGAGGTTCTTCAGGTCGTGGACGACGAAGGCGGACATCCGGTTGAAGGACTCGAACTGCTGGGCCTGCACGAGCTGCTCCACCGCGCGCTGCACGCCGAGGTAGCTGGCCGCCTGGCGTGCGGCCGCCTTCACCAGGTCGCGCACCTCCCAGTCGATCGCCAGCGGCGCGAGCGGGCGTTCGAGCAGCACCAGGCCGAGCAGTTCGCGCTCCAGCAGCAGCGGCACGACGAGCCAGCCCGATTCGTGGGTGTCGAAGCCAGCGGGCAGCGCGAGACCGCCGTAGCGTTCGCGGTGCGCGCGCCATTCGTCGAGGTCGACGACCCATTCGCGTTCGGCCATGAAGGCGACGAGCGGGTCGTCGAGCGGAAGTGCTTCGCGCGGGCCCCGATAGCTCTGCCGCGCGACGCAGTGCAGCGCGTCTGCGTTGCGCAGCCACAGTGCGCCACCGCGGCTTTCGACGGTGTGCGCGAGCGCGCGCAGCGCGCGGTGCGGCAGGTCGCTCGCCTGCGCGTCATCGCCTCGCTGCGACAGGGCATCGGTCAGGCGCAGCCATTGTTCGCGGTAGTCGAAACGGTACGAGAAGAAGTGCTTGGACAGGAACACGCGCAGCCGCGCGCGCGCGCTCCCCGACATCAGCACGACGAGCAGGCCGATCGCGCCGCCGAAGAGAACCAGCGTCTGCGCGGTGGCGCCCCATTCGCCACCGAAGAAGCGGATGTAGTAGCCGACGCCGGCGAACAGCAGCAGGTAGGCGCCGGCGCCGAACAACGCGGCCGAGTGGAAGACGACCGAGCGCGAAACGGAGATGTCGAGCTTCCACTGCGGGTTGCGCGCGGCGGCGATCGCGATGAGCGGCACGAGCAGCGCGTTGGCGAAACCGCGCGCGATCCACCACGACGCGTCGAGCTGTGAGAACAGCATCGCGTCGCTGTAGAGGAGCAGATCGAAGGAGAACAGCCCGGCCAGCGCGATGGCGAGGTACTTCAGGCTCCAGCGATGCGCGGGATCGGTATTGCGGTAGACCTGTTCCAGGCAGACGAGGCCGGTGACGGCGAGCAGCGTCTTCACCGTGAAGGCCAGCGGCGCCTGCGGATCGAGAAAGTCGATGGCGAGCGATGCCGCGCTGAGTGCGGCGACGAGCGCCAGCGCCCGTCGTCGCGTGCGATCGAGCGGGTCGTCGTCGACGGGAACGGGCCGCGCGCTGCCGAGCAGCTGCAGCAGCAGCACGATCCACGCGAGGCTGCGAATGGCCTCGAGCGCCCTGCCCAGCGCGAAGGCGGGAGGCCAGGGGACGAGCATCAGGGTGAGCGTGCCGGCCCACAGCACCTGCACGCCGACGGCGGCGAGCAGAAGATTGCCCATCCGGTTGCCGCTGCTCCGCACGGTGAGCAGCGCGGCGAGCAGCAGCCACGCGACCGTGGCCGCACCGAAGCTCGCGAGACCCAGCGAGCGCAGATCCATGGACGGTTACCGCGCTCCCTTGCCCAGCAAGACGACCTGTACCGTATCGACGAGGATCAGCAGGTCGAGGAAAAGCGAGTGGTTCTTCACGTAGTACAGGTCGTACTGCAGCTTGGCAAGCGAGTCGTCTACCGACGCGCCGTACGGATAGCGCACCTGTGACCAGCCGGTGACGCCCGGCTTCACGCTGTGGCGCACGTCGTAGTAGGGGATGTCCTCGAGCAGGTGCTGCACGAAGAAAGGCCTCTCGGGGCGCGGGCCGACGAAGCTCATGTCCCCGCGCAGCACGTTGAACAACTGCGGCAGTTCGTCGATTCGCGAGCGGCGCAGGAAGCGGCCGACCGCGGTGATGCGCGAGTCGTTGGCGCCGGCCCAGCGCGGATGGCCGTCTTTCTCGGCGTCCTGCACCATCGTGCGCAGCTTCAGGATCGTGAACGGTACGCCGCCCTGGCCGACACGCTCCTGCCGGTAGAACACCGGCAGGCCGCTCTCCAGAAAGATCGCGATGATCGCCAGGAGCAGCACCGGCAGCGTGATGGCGAGCAGCAGCAGGCTCACCGCGACATCGAACGAGCGCTTGATCATGTCGCGGAACAGGCCCTGGTCGAAACCCGAGCTGAAGATCAGCCAACTCGCGCGCAGGTTGTCGATCTTCAGCACGCCGAGTTCGCGCTCGTAGAACGACGTGATGTCCATGACGCGGATTCCGCGCAGCTTGCAGTCGAGCAACTGGCGCAGCGGCAGCACGCCGCCGCGGCGCTCGCGCACCGCGAGCACGATCTCGGACACGCGCAACTCGCGCGTGGTACGCAGCAGGTGCGCGTGATCGAAGCGTCGTTCGCCGTCGGGCATCACGCGCTCGGCCACGACCGGATAGACGCCGGCGTACTGCACGGTGCGCCCGCGGCCGGCGTCGTGCAGGAAGCGGATGATGTCCTCGGCTTCGGGGCCGTTGCCCAGCACGAGCACGCGGCGCTTCGGTAGGCCAATGTCGCTGATGCGAAAGAGCATCACGCGCAGCAGCAGCACGCCGGCCACCGCGAACACCGACGTGACAGCGAAAATGCCGCGCCCGACGTAGGTTGCCGGGAAGAGATAGAAGACGGCCGTCATCACGACGAGCGACAGGCCGTAGGCGACGACCAGGCGCTGCATCGTGACGCGGAAGGGCTCGTTCTGCGCCTCGTACATGCCCAGGCCGGTCATCATCAGCAACATCACCGCCGTGAACAGGGCGGCCTGAACGACCGGCAGTGGCCCGGATTGCTCCATCAGGCGGACCTCGAAGCCGAGGACCATCGACTGGAACAGCACCATCGCCTCGATCAGCGTGAGCAGCAGGACGCGAAGCGACAGGTAGTGATTGAACAGGCGAATCATTGCGGGGCGCGAATCGTTACTTCTTCATCTTGCGCGATCGACCGGAGCTGCGATAGGAAGAATCACACCGCGGCTCGCTGGAGCCACCGACAGGGCCGAACCGAACATCCGGGATCGAAAGCATAGGCTATCGGTTCGGTTCTTGTACCTACGGGGTTTTTCCGTAATCCGTCCGTGACGCCTTTTGTGGGGAATTATCGCTACGGCAGGCGTGCGAAGAGCGGATCCTGTTGAAAATAGTCACGAAAGAGCTCGTAGAGCGCCGGGTAGGCGCGCCGCAGCGGCAGCGGCGCCGTGAAGAAGTGCTCGCTGGCGACGGCGAAGAACTCGCCCGGGTCGGTGGCGGCGTACGGATCGAGCGGCAGGCGACCGTACCACGCATCCGCGGCCGGGGATTCCGGGTCGATGTGGCGTGGAATCGACGCTTCGAGTGCGTCCAGGCGCGCCCGGAAGTCGTCCCAGGCGTCGGTCATCGTGCGGGTCCAGCGTGCGCGCATTCCGGCGGGCAGCGGAGGGGTGCCGTCGACGCCTCCGTCGATCAGGTCCAGCTTGTGTGCGAACTCGTGGATGACGACGTTGTAGCCGGCATGCTGCCCGCTCGGATCCGCATCGGGCCACGAAAGCACCACCGGGCCGCCGTCCATCGCTTCGCCGACCAGTTCGTCGTCGAATTCGTGGACGACGCCGGCTTCGTCCACCTGCTTTCGGGGTGCGACGAAGCGATCGGGATAGACGACGATCTCGACGAAATCGCGGTAGGCACGCAGCGCCAGGTGTAGCGTCGGCAGGCATGCCTGGATCGCGATGGCGATGCGAACGTCGTCATCGACAGTGAAGCCCGCCGCGCCGCTGAACTGCTTCTCGGCGACGAACGCTTCACTGTTTGCTTTCAGTTGCTGGCGCTCGTCGTCGTCCAGGTGCGCGAGGAACGGCAGGCGCCCGCTGATGCGGCGCCAGACGGCATCGTCGATCGGCGGGGGTGGCAGGCGGGTGAGCAGTTTGCGCAGCAAGCTCGGATTCGCGCGTTCTTGCGTTGCCTATAATCGGACACCGCCCGACTGGCGGAAGGGTCGCCGATCGAGCGCCGACGGGATCGCAACATGTCCATGCAGCCGATGCACAAGCAAGCGGCCGCGGCGCAATCGGGGTCCGAGAATAGCATCGAGCCCGTGTCGTCCGTGGCGTCGGCGCTCGCGTGGGCGGCCGAGCGCGCCAACGACGAAGCGGGGCGTAGCGGCGAGGGCCATGTCGAGCACGCCCGCGCGACGATCGAGATCCTGCGTTCGCTCGGCGCCGACGAGCCCTCGCAGACGGCGATGGCGCTCGTCGCGCCCGCCGAGCGCCTCCCGCTGCGGGAGATCGAGTCGCGTTTCGGCGGCGAGGTGGCCAGGCTCGTCGACGGCATGCGCCAGATCCAGCGTCTGCGCGAACTGCATGCGCAGGCCGGCGCCGGGCAGAGCGAGACGCTGCGCAAGATGCTGCTCGCGATGGCCACCGACATCCGCGTCGTGCTCATTCGTCTCGCATCCCGGTTGCGCACCCTGCGCTACCACGCCTCGCTGCGCGCGGTTCCGGATGTCGCAGTCGCGCGCGAGACGCTCGACGTGCTGGCGCCGCTGGCCAACCGGCTCGGGTTGTGGCAGCTGAAATGGGAACTCGAGGACCTTGCCTTCCGCTTCGTCGAGCCCGAGGCGTATCGCGCGCTCGCCCGCGAACTCGAGCAGCGTCGCGCCGAGCGCGAGGCTTTCGTCGCGCAGGCGAAGCAAAAACTGCGCGGCGCACTGGAGGCGGCCGGCATCCGCGCCGAGCTGAGTGGTCGGCCGAAGCACATCCACAGCATCCACGAGAAGATGCGGCGCAAGCAGCGCACGCTCGAGCAGATCAGCGACCTGCATGCGTTGCGCGCGATCGTCGACACGGTGGCGCAGTGCTATGCGACCCTCGACGTCGTGCACGGCCTATGGCGGCAGGTGCCCGAGGAATACGACGACTACATCGCGCGGCCGAAACCGAACGGCTATCGCTCGCTGCATACGGTGGTCGTCGCCGATGGCGGGCGATTGCTCGAGGTGCAGATCCGCACGCACGAGATGCACCGCCACGCCGAGTACGGGATCGCTTCGCATTGGCAATACAAGGAGCGCGGCACGAGTGTTCCGGACGCTGCTCGCGAACAGGCGGGCGATGCGGAGCGGATCGCGTGGATGAGGCAGCTGCTGGCCTGGCAGAGCGACGTCGGACGGTCGCTCGATGCGCAGGCGCCGGGCAGTGCGGCGCAGGCAGACGCGGCGAGCGGCGCTGCAGGCGGGGCGGCCCCCGGGGCGACTGCCGATGCGATCCCCGGCGCGACTCCCGAGGCGGAGCAGCGCATCTACGTGCTCACGCCGCAGGCGCGCGTGATCGAGCTGCCGGCCGGCTCGACACCGATCGACTTCGCCTACCACGTGCATACGACGCTCGGCCATCGCTGCCGCGGCGCGCGCGTCGACGGTCATCTGGTTCCGTTGAACACGCCGCTGCGCAACGCGCAGACGGTCGAGGTGATCGCGGCGCGCGAGGGTGGACACGACGGGCCGTCGCGCGACTGGCTGAACCCGCAGCTCGGCTATGTACGCAGTCCTCGCGCGCGCACGAAGGTGCGGCAGTGGTTCAACGCCCTCGAACTCGAACGCGAGACGACGACCGGGCGCGAGCGGGTCGAGCGGATCCTGCAGCGCGAAGGGCGTACCGCGCTGTCGCTCGACGAACTGGCGCGCCGGCTCGGCTTCGACGCGACGGGGTCGCTGTTCGTGGCGGTGGCGCGCGAGGAGATCGGTCCGCGCCAGATCGAGGAGGCGGTGCGGCAGGGGCAGCGCTCGCAGCCGGCGTCGGGGCAGGGGGCTGGCGGGACGGCGGGTGGTGTGGCCGGTTCGAGCGGGCAGCCGGGCGCAGTCGGGTCCGCAGCGGGCTCCATCGGCCTGCCGGCGGCCGGGATCGAACCGACGACGCTCGTCACCCGGCTGCGCCGGCCCAGTGACGCGACGGGCCGCGGCGACGGCGTACTCGTGGTCGGCATCGATTCGCTGATGACGCAGCTCGCGCGTTGCTGTCGGCCGATTCCACCCGATCCGATCGCGGGCTTCGTCACCAAGGGGCGCGGCGTGTCGATTCATCGCGAAAGCTGCACGGCCTACGCCAAGCTCGTGACGCAGGCGCCCGAGCGCGTGATCGAGGCGACGTGGAGCGAAGCGGCGCTGCGCGACGACGGCGAGGGCCGCGCACGGCGCTTTCCGGTGGACGTCGAGTTCCGCGTGAGCGAGCGACCGGCGCTGCTGCGCGATATCACCGAGATCCTCGCGCGCGAGCGGGTGAATGTGCTCGCGATGCAGACGCTCGCGCGTCAGCCGCTCACCAGCATCCGCGTGACGCTCGAGGTACGCGATGCGGCGCACCTGGCGCGCACGCTTGCGGCGGTGAGGGAGGTGACCGGGGTTGTGTACGCGGGTCGGCGCTAGCCCGTCTTCTGCGGCTTCTGCGCCGACTTCGGCCGGAACGCCTTGCACACCGCCTCGTTCGTCTCGAGGTACGGCCCGCCCAGCAGATCCAGGCAGTACGGAACGGCCGAGAAGATCCCGTGCACGAGCACCTTGCCGTCGGCGTCGCGCACGCCTTCGAGCGTCTCGCGGATCGCTTTCGGCTGACCGGGCAGGTTGACGATCAGTGCGTTGCCGCGGACGACGGCGACCTGGCGAGACAGGATTGCCGTGGGCACGTAATGCAGGCTCACCTGGCGCATCTGCTCGCCGAAACCGGGCATCTCGCGCTCGCCGACGGCGAGCGTGGCTTCGGGGGTGACGTCGCGCAGTGCCGGTCCGGTGCCGCCGGTGGTGAGCACGAGCGCGCAGCCTTCGCGATCGACGAGTTCGACAAGCGTGCGTTCGATCGTCTCGCGCTCGTCGGGGATCAGTCGCACCACCGGCTGCCAGGTGCCCACGAGCGCCGACTCGAGCCATTGCTGCAGGCCCGGCACGCCCTGGTCGGCATAGACGCCCTGCGAGGCGCGGTCGCTGATCGAGACGAGTCCGATCTTCGGCGTTGCGTTCAATTCGCTTGCGGTTGGGGTCGTGCTCGTGGTCGTGCTCATCGTCGAATCTCCGCGAGCGCCGCGCGCAACGCGTCGGCATCGACGTCGCGCATCAGGCGCCCGATGAATTGCAGTTGCCGGCGTCGACCTTCGTGGCTCCGAATGACACGCGCTGCGCGCACCGCATCGGCCAGCCGCTCGTCGATCGGCAGACGATCAATCTCGTCGTCGTCGAGCGCAACGAGACTTTCGCCGAGCGCCTGCAACTCGTGCATCTCTCGCTTGCGCTGCGTCTTGCTCGGCTTCTCGTCGGGAGAGTGCATGTGAAGGCGCGTCGAACGGTCGCTGTTATGCGCTGTTATGATAAACGCGACATGTTCGAATACGACGAAGGCGCGCTGCGCGATATCGCTCATTCGGTGTTGGCCTTCGCGCGCGAATTCGGCGCGAGCGACGCCGCGGTCGAGGCTTCCGAGAGCAGCGGCCTTTCGGTGAACGTGCGCAAGGGCCGCGTCGAGACCATCGAGCAGAACCGCGACAAGGGCATCGGCGTCACCGTCTACGTCGGCCAGCGCCGGGGTCACGCGAGTTCCACCGATTTCTCCCCGCAGGCGTTGCGCGAAACGGTGAAGGCGGCCTGGGAGATCGCGCGCCATACCGCGGAAGATCCGTGCGCGGGATTGCCCGACGAAGACACGCTTGCGAGCGACCCGGACGATCCGCGGCTCTTTCACGAATGGCCGATCGATGCCGAGCAGGCGGTCGCGCTGGCGCAGCGCATCGAGCGTGCGGCTTTCGATACGTCGCCGGCCATCCGCAACTCCGACGGCGCGGCGGTGTCGGTGAGCCACGGTCACTTCGTGCTCGCCAACACGCGCGATTTCAGCGGCGGCTATCGGCATAGTCGTCATACGATCTCGTGCTCGCCGATCGCCAGGCACGGGCGCGAGATGCAGCGCGACGACTGGTATTCGTCGAACTGCGATCCCGATCGGCTGGCCGATCCGGAGGCACTGGGGCGCTACGCGGCCGAGCGCGCGCTGTCGCGGCTGGGCGCCAGGCGTATCGCCACGCAGCGCGTGCCGGTGCTGTTCGAGGCGCCGCTCGCCTGTGGACTCCTCGGCCACTTCGTGCAGGCCGCCAGCGGCGGCGCGCTCTACCGGCATTCGAGCTTTCTCGTTGATTCGCTTGGGCAGCGGGTGTTCCCCGAGCATCTGGACATCGTCGAGGATCCGTTCCTGCCGGGCGAACTGGGCAGCGCACCGTTCGACAGCGAAGGCGTGGCGACGCGGCGCCGGAACGTCGTCGAGCGCGGCGTCATCGAAGGCTATTTCCTGTCGACCTACTCGGCGCGCAAGCTTGGCATGCGCACGACGGGCAACGCCGGCGGCTCGCACAACCTGCGCTTCGCGAGCCGCGACACGAGGCCCGGCGATTCCTTCGAAGCGATGCTGCGCAAGCTCGGCCGCGGCCTGCTCGTCACCGACCTGATGGGGCAGGGGGTGAACTACGTAACCGGCGATTATTCGCGCGGCGCGAGCGGGTTCTGGGTCGAGGACGGGCGCATCGTGCGTCCGGTGGAGGAGATCACGATCGCCGGGAACCTGCGCGAGATGTTCGGTGCGATCACGGCGGTCGGCGCCGACGAGATCACGCGCGGCACGAAGCGCACCGGGTCGGTGCTGATCGGCGAAATGGCGGTGGCGGGAAGCTGACCGCGTAGCTGCGCCCGCGGCGGGTTCAGACGAGCTTCAGCGCCAGCAGCAGCGCGGTCTGCGTGGTGAGCGCGGCCAGCATCCATTTGACGAGATCGGACTTCGTTTCGGCGATTCGGGTTTCGAGCCGGGCGACGCGCACGTTGGTCTCGGAAATTTCTCGGGTGACGCTCGACCGGAATTCGGCGAGGTCGCTCTTCGTCGCCATCCGGTGCTCGGCGAACTCCGAACGAAGTCCGGCAATGTCGCTTTTCGTTGCTGCACTGAGTTCGGCAATGTCGCTTTTCGTTGCCGCACTGAGTTCGGCAATGTCGCTCTTCGTTGCTGCACGGAGTTCGGCAATGTCGCTCTTCGTTGCTGCACGGAGTTCGGCAAAGTCGCTTCTCGTTGCCGCACGGAGCTGTGCCAGGTCGCTCGTAGTTGCCAGGCGCAGTTCCGCGAGATCGCTTTTCGTCGCCGAGCGAAATTCCGTGAGGTCGCTCGTCGTTGCCAGGCGCAACTCGGCGAGGTCGACTTTCGTGGCCAGGACCTGCGCGTGGAGACCATACCGCTCGTCGACCGCGCGATCAAAGAGGTCCACGACTTCTCGGGCGCGATCCGCGGCGACGCCGGCCGACAGCAGCGCGTCGTAGAGAGCGGTGGCGAACGACCCCATGGCGCCCAGCGTAGCAGTCATGGGAGGCCGCCTCAATCGGCTGCGCGGCCTATCTCGGGCGGAAACCGCTCGCTGCTAGTGCACCCAGCCGGCCAGCAGTCGTCGGATCTCTTCCGGATCAGAGGCACCTGCGCTGATCTGCGCCACCGCGGGCTCGGCGTTGCGCACGAGGTCGTCGAGCGCCGCTACGGCCTCGGCAGGTGCGGGCGCCTCGGGCGCCTGCAACGACATCGCCAGCGCGTCCTCGGCGTGGTGCACGAGCGCCAGATAGCGGCGAAGCTTCCTGCGATCGTCCATCGTGCACTCCTCGATGAGCGTGCAGCCCGGGTGGGCGGTCCTGATGCGCTATCTTGGGCCAGAATGGGTACGCACCACAGGAATTCGGTCACGATGAGCAAGGCCTTCGTCCGCGAGGACGCGCCCGAAGACGACGACGAACTGCTCGAGCCTTCGCCGTTGCCGGCCGGCGCGCGCAACTACATGACGCCGGCCGGTCACGCGCGAATGAAGGTGGAACTGCTGCAACTGCTCGACGTCGAGCGGCCCGAGGTGGTGCGCGTTGTTTCCTGGGCGGCGTCGAACGGCGATCGCTCGGAGAACGGGGACTA
This sequence comes from Burkholderiaceae bacterium, assembly GCA_032027205.1. GTDB lineage: Bacteria > Pseudomonadota > Gammaproteobacteria > Burkholderiales > Burkholderiaceae_E > Zeimonas. The sequence goes on from JAVSMN010000001.1 coordinate 3,220,916, forward strand.
CCTCTACGGCAAGAAGCGGCTGCGCGAGATCGACCGGCGCATCCGCTTCCTGACCAAGCGGCTCGATGCGGCCGAGGTCGTGGACCGCGCCACAACGGAGGCGCCCGAGCAGGTGTTCTTCGGCGCCACCGTCACGTTCCTGCGCAACGGCGAGAGCGAGGAGACGGTGACGATCGTCGGGGTGGACGAAGTCGATCCGCTTCGACGGCGCGTGAGCTGGATCTCGCCGGTGGCAAGGGCGCTGATGAAGACGCGCGAGGGGGACGTGGTGTCGTTGCGCACGCCGGGGGGTGTCGACGAGCTCGAGGTGCTCGAGGTGCGGTACGAACGGGTCGATTGAGTGCGGGGTGGAGTTGCGGGCGGGCGCTTGCTGCCTCCCGCCCCCCCCCCCGGTTTGAGGGCGGGCATCCGGTCGCGCTACAAGACGTAGCGTTTTCCTTCGTGGAATGCATTCCACGGACGAAAAGGAAACGGGCCGTTGCCCGAAACGATGGCGGCGTGCCGCCTGCGGCGTGCGGGCCGCCCCGTGTGCGTGAGGCCCGGCCGTGCCGCTTATGCATGCCGTGCGTGGCCGGGGCGGGCCGCCCCCTCACACCCGCGTAATCCGCGACACCTCCGCCAGCCGCCGTAGATTGCGCATCACTCGCGCCAGGTGCACCCGGTCGCGCACCAGCAGCGCGAAGCGCATCGACGCCGTTTCCGTGGCTTCCTCGTCCATCGCCACGTGGACGATGTTCGCTTCGCTGGCGGCGATTTCGGCGGCGACCTTGCCCAGCGTTCCTCGGTCGTTGCGCACCTGCACCTCGATGCCGGTGCGGAACTGGCCCGAGACGTCGTCGGCCCAGTCGACGTCGATCCAGCGTTCTGCGTCCTTGGCGCGCTGGCGCGCGGCGATCTTGCAGTCGGCGCGGTGCAGGAACAGGCCATGTCCGCCGCGCATGTGGCCGACGATCTCGTCGCCCGGCAGCGGGTGGCAGCACGGCGAGTAGGTGACCGCGGCGCCTTCGGTGCCGCTGACGATGACCGGCGCCGGACGCGGCAGCATCAGCGTGGCGCCGCTCGGCTTGCCCGAGGAGAACTGCAGCGCGATCGTGCGCGCGACGACCGGCGCGAGGCGCTTGCCCAGGCCGATGTCGGCGTGCAGTTCCTCGACGCTCTTGGCGCCGGCGTCGCGCGCGCCGCGCTCGACGACGGCCGCATCGAGCGTGGATGCGTCGATGCGCAGCGCGCTCAGCGCCTGCGCGAGCAGGCGCTGGCCGAGATCGACCGATTCCTTGTACTTCAGCGTCTTCAGGCACTGCCGGATGCCCGAGCGCGCCTTGCCGGTACGTACGAAGCCGAGCCAGTTCGGGTTCGCTTTCGAGTTCGGGTCGGTGATCACCTCGACGACGTCGCCGTTCTGCAGTTCGGTGCGCAGCGACACCGGCTTCTGGTTCACCCGTGCGGCGACCGCCTGGTCGCCGATGTCGGTGTGCACGCTGTAGGCGAAGTCGATGATCGTGGCGCCGCGCGGCATCGCGCGGATCTGGCCGCGCGGCGTGAATACGTAGACGGCGTCGGGGAAGAGGTCGACCTTCACGTGCTCGATGAACTCGAGCGAGTCGCCGGTCTGGCGCTGGATGTCGAGCAGCGACTGCAGCCATTCGTGCGTGCGCTTCTGCAGGTCGGTGAAGCTCTCCTTCTCGGCTTTGTACAGCCAGTGCGAAGCGACGCCCGCCTGCGCGACGCGCTGCATCTCGTGCGTGCGGATCTGGAATTCCACCGGCGTGCCGAAGGGGCCGACCAGCGTGGTGTGCAGCGACTGGTAGCCGTTGATCTTCGGGATCGCGATGTAGTCCTTGAAGCGGCCCGGTATCGGCTTGAAGGTGCCGTGCAGCGCGCCCAGCGTGAGGTAGCACTGCGCAACGGTGTCGACGAGCACACGGAAACCGTAGATATCGAGCACCTGCGAGAATGACAGCTTCTTCTCGCACATCTTGCGGTAGATCGCGTAGAGCGACTTCTCGCGGCCGTAGACCTGCGCGTTCACGCCCGCCTCGGGCAGCGTCTTCTGCACCGTTTCGAGGATGCGGCCGATCACCTCGCGGCGGTTGCCGCGCGCGGCCTGCACCGCCTTCTGCAGCGTCTGGTGACGCCACGGGTGCAGGAAGCGGAAGGAAAGGTCGACGAGCTCGCGGAACAGCTCGTGCAGCCCGAGACGGCTGGCGATCGGCGCGTAGATCTCGAGCGTCTCGCGCGCGATGCGCTGCTGCTTCTCACGCGGCACGGCGTCGAGCGTCTGCATGTTGTGCAGGCGATCGGCGAGCTTGACCAGGATGACACGCACGTCGCGCGCCATGGCCAGCAGCATCTTGCGGAAGCTCTCGGCCTGCTGTTGCTCCTTCGAGGCGAATTCAACGCGCTCGAGCTTGGACAGGCCGTCGACCAGTTCGGCGACGTGCGGGCCGAAGCGCTCGATCAGGATCGGCTTGGCGACCGAGGTGTCTTCGATGACGTCGTGCAGCAGCGCCGCCATCAGCGTGTCGGCATCGAGCTTCCAGCGAGCGAGGATCTCGGCGACCGCGATCGGGTGAGAGATGTACGGCGCGCCGCTCGAGCGAAACTGCCCGAGGTGTGCCTGGTCGCCGAAGCGATAGGCCTCGCGGATGCGGGCGAGCTCTTCAGGTGGGAGATAGGCGCTCGCGCGACGCGTGAGCTCGGCGAGCGAGACGACGCTGTGGTTGTCGGGGGCGGTTGCGAAGCCGTTTCCGGCGGTGCCGTCGGCGTCGGGCTGCGCGGGCGACGCAACAGCTCTCTTGCGCCCTCTACGGGCGGGTTCGACGGCTGCGGGATTGGATCCCGGCATCGCGCTTTCTACCGTCGAGCGCCGCGCTGCTTGTCAGCGGCCGTTCATATGGGTACGCGTCGCAGCATCTCGACGCCGACCTTGCCCGTCGCGATTTCACGCAGCGCCGTGACTGTCGGCTTGTCGTGCGATTCGATCTTCGCCGCGTGACCTTGGGCGAGCATGCGCGCGCGATACGTGGCCGCGAGCGTGAGTTCGAATCGGTTCGGGATCTGCTTCAGGCAGTCTTCGACGGTGATGCGTGCCATGGTTCACCTATGCGGATGCGTCGCCGGCGATGCCGAGCGCGCGAAAAGTAGCGGGGTGTCGAGCGCGTTGCCTCGACAACCTCAAACGCGCTGCTTCGACCAACGTGCGGAGCTCGGCGAGCGCGGTTGCAAAGTCTTGATTAATAATAACATATTGAAATCGATGCGCCTGCTTCAATTCGGCGCGCGCGGCGGCGACGCGCCGCTCGATCACCTCGGTGCTGTCCTGGCCGCGCTGCTCGAGACGCTCGCGCAGCGCGTCGATCGACGGGGGCACGATGAAGACGCCGACGGCGTCGGCGAACAGCTGCTGCACCTGCACTGCGCCTTGCCAGTCGATCTCCAGCACGATGTCGACGCCGGCGCGAATGCGCTCCTCGATCCATCGGCGCGAGGTTGCGTAGAGGTTCCCGTGCACCTCGGCCCATTCGAGGAAGTCGCCGGCCTCGCGACGCCGTTCGAACTCTTCGCGATCGATGAAGTGGTAGTCGCGCCCATTCACCTCGCCGGCCCGCGGACCGCGGGTGGTGAAGGACACCGACAGTTGCAGCAGCGGACGGTCGGCGAGCAGCGCGCGCACGAGCGAGGTCTTGCCGGCGCCGGAGGGCGCGGCGACGACGAACAGGCTGCCCGCGGAATCGGAGGACGTCATGGAGATCGTTGGTGGGTAGCGCGGGTCAGTGTTGACTGTATGTATATACGGGCGGGGCAAGCGCGTGCCGTGGAAAACCGGCATCACTCCAGGTTCTGCACCTGCTCCCGAATCTGCTCGATCAGGACTTTCAGCTCGATCGAGGCGCCGGTGAGGTCGATCGCGGCGGCCTTCGAGCCCAGTGTGTTGGCCTCGCGGTTCAGTTCCTGCAGCAGGAAGTCGAGCCGCTTGCCGACCGGTCCGGGCCCCGACAGCACGCGCCGCAGCTCGGCGACGTGCGCCTGCAGCCGTCCGATCTCCTCGGCGACGTCGATGCGCAGCCCGTAGGCGGCCACCTCCTGGCGCACGCGGGCCATCGTTTCCTCGACGGGAATCGCGGCGCCGGTCTGCTCGAGGGCTTCGCGCAGGCGCTCGACCAGCTTGCGCTGCCAGGCGTCGATCAATTCGGGGCTGCGCGCAGCGAGCGGCGCGACGATGGCGTCGATCGCGTCGGCGCGCTCGAGGACGAAGGCGATCAGCTTGGCGCCTTCGCGCACGCGACTCGCGACGAATTCGGCCAGCGCCTCGCCCGCGACTTCGACGACCTCTGCGCTCGGGTCGACCTGTGGCGCCTCGTCGGCGATGACGCCGGGCCAGCGCAAGGCTTCGACGACGGTGGGCGCGGCGGCCTGTGGCATCGACTGCGCGACCTGCTGCGCGATCGCGACGAAGCGGGCGAGCGCGCGCTCGTCCACGCGCGCGTCGGTTTCGTCGGCACGCCCGCCGGCGCGCAACGCGAGGCGGCACTCGAGCTTTCCGCGCAGCACGGCCGCGCCGACGAGCTCGCGCAATGCCGGTTCCGCGCTGCGCAATTCGTCGGGCGCACGGATGACGAGGTCGAGGAAGCGCGCGTTGACACTGCGCAGTTCGACGGCGAGTTGGCCGGCAGCGGTGTTGCGCGAAGACTGCGCGTAACCGGTCATGCTCTGGATCGGGCGCCGTTCGGCGGATCGCATGGTTCGGGGCGTCGATTCGTGAGGGGAACTCTCTAGAATGGGTGCGCCCGGATCGCCGACGAGTTTTCATCGACAGATGGCCACCCAGACCAACGCGCCGTTGCCCGAGGGGCTCGAAGTCGGCGGCTATCGCATTGTAAGGAAGATCTCGAGCGGCGGATTCTCGATCGTCTATCTCGCCGAGGACGAGAGCGGCGTGCAATACGCGATCAAGGAGTACCTGCCCAGCTCGTTGGTGCAGCGCGCTGCCGGCGAGCTCGAGCCGCGCGTGGCCGAGGCGAGCGAGCCCACCTTCCTGAACGGACTGCGCTGTTTCTTCGAGGAAGGGCGCGCCCTGGCGCGCATCTTCCACCCGAACGTAGTGCGCGTGGTGAATTTCTTCCGCGCGAACGGCACCGTCTATCTGGTGATGACCTACGAGCGCGGGCGCAGCCTGCAGGAACTGGTGCTGCGTCACCGCGGTCGACAGCGCGGCCGCGCGCTCGCCGAGCGGCACGTGCTGCGCGTGTTCCACCTCGCCATGAACGGCTTGCGCGAGGTGCACGCGAATCGGCTGCTGCACCTGGACCTGAAGCCGGCGAACGTCTATCTGCGCCTGGACGGTACGCCGCTGCTGCTCGATTTCGGCGCCGCTCGTCGGGCGCTCGACGTGCAGCCGCACAAGCTCTTTCCGATGTACACGCCGGGTTTCGCCGCGCCGGAGCTGTATCGGCGCAGCCAGCAACTCGGGCCGTGGACCGACGTCTACGGCATCGGCGCAAGCCTGTTCGGTTGCATGGCCGGACAGCCGCCGCAGCCGGCCGACCAGCGCGAGCTCGAGGACAAGGTTCCGGCGGCGCTGGACGCGATGGAGCACGCGTACTCGCGTGCGCTGCTCGACCTGGTCGGCTGGTGCCTGAAGCTCGACGCGCTCGATCGCCCGCAAAGCGTGTTCGCGCTGCAGCGGGCGATGCGTCACATTGAGCCGCCGCCCGGCGATACCCAGCGCGTTTCGAGCACCGTCGGACGGTGGATCGACACGCTGGCAGGACGCGTGCCCGTCCGCCGGCGCGGCGACGAGAGCGTCGGCTCGCTCGGCTGACCAGGAGCCGCCCGTGCGATTTTCAATCTACCAGGACAGCCTGTGCGGGGCACGCTCGACGAACCAGGACCGCATGGGCTACTGCTTCACGCGCGACAGCCTGCTGATGGTCGTCGCCGACGGCATGGGCGGTCACCTGCACGGCGAGGTGGCCGCACATCTGGCGTTGCAGGCGGCCGCCGCGTGCTTCCAGGTCGATGCCCGGCCGTTGCTCGCCGATCCGCCCGCCTTCCTCGACCGGGCGCTGCGCCACGCGCATCACCAGATTCTGCGCTACCAGACGCTGCACGACCTGCCCGAGGCGCCACGGACGACGATCGTCGCCTGCGTCGTGCAGCAGGATCGCGCCTGGTGGGCGCACGCCGGCGATTCGCGGCTGTACTGGCTGCGCGGCCCACGGGTTGCCGCACGTACGCGCGACCACTCGAAAGTGCAAAGCCTGATCGATCTCGGGCAGATCGATGAGGCCGACGCCGACACGCACCCCGAGCGCAACAAGGTGCTCAACTGCCTGGGTTCGCCTTTCGAGCCCACCGTCGACATCGGCGGCGACGTGGAACTCGCGCCGGGCGACACGCTGCTGTTGTGCACCGACGGCGTGTGGTCGGCGTTGCCCGAGACCGCGCTGGTCGCGCTGCTGTCGGCCGACAGCGTGCTCGCGTCGGTGCCCTGCGTCGTGCGCGCGGCGGTCGACGAGGCGGGTGCGATGGCCGACAACGCCACGGCGCTGGCGATGACCTGGGGTGATGCAGACACGGCGGGCGGCGCGCTGCTGTCGTCCGACGACGTGCCCGACGGCGCGATCACGACGACGATCGCGGTGGGCCAGCTCGACGCCGGTTCGCCGGCCGACGTGCTCAGCGAGGACGAGATCGAGCGTACGATCCGGGAGATTCGCGAGGCGATCTCGCGCACCGGGAACCACTGAAGGCATGTCGATACGTCCGAGCGGGCGCGCGCCCGACGCGCTGCGTCCGGTTCGTCTGGAGAGAGGATTCACCCGGCACGCGGAGGGCTCCGTGCTCGTCGCCTTCGGCGACACGCGGGTGCTGTGCACGGCCAGCGTCGAGAAGAAGGTGCCGCCGTTCCTGCGCGGAGCGGGTCGCGGCTGGCTCACGGCCGAATACGGAATGCTTCCGCGCTCCACGCACACGCGCAGCGATCGCGAAGCCGCGCGCGGCAAGCAGAGCGGCCGTACGCAGGAGATCCAGCGGCTGATCGGGCGCAGCCTGCGCGCGGTGTTCGATCTCGAGCGCCTCGGCGAGCGCACGATCACGCTCGATTGCGACGTTCTGCAGGCCGACGGCGGCACGCGCACCGCAGCGATCACAGGCGCCTTCGTCGCCGCGCACGATGCGGTTGCGTGGCTCCTCGAGCACGGCGAGATCGACGCGAGCCCGGTGCGCGACTTCGTCGCCGCCGTTTCGGTCGGACTGTTCGAGGGCACGCCGGTGCTCGATCTCGATTACGCCGAGGATTCCTCCTGCGACACCGACTTGAACGTCGTCATGACGGGCGGGGGCGGCTTCGTCGAAGTGCAGGGTACGGCCGAGGGCGAGCCGTTCACGCGCGCGCAGATGGATGCGCTGCTCGGCCTGGCGACCGATGGAATCGTGCGGCTCGTCGAGCTGCAGCGAAAGGCGCTCGCGTCGTGAAGGGGCGGGCGCGATGAAGCTCGACCGCATCGTGCTCGCATCGGGCAACGCCGGGAAGCTCGCCGAACTCAGTGCGCTGCTAGCGCCGCTCGGCGTCGCGGTGCAGGCGCAGGCCGCGCTCGGCGTCACCGAGGCGGAGGAGCCGCACAGCACGTTCATCGAGAACGCGCTGGCGAAGGCGCGGCGCGCAAGCCGGCTCACCGGGCTGCCGGCGATCGCCGACGATTCGGGCCTGTGCGTCAACGCGCTGGGCGGTCGGCCGGGCGTGCTCTCGGCGCGCTGGGCGTCGGCCGGCGGCAACGACAGCGTCGACACCGACCGCGCCGAGCGCGACCGCGCGAACAACGCCAGGCTCGTGCAGGAGCTCGCCGGCTGCGCGGACCGCCGCGCGCATTTCTATTGCGTGCTCGTGCTGATGCGTGCCGCCGACGACCCGCAACCGATCGTCGCCGACGCGAGTTGGGCGGGCGAAGTGATCGATGTTCCGCGCGGCGCCGGCGGTTTCGGCTACGACCCGCACCTGCTGATTCCGTCGCTCGGCCGCACGGCGGCCGAACTCGACGCGGTTACCAAGAATCGACTCAGCCACCGCGGCCGTGCCATGCGCGCGTTGATCGAGCGCCTGCGCGAGGCCGGCGCGATCGGGTGATGGCGGCGGGTTCGAAAGGCCCGGGCGCCGAAACGCGCATCGGCGCGATCACGCGTCGATCGGCGGGCGACGAAAGCTCGGGCGTGCGTTCGGCGCCTCCGCTGTCGGTCTACGTTCACCTGCCGTGGTGCATCCGCAAGTGTCCGTACTGCGATTTCAACTCCCACGCTGTCCTCGAAGGCGACGAAGTGCCCGAGCGGCGCTATCTCGATGCGCTGCGCGCCGACCTCGAAGCGGCGCTGCCGCAGGTATGGGGGCGGCCGGTGCAGACGATCTTCGTCGGCGGGGGCACGCCGAGCCTGTTTTCGCCGGAGTCGATCGATGCGCTGCTGACGATGCTGCGCACGCTGCTGCCGGTCGTGCCGGGCGCCGAGATCACGATGGAGGCCAACCCCGGCACCTTCGAGGCGGCGCGCTTTCGCGCGTTCGCGCAGGCGGGCGTCACGCGCCTGTCGATCGGCGTGCAGAGCTTCGACGACGATGCGCTGCGTCGCATCGGGCGCGTGCATGACGCGGCGCAGGCGCGGCGCGCGATCGAGACGGCGGCGCAGCACTTCGACACGTGGAACCTCGACCTGATGTATGCGCTGCCGGGGCAGACGCTCGATGCGCTGCGCGCCGACCTGCGCGAGGCGCTGGCGTTCGCGCCGCCGCATCTGTCGTACTACCACCTGACGCTCGAACCCAACACGGCCTTCGCGCTGCACCCGCCGTCGCTTCCTGACGACGACGAAGCGAGCGAGATGCAGTCGGTGATCGAGGACGAGACGCAGCGCGCCGGCCTGCAGCACTACGAGATTTCGGCCTATGCGCGCACGCATCGGCGCTGCGCGCACAACCTGAATTACTGGCAGTTCGGCGACTATCTCGGACTGGGCGCAGGCGCGCACGGCAAGCTGTCGTTCCAGGACCGCATCGTGCGCGAGGCACGCGTGCGCAACCCGCGCGAATACCTGCGCGCGGCGCTGGGCGAGAGCAGCGAGGGGCCGATCGCAACGTCGCATGCGGTGCCCGCCCGCGAGTTGCCTTTCGAGTTCATGCTCAACGCGCTGCGCCTGACCGACGGCGTTCCGGCCGCCTGGTTCGTCGAGCGCACGGGGCTGTCCTCGCTCGCGATCGCCGACCCGGTGGCGCGCGCGGTGCAGCGCGGACTGCTCGATCCCGATCCGACCGTGTATCGCCCGACCCCGCTGGGCGCGCGCTTCCTGAACGACCTGCAGCAGATGTTCCTGCCCGAATGACGATGAAGGAGGAGTCCATGGACGCGATCCAGACGACGATGATGCCGGTGCCGCTGTCGCTGAACCGGCTGCTCGAGCATGCGGGCCGGCTCTTTCCCGAGCGCGAGATCGTCTCGCGCCTGCCTGACAAGTCGCTGCGCCGGCACAGCTACGGCCAGTGGTACGAACGCACGCGCGCGCTGGCGGCGGCACTGCAGAAGCTCGGCCTTCGCCGCGGCGATCGCGTCGCCACGCTGTGCTGGAACCACCACGCGCACCTGGAGGCGTATTTCGGCATTCCGGCCGCCGGCGGCGTGATGCATACGCTGAACCTGCGCCTGGCGCCCGACGATCTCGGCTGGATCGCACATCACGCGAAGGATCGCTTCCTGATCGTCGACGACACGCTGTTGCCGCTGTACGAGCGCTTCGCGTCGCTGCACCGCTTCGAGCGCGTGATCGTGTTCCCGTTCTCCGGGGCGCCGGTGGCCGAGCGCGACGGCGACGAGGCGCAGGGGCTGGCGGCTATCGACGACTACGAGCGGCTGCTGTCGCAGGCGGGGGGCGCGCTGGCCGACCCCAAGGGCGGCGGATTCACCTACGTGTCGCACGATGAGAACGACCCGGTGGCGATGTGCTACACGTCGGGCACCACGGGCCGGCCCAAGGGCGTCGTCTATTCGCACCGCTCGACGGTGCTGCACTCGCTGAATTGCGCGTTGCCCGACTACGTGGCGCTGTCGGCCAACGACGTCGTGCTGCCGGTCACGCCGATGTTCCACGCCAACTCGTGGGGCATCCCGTACGCCGCGGTGATGCTCGGCTCGAAGATCGTCTTTCCCGGGCCGCATCTGCATCCCGACGATCTGCTCGACCTGATGCAGCTCGAGCCGCCGACACTGGCGCTCGGCGTGCCAACCATCTGGCTGGGCATGATCCAGTCTTTCGAGGCGAATCCCGGGCGCTGGAAGCTGCCGAGCGGGATGCGCAGCATGGTGGGCGGTGCTGCGGTGCCCGAGTCGCTGATCCGTGCCTTCGCGCGTAACGGCGTGCGGCTGGCGCAGGGCTGGGGGATGACCGAGACCTCGCCGATGGCGTCGCTGTTCTTCGAGAAGCCCGAGCTGCGCGGCACGCAGAGCGATGACCAATGGTTCGCGCGCAAGGCGACCTGCGGCATTCCGGTGCCGTTGGTCGAAGTGCGGATCATGGGCGAGGGCGGGCCGGCCGACTGGAACGGCGCGGACGTAGGCGAGCTGCAGGTGCGCGGCCCGTTCATCACCGGCTCGTATCACGAGGAGCCGCGCAGCGTCGACAAGTTCACCGACGACGGCTGGCTGCGCACCGGCGACGTCGCCTCGGTCGATCCGCACGGCTACATCCGGATCAGCGATCGCACGAAGGACCTGATCAAGTCGGGCGGCGAGTGGATCAGCTCGGTCGATCTCGAGAACGCGATCATGGCGCACCCGGCGGTGGCCGAAGCCGCGGTGATCGCGATCGCACATCCGAAGTGGGGCGAACGGCCGCTCGCCTGCGTCGTGCTCAAGCCAGGCAAGCAGCTCACCGCGGGCGAGTTGCGCGAGTTCCTCGCGCCGAAGTGCGCGCGCTGGCAGCTGCCCGACGCGGTCGAGTTCGTCGACGAGATCCCGCGCACCTCCACAGGCAAGTTCTGGAAAGTGAAGCTGCGCCAGCGCTACGCCGACTGGCGCTGGCCGCAGGACGCGGTGACGCCGCAGGAGTAGCGTTACTTCTTGAGGTGGCCGGCCGCCTCGGCGATGTACGGCCCGCAGATCGCCGCGTTGATCTTGCAGTCGAGAAGCACCGGTCCCTCGTCGCGCGAGCGCAGCAGCGGCGCTGCGTCGCGCAACTGCTCAAGCGTGCGGATCGTCGCCGTGCGGAATCCAAAGGCCTCCGCCACCGGCGCGTAGTCGACGTCGGGGAACATCGCCTGCGCGACCGGCATGTTCTCCAGGCGCAGGTAGTGCATCTCGGCGCCGTAGGCGCAGTCGTTCATCACGACGACGACCAGCGGAACGTCCTCGCGCACTGCCGTCTCCAGTTCGCCGAGCGTCATCAGCAGTCCGCCGTCGCCGATGACGAGCACCGTCGTCTGGTCGGGGCGCGCCTTCGCGAAGCCGAGCGCCGTGCCGAAGGCCATTCCCACCGAGAAGAAATCCCACGGCAGCTTCAGATGCTCGGGGCCGAGCGTCGACAGGAAGGGCAGCGTCTGCACGAAGTTGCCGGAATCGAAGACGAGGTTGCGGTCGGGCGGCAACAGCCTGTCCAGCTCGACGGCAAGCGCGCGCGGGTCGACCGTGCGTGGCGTGTGCTCGGGGCGGAACTCCTGCGTCCATTCGAACTGCGCCAGATGCCGGCGGTTGTCTTCGCTACGCAACGGCTGCTCGGCAGGCGTCCGTTCGGGCAGCGCCTCGAGCAGTTGTTCGGCCACGGCTTTCGCGTCGCCGACGACCGCGACGTCGGCCGGCCCCCAGCGGCCGATGTGGCTGCGATCGCGGTCGATGTGAACGATCGGCGCACCGGCGGCCAGCGCCGCGCCCGCGCTCGTGGTCCGCTGGTTGAAGCTCGCGCCGAAGACGACGATGCAGTCGGCCTCGTCCATCAGGCGTCGGCCCGCGGAGTGCGAGAACGAGCCAATGACGCCGACGTCGAACGGATGGCCGCGAAAGAGGTCCTTCGCTTTCAGCGAAGTGGCGAGCACCGCGCCCAACCGATCGGCGAGTCGCTCGATCGCTTCGCGCGCACCCGCGCGCACCGCGCCGACGCCGCAGACGAAGAGCGGCTTGCGGCTGCGCTGCAGGACGGCAGTGGCGGTGGCGATCGATGCGGGCGACGCGCGGCCGGCGTCGCGCGGCCGACGCGCGGCGGCGAGCGCCTCGGCTACAACGCGGGCGGCGGAGGCCGATGGCGTCGTGCCGGGATCGGCGACTTCGGCGCCGGCGGGAGTGGCATTGGCTGCCGCTTCGACCTCGATCTCCGCGGTCTGCACGTCCACCGGCAGCAGCAGCGCGACGGCCTCGCCGCGTCGCGCGTGCGCGACCGCCAGTCGCAGCGTCTCGCGTGCGCCGTCCGGCGAACGCGCGACGAAGGTGCGGATGCCGGCCGCGGTAAGTATGCCTTCCGCGTTCAGTGCCTTGCCGTCGGGGCCCAGTTCGTTGCGCGAGGGGACGCCGATCGGCGCGTCGCCGTACATCAGCAGCAGCTTCGAACCGGTGCGGCTCGCACTGACCGCGCCGTGCAGGCTGTTGGCTGTTGCCGGTCCGCGACCGATCAGGGCGAGCCCGATTTCGCCGCTGGCCGACGCCCATCCGTCGGCCATCGCGATCGCGCTGTTCTCGTGTCTCGCCGCGTGGAACGGAACGCCCATCGCGTCGAGCGTCGAGGCAAGCAGCATCGTGTCGTCGCTCATCAGCCCGAACACCGGCGCATCGAGCGCCCGCAGGTCGTGCGCGAGTGCTTCGTAGACGGGACGCGTGGTGGACGAAACACCGGTCGGCCGGGCGGTCGCTTGCGGTTCGAATGCGGACACGTCGTCGTCTCCAGAAGATATATATCAAATGAAGAATATTGCAGTGACCCGATCCATCGGGCAATGACCCTGTCGCGAACGCGCCATGTTGCACACGGTAGGCCGAACCGGAAGCGATAACATGCACCGGCACGGTGCATCGTGCGTGTCGCTGGTGCCGAAACGACGGCAATTTCGTGGCACGCATCCTGCTTTGAAAGTACGGACGGCTTGTCTTCGAGCCGTGGCGAAAAGAGCGCAGAATCGCGCGTTCCCGACCGAATCCGATCCTCAGGAGAGTTCCCCAGATGGCTAGCGTCCAGGACGTGACCCGCATGATCGCGGACAACGAAGTGAAATTCGTCGATCTGCGCTTCACCGACACGCGCGGCAAGGAGCAGCACGTCTCGGTTCCGGCCAAGGGCTTCGATGCCGAGAAATTCGAGACCGGCCACGCATTCGACGGATCGTCGATCGCGGGCTGGAAGGGCATCGAGGCTTCCGACATGCTGCTGATGCCCGATCCCGACACCGCGTGCCTCGATCCGTTTCGCGAGGAGGCGACGCTGCTGCTCAGCTGCGACGTCATCGAGCCGTCCGACGGCGTGGGCTACGCGCGCGACCCTCGTTCGATCGGGCGGCGCGCCGAGGCGTACCTGAAGTCGAGCGGTATCGGCGACACGGCCTATTTCGGTCCGGAACCCGAGTTCTTCATTTTCGACTCGGTTACCTGGTCGATCGACATGTCGGGTTGCGCGGTGCGCATCCAGTCGGAGGAGGCGTCATGGTCGAGCGGCCGCGAGATCGAGGGCGGCAACCTCGCGCACCGTCCCGCGGTGAAGGGCGGCTATTTTCCGGTGCCTCCGGTCGATTCGTTCCAGGACATGCGCTCGGAGATGTGCCTGATCCTCGAGCAGATGGGCATTCCGGTCGAAGTGCACCACCACGAGGTGGGTGGGGCCGGGCAGAACGAGATCGGCACGCGATTCTCCACGCTGGTGCAGCGCGCCGATTGGCTGCAGCGTATGAAATACGTGATTCATAACGTCGCGCATAGCTACGGCAAGACCGCGACCTTCATGCCCAAGCCGATCGTCGGCGACAACGGGTCGGGCATGCACGTGCACCAGTCGATCTGGAAGGAAGGGCAGAACCTGTTCGCCGGCGACAAGTACTCGGGGCTGTCGGACTTCGCGCTGCACTACATCGGCGGCGTCGTGCATCACGCGCGCGCGCTGAATGCGATCGCCAACCCGAGCACCAACTCGTATCGGCGGCTCGTCCCGCATTTCGAGGCGCCGGTGAAACTCGCCTACTCGGCCCGCAACCGCTCGGCGTCGATCCGCATTCCGTACGTGTCGAGCCCCAAGGGTCGGCGCGTCGAGGTGCGCTTTCCCGATCCGATGGCCAACCCGTACCTGCTGTTCGCCGCGCTGATGATGGCGGGGCTCGACGGCGTACAGAACCGCATGCATCCGGGCGAGCCGGCCGACAAGAACCTGTACGACCTGCCGCCCGAAGAGGAGGCGCGCATCCCCACCGTATGCGCGTCGCTCGACCAGGCGCTCGAGGCGCTCGATCGCGATCGCGAGTTCCTCACCCGCGGCAGCGTCTTCACCGACGACATGATCGACGCGTACCTGGCGCTCAAGGCCGAGGAGGTAGAGCGCGTGCGCATGACGACGCATCCGGTCGAGTTCGACCTCTACTACAGCCTATGAGCGGCACGGGTCGGGCCGCGCATTCCGCAGGTCGGTCGGCCGTTCGTCTGCCTTGGATTCGTCGTGCGGGCGTCTTACACTCGGACGCCCGCCGCACAGGATCCTGACGTCCATGATCGTCCGTTCCCGCCTCGAGATCGTCGCCTGCTTCGTTGCGGGCGCCGGGCTCGCTGCCTGCGCTCCGTCGGCGCTCGCCCAGGTCTACCGCTGCGATTCGCCCAACGGCGTGCCGGTGTACCAGGGCTCGTCGAGCGGCGCGAACTGCCGCCCGATCGACCTGCAGCCGCTCACCACAATCCCGGCGCCGAAGGTGCCCGCCGCGAAAACGCCGTCTCCGGCGGCGCGCGCGTCGCCCGAAGGCTTCCCGAAGGTCGACGGCACCGCGCAGCGCGCGCGCGACGGCGATCGGCGCCGCATCCTCGAGGACGAGTTGCAGAAGGAGCAGCAGCGGCTCGGCGAGCTCAATGCCGAGTACAAGAACGGCGAACCCGACCGCCTCGGCAACGAACGCAACTACCAGAGATACCTCGATCGCGTTGCCCGGCTCCAGGAGGACATCGCACGAACCGAGAGCAACATCGCGTCGCTGCGGCGCGAGCTGAGCACGATCCGCGACTAGCAACCGGCGGCGCCGCGACGACGACGACCGTAGGCGCCGATTCGGTGCCGGCCGGCGCCTCTCGCGCGACGGAGGCGCAGCCGTTCGCTGCATTGGATTGGCTCGCCGTTGCCGTCGTCGTCGCCGATGCGCGTGGCCGCGTGCGCTTCCTCAACGCCGCTGCCGAACAGCTCTTCGGCCTGTCGCGCCGGCAGGCGCTCGGACGCCGCTTCGCCGCGCATTTCATCGACCCGCAGCCGCTCGAGCGGTTGCTCGCCGACGCAGCCCGCGGCGGTTTCGACGAGAAGACCATCGACCTGTCACTGGCGCGCCCCGGCAGCGAAGCGCAGGCGTTGATCGTTTCGGCGGTCGCCGGCGCCGACCCGGCCGCGCCGGTGCTGCTCGAGTTCCGCCTGCACGAGCAGCGCCAGCGCGTCGATCGTGCGGAGCGGCTGATCGAATCGACGAGCGCCTATCGCGAGCTCGTGCGCCAGCTGGCACACGAGATCGGCAATCCGCTCGGCGGCATTCGCGGCGCCGCGCAACTGCTCGATGCCGAGCTCGACAGCGCCCGGCTGCGCGAATACACGGGGGTCATCGTCAAGGAGGCGGATCGGCTGCAGTCGCTGGTCGACCGGCTGCTCGCGCCGCATCGCGGCCGGCCGCAGCGGGCGCGCGTGAACATCCACGAAGTGTGCGAGTGGGTGCGATCGGTGGTGCTCGCCGAGTTCCCGCAGGGGCTGGAGATCCTGCGCGACTACGACGCCAGCCTGCCCGAGCTGCTCGCCGATCGCGAACGCCTGGTGCAGGCGCTGCTGAACCTCGTGCGCAATGCGGCGCAGGTGATGCACGGGCGCGGGCGCATCATCCTGCGCACGCGCATCGCGCGCCAGCAGACGATCGCGCGTCGGCGCTGGAAGCTCGCGCTCGATCTGCACGTGGTCGACGACGGGCCGGGCGTGCCGCCCGAAATCGCCGATCGCGTCTTCGATCCGCTCGTCTCCGGACGCGACGGCGGCACCGGCTTGGGGCTGACGCTGGCGCAGAACCTGATCCAGCAGCACGGCGGCATCATCGAGTTCGACAGTCGCGCCGGCAAGACCGATTTCCGCATCCGCTTGCCGTTGCAGGAGGACGCCTCGTGAGCGTGTGGATCGTCGACGACGACGAGTCGATTCGCTGGGTGCTCGAGCGCGCCTTCGAGCGCGAGGGGCTCGCCACGCGCTCGTTCGCCAACGCCCGCTCGTGCCTGGAGGCGTTGACGCACGACGCGCCGCGCGTGCTCGTCTGCGACATCCGCATGCCCGGCGAGAGCGGCCTGCAGTTGCTCGCCGCGTTTCGTCGGCGCCGGCCCGAGACGCCGGTCATCGTGATGACCGCCTATTCGGACCTCGACAGCGCGGTGGCGGCGCTGCAGGGCGGCGCCTTCGAGTACCTGCCCAAGCCCTTCGACGTTGCGGCCGCGGTGCAGCTGGTACGCCGCGCGCTCGAGCAACGGCGCGCCGACCCGGGCGACGACGAAGCCGTGCAGACGCAGCTGGGCCTGCTCGGCCGCGCGCCGGCCATGCAGGATGTGTTCCGTGCGATCGGCCGGCTCGCGCAATCGAGCGCCACCGTGCTGATCACGGGCGAATCGGGCACCGGCAAGGAGCTCGTCGCGCGCGCGTTGCATGAACACAGCCCGCGTGCCAAAGGCGAGTTCGTCGCGGTGAACGCGGCGGCGATCCCGGGCGAGCTGCTCGAGTCGGAGCTGTTCGGCCACGAGCGCGGTGCCTTCACCGGCGCCGTGCAGTCGCGCCAGGGGCGCTTCGAGCAGGCGCGCGAGGGCACGCTGTTCCTCGACGAGATCGGCGACATGCCGCACGAGATGCAGACGCGCCTGCTGCGCGTGCTCTCCGAGGGGCAGTACTACCGCGTCGGCGGGCACCAGCCGCTGAAGGCCGAGGCGCGCGTGATCGCGGCCACGCACCAGGCGCTCGAGGAGCGGGTGCGGCAGGGGCTGTTCCGCGAAGACCTGTTCCATCGGCTGAACGTCATCCGGCTGCGCCTGCCGGCGCTGCGCGAGCGAGGCGAAGACATCGAGCTGCTCGCACGGCATTTCCTGCAGGGCAGTGCGCAGGAGCTGGGCGGTGCAACGAAGCAGTTGTCGCGCGCGGCGCTGCGCGCGCTCGTCGATTACCGATGGCCGGGCAACGTGCGCGAACTCGAGAACCTGTGCCGTTGGCTCACGCTGATGATTCCGTCGCGCGTGATCGAGCTGCGCGACCTGCCGGTGGAGATCCGGGAACCGGGCGCGGCGCGCGGCGAGACGCCGTCCGCGGGCGTTGTCGCCAGCCACGCACCGGGCGGGACGAGCGCGCCGGCAGCCGCGCTGGCGAGCGCGGCGCACGCGAGCCTGGCGCCCGTCGATGCCGCCGCCCCGACGAGCGAGGTGGCGACGGATGAAGCCGATCTGGCTCCGCCGCCGCCGCACTACGGTCGCGTCGAGCGCGCTGCGGACTGGCAGCAGCTGCTCGCTGCCGAAGTCGCGGCGCAGCTCGCATCCTCACCGGACGCCGGCGACGAGTCGCTGTTGATGGACCGACTCACGCGCGACTTCGAGGCGACGGTGATCGCAGCCGCGCTGCGCCATACGCGGGGCCGGCGCGTCGAGGCGGCGCAGCGCCTGGGGATCGGGCGCAACACGATCACGCGCAAGATCGGCGAATTGCGCCTCGACGAACGAGTCCCGTAGCGTAGACTTCGCGCGCGGGAGGATCGGATCGAATGCCCACGGAAAGCTTCAGCGAAGCGATGCGCCGCGCGCTCGGCACGCAACTGATCACGGTGGCCGGCGCCGTAGCGCTGCTGCTGCTCGGCTGGGTGATCGGACTGGTGGCCGCCGCCGGCACACGGCGCGCGCTGTCGATGGCACAGCTGAACCGGCGGCTCGCGCCGGCACTAGGACGCGAGGTCGACCTCGAGCTGTTCGTGTCGCGACTGGTGTTCTGGTTCGTGCTGCTGGTGGCGCTGGTCGCGGCCTTCAACACGCTCGACCTGCAGATGGCGTCGGCGCCGTTCGCCGCGATGGTCGGCGACGTCGTCTCGTACCTGCCGCAGGTGCTTGCCGCGCTGGTGTTGGCGCTCGTCGGCTGGCTGCTCGCGCTGCTCGTGCGCAACGGCCTCACGCGCGTGCTCGACAGCACCACGATCGACGAGCGCCTGAGCGCCGAGGCTGGCATGCGCCCGATCAGCGACAGCATCGGCCACGTCGGCTATTGGGTGGTGCTGCTGCTGTTCCTGCCGATGGTGCTCGGCGCGCTCGGCCTGCAGGGCCTGCTGGTGCCGGTGCAGAACCTGGTCGACCAGTTGCTCGCCTTCCTGCCGAGGCTGTTCGGCGCGGTGGTGGTGGTCGTCGTCGGCTACTACGTGGCGAAGATCGCGCGCGGCATCGTGGCCAACCTGATGGTCGCCACGCGCGTGCAGTCGCTCGCGCGCAGCATCGGACTGGGCGAGGGAACCGACCTGCCGCGCCTGGTCGGCACCATCGTCTTCCTTGCGATCTTCGTGCCGACGCTGATCTCGGCGCTCGATGCGCTCGAGATCGAGGCGGTCTCCGAACCGGCGACGATGATGCTCGCCGAGTTCATTTCGGTGATTCCCGAACTGCTGGCCGCCGCGCTCATCCTCGCGGTGACCTGGTACGTCGCGCGTTTTGTCGCCGCATTGGTCACCAGCGTGCTCGAGGGCGCCGGTCTCGACCGGCTCGCCGCACGGACCGGACTGCAGCCGATGCTCGGACCCATTCGCCTGTCACAGTTGATCGGGCGACTGTTGTTGTTCTTCGCGATGCTGCTGGCGATCGCCGAGGCAGCGAACCGGCTGCATTTCGGGCAGGTGAGCGAACTGGTCGGCGCGTTCATCGTGTTCGGCGGCGACGTGCTGCTCGGCATCGTGATCCTGCTGGTCGGGCTGTGGCTGGCGAACCTGCTCGGCTCGGCGGTGGCGCGCAGCCCGGCCGAAGGTGCAACCTGGCTAGGGGGCCTGGTGCGCGCGCTGATCATCGGGCTGGTGCTCGCGATGGGCCTGCGCGCGATGGGAATCGCCGACTCGATCGTCAACCTCGCGTTCGGCCTGACGCTAGGCGCGGTGGCGATTGCCTTCGCGCTGTCGTTCGGCCTGGGTGGGCGCGAGGCAGCCGGGCGCCTGCTCGAGCACTGGTTGTCGAAGTTGCGCCGCTGACGGCGCGGAAGTTGCGCCGCTGACGGCGCGGAAACCGCGCCGCCGAGCGTGCGGCGCAAGCGACTCAGAAGCGGATCGGATTCGGTCCGGTGCTGAACGACGCGGGCGACAGCAGGCTGTCCACTTCGCGGGCCATCGCATCGGTCGAAGCGGCGCCGGATGCCGCGGCTTGCGCATCGGCTGGCGCTTCGCTCGTCGTGCGACGCGATTCGGCGCGCATCGGCGCCACCCTGCGTGGATCGCGTCGCGCCGGCAGCATCGACGACCTCGGATAGCCGGTCGCGTCGAGCGCCCGATCCCAGCCGACCGACTCGAAGCCGCTGAACTTCTCGGGGCCGATCGAAACGCTCGGAAAGACGGCCTTCTCGAAGCCGAACGCGTGGAAGGTCTTCAGGTCGGCGGCGTCGTTCACGCGCTTCTCGGTGTACGGCACGCCGCGCTGCGCCAGGTGCTCACGGGCGAGCGCGCAGGGTTCGCACTCGGGCGACGTGTACAGCGTCACGGGGTAGCGCGCCGCGGCCGAGCGCAGCGCCCAGGGCAGTGCCGGATCGCCGATCGTGGGCGCCGCCGGTCGCGCGGAGACCGCCTGCGCCCTCGCGCCTCGGCCCAGCGCGTCGGGCGACGGCTGCCGGTCGCTGTAGTGCACCTTTCCGGCGGCGTCGACCCACTTGAGCGGCGCGCGGGCTGTGCTCGGCGCAGGCGGGGCGGCGAACGCGACGGCCTGCGCGAGCAGGGCGGCGGTGGCGAGGGCGAGGGCGCCTAGCGCGAACGACGAACGGTTGGTCAGCGCATTCGGCAGGACGGCGGCGGCTGCGATGCGGCGGCTACGACGATGGCGAAGAGCTGGCATAGGACGACTCAGGGGCGCGGGCCTCGACCATCCCATTGTGTCGCAGCAGAGCGTCGATTTCGGGGTCACGCCCCCTGAACGAACGGAACGAGTCGATGGCCGGTCGGCTGCCGCCCACCGCGAGAATCTCGTCGAGGAAGCGGCGTCCGGTTCGCGCAACACCGGCGAGCGGATCGGGTTCGTGCATCGCGTCCTCGAACGCAGCGTAGGCGTCGGCCGACAGCACTTCGGCCCACTTGTAGCTGTAGTAGCCGGCCGAGTAGCCGCCGGCGAATATGTGCGAGAAGCTGTTCTGGAAGCGGTTCCAGGCGGGCGGCGCGACGACGGCGACTTCGTCGCGCACCTCGTCGAGCAGCTGCTGCACCGTCTGCGCGCCGCCGGGCGCGTATTCGCTGTGCAGCCGCATGTCGAACAGCGCAAACTCGATCTGGCGCAGCGTCGTCATCCCGCTCTGGAAGTTCTTTGCGGCGAGCATCCGCTCGAAGAGCTTCTTGGGGATCGGCTCGCCGGTGTCGACGTGCGCGCTCATCGACTCGACGATCTCCCATTCCCAGCAGAAGTTCTCCATGAACTGGCTCGGCAGCTCCACGGCGTCCCATTCGACGCCGGAGATGCCCGACACGCCCAGTTCATCGACGCGCGTGAGCAGGTGATGCAGTCCGTGCCCGAACTCGTGGAAGAGCGTGGTGACGTCGTCATGCGTGAGCAGCGCCGGACGCGTGCCGACCGGCGGCTGGAAATTGCAGGTGAGGTAGGCCACCGGCGTCTGCAGCGACGGCCCGCGACGGCGTCGCGAGCGCGCGTCGTCCATCCACGCGCCGGGCCGCTTCGACTCGCGCGCGTACAGGTCGGTGTAGAACTGGCCGATCAGCGCGCCGTCGCGCTCGATGCGGAAGAAGCGCACGTCCGGGTGCCAGGTCGGCGCTGCGTCGGGAGAGATGCGCACCAAGAACATCCGCTCGACGAGACGGAACAGCCCGTCGAGCACGCGCGGCAACTGGAAGTACTGCTTGACCTCGCGATCGGAGAACGCGTAGCGCTCTTCCTTGAGCTTCTCGCTGGCCCAGGCGAGGTCCCACGATTTCAGGTCGGGCAGCGACAGGTCGCGCGCAGCGAACTCGCGCAGCGCATCGAGGTCGTTCTGCGCAAAGGGCCGCGCGCGTGCCGCAAGCTCGCGCAGGAACTTCTTCACCTCGTCGGGCGACTCGGCCATCTTCGGAACGAGCGACACCTCGCCGAAGTTGCGGTAGCCGAGGAGTTTTGCTTCCTCGGTGCGCAGCGCGAGCAGCTCGTCGATGATCGGCTCGTTGTCGAGCGCGATCGCGCGATCGCCTTCGGGCGCGACGGCGCCTTTCGACGCGCGCGTCGTGTATGCGCGGTACATCTCCTCACGCAGCGCGCGGTCGTGTCCGTATTGCATCACCGGGAAATACGACGGGAATTGCAGCGTGAACTTCCAGCCTTCGACGCCGGCGCGCTGCGCCGCCTCGCGAGCGGCCTCGCGTGCATCGTCGGGCAGGCCGTCGAGCTGCGCCTCGTCGGTGACGATCTTCGCGTAGGCGTTGGTCGCGTCGAGCACGTTCTCGGAGAACTTCTGCGCGAGTGCCGCCTGGCGCTGCTGCAGTTCGGCGAAGCGCTCGCGCGCCGGTGACACGAGCTCGGCGCCGCCTAGCCGGAAATCGCGCAGCGCGTTCTCGACGACGCGCTTGCGCGGCGGCGGCAGCCCGGCGAACTCGGGCGACGCGGCATAGCGCCTGTACTTCTCGAACAACTCCTGGTTCTGCCCGAGTTCGGTCCAGAACTCGGTGATCTTCGGCAGGCTCGCGTTGTACGCCTCGCGCAAGTCCGGCGTGTCGGCGACCGCATTCAGGTGGCCGACCATTCCCCACGCGCGACCGAGGCGCTCGGTGGCGTCGTCCAGCGGCTCGACGAAGGCGTCCCACGACAGCGGCGTGTCGTCGGCGGTGACGTGCTGCAGCGCCGATCGCGCCTCGGCGATGAGCCGATCGACGGCGGGCGCGACTTGCGCAGGCGAGAAATCGGCGAAACGCGGAAGGCCCGAAAAATCGAGCAGCGCGTTCGCGGCGGGGTCGGAGCGTTCCGTATCGGTATCAGGCATCGTTGCTTTCCTGCTTGCGCTCGGCGGCCTCGATCGTGTTGACGAGCAGCATCGCGCGCGTCATCGGGCCGACGCCGCCGGGCACCGGCGTGATCCACGACGCGACGCGGCTCGCGCTGTCGAAATCGACGTCGCCGCACAGCTTGCCGTTCTCGTCGCGGTTCATGCCGACATCGATGATGATCGCCCCGGGCTTGATCATGTCGCCGGTGATCATCCGTGCACGGCCGACCGCGGCGACGAGGATGTCGGCGCGTCGCGTGTGCGCGGCGAGATCGCGCGTTCGGCTGTGGCAGACGGTGACGGTGGCGTCGGCAGCGAGCAGCAGCAGCGCCTGCGGCTTGCCGACGATATTGCTGCGGCCGACGACGACCGCTTCGGCGCCGCGCAGCTGCGCGCCCGCCTGCTCGAGCAGGCGCATCACGCCGTAGGGCGTGCACGGACGAAAACCGGGCTGACCGGTCATCAGCGCGCCGGCGCTGGCGACGTGGAATCCGTCGACGTCCTTCGTCGGCGAGATCGTTTCGATGACGGTGAACGGATCGATCTGCGGCGGCAGCGGAAGCTGCACGAGGATGCCGTCGATCGAGTCGTCTTCGTTCAGCGCACGGATGCGCGCGAGCAGCGCCTGCTGCGTGGTCGACGCCGGCAGGCGGTCGAGCGTGGAACGGATGCCCGCTTCCTCGCAGTCCTTCACCTTGTTGCGTACGTAGATTGCCGAGCCCGGGTCGTCGCCGACCAGGATCACCGCGAGCCCCGGGGTGCGGCCCGCGGTGGCGAGCTTCGCCGCACGCTGCGCCACGTCGGCACGAATCGATTTCGCCAGGGCGGCGCCGTCGAGGATCTTTGCGCTCATGTCGGGAAGGGAACGACCGGAAGGAGGGGAGGAAATCGACGACACGCATTCGCAAGCGACGTGCCGCCGGGGGTGCGATCGAGTCTAGCACGCACCCCGAGCCCACTTGCACGCTCTCGCGCTCGTGACATATACTCGCTGGCTCTCTGGGGGTATAGCTCAGCTGGGAGAGCGCTTGCATGGCATGCAAGAGGTCAGCGGTTCGATCCCGCTTACCTCCACCAGACAAGGTCCCGTTCGTCTAGAGGCCTAGGACACGACCCTTTCACGGTCGGTACAGGGGTTCGAATCCCCTACGGGACGCCATCACACTTTCGCTGTCACCCGATCCGGCTCCGGGCCGCTGCCCGCAGCCTCGACGCCGCTGCGCGCGAACTCGCGCCCTTCGTCGAGCGTCGTGATCGGCACTGCTGCGTGCTTGCCGAGAAAGCGAACGATATGCGGGAAGACGTCCTCGGCGCATCGCTTGCCCATGAAGATGTCCTGGTGCCCGTAGCCCGGTATCACGCGTAATTCGTGCCGTCCCGGAACGATGTTCTCCAGGCGACGGAAGCACTCGATATTCGACTCGCGGAACACGAGGTTGTCCTGCCCGGTGAGGAACAGGATAGGCGTCTTCACGTCTGCTGCATGTTCCAGGTAGTCGTCGGGAAGCGCGTCGTGGCGTTGGTTGTCGGGGTCGTATTTCACTGCGGTGTTGTCCGACAGGATCATCTTCCGCACATGACGGTGATAGTGAAGGCTGGTCGGGCCGTAGAGATCGCCGCTTCGTCGGTGCGTAACCTCCGCCAGGTTGCCGTGTCGGTATAGAGCGGGCCAACCGGTGCCCCACATCAGGCTGAGCATGTGGCAGGCCGGTTCATCGCATTCCGGGTGGAAGGCGCTGACCACCTTCGAGAACAGCTTTCCGAGGGTCCAACCGTGCGTCTGGCTCCAGCGGGGATCGAGGTAGGCGAAGTTGAGAACGTACTCGCAGAGAAACGGCGCGACGAGGCCCTTGAACAGCGACCAGTTCGGCACCATCGGGGTCAGCGAGACGCTGTTGACGACGAGGCTGCTCACTCCGGCGCTAGCACCACCGAACAGGCTCATCGAGAAGGTCATTGCGCCCAGGCAGTGCGCGATCACGTGGATGCGCGCGCGTTCGCCGACCGCCTCTCGTATCGTTCGCAGCGCCGCAGGAAAATCGAAGAGCGCCACGTCGTCCAGCGTGAAGCGATGCCGGACGAGGTTGTACGGAAAACGGTTGCTCATTCGAAAGTCGAGCGTCCAGACGTCGGTGAATCCGTGGTCGAGCAGGTAGCTCACGAGGTTCGTGTGCTCGGGCATGATGAACATGTCGCTCGAGGTCGTCAGCCCGTGAACGATCATCACGACGTCCTCGCAGCGCCGTCGATGGAATCGCAGCAGGCTCAGGTCGATTCGATCCTCGGTCAGGAACGGGTGCGTGGTGCGCGAGGCGCGCTGGACGCCCTCGGTGGTGTGCAGCGCGATCTCGCGATCGCGGGCAACAACTGTGCGATGGCTGAGCGACAGGCCGTAGATCTCCCACAGGTTGCACAGGAAGAAGCCGACGAACCGCAGCACGGTTCGCGAGTCCGGGCGTCCGCCGCGCCGGTGCGCTTTCAGCGAGACGAGCTCCTTCGCGAACGCGCCCAACGACATGCGGACCTGCCCGGCGGCGAGGAGGTCGGCCTTGGCATCGTCGCCTTCGGCCACGTGCCCGGACAGGACGTTGACGTTCAGCGTCGTGGTGTCGTGCCATAGATCGAATCCAAGGTCGTCGTGCACGTCCTTGTATCCGGTGATCGTGATTTCGTCGCCGTCTTTACCGTGCAGGTGCAGGCGGTAGACGATCAGCTTGCGGTTCAGGTCGCCGGCGCTGGTTCGCAGGATGTCCAGCGAGCCGCTTTCGATCTCCCGGCCGTCGCCGTACAGGTCCGACGAAACGCGCCCGGCGACGCTCGCCCGATGCTCGTCGGACGCGAGAAAACGATCGAGATCGTCGATGGTCACGTGCAGCGCCAGCACCAATTCGTTGCTCGCGTTCCTGCCGTTCTCGTAACCGGAACGAAAGTCCCATTGGCCGCGCGCGATGTATCCGCGCATCGTCTCGTCGAACGAGAGCCCGGCTTGCTCGTCGGGCGTCGGGACCGTTTCGGTTGCCGGCGCAGGTTGCGTCACTGCATCCGGTGACCGGGCGCGGCGCACCAGTTCGACCGCTGCGCGCCGCGCGAAGGCGGCGATCGTCAGGCTTGGGTTCACGCCGACGGGGCCGGGCATCACCGAGCCGTCGGCGATGTACATCCCCGGATAGCCGTGCACGGCGCCGAAGGAGTTCACGACGCTGTTCGCCGGATCGTCGCCCATCGGGCAGCCGCCGAGCGGATGCACGGTGACGATGCGACCGAACGTGCGAGTGAGCGGGTTCTCCACGAAATCGCCGCCGAGTTCCCTGGTGATCTTCCGGCAGCCGCTCGTGAGTGCACGGAAATGCTTGTGCGAGCCTCTCGCGTTCCAGTCGACGTCGAGATACGTGGTTCCGGTGCGGCGCCCGCGGCGAAGGCGAAAGACGCCGTCCGGCACGTCGAAGCCCATGCCGAGCATCGGCAGCGAAGTGCTGCTGCGCCGCGCGGGTCCGAGCAGGCGCGCAACCTCGCCGTCGAACTCGGAGACCGGTTCGCCGCTCACCCAGTCGACGACACGGTTCCAGGCAAAGCGCGCGACCCTCGGAATCGATCGCCGCACGTCCGCCCATTCCGCTAGCCAGCCGGCGAACTCGGGGTAGCCCGCATCCTGCACCTGGTACGCGGCGCCGTTCCCACTGCTGCTGCGGAACGTCGAGGTGATCACCGGGCCGCTCGATGCGCAGAGCACGCGCGGGCGGGCCTTGTGCCCCTTCGTCGAGTCGGTGCAGTCGACGGCGAACGACAGCAGGTCTCCGTTCGCCGAATAGCGGGTGCCGAGCGCAGGGCCGATGCGCGGGAACGACGACCGATTCCGCAGCATCAGGTACGTCGTTCCGAGCGTGCCGGCGGACAGGACCAGGTAGCGGCATTCGATGGTGTGCGCGGTGCTCGCCGCGCCGCCTTCGTCCGGGCGGTGAAGTACGTAGTCGACTTCGTACTCGAACTGGTTGCCTTCCGAAGGTCGGGGCCGGAAGGCGCGCACTTCCGCCATCACGCGGATCACGAGTCCGTTCTTTTCGGCGAGCGACAGGTAGTTCAGGTCGAGCGTGTTCTTGCTGCCCGAGTTGCAGCCGATGTCGCATTCGCCGCACAGCCGACACGTGCTTCGATGCGCACCGTGCAGGTTCGCCACCGTCTCTCGAAGCGGCGCGCCGGGTTGCGGCGGCTCGCCTTCGTTGGCGAACGCAACGCCCAGTGGCGTTGCCACCGGTTCGAGCCCGGCCCGTTGCGCTGCCTCGCGGAACGCCGCGACCTTCGGCAGCGTGCGGTAGTCCGATGTCGACGGAAACAACTGCGGCTGCAACACCGCCTCTACCGCGTCGTAGTGCGGCTTCAGGTCTTCATAGGAAAGCGGCCAGGCACCTTTCGAGCGGTTCTCGTCGAACCATTCGGGCGGCCTGCGCATCAGCACGTTCGCGTAGATCAGCGATCCGCCGCCCAATCCGCTGGCGACGATCGCTTCGCTGCTGCGGAACGACCATATGTCGAACAGGCCGTACAGGTTCTCGCTCGGGTCCCAGAAGTTGCGCCCGGTGTCGGCCGGACTGCGGGGAAACTTGCCGGGCGGGTAGGCCGCACCCCGCTCGAGCAGGCAGACGTGCAATCCGGCTTCGGTCAGCGTGTGGGCTATCACCGAGCCGCCGAACCCCGACCCGACCACCACCGCGTCGAAATGCTCGTTCATTCGGGTGCCTCCTCGAACTCGAGCCGGTCGCCGGCAGCCCGAGTGTTCGGGAACCCGCCTGCGCTGCCACCGATTCTGAGCCGAAGGCGCGGCTGCGTCCAAGCGAATCCGAGCGTCGATGACGCTTGCGTCGAGGCGTGCGCCCGGCGCGCTTAGACGCTTCCGCGTATGGCGTTCCACCCGCTGCAGGGCGATCATTGCCTACCGTCCACCGACCGTACGGCGGGTTCAACTTGTTCGATCCTCTCCGACCGCGTCGCCGTTTCAGCACCGATGCTGCGCGCAGCGCAGAGATCCTGCGAAGGGTCGATGCCACCCGGATCCGCATGGCGACGCGCGACATGCCGCGCAACGCGGCCGCGGGTCTCGGTGGGGTCGCGATCGGCCTGATCGGAATGTCGCATGTCGGACCAGGGTGGAACTTCCGCTTCGATTCGTACGTGCTCGTGTGGGCCGCACTCACGGCACTGACGATCGTCGCCAAGTCGTCCTATGCGCTGTGGGTCGAGCGAGGCGGACAGAGCGACGAAGACGCCATCGCGACGTTGCGGATCCACGCGACGAACTTCGCCGTCTCCGGTGCCTGCTGGGGCAGCGCCGCGTGGTTTCTCCTGCCCGCACGCACCGTTCAGCAGGACGCCTTCCTGCTGGCCGGCATGGCCATGGTGATGATGGGCGCCGCGGGCGCGCAGGCCGTCTGTCGGCCGGTCGTTCTGGCCTTCACCGGAGCGCTGTGCGTCGTGTTCGTCGCGGGACTGCTGCGACTCGGGGATGGGTTCCACCTCGGTCTCGGGTTCGGCTTCGCCGTGTATGGGGCCGTGGTGCTGATGTTCGCCCGCAACCAGGAAATCGCCGTGACAAGGGCGATCGAACTGGCGCTCGAGAACGAGGAGTTGCTGGCCGAAAAGAGCGCCGAGCAGCAGGCGACGCAGACGGCGCGCGCGGCGGCGGAGCAGGCGCGCGAGCGAGCCGAGAAGGCGGACCGTACCAAGACGAACTTCATCGCCGCGACGAGCCACGATCTTCGCCAGCCGATGCATGCGCTGGTGCAGTACGTCGAGCACCTGCGGCGCACCTGCAGTGATCGGCTTGCGCTGACGACGATCGGACGAATCGAGGAATCGGTGGCGGCGATGGAGAACCTGCTGAACAGCGTGCTCGATTTCTCGAAGATCTCGATGGGGGCGATCAAGCCCGAGATCCGCGAGTTCGGGGTCGGACGTCTGCTGCGCGGCGTCGAAACGCAGATTCGCCCGCTTGCCGAGGCGAAGGGCCTCGAGTTCCGCATCGAAGCGCGGGGCGGCTATTGCCGCTCCGACGAGGTGCTGGCCGGGCGCATCGTCCGCAACATCGCGCAGAACGCCGTGCGCTATACGGAGGGCGGGTCGATCGTGATTCGCGCGGTGCTGCGCGGCGATACGGTGCGCGTGCTGGTCGCCGACAGCGGGATCGGCATACCGGGCACGGAGAAGCAGCGGGTTTTCGACGAGTACTACCAGGTCGACAACCGCGCGCGCGATCGACGCAAGGGCCTGGGCCTCGGCCTGGCAATCGTGCGCGATCTCGCGCGACTGCTGAACCTGAGGATTCGCCTGAAAACGCTCCCCGGCGTCGGCTCGACCTTCGTGGTGGAGATCCCCCGCGCACAGTCGCAAGCGATCATCGAGGGTCCGCCGCCTGCAGACGCCGACCGTGATTTCGTTCGTGGGGCCTTCGTCGTGCTGATCGACGACGACCCGCTCGCGCTGGACGGCCTCGGTACCACGTTGAAGGATCTCGGCTGCCGCGTCCTGACGGCGAGTTCCGGCGACGAGGCGATGCATGCGCTCGCCCAGGCGGAGTTCGCTCCGCAGATCGTCCTGTCCGACTATCGCCTCGCCGGTGGCGAGAACGGTCTGGCGGCAATCGGGAGGGTCATCGCGAACCAGCGCGCGCTGTACGGCGAATCGTTTCCGCTTCCCGCAATCGTGATGTCGGGCGATACGTCGCCCGAAGAGCTCGAACGCGTCGCTCGCGCCGGCTACCCGATGCTGCACAAGCCAGTCGGCGCGCGGCGACTCTACCAGGCGCTCAACGCGTCGCTGCAGTCGGCCGCCGAAATGCAGCGCGCGTAGTTTTTCCTTTGGCGCGAGTGCCCCGGGGCGACCGGCATTCGCGAACCGCAACTCACCGAAAAACGAGTCCGCGCCGCGCGATCTCGGCCATCACGCCGGCCTTTGCGTTCTCGGTGACGCCGAGCTTCCAGGCGATGTTTCCGACGTGCGCCCGCACGGTATGGTCGGAGATCGCCCGGCCGTCGCGCCGCTCGAGCTCGCGCGCGATGCGCTTGTAGGTGAGCCCGCGCACGAGCAATGCGGCGATCTCGTTCTCCCGAGGCGTCAAGGGCGCGTTCAGCGTCTCGGCGTTCGGGGCGCGCGCGGCAGCCGGCGCGTTCATCTGCCGCAGCACCATCTCCGGAATGTAGACGCCGCCGGCCAGCGTGATCGAAATCGCGTGCTGGAAGATCACGTTCGACGTCGCCTTCTGGATGAAACCGGTGGCGTACAGATTGATCACCTCGCGCACCAGTTCGAGCTCGCAGTGGCCGGACAACACGACGATGCGCGGACATGGGTCGACGCCCTCGACGTGCTCCTTGAGCACGCGCAGCGTATCGACGCCGTGGCTGTCGCCGAGTTCGAGGTCGAGCAGCACCAGGTCGATCGCCGGGGTCGTTGCGAGGACGTGCAATGCCTGTTCGAGCGACTCCGCTTCGAGCACCTCGACCGTCGCGTCGACGCTGCGCAGGGCCAGCGCCGTGCCGGCGCGCGTCAATGGATGATCGTCGACGACAAGACATCGCATGGACGCCTTCCCTCCATGTCGTCTATGCACTTTCGCTTACGCGTCAGGCGCGCATACGCGCTCGAGTAGCCGCTATCGCGTCTGCCGCCGGCCAGCGCCAGGCCCCAGGATGGGTTCGTCGGGCGAGCCGGCAAGGGAGCGAAGCGATGAACGCCACCGAGACCGATCATGGTAGTACCAACGTCCTCGACGAGGCGAGAGAACTGGCATCCCTGCGGGCCACGCTCGTGCGCCAGGCGCGCCGTCTCGTCGCCGATCGACACCGTGCGGAGGATCTCGTCCAGGACACGCTGCTCGCCGTATTGCGTGGGCAGGCCGAGCGGCGCGGAGAGGCGAGCCTGAGCACCTGGGCGGTGGCGATCCTGCGGCACAAGGCGGCCGACTGGTATCGGTCTGCGGAATACGCGACGGCGCAGCAGTCGCGCGACTTCGACGGATCCACGGGCGACTTCGATGGCGACGACTCGAGCCAGGGGGCGTCCGAACGATTCGGCGGCGCCGCATCGTCCTTCGCGCAACCCGATCGCGTGCTCGAGCAGCGCGAGCTTGCGGCGGCGATCGCCGAATGCGTGGCGCGCCTGTCGGCGCGCAGCCGGCAGGCGTTCACGATGCGCGAGCAGCTCGGCTTCGACACCGACGAGGTGTCTCGCAGGCTCGCCATCTCGCAGGATCACTGCCGGACGCTTCTGCATCGCGCTCGACTCGCTCTTCGCGCGCTGCTGGCGGCAAAGAGTCACGTGCCAGGCGGGATGGCAAACGCGTTGTCACGTTTCGATGGCGCCGCACGACTTACTCATTGACTTGACGATGCGAGCCGTTGCAGCGGCTCGCCGCGGAAGTCTCGGATCAACGCAAACGGAGCTCATCATGAAAACGATCCTTGTCTCCCTGTTCGTCGCATCGTTCGCGCTGCCGGTGGCGGCGGAGGAGCTCGTCGAGTTCAACGACCATTTTGTTTCGACGCACACGCGCGCCGAAGTGCAGGCCGAGCTCGCCAGTGCTGCGGCTGCGGGGCAGGTCGAACCGTCGGGCGAGGCGATGGCGTATCCGACGCGGATGTCCGCGTCTTCGAGCCTCACACGAGCCGAGGTCAAGGCCGAACTCGCCCGGGCGGCGGCCGCTGGTGAGCTGAACATGCAGGGCGAGATCACCGTGATTCCGCCGTTGCACTTCGGGTCCACGCAGCTCGCCGGCGGCGGCGCGGATCGGGCGTCCTGAGGATGCTGGAACCATCGGCGACGGAAGGGCTGCCATCGCGGCCCTTCCCGCACGCGGGCCAGGCGGTCGATCCAGACGCGGAGCAGGTCATGAATGCGTCCATCGTTTCGTTGCTGCTTGCGACCACGTCGCTGCCGAGCGGCTCGGCAGACGCGCCAGGCGTCGACGCATTCGTCGTGCCGACGTCGCTCGCTGCAGCGCCGCCCGCTTCGTTGGCGGCGCCCACGTGCCGAACGAGCACGCTCCTCGACACGACGGGCGTGCTCCAGGGGAGCGCCGATCGCGCGCTTTCGGCGCCCCTGCCGGCACCCGATGGCGCGCTTCTGTTCATGAGGGACACGCGCTACGCGCTCGGCTGACTGCCGCGCGTCAGTGCTAAAAGCGCGCGGGTCATGGCGACGTCGATCGGAGTTCCCGGCAGCGGGCCGGCGGCCTGCGCCAGGCGCCTGCCGTCGAGCGCATGCGGTAGTCGCCACAGGTAGGCCATCTCGGCGATCTCCCGCCACATCGGCACGAAGAGGCCGCCCACGCGCAGCAGGGGCCACGGCACGCCGCCATGGCGCCACCCGCCGGCCGGCCGGATTCCGGCTGCCTCGGCGGCTCGCTCGATCGTGTCGAGCAGCTGCGCGCCGGTCAGCGTGTGTCCGACGAAGTGCAGCCGTTCGAAGGCAGGCAGGTCGGCGCGCTGCGCCACTGCCACGAAGGCATCGGCCAGATCGGGCAGGTACGCCCAGGCGTGCGGCAGGTTGGTCGGGCCGGGATAGATCAGCTTGCCGGCGCGCAGCGACCTGGCGATCAGCAGGTCGAGCCAGCTCCCGGTACCGCTGCCGAAGAAGTCGCCCGCCCGGATCACGACCGACCGAAGGCCGGTGGCCGCTCGTGCCTCGAGTTCGCGCTCCATCCGGATGCGAATCTGCCCTTTGCGCGTCGTGGCGTCCTGCGGCGTGTCCTCGCGAAGCAGCGGTGGCATCGCCTCGCCGAAGTTGTAGACGTTTCCCGGCAGCATGAAGCGCGCGTTCAGTCGTTGCGCCACCGCCAGGCCGGCATGCAGGAGCGGCAGCGCCTCGGCGGCCCAGCGGGTGTAGGGCGGATTGATCGCGTAGACCACGGTGTCGGCGCCGGTTGCCTGCGAGGCCAATGCCGCAGGATCGGCGAGCGGCGTGGCGATGTGGCGGGCACCGGGCGGCAACGAGGCCGGTGCGCGTCGAGCTTGCGCGATCACTTGCCAGCCGGCGTTGGCGAAGGCTCGCGTGGCGGCGGCGCCGAAACGGCCATTGGCGCCGAGGATCAGGACGGTGCGGGTGCCGGGGGCGGTGCCGGGCGTCGACGCGGTGGGCGTGTTCGGGACGACAGGTGCATACGGTTCCATGCTGCGGTCTTCCTTCGGTTCTCCCGGCGGGGATCGGGTGTTGTCGGGCTTCCACCAAGTGTCGGCTCCTGCGTACCATTCGACAATCGGCGGTCATCGCATTTCACTCATACGATTCGGTATGGCCACGCAACGCTTCGACTGGACCCTGATCCGCAGCTTCCTGGCTGTTCTGGATGCCGGCAGTCTGACCGCTGCGTCCCGCGCGACGGGGGCTCACCAGCCGACGCTGAGCCGACACCTGGCCGAGCTGGAAGCGCAGTTCCGCACGCCGCTCTTCGAACGGACCGGCCGCGGCGTGGTGCCTACCGCCGCGGCGCTGGCGATTGCCGATGCCGCGCGTCAGATGCAGGGGGGCGCCTTCGGCATCGAGCGCGCACTTGCCCGGCAGCGCGATACGACGACCGGCGTCGTCCGGGTCACGGCCAGCCAGGTGGTCGCGGCATGGCTGTTGCCGCCGCTGCTGGTCGAGCTCCAGGTCGCCGAGCCCGGCATCGAGGTCGAACTGGTGGCCTCGAACGCATTGAGCAACCTGTTGCGCCGCGAGGCGGACATCGCGGTGCGCATGATGCGGCCGGTCCAGGGCTCTGTGGTGGCCCGCAAGCTGGCGGAGATCGGGGTCGGCGCCTATGCACACCGCCGCTACCTGAGCCGCGCAGGAGAGCCACGCAGGCCCGAGGAACTCATCGCGCACCGACTGATCGGTTACGACCGCGACGACACGATCCTGCGCGGCTTTGCGGCGCTGGGACTGCCGATCGCACGCGAGTCCTTCGCCTTGCGCACGGACGATCACATCGCGTATGGCCGGCTGGTGGCCGAGGGCGCGGGCATCGGCTTTCTCGCGCATTACACGGTGGCTGGCGAGCAGGGGCTGCAGCGCGTCCTGCCGCAGTTGAAGGTTCCGCCGTTGCCATGCTGGTTGGCGGTGCACCGCGAGATTCGAAGCAACCGCGTCGTGAGGCGCGTGTACGACTTCCTGGCCGCACGGATCCCGGAACGGCTCGCCGAGCTGGCTCCGGTCCCCCGATAGGCGAACTGCAGGTCCGCCAGCCGCAGGTGCGCTCCGCTTGGCGCTGCGGCCGGACGGCGATTCCTTCGGTGTCTCAGGAACTCCCGAGCAGCCCCGGCTTGCCGAGCTGCCAGCGCGCGTACTCGGTACTGAGCATCTGCACGTGCTCGCGCTCCTCGGCGGCGAGCTCGCGGTAGAGTTGCTGCTCCGTCGATCCCTCGGCGGCACGCGATGCGTAGTCAGCGAAGTACGCGGATGCGCGGTTCTCCAGCGCGATTGCGATGCGGAACAGGTTCGCCGGGTCGGCCGGGCGGTTGACGACACCGCCGAACACAGCGGCTACGTCCAGGTCGGTCATGCCTGCGTCCGCCGGCAGGTCGGCGTGATACCGGCGCGCCAACGTCTGCATGTGTTCGCTCTCCATCCGGGCGAGCCCCTCGAACAACTCCCGCAGGATCGGTTCGTCGGTATCGGCTGCGGCGCGTCGGTAGAACGCCTGGCCGCCGAGCTCGATCTCGAATGCCTTGCGGATGCCTTCGAGCGCCGACGCGTCGTCGATTTCACGCGCCTCGAGCATTTCCAGCTCGCCGCCGCACTGCGGGCATCGCCCGTACGGAAATGCGAAGCCGTCGCTGACCTTGGCGCAGCGCGTGCAGCGCCATTGCAGCACGGCGTCGGCGCAGCAGATGTAGACGCCGTCGTCGGCGTCATCGAGAGGCCGGTGGCATTTCGGACATTGCATGGCGCGCTCCTCAGACGGTCGCCGCGGCGAGCGGGGTGGGGGGCACGAAGGTCTCGAGATCCTCGACGGCGATCGGCCAGGTCCGCGGCTGCCGCTGCAGGTACGCGGCGATCGCCCGCGCCGCGCGGCGCCCGGCGCTCATCGCGAGGATCACGGTCGCGCCGCCGGTGACGATGTCGCCGCCGGCGAACACGCCCGGCAGGTTGGTCGCCTGCGTGCGATCGTCAGCGACGATATAGCCCCACTTGTTCAGCGCGAGGCCCTGCGTCGCCTTCGCGACGATCGGGTTGGCCTTGGTGCCCAGTGCGTAGATCACGGTGTCGCACGGCCACTCGACGAATTCGCCCAATGGAACCGGAGAGCGCCGGCCGCGTTCGTCGGGTTCGCCCAGCGTCATCTTCTGCACGCGGATCGCGCGCACGTCGCCATCGTCGGTGAGCAGGATCTCCACCGGCGCGTGCAGGAAGCTGAACTCGATGCCTTCTTCCTTCGCATGGCGCAACTCCTCTACGCGCGCCGGCGCCTCCGCCTCCGAGCGGCGATAGACGCAGCGCACGTGCGCCGCGCCGACGCGCCTGGCCACGCGCAGGCAATCCATCGCGGTGTTGCCCGCGCCGATGACGACTACGTTGTCGCCGACGCCGATCGGCGTGTCGCGATAGGGAAACTGGTCGCCGCCCATCAGGTTCACGCGCGTGAGGAACTCGTTTGCCGAGTACACCTGTCCGGCGAACTCGCCCGGGATGCCGAGGAAGGCGGGGGCGCCTGCGCCCGCGGCGACGAACACCGCATCGAATCCCATCGCGCCGGTGAGTTGCGGTACGGTGAAGGTCTTGCCGATGACCTTGTTGGTCTCGAAGCGCACGCCGCAGTCCTGCAGGCGCCGGACCTCGCGGTCGATGATCTCGCGCGGCAGCCGGAACGACGGGATGCCGTAGCGCAAGACGCCGCCAACCACGTGCAGCGCTTCGTAGACCGTGACTTCGGCGCCGTACTTGACGAGGTCGGCGGCGGCGGCAAGGCCGCCCGGCCCCGAACCGACGATCGCGACCTTGCCGAGCGAGGTCTCGAAGCGCGGAGGCGTCACCGGCGCGGGCTTCGCGTTGTCGCCCACGAAGCGCTCGAGCCGGCCGATCGCCACCGGCTCCATCTTCGCCTTGACGAGGATGCATTGCGCTTCGCACTGGCTTTCCTGCGGGCACACGCGCCCGCACACCGACGGAAAGATGCTCGACTCGTGGATTGCGCCGACCGCCCCTTCGAGGTCGCGCACCATCAGGTGACGGATGAAGCGCGGAATGTCGATGCTGACCGGACAGCCGTCGATGCAGGTGGGGTTGATGCACTGGATGCAGCGCTCGGCCTCGCGCAGCGCCGCCCCGTAGTCGTAGCCCAGATTCACTTCGGCGAAGCTCTGCGCGCGTTCGGCCGGATCGCGCTCGGGCACCTTCACCTGCTGACGTTCGAGCGCCGAGAACTTCTTGTACGTGCGCTTGCCTTCGACGAACAGTTTTTGCTCGATGCTGCAGACGTGCTCCGCGTCCTCGATGGCCTGCGCTTCCTGCTTCTTGAAGCGCTTCTGGCGCGCGTGCAACTCCTTGAAGTCGACCAGGTGCCCGTCGAAGTCGGGGCCGTCCACGCAGGCGAACTTGACCTCCCCACCCACCGTGACGCGGCACGATCCGCACATGCCGGTGCCGTCGACCATGATCGTGTTCAGCGAGACCATCGTCTTCGCGCCGTACGGCCGCGTCGTTTCGACGCAGGCGTGCATCATCGGCATCGGCCCGATCGCCACCACGAGATCGGGCTTCTCGCGATCGAGCAGGTCCTTCAGTGCCTCGGTGACGAAGCCGGGGCGACCCGCGCTTCCGTCGTCGGTGCAGATGATCAGTTCGTCGGCGTATGCGGCGAGCTTGTCCGCCCAGAACACGAGGTCCTTGTTGCGAAAACCGACGATGCAGGTCGTTCGGTTGCCTGCCTGCTTGAACGCGCGCAATTGCGGGAAGATCGGCGCCACGCCGAGCCCCCCGCCGACCAGCACGACGTGCCCGACCTTGTCGATGTGCTGCGGCAGGCCGAGCGGGCCGACGAAGTCGTCGAAGGTGTCGCCTTCGGCGTAGTCGTCGCGCATCTCGCGCGTGGTCTTGCCGAGCGCCTGCACGACCACCGTCACGGTGCCGCGCTCGCGGTCGTAATCGGCGACCGTCAGCGGGATGCGTTCACCGCCTTCGTGCAACCGGAGCATGACGAAGTGCCCGGGCTCGGCGGCCCTGGCGACGTCGGGCGCCCGGACCTCCCAGAGGAACGCGTTCTCCGAGAAGACCTCGTGGCGAGCGATCGAGTACATCGGTGACTCCGAATGACGGACCGCGATGGACGAACCGCGGCGACGCGCACCCGATCGTCGAGCGATTACCGCTGGCCGCCGAGGAGCGCGGCGTACCGCGCGATGATGCGCGAGCCGCGCGCGGCCGTCCAGAGCGAAGTCGGCTCTGGGGGTGGGCCGTGGAGACGGGGGAGTTCGATCCGCCGGCGCGCTTCGAAGGCGTCAGCCCGCGTCGGGCGCTTGCCGGCCTCTGGCCAGTTCGTCCAGCGTGCGCTCGAAGGCTTCCGGCGGTTGCCCACCGGAGATCAGGTACCGGTTGTCGACGATGGTTGCCGGCACCGAGCGGATGCCGCCCTGCTGGTAGTGGCGTTCGAGCGTGCGCACGTCGTCGGCGTATTCCCCACTTTCCAGCATGCGGCGCGCATCGTCCGCGTCGAAACCGGCGTCGGCGGCGAGTCGAACGAGCACTTCATGCTCGCCGACGTTCTCGTTGTCGGCGAAATATGCGTGAAAGAGCGCTTTCTGCAGCCCCAGCGTTCGTTCGGAATCCTGCAGCGCGGCCCAATGCAGCAGCCGGTGCGCGTCGAAGGTGTTCCAGACGCGCGTTCCGGGGCGGTACGCGATCGTCACGCCGAGCGCTGCCGCGCGTTCGCGGATCGTCGAGCGGTTCGCCTCCAACTGCGCCTCGTCGATGCCGTACTTTCGCATCAGGTGGGCGCCGGCATCGACGCCTTCGAACGGCATCTCGGGCTCGAGTTCGAAGGGCTGCAGATGGATGTCGGCTTGCACGCGATCGGCCAGCCGCGCGAGTGCGGCCTGCAGACCGGCGAGACCGATCGCGCACCACGGGCACGCGATGTCGGAGACGAAGTCGATACGCAGGCGAGTGGGTTCGGTCATCGTGGGTTTTCCGGATATCCATCCATTCTGCATCCGCAGGCCGGGGCAGCGTCGGCGCCCGCCGCGATGCGATGGGGGTCGTGTGAATCAAAAAAGTGGATTTGCAATCAAGGTTTAGTGGTCTCTGGGCTCCCGGGACGCAACGACCGTATACGGTTGCGGCAACCGGCGCTCGCGGCGGGGCCGACGCTCTCCGCCTGCGCCTCGAATGCTGCACGGAGGAGCGAAGTGCCGGAGCCGTCTCCTATTCTCTCCGTCGGCCGCCCGCTCACGGTCGGCAAGGCGCGGGTCGAAGCGGTTGCCGAGACCGACGTCGAATGGACGCGGCTGATCTTCGCGTACCTTGCCTGCGCCACTGTCTGGCTGATCGTCGGCACGCTGATCGGTTCGTACCTGAGCGTTAAGTTCGTCGCGCCCGACGTCGACCACGTGTCGTGGCTGTCCTTCGGACGCCTGCGCCCCGTTCACACCAACACCGTCTTCTGGGGCTGGACTTCGCTGGCGATGATCGCGCTCGCGCTGTACGTCGTTCCGAAGACGAGCCAGCGGCGGCTCTACAGCTTTCCCATTGCCTGGACGAGCCTCGCGCTGATGAACGTGGCGGTGGTCGTCGGCGGCGCGCTGCTGATGATGGGCATCAACAACGGCGGCCAGGAGTACCGCGAGTACGTGTGGCCGGCGATGGGCCTGTTCGCAGCCGGGACGGTGCTCACCGCGTACAACCTGATCCGCACGATCGCCGACCGCGGGATCGAGGAAATCTACATCTCGAACTGGTACATCATCGCCGGCTTCCTGTGGACGATCGCGCTGGTGACGATCGCCTACGTGCCGTTCTATCAGGGCAACGCGATCAGCGAGACCGTGGTGCAGGGCTACTACATGCACAACGCCGTCGGCATGTGGTTCACGCCGGTCGTGCTCGGGCTCACCTACTACTTCCTGCCCAAGCTGCTGAACAAGCCGATCTACTCGTATTCGCTCGGCGTGCTCGCATTCTGGACGCAGATGGTCTTCTACACGATGATCGGCGCGCATCACTTCGTGTTCGCGCCCACCCCGTGGTGGCTGCAGACGGTGGCGATCATCTTCAGCGTGGGCATGCTGGTGACGCTGGCTGCCGGCACCGGCAACTTCCTGCTCACGATGAAGGGTAGCGGGCGCACGATCGCGCGCAGCTACAGCCTGCCGTTCATCCTCGCCGGCGTGATCTCTTATTTCCTGTGGTCGGCGCAGGGAACGCTCGAGGCGCTGCGCTCGCTGAACCCGGTCTGGCACTTCACCAACTACACGGTCGCGCATTCGCACCAGACGATGTACGGCTTCGTCGTGTTCCTCGTCTGGGGCGGCATCTACGGCCTGCTGCCGCGCATGACCGGGCGCGAGCCTTCGCACCTGCTGGCCGGCATTCACTTCTGGTTCGCGCTGATCGGCTACCTGATCTACACGACGGCACTGATGATCGGCGGCACGCTGCAGGGACTGAGCTGGATCGGCGGCCAGGCGTTCATCGCGTCGGTGACGCTGCTCGTGCCTTACTGGCTGTGGCGCGCGGTGGGCGGAGGAATGATGTTGCTGTCGCACCTGATCTTCGCCTACAACCTGTGGCGGATGCGCGCGCCGCGTGACGAAACAGCAATCGCCGTGCGGCCGAGCGAGGCGCTGGCATGAACTTCCACAAGAACCACTGGTTGCTGTTCTCGGTAGTGTTCTTCGGCTACGTCGCACTGGCGTGGATCGTCGGCATCGGTCCTGCGATCTGGACGCAGGCGAACAGCGATCCGCTGCCGGGAAGCTCGCCGATGACGGCGCTCGAGCGCCGCGGTCTCGACGTGTACATCGCCGAGGGCTGCGTTGCATGTCACACGCAGCAGGTGCGGCCGCTGAAGATGGACGAGGTCTGGGGACGTCCGTCCACCGCGGGCGACTACGCGCACGTGCGGGCGCAGGGCGTGCTCCGGCCGTATGCGCCGGCGATTCTCGGTTCCGAGCGCACGGGGCCCGATCTCACCAGCATCGGAGCGCGCCAGCCGAGCGCGACGTGGCAGTACATTCACCTGTTCCAGCCGCGGGCCGTCGTACCCGATTCGATCATGCCGGCGTTTCCGTGGCTGTTCGAGGTGGTCGACCAGCCCGGGGCCGATGCGGTCGTGGTCCCCGTTCCGGCGCCGCATGCTCCCGCCTCGGGCAAGGTCGTCGCCACCGAGCGGGCGGCGGCGCTGGTGGCGTATCTCGCGTCGTTGAAGCAGGTCGCGCTGAAGGGCGAGCAGGCCTCGTCCGCCGGTTCGCAGGCGCCGACATCGACGGCGCCGGCTTCGAGCCCAGCCGGACAGGCGCAGGCCGAGGGCGTCGCGCTGTACGGCACGCACGACGGCAAGACGTTTGCGTCGCCGATGCCGGCCTTCAGCGAGCAGCTTTCCGATGCGCAGATCGCGGCGATCGTCACCTACGAACGCTCGAACTGGGGCAATCACGGGCGCTCGGTGACGGCGAAAGACGTCACCGACGTTCGCACCCGGGGCGGCAAGCAATGAACATGGCTGCGGGGCCGCAGGGCGTGGCCGATTTCCTGCTGGTGCTGGTCGCCGCGGCGGTCGTTCTGCTCGTCGCCGTCTACACGGTGCGCATGCTGGTTTCGCCGCGGGAAAAGGATCCCGAGCACATCAAGCGTCGCGTGCTGCGCGACGAGGCGACGGTTTCGGCGGCTGGGGCAGCCGCGACGGCGTCGGTCGAAGCAGCCGATCGCGACGCCGCATCGAACGAGTCGCACGTGATCGTCTATCTCGATGACGCCAGCGACCCGCTGCTGCGCTATCGGCCGCCGGTGCGCTTCGAACTGGACACTTCCCGTCTCGACGACGGAAAGCATCGGCTGCGCATCGAGGCCTTCGATTCCACCGGGCAGAAGGGCGTGCGGATAGTTCCCTTCGTCGTTCGCAACGGTCCCGGCATCGCGATCAACGGCATCAGCGACAACGACGTCCTCGAAGGAAAGATCGACGTCCTGGTGAATTCGTACGGCGGAGCTGCCGAGACGCACTGGGAACCGTCGCGCGCCGAGACGCCTGCGCCGGTGCCGACCTGGGCGTGGGTGCTGTTCATCGTCGTCGTTGCCTTCGGCGTCTATTACGGCGTGCGTCAGTGGAACCCGCCGCCCGAGTTCGCGGCGACGCCCACCTACGGCTCGCTCGCGCTCGGGGCGATGTCGTTGTCGGACCTTGCCTCGGCGGCGGTTCCCGGCGCTGGCGCTTCGCAAGCGTCATCGGGCGCTGCCACGCCTGCACCGGCCACCGCAGCCGGCGCCACCAGCAGCGACGCCGCAATGGGCGCCTCGGTCTATGACAACAACTGCGCGTCCTGCCACCAGGCGAGCGGCAAGGGGCTGCCGGGCGTGTTTCCGCCGCTGGCCGGTAACGCCGTCGTGGTCGACAACGATCCGGCCACGCACATCGAGATCGTCCTTCACGGGCTTCAGGGCAAGGCGATCGACGGCACGAAATACGATTCGCCGATGCCGGCCTGGGCGGCGCAGCTCGACGATGCGCAGATCGCCGCGGTGATCAACCACGAACGCCGCAGTTGGGGGAATCACGCGCCCGAAGTGAGCGCGCAGGACGTCGCGAAACTGCGGGCGGCGAAAAAATAGCCTCGGCTATCCGCTTGCGGTCACGGCCCGGTCGGCGTTCATAGCGCCACCCGCATCAGCGCGTCGGCTTCGTGCAGCAGGAAGTCGCGGAATTCGGTAGTCGCGGGCGCCAGGCGGCGCGCGCGCGAATGCACGACGAACCACTGCCGGCGCAGCGGCAGGCCCTGCACGTCGAGCATCGCGATGCGTCCCTCGGCCAGTTCGGCGCGCACGGTCTGCATCGACAGGAAGCCCAGGCCCATGCCCGCCATCACGGCCTGCTTGATCGTCTCGTTGCTGTCGGCTTCCATGATCTGCCGGCGGCGCACGCCGGTTTCGGCGAAGAAGCGGTCCATCGCGATGCGGGTGCCCGAGCCCGGTTCGCGGACGATCAGCGGCTCGCCGTCGAGTTCGCGCGGCTCCATGCGCCGACGCAGCGAAAACGGGTGGGCGGTGGAAGCGACGACGATCAGCGGATTCGGCGCGAACGGAAGCCCGACGAAGTCCATCC
This sequence comes from Burkholderiaceae bacterium, assembly GCA_032027205.1. Taxonomy (GTDB): domain Bacteria; phylum Pseudomonadota; class Gammaproteobacteria; order Burkholderiales; family Burkholderiaceae_E; genus Zeimonas. The sequence goes on from JAVSMN010000001.1 coordinate 3,262,575, forward strand.
CCTCGGGCGGACGCCCCATCAATCCGAGGTCGATCGCGTAGGAGCGCAGCCGCTCGATGATCTGCTCGCGGTTGTGCACGGTGAGCTTGAACTCTATTCCCGGGTGCGTCCTGCCGAACTGCGCGATCAGCCGCGGCGCGAAGTATTTCGCGGTGCTGACGAGGCCGAGCCGGATGCGACCGGTACGCAGGCCGCGCAGGGCGCGCGTCGTCTGCTCGAAGTCGTCGAGACGGCTCAGGATTTCCTCGGCCAGCGGCAGCAGCGCGCGGCCCGGTTCGGTGATCTCCAGCCTGCGGCCGACCTGCTCGAACAGCGCCAGCCCGCACGCCTCCTCGATCTGGCGCAACTGCATCGACACGGCGGGCTGCGTCAGGTGCAGTTGCGCGGCCGCGGCCGTAACGCTGCCCTCGCGCCCGACCGACGCGAGAGTCTCGAGCTGCCGGACGGTGAGGCGCCGGCGCACGCGGGTCGCTTCTTGCATAAGACGGATTTATAGCAGCGTCATAAAAATCTGAATAGACCTGATTCCAGGGTCGCCGCACGATGCGTTCGTCCTTCACGACGACCAGCAGGAGCACGAAATGGGCGGTCCCGAACTCCGGACGATCACCGACGCCAGGGCGCGTTACGCGGCAGGCGTGCTCGGCTACGCGCAGATGGGCTACTGGCAACCCGACTACGAGCCGCGCGAGACCGACGTGCTGGCGCTGTTTCGCATCACGCCGCAGCCGGGAGTCGATCCGCACGAGGCGGCCGCCGCAGTGGCCGGCGAGTCGTCGACGGCGACCTGGACGGTGGTCTGGACCGATCGGCTCACCGCCTGCGAGCAGTACCGCGCGAAGGCGTATCGCGTGGAGCCGGTGCCGAACAACGTCGAGCAGTACTTCTGCTGGGTCGCCTACGACCTCGACCTGTTCGAGGAAGGCTCGATCGCCAACCTGGCAGCCTCGATCATCGGCAACGTGTTCAGCTTCAAGCCGCTGAAGGCGCTGCGGCTCGAGGACATGCGGCTTCCGGTGGCGTACCTGAAGACCTTCCGCGGGCCGCCCACCGGCATCGTCGTCGAGCGCGAGCGGCTCGACAAGTTCGGCCGACCGCTGCTCGGCGCGACGACCAAGCCGAAGCTCGGGCTGTCGGGCAAGAACTACGGTCGCGTCGTCTACGAGGCGCTGCGTGGCGGGCTCGACTTCGTCAAGGACGACGAGAACATCAACTCGCAGCCGTTCATGCACTGGCGCGACCGATTCCTCTACTGCATGGAGGCGGTGAACCGGGCGAGCGCCGACACCGGCGAAGTCAAGGGCCATTACCTGAACATCACCGCCGGCACGATGGAGGAGATGTACAAGCGTGCCGCGTTCGCGAAGGAGCTCGGCTCGCTGATCGTGATGGTCGACCTCGTCGTCGGCTGGACGGCGATCCAGTCGATTGCCCACTGGGCGCGCGACAACGACATGATCGTGCACATGCATCGCGCCGGCCACGGCACGTTCACGCGGCAGAAGTCGCACGGCGTGTCGTTCCGTGTGCTCGCCAAGTGGCTGCGCGCCGCCGGCGTCGATCACCTGCACGCAGGAACGGCGGTGGGCAAGCTCGACGGCGATCCGCTCACCGTGCAGGGCTACTACGCGGTGTGTCGTGAGACGAAGAGCGCTGTCGACCTGCCTCGCGGGCTGTTTTTCGAGCAGGACTGGGCGGGCCTGCGCAAGGTCATGCCGGTGGCGTCGGGCGGCATCCACGCGGGGCAGATGCACCAGTTGGTCGAGCTGTTCGGCGACGACGTGGTGCTGCAGTTCGGCGGCGGGACGATCGGCCATCCGATGGGCATCCAGGCGGGGGCGACGGCCAACCGCGTGGCGCTCGAAGCCATCGTGCTCGCGCGCAACGAGGGACGCGACTTGCACGCCGAGGGGCCGGAGATCCTCGCGCAGGCCGCGCAGCACTGCCGGCCGCTGCAGGCGGCGCTCGAAACATGGAAGAACGTGCGCTACGACTACGAGAGCACCGACGCGTCCGACTACCTGCCGACGCCGTCGATGTGCTGAGCGCCGTCGGCTCGAAAGACAGAACCATCTGCGGAGTTCCCGTCATGCGTATCACCCAGGGCGCCTTCTCGTTCCTTCCCGACCTCGACGACGCGCAGATCCACGCGCAGATCGAGTACTGCCTGCGCAACGGCTGGGCGGTGAGCCTCGAGCACACCGACGACATCCATCCGCGCAACGTCTACTGGCAGATGTACGGCCAGCCGATGTTCGACCTCGCCGATGCCGGCGGCGCGATCCTCGAGTTGCAAGCGTGCCGCGAGACCTTCCCCGACCACTACATCCGGATCAACGGCTTCGACTCGACGCGCGGGTGGGAGACGGTGCGCCTGTCGTTCCTCGTGAACCGGCCGGCGCACGAACCGGGGCTGCGGCTGCGACGCATCGAGTCGGAGGGTCGCACGCAACGCTACGCGCTCGACGGCTACGCGGCGCAGCGCGAGTCGGGCCAACGTTACTGCGAGCCGGGTCGGCGGTACTGAATACGCAGCGACCAGAAGACGCACCGACCAGAAGATGCACCGACCCGGAGCGACGCGATGAACCCGATCGACGAGCGCGAAGTGCTCGCGCTGCTGGCCGAACTCGACGCCGACCTGGTCGGCCTGGCGCCGGTCAAGCAGCGCATCCGCGACATCGCGGCGCTGCTGCTCGTCGATGCGGCGCGCAAGGCGCACGGACTGGGCTCGCCAGCGCCGACGCTGCACATGTGCTTCACCGGCAATCCCGGCACCGGCAAGACGACGGTCGCGCAGCGAATGGCGTCGATCCTGCATCGGCTGGGCTACGTGCGCAAAGGCCACCTCGTCTCGGTGACGCGCGACGACCTGGTCGGGCAGTACATCGGGCATACCGCGCCGAAGACGCGCGAGGTACTGAAGCGCGCGATCGGCGGCGTGCTGTTCATCGACGAGGCGTATTACCTGTACCGTCCCGAGAACGAGCGCGACTACGGCCAGGAGGCGATCGAGATCCTGCTGCAGGCGATGGAGAACCAGCGCGAGGACGTCGTCGTGATCCTCGCCGGCTACTCCGACCGGATGGCGGACTTCTTCGAGTGCAACCCGGGTTTTCGCTCGCGCATCGCACATCACATCGACTTCCCCGACTACGCACAGGACGAGCTGATGCGCATCGCGCAGCTGATGCTCGAGCGGCTGGGCTACGGTTTCGATGCACCGGCCCGCGGCCTCTTCGAGCGCTACCTCGACCTGCGCATGCGCCAGCCGCACTTCGCCAACGCGCGCAGCGTGCGCAACGCGCTCGACCGGGCGCGGCTGCGCCACGCGAGCCGTCTGTTCGGCTCGATCGCCGACGCGGACGTCGCCACGCTGTCGACGCTCACTGCAGACGATTTCCGCAGCAGTCGCGTGTTCCAGTCATCGGCGGCTACGACGCCGAGCCACGTCGAGGAGGAGTGCCCGTCATGATCCGCCATCGCCTCACGCTCGCGCAGTTCCTCGCCGAAGAGCGGCGGCTTCGCCCCGGCGCACCGGTTTCGTTCGACGGTGCGATCCTCGCCGTGGCGCTCGTCTGCAAGTCGCTGTCCGGCAAGGTCGAGTACGGCGCGCTCGCCGACGTGCTCGGCGGCGTGGGCTCGATCAACGTGCAGGGCGAAGCGCAGCAAAAGCTCGACGTGATCGCCCACGAAACCTTCGTGCACTGCCTGCAGCAGTGCGGCAACGTGCGGGCGATGCTGTCCGAGGAGCACGACGCGCCGGTGTTCGCGCAGGAAGGCCGTGACGCCGAGTACCTGGTCGCCTTCGACCCGCTCGACGGCTCGTCGAACATCGACGTCAACGTGTCGGTCGGCAGCATTTTCTCGGTGCTGCGCGTGCCCGATGGCGCGCGGCCGTGGTGCGCCGAGGATTTCCTGCAATGCGGCGCGCAGCAGGTCGCTGCCGGCTACGCGATCTACGGCCCGTCGACGATGCTCGTGCTGTCGCTGGGAAACGGCGTCCACGGCTTCACGCTGGAGCCGCGGATCGGCGAGTTCCTCCTCACGCATCGCGACCTGCGCGTGCCGCGGGCCTCGCGCGAGTTCGCGATCAATGCGTCGAACCATCGCTTCTGGGACGCGCCGGTGCAGCGCTACGTCGACGAATGCGTCGCCGGACGCAGCGGCCCGCGCGGCGAGGACTTCAACATGCGCTGGATCGCCTCGCTCGCCGCCGACGCGCACCGCATCCTGACGCGCGGCGGCGTCTTCCTGTACCCGCGCGACTCGAAGGATCCGGCGCGGCTCGGCCGCCTGCGCCTGCTTTACGAGTGCAATCCGATCGGGTTCCTGATCGAGCAGGCCGGCGGGCGCGCCAGCACCGGGTCGGCGCCGATGCTTTCGGTGCAGCCGGCAGCGCTGCACGAGCGCATCGGTTTCGTGTTCGGCTCGCGCGACGAGGTCGAACGCATCGAGCGCTACCACCACGAGAGTCACGAGAAGGGCGAGCCGGTCGACACGCCGCTGTTCAGCCGGCGCGGCCTGTTCCGCGACGCCGCCTGAGCGGCCGAGAGGAGAAAGCGAAGATGTCCGCAAGGCACCCGATCATCGCGGTCACCGGATCCTCTGGCGCAGGAACGACGTCGGTCACCCGCACCTTCGAGAACATCTTCCGGCGCGAGAAGCTGAAGGCGGCGCTCATCGAAGGCGACAGTTTCCATCGCTACGACCGCCAGGAAATGCGTCGGATGCTCGCCGAGCAGGAAGCGGCCGGCAACCGGCACTTCAGCCACTTCGGCGAGCAGGCGAATCTGTTCGACGAGCTCGAGCAGACCTTTCGCGACTACAGCGAAACCGGCAACGGCCGCCATCGCCAGTACCTGCACGACGAAGCGGAAGCGGCGCGACACGGGCAGGAACCCGGGACGTTCACGCGCTGGCAGGAGTTCGAGCCCGACACCGACCTGCTGTTCTACGAGGGGCTGCACGGCGCGGTGCGCACTGCAGGCGTCGACGTCGCCCGCTATCCGGACCTGCTGATCGGCGTCGTGCCGGTGATCAATCTCGAATGGATCCAGAAGCTGCACCGCGACAAGTCGACGCGCGGCTATTCCACCGAAGCCGTCACCGACGTGATCCTGCGGCGCATGAACGACTACGTGCACTACATCTGCCCGCAGTTCGAGCGCACGCACGTCAACTTCCAGCGCGTGCCCACCGTGGACACGTCGAACCCGTTCATCGCGCGTGACATTCCGACCGCCGACGAGAGCTTCCTGGTCATCCGCTTCGCGAATCCGGCCGGCATCGACTTTCCGTACCTGCTCACGATGCTCGGCGGCTCGTTCATGTCGCGCGCGAACACGATCGTCGCCCCCGGCGGGAAGATGGAGCTTGCGATGCAACTGATCTTCACTCCGTTCATCTGGCGGATGATGGAGCGGCGCCGCAAGGCGCTGGGCGGGTGAGAACGTCAGCCGCTGCGCCTTCGCATCCGCACGGCCGCGTCCAGCGACTCGAGCAGGCGCACCGAGTCGTCCCAGCCGAGGCACGCATCGGTGATGCTCTGTCCGTAGACGAGCGAGCGCGGATCGTCCGTGCCGGGCGTGAACGGCTGGCGGCCCTCGACGAGGTGACTTTCGATCATCGCGCCGAGGACGGCTCGGCTGCCGCCGGCGATCTGCGCGCACACCGCATCGGCGACCTCGCGCTGGCGAGGCGCCTGCTTGCCGCTGTTCGCGTGCGAGAAATCGATCATCAGCGACGGGCGGCAACCGCTGTCGGACAGCGCGTGGCAGGCGGCCTCGACGCTCGCCGCGTCGAAGTTCGGCGTGCGACCGCCGCGCAGGATCAGGTGGCAGTCGGGATTGCCGAGCGTGCGCACCACCGCGACGTGGCCGTTCTTGTGGATGCCGAGGAAGTTGTGCGGTGCGCGCGCGGCGAGCATCGCGTCGATCGCGACGCGCACGTTGCCGTCGGTGCCGTTCTTGAAGCCGATCGGCGCCGAGGTGCCGGAGGCGAGCTCGCGGTGCACCTGGCTCTCGGTGGTGCGCGCGCCGATCGCTCCCCAGGCGACGAGGTCGGCCAGGTATTGCGGCGACATCGTGTCGAGCAGCTCGCTGCCGGCGGGCACGCCCGCGCGCGCAATGTCGATCAGCAGCGAGCGCGCGATGCGCAGCCCCTCATTGATGCGGCAGGTCTCGTCGAGGTACGGATCGTTGATCAGGCCTTTCCAGCCGACGGTGGTTCGCGGCTTCTCGAAGTACACGCGCATCACGATTTCGAGCGTGTCGTGCAGCCGCTCGCGCTGTTCGGCCAGCCGCTGCGCATATTCGAGCGCTGCGCGCGGGTCGTGGATCGAGCATGGCCCGATGACGACGAGCAGGCGGTCGTCCTCGTTGCGCACGATGGCGCGCACTGCGGCGCGGGCTTCGAGCACCTGGCGCTCGACGTCCGTTCCGGCGATCGGGAAGAAGCGCAAGAGGTCCTCGGGCGGCGGCAGCACGAGCATCTGCGCGATGCGCTCGTCGTCGACACGCGCGCTCGGGTCGGTCGGATCGGGTTGCATGGCTGGGGGGCTGGGCGGGGACGAAGGATGGTACTGCAGCGGCGTCAAGCGATGCGGCGCGAGCGGCAGGCGTCCCGATCGGTGCGGCCGAAAGTGCGCAGCCTGCCGCCAGTGATGGCATCGCAAAGGGAGCACGTCGATTGCTTCATGATCCGCGTTCCGGCGCAGTCGAGCGGGACGAAGCGCACATATGGAGGAGACGGACGATGAAGGCAGGAATCGGGAACGTAGTGAAGCGCACCCCGCTGTTCGTTGCCGCAGCGCTGCTCGGCTGCAGCGCCGCCGCCGCCGCGCAGGGGATGCAGCCGGCGACGCCGTCGACCCCCGTCGTGGCCGCGCCGGCGGCGGCGCAGCCGATGAAAGTCGTCGTGCAGGTGAGCGACGACGACCCGCGCACCTGGAACCTGGCGCTGAACAACCTGCGCAACCTGCAGAGCGCGCTCGGCGCACCGAACGTCGTCGCCGAACTGGTCGCCTACGGGCCCGGCATCGGGATGCTGCAGCGCGACTCGTCGGTCCAGGCGCGGATCACGCAGGCGTTGAGCGACGGCGTGCACGTGGTCGCCTGCGAGAACACGATGCGCGGGCGCAAGCTCACCACGCCCGACATGATTCCCGGAATCGGCTACGTGCCGTCCGGCGTGGTCGAGATCGTGCAGCGCGAGCGCGACGGCTATTCGTATCTGAGGCCGTAGCGGCGTCGCGCAGCGGGGGCGTCGATCTCATCGGAAGCCGGCGTGAATCGCCTCGTGGCGTTCCAGCGTGGCACGGGCCGCGACGACCGCGGTCGCCTGCTCTCCGAGATCCTGCGCTGCGATGACGAATGGCTCGAGTCGACGCACGATTTCATCCAATGGCTGTTCCCGCTGCCGGAGCCGAGCGCGGTGAACCCGAGCGCGCCGCTGGCGGGGGCCGAGGTGCGCGAGGCGTTCGGCAGCGACCCGCTGCTGCGCGCGAGCCTGCATGCCAGCTTCGTGCGCATGCTGCGCTTCTACGGACTGACGCTCGACGACGACGGCCGAGTGCTTCCGGCACCCGACTGGGCGCAGCGCAACGGCTGGTTCCGTCACGGCGGGCACAACGACCTTCGCATCACGCGCATCCTGCGCAGCCTGGCGGTTCTCGGACTCGGCGGACAGGCGAGGGCGCTGCTCGACTGCCTCGAGCAGCTTCGCAGGCAGGAGCCGTGCGGCGTGAATGCGCGCGCCTTCGACTACTGGCGCGCCGCCGTCGAGCGCTGAATCAGCCGGCCAGCCACGCCTCGATCTGCGCCGCGCTCATCGCGCCGGCGCTGCGACGCACTTCCTGGCCGTTGCGAAACAGCGCCAACGTCGGGATGCTGCGAATTTGATAGCGCTGGCTCAGCTGCGGATTCGCGTCGCTGTCGACCTTCAGGAACTGCACGCGCCCGGCCAGCTTCTTCGCGGCCTGCTCGTACTGCGGCGCCATCATGCGGCACGGTCCGCACCAGCTCGCCCAGAAGTCGACGACGACCGGCAGGTCGGTGCGGCGCAGGTAGTCGTCGAAACGCGCGTCGTCCATCTCGACCGGCTTGCCGGCGAACAGCGGTTGCCCGCAGGCGCCGCAGCCGGGCTGCTCGGCCGCGCGCTGCGCGGGCAGTCGGTTGGTCTTGCCGCAATGCGGGCAGACGGCGTGGATCGAGTCGCTCATTCGTTTTCCTCCGGATCCCTGGATATGGGGGAGGCGGGCGCCTCGCACAAGGGCGAGTCAGTCGATGATCCGCAGTCCGAGGCGGCTCGCGGCGATCACGGCCTGCGTGCGATTGCGCACGCCGAGGGCGCGCAGCACGGCACTCACGTGGACCTTGACCGTGCCTTCGGCGAGATCGAGTTGCCGGCAGATCAGCTTGTTCGGCAGTCCGCGCAGGATCAGTCGCAGGACGTCGCATTGCCGGTCGGTGAGCCCGAGATGGCGCGGGTCGTTCTGCACGTGGCGCGAGCGGATCGGCTCCTTTGCGCCGTGGCGCGGATCGATCGCCTCGCGCGGGACGTAGACGTGGCCGGAGGACACGAGCCGCAGCGCGTGCGTGATGAGGTCGCCGTGGTAGGTCTTCGGGATATACCCGGCCGCGCCCAGGTCGAGGCAGCGGAGGATGGTCTCGCGGTCGATCTCGGCCGACAGCACGACGGTGGGCAGGTGCGGAAACTGCTCGCGCAGGCCACGAAGCGCATCGAAGCCGGCGCAGTCGGGCAGGTTCAGGTCGAGCAGCGTGAAGTCGTACGGGATGTTCGTCGCGAGCATGCGCCTGGCTTCGGCGTAGCTGCCGGCCAGGTCGATACGGCTGCCAGGCGCGACCGAGTCCATGGTGACCCGGATCGCGTCGCGCATCAGCGGATGGTCGTCGATGATGAGCACGCACGCGGCCATGGCCAGCCCCCCTGTCCTGAATCTCTTTCGACAGGTTGTAAGGCCGGCCCGCGGCTCTCGTCAAGCCAATCTGCTACCGAAGTCTGGTGGGATCGGTCGAAGGGGGTAGTTGCGGGAAGGCGGCGGTTCGTCTTTCAGACGACGTTCTTCGTCAGCCCGCCGTCGACGCAGATGTTCTGGCCGGTGACGTACCCGGCAAGCGGCGATGCGAGGAACGCGCACAGCGGCCCGAAGTCGGCCCCGGTGCCCAGGCGGCGGGCGGGAACGCTCGATGCCATCGCGTCGCGCACAGCCTGCTCGCTCGCGCCCGTTCGCTGCATCCGGTCGCGAATCACGCGCTGCAGCGCTCCGGTGTCCATAAGTCCGGGCAGCAGTCCGTTGACCGTGATGCCTCCGTGCGCCACCTCGCGCGCCAGTGCGCCCATCGCGCCGGTGAGACCGACGCGCACGCTGTTGGATAGCGACATGTTCGGATACAGCTCCTTCGCGACGAAGGAAGTGATGTTGAGCACGCGTCCGTAGCCGCGCTGGCGCATTGCGGGCAGCAGCGCGCGCACGACCTCGAGCGGGCCGGCAATGTTCGTCTCGAAGGCCGCGCGCCACATCGCCAGGTCGGTTTCCTCGAACAGCCCGGTAGGAGGACCTCCGGCATTGGTGACGACGATGTCGGGCGACGCGAGCCGGGCGACCGCATCGAGGATCACGCGCCGGTCGCCGTCGCGGCCGACATCGCCGCCGACGAACTCCGCGTCGGACAGGCGCGCGGCGGTGGCACGACCGTGCTCGGCATCGCGGCCGTTGAGCAGCACGCGCACGCCTTCTGCGGCGAGCGCTTCAGCGCAGGCAAGACCCAGGCCTCGCGTGCCGCCGAGCACGAGCGCGGTGCGGCCGCGCAGTTGCAGATCCATGGGGGTGCTCCGGTAGCGGTTGCGCGTCGTGCACCCGTCAGAACGGGCAGTCGGGACCGAACGACGGCTTGCGTCGCTCGCGCAGCGACGCGATTCCTTCGCGCACGTCGGGCCCGGCGAATCCCATGAATTCGAGGGCGAGCGACGTGTCGAACGCGGGTCCGGCCATGCGCAGCCAGTTGTTCAGTGCGTACTTGGTCCAGCGGATTGCCGTGTGCGAGCCACGCGCCAGGCGCTCGGCGATTTCGTAGGCCTTGGGCAGCAACTCGGCCTCGTCGACTGCGAGCGAGACGAGGCCGATGCGTTCGGCTTCCTCGCCCGACACCGGTTCGCACAGCAGCAGGTAGTACTTCGCCTTCGCCATCCCGCACAGCAGCGGCCAGACGATCGCGGCGTGGTCGCCGGCGGCCACGCCGAGCCGCGTGTGGCCGTCGATGATGCGCGCGGTCTTGGCGGCGATCGGGATGTCGGCGAGCAGTCCGGCGACGAGCCCGGCGCCGACCGCCGGCCCATGCATCGCCGAGACGATCGGCTTGCTGCAGTTGATCACGTTGTAGACGAGGTCGCGCGCTTCGCGCCAGACGCGCGACCGGACGTCGAAGTCGTTGGCCATGTCCTCGACCAGCGACAGGTCGCCGCCCCCCGAGAAGCCGGCGCCTTCGCCGCGAATGACGACCGCGTGCGTGTCGGGGTCGGTGTCGATGTCGCGCCAGATGTTCGCGAGTTCGCGGTGCATCTCGTGGCCGGCGGTGGACAGCTTACGGTTGGCGCTCCCGCCCGCGCCCATCACGAGTTCGAGTACGCCGTGCTCGCGTTCGACGATCTGCAGCGCGCGGTAACCCGCGTAGCGTTCGGTGCGTTTCATGTTCCCGGTTCCTCTGACGCTTCGTTCAGATTCTCTTGCGGCCCTGCCAATACGGTTCCTTCAGCAGGTTTTTCTGGATCTTGCCGATGGGTGTCTTCGGAAAGTCGTCGACGAAGCGGATCAGGCGCGGGCGTTTCAGCCGGGCGAGCTTCTGCTCGCAGCGCGCGACGACCTCTGCCTCGGTGAGCGTGCAGCCCGGCCGCAAGGCGATGTACGCGGCCGGTACTTCGCCCCAGCGCTCGTCGGGAATGCCGAACACCGCACATTCGCCGACCGCCTCGAGCGTGTAGATCGCGTCCTCGATCTCCTTCGGGTAGACGTTCTCGCCGCCGGAGATCAGCATGTCCTTCGCGCGGTCGATCAGCGTGATGAAGCCGTCGGCGTCCTTCACGCCCACGTCGCCGGTGAGGCCCCAGCCGTTGCCCACGCGGAAGAAGGCTGCGGTCTGCTCGGGCTCGTCGTAATACTCGATCATCAGGTTATCGCCCCTCGAGGCGACCTCGCCGATCTCGCCGACGGCGGCCGGCGTGCCGTCGGGCCGCAGGATCTCGGTGTCGACGTTGTACGGCGCGCGACCGACCGCGCCGAGCTTCTGCGGCAGGTACCAGTGGCGCAGCACCGCGACGACGCCGATCTCCGACTGTCCGTAGATCTGCGTGAGCTTCAGCTCGGGCAACTTCTTCATCAGCTCGACCTGCACCCAGTCGGGCATCGGTGCGCCGGCGAAGCTCAGCTTCTTCCAGCTCGCCAGCCGGGCAGCATCGCACGCCGGGCTGCTCACGAGCGCGTTGGCCTGCGTCGGCACCATGAAGGTCGCGGTGACGCCTTCGGCCTCGACCGCCTCGACGAAACGCTCGGCCGACCACGGCGTGACGAACACGCAGGTGGCGCCGGCGAGTGTCGCCGGCTGGAACATGATGTTCAGCGCCGCCACGTGAAAGAGCGGCGTGACGATCGCGACGCGGTCGCGCTCGTCGATCGCTTCCTCGACCATCACTGTGTGGGCGGTAATCGCGCGTGCGCGGTGGCTGGCGAGCACGCCCTTGGGCCGGCCGGTAGTGCCGCCGGTGTAGGTCATGCAGAACGCATCGCGCTCGTCGATCGGCACGGGCGGCGCGCCGCTTTCGTCGGCGTGCGCCTCCGACTGCAGCAACGCGTCGAACGATTGCGCCCAGGCCGGCACATCGGCGCCGATGCACACGAAGCGGCGAATCGCCGGGCACGACGCCCGTACTGCGTCCACCTTGTCGACGAGCGCGGCGTCGAAGATCAGCACTTCGCTGTCGGACTTGTCCAGCACCCAGCCGAGTTCGTCGGGCGCGTAAAGGATCGATACGTTGTTCAGCACGCAGCCGCTGCGCGCGACGCCGAAGAACACGGTGCCGTACTCGGCAAGGTTGCGCGAGAGCATCGAGACCTTCGCGCCACGGGGCAGTCGGAGCCGGCCCAGTGCGCGCGCCAGCCGGTTGGCGTCACGCTCGAGTTCTCGGTAGGAAACGACCGTGCGCCGATCGGGACCGCGGAAGACGATCGCCGGCCGATCGGGAAAGCGCGCGGCCGATCGCCTGAGCATGTCTCCGGTCAGCATCGTCTCGTGTCCTTTTTCCGCTGAGCGGAATCTGTTTCCGCAGATCGTAAAATCGCCGCGAGTATTTCGTCAATCGAGGCCCTGCGTCCCCGCTAGAATGGTTTCGTGTGCGCGGCGGGGCCGCGCAGCGGATGGGGGGTTGATTTGGCGGCGAGGTCCGCGGACACGCAGGACGGCGTGCGATCGGTCGAGAACGGGTTGGCGCTGATGCGCATCGTCGCGCACAACCGTCGGCCGATGAAGCTCACCGCGCTCGCCGAGCAGGCCGGAATCGCGCCGAGCAAGGCGCACCGGTATCTGGTGAGCTTCATCCGCCAGGGCTTCGTCGAGCAGGATCCCGACAGCGGCCTGTACGCGATGGGACCGGCGGCGCTCGACTTCAGCATCTCGTGCCTGGCGACGATCGAGCCGATCGCGATCGCCACGCGCGAGGCGGCGCTGCTGTGCCGGCGCACCGGCCACACGGTGGGCGTCACCGTCTGGGGTAGCTTCGGTCCCACTGTCGTGCGCTGGGAGCAGCCGGCGCGACCGCTGATGGTCAACGTCGGGCTCGGCTCGGTGTTTCCGCTGCGCACTTCGGCCACCGGGCGTGTGTTCGCCGCATTCCTGCCTGAGGAGACGCTGCGCGCACAGGGAAAGCAGATGCACGAGAACGACCGAACGCCCTCGGGCGAGAGCGTCGAAGCCGTGCGCCGACGCGGACTGGCGCGCGCTTCCGGCGACTTCATGCCCGGCTTGAGCGCCTTCGCCGCGCCCGTATTCGACGATCGCGCGCGGCTCGCGCTCGCGCTCACCATTCTCGATTACCGTGGCCTGTTCGATCACCGCTGGTCGGGTCCGACCGCGCTCGCGTTGCGCGAGGCGGCGCAGCGGGTGTCCGCCGCGCTCGGCCACCGTCGGCACGAGTCATGAGCCCCCATCGCTTCTGCGTCGCGCCGATGCTCGACGTGTCGGACCGGCACTTCCGCTATTTCGCGCGGCAGCTCACGCGCGGTGCGCGGCTGTACAGCGAGATGATCACCACCGGCGCGTTGCTGCACGGACCGCGCGACAGGCTGCTCGCCTTCGACGTGGCCGAGCATCCGGTGGCGTTGCAGCTCGGCGGCAGCGAACCCGACGATCTCGCTCGGGCGGCGCGTCTTGCCGGGGCGGCCGGCTACGACGAGATCAACCTGAACTGCGGTTGCCCGAGTCCGCGCGTGCAGCGCGGCGCCTTCGGCGCGTGCCTGATGCGCGAGCCCGAGCTCGTCGCCGACTGCGTGCGCGCAATGCGTGACGCGGTGTCGGTGCCGGTGACGGTCAAGCACCGGATCGGCGTCGACCGCGTCGCGTCGTACGAGTTCGTGCGCGACTTCGTCGGCACGGTCAGCGAGGCCGGCTGCGAGGTCTTCGTGGTGCATGCGCGCAACGCCTGGCTCGATGGTCTCAGCCCGAAGGAGAACCGCACGGTGCCGCCGCTGCGCCCCGACGTCGTCGCGCAACTCGCGCGCGACTTCCCGACGCTGTCCTTCGTCGTCAACGGCGGGCTGCGCACGCACGAGGAGTCGCTCGCGCAGCTTGCGCAGGTGGATGGCGTGATGATCGGGCGCGAGGCCTGCGAGAACCCGTGGATGCTCGCTGCGGTCGACCCGCTCTATTTCGACCGCCCGGCGCCCTGCCTTGCGCGAGACGATGCGATCGACGCGATGCGGCCGTACCTGCGGCGGCAGATCGACGCGGGAGAGGCGCCGCGCGCGATCGTGCGGCACATGCTCGGGCTGTTCAACGGGCTGCCCGGCGCCCGGGCGTGGCGGCGAACGCTCAGCGATCCCGCGGCGCTCGAGCGACACGGCGCCGACGTGCTCGACGCCGCGCGCGACGCGCTCACCCGGGCTGCAACGCGTCGCGACGAACGCGACGAACGTACAGCACGATTGCCGTGAACGCGACGGCGGTGATCGCCACTTCGGCCAACGCCAGGCGCGCGGAGAGCCCTGCGTCCGACGCGGCCCGCACCACGCCCTCGGCCAGATAGCCGAGAATCAGCATCGACCACCACTGGTGCACGCGCACGCGTCCGGCAGCGATGCCGGGCAGCGCGAGAACCAGCGGAACGACCTTCAGCGACAGCAGCCACGCGCCGGGCCGAAGCGGCGCGAGCCAGGTTTCCCACGCGATGCCCAGCACGATCAGCGCAACGAAGCAGGCGACGACGATCCGGCGCAGCGACGACGTTGAGAACGAGGGCATGACGGGGCGCGAAGCGCGGGAGCATGAATGGGAGGGGACAGCCGCGTCGTCCGGCGATGCGCGACGCGTCGGCGCCGATTCTAGCGGGTCGGTGCCGTACCGGATTGCGCGGCTCGCACGCGCGATGTGGCGCCAGGCCAGCCAGCTGCACCTGCCGCAGACGGCGGGCAGTCTCTCGTTCCTGTCGCTGCTGGCGATCGCGCCGATGTTCTCGATCGTCTTCTGGATCACCACCGCCTCGCCGATGTTCGGTCGGCTGCGCGACGCGTTGCAGGGGTTCCTGCTGGTGAACCTGTTCCCGCCGTCGATCAGCGACACGGTGATCGAGCTGCTGAACCAGTTCGCCGCCAAGGCCAACGAGTTGTCGGTGCTGGGCCTGGCGGTGTTCCTGCTCACCGCCTTCGTCGCGCTGCACACGATCGAGGACACGCTCAACCGGATCTGGCTGGCCGACCGCCGGCGGCGGCTCGCGCACCGGCTGGCGTTGCACTGGATGATGCTCACGCTCGGACCGCTGCTGCTCGGCGCGAGTCTCGTCTTCCACGGCATCGTCGCCACGTCGTGGCTGCGCGGCGCCGACTTCAGCGAAGTGCGCACCGCCTGGTTCTTCGTGCTGCCCTGGGGGACCTCGGCGGCGGGACTGACGCTGCTGTACCGGCTGTTGCCCAGCGCGTCGGTGCGCTGGCGCGATGCGCTTCTCGGCGCCGCGTTGGCCGCGTCGCTGTTCGAGTTCCTGCGCACGGCGCTCGGGCTGTACGTGACGAGCCTGCCGACCTACAAGATCGTCTACGGAACCTTCGCCGCGTTGCCGCTGTTCCTGCTGTGGCTGTTCCTCGGCTGGATGTCGGTGCTGCTGGGTGCGCTGCTCGCGGCGAACCTGCGCTTCTGGGCTTCATCGGGCGAGCCGCATCTGGAGCGCACGCCGCAGGCGCGTTTCGACGACGCGCGCTTCGTGCTCGATGCGATGCGCGAACGGCTCGGCGCCGATTCGCATGCGGCGATGCCGGTGCGGTGGATCGCATACGCGCTCGGCGACGACGCCGAGCGCGCGGTCGAGGCGGCGTTGCTGCTCACGCGCCTGGGCTATCTCACCCGCTTCGTGCAGCTCGGCAACCCGGCCGAGGCGGGCGACCCGGCGGGCGGGCGCAGGCTCGCCCGGATCGGGGGACGCCAGCGATCCGGGCGTCGCGCCGCGGCTGCAGCCGACAGCGTCTGGGCGGAGCGTTGGGCGTGGGCCGACGATCCGCGCTCGATGAGCCTGCGTGCGTTGTTCGAGGAGATCTGGACCGGCGGTCGGACCGACAGCGGCAATCCCGTCGGGGGCTTTCCGGAGGGAATCGACCGGCCGCTGGTGGGTAGCGCTTCGGCCCGGCACATGCGGCCGGGCGAGGCGACCGCGGTCAGAACGGAATCCGGTTGAGCAGGATGTCGCGGAACATCACCCAGTCGCCGACGAAGCTGTATAACGGCCGGCGGAACGTCGCCGGGCGATTGCGTTCGAAGGCGAAGTGGCCGACCCACGCCAGTCCGTAGCCCCAGACGAGCGCCGCTGCGAGCCACCACGGGTTCAGCGTGACGAGCAGCTTGGCCAGGCAGAAGAGCGCGCCCAGGCTGCCGAAGAAATGCAGCCGGCGGCACCACGGGCTGCGGTGCTCGCTCAGGTAGAAGCGGTAGAAGTCGTCGAAGCTCCGATGCTGCCCGTGCGCGGTCGCGCTCATCCTCGTCCTCCCCGGCGTGTCGCGCCGCGTTCGTGCGCGGCGTCTCTATGCGTCGACCCTTCGTTGCGCCGCGGCGCGATCGCGGGGTCGATCAGCGGGAAAGTGTAGCGGGCCGCGCCGCGCGGAGGAAGGTGCCTAGTGCGTCGCGCAACGCGCCGGGCGCTTCGGCCGCGATTGCATGCCCGCAATCGGGGATCTCGACGACATGCGGAGCGGTAACGCCGGCGGCCACGGCCGCCTTCGCCGCGCGCTCGATCAGCGCGCGCGCGAAGCGCGGCTGCGTCATCGCATCGCGCGCCCCAAGCACGAAGAGCGTCGGGCAACGCAGCGCGTCGACGCGATCGAAGCCGCCTTGCCATGCGTTGCAGGCCGAGAAGTCGACGGTGAGCACGCCGGGCTTCTGCCGCTCCATCAGTCGACGGTTCTGGTTGAAGATCGAGAACCCGGGCGCCGGCGAACCGGGGCGCGCGTTGATCGTCGAGTGCGACCAGAAGTTGATCATGTCGAAGGCGCGTGCTTCGTCCTCGCGGGCAGCCGCGAGCAGCGCGTCGGAAACCTTCATCGGGAATGCGGTGCCGACGAGCGCGATGCTGCGCACGCGATCGGGCGCGGCGCCGGCGACCTCGAGGGCGATCAGTGAGCCCATGCTGTGGCCGACCAATGTCGCGCTCGCCACGCCGAAGGCGTCGAGTGCCGCGACGACCCAGCGGCCGAGCGCCTCGATCGTCGGCAGCGGCTCGCCTTCGCTGCGGCCGTGCCCCGGCAGGTCGAGCGCCAGCACCGCGTAGCCGTGGTGTGCGAAATAGCGCGACTGCAGGATCCAGACGCTGTGGTCATGCTGCGCGCCGTGCAGGAACACGACTGCCGGCTGCGCCGGATCGAACGCGACTCCGCCGGTGTAGGCGTACACGGGTTGGCCTTCGACGCGGACTTGCACGCTTGGCTCCCCCTCTAGCTGCGCGCGGCGGCGCGAAACGCCGACTCGAGATCGGCGACGAGATCGGTTGGATCTTCGAGTCCGATCGACAGGCGCAACGTGCCTTCGCCAATGCCGGCAGCGGCGAGGGCGGCCTCGTCCATGCGGAAATGCGTGGACGTCGCCGGATGGATGACGAGCGAGCGCGCGTCGCCGACGTTGGCCAGGTGGGAGAACAGGCGCAGCGCCTCGACGAAGCGGCGCCCGGCGGCGCGGTCGCCCTTCAACTCGAAGGTGAACACCGAACCGCAGCCGCGCGGCATCAGGCGCCGCGCGAGTGGGTGATCGGGGTGCGTGGCCAGACCCGGGTACAGCACGCGCTCGACCATTGCGTGCGAGGCGAGGAACTCGGCAATCTGCTGCGCGTTGGCCACGTGGCGCGCCATGCGCAGCGGCAGCGTCTCGATGCCTTGCAGGATCTCGAAGGCGTTCATCGGGCTCAGGCACGCGCCGAAGTCGCGCAGTCCTTCGCGACGCGCGCGCAGCAGGAACGGAGCGACCGTCGATTCGTCGGAGAACACCATCCCGTGGAAACCCTCGTACGGTTCGGTGATCTCGGGGAAGCGGCCCGAGGCTTCCCAGTCGAAGCGACCGATGTCGACGAGCAGGCCGCCGACGACGGTTCCGTGCCCGCACAGGAACTTGGTGGCCGAATGCAGCACGAGGTCGGCGCCGAGATCTCCCGGCTTCATCAGCCACGGCGTGGTGAACGTGGAGTCCACCAGCAGCGGCACGCGATGCGCGTGCGCGATATCGGCGACGGCGGCGACGTCGAGCACGTCCAGGCCGGGATTGCCGAGCGTCTCGCCGAGCAGCAGTTTCGTGTTCGGTTGCAGCGCCGCGCGCCACGCGTCGGGGCTGCGCGGATCGACGAAGGTGGTTTCGATGCCGAAGCGCGGCAACGTGTACTGCAGCAGGTTGTGCGAACCGCCGTACAGCGCGCGCGAGGCGACGACGTGCGATCCGGCGCCGGCGATCGTGGCGATCGCCAGGTGCAGCGCCGCCTGTCCGCTGGCGGTGGCGATTGCGCCGACACCCGATTCGAGCGCGGCGATGCGCTCTTCGAGCGCCGACACCGTGGGGTTGCTGATGCGCGAGTAGACGTGGCCCGACTGTTCCATGTCGAACAGCGCCGCGGCCTGGTCGGTGTCGCGAAAGGCGAAGGCGGTGGACAGGTAGATCGGCGTGATGCGCGCGCCGGTGGCCGGGTCGGGCCGGGCGCCGGCGTGCACGGTGAGCGTGTCGAAGCCGTAGAAGTCGCGCTGGGACATGCGATCGATCCGACGGGAGGGCGTTCCGATGCTAGCACGCCACTTGGTGAGTTTCGGGCTTGGGGCGACAATGCGCGGCGGTGCGGTCTCGAGACGCGCCGGCGGTCGCGGCATCGAGGAATAACGGGCGGCACGGGATGGACAGCAGACCGGAATACCGGGTGGCGGCGGCCGGACTCGATCCGCGCGACGTTCGCCTGATCGAGATCGTCTTCAAGCACAGCCAGTACAACCGCTACGCGTTTCGCTTCGAGGCGAAGCCCGATCCGCTCGGCATCGACATCCTGATCGTCAACCCGCTGGCGCCCGAGGGATTGCGCGCGGTGGCCCGCGTGCGCAGCGCGGGCCGCAGCGTTCCGGTGATCTCGGCGATGCCACGCGGCGCGACGAGCCACGCGCGGCACGCGATCTCCATCGAGCGGCTCACGCTGCAACTGCTGCCGATCCTGAATCGCGTCGTCGAACTCGAGTTGCGCCGGCCGACAGGCAAATCCTCTACGGCCGGCGCTGCGGGCGCCGGCGCCGATCCGCGCGGCGCCGCACCGGCGCCGGCTCGCGCCGACGGGGAACAGTCGACGCGCGAATTCCTGCGCGAGGCCGCCCGCAAGTCGCGCGAAGGCGATATCGCACGCGGGGCCGCGGCGCACGCTCGTTTCGTCACTGCCGCGCCGAGTCCGACCGACTCGCCGACGCGCGCGTCGGCTGCCGCTGCGGCGTCGAATCTCGTTGCTTTCCCGCGCAGCCCGGAGCCGGCCGCGCCGCGCATTCGCGTGCTCGTCGTCGACGACAGCCCCACCGTTCGCCAGCAGCTGTCGATCGCCTTCGCGAGGATGAACGCGCTGTGCGATACGGCGTCGAGCGCCGAGGAGGCGCTCGCGCGGCTGGCCGAGACGCACCATGACCTGGTGCTCGTCGACGTCGTCATGCCCGGAGTCGACGGCTACAAGCTCACACGGCAGATCCGGCGTCGCCATCGCGGCGTGCCGGTGATCATCCTCACCAGCCGGTCCTCGCCCTTCGACCTCGCACGCGGGGCGCTGGCCGGCTGCAACAGCTACCTCGTCAAGCCGGTGCCGCTGCGCCAGCTCGAGGCAGCGGTCGTCAAGCAGTTGCGCAAGTCGCTGGCCATCGACGACCTTGCCGGTTTGCTGCGGCTGAGCCCCGAGCCGCAAGCGCTTGCCGCCGCTCGCCACGCCGCGCCGGATGCGACGACGATGCAGGCGCCGCCGGCGCGCACCGGAGGCGGCGGGGGCACATGAGCGGGGCGCACGCATCGGACGCCATCGACGTCGATGCCGGCACAATGTCGGGTTCGCTCAGCAGTTCGCGGAGAGAGCATCGATGAACACCGTATTGGTCGTCGACGACGCGGCCACCGAGCGCGCGCGCATGTCGTCGATCCTCAACGAAGCCGGATGGCGGGTGAGCACGGCCGGCGGCGGCGTGGAGGCGATCGAGAAGGCCCGCGTCGAACGCCCGGCGATCATCTTCCTGGACATCGTGATGCCCGACCTCGACGGCTACCAGACCTGCCGGCGGCTCGCCGGCGACCCGCTCACGCGTGCGATCCCGGTCGTGTTCGTCTCCACCAAATGCCAGCGCGCCGACCAGGTCTGGGCGCTGATGCAGGGCGCCAAGGCGCTGATCGGCAAGCCATACAGTGCGGCGCAATTGCTCGACGCGCTGAAGTTCGCGGTGCAATGACGCAGCTGCCGTCGTTCGGCGTGCGACTCGCGGGCGTCCCCGTGCGACTGCCGGCCGGCACGGCGCTCGAATACGTCGCGCAGGCCTCGCTGCACCCGTTGCCACTCGCGCCCGCGCGCATTGCCGGCCTGATGCAGTTGCGCGGCCAGCCGATCGTCGTGCTCGACGCGTCGGCGAACCGGGAAACGGCCAGCACCGCGGCGAACGTGGCGCTCGTCCCGCACGACGTGCTCGTCGTCGGCACGCTGCCGCATGCCGCCGGGCTGCTGGTGGACGGCGCTCCGCAACGCCTGCCGGCGGAAGCGGCCACGCTCGCCTTGCCGCCCGAGCGCGTCGATGCGTTGGCCGGCTGTCCGTTCTTCGATGCGATCGTTTCGCACCACGTCGAAGCGGCCGGCAACGAGGAAGGCGCCGAATGGTACGAAGTCGATCCGTCGCGGCTGATCGCCGCGTTGCTGGCGAACTGAGCCGATGGCGGAGCGATCCTTCGCGCTGCGCCTGCGCACCGGCATCGCCGTGCTCGCGGCCGCGCCGCTGGCGGTAGCGTTGGCGGCCGCCGCGGCCTGGATGCTCGCGCGCAACGCCGGCAGCGCTTCTGCCGTTGGAGCGGTGGGCGTCGTGTTGCTGGTCGCGGCGGCGCTGCTCGCCGTTGCCGGGATGCTCTATGGTCGCCGGTTGGCCGAGTCGGTCAGCGAGCCGATCGCCCGCATCCAGTCCACGCTCGAGGCGCTTTCCGACGGCGACCTGGACGCGCGCGTGTGCTGGCAGGGCCGCGACGAGTTCGCCGGACTCGCCGACGCGCTCGATCGCCTGCTCGACGATCGCGTCGCCGGTTTGAACCGCACGATCCGCGACAGCGAGGAACTGAACACGTCGGTGATCGAGATCATGAAGGCGGTCGGCACGATCGCGACGACGAAGGATCTGGGCGTGCGCGTGCCGGTCACCGAGAACGTCACCGGCGCGATCGCCGATGCGCTGAACCTGCTCACCGACGAGATGGCACGCGTGCTGGAGAGCGTCAGCCGGCTGGCGAACGACGTAGCGCAGGCGACCTTCGCGCTGCGCGGGCAGTCCGACCAGGCAATCACCGCTGCGGCGCGCGAGCAGCGCGAGGTTGGCATGGCGGCGAGCGAATTGTCGCAGGCGGCGCAGGCGCTGGTCGCCGTCGCGCAGCGCGCGCACCAGGTGGACCAGTCGGCCGCGCGCGCGCTGGTCGAGACCGGCGAGGCGGTGCGCGTGGTCGGCGCGACCATCGAGGGAATCGTGCAGTCGCGCGAGCTGATCCGGCAGACCGAGAAGCGCATCAAGCGCCTGGGCGAGCGCTCGCAGGAGATCGGCCAGGTGGTCGGCATCCTGCAGGCGATCTCGGAGCGCACCGGCATCCTCGCGCTGAACGCGTCGATGAAGGCGGCGTCCGCCGGCGAGGCCGGGCGCAGCTTCGCCGTCGTCGCCGACGAGGTGAAGCGACTGTCCGAATCGGCGCGCGAGTCCACTGCGCGCATCGCGCGGCTCGTCACGTCGATCCAGACCGAGGCCCACGAGACGGTGCGCGCGATGAACGACGCGATCGGGCAGGTGGTCGCGATCACGCGGATGGCCGACGATGCCGGGCAGGCGATGCGCCGTACACAGGCGGAGACCGGGTCGCTGGTGGACGATGTGCGGCAGATCGCGGCTACGTCCGAGGAGCAGGCGCGGATCAGCTCGGGCTTGCAGACGCGCGCCGACGTCATCCGCGACGCCAGCGCCGAGACGGCGCGCCAGCTTCGCGCGCAATCGATCGAGACGCGCCGCCTCGTCGAATACGCGCGCTCGCTCGTCGAGGAAGTGAAGGTGTTTCGCACGCCGTCGAGATCATGAGCGCGAGCGCCGATCCGGCCGCCGACCTGCGGCTCGATGCGCTGGACGCCGCCGCGGTCGGTCTGCTCGAGCCGTTGATCGTCGCGATGCCGTTCGAAAGCGCCGCGGGGCCGGGGCGCGAAGGCAGCTCGTCGCAGTCGGGCGAAGACGGTAGCGGCGGTAGCGCCGGTGGCGGCGACTGGCGCGCGCGGCTGGCGCAGGCGCTCGATCGGTTGTCGCTTGCGGCGCTGCCGCTCGAGCTGGCCGGTCTCGCGCAGACGGCGACGCTGCTCGCCGAGCGGTTGCGCGAGCCAGCGGTCGGTCCGCGCGACGAAGCTGCCGATGCCGCCAGCGCAGTGCTGCGCGACAGCGACGCCGCACTCGAACTGGCGCTTGCCGAGGGTTGGGTGGGCGACGCGATTGCGTTCTGCAGCGGCGAGCTCGGCAGCGACGAGTCGGCGAGTCTCATCGGACGACTGCGTGACTGGCCGGGGCTCGATGCGCAGCTCACGCCCGAGCGGGCGAGCGCGCTCGCGATGCGCCTGCGCGCCGATGCGCAGCGGATCGCGCAGGCGACGCGCGCGAGCTTGCCGGCGCCGGCGGCAGGCGGCGCGCTGCCGATCGATGCACGGGAGACCCGGCCCGCCGCAGCCCCGCCGCTGGATGCAGCGCCAACCGGTGCAGCGCCGGCCGCTGCAGCGCCGGCCCAGGCGCCCGCCGGCGACGCCGCGCTCGCCATCGGCGTCGATGAACTGCAGATGCTCGCCGAAGCCGCCGGCCAGCTCGACGAGGAGTTCGGCGAAGCGCTCGCGGGGGGCGTCGATTTCGAGTCCTTCGCGCAGATTGGAGATGCGATCGAGCGCTATGCGAGCGCGATTGCCTATGTCGGGCTGGTCGCGGTCAGCGACGCGCTGTTCGCCTGGCACGGCAACCTCGAACGCCTGGCGCGCGAGCCGCAGCGCTTCGGCGAAGCGCATCGAAGCCTGCTCGCACGGATGCCGTCGCTGTGGGCGGCGTTGTTCGAAGCGCCGTCGGCGGAGGCCGCGCGCGAGGCGCTGGCGCCGCTGGCCGACGCGGCGTGGCCGGCGCCGGTGGCGCCGGAGAAACTCGATGCGGCGCGTCGCGCCTTCGCCTCGATCGTCACGGTGGGCACGCGTCGCGTCTCGGCACCCGAGGCGGAGCTCGACGACGAGGCGATGTCGCTCGAAATACCGGCCGATGCCGACCGTGAGGTCGTCGACAATCTGCTGCGCGAATTGCCGGCGCTGTCCGCAGCCTTCTCGATCGCGATCGAGCGCGCGCAGGCCGGTTCGCGCGAGGATCTCGCGCAGGCGCAGCGAATCGCGCACACGCTGAAGGGTTCGGCGAACACGGTCGGCGTGCGAGCGATCGCCTCGCTTACGCACCGTCTCGAGGACCTGCTGCAATTGCTCGAGGGTGCTGAGGACGGGCCGCTTGCGCCCGGTCTTGCCGACGTGCTGTCCGATGCCGCCGATTGCCTTGCCGAGATGAGCGAGGCCGTCGCCGGGCTGGGCGAGCCGCCGGCGCGCGCACGCGACGTGCATCGCTCGGTCGGCGACTGGATCGCGCGCCTGCTCGACGAATCGGGGGCCGCAGCGCAGCCGGCGCAGGTCGAAGCGCCGCGCGCGCAGGTCGAATCGCCGCAGCCGCGTGCCGAGCAGCCGCGGGCCGAAGCGCCACCCGCCACGCCGCCGCCTCGCGCCGACGACGAGCGCCCGACCGAGACCGCCGCCGAGGCGACCGCGCAGGAATGGCTGCGCGTGCCGGCGTCGCTGATCGAGCGTCTGCTGGCTTTCGCCAACGAAGCATCGATCCTGCTCTCGCAGGCGCAGGAACAGGCGGTGGAGGTGGACCGCGTGCGTGCGACGCTGGTCGGCGGCACCGACCAGTTGCAGGACCTCTCGTCGGAGCTCGAACGTCTCGTCGACATGCGTGGTTCGATGCTCAGCGAGCGGCGGGAGCGCGACGACTTCGATCCGCTCGAGCTCGACGAGCACAACGACCTGCAGATGGTGTCGCGCCGCATCGCCGAATCGGGCGCCGACGGCCGACTGATCGAGCAGCAGCTCGGGGGCAGCGTCGCGGCGCTGCGCGGCTCGCTGTCGCAGCTCGAGCGGCTGCAGGTCGAGCTGCGCGAAGCGGCGCTGCAGACGCGAACGATTCGCGTGGAGACGGTCGTGCCGCGTTGGGCGCGAACGGTCCGCCAGGCCGCGCGGATGGCAATGCGAGAAGCGGCGCTGCAGGTCGACGGCGCGGACGTGGAGATCGACGCGCAACTGCTGCAGGTGCTGGTCGAGCCGATCGGCCACCTGCTGCGCAACGCCGTCGATCACGGCATCGAGCCGCCCGACGAGCGCGAGCGGCTGGGCAAGCCGCGCGCAGGGCGGGTTTCGCTGCGCTTCGCCAGGGATGGCGGCGATCTCGTCATCGATTGCGCCGACGACGGGCGTGGCCTGGACCTGCCGGCGATCCGCGCGCGCGCGATCGCCAGCGGCCTCGTCGCGCCCGACGAATCGCCGTCGGACAGCGCGCTCGCGCGCCTGGCACTGCTGCCCGGGTTTTCCACTCGCGATCGCGCCACGCAGTTGTCGGGACGGGGCATTGGGCTGGACGTCGTCGAGCGCGTCGCGCGCGAGCAGCGCGGGTCGGTGGCGATCGACACGCAGCGCGGCCACGGTACCGGCGTGCGGCTGCGCCTGCCGGTGCGGCTTGCCGCGCTGCCGGTCGTCGTCGTTCGATCGCCGACGCACGTGATCGGGCTGTCGGTGCGCGAGGTCGATCGCATCGTCTCGTTCGACGCCGGCGCCGGCGACGTCGGGTTGCGCGTGGTGCGTCTGGAGGATGCGCTCGGCCTGCCCGAGGATGCGTTCGCCCCGCAGACCGCGGGCGAGACCCGCGTGAACGTGGTGCTCCAGGTGCGCATGCCCGAGGGCGGGACGATCGGCGTTCTCGTCCCCGAGCCCGGACAGCCGCGCAACGTGGTGCTGCGTCCGCTGTCGATGTTCGTTGCGCCGATCCCCGGCCTCGAAGGCGCGACGGTGCTCGGCGACGGCGCAGTGGCGCCGGTCTACGACCTGCCGCGCCTGCTCGCCGAGCGCGAGGGTGGAGGTGCCGCGCCTGCGCTGCGCGCCGCGCGGGCAGCTCTGCCGGTGTGCCTGGTCGTCGACGACTCGGTCAGCGTCCGCCGCATGATGGAGCAGTTCGTGCGCGATCTCGGCTACCAGCCCGACAGCGCCGGCGACGGCGTCGAGGCGCTCGAGCGCGTGCGCCGCCGCGTGCCGTCGATCGTGCTGGTCGACCTGGAGATGCCGCGGATGAATGGCGTGGAGTTCGTGCGCGCGTTGCGCGCAGACGACGCCACGCGCGACGTGCCGGTGGTGATGATCACGTCGCGTTCGTCGGAAAAGCATCGCGCGCTGGCGCACGATGCCGGCGTCGACGTCTTCCTGACCAAGCCCTATACCGAGGACGCGCTCGCCTCGCACATCGCGGCGCTGCTGCAAGCGCGCAGCGCCGGCCGCTGAGCGCGCTTGTTCGCCCTTCGCGGCTGCGATAGCATCGACCTGCCTGGAGACGCGAGCGCGGACGGGCTGCCGGAGGGTCGCCATGCAGGTCAGTGAAGTACTGCGGGTGAAGGGCACTGCCCTGTTCACCGTCACGCCCGAGTCGATACTGTCGGATTGCATCGTCACGATGGCCGAGCACGATGTCGGCTCGCTGGTCGTGATGGATCGCGGCCGACTTGCCGGCATGCTCACCTTCCGCGAAGTCCTGCGCGTGCTGGCGCGGCGCCAGCTCGAGCACCGTTCGGGTCCCACGCCGCCGGTGGCCGAGATCAACGTGCAACAGGTGATGAAGACCGACCCGCTCGTCGTGGCGCCGCAGACCGACATCAACGAGCTTCGGCGCATCATGCTCGACACCCGCCAGCGCTACGTGCCGGTCATGGAAGGTGCCACGCTGCTGGGCGTCATCTCGTTCCACGACGTTGCTCGCGCGGTGCTCGAGGAGCAGGGCTTCGAGAACCGAATGCTCAAGGCGTATATCCGAAATTCGCCTCCCGAGAGTTGAGATCACCGAAATGAACGCCGCCGTTCGCGCGCGCACGTCCGTGGCCGCATGCGCATCCTGATCAGCAACGACGACGGCTATTTCTCCCCCGGGATCGAAAAGCTCGCCGAAGTCGCCTCGGCCTTCGGGGAAGTCACCGTGATCGCGCCCGAGCGCGATCGCAGCGGCGCGTCCAACTCGCTCACGCTCGATCGGCCGCTGTCGGTGCGCGTTGCGCACAACGGCTTCCTCTACGTGAACGGCACGCCCACCGACTGCGTGCACATCGCGGTCACCGGATTGCTCGAGCACAAGCCCGACCTCGTGCTGTCGGGGATCAACGACGGCGCCAACATGGGCGACGACACGATCTATTCGGGCACGGTCGCCGCGGCGATGGAGGGCTACCTGCTCGGCGTCCCGTCGATCGCGTTCTCGCTGGCGCGCCGCGGCGGCGAGTACCTCGACACGGCCGCCGAGGTTGCGCGCCGCATTCTCGCGCGGCACGCGAGCCAGCGCCTGCCGGCGCCGATCCTGCTCAACGTGAACGTCCCGGCGCGTCCGCTGTCCGAGTTGCGCGGCGTGATGGTCACGCGACTCGGGCGCCGCCACCTGGCCGAGCCGGTCGTGCGCGCAACCAGCCCGCGCGGCGACACGATCTACTGGATCGGGCCGGCGGGTCGTGCGAAGGAAGCGGGTCCCGGCACCGACTTCAATGCCGTGGACAGCGGCTGGGCGTCGATCACGCCGCTGGACATCGACCTGACCGCGCCGCGCGCGCTGCGCGTGGTGCGCGAATGGGTCGACCAGATCGATGAGTGACCGTCCGTCCTGGTTGCCGCTGCCGTCGACGTCTATTCGACGGCGTGCCGGCGCAGCGCCGGCGCCGGCGCAGCGTGAGCGCACCGCGCCTTCGTTGGCCACCGACGGCGCGCGCGCGCGGATGATCGACGCATTGCGCCGCGCGGGCCTGCGCGATGCGCACGTGCTCGAGGCGATGGCGCAGGTTCCGCGGCATCGGTTCGTCGACGCTGCGCTCGCCAGTCGCGGCTACGAGGACGTCGCGCTGCCGATCGGGCACGGGCAGACGATCTCGAAGCCGAGCACCGTCGCACGCATGATCGAACTCGCCGTCGAGCCGCTCGAGCCGGCGCGGCGCGCTTCGGCGCGCGTGCTCGAGGTGGGAACCGGCTGCGGGTACCAGGCCGCGGTACTCGCGCGCGTGTTCGGCGAAGCGGTGTCGGTCGAGCGCCTGCGCGGGTTGCACGAGCAGGCGCGTTCGAACCTGCGCACGATGCGCCTGCCGAACCTGCGCCTGGTCTTCGGCGACGGAAACCTCGGCGTGCCGCAGGCGGCACCGTTCGACGCGATCGTCGTTGCTGCCGCCGGCGACTCGATCCCCGACGCGCTGCTCGAGCAGATGCGCATCGGCGCGCGACTGGTCGCGCCGGTCGGCTCCGTACGGCAGTCGCTGCACCTCGTCGAGCGCGTCGAGCGCAATCGATGGCAGCTAACGATTCTCGATGCGGTACGATTCGTTCCATTACGCACCGGCACCGTCTAGTGCCTGCACTCGGGCCGGTTCAGTCCCAGCGACAGCGTCCGCGCGGCGCGATTACCGATGACCATTGTTCGAGCCGGCTTTGCCCGCGGCGAAGCCATCGCGGCCCTGCCGCGCCGCTGCATTGCCGTTGTGACAGTTCTCGTGCTGGCCGGCTGTGCGAGTCCGCACCCGGCGCCGATCGTCCATCGCGCGCCGCCCCCCGCGCCCATCGCCGCGCAGCCGGCCGCAGCGCCGGCGCCGTCCGCTGCGGCGGGCGCACCTGCGCCTGCTGACGCTTCGGCCGCCGGCGGCCCTGCCGCGCCGGGCGCCGAAGCCATCGGCGTGCAGACCACGCCGATCGCGCGCGGACCGGTCGAGACGCGGCCGTTGCCGGGCGCCGGGGCCGCGATACCCGCGCCGTCCAATGGCGCGCCGGGAAATCTGCTGAAAACCGAACCGAAGGCGCTCAAGCAGCCGTACTCCGAGGCGGCGCTCGCGCAGATGCGCTCGAGCGCACCCGCGTCAGCCGAGCCGATGCCGCCGATCGCGAGTGTGGCGCCGAGCGCCGCCACTACGCGCGCGCCGGCCACCGAAGCTGCGACCGCATCCGCCGCACCCGCTGCGGCGGCGCCCAGCGGCGCGGGCGCGAGCGACTGGATCTGGCCCGCGTCGGGCCAGGTCGTGCAGGACTTCGCCCAGCCGAGCAGCATGGGGATCTCGATCTCCGGCAAGCCCGGCGACCCCATCGTCGCGGTCAACGACGGGCGCGTGATCTTCAGCGGCGCCGGTCCGCGCTCGTACGGAAACCTCGTCATCGTCAAGCACGGCGACGACACGCTGTCGGTCTACGCGCACAACCGGACGCTGCTGGTCAAGGAAGGACAGAGCGTCAAGCGCGGCCAGCGCATCGCCGAACTCGGCAGTTCCGGCACCGATGCGCCGAGGCTGCACTTCGAGATCCGTCGGGACGGCCGTCCGATCGATCCGCGCAAAGTGCTGCCCGCACGGTAGCCCACACGGCAGCCACCATGCCGCGCGCGTGCGCGGCCCCAGGCCGATGACCCCGACCCTGTGCTTCGACATCGAAACGATCCCCGACGTTGCCGGGCTGCGCGCGCTGTGGTCGCTCGACGAGTCGCTGGACGACGCAGCGGTGGCCGAGCTTGCGTTCGCGAAGCGGCGCGAGCAGACCGGCAGCGACTTCCTGCCGCTGCACCTGCAGCGCGTGGTGGCGATCGCGTGCCTGTTTCGTGACGACGACGGTTTGTCGATCCGGTGCCTCGGACAGACGGGCGACCCGGAGGCGCGGCTCGTGCAGGCGTTCTACCGCTTCGTCGATCGACACACGCCGCAGCTCGTCTCGTGGAACGGCGGCGGCTTCGATCTGCAGGTGCTGCACTATCGCGCGCTGGTCAATGGCGTGCAGGCGGCGCGCTACTGGGAGCAGGGCGAAGACGACCGCGACTTCCGCTTCAACAACTACCTGAACCGCTACCACACGCGCCATCTGGACCTGATGGCCACGCTCGCGTTGTTCACGCCGCGCGCGAACGCGCCGCTCGACGAGCTGGCGAAGCTGTGCGGCTTCCCCGGCAAGCTGGGCATGGACGGCTCGCAGGTGTGGGACGGCTACCGTGCGGGTCGGCTGCCGGAGATCCGCGCCTACTGCGAGACCGACGTCGCCAATACCTGGCTCGTGTTCTGCCGCTTCCAGACGATGCGCGGCCAGTGGTCGCCCGAGCGCTATCGCAGCGAGCTCGCGCTGTTGCGCCAGACGCTCTCGGGGGAGTCCGAGCGGGCGCCGCACTGGCGTGAATTCCTCGATGCGTGGCCCGAGCGCGTGGCCGGCGCCGAGCGGGCGGACGAGCGTTGAGCCAACTGCAGCTCGACGTCGAATCGCTCGACCTCGAGGCGAACGGCGTCGCCCGGCACGAAGGAAAGGTCGTGTTCGTGCGCGGCGCGTTGCCCGCCGAGCGTGTGGCCGCCGAGATCGTGCGGCGCAAGCCGAAGTTCGACGTCGCGCAGACCGTCGAGGTGCTGCGCCCGAGCAGCGCGCGCGTGCAGCCGCGCTGCCCGCATTTCGGCGTCTGCGGAGGCTGCTCGATGCAGCACGTCGACACCGGCGCGCAGATGGCGATCAAGCAGCGCGCGCTCGAGGACCAGTTGCGGCACATCGGCAAGGTGGCGCCGCAGACCTGGCTGGCGCCGATCTCGGGGCCCGCCTGGCGCTATCGGCACCGCGCGCGGCTGTCGGTGCGCGACGTGCCGAAGAAGGGCGGGGTGCTCGTCGGCTTTCACGAGCGCGCATCGAGCTACGTTGCCGACATGCGCGAGTGCCACGTGCTGCCCGCGCGCGTCTCGACGCTGCTGCTGCCGCTGCGCGCGCTGATCGAGGCGCTGAGCATCCGTCGCCGCGTGCCGCAGATCGAGGTGGCGGTGGGCGAGGGCGTCGAGGGCGACGAGCAGGTCGCGCTCGTGCTGCGCGTGCTCGATCCCCCGGCGGTCGACGACCTCGAGCGACTGCGCCGTTTCGCCGAAGAGCATCGCATCGAGTGGTGGCTGCAGCCGAAGGGGCCGGACTCGATCGAGCTGTTCTGCGACGCCGATGGACGTCTCGTGCGCGACGGCGCGCGTTCGTCGCTCGCCTATGTGCTGCCCGAATTCGGCGTTCGCATGCCGTTTCGGCCGACCGATTTCACGCAGGTCAATGCGCGCATCAACGAGGTGCTCGTGCGTCGCGCGCTGCGCTGGCTCGCTCCTCGGCCAGGCGAGCGCATCGCCGATCTGTTCTGCGGCCTGGGCAACTTCTCGCTGCCGATCGCCGCGCGCGGCGCGCGCGTGGTCGGCATCGAGGGCAATCCGGCGCTGGTCCAGCGCGCGGCGGCGAACGCCGCGTTCAACGGCCTGGGCGAGCGCTGCGAGTTCCGCGCGACGAACCTGTTCGAGATCGATGGCGAGCGCTGGCGGGCGCTGGGCCGCTTCGACGGCGTGCTCATCGATCCGCCGCGCGAGGGCGCGATCGAACTCGCCAAGGCGATCGTCGCCGACGAAGCGAAGCCGGCGCGCATCGTCTACGTTTCGTGCAACCCGGCAACGCTCGCGCGCGACGCCGCGGTGCTCGTGCACCAGGGCGGATACGTGCTGCGCGCCGCGGGCGCGGTGAACATGTTTCCGCACACGTCGCACGTCGAATCGATCGCGGTGTTCTCGACCTGATGCCTCCGAAAAAGGCGATGCCCGCACGAATGCGGGCATCGGTCGGGCTCCCGGGAGCCCTGCGGCCGGTGTTCGACCCGGCCGGTTGCGGCGCTCCAGGAGCGCCGTTACTCGCGCTCGCCGCCGAAGACGCCGAGCAACATCAGCAGGTTGCTGAAGACGTTGTAGACGCTAAGGTACACCGATAACGTGGCGGTGACGTAATTGGTTTCGCCACCGTTCACGACGCGCTGCAGGTCGTACAGGATGAACGCCGAGAAGATCAGCACGGCGAGCGTGGAAACGGTGAGCATCAGCGCCGGCATCTGCAGCCAGATGTTGGCGATGGCGGCGACGAAGATGACCAGGAAGCCGATGAACAGCCATTTGCCCATGCCGCTGAAATCGCGTTTCGACACGGTGGCCACGGTGGCCATGACGGCGAAGATCGCTGCCGTTCCGCCGAAGGCCGTCATGATCAGGCCCGCGCCGTTGGCGTAGCCGAGCACCGCGCCGATCAGGCGCGACAGCATCAGGCCCATGAAGAAGGTGAAGCCGAGCAGCAGCGCGACGCCGATTCCGCTGTTCTTGAAGCGTTCGATCGCGAAGAAGAAGCCGAAGGCCACCGCCAGGAAGAGGATCAGGCCGGTGAACGGGCTGCCGGCGAAGAACGAGAAGCCAGTCTGCACGCCGATCCAGGCGCCCAGCACGGTGGGGACCATGGAAAGAGCGAGCAGCCAATAGGTGTTGCGCAACACGCGGTTGCGGCTCGCTGCGTCGAGTACGCCTCCGTAGCCGCCTTGCGCCACACGGGTGCCGAGTTGGTTCTGTTGGAATGCCATGCGGTGTCTTCTCCGGTTGGGGAACTGCCATCGTGCCCGATGTCGGGACATCTGTCGCCCGTTTCAAGCCGCTTTCCGCTTCGGGCAAACCCGTGCTGCGCGGCCCGGCGAACGGGTGTGCGCATGCTAAAATCGCAGACGCGCCGCGCACTAAGTTCTCGGCGCGTGCGCGCAGGCGTTGAAGATGCGCCACACCTTCGCCTGCACCGGCGGATTTCCGCGCATTCTATTCAATAATTCACCGACGAACCCGCATTCGCCGCATTCCTGGGTCGCCCTGTCGCGATCGTGCGGCGGTGCCTCACCGGAATTCCCATGGCTGTAGAACGCACCCTGTCCATCATCAAGCCCGATGCCGTCGCCAAGAACGTGATCGGGCAGATCTACGCGCGCTTCGAGGGCGCCGGACTGAAGATCGTCGCCGCGCGAATGATGCATCTGTCGCGCGAGCAGGCCGGCGGCTTCTATGCGGTCCACAAGGAGCGCCCGTTCTACGCCGATCTCGTCACGTTCATGAGCTCGGGCCCGGTGATGATCCAGGTGCTCGAGGGTGAAGACGCCATTCGCAGGAACCGCGACCTGATGGGCGCCACCGACCCGAAAAAGGCCGCCGCGGGGACGATCCGCGCCGACTTCGCCGACAGCATCGATGCGAATGCGGTGCACGGCTCCGACGGCGTGGACACGGCGAACACCGAGATCGCGTTCTTCTTCCCGACGCTCGACCTGCACTCGCGCTGATCCGCCGTTTCCTGGCCGTCCTGCAAGCTGTCATGAACGCGTCGACGGACAACGAAGCGCAGAGGGTCCGCCTGCTTGGGCTGGATCGGCAGGCGCTCGAGCGGCAGTGCGTCGAATGGGGCCAGAAGCCGTTTCGAGCGCGCCAGCTGCTGCGCTGGGTCCATCAGCGCGGCGTGGCGGACTTCGACGCGATGACCGATCTCGCGCAGGACTTTCGTCGCGTGCTCGCCGAACGCGCCTGCATCGAGGCGCCTGCGGTGCTCGCCGATCACGAGTCGGCCGACGGCACGCGCAAGTGGCTGCTCGACGTCGGTAACGGAAATGCGGTCGAGATGGTGTTTATCCCCGAAACCGACCGCGGCACGCTGTGTGTGTCCACGCAGGCGGGTTGCGCGGTCAACTGCCTGTTCTGCTCCACCGGCAAGCAGGGTTTCGCGCGCAACCTGCGCGCCGACGAGATCGTCGCGCAGGTGTGGCATGCGAAGCGCTCGCTGGAGCGCGCGAACGACGCTCGCAAGTCGAACGACGACGCTCGCAGGTCGAACGACGACGCTCGCAGGTCGAACGACGACGCACGCGTCGTGACCAACGTAGTGTTCATGGGCATGGGCGAGCCGCTGCAGAATTACGCGGCCACGCTCGTGGCGTTGCGCCTGCTGCTCGACGATCATGCCTACGGGCTTTCGCGCAGGCGCGTCACGGTGTCCACGTCCGGTGTCGTCCCGATGATCGACCGGCTGCGGGAAGACTGTCCGGTGGCGCTCGCGGTTTCGCTGCATGCGCCCGATGACGAACTGCGTGACCGGCTCGTGCCGCTGAACCGCAAGTATCCGCTGGCCGAACTGATGGCCGCATGCCGTCGCTATCTCGAGCGCGCGCCGCGCGACTTCATCACCTTCGAGTACGTGATGCTCGACGGCGTGAACGACAGCGACGCGCAGGCCGAGGCGCTGCTCGCGTGCGTGCGCGACGTTCCGTGCAAGTTCAACCTGATTCCGTTCAACCCGTTCCCCAACTCGGGGTTGCGCCGCTCGCCTGACGAACGGATCCGCGCCTTCGCGCAGCGGTTGGTCGATGCCGGCATCGTCACCACGGTGCGCCGCACGCGCGGAGACGATATCGACGCCGCGTGCGGCCAGCTTGCCGGCGAGGTGCAGGATCGCACCCGGCTGCGCGAACGCGAGCAGCGCGTGCGTTTCCTCGAACGAACCCACTGACGGACCCGCGCCCGTGAAAGCTCCCCTTGCCGTTGTCGCCGCATTCGCCTCGCTGTTGTGGCTCGCCGGCTGCGCGACCGACGGAACGCCGGCCTCCGGATCCGGCGCGAGCATCGCTTCTGCGCCCGGCGCCGGTTCGCCGCTGCCCGGCTCGCCCGAGGAGAGCGAGGAGCGCCGACGCGCGCGCATCCGGCTCGAGCTGGCGGCGAGCTACTACCAGCAGGGCAACTTCACGGTCGCGCTCGACGAGCTGCGCCAGGCGATCGAGATCGACCCGAACTACGCGCCGGTGTACGGCGTGCTCGGGCTGGTCTACAACGACCTCGGCGAACGCGACCGGGCGGAGGACGCGTTCCAGCGCGGACTGCGCCTGGCGCCGAACGACGCCGACCTGAACAACAGCTACGGCTGGTTTCTCTGCCAGACCGGGCGCGAACGCGAGTCGCTCGAGCGCTTCGCGCGGGCGCTGAACGATCCGTTGTACCGCACGCCGGCGAAGCCGCTGCACAACGCCGGCATCTGCGCGTTGCGCATCGGCGACGAGGAAACCGCCGAGCGCAACCTGCAGCGCGCGTTCCAGGTCGAGCCGTCGAACGCGGTCGCGATGTATCACCTCGCCGAGCTGTACCTGAGGCGCGGGGACGCGAACCGCGCGCGTTTCTATTCGCAACGCCTGCTCGGCGCCTACGAGCCCACGTCGCAGATGCTCTGGCTCGCGCTGCGCATCGAGCACTCGCTGGGCAACGTAGACGCCGAGAAGAGCCTGGCCGCGCAACTGCGCCGCCGTTTCCCCGATTCGCCCGAATCGGCCCTGCTCGCGCAGGGCCGCTTCGGCGGGTGAACCCACGACATCCATGAACGTCGAAGCCAGCACCCCACCGCAGTCGATCACGCAGATCGCATCGCCCGAGCAGCTTGTCGCCGCCCGCGAGGCGCGCGGCTGGTCGATGTCCGACGTTGCCGCCAAGCTCGGCATGATGCCGCGGCAGATCGACGCGATCGAGCACGGGCGCTGGGAAGCCTTGCCCGGCGCCGCGTTCGTGCGCGGCGCGATCCGCGCGTACGGCAAGGCGCTGCAGCTCGATGTCGCGCCGTTGCTGTCCACGCTCGGCGCGCAGAGCGGCGCGCCGGAGCTGCGGCCTTCGTCGTCGCTCGATTCGCCGCTGCCTCGTCACGGCGCGCTCGGCTTCGACAACGGCGGCTCGGGCAGCCGCATCGTCTGGATCGTGCTCGGCGTGATCGGCGTGATCGCCATCGCGATGTATTTCGGGCGCGGCGCCGATTTCGGCCAGGTGCTCGAACCGGGCAGCGGCGGCAGCGCGCCTGGCAGGTCGGTCGATGTCATGCCGGTTGCGCCGGGCGCGAGTTCGGCGGGCGGCGCACGCGACGCCACGCGCGCCGATTCATCCGATTCGACGCGCGCGCCGTCGCCCGGCGCGGATGCGTCGGTCGCGTCCACGGGCGCCGGTTCCACGGCGCCTGCCTCGTCGACCACTCCTGCTGCGTCTACCGCAACGCAGCCCGCCCCCGCGGCAGCGCCGGGCGGAAACGCACCCGCCTCAGCACCGGGCGGCAACGCGGCCTCCGACAACGCGGCCCCCGGCAGCACGGGCGCAGCGGGGGCCGTTGCAGCACCCGCCGCGGCAGCGAGCGATGCCTCGACGAGCACTTCTGCCAACGGCGCATCGAGTGCCGCTGCCGCACCGGCGAGCGCGCCCGCCCCAAGTGAAGCGGCCCCGCCGGTCGCTGCCGACTCGGTCGTTCTGCGCTTCGAGCGTGAATCGTGGGTCGATGTGCGCGACGCGAGCGGCAAGGTTCTGTTGATGGGCACGCAACCGG
This sequence comes from Burkholderiaceae bacterium, assembly GCA_032027205.1. GTDB lineage: Bacteria > Pseudomonadota > Gammaproteobacteria > Burkholderiales > Burkholderiaceae_E > Zeimonas. Next base: position 3,298,062 of record JAVSMN010000001.1, read on the forward strand.
CGAACAGCACGCGCGAGGTCTCCGGGCAGAAGCCGTACTCGCTGACGATCGGCAATGCCACTTTCGTGCGCGTCGAGCACGGTGGTCGCAACGTCGATCTGGGCGCCGTCACGCAGAAAGGCGTGGCGCGCGTGCGCGTCGAGTGAACGCGGGCGAACGGATGCCGGGCGCAGCCGCGCCGATGGCGGTGGGTGCCTCGCCGCGACGCGTCTCGCGCGCGATGCGCGTGGCGTGGGGCGCGCGTTCGGTGCAGGTCGGCGGCGATGCGCCGGTGGTCGTGCAGTCGATGACGAACACCGACACCGAGGACGCGGCCGCCACCGCGATGCAGGTTGCGCAGCTGGCGCGTGCCGGCTCCGAGCTCGTTCGCATCACGGTGAACACGAGCGCGGCGGCTGCGGCCGTGGCGCCGCTGCGCGAGCGGCTCGATCGCATCGGCGTCGACGTGCCGCTGATCGGCGACTTCCACTACAACGGGCACAAGCTGCTCGCCGAGCACCCCGACTGCGCGCAGGCGCTGTCCAAATACCGGATCAACCCGGGCAACGTCGGGCTCGGCCGCCGGCGTGAGGACAACTTCGCACAGATGATCGAGATCGCCTGCCGCAACGGCAAGCCGGTGCGCATCGGCGTGAACTGGGGCAGCCTCGACCAGACGCTGCTTGCGCGCCTGATGGACGAGAACGCCGCACGCGCGCAGCCGTGGGAAGCGCAGGCCGTGCTGCGCGAGGCGCTGGTCACGTCTGCGATCGAGAACGCCGAGCGCGCGGTCGCGCTCGGGCTGCCGGCCGACGCGATCTGCCTGTCAGCGAAGGTCTCGCAGGTGCAGGACCTGATCGCCGTCTACGGCGCACTCGCGCGCCGCTGCGACTGGCCGCTGCACCTGGGCCTGACCGAAGCGGGCATGGGCAGCAAGGGCATCGTCGCCTCCACGGCTGCGCTGGCGGTGCTGCTGCAGCGGGGAATCGGCGACACGATCCGCGTCTCGCTCACGCCCGAGCCGCGCGGCGATCGCACGCGCGAAGTCGTCGTCGCGCAGGAGATCCTGCAGACGATGGGCCTGCGCATGTTCACGCCGCAGGTCGTCGCGTGCCCGGGTTGCGGGCGCACGAGCAGCACCTTCTTCCAGGAACTCGCCGCGTCGATCCAGGGCTGGCTGCGCGAGAGCATGCTGTCGTGGAAGGGGCGCTATCCGGGCGTCGAATCGCTGCAGGTCGCGGTGATGGGCTGCGTGGTGAACGGCCCCGGCGAGAGCCGGCACGCCGACATCGGCATCTCGCTTCCCGGCTCCGGCGAGGCGCCGGTCGCACCGGTTTTCATCGATGGCGAGCGCAGCGTCACGCTCAAGGGCGAACGCATCGCCGAGGAGTTCCAGGCGATCGTCTCCGACTACGTCGAGCGGCGCTTTGGCGCCGGCGCAGCCGGCGATCGGGTGAAGACCGAGCGATGAGCGCCCAGGGTCCGCGCAGCGTGGCCGAGCGACTGAACGGCGTGCGCGGCATGAACGACGTGTTGCCGGCCGACGAGGCGCTGTGGCAGCGTTTCGAGGACGCGGTGGCCGACGCAATGCGCGCCTACGGCTATCGCCGCATCCGCACGCCGATCGTCGAGCATACGCGCCTGTTCGTGCGCAGCATCGGCGAGGTGACCGACATCGTCGAGAAGGAGATGTACTCGTTCGTTGACGCGCTCAACGGCGAGAATCTCACGTTGCGCCCGGAGAACACGGCGGGCGTGGTGCGCGCCACGATCGAGCACAACCTGCTGTACGACGGCCCGCAGCGGCTGTGGTACGCCGGCCCGATGTTCCGCCACGAGCGTCCGCAGAAAGGTCGCTATCGCCAGTTCCATCAGGTGGGCGCCGAGGCGCTCGGCTTTGCCGGCCCCGACGCCGACGCCGAAGTCATCCTGCTGTGCCAGCGCCTGTGGGACGAACTCGGCATCGTGAATGCGCGGCTCGAGATCAACTCGCTGGGACAGTCCGACGAGCGTCGCGCGCACCGCGAGGCGTTGATCGCCTATTTCGAGGCGAACGTCGATCGGCTCGATGCCGACGCGACGCGCCGGCTGCACAGCAATCCGCTGCGCATCCTCGACACGAAGAATCCGGCGATGCAGTCGCTGGTCGAAGGCGCGCCGCGGCTGTCGGAATTCCTCGGCGCCGAATCTCGTGCGCATTTCGAGCGGCTGCAGGGCCTGCTGCGCGCGCAGAACCTGCCGTACCGGATCAACCCGCGCCTCGTGCGCGGGCTCGACTACTACAACCTGACCGTCTTCGAGTGGGTCGCCGACGTCGGCGGCGCGCCGCTGACGATCTGCGGCGGCGGACGCTACGATCCGCTGATCGCGATGCTCGGCGGCAAGGATGCGCCGGCCTGCGGCTTCGCGCTCGGCGTCGAGCGCGTGCTCGCCATGCTGCGCGAGCAGGACGAGGCGGCGGCGCGTGCGGCGCAGTGCGACGTCTACGTCGTGCACCATGGCGACGCGACGCTCGAAGCGGCGCTCACCGCAGCCGAACGCCTGCGCGACGCGGGCGTCGACGTGATCCTGCATTGCGGCGGTGGCAGCTTCAAGTCGCAGTTCCGCAAGGCCGATGCGAGCGGCGCGCAACTCGCGCTCATCCTAGGGGTGGACGAACTCGAGCGCGGCGAGGCGTCGCTGAAGTGGCTGCGCAGCGGCGCGCCGGAGGCGGCGAGCGCGTCGCGCCAGGAGAGCGTGACGCTCGATCGCATCGTCGAGCGCGTGCTCGACGCGATGACCGACGACGATTGACGGAGAACCGACGGGCAATGGCCTACAACCTGGAAGAGCAGGAACAACTCGAGAACCTCAAGGCGTTCTGGGACCGCTACGGCAATTTCATCGTCACGCTCGTCGCGATCGTCGCGCTGTCGATTGCCGGCTGGCGCGGCTGGGGCTGGTACCAGGAGCGCCAGTCGGTGCAGGCGGCGACGGTCTACGAGGCGCTGCGCGAGGCGGCGAGCGAGCGCAACATCGACGGCGTGCGAGCGTCTGCCGGCAAGCTGTTCGACGAGTACGGCAAGACGGCGTATGGGCCGATGGCGGCGCTGGTTGCAGCCGGCGCCTACGTCCAGGCCGGCGATGCGAAGGCGGCGAAGATCCCGCTGCAATGGGCGATCGACAATGCCGGCGACGAGAACTTCCGCAACACGGCGCGCCTGCGGCTGGCGTCGATCCTGCTCGACGAGGGCGCCTACGACGAAGGGCTGAAGGCGCTCGACGTGCCGACGCCGGGCGCGTACCTCGGCATGTTCGAAGACCGCCGCGGCGACCTGTTGAGCGCGGCCGGGCGTCGCGACGAGGCGCGCGCTGCCTACGATCGGGCGCTCGCCGCGCTGTCGACCAATGCCACGCTGCGCGGACTCGTGCAACTGAAGCGCGACGCGCTCGGCGGGGCGCCGGCGTGAGCGCGAGCGCGATGGTTCCCTCGATGCGCCGCGCGGCAATCGCGGCGCTGGCCTTCGGCCTGGGCGGATGCGCCTGGTGGCCGTGGTCGTCGTCGCGACCGAAGCTCCCAGATCCGCCGCCGATCACCGCCCCGGCGAGCGCTTCGCTCGCCTGGTCCGTTGCGCTCGGCGCCGGCGGCGTCGACTTCCAACCGGTGCTCGCCGGCGACAGCCTGTGGGCCGCGGCGCGCGACGGAACGGTGGCGCGCATCGATCCGACCACCGGCGCCGTGCGCTGGCGGGTGAAGCTCGAACAGCCGCTGATCGCCGGCGCGGGCAGCGACGGCGGGTCGGTCGTCGTCGCCGGGCGCGACGGATCGCTGATCGCGCTCGACGGCGGTGGCAACCAGCGCTGGTCCGCACCGACCGGCGCGGAAGTCGTCACGGTGCCCAGCGTCGCGCTCGGGCTGGTGATCGTTCGCACCAGCGACAACCGCGTTTCGGCCTTCGAGCTCGACAGCGGCAAGCGCCGCTGGACCTTCAACCGCCAGAGCCCGCCGCTGGTGCTGCGCCAGACCGCGGGGATCGCGATCGACGCGAGCAGCGCCTACGTCGGCCTGCCTGGCGGACGCCTGGTCGCGCTCACGCTGGACAGCGGAGCGCTGCGCTGGGAGGCGGCCGTCTCCACGCCGCGCGGCGCCAACGAGATCGAGCGCATCGCCGACGTCGTCGGCATGCCGCTGGTGGGTGGCCGGGAGATCTGTGCCGCGAGCTTCCAGGGACGTATCGGCTGCTTCGATGCGGCGAGCGGACGCACGCTGTGGGCACGCGAGCTCTCTTCGCCGTCGGGCTTCGACATGGACAGCGAGCTGGTCGTCTCGCCCGACGATCGCGGCGACGTGCACGCGTTCTCGCGTCGCGGGGCGAGCGTCTGGCGACAGGACGGGTTGAACCGCCGCGAGCTGGCCGCGCCGCTGCTGCTGCCGCGATTCGTGGCGATGGGCGACCAGACCGGGCTGGTGCACGTGCTGCAACGCGAGGATGGGCGCGTGGCGGCGCGGCTGACGACTGACGGGTCGCGCATCGTGTCGGCGCCGGTGGCGGCGGCGGGGCTCGCCGTCGTGCAGACGAGCGGCGGCGGGCTGTATGCGTTCCGCATCGACTGACGCGCGGCAGGCGGCAGCGCGCCGCAGCGAGGGCGGGCCGGCGCCCCGGCGTCCGGTGCGGCGCGTGCCGGGCGGCGCGTTGGGCGCACGCCGCGTACGGGTTGCGCGGCGGCGCTCCGGCTGCGGCGGTCGGCGCTGCGCGCCGACTTCCCTGCGCTGCTCGCCTCTGGGTCGCGCGGCGAAACTCGCTGCGCGAGCTGCGCTCGCTCCGCTCGGACAGTCGCCGCGAGTCAGAGGAACGAAGCGCGCTTCGCGCACCGCTCCCGAGGCTGCGCTGCTCGGCGCCGCAGAAGTCGCACCACCGCGCAACCCGTACGCGGCGTGCGCCCAACGCGCCGCCCGGCGCGCGCCGCACCGGACGCCGGGGCGCCGGCCCGCCCTCGCTGCGGCGCGCTGCCGCCTGCCGCTCGACGGTGACGGGCTGAGCTGCGGGCTGCCGCTCGGCTGTGCTGGCGCGGGCTGCTGCCCGCCGCGCGAGCGTGTGGAGTCTGCGGCGAATGCGCGCCTTCCACGCATTTCCATCAACGCTTCGGCGGGCACGGGTGACATCGTTCGTTTCGCGCGCATTTCTGCCGGCGGCACGCTTCGCTTCGTCGAGAACGCGCGGGTTCCGCCCATTTCGGCTTGCGCTGAAGACGCGTCGGCTCGCGCTGGTCGCGCCTCGGCTTGCCCTTTGAACGCGTCGGGAGGCCTTGCAACGCGGCGCCGGGCACCTGCGCCGCTGCTGCGCACGGCCCGCGCATTTGCGCGCGTCGGCTTCACGAGCTGATTTATGGCGCTGCTCCCCGTCGTCGCGCTGGTCGGTCGCCCGAACGTCGGCAAGTCGACGCTGTTCAATCGGCTCACGCGCAGTCGATCGGCGCTGGTCGCCGATGCGCCGGGGTTGACGCGCGATCGGCAGTACGGGCGCGGGCGGGTCGGCGACGTTCCGTTCATCGTCATCGACAGCGGCGGTTTCGAGCCGGTGGCGCGCGACGGAATTGCTGCGCTGATGGCGCGGCAGACGCGGCAGGCGATCGTCGAGGCCGACGTCGTGATCTTTCTCGTCGATGGCCGGGAAGGCCTGACCGGGCGCGATCGCGAGATCGCGAACGAGTTGCGGCGCACCGCGCGGCGCGTGCTGCTCGCGGTGAACAAGACCGAAGGACGTCCGCGCGATCAGGCGGTGGCCGAATTCCACGAGCTGGGACTGGGCGATCCGTGGGCGGTGTCGGCCGCGCACGGCGACGGGGTTCGCGAGCTGGCGGACGCCGCGCTCGAGCCGTTCGTTGCGCAAGCAGTGGCCGACGAGGGCGGCGAGGCGGGGGAGCCATCGGCGCAAGCCGGCGACGACGACGAGCGGGCACGCGCACCGGGGCAGGCCGGCGAGGAAAAGCGCGCGCAGGGGGCCGGCGATCGGACGCCCGCACGCGAAGGCGCGCCTGCGCGAATCCGCGTGGCGGTCGTCGGCCGTCCCAACGTCGGCAAGTCCACGCTGATCAACGCGCTGCTCGGCGAGGAGCGGTTGGTCGCCTTCGACCAGCCCGGGACCACGCGCGATGCGGTGGCGGTCGACTTCGAGCACGGCGGCCGCGCGTACACGTTGATCGACACGGCCGGGCTGCGCCGGCGCAGCCGGGTAGAAGAGGCGATCGAGAAGTTCTCGGTCGTCAAGACGCTGCAGGCGATCGAGCAGGCGCACGTCTGCATCCTGCTGCTCGACGCGAGCCAGGACGTTTCGGATCAGGATGCGAACATCGCTGGCTACGTCCTGGAGGCCGGTCGCGCGCTCGTGGTTGCCGTGAACAAATGGGATCTCGCCGATGCCGGCGAGCGCGAGCGCGTGCGCAGCGAACTCGATCGCAAGCTGCACTTCCTGCGCTTCGCGAAATGGCATTTCGTCTCGGCACTCGAGCGTTTCGGCATTCCGGCGCTGATGCGCTCGGTGCAGGCGGCACATGCGGCGGCAATGGCAAAACTCTCCACGCCGAAGCTCACGCGCGCGCTGCACGAGGCGGTCGAGCGCCAGCCGCCGCCGCGTCGTGGAATGACGCGCCCGAAGCTGCGCTATGCGCACCAGGGCGGGCAGAATCCGCCGGTGGTCATCGTGCACGGCAGCGCGCTGGGCGACGTGCCCGACGCCTATCGCCGCTACCTCGAGTCGTGGTTCCGCGAACGCTTCGAGCTCACCGGCACGCCGTTGCGCATCGAGTTTCGCAGCGGGTCGAACCCCTATGCGCCGCGCACTTGAAATGGGGATAACGGCCCCGAATTTGCGATAGAGTGGTCGATCCGCGGGCCGTTGGCGCGCGAATCCAATCACAACAAGCCGGAGTCCCCATGAGCAACAAAGGGCAGCTGCTACAAGACCCGTTCCTGAATCTGCTTCGCAGGGAGCACGTTCCGGTGTCGATCTATCTCGTCAACGGCATCAAGCTGCAAGGCCAGATCGATTCCTTCGACCAGTACGTCGTGTTGTTGCGCAACACGGTCACGCAGATGGTCTACAAACACGCGATCTCCACCGTCGTGCCGGGTCGCGCCGTCAACTTCCAGCAAGAAAGTCCGGAAACCTGAACAAGCAAGTCACCCCCGCTTCGTGCCTGCTGGTCGGCGTCGTCTTCGGCGCCGCGCCGGTCTGTTCCGAATCTCTCGACGAACTCGACGCGCTCGCGCAGTCGGCTGGGCTGTCTCCGCGCGGGCGCGTCGTCGTGCGCCGCGCCAAGCCCGATGCCGCGCTGTTCCTCGGTTCGGGCAAGGCCGACGAGATCGCCGCCCAGCTCGCGGCAGAGGAAATCCCACTGGTCGTCTTCGACCAGGAGCTGTCGGCGATCCAGCAGCGCAACCTGCAGCAGCGCTGGGGCGTGTCGGTCGTCGATCGCACCGAGCTGATCCTCGAGATCTTCGCGCAGCGCGCGCGCAGCCACGAGGGCAAGCTGCAGGTCGAGCTTGCCCGGCTCGAACACCTGTCAGCGCGCCTGGTGCGCGGCTGGTCGCACCTGGAGCGCCAGCGCGGCGGCATCGGCGTACGCGGCGGGCCCGGCGAGACGCAGCTCGAGCTCGACCGGCGCATGCTGTCGGTGCGCGTGAAGCGCCTGCGCGCGCAACTCGAGCAGCTGCGCAAGCAGCGCCGCACGCGCCGGCGTGCGCGCGACCGCAAACCGGCCTTCACCATCTCGATCGTCGGCTACACGAACGCCGGCAAGTCCACGTTGTTCAACGCGCTGACCGGCGCCGGCACCTATGCCGCCGACCAGCTTTTCGCCACGTTGGATACGCTCACCCGTCGGCTGCGCCTGCCGTCGGGCAGCGAGGTCGTGCTCTCCGACACGGTCGGCTTCGTGCGCGCGTTGCCGCACTCGCTGGTGGAAGCGTTCACCGCGACGCTCGAGGAAACCGCGCAGGCCGACCTGCTGCTGCACGTGGTGGACGCGTCGGCGCCGGATCGCGACGAGCAGATCGCGCAGGTCGATCGCGTGCTCGAGGAGATCGGCGCGGCCGACGTGCCGCAAATCCTCGTACACAACAAGATCGACCGCGTCGGCCGCGAGCCCGAAGTCGGCCGGGATCCTTGTGGTAGGATCGCCCGCGTCCTGGTCAGCGCCGTCACCGGCGCCGGGCTCGAGGCCCTGCGCGAGGCGATCGACCAGCAGGTCGAATCGTGGCGCCGGGCACGCGCGGCGCCCGCCGAAGCATCGTCCGAGACGATGCCCGCAGCCGGTTTCGCCGACTCCTCCGATTCGCAAGTGCCGGCCGCTTCCAGAGCGGCCTGAACCCGCCCCTGCCCATGTGGAACCCGATCCGCTCGATCTTCTCGCTAAACGATCCCGGTTGGGGACGGGGGGGCGGCGGCGCCGACCAGCGTCCGCCGCAACGTCCGGGCAACGAAGGCCCGCCCGACCTCGATGAACTCTGGCGCGACTTCAACCGCAGGCTGAACTCGCTGTTTCGCCGCGGCGGCGGCGGGCCGCGCGGCCCGTCCGGCAACGGCGGCGAGCCGCCGTCGATGAAGGGCGCCGGCGCCGGCCTCGGCCTGCTCGTGCTGGTCGCCGTGCTGCTGTGGCTGGCGAGCGGCTTCTACATCGTGCAGGAAGGGCAGGCGTCGGTCGTCCTGCGTTTCGGCGAGTACAAGCAACTGGTCGATCGCGCCGGCTTCACCTGGCGCCTGCCGTACCCGATCGAGACGAACGAGATCGTCAACGTGCAGCAGTTGCGCACGGTGGAGGTCGGCTATCGCAACGCGGTGCGCAACAAGACGCTGCGCGAGTCGCTGATGCTCACGCTCGACCAGAGCATCGTCGACATGCAGTTCACCGTGCAGTATCGCGTCGGTGACGTCAACGCCTATCTGTTCAACAACAACCTCGGCGCGGTGCCCGAGGAGATCGTGCGACAGGCCGCCGAGACCGCGATGCGCGAGACGGTCGGGCGCAACGGCGTCGACCAGGTGCTCTACGAGGAGAAGGAGCAGGTCGCGCAGGCCGCGCGCAAGCAGATCCAGTCGATCCTCGACCGCTACCGGGCCGGCATCTCGATCGTCGATCTGACGATCCAGCAGGTGCAGCCCCCCGAGCAGGTACAGGCCGCCTTCGAGGATGCCAACAAGGCGGCGCAGGACCGCGAGCGCCTGATCAACGAGGGCCGCGCCTACGCCAACGACGTGATCCCGAAAGCGCGCGGAACGGCCGCGCGGGTGCTGCAGGAAGCCGAGGGCTATCGCCAGCGCGTGGTCGCCAATGCCGAGGGCGACACCAGCCGGCTGAACCAGATTGCCGCCGAGTACGCGAAGGCGCCGCAGGTTACGCGCGACCGCATGTATCTGGAGACGATGGAACGCATCTTCGCCAACACCAGCAAGGTCTACCTCGACTCGCGCACGAGCGGCAACCTGTTGTACCTGCCGCTCGACAAGCTGCTCGGCCAGGCGGGCGCCGATGCATCGCGCGCGGGCGGCTCCGCGACGCCGGCGACGAGCGCGCCGGAGACGCCCGCGGCGCCCACGCCGCGCAGCGACGGGCTGCGCAGCCGCGATCGCGACAGCCGCTGAGCGGGGGGAAGCAACAATGATGCAAAGAATCGTTCCCGCCGTGGTCGGCCTGCTGATCGCGCTCTTCGTGCTGATGTCGTGCGTGTTCGTCGTCGACCAGCGCCAGTTCGCCGTCGTCTATGCGCTCGGCGAGATCCGCAAGGTGATCGACGCCCCGGGCCTGTACTTCAAGCTGCCGCCGCCGTTCCAGAACGTCGTCTATTACGACAAGCGGATCCTCACGATCGACACCTCCGAGAGCGATCGCTTCATCACGTCGGAGAAGCTCAACGTGATGATCGACACCTTCGTGAAGTGGCGCATCATCGATCCGCCCACCTTCATCCGCTCGGTGTCGGGCAGCGAGCAGATCGCCGTCGACCGGATCAACCGCAGCCTGCGCGACGCGTTGAACAACGAGATCGCGCGGCGCACCGTCTCCGACATGATCTCCAGCGCGCGCGACCAGGTCGTCGAGAACGTGCGCGCGAAGGTCAACGACGATTCGAAGCAGATCGGCGTCGAGATCATCGACGTGCGCCTGAAGCGCGTCGACTTCGCCCCCGAAGTCTCCGAGCGCGTGTTCGCGCGCATGGAGTCCGAGCGCAAGCAGGTCGCCAACGAGCGGCGCGCCACCGGCGCTGCCGAATCGGAGAAGATCCGCGCCGAGGCCGACCGCCAGCGCGAGGTGATCGTCGCCGAGGCCTATCGCGAGGCGCAGCAGATGCGCGGCCAGGGCGACGCGCGCGTCGCGCAGTTGTTCGCCGCGGCCTGGGCCAAGGACCCGCAGTTCGCCGAGTTCTACCGCAGCCTCGAGGCGTACCGGCTGTCGTTCGGCAGCAAATCCGACATCCTCGTGCTCGATCCGTCTTCGGACTTCTTCCGCTACTTCAAGGCGCCGGGCGCATCGGCGAAGTGACGATCGAAGACTGGCTGCGTGCGATCGGCCTGGTGCTGATCCTCGAGGGCATGATGCCGTTGTTCGCGCCGTCGAACTGGCGCGAGATGTTCCTGCGCGTAGCCCGCATGCGTGACGGGCAGATCCGCTTCGTCGGATTCGGCGCGACCCTGGCCGGTCTCGCGCTGCTGCTGATCTAACCTACAATAGCCGGTTCGGCCGGACCCGGCGTATCCCGCGTCGTATTGCGCGCCCTATGCGCGCCCGGCTTCCGCACGAGGTATCGCTTCTTCCCATGCTGCGCTGGCTGCTGCCCGAGAGTATCGCCGACGTCCTGCCGGCCGAAGCGCGCGCCATCGAGGACTTGCGCCGCCGGCTGCTCGACCTGTATCGCTCGTACGGCTACGAACTCGTCATGCCGCCGCTCATCGAGCACCTCGATTCGCTGCTCACCGGCTCCGCCCGCGACCTCGGACTGCGCACCTTCCAGCTGGTCGACCAGCTTTCGGGGCGAACGCTCGGCGTGCGCGCCGACATGACGCCACAGGTTGCGCGCATCGACGCGCACCTGCTCGACCGCGAAGGGGTCGTGCGGCTGTGCTACGCGGGCTCGGTGCTGCACACGCGCGCACAGGGCGTGCTCGCCACGCGCGAGCCGATCCAGATCGGCGCCGAGCTGTACGGACACCCGGGCATCGAAGCCGAAGTCGAGACGATCGACCTGATGGTGCGCTCGCTCGCCGCCGCCGGCGTCGGCAAGCTGCGCATCGACCTGTGCCACGTCGGCGTCGTGCAGGGCCTGCTCGATGCGCTCGGCCCGCTCGACCCCGAAGTCGACGTCGATGAGCTGTACCGGCTGTTGCAGGGCAAGGACATCCCGGGGCTGCACGAGGCATTGCGCGATTCGCCGGCGGCGCTGCGCGAGATGCTGCCCCTGCTTGCGCGACTGCACGGGCGCGCCGGCGCCGGCTTCGACGGCGACGATTCGGCGCTGGCGCGCGCGCGAGCGCAGCTGCCCGATGCGCCGGCGATCCGCGACGCGCTCGAGCGCATCGAGCGCCTGTGCGCATCGCCCGTGCTGCAGCGCTGGCAGCAGCTCGAGCTGTCGATCGACCTGGCCGACCTGCGCGGTTATCGCTACCACAACGGCATCACGTTCGCGGCGTATGTCGAGGCGTTGCCCTACGCGATCGCGCGCGGCGGCCGCTACGACGACGTCGGTCGCGCCTTCGGCCGCGCGCGGCCGGCCACCGGTTTTTCGATCGAGCTGCGCGCGCTCGCCGGCCTGCTCGAGAACGGCGCGCCCGCCTCGGCGATCCGCGCACCGTGGTCCGACGATGCCGCGCTCGTCGAGGTGATCGACGCGCTGCGCGCCGCTGGCGAGATCGTCGTGCAGGCCCTTCCCGGGCGCGACCCGGGGCCGCAGGAGTTCGTCTGCGATCGCGAACTCGTGCTGCGAGGCAACGAATGGATCGTCGACCCGGTCGGTGGGCTGCGCTGACTGCGCCGCCGGGCAATCGAACGCGAATCGAGGGAATCTGCTGCAGATGGCGAAGAACGTCGTGATCGTCGGGACCCAGTGGGGCGACGAAGGCAAGGGCAAGGTCGTCGACTGGCTCACCGATACTGCGCGCGGTGTCGTGCGCTTCCAGGGCGGGCACAACGCCGGGCACACGCTGGTGATCGGCGGGCGCAAGCAGGTGCTGCGCCTGATCCCATCGGGCATCCTGCGCGATGACGTGCACTGCTACATCGGCAGCGGTGTCGTCGTGTCGCCCGCGGCACTGCTGCAGGAGATCGACGAACTCGAAGCGGCCGGCATTCGCGTGCGCGGGCGGCTGCACCTGAGCGATGCGGCAACGCTGATCCTGCCGTACCACGTCGCGCTCGACCAGGCGCGCGAGGCCAAGCGCGGGGCGGATGCGATCGGCACCACCGGGCGCGGCATCGGACCGGCCTACGAAGACCGCGCCGCGCGCCGCGCGTTGCGCACCGGCGACCTGCTCGATGCCGCGCGTTTTCGCGCGCGACTCGGCGAGACGCTCGAGCTGCACAACTTCACGCTGCAGCATTTCCTGAACGCGCAGCCGCTCGATGCGCAGCGCGTGGCCGACGATACGCTGGCGCTGGCCGAGCGCATCGCACCGATGATCGCCGACGTGCCCTCGATGCTCGCCGCGTCGATGGCGCGCGACGAGCCGCTGCTATTCGAGGGCGCGCAGGGCGCGCTGCTCGACGTCGACCATGGCACCTATCCGTACGTCACGAGCAGCAATTGCGTGGCCGGTGCAGCCGCGGCCGGTGCCGGCGTCGGGCCGCAGGCGTTGCATTCGGTGCTTGGCATCGTGAAGGCGTACACCACGCGCGTCGGCGCGGGCCCGTTCCCCACCGAACTGCACGACGACGTCGGACGGCATCTGGCCACCGTCGGCAAGGAGTTCGGCTCGGTCACCGGGCGGCCGCGCCGCTGCGGGTGGTTCGATGCGCCGGCGCTCGCGCGCTCGATCCAGCTGAACGGCGTCAGCGGCCTCGTCGTCACCAAGCTCGACGTGCTCGACGGACTGTCCACGGTCAAGCTGTGCACCGCCTACCGCCGCGGCTCGCGCACGCTCGATCTGCTGCCCTTCGGCGCCGACGCGGTCGCGCAATGCGAGCCGGTCTACGAGGAGATGCCCGGCTGGAGCGAGAGCACGGTGGGCGTTCGCGACTGGTCGGCGCTGCCGCCGAATGCGCAGCGCTACCTCGAGCGGCTTGCCGAGCTCGCGCGCGCGCCGATCTCGCTGGTCTCCACCGGCCCCGATCGCGACGAGACGATAGTGCTGCGCCACCCGTTCGCCTGAGGACGTCGTTCTAGATGAGGCTGCGGCATGCGCGACCTGCACGTTTCCTGGGACGAATACAACCGGCTCGTCGAGAAGCTCGCGCTGAAGGTCTGGGAGTCGGGCTGGAGCTTCGATGCGGTGGTGTGCGTGGCGCGCGGCGGGCTGCGCATCGGCGACGTCTTCTCGCGCCTGTTCGACAAGCCACTGGGCGTCGTCTTCACGAGCTCGTATCGCGAAAACGAAGGCAAGCGGCGCGGTGACCTCCATATCGGCGAGCAGCTGGCCTGCGCGGGCGCGTTGCCCGGACCGAACTGGCTGCTCACCGACGACCTGGCCGATTCCGGCGCCACGCTCGTGCATCTCGTGCCCGCGCTGCTCGGGCGCCACCCGCAGGCGACGCAGATCCGCACGGCGGTACTATGGCGAAAGGGCGCCTCGATTACACAACCGGATTACGCCGTCGAGCACCTGCCGAGCAACCCGTGGATCCATCAGCCATTCGAGGAGTACGACCATATGCGGCCGGGCGACCTCAAGGCACGATGGGGCTAGCGTGAAAACAAGAAAGCCTGCTCGCGCAGGCTTCGTGATGGTGCCCAGAAGAGGACTCGAACCTCCACAGTGTTGCCACCGCCAGGACCTGAACCTGGTGCGTCTACCAATTCCGCCATCTGGGCGATGTGCCGCGGAGGAACCCCGCAGGCTGCAACCGGGAGGAAGTCCGGTCGCGCGTAGAGGCGGGATCTTACACCGCAGCCGCGGTGTTGTCGAATCGAACGAGACGGCCGCGTGACCGACAAGACCTGGTTCGCGCCGACGCGCGAAGCGATCCTCGAATGCCTGCGCGCGGCCGATGTTCCGATGACGCCGCACGAACTCGCTGAGCGCCTGGCGGTGCCGTCGACGCATTTCGAAAACCTGAACCGGCGCCTGCTCGCGATGGAGCGCGACGGACAACTGCTGCCGAACCGCAAGGGCGTGCTGCTGCTGGCGAGCAAGCTCGACCTCGTCGCCGGCCGCGTGCAGGGTCATCGCGACGGATTCGGGTTCCTCATTCCCGACGAGGGCGGAATCGACGTGTTCCTGTCGCCGCGCGAGATGCAGAAAGTGATGCACGGCGATCGCGTGCTGCTCAAGCGCACCGGTTTCGACTCGCGCGGTCGTCCGGAGGGCCGCATCGTCGAGGTCACCGAACGCGCGAACCGGCGCATCGTCGGGCGCTTCCTCGAGGAACGCGGCGTCTCGCTGGTCGTGCCCGAAGACCAGCGCATCAAGCACGATATCGTCATTCCTTCCGGCGACACGCAGCGCGCGCAGCAGGGACAGGTCGTCACCGTCGAGATCATCGAGCCGCCGGCGGGCGGGTCGCCGCCGATCGGACGCGTCGTCGAAGTGCTCGGCGAGATCGACGATCCGGGCATGGAGATCGAGATCGCCGTGCGCAAGTTCGACGTGCCGCACGAGTTCAGCGACGCGGCGCTCGAGCGCGCGTCGCGGCTGCCCAGCGCCGTGCCGGCGGCCGATCTGGCCGGTCGCGTCGATCTGCGCGACGTGCCGCTGGTGACGATCGACGGCGAGGACGCGCGCGATTTCGACGACGCGGTCTACTGCGAGCCGATGCCGGCGAGCGCGCGGCGTGATGCGGCGTTCCGGCTGATCGTCGCGATCGCCGACGTCGCGCACTACGTGGGCGACGGCGACGGACTCGATCACGATGCGCTCGAGCGCAGCACCTCGGTGTACTTCCCGCGTCGCGTGATCCCGATGCTGCCGGAGAAGCTCTCCAACGGGTTGTGTTCGCTCAACCCGCACGTCGATCGCCTGGTGCTCGTCTGCGACATGGTGGTCGAGCGCAGCGGTCGTGTGCGCGGCTACCAGTTCTACGAGGCGGTGATGCATTCGGCGGCCCGCCTGACCTATGACGAGGTGTGGGCGATGCTGTCGGGCGCGGCGGCCTCGCTGTCGGTAGCCCCTGGCCACGCGGCGCTCGCGCCGCAACTGCGTGATCTGCACGAGTTGTACCGCGTGCTCGCCGGCGCGCGCCGCGCGCGCGGCGCGATCGACTTCGAGACCGTCGAGACGAAGATCGTCTGCGACCCGGCCGGTCGCATCGAGCGAATCGTTCCGAGCCAGCGCAACGACGCGCACAAGGTGATCGAGGAATGCATGCTCGCGGCCAACGTCTGCGCGGCCGACTGGATGCGGCGAAGTCGACACCCGGGCCTGTATCGGGTGCACGAAGGCCCGGTTCCGGAGAAGCTCGCGAAACTGCGCGAGTTCCTGCGCGGCTTCGGGCTGGCGCTGGGTGGCGGCGACGATCCGTCGCCGGCCGATTACGCCGCGCTCGTCGAGACCGTGCGCGCGCGTCCCGACGCGGTGCTGCTGCAGACGATGATGCTGCGCTCGATGCAGCAGGCGGTGTACTCGCCGGACAACGAGGGCCACTTCGGCCTGGCATACGACGCCTACGCGCATTTCACGTCGCCGATCCGGCGCTATCCCGACCTGCTCACCCATCGCGTGATCAAGGCGATGCTGCGCGGCGAGCGCTATCAGCCGGTGCCGGATGCCGCGCTGCTCAGCGAGGCGATCCGCATTCGCCCGCCGGGCGCCGACGACGACCTGATCGAACCGGTGATCGACGACGAGGGGTCGGCGAGCGGACTGACTTTCGATGCCAGACGGCCGCACGAGTCGGCCGCGAGCGGCGACGAGCCGAGCGCGCGGTCGGCGCGCGCGCCTGCTTCCACAAAAGGGGCCGCTTCGGCGGCCACGAAAGCGCAGCGCGGCGCGAAACGCGCCGCCGCAGCGAAGTCGCGTCCGGCGTCGCGCGCGAGCGCGCGGACAGCCGAGCAGGCCGCTTCCGGACCCGAACGCCGCGAGCACGAGTTGTGGCGGCTGCTCGGGGCAATCTGCTCGATGCACGAGCGGCGCGCCGACGAGGCCTCGCGCGACGTCGAGGCGTGGCTGAAGTGCCTGTACGTGCGTGAGCGCGTCGGCGAAGCCTTCGTCGGTCGCGTCACCGGCGTGGCGCCGTTCGGCATCTTCGTCACGCTCGACGAACTGTACGTCGAGGGGCTGGTGCACGTCTCCGAACTGGGCAGCGAGTATTTCCAGTACAACGAGGTCGCCCACGAACTGCGCGGCGAGCGCACCGGCAAGCGCTTCCGTCTCACCGACGAAGTCGAGGTGCAGGTCTCGCGCGTCGATCTCGAAGCTCGTCGCATCGATTTTCGGCTCGTCGATCGACTGGGCTTTCGCGAGTTGCAGCGCCGCGGCGATACGCGCGAAGCGGACGTGCCTTCGGCGCCGAAGGCCGCGCCGGCGAAGTCGGAGAAGGTGAAGAAGGCGCGCGCCGAACGCGCCGCGGCGCGCAGCAAGGTGCCGGCGGCGACGGCGAAGAAGCGGCGCACTGGTCTGCGTCGTCGCCACTGACGCGCGCGCCTCCGGCCGATCCTCCCGATGCACGAGTACCACGATCGATGCTGATCTACGGATTCCACTCGGTGCTCGCGCGACTGCGCCGCGCGCCGGCCGGTGTGCGCGAGTTGTACGTAGATGCACGACGCGAGGACGCGCGCGTGCGCGACCTGCTGCGCGTGGCGGAGGCGGCGGGCGTGCGCGCGCATTTCGTCGACGCCGACCGCCTCGAGCGGCTGTGCCCGCACAAGCGGCATCAGGGCGTCGTCGCGCTCGTCGAGGCGCCGCCGAAAGGGCAACGACTCGACGAGTTGCTAGACGAGCACGAGAACGACGCCGAGCCGATCCTGCTGCTCGTGCTCGACGGCGTCACCGATCCGCGCAATCTCGGCGCGTGCCTGCGAGTGGCCGACGGCGCGGGGGCCGCGGCGGTGATCGCGCCGAAGGACCGCGCCTGCGCGCTCACCGAGATCGCGATGCAGACGGCGAGCGGCGCCGCCGAAAGCGTTCCGTACCTGATGGTGACGAATCTCGCGCGCGCGCTGGACGAGATCCGCGATCGCAACATCTTCATCGTCGGCACCGACGAGCGCGCGAGCGCCGATCTGTACCAGCAGGGGCTTTCCGGTCCCGTTGCCTGGGTGCTCGGTGCGGAGGGGAGCGGGATGCGCAGGCTTACGCGTGAGCGCTGCGATGCGCTGGCACGCATTCCGATGCGAGGGGCGGTCGGCAGCCTGAACGTGTCGGTGGCGGCGGGGGTGGTGTTGTACGAGACGGTGCGTCAGCGGGCGGCGGCGGGCGGGTGACGGGGGTGGCGGCGGTCTGCGCCTCGGGCGCGGCGATGCGTCGCGCGAGCATGACGGCATGAAGCGGCAAGGCACCACACCGCAGGGCGCGATCTCAGCAGACCCTGCGCTCGTCCGCGCGCGCGGCTGGTTGCGCGAGGCGCAGCGCGTCGTCGTCTTCACCGGCGCCGGCGTTTCCGCCGAGAGCGGCATTCCGACCTTTCGCGACGCGCTCACCGGGCTGTGGGCGCGCTTCGATCCGCAGGCGCTGGCGACCGAGGACGGCTTTCGTGCCGACCCGGCGCTGGTCTGGCGCTGGTATGCCGAGCGCAGGGCTGCGGTGATGAAGGCGCGGCCCAACGCCGCGCACGAAGCGATCGCAGGCTATGAAGCGCGTGGTGGCCGGCGCGTCGACGTCGTCACGCAGAACGTAGACGGCCTGCACCGCCGCGCGGGCAGCCGCAGCGTGCTCGAGTTGCACGGCGACATCACGCGCGTGAAGTGCCTGGAAGGGTGCGGCACGCCTGAGTCGATCGAACCGGCCTTCGACTGGCGCAGTGATTCTCGCGAGCCGCCGCCGTGTCCGCGCTGTGGCGCGCCGCTGCGACCGGACGTGGTCTGGTTCGGCGAGTTCCTGCCGGAAGCGGTGCTCGCCGAAGCACAGCGTGCGGCGTCAGGCTGCGACGCGATGCTCGTCGTCGGCACCTCGGCCCTGGTGTATCCCGCCGCCGAGCTGCCGGCGCTCGCGCGGCGCGGCGGCGCGCGGCTGGTGGTTGTCGATCCGGGGCAGACGGCAATCGACGACATTGCCGACGCCTGCATCCGGGCGCCGGCGGCCGTGGCCTTACCGTCGCTGCTCGCGGAATAGCCAGGGCGCCTGCGGGTCGTTCTGCCGCCACAGCCCGGCGCGCCGGGTCTGCGCCTGGCGCTGCGCGCGCGCATAGCGCTCGCGCTCGGTGGGGGAGAGATCGGCGTCGTAGCGGACGAAGTGCCACGCCAGCCCGCGGTCGAGTTGCTCGAGTCCGACGTCGCGCCCGGCAACGAACACGCGTCCGACCACGCGGCCGTAGGGATCGACCTTGATCGCCTCGACGCGCACGTCGCGATCGTCGATCGCCTCGCGCAGCGCCTTGCGCGAGATGTTGGCGAAAGGTTGCGTACGCTCGGGAGCGTCGATCCCGGCGATGCGCACGCCGAGGTCGCGTCCGTCGCTTGTGTGCAGGCGGAACGAGTCGCCGTCGTAGACGTGTTCTACGACGCCGTCGATCCAGGCGATCGCTGGTGCGGACCGTGCATCGGTGGCGGCCGCCGGGGCCGCGGGCGTCGAACGCGGCGCGTCGCGCGCGTGCGCCGCCGGCCCGAGGCCGAGCAGCCCGGGCAGCAGCACGAACGCGAGCAGCAGCTCGCGCACCGACCGCGAAGCCGCGAACGACCTCGTCGCGGGCTGCGGAATGACCTAACCCCTCAGCGCCGCGTCAGCAGCACGCCGAGCAGCACGCCGACGGCGGCGGCGACGCCGACCGCGTTCCACGGGTGTTCGTGCACGTATTCGTCGGTTTCGGCGGCCTTTCGACGCGCGGTGTCGAGCGCGGCCTCCTGGAACGCGGTCAACTCGCCGCGGGCCGCGTTTACGCCGCGCTCGAGGCGCTCGCGAACCAGGTTCAGTTGTTCGTTTCCGCCGCGCGACGCCGCCTTGAGCATTTCCTCGGCGTCGGACACCAGCGAGCGCAACTCGTCGGCGAGTCGATCGCGGGCCGCCGCCGCCTTGTCCGCAGCCTGTTCCATTGCATCCATCGGTTTTTCTCCTGGTTGTTTCGTTCGCGACTGCCTGGTGCTTCAGCGGAACACCAGCACCGGAATGCTCGAATGCGTGAGGACCTTGTTGGTTTCGCTGCCGAGCACGAGCGCGCTCAGTCCGCGCCGGCCGTGCGAGGCCATGAAGATCAGGTCACAACCCCGATCGCGCGCCGTGTCGATGATCGCGCGGTACGGCTGCGTGTGCCGCACCGAGACGGTGTCGCAATCGACGCCGGCCGCCGAGGCCGATTGCGCCACCGCCTCGAGCACGATACGGGCGGTCTCCTCGGTGGCCTTGGTGAACTCGGCGAACGAGGCCTGCCCGGCGGCGGGAAACTCGGCGAAGGCAGGCGGGATGTACTCGGGCATCACGTGCAGCGCGGTGAGGCGCGCGCCGCTTTCGCGGGCGAATCCGATCGCGCGTTCGACCGCGTTGTTCGACAGCTCCGATCCGTCGGTGGGAACCAGCAGGTGCTTGTACATGCGTCTTCTCCGCGAGCATCGATGTGCGCATGCTAGTCGAACCGCCGCGACCGCGCGAGCCGCGCCGGGCGGTCGCATCGGGTTCCATGGCGGTCGTTACAAACTGTTACCGGCTGTTGCCGCACTGCCATCGAATGACGGTTGCCGGCCGGTAGATTGGCGTCGAACCGGGCAACCGGCCCCGTTGCAGGAGTTTGCTCATGTCGATGCCGCATCTCGCCGAATCCCGCGTCGCTCCGCTGGGTCTGGCTCTCGTCGAAGTGTCGAATACTGCGACCACGCAGGTCGCCCAAACCCGGAACATGCCGGCTCGACGCACCGACGGCCTCGAGATGCTGCTCGGTGCTGCCTCGGCAACGCGGCGCCGGGTGCGCCGCGGCGAATACCTGTATCGCTACGGCGATGCATTCCATGCGCTGTTCGCCATACGCGCGGGCTCATTCAAATCGGTGCTGCTCACCGAGGACGGGCGCGAGCAGGTCACCGGCTTTCACCTCGGCGGCGAAGTGCTCGGCGTCGACGGCATCGGACTGGACGTGCACGCCGGCGATGCGGTCGCCCTGGAAGACAGCGAGGTCGTCGAGATTCCGTTCGTCGAGCTCGATGCGCTTGCCACGCGCGATCCCGCGCTGCAACGCGAGCTGTTTCGCATGCTGTCGGCCGAGATCCAGCGCGAGCGCGCGCTGATGTTGTTGCTCGGTTCGATGCGCGCCGAGGAGCGGCTCGCCGCGTTCCTCATCGACCTGTCGCAGCGCATGGCCGCGCGCGGCTTTTCCGCGAGCTGCTTCGTGCTGCGCATGACGCGCGAGGAAATCGGCAGCATGCTCGGGTTGAAGCTCGAGACGGTGAGCCGGATCCTGTCGCGCTTCCAGGCCGAAGGCCTCATTCACGTTCGCAATCGCGAGATCGCGATCGTTTCGCTGCAGGCGCTTCGCGCGGTGATCGGGCGCAACGATTCGCGGCGCGAGGCGCGCTGAACGCGTTCATTTCGCCGGTAGCCGCGCATCAAGCGCGCGCCGCACGATTCTCGCCAGCTGGTCGATGCGATAGGGCTTGGCCAGCAGTTCCGCCCCCACCCGGCGTTCGAGCAGCGCGATCGTTTCGGGCGCGTGCCCGGACGTAAAGACGACGCGCAGACCAGGGCGTCGGCGTGTCGCTTCCTGCGCGAGCGCGGGCCCGTCCAGTTCGCCGCGCATCACCACGTCGGTGAACAGCAGGTCGATGTGTTCGTCGGAGTCGATTTGCGCGAGCGCCTGCGTGGCGTCGGCCGCCTGTAGCACGTGGTAGCCCAGCTTGCCCAGGAAGGCGACTGCCACCGAGCGCACCTCGTCGTCGTCCTCGACCGCGAGGATCGTCTCGGCTCCGCCCTCGTAGTCCACGCCCGTGGGGCGGCGCGCGCGCGGCGCTGCGCTGCCATCGTCGACGGGCAGGTACAGCGCGATCGAGGTGCCGGTGCCGGGCGCGCTGTGCACTTCGATGTGCCCGCCCGACTGCTTGGCGAAGCCGTAGACGAGGCTCAGCCCCAGGCCGCTGCCCTTGCCGCTCTCCTTCGTCGTGAAGAACGGTTCGAAGGCGTGCGCGAGCACCTCCGGGGTCATCCCCGAACCGGTGTCGGTGACGGCGATCCGGACATAGTCGCCGGCCACGAGTTGCTCGTCGCGCATCGCCGGATGCGCAGGCGCGTTCACGCGGCTCGCCGACAGCGTGAGCCTGCCGCCGTCGGGCATCGCGTCGCGCGCGTTCACCGCAAGATTCAGCAGCGCCGTATCGAGCATGCCGGGGTCGGCCTTCGCCGCCGGCAGCGCGTCTTCGAGGTCCAGGCGCACGTCGATCTTCGCGCCCAGCGTCCGGCGAAGGATGTCGACGATCGAATCGAGCAGTCGCGCGACGTCGATTGCGCGCGGCTGCAGCGTCTGGCGACGCGAGAACGCGAGCAGCTTGCGTGTGAGATCGGCGCCGCGAGCCGTCGCGCGCATCGCCGCCTTCGCCAGGCGCGCGCCGAGCGCGTCGTCGGCGATGCGGTCCTCGAGCATCTGCAGGTTGCCCGAGACCACCGTGAGCAGGTTGTTGAAGTCGTGCGCGACTCCGCCGGTGAGCTGGCCGAGCGCCTCCAGGCGCTGCGACTGGAACAGCTGCGCCTCCGCGCCCTCGCGCTGCAGCGCTGCGCCCACCGTGTTGGCCAGCGCCTGCGCGAAGATGCCGTCGTCGCGCGAGAAGCTGCGCGAGGTGCGCGAGCCGGCCAGCAGCAGGCCCAGGCACTGGCCTTCCTCGCCGGGGATCGCGCACACGATCGCGGTGGAGGGATCGGCGGCATCGCCCGGTTCCGCGCCCATCGGCCGCTCGAGCAGGATCGGCCGGTCGAGCAGCCGCGCGCCGTCGTCGGCGACGAGCCGTCCGAGTTGCGCGCGCAATGCTTCGATGCGCTCGTCGGCGTCCAGCCCGAGCCGAGCGGCGATGTCGAGCTGGCCGCCGGCGAGCGCGACACGTCCGCACAGCGCGAAGTCGACGCCGAGATGTTCGATGATCAGCGCGCAAGCCTGCTGCTGGATCGCGGCGAAGTCTCGCGTGGCGAGCGCCAGGCGCCCGAAATCGGCTACCGCATTGGCCTGCCGGGCACGAACGAACAGGTCCTGCGCATGGCGCAGCGCGTCGACGTTGCGCACCGTAGCGCAGGTCCACACCGCGCCGTCGACGCGCAGGGGATTCAGGCTGATCTCGACGGCGAACTCGTGCCCGTCGTGGTGCCGGGCGGTAAGCGCGATGTTGGTGCCCATCGGTCGCGCGCTAGGGGCGCTGCGATAGCGTGCGCGATGCTGCGCGTGCGACTCGCGGAAACGCTGCGGGATCAGTTCCTCGATCGAGCGGCCGACCAGGTCGTCGATCCGATAGCCGAACACCGCTTCGCTGCGCGCGTTCGCAATGCGGATCCGGCCGGCGTCGTCGACGATCAGCATCGCGTCGGATGCCGCGTGGAACACGTCGCGGTACAGCGCCGGTTCGTCGATCGTTTCGGCGAGCCGCGCGTCAGGGGATTTCGGATCAGCGGGAGGCATCGTTCGAGCGGGCATCCGGCGCCACGCGGGCCGCGAACAGGTAGCCTACGCCGCGCACTGACTTCACGAGTTGCGGTCCGGCCGGATCCCGTTCGATCTTGCGCCGCAATCGGCCGACGAGCACGTCGATCGCGCGGTCGAAGGGGCCGGCCTCGCGCCGGTACAGCGCGTCCATCAGTTCGTCGCGCGTGAGCGCGCGGTTCGGTTGGCGCACGAAGGTCGCGAGCAGGTCGAACTCTCCGGTGGTGAGCTCCACCGGCGTGCCGTCGGGGCGCGCGACCGAGCGCGCCGCCAGGTCGATGCGCCAGCCGTCGAACTCGAAGCGCTGCTGCTGCTCCGGCGCAGCGGCGGCGGCAGAAGCTGCACCTTCCGGCCGCACGCGACGCAGCACGCTGCGGACGCGAGCGACGAGTTCGCGCAGGTCGAAGGGTTTGGGAATGTAGTCGTCGGCGCCGAGCTCGAGGCCGAGGATGCGATCGACGGGTTCGCCGCGGCCGGTAACGATGATGATGCCCGGCACGTCGTCGCGGCTGCGCAGTTCGCGCGCGAGCACGAGCCCGTCCTCCTGCGGCAGGCCGAGATCGAGCAGCACCAGGTCGACCCGATGCTCGGCCAGATGGCGGCGCATTTCGCCGCCATCGGCCACTGCAGCGACGTCGAAGCCGAAACCGCTCAGGTACGCGAACAGCAGCTCGCGGATTCCCTCTTCGTCGTCGACGACGAGAATGCGCTCGGCCATCTCCTTCGCGCGTGCCTAGGCGATCGCCGGCAGCGCGCGCCTCATCCGCATTCGCCCTGGTGTCCGCAGGCCGTGCAGAACATGCAGCCGTCGCGCCGGATGTACGCGTGTGCGCCGCACGACGGACAGGCCTGCCCGGCGATCAGCGGCGCCTCGGTGCTCGCCTCGGGCTTCTCGTGATCGGGCAGTGCGAGCGCGCCCGCGCCGCCGATCGCCCGACCCTCGGAATCGAGCAGCCCCAGCACCTTGAAGCGGTGCAGCAGCAGCGCCGCGATGTAGGCCACCGTGCTCGGCCACACCTGCTGGCGCGACTCGCCCGGCACCTGCGCCCAGAACGAGCCGTTCAGCTCGCCGAAGTTCAGCAGCTTCTGCAGCTTCAGGCCGATCCAGTTGACGTCGATCAGGTGCATGTCGACCGACAGCAGCTTGGCCAGGCCGTCGAGCGCACGCGGGTAGTCGCCCGACAGCCAGATCGAGTACGGCCGGCGGGTTCCGTCGGGCAGTTGCAGCTCCTTCACGCCGATGACGAAGTCATCGTTGGTGGCGGCGTTGGCGACGTCGGCGGTCCACGACAGCGTGCCGAGCGGGCCCGACTTCGGCTCCTTGCGGAACATCATCGCGTCGACCATCGGCGAGGGCTGCGCATCGAGCGCCTCGAACATGCCGAGTTCCTCGCAGCGATGCCGCACGATCTCGGCGAAACCGGCGACCAGGCCCGGCGTCCAGCGCACCTCGCCGTTGGGCGGGAAGGGCATCTGCAGCGGCTGCTCGTCGCGCGTGCGCGCGAGCGCGTCGAGCTTCATCTTCAGCCACGCGCGATCGTTCGAGCGCATGTCCATCGACAGCGCCTTGGCGATCGCGCCCAGGCCGCGCGGCTGCTCGTTGCCGTTGACCCAGGTCTCGAACGGTACGCTGCGCAGGCCGGTGCTGCCGTCGGCACGCGCGTACGACTCCTCGGTCTGTCCGATGAAGATGCAGAACGATGCGCGTTCGTCGAGCGGCTCGACCATGTACGAATAGGCGAGGTTGCCGCCGGGCAGCTTCGGCCGACTCGGCCAGCGCAGCGACGACAGCGCCGGCTGCGGCACGCGCTCGATGCGCAGGCGCCGGTCGGACTCCTCGGGTGCCACCTGCAGATCCTGCGGCTGCTGGGCGCTGGACGACGGCGCGACGCTCAGCACCGAGCCGATCACGCTGTTCGGCCGGTAGGTCGTGATGCCTTTCAGGCCCGCGCGCCACGCCTCGAAATACAGCGTCTTGAATTCCTCGTACGGATAGTCCTCGTCGACGTTGACCGTCTTGCTGATCGCCGAGTCGATGTACGGCTGCACGGCTGCGCTCATGCGCATGTGGTCGAGCGCCGAGATCTGCATCGCCGAGACGAAATAGTCGGGCAGCGCGTTCGTGTCGTGCCCGAGATGGCGCCACATCCGGTAGGCGAAGTCCTCGACCTGATATTCGAGCTTGCTGCCGTCGGGCATGCGCTTGCGACGCGTGTACGTCCAGGAGAACGCGGGCTCGATGCCGCCGGACGCATTGCCGGCGAAGGCGATCGAGATCGTTCCGGTGGGCGCGATCGACAGCAGGTGCGAGTTGCGGATGCCGTGCTCGCGCACGCGCTTCTTCAGCGCGTCGGGTAGGCGCGACGCGGCGTGCGGCTCGGCGAGCCACTTGTCGGCTTCGAACAGCGGGAACGGGCCGCGCTCGATGGCGAGTTCCACCGACGCCTCGTAGGCGACGTCGCGCATCGATTGCGCGATGCGCGCGGCAAAAGCACGCGCCTCGTCGGTGTCGTAGCGCATCTTGAGCATCGTCAGCGCGTTGCCCAGCCCGGTGAAGCCCAGGCCGATGCGGCGCTTGGCCTGCGCCTCGCGCTCCTGCGCCTCGAGCGGCCACAGCGTGAGGTCGAGCACGTTGTCGAGCGCGCGCACCGAGATGGCCACCGTGCGGCGGAAACGCTCGAAGTCGAAGGCCGGTTTCTCGCCGAACGGGTCGACGATGAAGCGCGTGAGGTTCAGGCTGCCGAGGTCGCAGCAGCCGTACGGCGGCAGGAACTGCTCGCCGCACGGGTTGCTCGCCTCGATGCGCTCGCAGTACGAGAGATTGTTGTCGCGGTTGACGCGGTCGATGAAGATCACGCCCGGCTCGGCATGATCGTAGGTGGAGGCCATGATCTGGTCCCACAGCTCGCGTGCGGCGATGCGGCGGTAGATCCAGTTGCCGTCGGCATTGCGGCCCAACCCGTTCTCGTCGAAGGGCTGCACCTCGTGCACCAGCTCGAATTCGCCGTCGGCCTCCACCGCGCGCATGAACGCGTCGGTGACCGCCACCGACATGTTGAAGTTCGACAGCGAGCCGTCGTTCTTCGCGCCGATGAATTCCTCGACGTCGGGGTGATCGACCCGCATGACGCCCATCTGCGCGCCGCGCCGCGAGCCGGCCGACTCGAGCGTCTCGCACGACTTGTCGAACACGCGCATGTACGACACCGGGCCCGAGGCGCGCGAAAGTGTTCCCTTGACCAGCGCGCCGCGCGGGCGGATCGACGAGAAGTCGTAGCCGACGCCGCCGCCGCGGCGCATCGTTTCGGCCGCTTCCTGCAGCGCCGCATAGATGCCCGGCGTGCCGTTCTCGCTGTAGCCCCAGACCGCGTCGCCGATCGGCTGCACGAAGCAGTTGATCAGCGTGGCGCGGATGTCGGTGCCGGCCGCCGAATTGATGCGTCCGGCCGGAACGAAGCCGTGCTCCATTGCCCACAGGAACTCGGACTCCCAGTGCTCGCGCAATGCCTGCGGCTCGACCGTGGCGAGGGCGCGCGCCACTCGCTGGCGCACCTCGTGCGCGGTCGATTCGTCTCCCTTGGCGTACTTCTCGCGCAGGACGTCGATCGTCACTTCCTGCTCGGGCAGGGCGGCGAGGATGTCTTCGATTTTCATACGTGGGTTCCGTGGTTTCGCAGATCGCAGGTGGTGGGAAGGTGCGAGGGCAAAGAGCGAGCAACGCCGCGGCGACGCGGGCGGGGCGATCGGCATGCGATCGGGCGTGCAACCCCGGTTTCGGTCGCGCGTCCGCCGGCCGTCATTCTAGCTGCCGCGCGTGCATCGCGGTGAGGTCGCGCGTCTCGGAATGACTGGCGGCGGGACGCTAGCGATCGAGCCGATCGCGCGCCGCGCGATCACGATCCTGACGATCGCGGTCGTAGCGGTCCGCCAGCTCCGCGAGCGCCGCCGACAGCGCGTTGCCCTGCAATTCGACGCTCGCCTTGAGCTGCGACTCGAGCGCGTCCAGCCGGGCCTGCACCGCCCGCTCGACCTCGTCGCGCCGATCGTCGCTGCGCGAGAAGCGCGATTCCAGATACGAGCGCAACTCGGTGAAGCGCGACGACTCCGCCTGATCGGCGAGGTCGCGCTGCACCTGCAGCTCCTTGCCGTGGCGACGCGTCTCGAGCAGACCGGACATCTGCAGGTAGACGATGTAGGCGAGCAGCAACACGGTGACGAGCACGATGAACGCGAGCATCACCAGGCCGAGCGGCGCCTGCACCTCGGTGAACGCGAGCGACACCGTGGTCGGCGCGTTCAGCACCTGCCAGTTGACCAGGACGAACGCGACGAGCGCGCCGAAGACGATCAGGAAGAGCAGCGAACGCAGCGTCACGGTTCGACTCCCGGGGGCAGCGGATCCGTCGGATTCAACGCGATGCGCCCGATGTTGTCAAAGTGGAGTCGCAGCGCTCGATGCCGACGGTGGCGAAGGGCGAGGAGATGCCCGCCACTTCGGCCAGCGTGCGGCACCGGCCGTCGATGCAGAAGCGGTAGGGCTCCGTGTACGGCGAGACGGCGAGCGACAGCGACGCGTGCACGCGCGCGCCGGGGGCCGGCGCATAGTGCCAGACGCCGTGGCGCAGAACGGCACCCTCGGGCGGCTCCATGCCGGCGCCGCTGCCCTCGATTCGCGCCTCGACGAGCGCGAGGCCGGCGTCGACGACCTGCCAGTCTTCCTCCCAGTTCGTCTTTTCGATCGAGTGCGTCCAACCGAGCGTGAAGGCGAGCACCGGAACGAACGCCCGAACGGCCTGATCGACGACCAGGCATACGCCGATCGTCACGCGGCGCTCACCATGCTTGGACGCGCGCGGCGCCAGCGCATCGTGTGCAGCACGACGAACACCGCGCACAGCAGGAAGCCGAGGTCGTCGGTGACGGGGATCGCAGCGACCAGCAGGAAGGCGCCGGCGGCGGCAATCAAGCGCTCCCACCACGGCAGCTTCGTCGCCAGGAAGCCGATGCTCGCCGCGCCCCACAGGCCGATCGCCAGCAGCGCCTTGAAGACGACGTAGGCCGTGTCGAGCAGCGTGCCGGTCTGCAGCATCAGCGCAGGATCGTAGACCGCCATGAACGGCACGACGAAGCCGGCGATGGCGACGCGCATCGCCTGCACGCCGATCGCCAGTCCCGAGGCGCGTGCGATGGGGGACGCGGCGTAGGCGGCGAGCGCGACCGGCGGCGTCAGGTCAGCCATGATTCCGAAATAGAACACGAACATGTGCGAGACGATCAGCGGCACGCCCATCGCCAGCAGCGCCGGCGCGGCGAGCGAACTGGTGATGATGTAGTTCGGAATGGTGGGGATGCCCATGCCGAGCACCAGGCAGGTGATCATCGTCAGCACGAGCGACAGGAAGAGGCTGTGTTCGCCCAGCCGGATGACGAAGCCGCCGAAGGTGGTCGCCGCGCCGGTGAGCGTCATCACGCCGATGATCACGCCGACCAGCGCACAGGCCACGCCCACCGACAGCGCGTTCTTCGCGCCTTCGGCCATCCCCTCGATCGCCTGGCGCAGCACGGCACGCCCGCCATTGACGAACAGGTTGATCGCGACGAGCAGCGCGATGACGACGAACACCGCGGTGATGCCGTATTTCAGGAAGCTCGACGACAGCAGGCCGAGCCCGACCCAGAAGACGATGCGCAGCACCGTATACGGCACGCGAAGCGCCACCGACATGCCGAAGATCAGGATCACCGTGGCGGCCAGACCGACCGTGCCGGAGAACAGCGGCGTGTATCCGGCGAACAGCAGCCAGACGAGCGCCGCCAGCGGCAGGATCAGGTACCAGTTCTCGCGTATTGCAGCCCACGCGTCGGGACAGTCTTCCTTCGGCAGCCCGAGCAGCTTCAGCCGTCCGGCCTCGAGGTGCACCATCCAGAACGCCGTGCCGAAATACAGCAGCGCCGGAATCACCGCCGCCTTCACGATCTCGACGTAGGGCACGCCGATCGTCTCGGCCATGATGAAGGCGACCGCCCCCATCACCGGCGGCATGATCTGCCCGCCCATGCTCGACGTCGCCTCCACGCCGCCGGCGAAGGCCGCCTTGTAGCCGAAGCGCTTCATCAGCGGGATCGTGAACTGGCCGGTGGTGACGACGTTGGCCACGCCCGAGCCGTTGATCGTGCCCATCAGCCCCGAGGCGACGACGGCAACCTTGGCCGGTCCGCCGCGCGTGTGGCCCACCGTTCCCATCGAGAAGTCGGTGAACAGGCGGATCATCCCGGCCTGCTCGAGGAAGGTGCCGAACAGGATGAACAGGAAGATGTACGTCGACGAGACGTAGGTCGGAATGCCGTAGATGCCTTCGGTGCCGAAGGACATCTGGTTGATGACCTGGTCGAGTCCGAAGCCGCGGTGCGCGAGCGCGCCGGGCAGGTAGTTGCCCCACAACGCGTAGGCGAGGAACACCGCGCAGATCAGCGGCAGCGCAGCGCCCATCATCCGGCGCGTCGCCTCGAAGACGAGCACGAGCGTGACGATGCCCACTGCGATGTCGAGTTGTGTGAGATCGCCCGAGCGGACGATCAACTCCTCCTCGAAGATCCAGTGGTAGAAGCCCAGCGCGAAGCCGACGACGCCGAGCAGCGTGCCGATCAGCACGCCCTTGTCGTGTCGGCGCCCGAAGCCCGGCAGCATCACGAAGGTGAGCAACATCAGGAAGCCCACGTGCAGCGAGCGCATGACGATGCTCGACAGCGGCGCGTAGGCGGCGGTGTAAACCTGGTAGGCGGAGAACGCGACGCCGATCCAGAAGATCGCGCGGCGCCGCGCAGCGGACGTGTTCTCCGGTATGTGGATGTCGCCGGGGACGTCCACATGCTCGGGGGCGGTGGTTTGGGACTGCGAGGCCATCTTTCGGAAGCAAAGAGGGACGCCCGGCGGCGTCCCTCGTTCGGGCGGAAGGGGGCGATGCTACTTGAGAACGCCCTTTTCGCGATAGTACTTCTCGGCGCCCGGATGCAGCGGCAGCGGCATGCCTTTCGTCGCGTTCTGCAGCGAGATCTGCTTGGCCGCGGCGTGCGCGGAGACCATCTGGTCGAGGTGCTCGAACAGCGCCTTCGTCATCTTGTAGGCCAGGTTCTCGGACACGCCGGAGTCCGAGACCAGGAAGTTGTTAATCGCGGCAGTCTGCACGTCGGCACCCTGGCCGTCGTAGGTGTTGGCCGGAACCGTCACGCTCTGGTAGGCCGGGTCGCCAACCTTCTGAACGACATCGGCGGGGATCGGCACGAGAACGATCTTCACCGAGCTCGCCAGGTCGCGAATCGACGCGACACCGAGACCTGCCGACTGCAGCGTCGCGTCGAGCTGGCGGTTCTTCATCAGCTCGACCGATTCGCCGAAGGGCAGGTATTCGGTCTTAGAGAAGTCGTCGTACGACAGGCCCGCCGCCTTGAAGATCGCGCGCGCGTTGAGTTCGGTGCCCGATTTCGGCGCGCCGACCGACACGCGCTTGCCCTTCAGGTCGGCGAGCGTCCTGATGTTCGAGTCGGCCAGCGCGACGATCTGCACGTAGTTCGGGTAGATGGCCGCGATGCCGCGCAGCTTCTTCAGCGGCTGCTTGAAGCCGACTTCCTCGACACCTTTCCACGCGTCGGACAGCGAATCGCCGAGCGTGAACGCGATCTCGCCGCGTCCCGCCTGCAGCAGGTTCAGGTTTTCCACGGACGCTTTCGTCGATTGCACCGAAGACTTTGCGTCGGGAATCGCCTTTGCGTAGATCTGCGACAGCGCCACACCGAGCGGGTAGTAGACGCCACTGGTGCCGCCGGTGAGCACGGTGATGAATTGCTGCTGCGCCAGAGCGCTGCCCGCGCCGGCCAGCGACAGCGCGCAGGCGGCGAGGAGGGTGCCGAGGATTCGTCGCATGCTTCGTTCCTTTGGGTGGTTGAACGGGAAGTGGCGCAAATGGTAACGGCGGTGGCGGTGCCGGCGTGCGAGCGACGGTTGCCGTCGGGGATATCCCTAGGACGTTGCGCGAGCAGAGGCGCGGGCCGCCTGCCGCGACGCGCCTACCGCGGCACGCCGAACGCGATCAGAAATTCAACGCCCGCGGCAGCCACAGCGACAACTCCGGCACCGCGATCAACGCCACGAGCACCACCAGCATCGCGAAAACGAACCAGATCACCCACGGTACCGTCTGCTCGATGCGCACGCCGGCCAGCCGCGACGACACCATCAGGTTCACCGCCAGCGGCGGCGTGAACTGCCCGATCGCCACCATGTATGTGAGCAGCACGCCGAACCAGACGACGTCCCATTCGAACCCGCGCACCAGCGGCGTCAGAAGCGGCACGAAGATCAGGAAGATCGAGATGCCGTCGAGCACCATGCCGGTGATCAGCAGCACCACGACGATCGCCGCCAGCGCCCACCACGGCCCCATGCCGCTGTCGAGGATCGCGCGCGTGAGCGGATCGGCGATGCCCAGCGTGCTGACCGCATAGGCGAAGATGCTGGCGAGCGCGACGACGACCATGATGACGCCGGAAACCTCGGCCGATTCGATCAGCGAGTCGACGATCTCGCGCACGCCCATCGTGCGGTAGACGAACACGCCGACGAACAGGCCGTAGAAGACGGCGACGACGGCCGCCTCGGTGGGCGTGAACCAGCCCATGCGCATGCCGCCGAGGATCAGCACCGGCGCGAACAGGCCCCAGGTGGCCTCGCGCAAGGCGCGCAGGAACGGCGGGCGCTCGATGTCCGCTTCGCCCGCACCGAACCGGTGTCGACGCGCGAGCCAGATCGCCGGCACGATCAGCGCGCAACCGGCGAGCACGCCGGGAATGAGTCCGGCGGCAAACAGCGCCGGCACCGACGCCCCGGGCACCATCACCGAATAGACGATGAAGGCGATCGATGGCGGGATCAGGATGTCGGTCGCGGCCGCCGCACCGATCACGCTCGCCGAATACGCAGGCGGGTAGCCGGCGCGCGCCATCGACGCGAGCATCACGCCGCCGACCGCGGCCGCGCTCGCCGGCCCGGAGCCCGAGATCCCGCCCATGAACATCGCCACGCCGATCGCGACCATCGGCAGCATGCCCGGTCCGCGGCCGACGATCGCCAATGCGAACTGCACGAGTCGCTGCGCGACGCCCGAGCGATCGAACACCGAGCCGACGAGCACGAACATCGGCAGCGCGAGCAGCGGGTACTTGGCGATGCCGGCGTAGAAGTTGTTCGGGATCGACAGCCAGCCGAGGTCGGCCGCGCCGATCGCGAGCGAGCCGCCGAGCATCAGCGCCACGCCGATCGGCACGCCGGCGAGGGTCAGTGCGATGAACAGCGCGAAGATCGCGACGTCGATCATCGGGAACGCGTCCAGCGAAGTCGATGCATCGTTCGACGCTTCGGGGCGTTCAATGCGCTTCGCGCGTCCGCGCCAGCCGCACGAGGCGCTGCACCGAGCGCGCGGCGATCAGCAGCGCGAGCACCGGCAGCCACACGGTGTACCACCACTGCGGAACGCCGATGCCGGGCGAAGTGACCTCGTAGCGGTAGTCGTCCCACAGCAGTCGCAGCGACAGGCCGAAGAGCATCAGGAACGCGACGATCGACGCGATCTCGGAGAACATCGCCAGCAGGCGGCGGCGACGCGGCGAGCCCGCGTCGTAGAGGAACTCGATGCGGATGTGGCGGTTGCGCGCGGCTGCGGCGGCGCTGGCGACCAGCGTCAGCACGACCATCAGCGAGATCGAGATCTCCTCGGTCCACGCGAAGGACTCGTTGGTGAAATAGCGCGCGACGACGTTGGCGAAGGTGATCGACGCGAGCACCGCCATCGCGGCCGCGCCGATCCAGTCTTCGGGCAGGCGTCGCGCGAATGACGCGACGCGCGGGTCGTCGCCGGCGGCCGGTTCGTTCGAGTCGGTCATGGCGAAACAAGAGAACGGGCCGGCCGGAAGCGGAGCTCGCCGCGTCCGGCCGGCCCGATCGGGCTGTCGTGCGTCAGGCCGACTCGGCTACAGCGGCTTCGGCGCGCTTGACGAGCTCCGGGCCGATCTGCTTCGTCCACTTCTCGTAAACGGGTCGCACCGCCGCCTCGAAGGCCTTTTTCTCGGCGTCGGACAACGGCGTGACCTTCACGCCGAGCGCCTGGACCTCCTTGACCAGCGACTGGTCGTTCTTCGTCAGTCCCTTGCGCGCGATCGCGATCTCCTGCTTGCCGGCTTCGAGCGCAGCGGCGCGCACGATGTCGCGGTCGGCCGGGGTCCACGTGTTCCAGACGTCGCGGTTGACGACGTAGATCAGCGGGTCGGCGACGTAGTCCCACATCGTGACGAATTTCTGGCCGAGCGTGTGCAGCTTGGCCGCGGTGAAGATGTGCAGCGGGTTCTCCTGGCCTTCGACGGCACCCGACGCGAGCGCCGGCTGCGCGTCGGCCCAGCTCATCTGCGTTGGGTTCGCGCCCAGCGCGGTGAAGGTATCGTTGAAGATCGGCGAGCCGACGACGCGGAACTTCAGGCCCTTCATGTCGGCCGGCGTGCGGATCTCGTGCTTCGAGTTGGTGAGCTCGCGGAAACCGTTTTCGCCCCAGGCGAGCGGGACGACGCCGGCCTTCTCGACGATCTGCAGGATCTGCTTGCCGACGTCGCCCTGCGTCATCGCGTCGATGCCCGCGTGGTCGCGCGCGAGGAACGGCAGCGAGAACAGGTTCAACTCCTTGACCTGCGGCGACCAGTTGATCGTCGAGCCGACGGCGACGTCGATCACGCCCTGGCGGATGGCCGAGAACTCGCGCGTCTGGTCGCCGTTGATCAGCGAGACGTTCGGATACAGCTTCATGTTGATGCGGCCCTGCGTACGCTCGCGCACGAGGTCGATCCAGATCTGCGCGCCCTTGCCCCACGGGAACGCGGTGCCCACCACCGTCGACAGTCGGTACTCGGATCGGTAGTTCTGCGCGTGTGCCGCGCGCGTGACGACGAACGGAGCGGCCAGCGCGGTAGAGGCGGCGGCGCCGGCTTTGAGCAGGGAACGGCGGTCCATGAGGGTCTCCTGGTTTTCGAACGATCGGATTCTTGCGGAACCGTGCGCGCCCGGCGCACCGAAGCGACCGGCGGGAAAGACGCGGGGCGCCATTCTAAACCCGCGCGCCCGGAGCGTTTCAGTCGACGGCGGGCAGGTATTGGACCGAGAGCACACCGTCGATGGCCTCGATCGACGCGATCGCATCGCGCGACACCGGGCTGTCGACGTCGACGATCGTGTACGCCATGTCGCCGCGTGACTTGTTCAGCATGTTGTTGATGTTCAGGTCGCCGTGCGCCATCGCGGTGGAGATCTGCCCGAGCATGTTCGGCACGTTCGCGTTGGCGATGACGATACGGAAGGCAGATTCGCGCGGCGCAAAGGTGTCGGGGAAGTTCACCGCGTTGCGCACATTGCCGTTCTCGAGATAGTCGCGCAGCTGGTCGGCCACCATTCGCGCGCAGTTCTCCTCGGCCTCGCGCGTCGATGCGCCCAGATGCGGCAGCGCGATCGCCCGCTCGTGCGCATCGACCGCCGCGCTCGGAAAGTCGCAGACGTAGCGCAACAATCGCCCTTCATCAAGCGCAGCAAGCACCGCAGGCTCGTCGACGACGCCTTCGCGCGAGAAGTTCAGCAGCACCGCGCCAGGCTGCACGTTGCGCAGGCTCTCGACGCCGATCAGCCCGCGCGTCGCGGCGAACAGCGGCACGTGCAGCGTGACGAAACGCGCCGCCCGCAGCGCCTCGCCGACCGAATGCGCCTTGCGCACCTGCGCGGGCAGGCTCCAGGCCGCATCCACGGTGATTTCAGGGTCGTAGCCGATCACGTCCATCCCGAGCCGTATCGCAGCATCGGCCACGAGGCAGCCGATGCGACCGAGCCCGATCACCGCGAGCGTCTGTCCGGCCAGTTCGAAACCGGAGAACGCCTTCTTGCGCTTCTCGACGAGCGTCTCGATGTCGGCGCAGTCGGCCTCGATCGTGTCGACGAAGCGCAGCGCCTCGGGCAGGTTGCGCGCGGCGAGCAGCATGCCGGCGAGCACGAGCTCCTTGACCGCGTTCGCGTTCGCGCCCGGAGCGTTGAACACCGGCGCGCCGCGCGCGCTCATCTGCGCCACCGGAATGTTGTTGGTGCCTGCGCCGGCGCGCGCAATCGCGCGCACCGATCTCGGGATCGTCGTCGAATGCAGGTCGGCCGAGCGCAGCAGGATCGCATCGGGCGATTCGATGTCGGAGCCGACGGCGTAGGCGGGCGCGGGTAGTCGCGCGAGCCCGCTTTCGGAGATCTGGTTCAGCACCAGCACGCGGATCGGGTCGCGCATCGCGCTCCTCCTGAATTAGCCGTGGCTCTTCTCGAACTCGCGCATGTACTGCACCAGCGCGCGCACGCCTTCGATCGGCATCGCGTTGTAGATCGACGCGCGCATCCCGCCTACCGAGCGGTGGCCCTTCAACTGCAGCAGCGAGCGCTCTTTCGCGCCCTTCAGGAAGGGCTCGTCGAGCGCTGCGTCGGGCAGCCGAAACGGAATGTTCATCCGCGAGCGATCGGAGCGATCGACCGGGTTCGTGTAGAAGGCGGTGGAGTCGAGATAGTCGTAGAGCAGCGCGGCCTTTTCGATGTTGCGCTTTTCGATCGCCGGCACGCCGCCCTGGCGCTTCAGCCACTGGAAGACGAGTCCGGCGATGTACACCGCCCAGGTGGGCGGCGTGTTCAGCATCGAGTCGGCGTCGGCGTGCACCTTGTAGTCGAGCATCGTCGGGATGCCGGCGCGCGCGTGGCCGAGCAGGTCCTTGCGCACGATGACGATGGTCAGGCCGGCCGGACCGATGTTCTTCTGCGCGCCGCCGTACATCAGCGCGTGCTTCGCGACCTCTACCGGGCGCGACAGGAAATTCGACGAGATGTCGGCGACCAGCGGCACTGCGCCGGCGTCGGGCGTGAAGGGGAACTCCACGCCGCCGATCGTCTCGTTGGCGCAGTAGTGCAGGTACGCCGAGTCGGACGATCGTTTCCAGCTCGCCTGCGGCGGGACGTAGGTGTACTGGCGATCTTCGGCGGATGCGACGACGCGCACGTCGCCGAAGCGGCGCGCTTCCTTGATCGCCTTCGTCGACCACTCGCCGGTGTTCACGTACTCGGCGTGGCCGCGTTCGCCGAGC
Source organism: Burkholderiaceae bacterium (assembly GCA_032027205.1). Taxonomy (GTDB): domain Bacteria; phylum Pseudomonadota; class Gammaproteobacteria; order Burkholderiales; family Burkholderiaceae_E; genus Zeimonas. The sequence continues at coordinate 3,334,110 of JAVSMN010000001.1, forward strand.
AGGTTCAGCGGCACCATCGCGAACTGCAGTGTTGCGCCGCCCTGCAGGAACAGCACCGCGTGCGACTCGGGGATGCCCATCAGCTCGCGCAGGTCGCGCTCGGCCTGCTCGTGGATGCTCATGTACTCCTTGCCGCGATGGCTCATCTCCATCACGGACTGGCCGCTGCCGTGCCAGTCGAGCATTTCGGCGGCGGCTTGCGCGAGCACCTCTTCGGGCAGGACGGCAGGGCCGGCGCTGAAGTTGAACACCTGTCGCATCGTTATCCCCGGTGGCGAAAGGCGGATTCTAGCGCGCCGTTTTCGCGGTATCTTGGCGCGATGACAGCCGAATCCACCCGCCCCGGCGCCGCCGAAGGGGGCGTGCGCATCGACGCGCTGCGCGCGCACCTCGAAGCGACGCTCGGCCGGCGCGTGACGCTCGTCGAGACGCACATCTCGTGGGTGCTGCTCGACGGCGAGCATGCGTGGAAGATCAAGAAGCCGGTCACGCTGGGCTTCCTCGACTTCGCGCGTCTCGACACGCGGCGCGAATGCTGCGAGGACGAGTTGCGGCTGAACCGTCGCCTGGCGCCCGAGCTCTACCTGGACGTCGCCGCGATCCGCGGCAGCCCGCAGTCGCCGCGCTTCGACGGGGAGGGCGCGCCGCTCGAGTACGCGGTGCGCATGCGTCAATTCGCATCGGGCGCGCTCTTCTCCGAGCGGCTCGCCGCCGGAACGCTCGACGCGGATGCCGTCGAACGCTTCGCTTTGCGGCTGGCGGCGTTCCAGCTCGCAGCGCCGTCGGCCGGCGGGAGCGTCGACTGGGGCAGCGCCGAACGCGTGCGCGCCGATACCGCGCTCGCGCTCGACGGCATCGCCGCGGCGGCAAGCTCGTCGTCGCCGTGGGTCGCGATGATGCGCGAGCGCTTCGAGGCGAAGGCGTCGCGGCTCGCGCGCGTATTCGAAGCGCGCAAGCGGCAGGGATGGATTCGCGAAGGCCACGGTGACCTGCACCTGGCCAACGTGGTCGTGCTCGAATCGCAGGTGACCGCCTTCGACTGCATCGAGTTTGATCCGGGGCTGCGCTGGATCGACGTGCAGAACGACGCGGCGTTCCTTGCGATGGACCTGCTCGCGCACGACCGGGCCGATCTCGCGTTCCGCTTCCTCGATGCGTGGCTCGGCGCGCTCGGCGACTACGAGGGACTGTCGGTGCTGCGGTACTACCTCGCGTACCGCGCGGTTGTGCGCGAGCTCGTCGCGTCGATCCGCGGCGGGCAGCGCGCGGAGGGGTCCAGCGGCCCGCGCTACGCGGGGCTCGCGTCGCAACTGCTCGAGTCGCGCCAGCCCCGGCTGCTGATCACGCACGGCGTGTCGGGCTCGGGCAAGAGCTACGCCGCTTGTCGTCTTCTCGAGCGAAGCGGAGCGATCCGCATCCGCTCCGACCTCGAGCGCAAGCGCCTGCACGGGGTCGACGCGCTTGCGCGCTCGCACTCGGAGCTCGATGCCGGGCTGTACGCCGCCGACGCGTCCGCGCGGACGTACGACCGCTTGCACGATCTGGCGGAGACTTCGCTGCAGGCCGGCTGGCCGACGATCGTCGATGCCACCTTCCTGCGCGCGGCCGATCGCGAGCGTTTCCGTTCGCTCGCGGCGCGACTCGACGCGCCGTTTGCGATCCTCGCCTGCGACGCTGCCGAGTCCGTGCTGCGCCAGCGCATCGAGGCTCGACTGGCACGCGGCGCCGATCCCTCCGAGGCCGACGTGCGCGTGCTCGAACGCCAACTCGCGGGCCGCGAGCCGCTGGGCCGCGACGAAAAGCCGAGCGCGATCGTCGTCGACACGTCGCGCGAGCCGCTCGACGTCGCGGCGATCGCGCGCGCGTGGCGCGCCTCGAGCGGCGGCTGAACGAGGAAGGCGCCCGGCCGTTTCCCTAGTAGGGCGACCCGGCGTCGGGTACCGAGGGCGGCTGCGCCGGCGGGTTGGCGATCATGCAATCGGTGGTCAGCACCAGGCCGGCGATCGACGCAGCATTCTGCAGCGCCAGCCGCGCGACTTTCTTCGGGTCGATGACGCCCATCTGAAGCAGGTCGCCCCAGGCGCCGGTGGCCGCGTTGTAGCCGAAGGCGGGCTCGCTGGTGTCGTCGATCCGGTGCAGGATCACCGACGGCTCCTCAGCGGCGTTCGCGACGATGCAGCGCAGCGGCTCCTCGAGCGCGCGCGCGACGATCGCCACGCCGCTGTCCTCGTCGAGCGAGTCCAGGTGCAGCTCGCGCAACGCGCGTCGCGCGCGCAGCAGCGCGACGCCGCCGCCCGGCACGATCCCTTCCTCCACGGCGGCGCGCGTCGCATGCAAGGCGTCTTCGACGCGCAGCTTGCGTTCCTTCATCTCGGTCTCGGTGGCGGCGCCCAGCTGGATCAGTGCAACGCCGCCCGAGAGCTTGGCGATGCGTTCGTCGAGCTGCTTGCGCTCGTACTCTGACGTGACCGCGTCGCGCTCGGTGTGCAGCGCCGCGATGCGCGCACGCACGGCGGTCTCGTCGCCGCCGCCGCCGATCAGCGTGGTGCTGTCGCGATCGACCTCGACGCGCCGCACCGTGCCGAGGTCGTCGATCGTCGCTTTCGCCAACGTGCGGCCGAGTTCCTCCGAGATCACCGTCGCGCCGGTGAGCACCGCGATGTCCTGCAGCATCGCCTTGCGCCGGTCGCCGAAGCCGGGCGCCTTCACGGCGCAGCTTTTCAGCACGCCGCGCACCGTGTTGATCACCAGCATCGCGAGGGCGTCGGTCTCGATCTCTTCGGCAACGACGAGCAGCGGCTTGCCTGCCTTGGCGACCGCCTCCAGCAGCGGCAGCAGGTCGACGCTCGACGACAGGCGACGGTCGCACAGCAGCACGCGTGCGTCCTCGAGCACCGCCTTCTGGCGCTCGGTGTTGTTGATGAAGTAGGCCGACAGGTAGCCGCGGTCGAACTGCATTCCCTCGACGATCTCGAGTTCGCTGGCCAGCCCCGAGCCCTCCTCGACGGTGATCGCGCCTTCGCGACCGACGGCGTCCATCGCGCGCGCGACCAGCTCGCCGATCGAGCGGTCGTTGTTCGCCGAGATGCTGGCCACGTGCGCGATCTCCTGCGAGGTCGCGCACGGCTGCGCGAGGCGTTCGAGCTCGCTGACGACGCCCTCGACCGCACGGTCGATGCCGCGCTTCAGGCTCATCGGGTTCATGCCGGCAGCCACCTGCTTGATCCCCTCGTGGATCATCCGGTGCGCGAGCACTGTTGCGGTGGTCGTGCCGTCGCCGGCCATCTCGCTGGTGCGCGCCGCCACCTCGCGCAACAGTTGCGCCCCCATGTTCTCGAAGCGATCCTCGAGCTCGAAGGCGCGGGCGACGACGACCCCCGAGTTGACGATCTGCGGCCCGCCGTACTCGCGGTCGAGGATCACCGTGCGGCCGCGCGGGCCGAGCGTGACGCGCACCGCCTCGGCGAGCGCGTCGACGCCGCGGCGGATCTTCTCGCGCGCCTGTTCGCCGTAGAGAACGCGTTTGCCTGCCATCCGGGCGACCTCCTGCATTTCGGGAAAGCGTTCACGCTAGCGCCCACCAGAGCAGCGTTCCCTGATCGTGCGCAAATCGGGCGAAGGTCGCGTCCCCGGGACGGGCGACGAAGGCGGTGAGCCAGGCGAGGGCGGCATCGTCGAGCGTGCCGAGGCGGAAGCGGCGCAGCTGCCGCGGGACGACGCGCAGCTGCACGCAGCATCGGGTTGCGACGTCGAAGTCGGCCACGTACAGGCAGCCGACGTCGCTGCGCAGCTCGCCGTGGGCGCCGATTCCCTCGTAGTCGTTGACGAGGTCGCCGCAGCCGTGCAGGACGAGCTTTCCGCCGTGGACCTCCACCGGCAGCGGATGGTGCGACGAGTGCCCGTGGATCGCGTCGACCGCGCCCGAATCGAGCAGGCGGCGCGCGAACGCGCGCTGTTGCTGCGGCACCTGGCGAACCCAGTTCGCGCCCCAGTGGATCGAGAGCACGACGAAGTCCCCGGGACGCCGCTGCGTGGCGATGCGCTCGGCGAGCCGATCGCCCGTTCTCGCGCTGCAGTCGCGCAGCCACGCGACGCCGGCGCGCGACCCGCGCGCGGCCTGCGCCTCGACAACCCCGCTGTCGGCGGTGGCGCAGGCAAAGACGAGGGTGCGGCCCGTGGGGAACGCGAGCGTCGCCGGCGCGATCGCCTCGGCCTTGTCGAGGCCGGCGCCCGCGGTGCGCACCGCGGCGTGTGCGAGGGTGCCCAGCGTCTGGGCGAGGCCTTCCACGCCCCAATCGAGCACGTGGTTGTTGGCGAGCACGCAGCAGTCCGGCCTGAGCGCCAGCAGACAGTCGATGTTGGCCGGGTGCATCCGATAGTGGATCGACTTGCCGGGCCACGGCCGGTCGGCCTCGGTGATCGCCGTCTCGAGATTGACGATGCGCAGGTCCGGTGCGAGACGATCGAGCGCCTCGAGCGCGTCGCCCCAGACGTACTCCGGCGGCAACGGCGCCGGTATCGGACCGTTGACCCGCTCGGCCAGGCGAAGATATTCGCGGGCGTCGCGCACCCAGGGCTCGTGCAGAGCGGGGTCCGAAGGATGCGCCAGCGCCTGGTCGATGCCGCGGCCGAGCATGACGTCGCCGGCGAGCAGCAGGCGCCATCGGCTTTGGTCGTGCGCCGTGACGCTCACCCCTTGATGCACACGAGCGGCTCGAGCCAGGCGATCTTGCGCGCGAGCCCGGCGGCTTCGGCGGCGTCGACCACCGCTCGCACGTCCTTGTACGCGCCGGGGGCCTCCTCGGCGACGCCGCGCGACGAGGGGCTGCGCACGAGGATGCCGCGCGCAGCGAGTTCGTCGATCACCTGCCGGCCCCGCCAGCGCTTGGCTGCCTGGTTGCGGCTCATCGCGCGTCCGGCGCCGTGGCAGGCCGACGAGAACGCGCGCTCGTCGGCGCCCGAGGCACCGGTGAGTACCCAGGAGCCGGCGCCCATCGAGCCGCCGATCAGCACCGGTTGGCCGTGAGCGCGCAGCGCTTCGGGCAGTTCCGGATGGCCGGGCCCAAGGGCCCGCGTCGCGCCCTTGCGGTGAACGTACAGGGGGCGCCGCACGCCGTCGACCCTGTGCCACTCCTGCTTGCAGGTGTTGTGCGAGACGTCGTAGAGCAGCGGCAGGCGGGCGGCCGGCAGGAGTTCCGCGAAGGCCTCGCGCACCAGATGGGTGAGGATCTGCCGATTGGCCAGCGCGCAGTTGATCGCCGCGCGCATCGCGCCAAGGTAGGCGCGGCCCAGCGCCGAGTCGAGCGGTGCGCAGGCGAGTTCGCGGTCGGGCAGCGCGAGGCCGAAGCTCGGTGCGGCGATCGCCATTTCGCGCAGGAACTCGCTGCCGATCTGGTGGCCGAGCCCGCGCGAGCCGCAGTGGATCATCACGACCACGTCGTCCTCGAGCAGGCCCCAGTCGCGCGCGACTGCTTCGTCGTGCACCTGCGCAACGCGTTGCACCTCGAGATAATGGTTGCCGCTGCCCAGCGTGCCCATCTCCTCGCGCTGGCGCTGCCGAGCTTTCGTCGACACCTTCGCCGGGTCCGCGTGCGCCATCCGACCGCGCTCCTCGATGCGTTCGAGGTCGCCGGGCTCGCCCCATCCCTGCTCGAGCGCCCATTGCGCGCCCCCGGCGAGCATCTCGTCCATCTCCTTCGGCGAAAGCGAGATCGCGCCGACGCTGCCCAGGCCCGCCGGAATCCGTTCGAACAGCAGGTCGGCCAGCGGCTTCTGCACGGCGATCACGTCTTCGCGGCGAAGTCCGGTATGCAGGCAGCGCACGCCGCAGGAGATATCGAAGCCGACGCCGCCGGCGGAAACGACGCCGCCCTGCGCCGGATCGAAGGCGGCCACGCCTCCAATCGGGAAGCCGTATCCCCAGTGCGCATCGGGCATCGCGTACGACGCCTGCACGATGCCCGGCAAGGCGGCGACGTTCGCCGCCTGCTCGAGCACCTTGTCGTCCATCGCGCGCAGCAGTCCTTCGCTGGCGAAGAAGACGACCGGAACGCGCATCGCGCCGTGGGGCGGCGCTTCCCATTCGCACTCGCCGCGTCGCTGCAGCTTTCCGATGTCCATGCTCGCGGAATCTCCCAGTCTTCGTCCTTTCTCAGACGTCGACGACGGTCTGCGCAAGCCACTCGCCGCCGGGCAGGCGCGCGACGCGCAGCGTCGTGTAGGTGGCGCCTTTGATTTCGACCACCGGGCGGTGCCGCGCGGGCGACGTCGGTTCGCCCCAGGCTCGTGCCTGCAGCCGCGTGCCGTCGATCCGCACCTCGAAGCGACCGAACAGCATGCGGCGCACGGCCATCTCGTAGACGAGCGCGTTCAGCCACTCGGCGAACAGCAACTCGGCGTCCGGGGCCTCGCAGGCGAGGTCGATCGGCTGCTCGCAGCGTACGCCTGCGGGATCGGTGACGACCGCGGTGAGCGCGAGCGCCGCCTGCTCGAAGGCGCCCGGGATCGTCGCAGCGATGCCGCGAATGCCGACGTCGGCCTCGTGCTCGTAGTGCTCCCAGCGATCGACCATCGCCCGTTCCTTCCTTCCGGGATCGATCGTATAGCGTCGGCGACGAGTCGAGAACAAACCGCGGCGCCAGGCTGCGACTTGGCGCGCGGCGCCGACCGCGGCACGATGGCGACATGAACGCCAACGATACGACGCAAGCGGCCGGCGCACGCTTCGACGTCTGCAACGGCGACGCCGACGGGCTGTGCGCGCTCGTGCAGTGGCGCCTGCACGAACCGGCGCCTTCGACGCTCGTCACCGGGCTGAAGCGCGAGATCGCGTTGCTCGAGCGGGTCGATGCCGGCAACGGCGACGAGGTGCTCGTGCTCGACCTTTCGATGCAGCGCAATCACCAGGCGCTGCTTCGCCTGCTCGAGCGCGGCGCCCGGGTGCGCTATTTCGACCACCACGCCGTGTCCGACATCCCGCGGCATCCGCGCCTCGATGCGCACATCGACATGTCCGCCGGGGTGTGCACCAGCGGGATCGTCGATCGCCACCTCGGCGGGGTGTTTCGGGCCTGGGCGGCGGTTGGCGCCTATGGCGACAACCTGCAGGCGCTCGGCGAGCGGTTGGCCGGCGAGGCCGGCATCGACGCGGCGGGTTGCGAGCGGCTGCGCCTCCTCGGCGAGGCGATCAACTACAACGCCTACGGCGAGCACGAGTCGGACGTACGCATCGCGCCGGCCGCCCTCTACCCGCTGCTCGTTCGCCATCGCGAACCGCTGGCCTTCTTCGACGAGGAACCGATCGCTGCGGAGCTGGTGGCGTTGCGCGCTACCGACCTGGCGTGTGCGCTCGATGTTCCCGCGTACTGGAGTGGCACCACCGGCAGCATCCACGTGCTGCCCGACGCCGCCTGGAGCCGGCGCGTGATCGGCAGCGCGGCCAACGCCTGGGCCGTCGCTGCGCCGTCGCGCGCGCACGCGGTGCTGCGCCGTCGCGCGGACGGCTCGCTCGTTGCGAGCGTACGAGCGCCGCTCGATTCCCCTTCGGGCGCCGGCGACCTGTGCGCGCGCTTCGGCGGAAGCGGCCGCGAGGGGGCGGGAGGCATCGACCGGCTCCCGGTCGAAGACCTCGACCGCTTCGTGCATGCCTTTGCCCGGATGGACTGGGGCAGGGGAGATGCGTCGTGATGCTCTTCAGTCTCGAGGCTGCGGACGACTCGCTGGCGCATGCGCTGGCGGCCGCGCTCGACGTTCCCATCGCGCCTCACGAGGAGCGCCGCTTCGTCGACGGCGAGTGCAAGCTGCGGCCGCTGGTCGACGTGCGCGGCGCCGACGCCTGCGTGCTGCTCGGGCTGCACGGCGGGCCGCTGGACAGCCCGCACGACAAGCTGTGGCGCCTGCTCGCCTTCGTGGCGACGCTGCGGGACCACGGCGCCGCCCGCGTGACGGCGCTGGTGCCGTATCTCGCGTATGCACGCAAGGACCGACGCACCAAGCCACACGATCCGGTCGGTTTGCGCTACGTCGCGCAACTCTTCGAGGCGGTGGGAACCGACCGGCTGGTCGTGCTCGAGGCGCACAACGTCGCAGCGTTGCAGAACGCCTTCCGCCTGCCGACGATGCATCTCGATGCCCATCCGGCCTTCGACGCGCTCGCGTTGCCGCTGGCCGCGCGCGGTCCGCTGGCCGTTGCCTCGCCCGACCCGGGCGGCGTCAAGCGCGCGCAACTGTGGGGTGAGGCGCTGCAGGCGCGCATCGGCGCGCCGGTGGGCTTTGCGATGGTCGACAAGCGACGAAGCGCGGGCATCGTCACGTCGGCCGGCCTGGTCGCCGGCGACGTACAGGACGCCACCGTGCTGCTGTACGACGACCTGATCGCCAGCGGCGAGACGATGCGCCGTGCCGCGCTCGCGCTGCGCGGTGCGGGCGCGGCATCGGTGATCGCCTGCGCGGCGCACGGACTCTTCGTCGCGCCCGCCGCCGAGGTGCTGCGCGACGACGCAATCGAGCAGGTGTGGGTGAGCGACAGCGTGCCGGCTTTCCGCATAGCGCAGGACGATCCGCTGCGCGCGAAACTGCGCGTTGTATCCTGCGCACCGCTTTTCGCGGGTGCGCTGGGGGGCCGCACGGATAACGCCTACACGCCGTGATCCTGAGTCGTGCCGGCACCCAGGGGCGGCTCCGACAGCTTGTCGAGCGCCTCAGCCGCACGCTGCAGATACCGTTGCCCCAGCGGAAGCCAGCGTTGCGGCGTGCGCGACTCGTCGTCGAGCAGGTGCGCGGCGGCGAGGCGCGCGCGCAGCGCGGCGCGGTTCGCCGTGTAGAGGCAGACGAGCGCAGGCGGCGCGCATTCGCCGAGTCGCGCGCCCACCGACGCGATGATTCGCGGGCCGATCCATTCAGCGCCCGCCATCGCGCACTCGAGTCCGAGAAAGGAGAGCTCGTCGAAGGGATCGACCTGGCGCAGGCCGGCGTCGAACTCGAGGCAGTCGATGACGACGGGGAAATCGAGCAGGCAGATGTGCTCGGGGCGCAGATCGCCGTGGCCCTCGACGACGTGACCCCCGCGAACGCGTTCGTGCAATGCAGCCGCATGCTCGTCGAGCGCCTTCGACAACCGATCGAGCACGGGCCCGGCGCCGAGCGACGCGAAGCCTGGCAGCAGCAGAACGCGCTCGGTCGCCGCATGCTCGCTGCGCAGTCGCTCGAACCACGCGGACGCATCCAGGCGCGTGCGCGGAGCGTCGCGGTAGAACGCGGCGAGCGTTTGCGCCAGGCGGTCGATGTCGTCGGGGTCGACGCGCCGCTCCGCGATCCTCCAATCGAGCATCTCGTCGCGCGGCAGTCGCTGCATCTCGACCAGCCAGTCGACGGTGACGCCAGGCGCCGGCAGCCGTTCCTCGGCAACGAGATGCAGCGCGCCGTCGGCCCACTGCATCGCCACTAGTCGGCGGTACACGTCGGGCGCGAGCCGTCGATTGAGCCGCAGTTCCTCGCGGCAATGGCGTTCGCGCAATTCGACCGTCGAGAAATCGAGGAAAGGGAAGCGCACCGGTTTCTTCATCTTCAGCGCGCGCTCGCCGGCCAGGAGGACCCACGACATGTGCGTCTCGAGCCACTCGGTTTCCTCCGGTTCGCAGCCGTGCGCAGCGCGCGAGCGCAGGAAGCGGAGCTTGTCGTCGGTGCTCGGTAGAGACGGCGCAAGCGGTGCGTCGCCGTCGTGCGTCCGGTCGGGGCTCGACAGCTGGTAGAGATCGGTGGGCCAGGCGGTCATGCGGCAGCAGTCGAGGATGCGTCATCCGTGCCGCGTCTTTCGAGCAGGTACGCGAGCATTGCATCCAGGGTGCCGACCCTTGCGTAGTCGGCTTCGGGCACCTCGATGCCCGTGCGCGCCTGCAGGTCGATCAGCAGGTTCAGGAAGTCGAAGGAGTCGATGTCGGCCTCGTCGCGCAATGGGCGGCGCCCATCGATCGACGACGGATCGAACTCGGGGGCGACGCTGCGCAGGCTCGCGTAGATCGCCTCGCGCATCGCTTCGCGCTCGCTGGCCGCGTGGTCCGGTTCGGCCGCGGACGTCGGTCGTTCGGTCATTCCGTTGTCTCCGCGCGACCGAGGCGCTCGCGCAGCGCGGACAGGAAACGTGCGCCGGCCAAGCCGTCGCTCGCGCGGTGGTCGCCCGCGAGCGTCACGCGTATCGTGCGCCGGGCGACGATCTCGCCGTCGTCGCCGACGACCGGACGCGGTGCGATGCGTCCGAGGCCCACGAGCGCCACCTGCGGCGGATAGATGAGCCCGTGCACGTCGTCGGCGCCCGAATCGGAGAGGTTGGTGACGGTGATCGTCGAGTCGGCGAGGTCGGAGCTGCGCAGACGGCCCTGGCGCGCGCGCGTGACGACCTCCCGCAACGCCTCCATCCATCCGGAAAGGGACAGTCGATCGGCATCGTGCACGGTAGGGATCACGACGCCGCCGCCGCGCAGCGAGGTCACGACGCCGACGTGCACCGACGTCGCCCGATGCAGAGCGCCGTCGACGTACCGACCGTTGAGCTCAGGAACGTCGCGCAGCGCTCCGGCGACGGCTTGCATTGCGAGCGCGGCGAACAGCACGCGCTGCGCGATCGGGCGGTCGCGGTTGTACGCCTCCAGCCGGCGCCAGGCGGCATCGATGTCGATCTCGGCGCTCACGTGATAGTGCGGGATCTCGCGGTTGGAGCGCGACATCGCCGCGGCGATCGCCGTACGCATCGAGTCTTCCGCGGGCGGCGACGTGCCCGCCGCGGGTTCCGCGGCTGCCGCGCCTGCCTTCTCGACGGCAGATCCGCCCGCAGCGCCCGCGCTGGCCGCCGCCTCGACGTCGGCGAGCGAGATGATCTCTCCGTCGCTGCGCGCGGCGAGCGCCTGCAGGTCGATGCCCAGCTCGGCTGCGCGCCGGCGTGCCGCAGGAGAGCTGCGCGGCACGCGGGTGGCGGCTGCTGCTGCGCGCGCGGCCGGGCCAGCCGCCGGCGGGACGCTCGCTGCCCCGGCGCGATCCGTGCTCGCCGCCGCGGCCGGCGGCACTGTCGCCTTCGCCTCGTGCTCCGCGGCGACGCTCTGCCAGTCTTCTTCCTCTTGCGCGAGCACGGCGATCGGCGTGCCGACGGCGATGCGCTCGCCGGGTTGCGCGAGCAGCCGCGCGATGGTTCCCGCTTCCCAGTTCTCGACGTCGATCGCGCCCTTCTGTGTCTCGACGACGCAGGCGACGGCGCCGCGTGCCACCGCGTCTCCCGGCGCCACGCGCCACTCGAGCAGCAGCGCGTCTTCCATATCGGCGCCGAGCGTCGGCATGCACAGCTCATGCATGCTCGAGCACCCCGCGAGCCGCAACGACGATGTTCTCGATCTGCGGCAGCGCGGCGTTCTCCAGGTGCGCCGGATATGGAATCGGCACCTCGGCCGAGCACACGCGCGCGGGCGGCGCGTCGAGCTCGTAGAACGCCTGCTCGACGATCGTCGCGACGATCTCGGCGGCGAGGCTGCCCGTTTTCCAGCCTTCGTCGACGACGACCGCGCGCCGCGTGCGCGCCACGCTCGCGACGATCGACTCGACGTCGAGCGGGCGCAGCGTGCGCAGATCGAGCACTTCGGCCTCGATGCCGTCGCGCGCGAGCGCCTCGGCGGCGGCCAGGCACTTGAAGAGCGAACCGCCGTAGGTGACGAGCGTGAGGTCGCGGCCCGGGCGTCGCACGGCCGCGTGGTCGATGTCGACCGCCGTTGCCGATTCGTCGAGCTCGCCCTCCATCGGCAGCAGCATCGCGTGCTCGAAGACGATCACCGGATCGGGATCGTCGAGCGCGGCGCTCAGCATGCCGCGGGCGTCGGCGAGCGTGGCCGGCGCGACCACGCGCAGGCCGGGCACGTGCGCATACCAGCCTTCGAGGCTATGCGAGTGCTGCGCGGCCAGCTGGCGCCCGGCGCCGGTGGTCATCCGTACGACGAGCGGAATGCCGATCTGGCCGCCCGACATGTGTCGCAGCGTCGCCCCATTGTTGACGATCTGGTCGAGCGCCAGAAGGCTGAAGTTCACCGTCATCACTTCGACGATCGGGCGCAGCCCCGCCATCGCCGCGCCGATGCCGGCGCCGACGAAGGCCGCCTCGGACAACGGCGTGTCGCGCACGCGCTGCTCGCCGAACTCCTCGAGCAGGCCCTTGCTGACGGCGTAGGTGCCGCCGTAGCGGCCGACGTCCTCGCCCATCAGGAAGACGCGCTCGTCGCGCTGCAGTGCTTCGCGCAGTCCGGCGCGCAGCGCCTCGCGGTAGGTGGTGCGTACGATCGTCATTGCGGCTGTCCTGCCGGTGCGTGCTCGGCGCAGACGTGCCGGTGCAGATCCTCGATCGGCTCCCAGCTGCCGGCCTCGGCCGCCTGCACCGCCTCGCGGACCTCGGCTTCGGCGCTCGCTTCGATCGCTTCGACCTCCGCGGCCGAGGCCAGCCGCCGCTCGAGAACGAACCGCGTGAAGGCGGCTACCGGGCAGCGCTTCTTCCACTGCTCGACCTCGGCACGATCGCGGTATAGCTCGGGATCGAACATCGAGTGCGCGCGGAAGCGGTAGGTGCGGAACTCGATGAAATAGGGGCCGCGCGTTTGACGCATCCGTTCGAGCGCATCGCGCATCGCGCTGCGCACCGCCAGCACGTCCATGCCGTCGACCGACGTTGCGGGCATGCCGTAGCTGTGTGCGCGCTCGCAGAGCTCGACGTTGGCCTGCGAGCGCGACAACGCCGTGCCCATCGCGTACAGGTTGTTCTCGCACAGCAGCAGCAGCGGCAGCTTCCACAACGCGGCGAGGTTGGCGGTTTCGTGGAACTCGCCCTCGGCCATCGCTCCCTCACCGAAGAAGCAGGCGACCACGTGATCGGTGGCGCGCATCGCTTCCGCGAGGGCCATGCCGGCAGCCAGCGGAAGCGCGCCGCCGACGATCGCGTTGCCGCCGTAGAAGCGCCGGGCGACGTCGAACAGGTGCATCGAGCCGCCGCGACCGCCGCTGCAGCCCTCGCGCTTGCCGTACATCTCCGCCATGATCGAGGCGGCCGGCACGCCGCGCGCAAGCGCGTGGCCGTGCTCGCGGTAGGTGGCGAAGATCGCGTCCGTGTCGCGCAGGCATGGCACCGATCCGGCGGCGACCGCTTCCTCGCCGATGTACAGATGCAGGAAGCCGCGGATCTTTCCCGCGCCGTACAGCTCGGCGCACTTCTCCTCGAAGCGGCGGATGCGGATCATCTGCATCAGCAGCGCGCGCGCCTCGCGCGCGTCGATGGCGTCGCTTTCGCTCATGAAGCCTCCAGCGTCGACGTATCGCCCTCGGGCAGGCCGAGCTCGCGCGCCTTCAGCAGGCGGCGCAGCACCTTTCCGCTGCGCGTCTTGGGCAGCGAGTCTGCGAAGTCGATCTCCTTCGGTGCAACCGCCGCGCCCAGCCGCTTGCGTGCGAACCCGAGCAGTTCGCGGCGCAGCGCTTCGTCCGCTTCGACGCCGGGCTTCGGCACGACAAAGGCCTTGACCACTTCGCCGACCGTGGGCTCGGGCTTGCCGATGACGCCGGCCTCGTGCACGGCAGGGTGCTCCATCAGCGCCGACTCCACCTCGAAGGGCCCGATCAGGTGGCCGGCCGACTTGATCATGTCGTCGGCGCGGCCGACGAACCAGAAGTAGCCGTCGGCGTCGCGTCGCGCGAGATCGCCCGACAGGTACCAGTCGCCGGCAAAGCACTTTGCCGTGCGTTCGGGGTCGTCGAGGTAGCCGCGGAACATCGATGGCCAACCGCGCCGCAGCGCGAGTTCGCCTTCCTCGCCGTCCGGCGCCGCCTCGATGGCTCCGTCCGCTGCGCGACGGACGATCCGGGCATCGACGCCCGGCAGCGGCCTGCCCATCGAACCGGGACGGATGTCGAGCGCCGCGTAGTTGGCAACCATGATGCCGCCCGTCTCCGTCTGCCACCAGTTGTCGTGGATCGGCAGGCCGAAGGCCTCGATGCCCCAGGCGACTGCCGCCGGGTTCAACGCCTCGCCGACGCTGGCGATGAACCGCAGCCGCGGGAACGATCGCGCGCGCGCCGCCTGCGCGCCCGACTTCATCATCATCCGCACCGCCGTCGGCGCCGTGTACCACACCGACACGCGCTCGCGATCGAGGATGTCGTACCAGCGCTCGGCGTCGAAGTCGCCTTCGTCGGCAACGAGCGTGATGCCGTGCGCGAGTGGCGCGACGATGCCGTACGAGGTGCCGGTCACCCAGCCGGGGTCGGCGGTGCACCAGAAGACGTCGTCTTCGTGCAGGTCGAGCGCGAAGCGCGCGGTGGCGTGGTGCGCGACGATCGCCTCGTGCACGTGCAGCGCGCCCTTCGGTTTGCCGGTGGTGCCGCTGGTGAAATGCAGCAGGGCGGGCATCTGCGGATCGGTGGGGCCGATCGTGTAATCGACACCGGCAGCGTCCAGCGCTTCCTGCAGGTCGATCGTGCCGGGCGGCAGCGGATCGTCGTACTCGCGAACGACGAGCACGTGCGCGAGCGCGGGCAGCGACGCGCGGATCTCGGCGACCTTGCGCCGATACAGCGTGCTGGTCGTCACGAGCACGCGTGCCGATCCGCGCTCCAGCCGCGTGGCGATCGGCTCCGGGCCGAAGGCCGAGAACAGCGGCGTCACCACGCAGCGGTGCTTCAGCGCGCCGAGTACAGAGACGTACAACTCGGGGATGCGGCCGGACAGCACGAAGAGCCGATCGCCGGCGCTCACGCCGAGCGCAGCGAGCACGTTGGCGAAGCGGTTCGTCGCCTCGCGCAGTTGCGCGTAGGAGAATTGCTGCACCGAGCCGTCGCGGGCGACGCAGCGCAGCGCCACAACCTGCGCCCTGGGGCCGAGGGCGTGGCGATCGACGCATTCGTGCGCAATGTTCAGCCCCCGCCCATCCGGCAGGCCGTCGAGCGCAGAGCGTGCCTGCGCCCACGAGAAGCGCTCGCGTTCCTCGTCGTAGTCGGTCAGGTTCGGCGTTGCGACGAGAGTCGCGACGCGCTTGCGGATGACGTCCACCGTCCAGCGCCTCCCGCTTGCAGGCTAATGCCATTGCCGCCTTGCGCCTTGCGCGCGGTCAAGGGAACATGGACCTTCGCATCCGCGCACGCGCCTTGCTGGAACCGACCCATGAAACCGAAGCTTCAATCGATCATCTGCAGCACGCGACCCGGTCGGGTCGGCCCCGCGGTCGCGCACTGGTTCCACGAGCGCGCGCAAGACCACGCCCGCTTCGACGCACAGCTCGTCGATCTCGCCGACTTCGCGCTTCCCATCTACGACGAGCCGCACCACCCGACGCAGCAGCGCTACGAGCACGAGCACACGAAGCGCTGGGCGGCAAGCGTGGCGAGTGCCGACGCCTACGTCTTCGTGCTGCCCGAGTACAACTACTCGCCGCCGCCTTCGTTCGTCAACGCGCTCGACTTCGTCTATCGCGAATGGAACTACAAGCCGTGCGGGTTCGTCAGCTACGGCGGGATCTCCGGCGGGCTGCGCGCTGCGCAACAGGCGAAGCTGCAGGCGACGACGCTGAAGATGATGCCGATGGTCGAGGGCGTGATGATTCCCTATGTCGCCCGACACATCGAGAGCGGGCGGCTGCAGCCGTCGGAGGCGATCGACCAGG
This sequence comes from Burkholderiaceae bacterium, assembly GCA_032027205.1. Taxonomy (GTDB): domain Bacteria; phylum Pseudomonadota; class Gammaproteobacteria; order Burkholderiales; family Burkholderiaceae_E; genus Zeimonas. The sequence goes on from JAVSMN010000001.1 coordinate 3,349,781, forward strand.
CCGCCGTCGCGCTGCTCGACGAGTTGCTCAAATGGGCGCAGGCGCTCGCTTCGATGCGGGCGCCACGCGGGTGAATCGCTCGATCGCGAGCGCGCGCACCTCGTCCACGATGACCTCGTCCACGTAGCTCGTCCGAGCGCCCGGCACGCCGGTTGCGGGGGACGTCGATGGCGCAGGAATCGAAAACGGCCGTCGTTGCCGCGATCATCGGGAACCTGGCGATTGCCGTGGCGAAGTTCGTTGCCGCCGGCTTCTCCGGCAGTGCGGCGATGCTCTCCGAGGCGATCCACTCGCTCGTCGATACCGGCAACGGCGGGCTGATGTTGTACGGCATGAAACGCAGCCACCGCCCGCCCGATGCCGAGCATCCGTTCGGCTATGGGCACGAGCTGTACTTCTGGGCGCTGATCGTCGGCGTACTCGTCTTCGCGCTCGGCGGCGGAATGTCGATCGTCTCGGGTATCGTCCACATCCGCGGCGGCGAACCGCCCGGCGATCTCGCCTGGAGCTCCGGCGTGCTCGCGGTCGCCGCCGTCTTCGAGAGCGTGTCCTGGTACTACGGGCTGAAGGCGTTCCGGGTCGAGCAGCGCGGCCGCGGCTTCGTCGAGACGATCCGCACGACGAAGGACCCGACCAGCTTCACCATATTGCTCGAGGATTCCGCGGCGCTGCTCGGGCTCGTCTTCGCGTTCGTCGGCATGACGCTCGCCGTCCGGCTGGACAGGCCGTGGATCGACGGCGCTGCGTCGGTGGCCATCGGCGTGTTGCTGTGCCTGGTGGCGCTGCTGATGGTTTACGAGAGCAAGGGGTTGCTGGTCGGCGAGGGCGCCGACCGCAAGACGCTCGACGAGGTCCGGCGCATCGTGCGTGCCGAGCCGCAGGTCGAGCGGGTGTGTCGGGTGCTGACGATGTACCTGGGTCCCGAGGAAGTCATGCTCGTGCTCGAGCTCGATCTGCGCCACGGACGCCCCGGGGAGTTCCATACGCACCTGACCTTCGAGCGCATCTCGCGCACGATCCGCGCACGCTTCCCGCGCATGCGGCACGTGTTCGTGGACATCACGCCGGACGAGGCGCGCACGCCGAGCGAAGCCACGGAATCGGCCGATGCGGATACGGCGTTCGGGCTTTCGCCTATGCAACCGATGGGACGGCAGCGATGACTCCGACTCTCGAACGACGACGCGCCGAGCGGGCGCGCGAGAACCGGCTTCGCGAAGCGCTGCGAGCGCATTCGCGCGAGATCGGCGAGCATGCCGCCGACGACGAGAAGCTCATGGCGCTGCTCGCGTCGCGACGCTTCGCTTTGCTTGGCGAAGCCTCGCACGGCACCCGCGAGTTCTACGAGCAGCGCGCCGAGCTCACGAAGCGCCTGATCGTCGACCATGGGCTGGACGCCGTCGCGGTCGAGGCCGATTGGCCCGACGCGCAGCGCGTGAACCGCTATGTGCGCGGCAGTTCGCACGACCGAAGTGCCGAGGAAGCGCTGGGCGGTTTCCGGCGATTCCCGCACTGGATGTGGCGCAATACGATCGTGCGTGATTTCATCGGATGGCTGCGGCAATGGAACGACGCGCAGCCGCCGGACCGTCGCGTCGGCTTCTACGGGCTCGACCTGTACAGCCTGTCGGCGTCGATCGACGCGGTGCTCGCGTATCTGGACAGCGTCGATCCCGAAGCAGCGAAGCGCGCACGCGCCCGCTACGGCTGCTTCGACCACTTCCGCGAGGACGCGCAGGTCTACGGCTACTCGGTCGCCTTCGACCTCAAGCGTGATTGCGAGCAGGCCGTCGTGCAGCAACTGGTCGAGTTGCGCGAGCGCTCGATCGAGGCCATCGAGCGCGAAGGCGCCGAGAGCGACGCATTGTTCGACGCCGAGCAGAACGCCCGCCTGGTGCGCAACGCCGAGGAGTACTACCGCGCGATGTTCGGCCGACGCGTCTCGTCGTGGAACTTGCGCGATCGGCACATGGTGGACACGCTGCAAGCGCTCGACACGCACCTGGCACAGCAACTCGGCCGCGAGCCCCGGATCGCGCTGTGGGCGCACAACTCGCACCTGGGCGACGCGGGCGCGACCGAGATGGGCGCCGACGGGCAATGGAACGTCGGGCAACTCGCACGCGAGCGCTATGGGGCACACCGATGCACGCTAGTCGGGTTCACCACGTTCCAGGGAAGCGTCACCGCTGCGTCCGAGTGGGGTGGGACCGAGCAGCGCAAGAGCGTGCGCCCCGGACTCGCCGGCAGCTTCGAAGCGCTCTTTCACGAAGCAGGGCCGGAGCGCTTCGTGCTGCACCCGAACGAGCCGCGCTTCGCGAAGGCCTTCGCCGAGCCGATGCTCGAGCGCGCGATCGGCGTGATCTACCTGCCGGAGTCGGAGCGGATGAGCCACTATTTCCACGCGCGGCTGCCGGCGCAGTTCGACGCCGTGCTGCATTTCGACGTCACGCGAGCGCTCGAGCCGCTCGACCCGGGCGCCCGCTGGCGGATGGACGAAGTGCCGGAGACGTATCCGAGCGGCGTCTGACGCGGGGTGTTGACCGGAAGCCAGGGTGCTCGGATGGAATCGGATCGACAAGCGTCGTTGTTCGATGCGCCCGTCCCGCTCCCCGCGCACCTGCCGGAAGGACTGCGCTACGAGCCCGATTTTCTCGATCTCGACGAGGAGCGCGCACTGATCGCGCTCGTTCGCACGCTCCCGTTCGAGGCGGCCAGGTACAAGCAATACAGCGCCCGGCGCCGCGTCGTCAGCTATGGCGGCAGCTTCGATTACGACGCGAACCGCCTTCGACCGTCCGCCGAGCTCGTCGTCGAACTGCATGCCCTGCGCGCACGCGTCGCGCAGTGGCTCGGCGTCGAGCCCGCGCATCTCGTGCACGTGCTGGTCGCCGAATACGCACCGGGAACGCCGCTCGGCTGGCATCGCGATGTGCCGGATTTCGAGGACGTGGCAGGCGTGTCGCTTGGCGGCGAGGCGACGATGCGCTTTCGTCCCTATCCGCCGGAGCAGCCGAAGCGCGCCGACATCATTCGCCTGGCCCTCGCGCCGCGCTCGATCTACCTGCTGCGCGGCATCGCTCGCTGGCGGTGGCAGCACAGCGTTGCGCCGACGAACACGCTGCGTTGGTCGATCACTTTCCGCACGGCTCGGCGCAAGCACTGAATGCGAGGCGCAGCGGTCCGTTGCCCGCTGCAGTGAACGATGAAGGCGAAAAGAAAAGGGAGTCCGATGCGACTGCAGCGAACTCCCTTCGGATTTTTGGCTCCCCGACCTGGGCTCGAACCAGGGACCTGCGGATTAACAGTCCGTCGCTCTACCGACTGAGCTATCGGGGAATAGCCCGCCAGTATATCGGATCGCGGCGTCGAAGCGAGCGGGGGGCGTGCTAGCCCTTGATCACCCCCGCCATCGCCTTCGCCACCGCATCGATGTTCCGGCTGTTCAGCGCCGCCAGGCAGATGCGTCCGGTGCCGACCGCGTAGATCCCGAACTCGTCGCGCAGCCGCTCGACCTGCTTCGGATTCAGCCCGGAATACGAGAACATCCCGCGCTGGCGCTCGACGAAGGAGAAATCCCGGTTGACGCCATTCTCGCGCAGCCGCTGCACGAGTCCGGTGCGCATCGCGCGGATCCGATCGCGCATTCCGGCGAGCTCGCGCTCCCACCGTTCGCGCAACTCCGGCGTGGACAGCACCGCAGCGACGATCGCCGCGCCGTGCGTCGGCGGGTTCGAGTAGTTGGTGCGGATCACGCGCTTGACCTGGCTCGTGACGCGGGCCGCTTCGTCGCGGTCGGCGGTGACGATCGACAGCGCACCCACACGCTCGCCGTACAGCGAGAACGACTTCGAGAACGAACTCGACACGAAGAACGACAGGCCGGAGTCGGCGAACTTGCGCACCGCCATCGCGTCGGCTTCGATGCCTTCGGCGAAGCCCTGGTACGCCATGTCGAGGAAGGCAACGAGCCCACGCTCGCGCACTACCGAAACGACGGCGTCCCACTGGGCGGCGTTCAGGTCCACGCCGGTCGGGTTGTGGCAGCAGGCGTGCAGCACGACGATCGAGTGCGCGGGAAGACCGCGCAGCGCCTCGAGCATCGCGTCGAAACGCAGGCCGTGCGTGGCGGGGTCGTAGTAAGGGTAGGCCTGCACGGCGAATCCAGCCGCCTCGAACAGCGCGCGGTGGTTCTCCCAGCTCGGGTTGCTGATCCAGACGCCTGCCTGCGGGTAGAGCCGGCGCAGGAAATCGGCCCCTACACGCAGCGCTCCGGTTCCGCCCAGCGCCTCGAAGGTCGCCACGCGACCGGCTGCGAGCAGCGGCGAATCGGCGCCGAACAGCAGTTTCTGGACGGCCTGGTTGTAGGCGCCGAAGCCTTCGATCGGCAGGTAGCCGCGCGCCGGTGCGGCATCGATCCGGGCGCGCTCGGCCTGACGCACCGCCTCGAGCAGCGGAATCCGCCCGTTGTCGTCGTAGTAGATGCCGACGCCCAGGTTCACCTTGCTGGCGCGCGGGTCGGCATTGAAGGCTTCGGTCAGGCCGAGGATAGGATCCCTGGGCGCCATTTCCACGGCAGAAAACATCGACGAAGTCATCGCGGTCGGAACTCTTCGAGTGGGATGATCGAGGGCGCGCGCGTTTCGGTGCGCTGCAACATCAGGCGCGCGCAATGCTGGATTTTTGGGGAGGCGAAGGCGATAATGACGGTTTTGCCGCCGACACCTCGCACGCTGGTGCAGGTGGATTTTCGTGGTGATCGCACCCGCTTCGTGATGCCGGAGAAGCCGGCCGGTGGCGGTTTGTGCGATGCAGCGAAAACCCGCCTTGCCGGCTCCGCGCGGCACTGCGGGACAACCCTGAAAAACAGTTTAGCACGCTGCCGAGACGCATCGATCCGGGCCTCTTCTGCATGACCGAACCCGCGCCCGCGCAGGCGCTCCTCCGATTCCCGGGCAGCCCGTTCCAGCTGCACCAGCCGTTTCCGCCCGCCGGCGACCAGCCCGAGGCGATCGAGCGTCTGGTGGAGGGCGTGCGCGACGGGCTGAGCTTCCAGACGCTGCTTGGCGTAACCGGGTCGGGCAAGACGTACACGATGGCCAACGTCATCGCGCGCCTGGGTCGCCCGGCGCTCGTGCTCGCGCCGAACAAGACGCTGGCCGCGCAGCTGTACGCCGAGATGCGCGAGTTCTTCCCGAACAACGCCGTCGAGTACTTCGTCTCCTATTACGACTACTACCAGCCCGAGGCCTACGTTCCGCAGCGCGACCTGTACATCGAGAAGGACTCGTCGATCAACGAGCACATCGAGCAGATGCGGCTGAGCACGACGAAGTCGCTGCTCGAGCGGCGCGACACGGTGATCGTTGCCACCGTCTCGTGCATCTACGGGATCGGCAACCCGCGCGATTACCACGAGATGATCCTCGTGCTGCGCGTGAAGGACCACATCTCGCAGCGAGACGTGCTGCAGCGGCTGGTCGCGATGCAGTACAAGCGCAGCGAAACCGACTTCGCGCGCGGCACGTTCCGCGTGCGCGGCGACACGATCGACATCTTCCCGGCCGAGCACGCCGAACTCGCCGTGCGCGTCGAGATGTTCGACGACGAGATCGAGAGCATCCAGCTGTTCGATCCGCTTACCGGGCGCGTGCGCCAGAAGATCCCGCGCTTCACCGTCTATCCATCGTCGCACTACGTGACGCCGCGGGCGACGGTGCTGCGCGCGCTCGAGACGATCCGCGAGGAACTCGCCGATCGCCTGAAGTTCCTCTACGAGCAGGGCAAGCTCGTCGAGGCGCAGCGCCTCGAGCAGCGCACCCGCTTCGACATGGAGATGCTGCAGGAGCTCGGTTTCTGCAAGGGCATCGAGAACTACACGCGGCATCTGTCGGGTGCGCGTCCGGGCGATCCGCCGCCGACGCTGGTCGACTACCTTCCGTCCGATGCGCTGATGTTCATCGACGAGAGCCACGTCACGATCGGCCAGCTCGGCGGCATGTTCCGCGGCGACCGCTCGCGCAAGGAAACGCTGGTCGAATACGGATTTCGCCTGCCGTCGGCGCTCGACAACCGGCCGCTGCAGTTCGAGGAGTTCGAGCGCAAGATCGGCCAGTGCGTGTTCGTCTCGGCCACGCCCGCGGCCTACGAGAGCGCGCACGCGGGACAGGTCGTCGAGCAGGTCGTGCGCCCCACCGGGCTCGTCGACCCGCAGGTCACCGTTCGCCCGGCAGCGACGCAGGTCGACGACCTGCTCTCGGAGATCCACGATCGCGTGGCCGCCAACGAGCGCGTGCTCGTCACGACGCTCACCAAGCGAATGGCCGAGGAGCTCACCGACTACCTCGCCGAGAACGGCGTTCGGGTGCGCTACCTGCATTCGGACATCGACACCGTCGAGCGCGTCGAGATCATCCGCGACCTGCGCCTGGGCGCCTTCGACGTGCTGGTGGGGATCAACCTACTGCGCGAGGGGCTCGACATTCCCGAGGTGTCGCTGGTGGCGATCCTCGACGCAGACAAGGAAGGATTCCTGCGCAGCGAGCGCAGCCTGATCCAGACGATCGGGCGCGCCGCGCGCAACCTCAACGGCAGCGCGATCCTCTACGCCGATCGCACCACCGACTCGATGCGCCGCGCGATCGACGAGACCGAACGTCGGCGCATGAAGCAGGTGGCTTTCAACGCGAGCCGCGGCATCGTGCCGCGCGGCGTGCGCAAGCAGGTGCGCGAGATGATCGACGGCGTCTACGATGCGACGCAGTCGCGCCTCGATCTGCGCGCGGCCGAGGAGCAATCGAAATACGAAGCGCTCGGCGAGAAGGGTCTCGCCCGCGAGATCCGTCGGCTCGAGAAGGCGATGCTCGAGCAGGCGCAGAACCTCGAATTCGAGAAGGCCGCGCAGACGCGCGACCAGCTCGCCGCGCTCAAGCAACGATTCTTCGGTTCGGACGGGGGGAGCAATGTGGTTCCGTTCGTTGCGGATCCGGCTTCGGACGGCGCTCGGGCTGCGACGCGGCGCAGGAGCGCCTGAACAGATTTCTTCGACTCACGCGGATACGGATACGAAAATGGCAAAGAGAGAACCGGTATCGCTCGCGATGAACACGCGCGTGCTGTTCGTCTGCATGGGCAACATCTGCCGCTCGCCGATGGCCGAGGGCGTGTTCCGGCACCTGGTGCGCCAGGCCGGACTCGACGAGGTCGTGCGCGTCTCGTCGGCGGGAACGCACGCCTTCCATCTCGGCGAGGCGCCCGACAAACGCGCGCAGGCGGCGGCATCCCGACGCGGCTACGACATCGCCGACCTGCGCGCAACGCGCGTGCGCGAGAAGGATTTCGACGAGTTCGATCTCGTGCTGGCGATGGACTGGGACAACCTCTCGGCGCTGCAGCAGTTGGCGCCGAAAACCTCGCACCACAAGCTTCAGCTGCTGATGCGCTTCGCCACCGAGCACGAGACGGCGACGATCCCCGATCCGTACTACGGCAACGTGCAGGGCTTCGACCAGACGCTCGACTACATCGAGGATGCCTGCAACGGGCTGCTCGAACTGGCCAAGCGGCGCGCGACGCAGGTGGCGGCGGCCTGAGGAAGGGCACGCTGCGAAAGAAAGGGGCCGCGCTTGCGGCCCCTTTTCGTGAAGCGATGGCCGCTACGGTTTGCGCACGCGCAGCGTGCCTTCCTTCACTCGAGCGTTCCGTCGGCCTCCACGTGGATCGATACCGCCGTCGGGCTCGCGTCGAAGACCATCGCCGCAGGCCACGCCGGCCACGTCGGGACAGCCGAGTTGTTGGGATCGCCGGTCCGCGCGAAGGCGGCAATGCTCTGCATCATCGCACTCGATAGTGCCAGCCGGCCGGGGGCGTTGGCGTTTGCGTTCACCGCATTCGAGAACAGCGACGGGCCGAAGTTGCCGAAGATGAACGGAAGGTCGAACGCGTGTGCGGCGCCGTACACGTCGTTCCACGGCGCCGGCTCCTCGTCCCAGTCAAAGCGGTAGAACCAGACGTTCGACTGTCGCGGCTTGATCGCGTTGAGCACGTCGATGCGGTTGACCGTCATGAAGATGTCGTCGAGAAGTTCGGTGAGCGCCGTCCACCCGCCGGGCTTGCCGACCGGCAGGTATGCGGGATTGACGATATCGGTGATCAGGTCGGGCTGCGGCGCGTTCGGATCGAAGTTCGCCATCAGACGAAAACGCGTGGCGTCGTCCATGATGAACCCGGGAGGTCCGCCGAAGACCGTGAGGAACGGCGCGAACAGCTTTCCCTCGTCGCGCGTGTTGCCGGCGAGTACCGGCACCGCCCGATACTGCCCCGCCTTGATTGCGGCGATCGGGTTCGCCGGCAGGACGGTGCCGTCGGGAATCGGGCCGGAGCCGCCCAACCCCAGCGGCCCGAGCCTGGTCAACACCGTCGTGAGGATGACGGCCGCGCTCTTCGAGCGCATGTAGTCGGCAACCTGCGCGTCGGTCATTGTCGCGACGAGAGCCTGCGCCGCAGCTACATCGGCCGCACGTCCGTCGGCGATCAGCAGTTCGTGGAGTAGCCGGTTGGCCTGGTTGGTGTACGTCACGGCCGGGGCGAGGGTCGGGATCGTGCCTGGGGGCAGCGTTGCAGCGGTCGAAATCCCGCCACTGATCGGAACCACCTTGTGGAACAGCGAGTCGGCCAGCGGCGAAGTCATCAACGCCCATACGTTGATCGCGCCGGCTGACTGCCCCATCAACGTCACGTTGGAGGGATTGCCGCCGAACTGCGCGATGTCGCGCTGGACGAACTTCAGCGCCTGCACGATGTCGAGCAGCGCGAAGTTGCCGGAATCACCGACCGGATCGCTGCCGCTCCTGAGCTGGTTCAAGCCGAAGAAGCCGAGGACGCCGACCCGATAGTTCATCGTGACGACGACGGCATTGGCCTGCCTTGCGAGCGCTGCTCCGTCGTACACCGGGTCGGCCGTGTAGCCGGAGATGTTGCTGCCGCCGTAGACGAAGGCGATGACCGGGAGATCGCGCTCGCGGCTCGCCGGGCGCCAGATGTTCAGCGTCAGGCAGTCTTCGCTGCCCACCGGCGTGTTGAGCGTGCTCGCGATAGTGTCGTCGTAGCGATTGTTCGATCCGGGTCCGTAGATACGTCCGTTCTGGATGCAGGCGCTTCCGAAGGCAGTGGCGTCGCGTTGCCCTTTCCACGCCTGGGGATCCGTCGGCGCCTTCCAGCGCAGCTCCCCGAGCGGCGGGCTTGCGAACGGAATTCCCTTCCACGAGAGCGTTCCGGTTCCATCGTCTTCGACGCCTGCAAGAAGGCCGAACGACGTCTGAACCGGGCGCCGGGCGAACGGAATCCCCGTTCCGTCCGCGCCTTTCAACGCCAGCGTCGCGTCTCCGCCGCCCCCGCCGCCGCACGCGACCAGTGAGAAAGCGGCCGCGACCGACAGCAACAGACCTTTTGCCTTTGCGAATGCGGGCATCTCTCCTCCGTGCGTGGCTCTTGGTGCCGGTTCTCTGGCGTCGGCACGTGAAGGCGATCGTAGCAAGGGCGCTGGGAGCAATGAGAAGCGGCCCGCAAAGGCAAAGGCCCTTTCTGCGTGTGTCCTTTGCGCTGGGGATTTCCCTACCCGGGACCCTGAAATGCTAGGGGGTTGCGTGCCGTCCATCGCGTAGGGAATTGCGATCGGGTCCTGACAGGGGATAGTACCTGTCAGACCGTGTGTGAATTCGTTGCGACGGACGCGCCGACGACAGGAAGGAAAGGAAAAGCGGAAATCGTTTCCGATTTTCCGGAAAAGATTTCCCACTGCCGAAGTAGACAATTCTCAATATCAGACTAAACTAGTCCACTACTCGGAGCTCTCCATGCGACTCACCACCAAAGGACGCTTTGCGGTCACTGCGATGATCGACCTGGCGATGCGACAGCACCACGGCCCGGTTACGCTCGCCGGCATCAGCCAGCGACAGAAGATCTCGCTGTCGTACCTCGAGCAGTTGTTCGGCAAGCTGCGGCGTCACGAGTTGGTTGAGAGCACGCGGGGTCCGGGGGGTGGCTACACGCTGGCGCGGCCAATGAAAGACGTGACGGTCGCCGACATGATCTTCGCCGTCGATGAGCCGCTCGACGCCACACAATGCGGCGGCCAGGAGAATTGCCAGAATGACGACGGCCCGTGCATGACGCACGAGCTGTGGACGAATCTGAACAAGCGGATGATCGAGTACCTCGATTCGGTTTCGCTCGCCGACCTCGTCGAACAGCAGAAGGGTCGCGAAACGAAGTCGCATCCGAGGGAGATCTCGGTCCTGAAGGAGCATCGCGCTGCGCTCGAGTTCCCGACCTCGACGCTGCAGCCGATCAAGCTGGAGAAGGGTCGCATCACTACGCTCTGAGTGCCGGCCGCCCGGCGCCCGACGCGCCAGTCGAGCGCCGCGGCGGTTCTGCCGCATTCCGGCAGGCGCGGCGCACGAGCATCTGGGGAGTCGAATGGGAGAATCGAAGGGAATCCGTCTTACCGAAGCAGCGGCGCGACACGTCGCGCGCTCGCTCGAGCGGCGCGGCACCGGCGTGGGCCTGCGCGTGGGCGTGAAGGCGTCCGGATGCTCAGGACTGTCGTATCAGCTCGAGTTCGCCGATGAGCGGCGCGCCGACGACGTCGAATACGAGTCGAACGGCGTGTGCGTGCTGATCGATCCGAAGAGCCTGCCGTATCTCGACGGCATCGAGCTCGACTTCGTGCGCGAAGGACTGAACGAAGGCTTCAAGTTCTACAACCCGAACGTGAAGGCCACCTGCGGCTGCGGCGGGTCCTTCGCCGCCTGATCCGGCAGGTTCAGGCAGGCCGCAGGCTGCGGCGCGTCATTCCGGTGAGAGCGACGATGGCGCCCAGCGCGCCGAGCGCAAGCACGCCCAGCAGGGCGAGACCGACGCCCGAGCCCATCGATTCCAGCAGCGCCGAGAACAGTACCGGCGCCGCGGCCGCGGCGACGAAACCGGGAGCGGCAATTCGACCGAGCCGTTCGGCGTAGCCGGCGCTGCCGAAGACCGCCAGCGGAAGAGCTCCGCGCACGATCGTCATCAGTCCGTTTGCGCACCCGTAGACCAGCACGAAGAGCGCCGCGCTCGCGGTGCTTACCGGCAGCGCCAACGCAACCGCGAATGACGCTGGCAACAGCGCGACCGAAGGCACCGCGACGGCGACTGCGCTAAGGCGGCGTTGCAGCGTCATCTCGGCCACGCGCGCCAGCACCTGCGCCACGCCCATCAGCGAAGCCGCGGAGACTGCGACCGCTGCGCCGAAGCCGAAGCCGCCGAGCAGGCCGACCAAATGCGCGGCCATTGCCGACTGCACGAAGGCATGCAGCGTGAAGGCGAGGGCGGCCAGGCGCAGCGCATTGCGCGTGTGCTGCTCCTCCATGATCGGTGTGGCGGCGTCCGTTTCGTGCACGGGGCTGCCCGCCCGCCGGCTTCCGGCGAAGCGGGCGTGCAGCAGCGCGCAAGGCACGAGATTGAGCAGCGCGTAGACCTGCAGCGTCGCGCGCCAGCCGAAGTTGGCGTCCAGCCAGCCGCCCAGCGGCCAGAACACCGTCGACGCGAGTCCGCCGAACAGGGTGAGCAACGAGATCGCGCGCCGCGCCTGCGGGCCGGCCAGCGCCGCCATCGCAGCGAAGGCGCCGTCGTAGAGGACCGAGCGCATCGCCAGGCCGATCAGCGTCCAGCCGACGAAGAGCAGCGGCCCGCCCTGCGCGAACGACATCACGAGCAAGCCTAGCGCCACGAGTACGGAGGCGATCGTCATCACCGCGCGCGCGCCGTACCGGTCCATCAGGCGGCCGCTCGCTCGCGCGCTGAGTCCGGCGATCAGCAGACCCCAGGAAAACGAGCCGAGCACCAGCGTGGGGCTCGTGCCGATCCCTGCTGCGATCGAATCGGCCAGGATCGCCGGCAGGTAGTGGGTTGTGCCCCAGCCGACGATCTGCGTCAGGCCGAGCGCGGCGATCGCGGCGCCGACCGGGGAAAGGGACACGGAGACGGGCGGCTGTGCCGGAGCGTCAATCTTCGCGCTTCAGCGCGGGGAACAGCACGACGTCGCGGATGCTCGCGCTGTCGGTGAGCAGCATCATCAGGCGGTCGATGCCGACGCCACAGCCGCCGGTGGGCGGCATCGCGTATTCGAGCGCGCGAATGTAGTCGGCATCGAAGTACATCGCCTCGTCGTCGCCGGCGTCCTTCGCCTGCACCTGCGCGAGGAAACGTTGCGCCTGGTCCTCGGGATCGTTCAGCTCCGAGAAGCCGTTGGCGATCTCGCGTCCGGTGATGAACAGCTCGAAGCGCTCGGCGACGCCGGCGCGGGTGTCGGAGCCGCGCGCCAGCGGCGAGACCTCGACCGGGTAGTCGACGATGAAGGTCGGCTCCCACAATTTGTGCTCGGCGACCTCGTCGAAGAGCGCGAGTTGCAGCGCGCCGACGCCGGCGGAGCGCAGCGCCGGTGCCTGCACGTCCTCGCCGAGCCGGGCGAGCTCCGCGCGCAGGAAGCCTTCGTCCTCGATCTGCGCCGCGGTGTACCGCGGCGCGTGGGTCAGGATGGCCTCTGTGATCGTCATCCGCGCGAAGGGGCGCCCGAGATCGATGCTGCGCCCCTGGTAGGAGACGGTGGTGGCGCCGGTGGCCGCTCGCGCCGCTTCGCGCAGCAGCTCCTCGGTGAACGGCATCAGCCACTGGTAGTCGGTGTAGGCCGCGTAGAACTCGAGCATCGTGAACTCGGGGTTGTGGCGCGGGCTGATGCCTTCGTTGCGGAAGTTGCGGTTGATCTCGTAGACGCGCTCGAAGCCGCCGACGATCAGCCGCTTCAGGTAGAGCTCGGGCGCCACGCGCAGGAACATCTGCTGGTCGAGCGCGTTGTGATGCGTGACGAAGGGACGAGCTGTTGCGCCACCCGGGATCGGGTGCAGCATCGGCGTCTCGACCTCGAGGAATTCGTTGCCGTCCATGAAGCGGCGGATCGCCGCGATCGTGCGGCTGCGCGCCACGAAGGTGTCGCGCGTTTCGCCGGTGACGATCAGATCGACGTAGCGTTGCCGGTAACGCAGTTCCTGGTCGGCGATGCCGTGGAACTTGTCGGGCAGCGGACGCAGCGACTTCGAGAGCAGGCGGATCTCGCTGCAGTTCACCGTGAGCTCGCCCTTCATCGTGCGAAAGAGCACGCCGCGGCAGCCGACGATGTCGCCGAGATCCCAGTGCTTGAACGCGGCGTGCACGTCGGCGCCGACGCCCTGGTCGTTCAGGTACAGCTGGATTCGGCCGGTGGCGTCCTGGATCGTCGCGAAGCTCGCCTTGCCTTGCACGCGCTTGAGCACGACGCGGCCGGCCAGCCTGACTTCGACGTTTTCGCGCTCGAGTTGCTCGCGCGTCTTGAAGCCGTAGTGCTCGGCGAGCGCGTCGGCGCGGTGCGCGGGGACGAAGTCGTTCGGGAAGGCGACGCCTTCTTCGCGCAGGCGCGCGAGCTTGGCGCGGCGCTCGGCGACGATCGCGTTCTCGTCGCGCGCGCGGATCTCTTCGATCGACGCGGGTGCGTCGTGTTCGCTGGCGCGTTCGTTCACCGGTCAGACTCCCTGTTTGAGGCTCGCGGAGATGAACTCGTCGAGGTCGCCGTCGAGCACCGAGCGCGTGTCGCTGATCTCGACACCGGTGCGCAGGTCCTTGATGCGCGAGTTGTCGAGCACGTACGAGCGGATCTGGTGCCCCCAGCCGATGTCGGTCTTGCCGGCCTCGACCTTGTCCTGCTCGGCCTGCCGCTTGCGCAGTTCGAGCTCGTACAGTCGCGCGCGCAGCATGTCCATCGCCTCGTCGCGATTTCGATGCTGCGAGCGATCGTTCTGGCACTGCACGACGATGCCGGTGGGGTTGTGCGTGATGCGCACCGCCGACTCGGTCTTGTTCACGTGCTGCCCGCCGGCCCCCGAGGCGCGGTAGACGTCGATGCGCAGGTCGGCCGGATTGATGTCGACGGCGATCGAGTCGTCCACCTTCGGATAGACGAACACCGATGCGAACGACGTGTGCCGGCCGCCGCTCGAATCGAACGGCGACTTGCGCACGAGCCGGTGGATGCCGGTTTCGGTACGCAGGAATCCGTAGGCGTATTCGCCGTCGACGCGGATCGTGGCGCCCTTGATGCCGGCGACGTCACCGGGCGACTCCTCGAGCACTTCGGTGTCGAAGCCCTTGCGCTCGCAGTAGCGCAGGTACTGCCGCAGCAGCATCGCCGCCCAGTCCTGCGCTTCGGTACCGCCGGCGCCGGCCTGGATTTCCATGAAGCACGGGTTCGGGTCGGCCGGGTTCGAGAACATCCGGCGGAATTCGAGATCTTCCACCTCGGATTCGACGCTGCGCACGTCGGACTCGACGGCGATCAGCGTGTCATCGTCGTCCTCGGCCGCCGCCATCCCGAACAGCTCGGCCGCGTCGGTCGTTCGTGCCTCGATCGACGTCAGGCGTTCGACGACCGCATCGAGCGACTTCTTCTCACGCCCGAGCGCCTGCGCGTGCGCCGCGTCGTTCCAGACGCCGGGGTCTTCGAGCTCGCGCTGGACTACTTCGAGACGCGTTTTCTTCGCGTCGTAGTCAAAGATACCTCCGCAACTCGCCCACGCGCGTGCGCAGGTCGTCGATCAGAGATTCGAGTTGGTTCTGGCGCTCGGCTTCCATGGGATGCGACGCATTGCGGAGAACCGACCATTATAGGGGTAGCGCAGCTTCCGGCGTGTCGTCGTCGATCGCCTCGACTGCCTCGATCACCAGCCGCGCCGTGGCGACGCCGCGGTAGTCGTCGCGCACGAGCCGATAGGCGACGCGCGAGCGCGCGGCGAGCGGCTCCGTGCGACCGAACGCGATCGCGTCGAGGCGCCGGCCGCAGCGCGTGCGTAACTCGACGCGCAGGTGACGCTCTGCGACCACCGCCTGCCGTGCGACGACGAACTCGTCGTGAAAGAGCGGCGGCGGAAAGGCCTGGCCCCACACCTCGGCATCCAGGCACGCGACGAGCGCGAGATCGATGCTCGCAGGCTCGAGCGGACCGTCGGTGAACAGCGACTGCGCGAAGCACGCCGGATCGGCGAAGGCCTGCACGGCGCGCTCGAACAGCGCGCTGAAGTCCTCGACGTGCTGCGCCCGGATCGTCAGGCCCGCCGCCATCGCGTGTCCGCCGAAGCGCAGCAGCAGGCCGGGCGACTTCTTGTCGATCCAGTCGAGCGCATCGCGCAGGTGCACGCCCGGAATCGACCGGCCCGAGCCGCGCAGCAGCGCGGCGTCGCCCGCCGATGGCGCGAGCGCGACCACCGGGCGGTGAACGCGATCCTTGATGCGCGAGGCGACGAGACCGACGAGCCCCTCGTGCCATTGGGACTGGTACAGGACGAAGGCGTTGCGCGACGCGGGCAGTGCCTCGAGGCCATCGAGCGCGGCCAGCGCCTGTTCGCGCATCGTTCGTTCGATGCCGCGCCTTTCCCGGTTGATCGCGTCGAGTGCGATCGCCAGTTCGTGCGCGCGCGACTCGTCGTCGGTGAGCAGGCACTCGATGCCCAGCGAGATGTCGGCGAGGCGGCCGGCGGCGTTGATGCGCGGCCCGACTGCGAAGCCCAGGTCGGCGCTCGTCGCGCGCTGCGCGTCGCGGCCGGCCACGTGCAGCAGCGAGCGCACGCCGGCGTGCGATCGCCCGGCGCGGATCCGCTGCAGGCCGGCGGCGACCAGTCGCCGGTTGTTCTCGTCGAGCGGGACGAGGTCGGCAATCGTGCCGATCGCGACGAGGTCGAGCAGCGACTGCAGCGGCGCGCGCGCCGCCGCCGAAGCGGGGTCGCGCGTGCGCAACTCGGCGCGCACCGCCAGCAGCAGGTAGAACGCAACGCCTACGCCGGCGAGATTGCGGCTCGCGAAGGGGCAACCCGGCTGGTTCGGATTCACGATCGCGTCGGCGTCAGGCAGCCGCTCGCCGGCGAGGTGGTGGTCGGTGACGATCACGCGCATGCCGAGCGCGCGGGCAGCGCTCACGCCGTCGACGCTGGCGATGCCACTGTCTACGGTGATCAGCCAGTCGGGACGGCCGAGCCGCGGGTGCGCTGCGGCGAGTTCGACGATCGGCACCGAAAGCCCGTAGCCGTGCTCGAAGCGGTTCGGCACGAGGTAATCGACGCGATCGGCGCGCGCGCCGAGCAGCCGCAGTCCGCGCAGCGCGACCGCACAGGCGGTGGCGCCGTCGCAGTCGTAGTCGGCGACGATGCACAGGCGCTCGCCGGTTTCGATCGCATCGGCGAGCAGCCGGGCGGCATCCGCGATGCCCTTCATCGGCTGTGGGGGCAGCAGCCTCGCGAGGTCGCGCGAAAGCGCGGCGGCATCGTCGATGCCTCGCGCCGCGTACAGGCGGGCCAGCACCGGCGCAATGCCGGCGTCGATCAGTCTGCCCTGCGCTTCGATCGAAGCGACGCGCGCGACGATGCGAGGGGTCGGGTTCACGCTCACCGCGTTCGCCGGGCGTTCACTGCGTTCCGCCACGTTCACTGCGCGCGCTCGAGCAGCGTTTCGCGCGTGACCGAGCGCCACGGCTTGAAGCGATCGGCGCTGGCGAAGACGAGCTCGATGCATTCGCGCTCGCCGGTCAGCACGAGGCGGATCGGCGCGGCGTCCTTCGCCCAGCCTTCGAACCAACGGTCGAAGGCGAGCCACGCGTCGTTCCAGCCTTCGGCGTCGCCTTCGGCGAGCGTCTCCTTCCAGAAACCCGCATCGACGAGCGTGTGCTGCGCGGGGAGGGCGCCGGCATCGAAGGCTTCGACTTGCGACCCGGCGCGGCGCGCGAGCCCGGCCACCGCGGGGTCGTCGGTACGCACCGATTCGAAGGGCCGGGCGGTTGCGGCGCCCGCGCGGCCCTCGAGCCACACGCCGCTGACCGGCAGCCGGCCTTCGCGAACGCGGTCTTCGTTCAGCGGATGCTCGAACCACGCCATCTGCACGAGATTCTCGAAAGCCCGCCAGCGCGACGCGGCTTCGCCCTGCGGTTGCCAGGCCGAGACGTTGCGTCCGCTCGCCACGCGCGCGCTCGGCGCGCGCAGCGCGGCGAATTCGGCGAGCGTCGCGCGGGCTCGGTCGTCGTGCGCGTCGATGCGCCACGCGTCGGCGCGCGCCGCAACGAGCTCGAGCGCATCCTCGGCGAGCCAGCGGTTCGCCGCGGCCGCGAGCGTGCGCGCCTCTTCGTCATCGAGCGTAGAGCGAGCGGGCGGCGCGAGCACCAGGTGATCGAGCCCCAGATGCAGGTGCACGGGACGAACGACGAGCGGCGCTTCGTCGCTGCTCCCGACGCGAGGAAGCGCGCAAGCGGCAACGGTGCCGTCGAGCGCGAAATGATCGCGCAGCCATCGTTCGTCAGGGAGCTCGGCCGGCGCCGCATCGTCGTTGCGCTCGCGCGCGACGATGCGCGCGCGGCGCAGGCGTTGCGCGAAGGTGGATGCGCGCGGAAGCGGAGCAAGGCGTGCCGCGGATGCGTCGCGCATGCGGTCGCGCAACTGCGTGGCGGCGAGCGCCGACGGAGGCGCGCCGGCGGGATCGGCTTCGAGCGCGGCCCGCTGCGCGCCGGGAGGCGCCAATGCGCCGGCGCACAGAATCGTGAGAGTCACTGCCGGATTCTAGGTCAATTTTCTGTGGCAAACTGCGGCCTCCGCCGAATCGAATCGCGGTCCCGCCGCCCTCACGACGGCGCACCCGCCGATGTCCCTTCCATACGAACTCTTCATCGGCCTGCGTTACACCCGGGCCAGCCGCCGGGCGGGTCGACGCAACGGCTTCATCTCGTTCATCTCCACGCTGTCGATCGCCGGCATCGCGCTGGGCGTGGCCGCGCTGATCATCGTGCTGTCGGTGATGAACGGCTTCCAGAAGGAAGTGCGCGACCGCATGCTGTCGGTGCTCGCGCACGTGGAGATCTTCGCGGCCGGCGCGCCGATGCTCGACTGGCGTTCGGTGCTCGAGCAGGCCGAGCGCAACCCGCGCGTCGTCGCCGGCGCCCCCTACGTTTCCGGGCAGGCGATGCTCACCCACGACGACAGCGTGCGCGGCGTGCTGGTGCGCGGCATCGACCCGGCGATCGAGCCGCGCGTCGCCGACTTCGCGAAACACATGCTGCGCGGAAACCTGGACGACCTGACGCCGGGCTCGTTCAGCGTGGCCGTCGGCCGCGAACTGGCGAACCAGCTGCTGCTCGAGGTTGGCTCGAAGATCACGCTGATCGCTCCGCAGGGCACGGCAACGCCGGCCGGGCTGGTGCCGCGGCTGCGCCAGCTCACCGTCGTCGCCATATTCGTTTCCGGCCACTACGAATACGACACGAGCCTGCTGCTGATGAACCTGGAGGACGCGGCGAAGCTCTTTCGGGTGGAGGGCGTCACCGGCGTGCGGCTGAAAACGACCGACATGCTCGAGGCGCCGCAGATCGCGGCCGAACTCGCGGCGTCGCTCGGGCCCGACGTCTACGTACGCGACTGGTCTTCGGAGAACCGCAACTGGTTCGCCGCCGTGCAGATCGAGAAGCGGATGATGTTCATCATCCTCACGTTGATCATGGCGGTGGCCGCGTTCAACCTCGTGTCGATGCTGGTGATGACGGTCACCGACAAGCAGTCCGACATCGCGATCCTGCGCACGCTCGGCGCGACGCCGCGCAGCATCATGCGCATCTTCGTCGTGCAGGGCGCCTCCGTCGGCCTGCTCGGCACGCTGATCGGCATCCTGGTCGGCGTCGTCGTTGCGCTGAACATCGGCGGCGTCGTCGGCTTCCTCGAGAACCTGTTCGGCTTCCAGGTGCTGCCGAAGGGGATCTATTTCATCAACCACCTGCCCAGCGACCTGCGCTGGCCCGACGTGACGACGATCGGCCTGACCGCCTGCGTGCTGGCTTTCGCGTCGACCTTGTACCCGAGCTGGCGCGCCTCGCGCGTGCGGCCCGCCGAGGCGTTGCGCTACGAATGAACCGGCCCGTCGATCCGGTCGTACTCGCGCGCGACGTGCACAAGGTGTACGGAGACGGTGAGCTGGTGGTTCCCGTCCTTCACGGCGTGGATTTCGCGGTGCATCCCGGCGAGCGTGTGGCGATCATCGGCGCATCGGGTTCGGGCAAGAGCACGCTGCTGCACCTGCTCGGCGGGCTCGACACCTGCACCGCCGGCGAGGTGCTGTGGGAGGGCGAGCCGATCGGCGGACTGTCGCAGGCCGAGCTTGGCAAGCGGCGCAATCGACTGCTCGGCTTCGTCTACCAGTTCCATCACCTGTTGCCCGAGTTCACGGCGCTGGAGAACGTGGCGATGCCGCTGCGCATCCGGCGCAGCGCGCCGGCAAGCGCGCAGGCGCAGGCAGCGGCGATGCTCGCTCGCGTCGGGTTGAAGGCGCGCGTCGAGCACAGGCCCGGCGAGCTCTCGGGCGGCGAGCGCCAGCGCGTGGCGCTCGCGCGCGCCCTCGTCACTCAGCCGCGCTGCGTGCTGGCCGACGAGCCCACCGGCAACCTCGACAGCCAGACCGCTCGCCAGGTGTATGCACTGATCGAGACGCTCTCGCAGGAGCTCGGCATCGCCTTCGTCGTCGTCACGCACGATCTCGAGCTGGCGGCGCGGGCCGATCGCACGCTGCAGTTGCGCGACGGGCGGTTCCTGCCGCAAGGAGTCGTCGCGCGCGCCGACTCATTCGCGCCGCGCGGCGCCGGCGTCGCCTGAAGCGGGGCGGGATGCCTGCGGGCGCACCGGCGAGGACCCGATCTGCGCAGGGAAAGCCGTGCTGATCGACACGCACTGTCACCTGGATGCGACCGAGTTCGACGCGGATCGCGACGCGGTGCTCGCGCGCGCGTTCGCGGCAGGTGTCCAGGCGATCGTCGTCCCCGCGGTCGCGCCGTCGAATCACGAAGCGGTGCGCGCGCTCGCCGCGTCCGACCGACGCCTGGCGTACGCACTCGGCATCCATCCGCTGTTCGTCGAACAGGCGAGCGGCGACGATCTCGCCCGACTGCGCGAGCGCATCGCGTCTTCGATCGCCGACGAAGGTCTTGTCGCCATCGGCGAGATCGGGCTCGATTTCTTCGTCGAAGGGCAGGATCGCGAACGCCAGCAGCGTTTCCTCGCGGAGCAGTTGCGCATCGCGCGCGACTTCGAGCTGCCGGTGCTCCTGCACGTGCGGCGCGCACACGACCTCGTGCTCGCGCAATTGCGCCGCGTGCGGCCACTGGCCGGCATCGCACATGCCTTCAACGCCAGCCTCCAGCAGGCGACGCAGTACCTCGAGCTGGGCTTCGTGCTCGGCTTCGGCGGCGCGATGACCTACGACCGCGCGCTTCGCATTCGCCGACTGGCGAGCGAGCTGCCGGCGGACGCACACGTGCTCGAGACGGACGCGCCCGACCTTGCACCGGAATGGGTCGCACGCCAACGCAACGAGCCCGCGCAGCTCGCGCGCATTGCCGACGCGTTCGCCCGCTTGCGCGCGGTTCCCCGCGAGCAGGCGATCGCGCAGACCGCTGCCAATGCGTTGCGCGTGTTGCCGCGGCTCGCCCGCAGCGTAAACGGGCCCTAGTCCTGGCCTCCTAGGCGATCGGAGCGATGCCGCGCGCGCGAGCGCGCACCTAGCATCGGGGCGATGCGCCTGCCGGGTTCGCTCCTCGCCTCCGTACCGCTTCCCGCGGCGGTCGTCGTCGCCGCGATCGCCGTGCACCGCATGCCCGCGCTACCGCCGCGCGGGCTCGCCTGGGCGCTGCTCGCTGCAGGGGTCTGCGCGGCGTTGGCCTCGGCGCTTGGTAGGGGCGCGCTGCGCTGGATGGCGATCCTCGCGGCGGCGGCCGGCGGAACGCTGGTCGCTGCCGATTCGGCGATGTCGAAGCGGATCGACGCCGCGCAGGAGGGGCGCGACTTCGTCGTCGTCGGACGCGTCGTCTCGATGCCGCTGCTCGACGAGCGTTCGACGCGCTTCGTCTTCGATATCGACGACTGCCCTGATGCCAGCCCCGATTGTCCGCGCGGCGCCCGCATCCGCCTCGGTTGGCACGCCTTCGACGAACGCTCGAAGCCGATGCGCGTGCAGCCCGGCGAGCGCTGGCGCTTCACCGTGCGGCTCAAGCGAGTGCACGCGTTGCACAACCCGAACGCCTTCGACGCCGAACTGCGCTCGCTCGAAGAGGGCATCGCGGCCAACGGAACCGTGCGCGGCCAGCGCAAGGGATCGATCCCGAACGAACGCCTCCACGGAATCGAATGGAGCCTTCCGGTGGCGTTCGAACGAGCGCGCATGCATCTGCGCGCAGCGATGCGGGCGGCACTCGCCGATGCGCGGCCGGAAGCGGCCGACGTGCTCGTCGCGCTCGTCGTCGGCGATCAGGCGGCGATTGGCACTCGCTGGTGGGACGCCTTCAACCGCACCGGCATCGGCCACCTGATGTCGATCTCCGGCCTACACATCACGATGCTCGCCGGAATCGCGGTCGCCGTTGCGCGCCGGCTGCTGCATACGCGCGCCGCGGCGGCCAGCGGCCTGCTGCTGCGCTGGCCGGCACGCCGCCTTGCGTGGCTGATCGGCGTGCTCGTCGCTTTCGTTTATGCCGGCATTGCGGGCTGGGGAATCCCCGCGCAGCGCACCTGCTGGATGCTGGCCGTCGCCGGCGTCTCGCTCTTCACCGGACGCACGCGCTCGATCTCGCGGGTGCTCGCGCTGGCCGCCGGCGTGGTCACTGTGTTCGATCCCTGGGCGCCGCTGGCAGCCGGCTTCTGGCTCTCGTTCGCCTCGGTGGCAGCGATCGCGTGGTGCGGGGCCGGCGGTCGCGCGCGCGATTCTCGCGGCGCGCCGGCGCGCGGGCGGCGCATCGCCGCGGCGCTCGCCGAGGCGATCCGCACGCAATGGGCCGCCTCGCTCGCGCTCGTCCCGCTGGGCGCGTTGTTCTTCGCGAGCGTGTCGCTCGTCGGGCCGCTCGCCAACGCCTTCGCCATTCCGCTCGTCTCGGCGCTGGTCACGCCGCTGGCCATCGGCGCGACGGCGCTGCTGCCCTGGTTGCCGGCCGTCGGCGAGCCGATGCTCGCCGTCGCCGCGACGGCCACGGCATGGTTGCTGGATGCGATCGCGCTGCTGTCGGATTCGCCGTGGGCGATCGCGGTCGTCGCGTCCCCATCGGCAACGGCGCTCGTCGCCTGCGTTTCCGCAGTGGTAGTGCTGCTCGCGCCGGTGCGCATCGCGTCGCGCGAGCTGGCCTTCGCGGGCCTGTTGCCGATGCTCGGCGCTTCGACCCACGCGCCGCCCGCCGGCGCGCTGCGCGTCGTGGCGCTCGACGTCGGGCAGGGCAGCGCGGTGCTCGTCGAGACCGGCGGGCGTCGCCTGCTGTACGACGCGGGTCCGGCGTGGGGCGGCGATTCGGAAGCCGGAGCGCGCGTGATCCTGCCCTACCTGCGCGCGCGCGGCATCGACCGCGTCGATGCGATCGTCGTCTCGCACCTCGATTCCGACCACTCGGGCGGGCTGCCGAGCCTGCTGCGCGGATTGCGCTACGACTGGGTCGGCGGAACGCTTCCGGCCGGCCATGCGGCGCGCAACGCCGGACGTCCCTTCGTCGATTGCGTGCGCGGTCACGCATGGCGCTGGGACGACGTCCACTTCGAGGTGCTGCACCCCGGTCCGGAGAAGCCGCGCGGCGTGCGTTCGCCGACCAACGCCTCGAGCTGCGTGCTGCGCATCTCGGCGCCGGCGGCCACGGTGCTGCTCGCCGGGGACCTCGAAGCGGGGCAGGAGCGGGCGCTCGTCGAGCGCTTCGGCGCCGAGGGCGTGCGCGCCGACCTGCTGCTCGCGCCCCATCACGGCAGCAACTCATCGTCGAGCGCGGCATTCCTCGCTGCGGTGGCGCCGCGCCACGCGATCGTGCAGAACGGCTATCGCAACCGTTTCCGCCATCCGGCCGATCGCGTCGTCGACCGCTATCGCGCGGCCGGGATCGAACTGCTGCGCAGTGATCGCGACGGTGCGATCACCATCGAATATGGGCGCGCCGAGGATCCGCGGATTGCACGCTCGCGGATCGATGACCGCCGCTACTGGCGAGTGCGCCTGGTGGACGACCTGCCGGTGCCACCTCGGGCCGCTCGGCATTGCAGCATCGAGGATTGCCCCGCCCGACGACGCGCAAGCGAGAAATCGTTGTCGACGACGAAAACCGCGAGTAGTCTGGAATGATCGGGCGATGGGAGAGAAAAATGTGGACGCGAGTTCTTTTTCTCGCTTTCCTGATTCTCTCGATCCTGGTGCCGAACACCGTCTCCGCATGTCCGGAAGGGTACAAGCCCTGCGGCAAATACTGTTGCCCGAAATGACCCCTCGGTAACGCCGATAGCCAGGGCGGTGAGTCGTGAGGCGCCGACATCAATGGGGGTTGCTGGTCGCAGTCGCCGTCCTGGCACTGGCGGTTGTCTACCTGGAGTTGCAGAGGGGGCGGACCAGCTCGGCTCTGGAGCGCACTTTGCGCGATATCGGGTTCTACCCGATAAGGCCGCCTTCGAAGCTCGTCGGACCTGGTTCGATCTACCACGTCAGCAGGGACGGCAGGTTCTATACGACCGTCTGCGAGGCAGACGAAACACGAGTCAGCAAGGTAATCCGCGACTCCCCGAGCGAGGAGATGATTGCCAGGGAGCTGCAAAATACCAGGTACGCGCTGGATGGAAACCCGGCCAGCCTCATCAATGCGAAGCTGGAGAGCAACGTCGTCGAGTCGATCGCCTACTCGTTGAGCAACGTTGCAGTGCTCGAAATTCCCCTGGACAAGAACGAGGAGATATTTGTTCAGCTCACCGAGAACGAGGGGTGCCGGCGAGCGGTCGACCGATTGCTCGCGAATCGCGAATTCGTCTGCCAGGGGCAGGCGGTCCTGATCGCCTCGGTGGAGTATCACCTCAACGCGAAATCCGGACGCTCCGCAGAGGGCGCGCTGGATCCGCAGAAAGCGTCGGTAGTGAAGGAGGTAATCGAGGCGTCCGTTGAAGGCAACATCGATCTCGAGCAGGGGCGTTTCGTTTCGGGCACTGGCCTGCACTACGGCGTCAAGGTGAATCCGACCTGCGTCGCGCGCCCGAGCGACCGCTATCCTCGCTATCTGCCACGCAATGCGCTTGACCGCTTTGTGAACTGGATCCGGCTCGACGTGCTCGGCGGATGACGCGGGCGCGGGAGGCGGCCGCGTAATCCGGCGGAAGCGACGAGCGTGCGTAGTCGCCTACCGCGCCGTTGCCTACTGCGCTGTCCACCCCCCGTCGATCGACCACGCCGCGCCGCGCACCTGCTCGGCGGCTGGCGAGCAAAGGAATGCCGCCAACTCGCCGATCTGCTCGGGCGTGACGAACTCGCCCGATGGCTGCTTCTCCAGCAGCAGGCTGCGCCGCTCTTCCTCCACCGGACGCCCGCTCGCTTCGGCGCGCGCGTCGATCTGCTTGGCCACCAGCGGGGTAAGGACCCAGCCGGGGCAGATCGCGTTGCAGGTGATGCCGGTGCCCGCGGTCTCGAGCGCGACGACCTTCGTGAGCCCGACCAGTCCGTGCTTGGCGGCGACGTACGCCGCCTTCTCCACCGATGCGACGAGCCCGTGCGCCGAGGCGATGTTGACGATGCGTCCCCAGTTGCGCTGCTTCATCGCCGGCAGCGCGATGCGCGTGGTGTGGAAGGCGGCCGAGAGGTTCAACGCGAGCACGGCGTCCCAGCGGTCGGCCGGAAAGCGCTCGACCGGCGCGACGAACTGGATGCCCGCGTTGTTCACGAGGATGTCGACGCCGCCGTGACGCGAATCGACGTGCGAGATCATCGCCTCGATCTCCTCGGGTTTCGACAGGTCGGCGCCTTCGTAATCGACGTCGACGCCGGCGTCCGCGGCAAGCTTGGAGCGCAATCGTTCTATCTCCGCCGGGTCGCCGAAACCGTTGAGCACGATTCGCGCTCCCTTCGTGGCGAGCGAGCGTGCAATGCCCAATCCGATTCCGCTGGTCGATCCGGTGACGAGTGCGAGCTTGCCTTCGAGCATGATGGGGTCCCTGTACAATCGTTCGACTAGTGTAGGGCCTGTCGCGGCGTCGATTCGAAGCGGCGCCGATGCGGGCAGTGCCTCACGATCCGCCTCTGTCTTCCGGAACGTCGCGCCATGAACGAGCCGCAGTTGCGAACCGTCGGTTGCATCAGCGTGCGCGGGCTGCACAAGCTCGCGTACTGGGAATGGCCGTCGCAGGCTGGCCCGTCGGCGCCCACGGTCGTCTGCGTGCACGGTCTCACGCGCAACGGGCGCGACTTCGACGCGCTCGCCGACCGTCTCTCGCGCAACTGGCGCGTGGTCTGTCCCGACATGATCGGTCGCGGCCGCTCCGATCGCGCGTCCGACCCGATGCTCTACGTGCTGCCGCAGTACATCGCCGACTGCGTCACGCTGATCGCGCGACTCGACGTCGAGCGTCTCGCGTGGGTCGGCACTTCGATGGGCGGGCTGATGGGAATGATGCTCGCGGCGATGCCGGGCAACCCGATCGATCGACTCGTGCTCAACGACATCGGTCCGGTGCTCGATGCGGCCGGCCGCGGTCGCATCGCCGAGTATGTCGGCGATGACCCGCAGTACGCCACGCGCGCGGCCGGCGTCGCCGATCTGCGCGAGCGCATGCGCAGCTTCGGGCCGCACACCGACGAGCAGTTCGAACTGCTCGTGCGTCATTACCTCGTGCCGCGCGGTGACGCCTGGGGCTTCCACTATGACCCGGCGATCGCCGTGCCGTTCAAGAACATGCAGTTCGAGCCGCCCGATCTATGGCCGGCCTACGATGCCATTCGCGTCCCCACGCTGCTGTTGCGCGGCGCCGATTCCGACCTGCTCAGCGCGGCCACGGCCGCCGAGATGACGCGGCGCGGACCTCGCGCGCGCGAAGTCGTCGTTGCCGGCGTCGGCCACGCGCCGTCGATCATCGATCCGGCGCAGATCGACGCGGTCGAACGCTTTCTCGACGAAGGACGCGCATGACGGCGCAAGCGGGCGGTGCGATCGTGCGCCTGCAGGTTGGCCTGCGCATGTCGCAGGCAGTCTGTCATGGCGGACTCGCCTGGCTTGCCGGGCAGGTCGCGCAGGACGTCTCGCTCGATGTGTCCGGACAGGCGCGGCAGGTGCTCGACGCCATCGATCGGCTGCTCGCCGAGGCGGGCACCGACAAGACGCGAATCCTGCAGGCGAACGTCTACCTGGCCGACATCTCCGACTTCGCCGCGATGAATGCGGTATGGGATGCCTGGGTGCCGCAGGGGCACACGCCGGCGCGCGCGACGATCGAGGCGAAGCTCGCCGCGCCCGAGTATCGGGTCGAGATCCAGGTCGTCGCCGCGCTGTCCGGCAGCTGAGTAGAGCGCGCATCCGCCGCAGCTCGGCGGCGAATGCGCTCGCGCGTGCGCTCTAGCGCCAGCCAACCCGGTCGATGATCCGCGTCGCCGTTACCTGCGCGCGGCCGATCGATGCGACCGGCAACTTGTCGGCCTTGAACTCGCCGAGCGCCTCGAGCGCGGGGTTGGTCTCGTTCACCGAAGGCGCCACCGCCCATTCGTTGTTCGCGTCGACGAAGTGACGCTGCGCTTCGTCGCTGGCCAGGTACTCGAGGAAGCGCACCGCATCTGCGCGGTGAGGCGCATGTTTCGCCACGCCGGCGCCGGAGACGTTCACGTGCGTGCCATAGCCCGACTGGTTCGGCCAGACGGCGCCGATCTTCGCGACCGTCTCGCGGTCCTCGGGCTTGTCCGAGCGCATCAGCCGCGCCAGGTAGTAGCTGTTCGTGAGCGCAACGCCGCATTCGCCGGAAGCCACCGCGCGAATCTGGTCGGTGTCGCCGCCGCGCGGCTTGCGCGCGAAGTTCGAGACGACCGCGGCTGCCCATTCCTCGGCCTTCTGCTTGCCGTCGTGCTCGGACACCGCGCCGATCAGCGACAGCATGTATGGGTGCGCACCCGAGCGCGTGCAGACCTTGCCTTTCAGTTCGGGCCGCGCGAGGTCTTCGTAGTTCTGCACGAGTGCCGGATTCACGTTCGCCTTGTTGAAGACGATCATCCGCGCGCGCATCGAGAAGCCGAACCATTCGCTGCCTGCGCCGTCGTCCTTGCCGCGCAGGTTCTCCGGAATGCGCTTCTCCAGCGTGGCCGATTTCACCGGCTGGAAGAGGCCCTCGACCTGCGCCTTCCACAGCCGAGCGGCATCGGCCAGCAGCACGACGTCGGCCGGGCTGTTGGCGCCCTCGTTGCGCAGTCGTTCGAGCAGCGCTTCATCGCCGGCTTCGATGCGCTGGATGCGCACGCCGGTCTGTTTCGTGAATGCGTCGTACAACTGCTGGTCGCTCGCGTAGTGGCGGGCGGAGTACAGGTTCAGCACTTTTTCCTGGGCGGGCGCCGACACGGCAACGGCGAGCAGCGCGCCGGCGGTGAGCGCGGACAGGCGGGTTCGATTCATGCGGAGGAACTTCCGGATCGGTTGCTTTGGGTGCGCCACAAGGAAAGGGCGCAGGCGCAACACTAATCTAAACGAGAAGGATTCGCAATGAGCGGGCGAGTGAATGCGCGTTCGACCCGCGTACGTACCGACGAGGCGCCAGCGGGGAACTCGCCCGATGCATGTGCAGGAAGCAGTTCGGCGAGCTGCGGCTGCGCCTCGGGCATCACCCGTCGCGCGCCGTTGAAGCGCCGGGCCCAGTAACGCGACCCGATCGATTCGATGCGCACGCGTCCGCCGGACGACGGCGCGTGCACGAAGCGGTTCTCGCCGATGTAGATGCCCACGTGCGAGAACGCGCGTCGCAGTGTGTGGAAGAAGACGAGATCGCCGGGCTGCAGCGAATCGAGCGAAACCGGCGTTCCCGTACGGCTCATCTCCTCGGAGCGCCGCGGCAGCGCGAAGCCGAGCGCTTCGTCGAAAACGTGCTGCACGAGGCCGCTGCAATCCAGGCCGGTAGCGGGCGAAGTGCCGCCGAAGCGATAGCGAACACCGATCAGCGACAGCGAACGCTCCACCAGCTGCTGGCCCGGACTCGGCGCGTCGGTCATGCTTTCGTCGGCCGGCTGCGCGGCGCTTGCGGGGGAGGCGGCGTCGACGCCCGCCACGGCGAGCGCGGCGAGAATGAGCGCGACGACGACGGGGCGGCTCCTCGGCATGCGCGGCAGGGTAGAGAAGAGCCCCGGCGCTGTCAAAGCCGACGATCGGATCGGCCGAAGTAGAATGGCCCGGACACGAGGAGGCACTTCATGCTTGCACACGGGGCAACACCGTCGCTGAAGGAGGTTCACGAGCGGTCGATCCGCGACCGCGAATCGTTCTGGGCCGAGCAGGCGCAGTTGATCGACTGGAAGGAGCCCTTCGGGCAGGTGCTCGACTATTCGCGCCCGCCGTTCACGCGCTGGTTCGTCGGCGGGCGCACGAACCTGTGTCACAACGCGGTCGATCGCCACCTCGCCACGCGCGCCGACCAGCCGGCGCTGATCTACGAGTCGACCGAGGTCGACGTCTCGCACAGCTACACCTTCGCCGAGCTGCACCGCGAGGTCGTGCGCATGGCGGCGGTGATGCGTTCGCTGGGCGTGGGCCGCGGCGATCGTGTGATCCTTTACATGCCGATGATTCCCGAGGCGGTGTTCGCAATGCTCGCCTGCGCGCGCATCGGCGCGATCCACTCGGTGGTCTTCGGCGGATTCGCCTCGCACAGCCTCGCCAGCCGCATCGACGATGCCGAGCCGGTGCTCGTCGTCAGTGCCGATGCGGGTTCGCGCGCCGGCAAGGTCATCGAGTACAAGCCGCTGCTCGATGCGGCGCTGAAGCTCGCCGGTCGCGTGCCCGACAAGGTGCTGATCGTCGACCGCGGACTCGCGCCCTTCGAGCGCGTGCCGGGGCGTGACGAGGACTACGCGACGCTGCGCGACCGGCACCTCGACGAAGACGTGCCGATCGAGTGGCTCGAGTCGAACGAGGTCAGCTATACGCTGTACACGTCGGGCACCACCGGAACGCCGAAGGGCGTGCAGCGCGACGTCGGCGGCCATGCCGTCGCGCTTGCCGCGTCGATGAAGTACATCTTCTGCGGCAACCCCGGCGAAACGTACTTCTCCACCAGCGACATCGGCTGGGTGGTCGGACATTCGTACATCGTCTACGGCCCGCTGATCGCAGGCATGGCGACGATCCTCTACGAGGGAACGCCGCTGCGCCCCGACCCCGGCATCCTGTGGCGCCTCGTCGAGAAGCACCGCGTGAGTGTGATGTTCTCGGCGCCGACGGCGATCCGCGTGCTGAAAAAGCAGGATCCGTCGTGGCTCACGAAATACGACCTGTCGTCGCTGCGTGCGCTGTTCCTCGCCGGCGAGCCGCTCGACGAACCGACGGCGCGCTGGATCGCCGAGGCGATCGGCAAGCCGATCATCGACAACTACTGGCAGACCGAGACCGGCTGGCCGATTCTCAGCGTCGCGTACGGCATCGAGAAAACCGAGCCGCGCCTCGGCTCCCCGGGCATGGCGATGTACGGCTACGACCTGCGCCTGCTCGACGAGCGCACCGGCGAAGAGGTCGGCAACAACGAGAAGGGCGTGGTCGCCGTGATCCCGCCGCTGCCGCCCGGCTGCATGCAGACCGTCTGGCGCAACGACGACCGCTTCGTGCAGACCTATTTCTCGACGGTGCCCGGCCGGCTCGCTTACTCCACCTTCGATTGGGGCATCCGCGACGACGACGGGTACTACTTCATTCTCGGACGCACCGACGACGTCATCAACGTCGCCGGCC
Source organism: Burkholderiaceae bacterium (assembly GCA_032027205.1). GTDB lineage: Bacteria > Pseudomonadota > Gammaproteobacteria > Burkholderiales > Burkholderiaceae_E > Zeimonas. The sequence continues at coordinate 3,379,605 of JAVSMN010000001.1, forward strand.
ATCGCCTGGGCACGCGCGAGATCGAGGAGACGCTGTCGAGCCACCCGGCGGTCGCCGAGTGCGCGGTGGTCGGCGTAGCCGATTCGCTCAAAGGGCAGGTCGCCACCGGATTCGTCGTGCTGAAGGATCCGTCGAAGGTGGCCGACGCCAACGCGCGCCTGGCGCTCGAAGGCGAGCTGATGGCTACCGTCGACAAGCGGCTCGGCGCCATCGCGCGGCCCAACCGCGTGCATTTCGTGACGATGCTGCCGAAGACGCGCTCGGGCAAGGTGCTGCGGCGCTCGATCCAGGCGTTGTGCGAACGTCGCGACCCGGGCGACCTGACCACCATCGAGGATCCGGGCGCGCTCGACCAGGTGCGACACGCGGTGGGCGCTGCCTGATCGCACTGCGCCCGAATGCCGTATGCCGAGCTAGCGCTCGCCGCCCGGCGCGGCGTCGAGTTGCTGCTGCTGCCGCCCGCGGCCCCGCTGCTGCTGGTGGCGATCGGACTCGCGGTCTCGGTGCGCCGGCCTCGCGCCGGGCGCATCGTCGCGACGGTGGGGCTGGCGCTGGCGCTGGTGCTGTCGTCGCAGGTCGTCGGCCAGTGGCTGATCGGCGTGATCGAGCGAGGCGCAGGCGAGGCGCAGGGCGAGCGCGAATTGCGTGCGTTGCTCGCGCGGGCCGATCCACCGACCGCGATCGTCATTCTCGCCGGCGGCACGCGCTTGGATCCGCGCGAGCGTCCCGATCCCGAGCGGCCCAATACGCGCACCACCGAGCGCGTGCTGTACGGAGCGTGGGTCGCGCGGGTCACGCGCCTTCCGGTGCTCGTCAGCGGCGGCAAGCCGTATCCGGAGCGCAGCGCCGAGGCGGTGCTGATGAAGCGCCTGCTCGAGCAGCGCCTCGCGACGCCGGTGCGTTGGGTCGAAGATCGATCGCGCGACACCGAAGGCAACGCGCGCGAGTCGGCGAAGCTGCTGCTGCCTGCGCATCGGCGCATCCTGCTCGTCACCCACGCCTATCACATGCCGCGCGCGCTGCACGCATTCGAGCGCGCCGGCCTGAAGCCCGTGCCGGCGCCGCATGGCTTTCTCGGCACGGCGAGCCCCGACAGCCTGTTCGGATGGCTGCCGAGCGCATCGGGCGTCGAAACGAACTGGCTCGCCGCGCATGAGGGCATCGGCGGGCTGTGGTACCGATGGCGTGCCGAATGGAATGCTGCGGCGCCGGTGCTGACCGACGCCATCGACAAGGGGAGGGAATGGCTGCCGTGAAGACGAAACGAATGCTGGAAGCGGCCGACGCGCAAGCGATCGGCGAGGCGGCGCAGGTCGAAGCCCGGCAAAATGGCTGGGCGGTGTCGATCGCCGTCGTCGACGACGGCGGGCACCTGCTGTGGTTGCAGCGACTGGACGGCGCCGCGCCGATCTCGGCGCAGATCTGCCAGCACAAGGCGCGCACCGCCGCGCTCGGTCGGCGCGAATCTCGGCTTTACGAAGAGAGCATCAATGGCGGGCGCTTCGCGTTCCTGTCGGTGCCGCTCGAAGGAATGCTCGAGGGCGGCGTTCCGATCGTCGTCGACGGGCAGTGCGTCGGCGCAGTCGGCGTCTCGGGCGTGAAGTCGAGCGACGACGTGCGCATCGCGCGCGCCGGCCTCGCGGCGATCGATTCGCGCTAGCTTCGCTCGCCGCGCGCGTGCGGTTCGGCGCGCCCGGCGGCCTCCGGCGCGGCCGGTGGCGTCAGCGACGCCGCGATCTGGTATAGCCCCTCGAGCACCAGATGCTCGTGGTAGGTGAAATCGATCGTCAGTCGCGGGCCCAGCGTGCGCGCCGCGCCGCCCGAGAGGATGCAGCGCAGGTCGGGGTGATGGCGCTTGTGCAGGAAGAACAGCCGCTCGACGGCGCCGGCCTGCGCGTGCATGCACCCTGAGGCGATCGCATCGACGGTCTGGCGCGGATAGTCGATGTAGTCGCCATGTGCGTCGGGCAGCGTCGCCGTGTTCTGGTGCAGCGCGCGCACCATCAGTCCGAGCCCCGGCATGATTCCGCCGCCGAGGAAATTCCCGTCGGCAGTGAGCAGGTCCATCGTCGTCGCTGTGCCGCAGACAACGACGAGCGCCGCGCGCTCGCCGAGCAGCGCGCGCGCGCCGATCAGCGCCGCCCATCGGTCGCAGCCGAGCGCCGCCGGATTCAGGTAGCCGTTCTTCACGCCGCACTGCTCGGCGCGCGAGACGATCCAGTGCGCTTCCGGCGCATCGGGCCATACCTCGAGCGCGCGCATCACCGGGTTGACGACCGCGGTGCCGGCGACGTTGGAGATGACGACGGCGTCGGGCAGTGGCTGGCGGCGCCACTCCTTCGTGACCATCGAGATCTCTTCGAGCAGCACGCGTCCCGAGGCGATCGTGCGCTCGTGTGCGAGCGAGCGCGCGCCGGGCGTTGCGCGCGAATACGTTCCCCATTTCAGGAACGTGTTGCCGATATCGATGAGCAGGTAGGCCATGGGGAGGGTCGCGCGTCGCGCGGCATGGTCGGGCCGGCGGGCCCGGCGCGGCTCAGTCGATGCGAACCGGGATCTTTCCGATCCGCGCCTGCCATTCGCGCGGACCGGTCTCGTGCACGGAGGTGCCGCTCGCGTCCACTGCCACGGTGACCGGCATGTCCTGCACCTCGAACTCGTAGATCGCCTCCATGCCGAGGTCCTCGAACGCGAGCACGCGCGCCTTGCGGATCGACTTCGATACGAGATACGCGGCACCGCCGACCGCCATCAGGTACGCCGCCTGGTGGCGGCGGATCGCGTCGATCGCCACCGGCCCGCGCTCGGCCTTGCCGATCATCGCGATCAGTCCGGTGCGCGCGAGCATCATCTCGGTGAACTTGTCCATCCGTGTGGACGTGGTCGGGCCGGCCGGGCCGACCGCTTCGTCGCGCACCGGATCTACGGGTCCGACGTAATAGATGGCTCGATTCATGAAATCGACCGGCAGCTTTTCGCCGCGTTCGAGCATCTCCGCGATGCGCTTGTGCGCGGCGTCGCGTCCGGTGAGCATCCGGCCCGACAGCAGCAGCATCTGCCCCGGCTTCCACGACGCGACTTCCTCGCGCGTGAGTGCATCGAGGTTCACGCGGCGCGATTTCTCCAGGTTCGGCGTCCAGTTCACGTCGGGCCATGCCGACAGCGGCGGCGGCTCGCAGAACGCGGGCCCCGAACCGTCGAGCACGAAATGCGCATGGCGCGTGGCGGCGCAGTTCGGAATCATCGCCACCGGCTTGGACGCCGCATGCGTCGGGAAGGTCCGGATCTTCACGTCGAGCACGGTCGTGAGCCCGCCCAGGCCCTGCGCGCCGATGCCCAGCGCGTTGACCTTCTCGTAGAGCTCGATGCGCATCTCTTCGAGCCGGTTCGACGGCCCGCGCGCGAGCAGTTCGTACATGTCGATGGAATCCATCAGCGATTCCTTCGCCATCAGCATCGCTTTCTCGGCGGTGCCGCCGATGCCGATGCCGAGCATGCCCGGCGGGCACCAGCCGGCGCCCATCGTGGGGACGGTCTTCAGCACCCAGTCGACGATCGAGTCCGACGGGTTGAGCATGACGAACTTCGATTTGTTCTCGGAGCCGCCGCCCTTTGCCGCGACGGTGACGTCGACCGTGTCGCCGGGAACGAGGTCGAAATGGACCACCGCCGGCGTGTTGTCGCGCGTGTTGCCGCGCTCGAATTGCGGATCGGCGACCACGGAGGCGCGCAGCGTGTTCGAAGGATCGAGGTAGCCGCGGCGCACGCCTTCGTTCACCGCGTCGGCGATCGATCCGGTGAAGCCCTCGAAGCGGGCGTCCATGCCGACCTTCAGGAACACGTTGACGATGCCGGTGTCCTGGCAGATCGGACGGTGGCCTTCGGCGCACATGCGCGAGTTCGTCAGGATCTGCTCGATCGCATCGCGCGCCGCAGGGCTCTGTTCGGTCTTCCAGGCGCGCGCCAGATGCTCGATGAAGTCGCGCGGGTGGTAGTAGCTGATGAACTGCAGCGCGGCAGCGATCGATTCGATCAGATCGTCCTGGCGGATCACGCGCATCGGAAAAGAACCTCGCGGAGAACTCGATTTCGGTGCGCGGCAGCGCCGGCGCGCCTCGAATTCTAGCGGATCGTGGGTATGCGGCTGGGCACCAGCCTCGCGGAATAAGCTCGGGACAGTGGCATCATTACGGCCGGACCAGAAAACAGGAGGATGCGGCCCATGTCGGCTCAGATCGATTCGATACTGCAGGAGCAACGGCTTTTCCCGCCGCCGGAATCTTTCGTGCGGCAGGCCACGATAGCCGGTATGGAGCAGTACAAGGCGCTGGTCGCCGAGGCGGAGCGCGACCACGCTGGCTTCTGGGCCCGGCTCGCGCGCGAGCACCTGCGCTGGCAAGAGCCCTTCACGCAGGCGCTCGACGAATCGAACGCGCCGTTCTACCGCTGGTTCGCCGACGGCAAGCTGAACGTCTCCTACAACTGCCTCGATCGCCATCTCGGCACGCCCGTCGAGAACAAGGCAGCGATCCTCTTCGAGGCCGACGACGGCAAGGTCACCAAGGTCACCTATCGGGAGCTGTACGAGCGCGTCTGTCGCATGGCCAACGCGATCAAGTCGCTCGGCTACCGCAAGGGCGATCGAGCGATCATCTACCTTCCGATGTCGATCGAAGGCGTCGTCGCGATGCAGGCGTGCGCGCGCCTGGGCGTCATCCATTCGGTCGTCTTCGGCGGTTTCTCGGCGAAGAGCCTGCAGGAGCGCATCGTCGACGTCGGCGCCACGCTCGTCATCACCGCCGACGAGCAGGTTCGCGGCGGCAAGAAAGTGCCGCTGAAGGCCGCGGTCGACGAAGCCTTCGCGATGGGCGGCTGCGACTCGGTGCGCAAGGTCATTGTTTATCAGCGCACCGGCGAGGGCGCCGCGATGAAGCCCGGCCGCGACCTCACGTGGGGCGAGGCGATCGACGGCCAGTCCGCCGACTGCCCGCCCGAATGGGTCGAGGCCGACCATCCGCTGTTCGTGCTCTACACGTCGGGCTCCACCGGCAAGCCGAAGGGCGTGCAGCATTCGTCGGCGGGCTTCCTGCTCGGCGCGGCGATCACCGTCAAGTGGGTCTTCGACATCAAGCCCGACGACGTCTACTGGTGCACTGCCGACATCGGCTGGGTAACCGGGCACACGTACATCGTCTACGGCCCGACCGCCTGCGGCGCCACGCAGGTCGTCTTCGAGGGCATTCCCACCTTCCCGAACCCGGGCCGCTTCTGGGAGATGATCGACCGCCACAAGGTCAGCGTCTTCTACACGGCGCCCACCGCCATTCGCGCGCTGGTGCGCGCTGGGCAGACGTCTCCCGACCATCACCCGCGAAAATACGACCTGTCCTCGTTGCGCCTGCTCGGGTCGGTCGGCGAGCCGATCAATCCCGAAGCGTGGATGTGGTACTACGAGAACGTCGGACGCGGGCACTGCCCGATCGTCGACACCTGGTGGCAAACCGAAACCGGCGCCACGATGATCTCGCCGCTGCCCGGCGTGCATGCGCTGAAGCCCGGTTCCTGCACGATGCCGTTGCCGGGCATTTCGGCGTCGGTCATCGACGAGGCCGGAGAGAACGTGCCTCCGGGCAAGGGCGGTTTCCTCGCGATCACCAAGCCGTGGCCGTCGATGATCCGCACGATCTGGGGCGACCCCGAGCGCTTCAAGAAGACGTATTTCCCGGCCGAGATCCACGGCGGGCGCTACTACGTCGCCGGCGACGGCGCGACGATCGAGGAGGACGGCTATTTCCGCGTAATGGGCCGCATCGACGACGTGCTCAACGTGTCCGGGCACCGCCTGGGCACGATGGAGATCGAGTCGGCGCTCGTCGCGCACCCGATGGTCGCCGAGGCTGCGGTGGTTGGGCGCCCCGACGACCTCACCGGCGAGGCGATCTCCGCCTTCGTCGTGCTCAAGCAGTCGCGGCCCACCGGCAGCGAAGCGCATAAGGTCGCCAAGGAACTGCGCGAGTGGGTCGGCAAGGAGATCGGACCGATCGCCAAGCCCAAGGAGATTCGCTTCGGCGAGAACCTGCCGAAGACGCGCTCGGGCAAGATCATGCGCCGACTGCTGCGCTCGCTCGCGCGCGGCGAAGCGATCACGCAGGACGTCTCCACGCTCGAGAACCCGGCCATCCTCGACCAGCTGAAAGAGACTTCCTGACACCGTCCCTCCGGGGGGCGCGCGGTATACTGCGGCCCCCGGAGAGATGGATGAGCGGTCGAAGTCGCACGCCTGGAAAGCGTGTAGGGGTCCAAAGCCCCTCGGGGGTTCGAATCCCCCTCTCTCCGCCAGTTAGCTGATTTCTGTCGTTCAAAATCAACAACTTACAGCGACAGAATGCAGAAGAATCAAGCACTTACCAGAACCCACTAGTCAAAGCCTGTCAACCGGCGTAAAGTCCAATCCATCAATCATTGATGGACGCCATGATGGGACGCACGAACGACACCCCGCTCGGGGCGCTCGACATCAAGCGCAAGCCGGCGGGGCTGCACCAGGACGGCGAGGTAAAGGGCCTGTACCTGCGCGTCACTGACACGGGCGCTCGCGGGTTCCTGCTCCGCTACATGCTCGCCGGCCGGCGCCGGGATATGTGGCTCGGTTCCACGCGCGAGACGACGCTGGCGCAGGCCCGCGACGACGCACGCGCTGCTCGCCGACTGCTCAAGGAAGGCACCGATCCGCTCGTCGTTCGCCGCCAGCAGCAGGCCGCGAACAAGCGGCAAGCCGGGCTGAACGAGTGGACCTTCAAGAAGGCCGCCGAGGCCGTCCACGAGACGCTACGGCCCGGCTGGAAGAACGAGAAGCACGCGGCGCAGTGGATCAACACCCTGACCACCTACGCCTTCCCGAAGATCGGCGAGAAGCCGGTAGGCGAGATTGCCGTGGCCGACGTGCTCGATGTGCTCAAGCCGATCTGGAACACGAAAGCGGAAACGGCTCGCCGGGTGCGGCAGCGGTTCGATGCCGTCATGCAGTGGGCCACGGCCCACGGATATGCAGCCAGCAACCCGGTCGAGGCGGCGGCGACGCTGCTCGCCAAGCAGCGCGACACCGTAGAGCACCACGCGGCGATGGCCGTCGCCGCCGTTCCCGGCTTTCTCGCCGATCTGGACAAGCGCACGCCGTCCTCCGGGGCGCTGGCGCTGCGGTTCCTGATCCTGACCGCTGCCCGCTCGGGCGAGGTACGCGGCGCGGTCTGGGACGAGATCGACTTCGCGGCGAAGGTCTGGACGATTCCAGCGAGCCGGATGAAGGCCGGCCGGGAGCATCGGGTGCCGCTCTCCGACGCGGCGACGAAGATGCTCCGGGCGCTGCAGGTGTCGGCCAAGCACATCGGCGGCTTCGACCTGATCTTCCCCGGCGCGAAGGGGCAGCCGCTGTCGGATATGACGCTCGCGGCCGTGCTCAAGCGCATGAAGGTGGATTCGACCGTTCACGGCTTCCGTAGCAGCTTCCGCAACTGGTGCGCCGAGAACGGGGTATCTCGTGAACTGGCCGAGCGGGCGCTGGCGCATGCCCTAGCCGACAAGACCGAAGCGGCCTACAACCGGACGGACCAGCTAGAGCAGCGCCGGCCGGTAATGCAGGCGTGGGCCGACTTCGTGACCGGCGCCGGGAAGGGCAACGTCATCAACCTGCGGGGGGCTGCCTGATGGACGAGCCGAAGAAATACTCGATCGGTTCCGAGTACATGTTGGCGGCCGGTAAAGCCCTCGCCGCGCCTTCTTTTATCGAACGACACGGCTCCGAACCGGCGTGCCTAATTCCATTCCTCGATGAGAGAACCGATCCGGAGGTTTATAGGAAAGCGGTTGAAGCTGCCGGTAAAGCCGCCAATACACCCCGAAAGCGAGCGTTGCAGAAGTCCGCTGGCGTATTGATCGATACGGCCTGGGGCGAGGAAGTCGCACCAAGCCACGACGTTTTTCAACTATGCCACTTGATTGGGCTTTGCCTAGGGACCATTCAAAACACCAAGGCAAATGCAGTAGAAGCATTCGCCGAAGCCTTCTCGCTGGCATGGCAGAGCGTCGTGAACAGCGAGCGTGCGAGGAATCAGCACGCACCGAAGAAAGCGATCCTCGCGGAGGCCTGGGAGCACTTCAAGAAGGCGCATTACAGCAGTCTCGCCGAAGGCGCGCGGGCCTGCGCAAATCACTACCGTGGCGACGAAATGCCCACGGAACGCGCGTTCCTCGATCACTTCCGGGCGCAGGCGAAGGCCGAAGGCATGACGTTCAAGGCAGGCCGCAAGCCGAAGCCGAAGGTAGCGAAAAAGCCACTGAAACGCGCCGCGTGAAATCATCGTCTGCGCGCACCCGACGATTACCGAGAAAAATAATCATCGTCTGCGCGCACCCGATGAATTACCGACTTTCGCCGTATTGCTGCTGATGTTCTTCGCGGACTATATAGGAATCGCTTTCCGTAAAACCGGGGCGATTGCATAGCAAGGACGCATCGCCCCATTCAGGAGCGATGCCGGTGAAACACAATCCCTTCGAGTCGCTGCCGGACGTGGGTGGCACCCGCGTTCGCGCCGTCGCGCGCATGTGCGGCGTCGTCCCCGCGACGTATTACAACTGGGTCAAGCGCGGCCTGATGCCGGCGCCAATGAAGATCGGGCCGAACAGCTCGATCGTGCCGAACAGGGCACTGAAAGAAGCGGGCGCGAAGCTGGTGAAGGAGTCGGCGTAATGGCCGGCTACAGCGACGCGCAGATGTGCCAAGGCTACGAACAGGCCGAGTCGTTCATCGCGCGCATCAAGTCCGGCGAGCCGATCACGATGGACGAGCTCGCGCAACAGATCGGGCTCGCGCGCATGGGTTCGATGGAACGCCTGCGCGGGTTTTGCTCGCGCCTGCAGGCGGCGCTGCTCGAAGGGGTGCGCGATGCCTGAAAAACAACGGGCCGCCCCGACTCGCAATCGGAAAGCGGCCCTAGAAGATCCACGCACCGAGATTATCGCCGACGGCGACGACGCCAGCAATCAAGACTTCGGCGCCTGCCGCTGCGGTGCTCGCATCAGCGGAAACGTAACGACGTTGCGTTGCTCGACGTGCTCGGCGTGGCGTCGGTGGCGCTCGGCTTTCCGAATCGCCGCGCAGGCGTTGCGGGGTCCGCAATGAGCGCGGTTCCTGAGCCGTTTACAGGCCCCACAGGACGCGATCAGTGGGACATACAGGTAGACACGTCGGCGGCGCTCTCGCGAGTGCCTGATGGCGTCTACGTCGCCCGCTACATCGAATCCGAAACCCTGTTCCTGTTCAACAGCGGAAAGGTAATCCTCCGTTTCGAGATCGTCGAAGGCGACTTGACCGGAACGCGCCTCGTCAAACCGTACCGGGTGAAGAAACTGCTGAGTCGGCCGCGCAAGGGCGGGAGATTCACCCTCGGGCGCTCGTCCGAACTTCTGCGTGACCTGGTGCGACTCACTGCCGCAAAGGTCCGACCCGATCGCCTATCGCTCGAAGTGTTGCGCCGCCAGTTGTGGCGAATCCGAACGCGCACCGTAGACCGCGACTACAAGCAGCGCGAGATACCCGACGTGCTGCGCTACTCGGTTGTCGCCGAGATCGTCGAAGCGGAGACAACCTGATGAGCACGCACCCCAAAGCAGTAGCAGTAGCAGTACCTATACCTATAGCAGTAGCAGTACCAATACCTTCACCAATACCCGTACCCGCTCAAAACGCAGGAAAGGCAAGCCCGGCAAAGCTTTCCAGCGGGTGCTTGGCAAACGAAGAAATGAAGCGGCCCGAAAAAACGGCGGCGCCGAACACAAATTCGGGCGAGAGCCCGTCAACGGACTGGCCTTGGATTAATGCGGTGGCCGGTATTCAACCTTGCAAATCGACCGCGCCCGGGGGCTTCGGCTCCCGGGTTTCAAAACTCACTTATACACGCTGGCCGCTGATAGTCGCGCTGCTCACCGATCCAGTGCACGAATCGAACCGCCTGGCTGCGCTGCTCTCACGCTGGCCGGCAACGGTGCGCAGGCACGAACTGCCCGACGACTGCCGCCGCCGCTTCTGGAAAAGCGCATGACCTGGGATCACAAACGATCGCGCCACGCACGCGGATACGGCCGACGGTGGGAACTGCTGCGCGTGCAAATCCTTTCGACAGAACCGTTGTGTCGGCCGTGCTCGGCGAAGGGCCGGGTTACGGCAGCAACCGCCGTCGATCACATAGTTCCGAAGGCCAAGGGAGGCCGCGACGACCCGTCGAACCTGCAGCCGATTTGCGACTCGTGCCATGCCGCGAAGTCTGCAGCCGATCGAGGCGCAACGCTGCGACCGCGCATCGGCGTCGATGGCTGGCGTGTCGATGAGTGACCGGGGGGAAGCCTTCGGCCTTTTTTCGAGTTGCCAAAGGACCGGGCGCGCTCCATCGCAACGCTTTCCGTCCACTTTTCTTAGGAGGCACCTGTGCCACGAGCATCCGTTCAATCACTAGTGGCCGTGAGCGGCGCTAGAGCCCGCCTAGAGCCTCCGAAGGTGCTAGGCAAGGTGGCGGCAACCCTGTTCCGGGAAATCGTCGCCAGCGTCGATCCTGAGCACTTCTCGCGGGCGGACTTGCCGTTGCTGGTCGAGTACGTTCGCGCCATCGCGCAGGCGGATCAGGCGCAGCGAAAACTCGACGCCGAGGGCGCTGTCGTCGATGGCAAAACGTCGCCGTGGCTCGTCGTACAGGAAAAGAGCATTCGCGCGATGGTGGCGCTGTCGATGCGGCTGCGATTGTCGCCGCAGTCGCGGCTAGATCGTGCTGTTGCTGGTACGGCTGCGAAACGTCGGGGCGTGCGCGGCATCGAGGCGCTGGTCGGCGGGGGCACGTATGAGTGACGCGCTGCGCGAGCGCATCGCCCGCGAGCGGCGCGAGATGAACCTGCGGCCGTGGCAGTTTGCGCCGAGCGAGATCGACGCCGGGCCGTGTCCGTATCCAGCTGGCAGCGCAGGCGCGCGGGGCTGGGCGCAGGCGCAACAGTGGCGCGCAGAGATTCGAGAACGAGACCCGAAGTACTTCGAGGCATGACATGACGACGCAGCAACGCAAGCCACTGCCCCCGCCGCCGCGCGGCCCGCAACGATCCCCGCACGCACGTTCTCGCGCCCCGCAAGACCAGCGCCTGCAGCGTCTCGACCGCCGGCTCGCCGGCAACAGGAGTTGATGTGAATTTGGACCGACTTGAGGAAGCCTTCGCCGAGCGCCTGGTGCGCGTCGGCGAGAAGGCCGGCGCGAAACTGCCTGCTGATCGTGTCGTCGCCGCGCTGCTCGCTGCCGCGCTGTCGATCGCGCTGAAACACGCCGACGGCGCCGAGGTCGCTGCCCAACTGCGCGCGGTGCTCGATCGCATCGAACCGCTGCCGCAGTTGTCGCCGATCGATCCTGCTTCGCTTAATTGATGCGCGTCGTGAGACCTGCGAAAATAGCGATGTTGCATCGTCGGGACGCCGATGACGCAGCCCGCGTAAGCCGGAGCCGCACTGGTGGGACGCCAGTGGCCGCGCTCTCGGCCTACTCCCGGTGGGATGCCGGGCAGCCGCGAGATAACGCTGAGGTGCAATTTGCGCCTCGTGGAATCGTGCGCGGCTGACATTGGTTCATGTCGCGCCAACACAGGAGCACATGAACATGAATTTCCCCGAAATCAAGGCGTCGATCGACGCCACTGCTGCAGCGTTCGATGCGTTCGCAGCCAAACAAGATGAGCAAGTCGCCGAACTGCGCGACCGGCTCGAAACGCTCGAATCGAAGCGCGGCGGCCCTGGCGTAACGACCGCCGCAGGCGCCCCGCTGCTGCAATTCAAAAGCGCGAGCGGACAGACCTACCCGCTGCTTCGTAGCACTGATCGACTGGCGGGCCGCGAGACGAAGGCCGACGACTTCAACCTGGCCGAGTGGGTTCACGCACAGATCGCTGGCGCCACGAGCACCAAGGCAGTCTCGTCCGGCCCTGCGCTGGTCGAAACCGCGTTGTCGTCGCGGATCATCGATGCTGTACGGGACGCCACCACGATCATCCGGGCCGGCGCGCAGACAGTCATGATCGACCAGCCGACGGCGATGGGCCGCATTACCGGCGACCCGACTGTGTTTCAGCACACTGAGGGCTCGAACGACATCACGCCGTCCGATGTGTCGGTCGATGCGGTGACGCTCAATCCCAAGGTGCTCGCCGCAACGGTTCCGCTAACGGGCGAGGTGCTGGCCGATTCGCCGAACCTGGGCGCCATTCTCGAAACGTCGCTGACTGCCGCCTTCGCGGTGAAACTCGATGCGCTCGCGCTGGCGACGATTCTCGCCGACGCCAACGTGCCGAAGTCCGCCGCTGGTCAGGACACGGCGCTGTGGGCAAAGACGCTCGAAGCAGTGGGCGCGGCGATGGCGGCGAAACAACCGCTGCCCACGGGGCTGATCTGCAACACGGCGGACTTCATCGCGCGTGCGTCGCAACTGGCGAGCACGGCCGGGAGCTGGCTGGGCAAACCGCCCGCGCTGGCCGGCATGACCGAGTACCCCACGACGGCGATTACTGCCGGGACGGCGCTGCTCGGTGGCTTCGCCGAGTCGGTGCTGATCGCGATGCGGCAGGGGCTGCGCTTTGAGATCGTGCGTTGGAACGACCCGGGCCGCTACTCGCACCTGCTGATCGCGCACATGAGGGCCGACGGAATCGTGTTCCAGCCCAAGCGGTTGTTCAAGCAACTGAAGACGGTTGTCTGATCCAAGCCCCTGACGGCGCGCAAGTGCGCCAAGCCTGCTGCCGTCCGCGCGACCATCCCACGCGCGCCCCCCGAGCAGGCATCCCGAACCCGACCGGCGGGGCTCGCGAAAGCGGGGGTTAGCCGGACGCGGCGTTAGTCGTGAGTGGCCGCGCGAATCGAAACTAACCGCGACAGCCGGCGGCGCGGAACTGCATGGCCGCGCGCGGCCGGCACCTTCACAAGCACCGAGGGGCTTTGAAAATGAGCATTGGAACTATCACCGTCGATTTACTCGCGAAAACTGGCTCGTTTTCTAGCGATCTTGACCGCGCATCCAAGCACGCCCGCAAACGCGCCAAGGAGATCGACGACGCTTTCGCCAAGGCCGGGAAGGCAATCGGGCTGTCCCTTGCCGCTGGTGCTACTGCGGCGGCTCTGGCCTTCAAATCGACCGTCGATCGCATGGACGAGCTATCGAAGGCCGCCGCTCGCGCCTCGATGCCGACCGAGGACTTCTCGCGCCTGGCGTATGCCGCCGACCTAGCCGACGTGTCGATGCAGGACTTGCAAGGCTCGATGGGCAAACTGTCCAAGGCGCAGGGCGATGCAGCCCGAGGCGCAGGCGAGCAGGCGAAAGCCTTCGATGCGCTGGGCATCGCCTACAAGAACGCCGACGGGTCGCTGCGGAACACGAAGGATGTTTTCTTCGATTTCGCAGACAAGTTCCAGAAGTTCCAAGGCTCGCCAGAGATCGTTGCGCTCGGGATGACGTTGTTCGGTCGCTCGTTCCAGAACCTGATCCCGCTGCTGAAGGACGGGGCGCAGGGGCTGAAGGATGCAGGAGCGGAAGCCGATGCGTTCGGCGTAACGGTATCGACGAAGGCGGGCCGGGACGCCGAGGCGTTCAACGACAACATTACGCGCCTCACCAAGTCCGTCGAGGGCTTGAAGATCGAACTGTTCTCGGGGCTGATTCCGCAATTGGACGGCGTTATCGAGCGGTTCCTCGCTGCGACGCGCGAGGGCCTGAACTTCGTGGACGCGATCGACGTTGCAATCGGCGTCGAAGGCTTCCGCCGACTCGACGATCAGATCCTCAACACGCGCAACACCATCAAGCAGATGCAGGACATGCTCGATGCCGGCGTCGGTCCGGGCGGTGGCTTTGTGGACGTACCGAAGCTGCAGCGCGAAGTCGATGCCGCCAACGCGCAGCTCGATCGCCTGATCCGCGTGCAGCGTCGGATCGCTGGCAGCGACCCGGCTACGGGCTCGTTCGGGCCGCTCGTGTCGGAACCGCCGACCGAGAAGCCGCGCAAATTGCGGCTCCTGGGCGGCTCCGGGAAGTTGGGAGAGGACAAGTTAGCCAGCGTCATCGATGCCGCCGTACAGCGCGATTTCGAGCGTCTGGAGGCCCTTCGCGAGCAGGCAGACGAGTTCGAGGGGCTGATTTCCAAGGCGCTCGCCGACGATGCGGCGAACCTGCGCGCCCAGGCCGACGCATGGAAGGACCTGATCGACCCGACGCGGGCCTATGCGCGCAAGCTCGAGGAAATCCGCGCGCTAGTGCAGAGCGGCGACCTGTCGCCGGCCGAGGGTATCGCCGCAGAGTTCGAGGTCGAGAGCAAGCGAAACGACGAACTGATGCGCGGGATCGCCGAGCAGACCGAGGAAGCGAGCGACGCAGCGCGTGAGTTGGGCTTGACGTTCTCGTCGGCATTCGAGGATGCGATCGTCGGCGGCAAGAAGTTCTCCGACGTGCTCGCCGGCATTGGTGACGATCTGCTGCGCCTGATGGTGCGCAAGTCGATCACGGAGCCTGCCGCGAACTGGCTCTCGTCGGCGCTGAATCTAGGCTCGTTGTTCGGCGGTGCTCGTGCGGACGGCGGGCCGGTGTCGGCGGGAAGCAGCTACCTCGTGGGCGAGCGCGGACCGGAGTTGTTCACGCCGAGCACCTCCGGGGCGATCGTGCCGAATCACGCGATGGGCGCGGTGAACGTCAACACGACCATCCACGCGGCCCCCGGCACGAACCCTGCGACGCTAAAGGCTTACATCGACCAGCGAGACGCGATGCTAGAGGCTCGCATCATCGGCGGCATGCAGCGCGGGCGCTACGCCGTGGCTTGACGCTGTGCGCGGGCGCGGCGGATACTCGTCGCGCGCCGCACATCGGCGCACGGGCTTGGCGGCCCGAACCAGAGCGGGCACGACCGCCGCGCAGGCGGTTTTTCTTTGCCCAGGCTGTCCCCCCTATGGGCGGGCCGGCGGGAGTCCCGAAAGGGGCTGCCAGTCTCTGGCTGGTCCGCCAACCCGTCGGTTCCGTCCACCCGAACGAACAGGGGAATCAGCGATGCAAACCATCACGTTGAATTTCAGCAAGTGCAGCCCCACCGAAACCATCCTCGCCGTGCGCGAGGGCGTTCCGGTGGGCGATGCAATCGAGCACGCCTCGCTTATGCTCTGTGCCGCACTTGGCGCCTTGCGTGAGCGTGAAGCGGACGACTTCTTGTGTGGTGTCGAGCACCTGATCGAGACAGCAAAGGCGCTGATCGACGCAGTGCCTACGGGCCGCATGATGCAGGAGGCCGAAGCATGAGCGCGACCCCGCAACCCACGCGCAAGCGGGTGAAGGCGCCCGTGCTCAAGCTGGTCGAACAGCGGCCCTTAGCCGACGTTGTTGGCTGCCTGCAGGAATTGCTCGTCGATGCGGCGCGCGGCGAGCTCGTCGGATTGGCGTTCGCTGCTCAGTACCGGAATCGCTTCTACACGTATGACGCGACCGGCGAGGCATACTCCGACCCGGTGTACGCACGCGGCATGATCAGCGACTTGTACGACCTGCTCGGGAAACGAGCACGCGGCGAGTAACCGCCGCAGCGCCCCGCTACAGGCCGCCTTCGGGCGGCTTTTCGTTGTGCGCCTCTGTTGCCTTCGGCGCACTGATTTGCCCCGCTCATCCACCCGACTGCGCCGCTCGTCGGTCGCAAGCGAGGCCAATGGTGCGTCGCCACAAACGCACATGACCGATGCACCTTTTCCCCCTATCGTCGCAGGGACAACAACCGGGGAGAGGACCCCATGACCGACGACCAATTGAACGAACTGATGGCGCTTGCAGCCGAGGGCGACAGCGAGGCGCAGCAACTGATCGACTCGTGGATCGCACAGGCACTCGCGCCGTTGTGCGCGACACCGCCACTGCCCGATGAAGTGACTTGGCTGTCCTGGCTGGACGACGAGCCGGAATGCTGCCCGTTGTGTGAGGAACGACTGGCGGCGTGAGAGGCGGCCGAATGGCCGAGGGCCGAAATTTGATGGACGGCTTACGGGACTACAGAGAAAACAAGCCGGAGAGCCGCGCCAGTGCTAGCGGTTTCGCAGACCCTCTCTCCGCCAGATGACGTCCCGATGCGGCGCAATGCCGTGTCCGCTTCGTGCCGATGCAACAAAGGCCGATCCAACCGAGCTTGGTGCAAGCGTCAGGTACGTCTCGACGTGGGGCACCAACGGAGGGACGAATGAGTCCCGCCAGGCACGTTCTCGACACTTACGTACATCTCCGGGAAGGCGGGCGCGCCGATGCGATTCCCGTTTCCGAGTCATTCTGGGCGGAGTTGGCAGCCGGAGGACATCCCCGGCTGGAACAGGGAAGACTCGTGACCGCCTTCACCTTCTCCGAGCCGTGGTCGGTGTGGGAGCGTCATCCGGCGGGCGAGGAGTTGGTTCTGTTGCTCTCGGGTGCTGCCTCGCTGGTGCTCGCTGAGTCCGACCAGGAGCGCGATGTTCAGCTGAGCAGTCCCGGTTCGTACGTCCTGGTGCCGAAGAACGTCTGGCACACGGCGCGAACCAAGGTGCCGACCACGATGCTGTTCGTCACGCCCGGCGCCGGCACGGAGCACCGACGGGTTTCCTCGCGCTGAGCGACCGCTCCCGGGTTCGCGTATCGAGGAGCAAATGCCATGGTGGACTCGGTTCGCCCCAGCGTCACCGACGTCGTCGGCGTCGGCATCATGGGCATGCTGGTCTTCATGCTGGGTGCGAGGCACGCTTGATCCAGGAGGCCTGCGCATGGACATCCGGGAGCTGCACCGCGGCAGGCTGATCGACCACCTCCAGCTGGTCGTGCGCGACCTTTCCGCTGCCCGGGCGTTCTACGAGGCGATCCTCGACGTGCTGGACATTCCGGTCAGTGGTACGGGCGATGGGTTCTTCTGGGCGGACGAGCTCGTCGTTTCCGCAGCGGACAGCGAGGCTGCGCAAGGCGCCCTGACCGGACGCGTCCATCTGGCATTCCAGGCAAAGAGTCGCGCCGTCGTCGACGCTTTCCACCGGGCAGCGCTGGAGCATGGCGGCCGCGACAACGGTGCACCCGGAGAGCGCACGTACCACCCGGGCTATTACGCGGCGTTCGTCCTCGATCCCGACGGCAACAACATCGAAGCCGTCCATCACGGAGAGGCGAAACGCAGCGCGGCTTCCGTGCGCATTACTTTCTGACGATCGCCCACTGAGCTCTGGACTGGGAGCGTTGATAGTCCGACGCCATGATCGGATCTTCCATGACTCTGCGTCGGACCCCCTCTCCACCCGTTGCCTCGGTCGACGTCAACGCTCGATCGGCACCTTGCCCGATGGACCGATTCCGGTGAGTTGAATGATCACTTCACCGTCCTTCGCCCAAGTGAAGTGCGGCGACTTCGGCGGTTCGGAGTAGAAGGTCCCAGCCGGGTACGCCCGCAGCTTGCTTTCGTCCCAGGTATCGCCGGAACCGAAATACAGCGTTCCGGACAGCACGACGACGGTACGCGCCGCGTCCGGGTGCCAATGCGGCATGTCCTTCCAGCCCGGCGAGAACCGGACTCGGGTGACGAACAACCCTTCCTTCTTCGGATCGCCGTAGATGACGATCGTCTGCGGCGGTCCGTCCTTGTTCTTGAAGACGATGTCCTGCGGAAACTTGATGACGGTTCCCGCGGCGTCCTGTGCAGATGCGGGCGGCGTCACCGAGACGAAGATCGACGTCATGCCGGCGATGAACGCGAGAGTCGCAGCGAAGAGCGATCTCATGATTGCCTCCTGGGCGTTGCCTCCTCCCCGGGACCTTCTTGCTTGTGAGAAGCCGATCGACGGTAGCACTGTGGATCACGCCCTGCCAGCGTCATGGCGCGTTCGTCAGGCGGGTCCGATCGACGAGAATGGCGTGGTCCGATTGGCGGACACCCTTCGCTCGAGTCGGGTGGCCACCGTGGTCGAGCGGACAGGTCGGGGACGACCCCGCTCTTTGGATCCAGCGTCGGGGGACGGCCCCCGCATTTCGCGGAGTGTGCAATGTCGTGGCTGGTCCTGTTCATCGCCGGACTGTTCGAGGTCGCCTGGGCGATCGGACTGAAGTACACCGAAGGCTTCACCCGGCCCTGGCCGACCGCAGGGACGGTCGCGGCGATGGTGATCAGCGTCGCGCTGCTGGGCGTCGCGATGAAGAGCCTGCCGGTGGGCACCGCCTACGCCGTCTGGACCGGGATCGGCGCCGTCGGAACCGTTCTGCTCGGGATCGCGCTGTTCGGTGATCCGACGTCGCCTGCAAGGCTGGTCTGCGTCGGCTTGATCCTCGCCGGCATCGTCGGTCTGAAGGTGGTCTCGTAGCGCGGCAACCGGCGAAACGGAGAATCAGGCATGCGCATTACGGATATCCGCGAGAAGACTGTCTCGATCGCGTCGCCCATCGCGAACGCGTACATCGATTTCTCGAAGATGACCTGCTCGGTCGTGGCCGTCGTCACCGACGTCGTGCGCGACGGCAAGCCGGTCGTGGGATTCGGTTTCAACTCAAACGGCCGTTACGGGCAGGGCGCGCTGATGCGCGAGCGTTTCATTGATCGCGTGCTGTCCGCCGCGCCGGAGACGCTGGTCGATCACGAGCGCATGAATCTCGATCCGTTCGCGATCTGGAACGCGCTGATGACCAACGAGAAGCCCGGCGGCCACGGCGAGCGTTCGGTGGCGGTCGGCACGATCGACATGGCGGTCTGGGACGCGGTGGCGAAGATCGAGGGCAAGCCGCTGTACCGCCTGCTCGCCGATCGATATCGCGATGGCGTTTTCGACGACAAGGTCTGGGTCTACGCGGCCGGCGGCTATTACTACCCGGGCAAGGATCACGCGAAGTTGCAGGACGAGATGCGCGGATATCTCGATCGCGGCTACCGCGTCGTGAAGATGAAGATCGGCGGCGCGAGTCTCGACGAGGACCTGCGGCGCATCGATGCGGTGCTACAGGTCGTGGGTGAAGGGCGCAACCTCGCCGTCGACGCCAACGGGCGCTTCGATCTTCCCACCGCGCTCGCCTACGGCAAGGCGCTCGAGCCCTACGGCTTGTTCTGGTACGAGGAAGCGGGCGACCCGCTCGATTACGCGCTGCAGGCGGAACTCGCGCAACACTATTCCGGGGCGCTCGCCACCGGCGAGAACCTCTTCAGTCACCAGGACGCGCGCAACCTGCTGCGCTACGGCGGCATGCGGCCCGAGTGCGATTGGCTGCAGTTCGACTGCGCGCTGTCGTACGGACTCGTCGAGTACCTGCGCACGCTCGACGCGATGAAGGAACTTGGATGGTCGTCGGGCCGGGTCGTTCCGCACGGTGGGCACCAGATGTCGCTGAACATCGCCGCCGGACTGCACCTGGGCGGCAACGAGTCGTACCCGGACGTCTTCCAGCCCTTCGGCGGATTCGCCGACGGCCTTCGCGTCGAGGAGGGCTACGTCGGTCTGCCCGAGATCCCCGGCGTGGGATTCGAAGCGAAGTCTGCGCTCTACGAGGTGATGCGACCGCTGTCGGAATGATCGCCGCTCGACGCGGCTCGAGCGGCGCCAACCCCGCTTTCCCGAGCCGCTCACCGGTTTCCTCACGGGTCGCGCAGCCCTTCGTCGAGCGAACGGATGACCGGGTACAGCAGGTACGACATCACTGTGCGGTCGCCGAACACGACCTCGGCGGTGAGCGTCATGCCGGGCAGGAAGCGGATCGCTCCGGGCACGCCTTCGAGCGTCGTGTCCTTCAGCGCGATGCGCGCCCGGTAGAACGCCTCGCGACCGGTATCTGGCCCCTGCGCTTCGCTCTCGGCACGGGCGAAGGAGTCTTCGCTCACCGTGCGCACGCGCCCCTCGAGCACGCCGTACTGCTGGAACGGATATGGGTCGAGCTTGATGCGCGCGCGGTCGCCCGAACGCAGGTAGCTGATATAGCGCGCGTCGATCTCCACCTCCGCTTCCAGCGGTGCGTCGAGCGGAACGAGCGTCATCAGCGGCTCGGCTTCCTTCAGCACCGATCCCGTCGACCGCTTCGCGATTTCCTGTACGACGCTGTCCGCCTGCGCGGTGACGATCGTCAGCTCGTTCTTGCGTTCAGCCTTCCGCAACTGGTCGGCGACTGCGTCGCGCTCGCGTTTCACGACGACGAGCTCTTCCATTACTTTTCCGCGCCAGTCCTGCAAGAAGGCCTTGCGGTCGGCCTCGAGCTTCGCAATCTCGCGAACGAGCTGCGTGGAACTGTTCAGCAACTGCTCGAGGTCGCGCTCGGTCTGCAGTCGGTCGCGCTGCGTCTCGAGCACTTTCAGCATCGGCATGAAGTTCCCCTCGCGCAGCTTCTCGTGCATGCGCTCGATCTCGAGGTTCTTCTTCAACCGCTCGCGCAGCACGACTTCTTCGCGTTTGTTCCCCGCGACGGTCGCATACAGCCGCTTGATGTTCTCGTCGAACGCACGCATCCGCGACTCGAGATTGCCGCGCCGCTCCTCGAACAGGCGTAGCTGCAACAGTTCCTCGGCGTTAGCCGGCGTGGCAGGCTTCGACGAGGCGCCCGACAGCTCCGCCTCCAACCGCTTCGTCTGTGCATCGAGGCTCGCGTGTCGCACGCTGAGTTGCGAAAGGTCGGAAGTCGCAAAAGTCGGATCGAAGGTCGCGAGCCTCGTGCCCTTGCGGACGATCTGGCCGACCTGCACGTCGATGCTGCGGATCATCGACGGCTCCAGCGGTTGCACGACGATGGTCGGCGTCGTCGTGATCAGGCGGCCGCGGCCGACGACGATGCGATCGACTTTCGCGAGCGACGCCCACAGCGTGGCCGCGACGAGCAGCCCGCCGAGCACGTAGAGCGTCGCTCGTGCCTGCCACGGCATCGATTCGTTCTCGATCGCTTCGGCCTCGGAGAGAAAGGCACGCTCGGCGGCGCTGCCCTGCGCTCGAATCCTGGACCTCATGACGCGCCTCGTGTCGTGGGCGTTGCGATGCCTAGAGATGTTTCGTCTGCTGGTTCCACAGGCGCTGGTACAGCGCCGAGCGCGTCAGCAGCTCGCGGTGCGATCCGATGTCGGCGATCCGTCCTGCGTCGAGGACGATGATTTGATCGCAGGGGACGAGCGTCGTCAGCCGATGCGAGACGATAAGCACCGTACGGCCGGCGCGGATGCGCCCGAGCTGCGCGAGGAAGATTGCCTCGCTCTCCGGATCGAGCGCGCTCGTGGCCTCGTCGAAAATCAGCAGGCGCGGTTCGGTGAGCAGGGCACGCGCAATCGCGAGCCGCTGCTTCTGGCCGCCGGAGAAGTTCTCCGCATTCTCTTCGATCGCGGTGTCGAATCCCTGCGGCAGGCGCTCGATGAACTCGAGGGCGCCGGCGACGCGGGCAGCCGTCACCACCTCGTCCATCGACGCCCATGGCTTCGTCGCCGAGATGTTCTCGCGAACCGATCCGCGGAACAGGAAGCTGTCCTGCAGCACGGCGCCGATGTTGCGGCGAAGGTGCGGCAGGTCGATCTCACGGATGTCGATGCCGTCGAAACGGATCACGCCCTCCTGCGGCGGGTACAGACCCTGCATCAATCGCGTCATCGTCGTCTTGCCGGAACCGCTCCTGCCCACGACGCCGACGAGCGAGCCGGCGGGAATGCGAAGCGACACCTGCTCGAGGACCGGCGTGCCGCCGGGCGAATAGCGAAAGCCGACGCGATCGAGCTCGATCGCGCCACTGAGCCGGGGAGTGAGGCCCGTGCTGCGCCGCTGCTCGGGCGGGTGGTTCATCACCGTGCCCAGCATGCGAACCGACAGAGCCGTCTCCTGGTACTCCTGCACCAGCGAGACGATCTGCACCAGCGGCGTGATCACGCGCCCGGAGAACATCTGGAACGCGATCAGCGCGCCGATAGTCAGTTGCTGTTCGAACACCGCCTGCGCGCCGAACGCGATGATGGCGACGACCATCGCCTTCTCGAGAAAGCCGGTGGCCGCCTGCGCCGAGATGCCGATCTTCCCGACGCGGTAGTGCGTGCGGATCGCCGCCGAGGTCCGGTCGTCCCATTTCCGGCGCTGGATCGGCTCGATGGCCAGCGTCTTCACGGTTCTCATGCCGTGGATGGCTTCGACGAGCATTGCCTGCTTCTCGGCCTCGGCGTTGTACAACTCGAGCAGGCGCCGCCGGAACGGCCCGATCATCGAGGCGACGATCGCGGCGATGACGAGCGCGAACGCGAAGACGACTGCCGTGAGCTTCACGCTGTAGAACAGCAGCACCGGCACGACGACGAACAGCGCGCTGGCGTCGAGCAGCGTAAGGAACAGGCGCCCCGTGAGGAATTGGCGGATCTTCTCGGCCTGCTGCATGTGGCGAACGAGCACGCCTGCCGAACCCGCTTCGAAGTAGTCGATCGGCAGCGACAGCAGATGGCTGAAGGTGCGCATCGCCAGGCGCAGGTCGATCTTGTTGGATGCGTACAGAAGAAGGTATTGGCGCACGAAGCCGAAGGCCGATTCGAACAGCAGCGCGAGCATCACGCCGACGGTGAGCACGTGCAGCGTCGACGTGCTGTGATGTGCGACGACCTTGTCGATCACCAGTTGGAAGAAGATCGGAACCGCCAGCGCAACGACGTAGAGCGCAGCGGTTCCGATCGCGACGTCGCGGAAGGCGTGTCGCTGCCGCAGGAATTCGGGAACGAACCAGCGCAGCCCGAACGGCTGCTGCGGATCGTCGATTCGCCACTCGCGTGCGACGAGCACCGCGTCGCCCGTCCAGCGCTCGCGGAAGCGGTCGTCCTCGAGCAGGAAGACGCCTTCGTGGCTCGCAAGCGGATCGAAGATCGCCAGGCGAAGGTTTCCACCCGTGCGATCGATGGCGGCGACGACGACGCTGTTGCCGTTGTCGAGCCGCGCAATGACGGGAAAGGCGCGCTCCAGGTCGACGAGCCGCTCGAAGCTCAGGTGTTGAGCGCGTGCGCGCAAGCCGAGTGTGCGCGCGATCGAGACGAGTTGCGAGGGGGTTGGTTCCGCAGACGTGAGGCTGTGCTCGAGGACCAGCTTGTCACGCGAAGTCGCGATTCCGAAATGCGCCGCCGCGGCGACCAGGCAATGCAGTGCGGTGTGCTGCGCAGCGTCGGCTGCTTCACCTTGCGCGCAGCCGCTTTCGATCGGTTCGCGCGCACCGCCGCTCGCCTCGATCTCGATGGTGCTGATCCGCATGGTGCGAGCGGTCCGTCCCGAATGCCAACGGGGCGGTGCGCGCGAGGGTGCGTCGGTGATGGAAGAGAGTCAATGACTCGACGGGAAGTTCGGCGAGCCGGCCGGTTTCGGGGTGTCCTTGGCGGGCGCCGCCTCGAGCCGGCGCACTGCGCCGTGCTGGACGAGTTCCCGGCCTACGCGATCGATCAGGTCGCGGGCGTTCATGAAGCTCTCGAGCGTCATGATGATTCGCTGCCGGTGCACCGGCTTCGGGTTGCCGTCGGCGTCCTTCTCGAACGGCGATGCCGTGAACGTGTCGATGCGGACGGTCGGGCCGGTCACGGTGATTTCGGTGATGCCGTCTACGAACACCTCGTCGTGCATGTCGCCTCCCGGGCGCCGAGTCGTCCGGCGTTGCCGCGCTTATCGATGAGTGCGCGGATAAGCAAGTCTAGCTACGCCGCGGGGAATGAACACAGAAATCGCCGAACGGCGTAGTATTTTTTTGAAAGAAGGCCGGGCAGCGGTTCTCCGCGCGAAGGTCGGCAGGGGTTCTCGGTGCGCTGAATGGGGAGACGCGCATGAGAGTCAGATATCGTTCCGCGAAAAGAACGGCGTCGAGATATCTGATCGACGACCCTGCACCGTCCGGCATCTACGGAGCAGCACGGTCCGGCACCTGGATCGCCGACCCGGGCCTGCGCAATCTGCGCGGTTCGTTCCCGGGCAACGGCAAATTTCCCCTCGATCCGCAGGCCTCTTCCGACTGGAGCGAAGGGCCGGTCTTCGTGCCGACCGTCAAGCCGTGGCGGCCATCGTCGGGCTTCGGCGACGACGTCTCGTTGCTGGCCTCCCAGACCACCCCGCGTTGTTCGCCCGCGCTCCAGGTTCGGCTCGGCGACGCATCCGTGCCGTTCCCCGGCATGGCCGGCTTGCACATCCGGCTCAGCGCACCCAACGACGCGCCCGCCGGCCCCATTCCCGGTGCCGCAACGGTCGTCCCCGCCGGAGCCAGCCTGCCCGCATCGACGATCGGCGATGCACCGGGCGGCGGACTCGGCGTGGAGACGCCGGTCGTTCCGCCGGCCACGAGCCCGACGCCCCCGGTCGGCGTCGGTGAGCAGACGGGCATCGTGCGGCTTGCCGGTTCGCCGCGCGCGGATCGGATCGCAGGCGGCGCGGGCAGCGACGAAATCGACGGTCGCGAGGGCAACGACGAACTCCTGGGTGGGGAGGGTGGCGATGCGCTGGTTGCTGGCGAGGGCGACGACGTCCTCGATGGCGGGCCGGGCGCCGACGTCGCCCGCTTCAGCGGCTCCGTTTTCGAATACGACATCTCGAGGCAGTCGGCCACGCAGTTCACGGTTCGACACGCCCGCGCCGTCGGCGGTGCATCGGACGGTACCGACCTGGTGCGCAACGTCGAGCGGCTCGACTTCCGCGATCGCAAGATCCTGCTCGACGGGTCCAACAACGCACCGCTCGTGCGGGCCGACGATGGCCTCACGACGGTCGACGGCCGCTCGCTGACGATTCCGTTCAGTCGCCTGCTCGGCAACGACTTCGATTTCGATGGCGACCGCTTGACCATCACGCAGGTCAAGGGAAAGCCCGCGGACAGCGTGAGGATCGTCGGCAACTCGATCGTCTTCACGCCCCCGGCAGGCGTCCAGTGGGCGCTCGCGAGCTTCACGTCGTACGAGACGCCTTTCCTCTATACCGTTTCGGATGGGCGCGGGGGCACCGCGACGACTTCGGCAACGGTCACGATCACACGGCCTGCCGACCTGCGAGGTCTGCCTGCCGGTCCGGCGGGCACGTCGCTCGAGGGCGCCGGAGGCCCCGGCGAGGCGCCCGGCGCGACCTTCACGAAGGTGTCGGGCCAGTCGGTCACCGGCACCGACGGCGACGACCTGATCCTCGTACCGACCTCCGGAGCGATGACGGGCGGCATCGTCGATGGCCAGGCGGGCGTGGACGAGTTGCGGTTCACGAGCGTCGGCAACGCACAGACCCTCACCCTGCCGAGTTCGCTCGCCAACGTCGAGCGCATCGTCATCGGCACCGGCACCGCGCCGGCGGCCGACACGACGGGAACGAGCGCGCACGTCGTCACCGGGAGCGCCGTCGGCTACGGGCTCGAGTTCGTCGGAAACGCGGGCGCCAACCGGATCACCGGCACGAATTTCGCTGATCGAATCGACGGCGGCGTCGGCGACGACAGGATGACCGGCGGCACGGGCGATGACACCTACTTCGTCGACAGCGCCGCGGACGTCGTCAACGAATCGTCCGGCACCGGTGGCACGGACACGGTCTATGCGAGCGTCAGTTACACGCTGCCGTCGCGCGTCGAGAATCTCTCGCTGCTCGGTACGCAAAACATCAACGCCACCGGCAACTCGCTCGCCAACACGCTGGTCGGCAACGCAGGCGGGAATGCGCTCAGCGGTGCAGGCGGCGCCGACACGCTCGACGGCGGCGCGGGCGCCGACACGATGGCGGGCGGCGGCGGCAACGACACCTATCTCGTCGACGATCCGGGCGACGTCGTCACCGAAGCGTCGGGAGCGGGCACCGACACCGTGCGCGCGAACGTCACGTACACGCTGGCGGCGAACGTCGAGAACCTCGTTCTCGTCGGCACAGGCGCGATCGACGGAACCGGCAACACGCTCGGCAACACGATCGACGGAAGCGCCGGCAACAACACGCTGCGCGGCGGCGCGGGCGTGGACGCGCTCAACGGCGGCGATGGCGACGACGTGATCGAAGGTGGCGCGGGCAACGATACGCTCGACGGCGGCGCCGGCACGAACATTGCGCGCTACTCGGGTGCGCAGGCCGATTACACAGTAGCCGCTGGAACCGGCGGTGCATTCACCATCACCGATCGCCGCTCGGGTGCGCCCGACGGAGTGGACACCGTTCGCAACATCTCGCTGCTGCAGTTCTCGGACGTCGCGGTTCCGCTGGGGGGCCCCGCGAACCAGTCACCGGTCGCCGTCGCCGACAGCGGCACGACGGCCGAGGACACGACCTGGACGGTTCCGACAACCGTTCTCACAGCGAACGACAGCGACCCCGACGCCGGCGACATCCTGTCGATCACCGGCGTGGGCGGTGCTTCCAACGGCACCGTCGCCCTTGCGGGCGGCAACGTGAGTTTCACGCCCGCGATCAACTTCAACGGCACGGGAAGCTTCACCTACACGCTGTCCGACGGCCATGGCGGCACGGCCACCGGCAGCGTCTCGGTCGCGGTCACCGCCGTGAACGACGCACCGGTAGCCGGCGACGATGATTTCGCCACGCCGGCGGACACGCCTTTGACGATCGCCGCCTCGGCATTGCTCGCGAACGACAGCGACGTCGAAGGTGCGCCAATCACCGTCGTCAACGTCGGCGGCGCCACGAACGGAACGGTCTCCGCCAGCGGTGGCGATTTCGTCTTCACGCCGGCCGCGGGCTTCGGCGGCACCGCGAGCTTCACCTACCAGGCGAGCGACGGACAGGCGCAGAGCGCCCCGGCCACCGTGCGCATCGCCGTGGGATCCCCGGCACCGAACGAGATCGTGCTCGAGAACCAGAAGCCGGGAAGCCCCCAGAGCGAGTGGGACGTCAGCGACTACGACTCCAGCATCGAAGGCTACGCGGCGCAGTTCAGTTCGAACCTCGGCGAAACCGTCCAGTTCAAGGTCGACACCGACGCCACCGACTACCGCATCGACATCTATCGGCTCGGCTACTACGGCGGCAATGGCGCGCGCAAGGTCGCGACGATCGACCCGACATGGATCGGGCGGCAACCGACGCCGGTCAGCGACGACACCACCGGTCTCGTCGACGCTGGCAATTGGAACGTCTCAGCCAGCTGGACCATCCCGACCGAAGCGGTATCGGGGGTGTACATCGCGAAGCTCGTGCGCGAGAGCGGCCCGGCCGGTGCGAACCACATTCCCTTCGTCGTGCGTGACGACAGCGGCCGCTCCGACATCCTGTTCCAGACGTCGGACACCACCTGGCAGGCGTACAACGACTGGGGCGGCAACAGCCTGTATTCCGGCTCGCCGGTGGGGCGCGCCTACAAGGTCAGCTACAACCGGCCGATCAACACGCGCTACGGCAGCGCGCCCGGGGCGCCCGAGGATTTCCTGTTCGACTCCGAGTACCCGACGATCCGCTTTCTGGAAGCCAACGGCTACGACGTCTCGTATTTCTCGGGCATCGACAGCGACCGGCGCGGCGCCGAACTGCTCGAGCACCAGGTCTTCCTGTCGGTCGGCCACGACGAGTACTGGTCGGGGCAGCAGCGCGCGAACGTCGAGGCGGCACGCGATGCGGGCGTCGACCTGGGCTTCCTCAGCGGCAACGAGGTGTTCTGGAAAACGCGCTGGGAAAGCAGCATCGACGGTTCCGGCACGCCGTACACGACGTTGGTTTCGTACAAGGAGACGCACCCGGATGGTGTCGACGACCCCAGTTCGCAGGCCACTGGTACCTGGCGTGATCCACGCTTCGAGTCCGATGCAGGACGTCCGGAAAATGCGCTGACCGGGCAGCTCTTCATGGTGAACGACGGCAGTGATCCGCCGACGAAGATCACGGTGCCGGTGGAGGAGGGCCAACTGCGCTTCTGGCGCAACACGGGGCTTGGCACGTCGGCCACCACGCTTGCCTCCGACATCATTTCGTACGAGTGGGACGAGGACCTGGACAACGGCTTCCGGCCGGCCGGCCTGATCCGGCTATCGTCGACCGTAGATCCGAGCGTCAGCTACCTTCAGGACTTCGGTTCCACCTACGGGTCGGGCTCGGCCACGCACAGCCTGACGCTCTATCGCGCGAGCAGCGGGGCGCTCGTCTTCGGTGCCGGCACCACGCAATGGGGCTGGGGCCTCGACGCGGTGCACGATGGATCGTCGCCCACCGACAGCCGGATCCAGCAGGCAACGGTGAACCTGCTCGCCGACATGGGCGCGCAGCCGACCACGCTCGCCCCCGCGCTCCTGCCGGCCACGGCCTCCACCGACACGACGGCGCCGACTTCGGTCATCACGTCGCCCTCGGGCGGAACGAACCTGCAGCCCGGCACTGCGGTGACGATCACCGGCACCGCCGCCGACGTCGGCGGTCGGGTCGGAGGCGTGGAGGTCTCGACCGACGGCGGCAGCACCTGGCGGCGCGCCTCGGGACGATCGAACTGGACGTACGACTGGACGCCGCAGGTCGCCGGCAACTTCACGATCCGCAGCCGCGCCGCCGACGACACACTCAACCTCGAGACGCCGGGAACCGGCGTGAACGTCACCGTCGGCGGCGCTACCTCGGAAACGTATTCGCTGTGGCCGGCTTCGACCACCCCGGCCGTCGTCAGCGACGGCGATTCGGTGCCGGTGGAACTCGGCGTGAAGCTCGTGCCGGATGCCGACGGACAGATCACCGGCATCCGCTTCTACAAGGGGCCGCAGAACCTCGGCACGCACGTCGGCAACCTGTGGACCTCGACCGGTACGCTGCTCGCCAGTACCACCTTCACCGACGAGAGCGCCGGCGGTTGGCAGCAGGCGAGCTTCGCGAATCCCGTCCCGGTCACCGCCGGCACCACCTATGTTGCGTCGTACTTTGCGCCCCAGGGGCGGTACTCGGTCAACGACAACTACTTCACCTCCAGCTACACCAACGGACCCTTGACCGCGCCCTCGAGCGCTTCCGCCGAGGGCAACGGCGTGTACCGCTACGGGGCAGCGAGCGCCTTCCCGAACGCGACCTTCAGCGCCTCGAACTACTGGGTCGACGTCGTCTTCAATGCGGGGCCGATCAACCAGCTTCCGATAGCCAATCCCGACAGCTTCTCGTTCGCCGAAGACGCGGTGCTCACGCTGCTGCCGGGCCAACTGACGTCCAACGATACCGATCCGGAGAACGATCCGCTGACCGTCACCGCAGTCGGCAGTGCGACGAACGGCACCGTGCGCATGGATTCCGGCAGCATCGTCTTCACGCCGAGCACGAACTTCAACGGCTCGGCGGGCTTCGCGTACACGCTGTCCGACGGCAGGGGCAGTGCCACCGGCAGTGTCGGGCTCGCGGTGACGCCCGTCAACGATGCGCCGGTGGCGAACGCCGACGCCGGTTTCAGCACCCCCTTCGAGACAGCGCTCAGCCTTCCAGTGGCCACGCTGCTAGGCAACGACACCGACGTCGACGGCGATGTACTGAGCATCGACTCGGTCGGCACTGCCGTGAACGGCGCCGTGGCGCTCGACGCCGCCGGCGGCCTCGTCGTGTTCACGCCGGCTGCCGGGTACGCCGGGCCGGCGAGCTTCGCCTACACGATCCGCGATCCCGCCAGTGCGCCGGCAACGGCGGTGGTGAGCCTCGTGGTCGGCGCGGCAGGGAACCAGGCGCCGAACGCCGTCGCGGACATCGCGACCACCGACGAAGACCATCCGGTGACGATCAACGTCCTGGCGAACGACTCCGATCCCGAAGGCAATCCGCTCGCGGTAGCGCTTCTCGACCTCACGGGCACGCAGGGTACGGTGCGGATCAACACCGACAACACGATCAGCTACGACCCGGCGGGCGCGTTCCAGTCGCTCGAGCCCGGCCAGCAGGCGAGCGACACGTTCAGCTACCGCTTGTCCGACGGCCAGGGTGCGACGGCCACCGCGTCGGTGAGCGTGACGGTCACTGGCGTCGCCGAGGCGGCGCCCAATCCGATCGTCGCCGAGAACCAACGGCCCGGAACGCCGCAGAGCGTCTGGGGCATCAACGGCCCGACCACGGACATCGAGGGCTTCGCCACCGACATCAGCGTCGACCAGGGCCAGCGCGTCGACTTCAAGGTCAACACGGTCGCGAGCGACTATCGGATCGACATCTATCGGCTCGGCTACTACCAGGGCAACGGCGCGCGCTACGTCACGACGGTCCAGCCGACGTCGATCACGCGTCAGCCGACCCCGGTGAGCGGCGCCGACGGCCTTGTCGATGCCGGCAACTGGAGCGTGTCGGCGTCGTGGAACGTGCCGACGGACGCGGTGTCCGGCGTGTACGTTGCACACCTCGTGCGCGAGGACGGAACGCTCGGCGAGAACCACATGTACTTCGTGGTTCGCGACGACGACGGCCGTTCCGACATGCTGTTCCAGACCTCCGACACCACCTGGCAGGCGTACAACCTGTGGGGCGGCGGGGACTTCTACACCGGCACGCCTTCTTCGCCCACTCAGGCGCACAAGGTCAGCTACAACCGCCCGTTCGGACCTGCGACGAACTCGGCCAACGTGCCGCTGTTCGACGCCGAGTACCCGATGATCCGGTGGCTCGAAGCCAATGGGTACAACGTCAGCTACTCCACCGGTATCGACACCGACCGCCGGGGCCAGGAACTGCTCGAGCACCGCGCGTTCCTTTCGGTGGGTCACGACGAGTATTGGTCGGGCCTGCAACGCACGAACATCGAGGCGGCGCGCGACGCCGGCGTGAACCTCGCGTTCTTCAGCGGCAACGAGGTGTACTGGAAGACGCGTTGGGAGGACAACAACCGCACACTGGTCAGCTACAAGGAGACGTGGGCGAACAGCAAGATCGATCCGAGCCCCGAGTGGACAGGCACCTGGCGCGATCCGCGCTTCAGCCCGCCGAGCGACGGCGGACGCCCCGAGAACGGGTTGACCGGGACGCTGTTCCAGGTCGATTCGTATCGGCTCGACACCATCGACGTTCCCGCCGAGGATGGCTGGATGCGCTTCTGGCGCAACACGAGCCTGGCGAATCTCTCCGCGGGCCAGACCGCTTCGCTGACGCCCAATGTCCTCGGCTACGAGTGGGACGAAGCTCCCGACAACGGCTTCCGGCCTGCCGGCTCGATCCGCCTGTCCTCGACCAGCCTCGGCGTCTCGCAATACCTGCTCGACTACGGCAGCACGACGGGGCCGGCCGAGGCCACGCACAATCTCTCGCTGTACCGCGCGCCGAGTGGAGCGATGGTGTTCGGTGCGGGCACGACGCGATGGTCGTGGGGGCTCGACAGCGACCACGTCAACGAGACCTCGGTCGTCGATCCGCGCATGCAGCAGGCTACCGTCAACCTGTTCGCGGACATGGGCATCCAGCCCGACTCGCTCGCCAGCGGGCTCGTTCCGGCGACGGCTTCATCGGACCGGACGGCGCCTGCCTCGTCGATCCAGACGCCCGCCGCCGGCACCACGATCGCGGCCGGGCAGGCGACGACCATCACCGGCATGGCCTCCGACGTCGGCGGCAGGGTCGGCGGCGTCGAGCTCTCGTTCGACAACGGCACCACCTGGCGCTCGGCTTCGGGTCGCGAGAACTGGACCTACTCGTGGCGGCCGACGACGACCGGCTCCGTCACGATCGCGGCGCGCGCGATCGACGACAGCCTGAACGTGCAGCCGACGCCGACCACGCTCGCCGTCGACGTGCAGGCGAGCGGCGGACCATGGAGCCTCTTCGCGCCGACCTCGGTGCCGAGCCAGTTGAACGTCAACGACCCGAACCCTGTCGAACTCGGCGTGAAGTTCCGCTCCGACATCGCGGCGACGATTACCGGCGTGCGCTTCTACAAGGGCTCCCAGGACGTCGGCCCGCACGTCGCGAACCTGTGGACGGCCACCGGAACGCGCCTGGCAACGGCGAACTTCGCCAGCGAGACCGCCAGCGGTTGGCAGCAGGTGGACTTCGCGTCGCCGATCCCGATCGAGGCAGACCAGCTGTACGTCGCCTCGTACCATACCGGGTCGGGGTTCTACTCGGCGGACACCGACTTCTTCTCCTCCCAGGGGATCGACGTCGGGCCGCTGCATGCGCCAGCCAGCCCGCTCGTTGCGGGAGGCAACGGCGTCTACCAGTACGGCGCGAGCGCGCTCCCCACGAACACGTGGAACGGCTCGAATTACTGGGTCGACGTGGTGCTGGCGAGCGCCTGATCGAGGCATCGCGCTGACCGGCTGGTTCTGAGCCGGGCGCGCCGCTCGCTCGCGGCGCCGTGCATGGAAACCTGCATCGGTCTCGCCACGGTGCCCGGGCGCATCCGCATCGGCATCTCCGGCTGGACCTACGCACCCTGGCGCGGCGTCTTCTACCCGGAGAAGCTGTCCCAGGACGAGGAGCTGTCGTACGCGGCGAGCCTGTTCGACTCGATCGAGATCAACGGCACGTTCTACCGGCTGCAGCAGCCGGCGAGTTTCCTGCGCTGGCGCGACGAGACTCCCGACGACTTCGTGTTTTCGGTCAAGGCGCCGCGCTACATCACGCACGTGCGGCGCCTGCGCGAGATCGAGACGCCGCTGGCGAATTTCCTGGCCTCGGGTCTTCTGCTGCTCGGCGAAAAGCTCGGTCCGCTGTTGTGGCAGTTCCCGCCGTTCCTGCGTTACGACCCGCCGCGCTTCGAGGCTTTCTTCGCGATGCTGCCGCACGACACCGGGCAGGCGGCGAGGCTCGCGCGTGCGCACGACGGACGCATCGCGAGCGATGACGGCATCCCCGACGCACCGGCGCGTCGGCTGCGCCACGCGATCGAGGTTCGGCACGAGAGCTTTCGGGATTCGACGTTCATCGAGATGCTGCGTCGGCACGACGTCGCTCTCGTGTGCGCGGACACCGTGAGCTGGCCGCGGCTGATGGACCTGACCAGCGACTTCGTCTATTGCCGGCTGCACGGATCCGAAGAGCTGTACGTCAGCGGCTATGACGACGCGTCGCTCGACGCGTGGGCGAGGCGCGTACTCGCGTGGGCCGACGGTGGCGAACCCGACGACGCCGAGCGCGTCCTGCCGGCGCTCGCGTCGTCGTCGGCCGCCGGGCGAACGGGCCGCGACGTGTTCGTCTATTTCGACAACGACGCAAAAGTGCGCGCACCCGCGGACGCAGACTCGCTCGTGCAGCGCGTGTCGAGCTCGAAGACGACGAAGGCTTCGATGCGCTAGACGAGCGACGCGCTGCTGCCGTGGCAGGGCGCCTGGCCCCGGAGAACCTGTCGAGACCGCAGGCATCGGGATTGCATCGGTCTCCGGTTCGCACCGGGGAGGAGGAGTCTTGGACGCCCTGTTGCTGTCGCGCCTGCAGTTCGCCTGGGTGGTTGCCTTCCACATCCTGCTGCCGGCGTTCACCGTCGGCCTGTCCTGCTACATCGCCACGCTCGAGACGTTGTGGTGGATCCGCAAGGACGACGTCTATCGCCGGCTGTCCGCTTTCTGGATCAAGATTTTCGCGGTCTCCTTCGGCATGGGGGTGGTTTCCGGCGTCGTCATGCCGTTTCAGTTCGGCACGAACTGGAGCCGCTTCATCGACGCCACCGGCAGCGTGATCGGGCCGCTGCTGGGCTACGAGGTCATTACCGCCTTCTTCCTCGAGGCGGCCTTCCTCGGCGTGCTGTTGTTCGGGCGAAAGCTCGTTCCGCAATGGGCGCACGTGCTGTCGGCCTACCTGGTCGCGCTCGGCACGCTGCTGTCGTCGTTCTGGATCCTCGCGTCGAACAGCTGGATGCAGACACCCGCCGGACACGAGGTCGTCGACGGCCGCTTCGTGCCGGTCGACCTGGTGCAGCTGATCTTCAACCCGTCGTTTCCGTACCGGCTGGTGCACACGGTTACCGCCTTCGTCGTCACCACCGGTCTCGTGGTGCTGGGCGTCGGCGCGCACTACCTGCTGCATCACCGGCACGTCGACGAAGCGCGGATCATGGTGCGGATGTCGCTGGTCTTCCTCAGCGTGATGGTGCCGTTCCAGATCATCGTCGGAGACCTGCACGGACTGAACACGCTGCACCACCAGCCGGCCAAGCTTGCCGCGATGGAAGGGCTGTGGGAGAGCACGACGCACGTGCCGCTGTCGCTGTTCGCGCTGCCCGACGAGCAGGCCGAGCGCAACCGCTACGAGATCGCCATTCCGGCGGTGGGAAGCCTGTACCTGACGCACGGCTTCTCCACGGAAGTGAAGGGCCTGAAGGAATTTCCACCGCAGGATCGCCCGCCGGTGGCGATACCGTATTTCGCGTTCCGCATCATGGTCGGGCTGGGTGTGTTGATGCTCGCGATCGTGATCTCGGGCTGGGTCGCGTACAAGCGCGGCCGCCTCTACGAGTCGCGCGCCTTCCTGCGCTTCGCTCGGCTCGGGATGCCGGCAGGTTTCCTCGCGGTGCTCGCCGGCTGGACGGTAACCGAGGTGGGGCGACAGCCGTGGGTCGTCTACGGGCTGATGCGCACGTCGGATGCCGTCTCGCCGTCCCTTACCGCGGCAGACGTCACGCTGTCCTTCGCCGCGTACATCGTCGGCTATCTCGTGATGTTCGGCGGCGGCTTCGTGCTGCTGCGCCGGATGGTGCTGACCGGCCCGGAGCGCGCGTCGCAGCGCGAAGCCGACGAGGCGGGCGAAGCGCGCAAGCGCTCGGCGCGGCCCCTTTCGGCCGCCACCGACGAGCCGCACCGCGGCACGCCCCGCCCGGCGGGCGCGACCCTCGGTCCGCAGCGGGAGGCTCGTCGTGACGCTTGATCTCGTGCCGCTCTGGGCGGCGATCCTCGCGCTGTCGGTGTTCATGTACGTGCTGCTCGACGGCTTCGACCTCGGCGTCGGGATGCTGTTCCCGTTTCGTCGCAATGCCGAGGACCGCGAGCGGATGATCGGCTCGGTGTCGCCGGTCTGGGATTTCAACGAGACGTGGCTCGTCCTCGGCGGCGGCGCGATGCTCGCGGTGTTCCCGCTCGCCTTCGCGATCGTCATCCCGGCGATGTACTTCCCGATCCTCGTGATGCTGCTCGGCCTCGTCTTTCGCGGCGTCGCCTTCGAGTTCCGCGAGGTGCATGGCGCGCGCCGCTGGCTGTGGGACAGCGGCTTCGTCCTCGGCTCGCTCGCGGCCACCTACGCGCAGGGCGTCATCCTGGGCAATTTCATCCAGGGATTCGAGGTCGAGGGACGACACTTCGTCGGCACGAGTTGGGACTGGGTCTCGCCGTTCCCGCTGCTCACCGGCGTGGGCCTCGTCTTCGGGTACCTGCTGCAGGGCGCCTGCTGGCTCGTGCTGAAGACCGAGGGCGACCTGCAGCAGTGGTCGCGCACGGTGGCGCGTCGCACGCTGTGGGGCGTGCTCGCCTTCATTGCGCTGATCAGCATTTGGACGCCGATCGCCGAGCCGCGCATTACCGAGCGCTGGTTCAGTTGGCCGCACCTGCTGTATTTCTCGCCGGTGCCGCTGCTGACGATCGCCGTCGCGCTGCTGCTGCTGCGCGCGCTGCGGCGAGGCAACGAACTGCTGCCTTTCCTGTGCTCGTTCGCGCTGTTCTTCCTCGCGTTCACCGGACTGGTGATCAGCCTGTGGCCATATATCGCGCCACCTTCGATCACCTTGTGGGACGCCGCCGCTGCGCCGAAGGCGCTCGCCTTCCTGATGGTCGGCACGCTGCTGCTGCTGCCCGTGCTGCTGCTGTACGTCGCATGGTCGTACTGGGTGTTCCGCGGCAAGGTACGCAGCGACATCGGCTACCACGCTTGAGCGGCGGCCGCCACGCACGGCCGAGTCTCGCGCGGGCGGGCCGCTGATACACTGCGCGCTCCATGCGCCCGGCCGCCTCCCGCAAGCGTCTGCCCGCCGCCGTCGTCGGAGCGCTCGGTGTCGTGTTCGGCGACATCGGCACCAGCCCGCTGTATGCGTTCAAGGTCGCCTTCGACCCCGACCGCGGGCTCGACCTGACGCCGGCCAACGTCTTCGCGCTGCTGTCGATGATCTTCTGGTCGGTGATGATCGTCGTGTCGCTGAAGTACGTGACGATCATGCTGCGCTTCGACAATCGCGGCGAGGGCGGCGTGCTGGCGCTGCTGTCGCATTGCGTGCACGCGTTGCGCGAGCGGCCGCGTCTTTCCTGGCTGGTCACGATCCTCGGCGCCTTCGCCGTGTCGCTGTTCTACGGCGACGCCGTGATCACGCCGGCGATCTCGGTGTTGTCGGCCGTCGAAGGGCTCGCCGCCGTCGAGCCGGAGCTGGACGTCGTCGTGCTGCCGATCGCCGTCGCGATCCTCGTCGGGCTGTTCGCGATCCAGCGCCGCGGCACCGGACATGTCGGCGCGCGCTTCGGGCCGATCATGGCGCTGTGGTTCGTCGCGATTGCCGCCGCCGGCCTGCACAGCATCCTGCGCAACCCGCAGGTGCTGCTGGCGCTCGACCCGCGCTTCGCCTGGAATTTTGTCACCGAGCAGCCGGGGCTTGCCTTCGTGGCGGCCGGCGCGGTGTTCCTGTGCATGACCGGGGCCGAAGCGCTGTACGCCGACATGGCGCATTTCGGGCCGCGTCCGATCCGCGTCGGCTGGTTCGTGCTGGTGCTGCCGGCGCTGATGCTCAACTATTTCGGGCAGGGAGCGCTGGTGCTGCTCGATCCGCAGGCGATCCGCAACCCGTTCTATCTGCTCGCGCCCGAGAGCCTGCTGCTGCCGGCCGTCGTCCTCGCGACCCTGGCGACGGTCATCGCGTCGCAGGCGACGATCGCGGGCGCCTTCTCGGCCTCGCAGCAGGCGTCGCGGCTGAACTTCCTGCCCAGGCTGCGCGTGCTGCACACCTCCGACGCCGAACAGGGGCAGGTCTACATCCCGCTGGTCAACTGGCTGCTGCTTGCCCTCGTGCTCGCGCTGGTCATCGGCTTTCGCAGCTCCGACGCGCTTGCGTCGGCGTATGGGATCGCCGTTGCCGGCGATCTCACCCTTACCAGCGTGATGATGCTGATCGCATTACCGGCCTTCGCCGACCGGCGCGTGCGTGCGCTGTGGCCGCTGTTCGCCATCTTCGTCGCACTCGAGGCGAGCTTCTTCGCGGCCAACGCGGCGAAGATTCCGTCGGGCGGCTGGTTCCCGCTGCTGCTCGCGGCGATCATGTTCACCGTGCTGACGACGTGGCGACGCGGGATGGAGATCCTGCGGCTGCGTAAGGACATGCGTCCGAAGGCCAGCCCCGACGGATACCACATCGACCTGTCACAGATTCCCCGCGTGCCCGGTGCGGCGCTCTTCTTCTCGTCGACGCCGCAGGGCTGGCCGAGCTCGTTCCTGCACAACCTGAAGCACAACAAGGTGATGCACGAGCAGACGATCTTCCTCACCGTCGTGTTCGACGAGGCGCCGCGCGTGCTCGACGACGAGCGCGTCGAGGTGATGCGCAGCCCGGACGGCATCGTGCGCGTCATCGCGCACTTCGGTTTTCGCGAGAACCCGCGCGTCGACGGGGTGCTGCGGCTGATCGCGCGCAAGGGCGTCGTCTGCACGCTGCACGAGACGTCCTTCTTCACCAGCAAGCCGACGCTCGTCTCGGTGAGCCGTCGTGGCGCATTCGGGTGGCGCCGCTCGCTGTTCGGCTGGCTGCTGCGCAACAGCACCAGCGTGGCGAACTACTTCGGCCTGCCGCCGGACCGGGTGGTGGAGCTGGGCGCGCAGGTTGCGATCTAGTAGCCCGGACAGTTCAACGCAATGGACGACAGGCGCCGCTCGGAGATCGTCGTTCGCTACCGCGGGCGCGAGCGTCGGATCGTGCTGGGTCGCTTCGCCTCGCTGCTGGCCACGCTGCTGCTCGGCGTGGTTGCAGTCGTCGTGCTGGCGCTCGTCGTCGTGCTCGGATACATCGCGCTCGGCGTCGCCCTGCTCGCAGTGCTTGTCCTCGTGATCATCGCCGCGATCCGCAACGCCTGGTGGCGCATTCGCTCTTAGCGCGGCGCTGCGGCAATCGGGCCCCGGATCACGCACCGAGCAGCGCGGCATCCACCTCGAACGTCTCCGCATAGATCAGGCGGCCAGGTGCCCGCCGTTCGTCCGCGTAGTTCGCCGAGACGTACTCGTGCTCTTCGACGAGCAGCCGGTACGCGCCGGGCGCCGGTGCCGTGGCGAACGTGACGTACCCGATCCAGAGCTCGAGGTTCGGCTGGCCGATTCCCTGGCCCTCGTAAAGCTGTGTGACGGTGGCTTCGGACGGCGGCGAATCCTGCCAGTCGAGGTCGCCGCTGCCCGCACGCTTCTGTACGCGAACGCCGACATGGGTCGGTCGTGCCGGCTTGTCGTGCGCGGGCCCGGCGGGCGGCGGCCCGCTGGGCGCGACGCCGCTCACGACGACACGCAGGGCTCGCCGATGGTACGGATCGGCGGTGACCATGGCCGCGCGATCGGGCGTCAGCTGTGCGAAACCGGCCAGCACGACGCGCGAGATTCGCGCGTCGTCGAGCGCGTGCGGCTGGTAGCGAACGAGCGCCAGGCGCACGAACGGCGCGTAGGTCGATTTCGACAGGAACTCGTCGGGGCCGGCCGAGAGATCGATGGTGAGGTCCGCAAACCAGAGGCTTCGCTCTTCGTCGAACTGCGGCTCGAATCCGACTACGTCTACGACGCCGGGCTCGCCGCCCGGGTGCCGTGCGCCCGCTTCCTCCAGCGAGACGTTCCGATCCGACGCGACGGCGTCGGGAAAATGTTCGATGCGCGGAGCGCGCGACAGGGCGGCGGTCTTCCAGATCGGATCCATTCCCCACTGCGTGAAGTACGGCTTGAATCTCTCGCGCGCGGCGTCGTCGAGCGCACCGTTCGCACCGTTCCATAGCGTCACGCCGAGCAACTCGCCGACGCCCGACGAATACCAGCCGCGCTCCAGGTAGACCCGCAGGCCACCCCCGTAACGAACGCTGCGCTTCATGCTGGTTTCGCTCTGGCGCTGCCAGCCGAAGGTCGGAACGACATACACGACGCCGGGCGCGAGTGGACGCGCCGAGGCCGGCACGTCGACGAGCACCGGTTCGCTGGTGCGCGTGAAGTCGAGTGCGCCGCCGTCGCCCGGTTCGAAGTACTCCTTGTAGCGCGAAGTCGCCACCGCCGTGTAGCGGACGCGATGGCGCCTGGTGTCGCCGAGTTCGTGCTTCGGCGACGCGTCGCGGAAGTACTTCTGGAAGGTGGACGCGCGGCCCGTGTGTTCGCCGGCGCAGACCATCGCGATCTGGTCGTGCTCCGGATCGTAGTAGCCGACGAGGCGCTTGCCTGCGCCGGGAGCGACGAGGTAACGCTCGCGCACCCCGGGAAGCGGCAACTCGTCCACCGGAGATTCGAATCGGCGCTCGCCCATCGCGAGTCGGTCCGGTGCGTCTTCGTGCGGCAGATCGAACGGGTCGACCCATTCGGCGCGCAGGTCGATCTTCATCGTGCTGGCGCCGTGGATGCGGATTGCGCCCATCAGGTATGCCGATGTTTCGCCCAGCCTGCGCCTGGCGGTGATCGGCGCCAGTTCCTGCGGATCGGTGCGTCCGCGCATCCGATCGAGCTGCAGGCCGTATCCGGTTCCGGAATCGGACTGTTCGACGTTCAGCGCCGCAAATGCCGGCCTGCCGAGCGGCTGCTGGACGGCGTGCACGAGCGTGAGCAACGTCGGCGGACAGAGCATCCAGTGTCCGCCTTCGACCGCGCGCTGCAGCACGTGCGCGATCAGGTCGACCGACTGGCCGGGCAGCAGGTGCGCGGGCTGCGCGCCGAAGATCGCGGCGACGTTCACGAACTCGCTCAGCCATCGCCACTGGCCCATGAGCTCGAGATCGGGAAGATTCAGGTAGCTGCTCAATGGCACGACCGCGGTCGTGCCCTTCGGCAGGCATACCGTCAGGACGCGGGCGTGCGGATCCCAATGCGGGGCGCCGCGGGGATTTGCCGCGGTCGGCTCGGCCAGCGCGAGTCGAAAGCCCGTGGTCTGCTGCCAGTCGTTGCCTGCGTTGAACGAGACGAGCGTCGCCGAACCCGGTCGCGGATTCACGTCGACGAGCTTCGCGTACGCGACCGAGCCTTCGGCCGCGTCGGCGGGCGAGGCACGACCGACGGCGGCGTCGGTCGAGCCCGGCAGATCGCGGATCGCCGCGCCGCGCGCGAGCGGATCGGGCAGATACGGCAGCGCATCGATCGAGTCGGGCGGCTCGATCGGCACGTCTTTCGCCGTCTTGCCCGCGATGTCGAAGGTGCGTCGATTCAGGTGTCCTTCGTCCCGCGCAACGGCGAGATTCCAGACTGCCGGGTCGCCGTCGAGCCTGCCGTCGGCACGATCGAACATGCCCATTCGTTCGCCGAGCTCGACGCTCGTGCGCGGCGGAACGATGTGTCGATCGCTCGCGCCGAGATCGGCTGGATCGTCGTCTTTCTGCGGCGCATCGTTGAAGGTGCGCATGACGAGCCGGTGCACGGCCGACCCGGGCCCGGTCACCGCGGCCTCGTCCCGTATAACGACCAGAGGTGCAGCGACGGGTTCCCATCGTAGCCAGGGCAGGCCGTCGGCGTCGCGCGGCAGGGCCATCGCGCGCGAAAGCGCATCCACGATCGCGTCGTCGGCGCGCAGGCTGTTGCCGGCGAGATCGACGGCGCGCGCCCGGATGCGATACCGCGAGCCGAAGCGCAGGCGTGGCAGCGTTGCCGGAACAACCTTGTACGTCGTGCGCACCTTGAATGCGGTGAGCGGCTCGTCGGTTCGGAATTTCGGGTCGTCGCCGTCGGGCGGCACCGCATCTTCCGCAC
The DNA here is from genome assembly GCA_032027205.1 of Burkholderiaceae bacterium. Classification (GTDB taxonomy): domain Bacteria; phylum Pseudomonadota; class Gammaproteobacteria; order Burkholderiales; family Burkholderiaceae_E; genus Zeimonas. The sequence continues at coordinate 3,420,385 of JAVSMN010000001.1, forward strand.
TGCCATACCGGCTCAGTGCCTTGCCCGGAAACGGCACGCTGAGGCTCCACCCGGCCCATCGTGCGATCACTTCGTGCACGTACAGATCCTTGTCGGCGTCCGCGCCGGGCGCCGGCTGCGTGGCGGCGAGCTGAAGGAAACCTTCCTCGTCTTCGGTGTCGAGCACGATCCGGTCGTCGCCGATCTCGTATCGGCCGGCGCGCCGGTGCAGCGAGTGCCACGCCTTCGTGCGGGACTCCCAGACATCGAGACGGTAGCCGCGAACGAGGTCCTCCGCGTAGAACGGGCGCGGCTGCGCTCCGGCCGATTCGAGTGCCTGGTTGAATGCCTTCGACTGCCCGATCGCGTCCACGGTTGCCGCCCCGCGACCGTCGAGATACAGCTGCCATCCGCCCGAGCGCAGCGAGGGCAGCGTCGCCTCCGGATCGTAGACCTCGGGATTCGGCGCGGCATCGGGGTCCGCCGGTCGCACGCTGCGGCCCGGGTCGGCGTTGTTGTGGATCTCTGCCGTCGCGATCGCCTTGTGCATTGCGCCGTCGACGTCGACTTGTGCGAGGCCGAAGCGCGCGGGGTCGAGGTTGAGCAACCCGATCACCTGGACCGGCGAGCCTTCCTTCGTCTGGGTGCGTGAGGCGGCGTGGAACAGCGAGAAGCCTGCGCTTGCGAAATGCATGCACGCCGTTTGCAGAGCGGGCGAACTCGGCGGCATCTGCCAGGCGATGTCCGTCGAGTCCACCGACAGAGGGGCGGGTGTTCCGGTCGCCGACGCCGGCACCAGGTCGCGTGGCAGCTCGACATCGAACACGAGGCCGAGTGCGCGTTGCAGTTGCGGGTGCGCCTCCAGCGCGGACAGCGCCTGGTGGAAGTCGAAGGTGTCGGGATCGATCGCCACGGCGCCGGCTTCCTGCTCGGTCGGCGTCGGCATATGGTGGTACGCGCTGAAAGGACCCGCGATGCTTGCGAAGGCGGCCGGGTTGCGCGCGGCGGTGATCAGTCCTTCGCCGTCGAGGGGACCGTTCAGCGCGTGCTGGCCGGTGCCGCTCAGCGCGCGGTGGCGCGCATGCGCACGCAGCGCTTTCGCGTTGTCGCGATTCCAGTGGACGTCGAGACCGCGCAGGATGCCGGCGAGCCGCTGCCGGTTCGGGGTTCTCTCCGGTCTTCCCGCACGGTGCCGTTCGCTATCGGGGTCGTTCGGGTCCGAATCGTCGGGTGCATCGGGCAGCGCGAGCACGACTCCCGCTTCCTGGTACACGGTCTTCAACGCGCTCAGCGTGTCGCGTACCGAGAACGACATCACGCCGTGCGCCGAGTAGTCGTCGAACTTGCGCGAGCGCACGAAGGTCGACTCGTCGAACAACGCGCGCCACAGGTCGGGGCGAAGCGACGCCGTGTCGATCGCAACCCTCGCCGTCCGCCCGTCGCACCGGAACACGAGCCGGGCGCCGGCCTTCAGCTTGCTCGTCCAGTCGACCCAGTCGGGGTAGGCACCCAACCGGTCGGCGCCGACGAGCCGCGGCGAGACGAGCACCGACACGGGCAGCGTCGCCGGATTGGCGACGACACCGCGCGGCATCGCGGTGAAAAGCACGGTGTGACTGGCAGCCATGTCCGATGTGTCCGGTCGCCGCTACGCGAACGCTTCGGCGTACTCGCTCCATGCGTTCGAAGTGGAGAAGAGCTGGCCGAAGGTCGGATCGTTCGCGCCGCCGAACGCTCGCTCGACGGTGAGCTCCACGGAGACACTGAAGAAGACGATCTCGATCTGCACCGTCAAGGTCGCGCGCCCGTACGCCTTGTCGCGCGCGCCGTCGTAGGTGAAGCTCAGCGTGAACTCGAGCGAGAGCTTGACCAGGCCGAGCACGCTCAGATGCCCGCCCATCCGCAGGTAGCCGCTCAGCGTCGGCGCCAGGTCGGTGCCCGGCTCCTTGCGCTCGAGCTTGAAGTAGATGCCGGCCATGATGTGGACGCCGCCGCTTGCGACGCCCAGGTCCACCGAGGCCGTTGCGCCGAACTCGAAGGCCGCTTCGACGACCTTCAGCCCCGCCGTGTCGAGCTGCAGATGGAAGAAGCCGCCGCCGCCGAAGATGCCGACCGAAAGCAGGAACGGGTGGGGCCGCTCGGATACGTTGAAGTCGAGCGACGGCCGACCGTCGAGGAACGGCAGCGTGAGCGCGGCGCCGAGGCTCACGTCCTTCAGCGCGAACACGCCGACGGCAACCGGCGGCAGTGCGAACGAGAACGCGGCGCGGATGCCGTCGCCCAGGAAATCGAGGCTCGGTGTCTTGCCGAACAGATCGGGCGGGATCGCGTTGCGTAGTTCTTCGACGAACGCAAGGTCGCCCTTGAAGGCCAGGGGACGCTCGGCATCGAGATGCACCGTCACGATCGGCTTCGAGCCGCTCTGCGCGGCGAAACCGAACTCGGTGAACCTGACCTCGACGACCTCGAGAAGCGTGATCGTGAAATCGTTCAGCTTCCCGACGAAGCTCGACTTCACGTCGGCTGCGACGGGCGCGCCCGCCGCATCGAAGGTCAATGGCTTCTCGATGCGCCCATCGACCACGAGCTTCGTGTTCGTCGACTTGGTGAACGACGCGATCTTCTTCGGCGCCCCCGCCGGCAGTCCGAGATCCTGGATCGTCGGCTCCCAGTGCAGCGTCGCGATCAGGAGTTTGCCGCCTGCGACGTCCTGCGATTGCGTTCGCAGCATCGGCGCCCCGTGCGCGATCGAATCTATCTGCAGCAGGTCGTGGAGATCGAAAGTGCCGAACAGCGTCGCCGTGCCTTTCGGAAAGAAGCTCCCCGGGTCGAACTTGTCGACGGCGGCGTCCTGCGGTTTGCCGGCGAGCGGGCCCGTCTTGCGCGTCAACGCCGACACGCCCATGTTCGGCGTCGCGAAGCCGCCCGCCTTGTCGCTCGTGAACGCAACGCCGAGCGTGGCTGGAGCGACCGCGGCGAACGGATCACCGGCGGTGGGCGTCTCTTTCACCACTTCGGCGAACACGCCGCTGCCGTCGTCGATCCCGTTCGCCACGAAGGGCGGGTACAGACGGATGGCCGTCGGTGCGTCGGTGCCGAGCAGTTCCTGCACCTGTGGCACGTCGACGTCGGCCTTCAGCAGTTGCGGCGTCTCATGGCGAAGCACGAAGGTCAGTGTTCGCGTGACGAGCAGCGGATTGTCGGTGGGCGCCGCAGCGTCGCGCTCGGCGAACAGCATCTTCTGGCCGGGAACGTGCGCACTGCGATCGGCGATCGCCTTCGTGTCGCTGCTCTTGTTGTAGCGCGCGATGACTTCGTCGCGCACTGCGCCCACGGCAGTGCGAGACACGAACATCATCGGGATCGTGAAGTCGACGCGATTGCCGCCGACGTCGGTGCCGAAGGCGTGGAACGCAAAGCGCGTCCGCGTCGTGGTCGACGTCATGACCTCGACCCAGAACGAACGCGACGCGGCCGGCTCGTAGGCCGGCGACGCGATGTCGGGCGTCACGGCCGTCGTGATGCGCACCTTCTTGAAGGGCATGCCGCGATCGGCGGCGCCGAACGTCTTCTCCGGCTCGCGCACGATGATGAAGTTTCGCTGGTACAGGTGCGCCACCACGATGCCGCCCTGTTCCTTGAACTTGCGCTCGGTGACCTTCACCAGTGCCGCCCGATTGTGGAACGGCAGCAGTTCGCCTTCGTAGACAATGCGCACGTAGTGATCGCGTCCCTGCGCGGCAACGTGCATCCACTGCGAGAGATCGAGCACTTCGTCCGGCTTCCACTGCAGCGCGTCGAGCCAGCCAGGGCGAACCATCGCGGGCTGCGCGCGCAGGTCGTGTTCGTCGACTCTCCCGACGCGCCGCACGGGCTCGAGGTGTCGGACGAGATCGTCGACATTCAACGCCTCGAACCGGAATCGCGGCGAAGCCTTGCGCACGACCGGCCAGTCTCCGTGGGAGCGCAGCCAGCCGCCGAGGCTCGACAGCATCAGCTGTTCCGCGCGGAACGGTTGCGGGACGTACGGTCGCCAGAACTCGAGCTGCAGCGCGGGCGCCGCCACTGGGTTCGACCCTGGCACGACCGGCCAGGGGAGCGACAGCGTGAACTCGCTTTCGTAGCCGTGGAACGCCGACGTCTTCACGACGATCTGGCGGCGATCGTTCGGTGTCATCGCGGCGCGCCCGAGGTCGGGATCGTCGATGCCCGGCGTGAGACCGGCGTTCGTGTCGTAGTCGTCGGACCAGATCGCGCGAAGCGGCGCCGCCGTGAGCGGCGTCAATTCCACCGGTGCTTCGCGACCGAGCTGCAAACGCGTGTGCCAAATCTCCGTGCGACCTCGCGAATTGAACGGCGCGCGCCGGTGACCCCAGCGCACGTCTGCGCTCGGTGACACGATCAGCCGGTACGGAAGCTCGATCGCGGTTTCGGTTTCGGTCGGGTGCGAGATCGGAGGCGCCGCTGCGATCTCCTCGGCCGTCGGGTCGGTTCCGATCGCCGCGATGCGACTGACGCTTGCGTCGAGTTCCGACCAATCGAGCAGTCCGTCGATCGTAAACGGAATGCGGGCGTCCGGGCGCACCTGGAACACGAGCCGGCTGCCCCGTGCGATGCGTGCCGACACGCTTCCGGGCGCGCCTGGCGACTCGATCGTCGTCGGCGGTGGTTGCGCAGCCGGCGCATCGGAGTCGGGCGTGAAGATCGCCGCTTCGTAGTAGGCGCTCTCCGCGATCGCCTGCGCAGGGAAATGGAACGCGAGGAAGGCGGGCTGGTCGACGTCGTCGACGACGATCGCTGGCTCGCCGTGCTGCGGTCGGTCGACGCGCAGGTTTCGACCTTCGACGCGAAGTCGAAGCAGGTCGTCGGGTCTCGTGATTTCGACCGAGAGCGTCATCACCGCACGGACCTCGAAAGGCAGTTGCGGAGTGCGCCTTACGCTACGCCTGCATGAACGGCGCCGTCAACGGCGACGCGACGCGTGCGTACTGACGCGGGCTCAGGTCGTATGGGGCGCCGTGAAGCCCGTATCGATCGACCAGGCGTCCTGCTCGTGCACGAGACGCGCCAACGCGACGGCGTGCGTGGGCACGCGCGCAGACATCGCGATGATCGAAGCTTCCTCGAAGTCCGTCGCCTCGGGGCCGTTCGGCCCGGGCACCGGGTTGCATGGCCGATCCCATCGCCGCAGCGAGACGAAGGCTTCGGTCGCGCCGGTCGGCAGCGGCAACGATGCGCGCTCGGGCACTGCGATGTCGTCGCCGCAGGCGTCGATCGCGTAACCGGGCTCGACGATCACGCGCTCGCCAGCACCGTCCGGAACGACTTCGACGCCGAGGCCGGTGACGATGCCGGACCCGTGCAGCAGGCGGTTGTGGCGCCGAAGCTTTTCGCGCAGATAGTCCTGTTCCGCGGCAAGCGTCGCAACGTCGAGCAGGCGCCCCGCGAAGAAGCGCGGCCGCACCAGCGGCACGTGCGCCGATCCGCACGGCGGCTGCAGCAATGGGGAAAACGCGTGCAGTGCCGCATCGCGCCGAGCGTGCGATGGGCCGCTCTCTGCGTGAACGAGCGAGTCCGCCAGCCATGCGCACAGTTCGATCACCGTGATGCCGGGGTCGGAGTCGTTCAAGCCCGCCCAATCGCCGGGGATCCCGGCGATGTGTTCGACGCTCTCGATGAACCGTTGCGCGAGGACAGCGTCGACCGAAGTGCAGACACCCGGGATCGGTCTCGACGGGGAATCGAATTCCTCGACGTAGACGCCCGGCGCAAGATATTCAGGCACGGCGAGCCTCCTGCGAAGAGCGTCGGCTGCGGACAGCTTATCGCAGCGCAATCGGCCGGCGATATCGGTCGATCCGCCCACGCTGGCTCAGCCCAGCGCCTGCTCCAGGTCGGCGAGCAGATCCTCCGCCGCCTCGATCCCGCAGGCGAGCCGAACCAGGTTCGGCGCGATGCCGGCGGCGCGCATCTGCTCGTCGTCCAGCGTGCCGGCCACCATCGCGGCGGCGTGCACGGCAAGCGACTCGACCCCGCCGAGGCTCACCGCCTGCGTGAAGCGGCGAAGCTGCGAGACGAAGCGGGCGGTGCGTGCGTAGTCGCCGGCGACGCGTACCGATAGCACGCCGCCGAAGCCGCGCATCTGTGAGCGCGCCAGCGCGTGTTGCGGATGGCTCTCGAGCCCCGGGTAGTGCACGGCCTCCACGCCCGGGTGCGCCTCGAGAAAGCGTGCGACGCGCATCGCGTTGTCGTTGGCGCGCTGCACGCGCAGCGCCAGCGTGCGCAGCCCGCGCAGCAGCAGCCATGCATCGAAGGCGCCCAGCGTCGCGCCGAGCGCGATCGTGCCGCGCCAGATGCGCTCGAGGATCTCGTCGCGCGCGACGATGGCGCCGGCGATCAGATCGTGATGTCCGCCGAGGTACTTGGTCGCGCTGTGCACGACGACGTCGACGCCGAGCGCGAGCGGTTGCTGGTTCAGCGGCGTGGCGAAGGTGTTGTCGGCGACCGTGATCGTGCCGCTCGCGCGCGCCGCTTCGGCAACGGCGCGCAGGTCGGTGATCGCCATCGTCGGGTTCGACGGCGTCTCGAGCATCGCGAGTTTCGCGCCGCGCCCGATCGCCGCGACCAGCGCGGCCGTATCCGCCTGGTCGACGCGCTCGACATGCACGCCGAAGCGCGGCAGCAACTCGGTGAACCAATGCGTGCTGCCCATGTAGTGGCTCGTCTGCGCGACGACGCGGTCGCCGGCGCCGAGCAGGCCCAGCAGCACGGAGGAGACGGCGCCCATGCCGCTCGCCGTCATCAGCGCATTTTCGCCGCCTTCGAGCCGCGCAATGAGGCGCGCGGCGCGTTCGTGGGTCGGATTCCCGTAGCGGGTGTAGAAGCGCTGCGGCCGAACGCCGGTGGCCATCTCGGCGAATTCGCCCGCATCGCGCGCCGACCACGTGACCGACATGTGGACCGCAGGCGCCAGCTCGGGATCGAAAACGCCCGCTTCGCGATCTCCGTGGACGACAATCGTGTCGGCGCTCTCGAAGCCGCCGCTATCGGTTTCGCGGCTGCTGGCGCCGCTTTCGTTGCTGCGGTTCGCCGGTTTCTCCGGCGACGAATGGGCTGCGGGCTGGCTGCGGTCTTCGGGCATCGGGCGCGGGCGCCCTCGGGCACCCAGTAGAATGACGCGATGCAAGATCATCGCACGGTGCGCCTCGTCCGCTTCGCGCTCGCCTTTCTCGGCGTGTCGTTGTTGGGCTTCGTTCTTGCGTGGTCGTTCCTCGCCTATCGCGACCCGAACCTGGTCGTGAGTTTCGCGTCCCTGCTGCAGGCGTGCGGCATTCCGGTAGGACGCTGAAGCGCGGCGTCCGTTCCCTTTCCACTCCTCGCAGCATGGCAGCCCGTCGCAACGAATACAGCGAAGCGTCGATTCGCGTCCTGAAAGGGCTCGAGCCGGTGCGCCAGCGCCCCGGCATGTACACCCGCACCGAGAACCCGCTGCACATCGTGCAGGAGGCGCTCGACAACGCGGCCGACGAGGCGCTCGCAGGCTTCTGCGACGAGATCGTCGTCACGATGCATTCCGACGGCAGCATCGAGGTCGACGACGATGGCCGCGGCATTCCGGTGGGCAAACACCCGGAAGAGGGCGTGCCGGTCGTCGAGATCGTGTTCACGCGGCTGCACGCCGGCGGCAAGTTCGACAAGGCCGACGGCGGCGCCTACAGCTTCTCGGGCGGCCTGCACGGCGTCGGCGTCTCGGTGTCGAATGCGCTGTCGAAGCGCTTCGAGGTGACCGTCTGGCGCGACGGCAAGGTGCACCAGATCGCCTTCGAGGGCGGCGAGGTGGCCGAGAAGCTGCGTTCGAAGGCGGCCGGTCGCGGCGATCGGCGCAGCGGCACCGCGGTGCGGATGTGGCCCGACGCGAAGTACTTCGATTCGCTGGCAATTCCGAACGCCGAGCTCGTTCACCTGTTGCGCTCGAAGGCGGTGCTGCTGCCGGGCGTGAAGGTCACGCTCGTCGAGGAGAAGAGCGGCAAGCGCCAGAGCTGGCGCTACCAGGAGGGGCTGCGCGGCTATCTCGACGAGAGCCTCGCGCAGCAGTCCGATTCGCCGCCGATCATTCCGCTGTTCGAGGGCGACCAGTCGGTGCCGGCCGGCCACGACAGCTTCGCCGAGGGCGAGGGCGCGCAGTGGGTCGTCGCGTGGACCGAGGAGGGCGCGCTGCTGCGCGAGTCGTACGTGAACCTGATTCCGACGACGGCCGGCGGCACCCACGAGTCCGGACTGCGCGAGGGCCTGTTTGCGGCGGTAAGGGGCTTCATCGAGCTGCACGGCCTGCAGCCCAAGGGCGTGAAGCTGCTCGCGGAAGACGTCGCGGCGCGCGCGAGCTGGGTGCTGTCCACCAAGGTGCTCGACCCGCAGTTCCAGGGCCAGATCAAGGAGCGGCTCAATTCGCGCGACGCGGTTCGGCTCGTCTCTTCGCTGGTCAAGCCGCAACTCGAGCTGTGGCTGAACCAGCACGTCGAGCACGGACGCAGGCTCGCCGAACTCGTCATCCGGCAGGCACAGGCGCGCAGCCGCGCCGCGCAGAAGGTCGGCAAGAAGAAGAGCTCGGGCGTCGCCGTGCTGCCCGGCAAGCTCACCGACTGCGAGTCGGACGACATCGCGCGCAACGAACTCTTCCTCGTCGAGGGCGACTCGGCCGGCGGCTCGGCGAAGATGGGCCGCGACAAGGAATTCCAGGCGATCCTGCCGCTGCGCGGCAAGGTGCTCAACACCTGGGAGACCGAACGCGACCGGCTGTTTGCGAACAACGAGATCCACGACATCGCGGTGGCGCTCGGCGTGGACCCGCATGCGCAGCGCGACGACGCCGACCTGTCGGGATTGCGCTACGGGAAGGTCTGCATCCTGTCCGACGCCGACGTCGACGGCGCGCACATCCAGGTGCTGCTGCTCACGCTCTTCTTCCGCCACTTCCCGAAGCTGATCGAGCGCGGCCACGTGCACGTCGCCCGCCCGCCGCTGTTCCGCGTCGACGTCCCCGCGCAGGGCAAGCGTCCGTTGCGCAAGCTCTATTGCCTCGACGAGGAGGAGTTGCGTCGCGTCGAGGACAAGCTGCGCAAGGAAGGCGTGCGCGAAGGCAGCTGGTCGATCTCGCGCTTCAAGGGGCTGGGCGAGATGAACGCCGAACAGCTGTGGGAGACGACGATGAATCCCGACACGCGTCGCATGCTCGAGGTGCGGCTCGGCGATCTCGACGTCGCGCACACCGAGGAACGCTTCACGATGCTGATGGGCAAGGGCGAGGCGTCGGCGCGCCGTGCGTGGCTCGAGGAGCGCGGCAACGAGGTCGAGGTGGACATCTGAGCTTCCTGCCGTAACGACGAATGAACGACCAGATCGAAATTCCGATCGAGGAAGACGACGACGAGGCGTTGACGCTCGCGCGCTACGCCGAGCGCGCGTACCTCGACTACGCGGTGTCCGTCGTCAAGGGCCGCGCGCTGCCCGACGTCTGTGACGGCCAGAAGCCGGTGCAGCGCCGCATCCTCTACGCGATGAACGAGATGGGCCTCGGGCCCGGCGCCAAGCCGGTGAAGTCGGCGCGCGTCGTCGGCGACGTGCTCGGCAAGTTCCATCCGCACGGCGACACCGCGGCGTACGACGCGCTGGTGCGCATGGCGCAGTCGTTCACGCTGCGTTATCCGCTGATCGACGGCCATGGCAACTTCGGCTCGCGCGACGGCGACTCTGCGGCGGCGATGCGCTACACCGAGGCGCGGCTGACCCCCTACGCGCGGCTGCTGCTCGACGAGATCGACCAGGGCACGGTCGACTTCATCGCCAACTACGACGGCTCGACGAAGGAGCCTCGCCTGCTGCCTGCGCGACTGCCGATGCTGCTGCTGAACGGCGCATCGGGCATCGCCGTGGGCATGGCCACCGAGATCCCGCCGCACAACCTGCGCGAGATCGCGACCGCCGCGGTCGCCGTGCTGAAGGATCCGAAGATCGACTCGGCCGCGCTCGCGCAGATCGTTCCCGGGCCCGACTTCCCCGGCGGGGGGCAGATCATCTCGTCGCCCGACGACATCCGCGAGATCTACGAGACCGGGCGCGGCTCGATCAAGATGCGCGGGCGGCACGCGATCGAGGAGCTCGCGCGCGGGCAGTGGCAGCTCGTCGTCACCGAACTGCCGCAGGGCGTCTCGACGCAGCGCGTGCTCGAGGAGATCGAGGAGCTCACCAACCCGAAGGTGCGCGCCGGGAAGAAGTCGCTCACGCCCGAGCAGCTGCAGCTGAAGTCGACGGTGCTCGCCGTGCTCGACACCGTGCGCGACGAGTCGGGCAAGGAGGCGCCGGTGCGCCTCGTCTTCGAGCCGAAGACTTCGAAGATCGACTCCGACGAGCTGCTGCGCGTGCTGCGCGCGCACACCAGCCTCGAGACCGGCGTCGCGGTGAACCTGGTCATGATCGGGCTGGATGGTCGTCCGCGGCAGAAGAACCTCGCGACGATCCTCGCCGAGTGGTGCGAGTTCCGCGTCGACACCGTCACGCGGCGCAGTCGGCATCGTCTCGGGCAGGTCGACGATCGCATCCACATCCTCGAAGGGCGCCAGCTCGTGCTGCTGCGCATCGACGAGGTGATCCGCATCATCCGCGAGTCCGACGAACCGAAGCCCGCGCTGATCGACGCCTTCGGCCTGACCGACCGACAGGCCGAGGACATCCTCGAGATCCGGCTGCGGCAGCTGGCGCGGCTCGAGGCGATCCGCATCGAGAAGGAGCTGGCCTCGCTGCGCGACGAGCGCGAGAAGCTCGACACGCTGCTGAAGAGCCCGGCGAAGATGCGCAGGCAAGTGATCCAGGAGATCGAGGCCGACGCGAAGCAGTACGGCGACGATCGCCGCACGCTGATCGAGGTCGCCGAGCGCACGACGATCGAAGTGCGCGTGCCCGAGGAGCCGGTCACCGTCATCTTCTCGGAGAAGGGCTGGGTGCGCGCGCGCCAGGGGCACGACCCCGACTACGACCCGGCCCAGGCCGGGTTCAAGACGGGCGACGCGTTCTACGGTGCTTTCGAGGTGATGACCACCGACAACCTGTACGCGATCGACACGACCGGTCGCGTCTTCACGATCGGCGTGTCGCAGCTGCCGTCGGCGCGCGGCGACGGCGTGCCGGTGACGAGCTTCGTCGAACTCGAGCCCGGCGCGCGCATCGAGCACGTGTTCGCCGCGCCCGCCGACACCGGCGTGCTGCTGTCGACGCGTCGCGGCTACGGGCTGATCTGCCAGGCGAGCGATCTCGTCGGGCGCACGCGCCAGGGCAAGAGCTTCGTCGCCGTCGAGCAGGGCGACGCGTCGGCGCGACCCGCGCTCTTCGTGCCGGGGATGGACCGGGTGCTGTGCGTCTCGCGCGCGGGCCACGCGCTCGTCTTCGACCTCGCCGAGGTGAAGGCGCTGCGCAACGGCGGCCGCGGCGTCACGATGCTCAAGGTCGACGAGTCCGACCCGATGCAGCAGGCGATCGTCTTCGGCCGCGAAGGCGTGCGCGTGCAGGGAACCGGCCGCGGCGGCAAGGCGGTCGACCGCGTGCTCTCGGGCGCGGCGCTCGAAGCCTGGCGCGGCACGCGCGCGCGCAAGGGGCGCTACCTGGAGCCGCGCGTGTCAGAGGCGACGCTGTCGCTGCCGAAGCCGCCGCCGAAGTCGGCGCCCAACGGCACTTGAAAACGACCGCCCGCGCCCCGATCTGCGGCGCGGGTTCTCGGGTGCCGGCGCTGCTTCTGCGGCGCCGCTCCGCTCCCACCGTTCCACCCGTTTCCGACTGGTGCCGATTCCGATGACTGAAACCAAGCAGACACTGGGATTCCAGACCGAGGTCAGCCAGCTGCTGAACCTCATGATCCATTCGCTGTACAGCAATCGCGAGATCTTCCTGCGCGAGCTGATCTCGAACGCCTCCGACGCCTGCGACCGGCTGCGCTTCGAGGCGCTGAACAACCCCGAGCTGCTCGAGGGCGGAGACGAGCTTCAGATCCGCATCGACGTCGACCCCAAGGCGCGCACGATCACGATCTCCGACAACGGCATCGGGCTTTCGCGCGACGAGGCGGTCGAGCATTTGGGCACGATCGCGCGCTCGGGCACGCGCGAGTTCTTCGGCAAGCTCTCGGGCGACCAGGCGCGCGACGCGCAGCTGATCGGCCAGTTCGGCGTCGGCTTCTATTCCTCGTTCATCGTCGCCGACCGCGTCACCGTCGTCTCGCGCCGCGCCGGGCTGTCGGCGGACCAGGCGGTGCGTTGGGAGTCCGAAGGGACCGGCGAGTTCTCGGTGGAGACGGTGGAGAAGGCCGCGCGCGGCACCGACATCACGCTGCACCTGCGCAGCGCGTCGGCGGGCGAGGTGGCCGCCGAGACCGAGCTCGACGAGACGAGCTTCTCGGACCTGCTCTCGCCGTGGAAGCTGAAGTCGATCGTGCGCCGCTATTCGGACCACATCTCGCTGCCGATCCGGATGCGCAAGGAGGAGTGGGACGCCGAAGCGAAGGAGATGCGCCCCACCGACGAATGGGAGACGGTGAACCAGGCGAGCGCATTGTGGGCGCGCTCGAAGAGCGAGGTCGACGAAGAGCAGTACCGCAACTTCTACAAGCACCTGGCGCACGGCGACGAGAACCCGCTCGCGTGGACGCACGCGCGCGTCGAGGGCCGCACCGAGTACACGACGCTGCTCTACATCCCGTCGCGCGCCCCCTTCGACCTGTGGGACCGCAGCCGACGTAGCGGCGTGCGCCTGTACGTGCGGCGCGTCTTCATCATGGAAGACGCCGAGCAGCTGTTGCCCGCGTGGCTGCGTTTCGTGCGCGGCGTCATCGATTCGAATGACCTGCCGCTGAACGTCTCGCGCGAGATCCTGCAGGAGAGCCGCGATGTGCGGATGATCCGCGAAGGGTCGACCAAGCGTGTCCTGTCGCTGCTCGAGGACCTCGTCGAGAACAAGCCCGACGACTACGCGAGCTTCTGGCGCGAGTTCGGCGCGGTGGTCAAGGAAGGCGTCGGCGAGGATTTCGCCAACCGCGACCGCATCGTGAAGCTCCTGCGCTTCGCGACCACCGCGTCGAGCGACGACACGCAGACGGTGTCGCTCGCCGACTACGTCGGTCGGATGAAGGAAGGGCAGGAGAAGATCTACTACATCACCGCCGACACGCCGGCCGCGGCGCGCAACAGCCCGCACCTGGAAGTGTTCCGCAAGAAGGGCGTCGAGGTGCTGCTGCTCACCGACCGCGTCGACGAATGGCTGCTGTCGTTCCTCACGGAGTTCGAAGGCAAGCAGCTGGCGTCGGTCGCGCGCGGCGGCCTGGAGCTCGGCAAGCTCGAGGACGAGGCCGAGAAGAAAGTCACCGAGAAGGTGGCCGAGGAGTTGAAGCCGCTCGTCGAGCGGATGAAGGCTGCGCTCGGCGACGACGTGAGCGAAGTGCGCGTGACGAACCGGCTCACCGACTCGGCCGCCTGCCTCGTCTCCGGCGAGCACGAGATCAGCGCGCACCTGGAGCGGATGCTCAAGCAGGCCGGGCAGAACGCGCCGGCGAGAAAACCGATCCTCGAGATCAACCCCGAGCATCCGCTGCTCGCGCGGGTGCGCGAGGACGACGCGCACATCGACGACTGGTCGCGGCTGCTGTTCGAGCAGGCGACGCTCGCCGAGGGCGGACAGCTGCAGGACCCGGCTGGCTTCGTGCGGCGGATGAATGCGATGCTGCTCGGCGGCGAGTCGACGGCTGCGGGCGCGCCCGCAGGGGGCGACCAGGGCGGCGAAGCGGGCGGCACGTCGAAGAAAGGTGACTGAGCGGGTGACCGAGCCCGCGCCGCTGCGCGGCCTCGCCCCGGTCGTCGCGCCGCACTCGAGGCTGCTCGTGCTCGGCAGCTTTCCGGGCGAGGCGTCGCTGGCGGCCGGGAACTACTACGCGCATCCGCGCAATCTCTTCTGGCCGATCCTCGGCGAAGTGCTCGGCGAGCCGCTGCACGAGTGGCCGTTCCAGCGCCGCTACCAAGCGGTGCTCGCCGCGGGTCTCGCGATCTGGGACGTCTACGGAGCGTGCCGCCGCGAGGGCAGCCTCGACAGCGAGATCCGCGAGGGGGCGGCGAACGACTTCGCCCACCTGCACCGCATTGCGCCCAACCTGGGCGCTGTGCTCTTCAACGGAAAGGCCGCCGGGCGCTTCGAGCCGCGCTTTCGCGACGCCGGCTATCGCACGCGCGTGATGCCTTCCACCAGCCCCGCCTACGCGTCGATGCCGCGCGAGCGCAAGCTCGCGCTGTGGCGCGAGGCGATCGAGACCCTGCGGTGAATCCGCAAACAACGAGAAGAACCTCTTGACCACCGGCCAAAAGACTCCCCGCCGCGCCGCTCGCCATCCCGGTGGGCGCTCCGAAGAACCCGTGATCGTGCTTTCCGAGGCCGCAGGCGTTCGCTACCTGCACTTCGACTCGCCGTGGGTCCAGGGCGCGATGCGCCTCGCGCGGCCGTACGACCTGGAGCTGGACTACGCGCACGACATGATGGCGTGGCGACTGTTTCTCGCCGCGCCCGACGAGATGCTGCAGATGGGGCTGGGCGCCGCGGGGCTGGCGCGGCATTGTTGGAAGAAGCTGCCGAAGACGCGGATCACCGTCGTCGAATCGAGCCGCGCGGTGATCGACGTCTGCCGCAATGCCTTCGCGCTGCCCGAGGACGAGCGGCTTCAGATAGTGCGCGCCGATGCCGGCGAGTACGTGTCGCGGCGCTCCTCGCACGGGCGCTTCGGCGTGATCCTCGCCGATCTCTACGACACGAAGGCGCGCGGACCGGTGCTCGACGACGTTCCGTTCTATCGCGATTGCCGCGCGGCGCTCGCGCCGGCGGGGATTCTCGTCGTCAACGTGTTTGGAAACGGGCGGTCGTATGCGAACAGCCTGCGCAACGTGCGAATGGCGTTCGACGATCGGGTGATTGCGCTGCCGCCGGTGGCGGCGGGGAATGTGGCGCTGCTGGCGTTTTCGGGGCCGGAGTTGCGGGTGGAATGGGGGGTGCTCCGGGAGCGGGCGAGAAGGCTGGAGAAGAAGGATCGGCTGCCGGCGGGAAGGTGGGCGGAGGCGATTGAGAAGCAGCGGGGCGGCGGGGCAGAGCTTGTAGTCTGAATCGGGTCTTATAGGCAAGCCCAGACGTCTTCGCGCAACGCACGCCATATCAATCCGAAAGTCGGTCGGCAGGCACTTCGCCGCAGGTGTGAAATCTACTAGATTCTTTTGAACACTCTTCTCGCTGCCGGCCGACCTGCGCCGCGGCAACGAAACCACGGCGGTCGCTGCACCGCGCGTCGCGTACGTGGCGAACGACGTCGCGCAATGGTCGACAAGATCGCAGCGCGGTTGTATTTTCCCCGCGGTGCATGTTATCCCCCGTCTGTCCCTCGTCGAGGGCTATGCCCTCGCCCGTATCAATTGCGATCCTTCGACGCGGCAGCGCAGCGCAGGCGTATCGACACATGCCACGTTATTCCGCAGTCACGCGGCGGCTGCCCCAAGCGGTGACAATGTCGCCACGTCTACACAGGGCGAGGGGGATCTTGTCAATGAAACTCTTCGTTGAAACAAGAACTTCCTGCGGTGGGTGCGTAAAGATTAGATCGATATGTTCCTGTTTATACAAATAGGGTCTGGACTAAAATACGTTATAGCTCTGTTAAAGCCATTGTGTCGAACCTGCGAGATTTCTTTCGCCACAGCGATCTCCTCGGCGCGCTTGCGCTCCGTCAGTTATCGCACATCAAAGGCAACTGGGAGCTGTCTTGGGATCATCACTTGGAACGGTACGAGCCCGAAGAGGACAGCTTCGCGGAGAAGGTCAACGACCTCATTGATGAACTGTCCGGAGTTGAACCCCCACGGAGGTATCACGATAACGAGGATCGTCTCGCTGAGCATGTCATCAACCGACTTGGCTGGAACATCCGCAAGGTCGGCACACGGTGGGTCGGGCAAGACTATCCGTGCATCCTGCAACAAGGATCTTTTGAAGTGACGGCTCAAAAAGAGCTGTTAATGGCCGCAGCCGGGCGCATAAAGGTTGCAATGGATCGCGGGCAGCGCCACTTCGACGAGATGGAGGAATCTCATCGCAAGATCCTGGCGGATGTATTAGCTATCGTTCTCTATCATCGCGCCGAGGTATAACAATTCATTCAAGCCGACGCCGCTTCGTGGCGCGACTTAACTCAAAAGTCAGGTGCATCGCAGACATGGACACGAGCGCGGTCTGATGACAGGCGGCAAGGGAGACAAGTATACGGCCGTCGATGCCAGCTTGGGCTACCTGTATCAGGTCCGCTCGGCGTTGCTATGGACGTTGAGGCGGTTGAAGGCAAACCCCGACTTTTTGATAGGCATAGAAACGATCGATGACGTCGCGTTCGAAAGTGTTGGCGGCGACCTCAAGGAACTGCTCCAGACTAAACACCATCGGAACGCCAAGGCCTCGTTGGCGGATGCCAGCACCGATCTCTGGAAGACGCTTAGGATTTGGTTCGAGGGAACAGCCTCAGGCGAAATCCCGGCAACCGCCAGTATGTGTCTGGTTACTACCGGAGAGGCCTCGGCGGGGAGTGCAGCCTCCTTCCTTCGCGCCAATAACCGAGACGTGCCGGCCGCGGTGACGCGGCTCGATGCGACAGCGCAATCTTCGGCGAACGTCACCAACCTGCCAGCGTACGGCGCATACCTCGCCGCTAGTCCAGCAGATCGAGCTGCGTTGCTCACACGAGTCACCGTCTTGGATGTTGCTCCGACCGTCGACGACCTCGATGGAGAACTTCGGCAAGAGGTCTTCTGGGCTGTGGACAAGGAACACCACGCTGCCTTCCTCGACCGTCTCGAAGGTTGGTGGTTTCGGCGAGTGCTCGAACAACTCAGCAGCGCCAGTGGCGACCGAATCGGAGCCGTCGAGGTCGAGGCGCAGATGTCCGATCTCCGCGAGGGGTTCAAGCAGGAGTCGCTGCCCATCGATGACGATTTGCTCGAGTTTAGCCTTGACGAAGCGACACGGGCTGCCCACGAGAACTCGCCCTTCGTTCGTCAGCTCGATCTCATAAACGCGGGGAAAAGACGGGTTGCGGCTGCCATTCGCGACTACTACCGGGCCTTTGAGCAACGGTCTCGTTGGCTTCGGGACGAGCTCGTGGTTGGCCTTGATCTGCGCAGATATGAGAAGCGCCTGATCGAAGAGTGGGATCTCGTTTTTGAGGGGATTCGCGATGAACTCGGTGACGCTGCCACTGACCAGGCCAAGGAGGAGGCCGCTCGCTCCGTTCTTGCATGGGCTGAGCGGATTTCCATTTGCATCCGCCCGAGCGTGACTGAACCGTTCGTCTGCCGCGGCTCGTTGCATATGCTGGCCGATGAGCTTCGAGTCGGCTGGCATCCCGAATTTCGGGATCGATTAGCGCACCTGCTGGCTGGCAAGGAGAAAGCGGCATGACGGCGGCTTGGAATGAAAGGTCGCGTGAAGAACGTACACTCCTGAACCCCGGATACTGCGCGAATCTACTGTGGCATGCCACGCGAGGACATGCGTCGTTTAACGGAAGCCACCTCGCGTTCGAAGAGACCTTTTTGGTTTTGCCTCTCGTTCTGGATCGTGGAATACGTGAGGCGCTGCCAAGGGATGCGCGAACGTCCCTAGCCACATGGTTGGAGATCGACCCTCTTGCTCGCGGGCGAATTGCTTCCCGTGCGCAGCTCCTCAGTAAGTTCACAAGAGAGGCACTTCTATTTGGAGGTGTTTACGGTCTCCTCTCTATTTCCCACGGGCGCGTGATCGGAGCTGATGATCGGCAGAGAGTGGTTCGTGAATCGCTTCGCCGGGCCAGCAACGAAGTGCGCGAGACCGCCAAGAAGGCTGAGTTCGTGGGCAGATGGTTCGCTCACGCAGGCACTGCCGCCACGGTCCTTGCCCTGATTGGAGTGCGGCCATGAGCGTGCAAATTTTGGGGATCGTTGTCTTCAGCCACGACGGGCGATCGCGAGGACTGTTTCTGCAGTCTGGCCGCGTAAATGTCGTGACCGGGGCATCCAAGACGGGGAAGTCGGCGCTGATTGATATCGTCGACTATTGCTTTGGCGCCAGCCAGTGTCGCGTGCCCGAGGGACCGATTCGCCGCTGCGTTTCGTGGTTTGGCCTTCAACTTCAGCTTGGCGAAAGTCAGGCATTCATTGCACGGCGATGCCCGGCCTCGCACGCCCAGTCCAGTGAAGACTGCTTCGTCGAACTCGGTGATAATGTCGACGTCCCCGCCGCGGCCGCGCTCCGACAGACCACGAACACCAAGGGTCTCGTGAGCCTGCTGTCAAATTGGTCCGGCATCAGCGACAACATCCACGAACCGCGCCCCGGTCAGACGCGCGCTCCGATTTCAGCCACGGTTCGTCACGCGATCTCCTTCTGCTTTCAACCTCAGGACGAGATTATTCGGCGCCAACAGCTGTTCCATGGCGCCGCTGACAACTTCGTGGCGCAAAGTCTTAAGGACGTTCTCCCATACTTTCTGGGAGCGGTTGACGATGACTACGTTCTCAAGCGAGAGGAGTTCAGACTACTACGGGAGCAACTCCGGTCGGTAGACCGCCAGCTAACAGAGTTGCTGGCTTTACGAGGAGACGGAGTCAGCAAGGCCGCGACGCTGTTGGCGCAGGCGAGAGACGCCGGGCTCACTACTGTCACGGCCGAAACCTGGGAGGGCACTGTCGCGGCGTTGCAGGATGTGTCGAAGGTGTCGGCCGAGACGATTGGAGAGGAGCCGGCGACCTTTAACGCGGGCACCGAATACGCCCGTCTAAGCGACGAGCGAGATCGACTTCTTGACGAGCAGAGGCGGCTACGAGACGAGATCGCTGCTGCCCGAGCCTTTGGGCGAGATGAAAAGGGCTTCTCGCATGAGGCCGATGAGCAGCGCGCCCGCCTTGTTTCCGTCGGCATCTTCGAAGGGCAAGATCGCGACCATGCCTGTCCGCTTTGCTCCCAATCCTTGGGCGATGCAGCACTACCGCGTCTCGAGGAGCTGCGGACGGCACTCACTGACGTCTCGACCCGCCTTGAATCCGTGACTCGGGTCGCGCCCAAGGTGGAGAAAGCCATCGCTGAGATCGACGGCCGACTTCAGATAGTTCACGCTGCTCTTGCGAAGAACCGCGCCGAGATGGAGGCCGTTCGGCGTTCTAGCGAACAGCTTCAGGGCCTTCGCGATGATGCTGCGAAGCGCGCGCTCATCCTCGGCAGAGTGTCACTTTATCTAGAGAGCCTGCCGGAACTGCCAGACACGAAGGAGCTTAAGGAGCATGCCGAAATTCTTCGGAGCCGATGCGCAGCGCTTGAAGACGAGCTAAGCGACGAGCGGGTCAAGGAACGGATCGAGTCCATCATTTCAATCCTTGGCCGTCGCATGACTGACTGGGCGCGTCAACTCGACCTTGAGCACTCGAAGTACCCGTTGCGGCTGGACATCAAGAAGCTCACGGTCGTGGCCGATACCCCGGATGGGCCCGTCTCAATGGACCGGATGGGAAGCGGTGAAAACTGGGTCGGCTACCACATCATCGGACATATGATTCTGCATGAGTGGTTTACCCAGCGCGATCGGCCGGTACCGCGTTTCCTCTTCCTCGATCAGCCGTCACAGATCTACTTCCCACCGGAAAAGGACGTCGACGGTTCGATGGGCTTGATGGATGAGGACGATCGGCACGCAGTGTCGAGGATGTTTCGCTTAGTCTTCGAAGTCGTCGCGGGCATTTTCCCCGGCTTCCAAGTCATCATGACGGAGCACGCCGATATCAACGAGGAGTGGTTTCAGAGCAGCGTCGTGGAAAGGTGGCGTGGGGGGTTGGCACTGGTTCCAGACGACTGGCCGCGCGAGGAGGGCGAAGGTAAGCAATAAATGCTCTGCGCACGCCCGCACCTAACAACCGGTTGCAGCGGACCGCCCGCTGCGCGGCTCGCCGCTGAACCGTTACGTTAGGCCGGCAGTGCCGCGTCCGACGACTGGCACACGAGGTCTGCCGCTGTGGATTCGCGCGAGGGCGGGGCCTTCTCCTCGCGCATCAAAGGACGGCAGCATGGGCTTCGATTTCGCCGGAACGTACACACGAATCGTCGAGAACGAGCTGATCGAGTATTTGTTCGGCGATCGTACGGCGCGGGTCGAGTTCACCGACCGCCCGGATGGTGTGAAGGTACGGGTGACCTTCGATAGTGAACCCGCTCATTCCATCGAGCAGCAACGGCAGGGGTGGCAGGCGATTCTCGACAACTTCGCTCGTCACGTCGAGGCCGCATAGCGTCTGCATGCGCATCTGCATCGTGGGCATGCTGGTCATCGTGCCGGATGCGAGGCACGCTTGATGCAGGAGGCGACAGATGGAAATCCACGAGCTTCACCGCGGCAGGCTGATCGACCACATCCAGCTGGTCGTGCGCGACCTCTCCGCGGCCCGGACGTTCTACGACGCGGTGCTCGGCGTTCTGAACATTCCGGTGAACGGCACGGGCGACGGGTTCTTCTGGGCGGACGAACTCGTCGTCTCCACGGCCGACAGCGAGGCTGCGCAGGGCGCCTTGACCGGACGCGTCCACCTCGCCTTTCAGGCGCCGAGCCGCGACGCCGTCGACGCTTTCTATCGCGCCGCGCTCGCGCACGGGGGCACCGATTACGGTGCGCCCGGGCTGCGTCCGTATCATCCGGGCTACTACGCGGCGTTCGTCCTCGACCCCGACGGCAACAACGTCGAAGCGGTTCATCACGGGGAGGCGCAACGCAGCGTGCCTTCCGTGCGCATCACGTTCTGACGAGGCGCAATCTCGCCGGCGGCATCGATTTGCGCTGACGGGCCCGAAAAGGGAGCTCGTGCTCCCGGACGCACCGTAAGCCTTGAGTCCCCGCCGGAGGGTGCTCGAATGCGGCCCAGGAGCACTTCGAATGACTACCGAAGACAACAAAGCCGTTGCCCGGCGCTTCTTCGAGCGGTTGATTGTCGACGACGGGTCGCCACGACTACTTGGGTGCCTATGTTGCCGATCTCGGCAATGACGTCGCCCCGGGGTTCGCAAGAGCTTCTTCAACATCAGCCGTGGCGCCGACGGCGGCTCACGCGTTGCCCCTGACGGCTCAGTGGTCGTCCAGCGGCGCGACGGCTTCAATCCACGACCATCGGCCGACGTGACGCGCCCTAACGCTTCGCGTGCGACCGGCCGCAGGGAGACCGGCATCAGACGCCCGCAATACAGGAGAGCGTTATGCTGCAAATGAAGCCGAGTTGCGAGTGCTGTGACAAGGACCTTCCTCCCCATGTAAAGGGCGCGCGCATCTGCTCGTTCGAGTGCACGTTTTGCGAAACGTGCGCCACGACCGTTCTCGGCGGCATCTGCCCGAACTGCGGTGGCGACCTCCTTCCTCGCCCGACGCGGCCGCTCGCGAAACTGGCCGACAACCCGGCCTCCGCACAACGCATCTACAAGCGGGGCGACTGCGTCCCCGCAGCGGCATAGTGCGATCTTCGTTGTCGCTGCGCTCATCGGTCACGCCCCGGTGMGCGCGCCGTCCTTCACGAGCCTGCGCGGGTGGAACAACGGGTTCGGGTTCACGCCAATAAAGTCATGCTGCCCAGGACGATGATAGGCGCSAGCAACATGGGCGAAAGTGGCAGCGGAGGTAGCGCGATGGCGTCCAGGGTTCGCCAATCCGACATGCGGCAGACGACCACGATCGGCGGATGCGCCGAATGAACATCACCTCCGCGCAGGGAATGAACCTCTTTCCGCTGCGCGTTGCGCCAGGGGCGGATCTGCGCAAGGCGATCGAGGAATGCCTGGCCATGCAGGGACAGGACGCCGGCTTCGTGCTCTCCGGAATCGGGAGCCTCACCGAGGGAATGGTCCGCTACGCCGGGCAACRCGAAGAAGCGTTGATCGGCGGGCCGCTGGAAGTGCTGAGCCTCGCGGGAAGCGTCTCTCCGGAAGGCGCTCACCTGCATGTGTCCCTCTCCACCGRCGCCGGCCAGGTTTTCGGCGGACACCTGTGCTATGGCAATACGATCCGAACGACCGCCGAGGTTCTGCTCGCCTTCCTTCCGGAATGGCGTCTGTCACGAGCGGACGACCCGGATACGGGCTATCGGGAACTCGTCGTCGCCCCGCAGAACGGCGAGGAGGMGCGTGCGATGAGACAGRAGCTGCACGGGAGCGCGCACAGCACCTCACGGAGCACATCCCGTTCCGGCGAGGTCGACGCTTTCGCGGCCCGTGCACTGGGTGCGACCGCGCTCGGCGCACTGGCTGCCGGCGCGCTCGCGGTGGGCGCACTTGCGGTGGGGGCGCTTGCCGTGGGTCGGCTGGCCATCGGACGCGCGCGGATCCGGCGCCTGGAAATCGACGAACTCGTGGTACGCGATACTTCCGGCGGGCGGGGACCTTTTCCCAGCACGATCCCGGCGCAGAAGTCGTAGGCCACCTGGCGGTATCCCCGGTTTCCATTTTTCTCGGAAGGACCTCCACCGCCGTGTTCCTTACGCTCCTGCTGGTCACCTTTGCCATCGCGGCAACCGTCTCGTTCCTCGTGGTGAGGYTGTTCGARTCACCGATCGGGCGCATTCTCGAGCGCGTCATTGCCGATGACATCAGCCAGGCGTGGCTCAAGTACCTGAAGTTTGCGATGTACGTGGTCGGCATTTCCAAAGGCGTGCGGGTCTGGGAGCTGGAGCGATACATCAGTCCCGGGCGATACGACGAGAAAGCGCAGATCCTGCAGCTAACTTCCGATCGCTGGGTGCTCGAGGTCTACCGCACCATTATCGAGACGCTGCAGGGCATCGCGTGGATGCTGCTCGTGTTCTTCGTGTTTGCGCTAATCGCCCACGTGATCGTTCGCGTATTCGAACTCAGGCACCGATCGCCGCCGGACGCGCGTTGACCGTCGCGGTCGCATGCACCGCTGGCCAAGGGGGCAGAGCGACCCCTTGTTCGCGACGCTACGAAGTACGCGCGCCAGCGCCGTTACGGTCCCGTGATCGGTTTCGTCGCTGTCGCACACCAGGCGCATGGCGCAAGCGTCCACGCCGCACATCGGCCACCAGGACCACCGGGCGTGCGAGCGCGCGTTTCACACGTCGGGCTGGCGATCATCGGCGCCTTCCTTTCGAACGAACGACGACGTGACCTATTCGCTGCCGAAATACGTGTCCAGTCTGGTCCTGGCGATCTTCCTCGCCTTTCTCGCGGGATGCGCAAGCGGTCCTCCGATCTACAAGGAATCCGACGCGATCAAGGCTTCCTTCGAATCGTTGCAGACCGCCGATCCCGAGATGCAGGCCGCCCGGTTCGGCGTCTATGCGAAGGTCGCCGACAGGTCCTTCGTCGGAACGATGCCCGATGGACGGCTTGCCGCGTATTCCTATCGTTGGGCCATTCCGGGCGTGGTGCTGGAGGAGAAGTCCGAACTGCCCTGGGCGGTGCGCCTGGCGTTCCAGTACAACCCGGAGAGCCGGAAGCTCGATGTGTTCAATATGCTGGAGGCTTATACGGTGCACATCCGCGAGCTCACGGTTCTGCCGGACGGATCGGTGGAATGGCCTTCGGCTCTCCTCGGGCTCGAACCGCCATCGCGCGTGACGCTCGGCGAGAACGGTGAGCTCGATCGAACCTCTCATTCGGGCAAATTGGCAATCTCGCTTCGCGAGGTGTCCGGAGACGAGTATCGATCGACGATCGTCGAAGCACGCGCCCGTCGCAATGCGGAGGCGCGCGCGAAGTCGCGCAGCAGAAGCGAATTCTGGAATGCGGTCTCGCAGGGACTCGGTCAGGCGAGCGCGGAAATCCGGACCGAGAACGAGGCTCGGCAACTGCGCGAAGCAGAACGGCAATCGGAGATCATGAGATCGAAGGATGCGGAGATGCGTGCGTCGAGTCGGCGGCTTGCCCAGCAACAACGCGAGGCCGAAGCGAAGGAGCGCCAGCAGGCGGTGCAGACGGCTCGCGAGAAGGGGGCCGCAGGCTACATCACCGTCGATGACGGGGAGAGCGACCGGAAGTTTCGCGAGGAGATGGCGCAACGAAAGCGCGATGCCGATGCGCAGGATGCTGCCATGAGAAAGCGCAAGGCGGAGCTTCAGGCTGAATCGGACGCGAAGTCGGCAGCTCGGGAAGCCGAGGCAATGAAACGGATCAAGGAGTCCGAGGCCAAAGACCGTGCGCGTCTGGCCAGGTGTGCGGCCAAGGGGATTTCGGCCCGTCAGTGCCCGACGTCTGCATCCGTGCAGTGAATGGCGGAGTCGGCTAGCTTCGGCAATGCGGGCGGCCACAAGTCGTTTGTCGACCGTGTATCAACGCTCGCGATTTATTCGTGCGCCGGAGCGCGAGAAAGTCGATCCTGTGCTCCCCGCGCTGTCCATCGCGTTCCGAAGGACTGATCATTCATGAACGAACGTCGCGGATTCCTGGCAGTCGCCGGAGCGCTGGCTACTTTCGGCCTTGCGGCCTGCGCGGGTTCCGGCGCGTTGCGACGGGATGACGGCGGCGTCGATGGTGTCTGCGCGGTTTTCGACCGGTCGCGCCAGGAAAGCGTTACGCCGGATCGAGCGCTGCGGATGTTGCAGGACGGCAATGACCGGTTCGTCAGTGGCAAGAGCAGTAACTGCGACCTCCTGGCTCAGGTCAGGGCGACGGCCGACGGGCAGGCGCCATTTGCGGCAGTTGTGGGTTGCATCGACAGCCGAGTGCCACCGGAGTTGGTCTTTGATCAGCATATCGGGGACATCTTTGTCGCTCGCGTTGCGGGCAACTTCGTCAACACCGACATCATCGGAAGCCTCGAGTTCGCGACGAAACTCTCGGGAGCCAGGCTGATCGTGGTGCTAGGCCACTCGGAGTGCGGCGCCATCAAGGGTGCCGCGGACGATGCCAGGTTGGGCAACCTGACCGCTACTCTGGCCAACATCCGACCTTCGGTCATGAAGATCAAGGCGATCGACGGTCCGCGGACTTCAGGGAACAAGAAGTTCGTCCAGGCGGTCGCTGAGCAAAACGCAAAGGATGCCGCGACAGCGCTTGTCACGCGTAGCGATGTCCTGCGAGACCTCGTCGCTCAGAAAGAGTTGAAGATCGTGTCCGCAATGCACGACATCGGCACGGGCAGGATCACCTGGTTTACTTGAGCAACGCATGGGGCAAACGAACCGGAGTAGACCATGAAGATTCTGGTCATTGGAGCGACTGGCATGATCGGCTCACGGGTTGTGGCCGAAGCTGCGCGACGCGGGCACGAGTTGACTGCAGCCAGTCGCTCGGGCACATCCGTTCAAGGAGCGGCCAATGCCGCAACGCTGCAGCTGGGCGACACCGCAGCGGTGTGCGCGGGCATAGAAGCATTCGACGCGACGGTGATCAGTGTGCCCCCGGATCGCAGCGGGGGTTCTCACGAGCCGATTCTGAAAGCCCATCGCGATCTCATTGCAGCCAGGCCGCGTGGCCGATTTCTCGTCGTCGGAGGTGCCGGATCTCTCGAAGTCGATGGCACTCGACTGAAGGACATGCCGGGATTCCCACCTGCCTACTACAACGAGTCCGACACATTCTCGACGGTTCTCGACCTCTATCGAGCGTCGAGCGGCTTGGACTGGACGATGCTCTCGCCTGCACCTGAAATTGCCCCCGGCAATCGTACCGGCGCTTACAAGGTCGGCTTGGACAGTCCGGCGGGAGACGCGATCAGCGCGGAAGATTTCGCCGTTGCGCTCGTGGATGAGCTGGAGAAGCCGGCGCATGCGCACGCACGTTTTACGGTGGCCAACCAGACCGTGCAGTCAGGCTGACCCGCCGAGCGCGTTGCCTCCTCAGCAACGTTAGCATCGGCCTTCCAGCAGGAGGTGCCGCCATGCTCGTCTATGCAAAAGGCCCCTTGACCGATTCGTCTGCCCAGGTCGATCTCGGACCGCCGGAAGGTCTGGGTGGAAAGGTGCTGGAGGGAACGCCCAGGATCTCGGCAAGAGTGGACTATCAGGCCGATGGCATGATGGCCGGCATCTTCGAATCCACCACCGGAAAGATCGAAGTCACGTTCCCGTTCACGGAACACGCGACGATTCTGGAAGGTGAGGTGAAGATCACTGACTCCTCCGGAACCTCGCACACGTATGCGCCCGACGACAGCTATCTGATCCGGCAGGGCGACGTAGTGCTCTGGGAAGTGCGCGGCCCCCGCGCTCGCAAGAGCTTCTTCAACATCACCAGGTAGCGCTGGTTGCGGCTCGACGCGGAGCCCGAGATGGCTTCGTGCTCGTCGCACCCTGTTCGGAAACTGATACGGAACGAACCTGGAGAAGCGCATGCGCAAGCTCTTGGTTGCCGAATTCACGAGCCTCGACGGCGTCATGCAAGCCCCGGGCGCGCCGGAAGAGGATCCCAGCGGCGGATTCCGCTTCGGCGGATGGCAGGTGCCCTATTCCGACGAGGCGATCGAACAGGCCGTGCAGGACCTGCACTCGCAGCCGTTCGAGCTGCTGCTCGGGCGCCGCACCTATGACATCTGGGCGGCATATTGGCCCCACGTGAAGCCGAACTCTCCCAGCCATGCCATCGCCAGGCATTTCAACAGCGTACACAAGCGCGTGGCCACGCACCGCCCGGGTACGCTCGACTGGAACAACAGTCATGCGCTAGAGGGCAACCTCGCCGACGCGGTGCGCGCGCTGAAATGCCAGGACGGCGCCGCACTGTTGACCTGGGGTAGCGGCGACATGGTCCGCCAACTGCTCGCGGCCGGACTGGTCGACGAGCTCCACCTCATGATCCATCCCATTGTTCTCGGGGGCGGCAAGCGCATGTTCGGCGACGACGCGCACCCGTCGGCGTTTACCCTGGCGCACTTGACCCAGACGCCCGGCGGCGTGCTGATCACCCGCTATGTGCGAAGCGGCGAGGTGCGCACCGGAACTTTCGTCGATGCCGGGTAGAAGGCGTCTGCCGTCCTTTCGTCATGAAAACCGATTCGCGGCTGAGGGCGGCGACACCGATGGGCGTGTTCTCGTCGGAGGCGAAGATGCCGACCGGAAGAATCGACTCCGAAGCAGCGAATGCGGCCAGGTCCTGTGCGGCATTGCCGCTGCCTCCTGCCCCATACCACTCAGGCCACTCTTCGATGAACCATTGAGTGAGAAGAGGGACGAGCTCTCTGTGCCGAGCAAGGCGCGAGATAGTCAACACGGTGAGTTTCCGAGCGGCCCGAAACTCGAAGTCTTCAGTACGCGCGTCATGGGGACCTCGCAGGCCGCCGACGATCGGTTCTAGCATGAGCGCTCGTCTCGCCCCACCGGGAGGTTCGACATGAGCGTCTCGCATCCGAAGTATCGCGTGGCCGCCGTGCAGGCGGCGCCCGTTTTCCTGGATCTCGGCGCCTCGATCGACAAGGCGATCGGGCTGATCGAGGAGGCGGCGCGCAATGAAGCCCGGCTCATTGCGTTTCCCGAGACCTGGTTGCCCGGCTACCCGTGGTTCATCTGGCTCGATTCGCCGGCATGGGGCATGCGCTTCGTGCAGCGCTATCACGACAACTCGCTCGTGTACGGTTCGCCCGAGGCCGAACGGATCGCCGCCGCGGCGAAGGCGAATCGCATCATGGTAGTGATGGGCCACAGCGAGAAGAGCGGCGGCAGCCTCTACATGGGCCAATGGATCATCGACGCCGACGGCACCACCGTCGCCCGGCGCCGCAAGCTCAAGCCGACGCACGTCGAGCGCACGATGTTCGGCGAAGGCGACGGCAGCGACCTGTCGGTGTTCGACACGCCGCTTGGTCGCATCGGTGCGCTGTGCTGCTGGGAGCACCTGCAGCCGCTGTCGAAATACGCGATGTACGCGCAGGACGAGCAGGTTCATGTGGCGTCCTGGCCAAGTTTCTCGCTGTACCGCGGCGGCGCGTACGCACTCGGCCCCGAGGTGAACAACGCCGCCAGCCGGATCTACGCAGTGGAGGGCCAGTGCTTCGTGATCGCGCCCTGTGCGACCGTCTCGAAGGAGATGGTCGAGATGCTTTGCGGAGAAGATCCGGTGAAGCGGCAGTTGCTGCTGGAGGGTGGCGGTTTCGCGGCGATCTACGCGCCCGACGGCCAGTTGATGCACGCGCCGCTCGACGAAACGGTCGAGGGCCTGGTCTACGCCGACATCGACCTCGGGATGATCTCGCTGGCGAAGGCGGCTGCCGATCCGGCAGGGCACTACTCACGGCCTGACGTCACGCGCCTGCTGCTCGACCGCACGCCGCGCGAACGCGTCGTGTCGATGCAGCGCTACGCGATGGAAGTGGCGGCCGGTGGCGCTGCAGAACCGGTCGAAGATTCAGCGCGGTATGTGCCGGCGGCGATCGAGGCAATGGAGGCGCTGCAGGGTACGGCGTGAGGAGGGACGAGGCGTCGAGGACGCGGCCTGCACGGTGGGGTTCGTCGCACGGTACCTGCTCGCCGCGTCACGGCACTGCCGGGTCGTGACGGCGACGCACGTACCATCGGTGCATCCCTTCTGCCGCCTGCCGCCTGCCGCGCGTCGCGCGCGAGGTTCCTGCCATGAACCAATCGTCCGCCTACACCCCGCCGAAGATCTGGTCGCCCGACAAGAAAAGCGGGGGCCGCTTCGAGAGCATCAACCGTCCGGTCGCCGGTGCTACGCACGAGCGCGAGTTGCCGGTGGGGCGTCACCCGCTGCAACTCTATTCGCTGGGAACTCCCAACGGCGTCAAGGTCACCGTGATGCTCGAAGAGTTGCTCGAAGCCGGGCATCGCGAAGCCGAATACGACGCCTGGCTGATCCGGATCCAGGAAGGGGAGCAGTTCAGCAGCGGGTTCGTCGCGGTAAATCCGAACTCGAAGATTCCCGCACTGCTCGACCGCAGCGAACCCCGTCCCGTTCGGGTCTTCGAGTCCGGCGCCATCCTTCTCTATCTCGCGGAGAAATTCGGTGCCTTTCTCCCCACGGCGGGCGCGGCACGAGCCGAGACGCTGTCGTGGCTGTTCTGGCAGGTAGGGAGCGCGCCGTTTCTCGGCGGTGGTTTCGGACATTTCTATGCGTATGCGCCGTTCAAGATCGAGTACGCCATCGACCGCTACGCCATGGAAGTCAAGCGTCAGATGGACGTGCTCGACCGCCGCCTCGCCGACAACCGGTTTCTCGGGGGAAGCGACTACAGCATCGCCGATATCGCCGCCTGGCCCTGGTACGGCGGGCTCGCGAAGGGACAGCTCTACGAAGCGGGCGAGTTCCTTCAGGTTCAGGAATACACGCACGTCGGGCGCTGGGCCGACGAGATAGCGCAGCGACCCGCTGTCCAGCGCGGGCGCAAGGTCAATCGGGTTTCGGGCAACCCGGCCAACCAGTTGCACGAGCGTCACGACGCCAGCGACTTCGACACCCGAACCGAGGACAAGCGCAGCGCGTCGTCGTGACGCAGGCTGCCGTACGAGGCGACGTCATGATCACGCTCTACGACTGCAGCACCGCCCCCAGCCCGCGCCGTGCGCGCATCCTGCTCGCCGAAAAAGGGGTTCGACACGAGACGGTCCATATCGACCTGCGCGCCGGCGAGCAGTTCGGCGACGCCTACCGCGCCATCAACCCCGAATGCACGGTGCCTGCACTGCGCACCGACGAAGGCGCGCTGCTCACCGATAACGCGGCCATCGCAGCCTGGCTGGAAGCGCGGTTCCCGGATCCGCCTCTCGCGGGGCGCACACCACTCGAAAAAGCCGATGTCGCCAGCTGGTCCTGGCGCGCTGAATTTGGCGGGCTGCTGGCCGTCGCCGAAGCGCTGCGCAACAGCTCGCCGGCGATGGCCAATCGCGCGCTGCCGGGGCCGGTCGACTATCCGCAGATACCGGAACTGGCCGAGCGCGGGCGGGCGCGCGTGCGCCAGTTTTTCGCTGCCCTCGACACCCGTCTGAGCGATCGCGAGTTCGTCGCGGGCGACGGCTTCAGCATCGCCGACATCACTGCAGCGGTAGCGGTGGACTTCGCCCGTATCGTGAAAATCCGCCCGGACGACACGCATCCCAACCTGCAACGTTGGCACGCGGCGATCGCGTTGCGGCCCTCGATGGCGCTCTGACATCAACCCTCGAGAAGCAGCTGGGTGGCGGTCGGGTGCTCGTCGCTTGAACCGCGTCGGCGGTGCACCATATGCACGTGCACATCGAATCGGAGACCTCGCAATGACCAATACGCCGGTGAAACTCGCGCTCGGCGTGATGGGTCGGTTGCGTCCGCGGCCTGCCACGGGTGGCGCAGCCACGACCATCGCGTTGCCGCCGCCCGAACGTCATGGCGGCATGCCGCTGATGGAGGCGCTCGGCTCGCGTTGCTCGTCGCGCGAGTTCGCGAGTGATCCACTGCCGCTTCCCCTGTTATCGAACTTGCTGTGGGCGGCATGGGGCGCGAACCGCCCGAATGGCGGGCGCACAGCACCGTCGGCGCTGGATGCACAGGAGATCGACCTGTACGCGGCGTTGCCGGAGGGCGCCTATCGCTACGAGGCAGCGGAGCACAGGCTGCGCCTGGTGGCAGCGGCCGACATCCGGCGTGTAACCGGCTACCAGGACTTCGTCGACGAGGCGCCCCTCGGCCTGGTGTACGTGGCCGACCACCGACGCATGGCGCGGGTGCCGGTTGCCCAGCGCGAGAGCTTCGCGTCGGCCGCAGCCGGCGCAATCGCACAGAACGTGTACCTGTTCGCCGCCGGGAACGGCCTAGCGACGGTTATCCGCGCGTGGATCGACCGGGACGCGATCGCCGAGGCGCTCGGGCTAGCGCACGACCAGCAGGTGCTGCTATCGCAGACGGTCGGATACCCGGCGAAAGCGCGCCTGCGCGACGAATGATGCCGAGTGCCGGGCAACGCAGTGGCACGCACCGTCGGATCTTCGACGGCTTCCAGAGGGAGGCCGTGCTCCTGGACGCACCATGAGCTTCGAGTCCACGCCGGATAGCCTCTCGCAACCGCTTCGGGCTTGCGTTTGCCCCCGGTGCGGGGCAGCGAATCATTGCGCGCCGGCCGCGAGTGGTTCCTTCGATGTGCCGTGCTGGTGCACTCGGGTCGTCGTCAGTCGGCGAGCGCTGTCGGAGGTGCCGACGTCGCTCCGCGGCAAGGCCTGCCTGTGTCCGGCATGCGCTGCGCTGTCGGAGTCTTCGGCTGAAGGAGGAACGAACGATGCATGAATTCGCTGATCGTGCGGATCGTCGCGTCTACCGTTCCTCAACGCTTCTCGATCAGCGCCAGACCCGCTTTCCCATAGCGCTCGCCGCTCGTCGCGCCGGGTGGCAGCGCCGCATCGAGGGCGCGCATCTCGTCGGCGTCGAGCGTGACGTCGACGGCGCGAAGGTTCTCTTCCAGGTACTTCCGCCGCTTCGTGCCCGGAATCGGGACGATGTCGGGTCCTTTGTGCAGCAGCCACGCGAGCGCGAGCTGCGCGGGCGTGATGGCCTTGCGATGCGCGAGCTCGCGAAGGAACCCGGTGGCGCGAAGGTTGGCGTCGAAGTGCTCGCCCTGCAGGCGCGGGTCRCCGCGGCGKCGGAAATCGCCGTCGGGATACGCATCGGCCGGCTTCGCGGCGTCGGTGAGAAAACCGCGGCCGAGCGGGCTGAACGGCACGAGGCCGATTCCGTGCTCGCGAAGCGCCGGCAGGACGTGCGCTTCGATGCCGCGCTCCCACAACGAGTACTCGCTCTGCAGCGCCGTGACCGGATGCACGGCGTGCGCGCGTCGGATCGTCTCGACGCCGGCCTCGGACAGCCCGAAGTAGCGCACCTTGCCTGCGCGCACGAGATCGCCGACCGTGCCTGCGACGTCCTCGATCGGCACTTTCGGGTCGACGCGATGCTGGTAGAGGAGGTCGATGCGGTCGGTCTGCAGGCGTACGAGCGATGCTTCGACGACCTCGCGGATGTGTTCGGGACGACTGTCGACGCCCTGGTGCGGCGTGCCGATTGTGAAGCCGAATTTCGTCGCGATGACGACCTCGTCGCGCCGGCCGCGCAGCGCGCGCCCGAGCAGTTCCTCGTTGGTGAATGGCCCGTAGAACTCGGCGGTGTCGAAGAACGTGCAGCCGAGCTCGAGCGCGCGGTGGATCGTCGCGAGCGATTCGGCCTCGTCGCCTGCGCCGTACGCGTGTGTCATCCCCATGCAGCCGAGACCGATCGCCGATACTTCGAGGCCTTGCGAGCCGAGCTTGCGTCTTTCGTGCACGGTGTTTCCTCCGCAGTCGGTGCGCTCACCGTACCGTACGTCGAACCTGAAGGTCGATGTTGAGGCATGCTCGGGCAGGCCATCGCGGAAATCCGGGCCGAGAACGAGGCTCGGCAAACTGCACCTCGACCATCGAGAAGCAATCGTGGATCGATCACTGCCACTTCCGGTGTTGCGACAAGTCCTCGGCCTTGTTGGTTGGCTGCTGCTGACCTTCGCCGCGGCGGGAATCGGTGCTCTTGCTTCGGCCGACGCTGGCGCGTTCTACGGCCAGCTCGCGCGCCCTGCCTGGGCGCCGCCGGGCCGGGTTTTCGGTCCCGTTTGGTCCGTCCTGTACGCGCTCATGGGCGTCTCTGCATGGTGGGTTTGGCGGGCACGGGGCTTCGTCGGGGAGCGCACAGCCTTGTGGCTGTTCATTGCGCAACTCGCCGCCAACGCTTTGTGGAGCTGGCTGTTCTTCGTCTGGCATCAGGGTGGCCTCGCTTTCGCGGAGGTCCTGCTTCTGTGGTGCATGATCGTCGCGAATGTCGTTCTGTTCGCGCGAGTCAGCGCCTTCGCTGCGGCGTTGCTGATCCCCTACCTGGCGTGGGTCACATTCGCCTCGGCGCTGACCTTTTACGTCTGGAAGCTCAATCCTGGCCTGCTGTAGCAAGGGCATGGCTCTACGGCTCGGCAGCAGCCCGCTTGAAGCCAATCCCGACGACGAGTTGGCCTGAGAGGTTCGCAGCCGACTGACCTCGGAACCCAGGCGCTACGCGCCTTACACTCGTGAGTTCCTGGGCTGGCATTCCCTCCAGGAAGACCCTCAACCGCCTTCGACTGGCCGGGAGACCGCAATGCCGCTCGTCACCCTGACGGTTCTCCGCCCGAAGTCAGCCGCGTTCAAGGAGTCGGTGCTCCAGGCGGTGCACGCTGCTCTCGTGAGCATCGGCGTCCCCGAATCCGACCGTTTCCAGCGCGTGCTCGAGTTGCCGCCCGAGGACTTCCGCTTCGATGCCGCCTACCCGGACGTCGAAGGCAAACGGACGGAGGACTTCGTCCTCGTCGAGATCGTCCTGTCCGCGGGGCGAAGCGTAAAGGTGAAGAAGCAGTTCCTCGCGAAGCTGATGAGCGGTCTTGCCGCTGCCGGACACGACCCGGAGAACGCAATGGTCGTCTTCAAGGAGACGACCTGGGAGAACTGGGCGTTTGCGGGGGGCCGTCAAATTCACGTGTAGGCGACCGGGCAGCGCATCGAACTCTTCTTGTCGGCGTGGGGAAGGCGTTCAGCGACGATTCCTAAAATCGGTGTGTCAACGAGTCACACGCGCGCGGCAGCGCCTTCGAGAGTAGGGTGGCATTCGGAAGTCGATGCAATGAACGCGCAGGAACGGAAAGAACTGCTGCAGACCCTGGAAGCTCGCTTCAAGGCGAACATGCACCGCCACCCCGGAATGAACTGGGCGAAGGTGCATGCGAGGCTCGAAACGAATCCTGGCGCGCTGAAGTCGCTTCACGCGATGGAGACGACGGGTGGAGAGCCGGACTTGGTTGGTGAAGATGTGAAGTCGGGCGCTGTGACGTTCGTCGACTGCTCCGCCGAGAGTCCGGCGGGACGCAGAAGTCTCTGCTACGACCGCGAGGCGCTCGAGTCCCGAAAGGAGAACCGGCCGCAGGGCAGCGCCGTCGAGACGGCCGCGGCGATGAGCGTCGACCTCCTCACCGAAGAGCAGTATCGCGCGCTGCAGGCGCTCGGCGACTTCGATACGAAGACCTCAAGCTGGATCCAAACACCGCCCAACGTCCGGGCGCTCGGGGGCGCGCTCTTCTGCGACCGGCGCTACGGGAGGGTGTTCGTGTACCACAACGGGGCGCAGTCGTACTACGCCGCGAGAGGGTTTCGCGGTTCTCTTCGAGCATGAGCGGAACGTCGAGCCTGGCCCGATTAGATTGATGCTTCGGGAATCGGGCTCGAGGCGTTGCACCTCGAGCGCCGACCCGATCACCCTGCGCACTCTGCGGCCGATCCGGTGTATTCCATCTCCAGCATCACCCACTCGCGCTGCGATTCGCCGAAACGTTCCTCGATTTCGCACAGTGTGCGGTCCAGTTGCCGTACGGGCCCGAGGGCGGACGCCAACGTCATGCGAGGCCCGTCGTCCTCCAGGGCCTGCGGGACGAGCACGAGCCCGCTGCGCATGGTTACCGGCCTCGACGACGAAGCGACTTTCACTTTGACGTGACCCGTGCGCGACCACGCATCTGCGGCGAGCGCGAGCGCGACGTCGTCGACGCCGTCGTGCACGTCAATGGTTCGGGTTTCGTCGCGCCAGAACGCAGCCCTGTTCATCACGTATTGCCACCCGCGACGCACGTCGATGCCGAAGCGCGAGCTGTCGTGCTGCGGGGTCCACGAACGCACGCCCAGCTCGGTCGCGATCGCCTGCGCCTTCTCGCGCCCGCCGATCGCCTCGACGAGCGCGAGCGTCGCCGGAACTGACGCCGTGATGCCGGTGGTGGTGGCGACGCCGCGGTCGATCACGTAGCGTTGGTGCGGAACGTAGGTGGCACCGGCATGCTCGAGCAGCGTGTCGCGGTCGTACCAGTGGCCGGTGAAACGCCGGCCGTCGAGCAGGCCGGCGCGGCCGGCGACGAGTGCCCCGGAGCACACCGCGAGGACGCGCGCGCCCCGGTCGACCTGCTCGCGCAGCCACGTGATCACTTCGGGGACGTCGCCGTCGCCCATCGCGGGGACGATTACGTAGTCGGCACCCGCCGGGTTCGCCCGGTCGAACGAGGCGAAGTCCTGCCCGCCGTCGATCTGCAGGGCGGGATACAGCGTGACGCGCCCGCTGCGCGGCGCGACCACCCGCACGTCGGCCACGCCCGTTCGCACGAGCACCGCGTGCGGCAACAACAGGTCGGTCATCTCGGTGCCTTCGTTCGACGCGAGCACCGCGATCACCGGTTTGCCCGAGTGGCGCGGCTTCAATGCGTCGACAAAGACCTGGTTGTGCTGCTCGCTCGTCGCCATCTCGCTTTGCGTCGGTGGGAGCGGCACGTCGGTGCCGCATCCCGCGATCCACAACGATGCGATACTGGCCGCGATCAGCGCACGTGCTCGACTCGCCATGTCGTCTGCTCCTCGAAACGTTCGTGATGTCTCGAGGCTACGGAGGGTCCCCGCGCCTCACAACGACGCGGAAGCCGCGATTCCTGCCAGGGACGTCGCGCTCGTCGTCTTCGACGGCGTCGAGGCGATCGACGTCGCGGGGCCGGCCAGCATCTTCAGCAAGGCCGAGGGAATGCATCCGGGCAGCTATCGCGTGCACGTCGCGTCGCCGAGCGGCGGCACCGTCGTCACCAGCGGGAATCTGAGCCTTGCCGGCACCTGCGCGCTCGCGCAACTCCCCGACGCGATCGACACGCTAGTCGTCGCAGGCGGCGACGAACCGGCGGTTCGGGCGGCGATCGTCGAGCACGACGTGGCCGCCTGGCTCGCCGGCGTCGCGCCGGGTGTGCGCCGCATCGCGAGCGTCTGCAGCGGCGCCTTCGCGCTCGCCGCGGCCGGTCTGCTGGACGGACGCGAGGCGACGACGCACTGGCGCGTCTGCGACCAGCTGCAGCAGCTGCGCCCGCAAGTGCGCGTGCAGCGCGAGCGCATCTACGTGCGCGACGGGCCGGTATGGACCTCGGCCGGCGTCACCACCGGCCTGGAGCTTGCGCTCGCGCTGGTCGAGGAGGACCTCGGCCACCAGACCTCGATGGAGATCGCGCGCACGCTGGCGTTGCCGATGCTGCGCGGCGGCGAGCAACCGCAGTTGAGCCAGGCGCTGGAGGCGCAGTCGGCGGCGAGCGATCGCGTGCGCGAACTGGTCGCGTGGATCGGCACGCATCTGCAGGACGACCTGTCGGTCGAGGCGCTCGCCGAACGCACGCGGATGAGTCCGCGGCACTTCGCGCGCGCCTTCGCAGAGCAGGTCGGGTGCACGCCGGCGCGCTTCGTCGAGCAGGCGAGGGTGGCCGCCGCGATGCAGCTGCTGCGCCGAACGCGCTGGACGCAGGAGCGAATCGCGAGTCGCAGCGGTTTTCGTTCGGTCGATGCCCTGCAGCGTGCGTTCGCGCGGCAGCAGGGGGTGACGCCGAAGGCGTGGCGCGACGGCGCGCGGGACGATGCACGCGAACGAGGGGGCGTGCAGGGGAGCCCGCGCGCGTCGAGCTGAAAGCGACGAGGCGCTGTAGCTGCGCGAGGCCCTTCCTTCACGCGGGCAATCGCCCCTCGTACTCCTTCCGCAACCGTCCCCAACCATCCCAGAACGGCTCCGGCTCGAAGCCGCCCAGGCGCGCGGCAAGCACGTCGAGGTGCATGTGCCAGCCGGGCCCGACCATCAGGATCACCGAGCGGTCTTTCAGGTGGCGGTGGGTGACGGTGAGCAGCACCGACGCACCCCGCGGCTCCAGCTCGAAGGTCACGTCGCTGCCGCCCTGCCAGGTGAAGGACAGCCGCCGCGGCGGTTCCATTTCGATGATCGTGCTTTGCATTCGGTGCTCGGCACCGAAGCCATCCGGGCGTGTGCCGGGCGGGTCGGTCAGTTCGTCGTTGCGCCACACGAGTTCGAAGAGGGCGCCTTCGCGGCCTGGCATGTCGCCCGCCGCCAGCCATTGGCGGCGCAGTTCGCTGTCGGTGAGGTACGACCAGAGCCGTTCGATCGGCCCGGGTAGCAGGCGCTCGATGCGCACGGTGTCGTCACTGGTGCGGACGGCATAGTCGGTCCCGAGGATGGCTGTGTTCATCGTGTCCTCCGTGGGGTGGGGGATTTGCGTGCGCGTTTCGCGCCGGGTTTCGCCGTGCCTTTCGCGGCGTCTTCCGTCTCGAGCAGCTTTTCGAGGACGTCGAGACGGGTGTTCCAGAAGCGTTCGTAGTGGCGCAGCCACTCCGCGCCCGCGTGCAGTGGGCGCGCGTCGAGCCTGCACAGATGCACGCGTCCCTGGATCTCGCGTTGGATCAGCCCGGCGCGCTCGAGCACCTGGATGTGCTTGGAGGCGCCGGCCAGCGAGATGTCGAAGGGCGCCGCAAGCTCACCGACCGTGCGGGGCTGCTTGGCAAGCTCGCGCAGCATCGCGCGGCGAGTGGGGTCGGCGAGGGCGCCGAAGACGGCGTCGAGGGGAGCGTGATCATCAACCATGAGGTTGAATATACGCCGTTGGCGGCGATTGTCAACCCATTGGTTGTATGTTTGTTTCCATCATTCCCTCCGAAGCCGTCGGGGGGTTCTGCATCGTGTCCTCTGACAGCGACTACACGCGCCTGGCCACCCGCATTCGCGAGGCGGGGGCGGCCGTCTATGGATTTGGCGAAAGGAAGACACCGCAGCCGTTCGTGGCCGCCTGCGACAAGTTCGTCTACACGGAAGTCCTGCGCTCGCCGAGCACAACTCCGTCCGACCGACCGGACCACGAGCCGGCGCTCGAACCATTACTTCGGGCGTCGATCGCGGCGGCTGCCCGAGATAGTGGATGGTCGGCTCTGGCGGTTGTCGGCTCGCTCCTGAACAAGAAAGATCCCTCGTTCGATCCGAGAAATTTCGGGTTCCAGAAGCTCGGCGAACTGGTGCGCGCACAGCGCTACGTCGAGGTAAAGGAGACTCCGATCGGCGACGGATCGACGAATGTCCACCTGCATGTCCGGCTATGCGAAGCGTGAGCGGTCGGGAGGAGCTTGAACGATCCGTCGTACTCTTTCCGGGCTGGTTCATCGAGCAGGGGCCCGGCAGCACGCGCGAGCTCTGGGTGCTGAACCCGCGAGCGCTGCCGGCATTTCTCAAGCACGAACAGGACGTTCTGGCCGATTCGGATGTGGCTATGGCCGCGTATCACCTCTCGCGGTTCGTTC
Organism: Burkholderiaceae bacterium; assembly: GCA_032027205.1. Classification (GTDB taxonomy): domain Bacteria; phylum Pseudomonadota; class Gammaproteobacteria; order Burkholderiales; family Burkholderiaceae_E; genus Zeimonas. Next base: position 3,458,541 of record JAVSMN010000001.1, read on the forward strand.
GCGCGAAGGAGCGCGAGAAAGCCTGATCCGTCGTCCCCGGAATCCGGGTTCCGGCCAGACTGCAGACGTACCTAACGTGCGACCACCGTGGTCACGGGCACCTCGAATCGCAGCCTTCCGTCGACTTCGAAGTCTCGCCACTTCTCGACGACCTCGCTTTCGAGCGCCGTGCGGGTTTCTTCGCTCGCTTGCGCGACCAGGTTGGTCAACGGCGTGCTGAAGACGTAGTGCCACAGGAATCGATTCGACGGCGGCACGGCGAGTGTCGCGTGTCGGGTCTCCACACGGATGTCCTGAAAACCGGCCGCGTTCACGAGTTCGCGAAGTTCGCGTTCATCGTGCAGTGAGAACACGATATGGACGAACGATGCCGCTCGAGGATCGACGTGCCTTCCGAGCGCATCGGCCATCACGGCGAACAGCGGCGGCGTCGGACCCGGCACGTTGAGGGCGAGTCGTCCGTCGGGGGCGAGAACGCGCCGCATTTCCCGCAGGGCGCCGAGCTTGTTGGCGATGAACTGCAGCCCCAACTGGCACAACACCACGTCGAATGCACCTTCGGCGAGCGGCATGGCTTCTGCGCCGGCCTCGTACCAGTCGATCGCGAGCTTCGGTGACGCCGCTGATCGCGCTACCGCCAACATGCCTGGATGCGGGTCCAGACCGGCGGCCGCGCCGCCCTCGCCGACGCGTTGTCGTGCCAGCCTCGCCACGACACCGGTGCCGCACGCGACGTCGAGGATGCGCTCGCCCGGGCGCAAAGCGGCGGTCTCGAGCAGGTGCTCTGCGAGCGGGGCTGCTATGTGCGGCACGAAGTAGCGTTCGTAGTTCTCGGCCGGGGTTCCGCCGTACGCGTTGTCGAAAGTCTGTCCAGTCATGGTTGCCTCCCGCGCTTCGCTGACTTTCAGACTACGGAGAAGAGCGGTCTCCCGCATGGGGCGAATCGCCCGTTTTTGCAGGAGCGCCGAGCGGTCGGAATTGACCGGGACGCGGGTCAGAGGATTCCGTGCTGGAAGGCGAACGCCGCCGCTGCGGTTCGCGACGTCACGCCGAGCTTGCTGAATATGCTGCTCAGGTGACCGGCGACGGTGTGCTCGCTGATGAACAACCGGGCAGCGATCTGTCGATTCGATTGCCCCTTGGCGACCAGCCCAAGCACCTGGAGCTCGCGGCTGCTGAGCTCGATCCCGGGAATCGGATCGGGCCTTTCCATGCACTTCTCGAGTTCGGCCCGTGCCGGCGCAGCGCCGAGCCAATCGAAGACGCGCGCCGCCGCTTCGTAGTGGCTGCGCGCGGTTTCCTTGTCGCCCAGGCCTCGACAAGCGCAGGCGATCAGCGCGCGGACCTGCGCGGATTCGTAGGGAGCGTCGAGTTGCTGCCACGCCGTGCATGCGTCGCGCAGGATCGCGAGTGCCGCCCGTGCGTTGCCTTCGGCGAGCAGTACCGTGCCGGTTGCCTGCGCAGACGACGCAAGGAGGAACGGCGCCGGCGTTTCGGCCGCAATCGCTTCGAGTTCGCCGGCAGCGGTCCGGGCGACTGCTATCTCGTCGGCGGTCATCATGATCTCGATGCAGGCGCGAAGCACCTGGACGCGTGCAGCCGCGGCGCCACCACCACGCCCGGCACGGTGACCGGTTTCGCTCATGGCGCGCAGCATCGCGGCCTTGGCCGCGCCGATATCGCCCTGGGCGAGGCGAAGCAGCGACAGGCCGGGTTGCGGCTCGGTCCCGCGGTTGCCCGCCTCCCGGTACATCGCTTCGGCCCGCTCGAATGCGCCGCGCAGGCGATGAAGCTCCGCGCACTGGTAGAGAGCGCGTCCGGCGAGGTTGCCGGCGCGGCCCGAGCACACCTCGATTGCTCGTTCGGCCTCCACGATCGCGTCCGGCCATTCCCCCTGCAGCTGAAGGATCTCGGAGCGATGGATGAGGCACTCGCCTCGAAACGGGACGAGGTCGGTCTGCGTGGCGCACCAGTCGGTCAACGCCTGCGTCCATTCGCGGCAGCGCTGTAGATCGAAGATGCGCTGGCAGGTGACGATCACTGCGCAGTAGACGATGCCTGCAGCCATCGGGGAGATCTCTCCGGTGGTGACGCCGACCATGGCTTCGTCGAGCTGCGCTACGCCCTCGGCGACCCGCTTCGACTGGATCAGCGCCTGTCCCCGGCCGAGTAGCCCGAACGCCAACAGGTCGCGATCGCCGAAGCGCTCGGCGAGTGCGATTGCGTGTTCGAAGCGGGTGCGCGCGCCCTCGGCGTCGGCCTGCGCCATCCGGCGCAGGCCCGAGAGCACGCCGACGTATCCCTGCTCCGCGTCCTGCGGCTCGTCTGCGACGAGTCGCTGGATCCGAGCGAGCCAACCGGTGCTTTGCGCCGAGTCCCCGGCCAGCAGCGTATGTAGGCTCAGCCAGAAGCCCCAGCGTGCCGCCCGCTGCCGTTGCCCCCTGTCGATGAGAACGTGATGCACGCGCCGGAACAGCGCCTGCGCATCGGTGTCGCGGCCGCTCAGCCAGGCAGCCTGTGCAAGGCATTCGAGGTCTTCAGGCTCGAGCGGCAGGTCGGCCTCGGCAGCAGAGAAATGCCGATACGCCTCCTTCCATTCGCGGTTCGCGAAAGCGTGCCGGCCGCGCTCGAGTCTCGTGGTCATCGCATCGCGCGACCCTTAGACCTGGAGTAGGGGTGGGCGGTGTCCTACTGCGCCGCGAAGCAGTAGAACAGCCCGTTCCCTCCGGTGCTGCGCAGCCCCTGCGCGTCGCAGCCGCGCGACGGATGCGACGAGTTCCACGAGGTGGCCCATGCGCTTTCACTGGGGCCTGCGCGATCGAAGTGTCCGAGCATCGCCGATCCTTCGGTGCCGCTCTTCGTCCAGTTGCCGCAGGTCATGTCGGAAAACGGGGCTCCCGCGAACGCGTTGCCGTCGGGGCGCGAGCCGGTCAGCATGTCGTGCTCGTTTGGCTTCTGGCTACGGTCCTTGACGGGCCGCCCCTTCTCGTCGAGCGCGGTCTCGCGGGTCACGTTGTTCTTCGACGAGTGCAACTCGTCGACGTTGCGGGCGATCACGACGCCCCTGGCGTTGCGCCATGGGCCGGTGCCGATGCGATCGCGCGCGTTGACGAAGTTCATGTCGCTGAGCGAGGCGCCCTGCGTGCTGAGGTAGGCGCGCCACGTGCGGTTGCCGGCACCCGCCGACTGCGCGAGCGACTGGCAGTGCCGGTCGGCGCCTGCGAGTCCGCCGAGGTCGCCGCCGTTGCCGGGGCCGACGCTCGTCACGAAGAACGTCATGTCCTGCGGACCCGAGGGTTGGCGCGTCATCGACTCCATCTGCGCGCAGCCCATCAGCGCTCCGAACCCTGCCGCTGCCAGCCACGCAATGCTCGATCGCGTACGCATCGAACTCTCCTCGTCGGCCGTGGGGAAGCGTTTCCTCGCAATTCTTGCGACATCGACCCGGCCCGTCAATCGAGCGCTGCGATGCTTGCACGCGTGAGTGGCCGGGACCTTGAGAGAATGGCTTCGTTGAATTGCTTGGCTTGATCCCGAACGATAGGCGTTACGCGATGCGTCTATGGTCGCTGCACCCCAGGTATCTCGACCCACAAGGCCTGGTCGCTCTGTGGCGCGAGGCGTTGTTGGCCAAGGCTGTACTCCGCGGCGAAACGCGCGGGTACACCCGGCATCCCCAACTGGAGCGATTCAAGGCGCATGGCCAGCCGCGGCTGGCGATCAACTCGTATCTCGCGGCAGTCCATGACGAGGCAACCCGGCGCGGCTACGCGTTCGATCGCTCCAAAATCGGCCCCCTTCGGTCGGTTCAACCCATCCCGGTGACTACTGGGCAACTCGCACTCGAGTGGCTGCACCTGCAGCACAAGCTTGCCGCCCGGAGTCCATCGTTACTCCGCCGTTGGGACGGACTGGCCATGCCGGCGTGTCATCCGCTGTTCCGTCCTGGGCCGGGACCAGTGGCGTCGTGGGAGCGGGCGTCCGATGGCGCATACGACAACGAAAGCGGCCGCCTGCGGGCCGGGATGCCACCGGTCAGAGCCGCTCGAGGATCCGGTTGACCGATTCGAGGTCCACCGGCTTCACGAGGTGGAAATCGAACCCGGCGTTGCGCGCACGACGCTTGACCTCCTCCGTGCCCCAGCCACTCACCGCGACCAGCACCGTGGAGACGAAGTGCGGATCGCCTCGCAATCGCGACGCGACGGTGTAGCCATCGATGTGGGGCAGTCCGATGTCGCAGAGCACGACGTCGGGGCGGAATTGCCCGGCAAGCTGCAGTGCGGCTGCGCCGCTGTACGCGGTGCGCATCTCGTGGCCGCAGGCCTCGAGCATCAGGACGAGGGTGTCTGCGGCATCGACGTTGTCGTCCACGACGAGCATTCGCAGGCGCCGCATGCCGCCGGCGCTGCCTGGCGGCGCGATGTCAGACGACGACTCGGCCAGCCCGGCCCCGAGGGCGGGTAGCCGGACGGTGAACGTACTGCCCTCGCCGAGGCCCGGACTTTCGGCGGTCACCGAACCGCCATGCAGGATCATCAGCTCGCGCACCAGCGAAAGTCCGATGCCGATGCCGCCCTGCGCGCGATCCAGGGTGCGGTCGACCTGCCCGAAGAGGTCGAAGATCCGCTCGAGCATCTCCGGCGGTATGCCCGCCCCGTTGTCCCAGACGCGCACGACTGCATCGGCGCCATCGGCGCCCAGCACCACGCGGATCGATCCACCGAAGGACGTGTACTTGGCCGCGTTCGTCAACAGGTTGCTGATGACCTGCGAGAGCCGCGTGCGGTCACCGAGAACCCATACCGGGGCACCGGGCAGCTCGACGCGCAGTTCGTGCCCTCCCGCGTCGAGCGCCGGGCCGCTGCTCTCGAGCGCGGCCTCGACGACGCTTCGCATGTCCACGCGCTCGCGCTCCAGGCGCACCTTGCCGGTGGAAATGCGTGAAACATCGAGCAACTCGTCGATGAGCTTCACCAGCAACTGCACCTGGCGCTCCATCATCTGCCGCAGGCGGGTCGCCTGCTCATCCTCGCCGGGAGGCAACCGTCCCAGCGCCTGCAGGCCGGTGCGGATGGGCGCAAGCGGGTTGCGCAGCTCGTGTGCGAGCGTGGCGAGGAATTCGTCCTTGCGGCGGTCCGCATCGCGCAGCGCCTGCTCGGCCTGGAGCTGTGCGATCAACTGGTCGCGGATGTCGTACTGCCGGCGGCGCGCGCGAAGCGCCGCGAGCACTGCGCTGACCATGGAAGCGGTGGACACCGGCAGGTCCATCAGCGTGAGGTTCGTCAGCGTGGCGACCATCCGCGCAGCCGAGGGCGAGCGCTCGCGGTCGCGGGTCAGGAGCACCACCGGCACGTCGGACCAGGACGGTTGCCCGGCGAGCCCGGCGAGCAGAGCGTCTATGCGCCGGTCGTCGAGCGAGCCGTCCGCGAGCAGGACGGCGCCGGCGCCCGCGCGCAACTGTCGCGACATGGCATCGACGTCGCGTTCCAGCGGAACCGCATACACGCCCGCCTTGCGCAGCAACTGGTCGGTGACGTCGACGTCGCGCCTTGTCGGTGCAGCCATCAGCACGCGCATCGAGTCGATATCTGCCGCTTCGGTCGCCATGCGAGTACCGGCCAGGGTCTAGCCGCGCGGTTCGCCGCTTTCGACGGGCGCGCCGGTCAGGATGCCGCGCAGGTGCTTGAGCGGCTCGCCGACGTGCACGCCGCCCGCATCGAACCAGATCGGCCGGATCGATTCCTCGTGCGGGCCGCTGCGCTTCTTGAGCACCGAGATCGCTTTTCGGACGGTGCCGGCGTACTCGAACATCCGCATCATGATGACGGCGTCCGCGAGGTAGCTGGAATCGATCAGCCAGTCCGCGGACTGCCGCGTGAAACCGTGCTGCGCGAGCACCAGGAAGGTGGCCACGCCTTGCCCGTTCAGGTAGGCGAGCAGTTCGTGCAACTGGGCCGTGAGGAAGCGGACCTCCGGCATGGCGTTGAGGTAGCCGTTCAGGCTGTCGATCACCAGTACGCGTGCGTGATCGCGCTCGACGCACTGCCGCACGAGGTGCGCGAATTCGCCCGGCGTGATGTTGGCGGGGTCGACCTGCCGTACCGCGATCTGGCCGGCTCCCGTACCCTCGCGAACCGGAATGCCGAGCGCGGCGGCGCGGTGCAGCAGCAGGGAGGGTACTTCGTCGAACGCGAAAACGGCTGCGTGGTCTTCGCGCTGCGCGGCGGCGGCGGCGTATTGCAGCGTCAGCGTCGACTTTCCGGTGCCTGGCGCGCCGGAGACGAGCGTGCAGGTACCCCGATCGACGCCGCCGCCGAGCAACTCGTCGAGCGCGGCGACGCCGCTGGCGACGGTGGCGCGCTCGAAGGCCGTGCCATGCTCGGCCGACGCCAGCCTCGGGTACACCTCGAGGCCGCCCGGCACGATGCGGAAATCGTGGTGGCCGCTGCGAAAGTCGCTACCGCGGAACTTGATCACCTGCAGTTGACGAACGGTCGAACCGTAGGCCGGCGTGCGCTGGTCGAGCGACACCACGCCGTGCGCGATGCTGTGCAACTGCATGTCGGGTCCTTCCGACGTGCGATCGTCCACCAGCAGCACCGTGCATTTGCGCCGCGCGAAGAACTGCTTCAAGGCGAGGATCTGGCGACGGTAGCGCAACGAGCCCTGCGCGAGCAGGCGCAACTCGGACAGCGAGTCGAAAACCATGCGCTCCGGGTTCGCACGCTCGACGATATCGAGCACGCGTCGCGTCGTCTCCGTGAGTTCCACTTCGGAGGGGTGGTACAGCGTGAGCTGCGAATCGACGTTCAGCTCCTCGTCGTCACCGGCCAACTCGGCGATTTCGATTCCTTCGAGCGACCAGCCATGCGAGCGCGCGCCCGCCACCAGCTCCGCGCGGGTCTCCGAAAGCGTCACGTACAGGCAACGCTCGCCGCGGCGCCTGCCTTCGAGGAGGAATTGCAGCGCGAGCGTGGTCTTGCCGGCTCCCGGATTGCCGTCGAGGAGATAGAGCCGATGGGGGATCAGCCCGCCGTGCAGCACGTCGTCCAGCCCGGCAATCCCCGTGGAGCAGAGCGGTGCTCCTGCGTTGTCGTTCATCGAATGTTTTCGTGTCCCGTTGGGCTGGCGGTAGGCCCTCACGCCGCAGCAAATGACGCTCCAACGTTCCTTGTGGCGACGACCGCCGACGTTTGCCCTCGGGGCGCGCGCTGCCTCTCGTAGCGCGCCTGCGCCGGGAGCCGGGGCGGCGGCGCCTTTCCGCCCTGCGGATCGACCGCTGGTCCGTCGCGTGCCGGCGCAGCAGCGGCGCGTTGCTACCGTCGCTGCATGAACGCGCGCACCAGCCCCGTCGCGATGGCGGCCGCACCCGCGCCGTTGCCGGCGTTCGGCCGCCCCGGCTGCCGGATCACCGTGGAAGACCTGCTGCCGGCGCTGGTCGAGGACCGGATCCTGTCGGCGGAGGATGCGGAGTCGGTCGCCCGCTATGCCAATCTCTCCAACAGCGAGCAGCACGCGCTGGTCGCGCTGGCGAGGCGCAAGTTCCGCTCGCCGTCCACCAGCCGCCTCGTCGACCTCGAAACGCTCGTTCCGTGGTTCGCCCGGCGCGTCGGCCTGCCGCATGCCCGCATCGACCCGTTGAAGGTCGACCTCGCGCGCGTCTGCGACGTGATGTCGAGCCAGTACGCGACGCGCTTCAAGATCCTGCCGCTCGCGGTCGACGCCGACGGCGTGACGATCGCCACTGCCGAGCCCTTCGTCACCGACTGGGTCGACGAGCTCGGTTCGATGCTGCGCAGGCCGATCCGCCGCGTCGTCGCCGATCCGCAGGAGATTCCCCGCTACATCGTCGAGTTCTTCACGCTCGCGCGTACCGTGCGCGGCGCGCAGAAGAACGGTGCGGCTGCTCAACAGAGCAACTTCGAGCAGCTCGTCGAGCTCGGGCGCTCGGGGCGCAGCGTCGACGCGAACGACCAGCACATCGTCACCATCGTCGACTGGTTGTGGCAGTACGCGTTCGACCAGCGCGCGAGCGACATCCACCTCGAGCCGCGCCGCGAGACGGGCGCGATCCGCTTTCGCATCGACGGCGTGCTGCACAACGTCTACCGCTTGCCGGCGTCGGTGCTCGCGGCGATGACGAGCCGCATCAAGCTGCTCGGCCGGATGGACGTGATCGAGAAGCGTCGTCCGCAGGACGGCCGCATCAAGACGCGAACCGCCGAAGGGCGCGAGATCGAGCTGCGCCTGTCCACGTTGCCGACCGCTTTCGGCGAGAAGCTCGTGATGCGCATCTTCGATCCCGAAGTGCTGGTGCGCGACTTTTCCGAGCTGGGTTTCGGCGACGACGACCTCGAACTGTGGGAGTCGATGACGACGCGCCCGAACGGGATCGTCCTCGTCACCGGACCCACAGGCTCGGGCAAGACGACGACGCTGTACACGACCTTGAAGGGCCTGGCGACCGACGAGGTCAACGTCTGCACCGTCGAGGATCCGATCGAGATGGTCGAGCCGGCGTTCAACCAGATGCAGGTCCAGCACGGCATCGAGCTCGGCTTCGCCGACGGCATCCGCGCGCTGATGCGCCAGGACCCCGACATCGTCATGGTCGGCGAGATCCGCGACCTGGAGACCGCCGAGATGGCGATCCAGGCCGCGCTCACCGGGCACCTCGTGCTGTCGACGCTGCACACGAACGATGCGCCATCGGCGATCACGCGACTGCTCGATCTCGGCGTGCCTTCGTACCTGCTCAACGCGACGCTGATCGGCGTGATGGCGCAGCGCCTCGTGCGCACGCTGTGCGAATCGTGCAAGGAGGCGACCGGAGAGCTCGCCGACGAGCAATGGAGCGCGTTGATTCGGCCGTTTCGCGCGGCCAAGCCCGCGCGGGTCTACCGACCAGTGGGCTGCCTTGAATGCCGGATGACCGGCTATCGCGGACGCAGTGGGTTGTACGAGATGCTGCAACTCGACGCCGACCTGCGCCGCCTGATCGATGAGCGCCCCGATCTGGGTGAAATCCGCAGGCGCGCGATGCGCGCCGGCATGCGGCCGCTGCGGCTCGCGGGCGCACAGAAGATCGCCGCCGGGCAGACGACACTCGACGAAGTGCTGAAGGTCGCGCCGCCGATCGCGGATTGACGCGGGGCGCGGTCGGTCGCGCCACCCCGACTATCCGATTGGCTCTGTCAGCGAGACGGCCTGCACGCCGTCGCGCAGCGGCAGTCGTCGGTACTGCTGCATCACCAGCGGGTCGTGCCCGGGGACGATGTGGTCGGGCGAGTCGGCGAGTGCTTCGATGCGCTCGTAGCCGCGCAGCATCTCCGCCACGTCGGAGACGATCGGAAAGGGCGAGCGCGCCCGCAGATTCTCCAGGTAATGCGACGCGTCCGAAGCGAGCACGACGTAGCCGCGACTCGTGCGCACGCGCACGATCTGCAGGCCGTGGGTATGACCGCCCACCAGATGCACCGAGACGCCCGGCGCGAGATCGTAGTCGCCATCGTGGAAGACCACGCGGTCGGCGTAGACGAGACGAACGAGCGAACAGACGTCGTCGACGCAGTACGAATGGCGCAGCACGCGGTGCCGCATCGGTGCGCCGGTGGCGAACTGCATCTCGCGTTCCTGCAGGTGAAAGCGCGCGCGCGGCAACAGGCCGAGGTTCCCGGCGTGGTCGTAATGCGCGTGCGTGATCACGACGTCTTCGACGTCGGCGGCAGTGACGTCGAGCGTTTCGAGCGAGCGGATCGGACACGCCAGAAAGTTGCGCTTGCGCTCTCGTGCAGCCTGTTCGTTGAACCCGGTGTCGACGAGGATTGCGCGATTTCCGTTCGTGAGCAGCCAGACGAAGTAGTCCATCCGCGCTTCGCCCTCGGGTGTCGCGCAGAAGATGAAGTTCTCGGAAAGGCGCCGTTCGACCGTTGCATAGCGGATCGCCACGGCTTCCCAGAGGTCATCGTTCATCATTCGTCCCGTCCCTGAGTTTCGTGGCCAGGGCCGCGGTGATCGGCTCCAGATGAGTCATCAGCGCCGCGGGGTTCTCGGTCATCGGGAAATGCCCCAGCCCCGGCATCGTTTCGAAGCGGGCACCGGGGATGGCCTCGGCGATCCGACGGCCGTCGGCCGGTGTCGCCGAATAATCGTATTCGCCGGTCAGCAGCCACAGCGGCGTGCGCCGCGTGTCGATGCGATCCAGGTACCGCGCCGCATCGAACTCCTCGCTGTAGAAACGCAGGTCGGCCTCGTATACGCCAGGCCCTGCCTGCGTGTAGATCCATCCTGCCCGGGCTCGTCGGGCGCGCGGGCTGAGCGGGCCGAGCAGCGCAGTTACCCACGCCGACGAGAAGCGGCCCGCGTGAACGCCCGGGTGATCGAGGAATTCCGAGCGTCGACCTACCGAGCGGAATGGCGCCTCCAGGAGGATTGCGCCCGTCGTGCGGCCCGGGCGCTCGGCGAGATATGCCAGCCCGGCGGCGGCGCCCATCGAGCAGCCGACGATCAGCGCGCGCGCGATTCCGGCGGCGTCGAGATACGCGTCGAGCACGTCGAGGTAGGTCTTTGCGTCGAGTCGCCACGGCAGGGGTCTCGAACGCAGCGGGGGGCTCGAACGACCGTGCCACGGCATGTCGAAGGCGAGCATGCGCCAGCGAGCGGACAGGCGGGCGTCGGTCATCAGCGCGTGCCACTGGCGGGAATCGGCGCCGGCGGTGTGCAGCATGAGCATCGCCGGCGCATCGCTCGGGCCGGTCGACTCCTCGTATACCCAGGGGTCGCCGAGTGCGGGTAGCGTGAGCTGCAGATAGCGGCCGCGAATCGCGTCGAGCGATTCGGTTTGCGTCTCCGCTGCGGCAGAGACCGACGCGGGCGCCTGCGAATCACCTCGGATGCCGTCCAACAGTTGTTCCCTCGCGCCCTCGATCAGCATCTCCAGCAGCGCGAGACACTGCGCGACCGCAAGGGGGTCGCCGACGATGCGGAATTCGGGATGGCTGCGAACGAGTGCGCCTGCCGACTGAAAACCCGGCGACGGAACACCGTAGAGAGATCGCTGCCAGACGGCAAGCGGGGCCAGCGCCGACACCTTCGGTCCCTGCGACGAAAGCGCGAGCGTCGTGTCGCCGACGCCGAGCTCGAGCGAGGCGGGCAGGCGACCGAGCAGGCGCGCGACTTCCTCGGCGTGCGCCGTGCTGGACAGCGCGTCGACGATCGCCGCCGCGGCGGCCTCGTCAGTCATCGTTGGCCGCGTCCCGTCCGACGTAGCGATAGAGCGCCGTGTGATCGGCCCCGCGCGGCAGCGCGCTCTCGGCCGCCTCCCACAGGCGCGTGCAGCAGTCGGCGAACGCGTGCTTTGCGTCGATTGCCTGCATCAGCGAGCGCGCGGTGCGCAGGTCCTTGCACATCAACGACATCGCAAAACCGGAGTCGAAGCGTCCGTTCAACATGAAGGCTTCGACCTTGTTCTCGGTCGTGTTGTTCTTCCCGGTCGACGAGTTGAACACCTGGTTCGCAATGGATGGATCGATGCCGAAGCGCTCGGCGGCAGCGAGCGCTTCGCAGGTGGCCGCCATCCCGGACGCGGAGACGAAATTGTTCAGCGCCTTGATCGCATGTCCGCTGCCGCTCGCTCCCACGTGAACCAGCGTCGCACCGAGGTCGGAAAGGATCGAACGCACCTTCTCGACGTCCGCCGTCTCGCCGCCGATCATGATCGACAGCGTGGCCGAGACGGCGCGCTTGACGCCACCCGACACGGGCGCGTCGACCAGCCCCACGCCGAGCGCAGCCAGCCGCCGTGCGTTCGCGCGCGTGTTCATCGGATGCGACGATCCCATGTCGACGATCAGCGAGCCGGGCCTTAGCGCGTCGGCGACACCTTCGTTCCACAGCAGTCGGTCGACGACCGTGGAATCGGGAAGCATCAGGATGAGGACGTCGGTTTCCCGCGCCAGCTCGAGGATCGTGCCCGCGACCTGCACGTTGTCCAGTGCTGCGGCCGAGACCCGTGCAGGTTCGCTGAGATCGAAGGCACGGATCGTTCGACCTTTCGCGGCCAGGTTCGCGAGCATCGGCATGCCCATCTGGCCCAGCCCGACGAATCCGATCGCGCCCGACACGGTTAGCGCTCCGTTTCCTTGAACACTTCGCGCGCGATCCGGAAGCTGTCGATGGCCGCGGGCACCCCGCAATAGATCGCCGTCTGCAGGAACACTTCGGCGATCTCGTCCTTCGTGACCCCGTTGTTCAGGGCACCGCGCACGTGCAGGCGAATCTCGTGCGGCCGGTTCAACGCGGTGAGCATCGCGAGGTTCACCAGGCTGCGCGTCTTTCGTTCCAGGCCCGGGCGATTCCAGATCTCTCCCCAGCAATACTGGGTGACCAGTTCCTGCATCGGGCGGTTGAAGTCGTCCGCCGATTGGATGGAGGCGTCGACGTACTCCGCTCCAAGCACTTCGCGGCGGACTTTCAGTCCTCGTTCGAACAGATCCTTGTTCATGCGTTTCTCCTGTCAATGGGAGGGGAAGAAGGCAGCAGGGGCAGGGCGGCCAGGCAGGCCTGCTCGACGTGGTGACGGCTCGTGCGTTCGGCCTCGTCCGGCTCGCCCGAGCGGATCGCTTCGACGATCCGGGCGATCTCGACGATGCTCTTCGAAAGCCGATCGGGTCGCGAGAAGGACGTGCGACGAAGCACGCTGATGCGTGCCAGCAATCGATTCATGATTTCGGTGAGCGTGGCGTTTCCGGCGCCCTCGAACAACGCCGAATAGAACTCCGTCTTCACGGGAATCAGGTTCGCCGCATCGGCGACGCCCCGATGGATGTCGCGCATTCGTTCGAGCGCGCTCGTCATCCGCTCGATGGCGTGGGGCTCGCGATGCTGCGCCAGGGTGCGTGCCGCGAGGCCCTCGAGCACGCCACGCACTGCGTAGATCTCGCGCGCCTGCTCGACGGTGATCCGCGCCACCACGGGGCCGCGGTGCGGAACGACTTCGATCAGTCCTTCGGCGACCAGGCCCCGCAGTGCTTCGCGCAACGAACCGCGGCCCACCTGCAGCGCTTCGCACAGTTCTCGCTCGACCAGCCGTTCACCGCCGCCGAGACGGCCACTGACGATCGCCTCGCGCAGGCTCGCCTCGGCGCGGGTGCGGATCGTCTCGCGACTGACCGAGGAAACCTTGACATCCATCCGCATATCATCGAAATTGTCCGACAATCTGTCAATCATATGGACGGGCAACCGCTTATCGGGTTGTCTTGCCTACTCCCCAGAACCGACCTACAGGAGGAGACGCCATGACCGATTCCCGAGTTGCGCACACGACCATCGATCGGACCCGCAGGCGTCTGGTGGGTGGCGCCGCCGCGGCGAGCGCCGTCGGACTGAGTGCGCCACTCGTTTCCGTGGCGCAGCCCAAGCAGGTCAACGTGGGTGTGATCCTGCCGCTGTCCGGCGCCAATGCTCAGTTCGGCATCAACTCGCGCAACGGTATCGAGCTGGTCGCCGACGAGATCAACGCAGCAGGCGGCATCCGCTCGCTCGGCGGCGCGAAGATCAACCTGCTGGTCGCGGACGGCACCTCGACGCCGACGACTGCCGCGAGCGTCGCGCAACGGCTGATCTCGCAGAACGAAGTCGTCGCGATCCTCGGCGCCTTCGCATCGAGCCTCACGCTCGCCATTCAGGAAGTCACCGAAAGACGCGGCGTTCCGCTGCTGACGATGTCCTTCGCCGACCAGCTCACCGGGCGGGGTTTCAAGAACATCTTCCAGGTCGTCTCGAAAGCGTCGGTCATCGGGCGCGCGCAGTTCGACTACGCGGTCGAGATCGCGCGTGCCACCGGCGAGGACATCCACAGAGCGGCGATCCTCTACGAAGACACGGCATACGGAACATCCCAGGCCACCGGGCTGCGCGCCGCGGCGAAGGAAAGGAACATTCAGTTGGTGATGGACGATGCCTATCCGCTCGGGATCACCGACGTGACGCCGCTGATCACGAAGCTGCGCGGCTCCAACGCACAGATGGTCTTCCCGGTTTCGTACCTGAACGACAGCCTGCTGATCATCCGCACGATGCGCCAGCAGCAGGTCGACGTACCGGCGATCGGCGGTGCCGCGGGCTATGTCATTCCCGATTTCGTCAAGGGCCTGGGCGAGCTCGCCGACGGCGTGCTGTCGATCTCGCCGGCCAACTACGATTCGTCGCCCCAATTGACCGACCGCTTTCGCAAGCGCTTCGGCTACTTCATGGTGCACGAAGCACTCGAACACGCCACCTGCATGGGGGTACTGGCAGAAGCTCTCGAGATCGCCGGTAGCGTCGATACCGCGAAGCTGCGCGATGTACTGCACCGGAACACGTTCACCAAGGGGTGGTCGGTCGCGATGACGCCCACCGGCGTGAAGTTCGATGAAACAGGCCTGAACGTGAACGCGTCGCCGGTGATGGTGCAATGGCAGGGCGGCGAGTTGGCCACCGTCTGGCCGAAAGCACTCGCCAAGGCACCCGCACGCTGGAAGGGCAAGACCGTCTGAGCGTCCGCGCGTCGCGTTTCGCATGGAGCTCGTCCAGGCCATCGTCAACGGCCTTCTGATCGGCGGCGTCTACGCCGTGATCTCGATCGGCCTGACGCTGGTGTTCGGCGTCATGTCGATCATCAACTTCGCGCAGGCGGAGTTCCTGATGATCGGCATGTTTGTCGGCTACTACTGCTGGCTGTACCTGGGAATCGATCCGCTGCTCGGTGCGGGCGTCGCCTTCGTCGTTGCATTCGTGCTGGGGATGCTGATCCAGCGCGTCCTGATCGAGCGGATCATCGGGGCGCCCGACATCGCGCAGATCTTCCTCACGGTCGGACTTCTGATCCTGCTCGAGAATCTCGCGCTCGTCCTCTTTGGTTCGGACTACAAGTCGGTTCGCACGCCCTACCAGACGTCGGCGATCGCCTTCGCAGGCCTGATCATCAGCCTGCCGTACCTGTTCGCTTTCCTGGTTTCGGTGGTGGTCGGTATCGCTCTGTGGGCCTTCCTTCGCTATACCTGGATTGGGCAGGCAATGCGTGCCACTGCCCAGAACGGGATCGCCGCCCTGAGTCTCGGCATCGATGTGCGGCGCGTGCGCCAGCTCGCCTTCGGCCTGGGCGTGGGCCTCACCGCGCTCGGCGGCAGCGTGATCCTTCCGTACTACACGGCTTCGCCGACCGCAGGGGGACAGTTCGTCGTGCTGATGTTCACCGTCGTCGTGCTCGGAGGGCTGGGCAGCGTACTCGGCGCGGTATTCGGCGGGCTGGCCGTTGGCGTAATCCAGTCGATCTCGGCGCTGCTGATGCCGATCCAGCTGCAGAACCTCGCGCTGTTCGTCGTCTTCATCGCGGTGCTGGCCGTTCGTCCGCAGGGTCTGTTGAGCACGCGATGACCCGCAAGGCGCTCCTTCTGGTTCTCGCGCTGGCCGTCCTCGCGTTCCCCTGGCTGCTGCCCGAGCAGGGATATGCGTTGCGCGTCGCCTGTCTCGTGATGCTGTTCGCGGCGATGGCGCAGACGTGGAACATCGCCGCCGGCCTTTCGGGGCAGATCTCGCTCGGACACGCCGGGTTCTTCGGCGCGGGCGCCTACACCTCGACGCTGCTGCTGATCAACTTCGGCCTCTCTCCGTGGCTCGGGCTGGTCGCCGCCGGCGTGGTCGGCGCCGCACTGTCCGCGCTGATCAGCCTGCCGACGATGAGGCTGAAGGGCCATTACTTCGCGCTGGCCACGCTCGCCTTCGGCGAAGCAATGCGCGTGATCGGCAACAGCTGGAGCAGTCTCACGCACGGCCCGGTCGGCATCTCGGTGCCGTTCTCGCCCCCGAGCTTCGCAGCGATGCAGTTCCAGTCGCTGCGACCCTATTTCTACATCATCCTCGTGGCGCTGACCGTCACCTGCGTCGTGTTCGCGCGGATCCGATCCAGTGCACTCGGCCTGCGGCTGCGGGCGCTGAAGAACCATCCGGAAGCCGCGTCGTCGCTCGGCGTCGACACGGCGCGCGCAAAGCTCGCTGCCAACACGATCTCGGGCACGCTGATGGCGATGCTCGGTGTCCTGTATGCACAGTTCCAGTTCTTCTTCGACCCGGACACGGTTTTCGGCCTGGCAGGCGTGTCGGTGCGCGTGGCGCTGATCGCGATCATCGGAGCCGTGGGCACCGTGGCCGGGCCGCTGGTCGGCGCCCTGCTGATTCTGGTGGTGGAGGAGGCAACCAACGCCTGGCTCTCGGCGCACGGCGCAGGCCTGTCGCAGATGGTCTTCGGTGCGATCCTGATCCTGATCGTGATCGTCCAGCCGCGCGGGATCCTCGCCTTGTGGGCGGCGAGGCGCTGAGATGTCCGAAGTCGTGCTCAGCGTGCGCGGGCTGCGCAAGCGCTTCGGCGGCCTGCAGGCGACCGACGACGTCTCCTTCGACCTGTCTCGGGCTTCTGTCGTCGGCGTGATCGGGCCGAACGGAGCCGGCAAGACGACGCTGTTCAACCAGCTGACCGGCCTGATCCGTCCCGACGCCGGGTCGATCTTGCTCGAGGGGCGCCCGATCGTCGGTCTGCCGCCGCACGCGATCTGCCGTGCCGGACTGGTGAAGACGTTCCAGAACGTCGCGACCTTCGGCGACATGACGGTGCTGGAAAACGCGACGGTAGGGGCGCTCGTGCACCATCCGCTGCCCATCGCGCGC
This sequence comes from Burkholderiaceae bacterium, assembly GCA_032027205.1. Classification (GTDB taxonomy): domain Bacteria; phylum Pseudomonadota; class Gammaproteobacteria; order Burkholderiales; family Burkholderiaceae_E; genus Zeimonas. The sequence goes on from JAVSMN010000001.1 coordinate 3,475,251, forward strand.
GAGAAGGCGGCGATCGCCCTGCGGCGCGTCGGACTGCACGAACGCGAGGACGTTCTCGCCGGCGTGCTTTCGCTTCCCGAGAAGGCGCGCCTCGAGCTGGCCCGGGCGCTGGCGACCGAGCCGCGCGTGATTCTGCTCGACGAAGTGATGGCGACGCTCACGCCGGGCGAGCAACGCGAGATGGTCGTGATGGTGAAGGAACTCGCCGCCGAAGGGATGGCGGTTCTCGTCATCGAGCATCATATGAAGACGATCATGACGCTGTGCGAGCGGATCCTCGTGCTGAACTTCGGTCGCCTGATCGCCGAGGGTAACCCCGCCGAAGTCTCGTCCGATCCGGACGTCATCGCCGCCTACCTCGGCGCGCGCGCCGCGGCCGAGCTGACCCATGCTTGAGATCCGCAACCTGTCGGCCGGCTACGGGCCGGCCCCGGTGCTGCACGACGTGTCGATCGACGTGCAGTCCGGCGAGATCGTGGCGCTCATCGGACCGAACACCGCGGGCAAGAGCTCGCTGCTGCGCGTGATCTCACGCATCCTCATCGGCTGGTGTCGAGGCAGCGTCCGCTTCCTCGAGCAGTCGCTCATCGAAAAAGCGGCGCACCAGATCGCGGGGATGGGGATCGCTCACGTGCTCGAAGGTCGGCAGATCTTCCCGCAATTGACGGTCGCCGAGAATCTTCGGCTCGGCGCCTGGTCGCGACGCAGATCGGGTTCCGACCTCGATGCGGACCAGCAGCGCGTTCTCGAACTGTTCCCCCGCCTGGGCGAGCGTATGTCGCAGACGGCAGGCACCCTGTCGGGCGGGGAGCAGCAGATGGTGGCAGTGGGGCGAGCGCTGATGGTGTCCCCGCGCCTGTTGCTGCTCGACGAGCCGAGTCACGGGCTGGCGCCGATGGTGGTCGACGAGCTGTACGAGGCCCTGAAGCGGATTCACGAGCAGGGCGTTTCGATCCTGCTGGTCGAGCAGAACGCACAGCTGGCGCTCACGCTGTCGTCGCGTGCCTATGTCCTGTCGAATGGTCGTACCGAACTCTCGGGCGAGTCACGCGCGTTGCTGGACGACGATCACGTCCGGACCGCGTATCTCGGCATCTGACCGACACTGAACCCCATCCAGGAGGAATCGATCATGTCCTCTTCGTCACCGCAAGCATCCGTCACCGTCGCCGTCGTGCAGGCCGCTTCGGTACCCTTCGACACCAACGCGTGCGTCGACAAGGCGGTTCGCTTGATCGCCGAAGCCGCAGCGACAGGTGCGAAGGTCATCGTCTTTCCCGAGGCGTTCATCGTCGGATACCCGAAGGGACTCGACTACGGCCTGGTGATCGGCGCACGCGATCCGGTGGGGCGCGAGGAGTTCCGCATCTACCTCGACGCAGCGATCGAGGTGCCGGGGCCGCATACGCAACGGCTCGGCGAAGCCGCCGCTGCGAATCGTGCGTATGTCGTGATGGGTGTCATCGAGCGCGAGCACGGCACCTGCTACTGCACGGTGCTGTTCTTCGGCCCCGATGGTGCGCTGCTCGGCAAGCATCGCAAGCTGATGCCGACCGCACTCGAGCGGATGATCTGGGGCTTCGGCGACGGCTCCACATTGACGGCGGTGGACAGCCCCTACGGCCGGATCGGCTCGGTGATCTGCTGGGAGAACTACATGCCGATGCTGCGCATGGCGATGTATTCGAAGAACGTCGCCCTGTACTGTGCGCCCACTGCCGACGACCGCGACACGTGGTTGCCGACGATGCAGCACATCGCGCTCGAAGGCCGCTGCTTCGTGCTGTCTGCCTGCCAGTACTTGCGCCGCAAGGACCTGCCGGACACGGTGCGGGTGAAACTGGGCGACTCGCCCGACTCGGTCCTGATGCGCGGCGGCAGCGTGATCATCAGTCCGCTCGGCAAGGTTCTCGCCGGCCCCGACTTCGAAGGGGAAAAGATCCTGACCGCAACGCTCGACCTGGAGGAGATCCCGCGCGGAAAGTTCGACCTGGACGTCGTCGGCCACTACAGCCGGCCGGACGTGTTCCAGTTGAGCGTCAACGAAGCGCCGATGCAGCCGGTGCTTCCCCGCAGTTCGAAGTGAACTACTTCTTCGTGAGCGGCGCCGGGGCGTACGCTGTGCAGCGAGAGCGGATAACGGTCGCGGTTGCTGGGAGAGGCCCGGGGTCATGACCGAGGCGTCGACCGGCGGCGCGCACGGAGCCGGAGCGAGGTACGCAATGAGCAACGAGCAGGCGGCACCCCGGACGACGGGGGTTACGGTCGAGTTGCTCGCAACCGTGGATCTCGGCCCCGAGATCGAGGGTATGGGCGGGCGCCTGCTTCGAATGCGGAAGGTCACCATCGAGCCGGGCGGCGTCTTCGGGCCGATGCATGACCACAAGGACAGGCCCGGCACCGTCTACATCCTGCAAGGGACCATCACCGACCATCGCGACGGAGTTGCCACCGACTATGGGCCGGGGGCGGGCTGGCCCGAGGACAGGAACACCCGGCACTGGCTCGAGAACAGGGGAACGGTTCCGGCGGTGGAGATCTCGGTCGACATCGTTCGGCAACCGTAAGCCCGGCCGACCCGGGCTCGAGTGGACCGAGTTCGCTGCGCGCGAGTGATCCGCGCGCAGGCGCGATGCACTACTTCGACAGCTCCCGCATCGCCCGCTCGAGCCCCTGGATCGTCAGCGGATACATCCGCCCCTGCAGGACCTGGCGGATGACGGCGATCGACTGCCGATATTCCCAGACGCCTTCCGGCTCGGGGTTCAGCCACGCGAACTTCGGGAAGCGCTCGACCAGCCGGCGCAGCCACACGGCGCCCGCTTCCTCGTTGTTGTACTCGACCGAGCCGCCCGGCTGCAGCACCTCGTAGGGGCTCATCGTCGCGTCGCCGACGAAGATCAGCCGATAGTCGGGGTTGTACTTGCGCAGGATGTCCCAGGTGTCGAAGCGTTCGGCGTGGCGACGGCGGTTGTTCTTCCAGACGTGGTCGTACACGCAGTTGTGGAAGTAGTAAAACTCAAGGTGCTTGAACTCGGTCTTCGCCGCCGAGAAGAGCTCCTCGGTCTGCTGGATGTGGTCGTCCATCGTGCCGCCGACGTCGAGCAGCATCAGCACCTTGATGGTGTTGTGCCGCTCCGGAATCATCCGGATGTCGAGCCAGCCGGCGTTGCGCGCGGTGGATGCGATCGTGTCGTCGAGGTCGAGCTCCTCGTCGGCGCCTTCGCGCGCGAACTTCCGAAGACGGCGCAGTGCGACCTTGATGTTGCGCGTGCCGAGTTCCACCTGGTCGTCGTAGTCGCGGTAGGCGCGCTGCTCCCAGACCTTCACTGCGGTGCGGTTGCCCGCAGACGGCCCGCCGATGCGGATGCCTTCCGGGTGGTAACCGCCGTTGCCGAACGGCGAGGTGCCGTTGGTGCCGATCCACTTGCTGCCGCCCTCGTGGCGACCCTTCTGCTCCTCGAGCAGTTCGCGCAGTCGTTCGAGCAGCTTGTCGAGCCCGCCCATCGCCTCGATCGCCGCCTTCTCCTCAGGCGTGAACTCGCGCTGCAGGCGCCGCTTCAGCCATTCGAGGGGAAGGTCTACGTCAATGCCGGGTATCGCGCGTACCCCGTTGAAGTAGGCGCCGAAGGCCTTGTCGAACTTGTCGAAGTTGCGCTCGTCCTTCACCAGCGTGGCGCGCGACAGGAAGTAGAACTCGTCGATCGAGGGGCCGATCACGTGCTCGCGCATCGCCTCGAGCAGCAGCAGGTATTCCTTGATCGACACCGGCAGCTTCGCGCCGCGCAGGTGCAGGAAGAAATCGATCAGCATTGCGTTGCTCCGCGCATCGCCAGCCGCAGCTTCAGGTTCTCGCGGACGGCCGGCCACTCCGCGGCAAGGATGCTGTAGACGCAGGTGTCGCGCAGCGTGCCGTTGGGCATCGTCATGTGATGGCGCAGCACGCCGTCGAGCTTCGCGCCCAGGCGCTCGATTGCGCGCCGGCTCGCGTGGTTCAGGAAATGCGTGCGCAACTCGACTGCGATCGCGCCGAGCGCATCGAACGCGTGGCCGAGCAGCAGCAGCTTGCACTCGGCGTTAACCGCTGTGCGCTGCGCGCTCGCGGCGTACCAGGTGTGGCCGAGCTCGAGCCGACGATGCGCCGGCTCGACGTGGAAGAAGCGCGTGGTTCCGATGACCGCGCCGTCGCTACGCCGTCGAACGACAAAGGGCAGCGCCCCGTCGCGCTCGCGCATCTCGAGCGCCGCGTTTACGTAGGCAGCGGTGCGACTGGGCGCCGGGATCGACGTGTACCAGAGCCGCCACAACTCGCCATCCGCGGCGGCACTCGCGAGTCCGTCCACGTGCGAACGCGTGAGTGGTTCGAGGACGACGCGTTCGCCCTCGAGCGTGACGGGTGCAACCCAGGCCATCGGCTGCTCAATGCGTGAAAGCGCGAAGGAACCGTAGCGAGCGGCCCGAGGTCGCACCGAGAAGCGCAGCCGTACGACGGTACGGCGAGCATCGCAGGGGCGAGCTCGGGCCGCGCAGCAGGTTCATTCGCGCTTTCACCGGTTGTGGCGGGCCATGAAGATGAGCCGCTCGAACAGGTGCACGTCCTGCTCGTTCTTCAGCAGTGCGCCGTGCAGCGGCGGGATGACGCTCTTGCCGTCCTTGGAGCGCAGCGCCTCGGGCGGGATGTCCTCGGCAACCAGCAGCTTCAGCCAGTCGAGCAACTCGCTCGTGGACGGCTTCTTCTTCAACCCGGGAAGCTCGCGCATCTGGAAGAAGGCCTCGAGCGCTTCCTTCAGCAGCGTCTTCTTCAGGTTCGGGAAGTGCACGTCGACGATCGCCTGCATCGTCTCCTTGTCCGGGAACTTGATGTAGTGGAAGAAGCAGCGCCGCAGGAACGCGTCGGGCAACTCCTTCTCGTTGTTCGACGTGATCATCACCACCGGCCGGTGCTTCGCACGAACCAGCTGGCGCGTCTCGTAGACGTAGAACTCCATCCGGTCGAGTTCGCGCAGCAGGTCGTTCGGGAACTCGATGTCGGCCTTGTCGATCTCGTCGATCAGCAGCACGACCGGCTGGTCGGACTCGAAGGCCTGCCACAGCACGCCGCGGACGATGTAGTTCTCGATGTCCTTCACGCGGGCATCGCCGAGTTGCGAGTCGCGCAGCCGCGACACCGCGTCGTATTCGTACAGCCCCTGCTGCGCCTTCGTCGTCGACTTGATGTGCCATTGCAGCAACGGCATGTCGAGCGCCGAGGCGACTTCCTCGGCGAGCATCGTCTTGCCGGTGCCGGGCTCGCCCTTGATCAGCAGCGGGCGCTGCAGGCGGATCGCCGCGTTCACGGCGAGCTTCAGGTCGTCGGTGGCGACGTAGGTATCGGTGCCCTGGAAACGCATGATTTTCGGAGGTTGCGGCCGTGAAGACACGACCCGTCGAAGGGTTCTTCGAGTATACGGGAAGGCTTCCCGTCGGCCGGGCTGCTGGACTGGCTCGAAGCGACTCCGCTAGAATCGGCGCACCCACAAACATTACAAGGCCTGCGCCGCTCGGCGCCATGGCCGGAGACCCATGACCAAGAACAGGTTGTTTGCCGCCGGTTTCGCGGCGGCGATGCTGCTGCCATGCCTGGCTGTCGCGCAGGCCGCGGCGCCGGCGCCCGACCAGCAGGCGGTGCAGGGAGACGCCGAGGCAGGGCGCGCGAAGAACTCGATGTGCATCGGCTGCCACGAGATCCCCGGTTACAAGTCGTCGTTCCCGAGCGTCTACCACGTGCCGCGCATCATCGGGCAGAACGCGCGCTACATCGAATCGGCGCTGCGCGAGTACCGCAGCGGCGATCGCAATCATCCGACGATGACGGCCGTGGCCGAAGGACTGAGCGATCGTGACATCGCCGATCTCGCTGCTTACTACGGATCGAAATGAACATGCGCGCCTTCCCGTTTTCGCCCGCGAGCCCGCGCCTGCTTTCGTTCGCGGCGCTCGCCGTCATCGGCGCCTTCGCGCTCCCCGCACAGGCGCAGAACATCGATGCCGGCCGCCAGAAGGCCGAAGAGGTCTGCGCCGCGTGCCACGGCAAGGACGGCAACACGCCGATCGATCCTTCGTATCCGAAGCTCGCCGGGCAGTACCAGGACTACCTCGAGCACTCGCTGCTCGACTACAAGCACGACCGGCGCAAGAACCCGATCATGGGCGCCCAGGCCAAGCCGCTGTCGCGCGCCGAGATCCGCAACCTGGCCGCGTACTACGCCAGCCTTTCGGGTACGGTGAGCAACCACGCCAATCGCATCACTCGACGATGACGGCTTCCACCGGACCGGCTACCTTCGCTACCGCCGACCTGTGCGACGCGAACGAGGCGCGCCTCGTCACCGGCGAGGCGCACGTGCTGCCGCCGGTGTTTCGCAGCTACGGGCGCAACGCGCGCTTTCGCGGTGCGATCGAAACGGTTCGCTGCTTCGAGGACAACTCGGCGGTGCGCCGCGCGCTCGAGCAACCGGGCAACGGTCGCGTGCTCGTCATCGACGGCGGCGGCAGCCTGCGCTGCGCGCTGCTCGGCGGCAACCTGGCACAACTTGCACAGCGTAACGGCTGGGCCGGCGTGATCGTCGACGGCTGCGTCCGCGATACCGCCGAGATCGATGCGTGCGAGATCGGCGTTCGCGCGCTCGCCGCGAACCCGCGGCGCAGCGAGAAGCGCGGCGAGGGGGCGATCGGCGAAGCGGTGCGGGTGGGCGGGGTAGCCGTGGCCCCCGGCCACTGGTGCTATGCCGACGAAGACGGAATCCTGGTGAGCGCGGTCGCGCTGCTATAGCAGCCCGTCGAAGGCCACGCAGTCCACGTCGTCGCCTGCCGCGACCGACCCCTGGTCGTGGTGCAGCACCACGATGCAGTTCGCCGCCGACATCGAGCGCAGCACGCCCGAGCCCTGGTTGCCCATCGTCGCCACTTCCATCCGTCCGTCGGCGCCGAGGGTGAGTCGCGCGCGTTGATACTCGGTTCGCCCGGGACGCTTTCGCATCGGCTCGAGCGAACGGGCGCGTACCCACGGCAGCGGTTGCGGCGTTGCGCCCATCATCTGCAGCAGCGCATCGCGCACGATGAAATAGAACGTGACCATCACGGCGACCGGATTGCCCGGCAGGCCGAAGTAGCAGGCGCGGCCCACGCGACCGAAGGCCATCGGCCGGCCGGGACGGATCGCGATGCGCCAGAACGCGACGTCGCCCAGGCGCGCCATCACTTCGCGCGTGAAGTCGGCCTCGCCCACCGAGACGCCGCCGGAGGAGACGATCGCGTCGGCTTCGCTGGCCGCCGTACGCATCGCACGCTCGAGCGCTTCGGGAGAATCACGCACGACCCCCATGTCGACGATCTCGACGCCCAGGCGCGCGAGCATCGACCAGATCGTGTAGCGGTTGCTGTCGTAGATCTGCCCGGACGCCAGCGTCTCGCCGATCGAGCGCAGTTCGTCGCCGGTGGAGAAGAAGGCCACGCGCAGGCGGCGCCGCACGCCGACCTCGGCGACGCCCAGCGATGCGAGCAGGCCGATATCGGCCGGCGTGAGGCGCTTTCCGGCTTCGAGCGCGGACGCGCCGACGCGCAGGTCCTCGCCGCGCAGGCGTCGATGCTGTCCGCGCTGCTGGCCGGTCGGCACGACGACGAAGCCGTCGTCGACGCGAACGACCTCCTGGATGACGACGGTGTCGAGTCCTTCGGGCAGCGTCGCGCCGGTCATCACGCGCAGCGCCTCGCCGCGCGCGACCACGCCGTGAAAGGCGCGGCCCGCGAAGGCGGTGCCGGCCACGCGCAGCCGCGTCTCGCCGCCATCGGCGAGTTCCTCGCCGCGCAATGCGTAGCCGTCCATTGCCGAGTTATCGTGCGGCGGCACGTCGATCGTGGAGACGACGTCATGCGCGAGCACGCGATCGAGCGCGCTGCGGATGGCGACCCGCTCGACGAGGGCCACGGTCTCGATGCTGCCGGCGATGATCGCGCGCGCGCGCTCTACCGGCAGGTACGTGCGCGGGTCGGTGTCGGAGATGCCGCGCGCGGTATCGGCGAGCGATTGCGCTCGTGCGCCGGGTGCGGTCATCGCGTTCGCCTTGCGCGTGCTCTCATCGACGCTCCTCTTCCTTCAGTTCCTGCATCGTGTTCAGGTTGCGGAACGCGGCCTCGTCGTCGAAGGCGACCTCGACCACGCGCAGCGGCGCGTACCACGCGTCGATCTTGCGCCGACCTTCGCCGAGGAAACGCTCGAGGTCGGCGAGCAGCGCGCGCTCGACCAGCGCGAACACCGGATGCGCCTGGGGGCCGGTGCGCGCCACCGCGAGTTGCGCGCGCTCGCCTTCGGCCGCCGACGCGTCGATCGCAGCCGCCAACCGCGCGACGAGATCGAGCGGCAGGAAAGGGGAGTCGCACGGAACGGTGGCGACCCATGCCGTGCGCGCCTGCGACATGCCGGCGTGAAGGCCGGCGAGCGGGCCGGCGTAGCCCTCGACGGCGTCAGGCGCGACCGGCCAGCCGAACTCGCGATAGCGATCGACGTTGCGATTCGCGTTGACGATCACGCTGCCGACCTGCGGCGCGAAGCGTTCCAGGGCATGCGCGATCATCGGCCGGCCGCGGAACGGTTGCAGCCCCTTGTCGACGCCGCGTCCGTCGTCGCTCATGCGACGACCGAGTCCGCCGGCCAGCACGATGCCGGTGACGTCGGCGCGGCCGATCGTCGGCGGCAGCGACGGGGGTTCGGCGCCGCCGCGCTCTTTCGGCGTGGGCGGCACGCGCTCAGGCCCAGGCGCGGACCGGCTGGCGCACGAAGCGCTGCGCGCCGGTGAAGAGCAGGTAGTGCTTGCCCTGGCAGCGGCCGATCATCGTGAGCCCGACCCGCCGCGCGATCTCGTGCCCCATCTGCGTGAGCCCCGAGCGCGACAGGAGGAACGGGATGCCCATCTGCGCGCACTTGATCACCATCTCCGACGTGAGCCGCCCGGTGGTGTAGAAGATCTTGTCGGCCGCGCTCACCGATTCGACCCACATCCAGCCGGCGATCGCGTCGACTGCGTTGTGGCGCCCGACGTCCTCGACGAAGCGCAGGATCTCGCCGCGTTCGTCGCCGGCGTTCGCGCACAACGCGCAGCCGTGCACCGCGCCGGCGACCTTGTAGATCGATTCGTGCCGCCGCACGCGGTCGGTCACTGCGTACAGCGTCTCCTCGGTGAGCCGCGCGTGCTCGGGGAGCTCGATGCGGTCGATCTCGTCCATCAGGTCGCCGAACACCGTTCCTTGCCCGCAGCCGGTGGTGACCGTGCGCCGCGCCAGCCGCGCGGCGAGCGCGTCGGCCTGCGCCTCGTCGTCCCATACGGAGACGCCGCGCGCGGCGAGCGACGCGGACGTGACGGCGACCGAGTTGGTCTCCCAGTCGACCTGGATCGACGCGAGTTCGTCGAGCGACTCGACCAGCCTCTGGTTGCGCAGGTAGCCGAGCGTCAAGTGCTCGGGTGCGGCGCCCAGCGTCATCAGCGTGACGAGTTCGCGCTTGTCGAGGTACAGCGTGAGCGGGTGCTCTCCGGCGATGGCGGTGGGCACCGTTTCGCCGCGCTCGTTGATCGCATCGACCTCGTAGGTGGCCGGGCGGGCGCAGGAGCTGAGGGCGAGCGACACGTCCTACCCGCCGATGTACGACATCTCGATCTTGCGCACCCCGACCGTGTCGGCCGAGCGCAGTTCGGAGTAGCGATCGTTTCGCGCGCCCCAGACCGAGGCGATCGCCGCGGCGAGCTTCGCGTCGTCGGCGCCGCCGCGCAGCAGCGCACGCAGGTCGTGGCCTCGATTGGCGAACAGGCAGGTGAACAGCTTGCCTTCGGTTGACAGCCGCGCGCGCGTGCAGGCGCCGCAGAACGGCTGCGTGACCGACGAGATGAGCCCGATCTCGCCCGCTCCGTCCACATAGCGCCAGCGCTCGGCGACCTCCCCCGGATAGTTCGCTTCCAGCGGCTCGATGGGAAACGCCGCGCCGATGGCGCGCGCGACCTCGGCGCTGGGGACGACGTCGTCCATCCGCCAGCCGTTGGAGGCGCCGACGTCCATGAACTCGATGAAGCGCAGGATGTGACCGGTGCCGCGGAAGTGCTTCGCCATCGGCACGATTTCGTGGTCGTTCACGCCGCGCTTGACGACCATGTTGATCTTCAGCGGATGCAGGCCGACCTTCTCGGCGGCCTCGATGCCGGCGAGCACGTCGGCGACCGGGAAGTCGACGTCGTTCATGCTGCGGAACACCGCGTCGTCCATCGCGTCGAGACTCACCGTGACGCGTCGCAGGCCTGCGTCGCGCAGCGCCTGCGCCTTGCGTGCGAGCAGCGAACCGTTGGTGGTGAGCGTGAGGTCGAGCGGCTCGCCGGACAGCGTGCGCAACTCAGCGAGCATCGCGACGAGGCGTTCGACGTCGCGACGCAGCAGCGGCTCGCCGCCGGTGAGGCGGATCTTCTCGACGCCGTGCGCGATGAACAGGCGCACCAGCCGCGTGATCTCCTCGAAGGTGAGCAGCGAGGCGTGCGGCAGGAAGGCGTAGTCTTTGCCGAAGAGCTCCTTCGGCATGCAGTAGGTGCAGCGGAAGTTGCAGCGATCGGTGACCGATATGCGCAGGTCGTGCAGCCGTCGTCCGCGCCGATCGATCAATCGGCCGGTCGGCGCGGCAGACGCGCCCGAGACGTCAGGGACGGAAGCGGCATACCGTTGCTCGGCGGCGGGAATTCGTTCGCTCATGGCTGAATCGCTAAGATGCCCCATGGTAGCAATGCCGGCAGGAAAGCGCGGAGAACGTATTGACCGACCGTGAGTATCGTCCTCCCGAGGGCGCCGAGCCGCTGCTCGAGATCGATCCCGTCGCCGTGCGCGTGCGCTTCGAATGCCGCGAAACGGGGCACTGGCTGCAGCCGCGCATCTGGCGGCCGGTGGCGGTGGAGCCCGCGGCGTCCGACAGCGATCTCGCCGTTCACCTGTATCTCGACGAGTGCGAGGGCTACTACCTGAACCTCACTACCGCCGAGCCGTCGCTGTTCGTGCAGTGGCGGTTGCACGAGGACGATACGGGAATCGTCGTCGATGACGACCCGGTGCCGCCGCGCGCGCTCGCCGTCACGGCGAGCTACAACGAGGCGGGCCGATGGATGGACGGCGGCGCGAGAGTCGATCGGGTCCCGATGCCCGAGCCGATGGTTTCGTGGGTAGCCGAGTACGTGAGCCTGCATTACGTCGCCGAACCGACGAAGAAGAAGCGCAAGGCGGGGAAGCCTTCGTTTCTTGCACGCGACCAGTTCGGCCAGATGACCGAGCGTGAGCGCGAGATGAGCCGTGAGCGCGATACCAACGAGGATGCATGAACGAAGGATTCCTTTCGCGCTGGTCGCGACGCAAGCACGACAGTCGCCGTGACGACGAGGTGCGCGATGGCGAGGAGTCGCCGTCGGGGCCGCGCGCCGCTTCCACGGCGCCCCCGTCGGCAGAGCACGCCGACGCGATATCGTCGCCGCCAACCATGCCTGTCGATGCTGGTGTGCAGGACAAAGCGGGTGACGCTACGCGCGCCGGCGCGCGTAGCGAATCGGCGCCCGAGTTGCCGCCGATCGATTCGCTGACGCCGGAGTCGGATTTCCGTGCGTTCATGCGTCCCGGCGTGGACGCGTCGGCGCGCAACGCTGCGCTCGCGCAACTGTTCCGCGATCCGCGCTACAACGTGATGGACGGCCTGGACGTCTACATCGACGACTACACGCAGCCCGATCCGATCCCGCCGTCGCTGCTCGCGAAGCTGCAGCAGTTGCACACGATCGGGCTATCCGACGAGGAGATCGAACGTCGCAACGCGCTCGGCGACCTCGACGATCCTGCATCGCCGCAGAAAGCCCGCGGAGTCGGCTCGACTGCGCAGGTTGCGAGCGACGCCAACGACGACGGGGCTGACGCCGCAGTGGATTCGACCGCTTCGGCCGATGCGGTGCACTCGGCCGGCACGACCGATGCCACGCAAATCGCCGACGCAGCGGCCGACGGCACCAACGAAAACAACGCGAGACCGCAGGAGACACAGGGGTGAAAACGAAGGTTCTCGTCTGCAGCTGCAACGGAACGATCGATCTGGCGGGCGCTCGTCTCGCGGCGGGTCTGTCCGGATCGGTGGAGGTGCTGCCTGCGGCACGCGAGTTGTGCCGGCGCGAGGTCTCGCGTTTCACCGAAGCGATCGGCGGCACCGACGACGTGGTCGTCGCCTGCACGCAGGAATCGGCGCTGTTCTCCGAGCTCGCCACCGCGAAGCAGGCGCTCGCGCCGGTGCGCTTCGTCAACGTGCGCGAGCTGGCCGGCTGGGGCGAGGAGCGAGCCGACGCGGGGCCGAAGATCGCAGCGCTGGTCGCGATCGCCGCGAGCGCCGGCATCGATCCCGTGCCGGCGGTGGAGTATCGCTCGCAGGGCCGCGTGCTCGTCGTCGGACCGGGGCGCGATGCGCTCGAATGGGGCGGCCGACTCGCCGAGCAGCTGAGCCCGACCGTGCTGATGACCGATTCGCGCAGCGCGTCGCTGCCGTCGGCGCGCGCCTTCCCGGTGCTGTCCGGAACGCTGGTGTCGGTCGAGGGGTGGCTGGGCGATTTCGAGGCGCGCTGGACGCAGGACAACCCGATCGACCTCGACGCCTGCGTGCGCTGCGGCGCCTGTGTCGATGCATGCCCGGAGTCCGCGATCGGCGCCGACCTGCAGGTGGACACGGCGCTGTGCAAGTCGCACCGGGCCTGCGTCACGGCGTGCGGCGCCATCGGCGCGATCGACTTCTCGCGCGCCGAGCGTGAGCGCAGCGAGCGCTTCGACCTCGTCTTCGACCTGCGCGCCGATTCGATGTTCGACTGCCGGCTGCAGCCGTTGGGCGACACCTGCCGACGCTGCTCGGTCACGCGGCTGGGCACGCCGATGTTCGAGTCCCATCAGCCGCCGCAGGGCTACTTCCATCCGGGGCGAAGCGAGAAGGAGCGTTCCCGGATGGCGCTCGAGCTGGTGGCGATGGTCGGCGAATTCGAGAAGCCGAAATACTTCCGCTACAACGAGAAGACGTGCGCGCACGGGCGCAACCAGATCAACGGGTGCACGGCCTGCATCGACGTCTGCTCGACGCGCGCCATCGAATCGGCGGGCGACCGGATCCGAGTGGAACCGCACTTGTGCATGGGCTGTGGCGGTTGCACGACGGTGTGTCCTTCGGGCGCGATCAGCTACCAGTACCCGACGCCGGCGCGCCTGATGGAGCCCGTGCGACAGGGCTTGCTCGCCTTTCGCGAGCGCGGCGGGCGCGACGCGCTGATCCTCTTTCACGACGAGGAGGACGGCCGCTCGCTGCTCGAGTCGCTGGCTCGGGCGCCGCGCGGAGCGCGCGGGCCCGCGCGAGGACTGCCGGCCGGACGCGGCTTGCCCGCACGCGTGATTCCGGTCTCGGTTCGCCACGTCGGGTCGGTGGGCATCGACGTCGCTCTGGCTGCGCTCGCCTATGGCGCGAGCCAGGTCGCGGTACTCGCGCCGCCCGGTATCGCACCGCAATATCGCGAGGCGACCACGGCGCAGTTCGCCGTAGCGCAGATCCTCGTCGGGGCGCTCGGCTATGCCGGCAGGCACTTCCATGTCGTCGATGCGAGTCGTGCCGACTGGGCCGATTCGTTGTTCGCGCTCGACGCGGCCGACGGTGTCGCGCAACCGGCGACCTTCGGACTGTCCGAGGACAAGCGGCGTTCGATCGAATTCGCGCTCGACCACCTCGTTGCGCAGGCGACGTCGCGCGGGCGCAGCGTTCCGCAAACCGTGCTATTGCCCGCTGGCTCGCCATTTGGTTCGTTGAAAGTCCAAAGAGACAGCTGTACGCTATGTTTGGCGTGCATAGGTGCCTGTCCCGAATCGGCATTGCTCGACAACCCCGATTCGCCGCAGTTGCGCTTCATCGAGCGCAACTGCGTGCAGTGCGGCCTGTGCGTGAAGACCTGTCCCGAACAGGCGATAACACTAGAGCCGAGGTATGTGTTCAGTGAGGAGACACGAACACCTGTCGTTCTCAACGAGGCGCAGCCTTTCGCGTGCATCTCGTGCGGCAAGCCGTTCGGTACCCGCCAGATGATCGAGAACATGCTCGGCAAGCTTGCCGGACACTCGATGTTCGGTGGCGAGGCCACGCGCCGGCTGCAGATGTGCGCCGACTGCCGCGTCGTCGACATGTTCTCGCGCACCGACGAGACGACGATCGTCGCGCTCGAGGACCGGAAGCGACCATGAACGCAGAGACACCGGCGTCGTTTCACTCGCGCCCGGTGTCCGAGGAAGACGTTGCGCGTGCCCGCTGGTACGCGACGCTCGCGGAGTTCTTCCGCGCGCCGCCGTCGGCGCAGCGGCTACGCGAGATCGGCCTGCAGGCGGAGCCGCCCGCCGCGTCCGACATCGAACCCACGCCGTTGGGTCGGGCGTGGAACGCTTTCGCGCACGCCTGCGCCAACGCCGATGCCGAAGCGTTGCGCGAGGAATACGAAGCCGCGTTCATCGGCGTCGGCAAGGCCGAGGTGTTCCTGAACGCGTCGTGGCACCTGAGCGGATACCTGCACGAGCGTCCGTTGGTCGACCTGCGTGAGCATCTCGCGTTGCTCGGCGTGGCGCGCCGACCGGACGTCGCCGAAACCGAAGACCACCTGGCCGCACTGCTCGAAACGATGGCGTGGTTGATCGTCGCCGCTCCCGAGTCGTTGCGAAACCTCTCCACGCAGCGCGTGTTCTTCGAACGTTTCCTCTCGCCGTGGTACGAGTCGCTCGTGAGCGCGATCGAGCACTGCGGCGCCACCGATTTCTACAAGCACGCCGCCCGGCTGCTCGGCGAGTTCCTCGCCGTGGAGCGCCAGGCGTTCGACTTCGAATCCCTCGACTGATCTTTGCGGAGGACTGCAGCCATGAGCACGAAGAAGCCGAAGGCAGCCAACGAGAATTCGCGCAGGGGCTTCCTGCTCGGCGCCGGGCTCGCGTCGGCGGCGGGCGCCGCCGCCGTCGCTACGCGTGGCGGCTCGCTGCAGACGCCTGCCACGAAGGAGAAGGCGAAGCTCGATGAACGCGGCGGCGGCGGATACCACGTCACCGATCACGTCAAGCGCTACTACCGCAGCACGCTGGTCTGAGAACACCGAGGAGACGCGACATGCAATTGCAACGCAAATCCGCTGCGACGCCGGCACCCGGCGCGCTCACCGCCAGCCTCGCGCGCGGCGTGCGCTCGGCGCTGTCGACGACGATGGACCGGCGCACCTTCCTGAAGCGATCGGGGATCGGCGTCGGTGCGGGCGCGGCTGCCGGCGCTTTCTCGTTCAACATGGTCGAGCCGGCGCAGGCGCAGCCTGATGCGGCGCGCAAGATAGAAGTGCACCGCACCGTCTGCACGCACTGCTCGGTGGGCTGTTCGATCGATGCCGTCGTCGAGAACGGCGTCTGGATTCGCCAGGAGCCGGTGTTCGATTCGCCGCTGAACCTCGGCGCGCACTGCGCGAAAGGCGCGGCCATCCGCGAGCACGGCCACGGCGAGTATCGGCTGAAGACGCCGGTGAAGCTGGTCAACGGCAAGTACCAGCGCATCAGCTGGAAGCAGGCGCTCGACGAGATCACCGAGCGGCTGAAGAAGATCAAGCAGGAGTCCGGACCCGATGCGGTGTTCTGGATAGGCTCGTCGAAGCACAGCAACGAGCAGTCGTACCTGATGCGCAAGATGGTGTCGTTCTTCGGAACGAACAACATGGATCACCAGGCGCGCATCTGTCACTCGACGACCGTCTCCGGGGTGGCGAACACCTGGGGATACGGCGCGATGACGAACTCGTATAACGACATGCAGAACACGAAGTGCGCGTTCTACATCGGGTCGAACGCCGCCGAGGCGCACCCGGTGTCGATGCTGCACATGCTGCATGCGAAGGAGAACGGCGCCAAGCTGATCGTCGCCGACCCGCGACGCACGCGCACCGCGGCGAAGTCGGATCTCTACATTCGCTTCCGCTCGGGCACCGACATCCCGGTGCTGTTCGGGATGCTCTGGCACATCTTCAAGAACGGCTGGGAAGACAAGCAGTACATCAACGACCGCGTCTACGGGATGGAGAAGGTGCGCGAGGAAGTGCTCGCGAAGTGGACGCCCGACAAGGTCGAGGAGGCCTCCGGCGTCCCCGAGGCGATCCTCGCGCAGGCGGCCGAGATGATGGCGAAGAACCGGCCGTCGACGCTCGTCTGGTGCATGGGGCAGACGCAGCACTCGATCGGCAACGCGATGGTGCGCGCCTCGTGCATCGTGCAGCTCGCGCTGGGCAACGTCGGCATCTCGGGCGGCGGCGCGAACATCTTCCGCGGCCACGACAACGTGCAGGGCGCCACCGACATCGGGCCGAACCCCGACTCGCTGCCAGGCTACTACGGTGTCGCAGCCGGCTCGTGGAAGCACTTCGCGGCTGTGTGGGGCGTCGACTACGACTGGATGAAGGCGCAGTTCGCCCCGGGCATGATGGAGAAGGCGGGCATCACCGTCTCGCGCTGGTGCGACGGTGTGCTCGAGAACAAGGAAGCGCTCGACCAGCCGTCGAACCTGCGCGGCGTCATCTACTGGGGGCACGCGCCGAACTCGCAGACGCGCGGCCTGGACATGAAGCGCGCGATGGACAAGCTCGACCTGCTGGTCGTCGTCGATCCGTATCCGTCGGCCACCGCCGCGATGGCGGCGATGCGCGGCAGCGACAACAAGAACATCAACCCGAACCGCGCCGTCTACCTGTTGCCCGCGGCTACGCAGCTCGAGACTTCCGGGTCGGTCACCGCGTCGAACCGCTCGCTGCAGTGGCGCGAGCGCGTCATCGAGCCGCTGTTCGAGTCGATGCCCGAT
This sequence comes from Burkholderiaceae bacterium, assembly GCA_032027205.1. Classification (GTDB taxonomy): domain Bacteria; phylum Pseudomonadota; class Gammaproteobacteria; order Burkholderiales; family Burkholderiaceae_E; genus Zeimonas. The sequence continues at coordinate 3,492,178 of JAVSMN010000001.1, forward strand.
CACACGATCATGCAGGCCTTCGCCGAGCGGCTCGGCTTCGGCGAGCAGCTGTCGAAGAACTACAAGATGATCCCGGTGAACAAGCACGGGATCGAATGGCACGAGCCCGAGCCCGAGTCGATCCTGCGCGAGATCAACCGCGGCGTCTGGACGATCGGCTACACCGGGCAATCGCCCGAGCGCCTGAAGGCGCACATGAAGAACCAGCACACCTTCGACGTGAAGACGCTGAAGGCGGTGGGCGGCCCGTGCGACGGCGACTACTACGGCCTGCCGTGGCCGTGCTGGGGCAACCCGGAGCTCAAGCACCCGGGCACGCCGAACCTGTACCAGCCCAGTCGCCACGTGATGGACGGCGGCGGCAACTTCCGCGCGAACTGGGGCGTCGAGCGCGACGGCGTCTCGCTGCTCGCCGCCGAGGGCTCGTACTCGAAAGGCGCCGACATCAAGGGCGGCTATCCCGAGTTCGACTCGGTGCTGATGAAGAAGCTCGGCTGGTGGGACGAACTCACCGACGACGAGAAGAAGGCGGCCGACGGCAAGAACTGGAAGACCGACAACTCGGGCGGGATCATCCGCGTGGTCATGAAGAACCACGGCTGCTATCCGTTCGGCAACGGCAAGGCGCGCGCGATCGTCTGGAACTTCCCCGATCCGATCCCGGTGCACCGCGAGCCGATCTACGGCACGCGACCCGATCTCGTCGCGAAGTACCCCACGCACGACGACAAGAACAAGTTCTGGCGCATGCCGACGCTGTACAAGACGCTGCAGCAGAAAAACGTCGAAGACAAAATGTACGAGAAGTTCCCGCTGATCCTTTCCTCGGGGCGTCTCACCGAGTACGAGGGCGGCGGCGACGAGACGCGCTCGAACCCGTGGCTCGCCGAGCTGCAGCAGGAGGCCTTCGTCGAGATCAACCCGAAGGCGGCGAACGACCGTGGCATCCGCAACGACGAGTACGTCTGGCTGTCCACGCCCACCGGCGCGAAGCTGAAGGTGAAGGCGCTCGTCACGGAGCGGGTGGGGCCGGACACCTGCTGGATGCCGTTTCACTTCGCCGGCTGGTGGCAGGGGCGCGACCTGCTCGAGTTCTACCCGGAAGGTGCGGCGCCGGTCGTGCGCGGAGAGGCGGTGAACACCGCCACCACTTACGGCTACGACTCGGTGACGATGATGCAGGAAACGAAGACCACGATCTGCCAGGTCGAGAAGTTCGTCTGACGCGCATCGCAGAACGGATAAAAGGAGACTCTCCATGGCACGAATGAAGTTCATCTGCGATGCCGAGCGTTGCATCGAGTGCAACAGCTGCGTCACCGCGTGCAAGCAGGAGCACGAGATCCCGTGGGGCGTGAACCGGCGACGCGTGGTCACGCTGAACGACGGCCAGCCGGGCGAGCGCTCGATTTCCGTTGCCTGCATGCACTGCTCGGATGCGCCGTGCATCGCCGTCTGCCCGGTGGATTGCATGTACCACACCGACGAGGGCGTGGTGCTGCACGACAAGGACCTGTGCATCGGCTGCGGCTACTGCTTCTACGCGTGCCCGTTCGGCGCGCCGCAGTTTCCCCAGGCGGGCGCCTTCGGCCTGCGCGGAAAAATGGACAAGTGCACCTTCTGTGCGGGCGGACCCGAGAAGGACGGCTCACCGGAGGAGTTCGCCAAGTACGGGCGCAACCGGCTCGCCGAGGGCAAGCTGCCGGTGTGCGCCGAGATGTGCTCGACCAAGGCGCTGCTCGGCGGCGACGGCGAAGAACTTTCCGCCATCTATCGGCAGCGCGTGATGGCTCGCGGCAAGGGCGCCGAGCTGTGGGGTTGGGGTACTGCCTACGGTCCTGGCGGCGCGCAGCGGCGCAAGCAGGGGAGCTGAGCCATGAACAAATCACGCATCGCGGCGTTGGGCGCCGCACTCGTCGCCCTCGGCACGCTCGGCGCCTGCACCGAGAACCCTCAGCTGATCGAAGGCCAGAAGATGGGCCATACCGTCGTCAATCGCGATACGCCTGCCTGGCAGGGCGATCCGCTGCAGTTCCAGACGCAGTACACGCGCGGTGACGAGAAGAGCTGGGAGAAGGAGCTCACGAAGAGGGTGCAGGGGCAGAACGAGTACATCCGCATCGGAGGCTGACGATGAAACGAGCGATGCGGCTCCTGACGCTGTTGGTCGGGCTGTGGTGCGTTGCTGCCTTCGCGCAGCAGCAGGACGAGGCCGTGCAGGACGCCCCCACCGCCGAGTCGGCGGCGAAGGCGCTGGCCGATACGCGGGACGATCCGGCGGCGCGGCAGAAGGTCCAGCCATTGAACAACGCGCCGATCTGGCGGCAGGTCAACTCCGCAAAGGCGTTCTCCACCCAGTTGCCGAAGCGCGAGGGCGGGGTGCTGATCGAGCCGCGCGGCGAAGACTGGCGCCAACTGCGTAACGGCCCCATGACGGTGTGGGGCGGCTGGTTCCTGGTAGGCGTGCTGATCGTGATCGCGTTGTTCTATGTCTACCGTGGACAGATACGCGTGCAGGAGCCTCCAACCGGGCAACTGATCGAACGCTTCACCTTCGTCGAGCGCGCAATTCACTGGTTGAACGCGGCGGCCTTCGTGGTCCTGGGCCTCACCGGCATCCTGATGCTGTTCGGCAAGCACATCCTGCTGCCGCTCACCGGCTACACGATCTTCTCGATCCTCGGAATCCTGTCGAAAACCAGCCACAACTTCGTCGGTCCGTTGTTTGCCGTCACCACGATCGCGCTGTTCCTGATCTTCGTGCGCGACAACTGGATCCGCGGCTACGACATCCGCTGGCTGATGCGCCTCGGCGGCATGCTGTCGAAGCGCGGCGCGCACATTCCGAGCGGGCGCTTCAACGGCGGCGAGAAGGCGTTCTTCTGGGTCGGCGTCGTCGTGCTCGGCATCATCGTCTCGGTGGCCGGCTTCGTGCTCGACTTCCCGAACTTCGAGCAGACGCGCTTCACGCAGCAGACGTTCTGGTGGATCCACGTCGGCGCCGCGCTGCTGTTCATCGCGCTCGTGTTCGGCCACATCTACCTCGGCACGATCGGCATGGAAGGCGCGCTCGAGGCGATGGAGTCGGGCTACGTCGACGAGACGTGGGCCAAGGAGCACCACCGCTACTGGTACGACGACATTCGCTCGGGCAAGATTCCCGCACGTCGCTCGGATGAGGCGACGGCGGCGGCGCTACCGAGCCAGTTCCAGCGCTGAAAGCGGTGAGGGGTGAAGGGATTCCTCCCCTTCACCCTTCACCTCTCATTCCGTCGAGTTGCGTGATCCCGTTCTGGATCGCGAACTTGACCAGGTGGGGCAGGTCGTCGATACCCGGTTTGTGCATCATCCGACTGCGATAGGTATCGACGCCTCGCGCCCGTTTTGCGCTGGTATGCCGGCCATTTCCGCGCAGCCGGCGTGGCGCGCTGATCGCTGTCGCGGAGAGAAGCGCAGGCCGCCAGGCTCGATTCGAGCGCCTCGCCGCGCGCCAGCCAGCCGGCTCGACCGCTACCGGATACACGGACAGAGCGAGTCCCACGACCGCGATGCTGCACGGCCAGTGCTCGCGGGTTGTGTCGGTGACCAGGCCGTTCGCCGGATTTACTGTCTGCAGAAAATAATCGAATGCGGCGCGCGCGACCCCGTCGAGCAGTGCTTCGTTCCCGCTCGAAGTGATCGGGTCCACGCTCGAAAAAGTGGCACGGCCCATGCCGGGACCGTGCCAGTGTGCCGCTGAAATCGAGGTGGCTGCAGCGGAAATCCCCGACAAGTGCTGTCGGGGATCCGTGCTTTCGCTTCGTTACTTCTGACGCCCGGTTTCCACCTGCTCCAGCGGCTCGGTGCCGGAGGTGCTGCGCGGTTTGCGCACACGCGGCTTGCGCGGCGGCGGCACCGTCTCAGGCTGCGCTTCGAGCGCGGCCTGGTGCGTCGTCTCCACCCATTGCAGGCCGGCCGACTCGACGATCGATTCGAGTTGATCGTGGGGTAGCGGCGCCGGCGCGATCGGTTCGGCCGCTTTCTTCGGCGCGACGCGCTCGGCCCGCGGCTCGTGGGAAACGGCCCGCGACGTCGCCGTCGACTCGACTGGCGCCGGCTCGACTGGCGCCGGCTCGACGGGCGCCGGCTCGGCTGGCGCCGACTCGACTGCCGCCGACTCCTTCGTCGGCGCGCTGCTCACTGCTTCGATGCCGCTCGATTCGACCGGCGGCTTGCGCAGGCTCTCCGGAATGACGCGCGCGCCTTCGTCGGCGGGGACGGCGGGGCGGTGCGCTTCGGCTCGTCCCGTCGACGAGTCCGGGCCTGTCGCGCTGGCGGCCGCGGAGTCTGCAAGGTCGGCGGACGCAGCTTCGGCTGCCGCGGCCTCGATGCCAGCGCTTTCCACGTCCGTTGCAGCCGCCGCTTCGTCGCCGGTTTCGTCGTCGCCAGCCGTTTCACCGGCCTCGCCACTGCCCTCCAAGCCCTCCGCACCCGCCGCTCCGCCGCGCTGCGCGCCGCCGCGTCGACCGCGTCGCCGGCGACTGCGGCCGGTGCGCGACTCGTCCCGGACTTCGAGCGACTGCTGCGATTCGTCTTCGGTCCCGGGGGCTGCGGCCAGCAGTTCGGCATCGGCCAGCGTGGGCGGCACGACGCCCGCTTCACGGGGCGCCGTCGCTTCGGTCCGCCGGCTTTCGTCTACCGTCTCGGCTCGCCGTGCCCGCTCGCCACGCTCGGTGCGTTCCGTACGCTCTGCGCGGTCGCCGCGTTCGCCACGGGCTGCGCGTTCCGCTCGTTCCGGACGTTCCGCTCGCTCGCCGCGTTCACCGCGATCCACTCGCTCGCCGCGCTCCGGTCGCTCGCCGCGCTCCGGTCGCTCGCCGCGCTCCGGTCGCTCGCCGCGCTCCGGTCGCTCGGCTCGCTCCGGTCGCTCGGCTCGCTCCGGTCGCTCGGCTCGCTCGGCTCGCTCGGCTCGCTCGCCGCGTTCGGCGCGCTCCGTGAGTTCCGCGCGCTCGGGACGCTCGCCTCGCTCGGGGCGATCGCGACGTTCACCGCGCGCGGGGCGCGCCGCTTCGTCGCGCGCGCCGGCTTCGCGCTCCGGACGGCGGGTACGCTCGCCGCGCTCACCCCGTTCGCCGCGCTCGCCGTCGCGCCGATCGCGACCGCCGCGAGCACCTCGCCCGTTGCGGCCACCTCGTTCGCCGCTCGCGCCGGCGTCGCGGTCGCCGCGTGCCGGACGCGCTTCGCGCGTGTCACCGCGGCCTTCCGCGCGTGTATCCGCACTGCGCTCAGCGCGTGCGACAGCGCTGCCGGCGGCGCCGGCGAGTGCGCTCGCCTCGTTGGCCGGCTTGCGACGCAACCAGCCGAGGATGCGTCCGAGCAGCCCGTCGGCGTGGGCCGACGCAGGCTCGAGCATCGTGGCGCGTCCGACGGGGTGCGACGGCGCGCTCGTTGCGACGCGCTCCGGTTGCACCGGTGCGGCGACAGCGCGTTCCGCACGCGGCGGCGGCGGCTGGTCGGGCGTGATGCCGCGCACGAGCGCTTCCTGGCGTGGCTTGACGGCCTCGAACTTGCTCTCGAGGTACGAGTTGTCGTGCGCCGGCACGTCGGCCAGCGTGTGGCTGGCGCGGTAGGTGGCGAGCCGCTCGTCGTCGTGGCGCAGGCGCTCGGTCTTGTAGTGCGGCGTCTCGAGGTGCTGGTTCGGGATCAGGACGATCTCCACCTTCAGCCGCGCTTCGAGCTTGTTCAGTTCGCTGCGCTTCTCGTTGAGCAGATAGGTGGCGACGTCGACCGGCACCTGCGCGTGCACGGCGGCCGTGTTGTCCTTCATCGCCTCTTCCTGGATTACGCGCATCACGTGCAGCGCCGACGACTCGGTGTCGCGGATGACGCCGGTGCCGTTGCAGCGCGGGCAGGTGATGTGGGTGCCCTCGTTCAGCGCCGGGCGCAGCCGCTGGCGCGAGAGCTCCATCAGTCCGAAGCGCGAGATCTTGCCTGTCTGCACGCGCGCACGGTCGTAATGCAGCGCATCCTTCAGCCGCTGCTCGACTTCGCGCTGGTTCTTCGAGCTTTCCATGTCGATGAAGTCGACGACGATCAGCCCGCCCAGGTCGCGCAGGCGCATCTGGCGCGCCGCTTCGTCGGCCGCCTCGAGGTTGGTGCGCAGCGCCGTTTCCTCGATGTCCGAGCCCTTGGTGGCGCGCGCCGAGTTGACGTCGATGGCGACCAGCGCCTCGCTGTGATCGATGACCACCGAGCCACCAGACGGAAGCGGCACGATGCGTGAATACGCGGTCTCGATCTGGTGCTCGATCTGGAAGCGCGAGAACAACGGCGTGTCGTCCCGGTAGCGCTTGACCCGATCGACGGTGTCGGGCATGACGTGCGCCATGAACTGGCGTGCCTGCTCGTAGATGTCGTCGGTGTCGATCAGGATCTCGCCGATGTCGCTCGTGAAGTAGTCGCGGATCGCGCGAATGACGAGGCTCGACTCCTGGTAGATGAGGAAGGGCCCGGGTGCCGAGCCGGCGGCCGACTCGATCGCCTTCCACAACTGCAGCAGGTAGTTCAGGTCCCACTGAAGTTCCTCGGCGCTGCGCCCGATGCCGGCGGTGCGCGCGATCAGGCTCATGCCCGACGGGTACTCGAGCTTGTCCATCGCCTCGCGCAGTTCCTGCCGGTCTTCACCCTCGATGCGGCGCGAAACGCCGCCGCCGCGCGGGTTGTTCGGCATCAGCACGAGGTAGCGGCCGGCCAGCGAAATGAAGGTGGTGAGCGCCGCGCCCTTGTTGCCGCGCTCTTCCTTCTCGACCTGGACGATGATTTCCTGGCCTTCGGAGATCGCGTCCTGGATGCGCGACTTCGAGTCGGCGCCGTTGCGGAACCAGCTCTTGGCGATTTCCTTGAACGGCAGGAAGCCGTGACGCTCTTCGCCGTAATTGACGAAGCAGGCTTCCAGGCTCGGCTCGACGCGGGTGACGACCCCTTTGTAGATGTTGCTCTTGCGCGATTCGCGCCCGGCCGATTCGATGTCGATGTCGATGAGCTTCTGCCCGTCGACGATCGCCACGCGCAGCTCTTCAGCGTGCGTGGCATTGAACAGCATTCGCTTCATGCAAATGACTCCGTGTGCGGCGCTGCAGCGTGGCTGCGCTCGACGGCCAGCGGGTCGATGCGAACGGAATGCAGGAGAAGGAATCCGACGGCCCGATGGCGCGCCGGGCGCGGCGCGCGCGAGGCGATGTCGGTGCTAACGGCGGCGCGAGGCGCCCCCTGATGCGCCCCGTGCGTGCGCGCGCGCCGGCCACGGGGGTAACCCGTCGGGCTCGGTGAAGGCGTACGAAAGCATCGGGGATCGGGGGTGGGCGCTGCCGGAGACGACGGCACGGAAGGGCGGTCGTCCTGTTTGCATTCTTCTCGAGAATAATCCGCATCGGCCCGCGCCTGCTCGCCAGGGGCTGGGCAGGCCGCGGTTGAAAGATTCCAGTCGTGGGGGCGATCGGGTTGCGCTGCAGCCTCGACGCCAGTCGCCCGGGTACAATCCGGACTCTCGAGTCGGGAGCCTTGGGCGTTGCGCGGCGTTTTTCGCTTCGGCGCAGGCCACCGGGGCATCCCCGGAGTCCGGGACGGCCAACGTGCGGGGTGGCCGTTTCCACTGGCCGGAATCGCACACGACGCCGGAAGTATATCGCAACATGGAACGATCGCGTGCAGGTAGCGGCCTCGGCGCCGAGGATGCGCATGAACCCCGGGCGCGCCGTCCCGCCCCGGTAGCTGCCAGCCAGATCGAGGTCGACGACGACGATGCCGGGCAGCGGCTCGACACCTTCCTCGCGCGGCGCTTCGCCGCCGTTCCGAAGAGCCACCTCTACCGCTGGATCCGCAGCGGCCAGTTGCGGGTGAACGGTTCGCGCAGCCGGATCGACTATCGGCTGCAACCGGCCGACCGCATCCGCATCCCGCCGGTCTTCGGCGATTCCCGAGGCGAAGCGCCGACGACGCGGGCCGCCGGACGCGATGTCGTCGGCCCGGTGCAACGCGAGCGCGCAAACCTCGCGCGCCGACTGCCGGTGCTGTTCGAGGACGACGACCTGATCGCCATCGACAAGCCGGCGTCGGTCGCGGTGCACGGCGGCAGCGGCGTCTCCAGCGGCGTCATCGAGCAGCTTCGCGCGGCGCGCCCGCAGGCGCGCTTCCTCGAACTCGTCCACCGACTCGACCGCGACACTTCGGGCGTGCTGCTCGTCGCCAAGCGCAGGACGGCGCTGGTGAGCCTGCATGCGCAACTGCGCGAGCGCGACACCGACAAGCGGTATCGCGCGATCGTCGTCGGCCGATGGCCGCTGCGCACTCGAACGCTGGCGTTTCCGCTGCTGCGTCGCGACGCGCCCGACGGCGACCGGCGCGTGGTGGTGGACCCGGCCGGGCTGGAGGCGGTCACCCATGTGACGGGGATCGCGCATGCGCACCGGGCGGGCGCAGTCGAGCTCTCGCTCGTCGAGGCTCGGCTCGAGACCGGGCGCACACACCAGATCCGCGTGCACCTCGCGCACGCCGGCTGCCCGATCGCCGGCGACGACAAGTACGGCGACTTCGACTTGAACCGCCGACTCGCGCAAGGCGGCCATCGACGCATGTACCTGCACGCGCAGTCGATCGCATTTCGCCATCCGCGCAGCGGCGAGCGGATGCGGATCGAGGCTCCGATGCCGCCGGCTTTCGAGCAGCTGCTCGGCGCCGTCAGCGCCGGGCGCAACGAGGCCGGGAAGTGAGCGCAGTGCGCCGCTTTCGGCTGGTCGTTTTCGACTGGGACGGGACATTGATCGACTCCACGGCCGCGATCGTGCACGCGTTGCGCGCAGCCGCCGCCGACCTCGGCCTGCCGATCCCGTCGCGCGAGCGCGCGTCGCACGTGATCGGCCTGGGCCTGTTCGACGCGATCCGCATCGCCGTTCCGTCGATCGAGCGCGAGCAGCTTGCCGAATTCGTCGTCCGTTACCGGCGTCACTATTTCGCCGTCGATGCACGCCTGGAGCCCTTCGAAGGCATACCGCAGCTGCTCGGCGAGCTCGTCGATGTGGGTGCATGGCTCGCGGTGGCTACCGGCAAGTCGCGCGCCGGACTCGATCGTGCGCTCGAGCAGACCGGTTGGGCGCGCCATTTCGTTACCACGCGCTGCGCCGACGAAGGCGCGCCCAAGCCCGACCCGTGGATGCTGTCCGACATCTGCCAGGAGCTCGACGTCGAACCCGTGCAGGCGCTGATGGTCGGCGACACGACGCATGATCTCGGCATGGCGCGAGCCGCCGGCGCCGGGGCGATCGCCGTCACCTACGGCGCGCATACGCGCGGAGAGCTCGAGGTCGAGCCGTCGCTGGCGATGGTCGACTCGATCGCCGAGTTGCGCGAGACGCTGCTCGCGCGGGTGCCGTGACTTCGCTCGCGACCGGCGCCGCGGGCGCCGGCGATGACGCGCTGCTCGACGTCTGCGGCGCAGACGAGCTGGTCGACGGCGGCGACGGCGTGCGTTTCGCGTGGACCGATGCGCGCGGCGCGACGCGCGCTGCGTTCGTCGTTCGTCATCGCGGCGTCGTTCACGCCTTCGCGAACTGCTGCCCGCATCGTTTCGCCGAGCTCGACTGGCTTCCCGGCCGATTCTTCGACGACGCCGGCCTATACTTGGTGTGCTCGATGCACGGCGCGCTGTTCGACGCCGGCAGCGGAACCTGCGTGGCGGGTCCGTGCGCGGGCGATGCGCTTGAACGGCTGCGCTGCGACGAACGGGAGGGACGCGTGCGCGTTGCGCGTGCGTGCGCGCCGCCCTGTAACCCACTTCCCGGAAACCTTCCATGACCGATCCCGGCGCACCGCGCGACAGCGCGCAAGCCCAGGCCATCGCTGATCCTGCGTGGCAGCGCGATACTCTCGAGCGCCTGCTCTTCGCCACGTTGCGCGAACAGCGCCGCGCGCGGCGCTGGTCGATCTTCTTTCGGCTGCTGACCTTCGCGTGGATCGTGCTCGCGCTGGTGCTGGCGAGCGGGTGGTTCGCGCGCGACGCGCGCCTGCCCGCGGGGAAGCACACGGCACTCGTCGAATTGCGCGGCGTCATCTCCGCCGAGGGCGACGCGTCGGCCGACGACATGATCGAGGCGCTGAAATCGGCCTTCGACGACCGGAACACCGCGGCCGTCGTGCTGCGGGTGAACAGCCCCGGCGGCAGTCCGGTGCAGGCCGGCATCATCCACGACGAGATCCGCCGCCTGCGCGGCGAACATCCGGGCACGCCGCTGTACGCGGTGGTCGAGGACATCTGCGCGTCGGGCGGCTACTACGTCGCGGCTGCCGCCGATCGCATCTACGTGGACAAGGCGAGCCTGGTCGGTTCGATCGGCGTGCTGATCGAAGGCTTCGGCTTCACCGGCGCGATGGACAAGCTCGGCGTCGAGCGCAGGCTGCTGACGGCCGGCGAGAACAAGGGCTTCCTCGATCCGTTCTCGCCGCTTCCCGATGAGCAGCGCGAGCATGCGCAGCGCATGCTCGGCGAGATCCACCGTCAGTTCATCGAAGTGGTGCGCAAGGGGCGCGGCGAGCGATTGAAGGAAACGCCGGAGATGTTCAGCGGCCTCGTCTGGACCGGCGAGCGCAGCATCGAACTGGGGCTCGCCGATGCGACCGGCTCGCTCGAGTCGGTAGCGCGCGAGGTCGTGAACGCCGAGCGCGTGGTTGACTTCTCGCCGCGCCGGAACGTGCTCGATCGGATCACCCGCCGCCTCGGCACCGCCGCCGGCGAAGCGATGGCGCGGACGCTCGGCGCGGGCGGCGCGGCGTCGTGGCTTCGCTGAACGCTTCGGTGTTCTGCTGAACGCTTCAGCGCTGCGCTGACCGTTCCGGTGCTGCGCTGAGCGGTTCGGCGCTGCGCTGAAGCTTCGTGCGCCGCTCGTTCACCGCTGCGCGGTCGATCCGCGGCGCGGCGGCACAGCCGGCCGCGCCAGTAGCCCGAACACCGTCGGCGCCTTCGGTGCTTCGCGTCTCGCACGCCGCCAGCCGGCCACCGTGTCGACGACGATGCGCTCGGCCGCGGTGGTCAACTCGCTGGCGAGCATCAGCCGCGTGGTCGGCGCCAGCGCGAGCAGCGCCGATTCGAGCAGCGCGCGGTTGCGGTACGGCGTTTCGATGATCAACACCGTTTCATCCTCGCGCAGCGAGCGGCGCTCGAGTTCGCGCAGGCGACGAACGCGTGCCTCTGGCTGCGTCGGCACGTAGCCGGCGAACGAGAATCGCTGTCCGTTCATCCCCGAGGCCATCAACGCGAGCAGGATCGCGCTCGGACCGACCAGCGGGCGCACGGCTACGCCAGCCGCGTGCGCGGCTTCGACGAGCGCGGCGCCCGGGTCGGCGACCGCCGGCGCTCCAGCCTCGGAGAGCAGTCCGCCGTCGCGCCCGGCTACGATCGGCGCGAGCAGTTGCGGAATGCGCTCGCGCGGTGTGTGCTCGTCGAGTTCGACCAGTTCGAGCGACTGCAGCGGTGTCGCCGTGCCGACGGCCTTCAGGAAGGCGCGAGCGCTGCGCGCGTTCTCGACGACGAAGTAGTCGAGCCGTTCGATGCAGGCGAGCGTGGCCGCGGGCAGCACGTCGCGCGCCTGCTCGGCGGCGCCCAGCGACGTGGGAATCAGCCAGAGCGCGCCGCTCATCGTCGCCCGGAGTCGGGAAGCGGCGACACGCCGGCATCGCGCAGCATCCGGCCGAGCGCGATCAGCGGCAGGCCGATCAGCGCGGTGGGGTCGTCGCCCTCGATTGCATCGAGCAGCACGATTCCCAGGCCCTCGGCCTTCGCCGAGCCGGCGACGTCGTAGGGCCGCTCGCGTTGCAGGTAGCACTCGATTTCGTCGTCATCCAACCGGCGGAACCGGACGCGCGTCTCGACGAGGGCGCGCGCGCGCCAGTCGTCGGACGCGCGCACGGTGGCCAGCGCCGTGTAGAAGTGCATCGTGCGTCCGGATGCGGCGCGAAGCTGCTCGCGTGCCGAAGCATGGTCGCCCGGCTTGCCGATCGCGTGCACGCCGTCGATCGTCGCCGCCTGGTCGGAGCCGATGACGAGCGCATCGGGGTGCTGCGCGGCTACGGCGAGTGCCTTTTCCAGCGCGAGCCGCTGCGCGGTCTCGGCCGGTGTTTCGCCGGCACGCGGCGTCTCGTCGACGCCCGGCGACTGCACGTCGAATTTCGAGGTCAGTCGGGCGAGCAGCTCGCGCCGATAGGGCGAGGTGGAGGCGAGGATCAGCGGGGCGGTCGGATGCGTCACGAGCGGGGCCGCGGCAGGCACGGGAGAGGGCAGTCGCTATGATAAGGACGCCGATGAAGAACACGATCGATACCGCGCGCCTGGCGCGCACCGACCAGACGCTCGACGGCGTGCTCCCGGTCGAACGACTGCCGCGACTCGCGTCGCTGCTCGCGACGCCCGAAGGCAGCATCGACTGGCACGCCCGCGGCTGGCGTAGCGCTCGTCCCGAAGGAGGGCACGATGATTTCCTCGAGCTGTCGTTCTCGGGCTCGGTGCAGCCGGCTTGCATCCGCTGCCTCGATCCGGTGACGGTCGAGATCGGCGACACGCGGCGCTACCGTCTCGTGGACAGCGAGGCCGAGGCCGATCGGCTCGATCCCGAGGACGAGGAGTACGACGTCCTCGTCGGCGGCTCGCGTTTCGACCTCGACGCGCTGATCGAGGACGAGGCGATCCTCGCGTTGCCGCCGATGCCGCGGCACGACGCCTGCGAGCCGGGCACCCTGCGCGACGAGGAAACGCCAACCGCCGAGGAGCCGGAGAAGCCGTTTGCTGCGCTGCAACGGTTACGCCGCAACGGGCCGCCGGGGGGCGGCGAAACTCCGCATTGAGCAGGTATAATCGTCGATTGACCTCCGAGGCTAGAACATGGCTGTCCAGCAGAACAAGAAGTCGCCCGCGCGACGCGGGACGCACCGCTCGCACGACTTCCTCCAGAACCCGCCGCTCGCCGTCGAATCCACCACCGGGGAAGTGCACCGCCGGCACCACGTGAGCCCCACCGGGTTCTATCGGGGCCGCAAGGTGCTGCGCACGAAGTCCGACGAGTAAGCGGACGCCGCGCATCCTGAGTGAAACAGCACTGGCCTTCGTCGCGACGCTGCACCTCGTCTGAACAGGCCACGTGACAGTACGCATCGCCATCGACTGCATGGGCGGTGACCACGGCCCGTCGGTCACCGTGCCGGCCGCGCTGCATTTCCTCGCGTCGGTGCCCGACGTGCGGTTGCTGCTCGTCGGCCGTTCCGATGTGCTCGAGCCGGCGCTGGCCGCGGCACGAGCAAAGCTGCGCAGCGACGCGCCCAGCGGCGAGCGCATCGAGTTGCGCCACGCGAGCGAAGTCGTCGAGATGGACGAACCGCCGGCCAGCGCGATGCGCGGCAAGCGCGACTCGTCGATGCGGGTGGCGATCGACCTCGTCAAGAACGGCCAGGCCGACGCCTGCGTGAGCGCCGGCAACACCGGCGCCCTGATGGCGATCTCGCGCTTCGTGCTCAAGATGCTCGAAGGCATCGACCGGCCCGCGATCGCGTCGCAGATGCCGAACCAGCAGGGCGGCACGACGACGATGCTCGATCTCGGCGCCAACGTCGATTGCGAGCCCGAGCACCTGCTGCAGTTCGCGATCATGGGTTCGGCGCTGGTCACCGCGCTCGACGGACGCGAGCAGCCGAGCGTGGGGCTGCTGAACATCGGCGAAGAGACGATCAAGGGCAACGACGCGGTGAAGGTCGCTGCCGAACTGCTGCGCGCCAGCCCGTTGAATTTCTACGGCAACGTAGAGGGCAACGACATCTATGAAGGCACCACCGACGTCGTCGTCTGCGACGGCTTCGTTGGCAACGTCGCACTGAAGACCTCCGAAGGCGTCGCCCGCATGCTGAGCGGCTACATCCGCGAGGAATACCGCCGGCACGTGTTCACGCGGCTGATGGCGCTGCTGTCGTTCCCGGTGCTGCGCCGCTTTCGCCAGCGCCTCGATCCGCGCCGCTACAACGGCGCGGCGCTCGTCGGCCTGCGCGGCGTCGTCATCAAGAGCCACGGCTCGGCCGATGCCTACGCCTTCGAGTTCGCGTTGCGCCGCGCGTACGATGCGGTGCGCAACGGCTTGCTGCAGGGCATCGCCGAACGCCTGCCGAAGGTCTCGAAGGCGAGTGTCGCGGCGCCGTCGCCCGGCGGCGCGGTCGATGCGGCCGGCGCATCCGTGAATCAACCTACCGCTCCATGACGTACCGTTATTCGCGCATCGTCGGCACGGGAAGCGTCCTTCCCCCGCGCATCGTCACCAACCAGCAGCTGGTTGCCGACCTCGGCTCCCGCGGCATCGAGACCTCCGACGAGTGGATCGTCGAGCGCACGGGAATTCGCCAGCGACACATCGCCGACGAAGGAGTGACGTCGAGCCGCCTCGCAACCGAGGCCGGACGCCGTGCGATCGCCGCGGCGGGTCTCGGGCCGGCCGACATCGACCTGATCATCGTCGCCACGTCGACGCCCGATTTCGTGTTTCCGAGCACGGCGTGCCTGGTGCAGAAGGAGCTCGGTGCGCCGGGCGGCGCTGCGTTCGACGTGCAGGCGGTGTGCACCGGCTTCGTCTACGCGTTCGCGGTCGCCGACTCGATGATCCGCAGCGGCCTCGCGCACCGGGCGCTCGTCGTCGGCGCCGAAGTGTTCTCGCGCATCCTCGACTGGAACGATCGCGGCACCTGCGTGCTGTTCGGCGACGGCGCGGGCGCAGTCGTGCTGGCCGGCTCGAACGAGCCGGGGCTGCTGGCGGCGAAACTGCACGCCGACGGGCGCCACGAATCGATCCTGCGCACCGCCGGCAACGTCTGCCATGGCGAGGTCACCGGCCACCCGTACCTGACGATGGACGGGCAGGCGGTGTTCAAGCTCGCCGTGTCGGTGCTCGATTCCGTCGCTCGCGAAACGCTCGCCGAAGCCGACTTGCCGATCGAGGCGGTCGACTGGATGATTCCGCACCAGGCGAACGTGCGCATCCTCAACGCCACCGCGCGGCGCCTGCGAATTCCGATGTCCCGCGTCGTCGTCACCGTCGATTCGCACGCCAACACGTCGGCCGCGTCGATTCCGCTCGCGCTCGACCAGGCCGTGCGCGACGGGCGCATCCGGGCCGGCCAGAACGTGTTGATGGAAGGGGTCGGCGGCGGCTTCACCTGGGGCGCCGTGCTCGTGCGCTTCTGAGCCGCGATATCCACACGGAAGTCTTTTTGATGACGGTCGCATACGTATTTCCCGGTCAGGGCTCGCAGTCGGTCGGCATGCTCGCCGGCTTCGGCGGTTCGCCGCGGGCGCGGGCGCTGCTCGAGCGCGCCGACGACGCGCTCGGCGAGAAGCTGTCGGCGCTCATCGCCGAAGGGCCCTCCGAGGCGCTGTCGCTCACCGTGAACACGCAACCGGCGATGCTCGTTGCCGGCTACGTCTGCTGGAGTGAATGGCGCGAAGCCGGAGGAGCGCTCCCCGTCGCGCTCGCCGGTCACAGCCTGGGCGAATACACCGCGCTCGCCGTGGCCGAAGCGATCGGCTTCGAGGACGCGGTGCGCCTGGTGCGCCTGCGCGCGAAGGCGATGCAGGAGGCGGTACCGGTGGGCGAGGGCTCGATGGCGGCCATCCTCGGCCTCGACGACGAAGGCGTGCGCCGTGCCTGCGAGCAGGCGCGCGAGGAGGCGCCCGGCGAGGTCGTCGCGCCGGCGAACTGGAATGCCCCGTCGCAGGTGGTCATCGCCGGTCATCGGGCGGCCGTCGAGCGCGCCTGCGAGCGGGCCAAGGCGCTCGGCGCCAAGCGCGCGATGCTGCTGCCGGTATCGGCACCGTTTCATTCCGCGTTGCTGCGTCCGGCCGGCGAGCGGCTTGCGCTGGCGCTCGCGGACATCGAAATCCGCGCGCCGCGATGGCCGGTGGTCAACGACGTCGACGTGGCGATCGAGACGGAGCCGGCGCGCATCCGCGACGCGCTGGTGCGCCAGGCGTCGGCCCCGGTGCGCTGGGTCGAGGTGGTGCAGCGGCTGAAGGCGATGGGAGCGACGCGTGTCGTCGAGTTCGGTCCCGGCAAGGTGCTCGCCGGCCTCGTCTCGCGCATCGACCGCTCGCTCGACGCCTCCTGCGTCCACGATCCCGCGTCGCTCGAGGCGGCGCTCGCGGCCGGCTCCGGAGAAAGACAATGAAGCTCGCCAACCAGGTAGCGCTCGTCACCGGCGCCTCGCGCGGCATCGGCCGTGCGATCGCGCTCGAGCTGGCCCGCCAGGGCGCCCACGTCGTCGGCACGGCCACCACGACGGCCGGCGCGCAGGCGATCTCGAACGCCTTCGAGCAGGCGAGCCTGTCCGGACGCGGGCAGGCGCTCGACGTCACCGATGCGGCGGCCTGCGAGTCGCTGGTCGAATCATTGATCGGCGACGGGCGCGCGCCGGCGATCCTGGTGAACAACGCCGGCATCACGCGCGACAACCTGGCGCTGCGGATGAAGGACGACGAGTGGGGCGCGGTGATCGCCACCAACCTCGACGCCGTCTTCCGCCTCACGCGCCTGGTGTTGCGGCCGATGACGAAGGCGCGCTACGGGCGCATCGTGAACATCGGCTCGGTGGTCGGATCGAGCGGCAATGCCGGACAGGCGAACTATGCCGCTGCGAAGGCCGGCGTCGCCGGCATGGGGCGGGCGCTCGCGCGCGAGCTGGCCAGTCGCAACATCACCGTCAACTGCGTCGCGCCGGGTTTCGTCGACACCGACATGACGCGCGCGCTGAGCGAGGCGCAAACGGCAGCGCTCGTGCAACAGATCCCGGCTGGCCGCTTCGGCCAGCCCGACGACATCGCCGCGGCGGTCGCGTTTCTCGCGTCTCCGCAGGCGGCGTACATCACCGGCGTCACGCTGCACGTGAACGGCGGCATGTACATGGAATGACGCGCGGCATCGAGCCGCGCCTCGGCCATTCGGTCGAGCGATGCGCCCCGATGCACGCAGCGAAGTGCTATACAATCCGCCGCGCCCGTTTCCCGTTCGAACGAAGGGCACGGCAATCCTGAGAGCGAGAGGGAACCACGAATGGAAAACATCGAACAACGCGTGAAGAAGATCGTCGCCGAACAACTCGGCGTCAACGAAGCTGACATCAAGAACGAATCCTCGTTCGTCGACGATCTGGGCGCCGATTCGCTCGATACGGTCGAGCTGGTGATGGCGCTCGAGGACGAGTTCGAGACCGAGATTCCCGACGAGGAAGCCGAGAAGATCACCACGGTGCAGCAGGCGATCGACTACGTGAAGGCCAACTCGAAGGCCTGAGCCAGACGCAGCCGCCGGGCGCACGCGGCACGCCGTGGTAATCGCCCGC
Source organism: Burkholderiaceae bacterium (assembly GCA_032027205.1). Classification (GTDB taxonomy): domain Bacteria; phylum Pseudomonadota; class Gammaproteobacteria; order Burkholderiales; family Burkholderiaceae_E; genus Zeimonas. The sequence continues at coordinate 3,509,569 of JAVSMN010000001.1, forward strand.
GCGCGGTGCGGCCCGGCATCGTTTCACTGGACCAGCAGGAGCATCCGTTGAGTCGGCGACGAGTGGTGATCACCGGATTGGGCGTCGTCAGCCCGGTCGGCAACGACGTGGCCACCGCGTGGCGAAATCTGCTCGACGGACGTTCCGGCATCCGGCGGATCACGCGCTTCGATGTTTCGTCGTATCCGACGCAGATCGCCGGCGAGGTGCGCGACTTCGACGTCACGCAGTACATGTCGGCGAAGGAAGCGCGGCACTTCGACACCTTCGTGCACTACGGCATCGCCGCCGGCGTGCAGGCGCTGCGCGACAGCGGCCTCGAGGTGAACGACTCGAACGCCGAGCGCATTGGCGTGATCATCGGCTCGGGCATCGGCGGCCTGCCGCTCATCGAGCAGATGCGCGACGAGCTGAAGGAGCGCGGCGTACGACGCATCTCGCCGTTCTTCGTGCCGGGCTCGATCATCAACATCATCTCGGGCCAGATGTCGATCCTCGCCGGACTGAAGGGTCCGAACTACGCGATCGTCAGCGCCTGCACGACGGGCCTGCACTGCATCGGCGACGCTGCGCGGATGATCTCCTACGGCGATGCCGACGCCGTGCTCGCCGGTGGCGCCGAGGGCACGTTGTCGCCGCTCGGACTCGGCGGCTTCTGCGCAGCGCGCGCGCTGTCGACGCGCAACGACGAGCCCGAGGCGGCCAGCCGGCCGTGGGATCGCGAGCGCGACGGCTTCGTGCTCGGCGAAGGCGCCGGGGTGGTCATGCTCGAGGAGTTCGAGCAGGCGCGCGCGCGCGGCGCGCGCATCTATGCCGAACTCGCCGGCTTCGGCATGAGCGCCGACGCGCATCACATCACTGCTCCGGAGATGGACGGCGCGCGCCGCTGCATGCTCAACGCGTTGCGCGACGCACACGTGACCCCCGACGAGGTCCACTACCTGAACGCGCACGGCACGTCCACGCCGCTGGGCGACCGTAACGAAACCGACGCGATCAAGGCCGCGCTCGGCGAAGACGCCGCGCGCAAGGTCGTCGTGAATTCGACGAAGTCGATGACCGGCCACCTCCTCGGCGGCGCGGGCGGCATCGAGACGGTGTTCACGGCGCTGGCGATCCATCACCAGGTGTCGCCGCCGACGATCAACCTCGAGAATCCCGACCCCGAGTGCGACCTCGACTATTGCGCCGAAGGGGCACGGCCGATGCGCATCGACGTCGCGATGAAGAACTCGTTCGGCTTCGGCGGAACGAACGGCACGCTCGTGCTGCGCAAGGTCTGAAGCCTCGACTCGCGGAGCGCGACGTTGTCCTTTGCGGTGCGCATCGACTCCGCGCCGCGCGCGCTGCACAGGCGCCTGCCCAGGGCGCTCGCGCTCTTCGCGCTCGGCGCTTCGCTGTTCGCACTGGTCTTCGCCGAGCCGGCGCAACGCGGCCCGCTCGCGCTCGCCGCGCTGGGATGCGTGGCGGTTGCGTGGGGGCGACGCCGGCTGGCGAGGGGCGCGGAATCGGCCGACGGAAGCCTGAGCATCGACGAAGCGGGCCGGGCGAGTTGGATCGATTCGCGTGCTGGCGCGCCCGCCCCGAGGCCGGTGCGCATTGAACGGTGGAACGTGCTCGGCCCCTACGCCTGGCTGCGGCTGCGCGCGCAGGACGAGCCTGCGATGATCGACGTGATGTTCGCGCGAGTCCGCCGCACGGGCGATGCCGATGCCGCCGCCGGCGACTGGCGGCGGCTGCGCGCGTGGCTGCTATGGTACGGCCGCGGCACGACGCCGGTTGACGGGCGCTCCGCATCCGCGAGCGCTCGACAATGACCCCCTGCGTCGCGCGCGAAAACGCACGACGCGTGCCGCTTGTGCTTTGCTGAGAGATCTGGTCGAGGTGCAGGTCGAATGAAGAAGCTGCTCGCCACATTCACGTTTGCCATCGTTGCCGCTTGCGCGCTCGGATGGACATCGCCGACGCTGGCGCAGCCCGCCACGCGGGGACGCCTGCCCGATTTCGCCGACCTCGTCGAGAAGGTCGGACCGGCCGTCGTGAACATCCGCACCACCGAGCGCGCCAACGGCGATCGCGCGCAACTGCCGCAGTTCCCGTTTCCCGACGGGCTCGACGAGAACGATCCGCTCTACGATTTCTTTCGCCGGTTCTTCCCGCCTCGCCAGGGGCCCGGTCCGCGCGCTCCGGGCCGCAACGGGCCGGGCGCGGGCGAAGAAGTGCCGCGCGGCATCGGGTCGGGCTTCATCATCTCGACCGACGGCTACGTCCTGACCAATCATCACGTGGTCGAGGGCGCCGACGACATCTACGTCACGCTCACCGACAAGCGCGAACTGCGCGGCAAGCTGATCGGCTCCGACCGGCGCACCGACGTCGCACTGGTCAAGGTCGACGCGAACCATCTTCCGTTCATGACGATCGGCGACTCCGAGCGCCTGCGCGTCGGCGAATGGGTGCTCGCGATCGGCTCGCCGTTCGGGCTCGACAACACCGTCACCGCCGGCATCGTTTCGGCCAAGAGCCGCGATACCGGCGACTACCTGCCATTCATCCAGACCGACGTCGCGGTGAACCCGGGCAACTCCGGCGGACCGCTGATCAACCTCGCCGGCGAGGTGGTCGGGATCAACTCGCAGATCTACAGCCGCACCGGCGGATTCATGGGGATTTCGTTCGCCATCCCGATCGACGAGGTGATGCGGGTGGTGGAGCAGTTGCGCACCAGCGGACGCGTGGTTCGCGGGCGCATCGGCGTCGGCATCTCGGAAGTCACGCGCGACGTGGCCGGTCCGCTCGGACTCGAGCGTCCCGCGGGCGCGCTCGTGCGCAGCCTCGAGCAGGGCGGCCCGGCGGAGAACGCGGGGCTGGAAGTCGGCGACATCATCCTGCAGTTCGACGGCAAGAAAATCGATCGCTCGAGCGACCTGCCGCGCCTGGTAGGCGCAACGCGACCCGGGTCGACCGTGCCGATCGAGGTGTGGCGCCGCGGCGAGACGAAGCAGTTCAAGATCACGGTGGCCGAGCTCGAGCCCGAGCGGTCGGCACGCTCGCGCTCCACCGAGCCGCGGCGCGGCGATCAGCCCCCGGCGGTCAATTCGCTCGGCCTTGCGGTGTCGGACCTGCCCGAGCAGCAGAAGCAGCGGCTGCGCGTGCGCGGGGGGGTGGTCGTCGATGCGGCGGAGGGTGCGGCGGCGCGCGCCGGCATCCGCCCGGGCGACATCCTGCTGTCGATCAACAACGAAGAGATTCCGAACGCGCGGCGTTTCGGCGAGATCGTGGCGAAGTTGGATCCGGCGAAGGCGGCGGTGTTGCTGGTACGGCGCGGGGATTCGGCGCAGTTCGTGCCGCTGCGGCCGGAGCCGCGCTGACGGGCCCTCGGCGCCCACTGGTGGGCGCGGCGGCTCGGGGCAACGCCTCCCGCCCGCTGGCGCCCGGCGCGCGCAGGGAGGCGCAACGCTCGCCGCCCCGAGCCTATCGATTCGTCGTGCTGGGCGAGCCGAAACCCGTCGCTTGTGCGATGGGGGTTTGGGAGCGCCGCTGGTCCGGTGACGGACGGGTGGGCTGGCACTGATAAAATCGCCTGTTTCGCCACGGTGGGGCGCCGAGCGCTTCACGGGCCGCGCGCAGGCGCGCTTTTCCTTTACGCACCGTCGTCGGCTATCGCGATTGCGGCAGCGGACATCCGGTATCCACGGCTTCGATGCAGCACATCCGCAATTTCTCGATCATCGCGCACATCGATCACGGTAAATCGACGCTTGCCGACCGGCTGATCCAGCGTTGCGGCGGGCTGAGCGATCGCGAGATGGCGGAGCAGGTGCTCGACTCGATGGCGCTCGAGCGCGAGCGTGGGATCACGATCAAGGCGCAGACGGCGGCACTGCAATACGCGGCGCGCGACGGAAACACGTATGCGCTGAACCTGATCGACACGCCGGGGCACGTCGATTTCTCCTACGAGGTGAGCCGCTCGCTGTCGGCCTGCGAGGGGGCGCTGCTGGTCGTCGACGCGTCGCAGGGGGTCGAGGCGCAGACGGTGGCCAACTGCTACACGGCGATCGACCTGGGCGTCGAGGTCGTGCCGGTGCTGAACAAGATCGACCTTCCGCAGGCCGATCCGGACACGGCGGCTGCCGAGATCGAGGACGTGATCGGGATCGACGCGAGCAACGCGATCCGCGCCAGCGCGAAGACCGGCGAAGGCATCGACGAGATCCTCGAGGCGATCGTCGCGCGCATTCCGCCGCCGAAGGGCGACGCGGCAGCGCCGCTGCAGGCGCTGATCATCGATTCGTGGTTCGACAACTACGTCGGCGTCGTGATGCTGGTGCGCGTGTTCAACGGCGTGCTTCGCGCACGCGACCGCATTCGGCTGATGGCCACCGGCGCGGTGCACAACTGCGAGCAGTTGGGCGTGTTCACGCCGAAGGCCAGCCCGCGCGATGCGCTCGAAACCGGCGCGGTCGGCTACGTGATCACCGGAATCAAGGAGCTGAAGGCGGCAAAGGTTGGCGACACGATCACGCTCGCCGCGCAGCCTGCGCCGAAAGCGCTGCCGGGTTTTCGCGAGATCAAGCCGTCGGTGTTCGCCGGCCTGTATCCGGTCGAGGCGAACCAGTTCGAGGCGATGCGCGAGGCGCTCGAGAAGCTGCAGTTGAACGACGCGTCGCTGCAGTTCGAGCCCGAGGTGTCGCAGGCGCTGGGCTTCGGCTTTCGCTGCGGCTTCCTCGGCCTTCTGCACATGGATATCGTGCAGGAGCGGCTCGAGCGCGAGTTCGACATGGAACTGGTCACGACGGCGCCCACCGTCGTCTACCAGGTGATGCTGCGCGACGGCGAGGTGCTGCGGGTGGAGAACCCGTCGAAGATGCCCGAGCCGTCGAAGGTCGAGGAGATCCGCGAGCCGATCGTCACCGTGACGATCTTCACGCCACAGGAATACGTGGGCGCGATCATGACGCTGTGCACCGGCAAGCGCGGCGTGCAGCGCAACCTGGCCTATCACGGCCGCCAGGTGCAGCTCACCTACGAATTGCCGATGAACGAGATCGTGCTGGACTTCTTCGACAAGCTGAAGTCCACCTCGCGCGGCTATGCGTCGATGGACTACGAGTTCCTCGAGTACCGGGCCTCCGACGTCGTGAAGATGGACATTCTCGTGAACAACGAGAAGGTCGACGCGCTATCGCTGATCGTCCACCGCAGCGTCGCACAGGGTCGCGGGCGCGACGTGGCTGCCAAGATGCGCGAGCTGATTCCGCGGCAGATGTACGACGTCGCGATCCAGGCGGCGATCGGCGCGAACATCATCGCGCGCGAGAACGTCAAGGCGCTTCGCAAGAACGTGCTGGCCAAGTGCTACGGCGGCGACATCACGCGCAAGAAGAAGCTGCTCGAAAAGCAGAAGGCCGGCAAGAAGCGGATGAAGCAGGTGGGCACCGTGGAGATTCCGCAGGAAGCCTTCCTCGCCGTATTGCAGGTCGAGGACAGATGAACCGCTGGATTTATTTCGAACGACAATGAATTTCGCGCTGATCCTGTTTCTGCTTCTCGTCGTGACCTTCGTCGCCTGGGTGGCCGATCGCCTGGTCTTCCGTTCGCGCCGGTTGCGTGCGGCCGATGCCGCGGTCGCCGAGTTCGACCGCGTCGGCGCGCCGGCGCTCGGTCGCGCGTCCGGGCCGGCGGCGGTCGATGCCGAGCGCGAAGCGCTGCGCGCGAACCGCACGCGCCAGCCGCTGTGGCTCGAGTACACCGCGGGCCTGTTCCCGGTGATCCTCGTCGTCTTCGTGCTGCGCTCGTTCGTCGCAGAGCCCTTCAAGATCCCGTCGGAGTCGATGCTGCCGACGCTGGTGGTCGGCGACCTGATCCTGGTGAACAAGTTCGCCTACGGCGTTCGCCTGCCGGTAATCCACACCAAGGTGATCGACGTCGGCGAGCCGCAACGCGGCGACGTGATGGTGTTCCGCTTTCCGCAGGATCCGTCGGTGGACTACATCAAGCGGGTCATCGGGGTGCCGGGCGACGTCGTCAGCTACCAGGACAAGCGGCTGGCGATCAACGGGCAGGTCGTGCCGCTCGAGCGGGCCGGCGAATTCGAGGACACGCGCAAGCTGACGCTGTATCCACAGTATTCAGAAAGAATCGGAGATGTCACCCATAAGATATTGACAGAGTTGGAAAAACCGTCTGACATTCAGCCTGTGTTCCGCTTTCCGAACTTCGACGACTGCCGTTACTCGGCCGGAGGGGTGACGTGCAAGGTTCCGGCCGGTCACTATTTCATGATGGGCGACAACCGCGAGAACAGCCTGGACAGCCGCTTCTGGGGATTCGTTCCCGAGGAGAACATCGTCGGCAAGGCGTTCTTCATCTGGATGAACTTCACCGATCTCGGGCGCATCGGACGCTTCCAATGAATTCCATTCGTGCTTCCTTCCCTGCGCCGCGGCGACAGGCCGGCCTGTCGCTGCTCGGCCTGCTGCTCGCGGCCTTCGTCATCGTCGTGGTCGCGCTGTTCGGAATGCGCGTCGTGCCGTCGGCGCTCGAATACCGCGCGATCGTCAGTGCGGTGAACAAGGTCGGCAGCAGCGGCGCGAACACGCCGCGCGACGTGCAGGTGGCCTTCGATCGTTTTGCGGCGATCGACGACATCCGGTCGATTGCCGGCAAGGACCTGCATGTCGAGCGACAGCCCGACGGCACGATGGCGGTCTCGTTCCAGTACGAGAAGCGCATTCCGCTGTACGGGCCCGCATCGCTGGTCATCGACTACCAGGGCTCGAACCGCGTGCGCTGATGCCGACATGAGCCTCGACGACCTGCAGCAGCAACTCGGTCATCGTTTCGCCGACGATGCGTTGCTGCGGCAGGCGCTCACGCATCGCAGCTACGGACAGCCGAACAACGAGCGCCTCGAGTTCCTCGGCGACTCGGTGCTGAACTGCGTGGTCGCGGCGATGCTCTACCGGCATTTCGCGCGAATCGACGAAGGCGACCTTTCCCGGCTGCGCGCGAATCTCGTCAAGCAGCAATCGCTGGTCGAGATCGCCCAACGCCTCGGCCTGAGCGCGCACCTGCTGCTCGGCGAGGGAGAGGCGCGCAGCGGCGGTTTCCGACGTCCTTCGATTCTCGGCGACACCGTCGAGGCGATCGTCGGCGCGGTGTTTCTCGATGCCGGATTCGACGCCGCACAGGCGATGATCATCGCGCTCTACGAGCCGATCCTGAAGACGGTGGACCCGAAGACACTCGGCAAGGACGCGAAGACGCTGTTGCAGGAGCACCTGCAGGGCAAGAAGCTTCCGCTGCCGGTGTATTCGGTGGTCGCCACGCACGGCGCGGCGCATAACCAGGTGTTCGAGGTCGAGTGCGCGATTCCGAAGCTGCAGATCCACGTGTTGGGCAGCGGCGCGAGCCGGCGCGCGGCCGAGCAGGCGGCGGCGCGCGGCGCGCTCGAGGCTGCGCAGGCGAAGGCATCGGCGCGGCGCGCGCGCAAACGTGCGAGCCCGGCGCTGCCGCAGGAGGACGCCGTTGAGCACGCAGTGCCGCAGCAGGACGCGCCTGACCCCGCGGCGCCGCAGGACATGGCAGCCGGCGATGCGCGCCATGCGCATCGCGCGCACGCCGTCTGATCCGCGCGGCGCTTACCGCTTCGATGTTCCGCTGCGGCACCGTCGCTCTCGTCGGGCGTCCGAACGTCGGCAAGTCGACGTTGCTCAACCGTCTCGTCGGGCAGAAGCTGTCGATCACCTCCGATCGGCCGCAGACCACCCGCCACCGCATCGTCGGCGTCGTGCATCGGTCCGACGCGCAACTGCTCTTCCTTGACAGTCCCGGCTACCAGACGCGGGTCGGCGGACCGATGAACCGCGTGCTCAACCGCACGTCGATGCAGGTGGCCCAGGATGCCGACGTGGTCGTGCTGGTCTGCGATGCGCGCAACTGGACCGCGACCGACGCGCGCCTGGCGCAGGCCTTGCCCGCCGATCGGCCGGTGCTGCTCGCGATGAACAAGATCGACCTGGTGAAGGACAAGGATCGGCTGCTGCCGGCGATCGAGCGCGCGCGCCAGGTGCGTGCATTCGACGAGATCGTGCCGGTGAGCGCGCGCAGCGGGCGGCAACTCGACGCGCTGGTCGAAGCGTGCGCGCAGCGCCTGCCGGAGGGGCCGCCCGTCTACGACACCAATGCGCTCACCGATCGCAGCGAACGATTCCTCGCCGCCGAGACGATCCGCGAGAAGCTGTTCCGACAACTGGGCGACGAGCTGCCCTACGAGAGCACGGTGGAGATCGAGCAGTTCGAGGAGCTGCCGAACCTGCGACGCATCCATGCGGCGATCGTCGTCGCGCGCGAGGCGCAGCGTCCGATCGTGATCGGTGCGCGTGGCGAGCGCATCAAGCGCATCGCCACCGAGGCGCGGATCGATCTCGAGCGTCTGTTCGACACGAAGGTCTTCCTCGAACTCTTCGTCAAGGTGAAGTCGGGCTGGGCAGGCAGCGAGCAGAGCCTGCGAAGCTATGGCTACGAGTAGCCGCGAAGAGCCGGCCTGGCTGCTGCATTCGACGCCGTATCGCGAAACGAGCCTGGTCGTCGATCTGTTCACGCGCGAGCACGGCCGCATCGCCGCGGTGGCCAAGGGTGCCAAGCGGCCGCGCTCGAGCCTGCGCGCGGTGCTGCTGCAGTTCCAGCCGCTGCGCGTGTCGTGGACCGGCCGTCGCGAGCTGCGTACGCTCACCGGCGCCGAATGGAGCGGCGGGCTCGATGCGCCGTGCGGCGACGCGCTGCTGTGCGCGTTCTACCTGAACGAGCTGCTGATGCGCTTGCTCGCGCGCGAGGATCCGCATCCGCGGCTGTTCGATGCCTATGGCGAGGCACTGGTGCAGCTCGGTTCGCAGCAATCGCTCGACGAGACGCTGCGCCGCTTCGAATGGACGCTGCTGCGCGAGATCGGCTACGCGCCCGATCTGGAGCGCGATGCGGCGCGCGAGCCGATCGATGCACAGCGCTTCTACGGCTGGCGACCGGGCGAGGGATTCGTCGTGCGCGACGCCGCCGCGCCCGACAGCGTGCCGGGCCGCGTGCTGCAGGATCTCGCCGAGGGGCGGCACGGCTCGGTCGCGAGCCGGCAACAGGCAAAATACCTTACGCGCGCGATCCTGTCGCACCACCTCGACGGCGCGCCCTTGAGCACGCGGCAGATCCTGATCGACCTGCAGAAGCTCTGACCTTCCCCGGAGATTGCCTCGACATGATCGAGCTCGGCGTGAACATCGACCACGTCGCCACCGTTCGCCAGGCCCGGCGCACCTACGAGCCCGACCCGGTATGGGCGGCGGTCGAGGCGCACCTGGGTGGCGCCGACGGCATCACCGTGCATCTGCGCGAGGACCGTCGCCACGTGCACGACGAAGACGTGCGACGGCTGCGCGAGCTCACGCATATCAAGCTCAATCTCGAGATGGCGCCCACCGACGAGATGTTGCGCATCGCGCTCGATCTGCGGCCCGAGATGGCGATGCTCGTTCCCGAAGGCCGCCAGGAAGTGACGACCGAGGGTGGACTGGACATCGCCGCGCAGTCCGACCGGCTGCGCGACTTCGTCGCCGCGCTCGCGGAAGGCGGCATCGTCACCAGCGTCTTCATCGACGCTGATCCGCGCCAGGTCGATGCCGCAGCCTCGATCGGCGCGCGCGTGTGCGAAGTGCACACCGGGCCTTACGCGCACGCGTTCCATTCGCAGGGTCGTGACGCCGAAGGCGCGCCGGTGGTCGCGGAGCTGGCGCGCATCGCCAGCGCAGGCGCCGCCATTCGTGCGCACGGCATGCGTTTCAACGCCGGACACGCGTTGAACTACTTCAACGTGCAGCCGGTGGCCGCGCTCGACGGCGTGCGCGAACTGCACATCGGGCACGCGATCATCTCGCGCGCGCTGTTCGTCGGGATGCGCAAGGCGGTCCGCGAGATGAAGCGGCTGATCCGCGAGGCGGCGGCGGGCAGCGCGCGATGATCCACGGCATCGGCACCGACATCGTGCTCGTCGAGCGCGTCGAGGCGCTGCTCGCGCGCTGGGGCGAACGATTTGCGCGCCGCGTGCTCGGCGACGACGAGTTCGCCGAGTACCGGCGTCGTGCCGCCAAGGGCGGCCACGGCAGCGGCTATGCCGCCCGCTATCTCGCCAAGCGCTTCGCGGCGAAGGAAGCGTTCGGCAAGGCGCTCGGCGTCGGGCTGCACGCGCCGATGACGCTGCATTCTCTACAGGTGCTCAACGACGAGCGCGGCCGTCCGGTGGCGCACACGCACAACGCGCTCGCGCGTCACCTCGACGAGAACGGCCTGGTCGCGCACGTGTCGCTGTCCGACGAGCGCGACAGCGCAGTCGCCTTCGTGATCGTCGAAACCAGGGAGTCGCGATGAGAGGACCGGTCGTCGTCGACGTCGCCGGACTGGCACTCGACGAGCACGAGCGCGAGCGGCTGCGGCATCCGCTGGTGGGCGGCGTCATCCTCTTCGCGCGCAACTTCGAGTCGAAGGCGCAGGTCGCGGCGCTGTGCGCCGAGATCCACGCATTGCGCACGCCGCCGCTGCTCGTCTGCGTCGACCACGAAGGCGGGCGCGTGCAGCGTTTCCGCAAGGAATTTACCGAGCTGGCGCCGATGCGCGAGCTCGGGCGGTTGTGGGACGAGAACCCGCAGGCGGCGTGCAAGCGCGCGACCGAAATCGGCCGCACGATCGGCTCCGAGTTGCGTGAAGTCGGCGTGGACCTGAGCTTCACGCCGGTGCTCGATCTCGACTGGGGGCGCTCGGCGGTGATCGGCGATCGGGCCTTCCATTCGGACGCCGCTGCCGTGGCGGCGCTCGCACGCAGCCTGTCGCACGGCCTGCTGCTCGCTGGCATGGCGAACTGCGGCAAGCATTTTCCCGGCCACGGCTTCGCCGACGCCGATTCGCACGTCGCGCTGCCGGTGGACGAGCGCAGCCTCGAAGCGCTGCTGGCCGACGACGCAGCGCCCTACGCGTGGATGGGCGAAGCGCTGCTGTCGGTGATGCCGGCGCACGTCGTCTATCCGGCGGTCGACCTGCAGCCGGCAGGTTTCTCGCCGCGCTGGCTGCGCACGATCCTGCGCGAGCGCCTGGGCTTTCGCGGCCTGATCTTCAGCGACGACCTGACCATGGAGGGCGCCACCGTGGCCGGCGACATCCTCGCGCGCGCGGAGGCCGCGCTGTCGGCCGGCTGCGACATGGTGCTCGTCTGCAACCGCCCCGATCTCGCCGACGAGTTGCTCGCGCGGCTGCAGTGGAGCCCGCCGGAGGGTTTCGAGGAGCGGCTGGCCGCGTTGTTTCGGCCCTGAGCGACGTGCAAGAGAAGGACAGCGCACCCATCGAGCCGCAGCAGCTGGAGGCCTTGCCGCAGCCGTCGCAGGCCTCGCCGGAGCCGGACAAGGCCTTCGACCTGCGCGCCTATCTCGCGCAGCTGCCCAACCGTCCGGGCGTGTACCGGATGATCGGCGCGAACGAAGCGCTGCTCTACGTCGGCAAGGCGCGCGACCTGAAGAAGCGCGTCTCGTCGTACTTCAACAAGGGGCAGCCGAGTCCGCGCATCGCGCACATGATCGAGCGCATCGAGCGCATCGAGACGACGATCACGCGCTCGGAAGCCGAAGCGCTGCTGCTCGAGAACAACCTGATCAAGACGGCGGCGCCGCGCTACAACATCCTGTTCCGCGACGACAAGTCGTATCCGTACCTGAAGATCACCGGACACGAGTTCCCGCGCCTCGTCTACTACCGCGGCGCGGTCGACCGCAACAACCGCTATTTCGGACCGTTCCCGAACGCGAAGGCGGTGCGCGAGGCGATCCAGGTGCTGCAGAAGGTGTTCCGGCTGCGCACCTGCGAGGACAGCGTCTTCGCGAATCGCACGAGGCCTTGCCTGCTGCACCAGATCGGGCGCTGCAGCGCGCCGTGCGTCGGGCGGATCGATCGCGAGGCGTATGCGCGCGACGTCGATGCGGCGGTTCGTTTCCTGCAGGGCGATCACGGCGCTGTGCTCGCCGAGCTCGAGGAGCGCATGCGCGCGGAAGCCGCGGCGTTGCGCTTCGAGGCCGCCGCGGTGCTGCGTGACCGGATGGCGGCGCTGTCGAAAGTGCTCAGTCGCCAGTCGATGGAGACCGCGCCCGACGCCGACGCCGACATCATCGCCGTGGCGATGCGTGGCGGACGCATCTGCGTGAACCTGGCGATGGTGCGCGGCGGACGCCACCTCGGCGACAAGGCCGTGTTTCCGGTGCACGCCGCGGAGGCGGGCGATGCGGAGTCGGCTGCCGACGTGCTCGAAGCCTTCGTCGCGCAGCACTACGACGGCATGCCTGCCCCGCCCGTGCTCGTGGTCGACGGTGTCGCGCCCGATCCGGCGCTGCTCGAGTGGCTGCAGCAGCAGGCCGGGCACGTCGTGCATTGGATCCGCCAGCCGCAGGGCGTGCGCCGCGAATGGCTCGACCTCGCCCGGCAGAACGCCGAAGTCTCGATCGCTCGCGTGCTGTCGGAGGAGGGATCGCAGCAGGCACGCACGCGCTCGCTCGCGCAACTGCTCGGCCTGGACGACAGCGATCTCGATGCGCTGCGCATCGAATGCTTCGACGTCAGCCACACGATGGGCGAGGCGACGCAGGCCTCGTGCGTCGTCTTCCAGCAGCACGCGATGCAGCGTTCGCAGTATCGGCGCTTCAACATCCGCGACATCGAGGGCGGCGACGACTACGCGGCGATGCGCCAGGTGCTCGAGCGCCGCTATGCCGACGCGCCGCTGCCCGACATCGTCCTGGTCGACGGCGGCGCGGGTCAGGTCGAGATGGCGCGCCAGGTGTTCGCCGACCTGGGGCTCGACATCTCGACGATCGTCGGCGTGGCGAAGGGCGAGGGGCGCAAGGTGGGCCTCGAGACGCTCGTCTTCGCCGACGGCCGGGCGCCGATCGTGCCCGGCCTGCACTCGGCGGCGCTGATGCTGATCGCGCAGATCCGCGACGAGGCGCACCGCTTCGCCATCACCGGTATGCGCGCGCGACGCGCGAAGGCACGAAACACGTCGCGGCTCGAGGAGATTGACGGCGTCGGGCCGCGGCGCCGGCAGCGCCTGCTCGCGCGCTTCGGGGGGCTGCGTGGCATCATGGCGGCGAGCGTCGACGACCTCGCTTCGGTACAGGGCGTTTCGCGTACGCTCGCGGAGGAGATCTATCGCCGGCTGCACTGAGAACGCCCGAACCGGTCCTCCACGCACGTACTCGCGATCCCTGCATGGTTCTGAATCTTCCGACGCTGCTCACCTGGACCCGCGTGCTGGCGATCCCGCTGCTGGTCGCCGCGTTCTATCTCCCGATGAGTGTGCACGCGCAGAACGTCGTCGCCACCGTGCTCTTCGTGGCGGCGGCGATCACCGACTGGCTCGACGGATGGCTCGCGCGTCGCTGGGGCCAGACCTCCGCCTTCGGCGCCTTCCTCGATCCGGTCGCCGACAAGCTTATCGTCTGCGTCGCGCTGGTCATGCTGGTCGCCCTCGGGCGGGTCGATGCGATCGTCGCCGCGATCATCGTCGGACGCGAGTTGACGATCTCGGCGCTGCGCGAATGGATGGCGCAGATCGGTGCGCGCACGAGCGTGGCCGTGCATTCGATCGGCAAGTTCAAGACGATCGCGCAGCTGGTGGCGATTCCGCTGTTGCTGTACGACCGGCCGCTGTTCGATGTGCTCGACGCGCCAGTGGTCGGCACCTGGCTGATCTATGCGGCGGCGATCCTCACGGTCTGGTCGATGACCTACTACCTGCGTCGCGCCTGGCCGTACCTGCGCGATTCGGGCTGAGCGCCGCTGCCGCGACCGGGTCGTTCGCTTCGGCCGGCTGCAGCACGGGCGACGGCTCTTCGCCACTGGCGAGCGAGTCGAGGATCGGGCATTCCGGTCGATCGTCGCCGTGGCACGACGCCGCGAGTTGCTGCAGCGTCGCTTTCATCTCCAGCAGTTCGCGCACCTTGCGTTCGAGCCGCTCGATGTGCTCGAGCGCGAGCGCCTTCACCTTCGCGCTCGGCCGCGTGCGGTCCTGCCACAGGCCGACCAGCTGCGCGATTTCGGCGATCGAGAAGCCGAGATCGCGGGCGCGCGCGATGAAGGCGAGCAGGTGCACGTCGTTGGCCGAGTACCGGCGATAGCCGGCGTCGCTGCGCGCGGCCGTCGGGATCAGCCCGAGAGACTCGTAGTGGCGGATCATCTTCGGCGAGACGCCGGATGCGCGCGAGGCGTCGCCGATGTTCATCGGTTGCGCGTCCATGTCGATCATTCCGACGCGGCCGCCGCGCGCAGCGGCGCTGCGGCTTCGTGGGGCGCGCCGCGGCCGCTTCCCGATGGGCCGGCGGCGGCGTCGCCGCTCGGCCGCCAGCGGCGCAGCAGCAATGCGTTGCTCACGACGCTCACGCTCGAGAAGGCCATTGCGGCGCCTGCAATGACCGGGTTCAGGAAGCCGAGCGCGGCCAGCGGCACGCCGACCGCGTTGTAGAAGAAGGCCCAGAAGAGGTTCTGCCGGATCTTCGCGTAGGTGCGACGCGACACGTCGATCGCATCGGCGACGAGCCGCGGGTCGCCGCGCATCAGCGTGATGCCGGCTGCCTCCATCGCGACGTCGGTGCCGGTGGACATGGCGATGCCGACGTTCGCCGCGGCCAGCGCCGGCGCGTCGTTGATGCCGTCGCCCACCATCGCGACGACGGCGTCGCCGCGGCCCAGTTCGCCGATGATCGCTGCCTTCGCATCGGGCAGCACTTCGGCGCGCACCTCGTCGATGCCGAGTTGCGCCGCGACCGACTCGGCGCTGCCGCGGTTGTCGCCGGTGACGAGCACGGTGCGGATGCCGCGCGCCTGCAGCGACGCGATCGCCGCAGCGGCTTCCGGCTTGACCTCGTCGCCGAAGGCGAGCAGCCCGAGCAACTCGTGCGAGTCGCCGCTCTTGCGCGCCAGCCACGACACCGTGTGTCCTTCGGACTGCAGCCGCGCGGCCTGCGCGGCGAGCTCGCCGGCCGGAACGCCGAGCTCGTCGAGCAGGCGAGGGCTGCCCAGGTGCAGCAACTCGTCGTCGACGATGCCATGAATGCCTCGGCCGGCCAGCGCGCGCACGTCGCGCACCGACGGAACCGAAAGCCCGCGCGTGTGCGCGGCGTCGAGTACCGCTTTCGCCAGCGGATGCTCGCTGGCGCTTTGCAGCCCCGACGCCAGGCGCAGCACTTCCTGCGCGTTGCTCGAGCCGACGGCGAGCACCGCCGCCAGCCGCGGTCGGCCGATCGTCAACGTGCCGGTCTTGTCGAACGCGACGACGCTGACCGAATGCGCGAGCTCGAGCGCCTGTGCGTCCTTGATCAGGATGCCGTGGCGCGCGGCAACGCCGGTGCCGGCCATGATCGCCGTCGGCGTGGCGAGCCCGAGCGCGCACGGGCAGGCGATGACGAGCACCGCGACTGCGTTCAGCAGCGCGCTTTCCCAGTCGCCGGTGGCGAGTCCCCACGCCGCGAGCGTGACCAGCGCGATGCCGAGCACGACCGGCACGAATACGGCGCTCACGCGGTCGACGAGGCGCTGGATCGGTGCCTTTGCCGCCTGCGCGCCTTCGACCATGCGGATGATCCGCGCGAGCATCGATTCACTGCCGATGGCGAGCGTGCGCACGACGAGCAGTCCTTCGGCGTTGATCGATCCGCCGGTGACGCGCTCGCCGAGCGCCTTGGCCACCGGGAGGCTCTCGCCGGTGATCAGCGATTCGTCGGCGTGGCTGCGCCCCTCGACGATCTCGCCGTCGACGGGAATCCGCTCGCCCGGACGGACCACGACGAGGTCGCCGATGCGCACCTTCGCAGCCGGCACTTCGGTTTCGATGCCGTCGCGGCGCACGCGCGCGGTCTCGGGCCGCAACGCCTTCAATGCGCGGATCGCATCGGTGGTCTGGCGCTTGGCACGCGCCTCGAGCCACTTGCCCAGCAGCACGAGCGTGATCACCGTGGCCGACGCTTCGAAGTACAGGTGCGGCATGCCGTGCCCGTGCGCCGTGAACATCAAGTACAGCGACAGCCCGTAGGCGGCCGACGTGCCCAGCGCCACCAGCAGGTCCATGTTTCCGGTGCCCGCGCGCAGCGCCTTCCACCCGGCGCGGTAGAAGCGCGCGCCCAGCCAGAATTGCACCGGCGTCGCGAGCAGCAGTTGCGCCCACGCGGGCAGCATCCAGTCGGCGCCGAAGGGCGCAACGAGCATCGGCGCGACCAGCGGCAGCGTGAGCACGGCGGCGAGCGCGACCGGCCACCAGCCGGGCAGGCGGGGAGCGGTCGATGCGGCTGCTGCGCTTGTTTCCGGGTCAGCGTCCGGCCCGACCTCGTAGCCGGCCCGCTCGATGGCTTCGTGCAGCACCTGCAACGGCGTTGCGCCGAGCGTCTCGACGTGCGCGCGCTCGGTGGCGAGATTGACAGAGACCGCGGCGACGCCGGGCACCTTCGCCAGCGCGCGTTCCACGCGCCCGACGCACGACGCGCAGGTCATTCCGGCGACCGGAATGTCGAAGCTGTCGCGCGCGACCTCGTAACCGGCCTTCTCGACGGCTTGCGTGAGATCGGCGGGCGTGACCGACGCGTCGGCGCTTACGCTGGCGGTTTCGGTGGCCAGGTTGACGCTCGCGTCGACGACGCCGGGCAACTTGCGCAATGCGCGCTCCACGCGACCGACGCAGGACGCGCAGGTCATCCCCTTGACCTGAAGCTGCAGCGTCGCCGCGGCCGCGAACCGCGGACTCGGAGACAGGGTTTCGGTGCTCATTGGATGTTCCCGGACGATGCCATTGCGTGCATCCTCCACCTTGACATCATGTCAAGGTCAAGCGACCGATTTCAAGGCTGGACTGGAGGCGGAGGTCGGAATCGAACCGGCGTACACGGCTTTGCAGGCCGCTGCATGACCACTCTGCCACTCCGCCGGGAGAGCAGGTCGAACCGCGCGGAACGGCGGTTCGTGGACCGAAGAAGAGAAGACTGGAGCGGGAGACGAGTCTCGAACTCGCGACCTCAACCTTGGCAAGGTTGCGCTCTACCAACTGAGCTACTCCCGCGCGAAGCCAGCGATTATAACCGGCGCGATCGGAGTGTCAATTCTGCCTCGCGTCGGCTCAGCGCGCTGCCAAGTGGGCGATGCGGCCACGCGCGGCGGGCAGGTGAGGGGCACCGGGCCGGGGTTTCGACCCGGGGCCGCGCCCCGCACCTGGCGGGGCGCTCGAATACGGCCGACTTCGTCCTGGTTGCCGGGGTCAGGTGCTCATCGGCGTGACTTTCGCTCCTTCCAGCGCGACGCCCGCTGCCAGTCCTGCGTTCGTCATCACAAACTGGATGATCGGTTGCTGGGCACTGGCGGTGTCGATGCGGCCGTTCGCGCCGACCTTGGCGACCGCGACCGTCGCATCCACACCGGCGGTCCAGCCGTTGCTTGCACGGAAGCGCTGCAGGGCGTCGGGCGTCATGAACAGGTATACCGCGGCCTGCGACTGTGCACCGGCCTGCAGACCGATCGAGGCGGCGTTCACGGTGTAGTAGCCGAGCGTGCGCCCGTCCTTGCCCAGCAGCGCGCCGTCGCCGTGCGCGCCGCCGATGCCGAAAGCGACCCGAATTACCCGGGGAAACACGAGAACGCCGCTCGCGCGCTCGACGAGTTCGCGCGAACCGGGTGCGGTTTCGTACAGTTTAGTCAGCGTGGTGTTCACCTCCGCATCGATTTCGGTGCGCTTGGCGACCGCCGTGGAGGCGCCCGTGGGGCCGGTCGTCGTGCACGCGCCGAGTCCGCTCGACGCGAGCAGGAGCAGACCCAGGCCGAGGACGCGTCGGCGCTCGGCGAAGGGGGTCGGGTCTCGTTGCATGTGATCCTCCGGTTGCGTTGCCGAAAACCGGAAACTGCGCAAATGGCCGGCCCGTCCTTTCGGCAGGGGCGGGTGAATGCGCTTCAGGCGGGGTTCACCGCCTTTTCTTCGCCCCGGCGGCTCGTCGGAGCAGCCGATCGCGCCCGACAGGCGGGGTGCCGGCGTCGCGCAACGTTTCGAGGACGTCGAGCAGGGCGCGAACCCGAGCGGGCAGCAGCCGAGCGCCGGGATACACGGCGGAGATCGGCATCGCTTCGGGACGGTGCGCGCACAGCACCTCGACGAGGCGCCCGTCGGCGAGCTCGTCGCGAACCACGTAGTCGGGAACCTGCGCGAGCCCGAGTCCAATGCACGCCGCTGCGACCATCGCACGCGACGTGGGCCGGCAGCGACGACGGGCTGGAGCAGATGAGCGTCTGGCGGCAGACGATTGCGCCGGGTGGCTCGACGCCTCCGCACCGGCACGATTGCGAGGAGATCGTGCTTTGCTCGAGCGGGACCGGCGAGCTGCACATCGACGGGCAGGTGCATCGCTTCGGCGCCGGCCAGACCGTCGCGGTGCTGCGCAATGCGTTGCACCAGATCTTCGCGGTGGGTTCGCAACCGATGAACCTCGTCGCCTTGCTCGCGGCAACGCCGGTGGACGTGTATCTGCCCGATGGGCAGAAGCTCGAACTGCCGTGGCGCAGCTGATCCCGAACGACCGCCGTCGCTACCAAGGGAGACGAGGATGCGAAACCGTGTTTCTCCGTATCGACTCGAAGTGGCGCTTCGCGGCCTTGCGTGGCGCCACCTGCTGCACCGAGTCGAGCGCGTGTTGAACGGGTGGGCGGCGCGGCGGCAGGCGGATCTGGCGCGCACCGAACTCGAAGCGCGCAGCGATCGCGAGCTCAGCGATCTCGGCATCCTGCGCTTTGAAATCCGGCAGGTGCTGCGAAGGCCGCGCCTGTCGGCGCCACACGGCAACTGACGCGCGCAGGCGCGCGCCGTGTCGGGCGTCGCCCCGGTACACTGCCCAGCGGCGCCCGAGTGGTGAAATCGGTAGACACAAGGGACTTAAAATCCCTCGGCTGCAAGGCCGTGCCGGTTCGATTCCGGCCTCGGGCACCACTCTTGTCGATAGCAATTACTAACAATGTAGAGCTGAAGCACGCTTGGTCTACACTTGGTCTACACAACGGTCGAACAACGAAAAAGCCGCCCGTAGGCGGCTGTGGCGGGGCGCGGCAATGACTACGCTACCTGCTGTTCCTCCTCGCGCACCCGCTTCGCCTGCTTCGCAGCCTGCATGCGTGCGACGAAGGCGCGATTGCGCTCCGCTTGCTCGGCTTGTCGAGACGCCTCCGCCTCAGCGTGCAACTCTGCCTGTTCGTCGCGACGTTCGCGAATCCATGCGCCGCAGTCGTAATCGCGAGCCGTAGCCCGGAGCATAGCCTCGATCATCGCAAGGAATCCGGTCGCAGCGCCGCACCGCCCGACGCACTGCCAGCCGGTGCTATCGTCGCGCGCCTTCGCCACTGCTTCGAGGACGCTCGCAATGCTGAAGTACGGGCGGTTCTCGCGTATCGCGTCCATAAACTGCGCGGCCGCCTCCATTCCGGTAAGCCAGCCGTCGCCGTAGGCTTCGGCGGGAACGTCGAATTCGCTGCGCGCCAGGTACTTCCCGTGCTTTCCGTAGGAAGTCGTGATGAACGGCAGTGCGCCGACTTTCTTCTTAACCGTCTGCTGCATGGCAATCCCCCTGTCTCATTTCGTTTGGGTGGGCAGGCACAGCAGGATTGGCGTTGACCGGACTGAGGACCGGCGAGCCCTTTCGAGCTCCCCCACTGGCCCGCCCATAGGGACGTGCAGCGCGAGCGAAAAAATACCGCCTCACGGCGGGTTGCCCGCCTCAGTTCCAGGACGCCAATCCTGTACGCCGGATGTGCGGCGCGCGACGAGTATCCGCCCCGCCCGCGCAGCGCGTCAAGCGACGGCGTAGCGGCCGCGCTGCATCCCGCCCAGGATGTCGGCCTTCGTGTCGGCCTTGATCTGCTCGGCAAACTGCTGCAGTTGCGCGACGTTCACCCCGGCGCCGAACGTGTAGTTGTTCACGATGTTCGGGCCGTTGCCCATTGCGTGATTCGGCACGATCGCCCCGGAGGTGCTCGGCGTGAACAACTCCGGTCCTCGTTCGCCCACGAGGTAGCTGCTTCCCGCCGAAACCGGCCCGCCGTCCGCACGAGCACCGCCGAACAGCGAGCCGAGATTCAGCGCCGTCGAGAGCCACTTCGCGGCAGGCTCCGTGACGCTCTTGCGGATCGTCAGGCGCAACAGGTCGCGCCCGATTCCCGAGAGCACCTTCGAGAACTTCTCGCCTTCGATAACGGCATCCTCGAAGGCAGACTGGAACGTAAGCCCGAGCTCGCGCGCCGCGTCGCTTGCTTCCTGCGTCTGTTCGCTCAGTCCGCGCAACAGTTCGTCGTTACGCTTGCTCTCCACCTCGAACTCAGCGGCGATGCCCTCGGCCGGCGTCAGGTCTCCCGTCTTGACGAGCGCGCGGATTTCTTCGAGCTGGCGCGCATAGGCCCGCGTCGGGTCGATCAAGTCCTTCCATGCGTCGGCCTGGGCGCGCAGGTTCGCCGCATCGTCGGCGAGCGCCTTGGAAATCAGCCCCTCGAACTCGTCTGCCTGCTCGCGAAGGGCCTCCAGACGCTCGAAATCGCGCTGTACGGCGGCATCGATGACGCTGGCTAACTTGTCCTCTCCCAACTTCCCGGAGCCGCCCAGGAGCCGCAATTTGCGCGGCTTCTCGGTCGGCGGTTCCGACACGAGCGGCCCGAACGAGCCCGTAGCCGGGTCGCTGCCAGCGATCCGACGCTGCACGCGGATCAGGCGATCGAGCTGCGCGTTGGCGGCATCGACTTCGCGCTGCAGCTTCGGTACGTCCACAAAGCCACCGCCCGGACCGACGCCGGCATCGAGCATGTCCTGCATCTGCTTGATGGTGTTGCGCGTGTTGAGGATCTGATCGTCGAGTCGGCGGAAGCCTTCGACGCCGATTGCAACGTCGATCGCGTCCACGAAGTTCAGGCCCTCGCGCGTCGCAGCGAGGAACCGCTCGATAACGCCGTCCAATTGCGGAATCAGCCCCGAGAACAGTTCGATCTTCAAGCCCTCGACGGACTTGGTGAGGCGCGTAATGTTGTCGTTGAACGCCTCGGCGTTCTTGCCCGCCTTCGTCGAAAGCGTTATGCCGAGCGCGTCGGCTTCGATACCCGCATCCTTGAGACCCTGCGCGCCGTCCTTGAGCAGCGGGATCAGGTTCTGGAACGAGCGGCCAAAGAGATTCATTCCCAAGGTCACAATCTCGGGCGATCCCTCGAACTCCTGGAATCGGTCGGCGAAGTCGAAGAAAACATCGCGCGTGTTCCGCAGGCTGCCGTCGGCGTTCTTGTAGGAAATGCCGAGCGCCTCGAACGCTTTGGCCTGCTCGCCGGCACCTCGGGCTGCGTCGCCCTGCGCCTTGGACAGCTTGCCCATCGAGCCTTGCAGATCCTGCAGGGACACGTCGGCAAGGTCGGCCGCGTAGGCAAGGCGCGAGAAGTCCTCGGTGGGCATCGACGCGCGTGCCGCAGCCTTCGACAACTCGTCCATCCGATCGACGGTCGATTTGAACGCTACAGCCGCCGCAGTAGCACCAGCGGCAAGGGACAGCCCGATTGCCTTGCCTGCCTTGGCGAAAGCGTCGTCGATCTCCTGCGCTCGTTTCCGGGCGATCTTTGCTGCGCGGTTGGTGTCAGTCTCGAACGATCCGGTGCGTGCGAGCAAATCGACGGTGATAGTTCCAATGCTCATTTTCAAAGCCCTCGGTGCTTGAAGGTGCCGGCCGCGCGCGGCCATGCAGTTCCGCGCCGCCGGCTGTCGCCGGTTCGTTTCGATTCGCGCGGCCACTCAGCGACTTACGCCGCGTCCGGCTAACCCCCGCTTTCGCGAGCCCCGCCGGTCGGGTTCGGGATGCCTGCTCGGGGGGCGCGCGTGGGATGGTCGCGCGGACGGCAGCAGGCTTGGCGCACTTGCGCGCCGTCAGGGGCTTGGATCAGACAACCGTCTTCAGTTGCTTGAACAACCGCTTGGGCTGGAACACGATTCCGTCGGCCCTCATGTGCGCGATCAGCAGGTGCGAGTAGCGGCCCGGGTCGTTCCAACGCACGATCTCAAAGCGCAGCCCCTGCCGCATCGCGATCAGCACCGACTCGGCGAAGCCACCGAGCAGCGCCGTCCCGGCAGTAATCGCCGTCGTGGGGTACTCGGTCATGCCGGCCAGCGCGGGCGGTTTGCCCAGCCAGCTCCCGGCCGTGCTCGCCAGTTGCGACGCACGCGCGATGAAGTCCGCCGTGTTGCAGATCAGCCCCGTGGGCAGCGGTTGTTTCGCCGCCATCGCCGCGCCCACTGCTTCGAGCGTCTTTGCCCACAGCGCCGTGTCCTGACCAGCGGCGGACTTCGGCACGTTGGCGTCGGCGAGAATCGTCGCCAGCGCGAGCGCATCGAGTTTCACCGCGAAGGCGGCAGTCAGCGACGTTTCGAGAATGGCGCCCAGGTTCGGCGAATCGGCCAGCACCTCGCCCGTTAGCGGAACCGTTGCGGCGAGCACCTTGGGATTGAGCGTCACCGCATCGACCGACACATCGGACGGCGTGATGTCGTTCGAGCCCTCAGTGTGCTGAAACACAGTCGGGTCGCCGGTAATGCGGCCCATCGCCGTCGGCTGGTCGATCATGACTGTCTGCGCGCCGGCCCGGATGATCGTGGTGGCGTCCCGTACAGCATCGATGATCCGCGACGACAACGCGGTTTCGACCAGCGCAGGGCCGGACGAGACTGCCTTGGTGCTCGTGGCGCCAGCGATCTGTGCGTGAACCCACTCGGCCAGGTTGAAGTCGTCGGCCTTCGTCTCGCGGCCCGCCAGTCGATCAGTGCTACGAAGCAGCGGGTAGGTCTGTCCGCTCGCGCTTTTGAATTGCAGCAGCGGGGCGCCTGCGGCGGTCGTTACGCCAGGGCCGCCGCGCTTCGATTCGAGCGTTTCGAGCCGGTCGCGCAGTTCGGCGACTTGCTCATCTTGCTTGGCTGCGAACGCATCGAACGCTGCAGCAGTGGCGTCGATCGACGCCTTGATTTCGGGGAAATTCATGTTCATGTGCTCCTGTGTTGGCGCGACATGAACCAATGTCAGCCGCGCACGATTCCACGAGGCGCAAATTGCACCTCAGCGTTATCTCGCGGCTGCCCGGCATCCCACCGGGAGTAGGCCGAGAGCGCGGCCACTGGCGTCCCACCAGTGCGGCTCCGGCTTACGCGGGCTGCGTCATCGGCGTCCCGACGATGCAACATCGCTATTTTCGCAGGTCTCACGACGCGCATCAATTAAGCGAAGCAGGATCGATCGGCGACAACTGCGGCAGCGGTTCGACGCGATCGAGCACCGCGCGCAGTTGGGCAGCGACCTCGGCGCCGTCGGCGTGTTTCAGCGCGATCGACAGCGCGGCAGCGAGCAGAGCAGCGACGACACGATCAGCCGGCAGTTTCGCGCCGGCCTTCTCGCCGACGCGCACCAGGCGCTCGGCGAAGGCTTCTTCAAGCTTGTCCAGATTCATCTTCAACTCCTATTGCCGGCCAGCCGGCGGTCGAGGCGCTGCACACGTTGGTCTTGCGGGGCGCGAGACCGTGCGTGCGGGGATCGTTGCGGGCCGCGCGGCGGCGGGGGCAGTGGCTTGCGTTGCTGCGTCGTCATCTCAGCGGCTCCTCGCTCTCCCAAGGGCGCGGTGCAGCCTCGCCACCACGCGCAGCCGGTCCCGCCACCTTGCGATCGAGGCGCGACTGCGGACACAGGCGCAGCTTCGTCGCCAGCGTCGCGGCCTGTTTCGCCGACGAGTCGGCTACGCGCAGCCAGGGCGATACCGAATCGCCGTCGGCGGCGCCGTACTGTTCGAGCGCCTCGAATGCGAGATCGGCCTGATACAGCGCGCGGCAGTACAACACCAGCAGCGGCCGGTCGGACTTGTGGAAGCGATCAGGCGGAAGTGAATCGACCAACTCGCGCCAGACCGCTCGGCAAGGCTCCGGCAGATCGTTCGGCGGTTGAATGCGTCGCGGGCCAGTGATAGGCGCAACGCTCAGTGCGGCAGCGGATTTTCGTGGCAATGCGGTCTCCTAGAAAAAAGGACGGTTAGCGAAAGACGAGGGAGCGCCCGGTCCTTTGGCAACTCGAAAAAAGGCCGAAGGCTCCCCCGGTCATTCATCGACAGCCCAGCCATCGACGCCGATCCTCGGGCGCAATCGAGCACCGCGATCGGCTGCATCCTTGACGCGCCGGCACTCGTCGCACAACGGCCTCAGGTTCGACACCTCGTCCGTGCCGCCTTTGCTCTTGGCGATGATGTGATCGACGTTCGTGGCAGCCGTGACTCGCTTCTTACCGGCGCAGACCCGACACAGCGGCTCGGCGGATAGCACCTCGGCCCGCAGCCGATCCCAGGCGCTGCCGTATCCGCGTGCGTGCCGTGACGCCTTCGACCACCGATGCGTCACGTCGTCCTCCGGCCAGCACCGAAACGACGGCGGCAGTCGTCGGGCAGTTCGTGCCGGCGCACCTCGGCGGGCCAGCGCGCGAGCCGCTCGATCAGCACGCGAGCCGCACGCTGGGGCGCGAGCAGCATCAGCACGGTGATCTGCCAGCGAGCCGACATTGGCGCCGCGCCGTGTTTTGCCGTGGTTTCCGGTGCAGCAGAAGCAGTAGTAGCCGCGCATTGGAGTGGCAACATATAAAGGTGTTCCGAAAGGAAACAGGGAGCGGTCACTAACGAATCAGCGTCAGTAATCGGCGCATCGCTAGCATCGGTGCGGGTTTCCGGGCGATTCACTGCAAAATCTCCCTGTTCCCTTTCGGAAGCGATGCGCGCTTTCCCTGTTTCCTTTCGGAAGCGATAAAAGGCGCTATCGGTTCACTTTCGGAAGCGATACGGTTCCCTTTCGGAACAGGGAGATTTTTTTTCGGGATCTGCTTCTTGCGGCCTTCGGCACGCAGTTGATC
This sequence comes from Burkholderiaceae bacterium, assembly GCA_032027205.1. Classification (GTDB taxonomy): domain Bacteria; phylum Pseudomonadota; class Gammaproteobacteria; order Burkholderiales; family Burkholderiaceae_E; genus Zeimonas. Next base: position 3,534,567 of record JAVSMN010000001.1, read on the forward strand.
GAGCCCGTCGTGCAGCGCCTTCCTCGCATCGGTGACGCTTTCGTGGCGCAAGTAGTCATGCGTTGCCTTCACAGGCTGCACGCCTAGCTTCGGCTGCTCGAACACTTCGAGGTCGGTGAACCGATACAGCGTCGGCACGCGCGTTCCCTGCTTGAATCCGCCCTCGCGGGTGACGGCGAGAAAGCCGAGCGCACGCAGTTCGTACAAGGCCCTTGCGAGGGTCTTGGACGACGCCCATCCACGATGCTTGAGGTCGGAGAGCGCCGCGCTGATGTTCCCGTTGTTGGTGGCGCCCACAGAAGCCCTCAAATCGACGTATAGGGCTCTCGCGGACCAACCAAGGCATCGCCACGCAGGCGCATTCAAAAGCGTGACGTAGACCCGTATATGGCGCCCCTGCGGGTCTACCGGCTTGCGGCTTGAACGTGCCATTGTTCAGCCCCTTCTCTGCCGCGTGGCGCCGTTCACGACTGCGGACCCCGCAACGCCTGCGCGGCGATTCGGAAAGCCGAGCGCCACCGACGCCACGCCGAGCACGTCGGGCAACGCAGGGTGACGACGTTGCCGCTGATGCGCGCACCGCACAGGCACGCACCAAAGTTCTCTTGTTTGCTGGCCTTGGCGTCGTCGGCGAGAATGTCGGTGCGCTGTTGTTCTTCGAGGGCCGCCTCTTTGCCGGGGGCGGCCTTTCTTTTTCTAGGCATCGCGCACCCCTTCGAGCAACGCTTGCTGGAGCCGCGCGCAGAAGGCCCGCTGCCTTTCGAGCGAGCCGAAACGTGCGATCGAAAGTTCCTGCGCCAGATCGTCGGCACCGCATGGCCCGGTCGCCAGTCGATCGAGGAACCGCTCGGCTTGCCGAAAGCCTTCGTCGTGCTGCGCGGCGACGTAGAGGCGCGCGCTCATTGCAGCGTCCCCGTCGGCCGTTCCTGCGCCAAAAAGCGATCCAGCGCCGCCCAGGCCGCCGCGTTCCATTGCCGCTCGGCATCCTCGGATGCGAAATCGAGAATCGGAGCGAACGAATCGCCGCTGAAGCCAAGTCTCTGCATCGGAAGCTTGGCGACCCGTTCACCGTTCGGCAGTTTCAGGAACGTAACGGTCTTGAAGATCAAACCGGCGGCGGTCCGCATCGAGCCAGTGCCGACCCGCTGCCCCCACTCGGATTCATCATCCGGGGTGAAATTGAGCACCTCGAACGCGAAGGGATTCGGAGGCGCGCTCACGATTGCGCCCCCTTCGACGCCTGCGCGTCGAGCCACGCGAGCAGGTCGGTGCGGCGAAAGCCGATCGCCCGCCCGCCGCCTAGCGGAATGGCAGGGGGGAAGTCAGGATCGGTTTTGCGCAGCTTCCAGAAGGAAGTCGGTCCCAAGCCGACGAAGCTCGCGGCCGGCTTCGTGCGCAGGATTGCAGCATCGGGGTTGATTGCCGCGGGGTCGCGGCGGGTCGGCATTGCCACAGTCAGGACTCCTAGTTCGTTGATCGAACCCGGAGCCCCTTGACGGGCGCAAGATAGGCGACGTGCGGGAGCGCGGGGGCTTTTCGCCCCCTGCCGACTCAGGTAGTGTTACGCTTCCGCTAAACACAAGTGTGGACTTGTCGCAGCTCGCTGCATCAGCCCACAAGTTTTCTCGACGGCCTGGGGGCTTCTGCTCTCCGGTCATGAGGCCCTCGGTGTTACCAGCACCGGGGGCCTCGCCTTTTACGGTTCCGCCCCAAGGACCTTCCTCGCTACCTCCTCGCGTACAACGTCATCGCGATTCAGCGAGGATCATTGTAATGCCCACAATTGCGTTTTGCGTGCGAGTGCATTTCGGCAAATGGACTCATCTGTGCGGGGATCCCCGTACTAAGCGGCTTTCTTCTTGCTGCGAGTCTTTATCCCGACGACGTTCGCACCAGATCGTTGGCCGCCTGCAAGCCACGCGGCCCAGGCGTCGAGCGCGATTCGCTTTTCCTTTAAGTATTCGTAGCGGTCGTAGTGCCGGTCCTGCACGCCACCGAGCCCGTGCGACTGGATCTGCGCGCGTAGGTCCTTCGACACTCCGAGCTCGGCCATGCGCGTCTCGCAGGTGCGGCGCACGTCGGCGAGCAGGAAATCAGTCGTCTCCTTCGCCTCGGTCATCGTCTTGCGCACCGACTGCATGTACTTCGACACGGTGCGCACGTTCATCGGCTTCGCTTCGTCGGCAGGGAACAGGTAGGGCGATGCTGCTGCCTCGGCCCGCGCCTTCAACACGGTGATGATCTTCCCCGCCTCCTCGCCGATCGGCAGGACATGCACGCGCGGCGCCGTGCGCCGGCCCTTCGGGTCGTACAGGGTGATCGTGTCGCCTTCCACGTCGGAGATATTGGTGCGTATCAATTGCTCGACGCGTTGTCCGCCGAGCAGCACTGCCAGCCGGATGGCGAGCGAGGAGGGCGTATCCGTTGCCGTCAGCCGTTTCCACAGCGCGCGCAGTTCGTCCTCGGATAGCGCCCGCTCCCGCGTCCGGTTGAATTGCGGCATCGCGACGGTGCCGGCGACCGGGTTGGACTCGATGTTGAACCCGAGCATCTTCGACGGCGCTGATGCGTCGGATTCGGCCCGTAACGCGAGCGCGAAGGCGGCACGCAGATACGAGCGCAGCTTGCCGGCCGTGCGCCCGTTGCCGCGCTCGACGACACGCCGAATGATCTCGACGGCTTGGCGCTGCGTGAGCTCGCGTGCGGGCGCCTCGGCGTACTGTGAGAAGGGCTCGACGATGTGCCGCTTGGTGATCCCGCGCACGTCGCCGGCAGCGCCCTTGCCGCGTGCGTCGAGCGCGTCGGCATAGACATCCATCAGCGCCGCCAACGAGTGCGATGGCGCCTGCTGTACTGCCTGCACCTGTTGTCGGTGCTCGGCCTCGCGTGCGGCTTCCTGCACAGCCAGGCTGCCGCGTAGGTCTCCTGTAGGTACCGCCGCCCGCTGCACAGCGAGCTCGTCGCATCGCGCCCGTGCCGCCTGCAAGGTCAACTCGTCGGCGCCTTTGCCGTATGGGCCGATTGGAACGTATTGGTTCTTGCGATCGAGCGCGTAGCGGAAGTACCAGTGCGCCCGACCGTTCCCGGCGGCTTTGAGCGAGAGAGCCCCGGCGCCTCGGCCTCGGCTTTCGTGTTTCCAGACGGTCGCGCTAGGGGCCTTCTTCTCCTTGCTAGGCGCCGCCTTCTCGATCTCCTTCGCCTTCTTGATCGCCTTCTTGATCGCGGCCTGAACCGCCGCATCGGTCAGCTTCGCTGCCATTCGAGCCTCCGGGGGATCCGTTATCCCGTACGTGTCCCGGTCTACACTCGGTCTACACTTCTCGGCCGGTACGTGGCGAAGTCTAACGAAGCTTGCGGAAGCTTGGCAAGCGTAAGTAGTTGATTGGAAAGGATCTGTAATGGTGCTTCGTGAACCCTGACGAAGCTTGGCGAAGCCTTCTCAACGGACTTAAAATCCCTCGGCCGAAAGGCCGTGCCGGTTCGAGTCCGGCCTCGGGCACCACTTTCCTCGATTTGTCATGGTCTGACCATGGTCTACTCTTCTGCCTGGGTTGCCGCTCGGCCTAGGCCACGGGGCCGATACCGCACAGCGCCAGCACCCACGATCTCGATCATGCTTGTGCTCCTCCTCTACTGCGGCGACGTGTTGGTGCTCCTGTCAGGCGGCATGCGATCCGCATCCGGCCCGACGGCTCGATCGGGCCAATGAAAAAGCCGCCCGAAGGCGGCTCGCTGTAACCGTGCGAAGGGCTCCTAGGCCGCCACCCGCTCTTCTCCCGAGCAGCAGCATTCGGACTCGTCGTTCAGCCAGCCCACGTCATCGGGCAGCGGCGGCGTTGCGCATAGTGGCGCGAGCGCCGTCGCAATCCACGTGTCGATCTGTTGCTGCGCGTCGTCGTCGCCCTCGGCTACGCGTTTCATCAGTTCATCTAGCTGTTCGTCGGTCATGGCTTCTGCGTCCCGGTTGTTGTTCTCTGGACGATAGGAGAGGAAGGCGGAGCCAATACGTGGCATTTGTCGCGCTGCACCACGAACCGCGGTTCAACACAGACGAACGGCTACGATCGAGCGATGAGCGGCAACGAAAAAGCCGCCCGAAGGCGGCTCGTGGCGAAGCGTTCCATCATCCGCGAATTATCACCCTCGGCCGTGCTAGCCACGTCGATTACTCGTACGATCGCCCGCCTCGGGCAGCCTTCGTCCGCAATCATGTCGGAATGCGTTTTAACATGCCTTCCACCTTGGGTGCCACCGGCGGCTCTATTTAAATTGAAGTCGCTCGTCTCCGCCGCATTACCCAGGGCGAAGCCACGCCGAGGCCGAGTAACGCAAGAACGTTCGGCTCCTGCACGTTTGCCACACCAAACTGAATGTGATTCCGAAGCTTGTTCTGGCTCGAATACCGTGGGCGGATATGAGTGACCAATTAGTATCGCCATGTCTTTGTTGAAAGGCAGCTGCCGAAAATACCGCTGGGTTATTTGTGGGATCGGAATTGATATTGATTAACTGGATTTCATACCCAGGATCGGTTTGAGAAGGCTCACGCGGCCCGGCGCCGGAGTCGGGGGCTGCCGCTCGGTTCCGGAAGCTACAACGTCACTTCCGCGACTGTTGCGGCTTCTTCTTTTGACATCGCGACCGCCGACTACACGTTCACCTTCACCCTGCGCGCAGTGAACAACGTTCCCGTGCCCGGCACGCTGGCGCTGTTGGGCGCCACGGCGCTCGCCGGTGCCGTAGTGCGCCGGCGCAAGCGCAACTGAGAAGCTCCCGCCTTGAGCGCCGACGCCGCGGGCCGGCGTCGGCGCCGGCCATAGGCAGGAGAGCTGCACGGCCCCCCTCGCGCTCGATCCGCATCGCGCGGCGGTCAGGCCAGACCAGCAGCACGGCGCCGGAGTCGGGGAGCAGGAGTAGGGTGACCGTGCCGGCGCTCGTGGCCGGCGCCGGGTGCGGCGTCGATCGGCCGCAAGGTCTAGGTCGTCCGGGCGATGTGGGTTGGAAAGGCGGTTTCCGATCAGCAGCTGTTGCTTTTCCAGAGGGAAGTGAGAATCCGGCCTCGGGCACCACCAATCCGTAATCGGCGCCTGCGTTCAGAACAGGCGGCGGCGGTGGTGCTGCTCGACGGTTTCGTCAAGCAGGCGCAGGCGCTCGCGGTGATGCGCGAGGCGCAGGAGTGAAGCGCACGAGCGCGAGAGCGTCATCCACCGTGACGGGCTTGCTCGCCATCGATGGATGCGGCGCCGGCCCCAGCTTCGGCTACGTGCGTCCGGCGGCGCGCCACGGCGAACCCGGCGAGACCCAACCCGAGCAGCGCGAGCACGCCGGGCTCTGGAACCGCAAGGAGCGTTTCCTCGAAGCGCACTCTGTCGAGAATCGGGCCGATGTTGTTCGTGCCGGCGCTGCGGAAGAAGAGTCGTACGTCGCGCGCGACTCCAGTGGTGAAGCCAAGATTCTGCGGGCCGAACGGATCGCCAGCGAGGATGTTGAACGACGTTCCGCTCGCGACGAGGTCACCGGTGACTGCGTCGACGAAGCCGAGCGTGAACTCGTTGGGCGCAGCGCCACGCTGGTTTCCGGAAACCTGCGCCGACAGCGTGTAGAAGGCCACATCGCCGGGCGAGAGATGGAACGTCTGCTTGCTCACCAGCATGCCCGCAGTGCCGGTGGACCCGAGCAGGTCGATGCAGCCCCCCGTTCCGCCGAGGCACGAGATGCCGAAGCCGCCGCTACGGATGTAGTCGATCGTGCCGTCAAGCACGTCCCAGTGAAGCAGGCTGTTGAAGTTCAGGGCGGTGGATGCCGAGTCGGCGTCGAACTCGTCGGAAAACAGCAGCGCCGAGTGGCTAGGGGCGCTGAAAGCGATTGCGACTGCGAAGAGCAGGCCGCGGATTCCGTTCTTCTTCATCGCGTCGTCCTGGAAGCTGTCCTCCCCGGAGGGGAAGCAGATTCCGTGCCGGTCAAGAATTGACCCATGGAGTCAGGGGCTTGAAATAGACCGTCGACTGCGCGCGCGGGCAGACTGTAAAGAAAATCGACGCCGCGACGGGTGCGCTCGGGCATCCTTGGTCTGCCGTCGGCTTTTTGTGCGAACCAGGTGAGGGCGCGGCTTCGTGTCCCGCATCACGAGAGCCGAATCCACCCCCTGCGCGTCGCATGATGCGCGAGCACGCCGAACAGCACCGCGAGTCCGGCGTGCCAGACGGCGATGCCGGCCGTGGCAAGCACGACGAAGCGGTCCACCTTTTCGCCGCCCGGCTCTCGGCTGCCGAGCGCCAGTTGCAGCCCGGCGAGAAACAGGATCGTGCCGAGCACGGCCGGCGGCACGAGCGCGAACAGTTCCGCGACGGCGTCGGCGAAGGCGAGGCCGAGCACGAGCAGCGTGACGCCGAGGATCACCGGAGCGCGGCCCGATCGCGCACCGAAGCGCGTCTGCGCCGCCATGCCGCCGGCGCCGTGGCACAGCGGAATGCCGCCGAGCGCGCTCGACATCAGGTTCATTGCGCCGGTGCTCAGTGCGACGGCGCGCTCGTTGGTCGGCCGCGCGGGAAAGCGCCGGTTGTTCTCGTCGACGACGGCGAACAGCGCATTGCCGAAGGTCAACGGCAACTGCGGCAGCGCAAGCAGCAGCACGCCGATCTCGAGTGCGTGCCACGACAGCGTCGGCCACGCGAAGGTGGGCAGCGTGAATGCGGGCGTGGCAAGCGCGGCGAGCGTCGGAGCAGAGCCGGTGACGAGACTGGCGGCGACGCCACCGGCGAGCAGCACGAGCATCGTCGGGATCGCCGGACGCGACAGCAGCACGAGCGCGATCGCGAGCGTCACCGCGCCGCCCCAGGGCTGCGACGACATCGTGCGCAGGCCTTCGAGCATGAAGCCGAAGCCCAGTCCCATGACGACGCCGAGCAGCGCCTCGCGCGGAATCCACGCGCTGAAGCGCTGCGCCAGGCCGGTGATTCCCAGCGCAAGCCACACCGCGCCGGTGAACAGGCCGGCGGCGACGACGACCTCGGGCGTCATCGCGATGCCCGCCTGCGAATAGAGGATCACCGAGGCGCCGATCAGCTTCATCGGCTGGACGGGGAAGGGCGTGCGGAACCACAGGCCGGCGGCGATCGACGCGAGCCCGATCGGCACCAGCACCGACTGCGGCGCCATTCCGACGATCGCCAGGTACGCAGTCACGAAGGGAATCAGCACGCCGAGATCGCCGAAGGCGCCCGAGGCTTCCGACAGCCAGGCGCTGCGCGCCGATTCGCCGTGCTGCGGCGCCGTCGGGCCGGCGTCGCGCAGTCGCGAATCGTGCGAGTGCATCAGCGAGAGGCGGTGGCGCGCAGTAGCGGCGCGAGCGCGGGCCAGGCGGACTCGAGGAGCAGCGGCTGCGCCGCCTCGGTGGGATGGATGCGGTCCGGCTGGAACCAGCGCATATCGCCGGCGATCGGCGCGAGGAAGAACGGGACGAGCTTCGCTCCGTGCCGCTCGGCCACGCGCGGAAAGATCGCGGCGAAGGCGTCGGCGTAGGGTGCGCCGTAGTTCGGCGGCACCTGCATGCCGAGGAGCAACACGGCGGCGCCCGTGCTGCGTGCGGCGCTCGCGATCGCGTCGAGGTTCGCTTCGGTGGCACGCAGGTCGAGCCCGCGCAGCGCGTCGTTGCCGCCCAGTTCGACGACGACGATCTCCGGTTCGTGCCGCGCGAGCAGCGATGCGATGCGGCTGCGACCGCCCGCTGTCGTCTCGCCGCTCACGCTGGCGTTGACCAGCGACCACGGGGGGCGCTGCGCGCGCAGTCGCTCGGCGAGCTGTTCGACCCAGCCGCTGCCGCGGCGCAGGCCGTATTCGGCCGACACGCTGTCGCCCAGCACGAGCACCGTGCGCGCCGAATCGGCGGCCGGTCGATCGCCCGAAGGAGCGGACGCCGGGCGCGATTCGCCTGCCTCAGCCGAGGCATCGGCGGCCCTTGCGCCGCGCACAGGTAGACTCGCGGCGGCCCCGGCGCCCGACACGATCAGCGTCTGGACGAAGCGGCGGCGACTTTCTCGGAACCCGGACATGGATGCCATTATCGTCGAGCACCTGGGCAAGCGCGTGCGCGACGCGGACGGCTGGCTGACCATCCTCGACGATCTGTCGTTCACCGTGACAGCGGGCGCGACGATCGCGATCACCGGCGCCTCGGGATCGGGCAAGTCGACGCTGCTCGGCCTGCTCGCCGGGCTGGACCTGCCCAGTGAAGGTTCGGTCACCGTCTTCGGGCAATCGCTGTTCGCGCTCGACGAGGACGGGCGCGCGGCGTGGCGCGCGCGTCACCTCGGCTTCGTTTTCCAGTCGTTCCAGTTGTTGCCGCAGATGACGGCGCTCGAGAACGTGATGCTCCCGCTCGAGCTGGCGGGCGAGCGACGCGCGGCGGCGCGCGCGCGCGAGTTGCTCGAACGCGTCGGCCTGGGCGACCGGCTCGGACACTATCCGAAGACGTTGTCCGGCGGCGAGCAGCAGCGCGTGGCGTTGGCGCGCGCCTTCGCGCCGGCCCCGAAGCTGCTGTTCGCCGACGAGCCCACCGGCAGCCTCGATGCGGCTACCGGCGCGCGCGTGATCGACCTGCTGTTCGAACTGAACCGGGAAGCCGGCGCGACGCTGCTGCTCGTGACGCACGATCCCCAGCTCGCGGCGCGTTGCGCGCGCCGCCTCATGCTGCAGGCGGGTCGGCTCGTCGAGCGTCCCGATCGGCCAGCGCTTTCCGTATCCGCCTGATCAGCGGCTGTACGGTGGCGTGCGGCTGCGCGTCGCCGGCCGCAACCGAGTCGCCCCGATCGCCCTGCGCGCGCTGCGCGCCCGTGGCAGCGCCCGGTCCGCCGGCGTTTTCGGCGAGCATCGGCTCGATGTCGGCGGCGAGCACCTTGCCGAGTTCGACGCCCCACTGGTCGAAGGAGTCGATCTGCCAGAGCCAGCCGAGCGCGGCCGTCTTGTGCTCGTAAAGCGCGATCAGCGCGCCGAAGCTGCGCGCATCGAGCTCGTCCAGCAGCAGCACCGATGACGGCCGGTTGCCCGGCGTGCTGCGGTGCTTGGCCAGCAGCGGGTCGGGGTCGTCGGACTGCCGTCCTTCGGCGAGCGCCTCGACCTGCGCGAGCGCGTTGGCGAGCAGCGCGCGTCCACGGTGCTCGTCATCGCCGGCGCGCGGCACGACGACGATGAAGTCCACCGGATGCACGCTCGTTCCCTGGTGCAGCGCCTGGAAGTACGAGTGCTGCGCGTCGGTGCCGGTGGAACCCCAGATCGCGGGTACCGTCTCCCACGGTACAGGCTTGCCGTCGCGTCCGATGCGCTTGCCGTTGCTCTCCATCTGCAGTTGCTGCAGGTAAGCGACGAGGCTGCGCAGCGCGTCGCTGTACGGCACGACGACCTCGGTGCCACCGTCGAGCACGAGTCGGTTCCATAGCGATACCAGCGCCATCAGCACCGGAGCATTGCTTTCGAGTGGCGCCTCGCGGAAATGCGCGTCCATCGCGTGAGCGCCGTCGAGCATCGCGCGAAAGTTCTTCGCGCCGATCGACAGCGCGATCGGCAGTCCGATCGCCGACCACAGCGAATAGCGCCCGCCCACCCAGTCCCACATCGGAAAGAGCGCATCGGGCGCGAGGCCGAAACCGGCTGCGGCCTCGACGTTCGACGTGACGGCGACGAAGTGGCGTTGCAGCGCCTCGCCCTCGACGCCGGCGCGGGCGAACCAGCGGCGCAGCGCCTGCGCGTTGCGCGCGGTTTCGGTCGTGTGCCACGACTTGGAAGCGACGATCGTCAGCGTGGTGCGTGGATCGAGACCGGCGGTCGCTCGCGCGAAGGAATCCGGGTCCACGTTCGACAGGAAGCGCAACTGCGGGCCATCGGCCTGGTGCACGAGCGCCTCGCAGGCGAGTTGCGGCCCGAGATGCGAGCCGCCGATGCCCACGTGAACGACCGACGCGATGCGCTGGCCGCCGGCCGCTCGCCAGCGGCCGTCGCGTACCGCTTCGGCGAATTCGAACATCCGATCGAAAGTGCGGGCGACCTCGGCGGCGATGGCATCGCCCGCGCCGCCTGCGCCTTGCGGACGTCGCAGCGCCACGTGCAAGGCCGGCCTGCGTTCGGTGAAGTTGACCTCGGTGCCGTCGAACATCGCATTGCGCTGCGCTTCGAGGTCGACCTCGCGCGCCAGCGCAAGCAACGCGTCGAGCGCCGGCAGCGGCAGACGATGCCGGGTGAAGTCGGCGTGGATGCCGGCTGCGTCGACGGTGAGTCTCGTTTGCCGTTGCGGCTCGTCGCGCAGCAGGCGCACGATCGACGCATCGCGCATGGCGTCGGCCAGCCGGTGCACCTCGGCACGCGCGCTGCGCTGTCCGCCCATTTTCAGATCGTCTTTCAGGGTCATCCTGGACTCTCCACCGCGTGCAGTCCGGCCGCCGCGCTGCGGATCCATTCGTGCAATTCGGCCGCGCTCAGACCGTCTTCGCCGCGATGCTCGCGCGCCCACGCCTGCCCCGCCTCGCCGTGCAGCCAGGCGCCCAGGCAGGCGGCGCGTTCGGCGTCGACGCCGCGCGCGAGCAGCGACGCGCAGGCACCGGCGAGCACGTCGCCGGTGCCTGCGCTGGCCAGCGCAGCCGAGCCCGCGTCGACGATCGACCAGCGGCCCGCGGGCGTCGCGACGACGCTGCCCGCGCCCTTCAGCAGCGCGACGCAGCGCAGCCTGGCGGCGAGCGCGCAAGCGGCGCCAATGCGGTCGGACTGGATGCGGGGCACGTCGACTCCCAGCAAACGGGCGGCCTCCAGCGGATGGGGCGTCAAGATGCAGCGGAACGATTCCCCGCGCGCGGCGAGCGCGTCGGCGAGGCCCGGGTCCGCGGCGATCGCGTTCAGCGCATCGGCATCGACGACGAGCGCGCGGGCTTCGACGATCGCACGGCGCACGGCGGTGCGCGCGTCGGCGGAATCACCCAGTCCGCAGCCGAGCGCCACCGCGTCGAAACGCGCGAATCCGACATCGGAGTCTGCGCTCATCCATTGCGGCTGCCCGGGGTCGAACAACTCGCCCTGCGGGGTGCCAACGTAGATCCGACCGGCGCCGATCGCCTGCGCGCCGCGCGCGGCGAGCAGTACCGCGCCGCGCAAGCCCGGCGCGCCGCCGTAGCAGAGCACCGAGCCGAAGCTGCCCTTGCTGGTGTCGCTGGCGCGTCGGGGAAGCGCTGCGGCGCGTGCCTGCGTCCGATCGAAGAGTCGGCCGCGATCGATCGTCGCGACGCCGTCCAGCGCGGCAAGCCGCTGCGCGGCGTCGATCCCGAGGTCGGCGATGCGTACCTCGCCCGCGTGATCGAGCGCCGCGCCGGTGCGCAGCCCGGGCTTGTCGGCGATCATCGTCACCGTGATCGACGCGCGCAGCGCGTTCGATCCGAGCCGTGCGCCGGTGTCGGCGTCGATTCCGCTCGGCACGTCGACAGCGATGATCGGCCATCGACGCTGCCCGATGCGCTCGCACAGCGCGGCGATTCCCGGCTCGAGCGGGCGCTGCAGGCCGATGCCGAACAGTCCGTCGATGAGGATCGGCGCGAGCGGTGCGCCCGAGCGCTCGGACGCGGGCGACAGCAGCGCCTCCCAGGCGTCGGCGCCTTCGATCGCCAGGCCCCGACTGCGCGCCAGCCGCCAGATCTCGCCGGCGTCGCCGCCCGGCGTTCGGCGCGCATCGAGCGCGATCGCGCGCGTGGCAAAGCCGTGCTCGCGCAGGCGCAGCGCCGCCAGCAATGCATCTCCGCCGTTGTTGCCCGGCCCGACCCAGGCGACGATCGGACGCCGGGCCTCGAGCGAGCGAGCGAGCGCCGCCGTCGCATCGACCACGGCATCGGCTGCTCGCGACATGAGCGTGCCGGCAGGCAGCGATGCCATCGCCGCCGCCTCGATGCGGCGGATCGCCGCGCTGCGCAGCAGTTCGCTCATGGCGTGTCTCGGACCTGCGGTTGTTCTACGCGACGCCCTTCATCTGCGCCGGCAGCCACGACACCAGGGAGGGAAACGCGTAGATCAGCAGCACCGCGATCGCCATCAGCGCGAACATCGGCGCCGCCTGCCGCGCGATCCACGTCAGCTCCCGGCCGGTCATCCCCTGCAGCACGAAGAGGTTGAATCCCACCGGCGGCGTGATCTGCGCCATCTCGACGACGATCACGACGAAGATGCCGAACCACAGCAGGTCGATGCCGGCGGCGCTGACGGTAGGCAGGATCACGCCCATGGTCAGTACGACCATCGAGATGCCGTCGAGGAAGCAGCCGAGCACGATGTAGAAGACGGCGAGCGCAACGATCAGCTGGAACTTCGACAGGCCCAGCGTGGCAATCCACTCGGCCAGGTGACGCGGCAGGCCGATGTAGCCCATTGCCAGCGTGAGGAAGGCCGCGCCGGCGAGGATCAGCGCGATCATGCAGTACAGGCGCGTGGCGCCGAGCAGCGAGTCTACGAAGGTGCGCCAGTCCAGCGCGCCCTGCACGGCCGACAGCAGCAGTGCGCCGACCACGCCGAGCGCCGCTGCCTCGGTGGCGGTGGCGATGCCGCTGTAGATCGCGCCGAGAACGGCGATGATCAGCAGCGCGACCGGGATCAGGTGGCGCGAGCTCCACAGCTTCTGGCGCAGCGTGAGCGAGGTGTCCGCCGACGGCACGCGCGCCGGGTTCAGCAGCGCCCAGACGACGATGTAGCCCATGAAGAGCGCCGCCAGCAGGATGCCGGGAATGATTCCCGCAACGAAGAGCTTTGCGATCGATACGTCGGCGCTCACGCCATAGACGATCATGATGATCGACGGAGGGATCAGCAGGCCGAGCGTGCCGGCGCCGGCGAGCGTGCCGACGACGATGCCGTCGGGATAGCCGCGCCGGCCGAGCTCGGGCAGCGTCATCTTGCCGATCGTCGCGCAGGTGGCCGCCGACGACCCCGAAACCGCCGCGAAGATCGCGCAGCCGACGATGTTCGTGTGCAGCAGGCGGCCGGGCAGTCGGTTCATCCACGGCGCCAGTCCGTGGAACATGTCGGCCGACAGCCGCGTGCGGAACAGGATCTCGCCCATCCAGACGAACAGCGGCAGCGCAGTGAGCGTCCAGCTCGATGCCGTTCCCCAGATCGTGATCGCCATCGCGTCGCCGGCCGAGCGCGACGAGAAGATCTCCATGCCGATCCATGCGACGCCGGCGAGCGCCAGGCCGATCCACAGGCCCGAGCCGAGCAGCGCGAACAGCGCGACGATGAGCAGGGCAGTGATCGTGAGGTCGCTCATCGCTTCGAAGGCCCGGGTTCGGAATACGCAGCGCGCAGCGGCGACGCGTGCCTCACTCGTTGCGCAGCGGCTCGGCGTCGGCCGCTTCGTGCCGCCGTCGGCCGCGCAGCTCGAGCGCCAACTGGTCGGCGAAAGCGACGACGAAGATGATCGTGCCGAGCGCCATGGCCAGCTGCGGGATCCACAGCGGCGTCGCGTCGCTCGCCGTCGAGATGTCGTTGAAGGCGTACGACTGCCACGCCAGGCGCACGCTGTAGAACGCGAACAGCGCCGCCAGCAGCAGCGCGAGCAGCAGCGAGAAGATCTCCAGCGGGCGGCGCAGGCGCGGCCCGGCCAGCGTGAGGACGAGCGTGACGCGGATGTGCTCGTTGCGCGCGAGCGTGTGTGCGAGCGCGAGGAAGCCCGCGCCGGCCATCAGGTAGCCGGCGTAGGCGTCGGTGCCGGGCACGTAGAAGCCGAACTGACGACCGGCGATCGACAGCAGCACCATGACGAGCAGGCCGACCATCGACGCCGCCGCGAGCCACGCGGCAACGTCGTAGAGCCGATCGAGCGCCGCGCGCATGGCGTGGTGTTCGTCGCCGGCCCGCTCGTTACATCTTCCCGTAGGCGTCGAGGATTGCCTTGCCGTCCGGGCCCGCCTGCTTGACCCAGTCTTCTTGGAGAGCGTCGCCGACCTTCTCGAACTCGGCGACCATCTTCGGCGACGGCGGCAGCACCTGCATGCCGTTCTTCTTCAGCTGGTCGAGGTACCAGGCGGTCTTCTCCTGAGAACTCTTCCAGCCGCGCGTCTCGGCGTCGGCCGCCGCCTTGAGCAGCGCGTCCTGCACTGGCTTGTCGAGCTTGTCGAAGGCCGACTGGTTGACGATGACCGCGTTCTTCGGCAGCCAGGCCTGCGTGTCGTAGAAGTACTTGATGTGCTCGTAGGCCTTCGTGTCGTATCCGGTGGAGCCCGACGTGATGAACGCCTCGACGCCGCCGCTCGCCATGGCCTGCGAGAGCTCGGCAGCCTGGATCGTCACCGGCTGCGCGCCGAACTGCGCGGCGATCTTCGCGGTGGCCGCGTTGTACGAACGGAACTTCATCCCCTTCAGGTCGCTCGCCGCCTGCAGCGACTTCGTCGAGTACAGCCCCTGCGGCGGCCAGGCGACCGTGTACAGCAGCTTCATTCCCTGCGTGGCGAGCAACTTGTCGAGCGCCGGACGCGCGGCGCGGTCGAGCTTGCGGGCGGCGTCGTAGCTGGTGGCGAGGAACGGCAGCACGTCGACGCCGTACAGCGGGTTTTCGTTGGAGAAGTTCGACAGCAGGATCTCGCCGATCTGCGCCTGGTTCGTCTGCACGGCGCGCTTGATCTCCGGCGCCTTGAACAGCGAAGCATTGGCGTGCACCGTGATCTTCAGCTTGCCGCCGGTGGCCTTGTCGACGTCGGCGGCGAACTGCATCAGGTTCTCGGTGTGGAAGTTGCTTGCCGGGTACGCGGCCGGCAGATCCCACTTCACCTGTGCGAGCGCGGCCGACGACGCGATGCCCAGCGCGACGGCGGACAGGACGGGTACGACTTTCATGAGGCCTCCGGTTCGGTTCTGTTGTTCTGCGGCGGATCTTCGCATGTACCAGGCGGTTCCGCGCGTTCGCCTTCTGCGGCTCGCGAAGCTTAGGAAGGCGTGCGATACATTGTCAAACGTAACCGAATCGCGAGAGCACGATGAGTCGTTGGCAGTTCTGGATCGATCGCGGGGGCACCTTCACCGACATCGTCGGCCGACGCCCCGACGGCACGCTCGCCACCGCCAAGCTGCTGTCCGAGAACCCCGGGCAGTACGAGGATGCGGCGGTGGAAGGCATTCGCCGCATGCTCGGCATCGGCGAAGGCCAGTCGGTCGGACCCGAGCGCGTCGAGGTCGTGAAGATGGGCACGACGGTCGCCACCAACGCGCTGCTCGAGCGAACCGGAGAGCCGCTGCTGCTGGCCGTCACGCGCGGTTTTCGCGACGCGTTGCGCATCGCCTACCAGAACCGGCCGAGACTTTTCGAGCGGCAGATCGTGCTGCCCGAGATGCTGTACCGCGAGGTCGTCGAGATCGACGAACGCGTCGGCGCCGACGGCAGCGTCGTGCGCGCACTCGACGAGGCGGCCGCGCGCGAAGGGTTCGCCGCGGCGCACGCGCGCGGCCTGCGTGCGATCGCCATCGCGCTGATGCACGGCTATCGCCATCCGGCGCACGAGGAGCGGCTCGCGCAGATCGCGCGCGAGGTGGGTTTCACGCAGGTGTCGATCTCGCACCGCGTCTCGCCGCTGATCAAGTTCGTCGGTCGCGGCGACACCACCGTCGTCGACGCCTATCTGTCGCCGGTGCTGCGCCGCTACGTCGACCGCGTCGCGCGCGCGATGCCCGGCGTGCGGCTGCAATTCATGCAGTCCAACGGCGGCCTCACCGATGCGCACGCGTTCCAGGGCAAGGACTCGATCCTGTCCGGGCCGGCCGGCGGCATTGTCGGCATGGCGCGCGTGAGCGCGGCGGCGGGCTTCGATCGCGTCATCGGCTTCGACATGGGCGGTACGTCTACCGACGTGTCGCACTTCGCCGGCGAGCTCGAACGCGAGTTCGACACGCTCGTGGCCGGCGTGCGCATGCGCGCGCCGATGATGAGCATCCACACGGTCGCCGCCGGGGGCGGCTCGATCCTGCATTTCGACGGCGCCCGGATGCGCGTCGGCCCCGAATCGGCGGGCGCCGACCCGGGCCCGGCCTGCTACCGCAAGGGCGGACCGCTCACCGTCACCGACGCCAACGTGATGCTCGGCCGCATCCAGCCAACCTTCTTCCCGCACGTCTTCGGGCCCGGGGCCGACCAGCCGCTCGATGCCGACGTCGTGCGCGATAAGTTCACCGCGCTCGCGGAACAGGTGTCGCGCGACAGCGGTCGGGAGATCGGGCCGGAAGCGCTCGCGCAGGGCTTCCTCGACATCGCGGTGGCGAACATGGCCAACGCGATCAAGAAGATCTCGGTGCAGCGCGGCTACGACGTCACGCGGTACACGCTGACCACCTTCGGCGGCGCGGGCGGGCAGCACGCCTGCGGCGTGGCCGACGCGCTGGCGATGCCGCGCGTTCTCGTGCACCCGCTGGCCGGCGTGCTGTCGGCCTACGGCATGGGCCTGGCCGAGCCGGTGGCGATGCGCGAACAGTCGGTCGAACTCCGCTTCGACGACGCGGGAATCGCCGCCGCCGGCAAGCGGCTCGATGCGCTCGAGCGCGTCGCGCGCGAGGAACTGCACGCGCAGGGCGAGGCCGGCGATTCGTTGCGCGCTGCGCGGCGCGTGCTGCTGCGCTACGAGGGGACCGACACCGCGCTTCCCGTCGCCTGGGGCGATGCGGTGTCGATGCGCGCTGCCTTCGAGGCGTCGTACCGTCAGCGCTTCGCGTTCCTGCTGCCCGGGCGCGCGCTCGTCATCGAGTCGGTGGTGGCCGAGGTGGCCGGGCGGGCGGGAGCGGGTTCGACGCCCGCGCCCGCGAAGGCGCGCGACGGCGCGCTGGGCGCGCAATGCAGCGTGCGCGTCTTCGTCGATGGCGACTGGCGCGATGCGCCGCTGTTCGATCGCGAGCGGATGATCGCCGGCGACACGATCGACGGTCCGGCGATCGTCGCCGAGGCGAACGCGACCACCGTCGTCGAGCCCGGTTGGCGCGCGCGCCTGTCGCCGACAGGCGACCTCGTGCTCGAGCGGCACGTGCCCCGCCCGCGCAGGGTGGCGATCGGCACCGACGCCGATCCGGTGATGCTCGAAATCTTCAACAACCTTTTCATGTCGATCGCCGAGCAGATGGGCTATCGGCTGCAGAACACCGCGCACTCGGTGAACATCAAGGAGCGGCTCGACTTCTCGTGCGCGATCTTCGACCCGCAGGGGCACCTCGTCGCCAACGCGCCGCACATGCCGGTGCACCTGGGCTCGATGGGCGCGAGCGTGCGCGCGGTGATCGATGCGCACGCGACGCTCGATCCGCTGGCGCCGGGGGATGCCGACCGGGCGCCGCTGGCGCCCGGGGACGTCTACGTCCTCAACGACCCCTATGCCGGCGGCACGCACCTGCCCGACATCACGGTGATCACCCCGGTGTTCGACGCCGACGGTCGCGAAATCCTGTTCTTCGTCGGCTCGCGCGGACACCACGCCGACGTCGGCGGACGCACGCCGGGCTCGATGCCCCCCGACAGCGCGCACATCGACGAGGAAGGCGTGCTGCTCACCGACTTCCCACTCGTGCGCCAGGGACGCATGCGCGAGGAGGAGATGCGCGAGACGCTGCTGGCCGCGCGCTATCCGGCGCGCAACCCCGAGCAGAACATCGCCGATCTGCGTGCGCAGATCGCCGCCAACGAGAAGGGCCGCGAAGAGCTGACGAAGATGGTCGCGCAGTTCGGCCTCGACGTCGTGCACGCCTACATGCGGCACGTACAGGACAATGCCGAGGAGTCGGTGCGACGCGTCATCGGCGCGCTGCACGACGGCGAATTCGCGCTGCCGCTGGACAACGGCGCAACGATTCGCGTGCGCATCACGGTAGACCGCGGGCAACGCTCGGCGATCGTCGATTTCGCCGGCACTTCGCCGCAGCAGCCGAACAACTTCAACGCGCCGCTGGCTGTGACGACGGCCGCCGTTCTCTACGTGTTCCGCACGCTCGTCGACGACGAGATCCCGATGAACGACGGCTGCCTGAAGCCGATCGAGGTGCGCGTGCCGGAAGGCTCGATGCTCAACCCGCGCCATCCGGCGGCGGTGGTCGCCGGCAACGTCGAGACGTCGCAGTGCATCACCAACTGCCTGTACGGTGCGCTTGGCGTGATGGCCGGCAGCGCGCCGACGATGAACAATTTCACCTTCGGCAATGAGCGCTACCAGTACTACGAGACGATCTCGGGCGGCTCGGGCGCAGGGGGCCGCTTCGACGCGCAGGGCAGGCTGGTCGGCGGTTTCGCCGGAACCTCGGTCGTGCAAACGCACATGACGAATTCCCGGCTCACCGACCCGGAGATCCTCGAGACGCGCTTTCCGGTGCGGCTCGAGAGCTTCGAGATCCGCGCCGGGTCGGGCGGCGCGGGGCGCTGGCGCGGCGGTGACGGCGCCGTGCGGCGCGTGCGTTTCCTCGAGCCGATGACGGCGTCGATCCTCGCCAACGGGCGCGTGCATCCGGCGTTTGGCGCCGCGGGAGGTGAGGCCGGCGCGCCGGGGGTCGACCGGGTGGAACGCGCGGACGGGCGCGTCGAGCGGTTGCGACACGCCGATTCGGCGCAACTGGGTGCCGACGACGTGTTCGTCGTCGAGACGCCGGGAGGCGGGGGCTTTGGCGACGCTTGACGACGAGCACCGCTGACCGGATGGCCGGGTACCGCCCAGAACCTATAATGATGGGTTAGGCACCTACATAGCGTCCCTCCCGACGCTCGCCGCCTCGCCACCCCGATGTCCGCCTACCTGACGCTGGCCGGCGCCCCGGCCTTGTCCGCGTTTCGCCTCGCCCGCCTGCTCGAGCGCCTGGCCGCGATCGATCCGCGCGCCGGCGCCGTGCACGCGCGCTACTGCTATTTCGCCTGGTTCGACCGCGAGCCGACGCCGGACACGCGCGCGCGCCTCGTCGAGTTGCTGGAGGCGGTGCGTAGCGACCCCTCCGCCACGCAGGCTCCAGGGCAAGCCTTGTGGGTCGTTCCACGCATCGGCACCGTCTCGCCGTGGGCGAGCAAGGCGACCGACATTGCGCACAGCTGCGGCTTCGACGGCGTGCGCCGCATCGAGCGCGGCATCGAGTACCGGATCGAGGCCCGAGCGAAGTTGGGCGGCCTGCTGCGTGGCGCGCAGATCGAAGACGACGTGCTCGCGCGCCTGGGCGCCGTGCTGCACGACCGGATGACCGAAAGCCTGCTGCTCGCGCCGCCCGATCCGCGCGAGTTTTTCGCGTCGCTGCCCGGCAAGCCGATGCGACACGTGCCGGTGCTCGCGCAGGGACGCGGGGCGCTCGAGCGCGCCGACGCCGAGTTGGGGCTGGCGCTGTCCGACGACGAGATCGACTACCTGCTCGACGCCTTCGTCACCGCCGGTCGCGATCCCACCGACGTCGAGCTGATGATGTTCGCGCAGGCGAACTCCGAGCACTGCCGGCACAAGATCTTCAACGCGAGCTGGAGCGTCGACGGCGAGAAGCGCGACGAGACGCTGTTCGGCATGATCCGCAGCACGCACGCAGCCAACCCGCACGGCACCGTCGTCGCCTACGCCGACAACGCGGCGATCCTCGAAGGCGACGCGGCGCGGCGCTTCCATCCCGACGCCACCGCCAACGGCCGTTACGTCTCGGGCGAGCGGCGCACGCACGCGCTGCTGAAGGTCGAGACGCACAACCATCCGACGGCGATTTCGCCATTCCCGGGCGCCGCCACCGGCGCCGGAGGAGAGATCCGCGACGAGGGCGCCACCGGCCGCGGCGCGAAGCCGAAGTTCGGCCTGACCGGCTTCACCGTGTCGAACCTGCGCATCGACCGTTACGTGCAACCGTGGGAGGAGGGCGGACCGGGGGCGCCCGATCGCATCGCCTCGCCGCTGCAGATCATGATCGAGGGGCCGATCGGCGGCGCCTCGTTCAACAACGAATTCGGCCGGCCGAACCTGCTCGGCTACTTCCGCACCTACGAGCAGCCGGTCGAAGGCCGGCTGCGCGGCTATCACAAGCCGATCATGATCGCCGGCGGCGTCGGCGCGATCGACGACACGCTCACCCACAAGCTCGACCTGCCGCCTGGCGCGCTGCTCGTACAGCTCGGCGGCCCCGGCATGCGCATCGGCCTGGGCGGCGGCGCCGCCTCGAGCATGGGCGCCGGAACGAACACCGCGCAGCTCGATTTCGACTCGGTGCAGCGCGGCAACCCCGAGATGCAGCGCCGCGCGCAGGAAGTGCTCGACCGCTGCTGGGAGCTCTACGAGCGCAACCCGATCCTGTCGTTGCACGACGTCGGCGCGGGCGGGCTGTCGAACGCCTTCCCCGAACTCGTCTACGGAGCGGCGCGCGGCGCGCGCTTCGATCTGCGCAAGGTGCCGCTCGAGGAATCGGGTCTGTCGCCGGCCGAGATCTGGTCGAACGAATCGCAGGAGCGCTACGTGCTCGCGATCGCGCCCGATTCGCTCGCGCTTTTCGATCATCTGTGCCGACGCGAGCGTTGTCCGTACGCGGTCGTCGGCACCGTCTCGGAAGACCGGCAACTCGTCGTCGAAGCCGCGGCCGGTGGCGTGCAGCCCGACGCGGGCGCCCTCGAGCTCGCCGTCGACATGCCGATCGACGTGCTGCTCGGCAAGCCGCCGCGCATGCATCGCGAAGCGCATCGTCGCGCGCGCACGCTCGCGCCGCTCGATCTCGCCGGCATCGCGCTGCAAGACGCCGTCGAGCGCGTGCTGCGCATGCCCGCGGTTGCCAGCAAGGCCTTCCTCGTGACGATCGGCGACCGCAGCGTGGGCGGACTGTGCTCGCGCGATCCACTGGTCGGTCCATGGCAGGTGCCGGTGTCCGACTGCGCGGTCGGCCTCGTCGACTACGACGGTTACCGTGCCGAGGCGCTGGCGATGGGCGAGCGCACGCCGCTGGCGGTCATCGATCCGCGCGCCGCCTCGCGCATTGCCGTCGCCGAGACGGTGACGAACCTCGCGGGGGCGCCGATCGGCTCGCTCGCGCAGATCAAGCTATCGGCGAACTGGATGGCCGCCTGCGGCGATCCGGCCGAGGACGCCGACCTCTTCGACGCGGTCGAGGCCTGCGCGTCGCTGTGCCGGGCGCTCGGGCTGGCAATTCCGGTCGGCAAGGATTCGCTGTCGATGCGCACGCGCTGGCAGGGCGACGCTTCGCCGGCGGCGGTTTCGCAGGCGGGCGCCTCGAAATCGGGGCCGCGCGAAGTGCACGAGGTGCTCGCGCCGGTTTCGCTCGTCGTCAGCGGCTACGCACCGGTGAGCGACGCGCGCCGCGTGCTCACGCCGCAACTCGTGCGTGACGTCGATTCGGTGCTGATCCTCGTCGACCTCGGCGCCGGCCGCCAGCGCATGGGCGCCTCGGCGCTCGCCCAGGCCTGGGGCCTGGTCGGCAACGAGGCGCCCGATCTCGACGATCCGCAGCGCCTCGCGAGCTTCTTCGCGGCGATCCAGCAACTGAACGCCGACGGGCAACTGCTCGCCTATCACGACGTCTCCGACGGCGGTCTCTTTGCGACCGTCTGCGAGATGGCCTTCGCCGGGCACTGCGGCGTGGGCCTGAACGTCGACCTGTTGACCATCGACCAGTACGTCGCCGACTGGGGCGACTACAAGATTCGTCCCGAGCAGGTCGCCGTGCAGCGCGACGAACGCACGCTGAAGGCGCTGTTCTGCGAGGAGCCCGGCGCCGTGCTGCAGGTACGCGCCGACGCGCGCGACGCAGTGCTCGGCGTGCTGCGCGAGCACGGCCTGTCGACGATGTCGCACGTGATCGGCAAGCCGCAGGCGCACGACACGATCGACGTCTGGCGCGACGGGCGTCGCGTCTATCGCCAGCCGCGCCCGACGCTGCAGCGTATCTGGAGCGAGACCAGCGCGCGCATCGCTTCGCTGCGCGACGATCCCGACTGCGTGATCGAGGAGTTCGAGCGCATCGAGCGCAACGACGACCCGGGGCTGCACGTTGCGTTGCGCTTCGATCCGAACGCCGATGTCGCGGCGCCGTACGTTTCGCGCGGCGCACGTCCGCGCATCGCGATCCTGCGCGAGCAGGGCGTCAACAGCCAGACCGAAATCGCCGCGGCCTTCGATCGCGCCGGTTTCGAGAGCTTCGACGTGCACATGACCGACCTGTTTGCCGGCCGGCACCGTCTCGCCGACTTCCGCGGCCTGGTCGCCTGCGGCGGCTTCTCCTTCGGCGACGTGCTCGGCGCCGGCAGCGGCTGGGCGAAATCGATTCTCTACAACGCGAAGATGGCCGAGCAGTTCGCGCTCTTCTTCCAGCGACCCGACACCTTCACGCTCGGCGTGTGCAACGGCTGCCAGATGTTGTCGCAGCTGAACTCGATCATCCCGGGCGCCGCCGCGTGGCCGCGCTTCGTGCGCAACCGCTCCGAGCAGTACGAAGCGCGCTTCTCGATGGTCGAGGTGCTCGAGTCGCCGTCGGTGCTGTTCGCCGGCATGACGGGCAGTCGCATGCCGATCGCCGTGGCGCACGGCGAGGGGCGGGCGCAGTTCGCCTCCGACGAGCAGCGCGCGCGGGCCGTTGCGTCGCTGCGCTTCGTCGAGAACGACGGCACGGCGGCCGAACGCTATCCGGCGAACCCGGGCGGCTCGCCGGGTGGGCTTACCGGCTTCACCAGCGACGACGGTCGCGCGACGATCCTGATGCCGCACCCCGAGCGCGTCTTCCGCACGATCCAGATGAGCTGGCGCGACCCGTCGCTCGGCGAGGATTCGCCGTGGATGCGCCTTTTTCGCAACGCCCGCGTCTGGGTGGGCTGACACCAGAACCGCCCGCGAGCGCGGGCCACGACACCCCATCGCCCGCACGCGCGGGCCATAAGCGAATCGAATGCTCTCCGCAGTCAACATCACGATGCAGTTCGGGGCCAAGCCCCTGTTCGAGAACGTCAACGCCAAGTTCGCCGACGGCAACCGCTATGGCCTGATCGGCGCCAACGGTTCGGGCAAGTCGACCCTGATGAAGATCCTCGGCGGCGACCTCGAGCCGTCGGGCGGGCAGGTCGTGCTCGAGCCGAACGTGCGCCTGGGCAAGCTGCGCCAGGACCAGTTCGCCTTCGAGGACCGGCGCGTGCTCGACGTCGTGCTGATGGGACACGTCGAGATGTG
Source organism: Burkholderiaceae bacterium (assembly GCA_032027205.1). GTDB lineage: Bacteria > Pseudomonadota > Gammaproteobacteria > Burkholderiales > Burkholderiaceae_E > Zeimonas. The sequence goes on from JAVSMN010000001.1 coordinate 3,557,723, forward strand.
GGCCGCGATGAGCGAACGCGACGCGATCTACGAGAACGCCGACGCAAGCGAAGACGACTACATGCACGCCGCCGAACTCGAGGCGAAGTTCGCCGAGTACGGCGGCTACACGGCCGAGGCGCGCGCCGGCGAGCTGCTGCTCGGGCTGGGCATTCCGGTCGAGCAGCACGCCGGACCGATGCGCGAGATCGCGCCGGGCTGGAAGCTGCGCGTGCTGCTCGCGCAGGCGCTGTTCTCCGACCCCGACGTGCTGCTGCTCGACGAGCCGACGAACAACCTGGACATCGACACCATCCGCTGGCTCGAGTCGGTGCTCAACGATCGCGATTCGACGATGGTGATCATCTCGCACGATCGCCACTTCCTGAACGCCGTGTGCACGCACATGGCGGATCTCGACTACCGCGAGCTGCGCGTCTACCCCGGAAACTACGACGACTACATGCTCGCTTCGGCGCAGGCGCGTTCACGTCTCGTTTCGGCGAACGACCGCGCGAAGGAGCGCATCGCCGAGCTGCAGGAGTTCGTGCAGCGCTTTGCCGCGAACAAGGCGAAGGCGCGCCAGGCCACCTCGCGCCAGAAGCTGATCGCCAAGATCCGCAGCGAGACGGTCGAGGTGAAGCCGTCGTCGCGCCAGAGTCCGTACATCCGCTTCGAGCAGATCAAGCCGATGCACCGGCAGGCGCTCGAGGTCGAGAACCTCGGCTATCGCTATCCGGGGGCCGACGCGCCGGTGTTCTCCGGCTTCTCGACGATCTTCGACGCGGGCGATCGCGTGGCCATCGTCGGCGCCAACGGCGCCGGCAAGACGACGCTGCTGCGCGCGATGCTCGGCGTCGAACGAGGCGGCGTCGCGCCCGGCGGCGGGCTCGCGCCGGGCAAGGGCGGGGGGCTCGCGCCCACCGCGGGCGAGGCGCGCTGGTCGGAGAACGCCGACGTCGGCTACATGGCGCAGGACGTGCACCCGGACTTCGAGTCCGACCGTACGCTCACCGATTGGCTGTCGTACTACACGCAGCCGGGCGACGACGAGCAGACGCTGCGCAGCATCCTCGGACGCATGCTGTTCTCGGGCGACGAGGTGCGAAAGCCGGTGCGCGTGCTCTCGGGCGGCGAGATGCACCGGATGAGCTTCGGGCGCCTGATGCTCGGCCGGCACAACGTGCTGATGCTCGATGAGCCGACCAACCACCTCGACATGGAGTCGATCGAGTCGCTGCAATACGCACTCGAGAAGTATCCGGGCACGATCTTCGTTGTTTCGCACGACCGCCAGTTCGTCGACGCGATCGCCACGCGCGTCCTCGAGGTGCGCACGGGCGGCGAGATCATCGATTGGCGCGGCGACTACGAGTCGTATCTCGCCAGCCAGGGCATCGAATAGCGACGCCGTGGCGCGGATCCTCGTCATCGAAGACGATCCGGTGATCGGCGCCAACGTCTGCGATTTCCTGAACGCGCGTGGCCATGCCTGCGACTACGCGGGCGACGGCTACTTCGGACTGGCGCTCGCTGCGCAGCAGGCGCCGGAACTCGTCGTGCTCGACCTGAACCTGCCGCGCCTCGACGGCCTGGAGTGCTGCCGGCGCTTGCGCAGCGAGTTGCACTGCGATGCGCCGGTGATCATGCTCACCGCGCGCGACGAACTCGAAGACAAGCTGGCGGGCTTCGACGCCGGCGCCGACGACTACCTGGTCAAGCCGTTCCAGCTACCCGAGCTCGCCGTGCGCGTCGACGCGCTGCTCCGGCGCGCGCACGGGCGCGCCCTCACCGGCGTCATCGTCGCCGGGCGCATCCGCATCGATCGCGAGGCGCGCAGCGTGCGCGTCGACGACATCGAGCTGCGCCTTTCGCCCAAGCCGCTGCGCCTGCTCGAGGTGCTCGCCGAGCGTCCCGACAAGGTGTTCTCGCGCGAGGCGCTCGAGCGCGCAATCTGGGGCGAGGACGCATTCCGCGACGAGGCGCTGCGCACGCTCGTCGCCGCCACGCGGCGTGCTTTCGCGCAGGCCGGCAGCGCGCTCGATCCGATCGAGACGCTACACGGCCACGGCTATCGCCTGCGCGCGCAATGAGTTCGCGCATCGGCGCGCGCCCGTCGCTGCGCCGGCAGCTCGCCTGGTGGTTCACCGCACTCGCGCTGGTCGTGGCGATCGCGCAGGCGGCGCTCGTCTACTGGAGCGCCGAGCGCTGGGAGGAGCAGTTGATCGACGCGGTGGCGGCCGAGCAGTTGCGACTGAGCATGGCGCAGTACGCGCAGGATCCGGCGCTCGCCGCTCCGAACACGGCCGACATGCGGCTCTTCGTGGCCGGTCCCGGCGAGACGGCGTCGCTGCCGGCGTACCTCGCGCAGGTGCCTCCGTCGTCCGGCGCCTACGAGATCTTCCCGTCGCCCGGCATCGAGTACCACGTTGCCGTCGGCGAGCGCGACGGACGGCGCTTCTACCTCGTCTACGACGTGGCCGAGCACGAGCAACGGAAGAACAACGTGCTCGCGATCCTCGCTGCGTCGGTGATCGCGATCGCGCTGGCCGTGCTGGCCGCAGGCGACCGCATCGCGCGCCGGCTCACCGCCGACCTCGAGCGGTTGGCGCGCGCCGTGCGCGGAGAATCGGCGGCGGGCGGGCAGCACGCCGAGGCGCCGGTGCCCCCCGGTCGGCTGGTCGGCCTCGCGCGGCACGCCGAATCGGCCGAACTCGCGGCGGCGCTGGATGAACGGCGACGTCGGCTCGATGCGGCGCTGGCGCGCGAACGTGCCTTCTCCGCGGCTGCCAGCCACGAGTTGCGCACGCCGTTGATGCAGGCGGTGTCCGCGGTAGACCTGCTCGATTCGGCACCGCTCGAGCCGCAGCAGCGCTCGCGCGTCGCGCAGCTTCGCTCGAGCCTTGCCGAAATCACGCGGCTGACGACGGGACTGCTGCGCGCGGCGCGCGGCGCCGCGGCGGGTACGAGTCCGATCGAGGTCGCGCCGCTCGTCGACGACGTGTTCGCCCATCTGCAAGCCGAGGCGCGAGCACGAGCGATCGCGCTGCAGTCCTCGGTGCCCCCTGGGGCCGAGCTGCGCGCGGACCGCGACGTGCTGTGGGTGGTGCTCGTGAACCTGGTTCGCAACGCGATCCGCCACAGCGGCGGAGAGCGCGTCGAGGTGCAGGTGGATGCGTGCACGCTCGTCGTGCGGGACGACGGCCGCGGATTCGACGCGACCAGCGAGCCCGCGCAGCGACGGCGCGTCGGCGACGACGCGCCGTCGTCGATCGGCCTGGGCCTGAGCATCGTCGAGCGCATCTGCGAAGGGGCGGGCTGGACCATCGCGATCGACAGCAACGCGCGCAGCGGCACCCGGGTGACGGTCGTTCTCGGCTGACCTCGCGCTTACGTTTTTCTCGCAAGCCCGGCGGGTCGCGCTCACGGCCGACGGTGCATCGTGCGCCATGCTTCGGATGCCCCCGCTAGCTCGCCGCCTCGCGCGTCGCCTTTCACGCTCCGTTGCGCGGAGCGAGTCGCTGTCCCACCAGGCCTGCGTCGATTCGGTGGCGATCTTCGCGCTGCTGCTCGCCGTATGGACGACGACGCGGATCGTCCTGGTCGCGCTTGCCTGGCCCGATCTCGACGCGAAACCGTTCCGCTTGTTGCCGGTTTTCGGGCGCGGCTTCGCCACCGATGCGCTGCTCGCCCTGTCGGTCGCATGCGCGCTGCTTGCGCTGCGCGCGCTGACGCACGCCGGGCCGCGTCGTGGCGCACTGTCGCGCGCAACGCGTGCCGCTCGCCTGTCGATCGCCGCCTCGGCAATCGCCTTCGTCGCGGTCGCCGAAGTCCTGTTCTGGGACGAGTTCTCGACGCGATTCAACTTCATCGCCGTCGACTATCTCGTCTACACGACCGAGGTCGTCGGCAACATCCGCGAGTCGTATCCGCTCGGGCGGCTCCTCGGCGGGGTGGCGGCGGCCGGAGTCGCCGCCGCGTGGCTGCTCGCCCGGTGGCGCCCGGTTCGGCTGCAACCCGCGTGGCCCGTGGGCGGGCGGCTCGCCGTCTCGCTGATCGCGATCGTCGTCGCAGTGCTCGCCGGGCGCCTGGCAATCGGCGTCAACGATGCGAGCGCATCGGCGCCGTCGCTGCGCGTGGACGTTCGCGCACAGGAGCTCGCTCGCAATGGACTGGCGAGCTTCGTCGCAGCGCTGCGCGACAACGAACTGTCGTTTCGCCGCTTCTACGCGACGATCGACGATGCCCGCGCGCTGCGCCTTGCCGGTCCGTGGCCACGACCGCAGCCCGCGCCCGCATTCGAGCGCGTGGCCGCCAGGCCCGCGCCGGCGGTGCCGCGTCACGTCGTCGTGATCCAGGTCGAAAGCCTCAGCGCCGATTACCTCGGCGTCTTCGGCAATCCTCACGGTCTCACCCCGCATCTCGATCGGCTCGCGCGCGAGGGGATCAGCTTCACGCAGCTGTATGCGACCGGCACCCGGACGGTTCGCGGGCTCGAGGCGCTGTCGATCGGTCTGCCGCCGATGCCCGGGCAGTCGATCGTTCGGCGCCCCGACAACGCCGGACTGCAGACGCTGGGCGGCGTGCTGCGCGAGCACGGCTTCGAGGCAACGTTCCTGTACGGCGGCTACGGATATTTCGACAACATGAACGCGTACTTCGCGGCCAACGGCTATCGGGTGCGCGATCGAAGCGACATTCCCGGCGAGCGCATCGGCTTCGCCAACATCTGGGGGATTGCCGACGAGTATCTGTTCGACGACGCCCTCGAGCAGATGGACCGCGCCACGCGCCGCGGCCGCCGGCAGTTGCTGCACCTGATGACGACGTCGAACCATCGCCCGTACAGCTATCCGGACGGCCGCATCGACATTGCGTCGAAGACCGGACGCGCCGGGGCGGTGAAGTACACGGACTGGGCGATCGGCCGCTTCCTGGAAGCGGCGCGCAGTCGACCGTGGTTCGCCGAGACCCTGTTCCTCGTCGTCGCCGACCACTGCGGGTCGGTCGCCGGCAAGACGCGTATCCCGCCGCAGCGCTACCGGATACCGGCGATCCTCTACTGGCCGGGTCACCTCGCGCCGCGCGAGATCGCCGCGCTGTCGAGCCAGATCGACCTGCCGCCGACGATCACCGCGCTGCTCGGCGTCGACGAAGGCGGCCGCTTCTTCGGACAGGACCGTCTCGTCGCATATCCGCAGGAGCGCGCGTTCCTCGGGAACTACCAGGAAGTCGGACTGCTGACGCCCGGCGAACGCGGCGAGCGCGATCTCGTCGTGCTCTCGCCGCGCCGGCACGTCGAGCAATACCGCATCGCCCGCGACGGCAGCCAGCGCGCCGTGGCCGTCGATCCCGAGAAGGCCGAGCAAACCGTCGCGCAGTACCAGTTCGCCGACACGCTGTTGCGCACGGGTCGCTATCGGTTGACGCCGGCGGTCCGTCTGCCGCCGCAGTGATCCCGCCGCGTTGATCCCGCCTCAGTGATCGGTGCCGCTGCGCGAGCGTAGCCTCGTGCGGCGCGTAGCCGACGCCTGTCGCAAGGCGTTTCGCAGCGCGACCACGGCGTCGCAGATGCCGGCGCGCTGGCGCAGCAGCACCGACGTGGCGCCCAGCGCCGGCAACCCCCGCGCAGCGCAGCGGTCGAGCGCGTGTGCGCGACCGACGTCGGCCGGCAGCGCGACGATGCCCAGTCCACGGCGCGCGGCCTCGATGCACATCGCGAGGCTGGGCGCTTCGAATACGACGCGATGGGGAGCCGCGCTGCCGGCGAGCGCCGCCTCGCTGCGCCTGCGCAGCGATCCGCCGCGCGGTGGCGCGATCACCGGCCACGGCGCACCTTCGGCGGCCGGAATCGCTCGCCCGAACCACAACAGCCGCTCGCGCGAGACGACGGTCGCGCCGCTGTCGCCGGCATCGGCGTGTTCCAGCAGCAGGTCGAAGCGGCCCTGCGCGAATCCGTCGCGCAGGGCTTCGCCGTCGTCGATACGCAACTGCAGCTCGACCTGCGGCCACGCGTGCGCGAAATCGCGCACTGTCTCGATCAGGCCCAGGCCGAGCGCGACCGACTCGTCGGCGCCCAGGCGCACTTCGCCCGCCAGCGCCGGCGCGTCCATCCGCGTGAGGACGATCGCCTGCAGCCGCAGCAGCTCGCGCGCGATCGGCATCAGGCGCAGCGCGGTTTCCGTCGGCTCGACCGAGCGCGTGGTGCGCTCGAGCAGCGTCGCACCGACCAGCTTCTCCAGTCGCCGGATCTGCAGGCTCACCGCCGGCTGCGTGGTGCCGAGCTCGCGCGCAGCGCGCGAGAAGTTGCGCGTGTCGACGACCGCGAGCAGCGCGCGCAGCAGCGAGGCGGGCAGATCCTTCATGTGTCGGTCGTCCTTCACCGTTCCTTTCCCCTGCGCAGTTTCCTGCGCAGCATTCGCGCCGGATCGATCGCTCCCAGCAGATCCGCCTCGATCGGCGCCGGCGAGCCGTCGGCCAGCGCCGGCAGGCAGCGCGCTGCCAGGCACGCCCACAGCACGCCCCTCGCGCCGAAGCCGAAGGCGCCGTACATCCCCGGCGCGCGCGGCAGCGGCCGGCGTGCGTCGCGTACGAGGCGCTCGGCGTCCATCGCTGCACTCGCTTCGTCGGGCATCGCGCCGATCGAGGCGATCCGATCGGCGCTCGCCCAGCGTACGCCCACCGACGCGCTGCGCGCGGCACGAATCCAGTCGTCCGCCCGGGCGTGCGCCGACGACGGCGCAGCGAGCATGCGAGCGAGCCGTCGCAGGTTGCTGACGTCGGCCTGCATCGAGAACTCGGCGCAGTCGCCGGCTTCGAAGGTCGCACCGACGAGAATCCTCTCGCCCGCGGGCGCCGCCCAGGCGAGTCCGCTCACCGCGCGGCGCAGCCCCGGCAGGCATGCACGCGGCAGCCATGTGCTCTGCCCGTGCATCGCGCGCATCGCGATCGACGACACCGCGCCGAGTCGCGTGGCGTCCGCGGCGTTGGCGAGCACGACGATTGCCGCCTGCGCGAGCCGGCCGCCGTCGGCGCCGAACGCGTGCCAGCCGAGATCGTCGTGCTCGAGGCGCGCGACGCGCGCGCCGGTGCGCAGCGTGATCGACTCCGATGCGAGCCAGCGCCGCACCAGTGCGTGCGGATCTTCCACGTGCGCGCCGGGCAGCCACAGCGCGCCGCGCGGCAGCGCGACGCCGGCGAGCTCGCTCGCTTCGCCGTCGTCCACGTGCCTCGCGAAGTCGACGGGAAAGCCGAGCGCCGCCAGCATCGCGATTCTCTTCTCCGACTGCTCGTCGTCGGCGTCGAGCACGAGCTTGCCGTCCGGCGGCGGCGTCGCCGCGTCGGCCAGCGAGTCGCGGGCCGATAGTCCGGCGCGCGTCAGGCGGGCCAGCACGTTGTCGTCGATCGACAGGTGCAGATGGTCGGCGGCCAGCGGCTGGCCCGAACCACCGCTGGCCGGCAGCGCCTGCGCCTCTACGACCTGTACGTTCCAGCCGCGACGCGCGAAGCCGGCGGCCGTTGCCGCTCCGGCCAGCCCGGCGCCGACGACGAGCACGTCGTTCGACGGCCATTGCGGCGGCGCGGGCGGGGCGGGGAAGCCTCGCCAACGCGGCGCATAGCGGCCGCGCAGCCGATGCCGCTTGCCGGCGTGGCCGCCGACGCGCTCGACCTCGAAGCCGGCCGCGGCGAGCGCGTCGCGCACCGCCGAAGCGGCCGTCCACGTCGCGAAAGGCGCGCCGGGGCGCGCGATGCGGGCGATCGCGCGCATCGTCGCTTCGTCCCACATCGCCGGGTTGCGGGCCGGCGCGAAGCCGTCGAGGAAGATCGCGTCGGCCGCCATCTGCAGCTTCGCGACCATGCGGGATGCGTCGCCCAGGCACAGGTGAAGCACGACGCTCGCGCCTTCGAACTCGATTGCGTGCATCCCCGGCAGCGCGAGCGGCCAGCGCGCGCGCAGCCGCGCGGCGTCGGCGAGGTCCGCGCCGAGCGCTTCGTGCATCCGCGCGAGGTCTTCGCGCGTGAGCGGATGCGCCTCGATCGAAACGAAGTGCAGGCGCAGCCCGGCCGGGGCGGCGTCGCGCCAGGCCGCGAGCGTCTCGAGAAAATTGATGCCCGCGCCGAAGCCGAGCTCGAGCACTGCGAAGGGCCGTGCAATGCGCGCTTCGGGGCGATGCAGCGCACGCCAGCGCTGCGGCAGCTCGCACCCCTCGACGAACACTTCGCGCGCCTCTGCGCGCGCGCCGCTGCGGCTGCGGAAGACGTCGCCATAGCGCGCGCTGATGGGCGCGCCGCTTTCATCGAAGACGATCGGCGGGTGCGGTTCGATCGGATGCATCGGCAGTGTTGCGCCTGTCCTCGTCCGCGTCGAGGCGGTCGCTCGGCGGCGCGACCGCCATGGTAATGTGCATCACTGCTTCGGGAGCCGCGGGACGAGTTCGATGATCAGGGCGCACTGGCAGGACCGGATCGAGGTGGCCCTCGGGCTGTGGCTGGTCGCGTCTCCTTTCGTGCTCGGGCTGCAAGGCACCCAATCGGCCGCGTGGTCGGCGATGGTCGCCGGCGTGGCGATCGTCACTTTCGCGGTCGACGCCTTCTACTACCCCGAGATCATCGAGGAGTGGGGCAACCTCGCGATCGGGCTGCTGTTGCTGGCGTCGCCCTGGCTGCTCGGCTATGCGCCGGTGCGCATCGCGACGATCAACGCCGTGGTCTGCGGCGTGGCGATCGCCGCGCTTTCATTCTCCACCGTGGGCGACATCCGGCGCGAGCGTCGCGCGCGCGCGCTGCGCGGCGGATCCTGACGCGCCACTTGTCGATGCACGCCCCGCGTTCGACGCCGCGCGGCGCGCCGGCGTCCGGCGCGCGCATCGGCGCCTGGTTCGACCGCAATGTGTTCGCGCTCGCGCGCGACATGCGCGTGTCGTACCTGCCGCCGTTGATGGTGTACGTGGCCGCCGGCATCTCGGGCCTGACGGCAATCGTCGGCACTTTCTTCGTCAAGGAGTATCTCGGCCTGTCGGCCGAGTTCCTCGCCGCGCTCGGTTTCTGGGCGGGATTGCCGTGGGCGCTGAAGATGCCGCTCGGCCATCTCGTCGACCTGATCTGGCGCCACAAGGCTGCGCTCGTCTGGCTCGGCGCCTCGCTGATCGCCGCCAGCCTGTTCGTGATGATCGGCCTGCTGGCGGACCCGGATCGCATGCGCGCGATCATGTCGGCCGAGTCGTGGTACGTGCTCGCCGCGCTGCTGGCGCCGATCGGCTACGTGACGCAGGACGTCGTCGCCGACGCGATGACGGTCGAGGCGGTGCCGCGCTTCGACGAGCGCGGCGAACCGCTCCCCGAGGAACGCGTGCGCGCGATGCACACGACGATGCAGACGCTCGGGCGCGTGGCGATCATCGGCGGCTCGGTGCTGGTCGCGCTCGCCAACGTGTTCCTGCTGCGCGACGCGAATCTGCTTCCCGAAGCGCAGAAGATCGACGTATACGTGCGCGTGTACGTCTACGCGCTGATCATTCCCGTCGTGTCGGTGGCCGGCGTGCTGTTCGCGTCGTGGCTGCGGCGCCGCGATGCCGGTCGGCTGCGCCGGCAGGGCGTGACGAAGGACGAGATCCGTCGGCGCCTGGACGTGCACAGCGAACGCCCGCCGGTGAACTGGTGGGTGCTCGGCGGCGGGCTCGCCTTCGCCGTGCTGTCGCTCGGCGTCGGACTGGGCAACGTGCCGGCGGCGGAGGAGATCGTCTTTGCCGTCTCGATGACGATCGTCGTCACGCTGATGGTGCGGCTCACCCGCGACCTGGCGCCCACCGCGCGCGAGACGCTGCTCGGCACCGCGCTCGTCATCTTCGTGTTCCGCGCGCTGCCCACGCCGGGCGCCGGACAGACCTGGTGGATGATCGACGCGCTCGGCTTCGACCAGCAGTTCCTGTCGGTGCTCGCCGTGATCGGCAGCGTGCTGACGCTGGCGGGCCTGTTCGTCTTTCGCCGCTTCATGGCCGAGCGCTCGATCTACTACATCGTCGGCGTTCTGACGATCGTCGCCACGCTGCTGGCGGCACCGATCGTCGGCATGTTCTACGGGCTTCACCAGTGGACGGCGGCGCACACCGGCGGCGTCGTCGATGCGCGCTTCATCGCGCTCGTCGACACCGCGATCGAATCGCCGCTCGGACAGATCGCGATGGTGCCGATGCTCGCGTGGATCGCCAATTCGGCGCCCGCGCAGTTGAAGGCGACGTACTTCGCCGTGATGGCCTCGTTCACCAATCTCGCGCTGTCGGCCTCGCAGCTGTTCACCAAGTACCTGAACGACCTGTTCCTCGTCACGCGCGAGGTGCGCGATCCGGTCAGCGGCGCAGTGAAGGTGCCGGCCGACTACAGCCAGCTCGGCGAACTGATGATCGTCGTCGTCGCGATCGGCTTCCTGGTTCCGATGGTGACGATCGTGTTGGCGCGCATCGCGCGCCTGCGCAGCGCATGAGGGTGCGGCGCTCGCGGTTGCGGGCAGGGGCGGTGGTGTTCGTGTTGCTCTCGATGGCGATGCATGCGGCGGTCTGGAACGCCGCGCGTCGCGCGACGCCGTCACCGCATGCCGAGCCGCCCGAACCGGCCGTGGTGCGGCTCGTTGCTCTCGCGAGCCCGCCGCCAGCATCCGCGGCGACGCCGGCCTCGACGATCCGCGCGCCGGCAAGCACGGCGAAGCCTTCGCGCGCCAGGCCGCCCGAGCGCGCGCCGAAGCGCCGTGCGCGGCCCGCTGCAGCCGCCGCGTCCAGCGCGCCGTCGGCGGTGCGAGCGGTCACGCCGGATCCCGCCGCCTGGCGCCACCCGGTCGTGCTGCCCGAATTCGACGACTCGATCGACGCGGAGCTCGCGTTCGCGGCTGCGCGGCGCGAGGCACCGGAAGCGACGGTCGAGCGCTCCGGCGAGGATGCGTCGCCGGCAGGAGGCGACGACGTCGCGACGGTCGCGATGCCCGTGGCGCAAGAAGCGCAGGCGGCGTCGCCCAGGCCGCTGCACGTCACGCCTGCCACCGGCAGCGTGCGCTATCGCGTGCATTACGGCGACCCGGCCGACGGCAACGTCGTCGCGATGCTCGAGCAACGCTACGAGTTCGACGACCGTCGCTATCGCCTGCACAGCGAGGGACGCGCCACCGGCGTCGTCTCGTGGTTCTATCGCGGCACCCTGATGCAGGAAAGCAGCGGCCGCGTGTCGGCGTCCGGACTGCAGCCCGAGCGCTACCGCGAGCGACGCGGCGAGCGCAGCGAAAAGGAAGCGGTGCTCGACGCCGATGCCGAACGCGTGCGTTTCGCCTCCGGCGCCGAGGCGGCACTGCCGCCAGGCGTCCAGGACCGCCTGTCGGTGTTTGTGCAGCTCGGCCTCCTTGTGCAGGCGGACCCGGTCCGCTTCGCCCCCGGCGCCGTCGTCGAGTTTCCGATGCTCGCGAATTCGCGCATCGAAGCCACATCGTTCCGCGTGCTCGGAAAAGAGATCGTTGCCGCCGGCGAGATCGCCGCGGCCGCGCTGCATCTGCGCCGCGATCCGCTCGACGCCGAGGAGCCGACGATCGACCTGTGGCTCGCGCTCGAACCGCGCCTGCTGCCATTGCCGCTACGCGTGCGCATCACCGAATCGAGCGGACGCGCGCTCGACCAGATCGTCGTCCTGGACGACGCCCGCTGAACGCCCGAGCTTCGCGCAACGCGCCACGCCGCTGAGTTATCCTCGTTGCCCATGACACACGTCCTGCACCGCACGCTGAACCGCAGGTTCCCGGTCGCCGTCGGCGGAGAGGGAACGACGCTCATCGACGCCGACGGCAAACGCTATCTCGACGCGTCCGGCGGCGCGGCCGTCTCGTGCCTGGGGCACGGACATTCCGACGTGCGCGCCGCGATGCACGAGCAGATCGACCGGCTCGCCTACGCGCACACCAGCTTCTTCACCACCGAGGTCGCCGAGACGCTCGCCGACGTGCTCGTCGAGGACGCGCCCGAGGGCATCGGGCACGTGTATTTCGTCTCGGGCGGGTCGGAAGCAGTCGAGGCCGCGCTGAAGATGGCGCGACAGTACTTCGTCGAGATTGGCCAGCCGCAACGAACGCACTTCATCGCGCGCCGACAGAGCTACCACGGCAACACGCTCGGCGCGCTCGCCGTCGGCGGCAACGAGTGGCGCCGTCGCCAGTTCGCGCCGCTTCTGGTGGACGTCGCGCACGTTTCGCCGTGCTACGAGTACCGCGATCGCCGAGTCGGCGAGAGCGCGGAGGACTACGGCCGACGACTCGTCGACGAGCTCTCGCAGTGCATCGACGCGCTCGGCGGCGAGAACGTCATCGCTTTCGTCGCCGAGACCGTCGGCGGGGCGACCGCCGGCGCGCTCGAGCCGGTACCCGGCTACTTCCGCGGCGTCCGAGAACTGTGCGACCGCCACGGCATCCTGCTGATCCTCGACGAGGTCATGTGCGGCATGGGCCGCACCGGCACGCTGCACGCGTGCGAGCAGGAGGGCATCGCGCCCGACCTGATGACGATCGCCAAGGGGTTGGGCGGGGGCTACCAGCCGATCGGGGCCGTGCTCGTGCAATCGCGCATCGTCGACGCCTTCTCGCGCGGCAGCGGCTTCTTTCAGCACGGCCACACGTACCTGGGCCACGCGGTGGCCTGCGCGGCGGCGCTCGCCGTGCAGCGTGTGATCCGGCGCGACGGGCTGCTGGCCGCCTGCCGCAGCAGCGGCGAGGCGCTCGAGGCACGATTGCGCGCGCGCTTCGGCGCGCACCCGCACGTCGGCGATATTCGCGGCCGCGGCCTGTTCCGCGCGATCGAGCTCGTGGCCGACCGAGGAACGAAGGAGAGCTTCGATCCCGCGCGCAAGCTGCACGCGCGCATCAAGCAGGACGCGATGTCGCGCGGCGTGCTCGTCTATCCGATGGGCGGGACGATCGACGGCCAACGCGGCGATCACGTGCTGCTCGCGCCGCCATTTACCGTGTCGCTCGCCGAGCTCGATGCGATCGTCGAACGGCTCGGCGACGCGGTCGACGCGTCGATCGCCTCCTCGCGCGGCTGACTGCGCGGACTGGCTGCGCGGCTGATCGCCGCCGGCCGGCGAGTTTCCCCGGGGTTGCCGCCGAAGCTCGAATCGGCATAATGGCCCGCGCTTTTCCCCATCCCGAACCGGAGACGCACCGCATGCGCAAATCCCCGAAGCTCCTTCGCCTGGCGGCGTTTTCCGTCGCCGCCTTGACGGCCGCCGCCTTCCAGACGCCGGTCGCCGCCCAGCAGAAGTTCGTCACGATCGGCACCGGCGGCGTCACCGGCGTCTACTACGCCGCGGGCGGCGCGATCTGCCGTCTCGTGAACAAGGACCGCGCAAAGCACAACATCCGCTGCTCGGTGGAGTCCACCGGCGGCTCGGTGTTCAACGTGAACACGATCAAGGCGGGCGAGCTCGACTTCGGCTTCGCGCAGTCCGACGTGCAGTACAACGGGCTGAAGGGCGTCGGCCAGTTCAAGGATGCCGGGCCTTATCAGGACCTGCGGGCGGTGTTCTCGGTGCACCCGGAACCGTTCACCGTCGTCGCGCGCAAGGAGGCCAACGTCAAGAGCTTCGCCGACTTCAAGGGCAAGCGCTTCAACGTCGGCAACCCCGGTTCGGGCACGCGCGCATCGATGGAAGAGCTGCTCGCCGCGATGGGCTGGACGCTGGGCGATTTCGGCCTGGCCGCCGAGCTGAAGGCCGACGAGCACGGCCCGGCGCTGTGCGACGGCAAGATCGACGGCTTCTTCTACGCAGTCGGCCACCCGTCGGCGAACATCCAGGATCCGACCACCACCTGCGGCGCGCAATTGGTCTCGCTCACCGGCGCGGCCATCGACAAGCTGGTGGCGGAGAGGCCGTACTACGCGAAGGCGACGATCCCGGCCGGGCTGTACCCGAACAACCCGCAGGCCACCGAAACCTACGGCGTGCTCGCGACGGTCGTCACGTCGTCGAAGACGCCCGCCGACACCGTCTACGCGATCGTCAAGGCCGTGTTCGACAACTTCGACGAGTTCAAGAAGCTGCACCCGGCGCTGGCGAGCCTGAAGCCGGAGAACATGGTCAAGGACGGCCTGTCGGCGCCGCTGCACGAAGGCGCGCAGCGCTACTATCGCGAAAAGGGCTGGATCAAGTGATGCGGTGCGCGCCCTTGCCGCAACGGCAGCGGGCGCGCTTCGAACTGAACGGGCGGGCCTCGAGCCCGCCTTTTCGACTGCCGGGCCGACGCGCCCGCCTTTCCGATTTCGCCGACAGCGTTCGCGCGCGAGTCTTCTGGAGACGCCGATGAGCGAAACCGCCAGGTCCACGGCCGAACTGCAGGAACTCGTCGCCCAGGCCGATACCGGTAGTCGCGCGGCCTCGGGCTTCTCCGGCGCGGTGATCAGCGCCGTGGCGATCGGCTGGTCGCTGTTCCAGCTCTGGTACGCATCGCCGTTGCCCTTCGCGCTCGGCTTCGGGCTGCTCAACGACACCGAGGCGAGGGCGCTGCACCTGGCGATCGCGCTGTTCCTCGGCTTCCTCGCCTATCCGGGTTCACGCCGGCGCGGCGTTCGCTACCGCGTGCCGATCGCCGATTGGGCAATGGCCTTCGTCGGTGCCTTCGCCGGCGCGTACCTGTTCCTCTTCTACAACCAGCTCGCCACGCGCCCCGGCGTGCCGATCCTGCAGGACATTGTCGTCGCCACCGTCGGCCTCGTGCTGCTGCTCGAGGCAACACGGCGCGCCGTCGGCATGCCGATGACGATCCTCGCGCTGGTCTTCCTCGCCTACATCTTCCTCGGGCCCTGGCTGCCCGACGTCGTCTCGCACAAGGGCGCCTCGCTCGAGCGAATGATCTCGCATATGTGGCTGACCACCGAGGGCGTCTATGGCGTCGCGCTCGGCGTGTCGGTTTCGTTCATCTTCATCTACGTGCTGTTCGGCTCGCTGCTCGATCGCGCCGGGGCGGGCAACTACATGATGCAGGTCGCGTTCGCCGCGCTCGGGCACCTGCGCGGCGGACCGGCGAAAGTGGCGGTCGTCTCATCCGGGCTGAACGGGCTGATCTCCGGCTCGTCGGTATCGAACGTCGTCTCCGGCGGCATCTTCACGATCCCGCTGATGAAGAAGGCCGGCTACGGCGGCGTGAAAGCGGGCGCGATCGAGACTGCGTCGTCGGTGAACGGACAGATCATGCCGCCGGTAATGGGCGCGGCGGCGTTCCTGATGGTCGAGTACGTCGGCATCCCGTATTCGGACATCGTCAAGCACGCGTTCCTGCCGGCGCTGATCTCCTACATCGCGCTGTTCTACATCGTGCATCTCGAGGCGCTGAAGCTCGGCATGAATCCGAGCGCGGTACGCCGCCCGCGTCCGATGCGCGACCGGCTGCTCGGTTGGGGGTTCGGCCTGAGTGGAACGATCATCGTCTGCGCGCTCGTCTACTGGATCGCACTCGGCGTGCAGAACCTCTTCGGCAGCAGCGCGATCTGGGTCATCGGCGGCCTGCTGCTCGTCGCGCACGTCGCGCTGCTGTGGGATGCCGCGCGCAATCCCGACCTGCCGCAGGACATCGACATCGACAACCCGGTGCTGCCCGACACCTGGCCGACGGTGCGCGCGGGCCTGCACTTCCTGGTACCGATCGGCGTGCTGATCTGGTGCCTGATGATCGAGCAGCTGTCGCCGGCGCTCAGCGCGTTCTGGGCGACAGCGACGTTGATTGCGGTAATGGCCACGCAACGCCCGATCGTCGCGTTCTTCCGCGGACGGCCGACGCTGCCCGAGTGGGCGACGGGCTTTCGCGAGATCGTCCAGGGGCTGAACGACGGCGCGCGCAACATGATCGGCATCGGCATCGCGACCGCCACCGCCGGCGTCATCGTCGGCGGCATCACGCTCACCGGACTCGGCTTCCGGATGACCGACTTCGTCGAGGTCGTTTCGCAGGGCAACGTGATCGTGATGCTGCTGTTCACCGCCTTCGTCTGCCTGGTGCTCGGGCTCGGCGTGCCGACCACGGCGAACTACATTCTCGTCGCGTCGCTGATGGCGCCGGTGATCGTCGAGCTCGGCGCGCAGAGCGGGTTGATCATTCCGCTGATCGCCGTGCACCTGTTCGTTTTCTACTACGGGATCATGGGCGACATCACGCCGCCGGTGGGTCTGGCGACCTTCGCCGCCGCGGCGATTTCGGGCGAGGATCCGATCCAGACCGGCATCCAGGGCTCGCTGTACGCGCTGCGCACCGTCGTGCTGCCCTTCGTCTTCGTCTTCAACCCGGCACTGCTGCTGATCGACGTGCACGGCTGGTGGGAGGTCGTCCTCGTCGCCTTCGCCGCGATCGTCGCGTCACTTACCTTCGCCGCCGCGACGATGGCCTGGTTTCGCGTTCGCTGCCACTGGTGGGAGGTCGTCCTGCTGCTGGTCGCGACTTTCGCGTTGTTCCGGCCCGACTGGTTCATGGACCGGCTCGAGCCCCCGTATCGCGAGTTGCCGGCTGCACAGATCTTCGACATCGCGCAGCAACTCGATCCGGGCGACCGGCTCGCGCTGATCATCGAGGGGACGAACCTGGAGGGCGACGAGATCCGCAAGACCGTCGGCGTCCAGCTGCGCGATGCGGGCGACGGGCGCAAGCGCCTGCAGGAGGCCGGCCTTACCGTCACCGCGCTCGGCGACCAAGTGCAGATCGCCAACGTGCGCTTCGGCAGCCGCGCGAAGAAGAACGGCTTCGAGATCGGCTGGCAGATTGGCGGCGTGCTCGTGCCCACCGAACGACCGTCGATGCACTGGGTCTACGTGCCGGCGCTGCTGCTGGTCGCGCTGGTCTGGTGGGGGCAGGGGCGTCGGAGAATGCCGACGACGCCGGTGGCGCAAGCGGCCTGAAGCGAGCGCGAGCCGATTGCGCTCCGCTTACGCAGCCGTGGAGAGCCACCCCGCGTAGCGCGCGAGGTCGACGTTGCCGCCGCTGAGGATCACGCCGATCCGCTTGCCCGGCCAGCGGCGCGCATCGGAGAAGGCGCCGGCCGCACCGAGGCAGCCGGTCGGTTCGACGACGATCTTCATGCGCTCGGCGAAGAAGCGCATCGCGTCGATCAGCGCGTCGTCCTGCACCGTGACGACGCCGCGTGCCAGGCGCTGCACGATCGGGAAGGTGCGCTCGCCCAGGTGCGTCGTCATCGCGCCGTCGGCGATCGTGTCGGGGATGTCGATGGTCACGATCTCGCCGCGCTGCAGCGACTGCCGACCATCGTCGCCGGCCACGGGCTCGACGCCGAACACCGCGCAGCGCGGCGACATCGCTTCCGCCGCGAGCAGCGATCCGGACAGCAGTCCGCCGCCGCCCAGCGGCACGAACAGTGCGTCGAGCTCGCCGACCTCTTCGAAGAGCTCCAGCGCCGCCGTGCCCTGGCCGGCGATGACTTCGTCGTGGTCGAAAGGCGGAATCAGCGTCAGGCCCCGCTCGTCGGCCAGTCGCTGCGCGATCGCCTCGCGCGATTCGCGCCGACGCTCGTAGGTGACCACCTCGGCGCCGTAGCCGCGCGTGGCGGCCAGCTTCGACGCCGGCGCGTCGACCGGCATCACGATCACCGCGCTCGAATCGAGCTCGCGCGCGGCGAGCGCGATTGCCTGTGCGTGATTGCCCGACGAGAAGGCAACCACGCCGGCGCGCCGCTGCGCAGGTTCCAGCCTGGCGATCGCGTTGAATGCGCCGCGAAACTTGAACGCGCCCATGCGCTGCAGGTTCTCGCACTTGAAGAAGAGCGACGCGCCGGTGCGCGCGTCGGCAGTGGCCGAGCGCAGCACTGGGGTGCGGTGCGCGCGCCCGCGCAGCCGCTCGGCTGCGGCGCGTACGTCGTCGATCGTGGGAAGGGGTGGGGCGGGCAGCATCGGCGCAAAGGATAGCGCGCCTGCGCGGACCGCTTCGCTTGGGAGCTTGCCGGCTGCGCGTCGGCGTGCGAGTCTGCCGCTCCGATCTGCTTCCCCCCGAGGCCGTGATGCGGGAAGTCTTCCGCGCATTCCTTGCGCTCGGCCTGAGCTCCTTCGGCGGGCCGATCGCGCACCTGGGCTACTTCCGCGCCGAGTTCGTCGAGCGACGCAGATGGCTCGACGAGCGACGCTACGCCGAACTGGTCGCGCTGTGCCAGTTCCTGCCCGGGCCGGCCAGCAGCCAGGTCGGCTTCGCGATCGGCTTCGAGCGAGCGGGCTGGCGCGGCGCGCTCGCCGCCTGGCTCGGATTCACGTTGCCATCGGCCGTCGCGCTGGTGCTGTTCGCGCTCGGGCTCGCCCGGGTCGACGCGGCGAACCCGGTCCTTGCCGGCGTGCTGCAGGCGTTGAAGGTGGTCGCGGTGGCGGTGGTCGCGCAGGCGGTCGTGTCGATGGCGGGCACGCTGACGCCCGATGTGCCGCGCCGCCTGCTCGCGCTGCTGGTCGCGGCGATCGTGCTCCTGCATGGCGGGGCGGCGATGCAAGTCGTTGCGCTCGCGGCGTCGGCGCTGGTGGGTGCGTGGCTCCTGCGCGGGCCGCTGAACGCGGCCGCCGAGACGAACGCAGTCGCCGAGGAGAAGGCGGCGGCGCGGCCGGAGACACCATCGGTCGAAGCACCCGCGCATCGCGTCCCGCATCGCGTCGGGGCAGCGGCGGCAATGCTGTTCCCGGCGTTGATCGTCGTGCTTCCGCTCGCGGCATCGCTCTCGCACGAACGCTGGCTCGAAGTGGCAGCGGCGTTCTTTCGCGCGGGCGCGCTGGTATTCGGCGGCGGCCACGTCGTGCTGCCGTTGCTGCAGGCCGGCGTCGTCGCGCCCGGGTGGGTCGACGAATCTGCCTTCGTCGCGGGCTACGGTGCGGCGCAGGCCGTTCCCGGGCCGCTGTTCACCTTTGCCGCCTACCTGGGCAGCGTCATTGGCGCGTCGGGGATTGCCGGCGGCGCGGGCGCCGCGACGGTGGCCAGCGGCTCGGCGCTCGCCGCGTGGGGCGCCGCCGCGCTGTGCCTGGTTGCGATCTTCGTGCCCGGAATTCTCGTGCTGATCGCCGCGCTGCCATGGTGGGAGGCGCTGCGCGCGAAACCCGCACTGCGCCGCGCGATCGCCGGGGTGAACGCCGGGGTCGTCGGCGTGCTGCTGGCGGCATGGATCGACCCGGTGACGACGAGCGCCGTGCGCGGCGTCGCCGATGCGCTGTTCGCCGCTGCGCTCTACGCGCTGCTTGTCGGAATGCACTGGCCGCCGTGGGCGGTCGTTGTCGGGGCGATCGGCATCGGCGCGCTGCGTGGCCTGGCCGGTTGAACCGGAAAGGCGGCCTGTGCCGTGCCGAATCGGCCGCGCATCCTCAGAGCCGGATGCGCGCCGCCAGCTCCCTCAGCCGCTCGATCGGCGGATCGCGCCGCGGCCACCCCAGTGTCACGGCATCGCCGGTCACGCGCGGCAGCACGTGCAGATGCAGATGCGGCACTGTCTGCCACCCGGCGACACGGTTCGCCTGCAGGATCGTGACGCCGTCGGCGCCGAATTCGCGCTCGACGACGATCGCGATGCGACGCGCCAGCTTCATCATCGCCGCGGCCGTTTCTTCGTCGGCGTCCATCAGCGTCTCGTAGGGCTGCGCCGATGCGACGATCACGTGTCCGTCGTTGAGCTGGCCGGCGTCCATGAAGGCGAACACGCGCTCGTCGGCGTAGACGCGCGCGCACGGCAACTCGCCTCGGTACAGCTTCTCGAAGATCGTCGGCATTCGTCGCGCTCCGGAACGGGGCAATCGGGCAGGCCCTACAATAACGTGCTTTCCCGCTTCCTTTTCGTGCCTGGCCGGGCGCCTTCCCCAGGCGGCCCGCTGCACCCACTGCCATGACCCAAGCCGCGCCGCGCCTGTCCGTACCGAAGGAAAAGCTCAAGGTCGTCCTGTTCGAGGGCATCCATGCGTCGGCCGTCGACGTGCTGCGCAACGACGGCTATACGAACGTAGACACCTACAAGCAGTCTCTTGCGGGCGACGAACTCGCGCGCGCGCTCGAAGGCGCGCATTTCGTCGGCATCCGCTCGCGCACGCATCTCACCGCCGAGGTCCTCGCGCAGGCGCCCAAGCTCACCGCGATCGGCTGCTTCTGCATCGGCACCAACCAGGTAGACCTCGACGCGGCGGCGCTGCGCGGCGTCCCGGTGTTCAACGCGCCGTTCTCCAATACGCGCAGCGTCGCCGAGCTGGTCCTCGGCGAGGTCATCATGCTGATGCGCGGCATTCCGCAGAAGAACGCGAAGCTGCATCGCGGCGGCTGGGACAAGAGCGCGGCGAACTCGTGGGAAGTTCGCGGCAAGATGCTCGGCATCGTCGGCTACGGGCACATCGGCACGCAGATCGGCGTGCTCGCCGAGCAACTCGGTATGAGCGTCGTCTTCCACGACATCGAGAGCAAGCTGCCGCTGGGCAACGCCAGGCAGGCCGCCTCGCTCGACGAAGTGCTCCGACTGGCCGACGTCGTCACGCTGCACGTGCCGCAGACGCCCGCCACGCGCGAGATGATCGGCGAGAAGCAGATCGCGACGATGAAGCCGGGCTCCTTTCTCATCAACGCATCGCGTGGCAATGTCGTCGTCATCGATGCGCTCGCCGGTGCGCTCGAAAGCGGCCATCTGCTGGGCGCGGCGATCGACGTCTTTCCGGTCGAGCCGACGGGCAACGACGCCGTGTTCGAGTCGCCGCTGGTGGGCTTCGACAACGTGATCCTCACGCCGCACATCGGCGGCTCCACGTCCGAGGCGCAGGCCAACATCGGCGGAGAGGTCGCCGCCAAGCTCCTTCGCTACAGCAACAACGGATCCACCGTGTCGGCAGTGAACTTCCCCGAGGTCTCGCTGCCCGAGCACGTCGGCAAGTCGCGCCTGCTGCACGTGCACCGAAACGTTCCGGGCATCATCGCCAACATCAACGAGCGCTTCTCGCGCGCCGGCATCAACATCTCGGCGCAGTTCCTGCAGACGAACGCGCTGGTCGGCTACGTCGTCATCGACACCGACAGCGATGCGAGCCGGATCGCGCTCGAGGAGTTGTGCTCGATCGAGGGCACGATTCGCTGCCGCATCCTCTATTGAGCCGTCGTTCGCGAACACGCCGATGAAGGAACTACCGATTCAGCGACCCGGGCGCGCCGCGCCGGCGCCTGCCCCCGCCGTGCCGGCCTTTGCGCTGTGGCAACTCGGTTTTCGTCCGTTCTACCTGCTCGCCGGCATCTTCGCGGCGCTTGACATCGTCCTTTGGACGCTGCAGTTCGGCGGAACGATCGGCACCGCGGTGCTGCGCGGCCCGCTGTGGCACGCGCACGAGATGCTGTTCGGCTACGCGCTCGCGGTCATCGCCGGATTCCTCCTCACCGCCGTGCGCAACTGGGCGAACCGACCGACGCCCACCGGCGCGCCGCTGATGCTGTTGGCGGCGATCTGGGTGCTCGCTCGCGTGCTGGTGCTCGGCCCCTGGCCGCTCGCCGCCGCACTGGCCAATGCCGCGTTCCCGGTCGCCGTCGCGATCGGCATCGGCATTCCGATCGTGCGCTCGCGCAACCGGCGCAACTACTTCTTCATCGGCCTGCTCGCGCTGCTGGGCGTGCTCGCGCTCGTCGTGCACGCTGCGCTCGCCGGACTCATCGCCTTCGACCCGCTGCACGCCGTGCGGCTGGGCCTGGACGTCGTCCTGTTCATCATGGTCGTGATGGCCGGGCGGGTCGTGCCGATGTTCACGAACAACGGCATCGCCGGCCTGAACGCGCGCCGCAACCCGCTCGTCGAGCGGATCGCGCTCGGCTCGGTCATTGCGCTGTTCGTCGTCGACCTGCTGCCGGCGCAGTCGCTTCCGGGGGCGGGCGCGCTCGCCGGCGTCGTTGCGCTGGCGGCCGCACTGGCGAACGCGACGCGGCTGGCGTTGTGGCAGCCGTGGCGCACCTTCTCCACGCCGCTCGTCTGGGTGCTGCACGTTGCCTATGCGTGGATTGTCGTCCACCTGCTGCTGCGGGCCGGCGCCGCCGCCGGCGTGGTCACCCATTCGGTCGCGGTGCACGCGCTCACCGTGGGCGGGATTGGCGGACTGACGATCGGGATGATGACGCGCACTGCCCGCGGCCACACGGGGCGCCCGCTGCGCGCCGACGGCTTCGAGGCGACGATGTACGCGCTCGTATTCGCGGCCGCGCTGGTGCGCGTGTTCGGACCGATCGCCAGTCCCGCGCACCTCGTCGCCTTCGTGCAGGCGTCTGCGATACTCTGGGCGGCGGCCTTCGGCCTGTACGTGGTGCGCTCCTGGCCCGTACTCACGCGGCCGCGGCTCGACGGCAAGCCGGGCTGATTCCGCCGGCCCCGCGCCGGTCGCAGCCGACGGAGATCCGGGTCATGGCACTGAAACACGCGACTTCGGGCGAGATCGTCGAGATCGAACCGCTCGGCACGATGATCGACGACGTTCCTTCCACGGCGATCGTGCGCGACGACCGCATCGAGGTCATGCGGCTCGTGTTGCGCGCCGGCAAGACGGTTCCCGAGCATCGGGTCGACGGCCCGATCACCATCCACTGCCTCGAGGGAGAGCTCGAGGTTCTCGCGCACAACGAGGCGAAACGCCTGCGCTCGCATCAGCTGATGTACCTGTCGGGCGGCGTCGCGCACGCGTTCCACGCGCTCACCGACACCTCGGTGCTCGTCACCGTCGTTCGAAACGGATCCTCATGAACCCGACTTCCAGAGCCACCCGCACCGAGCACGATCTCCTCGGCGACCGCGAGGTTCCAGCCGACGCGTACTACGGCGTGCACACGCTGCGCGCGATCGAGAACTTCCCGATCACCGGCACGCCGATCTCGATCTACTCCGAACTCGTGCGGGCGCTGGCGGCGATCAAGCAGGCCGCCGCGCAGGCCAACCAGGCGCTCGGCCTGCTCGACCCGCAGCGCGCCGACGCGATCGAACGCGCCTGCGAAGAGATCCTCGGCGGCGCGCTGCACGACCAGTTCGTCGTCGACGTGATCCAGGGTGGCGCCGGCACCTCGACGAACATGAACGCCAACGAGGTGATCGCCAACCGCGCGCTCGAGCTGCTGGGGCGCGCACGCGGCGACTACGCGATGCTGCATCCGATCGAGCACGTGAACATGAGCCAGAGCACCAACGACGTCTATCCGACGGCGTTGAAGGTGGCGGCCTGGTTCGGCATCGGGCGCCTGATCGAAGCGATGGAGCAGTTGCGCCTGGCCTTCGACGCGAAGGCGCTCGAGTTCGCCGACGTGTTGAAGATGGGGCGCACGCAACTGCAGGACGCGGTACCGATGACGCTCGGCCAGGAGTTCTCTACCTACGCGACGATGGTCGGCGAGGACCAGGAGCGGCTGCGTGAAGCGGCCTCGCTGATCCGCGAGATCAACCTCGGCGGCACGGCGATCGGTACCGGGATCACCGCGCATCCCGATTACGCGAAGCTCGTCTGCGCGAGTCTGTCGAAGATCACCGGCATCGAACTCATCACCTCGCCGAACCTGATCGAGGCCACGCAGGACTGCGGCGCCTTCGTGCAGCTCTCCGGCGTGCTCAAGCGGGTCGCGGTGAAGCTGTCGAAGACCTGCAGCGACCTGCGGCTGCTCTCGTCGGGGCCGCGTGCGGGGCTCAACGAGATCGACCTTCCGCCGATGCAGGCGGGCTCGTCGATCATGCCGGGCAAGGTCAATCCGGTGATCCCGGAGGTGGTCAACCAGATCGCCTACGAGGTGATCGGCAACGACGTCACCGTCACCTTCGCCGCCGAAGCAGGGCAGCTGCAGCTGAACGCCTTCGAGCCGATCATCGCGCACAGCCTGTTCAAGAGCATCAAGCACCTGCAGCACGGCTGCGAGACGCTCACCGAGCGCTGCGTGCGCGGCATCACGGCCAACCGCGAGCGGCTGCGCGAGATGGTCGAGAACTCGATCGGCATCGTGACGGCGCTCAATCCGTACATCGGCTACGCGAATGCGACGGCGGTGGCGGCCGAGGCCGACGCCACCGGCGGCAGCGTCTATCGCATCGTGCTCGATCGCGGACTCATGACCCAGGCGCAGCTCGACCGACTGATGCGGCCGGAGGAGCTGACGCGGCCGCGGCCGATCCGGGTGGCCGATTAGGGCCGGCTGCGAGGTCCTGTCGCCCGCTCAGGTACAGGTGGAGCGCGCGCAGGTCGGTTTCGTTCGTCTCGCGCAGCGAATCGAAGGGCATCACGCGAACTGCGCTGCCGTCGGCGCGCCTGCCGGTGCGGAACAGGCGGATCAGCGAGTCCGCGTCGGGGTAGCTGGCCATCGCCGAGCCTTCGCCCGACGCCAGGCGAGGGGCAGGTGGCCAATCCGGCGGACTGCCGGGAATCCGCCCGCCGAGCAGCTGCTGTCCGTGGCAACCGACGCACGTGTTGGCGACGTAGGCGCCATGCGCAGGCGTCACGCCTTCCGGGACCGCTTCCTCGGGCGCGCGAGCGTGGTCGATCTTCGCGGCCGCGTCCCGGATCGCGCCGAAGCCGTAGAGCACGCGCGCTGCGAGCGGCAGCCTCACTTCGGCAGGCTCGCCGGCAGCGGGGCGCAGCGAGCGCACATAGGCAATCAGCGCGCCGAAATCCGGATCGGTCAGCCGGTTGTAGTCCTCGCTCGGCATGATGAGCAGCGGCCTGCCCGAAGGCGCGACGCCGTGTCGGATGGCCCGCACCCAGTCCTCGACCCGATACTGCGCGACCGCGCTGCCGGGGCCCGTCGTGAGATTCGCCCCGGCGTGGATGCTCCTGTTGCTCGACGTGATGGTCGCCGCACCGAGTGTCGTTGCGCTGATCGAGAGTTATCCGCTGGCGGACCCGCGCATCGGCCTGCGGCAGAAGAAATTCCGGGTACCCAGCGAAGCGGCGGCGCTCGATGCGATTACCGGCATCTGCAGCAATGCGATGCGACGGGTCGCGCTCGGCCGCGCGCCGGCGAATCACGATGTCGACTGCGCCTCGCTCGTGCTGCGGGCGCTCGGCGTGCCGTCGGAAGAAGCGGCAGCGGCCGCCGTTGAACGCGCTCGCGCCGGCGGTGAGCGCGGCGGCGCCGCGCAGCGCCGGCCGCGCCGGGAGTCGTCGCGTCACGACGGCCGCGAAGGCGCGAAGCACGACGAAGTAGGGCGCCTGTCGCGGGCCTGCCGCACGAAGGACGCACAGTATCGGCGCTCGTCAGCGGAGTCCGACTTGCTTTCTCCGGAATCGGACCACATAATCTCCTGAAACGGAGATTTCATGAGCGCGTCCTCCGGCTCGCGACGCGAGTCGAACGTCTATCCGGCCAGTCGATTCGAGCCGCCCGTCTTCATCGACCTGAGCGCGCGCACCGAACGCGAGCGGCTCTCGCGCGCGGCACTGCGCGGCTTCTTCGCGATTGCCGAGCGCTGGAAGCTGCGCGATGACGAAGCGCGCGAACTCCTCGGTGGCGTTTCCAGCAGCGCGTACTACGAGTGGAAGAAGAAGCCCGATCGGCTGCTCGAAGTCGATCGCCTGACGCGCGTCTCGTACCTGATCGGCATCTACAAGGCGCTGCACATCCTGTACGGCGACACGCTCGCCGACGAATGGGTGCGGCTGCCGAACCGCAACGCAGTGTTCGCCGGACGCACGCCGCTCGAGTACATGATCGCCGGTGGGCTGCTCGCGATGCAGACGGTGCGCAAGCTGCTCGATGCGCGGCGGGGCGGCGTATGAGCGGCGCCATTCCGCGCACGACGCTCGTTCGCCGTTTCGACACCATCCGTCTGCTTCCGTCGCGCTTTGCGCAGCGCGAGGACTCGGTGCTGGCGGCGCTCGCCGACGACGACTCGCACCTGGCCGAACTCTTCGAGTTGGACAACGCGACCAACGAGCGGCTGCGCGCCGAACAGGGTCTCGCGCCGAACATCGGCGTGGACGAGCTGGTCTTCGGCGTGCCGAACTACCGGATCGTCAATGCCGCTTTCGTGCACGCGCGACCCGAGGGCAGCCGCTTCAACGGTCCCGAACGTGGTGCCTGGTACTGCGCTTTCGAGATCGAAACGGCGCTCGCCGAGATCGCCTTTCACAAGACCGTCGAATACGACGAGATCGGCCGCTTCGACGACAGCGTCACCTACGAGGCCTTCCTAGCCGACTTCTCGCACGAGTTCCACGACCTGCGCGACGATCCGCGCTTCGCGCGCTGCCTTGATCCCGACAGCTACGTCGCCTCGCAGCGGCTGGCCGAACGGCTGCTCGAACGCGGAGCGATCGGCATCGTCTACCCGAGCGTGCGCCGGGCGCAGGGAACGAACCTCGCCTGCTTTCGCCCGGCGGTCGTCGGCAACGTGCGCCGCGGAGAGGCCTGGCGCTTCACCTGGGCCGGCTCGCGCGAGCCGGTGATCGAGCGCGAGCACGGGCGAGCGAGCAAGGGCAGTGCGGTCGCGCGGCGCGCGGCGCGACCGTCCCCTCCGGGCGGATCCGCCCGATGAATGCCTATCGGCGCGAAGGGCTCCTGCCCTGGGCGGTGCTGGCCGGCTTGCGCCGATAGGGCTCCTGGAACTCGAGGAAGTCGTTCTCGGCGAGGGCGCCGGCGATCCACTCGGCCACGCCGCGCGCCTGCAGCACCCGTGCGACGTAGCCTTCGGCGCTCGAGCCCAGCGGCACGCCGTAGGTGCGAAAGCGCGACGCCACCGGCGCATAGAACGCGTCGGCGATGCCGAAGGTTCCGAACAGGAACGGACCGCCGGAGATCGCCAGGCAGTCGGCCCAGATCTCCTCCACGCGCGCGACGTCGTCGCGCACGTCGGCGCGCTCGTGCACGATGCGCGGGCCCAGTTCGGGCAGTTGCGCCTCGATGTTCAGCGGGAAATGCGTGCGCAAGGCAACGAAGCCGGAGTGCATCTCGGCGACGATGGCGCGCGCGCGCGCACGCGCGGCGCGCTGCGCTGGCCACAGGCGGCGATCGGGATGCAGTTCGGCGAGGAATTCGGCGATCGCCAGCGTGTCCCAGATCACCTGCATGCGCCCGTCGATCTCGACCTGCAGCGCCGGCACCTTGCCGGTGGGGCTCAGCCCGGCCAGCGTGCGCTTGAACCTCGACTCCGGCGCGAAGGAGTCGAAGCGCAGCATCACCTCCTCGAACGGAATCTGCAGGTGGCGCATCAGCGTCCACGGGCGCATCGACCACGAAGAGTAGTTCTTGTTGCCGATGAGGAGCTTCATCTGCGCGGCCTTCTTCATTGGGACAGGTAGCCCCCATCGATGGGGTAGTAGCTGCCGGTGACGAACGACGCCTTGTCGGTGCTCAACCACAGCACGAGTTCGGCTACTTCGCTATCGCGACCGAGCCGGCCGATCGGGTGCAGCGCGACCAGCCCGTTGCGCACCTCGAGCGACAGATTCTCCAGCAGCGGCGTGTCGATGTACGCCGGCCCGACCGAATTGACGCGGATGTTCCGCTTCGCGTATTCGAGCGCGGCAGCGCGCGTCAGGCCGACGACTCCGTGCTTGGCTGCGACGTAGGGCGCATGCTCGGCCGTCGCGACCTGGCCGAGGATCGACGCCATGTTCACGATCGCGCCGCTGCCGGCGCGCAGCATTGCGGGGATCTGGTAGCGCATTCCGTAGAACACGCCCGACAGGTTGATCGCGATGACGCGGTTCCATTCCTCGGGCGGCATCTCGCCCACGGGATGCGCTTCGCCACCGACGCCGGCGTTGTTGCACGCAATATGCAGCGCGCCGAAGTGCTCGACCGTCTTCGCGACGAGCTGCTCGTTATCGCGCGCCGATGAGGCGTCCGCGCGCACGAAGATCGCCGTTCCGCCAGCCGCCGCGATCTGCGAGACCGTCTGCTGGCCGGCGCTCTCGGAGAGATCGGACACGACGACGCGCGCGCCGGCCTTCGCGTAGGCGAGGGCGACCGCGCGACCGATGCCCGATGCGGCGCCGGTCACCACGGCGACGCGTTCGTCGAGCTGTCCTGGCATGTCGGTTCTCCTCGTGATGGTCGGATCGGGCATTGTGCACCGGTACGCGATCGCCCCGAGCCGTCGCGGGGCGGCGGTAAGATGCGTGCCTTTCCCGATCCTCGCCCTTGCCGACCGGCTCCTTCCATGTCTGCGTCGCCCACACAGGACGCCGCGTCTGCTGCGTCCTCGTCGCGGTTCAAGCGCGCGCCGCGGCACATGCTCGACCTCGCGCTGCAGGGAGGCGGCGCGCACGGCGCGTTCACCTGGGGCGTGCTCGATCGGCTGCTCGAGGACGAGCGGATCGGCCTGTCCGGCATCAGCGGAACGAGCGCCGGCGCGATGAACGCAGTGGTGCTCGCTTCGGGCCTGGCGAAAGGCGGGCGAGGGGCCGCGCGCGACGCGTTGCGAGCGTTCTGGGCCGACGTCGCGACAGCGGCGCGCCGCGCCGGTCCCTTCGATCGCGGGCTGTTCAGCGCCTTCCTCGCCAGTCCTTTCGCCGCCTGGAACATGCT
The DNA here is from genome assembly GCA_032027205.1 of Burkholderiaceae bacterium. GTDB lineage: Bacteria > Pseudomonadota > Gammaproteobacteria > Burkholderiales > Burkholderiaceae_E > Zeimonas. The sequence goes on from JAVSMN010000001.1 coordinate 3,586,191, forward strand.
CGGGCAGTTCTACGACGTCGCCGGGCGGATGCTGTCGCCGTATCAGTTCAATCCGATGAACTACAACCCGCTGCGCGAACTCGTCGGACGCATCGTCGACTTCGACGCCGTTCGCGCGAGCGTGCAGCCGCGCCTGTTCATCGCCGCCACGCAGGTGAGCACTGGACGCTTGCGCGTGTTCCGAAACGAGGATATCTCGCTCGATGCGGTGATGGCGTCGTCGTGCCTGCCGACGCTCTTCCAGGCAGTGCAGATCGACGGCGAGGCGTACTGGGACGGCGGCTACATGGGCAACCCGTCGCTATTCCCGCTGATCCACGAAACTCCGGCCGACGATCTGCTGCTGGTGCAGATCAATCCGTCGCGGCGCGAGGGCGTGCCTACCGACGCTGCGGCAATCCTCGACAGGGTCGACGAAATCACCTTCCAGGGAAGCCTGATCAAGGAGTTGCGCACGGTCGCGATGCTGCAGCGACTGATTCGGCAGGAGGCGCCTGCCTGCAGCGAGGCGATGTTCGCGCAGATCGCCCGACTGCGCGTGCACCGGCTCGACGGCGGCGAGCACCTCGCGCCACTCGGGCGCGACAGCAAGACGAACACCGACTGGGACTTCCTGCTCGGGCTGCGGGCCGCCGGTCACGCGCAGGCCGACAACTGGCTGAGCCAGCACTACGGGGACCTCGGTCGACGCTCGACTTTCGATCCCCAGGCCGAGTTCCCGGAAAGCTAGCCAGGGATCGCATCGGGGCGGCGAGCGCGGATTCGCCGGCTCTGTCACCATTGGTTTTTTCCCGCGGCGGCTTCGCTCGGGCGCACGAGTCCTCATGTCATCGAATCCCCCAGAATCCCGGCTGCCGCATCGCGGCGGCTCGTCCGACGTCCCGCCCGACGCTTCTCCCCACGAACCGGCGGGCGCTGCGCAGCAGCGGCGCCTGGCGGCGCTCTCACCGCCGATGCTGCGCGGGCTGCGCCGCGGCATAGAGAAAGAGAGCCTGCGCACGCGACGCGACGGGCACCTATCCCAGGCCCCGCATCCGGTCGCGCTCGGTTCGGCGCTCACGCACCCGCACATCACCACCGACTTCAGCGAGGCGCAACTCGAGCTGATCACCGGGGTGCACGTCGACGCCGACGCGTGCCTGGGCGAGTTGACCGAGTTGCACCAGTTCGTCTATCGGCATCTCGACGACGAGATCCTGTGGAGCGCGAGCATGCCCTGCGGGCTGCCCGCCGACGACGCGATTCCGCTCGCGCGCTACGGGCGCTCGAACCTCGGGCGCGCGAAGACCGTCTACCGGCAGGGCCTTTCGCATCGGTACGGCCGGCGCATGCAGACGATCTCCGGCATCCACTACAACTTCTCGCTGCCCGACGACGCCTGGCAGGCGCTGCAGCACGCGGACGGCTCTCGCCAGGACGCGCGCGCCTATCGCGACGCGTCGTATTTCTCGCTGATCCGCAATTTTCGTCGGCATTCGTGGCTGCTGCTGTACCTGTTCGGCGCTTCGCCGGCCGTTTGCAGCAGCTTCCTCGACGGACACCCGCACGCGCTGCAGCCGCTGGGCTCCGGAACGCTGTACCTGCCGTATGCCACGTCGCTGCGCATGGGTCCACTCGGCTACCAGAGCGATGCGCAGGCGTCGCTGGCGGTGAGCTTCAACTGCTTCGACAGCTATGCCGCCTCGCTGTCGAAAGCTTTGTCGGAACCTTATCCCGCGTACGAAAGCATCGGCATTCACGACGGCAACGGCCTGTATCGCCAGCTCGCCACCACGCTGCTGCAGATCGAGAATGAGTTCTACGGCACGATCCGGCCCAAGCGCAGCATTCGACCCGGCGAGCGGCCGTTGCGCGCCCTCGCCGAGCGCGGCGTGGAATACGTCGAGGTGCGCTGCCTCGACATCGATCCGTTCTTCCCGGTCGGGATCGGCACGCAGACGATGCGTTTCCTCGACGCGTTCCTGCTGCACTGCCTGCTCGCCGACAGCCCGCCCGACACACCGCAGGAAGTCGCCGCCATCTCGCACAACCAGCACCTGGTCGCGCAGTACGGCCGCGATCCGGCGATGCGCCTGCGCGATGGGGCACGCGAACGCTCGCTGCGTGACTGGGGCGGCGAGTTGCTCGCTGCATGCGCGCCCATCGCAGACGCGCTCGATGCAGCGCAAGGCGTCGAGCCCGACGTCGCAGCGTCGAACGGTCGCAGCAGCGGCGTCGCATCGAGGCCGGTGCGGCTGCATCGCGAAGCGCTCGACGCCGCCCGCGCCGCGCTCGAGGAACCATCGCGCACTCCTTCGGCCCGTTCGCTGGAGGAACTTCGCACCGGCTACGACGACTCGTTTCGCGCCTTCGCGCTCGCGCATTCGCTGGCCAATCGCGACGGGTTGATGGCCCGGCCGCTCGACGCGGATGCTCAGGCGCGGCAGGAACGAAGCGCCGAGCAGTCGCTCGACGAGCAGCGGCGCATCGAGGCCAGCGAGACGATGCCCTTCGAGGTCTATCGCCGTCGCTACCTGGCCGGCGAACTGGGAACCGGCGATGCGCGCTGAGCGGGAAACGGGCGGGCGGCAGCCATCCGCGAGCGACGCGTCCGCCTCGTCGAGCGGCGCGCATGAACTGCTTTCGCGCTTCGCCGACGCGGTTCAGGCGCACGACTCGAAGGCGCTGGCGCAACTCTTCACCGCCGACGGGTGCTACGACGACGGCTTCTTCGGCCTGCACACGGGGCGAGAGGCGATCGCGGCGATGCTCGACCGCTTTCACGTGGGCGGCGAATCGTTCTTCTGGCAGTTCCACGATCCCGTGTTCGCCGCCGATCGCGGCTACGCGCGCTACGTGTTCAGCTACCGCTCTCGCGAGCCGGAGAGCGCCGGCCGGATCGTCGTCTTCGCCGGCATCGCATGCCTGCGCCTTCGCGACGGGCGCATCGCCGAATACCGCGAAGTCTTCGACCGTGGCGTAGCCTTCACGCAACTCGGCTATGCCACGCCGCGCATCGCGAAGCTGCTTTCGCGCTATGCGCGCGAGTTCGTCGCGACGGAGGAAGCGCAGGCGCACCTGCGCGCGCGTCCTCCGGGGTGACTGGCGTTCAGCACATCGGCCCCGCCGCCGCTGCCGCGTCGCGCAATCCGGCATCGCCGGGCGCGACGTGCTCGATCCGGCGCTTCAGACCGCCGAACCGTCGCCGGTACTGCGCGGGCGTGAGCGAGACCCGCCGACGAAAAAGCCGCGCGAAGAAGCTCGCGTCCTGGTAGCCGACCTCCCACGCGATCGCCTCCACCGGCTCGTCGCCCGCCTCGAGCATCTGCTTCGCTTCCTCGAGGCGCAGCGTGTGAACGTACTCGAGCGGGCTCATTCCGGTCGCCTGGGCGAAGCGGCGCTTGAACGTTCGCTCGGGCAGCCCCGAGAGCGCCACCAGCTGACGCACCGGCGATTCCACCTGGTAGTTGCTTGCCGCCCACTGCTGGCAGCGCTGGACGACGGGATCGGCCACCTGCGCACCTTGCGTGAGCGACGCATAGGCCAGCGGGCTCGTCGCGTTCCAGTCGAGCAGGTTGATGCGCGCCAACTCCATTGCCGCCTGCGCGCCGGCATGGCGCGCCACGAGCGCGAGCACGAGCTGATGCCAGGCGACGCCGCTGCCGGCCATCATGATGCGCTGCCCGGTGCCGGCGAGAACCAGTCCGCGTTCCGGATGCCAGCGGGTTGCGGGGTACTCGCGGCGCAATGCATCGCAGTACGCCCAATGCGAGGTCGCATCGAGTCCGTCCAGCAGGCCCGTGCGCGCGAGAAGCAGCGCTCCGGAGCACGCTGACGCGATGAGCGCGCCGTGGGCGTGCTGCTCGCGGATCCACCGCACCTCGGCGTCGTAGCGCTCGCCCAGCCTCTCGCCGGGCGGGACGGCCAGGTCGGTGATGCAGACGATATCGGGCGGCGCTACCGTCGCGAAGCTTGCGTCGGGCGAGATGCGCACTCCATTGGCGGCAACGAAAGGCACCCCGTCGCGCGACACGACTTGCGGGCTGAACGGCGACACCGCCGAGCGCCCGTGCACCGTCTCCCAGTCGCGGCATACGCCCGACAGCGTGTCCAGGAAGCCGTACAGCGTCGACGCGGTGGTGTCCGCGGCGCCGAGCAGCGCGACGTGCACGGGGGGCGAACGGGTCGGATCGGCCATGGCACGGATGTCCGCTTTGTTGCACGAATGACTTTAGCCGCTTCACGGCGCGCGCGACACACTTGCACGCGTGCCGGTCGTCGGCATGCAGCAGCGATGGAGCAGGGACATGCATACCGATCACGCCGGTCACGCCACCAGCGGCGCGACATCCGCCGGCATCGAGGCCTTCGAGCAGGCGTCGCACGAACTCCGCTGCATGATCCTCGATCCGGTGGCGACGATCGATCGCGCGATCGCCGAATGCCCGGCGATGTCGATGGCGCACGTCTTCAAGGGTTGGTTGCATCTGCTCGGCACCGAGCCGCAAGCGTTGCCTGTGGCGCGCGACTGCATCGGGCAGGCGCAGCGCTTCGCCACTACCGAACGCGAGCGATCGCATGCTGCAGCGCTTCGCGCAGCGGGCGAAGGGCGATGGCGCGACGCGGGACGACTTCTCGAGGATCTCAGCGCGCGCTGGCCGCGTGACGCGCTAGCGTTGCACGCAGGGCATCAGGTCGACTTCCTGTGCGGCGATTCCAGGATGCTGCGCGATCGGATCGCCCGCGCGCTTCCCGACTGGAGCGTGTCGATGCCGGCCTATCACGCTGTACTCGGCATGTATGCATTCGGCCTCGAGGAAACGGGCGACTACGTGCAAGCCGAACGCAACGGCCGACGTGCCGTCGAACTGCAGGCGCGCGACGGCTGGGCGTGGCATGCCGTGGCCCACGTCCACGAAATGCGCAACCAGCCGGGCGACGGCATCGAATGGCTCGAGCCGCATGCCGCCCATTGGTCGCCGGACAGCTTCCTGGCGGTGCACAACTGGTGGCACCTCGCGCTGTTCCGCCTCGAGCGCGACGAGGTCGACGAAGTGCTGCGCCTGTTCGACGGGCCGATCTTCGGCGCCCGTTCGGCGGTCGTGTTCGACCTCGTCGACGCCACGGCGATGCTGTGGCGACTGCACCTGCGCGGCATCGACGTCGCTGATCGCTGGGGCGCGGTGGCCGATCGCTGGTTGCCGATTGCCCGCGCCAGCAACTTCGCGTTCAACGACATGCACGCGATGATGTCTTTCGTGGGGGCTGGTCGCAGCGCGGCGTGCGAACTCGTGTTCGAGGCGCAGCGCGCGGCGATGCAGCGTGCCGACGACAACGCGGCGTTCGTGCGCGAGGTGGGCAATTCGGCTACGCGCGCCATCGCCGCTTTCGGCGACGGGAATTACGCCGAGGCCGTGCGGCTGTTGCGGCCCATCCGCAGCTACTCGCACCGCTTCGGCGGCAGCCATGCGCAGCGCGACGTCATCGACCTGACGCTGGTCGAGGCGGCCATTCGAAGCGGGGATCGAGCGCTGGCAAGAGCACTTGCCGCGGAGCGCGCGGCACGGCGGCCGGACAGTCGCGTTGCGCTTGCTTGCGTCACGCGTGTAGATCGGATGGCGCCCGGGCCGACGAAGCCCGATGCGGCGGAGCCGCTGGCCGCTTAGTACCAGGCCTGCGTGGCACCAGAAGATGTACCGGACGCAGTACCGTATTCGGTGTATTGCCGACGGCCGCAGACAACGCGATGCTCGGTTCATGCAGTTCCCGAATCAACCCGCCGCGTTCGCTCTGGCACTCGCCGCAATGGTGACGCTGGTTTGCGCGGTCGTGGCCCCGCGGGGAACGGTGGCCGCCGGCGTTGAGCGCGCGCGAAACTGTCCGCAGGTGGCGGCGGTCGTCGTGGCGCGTCGCGGCGCGGAGATGCGCGAAGCATGCCGCGCCATCGCGCAGGCCGCCGCCTTTCTCGCGCGGCAGGGCGTCGCGCTGCGCGCGCCGATCGAGCTGCACCTGGTCGACGCGCTGCCGCCGGCGGTGGCGTCGCCGACGCGCACCGGCGTCTATCTGCATGAAGAACGACGCGCGTACGTGCTGCGACGCTCGCGCTGGCCGGCGGACGCTGCGCCGTTGGGCCTGCCGATGACGCGCGCGCTGTATCGCAGCGCGATCGTGCACGAAGCGGTGCACGCGATCGCCGCCGAACATTTCCCCGACGAGGGTGCCGATGTGGTCGCGCACGAATATCTCGCGTACGTCGGCCAACTCGAATCGCTGGCGCCGGCGCTGCGCGAGCGCGCGCTGCGCGCGGGCCCTGCAAGCGCCGGTGACGAAGTGCGGCGCCTGAATCTTTACGTGCTCGGCATGCGGCCCGACAGCTTTGCGGCGCTTGCCTGGCGCCACTGGAGCGCGCCGGGGCACGGGGCGACGGTCGTCCACGCCGTCCTCGAAGACGGCGTCCTGCCGGGCGGCTGACGTTGTCCGCTGCGCCGGGCATCGGATGTGCAGGGGCAGGCGAGCAATGCCGCCCGCCACAGTCACACGTCGTCGCACCCTGAATCCGATCGTCGTGCTTCGCCGAACGAAGAACAAGCCACGCGCGTCGACCTTCGTCCTGCTGGTCGCCTTCGCCTGCGGTGCGGCGCTCGAGGCACCCGTGCTCGCGCGCGAAGTCGTTGCGTCACGACCGGCCGTCGCCGACTTCATCTCCGCGACACCGTCGCACGGTGCGCGCGAAGTGGCCGACTGGGCGGTGGCCTCCGACGACGCGCACGGCCTGCCTTTCCTGATCGTCGACAAGCCTGCGGCGACACTGTACGTGTTCGATGCGGGCGGCCGCCTCACGGGTTCGTCCCCGGTGTTGCTTGGCCTGGCGCACGGCGACGACAGCGTGCCCGGAATCGGCCAGCGACCGATGGCGCAGATCCGTCCGAACGAGCGCACGACGCCGGCCGGCCGCTTCCGCGCCGAACGAGGCGTGAACTCGCACGGCGAGGACATCATGTGGATCGATTACGACGCCGCCGTGTCGATGCACCGCGTGCGAGCGACGAATCCGAAGGAGCATCGCCTCGAGCGACTGCGCACCGCAACGATCGCCGACAACCGCATCTCCTACGGTTGCATCAACGTGCCGGCGCGCTTCTACGAGCGCCACGTCGTTCCGGCCTTCGCCGCCGGGCATGCGGTCGTCTACGTACTGCCCGAAACGAAGCCCCTGCGCGACTACTTCGACATCGGCCAAGACCCGCGGATGGGCCGCGCCCGCGCTGCCGCCAGCACCGGATAGAACGCAAGCGCCGCCAGCGCCCGGACGGGCGCTCGCGGCGCCTGCAACAAGGATCGATCAGTTGCGATCCGCGCGCGGCGCTCGCGCCATCGTCGTGCGGTCGTTGCGCATCGTCGTGCGGTCGTTGCGCATCGTCGTGCGGTCGTTGCGCAGATCGGAATTCGGCGCTCCGATGCGCGACTGCGCCGACGATTCATCCGGGCTCGGCACCATGCCCTGCGACGCCTGCCGGTTCGAGTCCTGCGCGTTCGGATTGACCTGGGTCGGGCTGCCGGCGGTTCCGCTCTGCGCGGTCATCGTCGAGGAAGCGCTCGGGCTGGTGGAGGGGCCGGTCGTCGTGCTCTGCGCCTGGGCGACGTTGGCAGCGCCGAAAAACGCCACGGCTGCGAACATGGCGAGCATCGCTTGCCGACTGGGAGAAATAGCAACTTCGCGGTTCATGGTGTGCTCCATCGATTGCGGGGTGCCACCGGCGCCGCGAAGCGGTCGTCCGGGACATGCAGCCGAAGGTGCAAGGGCGGTGCCCGAGGGCCCCCTTCGGGCGCGCTCAGGCGCCGGCGACCGGCGCGACCGGTCGCAATGCACGCTCCAGCACGACCGCGACATGCAACGCATCGCGTCGGGCCCCGTCGGCGATCTGATGGCGACAACTGGTTCCGTCGGCCACGACGAGCGTGCTTGCCTGCGCCTCGCGCACCGCGGGCAGCAGCGCGAGCTCGCCCATCTTCATCGACACGTCGTAATGACTGGCGTCGTAGCCGAAGCCGCCTGCCATGCCGCAGCAGCTGGTCTCGACCGTGCGTACCGACAGCCCCGGAATCCAGCCGAGCACCGCCTGCACCGGGCGCAGCGCATCGAAAGACTTCTGGTGGCAGTGCCCGTGCAGCAGTGCTTCGGTGTGCCCGATCGGGTGCAGTTCGAGCGCGAGACGACCCGCGTCGCGCTCACGCACGAGAAATTCCTCGAACAGCAGCGCCTGTCGCGCCAGCCGCGCCGCCGCTTCGCCCAGGCCGAGCGCGAGGAACTCGTCGCGCATCGTCAGCAGGCACGAAGGCTCGAGGCCGACGACGGCGACTCCGCGTTCGACGTACGGTGCGAGCGCGGCGAGCGTGCGGCGCGCCTCGGCGCGCGCCTCTTCGACCAGCCCGACCGACAGGAAGGTGCGCCCGCAGCACAGCGGGCGCTGCGGCGTGTCGCCAGGCAGCGCGCGCGCGACGTGCACCCGGTAGCCGGCGGCGCGCAGCACCGCTCGCGCCGCGCGCAGATTGTCGGGCTCGAACCAGTTGTCGAAGGTGTCGGCCCACAGTACGACTTCGCCGACGCCTTCGGCCGCCTCCTTCGAAGCCGGATCGCCGGTGAAGGGATCGCCGCGCCAGCGGGGAAGCGAGCGTCGCGCCGAGAATCCGAGCAGACGTTCGCTCAACCAGGCCGCGCCGGGCAGCCGGTCGCGCAGCGCGAGCAGCCAGCGCAGGCGCGATGCGTGAGGTGCGTAGCGGGGCAGCCACGCGATCAGCCGATCCTTCCAGGCCAGCCGATGCGTGCGATTCCAGCGATCGAGAAATTCGATCTTCATCCGCGCCATGTCGACGCCGGTGGGACACTCGCGCCGGCATCCCTTGCAGCTCACGCACAACTCGAGCGCCTCGTGCACGGCGCGCGACGCCTGTTCCTCGTCGCCGAGCTTGCCGGCGAGCGCAAGGCGCAACGTGTTGGCGCGCCCGCGCGTGAGGTGACGCTCGTCGCGTGTGACGCGCCAGCTCGGGCACATCGTTCCGGCGTCGAACTTGCGGCAGTGCCCGTTGTTGTTGCACATCTCGGCGGCCTTCGCGAAGCCGCCGGAAGGATCGCTGCCAGACCCCGGCGCGCCCACGTGCTCGGTGCGCGGGTCGTTCTGCACGTTCCATGCAGACCAGTCGAGCGCGGTCTGGCGGGCGAGCGCGCCGTAGCCGGGCGGATAGCGGAACAACCTGTCGTCGTCCATCCGCGTGCCGCGCACGATCTTGCCCGGGTTCATCATGCCGCGCGGATCGAACGCGTCCTTCACCTCCTCGAAGGCGCGCACGAGGCGCTCGCCGAACTGCCAGCCGACCCATTCGCTGCGAACGAGCCCGTCGCCGTGCTCGCCGGAGAACGCGCCCTTGTACTGACGCACCATCGCTGCGGCTTCGTCGGCGATGCGTCGCATCTTCGTCGCGTCGCCGCTGCGCATGTCGAGGATCGGCCGAACGTGCAGCGTTCCCACCGACGCATGCGCATACCAGGTGCCGCGCGTGCCGTGCCGCTCGAAGATCGCGGTGAGCCGTTCGGTGTAGTCGGCGAGATGCTCGAGCGGAACCGCGCAGTCTTCGATGAACGACACCGGCTTTCCGTCGCCGCGCAGCGACATCATGATGTTCAGGCCGGCCTTGCGCACTTCCCATAGCGCCTTCTGCGCAGGGTCGTCGGCCATCGTCACCACGCTGCCCGGCAGACCCAGCTCGCCCATCGTCTCGACCAGGTCGCGCAGCCGGCCGAGCAGCGGCTCGCGCTCGTCGCCGGCGAACTCCACGAGCAGCAGCGCGTCGGGCAGTGCGCCGTCGCGCGTGATCAGCGCGCGCTCGATGGTCGGGCGAAACACCGGGTTCTCGCGCGCCAGCTCGATCATCGTCCGGTCGACGAGCTCGACGGCAGTCGGGCCGAGCTTCACGATGTGCTGAGCGCTTTCCATCGCGGCGCGGAAGGTCGGGAAGTTCACCACGCCGAGCACGCGCGCCGCGGGCAGCGGCGCCAACGCCAGCACGATCCGGCGGAACCACGCCAGCGTGCCCTCGGAGCCCACCAGCAGATGCGCGAGGTTCACCGAGCCGTCGCTGGTGTAGGGCCGGGGCGACTGCGGATGGAAGACGTCGAGGTTGTAGCCGCCGACGCGGCGCAGCACTCTCGGCCACATCCGCTCGATCTCTTCGCGCTCGCGTCGGCCGATCGCGAACAACCGCGAGACGAGTTCGGCGCTGCGCGCGCTCGCCATCGGCCGCTGCGCGTCCACGCCGAACGGACCGAAGCGCTCGGCGGTGCCGTCGGCGAGCAGCGCCTCGATCGCGACGACGTTGTGCACCATGTTTCCGTAGGCAATCGAACGCGAACCACACGAGTTGTTGCCGGTCATGCCGCCGATCGTCGCCTGCGCAGACGTCGAGACGTCCACCGGGAACCACAGCCCGTGCGGCTTCAGGAACGCGTTCAGCGAATCGAGCACGACACCCGGCTGCACCTCGACCGTGCGCGCCTGTGGGTCGAAATTCACGACCTCGCGCAGGTTGCGACTGTGGTCGATGACGAGCGCCTCGCCGACCGTCTGCCCGCACTGGCTGCTGCCGGCGCCGCGCGGCAGCAGCGGCACGCCTTCTTCGCGCGCGATCTCCATCGCCGCGACGATATCGGTCTCGTCGGCGGGAACGACGACGCCGATCGGGTCGATCTGGTAGATCGACGCGTCGGTCGAATAGCGGGCGCGCGAGGCCGCATCGAACAGCACGCTGCCGCGCAGCACGCGGCGCAGGCGTTGGGCGAGCCGGCTGCGCTCGAAGCGCGCAGAGGGGCGCCCGGAGGCGTGCGGCGCGCGCAGCGCCGGGTCGATCCGGGGGGCGTTCATCGGGCTGGCCCGTCGTTCCAGTGCGCGAGCACCGCATCGCGCTTCGTGCGCAGGTGCTGCTCGAGCACGGCGCGCAGGCGAGGCCCATCGCGCGCCTCGAGCGCATCGAGCATCGCCTGGTGTTCGCGAACCGCAACCGCCCACTTCGCCGCATCGAAGTTCGAACGGAAGCGCAGGTGCTGGATGCGCGTATTGATGCTGGCGTAGGTCTCGGTGAGGGCGGCGTTGCGCGCGCAGCGGTTCAACGCGTCGTGGATGCGATGGTTCAGCTCGTAGTAGGCGGGCAGGTCGCCGCGCGAATGTGCCGCCAGCATCTCGTAGTGCAGCGCGCGGATCTCGGCCAACTCGGCGTCGGTGCGCCGGTGCGCGGCGAGTTCCCCCGAAAGTCCTTCGAGCGCGCCCATCAACTCGAAGAGTTCCTCGACGTCGGCGCGCGCGAGCGCGACAACGCGCGCACCGCGATTCGGCGTCAGCTCGACCAATCGTTCGGCCGCGAGCCGCTTGAACGCCTCGCGCAGCGGCGTGCGCGAGACGCGCAGCTGATCACACAGCAGCCGTTCGTTCAATCGCAGGCCGGCCGGCAGCCGCCCGTCGGTGATCATCGCGCGCAGCCGATCGGCCGCTTCCTCGTGCAGCGGACGTCGATCGATCGGCTCGCCGATGACGGAAGAGGTTTGCATACAAAATCCAGAATGGTAGGCTAACGCACGTGCACCAAGAGGGCTGATGTTGGCCCGGCTTGCATACAAAATTCGGAGCAGCGCGAATTTGTCTGCTCCCATTCTACGAGGCTCCATGAAACTGTCGAACGGCCTGGCGCTGAACGGGCACCCCGCAGGCCGCCATTTCCTGCAGATCCCCGGTCCGACGAACGTCCCCGATCGCATCCTGCGCGCGATGGACTATCCGACGATCGATCACCGCGGGCCGGAGTTCGGCCAGCTCGGCCGGGCGGTGCTCGCCGGCATCCGCGAGATCTTTCGCACGCGTTCGCCGGTGGTGATCTATCCGGCTTCCGGCACCGGCGCCTGGGAAGCGGCGCTGGTCAACACGCTTTCGCCGGGCGACACCGTACTGATGTGCGAGACGGGTCACTTCGCCACGCTGTGGAAGAAGATGGCCGAGCGGCTCGGACTCGTCGTCGAATTCGTTTCCGGCGACTGGCGCCATCCGGCCGACCCGGCAACGGTCGGGCGCATCCTCGCCGAAGATGCGCAGCGCCGCTTCCGCGCGGTGTGCGTCGTACACAACGAGACCGCCACCGGCGTCACCAGCGACGTCGCGGCGATCCGGCGGGCGATCGACGCGTCGAAGCACCCGGCGCTGCTGCTGGTGGACACGATCTCGTCGCTGGGCTCGATCGACTACCGGCACGACGAGTGGGGCGTGGACGTTACCGTGGCCGGCTCGCAGAAGGGCCTGATGCTGCCGCCCGGACTGTCGTTCAATGCGGTGAGCGACAAGGCGCTGGCGGCGTCGAAGAACGCGAAGCTGCCGCGCTCGTACTGGGACTGGCACGACCAGATCGCGTCGAACGAGCGCGGTTACTTTCCGTTCACGCCCGCGACGAACCTGCTCTACGGCTTGCACGAGGCAATCGCGATGCTGCTCGAAGAGGGGCTGGAGAACGTCTTCGCGCGCCATCGCCGCCATGCGGCGGCCACCCGCGCGGCCGTCCAGGGCTGGGGTCTCGAGATCCTGTGCGCCGACCCGCAGCGATACAGCGCGGCGCTCACCGCAGTGCTGATGCCCGCGGGGCACAGCGCCGACGCCTTGCGCAAGGTGGCGCTCGAACGATTCAACCTGTCGCTCGGCCAGGGGCTGAGCAAGGTTGCCGACAAGGTGTTCCGCATCGGGCACCTGGGCGACTTCAACGACCTTATGCTGATGGGCACGCTGTCGGGGATCGAGATGTCGCTCGGGCTGGCGGGCGTGCCGCACAACGCCGGCGGCGTACAGGCGGCAATGCAATCGCTGACGGCAGCCGACGCCGACCGCTGAGCAGCCCTTTCGTTTCAAGGACCGGGGCGCACGGCGCCCCATCGAGGAGGAGACCGCGATGACCCCGAAAGACGAGAACGCGAGACTCACGAATCACGACGAGCGCAGTGCGAGCGCCGATTCGTCGACTGGCCCGAGCGAGCGCCGCCGGCTGCTGCAAGCGGCGCTGGCCGTCGGCGCCGCAGGAATGGCCGGGCGCGCGCTGCCGGTGCGCGCGCAGGAGATCGAGCTGAAGCTCGGCCACGTCGGCGAGCCCGGTTCGCTGTTCCAGATGTCGGCCGACGAGTTCGCGCGTCGCGCCAACGCGAAGCTCGCCGGCAAGGCGAAGGTGGTCACCTACGGCTCGAGCCAGCTCGGCGGCGACAAGGAGATGCTGCAGAAGCTCAAGCTGGGCACGATCGACATGGCGGTTCCGTCCACCGTGATGAGCAGCGAAGTCGACCTGTTCGGCATCTTCGAGATGCCGTACCTGGTGAAGGATCGCGCGCACATGGGTCGCATCGAGAAGGAGATCTTCTGGCCGCAGATCGAGCCCGCCGCCGAGAAGAAGGGGCTGAGGATCATTGGCGTCTGGGAGAATGGCTACCGGCACATCACGAACAACCGCGGGCCGATCAAGTCGCCGCAGGACCTGCAGGGAATCAAGCTGCGCGTGCCCGAGGGCAAGTGGCGCGTGGCGATGTTCAAGGCCTACGGAGCGAATCCGAGTCCGATGAAGTTCTCCGAGCTGTTCACCGCGCTGCAGACCGGCGTGATGGACGGACAGGAGAATCCGCTCACGCAGATCTACAGCGCGAAGCTGCAGGAAGTGCAGAAGTTCCTGTCGATGTCGGGGCACGTGTACACACCGGCGTACGTCACCGTCGGCATCCGCAAGTGGAACACGCTGCCCGAGGACGTGCGCAAGACGCTCGAGGAAACGGCGAAGGCCACGCAGGCCTACGTCTACGAGGTTGCGCAGAAGCAGGAGGGCGACCTGCTCGGCAAGCTGAAGGAAGCCGGGATGCAGGTGAACGAGGTGGACAAGAAGGCATTCATCGCGGCGAGCAAACCGGTCTACGCCGAGTTCGGCGATTCGGTGAAGGGCGCCGACGCGATGATCGACAAGGCGATCTCGCTCGGTACCTGAAAGATGGCAGCATTCCGCAAAACCTACGAGAAGATCCTCGAGTGGCTGGTCATCGTGCTGATGGTGGCGATGGCGGTGGAGGTCACGGTCGGCGTCGTCTTCCGCACGCTCGGCGCGTCGCTCGTCTGGTACGACGAGCTCGCGTCCATCCTGCTCGCGTGGCTGACCTTCTACGGGTCGGCATACGCAGCAGCGAAGCGCAGCCACATCACCTGCCCCGAGCTCGTCGCGATGATGCCGCCCGGGCCGCGCCTCACGGTCACGATCCTCGTCGAGACGTTGGTGATCGGCTTCTTCGCGCTGCTCGGCTGGATCGGCTGGGAGGTGCTCGACGTGCTCGCCACCGACACGCTGGTGAGCCTGCCGTCGATCCCGGTGTCGTGGGTGCAGTCGGTGATCCCGATCTCGTCGGCGCTGATCATCGTCGCGGAGCTGATCACGCTGCCCGAGGCGCTCGCATGGGCGCGCGCCGAGCACGCCGAAGGCGCCACCGCGGAGACGGCGATTCACGAAGCGGCGCACTGACGGCGCAATGAGCGGCGCGACGCGCCGCGTCTCCCACTGCGAAGGAATCATTCCGCATGCAGATGCTCTTCCTGTTCGGCAGCGTGCTCGCATTGGTGCTGATCAACGTGCCGATCGCGGTGGCGCTCGGCGTCGTGGCGATCGCCGCGATCTGGACGGTGCAGGGCGCGGGCTCGCTGCCGAACCTGCCGATCGTCCTCTACAACGCGGCCACCAACTTTCCGCTGCTTGCGATTCCGCTGTTCATCCTCGCCGGTGCGATCATGAATGCATCCGGCATCTCGACGCGCCTGATCGCGTTCGCCTCGGCCGTGCTCGGCTTCATTCGAGGCGGCCTGGCGATGGTCTCGATCGGCGCGTCGCTGTTCTTCGCGGAGATCTCCGGCTCGGCCGTCGCCGACGTTGCCGCGCTCGGCTCGATCACGATCCCGGCGATGAAGAAGAAGGGCTATCCGCCCGCGCTCGCCGCCGCGGTGATGTCGTCGTCGGCCACGCTCGCCGTGATCATTCCGCCGTCGATCCCGATGATCCTGTACGCGGTGATGGCCGAGACCTCGGTCGTGCAGTTGTTCGTCGCCGGCATCGTGCCGGGAATCATCGGCGGCCTCGGCCTGATGGGCGTGGCCTACTGGTTCGCGCGCCGCTACGACCTGCCGGTCGAGCAGCATTTCCGCTGGTCCGAGGTGCGACGCACGGCGCGCGAGGCGTTCTGGGCGTTCACGCTGCCGATGATCATCCTCGGCGGCATCTTCGGCGGTCTCGTCACCGCCACCGAGGGGGCGGCGCTGGCCGTGGTGGCAGCCCTGTTCATCGGGCTCGTCGTCTACCGCGAGCTCGATCTCGCCCACCTGAAGCAGGCCATCATCGAGGGCGGTAGCCAGACCGCTGTCGTGATGCTGCTGGTGGCGACGTCGGCACTGCTCGGCGTCTATCTCACCGAGACGCGCGCGCCGCAGGAGCTCGCGAATTCGGTCACCGAGCTGACGACGAACAAGTACCTCGTGCTCGCGCTGCTCAACGTGCTGTTCCTGCTCCTCGGCATGTTCCTGCACTCGGCGGCCGCGATCATCCTCGTCGTTCCGGTCGTGATGCCGCTGGTACACGCTGCCGGCATCGATCCGGTGCACTTCGGACTCATCGTCACGATCAACCTCGGTATCGGCCAACAGACACCGCCGGTGGCGAGCGTGCTGATGGTCGCGTGCTCGATCTCGAAGGCCGGCGTCTGGGAGGTCACGCGAACGAACGTCTACTTCGTCGCCGTGCTACTCGCCGTGCTGCTGCTCGTCACCTACGTGCCGGTCACCGGCATGGGGCTGGTCGACTACTTCTATCGCTGAGACACCGCTTCGCGGTCCTGGGAGAACCGATGTCCGAAACGATCCTCGTCGAACGCAACGAAACGATCGCCACCGTCGTGCTGAACCGGCCGCGCAAGCTCAATGCGCTGACGCGTTCGATGTGGCAAGGCCTGGGCGACGCGATGCGTGCGCTGTCCGACGACGACGGTGTGCGCTGCGTCGTCGTGCGCGGGGCCGGCGAGAAGTCGTTTTCGCCGGGCAACGACATCGGCGAGTTCGAGACCATGCGCGCGAACCGCGAGCAGGCGATCGACTACGGCGCGGTGATGCACGCCACCGCGCAGGCGATCGCAGAGTGCCGCCATCCGACGCTCGCGCAGATCCACGGCATCTGCGTCGGCGGCGGACTGGAGATCGCCGCGTTGTGCGACCTGCGCATCTGCGGCGAGGGCAGCCGCTTCGGCGCGCCGATCAAGAACCTGGGCCTGGTGATGGCCTATCCGGAGATCGCGCCGCTGATCGAGCTGGCCGGCCGCTCGGTCGCACTCGAGCTGCTCTACGAAGGGCGGATCCTCGACGCGCGCGAGGCCTACGAGAAGGGACTGGTCAACCGCGTGGTTCCCGATCATCGCGTCGCCGACGAATGCCGCGAGACGGCGCGGCGCATCACCGACGGCGCGCCGCTGGTCGCGCGCTGGCACAAGAAATTCGCGCGCCGGCTCGCGCGGCGGGAGCCTCTCACCGAAGCGGAACGGCTCGAAGCCTTCGATTGCTTCGACACCGAGGATTTTCGCGCCGGCTATCGCGCCTTCCTCACGAAGACGAAACCCGTCTTCTCGGGTCGTTGAGGACAAGGCGATGACGCGACCCGAAAGCCGCGGACCGCTGGCCGGCGTGAAGGTGCTCGAGCTCGCGCAGATCATGGCGGGGCCCACCTGCGGAATGATGCTCGCCGACCTCGGCGCCGACGTCGTCAAGATCGAGAAGCTGCCCGGCGGAGACGACACGCGCGGTTACCGCGAGCCGCGCGTGAACGGCGAGTCCGCGCCGTACCTGATCCTCAATCGTGGCAAGCGCGGCGTTGGGCTCGACCTGAAACATCCGAAGGGCAAGGCGGTGCTCGAGCGTCTCGTCGGTCGCGCCGACGTCCTCACCGAGAACTACCGCCGCGGCACGCTCGAGCGGCTCGGCCTGGGCTACGACCGGCTGCGGGCGATCAACCCGGGGCTCATCTATTGCGCGGTCTCCGGTTACGGTCGCACCGGTCCGTGGGCCGACAAGGGAGGCTTCGACCTGATCGCGCAGGGCTTCGCAGGGCTGATGTCGATCACCGGCGAAGCGGGCGGCGCGCCTTCGAAGTCGGGTTCGCCGATCGCCGACATCAACGCGGGGATCCTCGCCGCGCTGGGCATCCTCGCTGCCTACGTGCACAAGTTGAAGACCGGGGAGGGACAGTTCGTCGAGACCTCGCTGATGGAGGCCGCGCTGCAGCAGACCTACTGGCACGCGGCCATCTTCTTCGCCACCGGACGTTCGCCCGGGCCGCTGGGCTCCAGCCACGTGCTCGCCGCGCCGTACCAGGCGTTCCGCGCGTCCGACGGCTACGTGAACATCGGCGGCGCGAACCAGGCGAACTGGGAACGCATCGCGCAGGTCCTCGGCCATCCGGAATGGGTGCGCGAGGCGCGCTTCGCGACCAACGAGGACCGGATGCGCAACCGCGAGGCGCTGGTCGAGGCGATGGAGAGCGTGCTCGTCAACGGCGATCGGGCCCACTGGATTGCTGCCTTCGATGCGGCGGGCGTTCCGGCCGGACCCGTGCATTCGATCGGCGAGGCGTTGACGCACGAACAGGTTCTCGCGCGCCGGATGGTCGTCGAAGTCGAACATCCGCGCGCGGGCCGCACGCGGGCGCTCGGATTCCCGGTGAAGTTCGACGCGACGCCAGCCGAATGCGGCGAACGCGCCGCACCGATGCTCGGCGAGCACACGCGCGAGGTGCTGCGCGAATTCGGTTACCCGGATTCCGAGATCGACGCGCTCGTTTCCGAAGGCGTGGTCGCCACCGCGGATTGAACCGCGGCAGGCTGCGGCTCGACCGCCGGGAAGAAGAGGTGTACGGCGGTACCCTTGCCGCGCGCCGACTCGATCCGTACCTCGCCGCCCAACTGGTTCACGAAGCCGTACACCTGCGCCAGCCCCAGGCCGGTGCCCTCGTTGCCCTTGGTCGTGAAGAACGGCTCGAACACGTGGGCAAGCACCTTCTCGTCGATGCCGGACCCGGAATCGACCACGCTGACGCGGACCAGGGACCGTAGCGCGTCGAGCCCCCATTCGGCCGCCTGGGCGCGCGGAACGCGGCCGGTCTGCACGGTGATGCTGCCGCGACCGAGTGAGTCGTCGATCGCGTCGCGCGCGTTGGCGACCAGGTTCACCATCGCAGCGACGAACTGCGACTCGTCGGCCAGGCACCACGGCGCCTTTTCGTCGAGCACCAGTTCCACGCGAGCCTGTCGACCGGACGCTTGGCGCAACAGTTCGAGATGGCGCCGCAGCGCCTCGTTCGGGTCGATCGGGCGCACGTCGAGCGAGCCGCGCCGCGCGAACAGCAGCAGCTGGTCGATCAGGCGCCGGGCATTGCCGACCGCGCGTTCGGCGGTCTCGAGCGCCTTTCGCACGCGCACGTCGGGCGAATGCAGTCGCTCGATGATCGCCAGGTTCGTGCGCACGATGCCGAGCAGATTGGCGAAGTCGTGCGCGATGCCGCCGGTGAGCTGGCCCACCGCTTCGATGCGCTCGGATTGCGCGATGCGCTGGCGCGCCCTTGCCGCGATCTGCCGCTTGCGGTGCAGTTGCACGACGAGCGCGATCAGCAGCGCGGTGAGCGCGCCCATCGCCAGTGCGGCGCCGAGCATCTGGACGCGCCATGGGGCGAGCAGCGAAGGCGGCTCCTGCGTGAGCGTGACGACGAATGGCGCGTCTTTCAGGCGCCGCCAGCTCGTCATCCGGACGTGAAACAGGCCTTCGTGCGTGACGATCGTTCCGGCTGTGCCGTTGCCCGCGCCCGCGCCGAACACCTCCGCGGGCGCTGCGCGACGACCGATCTTCGAATCGTCGGCAGGATATCGAGCCACGCGGGTGCGATCCTGGTAGAACAGTTCGATCGTCTGTCCCGGGCCGAGTTCCATCGAATGGTACAGCGCCTCGAAGTGCGTCGGGACGACCGCCGCGACCGCCACTCCGGCGAAGCGGCCATCGACGACGATTCGCCGCGTCACCGCGTTGAACCAGCCGAGTCCCGCCCGGCTGTACACGGGGGGCGAGATGGCCTGGATCAGCGTCGGGTCGTCGAGGTAGCGCTGGAAATACTCGCGATCCACCAGCGATGCGCGCGGCGGGTTGGGAGAATCGGTGTCGTTGCGGATGTGGCCGTCAGGGTCGACGATGAAGATCGCGCGTACTGAAGGCAGCAGGCGCAGTCGCTCGCGCAGCAGGGAGAGGAAGCGAGGATCGTCCGCCGCCGGCTGCAGCACCTGGTACGCGTCGACGACGCCGGCGAGTACGAGGTCGACCACGTCGAAGGCGCTCTCGGTGTGCGCCTGCATCAGCATCGTGAGTGCGCGGGCAGTTCCCTCGGCGCGCGTGAGCTGCACCCGACGTTCGTGCAACAGCAGAGAGAACACCAGCGCCGAGACGAGCAGCCACAACAGCGCGGCGATGCCCACCGTGCTGCGGGAATCGCTGCGGAGGTCTGCGATCGCCATGCGCGCGATTTTGCCGCAATGACCGGCGCACTGCGTCATCATCCATCCTGTGTTCAGCTACCGACATGCCTTCCATGCGGGCAACCATGCCGACGTCCTCAAGCACGTCGTGCTTGTTGCCCTGCTCGCGCATTTCCGGCGCAAGGACGCGCCGTTTCTCGTCGTCGATACCCACGCGGGCGCCGGAATGTACGCACTGCACGAAGGGTGGGCGGCGCAGCGCGCCGAATTCCGCGACGGCATCGAGCGACTGTGGGGGCGCGGCGACGCCCCGGAAGCAGTCGCTGCCTGGCTCGCTGCAGTCGCACGCCACAACGCCGACGGCGTGCTGCGCCACTACCCCGGTTCGCCGATCCTCGCCTTCGATGCGCTGCGCGATCAGGACCGCCTCCGGCTGTTCGAGCTGCATCCGAGCGAGCATCGGGTGCTCGAGGGGCAGTTCGCGCGGCTCGCGCGCGCCGATGCGCGTCGGGTGCGAATCGAGCGCATCGACGGCTTCGTCGGACTGAAAGCGGTGCTGCCGCCCGCTTCGCGTCGCGCGCTGGTGCTCGTCGATCCTCCGTACGAGGACAAGCAGGACTACCACCGCGTCGTCGCGGCTTTGCGCGAAGCACTGCGCCGTTTCGCCACCGGCTGCTACGCGATCTGGTACCCGCAGGTCGCGCGGCGCGAAGCGACAACGCTCGCCCGCACGCTCGAGCGTTGGCCCGGACTGCACTGGCTGAACGCCACGCTCTCTGTCGGCAGGCCGCCGCCCGGCGGCTACGGATTGCACGGCAGCGGCGTCTTCGTCGTGAATCCGCCGTTCGGCCTCGAAGCATCGCTGCGCACGAGCCTGCCGTACCTCGCCGCTGCGCTTGCGCAGGATGCCTCGGCGGGTTGGTCGCTACACGGGCACGAACCTTCGGTCAAGTGATCCCGGCGATCGCCCGGATCCGCGCACGGCTTGGCGCCGCCGCTCGCGCGTCACTTGTACAGTCTGCGCTTTGCTCCGATTGCATCCGATGACGATTTGCCGACGCCGCTCGAAGCGGGTGGCAAGCGCGCTGGCCTGCGCGTGCGCGCTCGTCGCACAGCCGGCGGTGGGCGACGAGACGCCCGCCTCGGGCTTGCAGTCCACCGCGCAGAGGCTCGTGGCGGCGCGCAACCTCACGCAATTCAGCCTCGAGGAACTGCGCGACGTGGTCGTCGTCTCGGTCTCGCGTCGTCGCCAGACGTTGCTCGAGACGCCGAGCTCGGTGTACGTCATCCCCGGCGAGGAGATCCGCCGGATGCGCGTGACGACGCTGCCCGAGGCGCTGAGACTGGCGCCGACGCTTCAGGTCGCTGCGCTCGACGCCCGCCAGTACGCGGTCACCGCGCGCGGCTTCAACAGCAACATTGCCAACAAGCTGCTCGTGATGGTCGACGGGCGCACGATCTATTCGCCGTTGTTCTCGGGCGTATTCTGGGAGTCGCAGGATTTCGTCCCTGCCGACATCGAGCGCATCGAAGTGATCACCGGGCCGGCCGGGGCGACCTGGGGGACGAACGCGGTCAACGGCGTGGTCAACGTGGTGACGAAGCCTGCCGCCGAGACGCAGGGCCTGTCGTTCTCGACGACGCTGGGCAACGAGGAGCAGAACGCGGTGGCGCGCTACGGCTGGCGCCTGGGGCCTGCCGCGACAGCCCGACTGCACGCGCGCACCTTCCACCGCGGATCGACGCCGCTGCGGCGCGGGGGCGACTTCGACGACGCGATGCGCGGCGCGACCGCAGGGTTGCGCGCCGACTGGCTGTCCGGCGCGAGCCTCTGGCGCCTGAGCGCCGGCGTCTACGACACCGAGACCGATTCGCGCCCCCTCTACGGTCCGGTGCGTACGTCGGGCGCGCATCTGCTCGCGCGTTGGCAACGCCCGCTCGGCGATGCCACCGAACTCGACGTGCGCGGCTACGTCGACCACTCTTCGCGCGAGGATCGCTTCCTGCTGCAGGACGACGCGACGCTCTTCGACGTGGATGCGAAGCTCAGGCATGTGGCGGGCCGGCACCGCTGGCTCGCCGGCGTCGGCTATCGGCACGGGCGCGACAACGCCGAGCCGGGGCTGGTGTTCGCGTTCCTGCCGGCGCAGCGCAGCCAGGCCTGGTACAGCACGTTCGTGCAGGACGAGATCTCGCTGTTCCGGTCGCTGGCGCTTACGCTCGGCCTGCGTTTCGAGCACAACCCGTATAGCGGCTGGGAATCGCTACCCAGCGTCCGCCTGGCCTATACGGTTGCCGAACGCGCGCTCGTCTGGGGCGCGCTGTCGCGCGCGGTGCGCTCTCCGGCGCGCCTCGATCGGGAGATCTTCACGCCGCCGCAGCCGCCGTTCATCATCGCCGGCGGGCCAACGTTCCGCCCGGAAGTCGTCAACGTCGCGGAAATCGGCTATCGAGCGCAGGTCGGCGCCAACGTCTCCTGGTCGGTCACGGCCTTCCTGCACGACTACGACCGGTTGCGCAGTGCCCAGGTGGTGGGGGGATCGGTGCTGATCGACAACCGCATCGAAGGAGAGGTGCGCGGGCTCGAGGGCTGGGCCAACTGGCAGCCGGCGAGCCGCTGGCGGCTGTCGGCCGGATTTCTGCTGCTCGACAAGAACCTGCGCCTGGCGCCCGGCAGCAACGACCCGGTGGGTCCGAGCAACCTGGGCAACGATCCGCGATGGCAGTGGTCGATGCGCTCGGCGCACGCGCTGGGCGAGCAGGTCGACCTGCTGATCGCGTTGCGCCGCGTCGGCGCGTTGCCGAAGCCACACGTGCCGGCGTACATCGCGGCCGACCTGCAACTGAACTGGAACGTCCGGCGCGACCTGCAATTGTCCTTCGGCGTTCGCAATGCCTTCGATGCACGTCATGTCGAGTTCGACTCCGGCACCTACACGGGAGAGATCCCGCGCAGCGTCCGGTTCTCGTTGAGCTGGCAGCCGACGTGAGCCCCGTCGCTTCCCGCGCGCAGCGTTGCAGGCGCACGGTGCTGCGCGTGCTATGCGCGGGCGCTCCGTTGCTGGTTTCGCTGCGCCTGCAGCGAGCCGGCGCCGCACAGGCGCCGGTCGAGCAGGTCAAGGCCGCATACCTGCTGAAGTTCCCGGAATTCATCGAATGGCCGCCCAGCGCGTTCCCGACGGCGGCCTCGCCGTTCGTCATCGCCGTATCCGGCGCCGATGACGTCTACGTCGAATTGCGCGCAATGGCAACGGGAAGCCGGGTGCTGGGACGTGCGGTCGAGGTACGCCGGCTGCAGAACCCCGAGCCGGGTTTCGTCACACAACTGGTGTTCGTCGGCAACGACCGGGCGACGCAGCTTCCCGCCTGGGTCGATGCCTATGCGGGGCGGCCCGTGGCCATCGTCGCCGACACCGCCGGCGGCCTGGAGAGCGGCGCGACGCTGAACTTCGTCGAAACGGCTGCGCGGCTTCGCTTCGAAGCAGCGCCGGCCGCGGCCGAACGTTCGGGCCTGCGCCTGAGCTCGCGCCTGCTGGGCGTGGCCGAGCGCGTGCTGAAGGGGGGTGCATGAACGGCCCCACGTTGCGCGGCCAACTGACGTTCGCCTCGATGGCGACGACCTTCGTTGCGCTGCTGCTGGCGGCGGGGGCGCTGCTCGGCTACGAACTGAACACCTATCGGCGCGCATGGGTGGAGGACCTGCATGCGCAGGCCGACCTGATCGCTCGCGCGACGGCGCCCGCGCTCGTCTTCGACGATCGAAAGACCGCCTCGGAAAACCTGGCGCTGCTCGGGAGCCGACATCGGATCCGTGCCGCGGCGATCTACATCGACGGCGGTCCGCCGTTCGCCCAATACCGCGCGGATCCCGACCAGGCCGTTCCAGCCGTCGATCCGGACGGCGCAGGCGCCAGCGAGCACTTCTCGGGAACGACGCTGGAGGTCGTCTACCCGGTCGAGCAGGACGGAAAGCAGATCGGCTCGATCTTCCTGCGCGCCGAGCACGACATTCGCGACCGGGCAATCGGTTATGCGGCGATCCTGGCCGCGGTGGGCGTGGTGAGCCTGCTGCTCGCCGGCCTGGTGTTCGGCCGCCTGCAACGGGTGGTCACCGATCCGCTCGCACGCATCTCGGAAGTCGCGCAGCGCGTGATGGCGCGCCGGGACTGGAACCTGCGGGCGCCGCCGACGCGCAACCGCGACATCGCCGTACTCGTGGATGCCTTCAACGGAATGCTCGACGAGGTGAAGAAGGCGACCGGGGAGCTCGAACACGAGACGCTCGAGCGGCGGCAGGCCGAAGCGCGACTGCAGTTCGCCGATCGAAGAAAGGACGAATTCCTCGCCACCCTGGCCCACGAACTGCGCAACCCGCTCGCGCCGATGGCCAACGCCACGACGATGATCCGGCTCTCGAACGGCGATGAACGCATGCGCGAGAAGGGCGTGGAGATTCTCGAGCGGCAACTGCGGCACATCGTGCGGCTGATCGACGACCTGCTCGACGTCTCGCGCATCACTACCGGCAAACTCTCGCTGCAGATCGAGAATCTCGATCTCGTTCACGTGCTGCATGCGGCGCTGGAGATTGCCCAGCCGACCTTCGCCGAGCGCGGTCTCACGCTGGAAACCGAAATCCCCCAGGAGCGCTGCGTAGTGCGCGGCGACTCGGCACGGCTGCTGCAGGTACTGTCGAACCTGCTGGGCAACGCCGCGCGCTACACGCCGCCGGGCGGGCGCGTGCGACTCGAGATGCGCGCGCTGCCCGGCGCCGTCGAGATCGACGTCGCCGACAACGGGATCGGCATCGCTCGCGAGATGCAGCAACGCGTGTTCGAACTGTTCGAACAGGCCGACAAGTCGCTCGAGCGGGGCAACACCGGGCTAGGCATCGGGCTGACCTTGTCGCGCCAGCTCGTCGAATTGCACGGCGGCGAGATCCGCCTGCGCAGCGGCGGCATCGGGCAGGGCAGCACGTTCACCGTTCGCTTGCCGCGCGCGGAACACCCGGACGAACCGTCCGACAAGCCGCAGCCGGAGAGCGGGCGGCCGGTGCGACCGCTGGACGTCGTGGTCGCCGACGACAACGTCGATTTTGCCTGGAGTCTTTCGGAGCTGCTCGACTCGGCGGGCCACCGGGTGAGGGTCTTTCACGACGGCGTCGATGCGCTGCAGGCGATCCGCACGGCGTCGCCGGACGTTGCGATCCTCGACATCGGCATGCCGCGGATGAACGGTTACGAGGTCGCTCGCCTGGTGAAAGCGGAAATCCGCGCGCCCATCGTTCTGGTGGCGCTCACCGGATGGGGGCAGGTGGGCGACCGCGAAGCGGCGTCGCGCGCCGGCTTCGACCATCATCTCGTCAAGCCGGTGGTACCGGAGGAGCTGCTCGCGTTGCTCGCCGCACAGGCGGCGCGTGGATCCGGCAACAGCCGTTAGTGCCCCAGCCGCGTAATCTCTTCGCGCAACACGACGGCCTGGTTGTGCTGCTCGTCCTTCGCCGAGTACACCAGCGTGAGCGGACGGTCTCCGGCCGCACGCACCAGCGCGCGTAGCCGTTCACGCGTTTCGGGCTGGGCGAGCTCGTCGCGGTAGCGCTCGCGGAATGCCTCCCAGCGTTCGGGTTCGTGACCGAACCACTTTCGCAGCGCGGTACTCGGCGCGACGTCTTTCGCCCATTCGTCGAGCGCGAGTTCTTCCTTGCGCCGTCCGCGCGGCCAGACGCGATCGACGAGCACTCGATAGCCGTCGTCGCGGCCCGGATCTTCGTAGGCGCGCTGAATCGAAACCTTGCGAGGCATGACGCCTCGATCTTAATGCAAGCTGCCGCGCGTGGCCCAGGCGCGCGCCTCGAGCTCGATCGAACCGTCCGGAGCGACCGGCAGCGTGGCCCGAATGCGCTCTCGCAGCGCATCGCGCCGAACCTCATCGAGCGACATTGCATAGGTTGGCGCAGGTCCCTGCCCGCCGAGGAACGGCGACCAGTAATCGTCGAAATCGCGAAAGCGCGTCGGCACGTCGATCGCACGGACCTGAACGTCCCGCAGTCCGGCTTCGGCAAAGAGCGCTTCCAGGCCGTGCGACGAGCAGAGCGGAAAGCGCTGTCCTTCGTCCAGCGCCTGCGCATCGGCATCGAGTTGCACCGCCGCGTCCCAGAACACGCGCATCATCCGCATCCCTTGTGCGTAGTCCCAGACATAGGCGGCGATCACGGCGTCGGGGCGCGCAACGCGGATCATCTCGGCGAGAGCGGCCCGCGGCTCGGGGATGAAATTCAGCACGAGGGCGCTCACGGCGATGTCGAACGACACGTCGAAGGGAAGCCGCCGCGCGTCGGCAACGGCGAAACGTGCGCGCGGATCGGCAACGTGCGCACGTGCATGGTCGACGAAGGCCTGCGAAGCGTCGATACCGTCGACGCGACGCGGTGCATAGCGCTCGAGGATCGTCTCGGTGAGCGCTCCCGTGCCGCAGCCGACGTCGAGCCAACAGAGATCGGCGGGCGGCTCGAGCCACGCCAGGAACGAACGTGCGACGAGCCGGCTCCAGCGCCCGACGTAGGGCTCGTACCGATCGCCGACACTCCAGGCCTCGGTCGCGTTCATCGTCGGCCTCCCGAGACGGGAATTCCGGCCAGTATGGGCCATCGTCGGGTCGTCGGGCCAGGGCATTCCGACTGATGGCTGCGTCGATCGGCGTTCGCTGTCGGGAGCACCGCTTGCTCGGGGACGTCGCCGCCGGAGGGAGTCTGCAGTCTCCACGCCCCCGAGGCGCCCACTGCAAGGAGCTTCCGGCATGAGATCCGCCGCGCTGATGTTGTCGTGTCTCGTGGGCGCCTTCGTCGTCGCTCCTGCAACTGCGGAAGACTTCCATCACGTCGTCGCCGGCCTGAATTACCGCATCGCCCACGGCGCGCATGCCGGGCTCGCGCAGGCGGTGCGCTCGAATCCGAACACCGGGAAAGTCCTCGTCCGCTATGCCAACGCGGAAACCGAGTGGGTCGATGCGAAACGCCTGACCGCGCAACCGCAGCCGCTCGCCACCGAAGCCGGACCCTACCTGTTCGTCGCTGCGGCGTTGGCGTGCCTCCTGGACAAGAGTGGATGTGCGCGCAATGCGCCGTCGCAGACGTCACCTGCGATCGCGCCTCGACCGGTTCGTGCGCGCGTCGTCCGCGACAGCGACAGGCTCACCCCCGTTCTTGCGACTTCGGTGGCAGGCGCAACGCGCTAGCGTCCGGAAGAAAGCCGAACGACTTCGGCAGCCCCGAGCGCGGCTGCAGCGAATTCGGCGAACGCATCGTCCCAACGGCGCGCCGGCCCTCGCGATTCGAGGTTGGCGCGCAGGCGCGCACGCAGCGACGCGTCTGCGATCACTCGTCGCAGCGCCTCGTCGAGGGCGTCGGTGTCGCCGACCGCGACGAGCAGCGCATCGATCCCGTCCTGGAACAGTCGTTCGGCATCGCCCACGCGACAGGCAACTGCCGGAAGCGCGCGCGCCGCCGCTTCGGCCAGCGCCATTCCGTAGGACTCGAAGCGACTCGGAAAGACGAAGGCGTCGGCAAGGTCCATCCGTTCGACGACGCCCTGCGCATCGAGCGGGCCATGACGGACGATTCGCGCCGCGATCCCGAGGCGCCGAGATACATCGTCGAAGCGGCGTGCGTAGGCGGGGTTGGCACGATCGTCGCCGACCACGTGCCAGCGCCAGGCGAGCGAGCGCAGCGAAGCCAGCGCCGAAAGCAGGCCGACCAGGCCCTTGGCGGGCAGCAGATTGGATACCGTCAGCAGTTCGACGGCGTCCGCCGCGCCGCGAGCCTCCTTGCGCCTCGGCGCGAGGAACGGCTCGCGCAAGCCGGGCTCGCAGTGCACGATCGTCTGCTGCGGATGCCGCCGTAGAAGCGTTCGTCGCAGCGCCTCGCCGGGAACGACCACCACGGTTGCGGCAGCGACGATCTCGTCCTCGATCGACTCGCGGCGTCCGCGCTCCGCCCCATCGATCGCCGGGTCGCACGACGGCAGCCAGTGCAGCAGTACGCCGCGGTTACCCGCTTCGAGGCCACGCCGGCCCGCAAGCCGCTCGAGCAGCAGGCCGTCCCAGATGCGGAACGCTGCCGTGCGCTCGCGAAAGCGCGCCTCGACCTCGTCGGTGTCGACGACGACCGACGACAGCGGGAATCGGCTTCGGGCCGCGGCATCGAGCAGGCATCGGTCGTAGACGTTGCCGCCCGATGGGCGATCGAGCGGGGGGTGCAGCAGCTCGAAGCGCGCGAACGACACGTCGCGCTCCTATCGCCGGTACGCCGCCCAGTTGCGGTCGTTCTCCCACAGTCGCACGGTGAGTGCGAGCCGCTGCTCGTCGACTCTCGGCGCGAGCATCGCGTGGAAGATGCGCGCGAAATGCTCGAGGCTGGGGTTCAGCCCGTCGAACGCGGGCAGGTCGTTGAGCACCCGTTCGCCGAGCTGCGCGACGATGTCGTCTGCTGCGTTGCCGAGCGCGACGATGTCGACGAGAAAGCCGTGCTCGTCGAGTTCGTGCCCCTCGACGACGATGTCGGCGCGGTAACGATGGCTGTGCGTCGCGTTCTCCGCACCCCAGTCACCGCCGACGAGCCGGTGACGGGCGATGAACTCGCGCGTGATCGACAACTGGTACATGAGTGGCTTCAGCGGTATTCGAACACCGCCTGCAGCACCCCGTCGGCGCGCGCGCTCACCAGCTCGAAGGCGCGCTGGCAGTCGTCGAAGCGGAAGTGATGCGTGACGAAACGCTGTGGCCCGATGCGCGCGAGCGCGCGCCACGCCGTGTCGAAGCGTCTGCGCCGGTCCCAGCGACCCGACAGCCGGGGGGCGATCCGGCTGACCTGGCTCGAGACGAGCGCGATGCGCCGACGGTGGAAACCCGCGCCGAGCTCGATCGCGGCAGGTCCGGCGCCGTACCACGACGCGACGACGATGCGCGCGTCGTAGCCGGCGAGCTCGATCGCCTGGTTCAGCGCCTGCGCATTGCCCGACAACTCGATCACGAGGTCGAGTCCGTCGTCGCCGCGACCGACGAAGAGCCGCTCGCGCAATGCTGCGCATTGCGCCGGGTCGACCGGGTCGACCGAGCAGTGCGCACCCAGCGCGAGCGAACGTTCGCGCCGATGCGCGATGGGGTCGGCGCTCGCCAGCAGGTCGAGCGGGAATTCTCCGAGCAGGGCGACCGTCAGCAGGCCGACCACGCCCTGGCCCTGCACGAGAACGCGTTCGTCCAGGCGAGGCTGGGCGTCGAGCACGAAGCTGGCGGCCGACTCGACGCTCGGCAGGAACAGCGCGGCGAGCGGGTCGACCTCGGCCGGGATCGCGACGACGTCGCGCATCGGCACCACCGCGTAGTCCTGGTGCGGATGGAAGGCGAACACGCGTCGTTGCAGCCAGGCCCGATCGACCTCGGCGCCCGCGTCGATGATCTCACCGACGAGCGCGTAGCCGTAGGCAAAGGGATACGACGCGCCGGCGCGCAGGCCGGCGATGCGCTCGTCGAGCGGCAGGTCGTTGGGCAGCCGCCCTTCGAAGACGAGCGACTCGGTGCCCGGACTGATCGCCGAATACAGCGTGCGGATCAGCACCTCGTTGGCGGCGAGCGCGTGCAGGCTCGCGTGGCCGACCGCCACCTTGCGCGGAGCGACGTGGTGGATGGCGCGCGCCTTCATCGAACGACCGACAGCCGCATTGCGCGTGTCTTCATTGCCCACCCGGCGGGCGGATCCACGCGCGGCTGCGTCATCGCGAACACAGCGGCCCGTACGCGACGAGGTCGGCGCCCACCGTCTGGTAGCGGCAATCGACGATCGTCAGCGGCGCCTCGCTGCGCGGCCGGCACGGCTGCTCGAGCGCCTTGACGCCACCCAGCAGCGTAGGTGCGATCGTGACGATGCAGTAGTCGACGAGTTGCGCGGCGAGGATCGACTGGATGACCTCGGCCCCGCCCTCGACCATCACCGAGCGCAGCCCGAGCGAGCCGAGTCGATCGAGCGCCGCATCGAGGTCGACGCGTCCGTCGGGCGATCTTGCGACGCGCTGCACGCATGCGCCCAGCGTCGTGAGTCGTGCCGCCTTCGCCTGCGGGGCGCGGTCGGTGGTCACGATGATCGGCCGATGCGAAGGATGGTTCAGCAGCCGCGCGCTCTCCGGGAATCGCAGGCGGCTGTCGAGGACCACCGGTTGCGGATCGTCGCCGAGACAGTGGCGCACGGTGAGTTGCGGGTCGTCGCTGAGGACCGTGTTCACGCCGACCAACAGCGCATCGTGCAGCCCGCGCAGCCGATGCGTCATCTCGAGCGTCTTGCGGCAACTGAGCGCGTACGGACGCGAGCGCGAGACCGACACGCTGCCGTCGATGCTCTGCGACCAGCTCAGCGTGACGAAGGGACGCTCGCGCATCCAGCGCCGGTGCGCGACGAGCCGGCTGGCGAGCGGGCGCAGGAACGCCATCTCGTCGGAGACCGTGAAACGTTCGTCGAAGCGGGGCAACGCGTGCACGGGCGGGCCTCGTTCGCGGCAATGCGATGCCAGATCGTACTGCCGCAGTCGGCCGGCGCTGTCGATGCCCCCGCGCGCGGAGGCGGGCGAGGGCGCTGCCCAGCTCAACGCCGATCCACCGGGACCTGCTTGACGATCTCCAGCATCTGGCGGAAGTGCGGATGCTCGCTCGAGCGCATCCACTCGAAGAGCACCATTTCGGGCGAGACGAGGGTTGCGCCGGCCTGCTGCAGGCGCTGCATCCCCAGTCGATGGTCGGCGGCGCGCCGCGATCCGCAGGCCGGCTCGACGACCCAGACGCGGCGCTCGTGCCGCAGCAGTCCGAGCGCGGTCTGCAGCAGGCAGACGTGCGCTTCGCAGCCGGCGACGACGACCTGACGCGCGCGCGGCGCGAGCTCGTCGAGCGCAGCGCACAGCCCATCCTCGCAGGCATCGAAGTGCCGCTTCACCACGGTGACGTCGCACAGCGCGCCCACTGCGTCGACGTTCGGCCCGAGCCCCTGCGGGTTCTGCTCGGTGCCGATCACCGGCAAGCCGAGCACACGCGCGCCCGAGGCCAACTGCACCGCACAACGCACGACTTCGTCGGCGCCCAGGATCGCCGGCATCAGGCGCGCCTGGTAGTCGACGAGCACCAGCGCGCAGCGCGCGGCATCGATCGTGTCCATTCGCTTCTCCCGTCGTCGCCCCGGATCGCGGAACCCGGAACGTCGCACCGAGTGTAGACGTTGACCCGCAGGCAGTGCAGTGGTCATCTTCTCGAAAGAGCGCCTTTGCGCCAACCGACAGGAGAGAGATCGATGAACGCTTCGGCCGCCGCCCCCACGAAAGCTACCTTGATGACGGGGGACGAATACCGCGAATCGCTTCGTCGCCTGCACCCGGTCGTCTACGTCGACGGACGGCGCATCGACAGCGTCGCCGACGAACCGATGCTTCGACCCGGCGTGAACGCGCTCGCCTACACCTACGATTTCGCGCGCGACGAGCGGCGCGCGCCGGTCGCGCTCGCCACGCAATCGAAGCGCAACCGCATCGTCGATCGCATGCTGCACGTCGACGAATCGGCGGGCGATCTGTTGAACAAGCTCGAGGCCGTGCGGCTGCTATGCCAGGAAACGGGCTGCGCGCAGCGCTATCTCGCGCACGACGCATTGAGCGGCCTGGCGCAGGCGGCGGCGGCGATCGACGATGCGCGCGGCTCGACCGAGCATCGCGCGCGCTTCGAGGCCTGGCGTGATCGCGTGCAGGACGAGAATCTCGCGATCGGCATCGCGATGACCGACGCCAAGGGTGATCGCAGCCGCAAGCCGCACGAGCAGGCGAACCCCGACACCTACGTGCACGTCGTCGAGCGCAACGCGAGGGGCATCGTGATCAGCGGCACGAAGGCGATCGTGACCGGCGCGCCTTACATGCACGAGCTGCTCGTCATGCCGAGCCGCAACATGGGCCCCGACGACGCCGACTTCGCCGTCTGCTGCGCCGTTCCGGTCGATGCCGAGGGCGTGACGATCGTCTCGCGCCCGGCCGGGCGTCCCGGCGAGAAGCTCGAGCACGGCGACGCGCTCTTCTCGCGCCGGTACGGGCAGTCCACCGCGGTCGTCGTCTTCGATCGCGTGCTGGTGCCGTGGGAGCGCGTGTTCTTCGAAGGCGAGTGGGAGCACAGCCACGTGCTCACCTACAGCTACGCCACGCATCACCGGCACACCTGCATCGCGGCGCGCGCCGGCTTCGGCGACCTGCTGATCGGCGCCGGCGCACTGATGTGCGAGGCGAACGGATTTCCCGATCCCGGCATGAAGAGCAACCTGCGCGAGCCGATGGTCGAGCTGATCAAGATCGTCGAAGGCTTCTACGCCTGCGGCGTCGCAGCGAGCGTCTACGCCGTGCGCGACGATGCGAGCGGCGTCTTCATGCCCGATCCGGTGTTCGCGAACATTGGAAAGCTGCTGCTCGCCACGCAGATCTACGACATGCACCGGCTCGCGCACGAGGTTTCGGGCGGGCTCGTCGTCGCACTGCCCGGGCCCGACGAGGACCACAACCCGGCCACCGCCGCGACGCTCGCCGAGGTGCTGCGCGCGAATCCCGACGTGCCCTACGACAAGCGCATCCAGACGGCGCGTTTCCTCGAGGACCTCACCGCGTCGTACCAGGGCGGCTGGTATTCGTTGATCAGCCTGCACGGCGGCGGCTCGCCCGCGGCGATGAAGCAGGAGATCTGGCGCAACTATCCGGTGGGCAGCAAGGTGGAGCTTGTCGAGCGCCTGCTCGAGCGCGGGGTGGTCGACGATCCGACGCGCCCGCTAACGCGTAATCGCCAGCCGGGGCGCTGTTGCGACGCCGGTTGCACAGCGCCTGGTCAGTCGGTGATGCTGCCGATGCCGGCGCCGGGGGATAGCCGGCGCCGCGGGCGCACCTGATCCGCGGCTCCGGGCGGTTTTGCGGAAGGCTGCGCATGGACTCCGTTGCGCAGGGGCTTGCGAACCGGTCGGAACGGCTCGTTGACTGGAACCGGCGTCACGCGTTTGTCGTGCTCGCGGGAGCGGCGCTGGCGCTCGCGTTCTCGTCGCCCTGGTGGCTCTCGGCATTCGCCGGCGCGTCGTTCGCGGCGCTGATCCGCGATCACGACGCGCTGCGATCGCCGCCGGCGTCGTTCGGCACCGCGAACTGGGTCACGACCGCGCGGCTCGTCGGCACGCTTGCGCTTCCTGCGCTGGCGGCGGCCGGCCCGCTCGTCGTCGCTGGCGGCGCCGTCGTGATCTTCGCGCTCGACGGCGTCGACGGCTGGCTCGCACGCCGCGGTGGACTCGCTTCCGAGTTCGGCGAGTATTTCGACAAGGAATCCGATGCGCTACTGATGCTCGTGCTGTGCCTGCTGCTGCACGACGCGGGGCGTCTCGGCCCTTGGATCCTGCTGCCCGGGCTGCTGCGCTACGGCTTCGTCGTCTTCCTGATGCTCGCGCGCCCGCCCGAGCCGAAGGAGCGGCGCAACGCGCTCGGTCGATGGATCTTCTTCGGAGCGATGTGTGCGCTCATCGCGTCGTTCACGCCGTTTCGCGCGCTCTACGAGCCGTTCATGGCGGCGATGACGGTGCTGCTCGTCGTTTCCTTCGCAGCGGCCGTCGTCGATCTGTACCGTCCCGCGCCGCGCGTTCATCGTCGCCCGGCGGGAACGGTGCGACTGAGCACGCGCATCGTGCGCGACCCCGACGACGTCGTGCGGTTCTTCGACGCGCTGGCGCCCGAATACCACGACTGCCACGCCGACGCGGACGGCGCATTGCGCAACCGGTTGGCGCTGATCCGCCTCCTGCTGCCCGAGCGCCGCGCGCGGCTCGTCGAGATCGGTTGCGGGAACGGGATGCACCTGTTCGAGTTGGCGTCGCAGTTCGAAACCGTGATCGGAGTGGACGTGTCGCCGGCGATGATCGCTGCAGCCGAGACGACGCGCGCGCGCCATCGGTACGCCGCGCGCATCCGCCTCGTCGTCGAGCGCGCCGAGCGCCTGGCGAGCATTGTCGATGCTTCGTGCGACGTCGTGCTGTGCGTCGGCGCCTTCGAGCACATGAGCGACCAGCCCGCGGTTCTCGTCGAAGCCGCGCGCGTCCTGCGGCCAGGCGGTGCCTTCGTCTGCCTGTCGCCGAACGGCGGCTACCTCTGGTACACGCGATTCGCGCCGTGGCTCGGACTGGACACGCGGCACCTGAGCACCGACCGTTTCGTTGCACCGGCGCAGTGGCCGGCCCTGCTCGCCGGATCCGGACTGCAGTCCGTCGCGATCGGGTTCTGGCGCTTCGTGCCGACCGGCGACATGCCGCGCGGGGCCGGGATCGCGATGCTTGCGCTCGACCGCATCGGCGCGTTTCTGCGCGTCGATTCGCTGCGCGGCGGCTGCTACGTGAAGGCGGTCAAGCCGGCGGAGCCTTTGTAGTCCGCGGTCGTCGATGGCGTCGACGCACGCACCGCGAGCACGTCGATCTGGTGAACGATCGCGCCGAGGCGCCCGGCCTCGAGTTGCGTGCATCGAACGCGATGCCACGCCTCGAGCCGACGCGCATCGCAGTGCGCGTCGTTCTCGCGCTTCAATGCTTCGAGCAGCACCGACAGGACGACCGCGTCGCCTTCGCGCAGATGGCCATGCCGCGGAACGACGTTCCAGTCGGAGCTGCCCCACGCGACGACGTCGAAGCCGGCTTCGGGCAGCAGTGCGTGCAGGCGGCGCCCCGAACGCGCGCCCCCGGTTGGCTGGCCGTCGGCGACGCGGCGCTCCTCCATCGACGCGTCGTAGCGGCGAAGCAGGGCGGACTCGAGCGCCTCGTCTTCGTACAACGGGAAGAGCGTGGTCTCGCCGTCGTAGTTCAGCGTCGCGTAGAACAGGCCGCCGGGCGCGAGCCAGTCGGCGATGCGCGCGAGCAGGGGCCGCATCGGTACCAGGTCCATGAACGCGTGCGCGGTGACGAGGTCGTAGCGTTCGCCGGCGCGTGGCTCGAAGCGGCCGACGTCGCAACAGGCGAAGCGCAGGCCGACGCGGCGATGCGCGTGGTGTGCGTCGAAGCGGTCATCGTCGCTGCCGTCGAGCCGGTCGAAGCCACGTTGCGCCAGGTGCGCGGCGAGTTTCGTGCGCGCCCGGGCGAGGAGCCGTTCGTCGCAGTCGAGAGCGACGACATCGACCGACCGGACGCCGGTGCAAGCGTCGAGCAGGCGCAACGCCATCGCTCCGGTGCCGGTACCGATGTCGAGGCAGCGCAGGCTGTCGCGCTGCGCGATCGCATCGAAGCAGTCGCGGCGCACGTCGGCGGCAAGGCTGCGCTCGTCGAGATCGAACTTCGCGTCGAGGAAATCGGCGAAATCGGGCACGGGGGAGGTCTTCAGGCGGCGATTCGCGCCGATCGCCGTTCAGAGATTCGTCTGCTCGGGTGGAACCGAAGCCGGGTCGGGCATTTCGCCGCCGCTCGCATTCACTCGCGTACGCGGAAGATCGATCTCGCCGAGCAGGTAACCGGTCATCGTGATCGATCCCATCGAGCCGCCCTCGAGGAACGCGCGCGCCGGCTCGTTCGCCGCCTCGCACATCCCCGCGAGATAGACGAGCGGCAGGAAGTGTTCGGGCGTCGGCACCGACAACGCGTAGTCGCGATGCGAGGCGACTGCGGGCAGCCGGCTCGGGTCGGTCGTCATGATCGACTGCACCTCGGCATCGAAGCGCTCGCCCCAGTCGTACGCGGTATCGCCCAGCGCGGGATTCATACGCCGCAGGTTGTGCACGACGTTGCCGCTGCCGACGATGAAGATGCCGCGCTCGCGCAGCGGCGCAAGTCGCCGGCCGAGATCGAAGTGGTAGTCGAAGGGCGCTCCGCCGTGCAACGACAACTGAAGCACCGGCACGCTCGCGTCGGGAAACACGTGCGCGAGCACCGACCATGTTCCGTGGTCGAGTCCCCAGCTGTCGTGTTCGAGGCCCACGTACGCGGGCTTCACGACGTCGACGATCTCCTGCGCGACATCGGGCGCGCCCGGAGCAGGGTAGTCGTACTCGAAGAGCTCGCGCGGAAAGCCGTAGAAATCATGAATGACGCGCGGCCGCGCCATCGCGGTAACCGCCGTGCTCTGGATGAACCAGTGCGCCGAAATCGACAGCACTGCACGCGGGTGGGGAAGCTTCGCGCCGAGGTCGCGCCAGGCTGCCGTGAAACGATTGACCTCGAGCGTGTTCATCGGGCTGCCGTGACCGATGAAGGCGGCAGGCATGCGTGATTCGGTCGTCATTTTCTACACAGCCTCGTGAACCGCGCCGCGATCGATGAGGTAGACGCGATCAAGCAGCGTCCCCGTGTGCGCCGAACTCGAGTCGGACAGCAGGATCGAAACGCCTTCGCCGCGCAACTGCGCGATCACCTCGACGAGTCGTTGACGCAGCACCGGCGCGACGCCCTCGAATGGCTCGTCGAGCAGCAGCAGGCGAGTGCCGCACATCAGCGCGCGCGCGAGCGCTGCCAGCTTCTGCTGGCCCCCCGACAGTTGCTGTCCCTTGCGCTCGCGAAAAGCGAGTGCTTCGGGAACGATCCGGTAGACCTTCTCCAGGCGTGACGACGCGTTCGACGCGCCCGTGGCCCACATCGGCAGCATCAGGTTCTCCTGCACGGTCAGCGACGGTATCAGTCGACGATCCTCGGGGATGTATCCGATGCCCAGCGGCGCGCGCTGGTGCGCCGGCTGCGCGGTCAGCTCGTGCCCGTCGAAGATGATCGAGCCACGACGGCAGCGCAGCAGTCCCATGACGCTTCGCATCAAGGTCGTCTTTCCGGCGCCGTTGCGGCCGATCAGCCCGACGAACTGCGCCTCGTCGATCGCGA
This sequence comes from Burkholderiaceae bacterium, assembly GCA_032027205.1. Taxonomy (GTDB): domain Bacteria; phylum Pseudomonadota; class Gammaproteobacteria; order Burkholderiales; family Burkholderiaceae_E; genus Zeimonas. Next base: position 3,622,649 of record JAVSMN010000001.1, read on the forward strand.
GGTCCACGTCGCGCAGGATGCCGACCGGACCGATCGAGACGTCGAGCCCCTCAATGCGCAGCATTGCCCGGCCCTCGTGCAGCATCGTCCTCCCCGGTCGCCGACTGGGTCGGCACGGCAGGTGTCGCCTGCGTCGGCGCGGTGCCGATCACGTATCGGCGCACCTCCTCGTTGGCAAGGACGCTCGCCGGATCACCGTCGGCAATGACGCGGCCTTCGTAGAACGCGAGAATGCGCTTCGTGTAGCGGCGCACGATGTCCATGTCGTGCTCGACGAACAGGATCGTCGGGCGCAAGGCGCCGACCGCCTGCATGACGGTGTCCATGATCGCGAACTTCTCGTCGGCGCTCACCCCGCTGGTCGGCTCGTCGAGCAGCAGGATGCGCGGGCGAGCGGTCATGGCAATGGCGATGTCGAGCAGCTTGCGCACTCCCTCGGGGAGCACGCCGGCGCGGCGAGAGCCGTACTCGGCGAGCCGGTAGCGCTCGAGCGCCTCGTCGGCGGCTTCGTCCACGCGCGCCGGATCGACGCCCGCCGCGGAAGCCCAGCCCTTGCCGCCGATCGCGACGATACCGAGCCCGACGAGCACGTTCTCGCGCACGCTCAGGCTGTCGAACAGTTGAGGGATCTGAAATGAACGACAGATGCCGAGTTGCGTGATTCGACGCTCGGACAGCGCGGTGATGTCACGGCCGGCGTAGTGCACGGTGCCACGGTCGGGTTTCAGGTAGCCCGTCACCATGTTGAGGAAGGTGGTCTTGCCTGCGCCATTGCCGCCGATCAGCGCGACCACCTCGCCCTCGGCGATGCGCACGTCGAGGCTGTCGGCAGCCGTCACCGCGCCGAAACGCTTGACGAGACCGCGCGTCTCGAGCAGCACGCTCATGTCGCGCGCCGCTGAAACAACGACCACAGGCCGGCCGGCAGGAACATGATGACGGCGAGCATTGCGAAACCGAGCACGAGTTGCCACGTGTATGGCGTGTACTGGTAGGCGATGCTCTTGACCCATTCGAAGAGCAGCGACCCGAGGAAGGGCGCGACGACGTTCGACGTACCGCCGAGGATTGCGACGAAGACGAACTCGCCGGATGTCGTCCAGTATGCAAGCTCGGGATCGATGTGGCCGATCGACAGCGCAACGATCCCGCCGCCGAGCCCGCCGAGAAACGCTGCGATGACGTGGTTCTCGTGCACGATCCGGCGTACCGATGCGCCCAGGTATTCGACGCGCAACTCGTTGTCGCGAATCGCCGGCCCGAGCCGTCCGCGGTGCGAACGCACATAGCGGTCGACCGCGAGCGCAGCGGCGTACGAGAAGAGTGCTGCGAGCGCGAACAGTACATATCCCCGCGCGGCGGGGCCGGGCTCGAAGCCGGCCACCGTGCGCCATGCAACGTTGAAGCCATCGCTACTGCCGAGCACGGACATCTTGATCAACAGTCCGTAAAGGATCATCGAGAACGCCAGGCTGAGCATCGCGAAGAAGATCGCGCGATAGCGCGCAAGGAGAAACCCGAGCAGCCAGGCGACTATCGCAGCGACGAGCGCGCCGAACACCGGCATAACGACGGCGTCGAAGGTCAGCGGCGAGTCGGGCAGGCCAAGCAACCGGCTGAAGGACACCGCAGCGTAGGCGCCGAGGCAGTAGTAAAGCCCCTGGCCGAAGGACACCAGTCCGCATCGCATCAGCAGCATCAGCCCGAGCACGACGAGCCCCTTGCCGAGCGCAAGCACGAACAGGCTCTGTGCCCATGGCGGCAGCCACCAGCCGCCGACGAGCAGCGCCACAAACGCGAGCGTCAGGCCGACGAACGAGCCGCGTCCGTTCATATGCGGCGCGCCTCGGGGGCGGCGAACAGTCCTTTCGGTCGAACGATCAGCACGAGCGCCATCACCAGGTAGACACTGAAAAGCTCGACCTCGGGCATGTAGTGCACCGCGAACGAACGCACCAGGCCCACGATCAGCGCGCCGAGCGCCGCACCGGCGAGGCTGCCCAGTCCGCCGATTACCACGACGGCGAAGGCGAGCACGATCACTTCGACGCCCATCGCCGGAACGACCGACACCTTCGGTGCGATCAGGGCGCCGCCGAGCGCTGCGAGCGTCGTGCCGAGCATGAACGTGACGAGATAGAAACGACCTACGTCGACACCCATCGCGGCACTGATCTCGCGGTCGTGTATCACCGCGAGCAACAGCTTGCCGTGGCGCGTTCCCGTCAACGCCCAGGTCAGCAGCAGCCCGACCACGATCGCCGCAACGACAAGCAGCGCGTCGTACACCGTGTACGGCAAACCCGCCAACTCGAAGTTGCCCAGCAGCGCGTACGGCTGCCAGGCCGACAGCGACTCGACGCCCCAGACGAGCTTGATCACGTCCTCGAGGATCAGGAATACCGCGTAGGTGACGAGCAGCAGTACGACCTCGTCCTGCCCGTAAAGGAAACGAAGCAGGCCGCGCTCGATCAGCGGGCCGACGACGAGTCCGACGAGAACGGCGGCCACGAGCAGCAGCGCGAAGCTTCCGTACGGATTCAGCCCGGCGGCAAACCATGCCGCGACGAGCGTGGCGGCCACGTACGCACCGAGCGCGTACAGGCCGCCATGGGCGATGTTCAGGATCTTCATCACGCCGTAGATCAGCGTCAGACCTACCGCAATGACGAACAGGTACGCCGAGTAGACGACCCCGTCGACCAGCACCGGGAGCACGGCGCTCATTGCGCGGCGACGGTCGATGCCGTCACTTCGCCGTCTTGAACCCCGACTTGATCCAGTCTTCGCTCTTCGTGCCTTCCGGCGGGTTCACGCGCGAAGGCTCGTAGCGCTTGACGTCGACGACGGTGACCTTGCCGCCTTCGTTCTTCGTGATGCCGTAGGCCGTTCCCTGCACCGCCTGATGTCCCTTCCCGAGCGACATCTCGACCGGCCCGCCAGGCCCTTCGAACTTCAGGTTCTCGAATGCAGCAACGACCTGATCCTGGTTCGGCGCCTTGTCGCCATTGGCGGCCTGCGCCTTCTCCCATGCCGCCTTCACGCCGAGGATCGCCTGCACCATCTTGTAGGCCGGATAGCTCGGCGCAACCGCGTAGCGCTCCTGATAGGACGTGCGCAGCCACTTGTTCAGCTCGGAATCGGGTGCGAAGGGCCCGAATGGACCGCGTGCGCCGATCACCGTTCCTTCCGGCACTTGTGTGCCCAGGCGCACGAGCGTCGGCTCACCGGCGGTCAGCACGACGGTGCTCTTCTGGAACAGCCCGCGCGGCGCGCCCTGCAGGATCAGCGCTTCGGTATCGCCGCCCCAGAAGCTCGAGTGCACGACATCGGCGCTGCTCTGCAGCAGCGCGGAGATCTCGGCACCGTACTGGCCAGCAAGCAGCTTGGGCATCTGCGAGGTGACGATCTCGACGTCCGGCTTCAGCACCTTGATTGCCGCCTCGAAGTCGTTCCAGGAGTCCTGACCCCAGGCGTAGTTCTGGTTGATGCCTGCGGCCTTCTTCATGTTCGGCTTCAGGTCGGCGACATAGAGCGCAGCAGCGGTGTTGTCCATCGTTGCCGTGGCACCGGTGCGGAACAGGTACTTGTGGGTCGCGTCCTCGAAGATGCGCGGCGTGCCACAGTCGAAGAAGACCGTGAGCTTCTTCAATTCCTCGGCGATTGGCGCGATGGCGAGGCAATCGCCGCTCGAGATGTATCCGATGACGAGATCGACACCGTCGCGCTGTACGAGATTGCGGTATTCGTTCACCTGCCGCGTGGTGCCGCCCGCTTCATCGACGAACTGCACTTCGATGGGCGCGCCGCCGAAGCCCTTGGTAGCGTAGGGCGCCGGAAGCTTGCCGGCATTCAGCCCTTCGACCGTGATCTCGGCGCCGTTGCGCGCCGGAACGCCGAAGGGGCCGGCGGCCGCACCCGAGAGGAAAGTGACGATGCCGATGCGGATGGGCTTGTTCTGTGCGTCTGTCTGCGCCAGGGAGGGGGAGGACGCGGCCAAGGCGAGCGCGACGGCAAGCGCAGCCTGCAACGGCACGAGTCGGGCAGCGGGACGGGGAAGGTTGTGCATCGGGTCCTCCATCGGGAACGGGAACAGGGACGAACGGTTCGAAGCGGGTGCTGCGGCAATCCTTTCATCGAAGAAACGCCGGACATGGTGCCCCAGCAGGCGGACTATTTCCACGCACGGGTCTTCGGGGTTCGACAGAGCCCGCGCCGGCAGCAGGCCGCGCCGTGTCGCGCTAGAGTCGGGACTCTCATGAGGAGTACGGATCGCGACCTGCGCGCACCCGCGCGCGCCGCACTGCGAACGATCGCCGTCTTCGAGGCGGCGAAGGGCTTGGCGGCGCTCGCTGCGCTGCTCGGCTGGCTGAGCCTGATGCATCACGACGTGCATAGGCTCGCGCTCGAGTTGATCGGTCACTTCGGCCTCGAGCCGCAATCGCACTACCCGGAGCTGCTGCTGCGTTACGTCGACGCGCTGAACGTCACCCCGGTGCGCACGACGGTGCTGCTCGGTTTGGCCTACACCGCACTGCGCTGGCTCGAGGCAGGCGGTCTGTGGCTCGATCGCGCCTGGGGCGAGTGGATCGGCGCTCTGGGCAGCGGCGTGTACGTTCCCTTCGAATTGGTGCACCTGAGGCATTCGCCGACCTGGCAGGGCGCCGTCGTCGTCTGTTTCAATCTCGCGCTCGTGCTCTTTCTGTGCTGGCGACTATGGCAACGCCGCGGGCAGCAGACCTTGGCTGCGCGAAGTCTGTGATTGCGGCACGATCTCGACAACTTCCGGGAGGCGACCATGGCAGTGGCAGATTTCACCGCATACCTGATCGACAAGGACGGCGACAAGGTCGGCGGCCGACTCACGACGATGTCTGCGGCGCAACTGGATGACGGAGAAGTCACGATCCGCGTCCATTACTCGAGCATCAACTACAAGGATGCGCTGGCGGCCACCGGCGCCGGGAAGATCATCCGGCGCTTTCCCTGCGTCGGAGGCATCGACCTGGCGGGCGAGGTCGTCGAGAGCACCGACACGCGCTTCCGGCCCGGCGACCCGGTAATCGCGACGAGCTTCGATCTCGGCGTCTCGCACCACGGCGGCTATGCACAGTACGCGCGCGTGCCGGCCGACTGGGTCCTTCCGCTACCCGCCGGGTTGAGCCTGTTCGAGACGATGGCGCTGGGAACCGCAGGCTTCACGGCGGGCCTGGCCGTCTATCGCATGGAGGCCTGCGGGCTGAAGCCGGAGAACGGCCCCGTGGTCGTCACCGGCGCCACTGGCGGCGTCGGAGGGCTGGCGATCGACATGCTGTCGCGACTCGGCTACGAGGTCGTTGCGCTGACGCGCAAGTCTTCCGAGGAACAGTACCTGCGCGATCTGGGCGCGTCTTCGGTGGAGCTCGTTTCGCAGATCGATCTGCCGAAGGTCCGGCCGCTGGAACGCGCGCGATGGGCCGGTGCGGTCGACAACGTGGGCGGCCCGATCCTGCACTGGGTGCTCGCGAGCATGAAGCAAGCCGGGACCGTGGCGAGCATCGGCAACGCGGCGAGCATCGAACTGCACACGACGGTGTTCCCGTTCATCCTGCGCGGCGTGAGCCTGCTCGGCGTCGACTCCGGCTACACCGGTTTTCCGGCCCGCAGTCAGGTGTGGGACCGGCTCGCCAGCGACCTGAAGCCGCGGCATCTGCACGACGTCACCCGCACCATCGACCTGCAGGCACTGCCCGGCGCATTCGACGACTTCGTGCAGGGGCGCGTGAAGGGTCGCACGGTCGTTCGTCTGCTGCAGCAGTGATTGCGCGGCGCGCGCGAGACGGGTCCAGGTCTGCTGGAGCGTGAGACCTGCGACCTGCAGCGCCTCGGGTCGAAGCACGGCGCCGCAAGCCCGCTGCGATAGATCATGGTCCGGATCAAGGCCATCGGCCCCTGTGTCCGCGGACACCGTTAGGGTTGATGTTCGGCATTCCCGTAGCGCGCAGGCCATGGACTCCAAACGCATCAGCATCGTCGTCGTCTCCGGATCGCTGGAGCGGCTGCAGATGGCGGCGATGGTCGCTGCGGTGGGGGCCGTCAGCGGCAATCGGGTCACGGTATTCCTGTCGATGAACGCGCTGCGCTACTTCGCGAAGGGCGACACGACCCCGGCGCCGCCGGAAGGCCCGTTCGGCCGCCTGCTCGAAGACAAGCAGACATCGCCGTTTCGCGTGCTGTTCGAACAGGCGGTGTCACTGGGCGACGCGAAGATCCACCCGTGCTCGATGGCGATGGACGTGCTGGCGCTGGAGCCTGCCGCACTCGAACCGTGGCTTGCCGAGCCGCTCGGGCTGACGAAGTTCCTCGATGACGCGGCCGGTGCGCAGTCGTGGTCGTTCTGACCGACGCGGCAGACGAGGAAGAGGCGGTGGCCATGAGAACCGTGATCGACGCCCGCGGCAGCTTCTGCCCGGGCCCGCTGATGGAGCTGATTGCCGGCATGAAGATGGCGCAGGTCGGCGACGAACTCGAGGTGCTGTCCAGCGACCGGGGATCGGCGAACGAGATCCCCGAATGGATCCGCAAGGTCGGGCACGAGCACCTCGGCACGCGCGAGGAAGGCGGCGTCTGGCACGTGTCGGTCCGCAAGCTGAAGTGACGCGGAAGACTCACGACGGGGAGAACGAGCGATGCGCATCCTGATTATCGGCGGTGGCATGGGCGGCACGATCCTCGCGAACAACCTCGCGCGGCGCCTCGCGCCCGAACTGAAGCGGGAGCAGGTGAGCATCACGATGCTGTCGGCGTCGGAGCGTCATTTCTACCAGCCGGGGCTGCTTTACCTGGCGTTCGGGCGCATGACGCCCGACGAGCTCTATCGCGACCAGGCGAGTCTGCTCGAGCCCGGCATCGAGTTCCTCGTCGATCCCGCCGAGCAGTTCCTGCTCGACCGCAACCAGGTGAGAAGTCGCAGCGGGCGCAACTTCGACTACGACATTCTCGCGATCGCCACCGGATCGCGTCCGGTGCCCGAAATGACGCCGGGGCTGGCCGAGAGCGCGGAGAGCTTCTACACGGAGGAGTCGGCGCTGAAGATGTTCCGCCGCCTGCGCGAGTTCGGCGGCGGACGCGTCGCGGTCGTCGTCGGCGTTCCGCACAAGTGCCCGATGGCGCCGCTCGAGGTGCTCTTCCTGCTCCACGACTACTTCGAGGACCGCGGCATCCTCGACAAGGTGAAGCTGCACTACACGTACCCGATCGGGCGCGTGCACAGCCTGGAGAACGTGGCGAAGTGGGCGGCGCCGGAAATGGAGCGGCTGGGCATCACCTACGAAACGCTGTTCAACATTCGGGAAGTAGACGTGCAGGCGAGGGTGGTGCACAGCGAGGAGGGCACCGAGATGCCGTTCGATCTGCTCGTGTCGATTCCGGCGCATCGCGGCATGGAGGTCATCGAGAAGAACGGCCTGGGCACCGGCGGCTTCATTCCCACCGATCGGCACCGGCTGAACATGGAAGGGCGCGACAACGTGTTCGTGCTCGGCGACACGACCAACCTGCCGATCAGCAAGGCCGGCTCTACTGCGCATTACCAGGCCGAAGCGCTCGGCGAAAACATCGCCGCGATCGTGCGCGTGGGCGCGCCGGTGCGCGACTACGACGGCAAAGTGTTCTGCTTCATCGAGGCCGGCAGGGATCGCGCCACCTACGCGAAGTTCGACTACCTGCACCCGCCCGAACCGCAGCCGCCGACGAAGTCGGTGCACTGGTTCAAGACGGCGTACAACAAGCTGTACTGGACATCGGCACGCGGACTGCTCTGACTCGAGGAGGATCGGCGATGGATGCGCAACAAACGATGTCGCAGGGCGACGGCGAGATCAGGCACCTGGTCGATGCGGCGCGCGACGCGCTCAGCGACGAGATGGTGGGCCGGCTCTCGGACACCGTGGCCAACGGCATCTCGCTGCTCGATCGGTTCACGCGCGGAGGCGCCGATCGCCTCGTCGAACTGGTCCAGCAGCTCGACCGGCTCGAGCGTTCGGGCGGGGTTCAAAAGCTGGTCGACTCGCTGCCCACGCTCGTCGAAGGAGTTGCGCGCCTGCAGGTGCTGCTCGATGCGGTCGACGCGGCGGCGAAACGCACGAGCGAGCTGCCTGCGTCGGCGGGAGGCGTGCGCGCCGCGCTGGCGCTCGTGCGCGAGCCCCAGTTCCAGGACACGATGCGCTTCCTGCTCGCGGTCGGCGAGGAACTGCGCCGCGCTCGAGGCGCGCCCGCCGCGCATTAAGCGGGCGCGATCGGCGGGCGGTTCTTACGATACGAATTCTTGATCGCGATCCTTCCGTCGCGAAACGTGAACACGTCGCAGCCGTTGACCTCGACGCGCGTGCCGTCCGCTTTCGTGCCCGAGAAGGTCCACTCCGACACGCCGCGATCACCGCAGACGAAGTGACGCGCGCAGCGCCACTGCGCATCGGGAAAGGTGGCCCACACCTCGCGAAAGCCCGCCTCGACGTCGTCCCTGCCGACGTATCTCGTTCCGCAGACGTCGGGGCCCGCCGAAGCGTCGAACACGCAGTCTTCGGTCATGAAGCGCATCAATGCTTCGGCGTCGTGCCGGTTCCAGGCGTCGGCGAAGGCCTGCAGGTCTGCAACGGTGACGGTCATGGGCGGCTCCCGCCGAACTGAGGATGGCCGTCGCGGTTCATCAGGAAGTTCGCGTAAGCCGCGCCTGCCGAATAGTGCAGCGCTTCATGGTAGCTCTTCGTCCATTCGGTGACGAGAGCGGCGTTGGCCGGATCGGGGTCGACGCCAACCATCACCGATGCCAGCGACTTCCACGATTGGCAAAGGCGGTCTCGTCGCGGCGGACGCTGTGCACGGCGCCGTCGATCGGAGACAGACAGGTGCATACTCGACTGCGGCGTCGGCAGGCGGGCAGTGTAGGTCTTGTGCAATTCGATCACGGCGTCGCTCAGCTCTCCACGAAATCGCCCCCGTTCTCGCCGCTGAAAGATGAGCGCGCGCGTGAGCGAACCGAGCACTTCGACGCGCACGATGCTGTCGGAGTCTTCGAGGCCCACGAGACCTCGCGGAGCAGTCGCACCGGGCTGTCGCCCGGCAGGCCCGGGCGCCACCTTCCGGAGCCGACAACACGATGAGTCACCAGGATTCCAGCGCCTTTGGCATCGTCGTTCATGCCGGAGCCGGTTCGCGCCTGGAGGACGCGGACGGCTGCGAAGCCGCCGCCCGCGCAGGACTGCACGCGGCCGAGTCCGGCGCCGACGCGATGAGCGCTGCCGTCGCGGCAGTCGTCGCTCTCGAGGACGACGGGCGCTTCAACGCGGGTTCGGGGGCGATCGTCGGCCTGGACGGCGCGACGATCGAATACGACGCCGCGGCGATGGACTCGCAGGGGCGCCTGGGCGCAGTGGCGTGCCTGCAGCGCGTCAGGAATCCGGTTCTCGTCGCGCAGGCCGTCTCGCGTACCCCGCATTGGCTGCTGGCGGGCGAGGGCGCCGAGCGCTTCGCACGCATCGCCGGCTTCCCGGAACACGAGGCGATCCACGAGCGCGCCGTGCGACGAAACCGGCGCTTGCTCGAGCAACTACGAGGTGCGCAGCCCGCGCGTCACGGCGTCGACAACGAATCGTTCCGGCGCTGGTGGAACTACTCGACTGCGTGGCCCGGGAGCGAACCCGACGAACATCACGCAGCCTGCGACACGGTCGGAGCCGTCGTTCGCGACGGCCAGGGGCGTTTCGCCGTCGCCTGCTCGACGGGCGGCTCCGCCCCGTCGTTGCTGGGCCGCGTCGGCGACACGCCGATCGTCGGCAGCGGCTTCTACGCGGGACCGAAGGGCGCCGTCGCGGCGACCGGCGTCGGCGAACACATCGTGCGGCGCCTGCTCTCGCATGCCGTGTACCAGTGGATCGAACAAGGCATGCCGCTGCCGAAGGCGCTCGAGCGCGGCATCGATCTGTTCCCCGACGAGATCGACGTCGGGCTGATCGCGATCAGCCGCACCGAAGCAGGCAGCCGAAGCAACCGAAGCATGGCCACAAGTGCGATCGAACGTTAGCGGTTCGCGGGCAGGGGCCGGCCTTCGCGGCGCTGCGATATGAGCGGGGCAATCCCTATCGGCCCGCTACTCGTGCCGCTGCCGCTACTCATCGTGTTCGTCTCGGTCGGGGTGGCTTCGTGGGTAGGCAGGCACCTCGGTCGACGCGCGGGCGTCGATGCCGAGGCGGTGCCATGGCAAGCGCTGCTCATCGGCATTGCCGTCGCGCGGCTCGCGTTCGTCGCGCAGTTCGCGCCGATCTATTTGGAGTCCCTGCTGGCGATCGTCGACATCCGTGACGGCGGCTGGAATCCCGTGGCGGGTTTCGCCGCCGCCTGGCTCTACGCCGGATTGCGGCTGTGGCGGACGCCGGCGTTGCGTCGCCCGCTCGTCGGGGCGCTGCTCGCCGCCACGCTGCTGTTCGCGGCCGGACACTGGCTGGTCGAACCGCGAGGCGAAAGCGCGATGCGGCTGCCCGCTCTGGCGTTCGAGTCGCTCGACGGCGAAACGGTGAGGCTCGACGCCTTCGCTGGCAAGCCGACCGTCGTCAACCTGTGGGCCACCTGGTGCCCGCCTTGCGTGCGCGAGATGCCGGTGCTGCGCAACGCGCAGCAGGCGCGCTCGGACGTGCATTTCGTCTTCATCGACCAGGGCGAATCGGGCGAGCAGGTGCGGCGTTGGCTCGACGCGGCAGGCCTGCAGTTGCACAACGTGCTGCTCGATCCTGACCGCAATGCCACTTCCGTCTTCGAGCAGAATGGCTATCCGGTTACGCTGTTCTTCGACGCCGACGGACGTCTCGTCGACACGCGCATCGGAGCGTTGTCGCCGGCGACGTTGCAGGCGCGGCTCGCGCGCGTGACGAAGTGAGCTCGCGCCGTCGACGTCGGCCATCGAAGGAGGTCCGCGATGCCCGCCTGTCTCGACCACACGATTGTCCACGCCCATGACCGGCACGCCAGCGCGTCGTTCCTCGCGGAGATGCTCGGACTCGCGCCGCCTCAACCGGCCGGGCGCTTCGCTGCCGTCGCGCTCGGCAATGGCGTGACTCTCGATTACATCGATGCAGAGGAACCGTTCGACCGTACGCACTATGCCTTCGCGGTATCGGACGACGAATTCGACGCGATCTTCGCGCGCGTGCGCGAGCGCGGGCTGACGTGGTGGGCCGATCCCGCCCACCAGCGCCCCAACGAGACGTACCTGCACGGCGACAGCCGGGGCTTCTACTTCGACGATCCCGACGGGCATCGCCTCGAGGTGCTGACGCGCAGTGACTGAACGCGACTCCCGGTTGTTTTCGCCGAGAGGTTCGTGATGAACGAGAAGTGCTGTTCATCCTGTGGCGACGACGACGGCGACCCTCGCTATTGGCGCGTCCTGTGGATCGCAATGCTCGTCAACGCGGCAATGTTCGCCGCCGAGGTCGTCGCGTCTCGCGTCGCGGGCTCGGTATCGCTGCTCGCCGATTCGATCGACTTCCTGGGCGATGCGGCGAACTACTCGCTCTCGTTGGCCGTGCTCGGCAGGGTGCTCGCCGTGCGCTCGCGTGCGGCGATGGTCAAGGCGGCGACGATGGCGGCGTTCGGCGCGTTCGTGCTCGGCAAGGCGCTGTGGAATGCGACGCGGGGCGTGCCGCCTGAGGCGTTGACGATGGGCGTGGTGGGCATCGCCGCGCTCGTTGCCAACATTGGCGTCGCCTGGATGCTGTTCCGCCACCGCGCAGGCGACGCGAACCGGCGATCCGTATGGATCTGCTCGCGCAACGACGCGATCGGCAACCTCGCCGTCGTGCTCGCCGCACTCGGCGTGCTCGGCACCGGCAACGCATGGCCCGACCTCGTCGTCGCGGGCGTTCTCGGCACGCTCGCGCTCACCGGCGCGGTTGCCGTGTTCCGGCAGGCGCGTGACGAACTGCACCGGCCAGCGCCGTTCGAAGCTTCGTCTGCCCGCGAGTAACGGACGCAGGGTCGGGCACTTTGCGGTCGCTCGCGTCGACCTTCGCATGCGGAAGATTGATCTCGCGCTTTGCGTCGCAAGGCGCAGCCTCACTCGGAGGCCCGATGACTTTACATAACGCACAGACCTCCATCGCCGGGCGGACCGGCGGGGGGATGGGGCCGCAGGGCCCCATGGAAGCGCGGCGGCACGCGGTAGGCATTCCCCCCTACCTGCGTGCCGCCGGGGGCGCGTCACCGGGCCGGAAAAGCGCCCGGCAGGCAGCGGCGGACGGTCGCGAGACCCTCCGAATGCATGCATCCACAGGTGGCTCGCGCTGGAAGCCAGAGGACCGGCCGCGGACAGCGGCGGAAACGCCAACGAGCGGGACGGCGGGGGCTCGAGCCGGCGCCGGCAGGCGCCGGATCGGGGCGCCGGCGTCCTGGGCTTGTCTCTTTATAACAAGTGGAACGCGGCAGGCCCGAAACGAGCAACGGCGCGGCTCTCCGGCCGGTTCGGCCAGGCGGCCGACCGGACACCCGGCAGGGGGGCGGCCATGATCCGAGCCCCCCGACACGTGGACCGGGACGACGCCCGGGCGCTGCTCGCCGACATCCGCGCGCACCTCTGGCAGTGGCGGATGGCCCGCTACACCCGCGAGCGCCGCAGGCTGGCCATGCGGGTACGCTGGCGGCTGCGGTGGCTGGCCGAGCTGGACGACCTCGAAGCCGAACAGGAGGGCCGGCAGGCGGTCGAGCAGGCCGTCAGAACCGCCCGGCAGCCGTGCGGCTGCTGCGGCCAAATAGTGCAGCGTTGCACCCGTTTGCGTCGCTGTGGGCCCAACAAGCGTCTGGTAACGCGCTGCCAGCGAAAACAAGGGCTTGCGGGCCTCCGCTCGTTCTTCCCATGTTGTGGAATCGCCTCTTCCTGACATCTGGAAGTCGCGATAAATCAACACCTTGGCTTTACTTTGGAAGAAATAGCTTCAGAAATTTATGGTAACTGACAAGTGTTTCTGGTAACCGGCCGGCGCGTCTGGCGGCCACGCCGAAGTCCCGTGCTGACGCGGGCGGAATGTTCTAGAACCTTTGCGAGTTTTAGAACGTTTTGGCGGCGGCCTGTTCGCTTGGCTGGCATAGCTTGGACGCTTGTGAGCGGCGAGCTAACGCCGGAGGGCGGAGGAGGCTGGCGTTGCTAAAGAAAAATTATCCTAAACGAGATATATAAGATAAATGTGTAAAATCAACGGCTTACGCAACCCAATGGCATGCGCAGTCTCTTTCAAGCAAGCCGGACCGACGCTGCGGCCCGCTTGCTGCACTGCTCAAAATTTCGCAGATAGCAACGCAATACGCCACCGTCTGCGAAACTTCCCGCCGTCATGCAACTCGTTCCAGCCAGCGCTGCGCTCGCAGCAGACCAGTAAGCAGTCTTCGTCTGGTAACAGTTTCTCGAGTCTTGCGACGAGCGTCCCGCGTGTGACGCCGGGGCTCATCCACGCTTAATCTGAGCAGCGCCAACCATTTAGGCTTTCGCACACAGGTGCCCACCCGGTTCTCGCCGCGCGTCGTCGTCGGCACTTGAAATGGCGACCGTGATTTGCCAAACTGTCGTTCGCGTCTGGCCGGGAGGCCAGACCCGCTGCAGGTCGATGACACAGCACCACCGAGACGCGCGATGCGCCGGTGCCCGTATGACGGCGTTACGCAAGCGCGGGGACTTTCCATTCTTGGAGTCCCCCTTTTGTCGTCAAGAAACCGAATCCAGCTTCATCGCCGCCGTGCGTTCGAACAGCAAGCCGGACGCTGCTTTTATTGCGGTGTTCGCATGTGGTTGAAATCGCCGCACGAACTATCGAGGCTTCCTCTTCCGCAATCTGCCTGGGAAAAGCTGCGCTGCACAGCGGAGCATCTTGTTCCACAGTGCGAGGGCGGCGGACATACCGTTCGGAACATTGCCGCCGCTTGCGCGCGCTGCAATCACACGAGGCACAAGTTTCCGCGAGCATTGGACCCCCTGGCGTATCGAAAGCACGTCGAGCGACAAATGACCCATCATCAATGGCATCAACGATGGGTGTACGAACTCCGCCTATCCCAGCATGAACGTTAGTAATCGGATGTATCTGCGCGAACTGCGCTTTCAGCCTATACCGTTGCGCGCAGGACCCGGTAGGACTTGCGAGCAACCGCGCAGAGCACCCGTTGGCCGGGGTCGGAGCGAAGGGAACAGCAGACCCGATGCTCTGCGAGTGATGCTGTAGAGCATTCCGTCAGGGTCTCCGGCATGGACGAGTCCGACCTCGGTCAGTACCTCGAAAACGTCAACTTCGACTTCGTAGGTCTCCCTTGGGGCGGCCGGCTTCGATGCGTCCCGCAAACCTTCGGGAGTACCTTCATCTGGGAAGTCTGGGTCCACGTCTGCGTCTTCTAACGTCCCTGGACATACTGTTCTTGCGTACAGTATGATTTCACGCGCAACCAAGCCCGTCAAGGCAGACGTCGAGGGTGCGCACGCATCCGATGGAGGAGGCACAGAGGCTATGCAGCTAGAGAACGGATGGCCGATTTCAGCTGCATTCGCTGCCCGGCTGATGCGAGCAGGCTACGACGCAGAACAGCTGACAAAGCGTCACCTTGAGCGAGCTCAGCAGTGCTGCATGGAACTGTCGTCCTCGGACTCTTTGGCGGTGAGTAGTCGAGTGCTTGTTGCATATCTTGCACTATTGCACGACGCGCTTGCGGTGCTAGCGCATCGCGGCTGGCAAGTGTCACCCGATGAAGGTCAAGCAGATGACGAAGTGCTTGAGGCGCTCATTCGTCTGGCGGCACTTAAGCCTCAATTGGCGTGTGCGGTGCGTTTCGCTGCGGCGACTCGGCACGCTGAGCTCGAAGGTTTGCTTCCTTTAGAGAAGCAGGCGCGGGAGCTTCACGGTGCGGTACTCGAAGTCCACCAGCTCGTTGGGTCGCTAATAGGTCCGTCGGCTATGGACTCTGGCTGCTCCTAGGCGGTCGCAGTAGCGACGCCGACTTGGTGCACTAGGCTCTCCGATAGCGAGCCGAGCACAGGCATACCCGCGACATTGAACTTCACAAGCGTGCGACTCGACGAGGGCGCATCGTTCAACAGTAGCTCCCATCGTGTGGGCTTGACAAAAAAAATGATTCCAGTGGTGCCGTTCAGCCTAAGTGACCGAGCGTCGGTCTACGCGACGAAGCCTTAACACCGTTAGCTCTGTAGAAGGGACAGACTCGCCCCTTGACCCACGGCTCGCCACTTGGAAAGGGTCCGCGTCACAATTGCTCTTACGAAAGCGTGGCGTCGAGCAAATGTCGTGCTCATGTCGTGCCGCTGTCCTAGCGAGTCGAGCCGCAAAAAAGGAGATTGGAAGCGTCAACAGCCCCGGGACAACGCATATGACCTCTGAAGCTCGAACTTTAACTCCGACCGAGCTTGGTCGCCTTATCAAGCTGCTTCGCGAGAGTCGCTGTTGGTCCCAGGAGCAGCTTGCTGATATCGCAAAGCTCAGCAGCCGAACTGTACAGCGCGTGGAGGACGGTCAGCCGTCATCCTTTGATACACGTCGTGCTCTGGCAGCCGCTTATGGGTGCGAGGACCTCGACGTCTTTAATAAAGCGCACGTTATTCCGACGGTTGAGGAGCTGGAACGGGAGAGGAAGCATTTCGAACAGAGCCACGTCAGTCTCGAGGCGGCAACGGTAATCTCCGGCAAGCAGCTCGGCAAATGGGTGGAGGCATCCTCGGCCTTTTTTTTCGACGAGAACGAGCTCAGACATGGGGCGGAGGAAATCTTCGCTCGGCTTGCAGACTACTGTCGCGAATATGGAGACTGCCATGACCTGTATACAGCTACCGACAAGCTCGAAATCTACGCCGAACTTGGTCTGTGGTTGGAGGAACTCGCTGAACTTGGCTATACGTTAGTTTGCGCGAGACGACGAATTATGCTCGGAGCGGGGGAAGGAAAGGCCGGACGAGAAATGAGCATCCTCTATGGAATTGGTTTTCCCAAAGGGCAAGAGCCGGAAAGCTTAATGGTAGCGAGAGAAGTGTCCTTCCGATAAATGCCGAGACGTTTTCAAGAACGGAATAATAGTCAGAGCCGATGAGCTTGGTTAAGGAAAAATACCTTTCACTTGCGCCCCAAAGCAGATACCTCTGCGATGAAGTTGTTCTCACTTTGGCGTGGAAGAAGGCACACGGATACGTTCGCCGCCACAACTGGTATGCGGACACATTGGAGCTAGATTGCGCAACGGTCCGACTCGAGACATCGGTAGCGACTTGGGCCGCCGAGCTCCGCGAGGGAATTTACCGGCCTCGTCTTTCACGACTGGTGCCTGCTCCCAAGAATGCTAGATGGGCGTTTCACCCGAAGTTGCCTCATCAGTGGGCGCCCGTCAGCGCCGGCTTTGAGAACGAAGGGACCCCAAAGCTTAAGCGCAGCGCTCTGCGGCCCCTGGCCCACCTTGGCATCCGCGAGCAGACCGTAGCGACGGCAGTAATGCTCTGTATGGCTGAATGCATAGAGTCGGCGCAAGGCGACCCGGCAGTGGACGTCGGAGACGCGCTGACCAAAGGCGTGTTCAGCTACGGCAACCGCCTTTATTGTCGATGGGATGTCGATTCGAGATATGCCCAGTTTTCTTGGGGCAGCGCCGACACGTATAGCCGCTATTTCCACGACTACCAGAGGTTCGTGGAACGTCCTAGGAAGGTCGCAGAGCGGCTCGGCACGGGCAGCCAAATCTGTTCGAGCGCTGTGTACATCGTCAAGCTTGACCTGTCGGCATTCTTTGACCGCATAGACGTCGACCAACTGATAGTCACGCTACGTTCCGAATATGCGAGGTTCTGCGGCGTTGATGAAACTCGAGGTGCGGACGACGAGGAGTTCTGGACGCTGGCTCGAAAGGGACTCGATTTTCGATGGGCTCCGGAGGATGAATCCAAGGCCGGCTTGCTAAAGGACGAGCGGCTTCCAACCGGGCTGCCTCAGGGGCTGATGCCTAGTGGGTTCTTTGCGAACGCATACCTTCTTGAGTTTGACCGTGCAGTCGGAAGTGCGTGCCAGCAACATGAGCAATTAGGTAGCCAAGAGGGGTCGGTGACGCTTCACGACTATTGCCGCTATGTAGACGACCTTCGACTCGTAGTGTCAACCGGTTCGCTTATGAGCGAGGAGAGCGTAAAGAACCAAATTTCTGGTTGGATTCAATCTCACTTGGACCGTCATTCTGGGAGCGGATGCGCGGGAGATACTGGTAGCCTCATCATTAACTCTACCAAGACAGAAGTCGAACTAGTTAGTCGCGTCGCTGGCGCAACTAGCATCGGGACGCGAATGCGCCGGTTGCAGCGGCAATTGAGCGGTCCTTTTGACGTCGCGGCACTTGAACAGTTGGAGACAGGCCTTAACGGGCTCTTGTCTATTGCGGAATCGTCTTCGCTGCGAGAACCCCTTCGCGTCGCCACCGAGGGGTTTCCGAGGCTATCAAATCTTTTGAATCCTCCCCTAGATGTCCGGGACGATACTTTGACCCGGTTTGCTGCGTACCGGCTCACTAAGTCGCTGCGCCATAGGCGACTCCTAATGGACCTCAGCGAGCAGCGTGATGGTCAGCTTGCGGGTGAGACGTTGTTGCAGGATTACGAAGTGACCGCTCGGCGCCTCGTAGCGGCCTGGACAGAGAACCCGGCGCTCGTCCAGGTTCTGCGCTATGCGTTCGACCTTTTTCCCTCTCCACTTCTTCTGCACGACGTTATCGATGCGTTGGCGACCAAGCTGGGTGAACCAGCCGCATACCCCGACCAAAGCGCGGTCGCGTGGTACGTGTTCGCAGAACTCTTCCGGGCGGCGGCAGTCGAGACAGGTCGAACGGTGCAGCATGACACGCAATTCATTGCGGGCGACCTTGCACAGTACCGCGAGCAACTTGGCGGGTATGCGAAGAGCATTCTGAGATTGCCAGTCACGCCTTGGTACGTACAGCAACAGGCCGCTCTGCTTCTAGCGTGTCTCGATGAGCCGACAGATTGCCTAGACGAAGTGGATGAGCTGTCACTGTACCGCGCCCTTCATGCTTATCTCTTTGGAAGAGTCGTTGACGAACAGCTCGCAGCGGAAGATATTGTGGCGACGGCCATTGTCGGCTACCAGATAACAAGAGACGCGGAGCGTTTTGCGCGTTGGTTCAGGATTTTCGAGCTGCATCGCGGTGGAGCGGCGGCAAAGGAGAGCCTTCAGCTTGTCTACATAAGCTGCCCGGAGCTTTTTGACAAACTCACCACTCCTGCGCAGAGTGAACCGAATTTCGTTGCCAGACTATTAAGTCCGGAGTTGAAGAGGTATGTAGAGGCGAAATGGTCACTGACAAAGGAGTTGCCGACGAATCAGTGGCTGTCATTGGCACAGGTCATTGCAAATCCGAATAGAGTATTTCAGCAAGAGAACGCCTTGCTCGCCTTGGCACTGCAGCTCACCGCACTGCCAGAAGAGCGTTGGCGCGAAAACTCAATAGGGTCCGCATTCGACCTTGTGGTTCGATGCACCGACTGGACCGCGCTGAACGACCCGCATCGAGATGTCCTTCAACTCAAATGTGCGCGTCGGCGTTCGAAGAATGGTCGGCTTTTCCGGACGCCCAAGTGGTGTAGGTCCGACTTCGCCTGGTTGTACACGGTCGGCCAGATTCTGAGAGCCGCGGCGGTGGGTAACAACGACTACACGCTAATCGCTCAACTCGGGCTCGGGGAAGCAGGATGGTATCGGGGGTTAACCAGTACGGTGTCCAAGAGGCAGCTCGGAATGCTTCACCTGTCATACGCGCTCGGTGGAACAACATCTGCAGTGACACCTTGGCTTTCTGGGTTGCTCGGGGTGCTTCTTCGTTGGCCAGGAGTAGAGGCCGAAGAGCCGGCTCACCCAGCCGAACCTATTTCGACAATCGCCGAGCTGAAAGCGGTCCTCGAGGAACGATACCGATACCAAGCCGAACGCTATGGCAAAAGTTCCCAGTCACCTGTTTATCGGTTTCCCGTCGACTGGGAGGCGAGAGGAGAGCGGACTTTACGTGTCGCAGTGCTGCAGGGGCTTCTGCCGACATCCAAGGACTTCGCGTCTTCGGGGCTCGTCGGCGTATGTTCGGAACCATATCGCAGCCGTCATCGGAATCACACGGCGACTCTCTTGAAGCTTGCCGCCGAGAAGATTCGCGCATATGCCAGGGTCAACGGTGACAACCGCAAACCCCAAGTCGACCTGGTTCTCTTGCCGGAGTACGCCGTCCATGTAGACGACCAAGACCTTCTTCGTGCGTTCTCTGATGATACGGGGGCAATGCTGCACTATGGGCTGCTTGGAACCGTAGAGCCTTTGGGAGGCATGCCAACCAATGCGGCGAGGTGGCTTATACCATCCAGAACCCGGAAGAGGCGGTCGTGGATTACAGTGGACCAAGGAAAATTTCACCTTACTACTGACGAAATCAATCACGGCGTTATTATGTGGTGCCCTTATAGGGTTGTCATTGAACTCCAGTATCCTCGAGCTCCTGGTTTTCGCATAGCCGGTGCAATTTGCTACGACGCCACCGACCTCGCCCTTGCCGCAGACTTGAAGAACGAGACGCACCTCTTTGTCGTGCCCGCGATGAATCAGGACGTCAAGACCTTTGACAATATGATATGTGCATTGCGGTACCATATGTACCAACATGTTATTATTGCCAACGCGGGGGAGTTTGGTGGCTCTACGGCTCAGGCGCCTTACTCCGATGAACACAAGCGTGTCATTAGCCATTCCCACGGCCTGAACCAGATTGCCGTCAGCGTATTCGATATCGCTCTTGACCATTTTGGGCCGGCGCTTTTTGCCCTTGACAAGATTGCTGGTGTGCCGGAAGTGAAGGCAATCGGCAAAACACCTCCTGCGGGGCTCCACCGAGCAAGTTAAGCACCGAGCGCCACCGCTCTTTCCGGCGCTTAGCGAACGCGTAAAGCGAAGGTGCGTTGAGCAAAGAGCGTCGGCAGGCTGCGCATGCAACTCGCTATGCAGCCCCTCGTCGCTCGATTTCGGGGCGTCATCGACGTTAGGTCAGCGATTCTGTAACAGGAGACTATGGCTGTGCCCATCGAGGTGTTGCACTACCTCGTTGTACACGAGCTTGCGCATTGAAGTACCGCGACCACTCCGCAAGGTACTGGCAGGTTGTAAACGCTCAGTTGCCGGATGGGAGCGACCCGCCAAATGGCTCGACGAGCATGGGGCGGAGATGCCGCTCTAGGCGCCCGAGCGTGGCTCTCTCGTCGCTTTCCTTTGTTGCGTCTTGTTGCCGGTTGAAGGACCGTTCGTGCGGTTCCATCTTGGATTCAAGAGCCAGCGTTCCTTTTGTGTGGGCATGATGGCGCTAAGTACAGCGATAGCGGCATCGAAAAACTCGAAGCTGTTGGCCCGGTATAGGCGAAACAGCGCAGTAGGCTCATGCAGAACAGGGTAGCTACGAGCCACATCGTGGCGCTTGAAGTGCGTAACCCCGTCGCGGGCGTGCTTCAGGCTCAGGAAAAGCTGCCATTCTTTGCGTCCAGAGATGCTGGGTGTCCCCAAGAGCTTGGGGACGATGTCCTTGAGCTTACTGTCGGTGGACAGGCGCTCGACAGCAACCGACGCCGGTAGGTGCTCTACTCCGTTCTTCTTGCGACGAACCTCGATGGGGCCCTTGGAGCGCTCAGCGATGACCTGATTGCAATAGGACTCGATGGCGGCGAAGCTAAAGAACGCGGAGCCCATCATCTCCTGCAGGCAGTCGTACAACTCAGAACTGTAGCTGTCTGGCACTGCCACGGCGATGCGAGCACGTCCCGGCAACGGCTCGGCGTTCGCCAAGTGAATTCGTGGACGAATCGCTTCGGCTCTCTGCCCACAGGACCAAGCAAAGTCGAGCTGGAGCGCTGAGGGACTCGGCGCTTGAAACGAGAACTGCTTCACGCCATCGCGATAGACGCTGGTCAGTGATACGGGCAAGGGCTTGTCCCAAGTCTCGTTTCCGCTGCCAGTCGCCCACCCAGTAAATGACAATCGCCAATCGCCGAGTTCAGGGGAATATGGGTCCGTAGTCACTCCGCTCCTTGACTGCTAGTCACAACACGAATTGCGCCGACGCACAGTGGATGCCGGGAAGCACGCCTAGGTCAACCGAGCGAACTGTCGTCTTTCTCTCCCGCCTGTCCCCTATCATTGCTCGCCCTTGTGCGTAGCGCCTTGAAGGCTAGGGGCTGACTGTTGCGACGCACTGCTTACGGCTCTTAGTCGTCCAGTAGCAGTTTCTCTAACCTGGCGACAAGTATTGCACGCTCTATTGAGTGCGGTTCAGTCAGTCCGCGTAAGCGCTCTAGTACTGCTTTGCGTCGTGCGGCTTGAGCGTGGAGGGCTGGAGCACCGAGTTTGGTGTCGTCAATACTCGTTACACGTCTCTCATCGTCAGTCATTTCGGTGCCTCGTCATCATTTTCCATGCCCCCTCATAGAGCAACCAGGCATTTCACGGTCGTCAGTACGAACAGCGCTCAGACGAGTGAGGAGCGTCAAGCGTGCGATTCTTTTCTAGTTGCTTTGTATTACGGAGACGGTCTGTTTCTTGTCGGCATCATTTCTTGGTATCGCTATTTGGCGTCTCAAGCCAAGTTGTTAAGGCGGCGAGCACATCCCGCGCGGAAACACCGTTACTTGATTCGCAGAGAATGACCTCGGCCGGCAAAGGATGAGGGAACTCGGACTCATCGTCGTCCAGCACTCGATAGCTACTACAGAAAGCATTAGCGTAGAGCCACCCTCTAATCGATTCGAAGCGTGGTCCCGGAGCCGTGGCGCCAAGGAAGCGATTCCCTAGCGGCCCGAGTAGCAGCTGCAACTCGTCGTGGTCATACATGTACCGCCATGTGGAATGCACGACAATTCGCACCTCTGGATACGGACGCAGTGCTCTAGCGAGAACCGGGAGCCAACAAAATTGAGCAAGAGAGGTTTCTGCTTGCTCGAGGGGATGAAGAACGCCGTCGAAATCGAGGAACAGCACACGCATAGTTTTGTTCCAGGTCCAGTGCATGACCAGCTTGCCATCACGGAAGCTCAAGCTAGACGCCAAGTAACTCCCCGAACGATGTCGATGCATAAGGCGTACGCCGACCGTCTTCCCATCTGGCAACTCATCGACCAAGCGTCGCGCTGCATCGGCTGGAATTCCGCTGACGTACGAACCTTGATAGCGCCCTTCCATGATGCGTCCGTACTGGTAGAGCAGAGCCCAGTTCCGCGAACCGAGCGCTTGCTGAGCGTGTCCGAACAAGGCCATGAGCTCGTCCACGCCCTGGCGTAGCTCCTTCACTTCGTTGCGGTTCGGTTGTTTTGGCACGTTACCCATTCGGAAACATCCCAGTGCTACGCGTTCCGCGAGGTGATGTGTTCGCTCTTGGTCAGGATGTTTTAAGGAGGTCCGAAGGAGGAAGCCGCGCTCGTAGTAACTGTTCCAGTTCCTCACGTTCGAGCTCAATCGATGCCCACGTGTACGGAGCAGCCCATCGACACCGCGAGAATCCACCCATCAGGAGCCTCGTAGAGGCGGCCACGACGTGCGCAGCCGAATACGGGAGCGGCTCAGTCAGCTGGCGGATGTGGACCGGGTCATGCGGCTCCGGTAGTTCCAGGCAAGCCGCCATGAGAGCCTGTTGAAGGAAGGTGAGGGAGTCCTTGGTCGCGTGGCCCGCAACGACGAGGTCAGGTCGAAGTTCTCGGGCCACCTCAGTTACCTCCGACTCCGGGATTGAGGCGCCAACCAAAGGTGATATCTGGGTCAGGGAAAGCAGCTCGTCCTCGTAGAAGCGCTTTAGCGCGAGCACATCATCGATATCAAAGCCACGGTCCTCTTCCGACTTCGAAGGCAAACGTCGGAAGTGCTTCAGAAGCTGCAGGTCGTCCTCGTTCAATCCAGCGTACTCACCGACGTCCTCAAGGGTCGCCAGGACCGGCGGCCTACCGCCGTGAAGCTCGGCGCCTGACTTCACGAACTCGGGCGTGTTGGTCGGAAACATCGGCTCCACGACCTCCGGGATAAGGCCGTGCGCGAGTGCAAATCTGCGGGCAAAAGGCACTGCGCCGGTAAGGACGGCGGGAATCTCCAGATGCTGCAATCTTTGCAGCAAGAGTTCACCGAGTTTGGACAGAACGTACGCGTGGAGGTCTCGCGCCTGAGCGAGAACTTCGCACGCTGTGCGACGCTCTTTCGCCGGCAGGTCACGGTAGAAGCGAAGTAGCCGCGGAGCCTCGTGGCACCAATGCGAAGCAGGGCGGGCGAGAAGTTGTGCGAGTAGGAACATCGTGTCCCACAGGTAAGCGCCACTTGTGCCGTCCCGGAAACGAAAGCGAAAGGGGGCCATTGCAGCGAAATCTTCGGAGACTTCAAGCACTGGCTCCGGTGCTGGGTCACGAGGTTGTGTGCGAAGGTCGGACTCGCATTTGCCGCAACGAAAGAGGGATGACCTAGACCACTTCAGTCGAGCACCGCACTCGTCACAACTGTCGCGCAGGAAGACCTGATGTTGGGGACAAGCGACAACAGGGGCGAAGTCCCACACCTCAAGTACGTAACCGCGCTCCTCCAGGCACGAGGTGCACACCTGCGAGTAGGTGTCCATATGCGCGTCGTCGCGAATACGAACATCACCAATCATCGACGCGTGGTCGGGCAGTCTTTCGCGGAGGTACTTGGACAGGGCGCTGGGAAGGCCTGTCGCCATGAGACTTAACGTTCTGAGCGCTGAGGGTCGGGCGCGCAGCTCAAAAGCATCGGCAATAGGTTCCCCGCCAATCTCGGTGACCGCCGCGAGGACGTCCGCGACGCCGCTGTAGCCGTTGCGTTCCGCAAGGCGCAGGATGTATCCAGCAAAGGACTCGTCGGGAAGAGGTACCAAGTTGCGGTAGAACCCCGGCAGGTAGGTTCGCGGTTGCATCGATGTGTTATCCCGCGCGGCTGCCTTGCCTCGATTGAGCTTTGTGCAAGGGCCTTGACGCCGTCACGGTGGCGACGGCGTCCTCAAGTCTTGCTCGGTCAATCTCGAACGGGTTGGCCGGTGCGTTCATGATTCCCAAGGCGGACGGATAGGCTGCCTTCAGTAGCTCGAGACCGCTGTCCATTCGTGGCTGGCGCGCGAGAAGTGATTGCGCCCGAGCGAACAGCTTCTCCAGATGTCGAAGGTGCATCGACGTGGCAAGGTAGAGCCTCATCACGATGTCGTTGTCGTTTGGGTTGATGAGTTGAGCCAAGCCGAACCGCTTCCGGAACTCGTTGATGACTTGCCGAACAAGCCTTATGTCCTCACTGCTGCTCAATGAAAGGTAGGGCGCCTCGATGACAGAGGAGTACCGGCTGGCAAGCTCTGCATCTTTCGCAAACACGTCTAGTAGGACAGGAAGCCCCGAGACGACAATGACGAGCTTCTGTGCATGTTCGCCACCGCGACTGTTTAGACCGGAGGTCGTTCGGTTCCATAGCCCCTTCATGAGTTCAGCCGTGCGATAGGCAAACGCTTTCGCCTCTCTGACCAGGCCGTTGTGCATTTCCTCCATCAAGAGAATCAAGGTTCCGTAGGCGGTGAACGCGTCATGGAGCATCCACTCAAGTGTGTCCAGCTTGGTCGCCGGTCTGATATTTGGGCGCCCAAGTTGAGTGAGAAGTGCGTGGATGATGGCGCCGGTACTCGTCGCCGCGCGGAGGTCGGCGCGGACAACTGTCGCTCTCTGCTGAACATCGTTAGTGGGAATCGTGGCGAAGTGAGACTCGATGACGTTGAACGCGTGAGACTTACCTGTACCGCTTTCACCCACAAAGAGGATTCCTCGACTTGTATCTGTCGACAAGACTTCCGAGAGCGCAACTTCGATTTCCCGCACTAGCCGATTCTGATGGGGAAGGAGAAGCGCTGATTCTTTCGACGTCGTCGTCATCGGTCGCAGCGCGGGACGTGAGTCAATAGACTGAGAGCTGCGAATCCAGCGTCCGGCCGGCGAGGACGGGGAGAGGAGCTGCGATGGCTGAGTCATTGCAGCTCTTCGACGGAAAGTTTTCCGTCGCTCAGAAGGCGGTCCAATGCGGTCGTGTTCTTCCTGTGGCTGACCTCGTGCGTCTCGGCGATTCTTGAACTCTGCTCGGCGACACGGGCATCCGTGCGCAAGGTAGTGTGTGACGTAGGAGAACGAGGCCCCTTGGTCCTCATGACTGCGGCGGCAGGGTCAAATCCAATCCGCCCATCCGTTGGCTGCTGCCAGGAGGAACCGGCGTCCTGACGTCTTTCCTCGGACTTGTAGAGCTCGAGCGAGACCGGAAAGTCGGGTGCCTCGAAAGTTGTGACCTCCGCTTCTATCGGGTTCAAGTATTCGGGGACGAAGACGAGAACTCGGCGAATATCATCCGGGTCAAGCTTGATAGTTACGTCACCTTGGTAGTGCCGCCATGCGTAGTTCAGTTCGTCGCTGTTGAACGTGATGCCGTTCGCGATAACTCCGTGTCGTCCCAATTTGGAGATGTAAGTCAGGGCGAACACCGAGCGCAGTTCCACGTCGCCGGTCGGCAGAAGTACGGGGAAATCTTCTTGCGCTTCACGCCATACCGAAATGCGTGACTTACTCTTGAATCTTGGATGGGGGGCGTGATTAAAATCGCGAGTGTACTTGGCCAGTTTTTCTTCGAATTCTCGCACTGTCAGCGTAGCCTCTCGCTTGGCTTTCTCGAGCGCTCTCTTGTACTCGTGAGACGTGACAGGTAGGTTCGGAATCCACCCCCGGAGCGTCCGTATGAACTGGTCTTCGAAGGTTCGATGCGTGCGCTCAACCGTTCCCTTGAACTCCCCCCGTTTTGGGGGCATACGAAGAACTACGGTACCGTAGTAAATAAAGCAATGCGTGGACTGTTCCGCAACGAATTCGGGGCCGTTGTCTATTGCCACAAGGTCATCAAGGCCAAATACGTCCCAGTCATCGGCGAGGTAGAGCAGATTATCCGGTAGCCAAAGCAATTTTGGTAAAACGCACCGTCGATAAAGCCGTATGAGGTCTGCTCCGCAGGGCGCAGTGGTCGAGCTATACCCCTTTACGACCCCCGACATGTGGTCGACCCCTAGTCCTAGGTGGTGTGTCAGCGGTTCACTCCATTCTTCGTTCGGGAAGAGGCAGAGCGATGGATGGGTGTAGTCGTACTCGCCGCGCTCGCCCGGGCGGGACGTATGCAGCCGACGCAGCGTACGGAAGTCAACCGAGGCAGTTAGGGCTCCGACAATCGCTTCGCGAATCGCTCTCTTGTCAATTCTTTTGGTAAAGCGGCGCAGCGTTTCTAGGCTTAACGAATTCGACGGGGTCACGCCATCATCTCCTGCGTTCGTTCGTCTTTCAGCTCTCGATGCAGGTTTGCGACGGTCCAGCTTGGATTCGCAAGCAGCATTTCCTCCGCTCTCTTCTTCAGTGCCTCTCGCTCTTCGTTTGCGGATATCTGAGCTCGGTACTCCACTCCCTTGACTTGCAGGGCCGAAAGCCGGTATCGGTGGTGGCGCATTCGCAAAACGTCGTGATAGACGGTCCACTGCGACCACCGGCTATATCCGGAAATATCCATCGCTGCGTACCAGTCATCGAGTTCCCTTGATGCTTGCCCGAACTGGAGCCGATATACCTTTGAGCGTGGGGACCCATTCATGCGAAGCATGCGCCGAACAAGAAACAGCTTTCCGAACCAGTCCACGATTCGGTGTGCCTCGAGCGCGAAGACGTTCGTCGCTGTGCGCCAACACTCCGCCTCCTCGTCGTTCTCATATACTTCGATGTCGTCAATCAGCTCGGCCTGCTGAGTCACCAGAAGAGCTGCGAGGACAGCTCGGGAGATTGAGACTCGCTTGTTTTCTTCGTCAATTAGAGTCAGCGTCGAGCTACCACGTGGAGCCGCCGAAATCGTATGCTCCTTCCCGTGTATCTGCACACGACGCCCTGTACGAATCTCAAAAGGTACTAGCGACGACATAGCGCTACCTTGGCATGGACGAGTTTTTCGAAGATGAGCGACAGCTCCTGGCGGTAGAGCAGCACGTAGAGAATTGAAAGCGGAACACCTCGCTGCTTGGCACGTTCCTGGTGTTCTCGGAGCGTTGCAGCTCTCTCGTGAATAAGGCATCGCTTTGCGCGCGCAAGAGTCTCGGGTGGGTACCGAAGAGACCGATATCTACGCAAAAGAGCAATCGTTTGGATGAGGCCGTTACTCTCCAGCGTCTTCCGGTCCAATACCTCGTAGGCGTAGCCCTCGCGTTCGTACCAGCGGGAGCACTTGTCTAGTCGGGCGAGTTCTTCGTCGGTGAGTCGCGAGATGTCGTACTTCGCTTCCACGTACCCAAAGCGACCGTCGATATCGGTTGCGCCAATGTCCGGAATCGACGTAAATGAGACACCATCGATTTCGACCTTGTGCTTGTGCGGCTCGAAGGAAATCGAAGCTATCAATTTTTTCCAATCCAGGTACATCTGTACGCGCAGCGTTGAAATCGAGTCGAATACAAGCGGTTTTCCATCAACTGACTTCTCAGCTGGATGAATGCCAATGAACTTTAGATGTCCGCCGCTATTGACTATTTTTCGAACGGGACTTTTGAGACGCCTAGCCATCTGTCGACCGTTATGTATGAAGATTTTGAGCCGAGGTCGGGTTTCCAGCCCTCAAATTTCATTTTCGACTCCAAATTCCTAAATAATCGCTCGACAACTGCCTTGGATTGAGCCCGTTGTTTTGGGCCGGGTCGGCGTTCGGTATCCATGTTCGCTCTCCTTTACCTTTGAATCTGCCACGTAAGCAACGGGATGATTCGGCAAGACGAAAGAGTGCGCCACGAAGTGCCGACGAACGGCTTTCAGGTGTTCTGCCAGTTTTTCTTAAATCGACGATTTAATATAGCAACTGTTAACGCAAGTAGTAACTATGGGGCGGCTCTGAAATATAGGGAGGGTGCCGAGGTTCGACGAACTTGTTGTGCGCTGCCTGCCATCCAACCGACTTGCGAGGCACTGGAGTGCCGTCGTTTCGAGCGACCGGGATGCCGACGAACGGTCGGGTTCGGCCCATCAGTGCAAGAGAGATGGCGTCTGGGCGAATGGGTGCTCTCCCGGGTGCTGCCACGCCGGAATCGAGGCGCCGACCGCCGTATAAGGTGGCTCGGAGGGGGGCTCTCCTGCTATAAGAAGCAAGCGGAGGGAGCGCGGCTTAGGAGTGACCTGGACCGTGCCGGGAGACCCCGAGCTACCCAGTTTGATGCACCTTGAGGATTTCGCCTTGGACGTTTTTGAGTTCCGTTCGCACGTGGTATCCGAGTACGAGCAGTTCACCCGGAGCTTCACTCGTATCAAAGCGGACGACATCAAGTCCTATGTCGACGACCAGTACAGGTCTCAACGGTACTGGCCCGAACCCCTAGTGCAGGTCAACCCGAATTTCAAAGTAGCCCTTACGGTCCAAGAGCTCGTCGAATCAGATGTGCTGCATCAAAGCTGCGGAGACATTTTTCGTACCGGAAAGACCGAGTTGTCAGCCGGTACGTCCCTTAGTCTCTTTCAGCATCAGCAGGAGGCGATTGCCCTGGCTGCCAGAGGCGAGAGCTATGTGCTGACGACCGGTACTGGCTCAGGAAAATCGCTCTCGTATTTCATCCCGATAGTCGACGCCTGTCTTAAGGCGAAGACTACGGACCCAACGCCCCGAACCAAGGCCATCGTCATCTACCCAATGAACGCATTGGCCAACAGCCAACTGGAGGAGTTGAAAAAGTTTCTAGGTAGCGACTCGAAGAAGCGCTTGGTCACCTTTGGTCGCTACACCGGTCAGGAAGACGAGGAGGAGCGGTCGGGGATGGCGGCGAATCCGCCCGACATCTTGCTGACGAACTTCATGATGCTCGAGCTCCTGATGACCAGGCAGAGCGATATCGACAAGGCAGTGATGCGTAATGCCAAGGGGCTGCGCTTCTTAGTGCTCGACGAGTTGCACACCTATCGCGGGCGTCAGGGGGCGGACGTAGCGCTGCTCGTACGGCGCGTTCGGGAGGCGCTAGCGGACCGACTCATCTGCATCGGCACATCCGCGACTATGGCAACCGAGGGTACCGAGCTCGAACGCAATGCCGTTGTCGCGGAGGTCGCGAGCCGCCTGTTTGGCACCAAGATTACCGAGCACAACATCATCACCGAGACCCTGAAGCGGGTGACTCCCGAACAGGAGACGGTGGCGACGGTCAAGTCCAAGCTGGCTGCAGCCATCCAGGCGGGCGTGCCGCAAGACCTCGACTTCAAGCAAATGGCGGCCCACCCGGTGTCGGTCTGGGTGGAACTCACCCTGGGGCTCGACTACGAGAGCAACAAGTGGCGTCGCGCGCGGCCGCGCAGGCTGAAGGATGCGTCCGAGCGACTGGCCGCGGATTCGGGACTACCCGCCGAGCAGTGCCAGTCCTACTTGCAGGCGTTCCTGCTGCGGGCGCACGTGGTCGTGGATGCGAACGGGAAATCGCTGTTCGCGTTCAAGCTCCACCAGTTCATTTCGGGCGGCGGCAAAGTGTTCTCGTCGCTGGAGGCGCCCGGGACGCGGACCCTGACGCTAGACGGACAGCAGTTCGTGGCGGGAGACCGCTCCCGGCGCCTGTATTCCGTCCATTTTTGCCGGGACTGCGGCCAGGAGTACATCCCAGTCTGGGACACCAGCGCCCCGGAGGGGAGGGTGTTCAGGCCACGGGACATTGACGAGCGCCTGCATGATGACGAGGACGTGAAGAGCGGTTTCCTGATGCCGGATGCCGGTGGCACCTGGGACGCGACGGACTTCGAGCGTTACCCGGAGACGTGGATTGAAGAGCGCGCCGACGGCGAGTACCGGGTCAAGCCCAGCTACAAGAAGTACCTGCCCGAGTCGGTCCAGGTCACGGCTGCCGGGCTGAGCGAGCCCCAAGGACAGCTGACGGCCTGGTTCATTCCGGGTGCTTTCCGGTTCTGCCTTTCTTGTGGCGTTGTACACGCCGGCATGGGAAAGGACACGCTCCGGCTGTCGGCGCTATCGGGCGAAGGCCGGAGCTCGGCGACCACGATGTTGACGGTCGCGGCGCTTCGCTACCTGTATGAACTCGACAACCAGCTGGGCCCGGAAGCGAAGAAGGTCCTCGGCTTTTCTGATAACCGCCAGGATGCCTCGCTTCAGGCCGGGCACTTCAATGACTTCATCCAAGTCCTGCTCATCCGCAGCGCGCTGCTCGCTGCGCTGAAGAAATCCCCGTCTGGGTCGCTGACGCAGGACACAGTTGCGAACACGGTCTTCGAGGCCCTCGGTTTCGACCGGAACGACCGCGCCGTGCGCGCCGAGTACATGCAGCAGCCCGACGTGCTCGGGACGGCCCGGCGCGAAGTGCAGGACACGATGCGGTACATCCTCGGATACCGCACGTTCTTCGACCTGCGACGCGGCTGGCGGTTCAACAATCCGAACCTCGAGCAACTCGCGCTGGTCGAGCTCGATTACAACGATGTTGACGACATTGCCAACGATGCCGAGGCCTGGACGGAGGTGCCGAAGGTCCTCCAGGCCACGAAGCCGGAGGAGCGGGCACGCGTGCTCCGGCTGCTGCTGGACACCATGCGGCAAGGGCTGTGCATCAAGTCGCCATACCTGGACGCGGGGCAGCTCGAGCAGATGCGCATCCGCAGCTTCTCGAACCTAGTCGAACCTTGGGGCTTTACCGAGGAGGAGCGCCCGGCGACCGGGAAGTGGTTCGTCACCGGCCGTCCGAAGGACTTCGCGACCGTCAACGGCCGGCGAATCAACCCGGAGGACGTGCTGGTGATGGGCACCAGCCGCTCCCGGTTTGGTCGCGAACTCAAGAAGGCTTCGACTTGGGGTGGCGCGAATCCGTTCTACAAGGAAATCAACGACAAAACCTACGGTGATGTCGCCCTTGCGTTGCTCAAGGCGGCCGAGCGTTATGGACTTGTTCGGCGTGATGACACCGACTTCGAAGTAGCCGGCTGGCAGTTGAATGCGCAGGGTCTGATGTGGAAACTGGGCGACGGCCAGTCGGCGCGCGAGGCGGACAACAACACGTTCTTCAAGACGCTGTACGCGAACATCGCCGAGTTGCTCGGCAAGCCGCAGCACCAGCTCTTCGATTTCGAGGCACGCGAGCACACGGCCCAGGTCGAGCAGGAGGACCGCCTGGAGCGCGAGGCGCGATTTCGCTTCACCGAGAAGGACCGCAAGGAGTGGCTGGACACCCGGCAGAAAGAGCTCGAGTGGCTGCCGGTGCTCTTCTGCTCGCCCACCATGGAGCTGGGCGTCGACATCTCGTCCCTGAACACGGTCTACCTGCGTAACGTGCCGCCGACCCCGGCGAACTACGCGCAGCGAAGTGGCCGGGCAGGGCGGGCGGGGCAGCCGGCGCTCGTCATCACGTACTGCGCCTCGCAGAGCCCGCACGACCAGTACTACTTCCGGGACCCGGTCCGAATGGTGCACGGACAGGTCAACCCGCCAAGCCTCGACCTGGCCAACATGGAGCTGATTCGCAGCCACCTGCAGGCCCTCTGGCTGGCGGAGACTGGGCGAAAGCTCGACAACAGCATCAAGGGCCTGCTCGACATGGAGCGGCCCGAAAAGCTGCCCCTGCTGCAGGAAATCGCCGACGACCTCGGAAAGCCCGGGGCGCAGGGCAGAGCGCACCACCGCGGGCTGGCCGTGCTTGGAATGCTCAAGTCCGAACTCACGCCGGAGCGCGCACCTTGGTATAACGACCTCTGGGCCGAGTCGGTGTTCAAGCAGGCCTTCTCGCAGTTCGACAGCTCGCTCAACCGCTGGCGGGACCTCTACCGGGCGACGGCGCGCCAAATCGAGCTGAACTTCAAAATCGAGAACAACCCGGCGGTAAGCGAGCGTGAACGCCGCGAGGCGAAGCAGCGCCACGACGAGGCCCGCAGGCAACGGGACCTGCTGCTTGCCGGCGACAGTGCGTTCAACAGCGACTTCTACACTTACCGTTATCTGGCGAGTCAGGGCTTCCTGCCGGGATACAACTTCCCGCGGCTGCCGCTGCTGGCCTACATCCCCGCGCGCCGGGGCAAGGTCGGGCGCGAGAGCTTTCTGTCCCGGCCGCGCTTCCTGGCGCTTGGAGAGTTCGGGCCGTATAGCGTCATCTACCACGAGGGCAGCCAGTACCGGGTCACCAAGGCACTACTGACCATCTCCAGCGAAGACCAGGTGGCGGAAGGCGCCCGTCTGGCAACGGAACTGGCCCGCCTGTGCCCGGTATGTGGCTACGGACACTTCCGAACCCAACGGGATGCGGACCGCTGTGTATCGTGCGGCGCGTCGCTCGACGGGGCGTCCGAGGTCAAGTGGCTCTACCGCATCGAGAACGTATCGACCAAGCGGGTCGAGCGAATTACCGCCAACGAGGAGGAGCGCGTCCGGCAGGGCTACGAGATGCAGACAACGCTGCAATTCGCCGAGGTCAACGGCAAGCTGCAGATGGTCCGCACCGAGATTGCCGACGAGAACGGACCGTTGCTGGAGCTCCAATACGGGCCGGCCGCGACGGTCTGGCGGATGAACTTCGGCTGGCGTCGCCGCAAGGACAAAGCGGTTCGCGGCTTCAACATCAACCCGGTCACCGGCCACTGGGTCGGCGGCGTGGATGAGGCGGGTGGCGAGAACGGCGATGACACGCCGCCCGACCGGACCCCGCCTCAGCGCATCGTTCCGTTCGTGGAGGACCGCAGGAATATCCTCATCGTCCGACCGCATCCGGCGCTGGGCGAGCTGAGCGCCACGACGATGACCACCCTGCAGTACGCGCTCAAGCGCGGCATCGAGGCGGTCTTCCAGCTCGAGGAGAGCGAGCTAATGGCCGAGCCGCTTCCGATTCGGGAGCAGCGGCAGTCGATTCTGTTCTACGAGGCGGCCGAGGGCGGAGCGGGCGTGCTCACCCGGCTGGCGACCGAACCGAAGGCGCTGCGAGCGGTGGCCGAAGAGGCGCTGCAGGTCATGCACTACAAGAAGCCGGCGAACGGACAGCCTTGGAAGAAGGAGGGACTCGAGGACGAGCAGGGCGGCAACTGGGGCGAGTCGTGCGAAGCGGGCTGCTATCGCTGCCTGCTGTCGTACTACAACCAGCCGGACCACCCGACCATCGACCGGCGTGACACCGAGGCGAACGGCATGGTGCTCGACCTGCTGTGCCGGCTGACGGCGGCGGACGGGCACACTGCGAGCGAGGGCAGGACAGCGGCTCAGCAGGCTGGAGAACTCGCCCGGACGGCGGGCAGCGGGCTCGAGAAGGCGTGGCTTGCCTACGTTGAGGAGCACGGCTACCTAAAGCCAGACCGCGGCCAGTACGTCATCAAGGCCGCGAACGCCTGTGCGGATTTCTTCTACGAAGACATGCGGCTGGCGGTCTTCATCGACGGCCCGCACCACGACGAGCTTGCCCGCGCCGCGAAGGATGCCGACATCGACCGGCGACTCGATGACTTGGGCATCCTCTGGGTTCGGTTTCCGAGCGACCAGTCCGCGTGGCCGGACGTGTTCAAGGCGAATGCAGGCTTCTTCGGAGCCGGCAAGTGACGGCCCGCCAAGGAGACCTGTTCGAAGAGCCCGCGCCCAAGGGGCTGAGCCGTCTGCGGACATTCGCTGAATGTGCGGCGGCGGTGGACAGGCTCTTCCAGGATGCACTCGCGTCGCAAGGGCCGACTGCTTTCACGGAGTTCATCGAGTTCGCACGGCGCCTGAGCAACCTCTCGGTGTACAACGCGATGCTCGTTCGGCTGCAGCGTCCCGGGGCGCTCGCGGTGGCGACCGAGAAGAAGTGGGGGACAGCCGAGCGCTGGGTGAAGCCCGGCGCCATACCCATCATCATCCTGCGGCCCTTCGGCCCGGTTGCCTTCCTTGACGAGGTTTCGGATACGGACGGCTGGCCCCTGCCGGGCGAGCACGCCAACCCGTTCGCGGCCCACGTCGTCCTCGACGAAATCGAGTGGGCCAAAATCATCAAGCTGCACCGTGAGAAGCACGGGGTGCGCATCGAGGAGCGCAACTTCGGTTCGATACTCGCCGGGAACGCCCGCAACCTGCAGGCGGTTCCCGTGGTGCTTCCCGGCGCGGCCCACGCCGAATGGCTCGTGCAGCTGAACGCTAACCACGACATCCCGACTCGATTCGCGACGCTGGCGCATGAGCTGGGCCACATCTTCTGCGGGCACTGCGGTCCGCATCGCGGCGGCAACTGGCCCGACCGGCACGAGTTGACGCATGCCGTGCGAGAAACGGAAGCCGAGGCCGTGTCATACCTGGTCTGTTCAAGGAGGGACCTGAAGGTCGCCGCGAAGGACTATCTGAGCGAGCTGATTGCCGACGTGGGCCTGCGGCAGGTCAGCCTCTACGCCGTTTTCGAGGCGGCCAACCGCGTCGAAGGCAAGGCGCACTGAGTATCCGTTGATGAATCCGACGTACTACCCCGGAAGTCTCGTTTCCGCCCGTGGACGCGAGTGGATTGTGCTGCCCGGCTCGGACGCCGAGACCCTGCGGCTGCGCCCACTGGGCGGCAGCGAGGCGGACGAGACGCTGGTCTACCTTCCGCTCGAGCGGCAGCCGGTGCAGCCGGCGACGTTTCCTTGGCCCAAGGTGGACCAGGCGCGCAACCATCAAGCTAGCCAGCTGCTGCTCGATGCCCTGCAGCTCAAGCTTCGCAGTGGTGCGGGACCGTTCCGAAGCTTCGGCAACATCGCGGTCGAGCCGCGGGCGTACCAGTTGGTGCCGCTCCTGATGGCACTGAAGTTGCCGACCGTCCGTCTACTCGTCGCAGACGACGTCGGCATCGGCAAGACCATCGAGGGCGCACTCATTGCCCGCGAACTGCTCGACCGGGGCGAAATCCAGCGCCTGACCGTTCTCTGTCCGCCCCATCTGTGCGAGCAGTGGCAGCGAGAGCTCGCCCAACGTTTCCATATCCACGCCGAGGTGGTGCGCTCGAACACGGCCGACCGGCTGGAGCGCGCTATCCCGCCGGGCGCGTCGCTCTTCGATGCGCATCCGTATACCGTCGTGAGCCTCGACTACATCAAGTCCGAGCGGCGTCGCGAGGCGTTCCAGCGTTTCTGCCCGGAGTTCGTCATCGTCGACGAGGCGCATACCTGCACCCAGGCCGGCCAGGGGCGCCAGCAGCGCTATCAGTTACTCAAGGGGCTGGTCGAAGACCCGGAGCGGCACATGGTGCTGCTGACTGCCACGCCGCACAGCGGCGATGAAGAAGCGTTCTTCAATCTGCTTGGACTGCTTCGACCGGACTTCGTCGAGCTGAAAGACCGGGAGCCCAGCGAACGGACGGAGTTGCGCGAAGCCTTGTCGCGGCATTTCGTGCAGCGCCGACGGCCGGACATCGCGGAGTGGCAGGACACCTCGATGTTCCCCGAGCGCAAGTCCGCTGAGATTACGTACCGGCTCACGGGGGCGTGGGGGAAGCTGTTCGGTGATGTGCTCGAGTACGCCTGCGAGTTGGTCGAGCGGTCCGAGGGGCAGGGGGCGCGCGAACAGCGGATGAACTGGTGGGCCGCTCTGGCTTTGCTTCGCTGCATTTCTTCATCCCCGGCAGCAGCAGTCCGAGCCCTTCGAACCCGCCTGCTGGGCGCACAGAGCGTCGAGGAGGCGGCAGCGCTGACGGCGGAGGCGCTCGACGAGCAGGGCAGCGAGCGGGTGCTGGACGGCATCGAGGATGCGCTTTCGACCGACGACCTCGAGCCTGGAGCACGTACCGAGGACAGCGACAGGCTCGAGGCGCTCATTACCGCAGCCGAGCGCCTTGCGGGCGGCAAGTACGACCCGAAGCTCGCGAAGCTCGAGGAGCACGTCGCGCTCCTGCTGGAGCAGGGGTTCCAGCCCGTCATCTTCTGCCGGTACATCGCCACGGCACACTACCTGGCCGGTTACCTGCGCGAGAAGTTGAAGAAAGTCACGGTCGCCTCCGTCACAGGCGAACTCACGCCCGGCGAGCGAGAGGCAGCCATCGAGGTGCTGGGCGAGGCCGAGCAGCGCGTCCTGGTGGCGACTGACTGCCTGTCGGAAGGCATCAACCTGCAGAACCTCTTCACCGCAGTCGTGCACTACGACCTGAGCTGGAATCCGACCCGCCACGAGCAGCGCGAGGGTAGGGTGGACCGGTTCGGACAGAAGGCACGCGAGGTCCGCAGCACGATGCTCTACGGCGAAGACAACCCCGTTGACGGAGCAGTGTTGCAGGTCATCTTGCGTAAGGCAGAGAGCATCCGAAAGGAACTGGGCGTGCTCGTTCCGATGCCGGATGACGAGGGCAAGCTTACGCAGGCGCTCCTCAACGCGGTACTGCTACGAAAAGGTGGCGCGATGGGCCA
Source organism: Burkholderiaceae bacterium (assembly GCA_032027205.1). GTDB lineage: Bacteria > Pseudomonadota > Gammaproteobacteria > Burkholderiales > Burkholderiaceae_E > Zeimonas. The sequence goes on from JAVSMN010000001.1 coordinate 3,659,118, forward strand.
GCAGGCCCAGTTCGACCTGTTCACCGAGCCTGCCAAGGAAATCGACCTCGTCTGGCAGAGCGCCAGGGAGAAGGCCAAGCAGAACCGCTCCATCTTCGCGCAGCGCCGACTGAAGCCGGAGGACGTGCTGCCGGAGTGGCTCAAGTCTGCCGCAGTGCTGGGCGATGAGGACGATGTCGAGCGCTTCGTGTCGCGGGCGTGCATCCGAGTCGGGGCGCCGCTGCAGCCAGTTCGCGAGCACTACAAATTGCTCCTAGAGCATTGCCCCGCCGTACTGCTTGAGCGGCTTGCTGCGGATGGCATCGAGGAGGGGCTGCGCATCGACTTCCATCAGCCTCCCGCTGCCGGCGCCATCTTCGTTCACCGTACTCATCCTCTAGTTTCGGCACTGGCCGATACGTTGCTGGAGCAGGCACTGGACAGCGCGGCGAGTCCGGACGACGAGATTGGCGTCGCCCGAGCGGGCGCCGCCTTCGTCAACGAAGTGTCACTGAAGACGACCGTACTGCTGCTGCGGATTCGCCACCAACTGACTGTTACGCGTGGCAAGCGGACACAACTGTTGCTGTGCGAGGAGGCCATCGCTGTTGCAGCGAGTGGTAGTCGGCCGTTCGAGTCACTGGAGGCACCCGCCACCCGTGCGCTTCTAGGGACGCAAGCCGTTCGGAACATGCCAACTCCGGTCCGAGACCGACACCTCGAGCAGGCGCTCGATGCCTTGCCAAATTGGCAGCCACAATTCGAAGAGATTGCGAAAGCGCGCGCCCAGGCGCTGCTGCTGGACCATCGTCGGGTGCGTGAGGCAGCCGACGCGAAAGGAACCTACCAGGTGACCGCTAGCCTCCCCGTCGACGTGATGGGCGTTTATGTCCTCCTGCCTGGCGCGACCGGAGGTTGACCCGATGGCACAGCGAAACACTCCCCAGTTCGCCTACCGCGCAATTCGCATCGAGGGCGGCCTCATTCCTGCCGATGAGTTGACGCGGCTGACGACTCTCGCGAACCCGGAGGCCACTGAGCAGACCGATACTCAGTATCGGGTACCGAAGGGTTTGAAGCTCCGAGACGAGATTGGTCGGTACTTCCGCATCGCACTCAGTCTCTGGAATGAGTTCAAGGCGCTCCGCGCTCGCACCGACGTGCAGGCGCATCAGGTCACGGTTCGCGAGTTCCTCGTGCCGATGATGCGCGACGTACTGGGATTCACCGACATTGCTGCCTGCGAGCCTTTCGAGAAGGCCGGGCATCGCTACGCCGTGGGCCATGCGGCGGTCGGAGGACGTATTCCCTTGGTGTTTGCGGCGCACGACCAAGAACTCGACTCCCCCAGCGAACGGCATGGGGAGTTCAATCCGGCTACGGGGAAGGTAAGGCGGCGAAGCCCATACATGCTTGCCCAGGAAGCGTTGAACGCAAGTGATGCGACTCTCTGGGCGGCTGTAACGAACGGACTCACTCTTCGAATTCTGCGTGACAACCCGAGCCTCACGCGGCCTGCCTACATCGAAGTCGACCTCGAAGCCATCTTCTCGGAGGAGTCGCTGGCAGACTTCACCGCGTTCTGGCTGCTGACGCACGCCACGCGCTTCGGCGCGGCCCAGTCTCCGCCCGCGGACTGCCCTTGGGAGCGTTGGCGGGCAGCTGGCCAGCAAGCCGGCGTCACCGTGCGGGGCAAGCTGCGCTACCAGGTCGCCGAGGCGCTTCGCGCGCTTGGCACCGGGTTTCTTTCGCACCCGGCTAACGGGGCGCTGCGCTCCGCCTTGCAGACCGCTGAAGGCGGCTACGGCCGGCAGGCCTTCTTCGAAGAGCTGCTGCGGCTGGTGTACCGACTTATCTTCCTGGCCACCGTGGAAGACCGGCGCGACCGCGCCACCGGCGAGCGCCTAGTTTTCACGCCGAACGCCGCCGACGACGCCAAGGCGCGCTACCTGGCCGGCTACTCGATGACCTGGCTGCGCGAGCGCGCCGTGCGGCGCAGCCAGCATGACCGCCACGCAGACCTCTGGCAAGCGCTGACCATCACTCTCGGTGCGCTGGCTCGTGGCGAACCAGCGCTGGGCCTGCCTGCGCTGGGCGGCCTGTTCGACACCGACCAGTGCCCGCGGCTGGACGCGGCGCAGCTGGAGAACCGACACCTCCTGGCCGCAGTTTTCCAGCTCGGCTGGTTCCGCGCCGATGGCGGACTGTCACGCGTCAACTACCGCGACATGGGCCCTGAAGAATTGGGCAGCGTCTACGAAAGCCTGCTGGAGCTCGTTCCTGACCTGCAGGGCTTGGCATCGCCCGTCACCGCGCGCCTGGCTTTCGTGGGCGACGACGAAACCGACGCATCCACAAAGGGGAACACCCGCAAACTGACGGGCAGCTACTACACCCCTGACAGCCTGGTGCAGGAGCTCATCAAGGGCGCGCTAGAGCCTGTCATTGAACAGGCCTTGACCGCGCATCCGGAGAACCCGGTCGAGGCGCTTCTTTCGATAACTATTTGTGACCCTGCATGCGGAAGCGGCCATTTTCTGTTGTCGGCAGCGCGCCGACTCGCCGAGGCGGTCGCGTTGCATCGCGCGGCCGCCGAACGGGAGGGGGGCGCACCGACGCCGTCAGATTATCGGTACGCGCTGCGCGACGTAGTCAGTCGCTGCATCTACGGCATCGACAAGAACCCGATGGCCATTCAGCTTGCCAAGACAGCGCTGTGGCTGGAGGCGTACTCGCCCGACAGACCGCTTAACTTCATCGACCACCACCTGAGGGTAGGTGATGCGCTACTGGGCGTGCTGGACCCTAAGGTGCTGGAGGAGGGCATTCCAGAAGAGGCCTACACCACGCTACCCGCCGACGACAAAACCATCACGGGGGCTTTGAGAAGGCAGAACAAGGCTGACCTAAGTAGTTGGCGCCGAATTGCTGGGGGAGACCTGCTTTCGGAAGGCGGTCTAGCCGCCCGCGCGGTCAGCGTCGAGACGCTAGACGACGACACGCCCGAGCAGTTAAGCGTGAAGCGAGAGGCATGGACACGGGCGCAAGTCGAAGCACGACGCAGCACATTCGCGCGACTCGCCGATGCATACGTTTCTGCCTACTTGGCGCCAAAAGTCCCCTCAACTGAGGACACCGTGCCGCTGTCGGGCCATCTGTGGGCATTGATGAGCGCTCAGCCGGTGAAGGCCGAGGTGTTGGCTGGTGCCCGGGCGATTTGCCAGGAAAGTGGTGCGCTTCACTGGTGGTTGGCCTTTCCGCAAGTCGCGGTCCGGGGTGGGTTTGATGTGATGGTCGGGAATCCACCTTGGGAGCAACTTCAGCTCAGCGAAGAAGAATTCTTTGCTCCCCGAGCGCCTTCAATCGCAGCGCTGGCCGGCGAGAAGCGAAAGAAAGCCATCGCCGAGCTCAAGACTTCAGGCTCGTGGCTTTGGACTCAGTTTCAAGCTGCGAGGCGTGCGAATGAAGCTGCTAATCAATTCTTTCGCTTCGGACGAAGGTTTCCGCTTACGGCGTTTGGAAAGCTAAATACGTACGCACTCTTCGCGGAGACTTTCCTTAATGCTCTGTCAGAGTCGGGCCGGGCAGGATTCGTTGTCCCAACTGGAATCGCAACCGACGACGCGACCAAAGTCTACTTTTCCCACGTGGTTCGTGCCCGCCGCCTGTCGTCGCTGTTCAGCTTCTACGAAGTGCGGCGCTGGTTCCCTGGGACAGATGACCGCAAGGGGTTCTGTCTTCTAACGCTGGGCTCGGCTCAGCAAGCCGAATTCGCATGCAACATCGACAGCTGGCAGGAGTACGCACGTCTGGAAAAACGCTATCGCCTTACGGCCGAAGAGTTCGCCTTGCTCAATCCCAACACGCTCACATTGCCGATGTTTCGCAGCGTGCGTGACGCGGAGCTCACGAAGAAACTCTATCGCTCCGTGCCAGTCCTAATTGCGGACACGCCCACACTAGAAGAAGGGCCGGCGAGCCTTCAGGACACGAATCCGTGGGGCATATTCTTCTCGCAAGGACTGTTCAACATGACAAGCGACGCTGGCTTGTTTCGGGATAAAGAGGCGACTTCACTTCAAGGTCCGCATCTGCCTCTTTACGAAGCGAAGCATATCTCGCAGTTCGACCATCGTTGGGCAACCTACGTTCCGGAGCCGGGAGTCGCCAGCGATAACTGGCCTACCAGGGACGTCTCTGTTAGCGAGAAGCAATCTTCAGAGTTCCTGATTACCCCGAGACACTGGGTGTCCGAATCTGAGGTATTGGCTCGCCTTGCCCAGGTTCCAAGTCGAGTGTCACGTGCATGGCTTGCGCTGAGGGGGGCTGTCGACGGGGCACAGGGCGGGGCCGCCGAAGCATTGGTTGAGGAGCTATGTCTTGCGCTTGCGCAGTGGGTGGCAAGCGAGCTGCTTCAGCGTGCGACAGAGTCGACCAAAGAGCAGGCAGGGTTGAAGTCTGGAAGGCTGCTTGCCGATGTTGCGACAGCAGAACGACAGCTAGGCGAGCGGTTCTCCCGCCTGAGTGTGCGACTCGCCGCCGAGGGGGTAACGTCGAAGAAGGCGATTGACGCGTTCCCGAAGTGGGCCAGACAGAACTCAGGAACTCGCTTGAGTAACAACGAACTTGCCGCTCTCGCCGTCGCGCTTCGACATACCGATTACAGAACGCAGCTACAAATTCTTCTTGACGGGTGGATGGATTCGCGGAGTCCTCGTTGGCTGATTGGTTGGCGAGATATATGCATCAGCACAGGTGAACGGACCGTGGTTGCGTCTGTCCTACCACGCGTGGCAGTTGGGCACACAATGCCGCTCTTGTTCACCCAACAACCGCCATGCATGAACGCGGCCTTGCTGGCAAATCTACTGAGCCTCGTACTTGACTATGTGGCTCGGACAAAGATTGGAGGGACCCACCTAACGTATAGCTATCTAAAGCAGTTTCCAATTCTCCCGCCAGACCGATATTCCAGCGCTGATATCGACTTCATTGTCCCACGGGTACTAGAACTCACTTATACATCGCATGACATGAAGCCGTGGGCTGACGACCTGCGAGCGCATGACCTCCGGCCCAGTGCGGAGCGAGGTCGGCCTTTCCCCTGGAGTATCGAACGACGTGCCGAATTGCGCTCTGAGCTAGACGCTTACTACGCACGGCTTTACGGACTCACGCGCGACGAACTTCGTTACGTACTCGACCCCAAGGACGTGATGGGGAACGACTACCCCAGCGAAACCTTTCGCGTGCTCAAGGACAGTGAACTCCTCGATTTCGGTGAGTACCGCACCCGTCGGCTCGTCCTAAATGCGTGGGACCGACTCACCGTGCAACGCTCCTCCGAAAGGTATGGCGCGATGAACGTGTAGTGAGCGGTGGATGAAACCGTTTGAATCGACTTTGATTCAAAAAGCTGCAGCTGATTGCGGCTACGAGCGCACGCCCGAACTCGCGGACTCAGCCCTTGTACTTCGCTCGGTATCCTTTCCCGAATCAGTGCGCGTCTCTGTCATTGAGAATAGTCAGTTTGAGTTGCGCAGCGACTGGCTTCTTCGAGACGAGGCTTCGGGGTTTTATGAGGGAAGGGCGAAGGCGAAGGGATTAGAAGGACTATACGCCGCGCTCCAGAGGTTCGCTGTTCTTGCTCGCACGCGACCGGAGCGTCTTGTCGACGCATTCGCCGAGGCGACTGCGTCGATGCCGCGCACGACCGAGGCGCAACGACTCGTAGTAGAGCGCGTCGGTCAGTCGCTGTTTCGGACAGCGTTACTGGATTATTGGGGTCGTCGATGCTGCGTTAGCGGTCTAGATGTCCCAGAGCTCTTGCGCGCGTCGCACATTAAACCATGGTCAATGTGTGCGAGCGACAAAGAGCGTTTGAGTGTCAACAATGGACTGCTACTTGCACCGCATTTCGATGCGCTGTTCGACGGAGGCTGGATGACGGTAGATGACGATGGAAGCGTGAGACTGTCGAAACGGTTGTCCGAAGATGCACAAGCCCGCTTGGGCTTGTCACGCGAGTTGGAAGTCTGCGGCCTGACAATAGCGCATCGAGCCTTCTTGGCTTTTCATCGGTCAATGGTGTTCCGCGTCTGAGTCTGTCCACGACCAAGGCTAGCTTCGCAGGCAGTCGGGTTACCAGAATCTCCGACTCGGTTACCGAAATCCGAGTGGGCCTACAGTCGCAAGGCGCAGCCTCACTCGGAGGCCCGATGACTTTACATAACGCACATTATGCGCAATTTGCGCAGAGAGGAGCCAGCGCCCCTCAGGCCCCCTCCGACCCGCCTTCGACGCGCTCCGCATCCAGCGTCGCCAACAACTCGGTAAGCGTCGCGAATTCGATCGGCTTGACCAGGTGCGCGTCGAAGCCGGCCTGCAACGCGCGCTGCCGGTCTTCGGTCTGGCCCCATCCGGTCTGAGCGATGACGATCGCCGTGCGCCCCCACGTGCGTTCGCGCAGCGCGCGGCAGGTTTCGTAGCCGTTCATGCGTGGCATGCCGATGTCGAGCAGCACGATCTGCGGCTGGAAACATTCGCCGATCTCGAGCGCATCGACTCCATTGTGCGCGGTGCGGACGTCGTCGCCGTGCAGCCGCATCAGCATCGCCAGCGACTCCGCGTTGTCGGCGTTGTCGTCGACGACGAGCGCGCGCCGATGCAAGGCATCTACCGAGGCGTTGTCGTCGGGGTGTTGTCGGGCTTCGTTCACTTTGAGCGGCGTTTCGCGAGGCGCAGCGATTCTAACGGCGACCCCGCCCCGATCCGAAAGTAGTTCGCGATGCCCTCAGGATTTACGTCGGTATTGCGGTTGCGGGCGGGCGCGCGAACGCGACCGCCCCGCAGCGGACAAGACTCCTCGTGCGCGCGTCAGACCGCGTCGCAGCTTTCAGCGGCCGGTCGGCACCACCCGCGACGGCACGTCGCGCCGTTCGTCGATGCTGAAACGGCCGGCGCCGAACGCCACGACGAACAGCAGACCACCGAAGATCGCGATGTTCTTGTCGAAGTTGATCTTCTGCATCGCCTGCCGCTCGGCCGGCATCGACCAGTAGTTGTGGAATCCGAATGCGGCGACGAGCGTGAAGAGCGCGAGCAACGCGGCCGCCCAGCGCGCCTTGTAGCCCACCAGCAGCGCGAGTCCTGCGAGCAGTTCGATCGCGAGCGCGATCGCAACCATCGCGGCGGGGAACGGCAATCCGGCCGAAGCCGCGTAGCCCACGGTTCCGGAGAAGCCGCCGATCTTGCCCCACCCGGCCGGCACGAACACCCAGGCAAGGCAGATGCGGCCCAGCAGCGGGAGGTACTTCTGCAGTGCGTCCATTCGATTGCTCCTGGTCGGAAAGCGGCGCAGGCGAAAGCCACTCGGCTATCGTAAGCCGTAAACACACGCAACGCTTCCTGTTACGCTTCGGCGGTCTTGACGGCAGGCGCCGTGCCCGCGCCGCGCCGCTCCGCCCTGCCCGATGGATCCCTCCGCGCTCTTCGAACAGACGTCGCCGCTGCTTGCCGCCTTCGTCGCGAGCCTGCTGGGCGGGGCACTCGCCACGTCGCTCGGCGCGGTTCCCGTGCTCTGGATGGGCCGCCTTTCGCCGCGAAGCAGCAACGCGATGCTGTCATTCGCCGCCGGCGTGATGCTCGCCGCCACCGTGTTCTCGTTGTTGCTGCCGGGCTTCGTGCTCGCGGAAGCGATGTTCGGCGACCGTCTCGGTGCAGCGCTGGCGATCGTTGCTGCGCTGCTGTTCGGCGGCATGTCGATGGGCCTCGTCAATCGCGTGCTGCCTCACGAGCATTTCCTGAAAGGTCCCGAAGGACCGAGCGGCGAGCGCATCGCGCGCGTGTGGCTCTTCGTGATGGCGATCACTGTTCACAACTTTCCGGAGGGGCTGTCGATCGGCGTCGGTTCGGCGAGCGGCGACGCGCGAATCGGCTTGGGGGTGACGATCGGGATCGGGCTGCAGAACCTGCCGGAAGGCCTGGCGGTTGCGATGGCGTTGGCTGCGCTGGGCTACTCGCGCCGGTATGCGTTGGGCATCGCTGCGCTCACCGGCGTGGTCGAGCTCGTCGGCGGCCTGTTCGGCGCGGCGCTGCTCGTGCTGTCCACCGCGATCCTGCCGCTCGCGCTTGCCTTCGCCGCAGGGACGATGTTGTTCGTCATCAGCGACGAAGTGATTCCCGAAACGCACAGGGGCGATTTCGGCGAGACGGCGACTGCATCGCTGTTCGCCGGCTTCGGCCTCATGTTCGTGCTCGACGTCGCCCTTCGCTGAACGCCCGCGCGGGCTCGTCGCTAATCGCGAGAACCGGGCAGGCGCGGGGTCTCGAGGCGCTGCCGGCGCTGCCGCTCGCCGGCGATCGACTCGGCGCTGCGTGGTCGCTCGGGCGTTCCGTAGCGGCGGGCGAACTCGGCCGCCCGCTCACGCAGCCAGCGTGCATCGTCCGGCTTGTCGTTGCCGACGAGATAGTCGGCGGCATCGCGTCCGGTGTCGTTGCGCGGCGTCGGGTCGGCGCCCGCCTCAACGAGCAGCCGAACCGCATCGAGGCGATCATGCCGCGCGGCCATCATCAAAGGAGTCGTGCGGTTCGGCGATTGCGCGTCGACATAGGCGCTCTGATCTAACAAATAACGCAATAAATCGACGTTCCCGCTCACCGCGGCGTAGTGCAACGGCGTCCATCCAGGACGGTTCACTTCGGCGCCCTTCTCGACCAGCAGGCGGACGATGTCGAGATTGCCCTGCAGCGCGGCGAGCATCGCGGCCGTCTCACCCCGTGCGTTGGGGGCATCTACGCGGGTGCCGGCGATTCCGGCGAGCTCGCGAACCACGGTCCACGCGCGTTCGCGCGCAGCGACGACGATCGCCGGCCCGAACTGCGGATGCACCGCGTTGGTGTCGGCGCCCCGGAGCAGCAATGTCTGGACGCGTTCGGCGTCGTCTCGCGCCACCGCATCCCAGAATTGATCGCTGGCTGCCGGAGCTTTTTGCGCCGCGGGTACCGGCGAAACCGGCGTCGTCGACTGCGCGAACGCGCCGGCGCCGAAAACGACCGCGACGCACGCGAGCGCCACGCCCGGCAGCGCCGCCCTTGCCGCTCGTTCAATGCGCATCGGTTGCCGGCCTCGCGTCGCGGAACAGGCGGAAGAAGTTCTGCGTGGTGACGGCCGCGATCTCGTCGAGCGTGCGCCCGCGCAATTGCGCCAGGCACTCGGCCACGTGCAACACCCAGGCCGGCTCGTTCGTCTTGCCACGTCGGGGCACCGGCGCGAGATACGGCGAGTCGGTCTCTACCAGCAGGCGGTCGTCGGGAACGCGCGCAGCGACCTCGCGCAACGACTGGGCGTTGCGAAAAGTCACGATTCCCGAGAACGAGACGTAAAAACCGAGGTCGAGGCCGGCGCGCGCCGTCTCCCAGTCCTCGGTGAAGCAATGCAGCACGCCGCCTGCCTCGTCGGCGCGTTCCTCGCGCAATAGGCGGATCGTGTCGGCCGAGGCCGAACGCGTGTGGACGATGAGCGGCTTGCCGCTTTCTCGTGCCGCCCGGATGTGAACGCGGAAGCGTTCACGCTGCCATTCGGTGTCGCCTTCGGTCCGGTAGTAGTCGAGCCCCGTTTCACCGATCGCCACGACCTTCGGATCCGCGGCGAGACGCACCAGCGTCGGCACGTCGGGTTCGAGCGCGTCGGGCGAATCGGGATGCACGCCGACCGACGCACTGAAGCGGGAGTCTCTGCGCGCGATCTGCAGCACGTTGTCGAAGCGATCGAGGGCAACGCAAACGCATAGCGCGTGGCCCACGCCGTTGGCCTGCATCGACGCGAGCAGCTCGTCCAGGCGGGGGGCGAGTTCGGGGAAATCGAGATGGCAGTGGGAATCGACGAGCATCGCGAACCGCGCAAGCGCGTCGCGCGCCTGCAGAACAACGAGACGGCGCGCCTCGGGCGCGCAACCTGCATTGTATCGACCGCGGGCGCGTCAGATCGTGTGCGTCGGGCGGTTCGCCTTCAACGTGCCGCCGAGCAGCTCCTCGATGCGACTGCGCGCGCGCAGGCCGGCGTCGTCCTTGGCGAACTGCACGCCCAGCCCCTGCTGCCGTTGCGGCGTGCCTCCCGGCGTGATCCAGACGACCTTGCCGGTGACCGACAGCCGGCTCGGTTCGTCCATCAGCGAAAGGAGGAGGTACAACTCGTCGCCCAGTCGCACGGCGCGCGTCGTCGGCACGAACAGGCCGCCGCCGTCGAGGAAAGGCATGTAGGCGGCGTACAGCGCCGCCTTCTCGCGAATCGCCAATTGCACGACGCCCGGCCGGGCGCCAGAGCGCGCGGCGGTCCCCGGCAAATTCGACAGGCTCTGCGTGTTCGGCACCGCCCCGGTATTGGCGATGATGAGCGGTCCGGGCGCGGTCAACGGACCCGGAGCGGTCACCGGCGCCAGCCGAACGCCGGTGTCCAGGGCATCGAGCAACAGTGCGCCGGTATCGGGCGCGATCGACGAGGCGCCGCCGGCGATCGATCCGGGCGAAGTGTCGAGCGCGGGATCGGCCTCTGCATACACCGGGGACCGGATCGCTCCTCCGTGGACTGCGCTCATTCGTCTTCCCCCTTTTTTTTCGCCTTCCGTTCCCTATCCCGCCCAGGCGGCCCGGACGCGAAGCAGCGCGTCCTCGATCATCAACCGCGGGTTCAGCGGGTGATCGACGGCTCGCGCCAGCGTTGCGACGCCGCTCGCGAGCCGGTCCAACGCGTGCAGCGACGTCGCCTGCGACAACATCCGCAGTCGCGCCGCGCGTTCGGGAAAGAAACGCGGCTCGGCGCCGACACAGCATCGCTGCAGGTCGGCGATCCACGACTGCAGAATCCCGACCCAGACAGACGGCTCGATGCCGTTCAGCGCGTCGGCGGCTCGCACCACCGAAGTTTCGGGAAGCGACGAGAATGTCTCCACGACAAGCCGATGAGTGGACGCTGTCGCGGGATCGGCGAATCCGCGCGCGCGCAGCGGGGCGCCGCCGGCCGCCGCGAGCCACTGCGCGGCCTGCGTGCGCGTGGCTCCCGTCTGCGCGACGAGCCAGTCGATGGCCGCCGCGGCAGCCGGAAGTGGCAGGGGCACCGCCAGGCAGCGCGAGCGGATCGTCGCCGGCAAGGAATCGGGCCGGTGCGTGACGAGCAGGAAACGCGTTCCCGCGCCAGGCTCCTCGAGTGTTTTGAGCAACGCATTGGCGGCAGCGACATTCAACGCGTCGGCCGGATCGATGCGAACCACCTTGCAGCCGGCGCGGTGTCCGCCGACGCCGATGAAGCGCTCGAGCGCGCGTACCTGGTCGATCTTGATGTCGGTCGAGGCCGCGGGCGCTCGTCCGGTGCGCGTCGCGCCTTCGGCGCCCTCGGCCGTTTCCTCGACGGCAGGCGACAGCACGCGCAGGTCGGGGTGGCTGCCGTGCGCAACCCACCCGCACGCCGCGCATCGCCCGCACGCCGAACCGTCGGCGGCCGGCGACTCGCACAGCCACGCGCGCGTGAGTTCGGCGGCGAAATCGGACTTGCCGATGCCGGCCGGCCCATGCAGGAGCAGTGCGTGATGAGAGCGAGCACGCTGCGCAAGAACGGCATTCCAAACGCTATCCAACCAAGGGTAGATCATTGAGAACAAAGCCTTGCGAGATCTTCTTCGAGTATCGCGCGAACCTGATCGACGCTTCCGCTGCCGTCGATGCGAACGATGCGGGCGGAGTCGGCAGCGGCTCTTTGCCGATAGCCGTCGCGCACCCGCCGGAAGAAGGCGATGTCCTCGCTCTCGAAACGATCGGCTTGCCGCGAGCCGGCACGACGCCGCGCCGCCACCTCGGGCTCGACGTCGAACCAATAGGTGCGCGTCGGCTGCAACGTGCCGTGTACCCATGATTCGAGCCACGCGATGCGCTCTCCGGCGGCGCCCCGACCTGCCCCCTGGTATGCCCAGGTGGAATCGGTGAAGCGGTCGCAGACGACCCAGGCGCCGCGCTCGAGGGCGGGAACGATCGTGCGCTCGAGGTGATCGCGCCGCGCCGCGAACACCAGCATCAACTCGGTTTCGAGCGACATCGAGCGGTGCAGCAGCAACTCGCGCAGCGCCTCGGCGAGTTCCGTGCCGCCGGGCTCGCGGGTGGCGAGCACCTCGTGGCCACGCGCGCGCAGCCAGTCGATCGACTGCGCGACGTGCGTGCTCTTGCCCGCGCCGTCGATGCCTTCGAAAGTGATGAAACGGCCCTTCACCGGCCCCCTCGCTGATAGCGCGACACGGCCCGATTGTGGCTGGCCAGATCGGACGAGAACTCGCTGGTGCCGTCGCCGCGCGAGACGAAATACAGCGCCTTCGTGTCGGCCGGACGCAGCGCGGCCTCGATCGACGCCCTGCTCGTCAACGCGATCGGCGTCGGCGGCAGGCCGGGCCGCGTGTAGGTGTTGTACGCGGTGTTGGCCTGCAGGTCGCGCTTGCGCAGGTTTCCGTCGAAGCGCTCGCCCATGCCGTAGATCGTCGTCGGATCGCTCTGCAGCAGCATGCCGCGGCGCAGCCGATTGACGAACACGGCCGCCACCTTGTCGCGCTCCTCGGCCAGTCCGGTTTCCTTCTCGACGATCGACGCGAGCACGAGCGCTTCGTACGGACTGCGATACGGCAGGTCGGAGGCGCGCTGCTCCCAGGCGGTGTCCAGGGCGCGCTGCAGCGCCTGGTATGCGCGGCGATAGATCTCGACGTCGCTCGCGCCCGGCGTGAATCGATAGGTGTCCGGGAAAAACAGGCCCTCGGCGTGCGACTCGCTCGCGCCGACCCGACGCAACAGTTCGGCGTCGTCGACTCCGCGCGTGTCGTGCGCGATATCGGGATTCGCATCGACCGCTTCGCGCATCTGGCGGAAGGTCCAGCCCTCGACGAAGCGGATCGACATCAGCAGGACGTCGCCGCGCACCAGCTTGTCCAGCAGCGCATCGATCGTCATCGGCGCCGCGAGTTCGTAGGTGCCGGCCTTGAGCTTGCCGTCGTGGCCGCGCAGCTTGTACCACAGCCACAGCTCGGTGGGACCGACGTCGACGCCCTTGGCGCGCAGCGCCTGCGCGACGCCGCGCACATTCGCGCCGCTGGGCACGGTGAAACGGACAGGCGACTGGCTGAACTCGACCGGCTCGACGCGGAAGCGATGCCATCCCCAGGCGAGCGCGACGGCGACGGACACCAGCAACAAGAACAGCACGAGCCCGACGATACGGCCCTTCAACGCGGACAGTCTCCCTGCGGTTCGACAATGACAGAGGGGACTCCTATGATAATCGGTCGATTCGGCACCCGACGACCCATGAGTTCCGCACCTCTTCCCCAGGCCCCGAAAGCGGCTGCAGCGGCGCCCGACCTCGGCGCGGTCCGCGCCGCCGCCGAGCGCTGCGGCGTTGCGCTGTACGACGACGCCTACGGCACGCAGTCGAGCATCGCATCCGGCGCGTCGGCAGCGAGCGCCATGACGTTCGCCGACGGCGCGCTCGCGTGGCTGCCCGGGCAGTCGGTGCTGCAACTCGACGGTGACGATGCGCCGCGCTTCCTGCATTCGCAGACGACGAACGACGTGCTGCAGCAGGCGCCCGACGCGGCGCGCTGGCACGGCTACTGCTCGCCGAAGGGCCGACTGCTCGCGACGATGCTCGCCTGGCGCGACGCAGCGTCGATCCGCCTGCTGCTGCCCGACAGCGTCGCCGAGACGATCCGCAAGCGCCTGACCATGTTCGTGCTGCGCTCGAAGGTGCGTATCACGAACGAGAGCGGCGCGCTGGTGGTGCTCGGCCTGAGTGGCGCCGCCGGCACCGATGCGCTCGCCCGACTGCAAGTCGCGGCGCCGGCGCCGATGCAGGTGGCTCTCGCCGATGTCGCGGGCGGTCATCCGCATCCCTCGAGCTCGCAGGAGCCGCATGCGCATCGGCTCGCCGCGATCGGCCTGCCGCCGCTGCCCGCTGCTGGCCTGGAAGGAGCGCTCGCCGACGTGCCGCGCTGGCTGCTCGTCGTTCCAGTCGACGCGATCGACGCGGTCTGGCACACGCTGCGCGCGCGGCTCACGCCGATCGACAGCCGCGCCTGGCGGTGGACCGACGTGCGCGGCGGCGTCGCGTCGATCGTTGCTGCGACGAGCGAGCAGTTCGTGCCGCAGATGCTCAATCTCGAGGCCGACGCGATCGGCGCGGTCAGCTTCACGAAGGGCTGCTATCCGGGGCAGGAGATCGTCGCCCGCAGCCACTACCTCGGCAAGACGAAGCGGCGCGCGTTCCTCGGCCGGATCGCCTCGGTGACGGCAGGCGCTGCCGGGCAACCCTCGCCCGCCGTCGCGCCGCCTGCGCCCGCGCCGGGCGCCAATTCACGCGAATCCGCGCCGGGCGCCAGTTCACGCGAACCCGCGCCCGGCGCCGACGTGGTGGACGCAAACGGACAACCGGTGGGCCTCGTCGTCTCGGCAGCGCGGTCGCCCGGCGGCGCGATCGACGTCCTCTACGAAGCGCAGGTCGCGTCGGCCAACGCGGGAACGCTCGTCGTGGACGGACAGCCGCTGCTGCCGCTGGCGCTGCCCTACCCGCTGCCTATCGAATGAGCGCCGTCGTCGTCCTCGTCTGGTTCCGCGCCGACCCGGCGCGCAACGACGCGTGCCTGCGGGCGCTGCACGCGCTCGCTGCCCGCCTCGAGCCGCGATTCGGCGTGCGCGGCCGCTTCGGCTGGCGCGACGAGCCCGAGAAGAAGCGCCGTACCTGGCTCGAGTCCTGGGAGCCGCTGCGCGCCGATCAGGAAAGCGAGTTCGTCGAGGCGCTCGAAGCGGAGGCGGCTGCGCTCGGCTTCGCGGCGCTGGCTGCGGGGGGCCGCTTCGTCGAGACCTTTCATTGGGCCGACGCGGCGAAGGGCCCGCCGCCATGTGCCTGATCGCCTTCGCGCTCGACGCCCACGAGTCGTTCGCCTTCGTCGTCGCGGCGAACCGCGACGAGTATTACGCGCGCGAAACGGCACCGGCTGCCTGGTGGGACGAAAAGCACACGGTGTTCGGCGGGCGCGACCTGCGCGCCGGCGGCACCTGGCTCGCCATCGATCGCCGCGGACGCTTCGCGGCCGTGACCAACGTGCGCGAGCCCGATCCCGTCAGCGGGCCGCGCTCGCGCGGCGCGCTCGTCGCCGGTTTCGTCGAAGGATCGGAGCCGGCGCGCGACTATGCCGAACGCGTGCTCGGGCAAGCCGACGAGTACGCGGGCTTCAACCTGCTGCTGGTGGATCTGGCCGCCGAGGATCCGGCGCTCTTCGTGTCGAACCGCGACGCCAGGCGCATCGTCGCGCCGGGCGGCGGAGTGCATGCGTGGTCCAACGGCACGCTCGACGCACCGTGGCCGAAGGTGCTGCGGTTGCGCGAGCAGCTCGGTCACGCGGTGCACGCGGCCCCGCGGCAACTGGGCCCGACGCTGTTCAATGCGCTCGCCGACCGCTCGATTCCCGACGATAGGCTGCTGCCCGACACCGGCGTCGGCGCGGTTCGCGAACGGGTGCTGGCGCCGGCGATGATCTTCGCGCCGGACCTCGGCTACGGCACGCGCGCGTCGACAATCGTCGCCGTTCGACGCGACGGGCGCGCCGTGTTCGTCGAGCGCAGCTGGGCGCCGGCAGGCGACGTTCCCCGCCATGCGGGCGAGCGGCGCGTGCGCTTCCGGCTGGCGCCCGCGACGGTGGAAGCGCTCGGCCGGCGCGCCCGGACCGACTGACGTTCAGCCGAGCGTGCGTCGCATCCGCACGTGCGCGATGCCAGCCTCGGGATAAGGCTCGCCCACCGTCTCGAAGCCGCTGCGCCGATAGAACTCCTCGACGGCACACTGCGCGCTCAGCTCGACGACGGCGTCACCGCGCGCTCGCGCTCGCGCGACGAGCGCATCGAGCACGCGCGTGCCGATGCCCTGTCCTCGCGCGTCGGCGCGCACCGCCATGCGGCCGATCTTCGCCTCGGGCAGCAGTCGCCCGGTGGCGATTGCTCGTCCCCGCCGATATGCCACGCAGTGCAACGCCTCGGCGTCGCGCCCGTCGTGCTCGATTGCCGCCGGCACGCCCTGCTCTTCGATGAAGACCGCCTCGCGCAGCGGCCGCGCGTCGGCGACGAGTCGCTCGCCGGCGCCCACGCGCACGACGATGCCGTCGGCCAGATCGTCGACGAAGGCGGCGATCTCGGCCGCAATGCGTTGGGGCGCCTCGTGCACCACCCAGTGCGTCGCCTCGGCCAGGCGCACGATGCGCAACTGCGGCACGAGGCGATCGAGCCCATCGAGCAGCGACGGCAGCAACGCGAGGTCGCGCTCGCCCCAGATGACGAGCGTCGGCACGCGCACGACGAAACGCGATGCATCGAGCGCCGGCATGGCAGCCGGCGCGTCGCCGTCGCCGGGCGGATGCAGCGGCGAAGCGCGGTAGTAGTTCACGGCAGCGGCGAGCGCCCCCGGCGTGCCCCACGCCTCGTGATACTCCGCGCGCCGCGCGGCATCGAGCCACGGCGCGCCGCCCATCGATTCGAGCATTGCGTCGAGCCGCGCGAAATTGTCGCGCGCGAGCACGGTTTCCGAGCCCGCGCGTCGCAACCAGTTCATGTAGGCGCTGGCCGCCTGCTGCTGCCGATCGTGCGCGAGCGCTTCGGCGAACGGCACCGGGTGCGGCGCGTTCAGGATGACCAGCCGTTCGACACGCTCGGGATGCGCGATCGCGAATGCCCACGCCAGCACGCCGCCCCAGTCGTGGCCGATGAGCGCGCAGCGCTCGTGGCCCAGCGCGTCGATGAGCGCATTCACATCGGAGACGAGTTCTGCCACGCGATACGCGTCGACGCCCTCGGGCTTGTCCGAACGACCGTAGCCGCGCAGATCGGGAGCGACCACATGAAAGCGCGCAGCGAAGGCCGGCATCCGCTCGCGCCAGGCGAACCACCCTTCCGGAAAACCGTGCAGCATCAGCAGCAGCGGCGCGCGCTCGTCGCCGCACGACGCGTAGTGGATTCGCAGCGGCCGCGCGGCGTCGCCGACCTGAGCGTACTGCCCGTCGCGAATCGGTTGCTGCGGCGCGTGCTCGTCGGTGCTCATCACGCCCTCCTGCGTGTGCCGGGGCGGCGGCTCAGCTCTTACGCTGCGAGAGCTCTGGCTTGAACGTGTACGGATCGCTCGGATTGCGCTGGTCCAGCACGTCGCGCAGGCGCAACTCGACCGACGGCAGGATGTTCGGATGCGTGATCACGTAGAAGCGGTTCTCGCGGATCGCTTCGAAGGTCATGCGCGCGACCTGTTCGGCGCTGATGCGCCCCGAGGCTACGGCCTTCTCGGTCGCGCGCTGCGACGCTCTCATCGACTCGGTCGGCGCGCTCGCGTCGCGCAGTTCGTCGGGCCGATTGCGTTCCGACTGCGCGATGCCGGTCGGCACGAAGGCCGGACACAGCAACGTAACACCGACCGACGCGCCGGCGACGCGAAGGTCCTGGTACAGCGTCTCGCTCAGCGCGACCACCGCGTGCTTCGAGACGTTGTAGACGCCCATGCCCTGCGGGGCGAGCAGGCCGGCCACCGATGCGGTGTTCACGACGTGGCAGTCGTCGCCCTGCTTCAGCATGCGCGGCACGAAGCTGCGGATGCCGTGGATCGCGCCCCACAGGTTCACGCCGAGCACCCACTGCCAGTCGCGCTCGCTGGCTTCCCACAGCAGGCCGCCGGTGGCGACGCCGGCGTTGTTGAAGAGCAGGTGTGCCGCGCCGAAACGCGAGATCGTGTTCTGCGCGAGGCGCTCGACCTGCGCGGCCTGGCGCACGTCGACCGTTTCGCCGAAGATTTCGGCGCCCTGCCCGCGCAGTTCGTCGACGACGATCGCAAGCGCCTCCGGTTCGATGTCGGCGAGCGCGAGCCGCATGCCGAGCGAGGCCCCCAGGCGCGCGAACTCGCGGCCGAAGCCGCTTGCCGCGCCGGTGATGACGGCGACCTTGCCGGCAAACGATTCCATGAAAGCCCCCTATCGTCGGATCGACCGCCGCGGATCGTGCGCCGCCCGTCGAGCGCGACCGGTCGAGCGCAACTAATCGAGCGCGACGAGCTGCTTGCCGACGTTGCGCCCGGCCAGCAGTCCGAGGAACGCCTCCGGAGCGCTGTCGAGCCCGCGCGCGATCGTCTCGCGATAGTGCAGGCTGCCATCGGCGACGCGGCGCGCGAGCTCGCTCAATGCCGTCGGCCAGACGTCCATGTGCTCGGAGACGATGAACCCCTCGACACGAAGCCGATTGACGAGGATCGAGCGGAACTGCGTCACCGGCATCGGCTCGCCGCTGTAGCCGGAGATCAACCCACAGACGGCGACGCGCCCGAAGGCGTTCATGCGCCTCAGCGTGGCGTCGAGCGGCGCGCCACCGACGTTTTCGAACAGGCCGTCCACGCCGTCGGGCGTTGCCGCACGCAGGTCGTCGTACAGTCGCCCCGCCTTGTAGTCGACGCAGGCATCGAAGCCGTACTCGTCGGTGACGATCGAGCACTTCCGCGGGCCCCCGGCGATGCCGACGACGCGGCAGCCGGCCGCCTTCGCCAGCTGGCCGACCACCGAGCCGACCGCGCCGCTGGCTGCGGAAACGACGACCGTCTCGCCGGCCTTCGGCGCGATGATCCGGTTCAATCCGTACCAGGCCGTGACGCCGGGCATGCCGACCGTGCCGAGGTACGCTGACAGCGGAATGCGCGAGGTGTCGACCTTCATCAGCCCGCTGCCGTCGGAGACGCCGTAGAGCTGCCAGCCGAGCATGCCGACGACGGCGTCGCCCACCGCGAAACGCGGGTTGCGACTCTCGACGACTTCGCCCGCCGTTCCGCCGACCATCGTCTCGTCGAGCTTCTGCGGCGCGGCGTACGACTTCGCGTCGTCCATCCGGCCGCGCATGTACGGATCGAGCGACAGGAAGCGGTTGCGCACCAGCACCTGGCCGTCGGCGATCGCCGACACCGGCACCTCTTCGATGCGGAAGTCGTCGGCCGAGGCCGCACCCTTCGGTCGGCGTGCCAGCACGATGCGGCGATTCGTTTCGGCCATTGCGTCGTTCCTCCTGCGTTGCCGCTCGGTGCGTGCCGTGCGTCGCTCAGACCGCGGTGACGCCGCCGTCGACGGCGAGGATCTGTCCGGTGATGTGCTTGCCGGCGTCCGAGCAGAAGAGGACCGCGGCACCCTTCAGGTCTTCGTCGTCGCCGAGTCGGTGCAACGGCGCGCGCGCCTTGACCTGATCCTCGATCTGGGCAAGCGTCGCGCGCGACATCTTCGACGGGAAGAAGCCCGGCGCGAGCGCATTCACCGTGATGCCGTGCTCGCCCCACTCGCCGGCGAGCGCGCGCGTGAAGTTCACCAGGCCGCCCTTCGTCGTGTTGTAGGCGATCGTGTGGTTCGTGCCCGGCTCGTTGCCGCGCAGCCCGGCGATCGACGCGACGATCAGGATGCGCCCGTACCCGCGCGGGATCATCGAGCGCTTGCCGACGAGTTGCGTCAGCAGGAACACGCCGGTGAGGTTCAGGTCCAGCAGCTTCTGCCACGCCTCGAGCGGGTGCTCCGCCATCGGTGCGCCCCATGTCGTGCCGGCGTTGTTGACGAGGATGTCGCAATGGCCGAGCTTGCCGAGCGCCGCATCGACGAAGGCAACCACCGACTCGGGCTTGCCGAGATCGGCGGCAATCGCGTGCGCACGCACGCCCTGCTTTGCCAGATGCGCTACCGCTTCGTCCAGCTCGGCCTGCTTGCGCGCCGCGAGCACGATCTCCGCGCCCATTTCGCCCAACGCCTCGGCGATCTGCAATCCGAGCCCGCGCGAGCCGCCGGTGATGATCGCCTTGCGTCCGGCGAGGTTCATCGATTCGCGTACCGACATCGACGCTCTCCTTCAGACGATCTCGAACAGCCCGGCCGCGCCCATCCCGCCGCCGATGCACATCGTGACCACGGCCCAGCGCGCGCCGCGCCTGCGACCCTCGATCAGCGCGTGCCCGGTCAACCGCTGGCCGCTCATCCCGTACGGATGGCCGACCGCGATTGCGCCGCCGTTCACGTTGAGTCGATCGTCGGGAATGCCGAGCTTGTCGCGGCAGTAGAGCACCTGCACGGCAAAAGCCTCGTTCAATTCCCACAGGTCGATGTCGTCCACCGTCTTGCCCGCACGCTCGAGCAGCTTCGGCACCGCGAAGACCGGCCCGATGCCCATCTCGTCGGGCTCGCAGCCAGCCACGGCAAAGCCGCGGAAGTAGCCCAGCGGCTTCAGCCCGCGCTTCTCGGCCAGCGACGCCTCCATCACGACGCAGGCGCCCGCGCCGTCGGAGAACTGGCTCGCGTTGCCCGCAGCGACCGATCCACCGGGCAGCGCGGGCTTGATCTGCGCGAGACCCTCGACGGTGGTGCCGGGGCGACGCCCCTCGTCGTCGGCGAGCGTGACCTCGCGCGTCTCCAGCCGCCCGCTCGCCTTGTCGGCCACGGCCATGCGCACGGTGATCGGCGCGATCTCGTCGACGAACCGGCCCGCTTCGGCCGCTGCGACCGCGCGCTGCTGGCTGCGCGCGCCATATTCGTCCTGGCGCTCGCGCTCGATGCCATAGCGGCGCGCCACCGTTTCGGCGGTCTGCAGCATCGGCCAATAGATCTCGGGCTTGGTCTTCTTCAGTCCCTTGTCGACGAACATGTGCCGGTTCGATTCGTTCTGCACGCAGGAGATCGATTCGACTCCGCCCGCGACGAAGATCTCGCCCTCGCCGGCGATGACGCGCTGCGCGGCCATGGCGATCGTCTGCAGCCCCGACGAGCAGAAACGGTTGACGGTGACGCCCGAGACGCTGACCGGACAGCCGGCGGCGATCGCCGCCTGGCGCGCGACGTTCCAGCCGGTGGCGCCCTCGGGCGTCGCGCAGCCGATCAACACGTCCTCGACCTCGCCGGGCTCGATGCCCGCACGCTCGATCGCGGCGCGCACGACGTGCCCGCCCATCGTCGCGCCGTGCGTCATGTTCAGCGCGCCGCGCCAGGACTTCGCCAGCCCGGTGCGCGCCGTCGATACGATCACTGCTTCACGCATGATTGCCTTCCCCGTTCCGTTCAACCGTTGAATCCCTTGCTCTCGGCGGCGAGCTTCGCCAGCAGCGGCGCCGGCGTCCAGAACGCGGCATCGCCGCGCGCGATCGCAGCGAAGTCGCGCATCCGATTCACCACGTTGTACAGGCCGTACTGGTCGGCGTAGAGCATCGGACCGCCGCGCCACAGCGGAAAGCCGTAGCCGGTGAGATAGATCATGTCGATGTCGGAAGCGCGCAGCGCGATGCCTTCGTCGAGGATCTTCGCGCCTTCGTTCACCAGCGCGAACACGAGCCGGTGCACGATCTCGTCGTCGGAGAGCTTGCGTGCTTTCGCGCCGATCGAATCGCGGTGCGCGGCGATCAACTCGTCGACCTGCGGATCGGGCAGCGCGTCGCGCTTGCCGGGCACGTAGCGGTACCAGCCGGCGCCGGTCTTCTGGCCGAAGCGGCCCAGTTCGCACAGCTTGTCGGCGATGCGCGGGTACTCGAGGTTCGGCTGCTCGACGTAGCGGCGCTTGCGGATGTACCAGCCGACATCGTTGCCGGCCAGGTCGCTCATCCGGAACGGCCCCATCGCGAAACCGAATTTCTCGATTGCGCGGTCGACCTGCTGCGGCGTCGCGCCCTCCTCGAGCATGTACAGCGCCTGGCGCAGGTACTGCTCGATCATCCGGTTGCCGATGAAGCCGTCGCATACGCCGGAGACGACGCCGGTCTTGCGCAACTTCTTCGACAACTGCATCGTCGTGGCGAGCACGTCCTTGCCGGTCTTCTCGCCACGCACGATCTCGAGCAGCTTCATCACGTTTGCCGGCGAGAAGAAGTGCGTGCCGATGACGTCCTGCGGGCGCTTGGTGAACGAGGCGATCCGGTTCACGTCGAGCGTCGACGTATTGGTCGCCAGGATGGCCCCGGGCTTCATCACCTCGTCGAGCTTGCGGAACACCTTCTCCTTCACCGCCATGTCCTCGAACACCGCTTCGATGACGATGTCGGCATTGGCGATCTCGTCGTACGACAGCGTCGGCTCGATCAACGCCATGCGCTTCTCGACGTCCTCGGGCTTCATCCGGCCCTTCTTCGCGGTGCTCTCGTAGTTCTTTCGGATCGTCGCGACGCCCTTGTCGAGCGCTTCCTGCGCGACCTCGAGCAGCTTCACCGGAATGCCGGCGTTGGCGAAGTTCATCGCGATGCCGCCGCCCATCGTGCCGGCGCCGATCACCGCGGCGCGTTCGATCTTCCTGGTCGGCGTGGAAGAAGGAACGTCGGGGATCTTGCTCGCCGCGCGCTCGCCGAAGAACGCGTGACGCAGCGCACGCGACTCGGGCGTCTGCACCAGCTCGAGGAACAGGCGCCGCTCGTTCGCCAGCCCCTCTTCGAAGCTCATCTTGACGGCGCCGGCGATCGCGTCGATGCAGCGCACCGGCGCGGGGAAGTTCTTGGCGATTGCAGCGACGGTGTTGCGCGAAAAACCGAGGAAACCTTCGGCGTCGTCGTGCTCGACGCGCAGGTCGCGCACCTTCGGCAGACCACGGTGCTCGGCCAGCGCCTTGTGCGCGAAGGCGATCGCGCCCTCGACGAGATCGCCTTCGACGATTTCGTCGAAGAGCCGGGTGGCCGCGAGCTTCTCCGACTTCACCGGCTCGCCCGAGACGATCATGTTCACCGCGGTCTCGAGCGGCACGACGCGCGGCAGGCGCTGGGTGCCGCCGGCACCCGGCAGGATGCCGAGCTTTACCTCGGGCAACGCGATCTGCGCACCCGGAGACGCGACACGGAAATGACAGCTCAGCGCGAGTTCGAGTCCCCCGCCCATCGCGACCGCATGCACGGCAGCGACGACCGGCTTTGCGCTCTCCTCGATCGTGCGGATGACTGTGTGCAGCGTCGGCTCGGCGAGCGCCTTCGGCGTGTTGAATTCGCGGATGTCGGCGCCGCCGGAGAAAGCGTTGCCGGCGCCGTGGATCACGATCGCGCGGATTGCGTCATCGGCCTGCGCGCGGCGCAGCGCTTCGACGAGGCCGGTGCGCAGGTCGTATCCCAGGCCGTTGACCGGCGGGTTGTCCATCGTGATGACGACGACGTCGCCTCGGGTGGCGTAGTGCGCTTGGGTCATGGGGAGGCTTCCGGAGAGTGACAGGGCTGCTTGTGGGGGAAGTGTAACCGAGGGGTCGGAGGCGTTTGCTCTCGTTGCGTTCGCTCCGCGCAGGGCCGGCGGCGGCAGGCGCATCCCGTTTCGGCGCGCACGGCTGCGGCCCCGGCTTCGCCGGGGCTTCCCGGCTCTACCTCGCGAATCGGCACCCGCTGCCGAGGGGCGCTGCGCGCCTCACGGCGACGGGTCCCGCCGATTCGCTTTCGGTAGCAGCCGGCTTGCCGAGCGCGCCGAAACGGGATGCGCCCACCGCCGCCGGCCCCGCGCTACGGGTCGCGACGTTCGAAGCGCGTCCCTCGGTGGTCTACGTGCGGCGGTCCTGCCGCTCTCCTCCCGCTTTTCGTCAGGATGGGCGGACGACTTCCACGTTCGCGCAGTGGCCGCGGACCGTTGCCAGGGCGGCGTCGCAGGTGAGCAGCGTCGCGTCGAGCGCTTCGGCGAGGGCGAGGTAGGCGGCGTCGTAGGCGCTGGCGATGTCGCGCAGGGTCCAGATCCGATCGAGCAATAGCGAGTGCGGGTAGCGGGACAGCGGAAGTTGGCGCAGATCGTCCAATGCCTGCTCGCCGCGTTCGGCCGTCATCTCTTTCTTTCGCACGATCCTGCGGAGCACCTGGGCGACTTCGACGTCGATCAGGTGTGGCGCATGCAGAGATTCGGCCGGATCGAAGATCCGACGCGAAACGTGTGCTGCGAGACGATCGTTCAGCAAGACCTCGAGCGCGGCCGACGCATCGAGGACGATCATCGGGCGTCGCGTTCGGCTCGCACCGCCTTGGCCGCCGAGCCGCGAACGCGCACCGCTTCGCGCTGCGCGAGCCGGCTGCGCAGTTCCACCCATTCGGAGCGTCGCACGCCGCGATCCGGAGCGCGGTAGCGAGGGGCTGCGCCCTCGCCCTCGCTACCGCGCGGAGCGAACGCAGCGTACGAGAGATCCGAAAACCTACACTTCGAGCCACTCCCGTCGCACGTGCTCGTTCTCGCGCAGCGAATCGGGCGTTCCTTCGAACACGATGCGACCGTGCCCCATCACGTACACGCGCTGCGAGATGCGCATCGCGATTGCGAGCTTCTGCTCGACGAGCAGCACCGAGACGCCGCGGCGCTCGAGCTCGCTCAGGTACTCGGCGACGAGTTCGACGATCTTCGGCGCGAGCCCTTCGGTCGGCTCGTCGATCAGGATCAGTTCGGGGTCGCCCATCAGCGTCCGGCACAGCGTCAGCATCTGCTGCTCGCCGCCCGAGAGCACGCCTGCGAGCGTGTTGCGCCGCTCGGCCAGGCGCGGGAACATCCGATACATGTCTTCGAAGCGCCAGCGACCCGGTCGTCGGCCCTTCTGTCCGAGCAAAAGGTTCTGCTCGACGGTGAGCGTCGGGAAGACGTCGCGGCTTTCCGGAACGTAACCGACGCCGAGCGGCGCGATCTCGTAGGCCTTGCGTCCGAGCAGCTCGCGCCCGCCGAAGTGGATGCTGCCGGTCGCGTCGACCAGTCCCATGATCGCCTTGGCGGTGGTCGAGCGACCGACGCCGTTGCGGCCGAGCAGGCTGACGATCTCGCCGCGCCCGACGTGCAGGTCGACGCCGTGCAGGACGTGGCTCTTGCCGTAGTACGCGTGCAGGTTCTCGATGCGAAGCAGTGGCTCGCTGTCAGTAGCGTCGCGCCCGCCTGCCTGCCCGGCTGTCATGTTGCCGCCTCCTGCTCCGTCGTTCCCAGGTACGCCTGCTGCACCGCCTCGTTCGCGCGGATCTCCTGCGGAGTGCCGGTGGCGAGGATCTGGCCGTAGACAAGCACCGAGATTCGATCGGCGAGCCCGAACACGACGCTCATGTCGTGCTCGACCATCACGAGCGTGCGCCCTTCGGTGACGCGCCGGATCAGCTCGACCGCGCGGTCGCTCTCGGAGCGACTCATGCCCGCCGTCGGCTCGTCCAGGAGGATCACGGTGGCGCCGCCTGCGATCGTGATGCCGATTTCGAGCGCTCGCTGCTCGGCGTAGGTAAGCGTGCCGGCGAGCGCTTCGCGACGATGCCGAAGGCCGATGCGCTGCAGAACGTCGTCGGCGAGTTCGGCCGCGTCGGCGAGCCTGGCCAGACGGTGCCAGCACGAATAGCGGTAGCCGAGCGACCACAGCGTCGCGCAGCGCACGTTCTCGAACACGGACATCCGGGGAAAGAGGTTCGTGATCTGGAAGCTACGTGCGAGCCCCTTGCGATAGATCTCGTAAGGCCGGTCCGTCGTGATGTCTTCGCCGTTCAGTTCGATGCGGCCGCGGCTCGCGCGAAAGCGCCCCGACATCAGGTTGAACAGCGTCGACTTGCCCGCGCCGTTCGGCCCGATCACGGCGTGCCGCTCTCCGTGCGGGATCGCCAGGTCCACGCCGCGGATGATTTCGGTGCGGCCGAATTCCTTGAAAACGCCGGCAAGCGCCAGCGCGTTCGACGAAGCCGATGGCAAGGTCGCTGCGCTGGCGCGAGCCTGCGGAACGCCCTGCGGGGCGGCGCTCACGGCGTCGCTCCGGTTCGAAGGTTCTCCTCGATACGCGTCTGCACGGCGCCCCATGCGTGCGCGAAACGGCGTCGCGCCGCCTCGAAGCCGATTGAGCCGACAACGATGAGCGCAAGCGCAACGAGCCAGCCGTTCGATGCGCCGGCGTCCACGTCGAAGCCGAACACGCGCAGCTGGGAGCCCGAGGCGAAGTTCAGCGTGAGCTGGTAGCTCATTTCCACGACGACGATCACGCCGGCGAGCAGCACGGCGCTGGCGAGCACCAGTGAAACGTACGGTGCGACGAGTCGCCCGAACAGACCGTGACGCACCACGCGCAGGTTCATCATGATCAGCGACGCGACGCCGCCGGGTGCGTACATCACGATCAGCACGAAGAACACGCCGAGGTAGAACTGCCAGGCGCTCGTGTAGTCGGACAGCGCGACGGCGAAGAAGATGAAGATCACCGCGCCGAGGATCGGACCGAAGAAAAAGCCTGCGCCGCCGATGAACGTGGCGACGAGCACCCCGCCGGAGCGCGCCGTGGAGACGTTCTCCGCGCTGACGATCTCGAAGTTGATCGCCGACAGTCCGCCCGCGATGCCGCAGAAGAACGCCGAGGCGACGATGACGAAGAAGCGCACGCGCTGCGCGTTGTAGCCGATGAATTCGGCGCGTTCGGGGTTATCGCGCACGGCGTTCGAGATGCGCCCGAGCGGCGTCTGCGAGAACGCATACATCGCGATCATGCTGACGAAGCACCAGACGGCGATCAGGTAGTAGACCTGAATGCCGGGCCCGAAGGTGATGCCGAGGAAGGGCTCGCCGACGACGCGGTTCGTCGAGATACCGCCTTCCCCGCCGAAGAAGCCCGGGAACATCAGCGACGCGGCGAAGACGAGCTCGCCGATGCCGAGCGTGATCATCGCGAACGGGGTTCCGGCCTTCTTCGTCGTGATGTAGCCGAAGAGGACGCCGAAGACGGCGCCGAAGATCCCGCCGACCAGCGGGATCAGTGAAACCGGTAGCCAGAGCCGCCCTTCGCCTACCCAGTTCAGCGCGTGGATCGCGAAGAATGCGCCGAGCCCCGAGTACACGGCGTGGCCGAACGACAGCATTCCGCCCTGACCGAAGATCATGTTGTAGGCGAGCGCGAACACGATCATCACGCCCATCTGCGACAGGAGCGTGATCGCGAAGCCCCTGCTGAACACCAGCGGCAGCACGGCGAACAGCAGTGCCGTCAGGCCCCAGATCGCCCACCGACCGAGATCGATCGGCTCGAAGCGCACGCGGGAAACGCGCAGAGCGCGAGCGGTCATCGGCGTTTCATTCCTCTACGTCTCCCGCGTTCCCATCAGCCCGCGCGGCCGCAGGATCAGCACGAGCACCAGCAGCAGGTACGGCAGCACCGGCGCGACCTGCGAGAGCTTCAGCGACCACACGCTGTACAGCGGCGTATCGGGGCCGATCGCGACGCCGGCGCGCCCGAGCAGTCCGAGCAGCGACCAGTCGAGGCCGATCGCGAAGGTCTGCAGCAGGCCGATCAGCAGCGACGCGACGAATGCGCCGGCGAGCGAGCCCATTCCACCGACGACGACGACGACGAACACGATCGAGACGATCACGGCGGCCATCGATGGCTCGGTCACGTACGCGTTGCCGCCGATGACGCCCGCCAGGCCCGCGAGCGCGCAGCCGCCACCGAAGGTCAGCATGAAGACGCGAGGCACGTTGTGCCCGAGCGCCTGCACCATCTCCGGATGCGTGAGTGACGCCTGGATGACGAGGCCGATGCGGGTGCGCGTGAGCACGAGCCAGATCGCTACCAGCATCGCGGCCGCGACGAGCATCATGAACGCGCGATAGGTCGGGAAGGTCGTCGAATAGACGGTGAAGAGCGACCCGGCGAGCGGTTCGGGCACCGCGTACGGCACCGCCGCGCGCCCCCAGACGATCTGCACGACTTCGACGACGATGTATGCCAGCCCGAAGGTGAACAGCAGCTCCGGGACGTGTCCCCACTTGTGCACGCGCCGCAGGCCGTAACGCTCGATGAAAGCGCCGAGCACGCCGACGGCGAGCGGAGCGCAGACGAGCGCGATCCAGTACCCGGTGCCCGGCATCAGCTTGTCGAGCCATACGCTGATCTGATAGGCGAAATAGGCGCCGAGCATGTAGAACGACGCGTGCGCGAAGTTCAGCACGCCCATCAGGCTGAAGATGAGCGTCAGGCCCGAGGCCAGCATGAACAGCAGCAGCCCGTAGCTGACGCCGTTCAGCAGCGAGATGACGAAGAACTCCACGCGGTCTTCCGTGCGAACTCGCCCGAAGCGGGCGATTGCGGTCGGCGGCGGCGCGCCGCAACGCGCGCCCATCCGAAGCGGCAGAGGGCGCGCGCCGAAGCGCGCGCCCGCCTCATCCGCGCGAGGTCACTGCGGAGACGGCCGCTTCATCTGGCACGAAGTAGGCAGCGAAGCGACGTACGGATCGATCGTCGCCTCGGTGCGCCAGCCGAAGCCGGTGTTCTCCTGGTCGTACTTGATCGTCTTGCCGTCGACCTTCTGCCACGACGAGATGACGATCCCCTGCTGGATCTGGTGGTCGGTGGCGCGCATCTCGACTTCGCCGTTCAACGACGGAACGCGCAGTCCCTCCATCGCGAAGGCGACCTTCACCGGATCGGTGGACTTTGCCTTCCTGATTGCCTCGCCGAGCATCCTGAACCCGGTGTACGACGCCATCACCGAGTAGTCGTCGTTGAACTTCTTCTTGAAGCCCTCGACGACGCGATCGCTCTCGGGCGAGTGCACGTTCGAGTGCCAGTACGACACCTGGCGCACGTGACCTTCGCCCGCCGCCCCGATCGCCGTGGGCGCGCCGGTGGCGCCGGCGTAGAACGTGTAGAAATTCGCCTTCAACCCGGCGTCGTTCGCCGCCTTCACCAGCAGCGCGAGGTCGGCGCCCCAGTTGCCGGTGATGATCGTGTCGGCCCCGGCGGCCTTGATCTTCGCGACGTACGGCGCGAAGTCGCGCACCTGCGCGAGCGGGTGACGGTCTTTTCCGACGACTTGCACGTCGGGGCGCTTGCGCTTGAGCAGTTCCTCGGCGGCCTTCTCCACCGAATGGCCGAAGGCGTAGTCCTGGTTGATCAGGTAGACCTTCTTGACCTCCGGACGCTTCTGCATGTAAGAGGTGAGCGCCTCCAGCTTCATGTCGACGTTGGCGTCGAGCGCGAAGTGCCAGAAGTTGCAGCGTGCGTTCGTCAGCGACGGATCGATCGCGGCATAGTTGAGGTAGACGATCTCCTTGCCCGGGTTGCGCTCGTTGTGCTTGGCGACGGCATCCGACAGCGCGATCGCAACCGATGATCCGTTGCCCTGGATGACGTAACGGATGCCCTGGTCGACGATCGACTTCAGCACCGTGAGGCTTTCCTGCGGGCTGAGCTTGTTGTCGAACGACACCACCTCGAATTTCACGTCCCCGCCCCACTTCTGCTGGTTCGCGTAGTCGGCGGCGAACTGCCAGCTCCGCAGCATGTTCTGGCCGAGCGGCGCCATCATGCCGGACAGCGGATCCAGCCAGGCCACCTTGACGGTGCCGGACTGCGCATATGCGCTCGGGGCAGCGAAAGCGGCGGCCGCGGCGGCCGCGGCGAATGCGACGGCCGCAAGTCGGGTTCTCGACATCAGCGTCTCCTCCGATGGGGTGCCGCGCCCGACGCTCGAAGAGGCGCTGGTACTGCGGCATCATGGATCATAAGCGAAGACCGACCGAGCTGCGCAAGCGCTCCATGAACGGCACGGCGATCTCGCGCGCCTTGCGCGCGCCGGCGAGCAGAACCTCCTCGACCTGCTCCGGATGCGCGATCAGCGACTCGTAGCGCTCGCGCATCGGCGCGAGCTCGCCCTCTATGAGCGCGTACAGCCGCTCCTTGGCCGGCCCCCAGCCCAGGCCCTTCTCCAACTCGTCCTTGAAGGCGGCCGCGTCGGCGGGCTCGGCAAACGCGCGATAGATCGCGTACAGCTGCGAGTTCTCCGCGTCCTTCGGCTCGCCCGGAACGCGCGAATCGGTGACGATCCGACGGATCGACGCGTGCAGCTTCTTCGCGCCGCCCTCGAACAGCGCAATCGTGTTGTCGTAGCTCTTCGACATCTTGCGTCCGTCCAGCCCGGGCAGCGTGGCGACGTGCTCCTCCACCTGCGCCTGGGGCAGCACGAAGGGGCCGTCGCCGTCGCCGAAGACGCGGTTGAAGCGCTGCGCGATGTCGCGCGCCATTTCCACATGCTGGATCTGGTCGCGGCCGACCGGAATCGACTGCGCCTTGAAGAGCAGGATGTCGGCGGCCATCAGCACCGGGTAGCTGTACAGCCCCATGCTGATGCCGGCATCGGGATCGTCGCCCGAGGCAGTGTTGCGATCGACGGCCGCCTTGTAGGCGTGCGCGCGATTCATCAGGCCCTTGGCGGTGACGCAGCCGAGAATCCAGGTGAGCTCGGGAATCTCGGGAATGTCGGACTGGCGGTACAGCGTGACCTTCTCCGGGTCGAGTCCGGCGGCGAGCCAGCTCGCGGCGATCTGCAGCCGCGAGCGGCGCACCCGCTCGGGCTCGTCGCACTTGACGAGCGAGTGCAGGTCGGCAAGAAAGAGAAAGGAGTCGAAGCGGGCGTCGCGGCTCGCGCGCACGGTCGGCCGGATCGCGCCGACGTAGTTCCCCAGGTGAGGCGTGCCGCTGGTGGTGATCCCGGTGAGAACGCGTGGCTTCATGCGCCCTCTTCGAGCAGGCGGCGCAACACGTATTGCATGATCCCTCCGTGACGGTAGTAGTCGGCCTCGGCCGGCGTGTCGATGCGCACCACCGCGTCGAACTCGACGCGACCGGCGCGCACGTGCACGACCGCCGGCGTCAGCCCTTCGTTCAGCGTGACGATGCCTTCGATGTCGAAGCGCTCCTCGCCGGTCAGGCCGAGCGACTCGATGCTCGTGCCCGTGGCGAACTGCAGCGGCAGCACGCCCATGCCGATCAGGTTCGAACGATGGATACGCTCGAACGACTCCGCGATCACCGCGCGAACGCCGAGCAGCATCGTACCCTTGGCCGCCCAGTCGCGCGAAGAGCCCGAGCCGTATTCCTTCCCGGCGAGCACGACGAGCGGCGTGCCGGCGGCCTCGTAGTTTTGCGAGGCTTCGAAGATCGTGCAGACGGGAGCGCCGTCGCGCGTGAAGTCGCGCGTGAAGCCGCCTTCGGTGCCCGGCGCGAGCCGGTTGCGCAACCGGATGTTGGCGAAGGTGCCGCGGATCATCACCTCGTGATTGCCGCGCCGCGAGCCGTAGGAGTTGAAGTCGACCGGGGCCACGCCCGCCGCGACCAGGTATTCGGCCGCCGGCGAATTGCGCGCGATCGAGCCGGCCGGGCTGATGTGGTCGGTGGTCACCGAGTCGCCCAGCAGCGCGAGCACGCGCGCGCCGCGGATGTCGGCGACCGGCGGGGGCACGCGCTGCATGCCCTGGAAGTAGGTCGGGTGTCGCACGTAGGTGGAGTTGTCGTCCCATGCGAACAGATCGCCCTGCGGAGTGGGCAGCGAGCGCCAGCGCTCGTCGCCGGTGAACACGTCCGCGTAGCAGTCGACGAACATCGACGAGGCGAGCGACCCGTCGACCGCCGCCTGCACCTCGGCGGCGCTCGGCCACACATCGCGCAGGAAGACGTCCTTGCCGTCCCTGTCGCGCGCGAGCGGCTCGCGCAGCAGGTCGATGTCCATCGTGCCGGCAAGCGCGTAGGCAACGACGAGCGGCGGCGACGCGAGGTAGTTCATCTTCACCTCGGAATGGATACGCCCCTCGAAATTGCGGTTGCCCGAGAGGATCGCCGCCACCGACAGGTCGTTCTCGCGCACTGCGCGGCTGACCTCCTCGATCAGGGGGCCCGAGTTGCCGATGCACGTCGTGCAACCGAAACCGACCAGGTCGAAGCCCAGTTGCTGCAGGTACTTCAGCACGCCCGCCCGCTCGTAATAGTCGATGACGACCTTCGAGCCGGGCGCCAGGCTCGTCTTCACCCACGGCCGGCGCTCCAGACCCCGCTCGACGGCCTTCTTCGCCAGCAGCGCGGCCGCCATCATCACTGACGGGTTCGACGTGTTCGTGCACGAGGTGATGGCGGCGATGACGATCGCTCCGTGATCGACCTGGGCCGTGCCGCCACCATCGAGCCGGATCGTCGCCGGCCTGCGCGGGCGCTGGCCGTCGGCCTTCGCCGCGTAGTCGCGCGGTGCGTCGCTGCGCCGCTCGATCGGCGCGGTCACCGGCCCGGCGCCTCCGGCGTGATGCTCGACCTCGAACGCAGGTGTGTCGGAGGCAGGAAAGCTCTCGGCGACCGCCTCGTCGTAGCCGCTCTCCTTGCCCTTCTGCGTGGGCTCGCCCACGTACGCCGACAGCGCTCCGCGGAATGCCTGTTTCGCCTGCGAAAGCAGGATGCGATCCTGCGGACGCTTCGGGCCGGCGATCGACGGCACGACCGAGTCGAGATCGAGCTCGAGCCGCTCGGAATAGCGCGGCTCGGCGTTCGGGTCGTGCCACAGGCCCTGCTCGCGCGCGTAGCGCTCGACCAGCGCGATTCTCTCGGCCGGACGACCGGTCAGGCGCAGGTAGCGCAGCGTCTCGTCGTCGATCGGGAAGATCGAGATCGTCGAGCCGTACTCGGGGCTCATGTTGCCGATCGTCGCGCGATTGGCCAGCGGCACCGCCGCGACGCCCGGTCCGTAGAACTCGACGAATTTCCCGACTACGCCGTGTCGGCGCAGCATCTCGGTGATCGTCAGCACGAGATCGGTGGCCGTAGTGCCCTCGCGCAGGCGCCCCGACAACTTGAAGCCGACCACCTTCGGGATGAGCATCGACACCGCTTCGCCGAGCATCGCCGCCTCGGCCTCGATGCCGCCGACGCCCCAGCCGACGACGCCCAGGCCGTTGACCATCGGCGTGTGCGAATCGGTGCCGACGCAGGTGTCGGGGTAAGCGATGCGTCGGCCGGCGCCTTCGTCAACGAAGACCACGCGTGCCAGGTACTCGAGGTTCACCTGGTGGACGATGCCGGTGTCGGGCGGCACCACGCGGAAGTTGCCGAAGGACCCCTGCCCCCAGCGCAGGAACTGGTAGCGCTCGTGGTTGCGCTGGTACTCGATCTCGACGTTGCGCTCGAAGGCCTGCGGCGTGCCAAAGACGTCGACGATCACCGAGTGGTCGATCACGAGCTCCACCGGTGCGAGCGGATCCACGCGCGAGGCGTCGCCGCCCAGCGCGCGCATCGCGTCGCGCATCGCCGCGAGGTCGACCACCGCCGGTACGCCGGTGAAGTCCTGCAGCAGGACGCGGGCCGGCGTGAAGCGGATCTCGGTGTCGGACTCGGACGCCGGATCCCAGCCGGCCAGCGCGCGGATGTCGTCGGGCGCCACATCGGCACCGTTCTCGTTGCGCAGCAGGTTCTCGAGCAGGATCTTCATCGAGTACGGCAGGCTGGCGACGTCGAAGCCCGCGCGCTCGAGCGCCGAAAGCCTCCAGATCTCGTAGGAGAGGTCGCCCACCGAGAGGGTGTCGCGCGCGGAAAAGCTATCGGTTCCGTTCATCCGGACAGGCTCCACAAGAGGGGTTGCCGCAACACGTCCATCGCGCCGATGCTATAAGGGTGCAGGATCGCGGAGGGGGAAATGACCTTGCCGATACTACGACCGTTCCTGCTCGCGTGGGCCGGCGCCGCTTCGATCGCCGTCGCACCGCTCGCAAACGCCGAGCCGCACGTGCGCATCGAGGCGCCCGCCAACGGCGCGAAGCTCGACGCGATGGAGCAGAACCGCCTCGTCTACGAGGTCGACCCGGGTGCGCGCGGCGACCACGTCCACGTCTACGTCGACGGCAAGGAAGTCGGCATCCTGCGCCAGCGCAAGGGCAGCTACACCTTCGAGACGCTCGCGCCGGGAACGCACGAGTTGTGCGTGAAGATCGTCAACAAGGGGCACACGCCGATCGGCATGCAGGACTGCGTGAAGGTCGCCGTCGAGTGACGGCGACGCACGCATGAACGGTTTCGGCCGCTGACGACGGCCCGGGCATCGCATGGAGAATCTCGTCTATGCGCTCGTGCAGCTCGTCCACAATTTCGGCGCCGTGGCCGTGACCGCGGCGCCGCTCGTGGCGTCCCGGCGGGCTGGCACTTCGGACGCGGTCCGACCGGCGCTCGGCAGGTTCGTCGCGGCCGCCTGGGCCATCCAGATCGCCAGCGGCGTCTCGTTCGGGCTGACGAGCCTGCACTTCTACGGCGTGCTGCCGGATCTGAGCGCAATCGCGCGTACGGCGCTCGTCGTCAAGGTGCTGTGCGCCGCCGCCGGCCTGGCGCTCTCGGTGTTTCTGCTGGCGCGTGGCGCCCACTGGAGCGCGCGCACACACGATCGCAGCTGGCACGCGCTGGCGGGGTTCGGCGCGACGGCACTCGCCGGTGCCGCCGTGCTGCGCTGGTTCTCGTGAGCGGCGCGGCCAACGCCAACCGCGGCAACGCCGTCCCGGTTGCCGGGATCTCGTTCAGGCCGTCTCCGGCAGCCGATAGTCGGCGAACTGCTCGCGCAGCTTCGTCTTCAGCACCTTGCCGGTGGCGCCCAGCGGAATCTGCTCGACGAACTGCACGTCGTCCGGAGTCCACCACTTGGCGATCTTGCCCTCGTAGTACGCGAGCAGATCCTCGCGCGTGACCTGCGCGTCGGGCTTCTTGACGACGACCAGCAGCGGACGCTCGTCCCACTTCGGGTGCGGCACGCCGATGACCGCGGCGTTGGCCACGGCGGGATGCGCTAGCGCGAGGTTCTCGAGCTCGATCGAGCTGATCCACTCGCCGCCCGACTTGATCACGTCCTTGCTGCGGTCGGTGATGTGCATGTAGCCGTCGGCGTCGATCGTGGCGACGTCGCCGGTGGGGAACCAGCCGCGGCCATCGGCGTCGTAGTGCAGCGGATCGCCTCCCTCGCCGCGAAAATACTCCTTCACCACCCACGGCCCGCGCACCATCAGGTTGCCGAAGGTCTCGCCGTCCCACGGCAGCACCTTGTCCTCGTCGTCGACGATCTTCATGTCGACGCCGAAGATCACGTGCCCCTGCTTTTCCAACAGCTTTTGCTGCGCCGCCTCAGGCATCTTCAAATGCTTGTTCTGCAGCTTGCACAGCGTGCCGAGCGGCGACATTTCGGTCATGCCCCAGGCGTGGATGACCTCGACGCCGTACTCGTCGCGGAAGGTGCGGATCATCGCCGGCGGGCAGGCGGAGCCGCCGATCACGGTGCGCTGCAACGTCGAGAACTTCGCGCCGGCCTGCTTCACGTGCTGCAGCAGCCCGAGCCAGACCGTGGGCACGCCGGCCGAATAGGTGACGCCCTCGGCCTCGAACAACTCGTAGAGCGACTTCCCGTCGAGCTGCGGACCGGGAAAGACGAGCTTCGCGCCGACCAGCGGCGCCGAGTACGGCACGCCCCACGCATTGACGTGGAACATCGGCACGACCGGCAGGATCGAGTCGCGCGACGACGCGCCCATCGCGTCGGGCAGTGCCGAGCCGTAGGCGTGCAGCACCGTCGAGCGGTGCGAGTACATCGCGCCCTTCGGGTTGCCGGTGGTGCCCGAGGTGTAGCAAAGCCCGCAGGCGCTGCGCTCGTCGATCTGCGGCCACGAGTAGTCCTCGCCGCCCTCCTCGAGGAATGTTTCGTAGTTCACGAGGTTCGCGACCTTGTCCGACTTCGGCTGCCGGTCGGCGTCGCACATCGCGATCCACGTCTTCACGTTCGGGCAGTGCTCGGCGATCGCCTCGACGATCGGCAGGAACGTGAGGTCGAAGGCAAGGTGCACGTCGCCCGCGTGGTTGATGATCCACGCGATCTGCTGCGGGTGCAGCCGCGGGTTCAGCGTGTGCACGACCGCGCCCATGCCGCCGACCGCGTAGTAGAGCTCGAGGTGCCGGTAGCCGTTCCAGGCGAGCGTGGCGACGCGATCGCCGATGCCGACCCCCTGGCGCACGAAGGCGTCGGCCAGCTTGCGCGCACGTCGCTCGCAATCGGCATAGGTGTAGCGGTGCAGGTCGCCCTCTACGCGGCGCGACACGACCTCCGTATCGCCGAAATGGCGCGCCGCGTGCTGCAGGATGCTCGACACCAGCAGCGGCATGTCCATCATCAAGCCTTGCATGTCCCTCGTCTCCTCGTGCTCGGTGGGCCCGGTTCGCGCCGGTTCGTTCGATTCTAGTGCAGCGTCGAACGCGATGCGATGCACCCAGCGGCGCAGCAGGTCCTCCGAGGCATTGCCCCTCGGCGACCTAGAATCGGCCGATCAACCGGCAATTCAAACCGGAGGGACTCTTCTGATGACCAGCAAGAACCGGGAAGCACCCGAGCGCGTCGAGAAGACCGACGCGCAATGGCGAGAGCAGCTATCGTCGGAGGAATACGCGATTGCCCGCCGCGGTTCCACCGAGCGCGCATTCAGCGGGCGCTACTACGACCATCACGCGGCGGGGCGCTACGTCTGCGTGTGCTGCGGCACGCCGCTCTTCGCCTCGGAGCGCAAGTACGAATCAGGTAGCGGTTGGCCCAGTTGGTGGGCCCCCATCGAAGAGGCGAATCTCCAACAACGCGTCGACACGAGCCACGGCATGCGCCGCGTCGAGGTGTTGTGTGCCGCCTGCGATGCACACCTGGGCCACGTCTTCGAAGACGGGCCGCCGCCCACCGGCCTGCGCTACTGCATCAACTCGGCGTCGCTGCGCTTCGAGCCGGTCAGCTCCGCTTGACCTTCTCGAGCATGCGGAAGATGGGTCGCTTCGAGCCGTTGAACAGGCGCTTGAGCGACTTGGGAAGGCAACGCCGCTCGAGCGTGTTGCGACGATTTCGGGTACGTTCGGCCATCGGGATCTCCAGCGAATCCGCGATCATATACTGACGACATGAAGCTGCTCTTCGACCTGTTCCCGATCGTCCTGTTCTTCGTCGCCTACAAGGTGGCAAACATCTACGTCGCCACGGGCGTGGCGATCGTCGCGAGTATCGGGCAGATCGGCTGGCTCCTCGCCCGGCGCAAGCCCGTCGAGGGAATGCAGTGGGCGAGCCTGGCGATCATCGTGCTGTTCGGCGGCATGACGCTGCTGCTGCAGGACGAGACCTTCATCAAGTGGAAGCCCACGGTGCTGTACGGCCTGTTCGCGCTCGTTCTCGGCGGCGCGCAACTGCTGTTCGGCCGCAACCTGATCCGCTCGGCGATGGGCAAGCAGATCGCGCTGCCCGAGGCGATCTGGTCGCGGCTGAACATGCTGTGGTCGGCGTTCTTCGTCCTGATGGCTGCGCTGAACCTGTACGTTGCCTACCGCTTTCCCACCGACACCTGGGTGAACTTCAAGCTGTTCGGCACCACGGGGCTGACGCTGGCGTTCGTGCTCGTGCAGGCGCTGTACGTCGGGCGCCATGTGCAGGAGGAAAGCCCGTGACCCGCCCCACGCTCGACGAGATCCGCCAGCGGCTGGCAGGCGCCTTCCCCGACGCTCGCATCGCGCTGCGCGACGACAGTGATCGCCACGCGGAGCACCCCGGTGCGGCGGGCGGCGCGGGTCACTTCCACGTCCGCATCGTCAGCGGTCGCTTCGACGGACTGCGCACCGTGCTGCGGCATCGCCTCGTGTATGATGCCGTGCACGACTGGATGCCGCAGCGCATTCACGCGCTGGCAATCGAAGCCCTCACGCCCACCGAGAGA
Organism: Burkholderiaceae bacterium; assembly: GCA_032027205.1. Taxonomy (GTDB): domain Bacteria; phylum Pseudomonadota; class Gammaproteobacteria; order Burkholderiales; family Burkholderiaceae_E; genus Zeimonas. Next base: position 3,696,614 of record JAVSMN010000001.1, read on the forward strand.
CCTGCCGGTTCTTCCGCCGAAGCCTGAGCCGCCCTTCCCCGCGGCCGTCCCGCCGATCTGCGCAGTTCGCGCATCCTTCATGCTTGTACGAGGATCCCTTATGTCGCACCGGAACCGTTCGCTGCGTCTCGCGCGGACTGCAGCGCTCGTGCTGCTTCCGATCGCTTCGTTCGCCTTCGCGCAGAACGCTGCGGTCGTCAACAACAAGCCGATTCCCAAGGAACAGGTCGACGAGTTCGTCCAGGTGCTCGGCGCGCAGGGACGGCCCGACACACCGGAACTGCGCGCAGCCGTTCGCGACGAACTGATCGCGCGCGAACTGTTCGTCCAGGAGGCCGAGAAGAAGGGCCTGGCGCGCAACACCGAAGTGCAGCGGCAGATCGAGAACGCGCGCCAGGAGATCCTGATCCGCGCGATGATCCGCGACCACCTGAAGGCACATCCGATTACCGATGCCGAGGTCCAGGCCGAGTACGACCGGGTCGCCGCGCAGGGTGGCGGGGAGAAGGAATACCGGCCTAGCCACATCCTCGTCGAGACCGAGGACGAGGCCAAGGCGATCATCGCGCAACTGAAAAAGGGCGCGAAGTTCGAGGAACTGGCGAAGAAGTCGAAGGATCCCGGTTCGGCGCAATCCGGCGGCGATCTCGACTGGAACACGCCCGGCACCTTCGTGAAGGAGTTCTCCGACGCGATGGTCAAGCTCGAGAAAGGCAAGTACACCGAAGCGCCGGTGAAATCGCAGTTCGGCTGGCACGTCATTCGCCTCGATGACGTGCGCGAGGCGAAGGCGCCGCCGCTCGAGCAGGTTCGTCCGCAGATCCAGCAGGAGCTCGAACGCAAGCGCGTGCAGCAACTGCAGCAGGACCTGCGCGCGAAGGCGAAGATCCAGTAACGCGTGCCCACGCGCGATCGAAAAAGCCCGGCGGTGAAGCCGGGCTTTTTTTTTCAGTGTCGCTGCTGCGATCCGGTCGACGACAACGTCGAGCCGGTCGTGCCCGATGCCGCCGTGCCCGTCGCCTCCTTCGACGACGGCGTGGAGATTTCCTCCAGCGCGTCCTGCACCTGATCGCCCGAGCGCTGCACCGCCATGTCGCCCAGCGAGATGATTCCGGTCAGCTTGCGGTCGCGATCGACGACGGGGATCCGGCGCACCTGCTGGTCGCCCATCTTGTCGAGGACATCAGCGATGTCGTCGTCCTCGTAGCACCAGAAAACCTCGGAGGTCATCGCCTGCGAGGCCTGTGTCGTATCGACCGGCAGTGCCGCGGCCACGACGCGCACCGCGATGTCGCGATCGGTGATCATGCCTTGCAGTCGCTGACCGTCGCACACCGGCACGGAGCCGATGTCGGCATCCTTCATGATCTGCGCCGCGCGCCGGACGGTATCGCTCGGCGCTACGGTGATCACCTCGCGCGTCATCACGTCGCGTGCCTTCGCGCCCGACTCGAAGCCGAACAACTGCCCCCAGAAGCCGCCCGAACTGCGCGCGTCGTCGCGACGTACGCGAATCTGGTTGTCGACGTCGCGCACGCCGGCGCTATCGTCGGCCACGTCCTCGATACGATGCTTGTCGCCGCGCTGGACCACGCTGCCGGTCAGGCGCACCTTGCCCTGTTCCACCGAAACGCTGACGTCCGAGACGTCCACGTCGTCGAGCGCGGCCAGCCGCTCGCAGACATCCTCGCGGATTCGTTCGTCGGAACGCTGCCAGTTACGCGGACCGCGATTGCGCATGGCTTGCGAGCCGAACCCTGTCGCGCTCGAACCATAGCCGTAGCCGCGCGCCGCGGGGTACTCCATCGCATAACGTCGCGCTTCGCCGGAGCGCGACTCGTCTTCGTGCTGCAAGGATTCTTGCCGCGATTCGCTGCCGTAGCGTTGCGAGCCCGATCCGGACTGGGGGCGCCCGGAACGCGACCCGAAGCGCTGCTCCTCGCTGCCGTAGCGCGATCCGCGCGGCTGTGGCGCCGATTGCGCGAAGCCGCTGCCCGCGCGCTGCATCGGGTGCGTCTGGAAGCGACCCTCATCGAGGTCGTCGGTGTAGTCGCCCGCGTATTCGCCGGGATAGGCCGATTGGCGCAGGCTGTCGCGCGGGCGAGAGTCGGGGCCGCGGTGTCCGTTGCCGTAGGGATTTCGTGCCATGGATCCTTCCTCCTCGGATGAAGCCGGGCGAACCCTTGCGGGCCGCCCACGAACCCATCAAGAAGCAAGGGGGAAACCCGGTCCGAGGCGAACTTCAGCGGCGACGGCGCTCGGCGAAGAAGGACGACAGCAACGCGCCGCAGGCTTCGCTCATCACGCCGCCCTGCACACGCGTGTGATGATTGAGCCGCGATTCGGCGAACAGGTTCACGACGCTGCCGCACGCGCCCGTTTTCGGGTCATGCGCGCCGTACACGACGCGAGCGATGCGCGCGTGCTGGATTGCGCCGGCGCACATCGCGCACGGCTCGAGGGTGACGTACAGGTCGCAGCCGACAAGTCGGTAATTCTCGACTGCGGCCGATGCTGCGCGTATCGCCATGATTTCCGCATGCGCGCTCGGATCGTGCGCGCCGATCGGCTGGTTGAAGCCGACGCCGAGCACTTCGCCGTCGCGTACGACGACGGCGCCTACCGGTACTTCGCCGCCTTCCTGCGCGCAGCGCGCCTGCTCGAGCGCCAGGCGCATCATCGATTCGTCGATCGGACCGAAAGCGTCGTCTGCCCTTCCCGGCGGCGCATCCGGTCCCGGCGAAGCCGACTCGAACGCGGCCTGCGCGCCAAGCGCGTCGAACAGCCCCGGAGCATTGCCGATGCGCGCCTTCTCGTTCTCGAGCATGCGCAGCTTCGTCGAAACACCGCCCGCGGCCGAAAAGCCGCCCGAGCGCCCGCCGGCCGCGAGCACGCGGTGGCAAGGCACGACGGGTGCGAAGGGGTTCTCGCCCAGCGCCTGCCCGACGGCGCGCGCAGCGCCCGGCTCGCCCAGTCGCTCGGCGACTTCGCCGTAGGTGACCGTATGTCCCGGGCCGATCGAACGAACGAACTCGTAGACGCGACGATGAAACGGCGGCACGTCTTCGAGGTCGAGCGCGAGATCGGCGAGATCGTCGTGCTCACCGCCGAGGAGCGCTGCGATGCGCTCGATCGCCCGGCGCATCGGCGCCGGCGCTTCGCCCTGCGTCGCGTTCGGAAGATGGCGCAGAAGACGCGCGCAGGTCAGCGCGTCGCTCACTTCCGGCAGCTGCAGGCGCACGATCCCCTTCGCATTCCAGGCAATCGCGCAGCGCCCGATCGCGGTATCGAAGACGCAGAAGGTGGTCGGCGGCATTTTGCGGCGATGCTAGCACCGGGCCGCGGGCGACCCCCCTTGCCGTATGCTTGGATCCGTCCCGTCCGGCCGATTCAAGGATCGATATGAGTGTGACGATCTATCACAACCCGTCGTGCAGCACCTCGCGCAAGGTGTTGGGGATGCTGCGGGAAAACGGCGTCGAACCGCAGATCGTCGAATACCTGAGGACGCCGCCCGATCGTGGCACCCTCGCCCGCCTGGTCGCCGAGATGCATGCGCCCGTTCGCAGCATCCTGCGGCGCAAGGCGCCGCCGTACGACGAGCTGCAACTCGACGACATGAAGTGGAGCGACGATCAGTTGCTGGACCTGATGGTGGCGAATCCGATCCTGATCGAGCGGCCGATCGTGGTCACGCCGAAAGGCACGCGGCTGTGCCGGCCGCCCGAAACGGTGCTCGAGCTGCTCGGCGGGAAACGCTAGCCAAGCCGCCGGCGCGAGGCATTCGAACGCGCGCCTCGAGCGCAAGAAGCGGAGTGCGCGGACGCGGGATCCGTCCTATCTTGGTGGTGTCGAAGGACGAACACGGAGCCGACGATGACCGCTGTATTTCCCGATCCGCAGCTGTTGCCGCGAAGGGCCGGCGCCGCACCGGAATCGCGATCCACCGCAAAACGCAACCGAAGCAACGCCGGAACCTCCCGACATGCGGCCTGCATCGCCGAAGCATGCCGGCGCATCGAAGCGGCCGAGGTCGTACCGGATCTGCGTTCGCTGGCGGTGCGCGCAGGATTGAGCACCCATTGGTTTCACCGCGTGTTCAAGGCTACGGTGGGGCTGACGCCCAGGGCCTATGCTGCCGCGCATCGAGCGCGTCGCCTGCGCAGCGCGCTCGGCGATTCCGCCACGATCACCGAGGCGGCCTATAGCGCCGGCTTCGGCTCGAGCGGGCGCTTCTACGAAGCCTCCGATGCGGTGCTCGGCATGCCGCCGAGCACCTGGCGCGATGGCGGCCGCGGAACCGAGATCCGCTTCGCCGTCGGGCAGTGCTCGCTCGGCGCGATCGCCGTCGCGCAGAGCGATCGCGGCGTGTGCGCGATCCTGCTCGGCGACGACCCCGACGCGCTCGTGCGCGAACTGCAGGATCAGTTTCCACGAGCAGACCTCGTCGGCGCCGATGCCGAGTTCGAGCGCACGGTCGCGCAGGTGATCGGTTTCATCGAGGCTCCGCGACTCGGGCTCGACCTGCCGCTCGACGTGCGCGGCACCGCGTTCCAGCAGCGCGTCTGGCAGGCGCTGCGCGCGATCCCGCCGGGCGAAACGCTCAGCTACGCGCAGATCGCCGAGCGCATCGGCGCGCCGCGCGCTGTCCGTGCCGTGGGCCAGGCGTGCGCAGCGAACCGGCTCGCGGTGGCCATTCCGTGCCACCGCGTCGTCCGACGCGACGGCGACCTCTCCGGCTACCGCTGGGGCGTGGAACGCAAGCGGACGCTGCTCGAGCGGGAAAGCGCTTAGCGCAGGGTGGCGACGGCGTTCGCGCCGGCCGACGCCTCGTCGTCGATCGCCTTCTGCACTGTTCGATAGAACGCATCCCGGCTCGCGGTCGCGGCCGGATCCCGCGCGCCCGCTGCCCAGTTGGCGTTCGACACGATGACGATGCGGCGCTTCGGATCGATGAAGATTCCCTGCCCGAAGATGCCCCGCGCGGTGAAGCTGCCTTCGGGATAGATCCACCACTGATAACCGTAGCCGCGGCCCGGCACGCCGGTCGGCGTGCGCGCGCTCGTGGCGTCGGCGAGCCAGCCTTCCGGGACGATGCTGCGCCCGTCGACACGCGCGCCGTTCAACACGAAAAGCCCGAAACGCGCGTAGTCGCGCGCCGCCGCCTGGATGCAGCAACCGCTGATCTCGTTGCCGCTGCGGCTCAGGATCCACGTAGCCTGCTGCTCCATGCCGGCGGGCTTCCAGACCTTTTCCGACAGGTATTCGGCAAGCGGTTTGCCGACCGCGCGCCCGAGCAGAACGCCGACGAGATTCGTCTCGCCCGTGCTGTAGTGCCAACGCGTGCCGGCAGACGCTTCGCGCGGCAACCGGCGCAGGTAGCTGACCAGCGCATCGACGCCGTCTTCGGGCTTGTGATTGTTGAAGCGCGCGACGTCCGACTCGGGGTCGGCGTAGTCCTCGTTCCAGCGCACGCCCGAGGTCATCGTCAACAACTGGCGGATGCTGACTTCGTCATAGGCCGAGCCCTTCATCTCGGGGATGTAGTCGCTGACCTTGTCGTCCATGCTGCCGATGAAACCATCGCGGAGCGCCGCGCCCACCAGCACGGAAGTGATCGACTTCGCCACCGAAAAGCTCGTCCAACGACCGTGCTCATCGAAACCGAGCCCGTAGCGTTCGAGGCGCAGCTTGCCGTCGTGCACGACGAGCAGCGCCGCGCTGCGCTGGCCGGCCATATATTCATCGACGTCGAGCGCGAGTTTCAGCGGCGGCCCCGGCGGCAGCGGCAGCACCGTGCCGCCGGCCGGCACGTCGCGCGCCTTGGCCAATATCGGCAGGCGATCGAGCGCGCGAAACGCCGCGTCGCGCTGCGGCTGCGTCCAGAACAGCAGGTCGCGATTGGTCGGGAAGGTGGCGAGCAGGCCGCGGGTTTCCTGGTCGAGGCGGAACCAGCCGGCGGTGCCGACGGCGACGAGCGCGACGAGGACGGTGGCGGCGATGTTGCGCGTTTTCATCGGGATGCGATTGTGGTACCGAGCCGGATGGCCAGGCTTCGAGGTGGCCGCATCGTACCCGTCAGTCGAGTGCGGGCGAACTCGCCTGCCGGCGCGTCCTTTGGACGCGGGACAAGAACCTCGACGCGCTGGCAGCGCGTCTGGGCGTTCGCTTCAGCGCCGACAGAAAGCAGTAGATTGCGCCAAAGGCGTAGCGACGACTGCGGGTCGCTCCGAGGAGGCAGCATGCACAACGGCGACGGGGGTGCCATCCGGATCGGCGTAGGAGGCTGGATCTACGAGCCGTGGCGGGGCACCTTTTATCCCGCCAAGCATCCGGCGAAACGCGAACTGGAGTACGCGAGCCGCCGGTTGAGCTCGATCGAGATCAACGGCACCTTCTACCGCACGCAGACACCGGCGAGCTTCGCGAAATGGCGCGACGAGACGCCCGACGACTTCGTGTTCGCGCTGAAAGGCCCACGCTACGCGACGCACCGCACGAGGCTCGCCGACGCGAACGAGTCGATCGAGCGGTTCTTCGACAGCGGTGTGCTGGAACTCGGAGACAAGCTCGGACCGGTCAACTGGCAGTTCCCGACGAGCCGCAAGTTCGATGCTTCGGAGTTCGAGGCGTTCCTGCAACTGCTGCCGACGTCGATCGACGGACGCCCGCTGCGCCACGCGATCGAGGTTCGCCACGACAGCTTCCGCACGGGCGAGTTCGTCGCCTTGGCGCGAGCGCACGGCGTGGCGATCGTCGTCGCCGGCGACAGCGAGCATCCGCAGATCGCCGACCCGACCGCGCCTTTCGTCTACGCGCGAATCATGGGCACCCAGGAGAGCGAGCCGGCCGGCTACTCCGCCAGCGCGCTCGATCGCTGGACGGCGCGGATAAAGGCGTGGGCATCGGGCGCGATACCGGAGGGATTGGATGTCGTCGACCCGCCGCCCGCCGTGCGTGCGCAGCCCGGCGCCGCTGCTCCGCGCGACGTCTACCTGTACGTGATCAGCGGGCACAAGGCGCGCAACCCCGCCGCTGCGCTGGCGCTGATCGAGCGGCTCGGTTAGCGGCTGCGGGTGCGGACCGCATGACGATCAAGGCACTCGCAAACTCATCCGCGCACGCGCAGTACGCCTGCGAAATACGCCGCCAGTTCGTCGCGCGCCGACAGCGGAAGAACGTGGCCCACGTACTGGTCCGGCCGCACGATGATCATGCAACCCGCGGCGCGCTCGATGCCGCGCAGCGAGAAAATGTCCTCGCCACGCTTGAAGTCGACACAGAACACCTTCTCGTAGTCGCACAGCCCGTAGCGCCCCACGTGCGGGCGCAGCAGCGTGGGCATGGCACCGTAGTCGAGCTCGTGCGAGGCTTGCTGGAACACGGCACGCGTGTCGATCACGGCATTGATATCTTCGCCCGCGGCTGTATGGCGGCGCAGCGGCGAGGCCGCATGGTGTTCGAGCCAGTCGCATAGCGACGCAACGGCGCCCCCGGCGCCGCCCGTGTCGCCGGCGGGGCCGAAGACGAACAGCCGCCAGCGTGCGTCGGCCTCGATGCAGTGTCCCAGGTGCATGGGCCTGGCGTCGGCGAGGCGTACGACGGGCGCGGAATGGAAACGCTTGCCGATGTCGAAGCCGGGGGCCAGCGCTTGGTATGTAGCCGCACCGGTCAGCGCGCTGCGCTCGTACTGGATGGTCAACCCGCAGGTGAAAGGCAGGTTGGCGACGAACTCGCGCGCCACGCGCGGCAGACCGTCCGTGATGTCGTCCTCGGCGCGGGCGCCGACGACGCGCGCCCATCTATGGTCGAACTCCACCAAGCCCTTGGCGGCCGCGCGCCGCTCGCCGGAATAGCTGTGCAGCAGCGATGCGTCGGCGCGTCCGGTGAGCACCGAGATCAGCTTCCAGCCCAGGTTGAAGGTGTCGCCCATCGACACGTTCATGCCCTGCCCGGCTTTCGGACTATGCGTGTGGCAGGCGTCGCCGGCCAGCATCACGCGCGGCGCGCGAGTGGCTACCTCGCTGTCGGGAACGTCGTCGAACTTGTCGGTGAGGCGATGGCCGATCTCGTAGATCGACCACCACACCACTTCCTTCACGTCGAGCGTGAACGGTCGGAAGATGCGCTGGGCCTTGGCGATGATGTCCTGCTCGCCCATGCCGCGATCGGCGACCCGCTCGTCGTCGCCCAGTCGATCGAGCTCGACGTACAGGCGCACCAGATGCCCGCCCTCGCGCGGCAGCACCATCAGGATGCCCTCGTCGTGCGAGCGCACGAAGGACTTCTTGCGCCAGTCGGGGAAGTCGGTGACGGCGAGCATGTCCATCACGCCCCAGGCCTGGTGCGCCGCATCGCCGTGCAGCTTGCCGCCGATGGCGCTGCGCACGTTGGAGCGCGCGCCGTCGCAGCCGATCACGTAGTTCGCTCGCACGCGAGTTACCTGGCCTTCGCGGCCGGGAGCGGTGCGCTCCAGCGTGACGGTTACCGGGTACTCCGACGCGGTGGCATCGATCGCGAGATCGACCACCTTCAGGCCGTAGTCGGGCTCGAGCCGGGTCGGCGAGCGACGCATGATGTCCAGGAACATGTCATGCACGCGCGCCTGGTTGATCAGCACGTGCGGCATCTCGGAGGTGCCGTCGGGAACGTCCTGCACGCGGGCGACACGCTCGAGCGGCGCCTTCGCAACGGGAGCCCAGAACGTCGTCTCGTTGATCCAGACCGCCTCGCGCATCACCTTCTCGGCGAAGCCGAAGGCCTGGAACATCTCCATCGACCGCACGCTGATGCCGTCGGCCTGGCCTTTCACCATCGGCGCGAGCTTCGGCTCGACCAGCATCGTGCGGATCTGCGGCACGCGCGCCAACTGCGCGGCCAGGCACAGGCCTGCGGGCCCGGAACCGGCGATCAGGACGTCCACCGTCTCGGGCAACGGGTCGCCTGCGCGGCGGTGGTCCGGCGCCGCCGGATGCACGTCGGGATCGCCCGGTTGGAACCCGTTGACGTGGTATTGCATGGAGTCGCCTCGGAGCGATGCGTTCGTGGAATTCTCGCACCTGTCCGGCCCTTTCGATGACGCCCGTCCGGGACGTGCACGGACCGGTATCCCGCTCATTCATGCCGCAGCGCCTCGATCGGATCCAGTCGTGCGGCGCGGCGCGCCGGAAAGTAGCCGAACAGCACGCCGATGCCTGCCGAGAACACGAACGACAACAGGTTGATCGTCGGGTCGAACAGGTAGGGCACCTGCATCACGTTGGCCAGGACCATCGACGCGCCGGTGGCCAGGACGACGCCGATCAGGCCGCCGAGCGCGGCCAGCACGACGGCCTCGATCAGGAACTGCAGCAGCACCTCGCGCTCGAGTGCGCCGATCGCCAGCCGCAGGCCGATCTCGCGCGTGCGCTCGGTGACGCTCACCAGCATGATGTTCATGATGCCGATGCCGCCCACCAGCAGGCTCACCGCCGCCACCGCGCCCAGCAGCATCGTCATCACCCGCGTGGTGCCGGACAGGGTGTCGGCGAGCTGGCGGGTGTCGAGCACGTTGAAGTTGTCCTCGTCGGTCTCGGCCAGCTTGCGGCGCTCGCGCAGCAGCTGGGCAAGGCTCGACTTGACACGCTCGGCGTCGCTGCCGTCCTTCATCGACACCAGCAGCGTCGACACGCGGGTGTTGCCGGTGACGCGCCGCTGCAGTGTGCGCAGCGGCACCAGCACGACGTCGTCCTGGTCGTTGCCCATCGCGCCCTGCCCCTTGGACGCGAGCTGGCCCACCACTTCGCACGAGAACTGCTTCACGCGCAGCGGCTCGCCGAGCGCCGGGCGCGTACCCCACAGCTCGCGCCGGATCGTCTCGCCGATCACGCATACGGCGGCACCGGCACGCAACTCGTCGTCGGTGAACATGCGCCCCGAGGCGAGCGTCCAGTTGCTGGTGTCGAACCAGGCATTGGTGCTGCCGGTGATGCTGGTGTTCCAGTTGCGGCCGTTGGCCACCACGGTGGTGCCGGTGCGCGATTCGGGCGCCACCGCGAGGATGCCGCCGAGCTGCGTGGCGATCGCGTCGGCGTCGGTCTCCTTGAAGGCGGGCGCGGTTCCGCCGCCGCCGGGCCCCATGCGCTGGCCCGGACGCACCATCAGCAGGTTGGTGCCCAGTCCGGCGATCTGCTGCTGCACCGCGACGGTGGCGCCATTGCCGACCGTGACCATCGTGATGACCGCGCTCACGCCGATCACGATGCCGAGGATCGTGAGGAACGAGCGCAGCAGGTTGCGCCGGATCGAGCGCAACGCGAGCAGCAGCGTGTTCASSMSSATCASGMYRYCKMGSMKSSKRRSGMRCKMGCGSMSSRRKKYGSGYYGSRKMKRKCGCWRYSSRWSCRGCMGYSKRYKMAGCRSMMKMWGSSCMKCKCSCMSGCGRSCRYKYYSGSSKCSKGMKKSRSSWTSMGSAYSKYGMTGYCGMKCYSGMCGTYGASSMRSCKCASSAKGYSCMKSRYCYMSSSGSYSMKKTSSGKSTCGWGSKTGMCSRTSRGYWCSKYGRYGMSSMGCWCSRCSKKSWSSSKSCYSAKCRSRYSCRYRATCKCSMSGCKSYGSTGCKKGYCGMSSKWSMSSKYGGSTKSGKYGKSGWGCWSCMMSSCCKKCWSGSYGMCKAKMKSWSKMKMARWSRCCACGCGCTGCTGCTGGCCGCCCGACAGCTCGGCTGGGGTGTGGTGCTCCCAGCCCTTCAGGCCGACGGCGTCGAGCGCGCGCGCGGCCAGTGCGTGGCGCGTGGCGGCCGATTCGCCGCGGTAGAGCAGCGGCAGTTCGACGTTTTCCTGCGCCGACGTACGAGCCAGCAGGTTGAAGCCCTGGAACACGAAACCGAAATAACGGCGGCGCAGCCGTGCGCGCTGGTCGCGCGACAGCGACTCGACGTGCACGCCCTTGAACAGGTAGTGGCCGGCGGTGGGCCGGTCGAGGCAGCCGATCACGTTCATCGCGGTGGACTTGCCCGAGCCGCTGGGTCCCATGATCGCCACGAAGTCGCCGCCGTCGATGTCGAGATCGACGCCGGCGAGCGCCTGCAGCGCGGTCGCGCCTTCGCCGTAGACCTTGGTCACGCCGCGCAGCCGGATCAGCGGGACGGCGCCGGTGCCGGTCGTGCCCCGCATCGGCTCGCTCATCTGCGTGCTCACTTGCGCGCTCCCCCCACAAGCTGGTCGGTGATCACCGCCATGCCGGGCTGCAACGCCTCGCTGGCCACTTCGGTCATGCGCCCGTCGCTGATGCCGGGTGTTACCGCAACCGGTTTCGCGACGCCGTCCTGCAGCACCCACACCTGCCGCGACAGCGCGGCGACGCCCGCGGTGCCGGCGCTGCGCGCTCCACGCGGCAGCCGCGGCACCAGCTGCGAAACGATGCCACCGCCCGAGGCCGCGGGGCCGCTCGGGGCATCCGACGGTGCGCCGGTGCTCACGGGCGTAAAGCGCAGTGCGGTGTTGGGCACCAGAAGCGCATCGCTGCGCTCGATCGCGGTGATGGTGGCCGACGCCGTCATGCCGGGGCGCAGGCTACCGTCGGCGTTGTCGACGTCGAGCCACGTGACGTAGGTGACGACGTTGTCGGTGATGGTGGAGCCGAAGGCCACGCGCGTGACGTCGGCCGGATACCTGCGCGACGGGTAGGCGCTGACCGTGAAGGTGGATTTCTGCCCCACCTGCACCACGCCCACGTCGGCCTCGTCGACCTTCACTTCGAGCCGCATGCGGGTGAGGTCTTCGGCGACGGTCATCAGCGTGACCGCCTGCAGCGTGGCCGCCACCGCGTTGCCCGGCTCGACCGAGCGCGTGAGCACCACCCCGTCGATCGGCGAAACGATCGACGCCTTGGACAGGCTGGTCTCGTCGTTGGACAGCGCGGCGCGCGCGTCCTCGACGCTCGCCCGCGCGCTGCGTTCGTCGGCACGTGCCCGGTCGAGCGCGGCGCTGCCTGCGTCGAGCTCGGCGGCCGACGGCACCTTGCCGCCCGACAAGCGTGCGACCTCCTGCAGGCGCTCCAGGCTCGCCTGCGCTTCCTTCACCGTCGCGCCGGTCTGCGCGAGCTTGGCCTGCGCGGCGGCCAGTGATGCGCGCGAGCGCTGCACTTGCGCGGTGAGCTTGGCGGTGTCGAGCTCGACCAGCACCTGCCCCTTCTTCACGCGATCGTTCACGTCGACCAGCACGCGCCGCACCGTGCCCGACAGCTCGCTGCCGATGTTCACCGCGCGCGTGGGCTGCAACGTACCGTTCGCGGTGACGGTGAGCGTGAGGGCACCGCGGCGCACTTGCTCGGTGACGAAGCGCGGCGCGTCGGCAACCTTCTGCCGCGTCAGCCACCAGTAGGTGCCGCCGGCCAGCAGCGCGACCAGCAGCAGGCCGATCCACAACGACGGTCGCTGCCACCAGCGGCGCGCGTGACCGCCGCCGAGCAGCTCGTCGAGGTCGGCCGCAGGCGACGCGGCCGCAGCGGGGCTGGCCGCAGCCGGACTGGCCGGAGCCGGGGCGGAAACGGAATCGGCTGAGCGGGTCATGGTGTGGTCTCCGGTTGCCAGCCGCCGCCGAGCGCCTTGTACAGGCGCACGTGATCGGTGCCGACGCTGGCCGTGGTGCTGGCCACGCTGTCCTGCGTGCCGAGCAGCGTGCGCTGGGTATCCAGCACCACCTGGAAGTCGATCAGGCCGCTGGCGTAGCGCTGCTGGGCGAGCAGCGAGGCATTGCCGGCCGCCTCGGCGGCGCTCTGCAGGCGCTGCAGTCGCTCGCGATCCGAGCGCAGCGCCACCAGCGCATCCTCGACGTCCTTCAGCGCAACCAGCACGGTGCCCTGGTAGGCCAGCCGCGCCTGCTCGAGCGCCGCTTCCTGCACGCGCACCTGCGCGCGCAACCCGCCGCCGTCGAACAGCGGCACGCTGATGCTGCCCAGCAGCGCGTTGACGACGGCCGCGCCGCTGGCGAGGTCGCCGAGCGTCGGCGCGCGCAGCCCGAGCGAGCCGCCGAGCCGGAAACCCGGATAGCGCGCCGCGTCGGCCTGCGAGACGCGCGCCAGCGCGGCCGAGATGCGCTGCTCGGCCGCGCGCACGTCGGGACGCTGGCGCAGCGTCTCGGCCGGGATCGCCAGCGCCAGCCCTTGGTCGACGCGCGGAACCTGCCGACTGTGGGCCAGCGCGGCCTGCAGTGCAGCGGGCGCCTGCCCGGTGAGCACGGCCAGCGCATGCTGCTCAAGCCCCACTGCGCTCTCGAGCGCCGCGATCTGCGCCGCGGTCTGCTCGCGTTCGGCGCGCGCCTGCTCGACGTCCACCGACGTGGCAAGCCCGGCCTGCACGCGCCAGCGTGCGAGTTGCAGCGTTTCGTCCTGCAGCGCCAGGTTGGCGCGCGCGATCGCCAGCCGCGACTGCTGGCCGCGCAGGTCGATGTAGGCGAGCGCGACCTCGGCGGCCAGCGACACCTGCATGTCGGCCAGTTCGGCCTGTGCGGTACGCACATCCGCTTCCGCCGCCTCGACGGCGCTGCGCAGCCCGCCGAACACGTCGACCTCCCAGCTCGCGTCGAGTCCGGCCTGGAAGACGTTGCCGGTGCCGGCATTGCCGGTCCGGGTGCGCTGCGCGGAGGCCGACGCATCGGCGAGCGGCAGCAGGCCGGCAGTCTGCACGTCGCGCTGCGCGCGCACCCGTGCGAGCGCCGCGTGCGCGCCGAGTACGCTGGCGTTGGCCTCGAGCGCCTGCGCGACCAGCGCGGCCATTTGCGGGTCGTCGAAGTGCTGCCACCAGGCGGCGAGCGGCGTGGGTGGCGCCGGCGTGACGCTGGCAGACGACCAGCCCGCCGGCACCGGCACGGCGGGCAGCGCGCCGTCACGCACGGCCGGCGCGGCGCAGCCGGCCAGCAAGGCCACGACGGCGGCAGCCGCGACGGCACGCGCGGCGCCGACAACGGCGCTGGCGGTGACATGCGGGAGCAGAAAGCGAACGGGTTTGTGGCTCATCGGACGGGCAGTGTGCCTACGCCGTCCGTAAAGAACCTTGCGTCCGGTGCAACGTTTTGTAAATCGGATCGATCCGAGCTTCGTCTCGACCTCGTCGACACAAGGCATATGGCCGCCCCCGGAACTGGTCGATCTGGCAGTCAGGTGCAGTGGCATCTGAGCCCGCACCCGGTCGGGCGGTGGAAGCGGCCGGTCAGACCGGCCTGCCCGGGCGCACAGGCAAGCTCCCCGTTCGGGGGGAGCTTGCCGGTCCCGGTCACTTCCGGGTGATGGTGATCTTGAACCCGTTACGCAGGTTGGGGCGCTCGCCAGGAAGCGTGGTGCGGAGCTGGCCTTCGGACTTCACCATAAGGTCGCGGCCACCACCCTCCATCTGCATTCGTTGAAGCCCATTCGATTCTCCTACCTTTCATTGTTGTCGAAGGGCCGTGGAGGTATAGGTCATTCAAACCACACATCCGTGCGACACGCCACTTGCGGTCGCCGGCGAGGAGTGAAGATGCGAGATCGCAACCCGGCGCTGCTGTGACACCCATCGCCAACGAACCCACCGTGCCTTCCGGGGCGGCCGTGCGCAAGCGCAGGCAAGATCCCGCCGAACACGTCGATTTCCTGCTACTCGGCGGCGGCCTCGCCAGCGCCACCGCGGCGGAGACGCTGCGAACCGAACAGGCGGCGGGGTCGATCCTGATCGTGTCGGACGAGACGGTTGCGCCCTACCATCGGCCACCGCTGTCCAAGGAGGTGTTGCGCGACGCCGATGTCGAATCGCGGATCGCCATCAACCCGCCGACCTTCTATCGCGACAACGCGATCAGGCTGCGGCTGAGTTCGCGAGTCGTCGCGGTAGATCCCGCGGAGCACAGCATCACGATCGCAACCGGCGAGCGAATCGGATACGGACGCCTTCTGATCGCCACCGGCGCGACTCCGAAGCGTCCCGTCGCGCCCGGCGCCGAGCTCGCGGGAATCCACACGCTGCACTACCTGGCCGATGCGCAGGCGATCCGACAGTCCGCCGCCGGCGCCCGCCGCGCAGTCGTGCTCGGCGGCAGCTTTCTCGGCATGGAAGTCGCGATGGCGCTCGTCGACCTCGGCATCACCGTGACGCTCGTCGAGAACGGCCCGGTGCTGCTCCCTCGCCTGAAGGCGCCGCTTGTCTCGGCATACTTCGAGCGTCATGCCGCCAACCGAGGCGTCCGCGTGCTGCTCGACGACACCGTTGTCGCGTTCCACGGCCGCGAACGGGTACAGGAAGTGCAGACCGCATCCGGACGACGGCTGCCGTGCGACCTCGTCGTGGCCGGGATCGGCGTCGAACCTGCGTCGGCGTTCCTGAACGGCAGCGGCGTCGCGATGGAGGACGGGCGCATCGTCGTCGACGCGCTGCTCGCCACCAACGCACCCGACGTCTTCGCAGCCGGCGACGTGACCACCTTCGACGATCCCGTGTTCGCACGCCGCCGCCACATCGAGCACTGGGACAACGCGGTCAAGCAGGGTCGCCTTGCGGCCCGGAACATGCTCGGTCGCCGACTGCCGTACGACGAGGTTTCCTATTTCTTCGGCGATATCGGCGAGATCGGGTTCAACGTCGTCGGCGCACCCGACGAAGGGCAGGAATGGATCGAGCGGGGCGATCTCGATGCCGGCTCCTTCGCGCTCTTCTATCTTCGCGACGACGTGCCGCGTGCGCTGTTCTCGATCGACCGCCCGGCCGACGAGACACGCCTCGTCGAGGGATGGATCCGTCATCGGATGAACGTGGCGACGATCAAGGACCGGCTTCACGATCCGTCATTCGCTCTCGACCGGATTCCTCCGCAGACGGCGTTGATCCTCCAGGGAGGCGGGGCACTCGGCGCGTTCGAATGCGGCGTCGTCAAGGCGCTCGAGGAAGAGCGGATCTTCCCGGACATCGTCGCCGGCGTGTCGATCGGCGCCTTAAACGGCGCGATCATCGCCAGCAATCCGCAGCACGCGACCGAGGCCCTGGAAGCGTTCTGGGCCGATCTCTCGGTGGCGGTAGTACCGCTGCCCTTTGGCTGCGGCGAGCGCGCCGCAGCGGCGACGCAGATCCTGACGTTTGGCGTCCCGGGATTCTTCACTCCGCGCTGGATCCCTGCCCTCGGTACGCTGCCGTCGCTTCCCTCGAACTGGACCAGCTACTACGACACCGCGCCGATGCGCGACCTGCTCGCGAAGTACGTCGACTTCCCCTCGCTCGGTACGAGCCCGGTGCGCCTGCTGATCAGCGCCGTCAATGTCGAGACCGCCGCCTTCGAGGTCTTCGACAGCTACGTCGACGAGATCACCGCGGATCACGTCATCGCAAGCGGAAGTCTCCCGCCGGGATTCCCGTGGACCCTCGTCGACGGCAAGGCGTACTGGGACGGAGGCATCGTCAGCAATTCGCCTCTCGACCTGGTCAACGAGCGCTGCGGTCCGGACGGCAAGCGGGTGTTCATCGTGGACCTGTTCTCGGGCAGCAGTCCGCTACCGACGAACATGACGGAGGTGCTCCTGCGGCGCGACGAGATCGTCTACTCCGAGCGGGTGCGCAGCGACCTGCGTCACCGGGAGAAGGTCGGCGCCTATCGCAAGCTGATCGGCCGCATCCTCGAGCGTATGGAACCGGCCGAGGCCGCCCGAATCCGGCATCGGCCCGAATACATCCAGTTGATGGGCGACGGCGCCGCGACGCGCATCACCCGCTTCGCGCGCAACGCAGGAAGTCGGCGGAGTGCGTCGCTGCACTACGATTTCTCGGCGGCGACGATCCGAATGCACCTTGCGGAGGGCTACGCGGTTGCCAGGGAGATCCTGAACGCGTCCTCGCGATTTCCGCTACCCGTCAGTGGCCATCTCGACGGACGCCAATGAAGCCCAGGGTGGTGCATGCACTCCCACGGCGATCACCACCTCCGGCGTCACGCCGTCCGACAGTGTCGTGCGATGCGCCGAGAACAGCAGCAGCCTTTCCCGAATATCGGGACAATTGGTCGTGGACCAGTTTCAGGAAATGCGCGCGTTCTTCGCTGTCGTCGACACGGCCGCGTTCATGGCACTGCACCCGAAGGTGGTGCTCGACGTCACGCTGTCCGATCGACTGGTCGATTTGGTCGATGAAGGCTACGACCTCGCGGTGCGCATCGCGCGGCTGCAGGCGTCATTGCTGGTCAGCCGCCAGCTCGCGACCACGCGCATGATCCTGTGCGCGTCACCGACGTATCTGCGGCGTCATGGAGTTCACGAACCCCCGTCGGACATGGCGCAGCACGCGGTGATCTCGTACACGCTGATGGCCATGGGCGAGCTGTGGGAGTTCGAAGGGCCCGAGGGTCCGGTCAGTGTGAAGGTCAGGCCGCGCATGCGCACCAACAGCGGCGACACCGACTTCCCGGTGGATGCGTTTCGAATGCGGGCCTGGCCAGCCTGAGGTTGGTTCATGGGGCCGCTCCGGATCGCGCATCTCTCGGACACGCATGTCCTGTCCCCGGCCGGCGTCGAATGGCGCCGCCTGCTGTTCAACAAGCGGATCACGGGCCACGCCAATCTCGTGCTGCGGCGGGGCCGGGTGTATCGCCGTCAATACCTCGATGCGGTCGTCGCGGCTGCCGCCGCACAAGCCGATCACGTCGTCGTCACCGGCGACATCACGAACCTCGCGCTGGAGAGCGAATTCGACGAAGCCCTTGCGCTGTTCAGCGAACTCGCCCGCCGTGTGGAAGTGACGGTCGTGCCGGGCAATCACGACATCTATCTGCCGTCGATCCATCGCGAGCGGCGCTTCCCGCATCACTTCGGTTCGTTCCTGCAGAGCGACCTGCCGCAATATGCGATCGACCTGCCTGCGGGCCGGTTCCCGTGCGTGAAGCTGCGCGGCCCGACCGCGATCATCGCCTTGTCGAGCGCCGTGCCGCGCCCGCCTTTCGTCTCGGCTGGCTACCTCGGTGAGGCGCAGTTGGATGCACTGGCGGCGCTGCTCGATCACCCTGAAGTCAGCCGCCGCCTGCCGGTCGTGCTCGTGCATCACCCACCGGTCGATTCGGGGCTGCGCATCGCACGGCTGCGCGACGGGCTCGTCGATGCGGCGGCATTGCGCCGAACGCTCGGCGGCCTCGATCGAGGCATCCTGCTGTTCGGCCACATCCACCTGCGCACGCGTTGCCGGTTGCGCACGGCCACGGGTTCGCTGGACGTGATCGCCGCCAGTGGCGCTGCCCTCGATCACCCGAACGGTGCAGTCCGCGCCGGCTTCAACCTGTACGAGATCGACGATGATGGCCGCATCGCCTCGGTCGAGGCTCATGTAGTCGATGCGAGCGGGCGTTCCCTGCAACGCGTGGCGATCCCCGAGACGGCGAGGTGCGCGTGAAACGTCGGGCCCGAATCTCGCCTACACCGACAGCACGCCCGGCCAGTGCCGCATCCACGCTCGGCGCTCGGCGCGCTGTCGCCACTGCGGGTCGTCACGATCGACGCGCGTCGACTCCGCGATCAGCGCGTCGATCCGCGCATCGACCGCAGCAGCGATGCCGGCGTCGTCGACCACCAGCAGCAGTTCGCTTTCCCAGTAGCCAGCCGTGATGTCCATGTTCGCGCTGCCGACCGCGCAGACGCGGCCGTCTGCAGTCATCAGCTTCGCGTGCACGTGCGACCGCACGGGACCGAGGCCCGGTTCCCAGCTCGGCCGCGGCGCGACTGTGAACTGATAGCCCTCGGCGCCAGCCGCGACCAGCGCATCGACGCGCGAGTGCACGAACTCGGTGGCAGCGGCGCGTGCGCTCGACCACGGGCCTTCGAACAGCCGCTCGCCGTGCGTCGGGGTCAGGTATCCGGTCAGCACGCGAACCCGCACACCGCGCTGCAACGCGCGCAACAGCGCGTGCTGGATCTCCAGGATCAGCGGAAAGCCGTTCACCACATGCAGGTGCGATTCCGCCTTGTCGATCATCGCCAGGTAGGCATCGAGCGTGTAGGCATCGCGCAGACCGTGATGGGTGACGATGCGTGCGGCCGATGCACCGGCCGCGGCGCACTGCGCCACCGGCCACGCGTCACCTCCCGCCGCCCGCCAGGCATCGAGAAACCCCTGCTCGAGCATCGTGACCGCAGGCCCCTCGACCCGCGCCCCTGCATCCAGCCAGGGGACCTCGCGCCACATCGACTGCCTGCCGAGTTCGACTTCGTCGAACCCGGTGTAGTACTCGTGCGAGACATTGCGGCCGCCGAGCAGCGCCAGTTGGTTGTCGACGACGACGAGCTTGCGATGATCCCGCTGCTTGAGTTCCTCGAGCGCGGGCACGCCGCTGATCGGCTTGCCCACCCGCAGTTCGATTCCCGCCACCGCGCCGAGGCGACCGAGCAGCGGGTTGCGCGCACCCAGCGAGCCGTGCAGGCCGTGCAACGAATCGACCAGCAAACGCACGGTCACGCCGCGTGCAGCCGCGCGCGCGAGCGCCGCCTCGACCAGGCGCCCGATGTCGTCGTCGGCCGCCATGTAGGTCTGGAAGTGAATCCGCGCGACGCTGTTCTCGATCGCCGCGAGCAGCCACTGCCGCGCCTCGACGTTGTCGAGCTCGATCTCGATCCGGTTGCCGGCAATGAGCGGCGCACCTGTCACGAGCTCGATACGCTCGTCGAACGAGGCGGGCTCGGGCGGCACCGCGGCGGCCTGCAACGAGGTCGCGAACGGCGCACCGATGTCGTCGGCGTGCAGCGCTGTGAAACCGATCGTCGACGGCGTCTGCTTTGCGCGGTGCACGATCGCCAGGACCGGAAAGCCCGCCGCGCGCATGCGCGCGGCGGTGCGTGCCAGGCGCACCGCGTCGGCCAGTTCCGGCACATCGAGCGCGGCACCTTCGTCCAGCACCACGCTCGCGTCGACGACGCGCGGCGCAAGGCCTGTCGCCTGCAGCCGTGCACGGATCGACCGACAGCTGCGCACCGGTCGCAAGCGGACCGCGAGCAGCTCTGGACGGTTGTCTGTCCGCGTCGTTGCGACATCCTGCAAGGCCGACAACTCGTCGTCGGACAGCTCCGCGTCGAACAGCAGTAGCGGCACTGCTCCGGGGCGCACGATCGCAAGTCGCAGCTCGATCGCAGCCAACGGATGCGAGGCGTCGCTGCCCTCGACGCGGAATACGCCGCAGGCTGGTGCCCGGCCGTCTTCGTCCCACGTCACCTCGCCGTTGCGCGACTCGAGCTCGGTGACCACCTTGCCGCCTGAGACGAAGGCCAGCGCCTGGTCGGGAATGGGCGTGCGGCGGCCAATGCCAACCGCATATTCGAAGCGTCCGCGCAGCGGCTCGCCGAGGTCGACGAGATCAGGCCCATCGAGCGCAAGCTCGGTCAACGGACGCCCGATCGGTGGTGGCGGCGGCAGCAACAGCGACGGCGCCGTTGACCAGGAACCGAGCAGCAGTGCCGACGGCAGGCGCGCGAATACGAGAAGATCGAAGGCATGGGCATGCGCCCGCTCTTCGAGCCATCGCTCGAGCGGACTTTCGCCCGGGGTGAGGAATTCGATCGAAGCGCGGATACCGGCCACTTCGAGGGCCGCGGACAGATCAGGCGGCACCGCCGCCGTGCTCGCCTGCAGCACAGTGACGTGCTGCGCCGGGTCAGCGTGGTCACGCAGGAAAGCGGCCACCGCCACTGCGGCCCGCCGCCCGCTCGCAACGCAGACTAGTTTGGGCGCCCGCTGCGCGACGAGCGCGGCCGAGTCCGCAGTCTCGCGATCTGGCACCCAAAGCACCGCAAGCGAGCGGCGCTTGCGCAAGGCCGTCACGTTCGCGATACCGGCCAGAGGCGAGCTGAACGAAAAAGGGCCGACCACCAGCAGATCGATGCCCGCTGCCGCCGCCACTTCGTCGAGCGCCTCGATAGCGGGTGCGAGCGCGAGCCGGACCTCGACCGTCGCCGCCGCTGCTGCTGCCTCGCCGCGCAGCCGGTCGAGCGCCGACTCGGCCGCGAGTCCCATGTCCGGCGGCGCCTCTCCGGCAAACCAGCCCAGGTTGCGAAGCGGCAGGCAGGCCAGGACGACGAGTTGCTCGACGGCGGGCAGCAACTGCCGGATCGCCGCCAGCGCAGGGCGTGAATCGGCGGCGAGGTCGGTGATCAACAGGACGCGGCGGTACCTCACGGGTCGAATCGCGGACCGGGTCGCCGGTCGTCCCTAAGCTCAGACCTTGGAGATCGCTGCCTGAAGCCGCGTCCCCTGCTCGGGCGAAAGCGAAGTGCGCAACCCTGCTCCGCCTTCGTGTTCATCCGTGTCTTCGCCTCGCAACTTCGAGTCCGACGATACATACCACGAGCCAGGCTTTTCTCGACCGGAAACCGGCGACGACATCACTGGCGAACTGCACCTGGCTCGCGCCCGCGCAGCTGGGCGCGAGCGCCGCGACCATCCGAAGCGCGTGCCCGGTTCTCGGGTCCGCCTCGTTCAACGACTCTCGAGTGCCTGCTGGTAGTCGGGCTTGGTGAAGCCCGCGAAGCGCTCGTTCGTCACGCGCAGGAACTCGCGCGATCGATACGCGTCGGCGATGTCGCGCACCCACGGCTTGTCCTTGTCCGCCGTGCGCATCGCAACCAGGTTCTGGTATCGCGTTATCGCTCGTGCCGCTCGCAGTGCTCGCGCACGCCACCAGGATCAGAAGATCGGATTGATGCTCAAGGACAGCATCGCCGAGAGCTGGCACAGCGGTCTTCCCGATGCCTGCTGCAACGCATTGAACGCGGCCTGCACGGCTTGCAGGTCGCGCTGCCCGCTCGGTTCGCGATCGATCACCTCCGCGGCCTTCAGGCGTGCGACCACGTCGCTGGTCAGCAGGAAGCTGTCCTTCCCGACCAGGCGCAGGAAGCCGGCGGCCGAGCGCCCTCCAAGGCGCGCACCGCGCCTGGCCAGCAGCGCCCACAGGCCGATGATGTCGCTACACGGCCATTCGGCGATGAAGGCGCCGAAGCTGCCGTCGTGCTCGGCCGCGACGTCCACGATGAACCGGGCGTTCTTCGGGATGGTCTGCAGCTTGGCCCGATCGCGGATGATCCGTGGATCCGTCATGCAATCTTCGATCTGCTTCGGCCCGAGTCGGGTCATCGTCGCCGGATCGAATCGCTCGAAGACCTCTTCGAATGCCGGCCACTTCGCGTCGACCATCGCGTGCCGCATGCCCGCTTGAAACACCCGCTGCGTCATCGCCGAGAGGTAGCGGTCGTTGCCCTTCTTCTGCAATTCGTCGGGCGTGAGCGCCGTGGGCAGGAATGCCTCCATCGCCGCGTCCGATTCGAAACGCTCGCGGACGGTGCCGTGGAGCCAGGCGTAGTCGAGGGTCATTTCAGCCGGATGAGCGCGTGCGGGGGTTGGGCCACGAACATCGCCTTGCAGGGGCAGCGTCGTTCGGCGCTTGCCGGCCAAGAACGGCAAGCGGCGCAGCTTGCGCTGCGCCGACAGTGCCATTTCGGCCTCCTGGCGATACGCTTTCGCGAGGGCAGCGCCGCTGCACCCGGGAGCGCGGGTGCTGTCCGGTCAGGCATTGAAGCTTGGCGCGCCGAGAACGGTGACGCCGACCGGGGGAGTCGGTGCGGGCGCCTGGGCGCTCGCTCGGCCGGTCATCGCCTTTTCGACCGGTCCCTCGTAGTTTGATTGGACGAGAAGCAGGTCATGCCCCCCATCGGCGACCTGGGCGGTCTTCGCACTCATCTGCAGCGCGATCGTGGGAGCGCCGACGTTGCCGCTCACGGCCGGATAGTCGGTTTCGATTGTCTGTGCCTGCACGCCGAAGGCGACGAAGGCGAAGGCGGTCGGGATGGCGAATTTGGCGATCGATTTCATGATGTCTTCCTTCAGGTGCACCGTTTCTCGAACGGCGTGTAGGAACGATGCGCCCGTCGTCGTGCAGGCAGATTTCAGTTCAGTCCTTACTCGTTTCGATTGAAGTCGTCGCGGCGTTGCGTCTTTTCCGCGTCCGCCGCTCGAGATGCCGTTCAGCTCCGCAAGAGCCCGGCAGAGCGCGGATCAGCATCGCTCGGGACCTCGCCGAACGCCTGGCTGGCATGTATGCGCATTATCCCGGCCGCGTTCCAGGCAGCCCGCTGCTTGTTTGACGTATAGGCCGAATCACAAGTTTGCGGACGGCGCCACCCACTGGAGCAACCAGAGGCTGGCAGCGACGATCGTCGCATCGCATTCGCGCTATGCCACTTGCGGGATGCCAAATCGCCGCTGTACATCTGGGGGCCGTCGAAGTCTCACATCCGCAACCCGTGGTACGGCAGCGCCGACTCCGCGGAGGAGCCCGAGTATTTCGACGACGGCACGATCGCCTTCGCCAAGGCCTTCCGCGAGATGAATCGCTGGCACACCGAGTCTCAGAGTTTCGTCGGCACGCGCTACGTCGGGGCCGAAGGCGACGGCTATGAGATCGTCGTGACCGAACTCAACTGGGCCAACGGCGGCAAGACCGGACAGTGGAGCAACAACCTGTCGCTGCGTGAACTCCAGTTCGCGTGGAGCAGCCCGGCCACCTGGGTCGCCTACGAGGATCGCAGCAATCAGATCCGCATTTCCCGGTTCCCTGCGGTCCACGACCGCAACGGCTCGATCAGCTACCTGCTCGAGTGGAACGGACTGTCGATGATCTTTTCCGGTGGCACGAAGCCGAACATGTTCATGCTCGACGCGCTGCGTCAGGCGCCGAAGCCCGTCGACCTGCTGATCCCCGAGATGGCAGCCAGCCCGTCGGAACCGATGAGGGACGGGCATCGGATGCATAAGCACGCGAGCGAACAGATCGTTCCAGAGGTACCCAGCGATTCGTTCATGCAGCGCCGTCCGGCGCTTGCCGGCTCAAAACGGCAAGCGGCGCAGCTTGCGCCGCGCCGACAGTGCCGTTTCAGCCTCCTGGCGATTCGCTTCAGCGAAGGCGGTGCCAATGCATCAGGAGGCGCGGATGGGAGCCCTGCTCAGGCATTGAAGCTGGGAGCACCCAGGACCGTCACGCCGACCGGACGCATCGGCGCGGTGGTCGACGCCGCCGCGTGGCCGGGGATCGGTTTCTCGACCGGCCCCTCGTTGTTCGACTGGACAAGGAAGAGGTCGGATCCCCGATCGGCAAGCGGCGCAGTCTGTGCACTCATCTGCAGCGCGATCGTGGGGGCGCCGACGTTGCCGTTCACTGCCGGGTAGTCGGTTTCAATCGTCTGCGCCTGCACGCCGAAGGCGGCGAATGCGAAGGCGGTCGAGATGGCGAATTTGGCGATCGATTTCATGATGTCGTCCCTCTGGTGCACCGTTTCCGAACGGCGTGTAGGAAAGATGCGCCCGCCTTCGTACAGGACAATTTCAGTTCAGACCGTCGCGTGTTTCGATTGAAGTCATGGTGATCCCGCGCATTGCGCCGCTATCCAGCGCCGGGTACTCCCAGCCGCCGTCGGGGTCGCTGAAGATCGGAGAGCTCACACAGCGTACGAGCCTCGCGCCGTCGCGTATCCGCTTTTACGAACGCATTGGCCTACTGAAGGCGGTGGCGCGGCAGCGCCAACGGCTACCGTAGCTATCCCGGAGACGCGGTTCTCGTGCTCCGGCCTGGATGGCCGAATCGAACACCCGGTTGGAAGACGGCTCTCTGCTGGTAGCCGGGCGGCGTGTCACGCGGTTTTTCGCCCGGCTGTGCCAGCCGCTGCCAGACATGGGGTCATTCCCACTCGATCGTCGCCGGCGGCTTCCCCGATACGTCGTACACTACCCGGTTGATTCCTCGCACCTCGTTGATGATGCGGTTCGACACTCGCGCTAGCAGGTCGTGCGGCAGCGGTGCCCAGTGCGCGGTCATGAAGTCCTGCGTCTGCACGGCACGCAGCGCAACGACGTATTCGTAGGTGCGCGCATCGCCCATCACGCCGACCGACTTCACCGGCAGGAAGACGACGAAGGCCTGCGAGGTCTTCTCGTACCAGTTCAGCCCGTCCGTGTCGTGCGTGTTGCGCAGCTCGTCGATGAAGATCGCGTCGGCTTCGCGAAGCATTCCGAGGTACTCGTGGCGCACCTCGCCGAGCACGCGCACGCCGAGACCCGGGCCGGGGAACGGATGCCGGTAGACCATCTCGCGCGGCAGCCCGAGCGCGAGGCCCAGTTCGCGCACTTCGTCCTTGAACAGATCACGCAGCGGCTCGAGCAGCTTCAGGTGCAGCGTCTCGGGCAGCCCACCGACGTTGTGGTGCGACTTGATGACGGCCGCCTTCTTCGAGCCCGCGCCGGCCGATTCGATGACGTCGGGGTAGATCGTTCCCTGCGCGAGCCACTTGGCATTCGGCATTTCCGCGGCCTGCGCCTGGAACACCTCGACGAATTCACGGCCGATGATCTTGCGCTTGGCCTCCGGCTCGGCGACGCCGGCGAGCTTCTCGAGGAAGCGCCCGGCCGCGTCGACGTGCACGAGGTGCACGCCCATGTGCCGCCCGAAGGTGTCGATCACCTGCTCGGCCTCGCCCAGTCGCAGCAGCCCGGTGTCGACGAACACGCAATGCAGCCGCTCGCCGATCGCGCGATGGATGAGCGCCGCGGCGACGCTCGAATCGACGCCGCCGGACAGGCCGAGGATCACTTCCTCGTCGCCGACCCGGCGCCGGATCGACTCGACGGCCTCGTCGATGTGCCGCGCCATGACCCAGTCGCCGCTGCAGCCGCAGATCTCGAGCACGAAGCGGCGCAGGATCTTCGTGCCCTGCTTCGTATGCGTGACCTCCGGATGGAACTGCACGCCGTAGAAGCGGCGTTCCTCGTCGGCCATCGCCGCGATCGGGCACGAGGCGGTGGAGCCCATCTGTCGAAAGCCGGGCGGCAACTCGACAACCTTGTCGCCGTGGCTCATCCAGACTTCGAGCAGCCCGTGGCCTTCGGCGTTGCGCGAATCCTCGATGCCGTCGAGCAGCTTCGTGTGTCCGCGCGCCCGCACTTGCGCGTATCCGTACTCGCGCGGCGAGCCACTCTCGACGCGGCCGCCGAGCTGCTGCGCCATCGTCTGCATGCCGTAGCAGATGCCGAGCACCGGCACGCCGAGTGTGAACACGGCCTCGGGTGCGCGGTCGTTCGACGACTCGTACGCCGACAAATGGCTGCCCGACAGCACGATGCCCTTCGGCGCGAACGCGCGCACGAACGCGTCGCCGACGTCGCAGGGATGGATTTCGCAGTAGACGTTCGCCTCGCGGATGCGTCGCGCGATCAGCTGCGTGACCTGCGAGCCGAAATCGAGAATGAGGATCCGGTCGTGCATCGCGTATCGGTCGTTCAGTCGGCCCGGTAGTTCGGCGCTTCCTTCGTCATCTGCACGTCGTGCACGTGCGACTCGCGCATGCCGGCGGCGGTGATCTCGACGAAGTGCGGCTTCGAACGCATCTGATCGATCGTCGGGCAGCCGCAATAGCCCATGCTCGCGCGCAACCCGCCACACAGCTGATAGATGATCGTGACGACCGAGCCCTTGTACGGCACGCGCCCCTCGATGCCTTCGGGCACGAGCTTGTCGACGCTTCCGGTGGGGTCCTGGAAATAGCGGTCGGCCGCGCCCTGCTGCATCGCGCCGAGCGATCCCATGCCTCGATAGGTTTTATACGAGCGGCCCTGGTAGAGGATGACCTCTCCGGGCGCCTCCTCGGTGCCGGCGAACATCGAGCCGAGCATCACCGAATCGGCGCCGGCGGCGACTGCCTTGGCGACGTCGCCCGAGTAGCGGATGCCGCCGTCGGCGATCAGCGGCACGTCGGTGCCGGCGAGCGCGCCGGCCACGTCGGCGATCGCGGTGATCTGCGGAACGCCCACGCCGGCGACGACGCGCGTCGTGCAGATCGAACCCGGCCCGATGCCGACCTTGACGGCGTCGGCGCCGGCCTCGACCAGCGCGCGCGCCGCCTCGCCGGTGGCGATGTTGCCGGCGACGATGTCCACGTCGGGGTGCGCGCGCCGGATGGCGCGCACGCGTTCGATCACGCCGCGCGTGTGGCCGTGCGCCGTGTCGACGACGAGCACGTCGACGCCGGCGCGCACCAGGCGCTCGATGCGCTCCTCGGCTTCGCCGCCGTCGCCGACGCCGACCGCCGCACCTACGCGCAGCTTGCCCTGCTCGTCCTTGCAGGCGTCGGGATGCGCGGTGGCCTTCAGGATGTCCTTGACGGTGATGAGGCCCTTGAGCTCGAACTCGTCGTCGACGACGAGCACGCGCTCGAGTCGGTGTCGGTGCATCAGCGCCTGCGCTTCGTCGAGCGAGGCGCCCTCGTGGACGGTGACCAGCCGCTCGCGCGGCGTCATGATGCGGCTCACCGGCTCGTCGAGGCGTGTTTCGAAGCGAAGGTCGCGGTTGGTGACGATGCCGACGACCTTCCTGCCCTGCACCACCGGCAGCCCCGAGATGCGGTGCTGCTGGGTGAGCTGGATCACGTCGAACACCTTCATGTCGGGCTCGATCGTGATCGGATCGACGACGACGCCGGCTTCATGGCGCTTGACGCGCGCGACCTCCGCCGCCTGCTGCTGCGGCGACAGGTTCTTGTGGACGATGCCCAGGCCGCCTTCCTGCGCGATGGCGATCGCCAGGCGCCCTTCGGTGACGGTGTCCATCGCCGCCGAGACGAGCGGGATGTTCAGGCCAATCCGGCGCGTGAGCCGGGTTCTGAGGGAGGTGTCGCGGGGAAGGATCTCGGAGTAGGCGGGGACGAGCAGGACGTCGTCGAACGTGAGCGCCTTCTTGGCCAGTCGCATGGAGCCCTCGCGCAAAAGTCGATTATACCGGCGTGGGGGGCGTCGCTTGCCGCGTCGCTTTCGTCGTGCGTGCGGCGCCATCCGTCGGCATCAATCGTCCGACGGCCCCGGCGGCCGAGACAATCCGCGGACTACCGGCACAGCAGCGAGCGACATGACCGCAATCCGTTTCGTCCCCTGCGCCCTGGCCGCCGGTGCGCTGCTCTTCGCATCGGCCGCCAGCCAAGCCACGCCCTGGCAGTGGCGCGACGCGCAAGGGCGGATGGTCTACTCCGATCGGGCTCCGCCTGCCGACGTGCGTTCGTCGCAGATCGTGCGCTCGCCGGTCGTCGGCCAGCCCACGACGGCCTCGAGCTCGGTCGGCTCGCCGCCCTCGGAAACAACGTCGCCCACGGATGCTGCGGCGGCATCGCCGGCGAAAGCGTCGGCCGCCGCGACGCCGAGTTGGGTCGAACGCGAGCGTGCGTTCCGACAGCGCACGGCCGAGCGCGAAGCGAGCGAGGCGAAGCAGCGCGAGGACAGCGAACGCGCAGCGACGATGAAGCGCGCCTGCAGCGAAGCGCAACGCGAAATCCGGACGCTGGAGAGCGGCATGCGGGTCGTCATGATGAATGCGCGCGGCGAGCCGGAGCCGCTGGACGACGCGCAGCGGGCGCAGCGGCTGAAGATCGCGCGCACCGATCTTGCGCGCGTCTGCACCGACCGCTGAACGCCGCCCCGGGTAGCACCCTATCGCCGCTTCCAGCGCGGATCGCCGCC
Organism: Burkholderiaceae bacterium; assembly: GCA_032027205.1. Classification (GTDB taxonomy): domain Bacteria; phylum Pseudomonadota; class Gammaproteobacteria; order Burkholderiales; family Burkholderiaceae_E; genus Zeimonas. The sequence continues at coordinate 3,725,127 of JAVSMN010000001.1, forward strand.
CTCGGCGCGTCGCTGCTGCACGCGCATGCGCCGCGCGGTGCGAGGATCGGCGAGCAGGCTGCCCACGAGCTCGATGCGATCGCCGTCCTTCAAGACGTTTTCGAGCGGGCGCGACTTGCCGTAGACAGCCACGGCCAGCGCGTCGTCGCGAATGCGCTCGCGCAGCGTGGTGGTCAGCGGATCACCCAGGGCATCGAGAGCGTCGCCCACCGTGGCGCCGGCCGGCAGCTCGAGCGCGCGCAGCAGCACCTCGCCGCCCTCCCCGACCCACGCCAGCTCGACACGCATCGTTGTCAGCTCATGCCGCCGTAGACCTGATCGGCGCGTCGAACGAAGGCGTCGATGAACGAGCGGGCGATCTGGTCGAAGACGGGCGCCAGCGCGCGCCCGAGCAGGCCGCCGGCGAATGCGTATTCGAGCGAGAACTCGACCTTGCAGGCGTCCTCGCGCAGCGCGCGGAAGCGCCATTCGCCGTCCAGTCGCGAGAACGGCCCTTCACGCAGGCGCATCGAGATCGCCTCGGGCGGACGCTGCAGGTTGGTCGTGGTGAAGCGCTGCTTCAATCCGCGGAAGTCGATGAGCACGGTGGCAACGACGCGCTCGTCGCTCTCGCGACTGACCTCGGAGCCCCCGCACCAGGGCAGGAACTTCGGGTAATCCTCGACGCGCTCGACGAGCTCGTACATCTTCCGGTCGCTGTACGGAAGCAGGACGGACTTGCGGACGGCGTGCACGGGTTAGGATTCTAGTCATGACAATCGTGCAGAACAAAAAGGCCACGCACGACTACTTCATCGAGGAGCGCTTCGAAGCGGGGGTCGCGCTCGAGGGATGGGAGGTCAAGGCGATCCGCGCGGGCCGCGTGCAGTTGAAGGAAGGCTACGTCATCGTGCGCGATGCGGAACTGTTCCTGATCGGCGCGCACATCACGGCCTTGCCCGAGGCGTCCACGCACGTGAATCCCGATCCGCTGCGTTCGCGCAAGCTGCTGATGCACGAGGCCGAGATCGCCAAGCTGATCGGCAAGGTCGAGCGCGCCGGCTACACGCTGGTGCCGCTCGACCTGCACTACACGCGCGGACGCGTGAAGGCGACGATCGGCCTGGCCAAGGGCAAGCGCCAGTACGACAAGCGCGCCACCGAACGCGAGCGCGAATGGCAGCGGGAGAAGCAGCGGGTGTTGAAGGCGGGACGGGGGAAGGGAGAAGGGGGAAGGGGCAAAGCCCCGGCTTCGTAGCCCTTCCCGCTCGCTATTTCTACCCCTTCTGCCTTCCCCCTTCCCCCTTCCCTTCCCCGGCAAGCTGCTGCCAGGTCGAAATCAACGTATCCGGGTTCAGCGAGATCGACTCGATTCCCTGCTCCATCAGCCAGCGGGCGAGATCGGGGTGATCGGAGGGGCCCTGGCCGCAGATGCCGACGTACTTGCCAGCGTCTCGGCAGGCGCGGATTGCGCGCTCGAGCAGCAGGCGCACCGCGGGATCGCGCTCGTCGAAGCCTTCGGCGACCAAGCCCGAGTCGCGGTCCAGCCCGAGCGTTAACTGCGTCAGGTCGTTCGAGCCGATCGAGAAGCCGTCGAAGTGCTCGAGGAACTGCTCGGCAAGCAACGCGTTGGACGGCAGCTCGCACATCATGATGAGGCGCAGCCCGTCTTCGCCGCGACGCAGCCCGTAGCGCGACAGCAGTTCGACCACCGACTCGGCCTCCTGCGTCGTGCGCACGAACGGCACCATCAGCTCGACGTTGGTGAAGCCCATCTGTCCGCGCACGCGGCGCATCGCCTCGCATTCGAGCTCGAAGCAGTCGCGGAAGCTCTCGGCCACGTAGCGCGAAGCGCCGCGAAAACCGAGCATCGGGTTCTCCTCGACGGGTTCGTAGCGCGAGCCGCCGATCAGCTTGCGGTACTCGTTCGACTTGAAGTCCGACAGCCGCACGATGACCGGACGCGGCCAGAACGCCGCGGCGATCGTCGCAACACCTTCGGCGAGCCGCTCCACGTAGAACGCGCGCGGCGTGGCGTGTCCGCGCGCCACGCTCTCCACCGCCTTCTTCAGGTCGGCATCGACGTTCGGGTAGTCGAGGATCGCCTTCGGATGGATGCCGATGTTGTTGTTGATGATGAACTCGAGGCGCGCCAGGCCCACGCCCTGGCTGGGCAGCAGCGCGAAGTCGAAGGCGAGTTGCGGGTTGCCGACGTTGATCATCAGCTTCACCGGCAGCGGCGGCATCGAGCCCGAATCGATCTCGGTGACCTCGGTCTCGAGCAGTCCGTCGTAGATGTAGCCGGTGTCGCCCTCGGCGCACGATACGGTGACGAGCGCGCCGTCCTTCAGTCGCTCGGTCGCATCGCCGCAGCCGACGACGGCCGGGATGCCCAGTTCGCGCGCGATGATCGCCGCGTGGCAGGTGCGCCCGCCCCGGTTGGTGACGATCGCCGCCGCGCGCTTCATCACCGGCTCCCAATTCGGGTCGGTCATGTCGGTGACGAGCACGTCGCCCGGTTGCACCCGGTCCATCGCGCTTGCGTCGGCGACGACGCGCACCTGGCCCGCGCCCACCTTCTGGCCGATTGCGCGACCCGAGGCGAGCACTTCGGAGCTCGCCTTGAGCTTGTAGCGCTGCTGGCGCGTCTCGCCGACGCGGGACTTCACCGTCTCGGGGCGCGCCTGCAGGATGTAGAGCTTGCCGTCGGCACCGTCCTTGCCCCACTCGATGTCCATCGGGCGTCCGTAGTGACGTTCGATGATCACCGCGTAGCGCGCCAGTTCGATCACGTCGTCGTCCGACAGCGAGAACCGGTTGCGCGCCTCCAGCGTCGTGTCGAGCGTGCGCACGCGTCGCCCGGCATCCGCGCCGTCGGCGTCGGGGGCGAACACCATGCGAATGAGCTTCGAGCCGAGTTCGCGCCGGATGATCGGGAACCTGCCCCTCTCGAGCATCGGCTTGTGCACGTAGAACTCGTCGGGGTTCACCGCGCCCTGCACCACCGTTTCGCCCAGTCCGTAGGCGCTGGTGATGAAGACGACGTCGGGGAAGCCCGATTCGGTGTCGATCGTGAACATCACGCCCGAGCTGGCGAGGTCGCTGCGCACCATGCGCTGCACGCCGGCCGACAACGCCACCTCTCCGTGCTCGAAGCCCTTGTGCACGCGGTAGGAGATCGCGCGGTCGTTGTACAGCGACGCGAACACGTGCCGGATCCGGTCGAGCACGGCGTCGATGCCGACGACGTTCAGGTAGCTCTCCTGCTGGCCGGCGAAGGACGCGTCGGGAAGGTCCTCGGCGGTGGCCGACGAGCGCACCGCCACCGCGAGCTGTCCGCCCGCCTCTTCCGACATCCGGCGATAATGCTCGCGGATGGCCTGTTCGAGCCGCTCCGGAAGCGGAGCGTCGACGACCCATCGGCGAATCTCGGCGCCGCATTCGGCGAGCGCCTTGACGTCCTCGGTGTTCAACTCGCGCAGGCGCGCGGCGATGCGTTCGGTGAGTCCGTTCCGGTCGAGAAATTCACGAAAGGCGAATGCCGTGGTGGCGAAGCCGCTCGGCACGCGCACGCCCGAGGCGGCCAACTCGCCGATCATCTCGCCCAGCGAAGCGTTCTTGCCGCCGACCGATTCGACATCGGTCATGCGCAGCGCCTCGAAGGCGACGACGTACCGTTCGTCGTTCGAATTCATGGAAAGGTCCTGACATGGTTGGAAATTCGTGTTGCGCGCGTTCCGGCGCGTGCAGCGGACCGGCGCCGCAGCAGCCGGTCGGGCTTCTCTCGCGCGATTCTACTGCGCGCCGCCGACCCATCCGCCCCGGCGCTCCCGGTGCGGCGCGCCCGCGATGAGCGACCCCTCGCAGCAGGCCGGTGCCGGGGCGGCGCCGCTCGTGGCCGCGCCCGGCGGCGAACCGGCGCCAGCGCATCCGCGCTTCGAACGCACGATCTTCTTCGTCTCCGACGGCACCGGCATCACGGCCGAAACCTTCGGCCATTCGCTGCTCACGCAATTCGAGCCGATGAAGCTGCGCCAGGTGCGCCTGCCCTTCGTCGATTCGGTCGAGAAGGCGCAGCAGGCGGTCGAGCGCATCGACCGCCAGGCACTGGTCGATGGCAACCGTCCGGTCGTCTTCAGCACGCTGATCGACCCGGCGATCAACGACATCGTTCGCATGGCGAACTGCCGCTATCTCGACCTGTTCGCTACCTTCGTCGAACCGCTCGAGAGCGAGTTCGGCGTGCGCTCCACGCACACCGTCGGCCGCTCGCACACGGCGACCAACTCCGAGGCCTACCAGCGTCGCATCGCGGCGATCAACTACACGCTGGCGCACGACGACGGGCAGAGCCACGTCGAGCTCGACCACGCCGAGGTGATCCTGGTCGGCGTCTCGCGCAGCGGCAAGACGCCGACCAGCCTGTTCCTGGCGATGCAGCACGGCATCCGCGCCGCCAACTACCCGCTCGTTCCGGAAGACTTCGAGCGCGGCACGCTGCCCGAGGTGCTGTACCGCTACAAGCCGAAGCTGTTCGGGCTTTCGATCGCGCCGGAGCGGCTGGCCGAGATCCGCAACGAGCGGCGCCCGGGCAGCCGCTACGCATCGCTGTCAAACTGCCGGTACGAGGTCAGCCGCGGCGAGGCGCTGATGCGCCGCGAGGGGATCCGCTGGCTGTCGTCGACGACGAAGTCGATCGAGGAAATCGCGGCGACGGTGCTGGACGAGCTCGATCTGGCCTAATCGGATGCCGCTCCGACGCCGCGCCGCCTGCCTGCGAAGCCTCGCTGTCGCCATTGCTCGTACAGGCACAATGCCGCGGCGACGCCGACGTTGAGCGACTCCACGGCATCAGTCTGAGGAATCGACACGCGCTGCGCGCGCGTCCACGCCCGCAGCGCCGGGTCGAGTCCCTGCCCTTCGTTGCCGAACAGCCAGAGCATCGGGGCGCGCAGGTCGCTGTCGTACAGCGAGCGCGGCGCGCCGGCGTCGGTGGCGATCGGCGTAATGCGGCAGCGCGCCTGCAGGTCGGCGGCGTCGATGCCCTCGTGGATCTCGAGTGCGAAATGCGCGCCCATCGCCGCGCGCAGCACCTTCGGCGACCAGCATGCGGCGGTTCCCGGCGCACAGAGCACGCGCCGCACGCCGGCGGCAGCGCAACTGCGCAGCACGGTGCCGACGTTTCCGGGGTCCTGCACGCGATCGAGATACACCGCGTCGTCGTCCAGTTGCTCAAACCGCGGCGCGCGGGGCAACCCGACGATCGCCAGCAGACCAGCCCCGTGCTCGACGCTGCTCGCACGGTCGAACAGACGGTCTTCCAGGACGACCGCGTGCCGGCGATGGCGAACCGCCCACGGGGCGATCTCGGGATCGTCGATGCCGCGGCGGGCGATGAAGATTTCGATCGGCTCGGCGCCGGCGCCGAAGCGCCTGGCCCAGGCCTGCAGCAGATGAACACCTTCGAGCACGACGACGCCGGCGCCCGCGCGCTCGCGTGACGAGCCGATGAGCGCGAGCAGCCGCCGGTAACGCGCGTTCGACGACGATGAGACTACGCGCAGCGCGTCCTCAGTCATCGCCCGTCAGGACGTCGACGCCGACGGCGAACAGGCCGGCCCGGAAGGATTCGAGCGACTCGTCGACGCGCGGCGACGCGAGCAACACGCGCACCGGGGCGAAGCTGCGCCGATGCGCGCAACACGGACCGTTCAGCTGCAGCAGCCGCAGATGCTCGGGCGTTCCATAGCCCTTGTGACGATCGAAGCCGTATCGCGGGAATCGCTCGTGCAGCGCGCACATTGCCTCGTCGCGCGCGACCTTGGCGAGGATCGACGCGGCCGAGATCGCGCGATCGCTGGCGTCACCACCGACGATCGTCTGCACCGCGCAGGCGAGCTTCGGCGCACGGTCGCCGTCGACGCGTGCCAGCGCCGGAACGACGCCGAGCGCCGCCACCGCGCGCTGCATCGCGAGCAACGACGCCTGCAGGATGTTCAGCGTGTCGATCTCCTCGACACTCGCGCTGGCGATCGCCCATGCGCGCGCCCGTTCGCGGATGCGCAGCGACAGCGTCTCGCGCCGCGGCGCGTCGAGCTGCTTGGAATCGCGCAGCCCGCGGATGGGCCGGCCTGGATCGAGCACCACGGCCGCCGCGTAGACCGGCCCGGCGAGCGGACCGCGGCCGGCCTCGTCAACGCCGCACACCGGGCCGTCGATGCCGAATGCGCCGAGCGCGAGTTCGGACTGCGCGCGCCTACGCGACCGCACGGTCATCGGCCACCTCCAGCACCGCCTGCGCGGCGCGCGATGCGCACCCGCGGCGCAGCGTCTCGTGCATGCGCGAGAAGGTCTCGACGATCGATGCGCGGTGCGCCGCGTCGTCGAGTTGGCGCAGCAGTGCGCGACCCATCGCTTCGGGTTGGACGTCGTTCTGCAGGAACTCCGGCACGACGAAACGCTCGGCGAGCACGTTCGGCAGTCCGACCCACGGCAACAGCGCCATCGGCCGCATGATCCGGTAACTGATCGCACTCATCCGGTACGCAATGACCATCGGCCTGCGGAAAAGGGCCGCCTCGAGCGTCGCCGTGCCGCTGGCGACAAGCACCGCTTCGGCGGCGGCCAGCGCATCGTGCGCGCGGCCGCGCACGATCGTCAACGACATCGTCGACGGCAGCCGCGCGCGCGCGGCGATCGCCTTCAGGCGCTCGAAGCCCGCGTCGGAAGCGGCCGGCAACACGAAGCGCAGATCGGGACGGCGCGCGTGCAGCCACGCCGCGGTGGCGAGGAACGGTGCGGCGAGGTGCTCGATCTCCGAGGGACGGCTGCCGGGCAGCAGTGCCACCACCGGCGCGTCGGCCGGCAAGCCGAGGCCGCGCCGCGCCTCGCCTGCATCGACGTCGTGCGGAATCACGTCGGCCAAGGGGTGGCCGACGTAGACCGCGTCGATGCCGGCGTCGCGATACAGCGCCTGCTCGAACGGGAACAGCAACAGGATTCGATCGACGCTCGCCGCGATCCTGCGGATGCGCTCGCGCCGCCATGCCCAGATCGACGGGCCGATGAAGTGCACGACGCGCAGGCCGCGGCTGCGCAACGCGCGCTCGAGATCGAGGTTGAAATCGGGCGCGTCCACGCCGACGAACACGTTGGGACGCCACTGCAGCAGGCGCTCGCGCAACGCATTGCGCATGCGTCGCAGCCGCGGATACTCGCGCAGCACTTCCAGGTAGCCGTTGACCGACAGCGCGTCGATCGTCCACCACGGGTCGAAGCCCTGCGCGCGCATCGACGGACCGCCGATGCCGGCGGCGTGCACGCGATCGGCCTGCACGCCGAGCCCCGCAAGCAGCGCCGCCGCGAGCACGTCACCCGAGGCCTCGCCGGCGACCATGCCGAGCGCGAGCGACTCCCGGCGCGCGGGCTGCGCCGGCATCAGCGGACGATGCCGCGGCCGACGCGTTCGAGGAAACCGGCCAGCAGCGCGAGATCGAGCGCCGCCGCCGGCGCTTCGCCTGCAGCATTGCGTGCGAGTTCGTCCTGCCGCTCGCGCAGCGCGGCGATCGCCTGCTGCAGCGTCAGGCCGCTGCGGTACAGCGTGCGGTAGGCGCGGCGGATCGTCTCGATGCGTTCGGGCGAAAAACCGCGGCGGCGCAGCCCCTCGGTGTTGATCCCGTGTGCCGCGGCCGTATTGCCCGAGACCGTCACGTACGGCGGAACGTCATGCAGGACGATCGTTCCGGTCGCCGTCATCGCGTGTGCGCCGATCTTGCAGAACTGGTGCACCTGGGAGGCGCCGCCGAGGAAGGCCCAGTCGCCGACCTCGACGTGCCCGCCAAGGTTCGTGCTGTTGGCGAAGATCGTGTGGCTGCCGATCGCGCAGTCGTGCGCGATGTGCACGTAGGCCATGATCCAGTTGTCGTCGCCGACGCGCGTGACGGTGCGGTCCTGCACCGTCCCGCGGTTCAGCGTGACGCACTCGCGGATCGTGTTGCCGTTGCCGATCTCGAGCCAGGTCTCCTCGCCGGCGTACTTCTTGTCCTGCGGATCGGCGCCGATCGAAGCGAACGGGAAGATCCGGTTGTCGGCGCCGATCGTCGTGTTGCAGTGAACGACCACGTGCGCGCCAATGCGCGTGCGGGCGCCGACGCGCACCTGCGGGCCGATCACCGCGAAGGGCCCGATCTCGACGCCTTCGTCGAGCAGCGCGCCCGCATCGACGAATGCGCTGGGATGGACGCTGGTCATTGCGCCGGCTGCGCTGCCTCGGCCGGTGCGATCTCGCGCAGCGTGCACATCAGCTCGGCTTCGGCGGCGACCTGCCCGTCGACCGTGGCCTTGCCGGCGTACTTCCAGATCGAGCGCGCGATGCGGACGATCTCGACCTCGAGGCGCAGCTGGTCGCCGGGAATGACCGGGCGCTTGAAGCGCGCACTGTCGATGCCGACGAAGTAGTAGACCGAGCTCGCGTCGGAGGTGCGCCCCATCGTCTGGAACGATAGGATGCCGGCTGCCTGCGCAAGCGCTTCGATCTGCAGGACCCCCGGCATCACCGGGTAATGCGGGAAGTGCCCGAGGAAGTGCGGCTCGTTGATCGTCACGTTCTTGATCGCGACGATCCGCTTGCCGAGTTCGAGCTCGACCACGCGGTCGACCAGCAGCATGGGGTAGCGATGCGGCAGGTGTTCGAGAATCGCGTGGATGTCGAGCACGGCAGTCATTCGTCGGTCCTGTGGTGGTTCGTCGTTGCGCGCCGACGCGCGCGCTCCTGCGGAAGGCGGCGCACCAGCGCAGCCGCCTTCTCCCAGTCGGCATTGTCCATCAGCGGGAACACGCCGGAGTAGAAGCCGGGCCGGCGAATCGAACGGGTGACGAGGCTCATCGCCGAGATCGTGACGTCGTCGCAGATCTCGAGATGGCCCAGGATGCCCGCGCCGCCGCCGATGCGGCAGCGCCGGCCGACGCGCGCGCTGCCGGCGATGCCGACGCAGCCGGCGATCGCCGTTCGCTCCCCGATGCGCACGTTGTGCGCGACCTGGATCAGGTTGTCGAGCTTGCAGCCGTTCTCGATGACGGTGTCGTCGAGCGCGCCGCGATCGATCGCGCAATTGGCGCCGATCTCGACTGCATCGCCGATGACCACGCGGCCCAGTTGCGGGATCTTCTCCCAGCCGTCGGGGGTGTCGACGAAACCGAATCCGTCGGCGCCGATGACGGTGCCGGCGAACACTTCGCAGTCGCGCCCGAGCACGCACTCGTGCTCGATGGCGACACGCGGATGCAGGCGCGTTCCCGCGCCGACCGTGGTGCCCGCTCCGACGTGCGCTCCCGCTTCGACGAGCGCGCCATCTTCGATGGTCGCACCGTCGTCGATGGTGGCGAAGGCGCCGACGTGCACGTCCCGGCCCAGGCGCACCGTCGAACCGATCGCCGCGGTCGGGTGCACGCCGGCCGCCGGGCGCGGAACGAGGCGCAGCGCGACGTGGCGCGCGATCGCGGCGAAGCTGCGCTGCGCATCGTCGCTCTCGAGCAGCGCAGCCTGCGCCGCCACGCGATCGGCCAGCGCGGGCACGACGACGACGGCACCGGCGCGCGTCGCGCGGGCAGCCGGCGCCAGGCGTGTCGAGGCCAGGAAAGCGAGGTCGTCGGGGCCGGCCGCTTCGAGGCTGGCCAGCGAATGCAGCCGTGCGGCGGGGTCGCCGCGCACGAGCCTCGCACCGCCGAGTCTCGCGAGCTCGCCGAGGCTCAGCGGCGGGTCGAGCCGGCGCACTGTCTCAGGGCTTGCCGTTGGTGAGCGCGCGCAGCACCTTGTCGGTGATGTCGACCCGCGGGCTCGCGAAGACCGCCTCCTGCAGGATGATGTCGTACTTCTCCTGCTCGGCGATCTGCTTGATCACACGATTGGCCTTGTCGATGACCTGCGCGAGCTCCTCGTTGCGACGCTGATTCAGGTCTTCGCGGAACTCGCGCTGGCGGCGCTGGAAGTCTTTTTCGAGATCGGAGAACTCGCGTTGGCGACGCAGGCGGTCGGCGTCGCTCATCACCGCGGCATCGCGCTCGAGGCGCTCGCCCAGCGCCTTGAGCCGCGCGCCCATGTCCTGCACTTCCTTGTCGCGCTTGCTGAACTCCTGCTCGAGTTTCTGCTGCGCCGCCTTGGCCGGGCCGGCATCGCGCAGGATTCGCTCGGTGTTCACGAAGCCGATTTTCGTCACTTCCTGCGCAACCGCCGGTACGCACGCGACGGCGAACGCGCACGCGGCAAGCCAACCGAAGAACTTCATCCGGCGCTTCCTGTCTCGATGAGTGACACGAATTGTCGCATAGCGTTCAGAACCCGGTGCCGATCTGGAACTGCAGCCGCTGCGTGCGATCGCCTTCGCGCTTGCGCAGCGGCGTGGCAAGGCTCAGCTTCAGCGGTCCGATCGGCGACAGCCAGGTCAAGCCGATGCCGGCGGAGTAGCGCAGGTCGCCCAGGCTCACCGTTTCGCCCTCGGGGAACACCGTGCCGGCGTCCATGAAGACGAAAGAACGTATCGTGCGATCGTGGCCGGTGCCGGGCAACGGGAAGATGAACTCGGCGCTGCCGACCACTCGCGTCTGTCCGCCCAGCGGCACCAGGCGCGTGCCCCCCAGCCGGGTGGTCTCCAGCTCCTTCGGCCCCAGCGAACTGGGGTAGTAGCCGCGCACCGAACCGATGCCGCCGGCGTAGAAGTTCTTGAAGATCGGATAGGGCTCGCCGCCGAAGCCGCGCCCCACGCCGAGGTCGCCGTTCAGCGCGAACGTGTAGTCGCGCCCCAGCGGGTAGTACCACTGGTGCAGATAGGTGGCGCGCCAGTAGCGCAACTCGGCCACCGGCATCGTGACCTCGAAGTTCGCCGTCTGCACGCGGCCGCGCGTGGGAACGATCGCGCTGTCGCGGCTGTCGCGCACCCAGCCGAGGTTGGCGAGCCAGGCGGTGCTCGACGTTCCGAAGTCGTCGACGAACTGCTGGTAGCGCACCGGCGGCAGCGCGCCCAGATGCACGTCGTTGCGCTCGAAGGTCGTGCCCAGGCTGATGCGGTCGAACTCGGTGTACGGGATGCCGAAGCGCAGCCCCACGCCGCTTGCGCGCGTGCGGTAGTCACCCAGCCCGAGCTCGTCGGCGTTGAAGCTGCGCGTGTACAGGTCGAACGAGCGGCTCACGCCGTCGGGCGTGAAGAACGGATCGGTGTACGAGACGACGATCGTGCGCGACAGCCGGCTCGTGTTCACGTCGAGGGCGAGCGACTTCCCGGTGCCGAGGAAGTTGTGCTGCACGATCGAGCCCGAGAGGATGACCTTGTCGGTGCTCGAGAAGCCGATGCCGAGCGTGATGTTGCCGGTAGGCCGCTCGGTGACGACCACATCGAGGTCGACCTGGTCGGGCGCACCGGCCACCGGACGCGACTCGATGCGCACCTCGGTGAAATAACCGAGACGATCGATGCGCTCGCGCGACAGGCGGATTTTCTCGGCGTCGTACCACGCATCCTCGAACTGGCGCAGCTCGCGGCGAATGACTTCGTCGCGCGTGCGCAGGTTGCCGGCGATGTCGATGCGGCGCACGTATACGCGGCGCCCCGGATCGACGAGGACGTCGAAAGCCACCTGGCGCTTCTCGCGATCGATGTCGGGCACCGCGTTCACGTTGGCGAACGCGTAACCGAGCGCGCCGAGCCGCTCCGAGATGCGCTTGGTCGAGTCGCTCAGCCTGCTGCCGGAGAACACGTCGCCGGGCTTCAGTTCCACGAGCTTCGCGAACTCGTCCTCGCGACCGAGCAGCTCGCCGCCGAAGCGGACCTGCGAGACGCGGAACTGTTCGCCTTCGTGGACGTCGACGGTGATCTCGACGCTTTCCTTGTCGGGCGAGATCGACACCTGCGTGGACTCGATCGCGAACTCCAGGTAGCCGCGATCGAGGTAGAACGAGCGCAGCGATTCGAGGTCGCCGGCGAGCTTCTCGCGCGCGTACTGGTCGTTCTTCGAGTACCAGGTGAACCAGCCCGGCGTGGTGAGCCGCATCTCGTCGAGCAGCTGCTTGTCGCTGAACGCCTTGTTGCCGACGAAACGGATCGCCGTGATGCGCGCGTTCTGCCCTTCCTCGACCGCCAGCGTGATGCCGACGCGGTTGCGCTCCAGCGGCGTGATCGTCGACGTCACCTGCACGCCGTACTTGCCGCGCGCGAGGTACTGGCGCTTGAGTTCCTGCTCGGCGCGCTCGAGCACGGCGCGATCGAAGATGCGCGACTCGGCCAAGCCCTGGTCGCGCAGCATCTTGCGCAGCGTGTCCTTGTCGAACTCCTTGGCGCCGGTGATGTCGACCGACGCGATCGCCGGACGTTCCTCGACATGCACGACGAGCACGTCGCCATCGGCCTCGAGCCGCACGTCGCGGAAGAACCCGGTGGCGAACAACGCCTTGACGGCCTCGCTCGCCTTTTCGTCGGTCATCGTGTCGCCGACGCGAACCGGCAGGTAGCTGAAGACCGTGCCGGGCTCGGTGCGCTGCACGCCTTCGACGCGGATGTCGCGGATCTTGAAAGGTTCGAAGGCGCCGGCGACGACGGGGAGCACCGCCAGCAGCAGAACGGCGAGCGCCCGTTGCGCCGCACCCGGCTTGCGCCCCGGTCGGCGTCGAGCGAAATGCATTCGTTCAGGAACCGATCAGCCGAGTGAAATCGTTGAACAGCGCAACCGCCATCATCATCATGATGAGCGCCAGGCCGGCCTTCTGCGTGACGGCCATGAAGCGCTCGGACAGCGGCCTGCCCTTGAGCGCTTCGAGCGCGTAATATACCAAATGCCCCCCGTCGAGAACGGGAATCGGCAGCAGGTTCAGCACGCCGAGGCTGATGCTGATCAGCGCGAGGAAGCTCAGGTAGGCGAGCCACCCCACGCGCACCGTCTGCCCCGCAAGATCCGCGATCGTCACCGGCCCGCTCAGGTTGCGCAGCGACAGCTCGCCGGTGAGCATCTTGCCCATCATGCGCAGCGAGAACGCCGACATCTCCCAGGTCTGCTGCACGCCGTGGCCGACCGACTCGAGCGGCCCGAAGCGCACCGTCTGCATCGCGAGCCGATCCTGCAGTCCGGCGCCGATGCGACCGACACCCTCCTGCTGCTGAGGCGTCACCGACAGCGTGACCTCGGCGCCGTCGCGCAGCACGCCGAAACGAAGCGGTTGTCCCGCGCTGGCCTGCACCACTTCGATCACCTGGCGGGCGCGCTCGATCGGCTTGCCGTCGATCGCACGGATCAGGTCGCCGGCGCGCAGTCCGTCGCGCTCGGCCGCACCGCCTTCGACGACGTTGCCGATTGCGACGTCACCGGGAGCGATGCGCAGGCCCAGCGTGCCGAGGAAATCGCGCTCGGCCTCGTCGGCCGGCAACCCGCTCGCGTCGAGCTGCACCGGGCGCCGCTCGCCGTCGTGCTCGACGACGAGCGAAGCGGCGCGCTGCTCGATCACCGGCTCGAGCAGCGCCAGGCGCAGGTCGTTCCACGAGCGCACGACGCTGCCGTCGGCTTCGAGCACGCGATCGCCGGCCTCGAGATGCGCCGCCGCCGCAGCGGTGCCCGGTGCCGGAGCATCGATCAATGCGGCCGGCTCCTGCATGCCGACCCAGCCCATCGCCGCATACAGCACGATGGCGAGCAGGAAATTCGCCAGCGGTCCGGCGACGACGATCGCCGAACGTTGCAGCAGCGACTTGCGGGTGAACGCCCGCGGCAGTTCGTGCGGCGCGATCGGACCGCAGTCTGGATCGCGCTCGTCGAGCATGCGCACGTAGCCGCCCAGCGGGATCGACGCGATCGCCCATTCGGTGCGATCGGGTCCCGAGTGCCAGCGCAACAGCGGCCGGCCGAAGCCGATCGAGAAGCGCAACACCTTCACGTCGCACCAGCGGGCGACCAGGTAGTGGCCCATCTCGTGCACGAAGATGAGCAGCGTGAGCGCCGCGAGGAACGCGACGATCGTCTGGAGCGTGTTCATGCAGGGCACCTCCCGAGGCGGCCGCGCGCGAGCGAGCGCGCCTCCGCATCGATGGCGAAGACTTCTTCGATCGTCGTGCCGGCCCGGCGCGCGCCGACCGCGTGCAACACGGCTTCGGTGACCGCGGCGATGTCGGTGAAGCGGATCGCGCGCTCGAGAAACGCCGCCACCGCGATCTCGTTGGCGGCGTTCAGGATGCACGGTGCCGCGCCGCCGGCGGCGAGCGCCTCGCGCGCCAGGCGCAGGCAGGGAAAGCGTTGCGCATCGGGCGCTTCGAATTCCAGTCGCCCGATCGACACCAGGTCGAGCGGCACCACGCCGCTGTCGATGCGCTCGGGATGCGCGAGCGCCTGCGCGATCGGGGTGCGCATGTCGGGGTTGCCCATCTGCGCGAGCACGGAGCCGTCGTCGTACTCGACCAGCGAATGCACGATGCTCTGCGGATGCACGAGCACGTCGAGCTGCGAGCCGGCGACGCCGAACAGGTGGAAAGCCTCGATCAGCTCCAGGCCCTTGTTCATCATCGTGGCCGAATCGACCGAGATCTTGCGGCCCATCGACCACTTCGGATGCGCGCACGCCTGCTCGGGCGTGGCGTCGCCCATCTGCTCGAAGGTCGCCTTGCGAAAAGGACCTCCCGAGGCGGTGAGCACGATGCGACGCACGCCGGGGCAGCCGCGTCCGCCACGGCCCTCGGAGGGCAGGCACTGGAACACGGCGTTGTGCTCGCTGTCGATCGGCAGCACGGTCGCCCGGCCTTCGAGGCAGGCGCGCAGGAAGACGTCGCCGGCCATCACCAGCGATTCCTTGTTCGCGAGGAGGATGCGCTTGCCGGCGCGAGCGGCAGCGAGCGTCGGGGCGAGGCCGGCGGCGCCGACGATCGCCGCCATCACCGTGTCGACTTCCTCGTGGGCCGCGAGTTCGGCGAGCGCCGACGTCCCGCCCAGCACTTCGGTGTCGAGGCCGGCGGCAGCGATGCGATCGGCCAGCCGACGCGCCGCCGCCTGGTCGGCCAGCGCTGCGTAGCGCGGCGCGTGCCGCAGGCACTGCTGGTACAGCTCGTCGTCACGGCGTTGCGCGCCGAGCGCGAACACCCGATACCGATCGGGATGGCGCGCAACGACGTCGAGCGTGCTGCGGCCGATCGAACCGGTGGCGCCAAGGATCGTGAGCGTCTGCATGGCGACCGATTATCCCAGCAGGCGATGCAGCAGCATGGCGGCAGGCATCACGGGAACGAGCGCGTCGATTCGATCGAGCACGCCGCCGTGACCGGGCAGCGCGGTGCCGCTGTCCTTCACGCCCGCCTGTCGCTTGAGCAACGACTCGTGCAGGTCACCGACGATCGACAACGCGGCGAGCGCGACGAGCACGACGACGGCCGCGGGCGCCCCCCACGCGTCGACCAGGCGCGCCGGCAACGTCGACGACAGCGACGGGCTCGCCGCGGCGGCCAGCCCGAGCGCGGCCACGGCCACGAAGCCGCCGAACGCGCCTTCGCGGCTCTTGCCGGGGCTGATCGACGGTGCGAGCTTGCGCCGGCCGAAGGCGCGGCCAACGAAATAGGCGGCAATGTCGGCTACCCAGACGATCGCCATCGCGGCGAGCAGCGCCAGCGGGCCGATCGCGTGCAACGCGACCAGCGCGACCCAGCAGGCGAGCAGCCAGGCTGCGGCGAGCGCCAGGCCGCCGCCGCGGGCATCGTGCGCGCGCAGATGCATCGGACCGAGCCACAACCATGCGACGGTGGCTGCCGCGCACACGGCGAGGACGAAGGACGCCGGCCAGCCGGCGGTCTCGCGCCAGGCGAGCAGCGCGATTCCGGCGATCACGAGCGCAACGGCCGCCGCGCCCGCCGCGCGCGGAGCGGCGAGCAGCCGCGCCCATTCCCAGGTTGCGGCGGCAAGGAACACGAGCGTGACCGTGCCCCACACCCAGGTGTCGAAGTAGAAGATCGGGGGCAACAGGATCGCCAGCAGCACCAGGGCGGTGGCGACTCGCTTGCCGAGCATCGAGGCGACCGGGGCTCAGCGCGACGGCGAGGACATGCGCTCAACCCGCCTCGGCGGCAGAAACCTGCTCGCTGGTGCGGCCGAAGCGGCGCTCGCGCCGCCGGAACGATTCGATCGCGCGATCGAGCGCGGCGGCATCGAAGTCGGGCCAGAACGTGTCGGTGAAATACAGCTCGGTATAGGCGAGCTGCCACAACAGGAAGTTGCTGATGCGCTGCTCGCCGCCGGTGCGCACGAACAGGTCGGGCTCCGGCGCGAAGGCGAGCGCCAGGTGCGGCGACAACGCCTGCTCGCCGATGCGGTCGGGGTCGTCGGCGAGCTCGGGCTGCGCGCGCAGCATCGACTGCATGGCCTGCAGGATATCCCAGCGCCCGCCGTAGTTCGCCGCGATGGTCAGCGTGAGCCGCCGGTTCGCCGCGGTTCGCGTCTCGGCGTGGGTGATCAGCTTGCGCAGCCGCGGCTCGAAGGCCGACAGGTCGCCGACGACGCGCAGCCGGATGCCGTTGGCGCGCAATTGGGCGACCTCGCGCTCGAGCGCGGTGACGAACAGCCGCATCAGCAGCGACACCTCGTCGGCCGGCCGACGCCAGTTCTCGGAGCTGAACGCGAACAGCGTCAGGAATTCGACGCCGCGCAGCGCGCACGCCTCGACAGTGGCGCGCACCGCCTCGACGCCCCTGGCATGGCCGGCCACGCGCGGCAGGCGCCGCTGCGTTGCCCAGCGCCCGTTGCCGTCCATGATGATCGCGACGTGCCGCGGCACGTCGCGCGGGCGCGGCACGGTGATCGTGGTGCTCGATACGGGAATCATCGAAGCGGGCGACTTTTGGCTACGACGGGTCACACCGTCATGATCTCGCGCTCCTTGACGTCGAGGACCTGGTCGATCTCGACGACGAAGCGGTCGGTGAGTTTCTGGATCTCGTCGACGGCGCGGCGCTCGTCGTCTTCGGAGATCTCCTTGTCCTTCACGAGCTTCTTCAGGTGCTCGTTGGCATCGCGACGCAGGTTGCGCACGGCGACCTTCGCCTGCTCGCCCTCGTGCTTGACGACCTTCGTGAGCTCGCGCCGGCGCTCCTCGGACAGCGGCGGCATCGGCACGCGGATCAGGTCGCCGCTGGTGGAAGGATTCAATCCGAGGTCGGACTCGCGAATGGCCTTGTCGACGACCTGGACCATCTTCTTCTCCCACGGCTGCACGCCCAGCGTGCGCGCATCCTGCACCGTGACGTTCGCCACCTGCCCGATCGGCACCGACGTGCCGTAGTAGTCCACGTGGATGTGGTCGAGCAGCCCGGCGTGCGCGCGTCCGGTGCGGACCTTCGCGAGGCTGGTGCGCAGTGAGTCGATCGACTTCTGCATCTTCTGCTCTGCCGATTGCCGGATCTCAGCAATGCTCATGATTCCTCCGCACAACGGTGCGCGCGCGTCGTGCCGGCGAGGCGGCGCAATGCGCGCGTGGATTCACACATGGACCAGCGTGCCTTCGTCGTCGCTGCACAAGGCGCGTTGCAGCGCGCCCGCACCGAGGATCGAGAAGACCTTGATCGGCAGCTTGCGATCGCGGCACAACGCGAATGCCGTCGCGTCCATCACCTTCAGGTGCCGCGCGATTGCCTCGTCGAAGCTGATGCGCGCGAAGCGCTGGGCGGACGGATCGAGCATCGGGTCTGCGCTGTAGACGCCATCCACCTTGGTCGCCTTGAGCACGACCTCGGCGCCCATCTCGGCGCCGCGCAGCGCGGCGGCGGTGTCGGTGGTGAAGAAGGGATTGCCGGTACCGGCGGCGAAGATGACGACCTTGCCCTCCTCGAGGTAGCGCAGCGCCTTCGGCCGGATGTACGACTCGACCACCTGCTCGATCTTCAACGCCGACTGCACGCGCGCGACCACGCCATGCTGGCGCAGCGCATCCTGCAGCGCCAGCGAATTCATCACGGTGGCGAGCATTCCCATGTAATCGGCAGTGGCGCGATCCATTCCGGCCGCCCCGCCTGCGACGCCGCGGAAGATATTGCCCCCGCCGATGACGATGGCCAGTTCGACGCCCATCGCCACGACCGAGGCGATCTCCTCGACCATGCGCTGAAGCGTCTCGGCGTTGATGCCGTAGGCGTCGTCGCCCATCAACGCCTCGCCGGAGAGCTTGAGCAGCACGCGGCGATAGCGAAGCTGCGGGGCCGGTGCGCCGGCCACTGCGCGGTCAGGCGCGTCCGCGACCTCGGCTGCGGGGCTGTCGTTCGAGCTCACGAACCCTCCTGGTGCGCTCCGGCGTGGCCGATTGCGCCGCCCGTCGTCACCGACCGGCGGCAGCGGCCGCCTGCGCGGCGACCTCGGCGGCGAAGTCGGACTGCTTGCGCTCGATGCCCTCGCCGACGACGAACAGGACGAACTGCGCGACCTGCGCACCGCGCGCCTTCAGCAACTGCTCGACCGTCTGCTTGTCGTCCTTGACGAAGGGCTGGCCGAGCAGCGTGACTTCCTTGAGGTACTTCTGCACCGCGCCGTCGACCATCTTCGCGACGATCTCCGGCGGCTTGCCCGCCTTGCCCTCGGCCTTCGCCTTCGCCTGTTCCTCGTCGGCCTTCTGTTGCGCGATCGAGCGCTCGCGCTCGACGTCGGCCGCCGGAACGCCCTCGCGCGACAGTGCCCTCGGCTTGCTCGCGGCAATGTGCATGGCGAGGTCGCGCGCGAGCGTATCGTCGCCACCGACCAGGTCGACCATCACGCCGATCTTCGAGCCGCCGTGTACGTAGGAGGCGAGCCGCCCCTTCGCCTGCAGGCGCGCGAAACGGCGTACCGTGATGTTCTCGCCGATGCGCCCGACCAGCGCCGTGCGCACCTGCTCGACGGTTCCGCCGTCGATCGACAGTTGCGTGAGCGCGTCCACGTCGGCCGGCGCCTGCGTGCCGACGCGCTCGGCGAGCGCGCGCGCGAACGCGAGGAAGTCGTCGTTCTTGGCGACGAAATCGGTTTCGCTGTTGACCTCGACCAGGGCGCCGAGTTTCGCGTCGTCGGCGATCCACAACGCGACCACGCCTTCGGCCGCGACGCGCGCGGCCGCCTTGCTCGCCTTGTTGCCCAGCTTCACGCGCAGGATTTCCTCGGCGCGCCCGAGATCGCCGCCGGCCTCGGCCAGCGCCTTCTTGCACTCCATCATCGGCGCGTCGGTCTTCTCGCGCAGTTCCTTGACCATGCTGGCGGTAATCGCCGTCATCGTTGAACTCCTTGCTTCGCTGCGGGCTGCAGGCGATTCGCCCGCCTGGCGATCGCCCTGGCGATCACTGTTCGCTCATTCCTCATCTTCGAGCTCGACGAACTCTTCCTCGTCGGCAGCGCTCTTGGCGATTTCCTGCAACGCCGCTGCACGGCCTTCGAGGATGGCGTCGGCCGCGCCGCGCGCGTACAGGCGGATCGCCTTGCCGGAGTCGTCATTGCCCGGGATGACGTGATCGATGCCGGCCGGCGAATGGTTGCTGTCGACGACGGCGACGATCGGGATGCCCAGCTTGTTCGCCTCGGTAACGGCGATGCGGTGAAAGCCGACGTCGATGACGAACATCGCGTCGGGCGGCGCGCCCATTTCCTTGATGCCGCCCAGGCTCTTCTGCAGCTTGTCGAGCTCGCGCTGGAACAGCAGCGATTCCTTCTTCGACATGCGCTCGATGCCGCCTTCGGACACCGTGGTCTCCATGTCCTTCAGGCGCTTGATCGACGTCTTGACGGTCTTGAAATTGGTGAGCATGCCGCCGAGCCAGCGCTGGTCGACGTAGGGCATGCCGGCGCGCTGCGCCTCTTCCGCGAGAATTTCGCGCGCCTGCCGCTTCGTGCCGACGAAGAGCACCGTGCCGCGGTTGGCGGCGAGCTGGCGCAGGTATTTCATCGCGTCCTCGTACTGAGCGAGCGACTTCTCGAGGTTGAAGATGTGGATGCGGTTGCGGTGCCCGTAGAGATAGGGCGCCATCCGGGGATTCCAGAACCGCGTCTGGTGGCCGAAGTGCACTCCGGCCTCGAGCATTTGCCGCATGGAAACGGACATGACAGACTCCGATCGGGTTGGGTCCGACGCATCGCCTCAAACCGCCTGCGCTACCGGAATCCGGTTCGCGCCAACGGCACCCTCGATCGACGATGCGCGCGATTTGCCGCGGGGGGATTCCCGCGACCGTCGCCCGGGGCGCAGGCCCAAGGCGGCCTCACCCGCGGCAGGCGCCCCGGGCGAAGCCTATAATTCTAGCATGGCAGTGATCCTGAAGTCCGCCCCGCAGATCGATGCGATGCGCATCGCCGGCCGTCTCGCCGGCGAAGTCCTCGACTACGTCGCCCCCTTCGTGAAGGCCGGCGTCACCACCGACGAACTCGACCGTCTTTGCCATCGGTACATGACCGACGTGCAGGGCACGGTGCCGGCGCCGCTGAACTACGCGCCGCCCGGCTATTCGCCGTATCCGCGGTCGATCTGCACTTCGGTGAACCATCAGGTCTGCCATGGCATCCCCGGCGAGCGCGTGCTGAAGAACGGCGACATCCTGAACATCGACATCACGGTGATCAAGGACGGCTATCACGGCGACACCAGCCGCATGTTCCTGGTCGGCGAACCGTCGGTGGCCGCGCGCCGGTTGTGCCGCGTCACCTTCGAGTGCATGTGGATCGGCATCGACCAGGTGCGTCCGGGAGCGACGCTCGGCGACATCGGGCACGCGATCCAGAAGCACGCCGAGGCGAGCGGCTATTCGGTCGTGCGCGAGTTCTGTGGGCACGGCATCGGCGAACGCTTCCACGAGGAGCCGCAGGTGCTGCACTACGGGCGGCCCGGCGTAGGAGAAATGCTGCATCCCGGCATGATCTTCACGATCGAGCCGATGATCAACGCCGGACGTCGCGAGGTGCGCGAGCTCGCCGACGGCTGGACCATCGTCACCAAGGACCACAGCCTGTCGGCGCAATGGGAACACATGGTCCTCGTCACCGAGACGGGCCACGAGGTCCTTACGATGTCCGCCGGCGCCCCGCCCCGTCCGGAGCCGCTGCCGTCGGCGGCGTGAGCCCGGCCGGGCCTGATTCGCCGGCAAACGGCGCACATCGGGCGCTTGCAGGGCCGCCATCGCCCGAGGAAATCCGGGACGACTACGCCGGCGCGCGTGCGGCGGCGATCGCGCGCTTTCGCGCCGATGCCGACCCCGACGCGCTGGCCCGTTCGCTGACGGCGGCCACCGACCGCGCGCTGCGTGCACTGTGGCGCCTGCACGCCCCCGGATCGCATGCGTCGCTGGTAGCGGTCGGCGGGTACGGCAGGCGCGAACAGTTCCCGCAGTCGGACGTGGATCTGATGGTGCTGACCGCCGGCGCGCTCGAGCCGGCGATGGCCGCACGCATCGAGGCCTTCATCGGCGCCTGCTGGGACTGCGGGCTGCCGATCGGCCACAGCGTGCGCAGCATCGACGAATGCGTGGCCGAAGCGCTGGCCGACGTCACCGTGCAGACGAGCCTGCTCGAACTGCGCTGGCTTGCCGGCAGCCGCCGACGTTGCGCCGAGGCGCTCGCGCGGCTGCGGGTGATCCTCGACCCGGCGGCGTTCTTCTCGGCCAAGCTCGTCGAGATGCGACAGCGGTACGCGAAGTACGACGACACTCCCTACAGCCTCGAGCCGAACACGAAGGAAAGCCCCGGCGGGTTGCGCGACCTGCAGGTGCTGGTGTGGATCGCGCGGGCAGCCGGCCTCGGCCGGCGCTGGCGCGAGCTGGCCGCGCACGGGCTCATTACCGACCGCGAGGTGGCGCAACTGCGCCGCAACGAGCGACGCCTGAAGCGCATCCGTGCAGCGCTGCACATCGTCGCCAACCGGCACGAAGATCGACTCGTCTACGACCTGCAGGCGCAGGTGGCGCACGCGCTGGGCATCGCGGGCGAGGATGCGCGCCGCGCCTCCGAGGAGCTGATGCAGCGGTACTACTGGGCGGCCAAGGCGGTCGTGCAGTTGAACACCATCGTGCTGCAGAACCTGCGCACGGCGATCTTCCCGCAGCGCGACGCGCAGGGCGAACCGATCGATGCGCTGTTTCGCAACGTGCACGGCCTGCTCGGCGCGATCGACCCGGGGTGCTTCGAGCGCGATCCGTCGACGATCCTGCGCGCGTTCCACACGATGCAGGCGCATCCCGAGCTCGGCGGCATCGCCACGCCGACGCTGCGCGCGCTATGGAACGCGCGCACGCGCATCGACTCGGCGTTTCGCACCGATCCGGCGAACCGTGCGCTGTTCCTGCAGATCCTGCAGGCGCCGCGCGGCATCACGCACGAGCTGCGCCGGATGAACCAGTGGTCGATCCTCGGCCACTACCTGCCGCCGTTTCGCCGCATCGTCGGGCGCATGCAGCACGACCTGTTCCACGTCTACACGGTGGACCAGCACATCCTGATGGTCGTGCGCAACCTGCGCCGCTTCGCGATGCCGGAGCACGCGCACGAGTACCCGCTGTGCAGCGAGCTGATGGCGGGCTTCGCGCGGCCGTGGCTGCTGTACGTCGCGGCGCTCTTCCACGACATCGCGAAGGGGCGCGGCGGCGACCACTCGGCGCTCGGTCGCGTCGACGCGCGCCGCTTCTGCCGCGACCACGCGCTCTCGGACGAGGACACCGCGCTGGTCGAGTTCCTCGTGCTGAATCACCTGACGCTGTCGTCGGTCGCGCAGAAGCAGGACTCGAGCGATCCGGCGGTAGTGGCGCGCTTCGCCGCGCTGGTGGGCACCGAGCGCCGGTTGGTTGCGCTGTACCTGCTCACGGTGGCCGACATCCGGGGCACCAGTCCGAAGGTGTGGAACGCCTGGAAGGGAAAGCTGCTCGAGGATCTGTTCTTCGCGACGCGCCAGGCGCTGCACGGCAACGCACCATCGACGCACACGCGCGTCGAGGCGGTGCAGCGCGACGCCGCGCGCGTGCTTTCGCTCTACGGAATCGACGAAGCGCACTACGCGCGCTTCTGGCAACAGCTCGACGTGCCGTATTTCCTGCGTCACGAGGCGCAGGACATCGCCTGGCACGTGCGCGCGCTGCACTCGCACGTCGACACGGCCACGCCGATCGTGCGCTCACGACTGTCGCCGGTGGGCGAGGGTTTCGAAGTTGTCGTCTACCTGCCCGACCAGCCGGACCTGTTCGCGCGCATCTGCGGCTACTTCGACAGCCGCCGCCTCTCGGTGCTGGAGGCGCGCATCCACACCACGCGCCACGGATATGCGCTCGACACCTTCGTGCTCGTCGATCCGGACGTCACCGCGCGCGGTAGCGATGCGCTGCACGAACTGCAGGAGGAGCTCGCGCGGCGGCTTGCCGAGCGGGTCGCGCTCGCGCCGCCGGTCGAGGGGCGCAGCTCGCGCCGCTCGCGGCATTTCCCCATCGAACCGTCGGTCGAACTGCAGGCCGACGAGCGTGGGCAACGCTTCCTGCTGTCGATCGTGGCCAACGATCGCACCGGCCTGCTCTATCGCATCGCCCGCGTGCTCGCGCGTCACCGGATCAACGTACACACCGCACGCATCACCACGCTGGGCGAACGCGTCGAGGATGTGTTCCTGATCGACGGCGAAGCGCTCGAAAGGCCGCGTGAATCGCGGCAGCTTCAGGGGGAGTTGTTGCAGGCGTTGCGTGTCTGACAAGCACCTCCCACTGCCTTCTCCAGCACCATCCGCACCGAGTCCATCGCCCCGTCGAGGACGCGGCGGATTCCTTCCATCGAGATCGTTGTGCGGCTGGTGCCCTTGCCCGCCGCGTGGTTCGCGACGACGCACAGTGCGGCGTACGGCAACTGGAGCTCGCGTGCGAGCGCGGCTTCGGGCATTCCGGTCATGCCGACGATGCAGCAACCGTCGCGCTCGAGCCGACGGATTTCGGCGGCCGTCTCGAGCCGGGGTCCCTGCGTGCAGCCGTAGGTCGCGCCGTCGATCAGCGGGCGCTGCGCGCGAGCGCCGGCGGCGAGCAGCCGGGCACGCGTCTCGGCGTCGTAGGGTTCGGTGAAGTCGATGTGCGTGACCGGTTGCTCGGTGCCCTCGAAGTAGCTGCCGTGGCGACCGCTGGTGTAGTCGATGAGCTGGTCCGGCACGACGAGCGCGCCCGGCGCGCAATCACCGCGGATGCCTCCGACCGTCGCCACCGCGATCACGCGCTCGACGCCGACCTCCTGCAGCGCCCAGATGTTGGCGCGATAGTTGATCTCGTGCGGCACGATCGTGTGCCCGTAGCCGTGGCGCGCCAGGAAGACGATCGGCGCGCCGTCGATGTGGCCGAAGGTCAGCGCGCACGACGGGTCGCCGAAAGGGGTTCGCACCACCTCGCGACGGGCGTCGCGCAGTCCGGCCAGGCGGGCGAGTCCGGTGCCGCCGATGATCGCAAGCATCAGTTCAGTTCTCCGTTCGGGGCGCCGCCATTCGCAGCAGCGCCGCTTCGTCGAGCACGGGGATGCCGAGCTCCTGCGCGCGCGCCAGCTTGCTGCCGGCAGCCTCGCCGGCGACGACGAAATCGGTCTTGCGCGACACCGACGACGCCACCGACCCGCCGTGGCGGCGGATCCATTCGTGCGCCTCGTCGCGCGACAGCGTCGGCAAGGTTCCGGTGACGACGAAGCTGCGCCCGGCGAGCACCGAATCGGGCGATGCGACGTTCACCCTGCCGTCGTTCGCCGGGTTGTCGTTCATCCTGCGCGGCCATTCGATTCCCGCGGCGAGCAGCGCATCGACCACTTCGCGGTTGTGCGCCTCGCCGAGAAAACGCTGCACGCTGGCGACGATCTCGGGGCCGATGCCCTCGAGCGGTACCGGTTGCGGCGCTTCGCCGCGCGCGCGTCGGCGCACATTCTCCTTTTGCACCGACGCCTTGCGTGCGGCGAGCGCGCTCCAGTCCTCGTCGAGCAACGCGTTGACGTCGCCGTAGCGGGCGGCGAGCACGCGGGCGACCTCCTCGCCGACGTGACGGATGCCCAGCGCGAACAGGAATCGCGCGAAGCTCGTGTGACGCGAGCGATCGATGGACGCAACGAGGTTGGCCGCCGACTTCTCGCCCATGCGCTCGAGCGCGGCGAGCGTCGGCACGTCGAGCGCGTACAGGTCGGCCGGCGTTCGTACCCGGTCGCTGTCGACCAGTTGCTCGACGATGCGTTCGCCCAGGCCGTCGATGTCCATCGCACGGCGCTGCGCGAAGTGCAGCAGCGCCTGCTTGCGTTGCGCCGGGCAGTACAGACCCGCCACGCAGCGCGCGTCGGCCTCGCCCTCCTCGCGCGCGACCGCCGAATCGCAGACCGGGCAGCGCGTCGGCATCTGGAAGGCGCGGCGGGACGAAGCGCCGTCGCGGCGCTCGACGAGCGGGCGCACGACTTCGGGGATGACGTCGCCGGCGCGCCGCACGACGACCTGATCGCCGATCAGCAGGTCCTTGCGCCGGATCTCGTCCTCGTTGTGCAGCGTCGCGCTGGCCACGGTGACGCCGCCGACGAAGACCGGACGCAGGCGCGCCACCGGCGTGAGCTTGCCGGTGCGCCCCACCTGCACCTCGATGTCCAGCAGTTCGCTGATCGCCTCCTCGGCCGGAAACTTGTGCGCGATCGCAAAGCGCGGGGCGCGCGCGACCGTGCCGATCGCGTCCTGCCAGTCGCGTCGGTCGACCTTGTAGACCACGCCGTCGATGTCGTAGGGCAATTGCGCCCGGCGCGCGAGCAGCGCGCGGTGGAACGCGAGCAGGCCCTCGACGTCACGCGCGAGCGCGCGCTCGGCCGACACCGGAAAACCCATCCGTGCGAACCAGTCGAGCAACTGCGCCTGCGTGTCCGGCAGTTCGACTCCGTCGGTCTCGCCCAGCCCGTAGGCGAAGAATCGCAGCGGCCGTCGCGCGGTGATCGACGGGTCCAGTTGGCGCAGGCTGCCCGCGGCCGCATTGCGCGGATTGACGAACTCGCGCTCGCCGGCCGCGCGCTGCCGCTCGTTGATCCGCTCGAAGTCGCGCCGGTACAGCAGTACCTCGCCCCGTACCTCGAGCACGGCCGACGCGGGACCCGACAGCCTCAACGGGACCGCGCGGATCGTGCGCACGTTCGCCGTGACGTCCTCGCCGGCGCTTCCGTCGCCGCGCGTCGCCGCCCGCACGAGATCGCCGTCTTCGTAGCGCAGTTCGATCGCGAGCCCGTCGTATTTCGGCTCCATTGCATAGGCGAGCGAGTCGGCCGGCAGCGCGAGCTCGCGCAGCCGGTCGCGCACGCGACGGTCGAAGGCGCGCACTTCGTCGTCGTCCAGCGCGTTGGCCAGCGACAGCATCGGCACCGAATGCCGCACCGACGCGAACGCGGCGCTCGGCGCACCGGCGACGCGTTGCGTGGGCGAATCGGCGGTAACGAGCGACGGGTCGCTGCGCTCGAGCTGCTGCAGTTCGCGGAACAGCCGGTCGTACTCGGCGTCGGGAACGCTCGGCGCATCGAGCACGTAGTACTCGTGGTCGTAGCGGGCGATCAGCTCGCGCAGCCGCGCTGCGCGCTCGTGCGGCGTCTGCGTCGGCATCGCGCTTTCGGAGACGACCTGCGCCCGCTCCGCGCTCAGTTGAACACCTTGCAGGCCAGCGACGAGCCTGCCGGCAGTCCGATGGCCTCCAGCGACTCGTAGCGCTGCGCCAATTGGCGCGCGATCTGCCCGAGCGAAGCCTGCGTCAGCGGCTTGCCGCTGTCGTCGACGAGGCGCGCGCCGAGTCGTTGCGCGCAGGCGCCCGCCGTCTGGACCATGCGCGCGAACGGCTCGAGCGACGCCGCGACGCGCGGCACGTCGAGCACGAAAGTGAGCCGGCTCGGCGAATCGGAGAAACCGAGCGTGAACAGCGGTTCGCCCTGCGGCCCCGGCCGCACGTAGCGGTGACTGCCGCGCTCGACCAGTGACAACGCCGGCGCGAGCGCCGCAAGCTGCGCCGGATCGACCGCCTCGGGCGCCTCGACGTTTACACCGATCTGCACGTCGAGTTGCGCACAGGTGGAGTCGAGGTCGCGCGCGCGGGCGAGCACCGAACCCATCGCCGGCGCCTCCGCGCGCGCCGGCAACGTCTCGGCGATCGCCTGCACCGCGCTGACGAACTCGGAGAATTCCATCGCGTTGAGCGGCCCGTTGCGGTTCGCCATCAGGACGCCGACGCGGACGAAATCGTAATTGCGTCCCGCTGTCGGCGGCGCGAATCCGTCGTCGGAACCCGTTCGCGCATCGAAGGCAACCGGCTTGGACCCGGCGCGGCGAAGGCGCTGCGCGACCGCCAGCAATCGTTCGCCGGCAAGCCGCGACGCGGGGGCCAACTCGATGATGCAGTCGCAGGCCTCCGACAGCGCAGGGCCGGCGCCGGCCGCCGCTGCGGCGGGCGGCGTAGACGCCGTCGCGTCCGTGGCCGCCGCTTCGCGCCCACCGTGCTCGGCGGCGCCGGCGGCGCTCGAAGCGACCAGCGGCTCCGGCGCAGGCGACAAGGAAGCCTCCGGCGCAGCGGCGGCCGCAGCCGCCACGACGGTGGAATACACCCCCGGCGCCTCGCTCGCCGCAACGTCCGCGGTGCCCGGGATGCGCTCTTCGCGACGGCCCACCGCCCGCTCCTCGGGGGCGCTCTCGCCGGTGCGGTCGAGGGAGTGGGCGGTGGCGCGGTCGGCGACCGGCACTTCGCCCGGTTCGTCGCTGCTGCCGTCCGACAGCGAAACGGACGTCGACTCGGCACGCTCGTCCGCGGGGAAAGCCGCCCTCGCATCGGAGCGCAGGCCGGCATCGAGTCGCGGCTCGCCGCGCTCGGCGCTGCGCCGCCCGTTACCCGCCGCGGCCTCGCGGCGCGCCGGGGGTTCGGAACGTTGTGCCTTGCCGGAGGCGCGCTCGCGGGAGAGCATGCGCCGCAACGCCTGCTCCCAGCGCGGCCACGCGCCCTGCCGCAGGTTGTACGCAACGGCGATCGCGATCGCCACGACGACAAGCAAAAGCAGGCTGACGGCGAGGCTGCTCATGCGGCCTCCGCATAGCGTGCCGCTGCGTCGAGATCCACCGCGACGATGCGCGAGACGCCGCGTTCCTGCATCGTCACGCCGACCAGTTGCTGCGCGAGCTCCATCGCGATCTTGTTGTGCGTGATGAACAGGAACTGCGTCTGGTCGGACATGCGCCGCACCATCTCGCAGTAGCGCTCGGTGTTGGCGTCGTCGAGCGGTGCGTCGACCTCGTCGAGCAGGCAGAACGGCGCCGGATTCAGCTGGAACAGCGCGAAGACGAGCGCGATGGCGGTGAGCGCCTTCTCGCCGCCCGACAGCAGCTGGATCGACGTGTTGCGCTTGCCCGGCGGCTGCGCGAGCACCTGGATGCCGGCGTCGAGGATTTCGTCGCCGGTGAGGATCAGCCGCGCCTCGCCGCCGCCGAACAGCTCGGGGAACAGCTTCGCGAAGTGGCCATTGACCGTGTCGTAGGTCTGCTGCAGCAATTCGCGCGTTTCGCGGTCGATCTTGCGAATCGCATCCTCGAGCGTGGCGATCGCCTCCTCGAGGTCGCTCGACTGGGCGTCGAGGAAGCCCTTGCGCTCCTCGGCCTGCGCGAGCTCCTCGAGCGCGGCGAGATTCACCGCACCCAGCGCGGCGATCGCGTTCGACAGTCGCGTGACCTCGCCCTGCAGCCACGACGGACGCGGCGCGTCGACGAGCGTTGCGCGCAGCGCGTCGATCGCGGCTTCGTCGAGGCCGGCCTCGGCGAGCGATTGCGCGAACTGCTCGCGATTGATGCGCGCCGCCTGCTCGTCCAGCTGCAGCTTGCCCAGCCGCTGGCGCAGCGGCTCCTGCGCACGCTCGGCGACCAGCCGCGCCTCCTCGCGCCCACGCAGCGAATGGCCGAGATCGTCGAGCTGCGCCCGCGCCTGCGCAAGCGCCTGCTCGGCAGTCGTGCGCGCATCGAGCGCTTCCTGCAGCGCATGGCGCGCGCTGGCGTCGGTGAGCTCGTCGAGCTTCGTGCGCAGGCTCGCCCGTTCGGCGGCCGCCTGCTCGCCGAGCGCGATCGCCTGCTCGATCAGCGCATCGAGCCGCTCGATCGACGCTTCGGCCGCCCGCACGGCGAACGACGCTTCCTGCGCGTCGCGTTCGTCGCGCCGCAGCGCCTCGCGACGCTCGCCCAGCACGCGCTCGGCGTCCTCGAACGCGAGCTGCAGCGACTCGGCCTGCTCCTGGTGCTCGGCCAGTTCGGCATCGAGCGACTCGAAGCGATCGGTCTCGGCGGCGATCGCCGCCTCGTGCTCATCGATGTGCGCGGCCAGCTCGGCCAGTTCGCTGTCGATGCGCTCGCGGTTCTGCGCAGTGGCGTCGCGCTCCTGCTCGAGGCGCTGCACGTCGAGGCGCAGCGCGCTGATGCGCTGCAGTTGCCGGGCGTGGTCGCCGCGCAGCGCAGTGAGTTCGGCCAGGCGCTCGGCCGCCCCGCTCTCGATTCGCGCCGCCGCGCTGCGCGCTTCGTCGGCCAGCAGATCCTGCGCGCGCAGGCCGCGCTGCAGGTTCTCGATCTCGTGGCGACGGGCGAGCACGCCCTCCTGCTCGGAATCGGCGGCGTACATGCCGACCGATTGCCGGCCGACCACATGGCCGTCGGCGACGACGAACTGCCCGCCTGGCGGCAGCGACGCGCGCTGCGCGAGCGCCGATTCGAGCGATTCGGCAGCAAAATACCCGGCCAGCCATTCGGCCAGCAGCGACTGCACGCCGGCATCGGCGGTGTGCACCAGCCGCGCCAGCGGACGAAGGCCGCCCGCCACGCCGCCGTTGTCGCCCGCCTGCGCGGCGCCGCCCGCCGCGGGCAACGCGGTGAAGAAGCCGACCTTCGAAGGCGGCGCATCCGCGGCAAGGCCGGCAACGACGTCGAGGCGGCCGACCTCGAGCGCGCGAACCCGTTCGCGCAGCACAGACTCGATCGCACTTTCCCAATCGTCGTCGATGCGCACCTTCTCGTAGAGGCGCGCCAGCCGCTCGAGTCCGTGCCGCTCGAGCCACGGCTGCACTTTCGCCTGGCTCTCGACGCGCTCCTGCAACTGGCGCAGCGCGTGCAGCCGGCCGTCGATCTGCGCACGTTTGGCCTCGGCCTCGCGCAACGCCTGCTGCGCCGGCTGGCGCTGCGCCTCCAGCTCGCTCCATTGCGGCTCGACGAGCGCAAGACGCTCGGTGGCGATGCGATCGCCCTCCTCGGCTTCGGCCAGCGCCTCGATTGCGTGCTCGAGCTCGAGCGCATCGAAGGGATGCAGTGCATCGCCCTCGGCGCGCAGCCGCTCGCGGCGCCGCGTGGCGAGGTCGAGTGCCTCGCTCGCCTTTCGCTCGTGCAGCGCGCACAGTTCGATCGCCTGCCGAGTCTGCCCGACGCGCTGGCGCGCCTCGTCGACCCGCGCGCGCGCCTCGCGCGCCTGCGACTCGAACTCAGGCAGCGAAGCCGCCTGTTCGGCGACGATGCGCGACAGTTCCTCGGCATGCCCGTGCGCGCCGACGCGCTGCTCCTGCGCCGCCTGGCGATCGCGCCGCGCGTGCTCCTGCTGTTCCTGCGCGCGCTGCGCGGCCCGCTCGACGCTGTCGAGCCGCTCGCGCAACTGACCCTGCGTCTCGGACACGAGCCGGATCTCCGCCTCGATGCGGCCGACCTGCGCGTTGCACTCGTAGTAGCGGCCCTGCGCGGCATGCACCGAATCGCCGGCTGCGTAATGCGCGCTGCGCACCGTCTCGATCTCGGCCTCGATCGCGCGTTGCTCGGCCAGGCGCGACTCGACCTGGTTCGCCGCCTCGGCCGCCTGCGCAGCGAGACGACGCTGCTCGGCATCGGCCTCGTCGCGACGCAACAGCCACAGGCTGTGCTGCCTGCGCTCGCGGTCGGCTTCGAGCGAACGGAATTCGCGCGCGACCTCCGCCTGGCGCTGCAGCCGCTCGATCTGCGTGTCGAGCTCGCGACGGATGTCGTCCACGCGCGTGAGGTTCTCGCGCGTGTCGGCGAGCCGGTTGGCCGTCTCGCGCCGACGCTCCTTGTACTTCGAGACGCCGGCCGCCTCCTCGAGGAAGACGCGCAACTCCTCGGGCCGTGCCTCGATGATGCGCGAGATCATGCCCTGCCCGATGATCGCGTACGCGCGCGGCCCGAGCCCGGTGCCGAGGAACATGTCGTGCACGTCGCGGCGTCGCACCGGCTGGTTGTTGATGAAGTAGCTCGACTGTCCGTCGCGGGTGAGCACGCGCCGCACCGAGATCTCGGCGAACTGGCTCCAGCTGCCGCCGATGCGGCCGAGCGAGTTGTCGAACACCAGCTCGACCGAGGCGCGTGCACCCGGCTTGCGCTCGGACGAGCCGGAGAAGATGACGTCCTGCATCGATTCGCCGCGCAGTTCCGACGCCTTCGATTCGCCGAGCACCCATCGCACGGCGTCGATCAGGTTCGACTTGCCGCAGCCATTGGGACCGACGACGCCGACCAGTTGGCCGGGAACATCGAAGGAAGTGGGATCGACGAAGGACTTGAAGCCGGCGAGTTTGATCTGTTTGAGTCGCACCGAAGGCCCTATGCAAGAATCCGCGGGCACCGGCTGAGGACCCGCGGTCAGGCCACTCGCCGCTGGGCTTGGACGCGAGCGAACGCCCCCAATGAAGAAGCCGCTCTCGGGCGGCTTCGGTCGCTCCGTATAATAGCACCGGCCCCGTGCCGCATCGGCACAACGAAGCCGTCCATGTCGCCTGCGCCCACCCGACCGTCCCGACAGCTCGACACCTTTCCGAATCCGGCGTGCGAGCGCGACTACCTCGTGCATATCGAGATTCCGGAATTCACCTGCCTGTGCCCGCTCACCGGTCAGCCCGACTTCGCAACGATCATGCTCGACTACATCCCCGACGAGCGAAATGTCGAACTGAAGGCGCTGAAGCTCTACATGTGGAGCTACCGCGACGAAGGCGCCTTCCACGAGGCGGTTACCAACCGGATCCTCGACGACCTCGTCGGCGCGCTGGCGCCCCGCTTCCTGCGACTGACGGCGCGCTGGTACGTGCGCGGCGGCATCTTCACCACGGTGCAGGCCGAGCACCGAAAACCGGGCTGGACGCCCGCGCCGCGCATCGACATCGACAGCTTCACCCCCGGGGCCAGCACGCGACCATGACCATCCCCTCGCCTTCGGCGCCGGCGACGCCCGCATCCGGCGACGACCCGCAGCGACTCATGTTGCAGCGCACGATCGACGAGGCCTGGGAGCGGCGCGCCGACCTTTCGCCGGCCTCGGCTTCGCAGGCGGTGCACGATGCGGTCGAACGCGTGCTCGCGCTGCTCGACGCCGGCTCGCTGCGCGTGGCCGAGAAGCGCTCGCCGACGCCGGGCGACTGGGTCGTCCACGAATGGGTGAAAAAAGCGGTGTTGCTGTCGTTCCGGCTGAACGTGGCAGCACCCTCGGGCAGCGGCCCGATGCGCTTCTTCGACAAGGTCCCCACCAAGTTCGACGGCTGGAGCGCCGCCGACTTCGCCGCTGCCGGGGTGCGCGTCGTTCCGCCAGCCGTCGCGCGACGCGGCGCCTTCGTCGGCAGGAACGTCGTGCTGATGCCCTCCTACGTGAACATCGGTGCCTTCGTCGACGAGGGGACGATGGTCGACACCTGGGTCACTGTCGGCTCGTGCGCGCAGATCGGGCGCAACGTGCACCTGTCCGGCGGCGTGGGCATCGGCGGCGTGCTCGAGCCGCTGCAGGCGGCGCCGACGATCATCGAGGACAACTGCTTCATCGGCGCGCGCTCCGAGATCGTCGAGGGCGTCGTTGTCGAGGAGAACTCGGTCATCTCGATGGGCGTTTTCCTGGGGCAGAGCACGAAGATCTACGACCGCGCCCGCGGCGAAGTGCTCTATGGGCGCGTGCCTGCCGGCTCGGTCGTCGTGCCGGGTACGCTGCCGTCGTCCGACGGAACGGTCGGCCTGTACTGCGCGGTCATCGTCAAGCGCGTGGATGCCCGCACGCGCGCGAAGACCGCGATCAACGAGCTGTTGCGCGGCGACTGACGCCGCCGACGCGAGCCAGGAGGAGAAAACGATGGCGATGGAGCGGTTGCTGCAACTGATGGCCGAGAAGAAGGCTTCCGACCTGTTCCTGGCGCCGGGCTCGCCGATCCAGATCAAGATCGACGGTGCGATGGTCCCGGTGAACGCGCAACGGCTGGAGCCGACCAACGTCGAGGCGCTGCTGCGCGAGATCGTCTCCGATGCGCAATGGGCGCGCTTCGAGGACGAACGCGAACTGAACATCGGCTACGGGATCAGCGGAGTCGGCAGCTTCCGCGTGAACGTGTTCCGCCAGCGCGGCAGCCCGGCCGGCGTCGTGCGCTTCGTCCCGCACGACATCCCCAGCCTGGCGCAGCTGCAGCTGCCGGACATCCTCGGCGAGCTGATCCTCGAGAAGCGCGGCCTGCTGCTGGTGGTGGGCGCCACCGGCTCGGGCAAGTCGACCACGATGGCCGCGATGCTCGATCACCGCAACGAGAACCGCAGCGGGCACATCCTCACGCTCGAGGACCCGATCGAGTTCACGTTCCAGAACAAGCGGTCGATCGTCAACCAGCGCCAGATCGGCACTGATACCGATTCGCTCGACATCGCGCTGAAGAACGCGATGCGCCAGGCGCCCGACTGCATTCTCATCGGCGAGATCCGCGATACGGCGACGATGTCCTCCGCGCTCGCCTACGCGCAGTCGGGTCACCTCGTCCTCGCTACGCTGCACGCGAACAACGCGAACCACGCGCTCAACCGCATCGTCAGCTTCTACCCACTCGACAACCGCAGCGTGCTGCTGTCCGACCTGGCGGCCACGCTCAAGGCGGTCGTCTCGCAGCGGCTCGTGCGCTCGTCGACGCAGGGGCGGCTGCCGGCGCTCGAAGTGCTGACAAACACGCGACACATCGCCGAGATGATCGAGCAGGGCCGTCTCACCGAGATCAAGGACGCGATGGAGCAGAGCCTGGCGCCCGGGTCGTGCACCTTCGACCACGCGCTCGCCGCTCTGGTACGCCAACGACGCATCTCGCGTCCCGATGCGCTGGCGAATGCCGATTCGCCGACCAACCTGCTGTGGCTGCTCGAGAACGAAGCGGGGGCGTCGCCTTCTGAAGAGACGCCCGAGGCGTCTGCGCAGCCCTCGCTCGTCTCGCCGGCGATGGCGTCGTCGGCGCTGCGCAAGCCGGGCGCCCAGCAGCGAAACGAAACGGGCGATGGCACCTCGTTCACCGAGTTCCTGCTCAACGTCTGAGAATGTCCGAGGTCGTCGTCTTCGGCATCGAGAACTGCGACCAGGTGCGCAAGGCGCGCGCATGGCTGCGGGCGCGCAGCATCGAGCACCGCTTCCACGACCTGCGCCGCGACGGGCTCGACGCGCAACGCCTGGCGCTCTGGCTCGGACGCGTGCCGTGGGATTCGCTGTTGAATCGCCGGGGTCTGTCCTGGCGCCGGCTCGATGCCGCGCGCCGCGCCGCCGTCACCGACCAGGCGAGCGCGAGCGAGTTGATGCTGGAGGAGCCGCTGCTCGTCAAGCGGCCGGTGCTGCAGATGCCCGACCAGATCGTCGTCGGCTTTTCCGAGTTGCTCTACGCCGGTCTGCTCCGATGACCGCGACGCTGCAACTGGCCCGCGCGCTGATTCGCCGACCGTCGATCACGCCCGAAGACCACGGCTGCCAGGCGCTCGTCGCCGAACGCCTCGCGGCACGCGGCTTCGGCTGCGAGCGCCTCGACGCGAACGGCGTAGCGAACCTGTGGGCGCTGCGCGCGCTCGACCGAGCCGGCCCCACGCTCGTCTTCGCCGGACACACCGACGTCGTGCCTCCCGGTCCGCGCGAACGATGGACCAGCGACCCCTTCGAGCCCGTCGAACGCGACGGCAGGCTCTACGGGCGCGGCGCGGCCGACATGAAGACCTCGGTCGCCGCCTTCGTCGTCGCGATCGAGGAAGCGCTCGACGCGGGACGGCTGCGCTGCGGCCGCATCGCGGTGCTGCTCACCTCCGACGAGGAAGGGCCGGGCATCGACGGAACGGCGCGCGTCGTCGAGCAGCTGGCGGCGCGCGGCGAGCCGCTCGACTATTGCATCGTCGGCGAGCCCACCAGCGAACGACGCCTCGGAGACACGATCAAGAACGGGCGACGCGGCTCGCTGTCCGGGCGGCTGGTCGTGCACGGCGTGCAGGGACACGTCGCCTACCCGCAGCTCGCGCGCAACGCGCTGCACGAACTGGCGCCGGCGCTGGCCGAGCTCGTCGCTATCGAGTGGGATCGCGGCGACGCCGACTTCCCACCGACGACCTGGCAGATGTCGAACCTGCACGCGGGGACCGGCGCCGGCAACGTCATTCCCGGCGAAGCCGTCCTCGACTTCAACTTCCGCTTCTCGCCGGCGAGCCCGGTGGAGACACTGCAGCGCCGCTTCACCGAGCGGCTCGACGCGCGCGGACTTCGGTACACGATCGACTGGGCGGCGCCGGCGCAGCCGTTTCGCTGCCCGCCCGGCAAGTTGTCGCGCGCACTCGCCGATGCAATCCGCGTCGAAACGGGATCCGAACCGCGATGTTCGACCAGCGGCGGTACCTCGGACGGGCGCTTTCTGGCACGGATCTGCCCGCAGGTCGTCGAGTTCGGTCCGGTGAACGAGAGCATCCATCGGGTCGACGAATCGGTGGGGCTCGACGAAATCGAGCCGCTGAAGCACATCTATCGGCGCACGATCGCCGCGTTGCTGGGCGAATGACCGACGCGAGTCGCCCCCCGCGCGTCGTTGCCGGCGCGGCCGAAGCGGTGCGCGAGCTGCGCACGCTGCGCGACCTGCTTCGCTGGGCGGTGTCGCGCTTCGAAGCCGCCGGTCTCGCCTACGGGCACGGCACGGACAACGCCTGGGACGAGGCGGTCTCGCTGCTGCTGTACTCGCTGCACCTGCCGCCCGATCGCCTCGATCCCTGGCTCGACGCGCGGCTGTCGCGTCGCGAACGCGAGGCGGCGACGGCGCTCGTCGAGCGCCGCGTCGTTACGCGCGCGCCTGCGCCCTATCTCACCGGAGAAGCCTGGTTGCGCGGCTTGCGTTTCCTGTGCGACGAACGCGCGCTGGTGCCGCGCTCACCGATCGCCGAGGCGCTCGAAGAAGCGCTCGTGCAATGGATCGACGTGCATCGAGCGGGAGCGACATTCGACCCGCACGCCGTGCTCGACCTGTGCACGGGCGGAGGCAGCCTGGCGATCTTCGCCGCGCACCTGTTTCCGCAGGCAACCGTGGTCGGCGCCGACCTCTCCGAAGCCGCGCTTGCGCTCGCGGCCGCCAACGCCTCGCTGCATGGGCTGGACGAACGCATCGCATGGGTCCGCTCCGACCTCTTCGAAGCGCTCGGCGCACGCCGTTTCGACCTGATCGTCTGCAACCCGCCGTACGTGAACGACGCGTCGATGCGCGCGTTGCCAGCGGAGTTCCGCGCCGAGCCGCACGCTGCGCTCGCCGGAGGACACGACGGCATGGATCTCGTGCGACGCATCGTCGCCGGTGCACGCCGGCATCTCGCCGGCGACGGCCTGCTCGTCCTCGAGATCGGACACGAGGCGGCGCACTTCGAAGCCGCCTTTCCGACGCTCGAGTTTCATTACCTGCCGGCGGCAGCGGGCGAGCAGTTGCTCGTGCTGATCGAGGCGGCCGCGCTTCCGCTGCCTGCGTGATCCGCCTCGACGGCATCACGCTGTCGCGCGGCGGTCGGGTCCTGCTCGATCGCGCGAGCGCCACGATCGCGCCGGGCGAGCGCATCGCGTTGATCGGCCGCAACGGCAGCGGCAAGACGACCCTGCTCGCCGCGCTCGCCGGCGAAACGCTCCCCGACGGCGGCGACCTCGTGCAACCCTGGCGCGCCACCATCCGCCTGGAGCAGTCGCTGCCATCGAGCCCGCTGCCCGCCTGGCAATTCCTCGTCGCCAGCGACGCGGCGCTGCGTGCGGCCGCCGATGCGCTCGACGCCGCGCAGCACGCGGGCGACGGCATCGCGATCGCGCTCGCGCACGAGCGATGGCTCGACGCCGGTGGCGCGAGCGCCGAAGCGCGCGCGCGCACGCTGCTGGCCGGCCTGGGCTTCGATGCGGCGCAGGCGGCGACGCCGGTCGATGCGCTGTCGGGCGGCTGGCGCATGCGGTTGAACCTCGCGCGCGCGCTGTTCGCTCCGAGCGAACTGCTGCTGCTCGACGAGCCGACCAACCACCTGGACCTCGACGCGATCCTGTGGCTCGAGCGATGGCTTCTGCGCTATCCGGGAACGATCGTCGTCGTCTCGCACGACCGCGACTTCCTCGACCGCGTCGCCAGCGCGACGCTGCACCTGGACGAAGCGAAACTCGTGCGCTATGCCGGCGGCTACAGCGCCTTCGAGCGGCTGCGCGCGCAACGCCGGATGCAGGCCGA
Source organism: Burkholderiaceae bacterium (assembly GCA_032027205.1). Lineage (GTDB taxonomy): Bacteria > Pseudomonadota > Gammaproteobacteria > Burkholderiales > Burkholderiaceae_E > Zeimonas. The sequence goes on from JAVSMN010000001.1 coordinate 3,762,567, forward strand.
ACGCGAGCGCGCGGCGCAACAGCAGCGCATCGACCACCTGAACGCGTTCATCGAACGCTTTCGCGCGCAGGCGACGAAAGCGCGCCAGGTGCAAAGTCGCATCAAGGCACTCGAGCGCATGGCCGAGGTGGCGCCGGTGCGCGCACTGCGGGGCATCGACTTCCCGCTGCACGAGGTGGGCGACTGCCCCGACCCGATGCTGCGCGCCGAAGCGCTCGATGCCGGCTATGCGCAGCACACGGTGCTGCGCGGCGTCGAGCTGACGATCCGGCGGGCGGCACGCATCGGCGTGCTCGGACGCAACGGCGCCGGCAAGAGCACGCTGGTGCGCACGCTGGTCGGCGAGCTCGCGCCGTTGGCCGGCGAGGTGCAGGTGGCGCGCGGCGTTCGCATCGGCTACTTCGCGCAGCAGGGAATCGATTCGCTGCACGCGGACGATTCGCCGCTGCTGCAACTGCAGCGCATCGCGCCGCTCGAGCGCGAGCAGTCGCTGCGCGACTACCTCGGCCGCTTCGGCTTCTCCGGCGAGGACGCGACCCGGCCGATCGGTCCGATGTCGGGCGGCGAGAAGGCGCGACTGCTGCTGGCACTGACCTTGCACCCGCGCCCGCAGCTGCTGGTGCTCGACGAACCAACCAACCACCTCGATGCGCAGGCGCGCGATGCGTTGGCCGACGCGCTCGCCGAGTTCGACGGCGCGCTGCTGCTGGTCTCGCACGACCGCTACCTGCTGCGTTCGACGGTCGACACCTTCGTTCTCGTCGCGAACGGACGCGTCGACGCCTTCGACGGCGACCTGGACGATTACGCGAACTGGCTGCTGCAGCGGCCCGCGTCCGCCGCGACGACCGGCGGCGCGAGCGCCGATGCGCAGGCAGGGCCCGGCCGCGCCGGCGCGCAGGCGAACGCCGCATCGGGTGCTGCCGGCGCGGCGCCCGCGTCGCGGCGCGACGACCGTCGCAACGCGGCGCGCCGGCGCGCGCGGCTCGCCGATCGGCTGCGGCCTTTCGACGAGGAGATCGCAGCGATCGAGCGCCAGCTCGACGAGATCGCCACGCGCATCGTGCCGATCGACCGACGGCTGGCCGAACCCGACGCATACCGCGATGCCGCGAGCGCCGCACGGCTCGCACGCGAGCGCGCGAGCCTGCAACGCGAACGCGACTCTCTCGAGGAGCGATGGATCGAGCGCAGCACCGCGCGCGATGACGAACGCGAGGCCTTCGAGCGCGACGACGAACAGGCGAGCGGCGCGGGCTGAAGCGCAGGCTCAAGCCCGATCGGGCGACCCCGACCGGCGTCGAGGCCGCTACCGCTGCGCGTAAACGCTGCGGGTAGAATCGGCCGATGAACTCGCCCGCCTCGAACTCTCCCGAATCGGCCCCCTTCACGCGCGTCGGCGTTGTCGGCAGCGGCGCGATGGGCCGCGGCATCGCCCAGCTTTTCGCGCAGGCCGGGGTTGCCGTCCGACTGTACGACGCGAACCCGGCTGCCGTGGCCTCGGCGCTGGCCGCGCTGCATGACACCTTCGCGAAGCTCGTCGACAAGGGCCGACTCGCACCCGAGGCGGCACAGCGCGCGCGCGCGTCGCTCGAGTCGGTCGACTCGCTCGAGGCGCTCGCCGGTTGCGATCTCGTCGTCGAAGCGATCGTCGAGCAGCTCGACGCCAAGCGAGAGTTGTTCCAGTCGCTCGAGCCGATCGTCGGCGACGCGGCGGTGCTGGCCACCAACACCTCGTCGCTGTCGGTCACTTCGATCGCCGCGCGCTGTCGCGTACCCGCGCGCATCGCCGGACTGCACTTCTTCAATCCGGTTCCGCTGATGAAGGTCGTCGAAGTCGTGCGCGCGATGCGCACCGACGAAGCGATCGTCGAGCGCCTCGTCGCGCTCGTGCGCGCGACCGGGCATCGTGCGGTGGTCACGCGCGACACGCCAGGCTTCATCGTCAACCACGCCGGGCGTGCCTACGGCACCGAGGCGCTCGCCGCGCTCGGCGAAGGCGTCGCCGAAGTCGAGGCGATCGATCGCGTCCTGCGCGAGCAGGTGTCCTTCGACGGCAAGGGCTTCCGGCTCGGCCCGTTCGAGCTGCTCGACCTCACCGCGCTGGACGTCTCGCAGCCGGTGATGGAGTCGATCTACCGGCAGTTCTACGACGAGCCGCGTTTTCGCCCGTCGGTGCTCGGTGCGCAGCGACTGGCTGCCGGCCTGCTCGGACGCAAGAGCGGCGAAGGCTTCTATCGCTACGACGGCAGCGGCGCTCGCACCGATGCACGCGCCGAGCCTGCTGCGCCTTCGGTCGCCGTGCGCCCGCCGGTGTGGATCGCGCCGGGCCCGCGCGCAGCGCTCGTCGAAGCGGCCGTACGGCAACTGGGCGGCGTCGTTCGCGGCGGCGATGCGCCCGGCGAGCACGAACTCGTCCTGGTCGCGCCGCTGGGCCGCGATGCGAGCGCCGCCTCGCGCGCGCAGGCGGCGGGCATCGATCTTCCTGCCGAGCGCGTGGTCGCGATCGACACGCTGTTCCCGATCGCACCGGGCAGCTGCCGGCGCCGCGTCCTGATGACCACGCCCGCCACGCGCAACGAGGTTCGCGACGCGGCGCACGCGCTGTTCGCCGCCGACGGCGTTCCGGTCACCGTGTTGCGCGACAGCCCCGGCTTCGTCGCGCAACGCGTGGTGGCGATGATCGTCTCGATCGGCAGCGAAATCGCGCAGCAGCGCATCGCCTCGCCCGCCGACATCGACGCCGCGGTGCGCGCGGGCCTCGGCTATCCGCTCGGACCGCTCGCCATGGGCGACGCGATCGGCGCGGCGACCGTCTGCGAGATTCTCGACAACCTGCATGCGCTCACCGGCGACCCGCGTTACCGCACGGGCGGCTGGCTGCGCAGGCGCGCGCAGCTCGGGCTTTCGCTGCTGCACGAGGACTGATCCGGTGTCGGCGCGGCTGCTCGACGAGCGCCGTGGCGCCGTCCTCGTGCTGCGCATCTCCAACCCCGGGGCGCGCAACGCGCTGCACCCCGACGTCTATTCGGCGGGCATCGACGCCTTCAGCCGCGCCGCCGGCGACGCGCAGGTGCGCGCCGTCGTTCTCGCTGGCGACGGCGAGCACTTCTGCGCCGGCGGCAACCTGAACCGGCTTCGCGAGAACCGCGCGAAGGATCCCGCGTTGCAGGCCGCGTCGATCGACCTGCTGAATCGCTGGGTGCTCGCAATCCGCGATTGTCCGAAGCCGGTAATCGCGGCAGTCGAAGGCGCCGCCGCCGGGGCCGGCTTCTCGCTCGTGCTCGCCTGCGACCTGGTGGTCGCCGCGCGCGACGCGCGCTTCGCGATGTCGTACGTGCGCGTCGGGTTGAGCCCCGATGGCGGATCGAGCTGGTTTCTCGGCAACCGCGTCCCCTACCCGCTCGCCTACGAATGGCTGTCCACCGGCGAGCCGATCGACGCCACGCGCCTGCACGTGGCGGGGCTGGTCAACGAACTCGTCGAGCCGGGACACGCGCTCGACGCGGCACTGGCGCGCGCCGAGCGGCTCGCGCGCGGCCCGGCGTTCGCGCTGGCGCACATCAAGTCGCTGTTGTCGGACGGCGAACGCGCAGCGCTGGTACATCGCCAGCAGCGGGAACGCGACGCGTTCGTCGCGTCGCTGCTTCACGAAGACGCCGCCGAGGGAATCGCAGCCTTCCTCGGCAAGCGCGCGCCGCGCTTCGACGGCAGCGAACCGCGATGACCGGCACCTGCACAAAGCAACGAGGCAAGCGATGAGCGCCAGCGGAGAGAACGAGAACGTCGGCACGACGACGGTGCCCGAGCGGCTTCGCGTCGACGTCGAGTCGCTCGGACGCTGGCTCGCGGCGAACGTCGAGGGCTACGCAGGGCCGCTCGAGGTCCAGTTGTTCCGCGGTGGCCAGTCGAACCCGACCTACCTGCTGACGACGCCCGCTGCGCGCTACGTGATGCGCTCGAAGCCCGCTCCGGCCGCTCGCCTGCTGCCGTCGGCGCACGCGATCGAGCGCGAGTTCCGCGTGCTCGATGCGCTCGCGCGCACCGACCTGCCGGTGCCGCGCGTGCACGCCCTGTGCGAGAACGAATCGGTGATCGGGCGCGCGTTCTACGTGATGGAGCACGTCGACGGTCGCGTCCTGTGGGACCAGTCGCTGCCGCAGGCCACGCGCGACGAGCGCGCGGCGATCTACGACGAAATGAACCGCGTGATCGCGGCGCTGCACTCGATCGACCCCGAAGCGATCGGGCTGGGCGGGTTCGGCCGGCCCGGCAACTACTTCGCGCGCCAGATCGCGCGCTGGAGCAGCCAGTACCAGGCCTCGGAAACCGAAGCGATCGAGGCGATGAACCGCCTGATCGAATGGCTGCCCGCGCACGTTCCGCCCGGCGACGAGACGTCGATCGTGCACGGCGACTTCCGGCTCGACAATCTCGTCTTCGACGCGCAGGCGCCGCGCATTCGCGCGATCCTCGACTGGGAGCTGTCCACGCTCGGCCATCCGCTGGCGGATTTCTCCTACCACTGCATGGCCTGGCACATCGAGCCGGGACAATTCCGCGGAATCGCCGGCCTCGATCACGCGGCGCTCGGCATCCCGGCCGAACGCGAATACATCGAACGCTACTGCCAGCGCACCGGGCGCGATCCCGCGCGCGTGCTCGAGCACTGGGATTTCTACCTCGCGTACAACCTGTTCCGGCTGGCGGCGATCCTGCAGGGCATCATGAAGCGCGCCGTCGAAGGCACCGCCTCGAACGCGAAGGCGGTCGATGCCGGACGCCGGGCACGCCCGCTCGCCGAACTCGGCTGGCGCATCGCGCAGGGAGTGAAGCGATGATCGACGTCTACACCTGGCCCACGCCGAACGGCCACAAGATCCACATCCTGCTCGAGGAGTGCGAGCTGCCCTACGCGGTGCACGCGATCGACATCTCCGCCGGCGACCAGTTCTCCCCCGACTTCCTCGCGATAAGCCCGAACAACAAGATCCCGGCGATCGTCGACGACGAAGGTCCCGACGGCGAGCCGATCTCGTTGTTCGAATCGGGCGCGATCCTCGTCTATCTCGCCGCGAAAACGGGCCGTTTCCTGCCGCAGGACACGCGCGGGAAGTACGACGTGCTGCAGTGGCTGATGTTCCAGATGGGCGGCATCGGACCGATGCTCGGGCAGGCGCATCACTTCCGCAACTACGCGCCGCAGAGGATCGCCTACGGCATCGAGCGCTACACCAACGAGGCGAAGCGCCTGTACGGCGTGCTCGACCGCCGCCTGTCCGCCACCGGCGACTGGCTGGCTGCGGGCGAATACTCGATCGCCGACATCGCGACCTGGCCGTGGATCCGTTCGCACGGCAACCAGGGCGTGTCGCTGGACGACTACCCGAACGTGCGACGATGGTTCGACACGATCGGCGAGCGCCCGGCCGTGCGGCGCGCGATCACCGTGCTGGCCGACCGGCGCAAGCCGACGATGGACGAGATGGCGCGCGAGGTGCTGTTCGGCGAGCGCCAGTACCGTCGATGACAGCGCGAGCGCCGCGCTGCGGGCTGCGCAGGACTATCGCGCGCCGCTACTGCAACGGCTCTTCGGCCGCCGCCGGGATCGGGAAGCTGAAGACGTCGATGCCTTCGTCGGCGAGTTCGGCGCGCTGTTCGGCGGTGGTCACGCCGCGGATTCCGCGCTCGGGCGCTTCCTGGTAATGGATGCGACGCGCCTCTTCGGCGAAACGCTCGCCGACGTCCTCGGTATTGCGCACGAGATGCCGCGCCGCCTCGAGCCACAGCGCGCGCAGTTGCGTGTCGGTGGGCATCGCCGTCGCCTGGGCGCCCGGAGCTGTTGCGGCGGGCTGCGGCGGGCGCGCTTCGGGGGCGTTCGACAGATTCAGCCGCGGCGCGCTTGGCGTGCGGCGCACCTTCGCGCTCTCGCAGACGGGACAATGCACCAGCGAGCGCGCGAGTTGCTCGTCGAAGGCTACGGCCGACGCGAACCAGCCCTCGAAAGCGTGGCCGTGCTCGCAGGAAAGATCGAATACTTTCATACCGTCATGAATTCTACGGGTTTTTCGCCGGCGCTTCGCCGCGCGCCCTCGCGTCTGCGAAGCGGCGCAACGCAGGGAACGCGCGCATGAAGGCGCCGCAACGCGTCTCGATCGCGGAGGCGCTCGCGCCGGACGCGCGTTTCGACGCGGTCGTCGATGCGCGCAGCCCCGCCGAGTTCGCCGAAGATCACCTGCCGGGCGCGATCAGCGCGCCGGTGCTCGACGACGCCGAACGGGCGCTGGTCGGCACGATCTACAAGCAGCAGTCGGCCTTCGTCGCCCGACGCACGGGCGCGGCGATCGTCTCGCGCAATATCGCCTCGCTGATCGAGCATGGCTTCGCCGACTGTCCGCCCGGCTGGCGCCCGCTCGTCTACTGCTGGCGCGGCGGCAATCGCTCCGATTCGCTCGCAACCGTGTTCGCCGCGATCGGCTGGCGCACGAGCGTCGTGGACGGCGGCTACCGCGAATTCCGTCGGCACGTGATCGACGAACTCGCGCGACTGCCGCCACGCCTGCGCTGGCACGTCGTCGCTGGTCCCACCGGCAGCGGCAAGAGCCGCCTGCTGCAGCGCTTGGCCGAACGCGGCGAACAGGTGCTCGACCTGGAAGCGATCGCGCGCCACCGGGGTTCGGTGCTCGGCCTGCTGCCCGACGAGACGCAACCCTCGCAGAAGGCTTTCGAGACCGGCTTGTGGGATGGCCTGCGCCGCTTCGACGCGGACCGCGTCGTGTTCGTCGAGTCGGAGAGTCGTCGCGTCGGTCGCTGTCACGTGCCCGATGCGGTCATCGACGCGATGCGCGCCGCGCCCTGCACGAGCCTTCGGGCAGCGATCGACGTTCGCGCGCGGCTGCTGCTCGACGAGTACCGCCATTTCGTCGACGACCCGGCGCAGTTGTTCGAGCGCCTGGATCGACTGCTCGAACTGCACGGACGCGCGCGCATCGACTCGTGGAAGGAAATGGCGCGCGCCGGACGCTGGCACGAGTTCGTCGAGTCGATGCTGGCCGTGCACTACGACCCGGCGTATGCGCGTTCGATGCGCCAGAACTACGCGCAGATCGACTCGCGCGAGGCGCTCGACGTGGATGCGGCCGACGCGACGCTCGATCGCGCGGCCACCGAACTGATCGACCGGGCGCAGCGGGCCGCTGGCGTCGCACCGCCCGCCTGAAGCGCGCCGCTGCCGCCGCGGCGCGCGCCCCCGGCTGCGCCGCGATCAGCGGTTCTCGTTGCCGCCGAGGCGCTCCGGGTAGCGCACGACCTTCGCGTCGGCGATCACCGAGGCGACGTAGTCGCCGAGCAGCTGCTGCGAATAAGCCTGCGACAGCTGTTGTCGGTAGGCATCGCGTCGCTGCGCCACCAGCGCCGGGTCGGGCGGCGTGACGCGGACGATCTCGTAGACGGCGTAGCCCTGCTCGCCCAGGTCCACACCCACGTAGGCAGGAAGCGAATCGGCCGACGCGCGGAAGACCGGTTCGAGCGCGGCGGCAGGAAAATCGCCCGGCGCACTGCGACGAACGCTGTGCGAAGCGCCGAAGTCGTCGGGCTTCGCGCCCTCGCCCTTGCGCAACTGCGCCAGCCGCGATTCGCCGGCCTTCACCGCCCGCTCGTGCGCCTGCTCGGCGACGAGGCGCTTGCGCACTTCGTCCTTCACCTCGTCGAAGGGGCGACGGCGTGCGGCGTGGTACTCGACGATGCGCGCGGATGCGAGCCGGTTCGGACCGACGTCGATCGCCTCGGTGTTGTTCTTGCCTTCGATCGAGTCGCTGCGGAACAGCGCCTGCAGCAGGCGCCGGTCGTTCAGCGGATTCTCGCGCGGCAACTGCGGGTTTCCTTCGCGCCCGACGTCGGCCGTCTCGATCTTCAGGCCGAAGCGTTTCGCCGCCGGCTCGAGCGAATCGGGCTGTTCGTAGACGAGGTTGCTGAACGTGTCTGCCGCCTCGGCATAGCGCGTGGAAGCCAGCTGGGTGCGGATCTCGCTCTCGATCTCGGGACGCACCGATTCGAAGCTCTTCTGCGTTGCCGGCCGGATGTCGGTGACGCGGATGATATGGAAGCCGAACTCGGTCTCGACGACGCCGCTCGTCTGTCCGACCTGCAGGCCGAAGGCGGCGTCGGCGAAAGGCTGGACCATCATGTCGCGCGTGAAGAAACCGAGGTCGCCTCCGGCGTTCGCCGAACCCGGATCCTGCGACTCCTTGCGCGCGAGCTCGACGAAGTCGGCGCCGTCCTTCAGCTTGCGCTCGATCGCCTCGGCCCGGTTGCGCGCCGCCTGGCGCTGCTCGGCGCTCGCGCCCGGGTCCACCCGAATCAGGATGTGACTGGCGCGACGCTGCTCCGCCGTCGTGAAGCGCGCCTTGTTCTGCTCGTAGTAGCTGCGCGCATCGTCGGCCGAGACCTCGATGGTGCTCGCGATCGCGTCCTGGGTAAGCAAGACGTAGTCGACCTTCGCGTGCTCGGGCTCCTCGAAAGCCGCGGCATTGCGCTCGTACCAGTCAGCGAGCTGATCGTCGGTAGGCTGGATGTCCTTCGCGAACGAATCGGGCGCGACCAGCAGTTGCCGCACCTCGCGCGTCTGCTCGGCGAACGCGATCACCGCCTCGACCACCGACGCAGGCACGGTGACGGTTTGCGCGATCGCTTCGGGCATCGTCTGCAGGGCGACCTCGCGGCGCATCTCCGCCTCGAAAGCGGCCTCCGACTGGCCGCGCGCGCGCAGCGCGTTGCGGTAGCGCTCGAAATCGAAAGCGCCTCCGGTGCCGCCGAGGCCGGTTGCGCGGATCGTCGCGCGCAGTCGGGCATCGGGAACGACGACGCGATGGTCGATGGCGTCGATCAGCAAGGCGCGCTGGGCGATCAGCGAATCGAGGATGCGCTGGCGTGCCTGCGGCGTATCGAGCATCGACGAGTCGAACCGATCGCCGAGCGCCTGGCGCAGCTGCTCGCTCTGCTGGCGCTGGGCGAACTCGAAATCCTGCCGCGTGATCTTCGCGTCGCCCACGGTGGCGAGCGCGCCCTCGCTGGAGAAGAACTGCTCGTAGCCCTGGATGCCGAAGAAGGCGAAGGCGGGAAATATCAGCAGCAGCAACAGCAGCTGCATCAAGCGCTGATGCTTACGGATCCATTCGAACATGCGCTGAGGGTCCGAAAAAAAAGGCGAACTCTCGTTCGCCTCGGTCGGCGGGAAGCCGGCCTCGGCCTGCTTCCGGAAGTTGGCGGAGTGGACGGGACTCGAACCCGCGACCCCCGGCGTGACAGGCCGGTATTCTAACCAACTGAACTACCACTCCGTGCCGTTCGATGCAGCGCCTTCGACGGCTCGCGAAAGCTCCCGGGTGCGGGATCTGGTGGGTGCTGAGAGGATCGAACTCCCGACCTACGCCTTGTAAGGGCGCCGCTCTACCGGCTGAGCTAAGCACCCGAAGTCACAAACAATCGCGGGCGCTGCGAAGCACGCAAATATATCAGAAAATCAGTTGATCGAATCCTTCAGCGCCTTGCCCGGGCGGAACTTCGGTACCTTGGCGGCGCGGATCTTGATCGTTTCGCCGGTGCGCGGATTGCGGCCGCTGCGCGCCACGCGCTTGCCGACGGCAAAGGTGCCAAAACCGACGAGGGTGACCGTGCCGCCCTTCTTCAAGGTCGTCCTGATCGCCCCCACCAGCGCATCGAGCGCGCGACCGGCAGCGGCTTTCGAGATGTCTGCCTGCCGTGCGATGTGGTCGATCATTTCGGTCTTGTTCACGGAGTCTCCCTGGGTCGTCATGTTCGTTCGAGCGGCATCTCCGAACGCGCGAGGCGCGTTGCGCGAGTCGCCGCGATGCGTCGCGCACGCATCGGGCGCAGCGCAATGGGAGCCGTATTAAATCGCCGCGCCCCATGGGTGTCAAGCCGATTACCGCACATCGGAAACGTCCCGGCGGCACATCGAAAACATACGAAGTGCGAATCGAAAACGCATCGCGCGCGGAAGCAATTTCCGCGCGCGATGCGTCTTCGAAACGACGCGCTCGATGTCAGTGGGTGACGACGTCGCCGCCGCTGACCGGCGCGGCCGGTACCGTTGCGTCGGGCGACGCGCCTTCGGCTTCCGTCAGCGGCGCGGGCGCGCGCTCGAGCGCAACCTCGAGCACGCGATCGATCCACTTCACCGGAACGATCTCGAGCCTGTTCTTCACGTTGTCGGGAATCTCGGCCAGATCCTTCACGTTCTCTTCCGGAATCAGCACGGTCTTGATCCCGCCGCGGTGCGCCGCGAGCAACTTCTCCTTCAGGCCGCCGATCGCGAGCACTTCGCCGCGCAACGTGATCTCGCCGGTCATCGCCACCGATGCGCGCACCGGGATGCCGGTGAGCACTGAAACGAGCGCGGTGGTCATCGCGATGCCGGCGCTCGGCCCGTCCTTCGGCGTGGCGCCCTCGGGCACGTGGATGTGCAGGTCGTTCTTCTCGTAGAAGTCGCCGCGGATGCCCAGACGCTGCGCGCGCCGGCGCACGACGGTCATCGCCGCCTTGATCGACTCCTGCATCACGTCGCCGAGCTTGCCGGTGAAGGTGGTCTTGCCCTTGCCCGGCACGAGCGCCGCCTCGATCGTCAGCAACTCGCCGCCCACTTCGGTCCACGCGAGACCCGTCACCTGGCCGACCTGGTTGTCCTTCTCGGCCAGGCCGAAGCTATAGCGGCGCACGCCGAGGAACTTGTCGAGGTTCTTCGAGTTCACCGTGATGCGCTTTTCCTGCTTCTTCAGCAGCAGCGTCTTGACGACCTTGCGGCAGATCTTGCTGATCTCGCGCTCGAGCGCACGCACGCCGGCCTCGCGCGTGTAGTAACGCACGATGTCGCGCAGCGCCGATTCGGCAACCGCGATCTCGGTGTCCTTCAGCCCCGTGTTGCGCAACTGCTTGGGCAGCAGGTAGCGCTGCGCGATGCTGACCTTCTCGTCCTCGGTGTAGCCCGACAGCCGGATCACCTCCATCCGGTCGAGCAGCGCCGGCGGGATGTTCAGCGTGTTCGCGGTGGCGACGAACATCACGTCGGAGAGGTCGTACTCGACCTCGACGTAGTGATCGACGAAGGTGGAGTTCTGCTCGGGGTCGAGCACTTCGAGCAGCGCCGATGAAGGATCGCCGCGGAAGTCCATGCCGATCTTGTCGACCTCGTCGAGCAGGAACAGCGGGTTGCGCACGCCGACCTTCGTGAGGTTCTGCAGGATCTTGCCGGGCATCGAGCCGATGTAGGTGCGCCGGTGGCCGCGGATCTCGGCCTCGTCGCGCACGCCGCCCAGCGCCATGCGCACGAACTTGCGGTTCGTCGCACGCGCGATCGACTGGCCGAGCGAGGTCTTGCCCACCCCGGGCGGCCCGACCAGGCACAGGATCGGCGCCTTCACCTTGTCGACGCGCTGCTGCACGGCGAGGTACTCGATGATGCGGTCCTTGACGCGCTCCAGACCCCAGTGGTCTTCGTTGAGCACCTTCTCGGCCTTGGCGAGATCGTTGTCGACCTTGCTCTTCTTGCGCCACGGCAGGCCGATCAGCGTGTCGATGTAGTTGCGCACGACGGTGGCCTCGGCCGACATCGGCGACATGAGCTTCAACTTCTTCAGCTCGCTCTCGGCCTTCTTCAGCGCCTCCTTCGGCATGCGCGCGGCCTTGATCTTCTTCTCGAGCTCGTCCATGTCGGCGCCGTCTTCGCCTTCGCCGAGCTCCTTCTGGATGGCCTTGACCTGCTCGTTCAGGTAGTACTCGCGCTGGCTCTTCTCCATCTGGCGCTTGACGCGTCCGCGGATTCGCTTTTCGACCTGCAGGATGTCGAGTTCGGTTTCGATCTGCGCGAGCAGCTTCTCGAGCCGTTCGGCGACATCGTTCGTCTCGAGGATGTTCTGCTTCTGCTCGATCTTGATCGGCAGGTGCGTGGCGATCGTGTCGGCCAGGCGCCCGGCGTCGTCGATGCCGTTGAGCGACGCGAGGATCTCGGGCGGAACCTTCTTGTTCAGCTTCACGTACTGGTCGAACTGCGCGAGGATCGCGCGGCGCAGCGCTTCGGCTTCGGCGCTTTCGCCGGCCGGCAGGTCGATCGTCTCGATCTCGCAGCTGAAATGCGATTCACCGTCTTCGATCCGCACCACGCGAGCGCGACGCGCGCCCTCGATCAGCACCTTCACGGTGCCATCGGGCAGCTTGAGCATCTGCAGGATGTTCGAGACGCAGCCGATGTCGTAGATGTCTTCGGCCACCGGTTCGTCTTTCGACGCGTTCTTCTGGGCGACGAGCATGATGCTCTTGCCCTGCTCCATCGCGGCCTCGAGCGCCTTGATCGATTTCGGCCGGCCGACGAACAGCGGAATCACCATGTGCGGAAACACCACCACGTCGCGCAGCGGAAGCAGCGGCAGCGACTGCAGCTTCGGTGTTTGGGCTTCGGGCATTCGGATCTCCAGGTAGTCTCCCCCGCGATGTTGCGGCGCACGGGGGGATTTCAAGCGAACTGCACCCGCGGGAGCGGGAACTGCGGCCCGGGCGCGACCCGGGGGATTGGGTCGAGGATACGCCTTTTCCGCTCGTGGCCCGGGCACCGCCGATCGGGGAAAGGGAAGGAAAAAGGGGGAAGGAAAAAAGAAGAACGGGCCGCGGCTGCGATGGCCGAGGCTCTCTTTCTCTTCCCGGATCAGTTCGAGCCGGAAACCCGCGGCGCGTCGGCGTAGATGACGAGCGGCTTGCCGTCGCCGTCGATCGCGTTCTCGTCGACTACCACTTTCTGCACGTTCTGCAGGCTGGGCAGGTCGAACATGATGTCGAGCAGCGTCTGCTCGAGGATCGAGCGCAATCCGCGCGCGCCCGTCTTGCGCTTGAGCGCGCGCCGGGCGATCGCCTGCAGCGCCGCCGGCCGGATCTCGAGGTCTACACCTTCCATCGAGAACAGCCGCTGGTACTGCTTGACGAGCGCGTTCTTCGGCTCGACGAGGATCTGCACCAGCGCCTCGTCGTTCAGCTCGTCGAGCGTGGCAACCACCGGCAGGCGGCCAACCAGTTCGGGAATGAGGCCGAACTTGACGAGGTCTTCGGGCTCGACCTCGCGAAGCACGTCGCCCACCGCCCGCTCGGCGGCGCTGCGCACTTCGGCGCCGAAGCCGATGCCGGTGCGCTCGGAACGATTGCGGATGACCTTCTCGAGACCGTCGAAGGCGCCACCGCAGATGAACAGGATGTTCGTCGTGTCGATCTGCACGAAGTCCTGGTTCGGGTGCTTGCGCCCACCCTGTGGCGGCACCGACGCGATCGTTCCTTCGACGAGCTTGAGCAGCGCCTGCTGCACGCCCTCGCCGGAGACGTCGCGCGTGATCGACGGGTTGTCGGACTTGCGCGAGATCTTGTCGATCTCGTCGATGTAGACGATGCCGCTCTGCGCTTTCTCGACTTCGTAATTGCAGTTCTGCAGCAGCTTCTGGATGATGTTCTCGACGTCTTCGCCGACGTAGCCCGCCTCGGTGAGCGTGGTGGCGTCGGCGATGACGAAGGGCACGTTCAGCAGCCGCGCGAGCGTCTGCGCGAGCAGCGTCTTGCCCGAGCCGGTGGGACCGACCAGCAGGATGTTGCTCTTGGCGAGCTCGACCTCGTCTTTCTTGCCCTTGTGGCGAAGACGCTTGTAGTGGTTGTAGACGGCGACGGAGAGGATCTTCTTCGCGCTCTCCTGGCCGATCACGTACTGATCGAGGATGCCGCAGATCTCGGCCGGCGTGGGCAGGCCGCCCTTCTGCTTGCCGTTGGCGCTCTCGGCCTGCGTCTCGTCACGAACGATGTCGTTGCACAGTTCGATGCATTCGTCGCAGATGAATACCGAGGGACCGGCAATCAGCTTGCGGACTTCGTGCTGGCTCTTGCCGCAGAAGGAGCAGTACAGCAGTTTCTCGCTCGAGCCCTTCTTGTCCGTCATGTTCGCTCCGACCGGCCGGACGGACCGCGCAGCGCGTCTGGCGCGGTGCTGGCCGGCTCAGGCGCATTCACGCGCCTTCCCCCCGCTTCGACATCACCTTGTCGATGAGTCCATAGCTTACCGCATCTTCCGACGACATGAAGTTGTCGCGATCGGTGTCGGTAGCGATGCGCTCGATCGGCTGGCCGGTCTTCTCGGCGAGGATCCGGTTCAGCCGTTCGCGCGTGTAGAGGATCTCCTTCGCGTGGATCTCGATGTCGGAAGCCTGGCCCTGCGCGCCGCCCGAAGGCTGGTGGATCATGATGCGTGCGTTCGGCAGCGCGTAGCGCTTGCCCTTCGCGCCGGCGGCGAGCAGGAACGCGCCCATGCTGGCAGCGATGCCCATGCACAGCGTGCTGATGTCGGGCTTGACGAACTGCATCGTGTCGTAGATGGCCAGCCCCGCCGACACCGACCCGCCCGGCGAGTTGATGTAGAAGGAGATGTCCTTGTCCGGGTTCTCCGACTCGAGGAACAGCAGTTGCGCGACCACGAGGTTCGCCGTCTGGTCCATGACGGGCCCGACGAGGAAGATGACGTGCTCGCGCAGAAGGCGCGAATAGATGTCGTAGGCACGCTCGCCGCGCCCGCTCTGCTCGATGACGATCGGCACCATGCCCAGGCCCTGCGGCTCCTGCCGCTGGCCGAGATGGGCGTTGACGAGGTCTTCGACGAGGCTGTTGAAAGTCATCGCTGTCTCCGTGACGCGTCGCACTCGCGCGCGCGCTGCATGCAGTATCCGCGGATCAGCGCGGACCCATCAGTTCGTCGAAGTCGAGCGTGCGAGTGGCGGCCTGCGCCTTGCCGAGCGCCCAGTCGACGACGTTCTGCTCGACGACGATTGCCTCGACCTCGGCGAGCCGGTTGCGGTCGCCGAAATAGTGGCGGATGACCTCGCCCGGATTCTCGTAGGCCTGTGCAAATTCCTCGATCTGGCCGCGGATCTGGTCGGGCTTGGCCTGCAGCGAGTGCGCGCGGACGATCTCGGCCACGATCAGGCCGAGGCGCACGCGGCGCTCGGCCTGCTCGGCAAAGGTGTCGGGCGGAATCTCGGGCAGCTGTTTCGGGTCGACGCCGCGCGCCTTCAGGTCTTCGACGGCACGCGCGCCGAGCGCCTGCTTCTCGGCATCGACGAGCGACTTCGGCACGTCGAAGCTCGCCAGTTGCAGCAGCGCGTCCATCACGTTCGTCTTCGTGCGCACGCGAAGGCGCTGGGCGACCTCGCGCTCGAGGTTGGCGCGGATGTCGGAACGCAGCCGGGCGACGTCGCCGTCCGCCACGCCGAGCTGACGGGCGAAGTCTTCGTCGACGGTCGGCAACTCGGGCGCCTCGATCTTGCGCACCGTGGCGTCGAACTGCGCGGTCTTGCCGGCGAGCTCGACGGAGCCGTAGTCGGCGGGAAAGGCAACCGGAAAGCTGCGCGCTTTCCCGATCGCGGCGCCGCGCAGACCCGCCTCGAAATCCGGCAGCATGCGTCCTTCGCCGAGCACGAACGGAAAGCCCTGCGCGGTGCCGCCGTCGAAGGCGACGTCGTCGATCTTGCCGACGAAGTCGATGGTGAGCCGGTCGCCGTCCTGCGCCGCGCGCTCGACCTCGTTCCAGCGCACGCGCTGCTTACGCAGGATGTCGATCGTGCGGTCGATCTCCGCTTCGCCCACGGGCGACTCGAAGCGCTCGATCGACAGTGCGGACGGATCGCCAAGCGCGATTTCGGGATAGACCTCGAAAGTGGCGGTGAAGCCGATCTCGTTGTCGGTGCCGCTGTCGCGCGATTCGATGCGCGGCTGGCCGGCGACGCGCAGCCGATGCTCGCTGATCGCCTCGCTGAAAGCATTGGAGACGACGTCGGAGAGCACTTCGGAGTGCACCTGCGGGCCGTAGGACTGTTCGATCATCTTCATCGGAACCTTGCCGGGCCGAAAGCCGGGCATTTTCACGTTCCGCGACAGCTTGCGCAGCCGATCGACGACCTGTCGGTTGACGTCGGCCACGGGGACGGCCATCTCCAGTTTGCGCTCGAGCGAGCCGGTCGATTCGAGTTGGGTTGCCATTTCTTAGTGAGAGTCGGAGGAGTCGCGGGGACGGAAGCCGGTTGCCTGCTCGCCGCCGCCGACGATGGTGCGGCCGAAAGGACTCGAACCTTCACGCCTTGCAGCGCCAGGACCTAAACCTGGTGCGTCTACCAATTCCGCCACGGCCGCGGACAAACGAAACATTCTAAACGAAGCGTACGGCCCGCCTCCGGCGCGGGTACGAAAGTTGCGCGCAGCCTGACGGTCAGGGACGAACGCGGTACACGGCGACGTACAGCGCCGGCACGAACAGCACGGTGAGCACCGTGGCGACCAGCAGGCCGCCCATGATCGACACCGCCATCGGCCCCCACAACACGTCGCGCGACAGCGGAATCATCGCCAGCACTGCGGCGGCAGCCGTCAGCGAGATCGGCCGGAAGCGGCGCACCGTCGACTCGAGCACCGCCTGCCAGGCGGTGCGTCCGGCCTGCAGGTCCTGGCGGATCTGGTCGACGAGGATCACCGTGTTGCGCATGATCATCCCGCCCAGCGCGATCAGCCCCAGCATCGCGACGAAACCGAAAGGCCGCCCCGAAACGAGCAACGCTGCGGCCACGCCGATCACGCCCAGCGGCGCGGTGAGGAGCACCATCGCCGACATCGAGAAGCTGCGCAATTGCACCATCAGCAGCAGCGCAACCACGGCCAGCAGCATCGGCGTTCCGGCGACGATCGATCCCTGCGCGTGCGCGTTGTCCTCGTATGGGCCGCCCGCCTCGATGCGGTAGCCCGCCGGCAGCTTCGCACGCAGCGCATCGAGCGCTGGGTCGATGCGCGCGGCGACGTCGGGCGCCTGCAGGCCCTCGACGATGTCGGCGCGCACGGTGATCACCGGAATCCGACTGCGCCGCCAGACGATCGGCTCTTCGAGCACCTCGCCGATCGTCGCGATCTGCGCGAGCGGCACCGATCGGCCGGTAGCGGTCGGGATCTGCAGGTTGTGCAGACTCGCCAGCGACGCCCGCTCCTCGGGCGGCGCGCGCAGCACGACGTCGATCAGCCGATCGTCCTCGCGAAACTGGCCGATCGTCGCGCCGGAGATTGCCGCCGCGAGCGCGCGCGAAACCTGCCCGGAGCTCAATCCAATCGCCCTCGCCTTGTCCTGGTCCACCTCGACGCGCACCGCCGGCGACCGCTCGCCCCAGTCCAGGTGCGTGTCGATCGTCGCCGGATCGCTGCGAACGCGCTCGGCGACGTCGGCAGCGATCGACTTCAGCCGATCGGCATCGGCACCCATCACGCGGAACTGCACGGCGTACGAAACCGGCGGTCCGAGCGGCGTGCGGAAGGCGCGCGCGCGCACGCCGGGGAAGTCGTCGTGCAGCAGCCGGCGCAAGCGCGCCAGCGCGCGATCGCGCGCGGCGACGTCGGCGGTGAGGATCACGAACTGCGCGTAGTTGCTGCGGAACAGCTGCTGGTCGAGCGACAGGTAATAGCGCGGCGAGCCGTTGCCGACGTAGGCGACGAAGGTCTGCACGTCGGCGTCCTGCGCGAGCACGGCTTCCAGGCGGCGCGCCTGCTCTTCGGTGGCGCGGTAGCTCGCGCCTTCGGGCAGCCACAACTCGACGAGAATCTCGGCGCGGTTCGACGACGGGAAGAACTGCTTCTCGGTGCGCTGCATTCCGACCACGCCCAGCGCGAACGCGATGAGCGTAAGCGCGATCGTCGTCCAGCGCCGGCGCATGCAGGCTTCGATGGTCGCGCGCAGTATCCGATAGAAGCGCGTGTCGAAGAGCTCGTGTGCGGCGTGGCGCCGCTCCTTCAGCAGGCGGTAGCCCAGGAAGGGCGTGACGGTGACCGCGGCGATCCACGATACAAGCAGCGCGATCGTCACAACGGCGAAGATGCTGAACGCGTATTCGCCCGATTGCGAGCGCGCCGTCGCGATTGGCAGGAAGCCCGATGCGGTGATCAGCGTGCCGGTGAGCATCGGGAACGCGGTGCTGCGATAGGCGAAGGTCGCCGCCGAAAAGCGATCGAGTCCCTCCTCGATCTTGCGCGCCATCATCTCGATCGCGATCATCGCGTCGTCGACGAGCAGGCCGAGCGCGATCACCAGCGCGCCGGTGGAGACGCGGTGCAGGTCGATGCCGAACCAGCGCATCAGCACGAAGGTGCCGGCCAGCACCAGCGGAATCGTCAGCGCGACGACCGCGCCGGCGCGCAGCCCCAAGCTGAGGAACCCGACCAGCAGCACGACCGCCACCGCCTCGGCGAGCACGCGCATGAACAGGCCCACCGCGTTGCTTACGATTCTCGGCTGGTCGGAGACCTTCGCCGCCTCGATGCCGATCGGCAACTCCTCGTGCAGCCGCTGCATCGTGCGTTCGAGGTTCTCGCCCAGGCGGATGACGTCGCCGCTCGACGTCATCGACACGCCCAGGCCGATCGCCTGGCGCCCGCCGAAGCGCATCGTGTAGACGGGCGGATCGATCGAACCGCGGAACACGCGCGCGACGTCGCCCAGGCGCAGCACGCGTCCGCCGACCTCCAGGCGCAGCCCCTGCACCTCGCGCACCGAATCGAACTGGCCGGTGACGCGCAACGGAACGGAGCGGCTGGCGCCCTGCACCACGCCGGACGGCGCGACGACGTTCTGCGCCTGCAACTGCTCGGCGATGCGCCGCACGTCCAGCCCGAGGGCGGCGAGCGCCTGCGGCGAGATCTCGACGTAGATGCGCTCGTCCTGCACGCCGAACAACTCGACCTTCTGCACGTCGGGCAGGCGCAGCAGTTCCTGCCGCACTCCCTCGACGCTGCGACGCAGTTCCTCCATCGAGAAGCCGTCGCCGGTGAACGCGTAGATCGTGCCGAAAACGTCGCCGAACTCGTCGTTGAAGAACGGGCCGACGATCTCGGCGGGCAGCGTCTCGCGGATGTCGCCGATCTTCTTGCGCACCTGGTACCAGATCTGCGGCACCTGCGCGGAAGGCGCCGTGTCCTTCAACTCGAGCACGATCAGCGATTCGCCGGGCTTCGAGTAGCTGCGCGTGAGCTTGAAGTACGGCGTCTCCTGCAGCTTGCGCTCGAGCCGGTCGGTGATCACCTCGTCGACCTGCTGCGTCGTCGCGCCCGGCCAGATCGTGCGCACGACCATCATGCGGAAGGTGAAGGCCGGGTCCTCGCGCTGGCCGAGATCGAGATAGGCCTTCGCGCCGGCGAGCGCGATGACGAGAATCAGGAACAGCGTCAGCTGCGGGAAGCGCAGCGCCGCGGCCGACAGGTTCAGTCGCGCGCCGCCCGGCGCGGCGTCGCCGCCGTGCGCGCTCATCGCATCGCTTGCGCTTCGGGCGCGGCGCCGACTTCGAGCGGACGAACGCGCTGTCCGACCACCAGCAGACTCGTACCCGCGGTGACGACGCGATCGCCGCTCGCGAGACCGTCGACGATACGCACCGCGTCGTCGAGCAGGCCGTCGGTGCGCACCGCGACGAGCTCGACGCGATCGCCGTCGCCGACCCGCCACACGTGCGGATTGCCGTCGAGCGAATACAGCGCAGACAACGGCACCTCGAAGGCGGGCTGCGCCTCGCGCACCGCCTGCACGACGGCGCTCATCCCCAGCGCCAGCCCCGCGGCCGCGGGGCCGTCGCGCAGCGTCAGGCGCATCGCGTAGGTGCGTGACGCCGGGTCGGCGAGCGGCGCGAGCTCGCGCAGCGCCGCTTCGTGGCGCCCGCCGCCGAGCGCGGGAATCGACACGCTCCACGCGCTCGCCGCCCGCGCCACCGCGAGCTCGCGCTCGGGCACGTGCGCGAGCAATTCGAATTCGCCGGCGCGCGCGACGCGCACGACCGGCTGCCCGGCCGCGACGACCTGTCCGGCCTCGGCCTCGACAGTCGTGACCACGCCGGCAACGTCAGCGCGCAGGGTCTGGAACGCCAGTTCGTTGTCGGCCTGCGCCTGCCCCGCCCGCGCCGCGCGTACCCGGGCGTTTGCGGCATCCGCCGCCGCCTGCTGGCGATCGAGTTGGGCACGGCTGACGTAGCGCTGCGCGTGCAGTTCGCGCACGCGCTCGAGTTCGATGCCTGCGAGGCGCGCCTCGGTCTGCGCCGCATCGAGCTGCGAGCGTGCAGCGGCGCGCGCCGGCTCGCGATCCTGCGGATCGAGCCGGGCGAGCAGCTGCCCGGGCTGCACCGAATCGCCGACCTCGACGGCGCGCGCGGCAATCTTGCCGGCGACCCGAAAGCCGTATCGCGTCTCCACGCGCGGACGGACCTCGGCCGGCAGCGTCAGCGCGACCGACGCGCGCTGTTCGGTGACGGTGACGATGCGAACCGGACGCAGGCTTTCGTCGCGCACCGGCGCAGCGCGCTGGCAGGCGGTGAGCGACAGCAGCGCCGCCAAGATGGGCAGCAGCAGGCTGCGTTGGATCGATGATCGGCGCACGGGGAGGCGGCGGTTCGGGTTCGGCGCCCGCAGGCGAAATAAATGACGCGCTGGTCATTAATTTATCCCGACAGCCCGTCCGCCGTCAATCGGATGCTTGCGTCCGCGTCGCGACTCGTCGGCGCAGTTGCGGCCACCGCCTACAATGCGCGCCGATGGCCACCCCCCTCGCCCGCTCGTTGAGCTCGAGCGATCACTACGAGAACTTCCCGGTCGCTTCGATCCTCGTTCCGGCGCGCCTGCGACCGACGATCGCCGCGCTGTATCGCTTCGCGCGCCACGCCGACGACCTCGCCGACGAGGGCGACGCGAGCGCCGCCGAGCGCCTGGCGGCGCTCGATGCGCTCGGGCACGAGCTGCGCGCACAACGACCCGACTCGCCGATCGTCGCGCGCCTGCGTCGGCACTGGAACGAGCACGCACTGCCCTACGAGCCGCTGCATGCGCTGCTGTCCGCGTTCGCTCAGGACGCGGCCGCCTGCGACGCGGCGCCCGGCAGCGGCCTGCGACACCGCGACCGCGCGAGCCTGCTCGATTACTGCTCGCGCTCGGCCAACCCGGTGGGAGAACTGATCCTGCGGATGTTCGGCGCGTGGAACGAGCAGACCCGCAGCGCTTCGAACGCGATCTGCACCGGGCTGCAACTGCTGAACTTCGTGCAGGACTTCGCGATCGACTGGAAGCGCGGGCGGCTCTACGTGCCGCTGGACGAATTGCGCGCAGCCGGCCTGGACGAACGCGACATCGAACGCGCGCTCGAAGCCGGTCGCGTCGAGCCGCGCCTGGCCGCGCTGCTCGCCCGGCAGACCGACGCCGCCGTCGAGCTGCTGCAGGCCGGCACCTCGCTGGTGCGGCACGTTCCGTGGCGTCTCGCGCTCGAGTTGCGCGCGATCGTCGGCGGCGGCCTTCGCATCGCGGAGCGCCTGCGCATCAGCGGCTACGATCCGGTCGCTGACCGTCCCGTGCTTGGTTGGCGCGATGCGCCGGCGCTCGCCCGACTGGCGCTCGCCCCGGGCGGCGCGCGATGACGCCCGACGAGTACTGCCGTGAGCGCGCGGCGAGCAGCGGCTCGAGCTTTTATTACAGCTTCGCGTTCCTGTCCGCGCCGCGCCGGCGCGCGATCACCGCGCTTTACGCGTTCTGTCGCGAGGTGGACGACGTCGTCGACGATTCGACCGACGCGGGCCTGGCGCGAACGCGACTCGACTGGTGGCGCCAGGAGGTCGAAAGCCTCTACGCGGGCCGACCGCAGCATCCGGTCACGCGCGCGCTCGCGCCGCACCTGTCCGACTACGCGATCGAGCGCGCGCGCCTGATCGAAATCATCGACGGCATGCAGATGGATCTCGAGCAGGATCGCTACCTGGACTTCGAGGGGCTGCGACTGTACTGCCATCGCGTCGCCGGCGTGGTCGGCATGCTCGCGGCGAACATCTTCGGCGCGCGGCGCGAATCGACGTCGCGCTACGCCGAGGAGCTCGGCGTGGCGCTGCAGTTGACCAACATCATCCGCGACGTCGGCGAGGATGCGCGGCGCAACCGCATCTATCTGCCGATCGAGGACCTGCAGCGCTTCGGCGTGTCCACGCACGAGATCCTCGCGATTCGTCCGAGCGAGCGCTTCGTCGAGCTGATGCGCTTCCAGGCGTCCCGCGCCCGCGAGTGCTACGCGCGCGCGCTGGCGCTGCTCGAACCCGACGAGCGCCGCGCGCAGCGTCCGGGATCGATGATGGCGGCGATCTACTTCACGCTGCTCGACGAGATCGAGCGCGACGGCTTTCGCGTGCTCACGCATCGCACCTCGCTGACACCGGTGCGCAAGATGTGGATCGCATGGCGGACATGGACCTTCGGCGCGCCGCGCCTCGGGACGCCACGCTGAGCGCAGCGCTGGCGGCGGACCTCGTCGTCGTCGGCGCCGGCTGGGCCGGACTGGCGAGCGCGGTTCACGCGACGCTTGCCGGACTGCGCGTCCAGTTGCTCGACAGTGCGCCGCACGCCGGCGGGCGCGCGCGCGAAGCGCAGTTCGATTTCGGCGCCGGCCCCGTCGCGCTCGATGCCGGGCAGCACCTGCTGATGGGCGCCTATCGCGAGTGCCTGGCGCTGGCGGCCATCGTGCAGGACGAAAGCGAGGCGCCCTTCGAACGGGTCGGACTCGCGCTGCACGACACCGCAGGACTGCGGCTGCAGGCGCCACCGTATCCGGCCCCGTGGCACCTGCTCGCTGCGCTCGGTCGCGCGCGCGGCCTGTCGCTGCGCGAGCGCTGGGCGGCGGTGCGCCTGGTCGCTGCGTTGCGCGCGCGCCGCTGGCGCACGGCGGCCGGCGCGACCGTCGAAGCACTGCTCGCATCGCACTCGCAGCCGCCGCGCGTGATCGATCGGCTGTGGTCGCCGCTATGCGTGGGCGCGCTGAACACGCCGCCCGACGCAGCCTGCGCGGCCGCTTTCGCGGCCGTGCTGCGCGACACGCTGGGCAGCGCGCGCGAAGCCAGCGATTTTGTTCTCGCGCGCGGCACGCTCGATGCCGCCGTCTCGCGGCCGGCGACCGCCTGGCTGCGCGCGCACGGCGCGAGCGTGTCGTTCGGCGCGAACGTACGCGCGTTGCAGCGCTTCGACGGCGGCTGGCGCGTCGAAACCGCAGCCTTCGCGACGCAGGCCGCGCAAGTCGTCGTCGCCACGTCCGCGCCGGTCGCTGCTCGACTCCTCGCGCCGCTCGATGCGCGCGCCGCACGACTCGCCGCTTTCGCCCACGAGCCGATCGCCACCGTCTATCTCGCGTGGCCGCGCGGCACGCTTCTGCCGCTGCCGCGCTGGATCCTGCTGCACGACGACGGACAACGCGCCTGGGGGCAGTGGCTGTTCGACCGCGGCTGCCTCGGCGCGCATCGCGTCGCCGCGGTCGTCGTCAGCGTCGGCTCACGACTGGACGGAATCGATCGCGAAACGATCGGCGACGCGGTGTCGCGCCAGGTCGCGCGCCAGCTCGAACTGCCGATGCCGCAGGCGCAGCGCACGGTGATCGAAAAGCGCGCGACGATCCGCTGCACGCCGCAACGCCCGCGCATCGGCTGCGATGCTTTCGCCGACGCGCTGCCCGGCCTGTGGCTGGCCGGCGACTACACCGACGACGAATACCCGGCCACGCTCGAGGCGGCCGTGCGAAGCGGACGGCGCGCCGCCGAGCGCGCGGCGCAGGCCGCGAGCGTATTCGCCGATCGCGCGGCGCAGGCCGCGAGCGTATTCGCCGATCGCGCGGCGCAAGCCGCGCCGCGCATTCAACCCCAGGCGGCTTCGAGCGCCTGATCGATGCGGTCGAGCGCGATCGCCTCGACTCCCTCGATCGGCCGACGCGGCGCGTTTGCACGCGGCACGAGCACGCGCGAGAAACCGAGCTTCGCCGCCTCGCGCAGTCGCTCCTGCCCGCGCGGCGCCGGTCGGATCTCGCCGGCCAGGCCCACTTCGCCGAACGCCGCGACGCCGCGCGGCAGCGCGCGATTCTTCAGCGACGAGACGATCGCCAGCAGCACGGCGAGATCGGCCGCGGGCTCGGAGATGCGCACGCCGCCGACCGCATTGACGAATACGTCCTGGTCGTAGCAGCCGATGCCGGCGTGCCGATGCAGCACGGCGAGCAGCATCGCCAGCCGGTTGTGCTCGAGGCCCACCGAGAGCCGACGCGGGTTGGGCACGTGCGCGGTGTCGACCAGCGCCTGGATCTCGACCAGCAGCGGGCGCGTGCCCTCCTGCGTGATGTTCACGCAGGATCCCGGCACGCCATTGGCGTGCGTCGACAGGAACAGCGCAGACGGATTGGCCACGCCGCGCAGCCCGCGATCGGTCATCGCGAACACGCCCAGCTCGTTCACCGCGCCGAAGCGGTTCTTGAACGCACGCACCAGGCGGTACGACGAATGCGAGTCGCCCTCGAAATACAGCACGGTGTCGACCATGTGCTCGAGCACGCGCGGCCCGGCAAGCGTGCCTTCCTTCGTCACGTGCCCGATCATCACCACCGCCACGCCGAGCTGCTTCGACAGCCGCGTGAGCTGCGCCGCGCACTCGCGCACCTGCGCGACCGACCCGGGCACCGACTGCAGCTGCGACGAATACAGCGTCTGGATCGAATCGACGACGACGAGCGCCGGCCGGCGCGATTCGATCGCCGCGACGATGCGTTCGAGCTCGATCTCCGCCATCAGCGGCAGATGGGCCGACTCGGCGCCCATCCGGTGCGCACGCAGCGCAACCTGCGAGACCGACTCCTCGCCGCTCACGTACAGCACCTCGTGCGTCGCGCACAGCGCCGCCAGCGTCTGCAGCAGCAGTGTCGACTTGCCTATGCCGGGATCGCCGCCGATCAGCACGACCGATCCTTCGACGATTCCGCCGCCGAGCACGCGGTCGAACTCCTCGATGCCGGTGGGGATCCGAGCGATCGACACGACGGGCACCGCATCGAGCGTGACGATCGGCTGCGCGGGCGCCAGCGGCTGGAAGCGATTGGCGCCCGCGCGCGCCTCCTCGACGGTTTCGACCAGCGTGTTCCACGCGTCGCAGTGCGGGCACTGACCCTGCCATTTCGGGCTCGTGCCGCCGCATTCGCTGCACACGTGCCGCGTACGCGCGCGCGCCATCACTCGTCGACCACGCGCCGCGGCACGCGCGCGGCCAACGCGCACATCAACTCGTAGCCGATCGTCCCCGCGGCGCTCGCCACCTCGTCGATCGGAACGGCGTCGCCCCACAATTGGACACGTGCACCCGCTCCCGCCTGCGGCGTCGCGGCCAGGTCCACGGCGAGCATGTCCATCGACACGCGGCCCACGGTCCGCGTGCGGATGCCCTCGACGGCGATCGGCGTGCCGCTGGGCGCGTGGCGCGGATAGCCGTCGGCGTACCCGCAGGCGACGATGCCGATCCGCATCGGCCGCTGCGCGCGAAAGGTGGATCCGTAGCCGACGGTGTCGCCGGCCGCGAGCGACTGCACGGCGATCAGTTGCGACTCGAGCGTCATCGCCGCGCGCAGTCCGAGCGATTGCGCATCGCGATCGTCGAAAGGCGTCGCGCCGTACAGCAGGATGCCCGGCCGAATCGACGATGCATGCGAAGCGGGCAGCGACAGGATTGCCGCCGAATTCGCCAGCGAGCGAGGCGCGTCCAGGCCCTGCGATGCCTCCTCGAAGCGGCGCAATGGCGCGTCGGCGCCGCCCTGCCGATCGGCGTCGGCGAAATGCGTCATCAACGTCACCGATCGCACCGCCGGCATCCGGCGCAGGCGCTCGAAGGCGGCGCGAAACGCGTCGCGCTCGAAGCCCAGTCGATTCATCCCGCTGTTCAGCTTCACGACGACGTCGAGCACGGCGTCGCCGGGCGCGCGCTCGATCCAGTCGAGTTGCCGCGCCTCGTGCACGACGAGCGACAGCTGCTGGCGAACCGCCTGCGCGACGTCGGCCTCGTCGAACGCGCCCTCGAGCATCAGCAGCGGCTTCGTCCAACCGAGCTCGCGCAGGCGCGACGCGCGATCGAATTCGACGAGCGCGAGACCGTCGGCGTCGGCGAATCCGCTCATCGCGTTCTGCAGGCCGTGGCCGTAGCCGTCGGCCTTGACGACCGCCCAGGCGAAGCGGCCGGGAGCGTGCACGCGCGCCACCGACAGGTTATGGCGCATTGCAGCAATCGAAATCGTGGCGAGGATCGGACGCGGCATCGGCAGCTACGCAGGCAGTCGGGCACTATAGCGCGCACGAACGCAGGGCGGATTCGTGCCACGGCGTGGCGCGCGAGGGCGTGGTATAAACCGACCCGCGTTTTGCAACCGACTCCCGCCCGCCCGCCGTGCGGGCCTGCGATCGGTCGCCCGCTCTCGCCGCCGCGCGGCGACTCACTCTCGAACCAGCCCTGGGCGATGAAGCGCGGGTTTTACACGATCATGGCGGCGCAGTTCTTCTCGTCGCTCGCCGACAACGCGCTGCTGATTGCGGCTATCGGGCTGCTCATCGAGATGCACGCGCCCGACTGGATGAAGCCGCTGCTCAAGCTGTTCTTCACCGTCTCGTACGTGATGCTCGCGCCCTTCGTCGGCGCACTGGCCGACTCGATGCCGAAAGGCCGCGTGATGTTCGTCACCAACCTGGTGAAGATCGCCGGCTGCCTGTTCATGTTCTTCACCGTGCATCCGCTGCTCGCCTACGCGATCGTGGGCTTCGGCGCGGCCGCCTATTCGCCGGCGAAGTACGGCATCCTCACCGAGCTGCTGCCGCCCGACAGGCTCGTCGCGGCCAACGGGTGGATCGAGGGGACGACGGTGGCGTCGATCATCCTCGGCACCGTGCTCGGCGGCGCGCTGATCAGCCCGTCGATCGCCGCGCTTCTGCTGTCGTTCGACATACCCGGTATCGAAACCGGAATCGACACCCCGGCCGAAGCCGCGATCCTGACGATCGCGCTGATCTACGCGCTGGCGGCGCTGGTGAACCTGCGCATACCGGACACCGGCGCGCGCTACCCGCACCAGTCGCACAACCCGTGGCGCGTCATGCGCGACTTCGTCGAATGCAACCGGATCCTGTGGCGCGACAAGCTCGGACAGATCTCGCTGTCGGTCACGACGCTGTTCTGGGGCGCCGGCGCGACACTGCAGTTCATCGTGCTCGACTGGGCTCGCTACGCGCTCGACATGCCGCTCAGCCGCGCGGCGGTGCTGCAGGGTGTCGTCGCGCTCGGCATTGCCGTCGGCGCGGTGCTCGCCGCGCGGCTGGTTCGCCTGCGCGATTCGCTGCGCGTGCTGCCGGTCGGAATCGCGATGGGCGTCGTCGTGCCGTGCATGACGCTGGTGGGCTCCGAAGCCGCCGCCTTCCCGCTGCTCGTACTGGTCGGCGCGCTCGCCGGGTTCTTCGTCGTGCCGATGAACGCGCTGCTGCAGCATCGCGGGCACGTGCTGATGAGCGCCGGACACTCGATCGCCGCGCAGAACTTCAACGAGAACCTGAACATCCTGCTGATGCTCGGGCTCTACTCGCTGCTCGTGCGACTCGAGCTCGGCGTGAACGTGGTGATCGTGATGTTCGGCGTCTTCGTCGCGCTCGTGATGGTCCTCGTCATCCGCCGCCATCGGGCGAACCAGCGGGTGTTCGACTCGGTGGCGCTGATCGGCCAGAGCAAGCACTGATCGTCTGCCCGACGGCAGCGCGTGCGAGGCACAGGTCGGCCCAGGCCGCAGCCTTCTCCTGCGCAGCCTCCAGCAACTGCGACGGATGCGCGCTCACCACGAGCGGAACCGGCTGCTGCGCGAAGCGCCATTCGTGTACGCGGCCGCGCAGCGACGCCAGCGGCGCGTCGGTGCCGAGCAGCGCGTGCGCCGCGCCTGCGCCCAGCGCGACCACCACCAGCGGTGACGGCAGCTCGGCGCTTTCGTCGAACACGACGGCTCGACGCGCCGTGCGAAGGCCGAGCGCGAAGAGCATCCGCCCGAGCAGGCGCGCCGCGTCGGGCGCCAGCAGATCGCCGGCATCGGGCGCAACGGGCGCCGCTTCGCCGACGAACAGCCAGTCACCGCCCTCGTCGGCCAGCGCGAACAGGCGCAATGCCGCGGACGAGGCGGACGAGGCGGACGAAGGGCGCGAAGCGAACGCGGCGGCCGAGTCGGACAAGGACACCTGTGATTGCGCCGGCGGCGCGCGCCGGCGCCACAGCGGACCGATGCCCAGCGCGCGGAACGCACGACGTTGCGATTCGTTCATCATCCGAGTTGCCGGAACAACACCTGCGCGTCCTCGCGACCGCCTTCGGCCGGGTAGTAGCCGCGGCGTACGCCGATCGACTCGAAGCCGATCGAACGATACAGCGCGAGCGCCGGCGCGTTCGACGGCCGCACTTCGAGCAGCATGCCGCGCGCGCCGCGCCCGGACGCGTCGCGCATCAGCCACTGCAGCATCTCGCGCCCGTAGCCGCGTCCCTGCATCGGCGCGGCGACGCTGATGTTCAGCAGGTGGACTTCGTCCGGCAGCCACATCACCACCGCGTAGCCGATCAGCTGCGGCGACTCCTCGACCTCGATCTCGAAAATCCACGCGTCGTGGCCGGCGAGCAGCGAATCGGCGAAGTTGCCGCGCGTCCACGGAAACGGGTAGATCGATCGCTCGATCGCGGCAACCGCGTCCAGGTCGCGACGTCGCATCGGTCGCACGCGAATCACTCCGGGGCGCTCGCCACCGGTCGTTCGCGCGCAGCGCGCTGTTCGTCGCGATCGAGGGCAACCTTGTCGCGCAGATATCGGGGCGCGGCCTGCGAAGCGGCAACAGCGCGCCCGGCTTGCCAGTCGGCGCAGCCGAGCTCGGCCAGCGCGTCGGCGCGCACATAGGCATCATCGGCCACCGGAGCGGCCGGCAATTGCCCACCGAAGCGGGCATCCCAGGCGAGCGCGGTGGGCGCGTGCACCCAGGCGTCACCGGCACGTACGAGCGCGCCGGCATCGACGAGGGCGCGATGCTCGCGCAGCCATTGATCGGTTTCGTCGACGAAGCAGGAGCGCGACACGATGCGCGGCGCCTCGAGCGTTTCGAGCAGCGCAGCGCCGGCGACGCCGCCGGCATCGTCGGGCAACGTTCCGATCCGGTACAGGGCAACGTAGATTTCGTCCCTGCGCGCGTCGTTGGCCGCGAGCACCGTCGCCCCGTGCGCGCCGAAGCGCACGCGCTGCCAGGCGAGCGCGCGCAGCGAATCGACCGCGACCAGCGGCCGGCCGAGCGCGAAGCCCAGCCCCTGCGCAACCGCGCAGCCGATGCGCAGGCCGGTGAACGAGCCGGGACCGGCGTCGAAAGCGATCGCGTCGAGATCCGCCAGCTCGATGCGCGCGCCGCTGCACAGCTCGTCGATCATCGCGAGGATGTTCATCGACTGCTGCGCGCCCAGCGGCTCGGAAACGCAGTCGCTTTCGTCGTCGCCCAGGCCGTGCCGGTACAGCGCGACCGAGCACCAGGCGCCCGAAGTGGACAGCGCCAGCAAGCGGGTCGGCCGCGTCGTCGGCGCGGGCGAGACGGATTCGTGGGTGGAGTCCACGCGCCGATTCTAGCCGCCCAGCCGCGCGAGGCGGCCGCGCTTCGCGCTCGGCGACGACGCGCGGTTCGCGCGTCAGCGACGCGCGGGGCCGCGGCGGGCGTCGCCGGGGCGGGCTTCGCGCAACTGCTCGCGCAGCCGCTCGCGCTCGTCGCGCGACAGCTGGCGTTCCGGAGGCGGCGCGCGCCGTTGCGCTTCGTCGCCGCGCCCGCGCTCGGCCCGCTGCGCGTCGTGCTGGCGCAACTCGCGCCGAAGACGCTCGCGCTGATCGTTGTCCATGCGCCCGTAGGCCTGCGCCGACGCCTGCCCGGCGCACAGCAAACCGAGCGCGACCGCGCAGGCGGCCAATGCCGTGCGGCGCAGCGGAAAACGAGGGCCGTGGTTCATCGCGGCATTCTAGAGTCGACCGCCGTCGGACGCGACGCCGGAACCGGTAAACGATGTAACAGGCGGTAACGCCGGCTGCGCGCGCACGGCAGGCCGGTTCGCTGCGGCTATCATCGTTCGCCATGAACGCGCCTGCCCGCAAGCTGCTCGTCGTCGACGACGACCCGAAACTGCGCGAGCTGTTGCGACGCTATCTGAGCGAGAACCAGTTCGAGGTCAGTGTCGCGCAGGACGCGACCGCGATGAACCGGTTGATGCAGCGCGAGAGCTTCGACCTGATCGTGCTCGACCTGATGCTCCCCGGCGAGGACGGGCTGTCGATCGTCCGTCGGCTGCGCGGCGCAAACGACCGCACGCCGATCGTCGTCCTCACCGCCAAGGGCGACGACGTCGACCGCATCGTCGGACTCGAGCTCGGCGCCGACGACTATCTCGGCAAGCCCTTCAACCCGCGCGAACTGCTCGCGCGCATCCACGCGGTGTTGCGCCGCCAGCCGCCGCCCGAGCTGCCCGGCGCACCGAGCGCCGAGCCGATCGAGGTGCGCTTCGGCGCGTTCCGCCTGAACCTGGCCACCCGGCAACTCACGCGTGACGGCGAGCCGGTGCCGCTGACCACCGGCGAATTCTCCGTGCTGAAAGTGCTCGTGCAGCACGCGCGCACGCCGCTCACGCGCGAGAAGCTGATGTCGCTCGCGCGCGGGCGCGAATATGGCGCCTACGATCGCAGCCTCGACGTGCAGGTCTCGCGCCTGCGCCGCCTGATCGAAGCCGACCCGCAGCAGCCGCGGCTGATCCAGACCGTGTGGGGCGTCGGTTACGTCTTCGTTCCGGACGGCGACTGATGCGTGCAGCCGGCGTCGCCGCAGGAACGACGGCGGCCGGGCGCGCACGTCCGATCAGCCTGTTCTGGCGCACCTTCGGCCTGGTCGCGCTGCTGATCGTCGCGAGCTTCGTCGCGACGATCGCCGCTGCCCGCCTGCTCGAGCGCGCGCCGCCCGAGCAGCGCCTGGCGTGGGAGGTCGCCTCGGTGGTCAACCTCACGCGTTCGGCGCTGGTCAGCGCCGAGCCCGATCGTCGCCTGCAGTTGCTCGACGAACTCGCGCAGCAGGAGGAGGTGCGCGTGCTGCCGAAGGAACCGGGCGATCGCATCGACACGTCGGCCACCGGTCCGCGCCTGCGCGCGCTCGAGCCGCGGCTGCGCGCGCTGCTCGGACGCACGACGCAGGTCGCCGGGCGCGTGAACGGCGTCGACGCGGTGTGGATCAGCTTCGAGATCGACGGCGACGACTACTGGCTGATCCTGCCGCGCGACCGCGTCGAGCGCCAGTTCGGTCCGAGTCTGGCGCTGCTGTCGCTGATCGCCGTCGCCTTCGCGCTGGTCGGCGCACTGGCCATCTCGCGGCTCGTCAACCGTCCGCTGTCGGATCTCGCCGGAGCGATCGGCGTGCTCAGCCGCGGGCGCGCGCCGGCGCCGCTGGCCGAGAGCGGTCCGACCGAGATCGCCGCGGTGAATCGTCGATTCAATCTTCTGGCGGCCGATCTCGCGCAGCTCGATGCCGATCGGGCGCTGGCGCTGGCCGGCATCTCGCACGACATCCGCAACCCGCTCGCGCGCCTTCGCATCGAAGTCGAACTCGCGCCGCTGCCCGAAGAGCAGCGCGCATCGATGGTCGACGACATCGAGCGCATCGACCGCATCGTCGGCCAGTTCATCGGCTACGCGCAGATTGCGCAGCCGCCGCGCGCAGAACTCGTCGACGTCTCTGCGGTGCTTGCTTCGATCGCCAATGCGTATCGCGGCGAGATCGATGCCGGCGCGCTCGCGCTGTCGATCGACGCCGACGAGGCGCTGCGCTGGTACGGCGACCCGACCGACCTGCAGCGCGCGATCGGCAACGTCGTCGACAACGCGTTGCGTTATGGGCGCCCCGACGGTGCACGCGCCGTGCAGGTGCAGCTGCAGGTCCGGGCCACCGCCGCCGGCCTCGCGCTCACGCTGCGCGACGACGGCCCGGGTATCGCCGACGAAGATGCGGAGCGGCTGCTGCGTCCGTTCGCGCGCGTCGACCGCGCGCGCGGCGAGCACGGCGGATCGGGCCTCGGACTGGCGATCGTCGACCGGCTCGCGCGCCGATACGGGGGTCGCGCCCGGCTGTCGAACGACGACCACGGCGGCCTGCGCGTCGAGATCGATCTGCCCGATTACCGCGCGCATGCATAACGAACCGAGCCCGCCGCCCGCCGGAGCGGCGCGGCGTGGCGCGGCCGGACGCGATGCGGCAGCGGCAGCGGCCTGCAATAGAAAGCAACAATCAATCGCGTTCCGTCGATCAATTGGATTTTTCAATTGCACTTTGCTACATTCGTTTGATTGGCGCGTGAGCGCCCTCGGCGCGGGCACCGACGAACGCCCGCAACCCCTCATCGAACAGGAGACTGCCCCATGGCCGCGTTGAAAGGCACCCGGACCCATCAGAACCTGAAGGACGCGTTTGCCGGCGAGAGCCAGGCCAATCGCCGCTACCTGTATTTCGCCAACAAGGCCGACGTCGAGGGCCAACCGGAGGTCGCCGCGCTGTTCCGCTCGACCGCCGAGGGCGAGACGGGCCACGCGCACGGGCATCTGGACTACCTGGCGGAAGTGGGCGACCCCGCCACCGACCTGCCGATCGGCAGCTCGGACAAGAACCTGAAGTCGGCGGTGGCCGGCGAGACGCACGAATACACCGACATGTATCCGGGCATGGCAAAGACGGCGCGCGACGAAGGCTTCGACGAGATCGCCGACTGGTTCGAGACGCTCGCCAAGGCCGAGCGCTCGCACGCGAACAAGTTCGCCAAGGCGCTCGAGTCGATCGCCTGAACGGCCACCGGGGCCTTGCGCCCCGACATGGTTGCACGACGAGGGGAGCGCTACGCTCCCCTTTTCGCGAGGACATCCCGATGACTGCACGAGAAGGGTCGCTCGAAGCGCCCACCCGTCACGCACTCGACTGGAAGAACCCGGAGTTCTACGACGAGACGAAGGCGCTCGACGAGATGCAGCGCGTCTTCGACATCTGCCACGGATGCCGGCGCTGCGTGAGCCTGTGCAACGCCTTTCCGACGCTGTTCGACCTGATCGACGAATCGGCCAGCGGCGAGATCGACGGCGTGGCGCGGGCGGACTACGGCAAGGTGGTCGACCAGTGCTATCTGTGCGACCTCTGCTACATGACGAAGTGCCCGTACGTGCCGCCGCACCCGTGGAACGTCGACTTCCCGCACGTGATGTTGCGCGGCAAGGCGATCGCGTTCCGCAACGGCACGCCGACGAAGTTCCGCGACACCAACCTGTCGGCCACCGACCGCAACGGCAAGCTCGCGGCGATTCCGATCGTCGCGCAGACGGTCAATGCGGCAAGCCGCAACGCGACGATGCGCAGCCTGCTCGACAACAGCATCGGCGTGCACCGCGAGGCATGGCTGCCCGACTTCGCGCCGCACAAGTTCCGCGCGAAGGCGCAGGCGTCCCCGGCCACGGCCGTGCGCGACGGCGCGCGCACGCCCGGCAAGGTCGTCGTCTACGCAACCTGCTACGTGAACTTCAACGAGCCGGGCATCGGCCACGACCTGCTGAAGATCCTCGCGCACAACGAGATCCCGTACGTCTTCGTCGAACGCGAGGCGTGCTGCGGGATGCCCAAGCTCGAACTCGGCGACCTGGAGGCGGTCGAGAAGCTCAAGGAGCGCAACGTACCGGCGCTGGCGAAACTCGCCCGCGAAGGCTACGCGATCCTCGCGCCGATTCCATCGTGCGCGCTGATGTACAAGCAGGAACTGCCGCTGCTCTTCCCCGACGACGAAGACGTGCGGGCGATCCGCGACGCGATGTTCGATCCCTTCGAATATTTCGTGCAGCGCGCGAAGGACGGCCTGCTGAAGACCGACTTCTCCCGTGCGCTGGGCAACGTCTCGTATCACGTCGCGTGCCACCTGCGCGTGCAGAACGTCGGGCAGAAGACGCGCGAGCTGCTCGAGACGATTCCCGGCACGCGCCTGCGCACCGTGGAGCGCTGCTCGGGCCACGCCGGCACCTGGGGCGTGAAGACGGAGTTCCATGAGATCGCGATGAAGATCGGCCGGCCGGTTTTTCGCCAGATGGGCGAGCACCCGGACGGCGAGCCCGACTGGATCTCGTCGGACTGCCAGCTCGCCGGCCATCACATCGCGCAGGGCATGTCCGCCACCGGACGCCAGGTGGACGACCGGCTCGCACATCCGCTGACGCTGCTGCGGATGGCATACGGATTGCCCTGACTGCACCGAACGGCCACCGGTACCACGGAGGGAATCGACATGGCGAAGGTCACCCGCGATTCGCTGCTGACGCTCGAGGCGTATGCGCGCGCGCGCAGCGACATGCGCGCGAAGGTCCTCGAACACAAGAAGAACCGCAAAGTGCCGCTGGGCACGCACGTGACGCTGCTGTTCGAGGACGAGCAGACCGTGCGCTACCAGATTCAGGAGATGCTGCGCATCGAGCGCATCTTCGAGGACGAGGGAATCCAGCACGAGCTCGACGCCTACAACCCGCTCATTCCGGACGGCACGAACCTGAAGGCGACGATGCTCATCGAGTACGAGGACGTCGACCAGCGCCGCCGCGAGCTCGCACGCCTCGTCGGCATCGAGGACCGCGTCTGGGTGCGCGTCGTTGGACACGCGAAGGTCTACGCGATCGCCGACGAGGATCTCGACCGCTCGACCGAGGAGAAGACTTCGGCCGTGCATTTCCTGCGCTTCGAGCTCGACGCCGCGATGATCGATGCGCTGAAGGCCGGCGCCGCGCTCGGCGCCGGCGTCGATCACGAGAACTATCCGGCGCAGGCCGAGCCGCTGCCCGACGCGGTGCGCGATTCGCTGGCGAGCGACGTCGACTGACGAAGGCGCGGCTCGTCCGCGCTCAGAGCGCTGAAACCGGATCGGCGTCGCGGGCGCGCGCCGATGCGTCGACCGCCATCCTCCATTTGTGCGTATAGACCGTCATTCGCTCTTCACGGAGGAAGCCGCAAAGCGTGATGCCATGTGCGTGCGCGGTGCGCACGGCGAGCGAACTTGCCGCCGACACGCCTGCGACGATCGCCAGCCCTGCGCGCGCGGCCTTGGCAACCATCTCGAAACTCAGCCTGCTCGACAGGACGACGCCGCAACCCTCGAGTTCGATGCCGTCGAGCAGGCAGGAGCCGATCGCCTTGTCCAGCGCATTGTGTCGGCCGAGGTCCTCGGCGAAGGCCAGGACACGGCCGGCGGGCGAGAACAGCAACGCCGCATGCGCGGCGCCGGTCTTTCGCCAGAGAACCTGCCGGCGCTGCATCGCCGCCGCCAGCCGCGACATCCCAGTCAGCGACTGCATCGTCGAAGCCACGATCGGTGCGGCGCCGTTCAGCAGGTGCGCGACGCCGTCGCCGCCACACGCACCGCAGCTCGAGCGCACCTCCCGAACAGCTCGGCGGGAACCTGCGGCCGCGCGTGCGCGCGCCCGCGGCGCGAGCGTGACGCGCACGACCTCGGGTGATGCGTGACAGCGTGCAATCGACTCGAGTTCGTCCAGGCGATCGAACAAGCCCTCGCCGAACGCGAAACCCGCTGCGAGGGCCACGGCGCCCGACCGCTCGCCCTCGCCGAGCCAGCCATCGCCGCGAGCGTAGCCCTCGGCACGCGCGGCCCCGTCGGGTGCGGTCCACATCAGCGTGTACCTGCCCACGCCTTCCACATCGACGAGCAGCACGGATTCGTCGATCAGTTCGCCGGAGCCCGGACTTGTCGGGGCTTCATCGCGCATCGCGTTTTCCGCCGAACCAGCGCGATCGGCGCGCATTGAGCGGCGCCTTGGCCGACGCAACGACGCGGCGCAGCGACACGCGCACGATGTCGGAGCCGGAGCCGGTCGCATCGGTGAGCTCGAGGCTCATCGCGGCGACCGTGTTCAGGCTCGGCGCGCGCAACTCCTTCGCGTATGGCGTTGCCCAGTGGTCGAACTGTCCGATCATCAGCAGCGTGTCGGGACGGATGCCGCTGGCGAGGATCGCCGGGCCTCGCGTCACGTTGACGAGCGACGCGACCTCGAGTTCGTCGCCGTCGGCGATCCCCAACGCACGCGCAGCCTGCCGGTTGATCACGATGCCGTGGTGGCCGCGCACGTTGGCGGCGACCTCGTGCATCTGCGGGATCGACACGTTGCCGCTGGCGTGGAACTGCATGCTCTTGG
Organism: Burkholderiaceae bacterium; assembly: GCA_032027205.1. Classification (GTDB taxonomy): domain Bacteria; phylum Pseudomonadota; class Gammaproteobacteria; order Burkholderiales; family Burkholderiaceae_E; genus Zeimonas. The sequence goes on from JAVSMN010000001.1 coordinate 3,798,739, forward strand.
TCGTCAGCAGCCAGAACGGGAACTCGGCCGGGTCGCGCCCGGCGTGCACGATTGCGTTCTCCCAGCGCCTCGGCACGTCGTCCCACGCCGGCAGGAACTGGTACTCGGAGAGCTGCTCGTCCCACCAGTGCATTCCCTGCTCGTGCAGCCGACGCTTGAGCTCGAGCCCCGAGCGCATCAGCCGCTCCTGGTACGGCAGCTCGAAGCGCAGGTTCTGTTCGACCATCGCCGGATAGAGGTACCAGCCGATCTGCGAGTAAGGCCGCGCGTAGAAGCCGTTTTCCTTGAACCACGCCAGGTCGCGCACCTCGGCGCCACCCGACATCGCCGCCGTGGCCGCCTTGCACTCGGCGTCCCAGATCGCGTCGACCTCGTGCACCTGCGTCGGCTCGAGCGAGAAGTCGAAACCCTCCCCGCGCAACGGAACGCCGCCCGCGCCGCGGTTGATCGCTTCGTTGTAGCGCTCGAGCAAATCGGTGCGTCGCGCGAGCTCACCGCTGATCCAGGTGAAGTCGCGCGCCTCGCCCGACGGCTCGACCGCGGGCTGGCGCAGCACGAAACCCTCGTGCTCCCAGTACTGCTCGACGAACTTCGAGCGGCCGAGGCGAATCAGTTGCGTGCTCTCGAGGTCGGTGGCCTCGGGCAGCAGCACGTCGGCCATCCAGTTGGTCTCGTCGAGCGTATAGGCGAACGAAACCATGAACGGAAACCCGGCGATCGTCTCGACGAGATGACGCGTGTCCCAGAAGGAGATCGCCGGATTGGTGCGAAACGTGATCCACACGTCCGGGTAGCTCGGCTGCGGCCAGTTCGGCGGCAACTCCTTCGTGAACATCCAGGCCAGGTGCGTCGGACCGAGCGCCTGCGACCACGGACCATTGCCAGCCAGCGGCACGAGCGTGCGATGGGCATTGCGCCCGTTGCGTCGACCGGGTTTGCCGATCCAGTGCACGGCGTCGGTGGGATTGAGCTCATTGTGCAGGAAGCCGTCCACCCCGGGGCGCACGCTCTGCATCCGCTCTTCGTGCGGACGATTGATGCGCACCGTCGTGCCGAGCGTGCCTCCGGGCACCTCCAGCGCGCCGACCAGCACCGCGAGAACCGTTCGCGCCCAGCAGCACTCGAACGCGCCCCAGCCGTTGTTCACCGTCTTGCCCAGCGTCACCGCCACCGGCCGGTAGGGGAGCGTGCGCCCGTCGATCTCGATCGTCTCGCCGACCGACGCGGTGTCGACGTACTCGTGCGCCACGCGACGGATGGTCTCGGGAGCCACCTCGCACAGCGGTCCGGCCCACTCGGGGCTGTACGGCGCGACGTGTGCCACGAGCTTGTCGAAGGCGGTGGTCGCGTTGGCCTCGCGACGGTGCCAGCGCTCGTCGTCGGGCCCCACCTCGCAGCACTCGCCGACGAGGAAGCTGCCCGAAAGCGCCGGTACGGCGTGCGGATGATCGTGCGGCACGGCGGCGCCGCTCGCCGAATCGAAGACGAGCGGCTTGCCGCTCGCCGGGTCCCGGAGGTAGAAGCCGTTGGGGCCGACGAGGTAGGGCGAGGCAGTGCGATCGCGCAGGAACGGCAGGTCGAGATCCTCGCGTGCCCGCTCGTGCAGCATCACGTGGATCAGCGCGAACATGAAGGCCGGATCGGTCTTCGGCTTGATCGGAATCCACTCGGCCGATACGGCGCCGGTCACCGACAGGTGCGGCTCGATCACGATCCGGCGCGCGCCGCGCACACGGGCATTCGCCTGACGCATTACCGCGGATGGGCCGCCCGTGACCTCGACGTTGGCGCCGAAAGATAGATTCAGCTTCACCAGCGGCGTGTCGGCCGAAACGGTGAATGCGCGGTGCCAGTACTCGCCGTAGAGGTGCTCGGAGTGCACGCACTTGACGCCCTGCCCCGAGCCGAAGCTGTAGTCGATCGTGCCCCAGGCCGCCAGGAACGCCGGGAAGGTTCCCATGTAGTGCGCCGGCGTGCCGCCGTGCCCCAGGCTCACGGCAAGGCGCGGATAGCCGTCTTCGTCGGCAAGGCCGCGCTGGCGAACGTCGTTCAGCTTCGTCGCGATGAGATCGAGCGCTTCTTCCCACGAGATCGGCGCGAAGCCCGGATCCTCGTCGATCCCCTTCCGCGGGTTCGTGCGCTTCATCGGCGCAAGCACCCGATACGGGCTGTAGGTCTTCTGGATCAGCCCATAGGCCTTGACGCAGGGGCGGCCGTCGGCCGGGTGGATGCCGCTGCCGTCATGGTTCGGCCCGATCGAGACGGCAACCCCATTGCGCACCTCGACGCGAAGCAGATCGGGACCCGCGACGCAGTTGTAGCAGTAGGTCGAGACGAAGCGTCGACCTTCGTCGTTACCCATCGTCCCATGGTGCGGCGCCATGAATTGCCCCTTGTTCGTTCGTCGGATGTGGCGGACTCGAAGGGGAATTCTATTTGTTTGTTCAATTCATGAAAACGCAAATATCTTTCAAAATCAAATATATGCAGAACTGTGCATAGGATCCGCTTCAATCGGAAACAAGCGGGATGTACCCGCTGTACCAACCATCCTGCGACGCAACAAAGAGGCGTGCGACGGCTTCAACGAAGCGGCGACGACGGGTCGTCGTTCTGTCGCTCTCCGTCCTCGAGCAACGTCTGCGCGAGTGCCGCGTCGAGTACGCCGGCGAGCGCCGACGCAAAGGCCGCGCGCCGACCCTCGTCGGAACGAAACTCGCCTGGCGCGGCGAGGCGCTCGCAATCGATCGTGCGCCCGCCCAGCGCATCGAGATCGTCCGGCCGGCCGAGCGCATCGCACAGAATGGACCACGGTGGTTGCCACAACAGCGTTCCGCCCACCAGCGCGATGCCTGCTGCCCGGCGCTGCTGCGCGAGCCCGCACAACTTGCGACCGCGCGCGTCGGTCAACTCCCACGGCGACAACGCGCCGAAGCAGGCCCAGGGTAGCGGCGCGAAACCCGCGACGTCCGGGTCGCCGTTGCGAACCTGCTGCGGCGACAGCAGGCGCCCTTCGACGCCGAAGTCACTCAGCACGCGCACGTGAAGCTCGCCCAGCCAGCGATAGCTGTCGATGAGCCCACCCGCGGCGAGCCGATGCCTCGACGGCAGCAGCACCGTGACGCCGATCATCCACGGGCCGGCGAGCACGGCGCCGCCGCCGGAGGCACGCACGAGCACCGGAAGCGTTTCACCCGCGCGCGCGGCAACCGACGCCTGCATCGAGCGCTGCGACAACCCGAGCACGATCGCCGGCGCGCGATAGCGCCAGACGCGCCACTGCGGCCGGCCGACCGGTTCGGCAAGCGCTTCTCGGAGCCAGTCCTGTTCGTCGGCCGCGCTCGCCTGCAGGTGCATCGACTGCGCGCTCACCCCGTCTCGCGCAACCACCCGATCGGCACGCCGCGCGCGAAGGTCGAGCCTGCCGCGACGTCGATCCGATCGAGCACCCCGTCGGCCGGCGCCGCGAGTTCGAGGCTCGTTTTCACCAGCACGACGACCGCCAAAACGACGCCCGCCTTCACCGGCTCGCCCTCGCGAACGAGCCAGCGATCGACGAGCGCTTCGGTTCCCGGCTCGACGTCCTTCCAGGCGCTCTCCTCGAGGCCGATCGCGATCATGCGGGGACCGCCTGCCGCAATGACGAAGCGCGGAGCGCGCGCGCCGCGGCGACGATCGACTCGGCCTGCGGGATCACGGCGCGCTCGAGCGTTCGGCTGTACGGGATCGGCACGTCGGGCACGGCGAGACGTCGAACCGGAGCGCGCAGCGAGATGCTGTCGAGGTTCTCGGCGACGATCGCGGAGATTTCGCCGCTCAGCCCGAAGCTCAGGTAGTCCTCGTCCACGACCAGCAGTCGCCCCGTCTTGCCCACCGACGCGAGCACCGCCTGCCGGTCGAGCGGAACGAGCGTGCGCAGGTCGATGACCTCGGCCTCGATGCCCTCGCGCGCCAGTTCGCCTGCTGCCAGCACCGCCTTGTGCACCATCTGGCTGAGCGTGACGATCGTGAGGTCGCTGCCTTCGCGCACGACGTTCGCCGCGCCGAAGGCAAGCGCATAGGGCTCGGCCGGAACCTCCCGCGTGCTGCCCTCGAAATACGCCATCCACGGCAGCCCCATGATTCCCTTGTGGAACATGAAGAGCACCGGGTTGTCGTCGCGGATCGCCTGGATCATCAGGCCCTTCGCGTCGTACGCGTTCGACGGGACGACGACCTTGATCCCCGGCAGGTGCGCGAAGGTGGCGTACAGGCACTGCGAGTGCTGCGCGGCGTCGCTGTAGCCGCCGCCGATCGCGGTCATCAGCACCACCGGCAGGCGGATGTTGCCGCCAGCCATGTAGGTGTTCTTCGCCAGGTGGTTGTAGATCTGGTCCATGCACACGCCGAAGAAGTCGACGAACATCAGTTCGGCGATCGGACGCATGCCGCTGGCCGCGGCGCCGGTCGCCGCGCCGATGAACGCCGTCTCGGAGATCGGCGTGTCCATGATCCGCTCGGCGCCGAAGCGGTCGAGGAGTCCGCCGGTGGCGCTGAAGATGCCGCCGTAGCGACCGATGTCCTCGCCCATCACGAACACGCTCGGGTCGCGTTCCATCTCCTGCGCGATCGCCTCGGAGATCGCCTGGGCCATCGTCAGGGTGCGGGATTCGCTCATGATCGATCTCCTATCAGACGAACACGTCGGCCAGCGCGTCGGCCGGCTTCGGATCCTCGGCGGCGCGCGCGAAGGCGAACGCTTCGTCGACGCGCTTCCTCGCGCGTTCCGCGGCGCGCTCGCGCGCCGCATCGTCCAGCAAGCCCTCCTTCTTCAGTTGCGCCGCCAGTCGCGGAATCGGATCGTCGGCGCGCAGTTTCGCGACCTCGTCCTTGGGTCGATAGACCTCCGCGTCACCCTGGAAGTGCCCGAAGTAGCGATCGGTGCGCACCTCGATCAGCGTCGGCCCCTCGCCGCGCCGCGCGCGGGCAACGGCGTCGCCGGCCGCCTCCCACATCTCGACGGCGTCGTTGCGCCCCACGTGGATGCCGGGCATGCCGTACGCCGGCGCGCGGTCGGAAACGCGCGGGATCGACGTCGCGCTCGTCTTCGGCACCGAAATCGCCCAGTGGTTGTCCTCACAGACGAAGACCACGGGTAACTGCCACAGTGCTGCCAGGTTCAGCGATTCGTGGAACGATCCCTGGTTGGCCGCGCCCTCACCGAAGAAAGCCACCGCGACCCAGTCGTGCCCGAGTTTCTTCGCGGCTAGCGCCGCGCCGCAGGCCGGCGGCAGGCTCGCGCCGATGATGCCGCTGCAACTGAAGCGATGCTCGGCATCGAACAAGTGCATGTGCCCGCCCTTGCCCTTGCCGAGCCCTGCGGCCTTGCCGAACATCTCGGCCGTCATCCGGTCGAGCGGCACGCCCTTGGCGATCGCGAAGTGGTGCGGCCGGTGCGTACCGACCACCGTGTCTTCCTTCTTCAGGTGCGCGCAGACGCCGACCGCGACCGGTTCCTGCCCGGCCGCGAGGTGCATCTCGCCGGGCACCGGTCCCGAACCGATGTCGAAGGCCAGGCCTTTCTGGATCTTCGGCGGAAGCTTGCCCTCGAGGTAGACGGCTGCCATCGTCTCCTCGTAGTGGCGGATCTCGACCATCTTCTCGTACATCCACGGCAGCGCTGCATCGCGGTTTCTCACGGTCGGCCTCCTAGTCCGGATTTGCCGGATCTGGGATGAACCATGCGCCGTTCGCGCGCTGCTCCCGTTGACATCCGTCAACGGGGAAGTGAAGGGTAAAACGTGAAGGAGAAAAGCCTCGACCTTGCAGCCGGGGCCGTTCCCTTCACCTTTGCCCTCCCCCCTTCACTGCCGCTACGCAGGCACGCTGGGCAACCCGGCCAACGCCATCGCCAGTTCCTTCTCGTCGTACGACTGGTCCGTGAGCGACCCGGAGTTGTAGGCCATGTAGGCGGCCATGTCGAAGTGGCCGTGGCCGGAGAGATTGAACAGGATCGTCTCCGAGCGGCCTTCGCGCTTGCAGCGCAACGCCTCGTCGATCGCCGCCTTGACCGCATGGTTCGCCTCGGGCGCCGGAACGATTCCCTCGGTGCGCGCGAACTGCACGCCGGCGGCGAAGCACTCGGTCTGCTGGTAGGCGACCGCTTCGATCAGCTTCAGGTCGAGCAGATGCGAGATCAGCGGCCCCATCCCGTGATAGCGCAGCCCGCCCGCGTGGAAGCCCGGCGGCGTGAAGGTGGAACCAAGCGTGTGCATCTTCACCAGCGGCGTCATGTGTCCGGTGTCGCCGAAGTCGTAGGCCAGCTTCCCGCGCGTGAGCGTGGGGCAGGCCGCCGGTTCGACGGCAACGACGCGCGACTTCTTCCCGCCGCGCAGGCCCTGCCCGATGAACGGGAACACGAGACCGGCGAAGTTCGATCCGCCGCCGGTGCAGCCGATGAGGACGTCGGGCCATGCATCGGCCATCTGCATCTGCTCGATCGCTTCCTGGCCGACGACCGTCTGGTGCAGCATCACGTGGTTGAGCACCGAGCCGAGCGCGTACTTGGTGTCGTCGTTCTTCGCGGCGATCTCGACCGCCTCGGAGATCGCAATGCCGAGGCTGCCCGGATGATCGGGTCGCTGCTTGAGCACCGCTCGTCCGTACTCGGTTTCGTTCGACGGCGAAGGCAGGCAGCGCGCGCCGTAGGTTTCCATCAGCGCGCGGCGGTACGGCTTCTGGTCGTAGGAGACACGCACCTGGAACACGGTGACATCGATGCCGAACAGCGCGCCGGCGAAGGCGAGCGACGAGCCCCATTGCCCGGCGCCGGTTTCGGTGCTCAACCGCCGGATGCCCGCCTCGCGGTTGTAGAAGGCCTGCGCGACCGCCGTGTTCGGCTTGTGGCTGCCGGCGGGGCTCACGCCCTCGTACTTGTAGAAGATCTTCGCCGGCGTGCCGAGGGCCTTCTCGAGTCGATGCGCACGGAACAGCGGACTCGGCCGCCACAGCCGATAGATCTCGCGCACCGGCTCGGGAATGTCGATCTCGCGCTCGGTGCTCACCTCCTGAAGGATGAGCTCCATCGGGAACAACGGCGCCAGGTCGTCGGGGCCGATCGGCTGCATCGTTCCCGGATGCAGCACCGGGGCGAGCGGCTTCGGCAGGTCGGCCTGGATGTTGTACCAGCGCTTCGGGATCCGACTTTCGTCGAGCAGGTACTTGGTTTGGTCCCCCATCGACTTTCTCCTCGTGTGTCGACGCCGATCGGCGTTCGAATCGGCAAGCATAGCCGAGCGCCTCGACGGTGCGATAGCCCGAAACGGCAGTCGAGAATCGCTATCGAGTCGGCCGCCCGATATTCAATCTACGCGCGCTCGGAGCCATGAACCCCCGCTCGCGCGGCGGCGTCGACGACCGGCGCGGCGACCAGCAGCACGATCGCCTGCGCGGCAATCCCCTCGGCGCGGCCGACGAAACCGAGCCGCTCGCCGGTCTTCGCCTTCACGCTGACCCGTCCGGCATCGATGCCGATGGCCGACGCGACATTGGCCGCCATGCGGGCGACGAAGGGCGCCAGCCGGGGCGCCTGTGCGATCACCGTCGAGTCGACGTTCGCCACCTGCCATCCCGCGGCACGCACGCGCGCGGCCACTTCCCGCAGCAGTAGCGAGCTGTCGGCGCCGCGCCAGCGAGGATCGGTGTCGGGAAAGTGCGAGCCGATGTCGCCCAGCGCGGCCGCGCCGAGCAGCGCGTCGGTGATCGCGTGCAGCAGCACGTCGGCATCGGAGTGCCCGAGCGCGCCCGCGCGGTGCGCGACGTCGACGCCGCCGATGCGCAGCCTGCGCCCGGGCACCAGCGCATGCACGTCCCAGCCCTGGCCGACGCGCAGGCCCGGCGCGGTCGGTGACGGCTCGGCAGCCGCGGTCGGGAACTCGCTCATCTCGGCTTGGCGTCGTTCGTGCGCGCCGCGAGCAACAGGCGCATCAGCGCGACGTCCTCGGCGCTGGTGACCTTGAAGTTCGAGCGCGTGCCCTCGACGAGCAGCGGCGCATGCCCGGCGCGCTCGACCGCCGACGCCTCGTCGGTGACGTCGGCATGCGCAGCCAGCGCTTCGAGCAGCAGCCCCAGGCGGAACATCTGCGGCGTCTGCGCGGCCCACAAGCCCTCGCGATCGATGGTAGCCGCGACGCTTTGCCGATCGTCACGACTGCGCTTCACCGTATCGCCGACCGGCAGCGCGAGCAGTCCGCCGACCGGCGAAGCGCTCACGGCGTCGCGCAACCGTTCGAGCGCCGCCGCATCGATCGCCGGTCGCGCCGCGTCGTGCACCAGCACCCAGTCGCGCGCATCGTACTGGCGCGTCAACGCCTGCAGGCCGGCGAGCACGCTGTCGCGCCGGGTCGCGCCGCCGCGCGCGAGCACCTCGACGCGCGCGCGTCCGTGCAGCACCATCGCCGCGCGTTGATCGTCGGGGGCGACGACGACGACGACGCGCTCGATCCACGGTGTCGCGCACAGCGCGTCCACGCTCCATTCGAGCATCGAGCGCGCGCCCAGCGCCAGGTACTGCTTTGGCAGCGGCGCGCCCACGCGCGCGCCGATCCCGGCTGCGGGAATCAACGCCACGTGCCGCGGCGATTGCGAAAGACGTGCGGACATCGAGCGAAACCTGGCCTTCGGCGAAAAGATAGAATTCTAGGCTTGCGAACCGAGTCTCCGACGACCTCCCCCGCTGCAGCAACGCCCCCGGGGCTGCCCGGCGATCGCGCCGATGCGCTCGGTTCGATCCCCGCGCCCGGCCGTGGGCAGGTGCGCACCCTTCCCCGCTGCCACGGCTCGGCCGACGCTCTGCTGCTCGCCGCGCTCGCCGAGCGCGAGAGCGCGCGTGCGCTGCGTGCCGCGGATCCCGACGCCGCGAGTGCAACGGCGCCGACCGCACGCGGTCGCGCGCTGGCGATCGTCACGGCAAAACCGGGCGACGCCGTGCGGCTCGCGCAGGAGATGCGCTGGTTCGCGCCGCTGCTGCGCGTGCTGTTGCTGCCCGACTGGGAAACGCTGCCGTACGACGCGTTCTCGCCACACCAGGACCTCGTCTCCGAACGCCTGTCCACGCTGTACGCACTGCAGCAGCACGACTGCGACGTCGTGCTCGCGCCGATCGGAACCGCGCTGCAGCGCCTGGCCCCGGCGAAATACCTCGCCTCGCATACGTTCTTCTTCCACAAGGGCCAGCAGCTCGACGAGGCGCGGCTGCGCCGGCAGCTCGCCTTCGCCGGCTACGAGCACGTCAAGCAGGTCGTGCGTCCGGGCGAATACGCGGTGCGCGGAAGCCTGATCGATCTCTTCCCCACCGGATCGAGCCTGCCCTACCGCATCGACCTCTTCGGCGACGAGATCGACTCGATCCGCACCTTCGATCCCGACACGCAGCGAAGCCTGTACCCGATCGATCGCGTGCGGCTGCTTCCCGGGCGCGAGTTCGCGCTCGACGAAGCGGCGCGCACGGCGTTCCGCGGACGCTGGCGCGAACGCTTCGAAGGCGACCCGTCGGCGAGCACGATCTATCGCGACGTCGGCAACGGCATCGCGCCGGCCGGCATCGAGTACTGGCTGCCGCTCTTTCATGAGCACACGGCGACATTGTTCGACTACCTGCCCGACGACGCGATCGTCGTCTCGCACGGCGACGTCGACGCGGCGGCGCGCCGCTTCGGACAGGAGGCCGCCGAGCGCTACCGCTTCCTGTCGCACGACCGCAGTCGTCCGCTGCTCAAGCCCGAGGAGCTTTTCCTCGACAGCGCGACGCTGTTCGCGCAGGCGAAGGAGTTCGGGCGCTGGTCGATGGCCGCGCCGGACGAGGCGGGCGCACAGGGCACGGACGCGACGACGCGCGAGGGCAGCGCAGCACGCGAAGGCAGCAACGCCGACGAGCGCAGCACGCTCTTCGCGCTCGTCCCGCCTCACGTCGCGATCGAACGTCGCGCGTCCGACCCGCTCGAGCGCCTGCGCGCGTGGCTGGCCGAACCTGGAACGCGAAAGCTCGTCGTCGCCGAGTCGCCCGGCCGTCGCGAGACGCTCGAACAGCTGTTCTCCGAGCACGGCGTGCGCCTGCCTGCGGTCGACGACTGGAAGCGCTTCGCCGACGGCGGCCTGCGCGAGGCGATCACGGTCGGGCCGATCTTCGACGGCTTCGTCGTTCCGGGCGCGCGCATCTCGGTGGTCACCGAAACCGAGCTCTTCGCCGGCGCGCCGCGCCGCCGCCGGCGCGGCCTGCGCGAGACGCAGACCGACGTCGATTCGATCATCCGCGACCTCTCGGAGCTGAAGGCCGGCGACCCGGTCGTGCACGCGCAGCACGGCATCGGCCGCTACGAAGGCCTGGTGACGATGGAGCTCGACGAGGAGCCCACCGAGTTCCTGCACCTGCGCTACGCGAAGGACGCAACGCTGTACGTGCCGGTGGCGCAGCTGCACGTCATCTCGCGCTACAGCGGCGCCGCTCCCGAAGATGCGCCGCTGCACGAGCTCGGTTCGGGGCAATGGGAGAAAGCGCGCCGCCGCGCGGCCTCGAAGGCGCGCGATGCGGCGGCCGAACTGCTGAACCTGTACGCGCGCCGCGCGGCGCGCGAGGGCCACGCATTCCGCTTCGCGCCGAACGACTACGAAGCCTTCGCCGAAGGCTTCCCGTTCGACGAGACGCCCGATCAGCAATCGGCGATCGATTCGGTAGTCGGCGACATGACATCGGGCAAGCCGATGGACCGGCTGGTCTGCGGCGACGTCGGCTTCGGCAAGACCGAAGTCGCGCTGCGCGCCGCCTGGGTCGCGGTCGCCGACGGCAGGCAGGTTGCAGTGCTGGCGCCGACGACGCTGCTCGCCGAACAGCACTTCCAGACCTTCAGCGACCGCTTTGCGGACTTCGCGGTGCGCATTGCGCAGCTGTCGCGCTTCCGTTCGAAGAAAGAGACGAGCGCGGCGATCGACGGGCTGGCCGAAGGGAAGATCGACATCGCAATCGGCACGCACAAGCTGCTGTCGCCCGATGTGAAGTTCGACCGGCTGGGGCTCGTGATCATCGACGAGGAGCACCGCTTCGGCGTGCGGCAGAAGGAGGCGTTGAAGGCGCTGCGCGCCGAGGTCGACGTGCTCACGCTCACCGCCACGCCGATTCCGCGCACGTTGGCGATGAGTCTCGAGGGCATCCGCGACTTCTCGGTGATCGCCACCGCGCCCCAGCGTCGGCTGGCGATCAAGACCTTCGTGCGACGCGAGAGCTCCGGCACGATCCGTGAAGCGCTGATGCGCGAACTGAAGCGCGGAGGGCAGGCGTACTTCCTGCACAACGAGGTCGAGACGATCGAGAACCGCCGCGCGCGCCTGGCCGAGCTCGTCCCCGAGGCGCGCATCGCCGTCGCGCACGGGCAGATGCCCGAGCGCGAACTCGAGCGCGTCATGCGCGACTTCCTGCAGCAGCGCTTCAACGTGCTGCTGTGCACGACGATCATCGAGACGGGCATCGACGTGCCGAGCGCAAACACCATCGTCATCCATCGCGCCGACCGCTTCGGTCTGGCACAGTTGCACCAGTTGCGCGGCCGCGTCGGCCGCTCGCATCACCAGGCCTACGCCTACCTGATGGTTCCCGACGAGAAGTCGATGACGCGCGACGCGGTCAAGCGCCTGGAAGCGATCCAGGCCCTCGAGGAGCTCGGCTCGGGCTTCTACCTGGCGATGCACGACCTCGAGATCCGCGGCGCCGGCGAAGTGCTCGGCGAATCGCAGTCGGGCGACATGCAGGAAGTGGGCTTCGCGCTGTACAGCGAGATGCTCGCCGAGGCGGTCGACGCGCTGCGCGCCGGCCGCGAGCCCGATTTGTCGGCGCCGCTGTCGGCGACCACCGAGATCGTGCTGCGCGCGCCGGCGCTGCTGCCCGAGGACTACGTTCCCGATGTGCGCGAACGGCTGTCGCTGTACAAGCGAATGGCGAACTGCACGACCGCCGACGCGCTCGACGGGCTGCGCGAGGAACTCGTCGACCGCTTCGGCAAGCTGCCCGAGCCGGCGCGCACACTGCTCGAGACGCATCGCCTGCGCATCGCGTCGCGCCCGCTCGGCATTGCGAAGATCGACGCCGCCGCCGACACGATCGTCGTTCAGTTCGTGCCCGACCCGCCGCTCAATGCGGCGGCGATGATCCGCTTCATCCAGTCGCGCCGCGACGTCAAGCTCGCCGGTCCCGATCGCCTGCGCTTCGCGATCGCCACACCCGACCTCGCCGCCCGCGCGCAGAAGGTGCGCGAGATCGTCGATCATTTGTCGAAACTCGCTCGGCAATGAGCATGCAACGCCTGGTCGTGCAGCACCTGAAGCTCGCCGACGAGGCGGTCGCCGCGTGCAGCGACGCAGTCGGCCGCGCGCCGACGATGCGGCTGCCGCGCCTGGCCACGTGGGACGACGTGTCGATCGACGGCGAGCGCGTGACGCGCCTGGCCGAGACACTGCACGTCGATGCCGAGGTCGTCCCCGCCGATGCGCGGCTGTCCGACTGCCGGCTGCTCGCCTTCGACATGGACTCGACGCTGATCACGATCGAGTGCATCGACGAGATCGCCGATTTCGCGGGACGCAAGGCCGAAGTGGCGGCGATCACCGAGGCGGCGATGCGCGGCGAGATCGCCGACTTCGACGAGAGCCTGCGCCGGCGCACCGAACTGCTCGCCGGGTTGCCCGAGTCGACGCTGCAGCGCGTCTACGACGAGCGATTGCGCGTGACGCCCGGCGCGCAGACGCTGATCGCCGCGGCGAAGGAGGCCTCGCTGCAGGTGCTGCTCGTCTCCGGCGGCTTCACCTTCTTCACCGAGCGGCTGCGCGATCGCCTCGACCTCGACTTCGCCTGCGCGAACACGCTCGAGGTGCGCGACGGCGTGCTCACCGGACGCGTGCTCGGCGAGATAGTCAACGCCGAAGGCAAGAAGCGCGCGCTCGAGCGCACCTGCGCGGCGATCGGCTGCGAGCCGCGCGAGGCGATCGTCGTCGGCGACGGCGCCAACGACCTGAAGATGATGTCGATCGCCGGCGTGTCGGTGGCGTATCACGCCAAGCCGCTCGTGCGCTCGGAAACGACGCACGCGATCAACCATTGCTGGCTCGACGCGATCCTCAACTGGTTCGACGACCAGTTGCCGCAGGCCGATCCGGGCACGCGCGCGTGAGCGCGTCGCGCGCACGCCGGCCGGCGAGCCGGTGATGAGCGCGCCGCGCGCGTCGCGCGCTGCCGCACCCCGTCTCGCCACGCGCGGCACGATCGAAGCGCTCGCCGGCTTCCTCGCGCTGGCCCTGGCGATGGGGGTCGGCCGCTTCGCCTACACGCCGATGCTGCCGCCGATGCTCGACGGTTCGAGTCTGTCGCTGTCGGGCGCCGGCTTCGTCGCATCGGCGAACTTCGCCGGCTATCTCGCCGGCGCGTTGCTCGCCACCCGCTCGTTCATCGCGCGCCAGCGCGTGTTCTGGCTGCGCGTCGGGATCGTCGCCATCGTCGTGACGACGGCGGCGATGGCAATCGACGCCGGCACGGCAACATGGGCCGTCGTGCGCTTCGTTGCCGGCATCGCCAGCGCGTTCGTGCTCGTCTTTGCCTCGGCCGTCGTCTTCGCCAGCGCCGCGCGAGAAGGACGTCCGATGCTGGGCGCGTTGCTCTATTCTGGCGTCGGCTTCGGCATCGTCACATCGACGATGCTCATCGATTTCGGTCGCGAAGCTCACTGGGGCTATGCACCGTTGTGGTCCGCACTCGCCGCGCTCGCGCTGCTGTTCGCGATCGCGCCGTGGCGCGAACTCGATGCGCCGCCGTCGCCGCCGTCGGGCGCTGCCGCGCCGGGCGCCGGCGGCGCATCGGCCGATCGACGTGCGCTCAACCGGCTCGTATGGTCGTACGGCTGCCTCGGCTTCGGCTACGTGATCACCGCAACCTTCATCGTCGTGATGGCGCGCGGCCTGCCCGACGCGCGTGCGGCCGAGTTCTGGACCTGGATGATCGTCGGCATCGCCGGCGCGCCGTCGAACTGGTTCTGGATGCGCGTGGCGCAGCGCATCGGCGTCTATCCCGCGATCGTCGCCGCCTTCGTGCTCGAGGCGATCGGCGTAGCGCTCGTCGCGATCGGCCAGCAGGCGATCGCGCTCTACGTCGGCGCCGCGCTGCTCGGCGGAACGTTCATGGCGATCACCGCGCTCGGGTTGGCGCAGGCGCGCTCGCTGGCGCCCGACAAGCCCGACCAGACGATCGCGCGGATGACGGTGGCGTTCAGCATCGGGCAGATCGTCGGCCCGGCGATCGGCGGCTGGATGGCCGAGCGCAGTGGCTCGTTCGTCGCGCCGTCGTGGATTGCGGTGGGGGTGCTGGCGGTGGGCGCCGCGTTAGCGGCGGCCGCCTCCGCGGCACGCAGCGAGCGTTCGAACCTCGACTGACGGCGCCTGGCGCAGCGCAAGTGCAGGCGGATCGCTCCCCTTCACCCTTCACCCTTCACTGCCTCGGCAAACAGATCGTGCTCCCCCGCATCGACGATGCGCACGTGCATCTCGCTGCCCGGCGGATGCGCCTTCGCCTGCTGCTCGCCGGGCAGCGTCACATAGACGACCCCGTCGACCTCCGGCGCTTCCGCCGCCGAGCGCGTCACCGCGCGCCACTGCGCCGAGGCGCGATCGTGCTCGATCGCATCGACCAGCACCGACGTCTCGCTACCGATGCGGCGACGCAGCCGGTCGGCGCTGATCCGCGCCTGCACCTGCATGAAGCGCTCGCGCCGCGCTTCGCGCACGTCGTCGGGCACCGGATCGGCCAATGCATTGGCCGCGGCGCCTTCCACCGGCGAGTAGGCGAAGCAGCCGACCCGGTCGAGTTGCGCTTCCTCGAGGAAGGCGAGCAGGTGCTCGAACTCGGCCTCGGTCTCGCCGGGAAAACCGACGATGAAGGTGCTGCGGATCGTCAGCTCCGGGCACACCGCGCGCCACGCGCGGATGCGCTCGATGTTCGCCTCACCGGAGGCCGGCCGCTTCATCGCGCGCAGCACGCGCGGATGCGAGTGCTGGAACGGCACGTCGAGGTACGGCAGGACGCGCCCTTCGGCCATCAGCGGCAGCACCTCGTCGACGTGCGGATACGGATAGACGTAGTGCAGTCGCACCCGCGCATCGAGCTGCGCCAACTCCTTCACCAGGTCGAGCATCCGCGTGCGCACCGGGCGGCCGTCGACGAAGCCGGTGCGGTACTTGAGGTCGACGCCGTAGGCGCTGGTGTCCTGTGAAATCACCAGCAACTCGCGCACGCCGGCGTCGACCAGCGCGCGCGCCTCGCGCACGACGTCGCCGATCGGCCGGCTGACGAGGTCGCCGCGCATCGACGGGATGATGCAGAAGGTGCAGCGATGGTTGCAGCCTTCGGAGATCTTCAGGTACGCGTAGTGGCGCGGCGTGAGCTTGATGCCGCCGGGCGGAACGAGATCGACGAAGGGATCGTGCGGCTTGGGCAGGTGCTCGTGCACGTGCTCCATCACCTCGTCGGTGGCCTGCGGTCCGGTGACGGCGAGCACCTTCGGATGCACGTCGGCGACCAGCGCGTTGCCCGAGGCGGACCGACGAGCGCCCAGGCACCCGGTGACGATCACGCGCCCGTTCTCGGCGAGCGCCTCGCCGATCGCGTCGAGCGACTCCTGCACGGCCTCGTCGATGAAGCCGCAGGTATTGACGATGACGAGGTCGGAACCCGCGTAGTCGCCGACGATGTCGTAGCCCTCGGCGCGCAGCCGGGTGAGGATGCGCTCCGAATCCACGGTCGCCTTCGGGCAACCGAGCGAGACGAAGCCGACCCTCGGCGTGCCCTTCGAGCGGCGGCGCCGAAGCGGCTGGTGTACGGTGTTCATCGGCAGGCTCAATGAAAACGCCGCTCGTCGAGCGGCGTGGAAAACACCGCGCGAGACGCGGCGTGCTGCGAGAGACGATTGTACCGGTGCAACGCGGCGTACCCCCCGCGCGACGACGAGGGCGGAGCCGCAACGGCCGCCGCTACTTCTTCTCGCCCTTGTCTCCCGGTCCGCCCTGCCCGCCCGGACCGGCGCCGCCGCCGGGCGTCATCGGAAACGGGAAGTTCTGGAACATGTTGCGCGTCTGCGCCTGCATCTGCTCCTGCATCTGCACGAACAGGTTCTTGCTCTGCTCGATGTAGTTGCCCATCATCGTCTGGATCATCGGCGTCTGCATCGACATGAACTGCGCCCACATCTCCGGGTTCGGGATGCCCTTGTTGTCGTAGAAGGTCTTCGACTGCTCCTGCATCTTGTTCTGGATCTCGACGAAGGCCTGCATCGTCTTCTCGAGGTACGCGCCCATCATCCCCTGCATCGCGTGGCCGTAGAAACGGATGATCTGCGCGAGCATCGGCGAGGAGAAGAGCGGCGCGCCGCCCGCCTCCTCTTCGAGGATGATCTGCAGCAGGATGCTGCGGGTAAGGTCCTCGCCGCTCTTGGCGTCGACCACCCTGAAGCTCTCGTTGCCGAGCACCAACTGCTTGACGTCGGCCAGCGTGATGTACGCGCTCGTCTGCGTGTCGTACAAGCGCCGGTTCGGGTACTTCTTGATCAGACGGGTGGCATTCGCCATCGAGTTCTCCGGGTCAACCCATGTGCAGGCCGCCGTTGCACGAGAACTCCGCACCGGTCGTGAAACCTGCGTCGTCGGTGGCCAGCCAGCCGACGATCGACGCGATTTCCTCGGCCTTGCCGAGGCGGCGCACCGGAATCTGCTGGATGATCTTCTCGCGCACGTCTTCTCGCACGGCCATCACCATATCGGTGCCGATGTAGCCGGGCGCCACCGTGTTCACCGTTACGCCCTTGCTCGCCACCTCCAGCGCGAGCGCCATCGTGAAGCCGTGCATGCCGGCCTTGGCAGCCGAGTAGTTCGTCTGGCCGAACTGGCCCTTCTCGCCGTTGACCGACGAGATATTGATGATGCGGCCCCAGTTGCGGTCGAGCATCCCGTCGATGACCTGCTTGGTCACGTTGAACAGCGAGTTCAGGTTCGTGTCGATGACCGCGCGCCAGTCGTCGAGCGACATCTTGCGGAACACGCCGTCGCGCGTGATACCGGCGTTGTTCACGAGGATGTCGACCGGGCCGATGTGCGCGGCTTTCTCGAAGGCATCGCGGGTGGAGTCCCAGTCGGCGACGTTACCCACCGACGCATGGAAGTCGTAGCCGTCGGCCTTCTGCTCGGCGATCCACTTCTGGTGATCGCGCGTCGGCCCGCAGCCGGCGATCACGGTGTATCCCATGTCGTGGAACCTGCGGCAGATGGCCGTGCCGATTCCGCCCATCCCGCCCGTCACGTACGCAATCCTGCTCATGGCTATGCTTCCTCTCTTTCGCCGTTGGGTCCGGGCGGCGCGGGCCGACCGGGTGGAATCGCATCTAGCCCGCCTTCTCCTTCACATAGCGTCCCGGCGCCGGCTCGATCACCGTGTAGCGCGCATTGCCCGGCGTCCTCGGCGCGGGCCGGCGCTCGCCGGCGAAGGCCGACAACCACTGCGCCCAGTCGGGCCACCAGCTGCCCGGACGCTCGCTCGCCTGCGCAAACCACTCCTCGGCGTCTTCGGGCAGGTTCTCGCCGAGCCAGTGACTGCGCTTGCCCTTGGCCGGGGGATTGATCACGCCGGCGATGTGGCCGCTGGCGCCGAGCACGAAGCGCAGCGGCCCGGACAGCAGTTGCGTCGACTCGTAGGCGCCCTGCCACGGGACGATATGGTCCTCGCGCGATGCGTAGAGATAGGTGGGAACGCCGATCTCGCCGACATCGACCGGGACGTCGAGGCAGGTGAGGCGCCCGGGCTGGCGCAACTCGTTCTGCAGGTACATATGACGCAGGTACCAGCAGTACATCGGCCCCGGCAGGTTGGTGCTGTCAGCGTTCCAGTACAGCAGGTCGAAGGCCGGTGGAGCCTCGCCCTTCAGGTAGTTGGCGACCACGTAGTTCCAGACGAGGTCGTTGGGGCGCAGGTAGTTGAAGGTGAGCGCCAGTTCGCGTCCCGGCATGATGCCGCCCGAGCCGATCGTCGCCTCGCGGTAGGCGACCTGGTGCTCGTCGACGAAGACGCCGATCGAGCCCGGACGCGAGAAATCGATGAACGACGTGAGCAGCGTCATCGACTCGATCCAGTCGTCGCCGCGCGCCGCCAGCACCGCCGCTGCGGTGGACAGCAGCGTGCCGCCGACGCAGAAGCCGAGCGCGTTGATGTGCTCGACGCCGCCGATCTCGCGCACGACGCGTATCGGCTCGAGCACGCCGCGCTCGAGGTAGTCGTCCCAGCCCAGGTGCCCCTGGTCGGCGTGGACGTTCTTCCACGAAACCATGAACACCGTGTGCCCCTGCGCAGCCGCGTAGGCGACCAGCGAGTTCTCCGGCTGCAGATCGAGGATGTAGTACTTGTTGATGCACGGCGGCACCATCAGCAGCGGCCGGCTGCCGACGGTTTCGGTGGTCGGTGCGTACTGGATCAGCTGGACGAGGTCGTTCTCGTAGACGACCGAGCCGGGCGTGGTGGCGACGTTCACGCCGACCTCGAAAGCCGACTCGTCGGTCTGCGAGATGCGCCCGCGATGCAGGTCGGTGAGCAGATTGCCGATGCCTGATCGCAGGCTCTCACCCTGCGTTTCGACCACGCGCCGCTGCGCTTCAGGGTTCGTCAGCAGGAAGTTCGCCGGCGAGATGGCCGCCAGCCACTGCTGCGTGGCGAAGCGGATGCGCTCGCGCGTCTTCTCGTCGCCGCCTTCGACCGACTCGGCAAGCCGCTTCATGAATTCTTCGTTCAGCAGGTACAGCGAGGCGGTCCACGCGAAGGGCCCTTGTCGCCAGGCATCGTCCGCGAAGCGCCGGTCTGCAGGATCCGGCGCCGCCGGCGAGCGGACGAGCGCGCCCAGACGCGACAGATATTCCGCCTGCAGCGCGCCGAGTCGATTGCCGGAGACGTGGATCGGCTCGCCGCCCTCGTGCTGCGTAGCGCCGCTTTGGTGCTGGGTGCCGGCGCTTCGGTGCTCCGCGTCGCCGCTTCGGGACTGCATGCGGGCGCTTCGGTGCTGCGCGCCGGCCTCTTTCTGCTGCGTGGTGCCGCTGTCCTGCTGCGTGCCGCCGTTGACGACCTTCGAAGTGCGCGCCTTGCGTTCGCGAGGCTTCGCTGCCGGCGCCTTGCGCGCTTCGGGCGCAGCGGACTTCGATGCGGCCTTGCCTTCGGGTTCCTGCTCGAGCTTCCCGGCCCGGGACGCCGATTTCTTGCTTCGCGCAGCTTTCGGCTCGCCGCTCCGCGCCGCACGAGTTGCACCGGGCATCTTCTCCTCCGTAGTCGTCGGCCGGACCGTCACTTTCATTCTGCACTGCGCCATCTTTTTGTCAACGCAACGTCGTCCAGACAAGAGTGGCCATGCGTCCGCACCGGCCGTCGCGTCGGTATGAATAGAAATCCGTCGCGCCGCGCACGGTGCAACGATCGGCGCCGGCCACGCGATGCACGCCGATTTCGCCGAGTCGAAGGCGCGCGAGTGCCGGCAGGTCGGCAAGCCATTTGCCGCTGCGCTCGCCGGCGGCGAACGCGAGTGCCGCCCTTGGATCGATGTCGCAGAAGCGTTCGCGAACCTCGTCGCCGACCTCGAAGGCCTCGCGACCGATCGACGGCCCGAGCCACGCGCACAACCCGGAGTCGCCCGCGCCCAGCGCGCGCATCGCCTGCACCGTCCGCTCGAGCACGCCGTCGGCGAGGCCGCGCCAGCCGGCGTGCGCCGCGGCGACGACTTCGCCCCTCGAATCGGCGAGCAGCACGGGCAGGCAATCGGCAGTGAGCACGGCCAGCACGACGCCGGCAGTGTTGGTAACCGCCGCGTCGGCGCGCGGCTCGCGGCGCGCCGACGACGCGCCTGCGCTCGGGCCGTCGACCGAAGCGCCGGCTCGGTCGGCGATCACGTGCACGTCGGTGCCGTGCACCTGGTCGAGCCAGGTCGGCATCGCGCCGATCGAGCCCGCCAGCCGCTCGCGATTCGCCTGTACCGCAGCCGGGTCGTCGCCGCAGCGCGCGCCGAGATTCCACCCGCCGGGGCTTCCGTCGACGAGACCCCACGGCCCTGCGCTGACGCCGCCACGCCGCGTCGTCGACAGCGCGCGCACGTGCGCGGGAGCCTCCCAGCGCGGGACGAGCACGTCCTCGATGCCGAACAAAGTGTTGCGAGCGGGTGGGCGCTGCGGCGTCATTCGCGTGCCTCGATCGGCGCGACGTCGATGCCCGCCACCGCGCACAGCGCGCGCAGGTCGTCGGGCAGCGGCGAACGCCACTGCATCGGGCGGCCGTCGGCCGGATGCCGCAGCGCGAGGCGCCAGGCGTGCAATGCCTGGCGCGCGAAGCCGCCGAGCGCAGGGCCGCCGTACAGCGTGTCGCCGACGAGCGGATGGCCGATCGACCGCAGGTGCACGCGGATCTGGTGCGTGCGTCCGGATTCGAGCCGGCATTCGAGCAGGCTCAGGTCGCGGCCTTCGAGCGTGCCCAGCGCCAGCCGCTCGTAGTGCGTGCGCGCTGCCTTGCCTCGCTCGGCGGCGACCACCGCCATGCGCACGCGCGAGACCGGATCGCGTCCGATCGGAGCGTCGATCGTGCCGCTCGAACGGCACACGCCGACGGCGAGCGCGAGGTAGCGCCGTCCCATGCTTCGCTCGGCCAGCTGCTTCGTCAACGACGCGAACGCGCGCTCGCTCTTCGCCACGACGAGCAGGCCGCTGGTGTCGCGATCGAGGCGGTGCACGATGCCTGCGCGCGGCAGCCGAGCGAGCGCGGGGCGATGATGCAGCAGTCCGTTCATCAACGTGCCGCGCCAGTTGCCGGCAGCCGGATGCACGACCAGCCCGGCCGGCTTGTCGACGACGAGCAGGTCCTCGTCCTCGTAGGCGAGGCTCAGTTCGACCGGGTCGGGCGCGAAGGCGTTGTCCGCTTCGCGCGGCTGCGGCTCGACGACGATGCGCTCACTACCCTTCAGGCGCGTGCTGGCGGTTAGCGCGCGTTCGTCGCATTGCACCGCGCCCAGCGCGATCCACTGTTGCAGCCGCGTGCGCGAGACTCCGTCGATGCGCGCGGCGAGATAACGGTCGAGGCGCTGGCCGGCTGCATCGGCCGCGTCGATCACGAGCGCTGCGGGTCGCTCGTCGTCGGGCGCCTCGCCGGGGGCCGTCGCTATAATGCCGCGCATGAAATCAGCTCTGGTCTCCTTCGTTCGGGCCGCCTCGTGCGCGGCCCTGGTGTCGCTGGCGGCCTGCAGCACCTCCGAAGCGCCGGACACGACGCTGGGCTGGACGCCCGAACGATTATATGCAGAGGCCACCGACGAGATGCGCACGGGCAACTGGGAGCAGGCGGTCAAGCTGCTCGAGAAGCTCGAGGCGCGCTATCCGTTCGGCACCTGGGCGCAGCAGGCGCAGCTCGACACCGCCTATGCGCACTACAAGGGCGGCGAGCGCGCGCTGGCGCTGGCGGCGATCGATCGCTTCATGAAGCTGCATCCGAATCACGAATCGATCGACTACGCGCTGTACCTGAAGGGGATCGTCAACTTCAACGAGCAGCAGGGCCTGCTCGCCAAGCTCGGCAGCCAGGACCTCTCCGAGCGCGATCACGCCGCCTCGCGCGAATCGTTCGACGCGTTCAAGGAGCTCGTCACCCGTTTTCCGGAGAGCAAGTACGCGTCCGACGCGCACCTGCGCATGGAATACCTGGTGAACTCGATGGCGCGCGGACAGGTGCACGTGGCCCGCTACTACTTCAAGCGCGGCGCGTACGTCGCCGCCGCCAACCGCGCGCAGGAAGTGGTGCGTCAGTTCCAGCAGGCGCCGGCCGTCGAGGAGGCGCTGTACCTGCTCGTGAAGTCGTACGACCAGCTCGACATGCCCGAGCTGCGCGATGACGCCGAGCGCGTGCTGCGAACGAACTTCCCCAACAGCGAGCTGCTCACGAAAGGCCTGCCGGAAGACGATCGTCGCTGGTGGCAGGTGTGGCGCTGAGCGACGACTCGCAGAAAGCCAGCGCGTCTTCGGCATCGCGCGTGCGGCGAAACGCCGGCAGGCTTGCCACGAGCTTTCGCCCGTAGGGGCGCGTCGCCAGCCGCTCGTCGCAGATCATCAGCACGCCGCGATCGGTCTCCGAACGGATCAGCCTTCCGGCGCCCTGCTTCAGCGCCATCGCCGCGGCGGGCAGCTGCATCTCGCGAAACGGGTCGCGGCCGGCGCGCCGCGCCGCATCGATGCGCGCCGCGAGAATCGGATCGTCGGGCGCGGCGAACGGAAGCTTGTCGATGACGACGAGCGAGAGCCGGTCGCCGACCACGTCGACGCCTTCCCAGAAGCTCGCCGAGCCGACCAGCAGCGGTCGGGGCGACGCGCGAAAACGCTCGATCAGCGCCGAGCGCGACGCGCTGCCCTGCACCAGCAGTTCGATGCCGCAATCGGTGGCAGCGATCCGCTCGGCCATCAGCATCGCCTGCTGCTCGACCATGCGCAGGCTCGTGCACAACACGAATGCGCGTCCGCCGTTGGCGGCGATCAACGGCCACGCGGCGCGCGCGACGCGCTCGGCGAACCCGGCCGACGCCGGATCTCCGCAATCGCGCGGCACGTACAGCAGCGCCTGCCGCGCGTAATCGAACGGACTGTCGCAGCGCAGCGTTCGCGCATCCTGCAGTCCGGCGGCGGTCGTGAAGTGGTCGAAGTTGCCCGCCACCGACAGCGTCGCCGAGGTCATGATCCAGGCGCACGGAGAGGCTTCGCGGTGCCGGCGCAGCGTCTCGGCTACCGACAGCGGCGTGATCTGCAACGCGACACCGCTGGCGTGGACTTCCGCCCAGTGAATGGACTCGGCCTCGCCGGCGCGTTGCCACACGCCGTCGCTCCATTCGCGCAGCCGCTCGGCCAACTCGTCGACGCGAACGAGCAGCCGTCCCAGTTCGCGCCCGCGCTCGGCGAAGCGCGCAAGCGCTTCGCGCGGCAGCGAGCGCTGAACGCCCGCGACCGCCTCGCGCAACGCGTCGTTGGCGCGCGCCTGGGTTGCGTCGCGGCGGCCGGGACGGCCGGCGGCAAGGCGCAGTTCGCGCACCGCCTGCTCGATCTGCGCCGACAGCGCCGTCCAGTCGGCGGCGTCGAGCGCCTCGTCGCGTCCGGCGCGATGCAGGTCGCGCGCGAAATCGACCAGCTGCCGCGTCGAGACGCCGCGCCCGAGGAACTGCGTGGCCACCTGCGGCAGCTGATGCGCCTCGTCGAAGACGATCGCGTTCGCACTGGGCAGCAGCTCGGCAACACCCTCGTCGCGCAGCGACAGGTCGGCGCAGAACAGGTGATGATTGACGACGACGAGATCGGCCGTCTGCGCGGCCTGCCGTGCGCGGAACACGAAGCAGTTGCCGTAGTCGTCGCACTCCTGGCCGAGGCAGTTCTCGCGCGTGGACGTGGCCAGCGCCCAGGCGGGCGCGTCTTCGGCGATGCCTGGCGCCTCGCTGCGATCGCCGGTGGCCGAGATGGCCGCGAAGCGCTCGATGCGACGCAGCACGGCGATGTCTTCCCTGCGCTCGAAACGACCTTCCGCGAGGTTGCGCCGCAGGTGATGCCGGCAGACGTAGTTGGCCCGCCCCTTGAGCAGCGCGACGCGCGCGCCCGAGCCGAGCGCCTGTCGGAGCCGAGGCAGGTCGCGACGGAAGAGCTGGTCCTGCAGCGTCTTCGTCCCGGTGCTGACCAGCACGCGCGCGCCGCTCAGCAGCGCCGGAACCAGGTAGGCGAAGGTCTTGCCCACGCCGGTACCCGCTTCGACGACGAGCGGCTGCGCGGTGTCGATCGCCTCGGCAACCGCGCGCGCCATCTCCTGCTGCGCAACGCGCGGCACGTACCCGGCAGTGGCCCGGGCGATCGGTCCCTCGGCGTCGAACGCCGCGTCTACCGATTCGGCCAGACGCGACGCGGCGCCGGCAAACGGCATCAGGCGGGTTCGTCGGGAACGAGTTGCATCTGGAGCAACGCGATCGCGTCCTTGATCTGCAACTTGCGCTTCTTCAGTCGACGCAACTGCAACTCGTCGAAGTGCGACTGCACGCCGAGCGCGTCGATCATCGTGTCGAGGCCGCGATGTTCGAGTTGCAGTTCGGTGATGCGCTGTCGGATCGAGTCGCCGATGCCGGTAAGGTTCTCGCTTTCGTCGACACTCTGGTCTTCGATCATGTAGGTACCGTTCTCCCCGCGAGGGGGCCCGAAAGGTGGACACGCAGCGAAAGAAACCGTGCCGCAATGATACGTCCGCAGCCCTCGCCGACTCAATGCGACCGCCCCACCGGAAGTGCCGCGCGCATTGCCCTCGGGTTCGACCTGAGGTTCGACCTGAGGTTCGACCTCAGGTTCGACCTCAGGTTCGTTCGACATCACGAAGCGGCGGCGCCGTGCAGCGCCGCGGCGGCGCTCCTTCGCGGCGCCTGCAGGTATTCGCGCGAATTCATCTCGACCAGCCGGCTGACGGTGCGGTGGAACTCGCCGGCCAGCGCGCCCTCGGTGTACAGCTGCTCGGGCGCAACCTCGGCCGAGACGATCAGGTTGACCCGCCGGTCGTAGAGCACGTCGACCAGCCAGACGAAGCGCCTGGCCTCCGAGGCCATCGCCGCGCTCATCCGCGGCACGCCCGACACGATCACCGTGTGGAATCGGCTGGCGATCTCGAGATAGTCGTTCTGCGACCGCGGGCCGCCGCACAGCGTGCGGAAATCGAACCACACGGCGCCGCCGGCGCGGCGCAGCGCGCGGATCTCGCGATGCTCGATCATCAGCCGCGGATCCTCGTCGCGCGCTTCGGCCAGCCGCGCGTAGATCGCGCGCAGCGCCCGATCCGCGGCGAGTCCGAGCGGCGTCTGGTAGGCATTGACGTCGGCGATCGAACGTCGCCGGTAATCGACGCCGGCGTCCACGCACAGCACGTCGACGTTGCGTTCGATCAGCTCGATCGCCGGCAGGATCCGATCGCGATGCAACCCTTCCGGATACAGCCCGTCGGGCCGGTAGTTCGACGTGATGACGAAGGTGACGCCGTGCGCGAACAGGCCGCGCATCAACCGCTCGAGGATCATCGCGTCGGCGATGTCGGAGACGTGGAATTCGTCGAAGCAGATCAGCCGGTAGCGGCGCGCGACGTTCGCGGCCACCGCGTCGAGCGGGTCGGCGCGCCCCTTCAGCTCGTCCAGCGACCGGTGCACGCTGCGCATGAACTCGTGGAAATGCAGTCGCGTCTTGCGCACGACCGGCACCGCGCCGTAGAAGCAGTCCATCAGGAAGCTCTTGCCGCGGCCGACGCCGCCGTACAGCCAGACGCCGCGCGGCACGTCGGGGCGCAGCACCAGCTTCTTGATGCGATTCGAGCGCGCCGCCTTGAATGCGACGAACTCGTCGCACATGCGCTGAAGGCGCTCGATCGCCGCCTGCTGGGCGGCATCCGGCGAGTGGCCGCGCTCGGCGAAGGCGCGCGCGCAGGTCTCGGCGACGCTCACCGCTAACGACTTAGAACGTGCGAAGGAATCGCAGCGAGCGGCCCGGGGTCGCGCCGAGAAGCGCAGCCGTACGTGAGTACGGCGAGCATCGCAGGCGCGAGATCGGGTCGCGCAGTAGATTCGTTCGCACGTTCACGCGTTCAGCGAGCGCTTGTCGGTCGCCGCCAGTGCCGCCTCGCGCAGCGCCTCCGACATCGACGGGTGCGGATGCGAGACCCGGCCGATGTCCTCGGCCGACGCGCGGAACTCCATCGCCAGCGTGGCTTCGGCGATCAGCTCGGAAGCGGCAGCCGAGACGATGTGCACGCCGAGCACCTCGTCGGTGGCGGCGTCGGCCAGCACCTTGACGAAGCCGGCGGACTGACCGGTGCCGAGCGCGCGTCCGTTGACCGAGAACGGAAACTGGCCGGCCTTGTACGGGCGGCCGTCCTTCTTCAGCTGCTCCTCGGTGCGTCCGACCCACGCGATCTCGGGCGAGGTGTAGATCACCCACGGGATCATCCCGTAGTCGATGTGCGTGTCCTGGCCGGCGATACGCTCGGCGACCATCACGCCTTCGTCCTCGGCCTTGTGAGCGAGCATCGGCCCGCGCACGACGTCGCCAATCGCCCAGACGTTCGGCGCGCCGGTGCGGCAATACTCGTCCACCGGGACGAAGCCGCGCTCGTCGACGGCGAGATCGATCGCGTCGAGCCCCAGGCCGTCGGTGTTCGGCACGCGGCCCACCGAAACGATCAGGCGATCGCACTCGAGCACCTGCTCGGCGCCGTCGCCGATCGCGTAGCGCACGCGCGCGCCGTTCTTGCCGACCTCGACGCCGGCGATGCGCGCATCGAGTTCGATCTTCAGGCCCTGCGACTTGAACTGCTTCCACGCCTCCTTGCGCACGCCCTCGTCGACGGCGCCGAGGAAGGTGGGCAGCGCTTCGAGCACCGTGACGTCGGCGCCCAGGCGCCGCCACACCGATCCGAGCTCCAGGCCGATGACGCCGGCACCGATGACGCCGAGCCGCTTCGGCACCTCGGTCATCGCCAGCGCGCCGACGTTGTCGCAGACGATGCGGTTGTCGACGTCCAGCCCAGGCAGCGCGCGCGGCTTCGATCCGGTGGCGATGATCACGTGCTTGGCATCGACGAGCTGCGCCGGCGCGCCGTCGGCTTCCTCGTCGGCGACCTCGATGCGGTAGGCGTCGTCCTCGTAGCTGACGAAGCGGCCGAAGCCCTTCAGCCAGGTGACCTTGTTCTTGCGGAACAGGAACTCGATCCCCTTGGTCATCTTCTTCACGATGCCGGCCTTGCGCTGCTGCATCTTCGCGATGTCCAGCCGCAGGCCGTCGACGCCGATGCCGTGCGCGTCGTAGCTCTCGAGGGCGAGCTCGTAAGCCTCGCTCGAGGCGAGCAGCGCCTTCGAAGGAATGCAGCCGACGTTCAGGCAGGTGCCGCCGAGCGAGAGCTCGCCGCTGTCGTTGCGCCAGCCCTCGACGCAGGCAACGTTCATGCCGAGTTGCGCGGCGCGGATCGCCGCGATGTAACCGCCGGGACCGGCACCGATGACGACGACGTCGTAGGCCTGGGCCATGTTCGCGCGCCTCCTTACAGGTCCAGCAGCAGGCGCGACGGATCCTCGAGCGCCTCCTTGATCGAAACGAGGAACAGCACCGCGTCGCGACCGTCGATGATGCGATGGTCGTAGGAGACGGCGAGGTAGTTCATCGGCCGGATGACGATCTGTCCGTTCTCCACCACCGGACGATCCTTCGTTGCGTGGATTCCGAGGATCGCCGACTGGGGCGGATTGATGATCGGCGTGGACAACATCGAGCCGAACACGCCACCGTTGCTGATCGAGAAGGTGCCGCCGGTGAGCTCCTCGATGCCGAGCTTGCCCTCCTGCGCGCGCTTGCCGAAGTCGGCGATCGTGCGCTCGATCTGCGCGAAGCCGAGCTGGTCGGCGTTGCGCACCACCGGCACGACGAGGCCGCGCGGCGAACTCACCGCCACGCCGATGTCGAAGTAGCCGTGGTAGACGATGTCGGAGCCGTCGACCGACGCGTTGACGATCGGGTACTTGCGCAGCGCGTGCACCGCCGCCTTCACGAAGAACGACATGAAGCCCAGGCGCGTGCCGTGCTCCTTCTCGAAGCGATCCTGGTAGCGCTTGCGCAGCTCCATCACCGGCTGCATGTTCACTTCGTTGAACGTGGTGAGGATCGCGTTCGTCTGCTGCGACTGTACGAGCCGCTCGGCCACGCGCTGGCGCAGCCGCGACATCGGCACGCGTTGCTCGGACCGACCTTCGACCAGTTGCGAGACGTCGACGGGCGGTCGCACCTCGGGCAGTGCCGGGCGTACGGGGACCGGGGCGCTGGTGCGCGCAGCCTGCGCCGCCGGCGCGGACGCCGAAGCGACGGCGCCGAGCACGTCGGCCTTCGTCACCCGACCGTCGCGACCGCTGCCCGGCACCTGCGACGGAGACATCTGCGCCTCGCGCAGCATCTTCGCCGCGGCCGGCATCGCGATGTCGCCTTTCGGTCCGCCCGCTGCGGGGCCGCCGGAAGAAACCGCGGCGGGCGCTGGCGCAGCCGCCTTGTCGACAGCTGCCGGCGCCTGCACGCCGGTCTGCCCGGAGGTGGCCGCTGCGGCCGCGGGCGCGGCGACCTTGGCGCCGGCAGCTGTCGCCTTCGCGTCGGTGTCCAGCCTCGCGATCACCTCGTCGGCGACGACGGTAGCGCCGTCGCCCTTGACGATGTCGACGAGCACGCCGTCGGCCGGCGCCGGCAGCTCGAGTACCACCTTGTCGGTCTCGATGTCGATCAGGTTCTCGTCGCGCGCGACCGCTTCACCGACCTTCTTGTGCCATTGCAGCAGCGTGGCCTCGGCGACCGACTCGGACAGCTGCGGAACCTTGATCTCGATGACGGGCATCTATGACTCTCCGGAGCGAGCTCGCGTCAGGCGGCGTCGCGGTTGGTTTTCCTGTTGCGCGGCCGCGCGGCGCCCAACGCCGCGGCGAGCAGCTCCTTCTGCTGCGCGTAGTGCTTGTCGTAGTAGCCGACCGCCGGCGAAGCCGACGCCGCGCGGCCCGCGTAGCTGAGCTTCTGGCCGTCCTTCAGCGCCTCGGCGATCCGATGCTCGACATAGAACCAGGCGCCCTGGTTCTGCGGCTCGTCCTGGCACCAGATGACCTGCGTGGCCGACGCATACTTCTTCATTTCGGCGTCGAAGGCCTTGTGCGGGAACGGATAGAGCTGTTCGACGCGCACCAGCGCCACCTCGTCGAGCTCTCGCTCACGACGCGCGGCGAGCAGGTCGTAGTAGACCTTGCCGGTGCAGACGACGACGCGGCGAACGCGGCTCGCTTCGACGCTGGGGTCGCCGATCACGGTGCGGAACTCGCCCGAGGCGAGGTCCTTCAACGACGAGACCGCCTCCTTGTTCCGCAGCAGCGACTTCGGCGTCATGATGACCAGCGGCTTGCGGAACATGCGGATCATCTGCCGGCGCAGCAGGTGGAAGATCTGCGCGGGCGTGGTCGGCTGGCACACCTGCATGTTGTTCTCGGCGCACAGCTGCAGGAAGCGCTCCAGTCGCGCCGACGAGTGCTCCGGGCCCTGCCCTTCGTAGCCGTGCGGCAGCATCAACACCAGTCCGTTGGCGCGACCCCACTTGGTTTCGCCCGACGAGATGAACTGGTCGATGACCACCTGCGCGCCGTTGGCGAAGTCGCCGAACTGCGCTTCCCAGATCACCAGCGTGTTCGGGTCGGACGACGCGTAGCCGTATTCGTAGGCGAGCACCGCCTCCTCGGACAGCACCGAGTCGATGACGATGAACTGCCCCTGCTTGTCGGCGACGAACTGCAGCGGGATGTACGAGCCCTGGTCCCAGCGCTCGCGGTTCTGGTCGTGCAGCACCGCGTGTCGATGCGTGAAGGTGCCGCGGCCGGAGTCCTGTCCGGACAAGCGCACGTCGTAGCCCGAGGCGAGCAGGCTCGCGTAGGCCATGTGCTCGCCCATTCCCCAGTCGAGCGGGTGCTCGCCCTCGGCCATCGCGCGCCGGTCGTTGACGACGCGCTCGACGAGCGGATGCAATTTGAAGTTCTCCGGAACCGTGGTGATCTTCTCGCCCAGGCGCCGCAGCTCGGCCATCGGCACGGCCGTCTCGGCCGAGTCGGTCCACTTGCGGTTCAGGAACGGCATCCAGTCGACCGCGAACTTGCTCTTGAAGTCGGTGATCACCGGATCGAAGGTGTGCTTGCCTTCGTCCATCGCCCTGCGGAACTCGCCGACCATGCGGTCGGGGTCGGTCTCGGCGATCACTTCCTGACGCACCAGCTTGTCGGCGTACAGCTTGCGCGTACCGACGTGCTGGGCGACTTTCTTGTACATCATCGGCTGCGTGACCGCCGGCGTGTCCTGCTCGTTGTGGCCGAGCTTGCGGTAGCAGACGATGTCGACGACGACGTCCTTGCGGAACGCCTGCCGGAAGTCGAGCGCGAGCTGCGTGGCGTAGACGACCGCTTCCGGGTCGTCGCCATTCACGTGCAGCACCGGCGCCTCGATCATCTTGACTACGTCGGTGCAGTAGATGGTCGAGCGCGTGTCGCGCGGGTCGGACGTGGTGAAGCCGATCTGGTTGTTGATGACGATGTGCACGGTGCCGCGCGTGCCGTAGCCGCGCGTCTGCGCCAGGTTCAGCGTCTCCATGACGACGCCCTGTCCGGCGAAGGCCGCGTCGCCGTGCACCAGCACCGGCAGGACCTGGTCGCCATTGCGGTCGCCGCGGCGCGTCATGCGCGCGCGGCACGACCCTTCGACCACCGGATTGACGATCTCCAGGTGCGACGGGTTGAACGCGAGCGACAGGTGCACCGGCCCCCCGGGCGTCGTCACGTCGCTCGAGAAGCCCTTGTGGTACTTGACGTCGCCGCTGGGCAGGTCGTCGGCGTGGTGCCCCTCAAACTCGGCGAAGAGTTCCTTGGGCATCTTGCCGAGCACGTTGACGAGCACGTTCAGGCGCCCGCGATGCGCCATGCCGATGACGATCTCCTGGATGCCGGCGTTGCCGGCCCGGCGAACCAGTTCGTCCATCGCCGGGATGAAGCTCTCGCCGCCTTCGAGCGAGAAGCGCTTCTGGCCGACGAACTTCGAGTGCAGGTAGCGCTCGAGCCCTTCGGCAGCGGTGAGCCGCTCGAGGATGCGCTTCTTCTGGTCGGTGGAGTAACTCGGGCGCGAGCGCGTCGACTCGAGGCGCTCCTGCAGCCAGCGCTTCTGCGCCGGATCGCTTATGTACATGAACTCGGCGCCGATCGAACCGCAATAGGTGTCGCGCAGCGCCTTGACGATGTCGCGCAAGGGCGCGGCATCGAAGCCGAAATAGGTGTTGGCCGCCGAGTAGATGTGCGCGTGGTCGCCTTCGGTGAAATCGTAGAAGGCCGGCTCGAGCTCGGGGATCGGCGGACGCTCCTGGCGCTTGAGCGGGTCGAGGTCGGCCCAGCGCGAACCAAGATAGCGGTACGCGGCGATCAGTTGCTGTACGAAGACCTGCTTGCGCGCGGTGGCGGCGTCGCCGCCCATCTGCTGCGGATGCAACAGGCCTTCCTTCGCACGCTCGGCGAAGGACTGCACGATCGGTCCGTGCGCGATGTCGCGGGTATCGGGACTGCCGTCGGCGGCCGGAACGCCCTGCAGACTGTCGAACCAGGCGCGCCACGCATCGGGCACCGACGCGGGGTTGTTCAGGTAGCTCTCGTAGAGCTCTTCGACGTAGGGGGCGTTACCGCCGAACAGATAGGAGTTCGACTGGAGCGCTTTGAACATGGCTTCTTCACCTTGCGGAACGAGTTTCTCGTCCAAGATGCCCGGCGTGCCTGCTGCTGCAGCCGGCGAACGGCGTCCGGCTTCCGGAGCGGTCGTTCGAGATCAGGCGGTGGTGATGGACGAGTTCAGGTCATCGGGTAGCGTGCTCGCGAAGGAGCAGGAAACCCGTGGATGGTATCACCGCGGCGCAGCACTCGCCTGCCGTCGCATCCGTTCGGCGGTCTGACGGTAGACGGCGATCGACGCTCCGCCCAACGCCACCGCCCGCTCCGCCGCGCGCTGCGCGGCTGGCGCATCGCCGGCGTCGGCATAGGCATGCGCCAGGTTGTTCCATGCATCGGCGAAGTCGGGGTGATGTCCGAGCAACTCGTTGAACGCGTCGATCGCCTCGCGCGGACGCTCGTCGGCCAGCAGCGCGTTGGCGCGCGCGAAGCCGACCAGCCGATCGCCGGGCGCCCGCGCGAGCAGCGCGTCGTAGGCGCGCAACGAGGCGGCTCGATCGAGCCGTTCGAGCGCCACTGCGGCACGCAGCGCCGATGCGACGCTCACCTGCGGCGGAACGCGCGACGGATCGACGACGATCATCGACCACGAACCGGCACGCGCCCAGGTGCGCTCGAAAGCGTCGATCGACATCGGCATCGACGCCTCGGTGCCTGAGTGCAGCACGACGAGCCCGGCGGGCAGGTCGTAGCCGATCAGCACGGCGTAATGCCAGATCGGCGCCCACGAAAGCGCGAGGTTCTGGAACACGAGCACCGGCACGCCGTCGGCGACCAGTTGCAGCATCGACGCGAGCCGTGGCTCTATCGGGATCGACAGCATCGACTCGCGCCGCGGTTGCGCGAGCATCTCTGCCTGCAGGCTGCCGCGGCGCGACGGCAGGTACACCGCGTCGACCAGGCGCTGCAACTCGACCGGGCGGCCGGCCGCCGCCAGCGACATCGCGAGCGCGGCCGGGCCGCACTGGTAGTCGTCCTGGGGAACGAAGGGAACGCCGGCAACGGCGGCGCGCGGCGGCAGCGTAGGGGCGGCCCGCGCCGGGTCGACGGACGCCGCCGAGTCGGCCGACAGCGACGCGCGCAGCGCGGCGCTTTGCGGCGCCGCACACCCGGCGAGCACGATCACCGCGCACGCGCACAAGAGAGCGCGCGTCGCAAACATGCCTGTGCGGATCGCTTTTTACCGGATCGGCCGCGTGAACGGGAACACGCGCGTGAAGCCGAGGATGTCGGTGACCAGCAGGATCACGAACACCAGGAACGCGACGCCGAGCACGCTGCCGCCGGCCGGCATCTCTTCGAGCCGCTCGGCGAGCGCCTGCGCCTGCGCGTCGTCGAGCGCCTGCACGCGCGCGCGTGCGTCCTGCGGATCGACGCCCAGCGCTTCGAGTTGCGCGCGCACGTCGTCGCGCGCAAGCAGCGCGTCGATCGACGCGCGGTCGTAGCGCAGCGGACTTGCCTGCGGGGCGGCGGCGGCGAGCGCCTCCTCGGTGCCGATGACGCGCGCCTGCAGCGGCGCAGGCGTGGTGGTTGCAACGAGCGCGACGACGACGCCGGCGACGACGGCGCGCAACAGGGGTCTGGTTTGCATCGAGTGCTCCGGTGGGGGGATCGGTGAACCGGGGCCGCCGATGCTGCTCGTCCCCGATCGAGCGGATCATAGCCGCAACGAACATCGTTTTGACGTCGCCGTTTCCTATCGCGTGACGCGCTTCGGTAGTAAAGTGGCCGAGGACGATCGCCGCATCGAACGGCGACGCCGCACTTCGCTGCACGAGAGGAGGGAGACCCCTTGCAGGCGACCGATACGCGCAATCCCGACTACTTCCACCGGGTTGTCGATTGTCAATGGGCGTGTCCCGCCCACACCCCCGTTCCCGAATACATCCGCCTGATCGCCGCCGGCCGCTATTCCGACGCCTATCTGGTCAACTGGCGGGCGAACGTCTTCCCCGGCATTCTCGGTCGCACCTGCGATCGGCCGTGCGAACCCGCCTGCCGGCGCGGGCGCGTCGAGGAGCAGCAGGCCGAGCGGCCCGAACCGGTCGCGATCTGCCGCCTGAAGCGGGTCGCCGCCGACTTCAAGGACGACATCCGCGCGCGGCTGCCGCAGCGGGCGCGCCGCCCGAACGGGCGCCGCGTTGCCTGCGTCGGCGCAGGGCCCGCTTCGCTCACCGTCGCGCGCGACCTGGCGCCGCTCGGCTACACGGTCACCGTCTTCGACGCCGACGCGCGCGCCGGCGGGATGATCCGCACGCAGATCCCGCGCTTTCGCCTGCCGGAAGCGGTGATCGACGAGGAGACCGGTTACGTGCTCGACCTCGGCGTCGATTTCCGGCCGGGCACGCGCATCGAGTCGATGACGACGCTGCTCGGCGAAGGCTACGACGCGGTGTTCGTCGGCAGCGGCGCACCGCGCGGGCGCGACCTCGATCTTCCCGGCCGTCACGAGGCGGCAGCGCACATCCACATCGGCATCGACTGGCTCGCCTCGGTGTCCTTCGGCCACGTCGATCGCATCGGGCGCCGCGTGCTCGTGCTGGGCGGCGGCAACACGGCGATGGATTGTTGCCGCACCGCGCGCCGACTAGGGGGCGAGGACGTGCGCGTCGTCGTGCGCTCGGGCTTCGCCGAGATGAAGGCGTCGCCGTGGGAGAAGGAGGACGCGATGCACGAGGGCATCCCGATCCTCGACTTCCTGGTGCCGAAGGCGTTCGTGCACGACAACGGACGACTCACCGGCATGCGCTTCGAGCCGGTCGAGGCACGCTACGACGCGAACGGACGCCGCTCGCTGGTGTCCACCGGCGCGCCCGAACGCGTGCTCGACTGCGACGAGGTGCTGGTCGCCGTCGGCCAGGAGAACGCGTTCCCGTGGATCGAGCGCGACGTCGGCATCGACTTCGATGCGCACGGCATGCCCAAGCTCGACCGCGTGTCGCTGCAGTCGACGCGACCCGAGGTGTTCTTCGGCGGCGACGCGGCGCTCGGGCCGAAGAACATCATCTGGGCCGTCGCGCAGGGCCACGAGGCGGCGGTGTCGATCGATCGCTACCTGAACGGCGAGGCGGTGGATGCGCGCCCTGCGCCGGCGGTGACGATGATCGCGCAGAAGATGGGCATCCACGAGTGGAGCTACGACAACGAGCCCACGCGCGACGCGCGCAACAAGGTGCCCTGGCATGACCCGTCGCGCGCGCTGCGCGACATCCGCATCGAGGTGGAACTCGGCTTCGACGCGCAGGCGGCCTGGCGCGAGGCGCAGCGTTGCCTGAACTGCGACGTGCAGACGGTGTTCACGGCGCCGCAGTGCATCGAGTGCGACGCCTGCGTCGACATCTGTCCGACCGACTGCATCACTTTCACCGAGCTTCCGCCCGACGGCGACGAGCAGGCGTTGCGCGCGTCGCTGCGCGCGCCAGCGCTGAACCTGGAGCAGCCGCTGTACCTTTCGCCGCCGCTGAAGACCGGCCGCGCGATGGTCAAGGACGAGGACGTTTGCCTGCACTGTGGGCTGTGCGCCGAACGCTGTCCGACCGGCGCCTGGGACATGCGCAAGTTCCTGCTCGATGTCGCGCACGCCGGCCCGGCGAGCCGCGATGCAGAGCGCAAGGTGGCGTGATGACGAAAAGAATCGAGGCGGTCAACGACTTCGTCGTTCAGTTCGCCAACGTCAACGGGTCGGGATCGGCGTCGGCCAACGAATTGTTCGCGCGCAGCTTCCTGCGCATGGGCATCCCGGTCAGTCCGCGCAACATCTTCCCGTCGAACATCCAGGGCCTGCCCACCTGGTACGAGGTGCGCGTCACCGAACGCGGCCACCTGGGACGGCGCGGCGGCGTCGACCTGATGGTGGCGATGAACCCGCAAACCTGGGACGCCGATGTCGCCGCGATCGAGCCGGGCGGCTACCTGCTCTACGACAGCACGCGGCCACTGCCGCCGTCGAAGTTCCGCGACGACGTCCATTCGATCGGCGTGCCGCTCACCGAGATGTGCAACGCGGCCTACGACGATCCGCGCGAGCGCCAGCTGCTGAAGAACATCATGTACGTGGGCGCGCTTGCCGCGCTGATGGGCCTCGATCCGGCTGTGGTCGCAGAGCTGATCGGCGAGCAGTATCGCGGCAAGCAGAAGCTGCTCGAGCCGAACCTCGACGCGTTCCGCAAGGGCTGGCGCTACGCCGAGGAGAATCTCGAGAACGCTATCGGGCTGCGCGCGCGCCGCGCCGCGCAGGTGGGCGAGCGCATCTTCGTCGACGGCAACGCGGCGCTCGCGCTGGGCTTCGTCTACGGCGGCGCGACGGTGTGCGCCTGGTATCCAATCACGCCGTCGTCGTCGGTGGCCGATGCGTTCACGCGGCATTGCGCGAAGCTGCGCGTGGATCCGGACACCGGCGAACGACGCTACGCGATCGTGCAGGCCGAGGACGAGCTGGCCGCGGTCGGCGTCGCGGTCGGCGCCGGATGGAATGGCGCGCGCGCGTTCACCGCCACCTCCGGACCCGGCATCTCGCTGATGACCGAATTCATCGGGCTGGCCTACTTCGCCGAGATCCCGGTCACCATCGTGGACGTGCAGCGCGGCGGCCCGTCTACCGGCATGCCGACGCGCACGCAGCAGTCCGACCTGCTCGCCTGCGCCTACGCGTCGCACGGCGACACGAAGCACGTGCTGCTCCTTCCCGAAGACCCGAACGAGTGCTTCGACTTCGCCGCGCAGGCGCTCGACCTGGCCGATCGGCTGCAGACGCCGGTGTTCGTAATGACCGACCTGGACATCGGCATGAACCAGCGGCTGTGCGCACCGTTCGCGTGGGACGACGCGCGTCGCTACGACCGCGGCAAGGTGATGCGCGCCGATGCGCTCGAGGCGGGCGTCGAGTTCGGACGCTACCTCGACGTGGACGGCGACGGCATCCCGTACCGCACGCTGCCCGGCGAGCACCCGACCAAAGGCGCGTACTTCACGCGTGGGACGACGAAGAACGCGTACGCGCGCTACTCCGAGAGCGGCGCCGACTACGTCGAGAACGTGCAACGACTGCTGCGCAAGTTCGAGACGGCGAAAGCGCTCGTGCCGTCGGCTGTTGAAACCCGGGGAGCGGCGCCCTCGCCGGTCGGGGCGATCTTCTACGGCTCGACCAGCCCGGCGATGGCCGAGGCGATCGAGTCGCTGCAGGCGATCGGCTGCCCGATCGATACGCTGCGCATTCGCGCGTTCCCGTTCGGCGACGAGGTGGCGCGCTTCATCGAAGCGCACGACACGCTGTTCGTCGTCGAGCAGAACCGCGACGCGCAGATGCACACGATGCTGGTCAACGAACTGGGCATCGATCCGGCGCGACTTCGCCCGGTGCTGCACTACGACGGCACGCCGATCACCGCCCGCTTCATCGCCGGTGCGATCGCCGAGCAACTCGCGGCGGGCAACGTGCTGCCGCTCGAGCGTCCGGCGGCGTCGACCCAGGCTGCGTTGCCCGCGCGTGCGCAGTCGAAACGCCCTGCGACCCCGCACGCGTCGCGCGGACGAGTCGCCTGACATTCGCCGCCGCTGTCGCCGCCTCTCCGGAACGACCCATGACCTATCTCGCGAAACCCTCGCTGCACCACCCGTCGCTGCCGAAGAACGGCCTCGGCTACACGCGACGCGACTACGAAGGACGCGTCTCGACGCTGTGCGCCGGCTGCGGCCACGACTCGATCTCGGCAGCGATCGTGCAGGCGTGCTGGTCGCTCGACATCGAGCCGCACCGCGTCGCCAAGCTCTCGGGCATCGGCTGCTCATCAAAGACCACCGATTATTTCCTCGGCCATTCGCACGGCTTCAACTCGGTGCACGGGCGCATGCCGTCGGTGCTCACCGGCGCCAACCTGGCGAACCGCACGCTGCTGTACCTCGGCGTCTCCGGCGACGGCGACTCGGCGTCGATCGGGCTCGGGCAGTTCGCCCACGCGATGCGTCGCGGCGTCGACATGACCTACATCGTCGAGAACAACGGCGTCTACGGCTTGACGAAGGGACAGTTCTCCGCCACTGCCGATCGCGGCTCGAAATCCAAGCGCGGCGTCGCCAACGAGGACGCCGGAATCGACCTTGCCGCGCTCGCGCTGCAATTGGGCGCCACCTACGTCGCGCGCGGGTTCTCGGGCGACAAGGCGCAGCTGGTGCCGCTGATCGAAGGCGCGATCCGGCACCGCGGCGCCTCGCTCGTCGACGTCGTGAGCCCGTGCGTCGCGTTCAACAACCACCTCGGCAGCACGCGCAGCTACGACTACGTACGCGCGCACAACGAAGCCGCCAACCGGATCGAATTCGTCCCGCGGCGCGACGAGGTCAGCGGCGCGTGCGACCCCGGATCATTCATCGAGATTGTCCAGCACGACGGCTCGATGCTGCGCTTGCGCAAGCTCGAAGCCGACTTCGACCCGCGCGATCGCCTTGCGGCGATCCAGCGGATCCTGGAGCACCAGGCGCGCGGCGAGCTGCTCACCGGCCTGCTATATGTCGACCCCGAGGCGGGTGACCTTCACGAGCGGCTTGGAACCACGGAAACGCCGCTGAATGCGCTCGACGAGGCGGCACTGTGTCCGGGGAGCGCGGCGCTCGAAAAGGTGAATGCGTCGTTGCGGTGAACGGTGGTCAACGACCGGATGCTGAGCCGGCAAGGGTGTAGGTAGCAGAGTTCTCGTCGAGCCAGGCTCGCGCGAGGTCGTCGGGCTGATGGTCGGGGTGGAAATCGGCGCGGAAGTATTCGCGCCAGGGGCCGAAGCTCTCGCGGACGAGTCCGCCGCGGCCGAAGAGATGTCGCGCGGCGCTGCGCCAGGTGCGCCCGTGCCAGAGGGTGCCGGCACGGCGCAGGTTCGACAGCGTCTGCCAGGTGGCGTCCGTCACGAAGAAGAAGCTCGCGCGCCGGAACCACCTTCGTCGCCAGCGGCGATCGCCGCCGATCGCGTGATAGAGGTCGAAGGCGACGCTACGGTGTTCGGTTTCCTCGGCGCTGTGCCACAGCCACATCGTGCGCAGCCGCGGCTCGGCGCCTTCGAGCACCTGCGGGTGGCGCAGCAGCCACTGCGCGAGGATTGCCGTGAAATGCTCGTAGGCAGCGGTGGCCCCGAGCCAGTGTCGGCGATCGACGTCGGCCATCCACGCGATGCGGGCGAGCCCGTGCCGCTCCCACGTGTTGACGGACCCCTGGCGCGCGAGCTGCGCATTGAACAGCGCATGGATGCGCCGATGCGTGGCTTCCTGTCCGACGAAACCGCGTGTGCGTTCGGCGAATTCGCCGCGCCGCTCGGCGGACAGCCGTTCGAGCCCCGCACGCACCGAGTCGATGAAGAACTGCTCTCCGACCGGAAAGCTCATCGACAGCGCATCGAACAGCGCCGTCAGGAAGGGATCGCCGCACCAGTCGCGCGCGAACGGCGCCTCGAGATCGACCAGCAACCGTCGCACGACCGGCACCGCCGCCACCTCATCGGCGCCTCCCGCGCGCATCGGATATGCCGCCATCGAATCCCTCCGACCGGCTTTTCCCCTTCCCCTCTTTCTTTTCTCTCGGCCCTTCCCTTCGCTCAGCCCTTCACGGTCGAAGGAACGTCGCGCCGCACATGCCCGGTATACAGCTGCCGCGGCCGACCGATCTTCTGCTCCGGGTCGGCGATCATCTCGCCCCACTGCGCGATCCAGCCGACGGTGCGTGCCAGCGCGAAGATGCAGGTGAACATCTCGGTGGGAATGCCGAGCGCCTTCTGCACGATGCCGGAATAGAAGTCGACGTTCGGGTAGAGCTTGCGCTTCACGAAGTAGTCGTCCTCGAGAGCAATCTGCTCCAGTTTCATCGCCAGTGCGAACAACGGGTCGTCGTGCAGGCCGAGTTCCTCGAGCACCTCGTAGCAGGTCTCGCGCATCAGCTTGGCGCGCGGATCGTAGTTCTTGTAGACCCGGTGGCCGAAGCCCATCAGCTTGACGTTGGAGTTCTTGTCCTTGACCTTCTCGATGAACTCGCCGATCCGCTCGACGCCGCCCTGGCGCTGGATGTCGCGCAACATCAGCAGCGATGCCTCGTTCGCCCCGCCATGCGCCGGGCCCCACAGCGTGGCGATGCCCGCGGCGATGCAGGCGAAGGGGTTGGCTCCCGACGAGCCGGCCAGCCGCACGGTGGAAGTGGATGCGTTCTGCTCGTGATCGGCGTGCAGGATCAGGATGCGGTCGAGCGCGCGCACCAGCACGTCGTTCGGCTCGTATTCCTCGCACGGCGTGCCGAACATCATCCGCATGAAGTTCGCCGAATACGACAGGCGATTCAGCGGATACATGAAGGGCTGGCCCATCGAGTACTTGTAGGCCATCGCCACCAGCGTGGGCATCTTGGCGATCAGGCGGATTGCGGAAACGAAGCGGTGCTCGGGGTCGTTGATGTCGAGCGAGTCGTGATAGAAGGCCGACAGCGCGCCGACCATCCCGACCAGCACCGCCATCGGGTGCGCGTCGCGCCGGAAACCCTGCAGGAAGCGCGTCATCTGCTCGTGCACCATCGTGTGATTGGTGACACGGCTCTCGAAATCGCGCCGCTGCTCGGCATCGGGCAGCTCGCCGTTGAGCAGCAGATAGCAGGTCTGCAGGTAATCGCAATGTTCGGCCAGCTGCTCGATCGGGTAGCCGCGATACAGCAGTTCGCCCTTGTCGCCGTCGATGTAGGTGATCTTCGACTCGCAGGCGGCCGTCGACATGAAGCCGGGATCGAAGGTGAAGCGTCCGGTCTGCCCGTAGAGTTTGCGGATGTCGACGACCTGCGGTCCGATCGTTCCCGAGTAGATCGGCAGCTCGATGGGAGCGGTGCCGTCCGGGAACGATAGCGTTGCCTTGCTCTGCTCTTTCATTTCGGTTCTTCCTGCAAACTTCATTGTTCCGCGGCGGCGGCCCGGGAGCTCGCGCAGCCTCACGATTCGCGCAGCATTTCCAGCACCCGGCGCGCCGCAGGCGCGTCGGCCTCGCCGTGCGGCTCGCAGCGCCGCAGGATCAGGTCGAGCAGCTCGCCGTCGGGCAGCGCAAGCAGCACGTCCAGGCCCTGCGCCAGCGTCTCGTCGATCTTGTCGCCGTGCCGCGCGAAGAAGCGTTCGAGCACGATGTCGTTCTCGAGCATCCCGCGGCGCGAACGCCAGCGCAAGCGGCGCTGCAACTCGGCCTTCGCGTCGGCGGACACGGCACGCTGCGCGCTGCGACGCTCAGACCGAGCGCCGGACCAGCAGGTCCTTGATCTTGTTGATCGCCCGCGTGGGGTTCAGCCCCTTCGGGCAGACGTCGACGCAGTTCATGATCGAGCGGCAGCGGAACAGCCGGTACGGATCGTTCAGGTCGTCCAGGCGCTCCGACGTCGCCTCGTCGCGACTGTCGGCAAGGAAACGGTACGCCTGCAGCAGTCCGGCCGGCCCGACGAACTTGTCGGGATTCCACCAGAACGACGGGCACGCCGTGGAGCAGCACGCGCACAGGATGCACTCGTACAGCCCGTTGAGTTCCTCGCGCTCCTCGGGCGACTGCAGCCGCTCCTTCTCGGGCGGCGGCGTGTCGTTGATCAGGTACGGCTTGATCGAGTGGTACTGCTTGAAGAACTGCGTCATGTCGACGATCAGGTCGCGCACCACCGGCAGGCCGGGCAACGGTCGCAGGACGATCGGCTCCTGCAGTTCGCGCAGGTTGGTGATGCACGCGAGGCCGTTCTTGCCGTTGATGTTCATCGCGTCGGAACCGCAGACGCCTTCGCGGCACGAGCGACGAAAGGCGAGCGAATCGTCGCCGCTCTGCTTGATGCGCAACAGCGCGTCGAGCAGCATCTTGTCGCCGGGCTCGAGCACGATCTCGAGCGGCTGCATGTACGGACGCGCGTCCTTGTCGGGGTCGTAGCGGTAGATCGAGAACCGCACGGTGCGCCTGCCCTGTGCGGCTTGCGCCGGTTTCACCGCGGGTTCGAGGACTGCGCTCATGGTTCTCCTGCGCTCTGGAAGACGGAAATTGGTTTCAGAAGGTGCGCGCTTTCGGCTGGAAGCTGTCGACCGTCAGCGGCTTCATGTGCACCGGCTTGTATTCGAGGCGGTTGCCTTCCGAATACCACAGCGTGTGCTTGAGCCAGTTGACGTCGTCGCGCTCCGGGTGATCCTGCAGCGCGTGCGCGCCGCGGCTCTCCTTGCGCGCAGCGGCCGAGACGACGGTGGCGCGCGCCACCTCGATCAGGTTGTGCAGCTCGAGCGCCTCGACGCGCGCCGTGTTGAAAACGCGCGACTTGTCGGCGATATGCAGCGACTCGACGCGCCGGGCGATCTGCTCGACCTGCTGCACGCCCTCCTCGAGCAGCGCAGTAGTGCGGAACACGCCGCAGTGCGCCTGGATCGTGCGCCGGATGTCGGCCGAGACCTGCTGCGTGTTCTCGCCGGAGGTCGACGCGTCGAGTCGCGCCAGGCGGGCCAGCGCCGCGTCGCCGGCGTTCGCCGGCAGCGGCTTGTGGCTACGCTCGCGCAGCTTCGACGCGACGATGTGGTTGCCGGCGGCGCGGCCAAAGACGAGCAGGTCGAGCAGCGAGTTGGTGCCGAGCCGGTTCGCACCGTGCACCGAAGTGCACGCGCATTCGCCGATCGCGTACAGGCCGCCGACGACCGTTTCCGGATTGCCGTCCTTGGGCACGACGACCTGGCCGTGGTAGTTGGCCGGGATGCCGCCCATCTGGTAGTGCGCGGTGGGCACGACCGGAATCGGGTCCTTGATCGGATCGACGTTGGCGAACTTGATCGCGATCTCGCGAATCGACGGCAGCCGCTTGATGATCGTGTCGGCGCCGAGGTGATCGAGCTTGAGCAGCACGTAGTCGGCGTCGGGGCCGCAGCCGCGGCCCTCCTTGATCTCCTGGTCCATCGAGCGCGAGACGAAGTCGCGCGGCGCGAGGTCCTTCAGCGTGGGGGCGTAGCGCTCCATGAAGCGCTCGCCGTCCTTGTTCAGCAGGATGCCGCCCTCGCCGCGCACGCCCTCGGTGATGA
The DNA here is from genome assembly GCA_032027205.1 of Burkholderiaceae bacterium. Lineage (GTDB taxonomy): Bacteria > Pseudomonadota > Gammaproteobacteria > Burkholderiales > Burkholderiaceae_E > Zeimonas. The sequence goes on from JAVSMN010000001.1 coordinate 3,841,157, forward strand.
GCACGCCCGCACCGGCCACGCCGGTGGGGTGGAACTGCCAGAACTCGAGGTCCTCGAGCGGGATGCCGGCGCGCGCCGCCATGCCCAGTCCGTCGCCGGTGTTGATGAACGCATTGGTGGAGGCGTGCCAGATACGCCCCGCGCCGCCGGTGGCGAAGACGGTGACCTTCGCCTCGAGGATCATCACCTCGCCCGTTTCCATCTCGAGCGCGACGACGCCGACGCAGTCGCCGTCGGCATCGCGGATGATGTCGAGCGCCATCCATTCGACGAAGAACTGCGTATGCGCGCGCACGTTGCGCTGGTACAGCGTGTGCAGCATCGCGTGGCCGGTGCGGTCGGCTGCGGCGCAGGCGCGCTGCACCGGCTTCTCACCGAAGTTCGCCGTGTGCCCGCCGAACGGACGCTGGTAGATCGTGCCGTCCGGGTTGCGGTCGAAGGGCATGCCGAAGTGTTCGAGCTCGTAGACGACCTTCGGCGCCTCGCGGCACATGAACTCGATCGCGTCCTGGTCGCCGAGGTAGTCCGACCCCTTCACGGTGTCGAACATGTGCCAGTACCAGTTGTCCTCGCTCATGTTGCCGAGCGATGCGCCGATGCCGCCCTGCGCCGCCACCGTGTGCGAGCGCGTGGGGAACACCTTCGACAGCACGGCGACGTCGTAGCCGGCCTCGGCGAGCTGCACCGAGCAGCGCATCCCGGCGCCGCCGGCGCCGATGATGACGGCGTCGAACTTGCGCCGCGGCAGGCTGTTGGACAAATGGTTCAGCACGTCGGCCATCTCAGACGCTCCAGAGGGTGAGCAGCGCCCAGCCGGCGTAGCCGAGCAGCACCACGATGGTAAGGACCTGCAGCGCCAGGCGCAGCGCTATCGGCTTGACGTAGTCCATGTAGATGTCGCGAACCCCGACCCAGGCATGCCAGATCAGCGCGAGCACGGCGACGAAGGTGAAGATCTTCATCCAGCCGGTGGCGAAGATGCCGGCCCAGGTGCCGTAGTTCAGCTCGGGCAACGCGAACACCCAGCCGAGCATCACGAAGGTATAGACGACGAGCACGACCGCGGTGAAACGCTGCGCGAGCCAGTCGCGCTGTCCGTAATGTGCGCCGACGACGATGCGGGAAGTGGTCATGGGAGGATTTCCGGAAACGCTCGGGAGATCGCGGAGGGAATCAGAACAGGCCGAAGACCTTTGCGGCGAAGATCACGGTGAGCGCGAGGCTCACGGCAAGGACGATGGCGGCCGACGTTCGGCCTGCGGCCTTGTCGACGCCTACGTCGAGGTCCATCAGCAGGTGGCGTACGCCGGCGAGCAGGTGATGCAGGTAGGCCCAGATGATGCCGACCAGCACGAGCTTCACGAAGGGGTTGGCGACGAACTCGCGATATCGTTCGAAGCTCAGTTCGGAAACGACGCTCTGCTGGAACAGGTACAGCACGAGCGGCAGGCCGACCAGGAACATCGCGGCGCCGCTGATCCGGTGCAGGATCGATACCAATGCGGCAAGCGGCATTCGGTAGCGGACGATCTGCGAGATGTGGATATTGCGGAATTCCGGCCGGGCCCCCGGATTGCTTGTTGTCTTGCCCACCGCGCTCGCCATTGTCATCCTCGTCGATCGCAAACCTTCGTATTCTGACCGAAGTTGGCGCGTTGCACAAAACGCCGCCCCGTTTTCCCGGGCTTCGCGGCCGTACGCGGATCAACTCAGGCGATTGAAATAATGGTGGTGCTCGGTGACGCAGTAGCCGCGTCGCAACTCCACCGGTTGCTCGTCGTAGGTCCACGACACGCGCTCGACGAGCAGCAGCGGAGAGCCTTCGGCCACGTGCAGCGCGCGCGCGTGCGACCGATCCGCCGCCACCGCCTTCAACCGCTCGGCAGCGCCGATCATGCGCACACCGAACTCGGTCTCGAACAGTGCGTAGAGCGGCCCGTGCCACGCGTCGAGCCGCTCGACGCTCAGGCCGCGAAAGCGTGCGCCGGGCAACCAGATCTCGTCGAGGACCATCGGCCGCGTTTCGGATTCCAGCAACCGGCGGATCAGCACGACAGCTTCGCCGGCGCGAAGCCCGAGCGCGCGCGCGACCTCGACCGGCGCGCGCAACCGCCGACACTCGAGCACGCGGCTCGTCATCGCCAGCCCCGGACCGGATTCGCCGCGTGCCTCGCCGCCTGCGGTTGCCGGCGAAGCATCGGAGGCGACCATCGCCGCTTCGTCGGGACGCAGGCGCAGGAAACGGAACTGTGTGCGCACCTCGCGATGCGACGCGACGAAGGTGCCGCGTCCCTGGCGTCGCACCAGCAGGTGCTCCGCGGCGAGCTCGTCGATCGCCTTGCGCACCGTTCCCTGGCTGACGCGGTAGCGCGCAGCGAGTTCGGTCTCGCTCGGAATCGCCTCCCCCGGCTTCCATTCGCCCGACTGCAGCCCGCGCAGCAACAGGGAGCGGATCTGGCGATACAGCGGTGCGAAGGTCGGCGTCTCGTCGACGCCCGCCTCGACCCCGTTCGCCCCGCCGCGCACACTTTCGTTCATCGGCGCATTGAAGCATGAAAAGCGCCCGAGGTCCATTGTGTTATCTCTTATATAAGATAGTTCGCCGGTTGACATCGACCAGCCCCGCGGAATAGACTCGACGGCGCTGCCGACCATCCCCGAATCCGAGGTCCCTCCCCATGCCCAAACCCGCCAAGCGCGTCGCCGTCACCGGCGCCGCCGGCCAGATCGGCTACAGCCTGCTGTTTCGCATCGCCAACGGCGACCTGCTCGGCAAGGACCAGCCGGTCATCCTGCAACTGCTCGACATCACGCCGGCGCTGGCCGCCGTGCGCGGCGTCGTGATGGAGCTCGAAGACTGCGCGTTCCCGCTGCTCGCCGGCGTGGTCGTCAGCGACGACCCGAAAGTGGCGTTCCGTGACGCCGACTACGCGCTGCTCGTCGGCGCGCGCCCGCGTACCAAGGGCATGGAACGCAAGGACCTGCTCGAAGCCAACGGCGCGATCTTCACCGTGCAGGGCCGCGCGCTCGACGAAGTCGCCAGCCGCGACTGCCGCATCCTCGTCGTCGGCAACCCGGCCAACACCAACGCGTACATCGCGATGAAGTCGGCGCCGAACCTGCCGAAGAAGAACTTCAGCGCGATGCTGCGCCTGGACCACAATCGCGCGCTGTCGCAACTGGCCGCGCGCCTGGGCAAGCCGGTCGATCGCATCGAGAAGCTCGTCGTCTGGGGCAACCACAGCCCCACGATGTATCCCGACTACCGTTTCGCCACGGTCGACGGGAAGTCGGTGCGCGAGCTGGTCGGCGACGAGAGCTGGAACCGCGACGTGTTCATCCCCACCGTCGGCAAGCGCGGCGCAGCGATCATCGAGGCGCGCGGCCTGTCGTCGGCCGCGTCCGCAGCGAATGCCGCGCTCGATCACATGCGCGACTGGGCGCTGGGCGCCGGCGAGCGCTGGGTGACGATGGGCATCCCGTCGGACGGCTCGTACGGCATTCCCGAAGGGATCATTCATGGTTTCCCGGTGCTGTGCCGCGGCAACGGCGAGTACCAACTCGTGCGCGACCTGCCGATCGACGAGTTCAGCCGCTCGAAGATGGACCACACGCTGAACGAGCTGCTCGAAGAGCGCGACGGCATCGCGCACCTGCTCGGCTGAGCACCTCGTCACTACCCTTAGGTGAGTACCCTCAGGTGAGCAACATGACGTCCAGTGCCGGAAAGCGCTTCCGCGAAGCGCTCGCCGCCGAGCAACCGCTGCAGGTGGTCGGAGCGATCAACGCGAACCACGCGCTGCTCGCGCAGCAGGCCGGCTTTCGCGCGATCTACGTCTCCGGCGGCGGCGTCGCCGCCGGCTCGCTCGGCGTGCCCGACCTCGGCATCAGCGGCCTGGAAGACGTGCTGATCGACGTGCGGCGCATCACCGACGTCTGCTCGCTGCCGCTGCTGGTCGACGTCGACACGGGCTTCGGCGCGTCGGCCTTCAACGTCGCGCGCACCACGCGCTCGATGATCAAGGCGGGCGCCGCGGCGATGCACATCGAAGACCAGGTCGGCGCCAAGCGCTGCGGCCATCGCCCGGGCAAGGAGATCGTCTCGCAGCAGGAGATGGTCGACCGCATCCGGGCGGCGGCCGACGCGCGCACCGACCCCGACTTCTTCCTGATGGCGCGCACCGACGCACTGGCCGTCGAAGGGCTCGATCGCGCGATCGAGCGCGCGATCGCCTGCGTGGAAGCGGGCGCCGACGGCATCTTCCCGGAGGCGATGACCGAGCTTTCGATGTACCGGCGCTTCGCCGACGCGGTGAAGGTGCCGGTGCTGGCGAACATCACCGAGTTCGGACAGACGCCGCTGTTCACCGTCGACGAGCTGAGGGGCGTCGGCGTGTCGATGGTGCTGTACCCGCTGTCGGCGTTCCGCGCGATGAACAAGGCCGCGCAGCAGGTCTATTCCGCGCTGCGCCGCGACGGCACGCAGAAGGCGGTGCTCGACACGATGCAGACGCGCCAGGAACTGTACGACGCGATCAGCTACTGGGACTACGAACGCAAGCTCGACGAATTGTTCTCGCGCTCGAAGTGAAAGACGCGCCCCGAACCAACCCGATACGGAACGACGCGATGACCGACAACGCCCCGGCCACCCCTGCCGGACCGAAGCCGAAGAAATCCGTTGCGCTGTCCGGCGTCGTCGCCGGCAACACCGCGCTGTGCTCGGTGGGCCGCACCGGCAACGACCTGCACTACCGCGGCTACGACATCCTCGAGATGGCCGACGTCGCCGAGTTCGAGGAGATTGCCTACCTGCTCGTGCACGGCCGGCTGCCCCGGCGCGCCGAACTCGTCGCCTACAAGGCGAAGCTGCGCTCGCTGCGCGGGCTGCCGGCGGCGGTGAAGGCGGCGCTCGAAGCCCTGCCCGCGTCGGCGCATCCGATGGACGTGCTGCGCACCGGCGTATCGGTGCTTGGCTGCACGCTGCCGGAGAAGGAAGACCACAACATCGCCGGCGCGCGCGACATCGCCGACCGGCTGCTCGCATCGCTCGGCTCGATGCTGCTCTACTGGTGGCACTACGCCACCAACGGCCGGCGCATCGACGTGCAGACCGACGACGACTCGATCGGCGGCCACTTCCTGCACCTGCTGCACGGACGCGAACCGTCGGCGGCGTGGGTGCGTGCCATGCACACGTCGCTGAACCTGTACGCCGAGCACGAGTTCAACGCGTCCACGTTCACTGCGCGCGTGATCACCGGCACCGGCTCGGACCTCTACTCGGCGATCACCGGCGCCATCGGCGCCTTGCGCGGCCCGAAGCACGGCGGCGCGAACGAGGTTGCCTTCGAGATCCAGGGGCGCTATGGCGATCCCGACGAGGCCGAGGCCGACATCCGCCGGCGGGTGGCGAACCGCGAGGTCGTCATCGGTTTCGGACACCCGGTGTACACGATCTCCGATCCGCGCAACAAGGTGATCAAGGAAGTCGCGCACACGCTGTCGAAGCAGGCCGGCGACACCAAGCTGTTCGACATCGCCGCGCGGCTCGAGGCGGTGATGTGGGACGTCAAGAAGATGTTCCCCAACCTCGACTGGTTCAGCGCGGTCAGCTATCACCTGATGGGCGTGCCCACCGCGATGTTCACGCCGCTGTTCGTCATTTCCCGCACTTCCGGGTGGTCGGCGCACGTCATCGAGCAGCGCCTCGACGGCAAGATCATCCGCCCGAGCGCGAACTACACCGGGCCGGAAGACCGCCAATACGTGCCGCTCGCCGAGCGCGGCTGAGCACCCGCGGCCGTCGCAGCCGAATCCCCTACTTCGAAGGAAAGCAACCAGACATGAGTAGCCACATCGCGACGACCGGCCGGCCGCAGCCGGACAAGGTCCTCGTCGACATCGTCGACTACGTCCTGAACTACGACATCGGCAGCCGCGAGGCGCTCGACACGGCAGCAGCCTGCCTGATCGACACGCTCGGCTGCGGTCTCGAAGCGCTCGAATATCCGGCGTGCACGAAGCTGCTCGGTCCGGTGGTTCCGGGCACCGTCGTGCCCAACGGCGCAAAGGTTCCGGGCACGCAGTTCCAGCTCGATCCGGTGCAGGGCGCGTTCAACATCGGCGCGATGATCCGCTGGCTCGACTTCAACGACACGTGGCTGGCCGCGGAATGGGGTCACCCGTCGGACAACCTCGGCGGCATCCTCGCCACCGCTGACTGGCTCAGCCGTACCGCGGTCGCGCAAGGCAAGGCGCCACTGACGATGCGCACCGTGCTCGAGTCGATGGTCAAGGCGCACGAGATCCAGGGCGTGATCGCGCTGGAGAATTCGTTCAACCGCGTCGGGCTCGATCACGTCGTGCTGGTGAAGGTCGCCTCCACCGCGGTCTGCGGCCGCCTGATGGGCCTGTCGCGCGACGAGTTGATCAACGCAGTGTCGCTCGCGTGGGTGGACGGCCAGTCGCTGCGCACCTACCGTCATGCGCCGAACACCGGTTCGCGCAAGAGCTGGGCGGCGGGCGACGCCACCAGCCGCGCCGTGCGCCTGGCGCTGATCGCGCGCACCGGCGAGATGGGCTATCCGTCGGTGCTCACCGCGAAGACCTGGGGCTTCTACGACGTGCTGTTCAAGGGCAAGGAGTTCGCGTTCCAGCGCCCCTACGGCAGCTACGTGATGGAGAACGTGCTCTTCAAGATCTCGTTCCCGGCGGAGTTCCACGCGCAGACGGCGGTCGAGTGCGCGATGACGCTGCATAAGCAGCTGAAGGAAGCCGGCCGTTCGGTGGACGACATCGCGAAGATCACCATTCGCACGCACGAATCGGCGATCCGCATCATCGACAAGAAGGGGCCGCTGGACAACCCGGCCGATCGCGACCATTGCATCCAGTACATGGTGGCGGTGCCGCTGATCTTCGGCCGGCTCACCGCCGCGGATTACGAAGACTCGGTCGCCGCCGACCCGCGCATCGACGCGCTGCGCGCGAAGATGACCTGCGTGGAAGACGAGCAGTTCACCCGCGATTACCTCGACCCCGAGAAGCGCTCGATCGCCAACGGCATCACCGTCGAGTTCGCCGACGGGCGCAAGCTGCCCGAAGTCGTCGTCGAGTATCCGGTCGGGCATCGCCGCCGGCGCGCCGAAGGGATTCCGCTGCTCGTCGAGAAGTTCCGCACGAACCTCGCGCGCCGCTTCCCGGCGCGCCAGCAGCAACGCATCCTCGACGCGTCGTTGGATCGCGCGAAGCTCGAAGCGATGACGGTGCCCGACTACGTCGACCTCTACGTGATCTGAGCGACGAGAGCGAGCGGCGAAAGCGAGACGAAACTGAGCGACGAAACCGCCGTGCTGCCGCACTGCCCGTCGCGAGCGATGCTGACCTGCGTCGGCTTCGTCGTCGCGACGTCGAGCGCCGTCGCCTCGAGCATCGCCCCGTCGGCGCGTAGCACGTCGGCGGCGCCCGAGGCCGAGCGCGTGGCCGCCCTGCCGGCCGGCGAGCCGGCGCACGCCGATCATCCGCAGCGACGCAGCGGACTGTGGGAAGTGCGCTCGGTCGGCGTGCAGGCCGCCGGGCTCGAAGCGACGAAGTTCTGCGTCGGGCCGCATACCGACACCGGGACGAACCACCTCGACCGCAGCGTCGGGCGCCGCGGCTCGTGCGAATTCGGCCCCTTCCTGCGGGCCGGCGAGGCCTGGCTGGCCGAGTCGGTCTGTCGCGAAGGACGCACGACGGTCACCAGCCGCTCGATCGCGAGCGGCGATTTCATTCATCGCTATCGCATCGACACCGTCGTGCAGTACGACCCGCCGCTGGCCGGCGTGCGCCGCGAGGACAAGGACGCCCTCGAAGCGCGCTGGCTCGGGCCGTGCTCCAGCGGCCAGAAACCCGGCGACGTCGTCGTGCCCGGCATGGGCACGTTGAACATGGTCGACGGCCAGTTCCGCGCCGAGCCCGAATCGCCGCCGCCCAAGCCCGCGCCGCGCGCGCGCCCGCGGGCCGGCGCGCAGAAGTCGCATTGAAGGCGCCGCGAAGGCGCACCACGCCGTTTCATTCCCCTCCCGCATTCGCTCTCCGACGAGGCCCACTGCCATGCCCCACAACGCGTTCGACACGCTGAAGGAATTCCGGCTGAAGTCCGGGAAGAAGTCCACGATGTATTCGCTGCCCGCACTGGCGCGCACCTTCCCGAACGTGGCGAAGATGCCGGTCTCGATGCGCATCGTGCTCGAGTCGGTGCTGCGCAATATCGACGGCAAGAAGATCACCGAGGCGCATGTCGCGCAACTGGCGAACTGGAAGCCGAACGACAAGCGCGTCGACGAAATCCCGTTCGTCGTCTCGCGCGTCGTGCTGCAGGACTTCACCGGCGTGCCGCTGCTCGCCGACCTGGCCGCGATGCGCAACGTCGCCGCACGCATGGACAAGGATCCGAAGCGCATCGAGCCGCTGGTGCCGGTGGACCTCGTCGTCGACCATTCGGTGATGATCGACCACTATCGGCGTCCGGACGCACTCGAACTGAACATGCAACTCGAGTTCGAGCGCAACGCCGAGCGCTACCAGTTCATGAAGTGGGGCATGCAGGCCTTCGACACCTTCAAGGTCGTCCCGCCCGGCATCGGCATCGTCCACCAGGTGAACCTCGAGTACCTCGCGCGCGGCGTGCACGAACGCGACGGAGTCACCTACCCCGACTCGCTGGTCGGCACCGACAGCCACACGACGATGATCAACGGCATCGGCGTCGTCGGCTGGGGCGTCGGCGGCATCGAGGCCGAAGCGGCAATGCTCGGCCAGCCGGTGTATTTCCTCACGCCCGACGTCGTCGGCGTGCACCTGAAGGGCCGGCTGCGCGAAGGCTGCACCGCCACCGACCTGGTGCTGACGATCACCGAGATGCTGCGCAAGGAGAAGGTGGTCGGCAAGTTCGTCGAGTTCTTCGGCGAAGGCACGCGCTCGCTGGCGGTGCCCGATCGCGCGACGATCGCCAACATGGCGCCCGAGTACGGCGCGACGATGGGCTTCTTCCCGGTGGACGAGAAGACGCTCGAGTACTTCGTCGGCACCGGCCGCACCGCCGAGGAGGTCGACGCGCTCGAGAGCTACTTCCGTGAGCAGGGCCTGTTCGGCGTCTCCGATCTCGGCGACCTGCGCTACTCGAAGGTAGTCCAGCTCGACCTCGACACCGTCGCGCCGTCGCTCGCCGGGCCGAAGCGCCCGCAGGACCGCATCGAGATCGGCAACGTCAAGAGCACCTTCGCCGACCTGTTCTCCAAGCCGGTCGCGCAGAACGGCTTCGCCAAGGACGCCGCCGACCTCGGGCGCAGCTACCGCGCCGCCGACGGCACCGAGTTGAAGAGCGGCGACGTGCTGATCGCCGCGATCACCTCGTGCACGAACACGTCGAACCCCGGCGTGCTGCTCGCCGCAGGCCTGCTCGCGAAGAAGGCCGTCGCCCGCGGACTGAAGGTCGACCCGAAGGTGAAGACGTCGCTCGCCCCCGGCTCGCGCGTCGTCACCGACTACCTGCAGCGCGCCGGATTGCTCGAGCCGCTCACCGAGATCGGCTTCGGGCTGGCGGCCTACGGCTGCACCACCTGCATCGGCAACGCCGGCGACCTGCCGGCCGGCTTCAACGAGGCGATCGTCGCCAACGACCTTGTCTGCGCGGCCGTGCTGTCAGGCAACCGCAACTTCGAGGCGCGCATCCACCCGAACCTGCGCGCGAACTTCCTCGCCTCGCCGCCGCTGGTCGTCGCCTACGCGATCGCCGGCAACGTCAACATCGACCTGATGACCGAGCCGCTGGGCAAGGACCGCGAAGGCCGCGACGTCTGGCTGGGCGACGTCTGGCCGAGCACCGCCGAGGTCGCCGAGCTGATGCAGTACGCGATGGACGCAAAGACCTTCCGCCGCCTGTACGCCGACCTCACGCGCGACCACACGCTGTGGAATGCGGTGCCGGCGGCCGAGGGCCAGGTCTATGACTGGCCGCGCTCGACGTACATCGCCGAGCCGCCGTTCTTCGAGGGCTTCACGATGACCCCGGGCGGCGCGAACGCGCCGATCCGCGGCGCGCGCGCGCTGGGCCTGTTCGGCGACTCGATCACCACCGACCACATCTCGCCGGCCGGATCGATCAAGGAGTCGTCGCCCGCCGGCCAGTACCTGGTCGGCAACGGCGTGACGCGCGCCGACTTCAACTCGTACGGCGCCCGCCGCGGCAACCACGAGGTGATGATGCGCGGAACCTTCGCCAACGTGCGGATCAAGAACCTGATGATCCCGCCGCGCGCCGACGGCACGCGCGAGGAAGGCGGCGTCACGCTGCATCAGCCCTCCGGCGAGAAGATGCCGATCTACGATGCGGCGATGCGCTACGTCGAGGAAGGCACGCCCACCGTGATCTTCGGCGGCGAAGAATACGGCACCGGGTCGTCGCGCGACTGGGCAGCCAAGGGCACGCAACTGCTCGGCGTGAAGGCCGTGGTCGCGCGCAGCTTCGAGCGCATCCACCGCTCGAACCTGGTCGGCATGGGCGTGCTGCCGCTGCAGTTCCCGGCCGGCCAGAGCTGGGAGACGCTCGGCCTGCGCGGCGACGAACGCTTCGACATCGCGGTGCCTGCCACGCTCGAGCCGCAGCAGGAGATCGTGATGACCGTCCGCCGCAACGACGGAAGCACGGAAACGGTTCGCCTGCTCTCGCGCATCGACACGCCGATCGAGGTCGACTACTTCCGCCACGGCGGCATCTTGCCGTTCGTTTTGCGCGAGCTTCTCGCCGCCTGAGGGACGGGAGAAGGGGAAGGGATAAAAAGCTTCCCCTTCCCCCTTTTCCCTCCTCCCTTCCCTTCCTCCAACACCGCCGACGGTCGGGCGCGCGCCGCGAGGCGCTGAACAAGTGGATTACACTTCGCCGTCGAGCGAAGCGTCAGCCCAGTGCCCTTGTCCGAATCGTCAGCGCACCCGCTGCCTGGAGAAGGCGGCATCGCCGCCTTCCCGCGCCTGCTGCTCGCCATCGGCATCGCGTTCCTGGCGTGCCTGGTCGCGCAACTGATCTCGTTTCACACGATCGACCTGCTGCTCGTCTGGCCCGGCGCGGCGGTGGCCTTCGCCTTCGCCTGGCGCTACGGACTGGCGTGGTCGCTGCCGGCCGCCGCCGGCGCGGCGCTGTGGGCCTGGATCGAATTCGGCAACGCGAGCGCCACGGCCAGCGTGTTCGCTGCGAGCGCGGTAGGCCCGACGCTCGCCACGCTGGCGCTGCGCAGGATCAACGACTGGAAGCCGGCGGAATATCGGCTCGACATCGCCGTGCGCTTCATCGCGATCGTCGTGCTCGTTGCGGCGCCGATCGATGCGGGGCTCGCCGGCGCCGGCATGCACGTCGTCAGCAGCGCCGGCGAGGCGCATTGGGCGCACCGGTTCCTCGTCTGGTGGCTGATCGATTCGCTCGGCCTGCTGCTGATCGCCCCCGCGCTGCTCGCCTGGTTCGGCCAGTCGCTGCTTCCGAGCGAAACGGAAGCGCGTCGCGACGAGCCGCTGCTCGACGCACCGGCCTTCGTGCTGACGGGGCTGGTCGTCGCGGCCAGCCTCGGCCTGTCGCTGCTCGGCTACGGCACCTACGCCTACGCGCTGCTGTTCCTCTATTTTCCGATCGTCGCCTGGATCTCGATCCGGATGAACGAGCGCGCCACCGCGCTGTCGCTGGTCGCGACGACGATCCCGCTGCTGGTTGTGCGCTCGCACCAGATCGCCGCGGCGGCCGACCCCTTCGGACGTGCGATCGAAGCGTCGATGCTGGTCTTCACGGCGATCGTCGTCGCGCTGATGCTGCAGGCGATCGCCAGCGACCGCCGCTTCGCGCTTGCGCGCGTCGGTGCGCAGGCGCGCGAGGACATGTCCACCGGACTGCTCAACGACCGCGGCCTGATCGCCGAGGTCGGCGAGCGGCTGGCGATGGCCACGCGCCCCGACTACGGGCTGATCGGACTGCACCTGGCGAACTTCGACACGCTCAACGACCTGTGCGGAACGATGCCGGCGCTGCAACTCGAACAGAACGCGGCGGCGCTGTTGCTGCGCCAGACGGGCGCGCGCGCTGCCGCACGCCTGTCGGGCGGCCGCTTCGCGTTGCTGATCGAGGCCGACTCGGTCGCACAGGTGCGTTCGGTGGCGCGCGAGGTGTATTCGCAGCTCAATGGCCAGCTGTTCAAGACGGTGAACGGCAGCGTGCGGCTGCAGACCTGCGTGGGCGGCCTGCTGATCGATCGGCACGCGCTGATCAACAGCGAGGACTGCCTGATGTCGCTGTCGGACGCGATGGCGATCGCAGCGAGCGTGCGCGAGCCGCAATTGTTCGTCGAGCCGCTGTCACAGACGATGATCGACGCGCGCCGCGCCCATCAGGGAAAGATCGAGCACATCCGCGAAGCGATCCGCGAGAAGCGCTTCGAGATGCATGCGCAGCCGATCGTCGATCCGGAAGCGCCGGCCGGGATGCTCTCGTACGAGGTGCTGATCCGGTTGCTCGATCGCGACGGCGGACTGATCCGCCCGCCCGAGTTCCTGTCGCTCGCCGTGCAGGCTCAGATGACGCCGGCGATGGACCGCGGCGTGATCCGGCGCATCTTCTCGTGGCTGGCGGCGCGTCCCGAGGCGCTGGCGCGCACCTGGAAGTGCTCGATCAACCTGTCGGGCCTCACGATGAGCGACGGCACGATCGCCGGCTACATCCGCGAGCAGCGCGCCGAATTCGGCATTCCGCCCGAGAAGATCGTCTTCGAGATCACCGAGAGCGAGGCGATCCGCAACCCAGCCGCCGCCTCGCGGCTGGTCGACGACCTGAAGGCCGAAGGCTTCGGCATCGCGCTGGACGACTTCGGCACCGGACTGGCCACTTTCGAGTATCTGAAGCGTTTTCCGCTCGACTATCTGAAGATCGACGGCTCGTTCATCCGCAACCTGGTGACCAGCGCGATCGACGAGGAGATCGTGCTGTCCACCGTGCGCGTCGCGCGTCGGCTGAACATCCGCACGATCGCCGAGCACGTGCACACCCAGGAAATCCTCGACCGCCTCACGGAACTCGGCGTCGACCACATCCAGGGCGAGCTGATCGGCAAGGCGGCGCCGCTGGACGAACTGTTCGCCGAACCGCTGCTGCGCGAGACGAGCGAGCAGCGCTGAGCGGAGCATGCGTCCGGTTCGGGACGCGGCTCGATCGCCGGCTCGATCGGCGGCCCGTTCGATCGCCGACGCTACTGCTTCGCGAACAGCGACGACAGGTCGCGAAATGCCTTGAACTCGAGCGCGTTGCCGGACGGGTCGAGGAAGAACATCGTCGCCTGCTCGCCGGGCAATCCGTGGAAGCGCACGTGCGGCTCGATGACGAAGCGCGTGCCGGCCGCGCGCAGCCGTTCGGCGAGCGAATGCCAGTCGTCCATCGACAGCACGACGCCGAAATGCGGCACCGGCACCGCGTCGCCATCGACCTCGTTGTGCGATTTCGCGCGCGGATGATCGGGCGCGAGGTGCGCAACGATCTGGTGGCCGTAGAGATCGAAGTCGATCCACTCGTTCGAACTGCGCCCTTCCGGACAGCCGAGCAGATCGCCGTAGAACGCGCGCGCGGCGGCGAGGTCGTGCACGGGGAATGCGAGATGGAACGGTTGCATGCTATTGGTCCTCGGAAACGACCGTCCGGCTTGCCACGCAGGAGGACGGAAGGCACACCGTGAAGACGGTGCCGCGGCTCGGCTCGCTTTCTGTCTCGATCGTGCCGCCGAGCATCTTCGCCAGGCGTTCGCAGATCGGAAGCCCGAGCCCCCATCCCTGATCGTCGTCGCGTCCGCTGCGCTGCGCGGACGCGCCCTCGCCGAACGCCCGATCGTGATCCTTTGAGTCCATTCCGACGCCGGTGTCGCGAACCTGGATCAGCACCTCGCCCTGCGGCGTGTGCCGAGCCGCTAGCGTGACCGAGCCGGCGTCCGTGAACTTGATCGCGTTGGTCAGCAGGTTGTCCACGATGCGCCCGAGCTTCGGCCGATCGGTGTGCAATTGCAGCGGTGCGTGCGGGAACTCGATTTCGAGCCGAAGTCCCTTGCTCTCGGCGATCGGAAGGAAGCGCTCGTAACCTTCGGATAGCAGGCGTTCCACCGAGAACTCGCTCTCGCGCAACTCGATCTTTCCGGAATCGAACGAAGATGCGTCGAGGATCTCGTCGAGCAGGCCCGACAGCGACAGCGCATTGGCCTGAAGCCGCTGCGCCATCGACGGTACCCGCACCGCGATCTCCGGATTCGTCGCCGAGCGGCGAATCACGTCGGCCATCAGGTTGATCGCATGCAGCGGCGTGCGGATGTCGTGCGAGGCCGATGCCAGCAAGCGCGACTTGCGCGAGCTCGCATCCTCGGCCTCCTGGCGACGCCGGTCGAGCAGTTCGTTCTGCCGTTGGATCTCTTCCTTGTGCGCGCGCAACTCGTCGTTCGCGGTCACAAGGCGCTCGTTCTGCTCGGCCAGCGAGCGGCTCTGCTCATCGAGGATGTCGAGCAGCCGCGTCCAGGCGTCGAGCAGCACCGCCGTGAGGATCACCGTCGTCGTGGACAGCAGGCGTTCGACGAAGAAGATCTCCGACCAGGAAAAAGAGCCGGGATGAACCTGCTGGAAATAGACGACGAAACTCGCGCACGCAAGGGCAAACGTCAGCACCCACAGCAGGCGCCGGTTGCGGGCGGCGGCCGCCAGCACGAGCGGCAGGCTGTAGATGGTGGCGACGTTCAGCTCGACCCAGGTGCTGTAGTCGAGGCCGATCTCCAGCACGGCGAGAGCGACCGCGAGCCGCCCCGCCCACGGCAGGCGTTTGCGCAGCAGGCGCTTCAACGACTCGTTTCGTTGCGTCACCTTCGAGGCACCTGAAGAGCGCAGGACATGGACCGGGCGCCGCGATGGCGACGCTACCGGTAACCCCATCGGGCGATCCGGTCGGGGAGCTCGAGCGAATCGAAGACATCCCGAATCAGCACGCAGTTCTGCTCGAGCGGCCCGAGGGAGAGACGAAAGCACGGTACCTCGCGAACGATGCGAAGCACCGGGGAGAGCCCGCGATCCGGGTGCGCGAGTGCGTTGAGCACGGCCGGATACACGCGAGCAGCCGCTTCGGCTGCGCCGATCGGACGAATCGACGCCGGGCGCGCAGCCTCCGCTCGCTCGAGGATGAACAGGGCTGCGACGGGTGACGGTGACCCCACGGAGCGGCACGGCAGCGCGTCCGCCGGTACGTGCAGACAGTCATCCACCTGTACGGTCGAAGGGGGAGCGCCGTACGGTGGCGGTGGCTGTTGCTTCAGGCATAGCGCGCGAGGATACGGATGGACCCGCAGCGTCACAGGGTCGATCGCGCTCAATTCATCGCTCGCATAGGAAAACCCGTGATGGAGTAGCCCCCACGCAGTGGTGGACTTTCCAACGCCCGACTCCGCCGCGAGAAGGCAGCAACGGCCGCCGCGAGCGAGTGCCGCTGCGTGCACGAAGAGCAGATCGGAGCGCAGCCGTTGCAGCGCGAGGACGATTTCGGTGTCGATCCGATCGAGCGCCTCGGTCGAATCGCGCACCGCCAACGGCTCCCCGTCCGCGAGCAGCAGATGCATCGCGCCCGATTCGTCTCGTCGATGCCGGAAACGGAGATCCGCCCCTTTGTCGTCTACGGACGAGACGAGGTTCGAATAGCGCAAGCCGAGCAGGTGAATGAACCGCGCATCGGCGGATTCCACCGAAATGCGGATGCCGAACGCCGAAAGAAGCACAGGCGGCGGTTCCCCGTCGGTTGCCTAGCCCTACTTCGGCGGGCCGTTCGCCCAGCGCGGCGGCGCGTTTGGGTCGGGACCGAGCCCCGGTTTCGAGGAACCCGCCTTCGCATATCTTGGCGCAGCCTGCAGACTGAGGATGGCGGGAGCTACGTACGCCGCCTTGACCAACAGCGCTCTGCGCTTCGCATCGTGAGTGGTTCCGGAGCCTGGATCCATCGTCTTCGCTCCCCGTATCGTCCTTCTAGTGCTGCCCTGCCGATCCGCCGCCCGGATCCGGGATTATCAACGACAACGCCTCCAACTGGTCGAGTGCGGCCTGAGCGTCTCCGAGCGCCACATCCCATTCGACGTCGAACTCGTCCACGAGGGTCCGAGCGATGGATTCCGCGTTGCCCGGTTGCTCCAGCCTACGCCAGATCGCGCTGGCCGTGCTGTTGAACCGGTGGACACGATCGGTTTCGCCGTCCAGCAAGACGAATTCCCGATCGGCCTCGTGCACGATCAGATTGTCGATTCTCCGGCGCCAAGAGTGCATGTGTCCAGTGTAGGAGCGGCGACCGGCGTTGACCAGCATACCCGCCCCGGGGAAAACGAGGATTCGGTGAACCTCTACTTCTCGGGACGCATGTCGCCACTGATACAGTCCCCGGCTCGGGACGTTAAGGAGGCCCACCTTGGGCGGCACCAGGACGAAACCGGTACGAACCTTGCGCAGATCCTCGCGCAACACCGCTGTTTCCTGCGCTCGTTCGCTTGCGCGCCATGCCAGATGATTCCGGAAGCAGCGGCGATCGTTCCGAAGATCTTCGCGCTCGCTCGCCGTCGGCGCGCCTGATCCTCGATCTGCTTGCCTACGCAGCCGGATGTGGAGGCCCTGCACCTCGCCATCCGGTCTGGGAGCATGCCGACGGCGCGGGGCTGGACCGTGCCGCACTCGAGCAGGTCGCGATTGCCGGCCTCGCTCCCCTGCTCCACGAGGCGGCCGGCGCTGCAACCCAAACGCTTCCTGCCGTGCAACGCGAGTCGCTGCTCGCTGCCGACCTCACGGCGCGCGTACGGCACGGCCAGTTGGCCCAGGTGGCCAAGGAGGTGGCGGAGCTGTGCCACCACCTGCAAGTGCCCCTGACGCTGCTGAAGGGCATTTCGATCAGCGAGCAGCACTATCCCGCGCCCCACCTGCGCCCGATGACCGACGTCGACATCCTGGTGCCTGCGACCGAGCGAGCCCGAGTCCAGTCGGCGCTACAGGGCCGCGGCTACCTCTCGCTGGACGGCGACTGGGGACATGCGGCCCACGGCGCCCCACTCCTGCACCAGAAGCACGCCGTCTGGGTCGAAATCCACGGTTCCTTGTTTCCACCGTCCGCCCGACTCTCGTCGTCTGCGCTGTTCGCCCCCTCGCGGCTGGCGCTCCGCTCCGTTCCCCATACCTTCCAAGGCATTCCCGCGAGCCGACTGGACGACGATCTGCAACTCGTCTACATCGCGTCGACATGGATCCGGGATCTCTCGCAACACGCGATTCACCCGAGCTTTCTCGTGCCCTTGTTCGATGCAGCATTCCTGCTGCGAAGAGCCGGCGAACGGATCGACTGGGAGCGCGTCACGGCGTGGCTGGACAACGAGATGGCTGCCACTTCGCTCTATCTGATGCTCGCCTACCTCGCACGTCACGACCTCGCCGGCGCTGCGTCGGCCGTCCTGCCGCAGCTCGCGGCTCATCAGCGTCTGGCCGGTCCGATCGAGTTGCGGATGCTCTTCGGGCTACTCGATCGCTCGCTCGTCGCAGGCGCACCGACCATGATCGGCCCCCGTGCGCGCTACCTCTGGGATGCGCTGCTGGCGGACCGGGCACTCCCGGTCAAACTGGCCGCATTACCTTGGAGGATGATCTTTCCGGCGGACATTCAAGACCGCTACAGCGCCCGGCACCTGATCCGGGTCGCTCGAAAGCTGGCAGCGATGCGCAAAGGCCCTCACCGGTACTAGCGCACTACAGCAGGCGATAGATCCAGTCCGGCACGTAGTATCTGCGCCGGTTCAGCACGACCCCGGCGAGATTGCCGCCGGCCTTCTGGATCTGCTGGCGCGTCCACAGCGCCGAATGATTTCGCGTATGGCCTGCTCGGATGACGAGGACCACCGCGTCTGCCTTGCGGCACAGCACAAGGGTTTCCGAATGGCCCTGCAGCGCCGGTGCGTCGATCACGACGTGATCGAAGCGCTCGCGGGAAAGTGCGAGGAAATTGTCGAAGCCCTTGGATCGCAGCATCGGGCCCGGGGCAGTCGCTCCTGAGAGCGTGTACAGGCTACCCAGGGGATTCGTCGAAGTCCAAGGGTGCGCGTCCTCATCGTTCGGTGCATTCGGCAAGGGCACCAGGCTCGGCTCGGTGGAATGGGAAACGACAGTCTCCTTCGCGTCTCCGAAAGAGATCAGCAAGATGCGCCCTCCGGCTTGCGCGAGCGCGCCCGCGAAGTTGGCCGCCACGGTGGAGGTCCCACAGCCGGCGGTCGCGCCGACGAAGGTCGTGACCTTGTCCATGCTGCCCTCGCGGTTGCTGAGCCAGAGCCTCGTCTGGACCACCTCGCAGTGGCGCATCGCGACCTGGTGAAGCGGAAGCTTCAGGCTCGGCGCCAGGAACGCGTCTGGCCATTGCCCCGGCTCCTGCCTCGGCGCCTTGACCACGGGTTCGCCTTCTCGCCCGGGCGGCATGACCGCCGGCTCGGCTTCCTGCCTTGCCGCCGAGTGGCGCTTGCGCGCCAGCCTTTCCAGACTCAGCGTTGAGAAGGCTTGTGCTTCCAACTCCTCCGTGCTCGGGAAACGATCGCTCACGCTGTGGCTCCGCTACGCCCGAAAAGAAGGCGATTACCTCGGCTCGAGTTCGGGAATCGATCCGAGCATTGGAAGTCCGAGCACTGCCTCGACGTCGTCGGCCGTTTCGACTCGGCGGCGCAGGAGCTCGAGAAGGAGCGCCAAGCCCAGCGCTGCCCCGGCGCTGGCCAGGATACCGCCGGCGAGCTTGAGGTTCCTGCGCGAATCCACGGGCAAGGTCGGCGGGCGGGCCTCCTCGATCACCCGGATCCCGACCACCTTTTCGGCGTCGCGCACGTTCGCAATGCGTGCATCCTGCACCTTGGAGAGGAAGAGCCTGTACGCTTCGGCATCCGTCCGGACCTGGGTCTGCAGGCGATTGAACTCGCTGTCGACGGTTTCGAGCGATTCGAGCCGCTTGCGTGCATGCTCCACTCGACTGGCCAGCCCGGCTTCGCGAACCCGAGCCGCCTGCAGCTCCCCTCGTACGCGAGATAGCTCGATCTGCAGGCTGGTGTTGAAGCCTTCCTGTTCCGTGGCGCTGCCGTAGGAGGAATCCACCCCGTCAGCCCTCAGCTTTTCCCGCAGACTCCGGAGTTGCTCCCGGACATCACGAAGGCGCGGATGCGCGGGGGTAAACGCGGCCGCGAGCTCGTTTTCCTCGGCTTCGAGCGACGCCAAGCGCTCCTTGAGCTTGTAATACGAGCGTGGAATGCGAGCGTCGTGTGTCATCTTGCTGCCGATCGTCTCGATCTGCCCGTTCAGCTCCCCTTGCCGGGTTCGCGTCTCGTCCACGCTTGCGCGTAACGAAGCAAGCTCCGCGGAGGCGAGCCTGCGCTCCTCGGGAAGGTCCACCGCAATCCGATTGCGGCTCCGGAACGACTCCAGCGCCTGTTCGGACTCGTTGAGCTTCTGCCTGAGCGTGTGGAGTTGGTCCTCGAAGAACGCGTCGGCTTTCGAATCCTTCTCCACCCCCAGGTAACGATCGACGTATAGCTGCCCGACCAGGTTCGGTACGCGCGCGGCCAACTCCCGGTCTTCATGCCTGAAACGCAGCGAGATGATCGAGGAGCGTTGCCCGGGGGTAACGGTGAGGTACTTCATCAGTCGAGCCACAGCGACCATCCGCGCGGCGTCCTTATCGACCTCGTGTCCCGCCAGGTCGGCGTAGAGCCGGTCGTAGCCCACTGCATCCACGACCCGTTCGGCGAGCGAACGCCCAGCGAGCAGCTCGATGGCTCGACCGATCCGTTCCTCGTTGCCGATCACGGGGGTCGGGACCCGGCCATCGGTGGGCAGTTGTACGTCGCCGGGCGACAGGAGCAGCTGCGCAACTGCTTCGTAGTAGGGCTTGGAAAAATGGAGGACCGCCAGGGTCGAACCGGCGCTGCAGACCAGGAAAGTCAGCAGGATCAGCCACTTGTGCTTGAAAAAGGCGTGCAGGAGCGCTCGAGGAGACATTTCCCGAGGAGGCGCCCTGTTGCCTCGTTCCCTCGATCCCGCGATCGCTTGCCGCATTGCTCCCCTCCGCGATCTGAGCACTCTCGATGCTCGTAGATCGCTGGCCCGCGCGCCGCCCGCGCGCACGAGAGCCAATCCACCTGACGCGACGATTATTGCGAACTTTTCGCGCTGATGTCCATTTCCAGTGATGCGCAGGTTCTGCGGCAGGCGTGTCGCTGCCATGGCCGTATCAGGAGTTGGCTCGCTTTGGCGCGTCGCCGCCGAAATCGAGTTAGGCGTGATCCCGCCACGGCTGTGCCTGTCGATCCAGATCGCCAGCAACTCGCGGCTGATGTCATGGGCCTTGGGATCGCCTTGCGAGCGCCTCGCCGAAGAGGCGAGCCTGCCAACAAGATCTTCGTCTCGTTGGTGTCTACGGCGTCAGGTTGAGCGCTTCACTCCAGAAGTGATTAGACTGCGCGCCGAACCACCTGCCGCATCAGTGCAAATCCCTATTGACTCTTGAGGAACATGCGTAGTGAGCACAGCAGACTTAGCGTCGGTCAACCACATGGGCGACTTTCACCCAGCGTTGAACGGCTTCAAGCCCGCCCCTGGCGAGTCTCGCCGGATTCGCGGTGAAGCTCGACTGCATGTCAGCAGTGAACAAGGTGTTGCGGAACGCCCTCATGGAGGGAGGCCTCCCGGCTACTTACGTACCGCTCATCTTCACCGCAGCTCCGCTCGTCGTCCAATCGACTTGCGGTGGCGGTATTCGAGACTTTAGTCACTACGATCCATGCTAATTCGGCTTTTGCGCAGGTGGGCTGCCTTGTGTGAACACGCTGCTCCTGACAAGCCTCTGCGGTCGCTCCCTCTTCCTCTCGCGATCGAACCCCTGGCGTCGAAACCCGCGCCGCGGGCGATTGAGTGCCATTCGCCTTAGCTCTCGGTTTCTCTCGGTTTCTCTCGGTTTCTCTCGGTTTCTCTCGCTTTCTCTCGGTTTCTCTTCCCAGCCTTCGACGACTCAGAAGGCGGCTCCTGGAAGGGAGCCCGCCATTTCAATTCTCTTTTCCATAAACATGAGTATGAATAGATTCATCAAGTGCAAAATGCGAACGACGCTCATTGCCGCAAGCTGTGCGACACTCGTTGCGTGCGGCGGCGGTAGTGAAAATGACGGTTTAAGCAACGAAGACGCCCTGGCCGCTATCGGGACCACCTCGGAAAAAGCTTCTTCCACGTGCCCCTGCACGATCTGGCCGACAACTACCCTGCCAAGGATTCCAGCAGCCGACGACACGGCTTCGGTGAACGTGGGAGTGAAATTCACCACCGATGTCAGCGGTTACGTGACCGGCATCAGGTTCTACAAGGGCACCGGCAACAGCGGCACCCATGTCGGCTCGCTGTGGTCCAAATCGGGGCGTTTGCTGGCCAGAGCTACGTTCACGAACGAGACGGCAACCGGATGGCAGACCGTGACCTTCTCGACGCCAGTGGCGATCAGCGCGGGGCGAAGCTATACAGCTTCCTACCTCGCCCCGAAGGGCAGATATGCAATCGATCAGGGTTACTTCAGCCAGGCCTTTACCGCCTCGCCGCTGCGAGCCACCGCCGGGGTCTACAAGTACGGCAGTAAGAGTTCGTTCCCGAACTCGCAGTGGAACAGCAGCAACTACTGGGTAGACGTGGTCTTCGCGACCACGACCGCATCGACAACAGCACCAGTACCCGAGACAACGGCAGCCTTGTCGTGGGTCGCCAGCAGCACGCCATCCGTCGTTGGCTATCGCATCTACTACGGAACGTCGTCGGGCAATTACGTTCAGGCGAGGGGCGCCGGGATCAATGCGGGGAACAGCAGTTCATTCACTGTAAAAGACTTGTCGCCCGGCAATACATACTTCTTCTCGGTGACGGCCGTCGACGATAAGGGCAACGAAAGCTCCTATTCCACCGAAGCGAGCAAGGCGCTCCAGTAAACGAATACGTCGTGGATACCCAGGACACTCGATTGCGCAAACACAACCGAATCTCAGAGTACCAATGAAAGCTCGTATCTTTACCTATTTTTCGCTCCTCTTCGCTTTCTTGGCGGGGGCGCCGCAATACGCGCAGGCAGAGACCTGCACTCAAATTCTGGACCCCGGCGCCAACGTCGCTTCCGCGGTCAGTGCGGCCGCCAACGGGAGCGTCATCTGCCTCAATTCGGGCAACTACGGGACAGTGAACTTCACGAATATCAAGCGAAGCGGCTTCGTAACGGTGCAGTCCGCGTCGGGCCTGGGGGCCCGGATGGCCATCGGGGAGATCTACGATTCGCGGTACATAAAATTCGACAGTCTCACCTTTGATTGGGTCTCCGTCCGCGAGTGCAGCACCGACATCCAGTTCTTGAACTCGACTTGGATTCCCGGCGGGGGCGGGTTGGTGTTCAACTATACCCAGCCCTGCTCCCAGACGGACATGCGATTGTTGGTGGACAACGGAACCTTCTCCGCCGTGAGTCGCGCAGGGTATGAGGGTCGCCTGAGCGCTCGCAGCGTAAGCGGTCTCACCATCTCGAACAGTTTGTTCGAGAAGCAGCCGTCGACTTCCGGTGCAGCATCCGACGGCATCATGCTGGTCGGCAATTCAACGAACGTGACGATTGGCCCGGGCAACCTGTTCCGCGACATCGTGCAGTCGCAGTGCGGTTCGGTTCACTGCGATGCCATCCAGATGTACGGGAACGGATCCGGCACCGTCATCAACGGAAACTACTTCGTCAACAACACCGTGCACATCGGCAACTACGACGGTGGCAGCCCGAACATGAAGATCGTCCACAACGTCTTCGATGGCGGGCAGACCGGCCAGAACCTGCAAATCGGCGGAGTTCGCGGCATGCTGATGGAGCACAACACGTTCCATGGCGTGGTCTTGGGGATTGGAACGAAGAGCGGCGACACCCAGCACTCCGGGTGGGTGGTGCAGAACAATATCTTCGACGCGGCGAAATTTACCGCCTCGGGCGACCAACCCGGCTGCGGTTCCGACTGCGTGATGCGCTTCAACCTCAAGAGCAATGGCGGTTCGACAACTCCGACGGGCACGAACAGCATCACGGCCAACGCCATTTATGTGGGTACGGGATCGCCTACCAACTGGTCGGGCTGGCAACTCGCGACCACCTCTCCAGGCAAGAACGCGGGGAACGATGGGCAGGACATGGGCGTGCTCTTCAGCACGACCGAAAGCCCGACAACGCCGCTACCGACAGCGGTGGCACCTTCGCCGCCGACGGGCCTCACCGTGAAATAGCAGTTGATCCGGGTTGGCATCAAGCCCGGATCGGGGCGCGATCCTTACGCGGGGGTCGCGTCCCTTGCGGCAGCTTGAGGTTGGGATTGCCTGTAGGCGTCGAGCGCATCGCAGTAGGCATCCCTCAATCGCTGGCCAGCGGCTCGCCAGGTAATTTCCGGTGCGAGGAGAAGTCCGTTCGACCGCAGCGATGCGAGAAGATGGCGATCGTCGTGAATCCGTTCGATATGCTCGGTTAATTGGGCAACGTCGCCCGCATGATGTACGAGCGCGTTGTCCATGTGTCTGCAAAGATCCGTGCAGGCGTCCGACACGAGGGGAACACAACCACTGCCCATGGCCTCGGTGCATACGAGCCCAAATCCCTCTTCGATGCTCGGAAGCAGCAGGATGTCACTTTGGCGCATGAGGTCGGGGACGTCCGTGCGATGCCCCAGGACGTACACGCTGGGATGCGCGAGCATCGACGAGAGTTTCGATTCATAGGCCGGCAGGAACTCGCCGGCAATCAGGAACTTGCCGTCGCGATGTGCCGGCGAATCGAGCCAGGCTTGCAGGGCGAGGTGCACCCCTTTGCGCACGGCGCAAACGCCCACGAAGAGCGCGACCAGGCCGCCATCCAATGACCGCGGTTTTGCCGGAGGGTAGTACGTAGTCTCGTCGAAGCCGTAAATGTGGCGGATCAATTTCTCGCTCGCAAAACCCTTGTCGCGGAAGGTCTCGACGACGAAGTCCGAAGGGCAGAGCAACCGGAACGCTCTTTCGTACTCCTCTTCCTCCAAGCGCAGTATTTCCTCGTCGAAGGCGTGTTCGTGCCCGGGCGGCAATGGGACACCGATGCGGTCGCACTCTGTCCTGACCGTCTCGTACGCAAAGCGAGTGTGAGCATTGGGGCGCTCCAACACCGTCGGTATCCCGAGTTTTGCGGCGACTTCCAGCGTACGGCGCGCACCTTGTGGCCAAGTGTGCACCACGTCAATCGAATCCCTGAGAGACTCGAGACGCTTGGCCACGAGGTGGTCGTGGAGAGCAAAGGCACGCCTGTTGCCGATGAGGCGGAAGGGAATTCGAAGAGATCCCAGTGTCAGTGTCGGTGTGACCTTCACGCTGGCCGG
This sequence comes from Burkholderiaceae bacterium, assembly GCA_032027205.1. Lineage (GTDB taxonomy): Bacteria > Pseudomonadota > Gammaproteobacteria > Burkholderiales > Burkholderiaceae_E > Zeimonas. Next base: position 3,865,645 of record JAVSMN010000001.1, read on the forward strand.
GACCGGGCGCTCGATGGAAGCCGCCATCACATGCACATTCGCGCCTGCCTGCGCGAGGCCATTGACCTGCTGCCAGGCGGTGTAGCAGATCCGTTGCGCACCAAGTCGATGCGGAAAGCTGTAGAGGACACTGATCTGCCTTGTCTTGCGGTTCACTTGTCAGGTCTTCCGGTTCAAAACGTGTGTCGTCCGATGCGCAGCAGGGCCGCTGTCATTGGACACCGGCGATTCCGACCCCGTGCCCGACAGACTTCGATTCCGTATCACTTTCCACCGCGACCAGCGGCCGGGGGTCATCGACTCTCGGCAAGGGTGACTTCAGCGGCCTGCGAAGGCGCGCGAGGCTTTGTCGCAACTGACGCTCGCGCAACTCCTTGTCGAAACGCGAAATCGTCATGCACGAAGCGTAGATCGGAAGGAACTTCTTCCACTTCCGCTTGATGAAGTGATACCCGGTAAAGAACTCCGGGGGCAGCTCTATCAGTTGATTCGTGTTGTGGACGCAATGCGCTGGAATGGCGAAGTTGACAAGGCCGCTATCCGTTGCGTTCAGACAGATGTCGGCTCCGTAGAGATGAAAGTGGGGCAGCTTCTTGTCGAATCGAAGTCCCGAAGACTTCCGGATGATCAAGACGATTTCGTCCAGCGTCTCGACCGGAACCGGCTCGCTAATGGGCGTTCCATGAAGCCCTAGGCCGGTTGTATAAACCCGACCCAAACCACCGGCGGCACCTCGACGCGAACCGAACGAGCCGAGGACGCCCCACCGGACGTTCGCGTCGTCCAACTTTCGAATGGCCGCCGCCACCTTTGCAAACCAGTGCGAAGGCAGGTAGACGTCCTGATGAACGAAAATCAGGGTATCGGTCGGTGCCTCGTCAATGGCGCTGTTGTAGGCGAGTGAAGCCGAGACAAATCCTTCCTTGGTGAGGACGCGATACGACCCGTCGGCGATGTCGGGTGATCGCAGCAGGTTGTTCTGCAGAACCTGGTGGTCGTTCACTGCGGCCACGACCGCAAATGGGTATGGACTCATCGCAAGGGCCTCCTGGCCTGCCCTCTTGCCGCCATTCGCCATGCAGGCTTGACGACTGTCGCGCCGTCACGCGATGCTGCATGCGAGATAAAGAGACCGCGAACGGGTGCGGCGACCATCATCGGCCCGGCGTTTCCGCAGCGACGGAGCCGAAGCCCAGCCCCTCGTCATAGGCTCGATGCAGCTGTGGGACCGAGTACTCCCACGCCAGCGCCGTCGCAATGCGGCGGCGGCCCACCTCTCCCATGCGCTCGCGCTCGGCAGCGTTGTCGAGCAGGAAATCGACCTGGCGGGCGAACTCCAGTTCATCGTTCGACGCAACGTAGACCGCGGCGTCGCCGCCCGAGAAGCGCGTCTCGTGCAAGTCGTAGGCCACAGTCGCCTTGCCCAGCGCCATGTACTCCATCATCTTGTTCATCGTCGAGTAGTCGTTCAGCGGGCTCGATGGGTCAGGCTGTACGCACAGCGTCACCGCCGACAGATGGCGGCGTGCTTCCACCTCGGGCAGCCTGCCGGTGAAGAGTACGTAGCGCTCGATCTGCAGTTCGGCGGCGAGTTGCCGGATAGCTGGCATGGCATCACCGTCGCCGATGACGACCGCCAGGAAGTCGCGCCGACCGAGGGTGGTTACCAGGTGGTGGATCGCACGCATCCAGCAATCCAACCCGTCCTGCGCGCCGATCGTGCCGACATAGCCGATCAGGTGTTCGGCACGCTCCGCCAAGCCGTCCGGAGGAGGCAGAGGCTGGTACGACAGCGGTGGTCCGTTGCGCACGACGACAACCTTCTCGGGCGACTTGCGTCCCTCGGCGATCGCCCGCTGCCGATACGACTCGTTGGTCGCGATCACCACATCGGCAACGGCATACGAGCATCGCTCCATCAGCTTCAACGCGAAGTAGACGAGGTTGCGCCGGCGAAAGCCGAAACGCGACAGGTAGATCTCCGGTGCGAGGTCGTGGTGATCGAAGATGTAGCGTTTGCCGAGCAGCTTGAACACCGCGCCGACGACGAACAGCGTATCGGGCGGGTTGGCTGCATGAACCACATCGACGCCGCGCCGCAGCGCGATCCACAGCGACAGCATGAGCATGGCCAGCGTCGAATAGCCGAACTCGAGCGCATAACTGAGCAGCCCCGAGCCGCCCGGAGGCGCCGCGAAGCGATAGATGTCCACGCCGTCGACAGTTTCGTGCCAGCGCTCGCGGCCCTCTCGCGGACAAACCACGCTGACCCTAAAACCGTGGTCGCGCAGCGCGTGTGCTTCCCTGCGGACGCGGAAGTCGCGTGGGAAACCGTTGTTCTCGACGAGCAGCAGAACCTTTGGAGTAGCGGGGGGCATCGGGAGCTTTCGGATCAGAAAAACCGTCAAGAATCACGAGACGCACAAGCGGTCACGTGCTTCGGTGAGGATGCGCCGCACGATCAACTTCGCGCCAGTCGATCGCGGACGGATTGCATCGCCGCCGATGACCTCCGGCCGACGCGCCTGGAGCGAATAGCGAGTGCGAGCATGCGCCGGGAGGGTGAATGGCCTGCCGTCGAGGCTCGCCGCACTGTCCTCGTCCACGACGCTCCAAAGGGCGTCAGCTGCGTCGACCTGAAGCTCCTCGACACCATCGGGAATCGTCACATCGATGCGGGCGGCCATCGGCTGCACATGCAACGTGCGCCCGACGATGCGTTGGCGGAAGTTGAGACGGGTCAGGTCGGCCAAGCTGCCCCAGCGCACATCGCCGAGCCCGTTGATGCTGCGCGCAAAGCGTTGGAGGATGTCGAGGCCGCTCTTCAGATCGCGGTGGTGGCCGCGCAGGATCAGCGGTTGGCCAAGATATGCCGCCGTGAGCAGCGTCGTCTCCGACGCAGCGTCGAAAGCCCAGCGAGGTAGCACGGTGCAGCCTTCGACGGTCTCGGCAGGCGCGAAACCGAGCGAGCGTATCCACTCCTGACCAGGATTGTGCGCACGCAGCGACCCAGCCGAAATGCAGGCAGATTCGAAGCCGTTCAACGGCAGTTGGGCCAGCATGCGAACCGAGCACGCGCCATGCGGCGGCACCATGACGCGGCTGACCTCGAGGCGCGACTTCGCTTCGAGCAGCCGAATCCTCGCGTGCGCGTGGCGAAGCAATTGGGCGCAGGCGCGCGGCGAGATCTCCTGGGCCAGTTCATGCCGCGCGTGGTCGTTGCCGTGCACGAGCAGCGAGAGTTCGCCGGGGTGGGCACGAAAGATGTCGGCGGTCGAACGGTGTACCCACCAGGCATCGAGCGGGATCGTCGCGAACGCCACATGGTAGTTGTCGCGCCGGGCGCCTGCGGCGATCTGCCGGTAGTCCACGAACCCGTAGCGCGGCCAGTGCAGGTTCGGGTCGTCGATGATGAAGCTGGCACGCAGGGGCGGATTCGCGTAAGCCTGCGCGCCCGTCAGCCCACGCAGGAAGTGGATCAGCGGCAGAGTCTGGATGAACCGGTCCCCCGCTGCGGCCAGACCGATATCGACTCCTCCAGCAGCGCTCGGTGGCAGCAGAGCGGTGCGATGTACCGTATCCCCCCGGTATGTTCCGATGGTCCAGATCGGCAGCCCATTGCGACCCCAGGCAAGAATCACGTCGGCAGGCTGCGGCCGGCATGCTGGCGACGCGGGATCTACCGCAGCCCGCGCCTCGATGGTTCGGCCACGGAACGGCCACGGCACGGCCGCGTGGTCGGCAAAGCGAATCGGCATGGCAACCGGCGCGTCGACTTCAGCCACGGCCGGCAGCACCAGCGTCGACAGCATCGACGGGACGTGGCCCGCCACTGCGTTCGTGACCCGCGCGACCACATCGCCGGGGGCTTCCCTGCCCTGCGTGAAGCGAACCGGCAGCAGGCGCTCCAGCACGGGCAGCAGCCCCTCGAGCGTCTGCGCGAGGTCGCTGTCGGCAATATGAACAGGCGTCGTTGACGGAATGGACGACATGACGGGACCGACCGGACGCATGGGTTCTCGTTCTAGCGATGCCCGCTGATATCGATGCGAAAACACAACCAGCGCAGGCAGGCGGCGTCTTCGCTGAGCTTGTATCGGTTGTCTGCCGACCTGCCCAGACCCAGGGCGTGCCGCATCCCGCGGGCCAGGAAACGAATCCCGTGGTGCAGGATCAGCAATGCACTGCACACCCACTGGCCTGTCCGGCCGTGATGCTTGCGCCAGTACTTCAATGTCGCCCGCAGGATTTCGATGCTATAGCGCAGCGGTGCGCGCGAGGTGCTGCCACCCCCGAAGTGCGTGGCCATGGCCTGTGGAATGAACACGAGTTTCCAACCCGCGGTCCTGAAGCGCCGGCACCAGTCGATGTCCTCGCCATAGAAAAAGAACTGTTCGTCGAGCCCACCGATTTCCTCGACGGCGCTGCGTCGCGCAACACAGAAGCAGCCGCTGAGGACTTCGGCCTCGTGCAGCGATTCATGTCGGGCCGGCGGCACTTCGTAGCCGCTGAAGATGCCCTTCCCGCCGAACATCCGATCGAGAGCAAGAGCACGACAGAGCGTGTTCCACAAGCCCGGCGAATGACGGCAACTACGCTGCAGCAACCCGTCGGCGCCGATCACGCGCGGGCCCACGAGGCCCACGTCGGAGTGTTCGTCGAGATAGTGCGAGAGGGTCTCCAGCGTGCCGGGGTGAACCAGCGCATCGGAATTGACGAGTGCGAACTGCGATCCGCGTGCATGTTTCATCGCCAGGTTGTTGCCTTTGGCGAAGCCGAGGTTGGCACCGGCGCGGATCAGCGTCACCTCGGGGTAGTTCTGCTCGACCATCTCTGGCGAGCCGTCGCTCGAGTCGTTGTCGACGACGATGATCTCGCCTAAACAGGCGGGCTTCGCTTGGCGGATCGACGCCAGGCACCCCGCCAGGTAGTCGCGAGTATTCCAGTTGACGATGATGAGGGAGACGGGTCTCACGGGTTCTCGGCGGCGGCTTTGCAGTTGACGGTCGAAGCGCGGGGCGCCATGCCCATGTCCTGCGGGCGCTCCCACGGCTCCCCAACGTCGAACTGCGTCTGGTCCTGGCTCGCGACGCCCTGGATCGCCGCAAGCGACAGGTAGAAGAAGGTCACCGACTGGTCGAACAACGAGATCGACCAGAAGTCCATGCAAAATCCGAAAAGCAGGGCGCCAAGCGCCCAGACGAACAACTGGTCCTGCCTGGGAGCATCCGCAAGCTGATTCAACGCGCGACCGACGTCGCGAAACGAATAAGCCAGCATGCCGACGAAGACGAGCATCAGCGGCAGGCCGCCCATCACCCCCATCGCAAGGAAGTGGTTCGTGATGTCCGCATGGCGGTCGTTAGCAGAGATGCCCGATTGCATCCAGTGGCGCGTGTAGTCGGTGCCGGCCATCCACCACTCCGACAGATGCTGTATGGACGAGCGGATCAGTTGAGAGCGGTAGTAGCCCTGGCTGCCGCCACTGATGTCGACGCGTGCCATCAGGAAATAGACGGGATCCTTCATGACCGCCGCTAACGCCAGAATTCCGGCCACGATCGACCAACGCAGCGCACGCATGTGATAGCGCAGCACCCACGTGGCGATACCAAGGATGATGAACACCACCATGAGGATCGGTCCGCTGGAGGTGGCGGCGGCGACGATCCCGGCCCCTGCGACCAGCCCGGCGCGCGAGGCCCAGCGCGCAGTGGGGCGAATCGCAAAGGCCATCGCGAGGCACGCCGCGCCGACGGTACCGGCGAGGATCGGGTGCGAGAATGGGCCGGCCGCTCGCACATGTCCCTCGCGCACGACCGAGTTGCTGATCGCCGCGCCGAGGACGCTGAACGGGTTGTGCCCGGTGGCCTTCTCCAGCAGCATCAGTGCCGCCAGCGGCAGCATGACGATGCACGTGAGGCGGAAAGTAGCGCAAACATCGTCCAGGTCCTGCATGAAGATGCGAAACAGGAAGTAGCAGCCGAGTTCGGTCCAGACGATGCCGGACCGATAGAGCCAGGCGTCGGAGGTGTGGAACGCGCTTGTCCCGATCAGGACGGCGGCCCACAAAAGGATCAACTTGTCGACTGTTTGCAGGCCACTCGTGATGCCTTCGCCACGCACCAGCACGCGCATGAAACCCACGAGCACCAGCAGCCGCGGGATCGTGAAAGTCGCCGGCCCGATCTGCAGCAGTTGCGCGCCAGTCATGTAGAGCGCACTCAGCACCAGCGGCAGGACGGCCAGACGGCGTGGCAGCGCCAGCATCAGCACCGACGCGATCGCCAGAAACGCGGCGCCGATTGCGTTCACGGCCAACGCTCGCCAGGGACGCAGCGCAGAAGGTCAAGCCGGAGCATGAGCGAGGTTCGCAGACGGCGCGGGCGTCGAGGTGCTTTCCGCCGCTGTGCTGTCCTCCCGTACGAAGCGGCGGTACCACAGCTCGAGCGTGAGCAGGCTGAACACCTCCTTGGCCCCGCACGCGCCCTTGCGATGGCTCTCGAGCAGGTCCTCCACGACCGCCCGGTGCAGGTACTGGCTCGTGAACGACCCTGACGCGAGCACGGTGTCATGCACGAAGTCGCGCAGTTCATGGCGCATCCAGCGGTCATAGGGCACCGGGAAGCCGGCCTTCTTGCGGTTCAGGATTTCGGCGGGCACCACCGGCTCGAGGACCTTCTTCAACACCCGCTTCATCGACCAACCGCGTGCCTTGTGCCGGGTCGGCAGGGACGCCGCGAATTCGAGCACGCGGTGGTCGAGCAATGGCACGCGCAGTTCGACCGACGCTGCCATTGTCATCTTGTCCGCCTTGATCAGCAGGTCATCGGGTAGCCAACTCTTGGTATCGACATCGAGCAGCCGGTTGAGCAGCGGTTGCCCGACCGACGCCTGCAGCAGTTGCCGGGTCGGCGCATCGGCGCGGAAGGCGCTCGCCTGCGTCGACAGCGCGGGGCCGTAGAGGCGGGACTTGAAGCGGTTGAACGGGCTGCCCGGCGTCGAGGTTCGGCTGAAGTAGTAGTCAGCGACGGATTGGTCGACCAGGGCCCTGTAGTGGTCTGCACGTCGCCATCCGGCCCGTCCGAGGACGTTGAAACCCAAATTCAGCAGGCCGCTCGCCCGACCGGCCCCCGCTTTCAGCGCCTCCAGCGCCGCGAGGTTGCGGTATTCAGGGTAGCCGGCGAACGCCTCGTCTCCGCCCTCGCCTGACAGCAGCACCTTGACGCCGTGCTCGTGCGCCAACCGGGCGACGAAGTGCAGCGCGATGGCGGGCGGCTCGCAGACGAGTTCTTCCATGTGCCAGACGTAGTCGGGCAGGAAATCCCGGAAGGCCTCGGCGGTCAGCGTCGTCTCGTGGTGCACGCTGCCGAAACGGCCGGCGGCAAGTCGGGCGAAGGGTCGCTCGTCGGCGACATCGGTGCCGGCGAAGCCCATCGTGAAGCTGTGCAGCGGACGCCGCGCATCGGATGACGCGAAGTGCAGCATGCCGGTGGAATCGACGCCGCCGCTGAGCAGGACGCCTACCGGGACGTCGCTAATCATGTGGCGCTTCACGGTGTGGTCGAGCAGCGCACCCAGCGCTTCGGCGGATTCGCCAAGGTTCGGCGAACGGCTCGGCGTCGAGAATACGAGATCCCAGTAGCGCGTCGTCCTGACGCGGTCGCCCTCGACACTCAAGAAGTGGCCCGGCGCCAGCTTACGGATGCCGGCCAGCGGAGCGAGGTCGCCGGGACAGTAGTAGTAGGTCAGGAAGCGGTCGACCGCGCCTAGGTCTACGTGGCGCCTGACCGACGGATCCTGGATGATCGACTTGATTTCCGAGCCGAATACGATCGCCCGCCCGGTGTCGGCGTAGTACAGCGGCTTGATGCCGACCCGATCGCGTGCGAGCAGCAGGCGCTGGCGGCGCTCGTCCCAGAGCGCGAAGGCGAACATGCCCTCGCAGCGCGCTACGCACGCGTCACCGACTTCTTCGTACAGGTGGACGATGACCTCGGTGTCGCTGGTCGACTTGAACTGATGACCACACGCGACCAATTCGCGGCGCAGCGCCTCGAAGTTGTAGATCTCGCCATTGAAGACGACCCATACCGAGCCGTCCTCGTTGCTCATGGGCTGGGCACCAGTGGCGAGGTCGATGATGCTCAAGCGCCGGTGACCGAGGCCGACCGGCCCGGACCGGTAATGGCCCGCACCGTCGGGACCGCGATGTTGGATGACATCGGTCATGCGTTCCAGCAGCGCCGACGGCACCGGTTCGCCGCGGTCGAAATTGAGTTTTCCGCTGATGCCGCACACGACCGTGACCGGGTGGATCAGCCGTAGATGCTACGGCGAAGAGTCAGCCGCCGAACCTGCTGCTGGCGCAGGTATCGGACTGTGTCGGCGTCGGCAAGCTGCGGCAGCCGATTGACATAGCCGGACATGAAACCGGCGCACAGGACGGCCCCCTCCACGAGATAAGGTTTACGCACCAGCCGCCTGGCGCATTTTGCAAGCATGAATGCCGGGTGATAGCCGGTGAGATAGTTCGCTTTGCCATTCTTGAAGGCGTTCTTCCAGGAACCGTCAGCGCTACCGGTTGGCTTGTGCTGCACGAGTTTCAACTCGGGAAACGTCCGTGTCTGCCAGCCGAGGTAGTTCGCCCGAACCTCGTCGATCGTGTCCCAGCCGGGCGCCTTGATCAATGGCCCGATTTGGTCCCAACAGCCGCGACGATAGATCTTGGTGGCGCCGCGCACGTGGAACGGCGGGTCTCCTGCCGAGTCGACACGCAGTTCTCCGCCAACCTGCGAACACACCGTGCCGCCGCCGATTCCGAGCCTCGGCTCGTTGGCGAAGTGCTCGAAGCACCTCTCGAAGTAGTCGGGCGCGAAGGAAAGGTCAGCGTCGAGTTTGACGACGTAGTCCCAATGAATGTCCTCCACGGCTTCGAATCCCGCATGGAAGGCATCCATGACGCCGCTTCCGTTGGAGCGAAAGCCGCGATCAGCTCTGTGGACGATCGAAATCCAGGAATGGGGCGCCGAAAGCGCATCGAGGAGCGGCCCGGTCCCGTCAGTGGACCCGTCGTCGACGATGATCCAAGACATCGGACGAGAGGTTTGCCTGACGACCGAATCGACCGCCCGCTCGACGTGGGCGAGCTCGTCGCGGACCGGTGTCACGATCACATAGGCGCTCCGAGTCATACGCTCGTTCTCCTCTGCAGAGAAGTGGCCGGACAGACCGCAGCCTGCAACACATCGACCAGCATTCAGCAACTATGGTCGATCAGCGGACAGGTGGTCCGCATTCGAGGGCCGCCTGAATTCTTCCGTGCACCTCCCGGCGCGCTGCCTCAGAGTTGTGTAGCGACGCGGCCCCAGTGCTGCAAGTGCAACCACCTTGGCAAGCGTCGCCAGCGTTGGACTGACGCGCAGCGCAGCTGCCAATTGGCTTCGCATGGCCGACCGACTGCCGTCCAGCGCGTGCAGTAGTGCGAGTTCGATGAAAACCGACGCGCACTCATGCGTGACGAACTTCCGCTCTTCTGTCGTCAGGGCGGGCTGCGACGACAGCCGCAACTGTGAACGAGAGACGCTCTCGAAGTAGGTCTTGGGAGCGGTATGAAACATGTCCGACAGTCCGATCGATCCGCTATGGCGTTTGAGCGTCGCGCCTTGAACACAACTCACGAAAAATGGCCCACGCAAGGCAATGCGCCCCAACAAATCGACGTCCTCGTAGACCTCGAGACCTTCATCGAAGAACCCGGCTTGTTCGATCGCCGCACGACGCACCAGCCAGCCTGAGGGAAAGAAGCAGCACGCAAGCACGGCCCGGATCGGCCGCCTCAGCAGTGGAGCCGAAGCGAACTCGGCTGCCATACCTCTTATTTCGAAGATCGAACGCTTGCGGCCTGGAACGCTCTCATCGATCGCACAGTCCACCAAATGTGCAAGCACACGTGGATGAAGCTTCAACTCCGCGGCCTGCAACGCCAATTTGTCAGGGGCCCATTCGTCGTCCGAATCAAGAAACGCGATCCAATCTCCACGCGCGGCACGCAGGCCGGCGTTACGGGCGGAACTGACGCCGGCGTTCGGTTGAAACAAATACCTGACTTTCCCACCATAAGCTTCGACCCGCTCGCGCGTGTCATCAATCGAACCGTCATCGACGACAATGACTTCGCACGCCGGCAAGGTCTGCGCAAGAACGCTGTCGATCGCGGCGCCGATGCAATGCGACCGGTTGTATGTGGGAATGACAACGGAGATGCTGATGCCGTCGATCCCGACGATGGAGTCCGCAACCTCATTTGCACTACTGGAGTCCAACATCAGGTTTGACTCCTTCCTTGTCGATATCGTCCAACCTTGGCAACCTGGCGCGCTCGTATCCACACACCACTCATGTAACTGCTCAACAGACTTCGAAGCCTCTCGAATACGAATGGATTGTCGAAGCCGCGCAACGGCTTCTTCTGGATCGAGTTGATCAGCGTCAGCAATTGCGAGAGGACCTTGCCGCTGCGGCGACCGTGGTACGGGAGAGTCGCCTGTACAGTCGTCTCGAACAGGCTGGAATAAAGGCCTGAGTGGCCACACGATGCCATGGCGAAACCCAGTTCAGATTTCCAGCGTGTGAAGTCTTCCACCAGGAAGGTGTGTACCGACAACGACAAGGAGGAACCACTGCGGCCTCGCATTGCTGCCCGGTTCCCGTCCTCCTTGCCGATCCCGAGTGCCTGACGAATTCCGTTGATCAGGCAGTGGTTCATGGTCGGATACTGCGCGGCTCGCATCCTCGCCGATTCGAGATCGCCAATGCAAAGGTAGCAAGCGACGAGGTAAGCCCACTCCACGGGATCCGGCATGACGTCCTCGTACTTGCCGAGGGTGTCTCGATTAAGCGCCACGACTTTTTGAAGCGCATCGCCGACCCTCCCACACCGCAAGTCGCACGCCGCAAGCATCAATTTGGGTTCGGCCATTCCGCGGGCCAACGCCAGCGACTGCAGGTACAAGCCGGCGGCATCCTCGAATCGGCCTTGGCCGTATTGTTCATTTCCCTTTCGAATCAGTTGGAGATGAAGCCCATCCGATCCTGGAAAGCGAAGAGGTGGGCGGTCGCTCGAACCCTGGAGCGCCAGGCCCGAGAAGGGAGCGTCCTGGACGATCACCTCGCCGGACTTCCTCGTTGTGTTCAATTCATACCACTGCAAGATCTGATTGCGCTGCCTGTAGGTGTGCTTATCGAGCACAAGCCGTCGCCCTGCAGCGATCATCCGAGACAATCTTTCTTGCTGGTCAAAGACAAAACCGACCTTGTCGAGCACGTCGTCTGAAGCTGCAAACAGGCAATTCTCGAGGTCCCTGAATCCGGCGGCTTCGAGCACCGGACTCCGCTCGGTCAGCAAGAGGGTTCCACACGCTGGAATTTCCAGATGCTTTCGAACAAGATCCATGGCTACCGAGCCGCACGTCGGGGCAATCCATGCGGCCGCGATGAGCTTCGCGTAATCTCGTCCGAGCAGCACCTGGTTGGACCGCATTCTCGATACGTATCCGTGGTGCGGACAGACGATCGAAGGGTAGTTTCGTTCCAGGGCTGGATAAACAGCGCGCCGCCAGGGATAGTCTTGGTCGCGATTGCCGGCGATTGCCAAGGCGACAAGTTTCTCGGCAGCGCCGCCATTGAATACGTCCGGGTCGATGAAATTGGGCCAGAAAAACAGCTTGTCTCGAAGGCCTGGAAAGTGTTCGAGCGCGGTGGCGCAGATGGAGAAGACAGCATCTACATCCAGGCGTGCGATCTCGGAAAGGATCAGCCCGCGTGTTCCGCCCCAGGCGTCTGCATTGAGAATTCCGATGCGCGGGATCGCCGGATTCGCGGCACTGTTGCGGACGGCCGGTCGGCGCGCGCTCGCGATCTGAAGTCCGAGTTCGAACGCGAGGATGTCGGGAGCGTGCAGGTCGCACAATTGTCCGATATCGCATTCCCCCGAAACCGTGACGACCTCGAAGAATTCCGACAGGCACTTGATGTGTTCGTCCTTGTGTTTCACCAGAAACCTGGCGCAAGACGTGCCGTAGTCGTAATGGACATAAACCATCTTCGGTCGGCGCACGCGGCGCACCTGCATGGGCTCGGCGATCGTCGCGATTGTGTCGGTAGAATTCACCGCCCTCTGCTCCTTGCACGATTCAGCCACGCCAGCTTTCCGGAAAGTCCGTGCGCGCCGGCCAGGTTGCCGAGAAGGTAGAGGGACGCAGCCGCGCTGAACAACACCGCAACCGCTCCCGAGGCAATTGCGGTTTCGGGCCCGAATACGTAGAAACCAGCTTGCACTACGGCGATCACCGCCATGAACGCAAACGAAGTTCCGAAGTTCGCTGCTGACCAACGAAATCCGGTGAGCTTGCGGCAGATCGGGTACACCACGAGAAAGTGAAATACGTAGGATCCGAAGAACGCGAGGCCGGCACCGGCGAGACCGAAGCGTCGGACGCAGTACCACGTAAGGATGACGTTGACAAAGGTCCACGCCAGGTCGGTTCCCACAAACAGCATTTGCCTGCCTTTGGCAACGAGGATGTAGCCCAGCGGCCATGTCACCACCCGCAACGCCATGCCAAGGCAAATCCAGCGCAGGACTTCGGTCGCGCCATCGAAGTCGCCGCTGTACAGCAGTCGGATAGCCCACGGCGCAAAAGTCAACGTGGCCAGCACACCGGCACTCGCGAGCAGCAGGCTCACCCGTGCCTGCTCATTGACGATGCGATTGCACTCCGCGTCGTTGTCGGCCGCAGCGACGAGCCGCGGATAAAAGTCGGTAGCCATCGCCTGCAGGATGAACATGACGTAGATGCCTCCTACAGCCCATGCCGCCTGGAAAAGCCCGGCGGCCTCCAGGCCCTGCTCTCTGATGAGGATGATGCGTACGACGTATGCGGCTCCCATCGTGAGCAGCGCACTCGACATGAATGCCAAGCCCAGGCGCAGCAGCGCTCTGACTTCCTGCGTCATCTGCGACACATCGAGCGCGGGTCGCCCGATCTGCACTTTTCGAGCGAACCACCAAGACATGAGCAGCGACATTGCCGCCATGGCCACCAATGCCAGCGCCACCCCTCTCTCACGTAGCCAGTACACGAGAGCGACGCTGAAGACGGCTCCCAGCAATGATCCGAGGATGCCGACCTTGGCGATATCGCCGATGCGGCGCAGGCCCTGCAGCAGCGCGCCCTGGCCGTCGGAAACAAGTCGAAGAAAGACTGCGATCGAGAGCAGAGCGATAGCGTCGGCGTGTTCGTCGTCGCCGAACGTGAGGACGGCGACCGGCTTCGCAAATGCCGCCAGCAACAAGGTGCCCAGAATGCCGAGCACCGCAGCCGTGCGTCGCAAGATGTACACCGTCCGCGCAATCCGTTGCAGATCGCCCGTCCCGGCGGATTCGGCGATCTGCCGGACGCCGCTACTGTTGATGCCCAGTTCGGCAAACGTGCGCGCGAGATCGGCCACGGTGCTGAATGCAGCCATCAGGCCGAACCCGGCCGGGCCGAGCATCATCGCCATCGCCTTGGTGCGTACCAGGCCGATCGCCATGTTGATGGCCGACGATCCGCCGATGACTGCCGAGGATCTCAGGATCTCGAGGTAGGTGCTCGAGGCCTGCGCCGGGCCGCCCGGCAACTCGGGCTGCTCGGGCCTGGCGGCTTCACGTTCGTCCAAGGGCGCGAGCCCCGAACGCGCAGTCGTGCCCTGGTTCATTGGGAGCGCTGTTGCCTGCATCGTTTCTGCAAGCCAGGCGTCAACGCTCAGGGCTGCACTTCGGAAGTCGCCTGTCCTGTCAACAGGCAAGCTTCGCTCAAGGCCGTTGCCACTTCCAGTTGCTCGGCCGGCGTCATGCCCGGATACAACGGGACAAGAACCGACGCATCCTGGGCGCGCTCGGATTCAGTGAGGCGGTGACGTACCGCCAGATCATGGTACGCAGGCTCTCGATGGCTGCACATGATGCCGCGGCGCGTGCTGACGCCCCGGTCCAGCATCTCCTGCATGACCACGCGCTGCTCGACCCGCACAGGCAGCCTCACAGCAAAGCTCTGCCAGTTACTGCGTGCCCACGAGGGTTCGATCGGCAAGCCGATACCGGGCACGTCGGCCAGGAGTTCGCAATAACGGCCCGCCAGTTCGCGGCGTTCCCCAACGATGCCGGGCAATCGCTTCAACTGCTCCCGGCCCACCGCCGCCTGGATGTCCGTCATTCGGTAGTTGTAGCCGACCTCGGGGTAGCTCTCGAAGATCACCTGCGCCGAGCCGTGGCGGACGGTGTCGGGCACGCTCATCGCGTGCTGGCGAAGCAGTCGATACTGGCGATCCCAATCCCCGCGGCGTGTGGTCAACATGCCGCCGTCGCCGGTACTGATGACCTTGCGCGGATGGAACGAGAAACACGCCACGTCCCCGTGTGGTCGTCCGATCTTCTCCCAGCGGCCATCCCACAGGATCTCGCTACCGATCGCGCACGCAGCATCCTCGATCAGCGGCAGTCCGTGCTTGCGTGCAAGCGGAACGAGACGCGCAAGGTCACAGGGCATGCCCACCTGGTGCACGCACAGGATCGCGCGGGTCCGTTCGGTGATGGCCGCCTCGACGAGCGCCGGATCCATGTTGAAGGTGCCTGGTTCGATGTCGACGAACACCGGCATGGCGCCGCAGTAGCGGATGCTGTTGGCGGTTGCGATGAAGGAGTGGCTGACGGTGACGACTTCATCGCCGGTCCGCACACCTGCCACCCGCAGCGCGAGGTGAAGCGCCGTCGTGCAGTTCGAAACTGCGCAGGCATGGGGCGCATCGACGAACTGCGCGAACTCGGCTTCGAACGCCGCTACCTCCGGACCTTGCGAGGTCCAGCCGCTGAGGATCACGCGGCGAGCCGCCTCGGCTTCGGCTTCGCCCAGCACGGGCCGGGTGATCGGGATCATGCGGCAGCCCCCAGTGAACGATTCGCCTCCCACCACTGCACGAGGCTGTCGAGGCCCGCGCGCAAGTCGATGCGGGCCTTGAATCCGAGCAGCCGCTCGGCCTTCTCCGTGCTTGCCAGCCTTCGCGACACGGGATTGACGCTTCGTTCCGGTCCGTGCTCCGGTACCAGATTTGCGCCCATCACCTGCAGCAAGGCGGCTGCAAGTTCGAGTAGCGACGTCTCGACGCCGCTGCCGACGTTGTATGCCTGGTCGGCGTTGTCGGTGAGGAGCGCGAGAACATTCGCGCGCGCGATGTCCTCGACATGCACGAAATCCATCGTCTGGCGGCCATCGCCGAAGATCAGAGGCGCCTCGTTGCGGGCGATCCGCTCCATCCAGCGGATCAAGACTTCGGTGTATCGGCCGTGCACGTCCATCCGCGGCCCGTAGACGTTGAAATATCGCAGCGTCACGTACTCGAGTCCGTACATGGCGCGGTACGCGCGCAGCATTCCCTCGAGAAAGGTCTTGGTCGCTCCGTACCAGGTCTGGTCGTTGTACGGGGGGTGCGTCTCGGGCGTCGGGAAGACGTCGGCGAGCCCGTAGATCGACGCCGATGACGAGGCAACCACCCGCCGTACTCCCGCTTCGCGCGCCTGGTCGACGACGTTGAAGCTGCCGTCGCACATCACTTCCATCGCTTCGCGGGGTTCCGCCGCACATGCAGTGATTCGCAACGCCGCCATGTGCAGAACGGTATCGACACCCCGCATCGCAGCACGTACGTCGTCGACGTTGCGGACGTCACCGCGAATCACTTCGAGCCGAGGATCGGTCGACGCCTGCTGGAGGTTGCGCTGGGTGCCGCGGACGAAATTGTCGAGCACCACGATGCGCGCCGGCGCGTGCTCGCGCAGCAGCAGATCGATCGTCGTCGACCCGATGAGTCCTGCCCCACCGGTAACCAGGATGTTCGACCCGTCGATTTCCACAATGACTCCAGTGAATTGCCGCGACCGCCTGGCGGTCTAGACCGTCGTTGCGATCAACCGGCGCCCTCGCATCGGAGGACCACTCCTACCGTTCGCGCGAGGATGCGCAGATCCAGCGACAACGAGCAGTTCTGCGCGTACTGGATGTCCATGCGAACCATGTCGTCGAACGAGACGCGGCTGCGCCCCTCCACCTGCCAGAGCCCGGTGATGCCCGGCTTCACCTCGAGCACCCTTCGCAGGTGCCACGACTGATAGTTCTCGGCCTCGTACGGAATCGGCGGTCGCGGTCCGACCAGGCTCATGTCGCCCTTGAGCACGTTCCACAACTGCGGGAGTTCGTCGATGCTCGTCTTGCGGATCCAACGCCCGACACTGGTGATCCGCGGATCGCCGTTCATCTTGTACGCGAGTCGCGCGTCGTCGACCGTCGAAGCGTCGGAGACGGCGCGACCTTTGATCAGGTCCTCCACGTACCGGCGATGGATGTCGTCGGCGGCATCGACCCGCATCGAGCGGAACTTGTAGAAGACGAACGGATGGCCGCCCTTGCCGAGCCGACTCTGCCGGAAGATCACCGGACCGCGCGACGTGAGCAGGATGGCGGCCGCGGTGGCGAGCATGATCGGCGCGGCGAGGAGCAGGATGACGAAGGCGCCGACGATGTCAATCGTGCGCTTGAGCGCATAGCCGCCGGTTCGCTCGTCCGAGATCTCCACGCCGGCTTCGGCGACGGACGACGCCGAAAAAGTCCGATGTGCGTCGAGCATCGCCTCGAGGCGGTCGTCGGGATAGGTTGCGCTGTGGCTGGAATAGTCGACGCCGCGCGCCGCGCGGCGCAGGCGATCGTCGAACTGGCGCGTACCTTCGGAGGCGGTCTCGGGCAGCAGGACGACGAACACGCCGTCGTCCAGCCTTGCCAAATAATCGGTTTCCCGCTTGCGCTGCTGCAGGCATCGCACGAAAGACGCAACCTGCTGCCTCTCCTTCGCGGCGACCCGGAACAGCATCAGCGACAGCGGCGCGTGCGAACGGTCGGCGCGCCGCTCCTCGCGCTGCAGCACGCGCAGGAACGACGTCTCGGACAGCATCTGCGGAACGTCGCCCGTTGCGGCGTCGGCGGCCAACTGCATGGATGCGGTGAACCCGGAATGTCTTGCATTACGACGGCAACGGGCCGCGCTCGCCCGAACCCGACGCGTGCGCAGGAACTGGATGAGGGAGTCTTCGGGGTGGGCCTCCCCCGCACCCTCCCACGTGTTCACGGTGAGAGAGTCGAGCATGGGGGGGTTCGAAAAATCCGTCGTAGCGGGCGCGTCGTCGGCCTGCGCGTCGGAATCGAAGTTACCGGCGAACCGTGTATTCACAGTCCCCCTCCCCGCTTGCTTTGCCAACGATTGAATAGCGCACTGCAGCGCAAGTCAATACATTTGCGTGCGCGAACCCGATCCGGGTCGTGCCGGCTCGCAAGTCGTTGTCCGGCAATGGGTTTGGCCGCCGATCCTCGCAGACGAACTGAGCGGGTCGAAGGGTTTTTGCACCGTAGCAATTCCCTGCCCGTTGAAAGCGTCGCCGTTCCGGAGCAGCATGGACGCCGCGATCCGTCACGTCGACGAAACACATGACCAACGACGCGATGCCAAGAAAAGCAGGGGAGCGAGCGCGATGCCAATTTCGGACGACGTGCGACTCGGCGCCGGCGTGCGGATCTTCCAGCCATCGCTGGTCAACCTCTACGGCTGCACCATTGGAGACGCCACGCGCATCGGCGCGTTCGTCGAGATCCAGAAGAACGCGACGATCGGCGCACGCTGCAAGATCTCCTCGCACACGTTCGTCTGCGAGGGCGTTGCCATCGAGGACGAGGTGTTCGTCGGCCACGGGGTGATGTTCACCAACGACCTGAATCCGCGTGCGACGAATTCCGACGGCACCCTGCAGGGCGAGGCCGACTGGCAGGTGACCCCGACGCGCATCCGACGACGCTCGTCGATCGGCAGCAACGCCACCATCGTCGCTGGAATCACGGTGGGCGAGGCGGCGCTGGTGGGCGCCGGTGCCGTCGTCACGCACGACGTTCCCGACTTCGCGATCGTCGCAGGTGTTCCTGCGCGAATCATCGGCGACACACGCGAGCGTCGCTAAGCGAACTTTCCGACTTTCACGGGATCAGCGCGTCGCTGCAGGCAACACCTGCGTCAAGGGGGCATCATGGTCACGATCGGAGTCATCGGCTACGGATACTGGGGCCCGAACCTCGTGCGCAATTTCCACGAGGCAACCGACGCGCGCGTCGTGGCGGTGGCCGACCTGGACGGCATGAAGCTCGAGGCGGTCTGCCGGCGATATCCGGCAATCCGCACGACCACCGATTTCCGCGAACTGCTCAACGACGCATCGATCGACGCGATCGCAGTGGCGACGCCGGTGCGGACGCACTTCGAGCTCGGCATGGCGGCGCTCGCTGCGGGCAAGCACCTGTGGATGGAGAAGCCGATGACCGAGACGCCCGATCAGGCGCGACGCCTGATCGACGAGGCCGAAAGGCGTGGCCGCGTCCTCATCGTGGACCACACCTTCGTCTACACCGATGCGGTGCGCAAGATCGCCGAGCTGATCCACGCCGGCGACCTCGGCCGTATCTACTACTACGACTCGATGCGCATCAACCTGGGGCTCTTCCAGCGCGACGTGAGCGTGGTCGCCGACCTCGCGGTGCACGACTTCTCGATACTCGACTACCTTCTCGACGAACACCCGGTGGCGGTGTCGGCGTGCGGCATCAACCACTTTCCAGGCACGCCGGAGAACCTCGCATACGTCGCGCTGTTCTACGACTCGGGAACGATCGCGCATATCAACGTCAGCTGGCTTGCGCCGGTGAAGCTGCGCCAGATCCTCATCGGCGGCAGTCGGAAGATGATCAAGTACGACGACCTCGAGCCGAGCGAGAAGATCAAGATCTACGACAAGGGCGTCGACTACACCGACGATCCCGAGCGGATCTTCGAGATGCGCATCGGCTATCGAACCGGAGACATGTGGGCGCCGAAGCTCGGTCTCACAGAAGCGCTGCGCGTCGAGGCGGAGCACTTCGCCGACTGTATCCAGAAAGGGAAGCTTCCCGACACGAACGCCCAACTCGGCCTGCACGTCGTCGAGCTGATCGAGGCCGCCAACCTGTCGATGCGGCGACGCGGCGAGACGGTCCAGATCCGCCAGGAGCACGCGTGATGATTCCGTTCGTAGACCTGAAGGCGCAGTACGCAACGATCCGCCACGAGATCGAACCGGCGATCCTCGGCGTGCTCGAGCGATGCCAGTTCGTGCTCGGCAGCGAGGTGGCGGCCTTCGAAACCGAGTTCGCCTCGTATTGCAGCGCGGCGCACGGCGTCGGGGTGAACACCGGCACGAGTGCGCTACACCTCGCGTTGCTGGCTGCCGGCATCGGCCGCGACGACGAAGTCATCACCGTGCCGTTCACGTTCGTGGCAACCGTCTCGGCGATCGACTACGTCGGTGCCACCCCCGTGTTCGTCGACATCGATCCTCGCACGTTCACGATCGATGTCGAGCGGATCGAGGCGGCGATCACGCCGAGAACGAAGGCGATCCTGCCGGTCCATCTCTACGGCATGCCTGCCGACATGGATCCGATCCTCGACATCGCGAGGCGCCATCGGCTGCTCGTCATCGAGGACGCTGCACAGGCGCACGGCGCCGAGTACAAGGGTCGGCGCGTGGGCAGCATCGGCGACATGGGCTGCTTCAGCTTCTACCCGGGCAAGAACCTGGGCGCGTACGGCGAAGGCGGCATGGTCACCACCGACGACGCCGAATACGCGCGCAAGATCCGGATGCTGCGCGACTGGGGTGCGGAGCGGAAGTACGAGCACGTCATCAAGGGGTTCAACTTCCGGCTCGAGGAACTGCAGGCCGCGGTGTTGCGCGTGAAGCTGCGGCACCTCGAAGCGTGGACGGAGGCTCGGCGACGGGCTGCGGCCTGCTACGACGAGTACCTGGACGGAAGCACCGTTCAGAGAGCGCCGATCCCCGCCTATGCCCGCCACGTGCATCACATCTACGCGGTTCGCACGCCGGATCGTGCGGCATGGCAGGCGGCGCTGGCCGCCGACGGGATCCACACCGGGATCCACTACCCGACGCCGGTGCACTTGCTGCCCGCCTTTTCCGAGCTCCGTGGAAAGCCGGGCCAATTCCCGCACGCCGAGCGCGCCGCCAACGAAGTACTGTCGCTGCCAATGTTCGCGGAACTGACGCCCGAACAGTGCCAACGCGTCGCGCACAAGGTTCTAGCTCTGGCCAACTCGTAAGTCCGAAGACTCCGGTAGAGGCAAGCAGACGTGTCGTCGGCCGAGCCGCTTCTCGTCTTTCCGTGCAACGGAAACGCCGTCGAGGCGCTCGACTGCCTCGGCGATCGATGGCGTTTGCTCGGCTTCGTCGACGATGCCGAAGCGAAGAAGGGTTCGCGCGTGCACGGCCTCCCCGTCCATGGACGCGAGCTCCTGGCGCAACGCTCGGAAACGAAGGTGCTCGCGGTTCCCGGCAGCCCGTCGTCGTATCGATCGCGCAGGCAGGTCATCGAAGGACTCGGCGTGTCCGGCGCCCGCTTCGCCCGCGTCGTGCACCCGTCGGCTCGCATCTCGCCGATGGCCGTGATCGGCCGCAACGTGCTCATCATGGCAGGCGTTGTCGTCACGTCGAACGCCGTCATCGGCGATCACGTGTGCATCCTGCCCAACACCGTCGTTCATCACGACGTGACCGTGGGCGCATGGACCCTGATCGGCTCCAACGTGACCCTGGCGGGTGGGGTCGAGCTCGGCGAGAACTGCTACATCGGCAGCGGCACGAGCGTGATGAACGGGCTGCGCGTGGGGCACGGGGCGCTCGTGGGGCTGGGCAGCACGCTCATCCGCAGCGTGGAGCCGGAAACGGTCGTCGCAGGCAACCCTGCCCGCGTTCTGCGGACCGGATGAACACGGCCGATGCTCGCGCTTTTCAGTCAGTCGGAGTTGAGTCCAACGTGATCCTCGTCACCGGCGGCGCAGGCTTCATTGGCGCCAACTTCGTCCTCGACTGGATTCGCGAGATCGGCGAGCCGATCCTGAACCTGGACGGCTTGACCTACGCAGGCAATCGCCACAGCCTGGTAGCCCTGGAGAATTCGCGCGAGCACGTCTTCGTGCACGGCGACATCTGCGATCGTTCCCTGCTGGATGCGCTGCTGAAGACGCACCGCCCCCGCGCGCTCGTCCACTTCGCCGCCGAAAGTCATGTCGACCGGTCGATTCACGGCCCGGGTGCCTTTGTCCGCACCAATGTCGAGGGCACCTTCACGCTCCTGGAGGCGGCGCGCGCGTATTGGTCCACGCTGCCCGAGGTCGACGCACGCGCATTCCGCTTCGTGAACGTGTCGACCGATGAGGTCTACGGCTCGCTCGGGCCTGAGGATCCTCCCTTCTCGGAATCGACCCCCTACTCGCCGAACAGCCCGTACTCGGCTTCCAAGGCCGCCGCCGATCATCTGGCGCGCGCCTGGTTCCATACCTACGGGTTGCCGGTCCTGATCACCCACTGCTCGAACAACTACGGGCCCTTCCAGTTCCCCGAAAAGCTGATCCCATTGACGCTCGTGAATGCGCTCGCGGGCCGGCCCCTGCCGCTCTACGGTGACGGCCTGAATGTGCGCGACTGGCTCTACGTCGGCGACCACTGCGCCGCAATTCGCGAGGTGCTGGCGCGCGGACGGCCAGGCGAAACCTACAACGTGGGCGGCAGGAGCGAGCGCACCAACCTGCAGATCGTGCAGGCGATCTGCGGCCTGCTCGACGAGCTGCGCCCTCGCCCGGAGGGTCCACACGCTCGCCTGATCCAGTTCGTCGCCGATCGGCCGGGTCACGACCGGCGATATGCCGTCGACACCACGAAGCTCGAGAGCGAGATCGGGTGGCAGGCGAGGGAGAGTTTCGCGTCCGGGCTGCGGCGGACGGTACGCTGGTATCTGGAGAACGAAGGGTGGGTGCGGAACGTTCAATCGGGGGCGTACCGGGAATGGATCGACAGCCAGTACGGTGCAATGAGGACGGCGTGAAGCCTTCGCGCCGAAAAGGCATCGTGCTGGCCGGCGGGTCGGGCACGCGCCTTCATCCCGTGACGATAGCCGCCTCCAAGCAGTTGCTGCCCGTCTACGACAAGCCGATGGTGTACTACCCGCTGTCGGTTCTGATGCTCGCGGGAATCCGGAACGTTCTTGTCATCTCCACGCCGCATGACCTGCCGATGTTCCAGCGCCTGCTCGGCGATGGAGGCGCCTGGGGTGTCCAACTCGAGTACGCGGTGCAGCCGGCACCCGAAGGCATCGCGCAGGCGTTCACGATCGGCGCCGACTTCGTCGGCAACCAGCCCTCGGCGCTCGTGCTCGGAGACAACCTCTTCTACGGTCACGACCTCATGGCCCGGCTTCGGGAAGCCGATCGACGCGAAGACGGGGCGACGGTCTTCGCCTATCCGGTCAACGACCCGCAGCGATACGGCGTCGTCGAGTTCGACCCTTCGGGCCGAGCGATCAGCGTGGAGGAGAAGCCCGCGCAGCCCCGAAGCCGCTACGCGGTAACCGGGCTTTACTTCTACGATTCCCGCGTCGTCGACATTGCGCGCGATCTCCGTCCCTCGGCGCGCGGTGAGCTCGAGAT
The DNA here is from genome assembly GCA_032027205.1 of Burkholderiaceae bacterium. Taxonomy (GTDB): domain Bacteria; phylum Pseudomonadota; class Gammaproteobacteria; order Burkholderiales; family Burkholderiaceae_E; genus Zeimonas. The sequence goes on from JAVSMN010000001.1 coordinate 3,888,313, forward strand.
CACCGACGTCAACCTCGCCTACCTCGAAGCCGGAAAGCTCGACGTGCAGCGGCTGGGCCGTGGCGACGCGTGGCTCGACACCGGTACCCACGAATCGCTGCTCGAAGCCTCCCAATTCATCCAGACGATCGAGAAGCGTCAGGGCCTGAAGATCGCGTGCCTCGAGGAGATCGCCTGGCGGCAGGGCTGGATCGACGATGCACGGCTGCGTGAGAGGGGCGAGGCGCTCGCGAAGAGCGGGTACGGTGCTTATTTGCTGCGTTTGCTCGACGACGGGGTCTTCTGACGCTCGACGGCGCCCGCACTTCCACTCGAACGCAAGAGGAACTGCGATGAACGTCCTCGCAACCGATCTCCCCGACGTGCTTCTCATCGAACCGAAGGTCTTCGGCGATGCGCGCGGCTTCTTCTACGAGAGCTGGAACGAGCGCGCTTTCGCCAAGGCGACGGGAGTGGAGCTGCGCTTCGTTCAGGACAACCATTCGAGGTCCCGAAGAGGTGTGCTGCGCGGCCTGCACTACCAACTCCGGCAGCCGCAAGGCAAGCTGATACGGGTAGTGCGCGGATCGATTTTCGATGTGACAGTCGACCTTCGACGCTCCTCTGCAGCGTTCGGGCGCTGGACGGGCGTGGAGCTCACCGAGGAAACCCGCCGGCAGCTCTGGGTGCCACCGGGCTTCGCACACGGGTTCCTCGTGCTTTCGGAGGTCGCAGAAGTGCTGTACAAGACCACCGACTACTACGCGCCCGAAGACGAGCGAACCTTGCTGTGGAATGACCCGCGGCTGGGCGTCCAGTGGCCGCTCCGCGGGCTCGAGCCTGTGTTGTCCAGCAAGGATGCAGCCGGGCGCCCCTTCGAAGAGTGCGAAGTCTTCGGATGAAGGGCTCGGCGTCCCCGCGAATCGTGCTCCTCGGCGCCCGCGGGCAGGTGGGGTGGGAACTCGCGCGAAGCCTGCAGGCGCTCGGCGAGCTCGTGGCCTGGAACCGGAGCGAGGCGGACCTTTCCGAGCCCCTTGCGCTTGCCGAACGTTTGGCGGCACATGCGCCCGACGTCGTGATCAGCGCCGCCGCCTACACCGCAGTGGATCGGGCCGAGCAGGAGCCGGGGCTTGCGATGGTCGTCAACGGCGTCGCGCCGGGTGTCCTGGCGGACGCGGCAAGACGCGCCGGTGCGCTTTTCGTGCACTACTCTACGGACTACGTCTTCGACGGCTCGGGGATCTCGCCTCGCAACGAGCACGACACCGCCAGCCCGATCAATGCCTACGGCCGGTCCAAACTGGCCGGGGAGAAGGCGGTTGCGGCGGCGGGCGGCGACTGGCTGATTCTGCGAACTAGCTGGGTCTATGCCGCGCGCGGGCAGAACTTCGTCCGGACGATGCTTCGGCTGGGTAGCGAGCGCGAGACGCTGCGCGTGGTCGACGACCAGGTCGGCGCGCCCACCTCTGCGCGGTTCCTGGCCGATGCGACCGCACTGATCGTCCGGCAGGCCCTGGGGGAGCGCCGCTGCGGCGATTTTGCCTCGGAATTGCTGCACCTGAGTGCGTCGGGGGAAGCCAGCTGGCATGCATTTGCGGCGGCCATCTTCGAGGGCTGGCGCGCTCGCGAAAGGAATTCCGGGCTGAAAGTGCGCGAGCTGGTTCCGATCAGATCAGCCGAGTACCGAACCGCCGCGGCAAGGCCGCTGAACTCGCGGCTCGACTGCTCGCGTATCTCGTCGCGCTTCGGCTTGCACCGTCCCCACTGGAGGGTCGGTCTCGACCTGGTTCTGGACGAGCTTGCCGCAGACTCGTAAACGGCCGGCCGGCGACTGCTGTCGTCGGCCGGCCTACTCTCGTTACATGGTCGGGACGGCGGGATTCGAACTCGCGACCCCTTGCACCCCATGCAAGTGCGCTACCAGGCTGCGCTACGTCCCGAAGGCGCGAAGTATATCAGCCCGCCCTCGCCCGGCCGGAACGCGCGAGCCGGTCAGCGCAGCAGTTCGAGCGCCTTCTCGAGCTCCGCGCGGATCGCGGCGAGATCGACGCCGGTCGGTGCCGCGGCCGCGTCCCCGGCAGCAACCGCAGCCGTTTGCGTGTCTTCCTGCGCGGACGCCGGCTCGCGGCCCTTGGCCGCCTGCTGCGCCTCACCCAAGCGGTTGCGCGCCCCGCTGATCGTGAAGCCCTGCTCGTAGAGCAGCTCGCGGATGCGACGCACGAGCAGCACTTCGTGGTGCTGGTAGTAGCGGCGGTTGCCGCGCCGCTTCATCGGGCGCAGCTGCGTGAATTCCTGTTCCCAGTAACGCAGCACGTGTGGCTTGACGCCGCACAGCTCGCTCACTTCGCCGATCGTGAAATAACGCTTCGCGGGAATCGGCGGCAACGCTGCCTTGGTATCGGTCTTCTGCATCGTTTGCCGTGCCGGGCATGACGCCGGGCACAAGATTCCTAGGCGTCCTCGATCTGCGACTTCAGTTTCTGGCTGGCGTGGAAGGTGACCACGCGACGCGCCGAAATCGGAATTTCCTCGCCGGTTTTCGGGTTGCGCCCCGGACGCTGAGGTTTGTCGCGCAACTGGAAGTTGCCGAAACCCGAAAGCTTGACGCAACCGCCGCGCTCGAGCGCGCCGCGGATCTCGTCGAAGAAGGTTTCGACCATGTCTTTCGCTTCGCGCTTGTTGAGGCCGACGCGCTCGAAGAGCATCTCGGCGAGCTCGGCTTTGGTCAGCGTGAAGCCGTCGCTTTGCGCCGGCCCTTCGTCGGAGTCGGGGTCGCTGGCGAGCGGGAATTGCGCCGATCTAACGGCGGACTCCGAAGCTGCGGGGGCGCGCGCCGCGTCGACCGGCGCCTCGTTGCGATGGTCCGGGACCGCGTGGCCGAACGGGATCATCGTTTCCGCCATCGTTCTCGAATCTGCCTGGGAATGCTGCTGCTGGTTCGGCTACGACTCTTCGCTTCGGGGCCCCGAGCGAAGCCTCGCGCCAACAAACCGGGTGAGCCGGGAGACGATCGCCTCGACTGCTTCGGCCGCCTCGGCTTCGCTCAAGGTACGCCGAGTATCTTGCATCCACAGGCGGAAGGCAAGACTTTTTTCCTTATTTTCCAATCCCTTACCGCGATATTCGTCGAACAGCCGCACGTTTCGCACGACCGCTGCGGCGGGCGCCAATGCCCTCGCCTCGTCGATTTCGGCGAGCACGCGGGCGGCCGGAAGGTCGGCATCGACGACCACGGCGAGGTCGCGCACGATCGGCGGGAAACGCGAGCTCTCCTCGTGTGCCGGCACCTGGCGCACGAGCGCCGGAGCCAGGTCGATCTCGGCGACGATCGGCGCAAGCGGCAACTCGAGTTCGTGCTGCAGTTGCGGATGCAGCTCGCCGATCCAGCCGATCGCCTCGCCGGCGCAGACGACGCGCGCGCTGCGCCCCGGGTGCAGTGCCGCGTGCGATGCCGCTTCGAATCGCAATTGCGGCGCGACGAGCGCCTCGAGATCGCCCTTCAGGTCGAAGAAGTCGGTGCGACGCGCCGCGGTTCCCCACTGCTCGTCGAACTGCGGGCCGTAGGCCAGCAGGCCCACGCGCTGCGGCTGCGCGATGCCCATCACGTGATGCGCGTCGGCGACGCGGCCCGCGTCGGCAGCGAACACGCGCCCGATTTCGAAGACGCGCACGCGCGCCGCCTTGCGGTTGAGGTTCGCGCGCAGCGTCTCCACCAACCCGGCCCACAGCGTCGTGCGCATCACGTCCATCTGCGCGGCGATCGGGTTGAGCAGGCGGATCGGCTCGCCGCTGCCCAGGCGGCGATCGAGCGCCGACTCGACGAAACTGTAGGTGACCACCTCCTGGTAGTCGCGCGCGGCGATCGCACGCGCCAGTTGCGCGACGCTGCGGCGCGATTCGGGCACCGCGCGTATCGGCATCGGTCCCACCGGCGGGCGTACCGGCAGCCGTTCGTAGCCCCAGATGCGCACGACCTCCTCGATCAGGTCTTCCTCGATCTGCAGGTCGAAGCGATACGACGGCGGCTGAACGAGGAAGTCGCCGCCGTCGCGGCGCGCGGGCAGGCGCAGCCGCTCGAAGACCGCGGCGATCTCGTCGTCGGCGATATCGACGCCGATCACCTTGCGCGCGCGATCGGCGCGCAGGCGCACCGGCTCGCGCGCCGGCAGCCCGGTGACGACGTCGTCGATCGGGCCGACCTGCCCGCCACAGACATCGACGATCAGCCGCGTGATGTACTCGAGATGCTCGACGGTGCTCGCCGGGTCGACGCCACGCTCGAAGCGCGCGCCGGCGTCGGTGGCGAGGTTGTAGCGGCGCGGGCGCCCGGCGATCGCCGCCGGCCACCAGAAAGCGGCCTCGACGTAGACGTTGCGCGTTTCGCCGGAAACCGCGGTGGCTTCGCCGCCCATGATGCCGGCCAGGCTCTCGACGCGATCGCCGGCGGCAATGACGCCCACGCCCGCATCGAGCTCGACGGTCTGGCCGTTGAGCAGCTCTAGACTTTCTCCGTCGCGGCCCCAACGCACTTCGAGACCGCCGTCGATGCGGTCGAGGTCGAACACGTGCGTCGGTCGGCCAAGCTCGAGCATCACGTAATTCGAGATGTCGACGAGCGCCGTGATGCTGCGCTGTCCGGCGCGCTCGAGCCGGCGCTTCATCCATTCGGGTGTCGGAGCGGCAGGGTCGACGCCCCGCACGACGCGCCCGGAGAAGCGCCCGCACAGGTCGGGGGCGAGCACGCGCACCGGCAGGCGATCGTCGAGCGTGGGCGCGACCGGCTCGAACGCGGGCGCATCGAGCGGCGCGCCGCTCAGCGCGGCCAGCTCGCGCGCCACGCCGAACACGCTCATGCAATGCGCGAGGTTCGGCGTGAGCTTGATCTCGAACACCGCCTCGTCGAGCGCGAGCGCCTCGCGCAGGTCGGCGCCGAGCGCCAACGCAGAGTCGAGCGACAGGATGCCCGAGTGATCTTCCGACAACCCGAGCTCGCGCGCCGAGCAGAGCATCCCTTCGCTGGCGACGCCGCGCATCTTCACCGGCTTGATCTTCATTCCGCCGGGCAGTTCCGCCCCGGGCAGCGCGCAGGCCACCTGCATGCCGGCAGCGACGTTCGGCGCGCCGCAGACGATCGTGCGCATCGTGCCGTTCCCGGCGTCGACCGTGCAGACGGTCAGCCGGTCGGCGTCGGGATGACGCGATGCCTCGACGACGCGCGCGACGACGACGCCGTGGAACGCCGGCGCGGCGCGCACGGTTTCCTCGACCTCCAGGCCCGCCATCGTCAGGCGCTCGGCGATCTCGTCGGCGTCCCAGTCGGGCGAAACGAAGCGCCGTAGCCAGCTCTCGGGAATGCGCATGAGGACTCGGTCAGCCGTTGAACTGCTGCAGAAAGCGCAGGTCGTTCTCGTAGAACAGGCGCAGGTCGCCAACGCCGTAGCGCAGCATCGCCAGGCGCTCGATGCCCGAGCCGAAGGCGAAGCCGATGTAGCGCTCAGGGTCGAGGCCGAAATTGCGCACGACGTTCGGGTGCACCTGGCCCGAGCCGCTCACCTCAAGCCAGCGCCCGGCCAGCGGACCGTCGGCGAAGCGCATGTCGATCTCGGCCGACGGCTCGGTGAACGGGAAATACGACGGGCGGAAGCGCACGTCGAGGTCGTCGCGCTCGAAGAAGCGGCGCAGGAAATCGGCGTAGACGCTCTTCAGGTCGGTGAAGCTCACGTGCTCGTCGATCCACAGCCCTTCGAACTGATGGAACATCGGCGAGTGCGTGGCGTCGGAGTCGACGCGATAGGTCTTGCCCGGCGCGATCACGCGGATCGGCGGCTCGTGCGTGCGCGCGTAGCGCACCTGCACCGGACTCGTGTGCGTGCGCAGCAGCAGTTGGCGGCCGTCGGCGTCGCGCGCATCGACGTAGAAGGTGTCGTGCATCGAACGCGCCGGATGGTCGGGCGGCGTGTTCAACGCGGTGAAGTTGAAGAAGTCTTCCTCGATCTCGGGCCCGTCGGCCACGTCGAAGCCGATCGAACGGAAGATCGCCTCGACGCGCTCGATCGTGCGCGTGAGCGGATGCAGGCCGCCTGCGCCGAGGCCGCGCCCGGGCAGCGTGACGTCGATCGCCTCCTGCGCGAGACGCTCGCGCAGCGCCTCGGCGGCGAGCATCGCCTCGCGCGCGTTGATCGCCGCCTCGATGCGCTGCTTCGTCTCGTTCAGCGCGCGTCCGGCGCCGGCGCGTTCGGCCGGCGACAGCGCGCCGAGCTTCTTCATCTCGGCGCTCAACGCGCCGTCCTTGCCCAGCGCGCGCGACTTCGCGTTGGCCAGTTCGTGCGAATTGCGGGCGGCGCCGATCTCGCCGAGCAGGCGATCGATCGTCGCCGCCCACTCGGCGGAGGCGTTCATCGAGGGTCGTCCGCCGCGCCGGCTCAGGCGGCGCCGAGCGAGGCCTTGACCTGCGCGACGATCGCCGCGAAGGCCGGCTTGTCGGCCACGGCGAGGTCGGCGAGCACCTTGCGGTCGAGGCCGATCGACGCCTTGTTCAATCCGGCGATGAACGTGCTGTAGTTCATGCCGTGCTCGCGCACCGCGGCATTGATGCGCGTGATCCACAGCGCGCGGAACACGCGCTTCTTCGTGCGGCGGTCACGGTAGGCGTACTGGCCCGCCTTCATCACCGCCTGCTTGGCGACGCGATAGACGTTGCCGCGGCGGCCACGGAAGCCGCGTGCAGCGGCGAGAACTTTCTTGTGGCGCGCGCGCGCCGTCACTCCACGCTTTACTCGGGGCATCGTGCGCTCTCCTTATGCGTACGGCAGCAGGGCCTTGATCGCCGGCGCATCGACCGCGGCGACTTCGGTGGTGCCACGCAGCTGACGCTTGTTCTTCGTGGTCTTCTTGGTCAGGATGTGGCGCTTGAACGCCTGCGCGCGCTTGACGCTGCCCGAGGGACGCACGCGGAACCGCTTCGCGGCGCCTCGCTTGGTTTTCATCTTCGGCATGATTGCCTTGCCTTCTTCGATTGCCTCGTCGGGTGTCCAGCAACCTGCCGGAACTTCGGGGACCCGCTCGGCTTCTGAGGCGCCACATCGGCGGCGCCGTTCCCTTGCCGCGCCGCACCGGCAGCGCCTTGCGTTTCCGTCGCCGCATGCGGCGACGGAAAATCCTATTTCTTGCGTTTCGGCGAGATCACCATGATCATCTGCCGCCCTTCGAGCCGCGGCATCTGCTCGACCTGCGCCAGGTCTTCCACGTCGTTGCGTACCCGCTCGAGCAGCCGCACGCCGAACTCCTGGTGCGCCATCTCGCGGCCGCGGAAACGCAGCGTGATCTTCGCCTTGTCGCCCTCTTCGAGGAAGCGGCGGAGGTTGCGCAGCTTGACCTGGTAGTCGCCTTCGTCGGTGCCGGGCCGGAATTTCACTTCCTTGACCTGGATGATCTTCTGCTTGGCCCGCGCCTCGTGCTGGCGCTTCTGTTCCTGGTACTTGAACTTGCCGTAGTCCATGAGTCGGGCTACGGGGGGCCTGGCCTGGGGCGCGATCTCGACGAGGTCGACTTCCGCATCTTCGGCCATTCGAAGTGCGTCCCGCAGGCTGACGATGCCGATCGGCTCGTTGTCGATGCCGACCAACCTCAGTTCGGGGACGTTGATTTCGCCGTTGATGCGATGCGGACGTTCAGTAGCGATGCTGCGTTCTCCGGTTCGTTAGAAGAAAAAGCCGAACGCAACGCCAAAAGCAACGACGACGCCCGCTCCCCGGGGAGCACGACGAGTCATTGCGGTTGGGATCGCTTCAGCGCGACGTCTTCGGACAGCCGCGCCGCGAACGCCCCGACGTCGAGGACGCCGACCTCGGCGCCCCCGCGCGCGCGCACGGCTACCTTGCCAGCCTGCCGCTCCTTGTCGCCGACGACGAGAATGTACGGAACCTTCTGCAGGCTGTGCTCGCGAATTTTATAGTTGATCTTCTCATTCCGCAAATCGCATTCGACCCTAAATCCTTGTTTTGCGAGGCTTTCCGCGACCTCGCGGGCATAGGGTGCCTGTCCTTCGGTGATCGTCGCGACCACCGCCTGCACCGGGGCGAGCCACATCGGCATCGCGCCCGCATGGTTCTCGATCAGGATGCCGATGAAGCGCTCCATCGAGCCGACAATCGCCCGGTGCAGCATCACCGGCACGCGCCGCGAGTTGTCTTCGGCAACATATTCGGCGCCGAGCAGCCCGGCCATGTTGAAGTCGACCTGGATCGTTCCGCACTGCCAGGCGCGGCCGATCGCGTCCTTCAGCGTGTATTCGATCTTGGGGCCGTAGAAGGCGCCCTCGCCCGGGGCAATCGTGAACTCGACGCCGGCGCGGCGCAGGCTCTCCTCGAGCGCGGCCTCGGCCTTGTCCCACAGATCGTCGGAGCCCACCCGCATGTCGGGTCGCGTAGCGATGCGGTACAGGATGTGCTCGAAGCCGAAGTCGCTGTAGACCCGTTGCAGATCTCGGGTGAACGCGACGCACTCGTCGAGGATCTGATCTTCGGTGACGAACGCGTGGCCGTCGTCCTGCGTGAAGCCACGCACGCGCATGATCCCGTGCAGCGCGCCCGAAGGCTCGTTGCGATGGCACTGGCCGAATTCGCCGTAGCGCAGCGGCAGGTCGCGGTACGAACGCAGGTCGGACTTGAAGATCTGGATGTGCCCCGGGCAGTTCATCGGCTTGAGCGCATACGACCGGTTCTCCGACTCGGTCGTGAACATGTTCTCGCGATAGTTCTGCCAGTGGCCGGTGCGTTCCCACAGACTCCGATCGAGGATCTGCGGGCCCTTCACCTCGAGGTAGCCGGTGTCGCGATAGACGCGACGCATGTACTGCTCGACCTGCTGCCAGATCGTCCAACCTTTCGGGTGCCAGAACACCAAGCCCGGCGCCTCGTCCTGCATGTGGAAGAGATCGAGCTCGCGCCCCAGCTTTCGATGATCGCGCTTCTCGGCTTCCTCGAGCATGTGCAGGTAGGCTTCCTGCTCCTCCTTCTTCGCCCACGCAGTACCGTAGATGCGCTGCAGCATCTCGTTGTTCGAGTCGCCGCGCCAGTACGCGCCGGCGAGCTTCATAAGCTTGAAGACCTTCAGCCGACCGGTGGACGGCACGTGCGGCCCACGGCACAGGTCGACGAATTCGCCCTCGCGGTACAGCGTGATCGGTTCGCTCGACGGGATCGACGCGATGATCTCGGCCTTGTAGCGCTCGCCGATCGACTCGAAGAAGCGCACAGCCTCGTCGCGGTCCCAGCGCTCGCAGACTACCGGCTCGTCGCGCTTGGCGAGCTCGGACATCTTTGCCTCGATCGCCTGCAGGTCTTCGGGTGTGAACGGGCGTTTGTATGAGAAGTCGTAATAGAAGCCGTTTTCTATTACCGGGCCGATCGTGACCTGGGCGTCGGGAAACAGCGATTTCACCGCGTAGGCGAGCAGGTGCGCGGTGGAGTGGCGCAGCACGTCGAGCCCTTCCGGGTCGCGGTCGGTGACGATGGCCACCTTCGCATCGCGCTCGATGCGATAGGAGGTGTCGACGAGTTTGCCGTCCACCTTGCCGGCGAGCGCGGCACGCGCGAGTCCGCTGCCGATCGACGCGGCGACGTCGGCAACGGTGGGCGGCGCGTCGAAACTGCGCTGCGAGCCGTCAGGAAGGGTGATCTGGACCATGCTGGATTCGGAGCCCGCGGGGAAGACGTCGATCAAAGAACGCGCTCGACGTCCGTCTTGTCGAAATCTTCGCCGACGTAGACTCCCAGCGTGTTCGCCAAGGAACCGCTGGTAGGCGCGAGTGGACTCGAACCACCGACCCCCACCATGTCAAGGTGGTGCTCTAACCAGCTGAGCTACGCGCCTGAAAGCGCAAGAGTATATCGCAGTGCGGCGAACGTTGTCCGGCGTCGCTCGGCCTGCCTCATCGTTTTTCCGACAATGCGACGCGCGACAGCCAGACGACCGGGATTGCGCCGACCAGCACGATCATCAGCGCCGGCAGCGCGGCCTCGGCGAGGCGCTCGTCCGACGCGAACTGGTAAGTGACGACGGCGAGCGTGTCGAAATCGAAGGGGCGCAGCACGAGCGTCGCCGGCAACTCCTTGAGGCAGTCGATGAAGACGAGCAGCGCCGCCGCGCCCACGCTGCGGCGCATCAGCGGCCAGTGAATCTCGCGTAGCACCTGCAGCGGGCGCCGCCCGAGGCTGCGGGCGCTCTGGTCCATCGACGGGCCGATGCGCGCGAGTCCCGACTCGATGCTCTGGTAGGCGACCGGGAAGAAGCGCACCGCGTAGGCGTAGATGCAGGCGATCGCGCTGCCACCGGCGAACAGCGCCGGCACGCCGAAGGCGGCGGTGATCGGCGCGAGCGCGCGATCGAGCCAGCCCGACAGAATCAGCAAGCCGACGCCGAGCACGACGCCGGGCAGCGCATAGCCGGTATTCGCGAGCACCAGCGCGCCGCGCAACAGCGGCGCGGCGCCCAGGCGCGCCGCGTAGGTGGCGACGAGCGCGCCGGGCAGCACGACGAGCACGCCGCCGCCGGCAAGGATCGCCGTGTTGCGGATCCAGTCGGGCACCCGCGCGTCGAGGACCGCGCCGCCGCCGATCCATTCGGTGACGAGCAGGGTTGCGGGCAGCGCAAAACCGAAGATGATCGGCAGCGTGCAGACGAGCATCGCCCGCAGCGCGGCGCCGCCCTGCAGCCGGACGCGCGGGGCCGGTCTCGGGTTGCGCACGTGAAACTGCATGCGGCCGCGCTGGCCGCGCTCGACGAGCAGCAACGCGATGACGAGCACGAGCAGCATCGTCGCCAGGCGCGCCGCCCCTACCCGATCGCCCATCGCCTGCCACGCGCGGTAGATGCCGGCCGTGAATGAATCGACCGAGAAATAAGCGACAGTGCCGAAATCCGCCAGCGTTTCCATCAACGCAAGAGCGCAACCGGCCACCACCGCGGGGCGTGCGACCGGCCAGGTGATGCGCCACCACGCGCGACGACGACTCATGCCGAGCGAACGGGCGGCGTCGGCCAGCGACGGACTGCGGTCGGCGAAAGCGGCACGCGCGAGCAGGTAGACATAGGGGTACAGCGCCAGGCCGAGGAACAGCCCCGCCGCCGGCCACGAATGGATGTCGGGAAACCAGTACTCGCCGACTTGGAGCCCGGTGAGCGCGCGAAAGCCCCGTTGCAGCGCCCCGTAGCTGGCGAGGAAGTCCGTGTACGCGTAGGCCATCACGAAGGCCGGCGTGGACAGCGGAAGCACCAGCATCCACGACAGCGCGCGTCGGCCCGGGAAGTCGTAGGCGGCGACGAGCCAACCGGTGCTCACGCCGATCCACAGCACGACGACCAGCACCATCGCCGCGAGCTTGGCGGTGGTGACCGCGTAGCGGGGCAGCACGGTGCCGAACAGGTGCGCGAGCGCTCCGCCTTCGACCGTGGGATCTGCGCTCGGACCCGAGAAGGCCAGCCAGACGACGGCGACGATCGGCAGCACGACGACCAGCGAGCCGAGGATCGAGCCCGCCTCGAGCAGTTGCGTGGAAAATACTCCGGTCGACGCGGCGCCCCGCCGCAACGTGCTGTTCGGCGTCACGGTTGCTAGAATTCCTGACTGCGAATTATAGGCATTTGCAATGAGCGCTCGATTCCCGGCCACGGTCCCCGGCTGCGCCGTCGAAGGCACAGCCGAGAGCGCCGACGCGCGCGCCTGGGCGCTGCAGGTCGAGGAGTTGTCCATCTCGTTCGGCGCCGCCCGCACCAAGGTGGTGGCGCTCGACAAGCTGAGCTTTCGCCTGCGCCGCGGCGAGATCGGATGCCTGCTCGGCGCCTCGGGCTGCGGCAAGACGACCGCGCTGCGCACGATCGCCGGCTTCCTGCGCCCGGAAAGCGGCTGCGTGCACATCGACGCGCAGTGCGTCGCGTCGCCGCAGAAGTGGACCGAACCCGAACGGCGCGGCGTGGGCGTGGTGTTCCAGGACTACGCGCTGTTCCCCCATCTCGACGTCGCCGCCAACGTCGGCTTCGGCCTGCGCGGGCACTCGGCGGCCGCGCGCGCGCAGCGCGTGCGCGAAATGCTCGAGTTGGTCGGGCTGCCGGGCAGCGGCGCGCGCTTTCCGCACGAGCTTTCGGGCGGACAGCAGCAGCGCGTCGCGCTGGCGCGCGCGCTCGCACCGGCGCCGTCGATCCTGCTGCTCGACGAGCCCTTCTCGAACCTCGACCCCGACCTGCGCGAGCGGCTGGCGCTGGACCTGCGCGAGATCCTCAAGCGCGCCGGCACCACCGCGCTGCTCGTCACGCACGACCAGTACGAGGCCTTCGCGCTGGCCGATCGCGTCGGCGTCATGCAGGCCGGGCACATCGAGCAGTGGGACACGCCCTACCGCATCTACCATCAGCCGGCCACCCGCGAGGTTGCCGACTTCGTCGGCCTGGGCGCGTTCCTGCCCGGCGTCGTCGAGCATCGCGATGGGCAATCGCAGGTGCATATCGAGCTCGGCACGCTGCCGATCCGCGCGCGCACCGACCAGGCGATCGCCGGCGCGGCAGCCAACGTCGACGGCGAGGTGCTCGTGCTGCTGCGCCCCGACGACGTCGTCCACGACGACGCGAGCACGCTGCGCGCGCAGGTCGTGCGCAAGGCCTTCCGCGGCGCGCAGTTCCTCTACACGCTGCGCCTGCCCAGCGGAGCGACGCTGCTCGCGCTGGTGCCCAGCCACCACGATCACGCGATCGGCGAAAGCATCGGGATCCGCTTCGACGCCGATCACGTCGTCACCTTCGACGTGCAGGAAACGGCGCGGACGACGCACTGACGCGCGACGTCAGACGCCGAGATAGGTCTGCAGCGCGCGCTCGTCGGCGGCCAGCGACTCCGAGCTGCCCTCGAGCACCACGCGGCCGCGTTCGAGCACGACGCAGCGTTCGGTGTGCGCGAGCACCGCGCGATAGTTGCGATCGACGACGAGCGAGGCGATGCCGCTTTCGCGAATGCTCGCGACGATGCGCCAGATCTCGCGCACGACCAGCGGCGCGAGTCCCTCGGTGGCCTCGTCGAGCACGATGAGGTCGGGGTTCGTCATCAGGGCGCGGCCGATCGCGAGCATCTGCTGTTCGCCGCCGGAGAGCTGGTTGCCGCCGTTGCGCAGCCGCTCGGTGAGTCGCGGGAAGGTGTCGAGCACGCGCTCGAGCGTCCAGTCGACCTGGCCGCGCACGCCGGGGCGCGCCGCCATGACGAGGTTCTCGCGCACGCTCAGGTTCGGAAAGACGCCGCGCCCTTCCGGCACGTAGCCGATGCCCAGGCGCGCGACGCGATCGGGGCGCTCGCCGGCGCGATCGCGCCCGCCGATCGTGATGCGGCCGGTGGTCGAGCGCATCAGCCGCAGCATGCTGCGGATCAGCGTGGTCTTGCCCATCCCGTTGCGCCCGAGCAGGCCGACCGCCTCGCCGGCGTCGATGCGCAGGTTCACGCCCTGCAGCACATGGCTCTGGCCGTAATACGCGTGCAGGTTCGCGATGTCGACGAGCGGCTCGCGCGGCGACGTGTGCGCCGGCGCGGAAGCGGCAGCGGGCGGCGCGGCAGCGGGTATCGCGGCGCTCATTGCACGGCCCTCACTGCGCGGCCCTAACTGCGCGGCCCTCATTGCGAGACTTCCTCGCCCAGGTACGCTTCCTGCACCTCGGGGTTGTTGCGGATCTCCTCGGGCGCGCCGCTGGCGATCACGCGTCCGTTGACCATCACGGTGATCTCGTCGGAGACGCGAAAGACGGCATCCATATCGTGCTCGACGAGCAGGATCGCGTGCTCGGACTTCAGTCCTTCGAGCAGCGAAAGCATGCGCTCGGACTCCTCGGCGCCCATCCCGGCCAGCGGCTCGTCGAGCACGAGCACGCGCGGCGCGGTGGCCAGGCACATCGCGATCTCGAGCTGGCGCTTCTGGCCGTGCGACAGCGCCCCCGCCTCGCGATCGGCGTGCGCGGCCAGGCCCGCCTTTTCCAGCGCGGCGCGCGCAGCGTTGCCGCTGAAGTCGCATCGCCGGGCCGCCGACAGCCAGTCCCACGGGCGCTGCAGTCGCGCCTGCGCGCTCAGGCGGCAGTTTTCGAACACCGTGAACGGCGCGTAGATCGTGTTGCGCTGGTAGCTGCGGCCCAGGCCCGCCTGCGCGCGGCGCGGCTGCGACCAGCGCGACACGTCGCACCCGAGCAGCTCGACGCTGCCGCCGCTGGCCGGAATCTCGCCCGACAGCACGTTGATCAGCGTGGACTTGCCGGCGCCGTTCGTGCCGATGACGGCGTGAACCGTGCCGCGGCGCACGGCGAGCGAAACCGAGTCGACGGCCTTCAGCCCGCCGAAGCTGCGCGAGACCGCATTCGCGCGCAGCAGCACTTCGCCGCCCGCTGCCGAGGCGTTCGAGCGCGTCGGATCAGGCATGGCGCAACCCGCGACGAAGCGAAACACGGCGCCCGAGCTGGCGCCCGATGCCGATCAAGCCCTTGGGCATCAACGCGACGAAGGCGATGATCGTCAGCCCGAGCGTGAGCTGCCAGTGGCGCGCGAACTCGCCGAAGATCGGATCCGACTGGAACAGTTCCTGCAGCAGCACGAAGGCGAAGGCGCCGATCACCGCGCCCCACAGACTGCCGATGCCGCCGAGGATGACCATGATCAGCACCGCGCCCGACTCGTGCCAGGACAGCAGCTCCGGGTTCACGAAGCCGTCCTTCAATGCCAGGAGGAAACCGGCCAGCCCGGCAAGCATCGCCGCGACGACGAAGGCGGCGAGCTTGTACGGGTAGGTGGGAAAGCCCACCGCGCGCATGCGCTGCTCGTTCACCCGGATGCCGGCCAGCGCACGGCCGAAGCGGCTGCGCACGATCAGCGCGAGCAGGCCGAAGGTGAAGGCGAGCGACGCGAGCACGAACCAGTAGAAGTTGTTGCCCGTGTCGAGATCGAACAGGCGCCAGCCGCCGATCGACACGTCGGGGCGGAAGTACAGGTAGATGCCGTCGCTGCCGCGCCCGAGTGCGGTGTCATGGAACACGAAATATGCCATCTGCGCGAAGGCGAGCGTGACCATGATGAAGTAGATGCCCCGTGTGCGCAGCGACAGCGCGCCGACGAACAGCGCATACGCGCCCGAAGCGAGCAGCGCCGCCGGCAGCACGACCCAGATCGCCGCCGGCTCGCTCTGCGGCGTCATCAGCGCCACCGTGTACGCGGCGATGCCGAGGAAGGCCGCATGACCGAAGGAGACGAGCCCGGTCTGGCCGACGAGCAACTCGAGGCTCAGCGCGAAGATCGCGAGGATCATCGTCTTCGTGACAAGCGCGATGCCGAACTTGCTGCCCACCAGCGGAAACAACGCGAGCGCCACCAGCAGCACCAGCGCGACGACGACCTGAACGGAAGACGGCTTGTGCACTAGGCGCTCCGGAACAGCCCTTCCGGGCGCCACAACAGGATCGCGGCCATCAGCACGTAGACGAGCAGGCCGGCCGCGGACGGAAAGAAGACGGTGCCGAAGGTCTCGACGAAGCCGACCAGCATCGCCGCGAGCAGCGCGCCGCGGATCGAGCCGATGCCGCCGATGACGACGACGACGAAGCAGATGATCAGCACCTGGTTGCCCATGCCGGGGTACACCGAAGAAACCGGCGCAGCGATCGCGCCGGCCAGCGCGGCCAGCGCGACGCCGGCGGCGAAGACGACGCGGTACAGGAACTGGATGTCGATGCCCATCGCCTGCACCATCTCGCGATTCGACGCGCCGGCACGGATCGTCATGCCCAGCCGCGTGCGCGTGATCACCCAGAACAGGCCGAAGGCGACGACCAGGCAAACGCCGGAGACCAGCAGCCGGTAGACCGGATAGGTCATCAGCTCGCCCAGCGGTACGGTTCCCGACAGCCACTCGGGCACCTGCACGCCGTGCACGTCGTCGCCGACGAGCAGGCTGCGCAGTTCCTCGAAGACGAGGATCAGCGCGTAGGTCATCAGCACCTGCTGCAGATGCTCGCGTTCATAGAGGTAGCTGAAAAACACCCACTCGAGCACGTAGCCGAGCAGCACCGCGAGCAGCACGACGACGACGAGCGTGACGAAGAAGCCGCCGCCGATCGACTGCTCGACCCACGGCCCGATGGCGAACGCCATGTATGCGCCGATCATGTAGAAGCTGCCGTGGGCCAGGTTGATGACGCCCATGATCCCGAAGATCAGCGTCAGCCCGCTGGCGACCAGGAACAGCAGCAGTCCGTACTGGATCGCGTTCAGGCACTGGACGAGAAAGACAACCGGATCCATGCGTGCGTCGTATGAGGCGGAAGCTCGGGAAGCGCGACGCCAGGATGCGACGCGCAGAAAAAAAACCGGCCGCCGGATCTTCCTGCAGATCCGACGGCCGCCCGATGCGCTCGGGCTCGTTACATCTTGCAGCCGCGTCCCGGATCGGCCAGCGCCTTCACCGCCACGCCCTGCACCTGGTTGGCCTTGTTCTCCACCTTGCGCAGGTAGATATCCTGCACCGGGTTGTGCGACGGCGACAAGGTGAACACGCCACGCGGGCTGTCGATCTTCGCCTTCTCGATCGCCTTCACCAGCGCCGCGCGGTTCTTCTTGTCGCCCTTGTTCGCGGTCAGGCCGATGCCGAGCATCTGTGCGGCATCGTAGCCCTGCATCGCATAGACGTCGGGCTGCATCTTGTACGTCTTCGCGTAGTTGAGGCGGAACGCGTTGTCCTTCGGCGTGTTCAGCCCGTCGGCGTAGTGCAGCGTGGTGAGCAGACCGTTGGCCGCGTCGCCCTGTGCCTCGAGCGTGCCGTCGGTGAGGAAGCCCGCGCCGACCAGCGGGATCGAGTCTTTCAGGCCCGCTGCAGCGTAGTCCTTAACGAACTTCACGGCGCCTGCACCGGCGAAGAACGTATAGACGACGTCCGGCTTGATCGACGCGATCTCGGTGAGCAGCGCCTGGAACTCCTCGCGCGGGAACGGCAGCGTGAGATCCTTCTCGATCTTGCCGCCCGCCTTCGTGAACGCTTCCTTGAAGCCGTTTACGCTCTCCTTGCCGGCCGCGTAATCCCAGGTGATGGTGACGGCGCGCTTGTATCCCTTCTCGGCGGCGACGACGCCCATCGCGTAGGCCGGCTGCCAGTTCGAGAACGAACTGCGGAAGATGTTCGGCGCGCACATCGGACCGGTGACGGCATCGGCGCCGGCATTCGGGTCGATCATCAACGTGCCGGTGTCCTTGGCGACCTTGGCCATCGCCATCGCGACGCCCGAGTGCACGGTGCCGACCACGACGTCGACGTTGTCGCGGTTGATAAGCTTGTTTATGTTGTCGGTGGCCTTGGCCGGCGCGCTCTCGTCGTCCACGCGCACGTATTCGACGGCCAGGCCGCCCAGCTTGCCGCCCTGCTCGTCGACGTACAGCTTGAAGCCGTTCTCGATCGCGTTGCCGAGTGCCGTGTAGGTGCCGGAGTACGGCAACATGAAGCCAACCTTGACCGAGTCGGCGGCCGATACGCCGAGCGCGATCGACGCGAGCCCGGCGGCAACCGCCAGCTTCGTTGCATGGGAACCCTTCATCGAATCTCCTCCAGGGGTTTTTCGGACACCGGCATTATCGAGCCGGATGGGGATGCCGCGCGACTGATGGCTTACCTGAGCACGAAGCGCGCGCAGCGCGAATCGCTGCGAGGCGCACGCAAAGTACTTCCCGTGCGCAACGGTGTCAAGCATTATAGTGCAGCTAAACGGGGCGTCGGCGCATGCTTCGCCGGCACGCATCATCCCTCGAGCAGGAACGCGCGGCCAAGCGCGAAGCGCTCGCGCAGTTCGTCGGTGCGCAGCGACATCGCCCGTCGATCGGCGCGGCGAACAAGCAGCACCACGGTGCGCCGACGGTTGATCCAAGCGACTTTCGAATGCGCGCTCGCGCCGTCGCGCGCGACGAATTCGATCCAGTCACCGCGCGCGATCCGCTCGATCGCCTGCTCGGGGGCCAGCGTCAGCCTGCGCGAATTGCGCGGCAGGTCGTCAAGGTCGAGCGATTCGAGGATCTCGAGCAGCTTTCGGCCGGGGCCGTCGCCGTCGGCTGGGGCGCCCGCTTCCGCGGGAATCGTCTGCGGCGCGGGAATCGTCTGCGGCGCGGGAATCGTCTGCGGCCCGGGAATCGTCTGTGGCGCGGGAATCGTCTGTGGCGCGGGAACGGTCTCGGCGCGGGGCTGCGGCTCGGCGCTGTCGCGCCCCGCCCCCGCGGCCGCCTCCTCGTCCGGCATGCGCGTGCGCGTTGCCCCGCGCTCGCGGTCACGCCGCTGCATGCGCCGCAGATGGATCAGGAACAGCTCGTCGAAGAACGCCTTCGACTCCTCGTCCTTTGCGCCGATCTCGCGCACGCCCTGGGTCATCAGCCGGATCAGCGGCGGGATGCGCTGGGCGAGCTCGCGCCGGCTCTGGCGCTCGCCGCTTTCGTCGAGACTCCACAGCAGGTCGTCGACGACGCGCATCGACACCTGGAACTCCGCGCTGTGCTCGCCGTCGCGCAGCGCCGCGGTGCGCAGATGCCGCAGCCAGACGTTCATCAGGAAGTCGCGCACCGACTCGGGCGCCGTGTGGCGCTGCAGCCGTTCGGCGAGCATTGCGTGCAGGTGGCCGGTGATCTCCTCCTCGCGCTCGCGGTTGGGCCTGCGCGCGTAGTCGCGGCGGTTGCGCCGGCCCGGCGTCTCCTCCAGCGAGCGCCGCTCGCGCACGACGTGATCGATCAGCTGGCCGACGCTGCGCGACGCCCGCGAGTATTCCTTCTGCACCTGCTGCGCCATCACCGCCGAGCGCGACTGCAGCGCGCTGGTGACGATCTCGACCGCACGCACGACGGTCTCGAGCCGCCGATGCAGCTCGCTGCCGCGCGTGATCTCGTCGGAGAACGCCGCCGAGATCGCGCCGAAATGCTCGACGAGGCGGCGCAGCGAGCGCGGATCGTCGCCGAGGTAACCGGAGTCGAGCAGCGACAGCGCGAGCGTCGGCTGCTGCAGGCGCCAGACGAGCGGGCGCGCCGCTTCGGGCATGCGGCGATCGTCGATCACGTAGTCGAACATTGCCGAGACGAGATCGACGATGGCCACCTGCGCGGGCGGCGCGCCGGCCTCGCGCAGGCGCGAGCGCACGTTGCCGAAGAACTCGCCACGTGCTTCGCGGCTGTAGGGCATCGCACCGATCGAATGTGCGAAGGCGATCGCGTCGCGCTCGAGATCCAGCACGGGCTGCAGCGTGGGCAGCGTGCCCAGGCGCGGGCCGGTCGCCTCGCCGGCCAGCGGCGAGGTGCCGAGCGTGGCTGCATCGCGCTCTGCGCGCGCGGCGAGGTCGATCGCCCGGCCGGGTTCGGCTGCGCGCGATGCGGTCGGCTCGACGGGTGGCGGCGCTTGCGCGGATGCGGGCGCAGTCGCGAGTTCGGGCGCGGGTTCGGGTGCGGGTTCAGGCTCGTGCTCTGGCTCGAACGCGCGTTCGCGGGCGGGCTCGGGCTCGCGCTCGGCTTCGCGTGCGTGTTCCGGTGCGGATGGCGCCTCTTCCTCGATCCCCGACTGCGCGAGCAGTCGCTCGGCGGCATCGATCGCGTCGGCGATCGGCTGCGCGTAGCGCTTCCATGCGAGATTGCGCAGTCGGTCGGCGGCTACGCCCTCCGCGGCGCCGGCGACGCTCGCGAGCAGGGCCGCCGCCAGCGTGCGGGCGCCGAGCGGGTTGCGCTCGTCGTCCTCCCATTCGAAAGCCGTACCGAGCAGGCGGCGCAGCCGCGCGACGTAGCGCGGATAGATCGCGCCGCAGCGCTCGCGCGCCTCGCGTGCGAGCTCGCCGGCGGCGATCTGCTGCTCGAGTTCCTCGTCGTCGAGCAAGGCGAGCGCCCCGCTCGCCTCGCCTTGCGCCGCCTCGAGGCAACGCTGCGAACGCCGCGCGAGAACGTGTCCCACCTCGCCCACTCGACTCGCCGACTCTCGACGCAGCCGTGTAGCAGCGGAGAACATCGCCTGTCGGTCTCGCCCCTCCAGCGCGCGCTCGGCCCCATCGTCGAGCGCTTCGGCGAGCGCCGGCAGGCCGTTGCGTGCCGCGTCGCGCAACGCTTCCGCGATCCGGTCGCGCACGCGTCCGTACAGCGACGAAGGCTGCGGCGAGACGGGACGGGACGGAAGAGGATCGGGCATCGGGGCTCGTCGGGCGCACCCCGCTACCGGGAACGAATGGAGACCGGGCAGGTCGTGCGAACAGGCGCGATGCTAGCGGATCGGATGAGCGGTCAGCGTGAACAAATCGTGCTGCGCGCATCGAGTGCGCGCCCTTGCATCGCGCGAGCGACGACTCGCGGAAGCATGTCTCGCCAAGAGCGTGAACTAGCGCACGCACACGAGTAGCTGCGTGGCGAAGCAGGCACGCTGGCGACGCCTTTTGCGGGCGACTCGGCGCGGCTAGCGTGCGGTCGCCAGTTTCGCAGCGCCGCCCGAATCGCTGTAGAGGATGTAGACCACGCCTTCGCCGTCGACTTCGACGTCGGTGTGCAAAGCCAGATCGCCCAGCGCGTCGATGCGGACCGTGTTCCACTGCCCCGCGCTGCGGCGCGTCAGGCGCAGGTCATGGCGCGAGTCGCCGTACGCGATCAGCGGTTCGCCGGCCAGGTCCAGCGCCAGCGCCGGAGCCATCGCGTCGGTCTCCGCATCGACGAGCGTCTCGCTCCAGGGGACAGCGTCGCCCGGCCACTCGACGTAGATGACGCCGCCACCGGCGCGCCGGAAGACCAGCCGTACGCCACCGTCGGCCGGCGTTACGATCGAGCCCGGTCCGCGGGTGCTCTGGAGGTTCAGCGCGCCATCGTTCACGTAGACCGTCGACCATGCACCCGGCGCGTTGCGACGCCAGACGCGCACGCCATGGTCGCCCTCGGCGAGCAACGCGTAGACGACGCCGTCCGCCGCAACCGCCAACGAACGCCAGCCCACGTTGCCGGGTCCGACCGGTTCGGGGACGCTCCATCCGCCCGTCGCGTCCTTCCCCGACCAGTACGCATGGCCACCGCTGCGGTACAGGACCTGCGGCCGCAGGCTCGCGTCGATCGCCATCGATACCGACGTCCCTGGATCGGCGTTCGCGGCAATTGGCTGATCGCCGGTGAAGAACCACCCCCCTGACACGGGCCGCGCGTTCCGATAGGTGACGAAGCTGCCGGCGTTCGTTACCGCGTGGAGAATCGGATCGAAGGAGCCGTTGTCCGCTACCGCGCAGGCCGTGCCGTCGTACGCGAAGCTCGGGAAAACCATGCCTGACGAGCCCAGCATGCGAAAGACCGAGCCGCCGTCGCCCACGTCTTTCGCGACGCAGGCGTAGAGGCCCGGGGCTGCGCCGGGCGCACGGCGGGCGATGGCCGGGAACTGCCCGTTGCCCATGCCGGCGTCACTGACGGTCCAGCCGGGCGCAAGCGGCGGCAACGACGGCGTCGTGATGCACAACTCGTTGCTGGTCGGACCTGTGGCGACGAAGGCATTCATCGGCGGTGCGAGCGCACCGACGACGACGGTGAAGCAGTACCTGGTATCCGGCGCCGCCGTGAACGCGTATCCCTGAGCCGTCGTGTAGGTGGCGAACACGCCATCGACCGTGATCGCGTAGGCCTGGTCGGCGTTGATCGCGTCAACCTTCCAGGCGAGCGCGATTTTCTCCGCGTCAAGCGCGCTGCCGGTCAGCGTGACCTTCGGTTCGTGTGCGGGCGACGGCACTTCGTCGGCTCCGCCCCCGCCCCCGCCGCAGCCGACGACGAAGGTCGGCAGCAGCAATGCAATCAGCACAGCGAGGTAACGATGCGAAGACGGTGTGCGCGGCATTCGCGAGGCCTATTTTTCCGAGGCGACCGCTTCGGTATCGATACCGCTGTGCGCCTTGAACTCGCGCCGTCCGAACGAAAGGTCGACGAGCACCGGGTGGATGCCCTTTCCAAAAAGCTTCGGATCCACGTCGAAGCGCACGAACACTTCCTCGCCGGCGCGCAAGTCGAACTCGAGTCGGTTGCCGTTGTCGAGGTGTAGAAGATGGCGCCCCGGGGGCAGATCGACCCATCGGCTCGGACGCGGAACAACGTAGAAGTAGTACCCGCCGTCGAAGCCCGCGACCACGGGCACACCCGGCCCCTTGGGCGCAAGCCGGTAGACCCAGACGCGTCCATGGCCGTCCGGGATCGCCGAGGGTCTCGAGACGGTCGGCCCCTCGACGTTGGCCTTCAGACCCGGATAGAACTTGTCTTCGATGGCGACGCAACCGCTCGCTGCAAGCACGACGACAGCGACCGCGCAAAGGAGAGGCTTCATCGGAACGTTGACTGGGTGCAAAGGGCTTGTGCGGCAGCCCGGCGTGTGCGGGCGATGGGTTGCGACTGTACGTCGCGGGTTGCGCGCGATTTCTGCCGCGGATCAAGACGAACGACCGGATTCTTCGACGCGTTGCCTTGGCGCGTCACCTGGCGAAGAACTCCGAGCCGTGCAGACGACAAGGCCCCAAGGCTCGGCAAGCCTCGGGGAGAACTGCTTCGCACGCAGCTATGAACGGGGGGAACCTGTCGAGATCCCATCGGCCAGATATCGATCGACGTTGTCCCGTGTGATCACGTCGATCCCCGTGTCGATCGCCTGCGGCAGCCGAACGCCCAACGATGACTGCCACAGCATCAGTACCGACATCGAACCCTGCACCCTCGGGATGGTCGCCGCCGAGGAGTCGATCAACCCGTCCCTGATGGCTTCGAGAATGGGCCGGATTCCGTCCATGCCGACCACCTTCACCCGGCCGGCCTGCCCGGCCGCCCGGATCGCGGTCGCGATGCCGATCGGGCCGGATGCGTCGCAGCACAGGTAGCCACCGAGATCGGGGTGCGCGGCGAGAACGGCCGCCGCCTGCTGGTGGGCGGTCTCGATGTCATCGTTGTCGGCGCCCCCGTCCACGACGGTGATGTCGGGGTACTTGCCCAGGATGCCCACTTGGGCGTCGTACCGCTGCTTGTGGTTCGGCGCCGTGGGATAACCGCGCATCACGGCTACTTTGCCGGCGTACCCGATCAGCTCTACGAGGCGCTCGGCCGCGATCACGCCCTGCTGGGCGAAGTCATTGCCGACACTGGTGATGTCGGAATCCGGCGACGGGGAATCGAAGATCACCAGCGGAATCCCCTGAGCCCTGATTCGGAGGATCGCCGTCAGGCGATCGAGTGCGTCGACCGGGTCGACGGCGATTCCGGTCGGGTTGTTCACGGCGGCCCTCTCCAGGATCGCGTTCTGCTCGGCGACATCGGCTACGTCGGGCGGCATGTAGTCGACCGCGACGTCGATACCGAGTGCACGACCCAGGACTTCCGCCTGCGCGCGCGCGCCGTTGACCACCTCGTCAAACCAGGGGTGGGCGACTTTCGGGACGATGGTGAATCGAAGTGGCCTTTTCATGTGTCAATCTCCCGGCGTGAAAGCACGTCGGACCGGACTCGTCGAGCCAGCACCGACGAGCGAACTCATCGTCGGGATTGGCTTGGAGCCATCGGCGCATGGTGCGCCACTTGGCCTTCTTCGCAAATTCATCGTCCGCTTCCTCGTCAAAGCGGACTCTGATCCCGAGCAAGAGTGATTCAGGAGAGCGGGTCGGAGCAGCCGCACGAATGCCGCTTGCACCTCATCGGCAACCCTAAAGGCGCCGCGCGCCAGCCGCTGCCCAAGCCGACGTCGCCGAAGAAGACGCGCGCGTCAGCGCCAAGCTGGCCGGGGTGCGCTTTCACGATCTGCGCCACGTCAACGCATCGTGGTGGTTGCGCGTTGACGCCTCGCTCGCCGCCGTGCGCGACCTGCGGGACACTCGTCGCTGGCCGTCACCAGCCGTTACGCGCACCTCGCCCGGACCAACCTCATCGAGGTGAATGTGCTATCGCGGAAAACCTTAACTGGCGGAGAGGGTGACAGCCGCACAGCGAGTATTGGCGCGGTTCTCGAAGTGTTTCCACAATCCATTCCACCGGTATTCCACCGCTAAGTCGCGGAACGAATGCCAGCCGAACGGGCGGTTCGGTCGTAGACGAAGAAGAGCCGCCCGAAGCGACGGACTGCAGCGTGCGCAAATTTGCGCACCCTTCGATGAAGACGTGGCCCAGATCGACGCACAAGCGCCGATCGCGGCTCGGTTGATACCAGAGCACCAGCACCATTGAAAAAGCCGCCCGAAGGCGGCCCTGTACCGGCTTTCCGCGGACCGGTAGATCAGCCGCGCTCCCCCGATCGCTTCGGAAATTGGATCACCTCGGCATCGCGCCTCATGCTCCTACGGTGCCGCTCGAGCACGCTCGCGACGTATCCGATGATCCGGAAGATCTCCTCGTCAGGCAGGACGGCAATGTCTGCTGGCGAGAAGTAATCGCCAAAGGGCCAATCCTTCGGGCTCAAGCGTCGCATGCCGTGACCTCCCGATGGGGTGCTTCGACGACTTTCTCAGCGCCCTCCATAGCTCGCTGCTTCGCTTCGCAGATCAGCCGGTGCACGAACATCAAGTCGTCATCGCGCTCGCGCAGCATCGCGCCTGCGCCGGCGAGGGTCGCGGCGATCATGTAAAAGAAATCAGGGTCATCCATTGCAGCCTCCCGTAGTGGTGGATGGAACCGACGCGGTTGGCAGAACGGACCAAGGACCGTCAGACCTTGCGGTCTCCGCGCCGGCCCACCCATAGGGAGAGCGCGACGTGCGGACAGAAAAGAAAACCGCCTTGCGGCGGTTGTCCGCCTTGGTTTCCGGGCTGCCAAGCCCGTGCGCCGATGGTCGGCGCGCCGTCAGTATCCGATGCCGTCGCGCAGCTCGTCAAGCCATCAAGCGCGCGCGGACGCGCTCAATCGTGCGGTCGAGGTGTCCCCGATGAATATGGACGGTCGGATACCAGGGCGTGTCGATGCGCACACCCCATCGGCAATCTTCGTATCCGGACAAGATCAGCTCGGTGCGCACACCCATCGTCGCGGCGAGGTGTAGCACCGCCGTATCGACGCTCACGACCGCGTCGAGACTCGCGATCAGCGCTGCAGTGTCATCGAAGCTGCGTAGCTCGTGGCGCGTCACCCATGGGCCTGCGTCCGCTTGATTCGCCCCAACTTGCAGCGAGTGAAACTCGATGCCAGGAAGCGCGCGCAGTGGTTCGAGCGCCGCGAACGGAATCGACCGCGCGGCACCCATGCCAGAAGCCGACCAGCACAGCCCCACGTGCCGATTGGCGGGCCACAGCCGCACCGGGTGTGCGCTTCGCACGGGTAACGGTGTTCCGTAGCACTGCTCGACAGCCAGGGCGAGCGTGAACGAGACCATCGCGTATGCACTCGCCGTCTGAAGAGGTGCATGCATTTCATCCAACGCGACCACCTCGTCGGCGCCAGTCGCCTGCCGAGCGATGCTATGCAGTGCTGGCACGACCGCGACCGTCAGCCGCGTGCACCGTCGCCGCGCCGCGGGCAGGTAGCGAGCGAACTGCAGAAAATCACCGTACCCGTCAATGCACAAGGCGACCATGTGCCCGGTCGGGCGACCGTCCCACAGGGGCACGGTGCCGCCAACGCGGTCGAGCGACGACGCGCCGATGGTTGAAGGCCCGAACGCATCGAGTATCGCCAGTTGCGCCCGCGCGGCGGCGCGCACGTCCCCGTTGCGCAAGAGCTCCGCGACGTTCAGGCCTCGCGTTCGAAGCTCGGTGTGCTCTCGAAGCATCGCTTGTCGAACAGAATCGGACACGGGAAAGGTGAAGCGCTTTCCGGCCTTGTTCAGAAGCGAGAGCAGCTCCCATCGCACGCCGCTGGCGCGCTCGTCACCGGCGGCCTCGGCCGCGACGACATGTCGCTCGGCGTCGCACAGCCGGCCGATCGCGATGCAGGCTTTCGCACGTAGGACGTGGTCTTTCTCGTCCAGCAGTTCGAGCCCCCGGCGCGGATCACCGAATAGGGTGAACACTCGTCCGCAGATGGTGCGAACCTGCGCATCGTCGCCCGCTCGAGCGAGCAGCGCTTCGGCGGTCGCCCGAATCGCATCCGAATTGCCTTGGGCGATTGCGGCACGCAAACGCTCTGCCATCTCCGTCGGAGATTGCACCGGTCCGCCCCTTACGCGCGCGACGACTGCACGTCAAGGAGCGCGAGCCCGGCGCGAATGTGCTTCAACCTCGGGGCGTCGCAGCCCCAGGAATCGGCCAACCACCAGGCGTGGCGGCCGATGACACGAACGCGCAACCGCGGCGACTCGGGCGCCAGCAGATCAACCACGAGACGCAGGTGAGCGCGCCTCTGATCGAGCGCGACGCCGGCCGCGTTGACGAGCTCGTCATCGAGGTGCGCAGTCGAAAGAATCGCGGCCTCGATCTCGCCCGCCTGGTCGAGCCAGCGCTGCAACTTCGACGCGGTCTGCTTCGGGTCGGTCATCGCGGATCAGCGTCCGAACACCAGCCGCTCGACCTCGGCCGGCGTGATGATCCACAGATCCGAAACAAGCGTGTCGACGCCAGAGCCGACGACTCGCCAGCCGACGCCGAATCGCTCGACGCGCATCCGGTAGTGCTGGAGCAAGATGCGCGCACGCAGCTCGCGCTCCGGCAGGGACGGTGCCCGAACCTGCTCAACAGTGGCAACCATCGAGCCATGCACTCCTACCGATGAGAAAGGGTGCGCCCGCGCCGCCCTCTCGGGCGTCCCAGAGGCGCTGCGTGAACAAACCAAGTGGTTTCCGCGCGCTGGGTGCCGTCCCATGGGTGGCGATGCACGGCACCGGGTCGCCCGGTGCCGTGGCCCTCTCGGCGGCTATGGGTCGGCTCTCTCACCGCGAGACGGCTGTTCGGTCAGGCGCCGGGGTTGCGGTACGCGCCGCGCCAGTCGAGCACCCCCGCGCCGAAATCGAGCCGGCATTTCAGCTCGACGCCGTCGATTTCGAAGCCCGGCCGTGCTTCGACCGTTGGGCCTTCGGCACCGTCGAGGAAGGCGTACTCGATCGTGTCGAACGCGTCCGGCGAGGTGAACACGTACCAGGCCTTGGCGCTGTTCGCATACGCACCGTCGAGCCGCGGGTCGACGACGACCTCGAGGCGCCCGGCGAACGGGTTCGCATCGGCCGACGTTGCGGCCGAGATGGACGCGATCACCTGCTCGGCTTTCGTCTCGAGTGCGGCCGGCACCAGAATGAAACGCGGCTCGGCGTTGATCGGCGTCACGCCGTCGAGCCCTTTCTGCAGGCGCATCGCGGCGCGCGCAGCACCCAAGCTCGTCACGTCGAGCGCCGCACCGGCGGCGGCGAGGTTGCCGTGGCCGCTGTGGAAAAGCGCCTTCGCGTCGCTCATCGTCGGCCCGACGCCGGTGCCGGCCGTGAGCAGGTCACATAGCACTCTCGCCTGCACCTCGGCCGCCGAACGGCCGAAGGCGCGGATCATGTCGCCGAATGCGCCCAGGTCATCGTTGATGAGCGCCTGACGCGTGATGCCGAACGTGCGCCCGAAGGTCTTCAGGCTGTACGTTTCCTTCGACGACGCGATCGAGCCGGCGGTGAACTCTGCGCCTTCTTTCACCTCGAGCAGCTCGGGCCACTCGCCGAGCTGCACGCGGTACTTCGCGCGGAAGTCCGGCGCCGTCGACTTGCGGGCAATGCGCATGATCCCGCTCGGTGCGGCTTCGTACGCCTGGCGCAATGAGCGATTTGTCATGTCCTCGAGGAACGTCGAGAAGTCGCTCGTGGTGTGCGTGAAGGCGGCCTTGATTTTTTGCGCGTCGGACATATCACGCGTCGATACGCCGCGCTGCGACAGGATTTCGCCCGCAGCCGCGGCGAAGGACGTATGCAGGTACGGATTGCCTTGCTTCGGCGCCGGGCCGCCCATGCGATACGCGAGCGCCTCGACCATCAGGTCACGGCGAGTGCGCGTTTCGTCCCCGACCGAAACGACGTACGAGCCACCGATCGGGCCGACGCCTTCAGCCAGGTGCGCGAGCAGGCGATTCTTCGCGGTCTGCACGTCGCACGCCATGTCGTTCTGGCAGGCGGCCATCAGTGCTTGGGCGCCCTCGTATCGCCCGAACTTGCCGGAGAACACGGCGGCGATTTCGTTGCGCCGTTGTGCCTCGGCCTGGCGCCCGCGCGCCTCGATTGCCTGCTCGCCGGTATCGGCCGGTTTCGTTCCCATCGTGGGCTCTCCGTGAAGATGCGCGGCCATCGCCGCCGGTAGCTGAAAACGTGAAAGGTCGAACGACGCCGCGATCGGCATTGCTGCGACCACTGCGTCGACGAACCCGGATGCGCGCGCCTGCTCGGCGTCGAGCCAGTGGTCCGCGCCGTCGGTGAGCAGCGCGAGCATCTCGTCGAGTGGTCGGCCGGTCTTCGCCGCGTAGCTCGTCGCCATCGCCTGCGCCCAAGTGTCGAGCATGTCGGCGAACTCGCGCATCGCGGTTGCGTTGCCGATGGCAGCGCCCCACGGGGCATGGATCATCAACAGCGCGTTCTCGGCCATCTCGACCGTCTCGCCGGCCATCGCGATCAGCGAAGCGATCGAAGCGGCGACGCCGTCGATCGACACGGTGACGGCGGCCTTGTGGCGCTTGAGCGCGTTGTACATCGCCAGGCCGTCGGAGACGCTGCCGCCGTAGCTGTTGATGCGAACGCTCAGTGCATCCACGTCGAGCGCGCCGAGCTCGCGCACGAACTTCGCCGCCGTCACCGATTCGTCGGACCAGCTTTCGCCGATGTCGCCGTAGATGAAGACCTCGGCAGCGCGCGCGCCGCGGGCCCGGATCGAGTACCAGCTCATGGTTGCGCCCGGCCCGCGTAGCTCGACACGCCCCTGGGCATCTTCTCGACGCGGGCGGCCTGCTCGACCAGGTCATTCGCGAACGAGCGCATTTCGGCCGGAGACATGTCGATGTCGACCATCGTCTGGTCGGTGAAGAGCAGCCACAAACCACCCGTCGGTTTGATCAGCAGTTGGTAGCCAACTTCTCGTTCAGCAGGCATGCGCCCCTCCCGTTGAGATGAATCATCGATCGCGCCGACGACGCGACGCCAGTTCACGAACTTGTGTCTGAATTCGATTCGTCGCGCGCGAGGATGCGAGCGATCTGCCGCTCGGACATCGGTGCTCCGATCTCGCGCAGGCGACGCCCAATCGGGGAATCAGAGCGAACCTCGAGCGCAAGGCGTGCCGGCGTCGCCTGCATCAGTACCGCCGCCTCGCGCAGCGCGGCATCGCGCTCGCGCGCGCGAAGGATCGTGCCTACCGCACGTCGGCCGCGACGGACACGCAATCCGAGCAAGCGCGCCAGATCGCCACCCTCAGAAAGCCATGAGGACAGGCCGGCGGCCACGTGCCGCGCGCCGGCGTTGTCGGAGCGGCGCAGCAGGTCGATCGCCTGCAGGACGAGTTCGGCTCGCTCGCAGGGGTCGGATTCGCGTGGCTGCGCAACAGGCGCGATCGGGTCGAACCACTGCGCCGGACGCTTACGCATCGAAGCCAATCTCCCCGCTGGCACACTCGAACCAGAATCGTGCGAGCGCCTGCTCGGCCTGGTCCGCCTCGCTGGCGTCGACGCGCGAGAAGCGCGCGTCGACGTAGTCGATGCCCAGACGATCGACGACGGGCCCGACCAGCGCCCGCCAGATCGAAGCAGGCAGCACGAGCTCGGTGTACCGCGCATCGCAGGCGCGGATAGCCGCGCGCAGCTGCGGTGCCAGATCGGCGAAGTGGCCCTGCGCCATCGCCTGCAGCGCAGGCGGTACGAGCGCGTGCACGGCTTCGACGCAGTCAGGGGGATTCGTCATCGGGTTCTCCGTCATACGGTTGTTCATCGGCGTGCAGCGCGATCTCGCCGGCCGCGACGGCGAACCAGAAGCGGCCCATCCACTCAGCCTCCTCGTCGGGCATCGTGTCGGCGATGTCGCCCGGTTGCTCGTGGGCCTTGATGTCCTCGAACACCGTGCACGTCAGCTTCCGAAACACGTCCAGCGGCAGTGCGAGTGAGGGACGCTCGGCCAGCGGCACAGCGCGTAGCGCGGCGCGCAGCTCGTCCTCGATCTCGCTGAAGCCCCCGGCCGCAAGCGCGTAGTGCGCAGCAGTGGCGAGCGACGCCGCCCGTGCCAAGGCGTCGCCATCGTCGGCGGGTTCGGACTGCGACGCGGCACGCCGCCTGGGCGCGTTTCGTTGCGCGATCGAACGCGCCGGATCGATTCGACGGCGGACCCACGCCCACGCCGCTTCGATCGATTCGACGGGCATCCCCTCCTTTCGAAGCTGCGAAACGCGGCCGGGACTCACGCCGAGCGCCTCGGCGATCTGCCGGCCTGTAGGTTTAGGGGGCATGTGTAGGCACAGGTTTAGGCAAGGAAGGACCAGCCACTAGCGAGATCTCGGGCTTCGCATGACCCGATAGGGAAAAGAGCCTAAAGGACCCGGCTTTTTCAGTAGAATCAAACACTTAGCATCGACTCCTCACGAACACTGAACGTCGAAGCCACTGGCGCTCGCCGCCTTTCCTGCGCCGGGCCGCCGCTGGCAGTCGTCGATGACCAGGTGCCGGCGTGTCTCGCACTTCCAGCCGGTGAGCAGTGCAGCCAGGCGCCGGCCCTCGACATCGGGCGAGATCAGCAGCGCGATGACGATCATCCATCGATAACTCGACCCCTTTCCCGAAGTTCCCGAAACTCCCGAATCCGGGAAGTTCCGGCCCTCCTGCTTTCCCGAAGTTCCCGGCCGGTCTATGACCGGCGGGATTTCGGGAACGGGACCGGGAAGATGCAGCGGGGATTTCAAGGGCACCAGATCCATCCTTCGGCGTGGCGCAACAGTCCTCGACCCACGAGCCCACGGATCGCTTGAATCGCGCGTTCGCGCCTGCGCTTCGGCTCGCACACCAGCCGAGTGCCGACGCCATCGGCGGCTGCATCCAGCGTGACGGCTGGGCGCCCGGGCGGAACCGCCATTGGAGCCCCGGCGGGTCGCACCTCCCCGACCTCGCGCAACAACTCGCCGATGCGGTCCCACGCGACACGCTGGTTTCCGCCGGCCGGCGCGCTCGGTCTCTCGATCGTCTCCCCGGCGATCGACTCGACGACGCACGAGGTGCGCCGCTCGTCGGGCTCGGCGTCCGGATCCGTATCGGCCATCGCGCCCAGATCGATCGAACGCAGGCGGAAGGTCATCAGCACCTCGCCGTCCGCGCCGTCGCGCACCTTCTCGGCCTTGATCGTGCGCACGTCGCCGTCGCGCTTGACGCTGATCTCGGCATCGGCCGCGGCCTTGAGCGACGAATGCCCGCGGCTTCCCTTCGTCTCGTCTTTTCCGCTGTGGTGCACGAAGATCACTGCGCAGCCGAATTCGCGCTCGATCAGCTTTGCAGCGGCGAGCACCATGCCCATGTCGTCGCTGTTGTTCTCGTCGCCGCCAGGCATGACGCGGTTGAGCGTATCGACGATCACGGTAGCGAGCCCGCCGGTCTCGAGCGCGACCAGGCGCAGCGACTCGACGAGCGCGGGGATGTCGGCGGTCGGATCAAGCAGGTTCACAGCCGAATCGAGCACGCGCAGGCCCGCAAGATCGGCGCCGTCGAGCCCGTTGTGCTGCAGGTAGGCTTCGACCCGATCGCGCAGTTGGCCCTCGGCGGCGACGTAGGCCACGGCGCCGCGCTTGGTCCGTCTGCCCGCCCATCGCAGTCCGCGCACGATTGCGCCGGCCAGGTCGAGCACGGTAAACGTCTTCCCGGAACCGGACGCGCCCCAGATCACGACCAGGCCACGCGATGGAATCACGCGCAACACGCGCCACGTCGCGGCCGGCGTGCGCAGCAATTCGCCGATGGTGAGGAACCGGAATCGCAACGCGGCGGCATCATCACCGTCATCGGGCACGCGCTCGGCCGCGAGCAGCTCAGCCACCTTCGACAGCTCGCGCACCTGCCGGTGGTGGTCGTTCAAATCGAAGTTCGCTGGTGAGCCCTCGGGCATCGCGACCCACGCACCGCGCACGGCCTTCGCCACGCGCTCGGCGTCGCGCTCCTTGCCGGCGTCGGCGACGATGACGATCCGCGTTACCGGGTAACGCTCGCGTATCTGCTTCGCGATCGTCTCGACGTTGCCGGCGCCGAAGCACACCACGGCCGTCTTGCCCGTCGCCTGGTGCGCGCTCCACGCCTGTCCGATGCCCTCGACGACGTAGACGACGTCGCGCACCGCACCACCGACGACGAACGAGCCGCCCTTGATCGGTGCACCTGGCGCGCTGCGCTTGTCGCCCTCGGCCGGTATCGCCTGCCACGATTGCAGGCGCCCATCGCCGTCGTGAACCGGAACGAGCAGCGAGCCCTCTAGCGACTGCCCGGCGACCTTCAACGTGCCGCGGTAGACGCGCAGTCCGTCGGCGAGCCCGCGCTTGCGCGCGATGTACGGATGATCTGCTGCAGCCGCCTCAGAATCGCCCCAAACGGCCGCGAAGTCGAAGCGTGCTTTGCCGTCACCGTTTCGTTTGCGCCGCTCCTGCGCCTTCTGGTGCGGCCTGTCGTGTTCGTTCGTTGTCTCGTCGCGCCATCCGGCATCGAGTGCTCGTGCGAACAACGTGGCAGCGGTCACCTCGCCACGTTTGAACGACCGCCAAGCAGCGCGACAGTCGGCCTCGTTCTTGAAGTTGCGGGCCGGCTTGCTCCACGCGATGAAGTCGTCGAGTGCGAGCCCGGCATCCTTCGCGGCCATGCCGACCGTCGCCCACTCGGTGCGAGGACAGCCGGGATCGATCGCGTGCAGTGCGCTGCGCGCTCGGTCGAGATCAGGCATCGCCACGAGCGTGGACAGCGACACGAAAGGCGCTGCGCCACCGCGCCCACGCACCGCACGTCCGGCAGCCGATACCACGGACGTTCGACCCGATCGGAGCGCCGCACACGCAGCGGCCGAGCGCCGCCGGACCTTGTTTGCCCGCATCCGCGTCGTACGCGAGAATCGGCGTGCTGTTACTGCCCTCTGCGATGCGGTCCGGGTGCCCAGCCCGGCCGCTCGCGCCTCCCTCAGCCGGCCGCATGCTCGCCCTCGCGCTCCGCACGCTTTCTCGCCGCCGTCGCCTGGCGCGACGCGCGAACCTCGCCCGACGCCACCCGCTGCATGTACATCGCGCGCGCCGCAGCGGTCTGCTCCGCAGCCTTATCGCGATCGACGAGCACGACCTCGCCCGCTTCGACTCTGCGGTCGAACTCGTCGAGTGCGGAGATCGACCAGCGCGGCGAGCGCGGTCCGAAGTAGGTAGGGGCAGGCAGGCCGATCGCCTGCAACTCGGCGATCTGACGATCGTTGGCGCTATAGCGAGTCCGAACCTCGGACTTGCGCAGCCAGCGTTGAACTTGTGTCATCGGAAGCACCTCGTGTCGAAGTGCTTCCAAGTGTCCGGATGAGCGAGTGCAGTTTTTAGGGGAAGAGTTGCACTATTTGCATAGAGCTTCGCGGCGCAACCTCCCCTTCGGTCTCTGCCTCCGTCACTTCGCGCCCCGCAGCGCAACCACGTTGTCGGCCTGCTCCCAGGCGTCGAGCCGATCGGCCCACGCCTGCATCAGATCGACACGCGCCCGCCAGCGGTCGCCCCGGTCGTAGGCAGCGCGTACCGCGTTAGCATCGACGTGCGACAACGCGCGCTCGACGACGGCCGTGTCGTACCCGGCATCGTGCGCCCATGTCGAGAACACGCTCCGCAATCCGTGCCCGGTCATCCGTCCGGCGTACCCCATGCGCTTGACGGCCATCAGCATCGTGCCCTCGCTCATGACCGCATCGCCGCCGCCCTGCCCCGGAAACATCCGTTCCCTGTCGCCGGTAAGCGCCTGCAGATCGCGCAGCGCGGCCAGCGCCTGGCGCGAGAGCGGCACCTCATGCGGCGCGGCGAGCCGGCGGCGGTACTTCATGCGATCGGCCGGCACCGTCCACTTCTTCGCCTCGAAGTCGATCTCGCACCACTCGCCCAGACGAAGCTCGGTCGTGCGCAACGCGGTCAGCATCAGCAGACGCAGCCCGAGGCGCGTTTCCGGTTCACAGCGGGCGATGCGCATCGCGGCGAGGAACTCGGGCATCTCGGCCGGTTTCAGCGCCGCATGGTTGCGCTCAGTCGCTGTCGGGATCGTCGCGCGCAGGCCGGCGGTCGGATCGGCGATCGGGTCGTCGGTACCGGCGTTGAAGTGCTCGACGACCTTGCGGCAGTAGAGCAGCACGTCTTTCGCGTAGGTGAGCGCGCCGCGCGCCACCACCGCATCGAGAACGTCCCGGACGTGGGACTTGCGAAGATCACGCATCGGGATCGTGCCGACGCTGGCGTGGCGTGGCTTGTCGGGCGCCGTGCGGCCCTCGACCAGCTCGTCGAGGATGCGCTGCACGTCTCTTTGATGCGTGGCTGTCCAGCCGGGCGAATTGGCTTCGAAGTAGGAGCCCGCCAGCGCGCGGAAGGTGTCGGCGGCGCGCTGCGCCTCCGAAGCCTCGCGGATGCGGATCGCGCCGGCCCACGCCTTCGGATCGGTGCCGGCCGCGACGAGGCGGCGGATCGCCGCCGCGTCGGCGCGAGCCTCGGCGAGCGCCACTTCCGGGAACCGGCCGATCGTCACCTCGTCGGCGCGCCCCGCGATGCGGTACTTGATGCGCCAGGTCGAGACGCCGGTCGGCATCCGATGCAGATAGAGCCCGCCGCCGTCGGCTTTCTTCTCCGGCTTGGCCGGCGGCATCTTCGCGTCGTCGCGCAGCTTCTTGTCGGTGAGCGCGTGTCCGACGGCGACCTCGATGCCGACGACCGGCACCGGGTTCGCCATCAGGATCTTGTGGAATGCGCCCGACGCCGGGGGAATGATGGTGGTGCTCATGGTGGAATGACCTCCGCAGGTCGTTTCTGTTCCACCACCATTCCACCAAAACCGGGGGAACGAAGGAAGTGTTAGGAAGCCTCTTGCTGACTATCTCGACGCTAAGTGCTTGATTTTCTTTGTTGTCGGAGTGTCAGGAAGTGACAAAAAAGCAACAAATGGCGGAGAGGGTGGGATTCGAACCCACGGTACGGATTGACCGTACACCGGATTTCGAGTCCGGCGCATTCGACCACTCTGCCACCTCTCCGGGGCTCGCGCGCGTTGCACGCGCGAAGCCCGCGAGTATAGCAAAGCAGTCTTCCGTCAGCCGAGGCGATGCGCAGCAGCGCGCGCGGATCCCCCCTTCAGCTGATGCGGTCGACGCCACCCATGTACGGCACTAGCGCTTTCGGCAGCCGGATCGATCCGTCGGCCTGCTGGCCGTTCTCCAGCACCGCGACGAGCGCGCGACCGACGGCCAGTCCCGAGCCGTTCAGCGTGTGCACGAACGCCGGCTTGCCGTCGGCCGCGCGATACCGCGCCTGCAGGCGCCGCGCCTGGAAGGCCTCGCAGTTCGACACCGACGAAATCTCGCGGTACGCGCGCTGCGATGGCAGCCAGACCTCGAGGTCGTAGGTCTTCGCGGCGGAGAAGCCCATGTCGCCGGTGCACAGCAGCACGACGCGATACGGCAACTCGAGCCTGCGCAGCACGTTCTCCGCGTGACCGACCATCTGCTCGAGCGTGTCGTACGAATGCTCGGGCGGCACGATCTGCACCATCTCGACCTTGTCGAACTGGTGCTGGCGGATCATGCCGCGCGTGTCGCGTCCGTAGGCGCCAGCCTCGGAACGGAAACACGGCGTGTGCGCGGTGAGGCGCATCGGCAGCGAGGCTGCCGGCAGGATCTCGTCGCGCACGAAGTTCGTGAGCGGCACCTCGGAGGTCGGGATCAGGTACAGCGGGTCGCCCTCGCCCTGCTGCCCGCCCTTGCGAGCGGCGAACAGGTCGCTCTCGAACTTCGGCAACTGCCCGGTGCCCCGCATCGTCGCCTCGTTGACGATGTACGGCACGTAGCACTCCTGGTAGCCGTGCTCGGCGGTTTGCACGTCGAGCATCAGCTGCGCGAGCGCACGGTGCAGGCGCGCGATCGCACCCTTCATCACTGCGAAGCGCGCTCCGGAGAGCTTCGACGCGGTCTCGAAGTCGAGACCGAGCGGCGCGCCGAGATCGACGTGATCGCGAGGCTCGAAGGCGAGCGGCGCCGGTTCGGTGCCCGACGGGCTCCAGCGGCGGATCTCGACGTTGCCGCTCTCGTCGGCGCCCTCGGGCACCGATTCGTGCGGCAGGTTCGGCCACTGCAGCAGCCACTGTGCGAGCTGCGCGCGGACGTCGTCGTTGTCGCGCGCGACGGTGTCGAGCGCCTCGTTGACCTGCGTCGACTCGGCGAGCGCGGCGGACACGTCGTCGCCGGACGCCTTGCCGCGGCCGATCGCCTTGGACAGCGAATTGCGCTGCGCCTGCAACGCCTCGGTGCGTGTCTGCAGCGTCTTGCGCCTGGCCTCGAGCGTGCGGAAGGCGTCGAGGTCGAAGACGACGCCGCGCGCGCGAAGGCGCGCGGCAACGGCATCGGGGTCCTTGCGGAGCTGGGCGAGGTCGAGCATGGAAGCGAAGCGGCGCGGCGAAGGGCGAGTGTAGCAAGGCCGCCCTTCGCGGCCGCCCCGCTTCAGCGCGCCGCCGGCGGGAACACGAAGGTTCCGCGCACGCGGTCGGACGGCGTGGCCGCGTTCTCCCGGTCTTCCAGCCAGCCGATCACGGAGCGGTTGGCGACGGCGGTCGCAACCGGCCACACCGCGGCCGCGGAGCTTGCGTCAGCGCCGGTATACCAGAGCGACGTCGCCGCGCCGAAGACGGGCGCTCCCGCAACCGCAGGCGCACGGACGGCGCGAACCAGATCGGCCGTCGCCAATGGATCGTGAATTCGCTCGGCGGTCAGCCAACCCGCGAAGAGTCCGGAAGCACCGCTCGCCAGCGCGACGCCCGATCCTCGACCGGTGAGCAGCCCGTCGATGAGAACGCCTTCGGCATCGAGAACCACACCGGCCGCATCGACCCGCTTGCCCATCAGCCGGCTCGGTTCCCAAGATGCCGGCGGCGCGTTCCACGCGGTATAGCCGACGAGAAAGCCGTCCGGATGCGCGACGACCCGGGGATCGGTCCTGTGGCTCCCTTCCGTCGGAAGGGTAGTCCAGGGTCCCACCAGCAGGTCGGCCACCTGCACGGTTCCGTCCGCGTCCAGGCGCGCGAACTTGAGCAAGTCGGATCCCAGGCCCGTCTCGATCCGAGTCACGAAGTAATGCCCCGACGACCAAGCGGCGTCGAGTGCCACGGCACCGCCCATTCCCACGCCGAGATCGATGACCGGACCGGCCAGGCCCGAGCGCTCGACCAGCGTTCCTTCGAGCTTCGCCCCGCCACCTGACAGACGCTGCCAGACCAGCAGCACCCGGTTGCCGTCGCTGGCGGCGGCCAGCGCCTGGATCGACCCGACGTCGACACCCCCCACCGGTTCCCCGGTCGTCGCCCCGAGTACCGTTCCGTCGGGGGCCAGGCGCTGTCCGACAAGCACGCCGTCCGGCCGCACCCAGAACGCGTGGAAGCTCTGTCCGTCCCAGGCAGCAGCCGAGAGACTCTGTTCGAACGCACCCGAACTCGCCGCGACGAGCGTCCTGCGCGCCACCGGCGTCCCGTCGGCCGAGACGATCGCCGCGGCCAGCGACGCCTGCCCGATGTCGTCGAGCGCGCGCGACACGACAACCAGCCGGTCGGCACTGGCGGCCATCGCCGGCCTTCCGGCTTCGTTGCTCGACGTCCCAGCGCCGAGATCGTCGAGCAGCACGTAGCCCGGCACGGTGCCCGCCTTGACCGCAGCCACCGACACGCCCGACAACTCCTCGTAGGCGACGTTGTTCGGCGCCCCGAACTCCGGATCGACGTATTCGCGGCGAATCGGTCCGACCTGTGGCGCATACCACGTCGTGGCGATACCGGTCGCGCTCTCGGTGCGTTTCAACCCGCTCAGAGTGACGCTCACCGTGATCTCGCTGCGTGCGCGAACGACGTTGGAGAAGGTTCCCGCCGGAACGGTGCGGCTGGCCTCGGTCGCCAACGTCGTGACGACCGTCAGCTTGACCGTATCGGCGATGCCGTCGAGGTCCAGGTCGCCGATGCTGCCGCTGCGGTCGAGGACTGTGGTCGACGCGCCGTCGACCATCGGCGCCGGCAACTCCGCATAATCGCCGGCAACGGCGCCGCCAAGGCCCGCGTCGATCTCTCCGCCCACCCGGACGGCGCTCCCGTCGAACCAGCGCAGTTCCTCGGTCGGCTGTCCGTCGACCAGCGAGCTGCTGTGGACGAAGCGCACCGCCGTCGTCCCGCCTGCCGTTCCCGGCTCGCCGATCGTCACCAGGTTGATCCGACCGCTCGCATGCCCCGGACGCGAGTCGGTCTGCACGAACGCCCAGCGCGCATCGGTCTCCGCATTCCAGTAGTCCTTTGCGGTCTCGGCGATCACTGCCGGCGGCGGTGCGCCCGCGTCATCGCTACCGCCGCCCCCGCCGCAACCTGCCAGCAGCACGCCCACTGCGCCGGCCACCGCAAGTGGCCGCCATCCTCGAAGTCGCATGTCACTCCCCTGGTCGATTTCTTCGGCAGACAGATCCGGTCCGCAGATGAGATCAAGCGCAGGAATGACAGAAATGGACGTTGACGGCGGTCAACGGTGTTGCGGACGCGTACCCGATGAGCGACACGGGTGCGGCGACGGCGTGCAGCCGCGTGCGGTGCGCCGCCGAGGCTTAGCGACCTTCGCTCTCGCCGCCCGCAGGCGTGGCGGTCCCAGGCGTGGCGGTTGAAGGCTCGTCGCCCGAAGGCGCGCCGGACGCAGGCTCACCACCTGCAGGCGCACCGCGCACCCGCCGATCGCGCTCGCGCAGCGATGCAAGCTTCTCGCCGATACGCAGTTCGAGCCCGCGATCGACCGGTTCGTAGAATCGCTGCGCCTCGACCTCGTCGGGGAAGTACCGCTCCCCTGCCGCGTAGCCCCCCGGCTCGTCGTGCGCGTAGCGATAGGCACGCCCATAGCCGAGGCCCTTCATCAGCCGCGTCGGCGCATTGCGCAGATGCATCGGCACCGGCGCCGAACCGTGCTCGGCGACGAAGGCGCGCACCTTCTTCCACGCGACGTACACCGCGTTCGACTTCGCCGCGCAGGCGAGATAAACCACCGCCTGCGCGAGCGCGAGTTCACCTTCCGGCGAACCGAGCCTTTCGTAGACCTGTGCGGCGCCGAGCGCCAGTTCCTGCGCGCGCGGATCGGCAAGACCGATGTCCTCGTTGGCCATGCGCACGATGCGCCGCGCGAGATAACGCGGATCGGCGCCACCATCGAGCATGCGCGCGAGCCAGTAGAGCGCGGCATCGGGGTCTGAGCCGCGCACCGACTTGTGCAGCGCGCTGATCTGGTCGTAGAAGGCTTCGCCGCCCTTGTCGAAGCGGCGCAGGTTCTGCGACAGCGCCGTCTCGAGAAACGAAGCGTCGATCGATTCGCGCTTCGCGCTGTGCGCCGCGTCGGTGACGACTTCGATCGCATTGAGCAAGCGACGCGCGTCGCCGTCGGCCCAGCCGACCAGCCGCTCGCGCGCATCGTCGTCGAAGGCGACCGCGCCGCCGTCATCGCCGAGCAACGCGAGCGCCCTGTCGAACAGCGTCGCCAGTTCCTCGGGCGACAACGGCTGCAGCACGTAGACGCGCGCGCGCGACAACAGGGCGCCCACCACCTCGAACGACGGGTTCTCGGTGGTCGCGCCGATGAACACGAACAGGCCACTCTCGACGTGCGGCAGGAACGCGTCCTGTTGGGCGCGATTGAAGCGGTGCACCTCGTCGACGAAGACGATCGTGCGCCGTCCGTGCTCGCGAGCGGCCTGCGCGGCCGACACCGCGTCGCGGATGTCCTTCACGCCCCCGAGCACCGCCGAGATCGCGATGAACTGCGCATCGAAGGCGTCTGCCATCAGGCGCGCGAGCGTCGTCTTGCCGACGCCGGGCGGGCCCCAGAAGATCATCGAATGCGGCCGCCCCGACTCGAAAGCCACGCGCAGCGGACGGCCGGGACCGAGCAGGTGCGACTGGCCGATCACCTCGTCGAGCGTGCGCGGCCGAAGGCGTTCGGCCAGCGGCACGGACGGCGCCGTCATCGCCGCGGAGGCGGCGGCGCGAGAGCCGCCCTGCGCCTCAGGCGGCTTCCGCGGCGACACTGCGGATGCGCGTCGCGCGTCCGGTGCGGAACGCGCCGAGGATCAGCAGCGCCTGGGCAGCAGCGATCCCGACGAAGACGAGCTTGGGCGACTGCGCGTCCATCATCATTCCGAACAGCAGCGGCGAGGTCGACATGCCCAGGTCGAGCCCCGAGTAGACGACGCCGTAGACGCGGCCGGTGGCGCCGGGCGGCGTCGCGCGCCGGATCAGCATGTCGCGCGACGGATTCGCCAATCCGGCCGCCACGCCCATTGCCGCGAAGACGAACGGCACCGCGACGCCCGGCCACGGCACCCACGCCAGGCTGAGCGCAAGCAGCGCCGCCGCGCCGAAGCAGGCGGCGATCACGCGCTCGGCCCGCTCCGGGTCGCCGGCCAGAAAACCGCCGAGCAACGTGCCGCCGGCGCTGGCCAGCATGAACGCCGTCAGGCACCAGGCGACCGCCTCGAGCGGAACGCCGTGCAACAGGCGCGCGGCCTCGGGCGCGAAGCTCTGCACGCCACCGAGCGCGAAGGCATAGGCGCAGAAGAATGCGAAGCCCAGCCAGACGGCGGGCAGCCGCAGGAAGTCGAAGGCGCCGGCGTCGCGCTCGGCGGCCGCTTCGCGCGCGTGCGGCGGCGTCTCGAGCGCATCGCGATGCCACCAGACGACGGCGAGCACGACGAGCGCCACCAGTGCCGCGCCGACGAAGGCCGCGCGCCATCCGGCGAATTGCGCGATGGTGACGAGGAACACCGGCGCTGCCGCCCAACCGAGGTTGCCCGAGACGCCGTGCGCGGCATAGGCGTGCCCGATGCGCGCGTGCGAGATGCGTGCGTTCAGGATCGAGTAGTCGACCGGGTGGAACGCCGCATTGCCCAGGCCCGCCAGCATCGCGCCGACGGCGAGCATCACGTAGCCGTTGCTCGCCGCGAACACCAGCGCGGCCAGTGCAAACAGCACGATCGAGCCGAGCATCACCGGCAGCGCGCCGACGCGGTCGACGACGAAGCCGGCGAGTGACTGCCCGATGCCCGAGACGATGAAGAAGATCGTCATCAGCAGGCCGAGCTCGGCGTACGACAGCGCGAACGCGTCCTTCAGCCAGGGAAACAGCGGCGCGAGCAGCAGCTGCGAGAAGTGCGACAGCGCGTGCGCCACGCCGACGACGCCGACGACGCGCGCATCCTCGGCACGCGATGCCCTGTCGAGATCGGTTTTCATCGAAGCGATTCTACGCGGGCCGCACTGCCCGGCTCGCTTACTGCTCGACGACGTCGGCGCCCGGCGGCGGCACGAAACGGAACGCGTCTGCCGCGAGCTTCGGATCGCGCACGACGTCGTGGAACTCGAAACGCACGGTGCGGCCGAAGGCGTCCTGCACCTGCATCTCCACGGGCAGGGCTGCCCGGAAACCGAACTCGATGCGCTGGTAGCCGGTCTCCGCATTGCGCGGCAGCGCCTCGACGCGTTCGAGACCGTCCCGCTCGGGCAGCGTGCGCAGCGTGAACCCCGACTCGACGTCGCTCGAGCCGAACAGGATCGCCGCCGGCGTCGAAGCAAGCGCATCGCGCAGCTTGCGCACCGTCACCTGGTTCAGATCCTTGTCGTAGAAGTACAGCCGCTCCCCGTCGCCGACCAGCAACTGCTCGAAAGGTTGCGTGACTTCCCAACGGAACCGCCCCGGCCGCTGGAACGCAAAGCGCCCGCCGCTCGACTCGACGACCCGCCCGTCGCGCAGCACCTGCTGCGTGAACGTCCCGCTGGCCGAGTGCGTGCTCGACAGAAACTCGCGCAGCGGATTGCCAATGATGCCCTGCCCGTACGCCGGCGCGATCGGCAGCGCGCCGAACGCCGAAACGGCACCGACACCGATCGCAAAAACGACTGCACGCAGCGGGGGCCGAGCCGAGCGCACTTCAGTTGCTCCAACAAGCCATTGCGCGCAAGGTCGCGGCTCGCATGAGGAACGCTCCCGTCGCCGCTTCGCACGCCGCGAGCGTTGCCCGAGCGGCAGGCGACAGCGGGCCGCGGCGCGCCAACGTCGGCAGGCGGTTCACCTCACGCGTCCTGCGAAGCGGGAACGAGGATCTCGCGATTCCCGTTCGTCGCCATCGCCGACACGAGCCCCGATCGCTCCATCTGCTCGAGCAACCGCGCCGATCGGTTGTACCCGATGCGCAGATGCCGCTGCACCAGCGAAATCGACGCGCGCCGATGCTTGACGACGACCGCCACCGCCTGGTCGTACAGCGGATCGGCCTCGCCATCGACGCCGGCCTCGGCCAGCGTCTGCGACAGTCCGCCGAAGCCCACTGCGCTGCCCGCGTCGACCTCCTCCGGCACGCCGCCCTCGAGAATGCCGTCGACGTACTGCGGCTCGGCGAGCTGACGCCAGTGATCGACCACCTTGTGCACCTCGCCGTCGGCGACAAAAGCGCCGTGCACGCGCATCGGCACGCCGCCGCCGGGCGGCAGGTAGAGCATGTCGCCCTGGCCGAGCAGCGACTCGGCGCCCATCTGGTCGAGGATGGTTCGCGAGTCGATCTTCGACGACACCTGGAACGCGATGCGCGTGGGAATGTTCGCCTTGATGAGCCCGGTGATCACGTCGACCGACGGGCGCTGCGTGGCAAGGATCAGGTGGATGCCGGCTGCCCGCGCCTTCTGCGCCAGCCGCGCGATCAGTTCCTCGATCTTCTTGCCGACGACCATCATCAGGTCGGCCAGTTCGTCGATG
The DNA here is from genome assembly GCA_032027205.1 of Burkholderiaceae bacterium. Classification (GTDB taxonomy): domain Bacteria; phylum Pseudomonadota; class Gammaproteobacteria; order Burkholderiales; family Burkholderiaceae_E; genus Zeimonas. The sequence goes on from JAVSMN010000001.1 coordinate 3,931,209, forward strand.
ACGACGACGATCTGCGGCAGCGAGCCCAGCGGCTCGGGCTGGTCGGGCGTGAGCGAGAACGGGTTCGGGATCAGCTCCTCGCGACGCGCCGCCTCGGCGATGCGAGTGTTGTAGCCCGAGAGGTTGCGCACGCCGAGCTTGCTCATCAGCCGGTAGCGCCGTTCCATCTCGGCCACGCACCAGTTCAGCGCGTTGCCCGCCTGGCGCATGTCGGTGACCACCGGCGCGAGCAGGTGCGGGATGCCCTCGTAGGTGCTCATCTCGAGCATCTTCGGGTCGATGAGGATCAGCCGCACCTGCGTGGGGTCGCTCTTGTAGAGCAGCGACAGCAGCATCGCGTTGATGCCGACCGACTTGCCCGAACCAGTGGTGCCGGCCACCAGCAGGTGCGGCATCTTCGCCAGATCGACGACGATCGGCATGCCGGCGATGTCCTTGCCCAGCGCCAGCGTCAACGGCGAGGCGCTGGTGGCGTACACCTGCGAGGCGAGGATCTCCGACAGGCGCACCGCCTGTCGTCGCGCGTTGGGCAGCTCGAGGCCCATCAGGTTCTTGCCGGGGATCGTCTCGACGACGCGGATCGACACCAGCGACAGCGCGCGCGCGAGATCCTTCGACAGGTTGACGATCTGCGCGCCCTTCACCCCGGTGGCGGGCTCGATCTCGTAGCGCGTGATCACCGGCCCCGGATAGGCGGCAACCACGTTGGCCGCGACGTTGAAGTCGGCCAGCTTCTTCTCGATCAGGCGCGACGTGTATTCGAGCGTTTCGGCCGACACCGTCTCGGTGGCCACCAGCGGCTCGTCGAGCAGCGAGATCGGCGGCAACTGCGTGTCGGCCGGCAGGTCGACGAAGAGCGGCGTCTGCCGCTCGGCCTCGGCCCGCTCGGAGCGCTCGATGCGCGCAGCCTGCGTCTCGATGCGCACAGGCTCCGGGTCGTCGTCGAGGATGCGCCGCTTGACCTGCACCTGCTCGTCGCGCACGGTGGCCGCGACCTCGCCGATCCGGCGGTCCTTCCAGGCGGTGGCCGCTTCGATCGTTCGCTGCACGAGCCACTCGACGACGAAACCCACGCGCTCGAAGATCGTCAGCCACGACCATCCGGACCACAGGCTGAAGCCGGCTGCGATCATCACCAACAGCGCCAGCGTGCCGCCGACCGCGCCGAGCGCGACGAACAACGGATCGGCGAGCTGCGCGCCGACGACGCCGCCGGGGCCCATCGGCAACGAAATGTCCAGCGAATGCAGCCGCGACGATTCGATGCCCACCGTGCCGATGAGCAGCAGCGCGAAACCGAGCCAGCGCTCCCAGGGAAAGCGGTGCGCGTCGCTTGCCTGCGGCGCGCCGCGCAGCGAGCGCAGCCCGCGCAGCACGGCCACCGCCAGCAGCGCAACGAACAGGTACGCGCTCAGGCCGAACAGGTACAGCAGCAGATCGGCGAACCAGGCGCCCACGCGACCGCCGGCGTTGCCCACCGCGTTGCCCGGCACCGCGTGCGACCAGCCCGGATCGGCCTTGTCGTAGGTGGCAAGGATCAGCAGCAGGAAGACGCCGAGTGCCGCCATCGCGATCCAGCGCGATTCGTGCAGCAGCCGCAGGGCGCGCTCGGGAATGCCGAAATCGGCGCTGCCGGCGCGCGCCGGCGCGCGCCGCGACGAAGCAGTGGTCGCGCTCATCCGTGCCATCGTGTGCTGCGTGCCTCGCCTCAGCTGATGTACGAAGCGATCTTCTCGCGCAGCATCAGGCGACCCTCGGGCATCGGCACGATGTAGCCGTCGGTCTCCAGCCCCTTCATCACGCGCGAGACCATCTCGCGCGAAGCGCCGATCATCTTCGCGATTTCCTGCCGCGGCAGCCGGTTGCGCACGACGCGCTCGCCGCCGACCTGCTCGGAGAAATCGAGCAGCACGCGCGCGACGCGTCCGTAGACGTCGAGCAGCGCGAGCGTCTCGATTTTCTGGTCGGCTTCGCGCAGGCGACGCACCAGCCCGCGCATCACCGCCATGCACATGTCGTTGCTCTGCAGGAGCAGAGCCTTGAAGCTCTCCTTGGCGATCGACATGAAGTCGCACGACTCGAGCGTGATCACGCTCGCCGAACGGGGCGCATCGTCGATCAGGCTCATCTCGCCGAAGAAGTCGCCCGAGCCGAGCACGGCGAGGATGACTTCCTTGCCCTCGGAGTCGGAGCGCTGCACCTTCGCGCGCCCCGACAGCAGGATGTACAGCGACTGGGACGGTTCGCCTTCGGAGACGATCGTGCGGCCCTTGGGGAAGTTGCGGCGCGCGCTGGCGGCGGCCAGCAACTCGATCTGCTGCTCGTTCAGCGCCGACAACAGCGGCACGCGGCGCAGGAACGCCTTGTTTTCTTCGTGAGCCATACCCACCTCTCGTCGAACGCAGGGGCGGTTGCCCGCAAGCACCGCTCCTATAATTCTGCACTACGCGTGCCGAATATCACGAAACGCTTCGAGAATCTCCTTGTAAGTTGATGATTCTTTGAGTTTTTTACAACGCCGAATCCGCCCGTCACCCGATGTCCACCACTCGCCACATCCGCCTGCTGATCCTCGGTTCCGGCCCTGCCGGCTACACCGCCGCCGTCTACGCGGCGCGCGCCAACCTGCAGCCGGTTCTCGTCACCGGGCTGGCGCAGGGCGGACAGCTGATGACCACGACCGACGTCGACAACTGGCCGGCCGACGCCGACGGCGTGCAGGGCCCCGACCTGATGGCGCGCTTCCAGCGCCACGCCGAGCGATTCGGCACCGAGATGGTCTTCGACCAGATCCACACCGTCTACCTGCACGAGAAGCCGATGCGGCTGGTCGGCGACGCGGGCGAATACACCTGCGATGCGCTGATCGTCGCCACCGGCGCATCGGCGAAGTACCTCGGCCTGCCTTCGGAGGAAGCGTTCAACGGGCGCGGCGTGTCGGCCTGCGCCACCTGCGACGGTTTCTTCTATCGCGGCCAGGACGTCGTCGTCGTCGGCGGCGGCAACACGGCGGTCGAGGAAGCGCTGTACCTGGCGAACATCGCGCGCAAAGTCACGGTGCTGCATCGTCGCGACAAGTTCCGCTCGGAGCCGATCCTCTCCGACCGCCTGATCGCGCACACCGAGGAACGCGACGGCAAGACGGGCAACGTCGAGATCCGCTGGTTCCACGAGCTGGACGAAGTGCTCGGCGATGAAAGCGGCGTGAACGCGGTGCGCGTGCTCGACAACCGCACGGGCAAGAAAAGCGAGATCGCCGTGCAGGGCGTGTTCATCGCGATCGGCCATTCGCCGAACACCGCCATCTTCGAGAGCCAGCTCGAGATGCGCAACGGCTACATCGTCACCAAGGGCGGACTCGACGGCGACGCGACCGCCACCAGCGTGCCCGGCGTGTTCGCCGCCGGCGACGTGCAGGACCACGTCTACCGGCAGGCGGTCACCAGCGCCGGCACCGGTTGCATGGCGGCGCTCGACGCGCAGCGCTACCTCGAGTCGCTCGGGTCGCGATGACCCGTTCGTCGGGCCGGCCGCCTTCACGCCGCCCCGGCCGTCCCGCCTCGCTCGAATCCTTCGACGCGCTCGGTAGACACGCGCGTGCCGAAGCGCAGGCGCGCGCGCGCGACGATGCCGAGCGCGAACGCATCGAGCGCGAGCGGCAGCAGCGCGAGCGCGAGCGCCTGCACGAACAGAACCTGTTCCGCGATGCGATCGGCGACGTCGTGCCATTGCGGCCCACCGGTCGGATCGATCCGCATCGTCGCGAAATTCCCGTCACGGCCGTGCAGCGCGAGCTCGACGAGCGCGCGGCGCTCGCCGCGTCGCTGTCCGACGAGATCGGCATCGAACAGCACCTGGAGACCGACGACGCCCTGTCGTATCGGTGCGCATCGCTCGGACCCGACGTCGTGCGCCGACTGCGTCGCGGCGAATGGACGGTGCGCGGCCAGATCGACCTGCACGGACTGCGCGTGGACGAAGCGCGCGAAGCGCTCGCCGCGTTCCTCGACGAGGCGCTGCGCCGCGAATGGCGCTGCGTTCGCGTGATCCACGGCAAGGGCCTCGGATCGGTCGGTCGCGAGCCGGTGCTCAAGACGAAGGTGCCGCGCTGGCTCGTGCAGCGCCGCGAGGTGCTCGCCTTCTGCCAGGCGCGGCCGAACGACGGCGGCGCCGGCGCGGTGATCGTGCTGCTGCAGTAAGCGGCGCGCAGCGGGCCGCGCTGCGCGCGTCCGCTTCCACTTCGCGCGTTCCTACGCCGATTCGGGCGGCTCGACCACGACGCCGCGCTGCGCCAGCCGCGCGGCATCCTCCGGCGTATCGAGATCGACGACGAAGTGATCGTTCGGCGTCTCGATGCGATGCGAGCGCTGCGGGTTCGCGGCCAGCCAGCCGCGACATCCGGGGACCGGACCGGCCTGCAGCACCGGCTCCCGGATCGCGCCGGCGATGACGACCGGGTTGCCGCGCGCGCCGCGATGAAACGGGATCGCCGCGCTTGCGTCCGGCAGCTCGCGCCAGCGCGCGAGCAGCCAGCGCAGGTCGTCCGTGTCGACCAGCGGCTGGTCGGCCAGGGCGATGACGATCGCGTCGAGCCCTGCCGGCAAGGCGCGCAGCCCGGCGTCGACCGATACCTGCTGGTCGCAGCCCGGCTCGACGCGACAGAACGCGCGCACTGGAAAGGTGTCGAGCTCGACGCGCACGCGCTGCGCGTCGCGACCGAGGACGACGACGAGATGGCCGATCGGCACGCGCTGCAGCGCGCGCAGCATGCGCCGCACCAGCGGCTCGCCGTCGATGCGCATCAGCAGCTTGTTCGGCCCGCCCATCCGCACGGCGCTCCCCGCGGCCAGCAGGACCGCGCCCAGCCGGGCCGCGTCGTTCGGCGCTGGCACAATGGAACGGCTCTCGTCGGGGAGCATCCGCGTTCCGTTCAGGAGGCCACGATGCGAACGAGTGTAGCGGAGCGCCGCGTCGCCGCGGCGCCGCCCTCGCCCACCTTCGCGCGGTGGCAATGAACGCGATGCTCGCGCAGTGGCTCGGATGGATTCCCGAGCCGGTGTTGCATCACGCCCCCGCGCTCGCGCTGGCCGCGGCGCTGTCGTGGGGCGCCGGGTTGCGGCTGTATCTCGTCGTGTTCATCTTCGGATTGCTCGGACGACTCGGCTGGTGGCCGCTGCCCGAGAACCTCGAAGTGCTCGCGCATCCAGCGGTGCTCGTCGCGTCGGGCTTCATGTCGGTGGTGGAACTGTCCGCCGACAAGATCCCGTGGGTCGACAGCGCCTGGGACGCGGTGAACACGTTCATCCGCATCCCTGCGGGCGCCGCGCTCGCCGCAGCGGTGTTCGGCGACTCGGGAGCGGCGTGGACGCTCTCCGCCGCGCTGCTCGGCGGCACGCTGACCGCGACGACGCACTTCGCGAAGGCTGGCACGCGCGCGGCGGTGAACACCTCGCCCGAACCGTTCTCGAACATCGCCGTGTCGGTGGGCGAGGACGCAGGCGTCGTCGGCGGCCTGTGGCTGGCGCTGGCGCACCCGCTCGTATTCCTGCTGGCGCTGGCCGTATTCGTGGTGGCTGCGGTGCTGCTGCTGCTCGCGATCGGGCGCGGGGTGAGACGGCTGCTGGGCAACGGACGCGCGTCGTCGGCAGCCGGGCGCTGAACGCACCTGGGCCGCCTTGCGCGGCGGCCTGCGCCAACCCCGCCGAAGCTTCTCAGACGGCGGCTTCGCCCGTTTCGCCGGTGCGGATGCGAACGACCTGCTCGATTTCGGAGACGAAGATCTTGCCGTCGCCGATTCGACCGGTGCGCGCGGCGCGCACGACTGCGTCGATGACCGCTTCGACGACGCCGTCGGCGACGATCACCTCGACCTTCACCTTCGGCAGGAAGTCGACGACGTACTCGGCGCCGCGATACAGCTCGGTATGCCCTTTCTGGCGGCCGAAACCCTTCACTTCGGTCACGGTCAGACCCGTCACACCGACCTCGGCGAGCGCTTCACGCACCTCGTCGAGCTTGAACGGTTTGATGATCGCCGTAATCTTCTTCATGCTGGCTCCAGGACTGCGCATCGGCTGCCCATTGTTGCTGCCCGGGCGGGCGACGGCGTTGGCAAAGGCTGAATCGTACCCGAGACGACCCCTAGTCGCGAAAGCGCGAGGTGACCGGATAACGCCAGTCGCGGCCGAACGCGCGGTGCGTGACGCGGATGCCGAGTGGCGCCTGGCGGCGCTTGTATTCGGCGCCGCGGATCAACCGCGTGACGCGGCGCACCGTCGTTTCGTCTATGCCGGTGGCGGCGATCTCCTCGACGCTTCGGTCGAGCTCGACGTATTGCGCGACGATCGCATCGAGCACGTCGTAGGGCGGCAGCGAATCCTGGTCGACCTGTCCCGGCTTGAGCTCCGCCGACGGCGCGCGCGTGATGATGCGTTCCGGAATCACGTCGCCGCGCGTGTTGCGCCACCTCGACAGCCGCCACACCATCGTCTTGGCGACGTCCTTGATCACGGCGAAGCCGCCGGCCATGTCGCCGTACAGCGTGCTGTAGCCGACCGCCATCTCGCTCTTGTTGCCGGTGGTGAGCACGAGCGAGCCGCTGCGATTCGACAGCGCCATCAGGAACACCGCGCGGATGCGCGCCTGGATGTTCTCCTGCGTGATGTCGGCCGGCCCGGGAAGGTACGGCCCGAGCGCATCGAGGAACGCGTCGAAGCAGCCGGCGATCGGGATCTCGTCGTAGCGCACGCCGAGCCGCGACACCATGTCGCGCGCATCCACCAGCGAGATGTCGGCGGTGTACGGCGACGGCATCATCACCGCGCGCACGCGCTGCGCGCCGAGCGCATCGACCGCGACGGCGAGCGTGAGCGCGGAGTCGACGCCGCCCGACAGGCCGAGCAGCACGCCCGGAAAGCCGTTCTTGCCGACGTAGTCGCGCGTGCCGAGCACGAGCGCCGCGTACAACTGCTCCTCGATCGACTGCTCGGGCGGCGTGGCGCCGACGGCGAACGCAGGTGCGCCGCCGCGCGCGAGTTCGACGATGAAGAGCGCCTCGTCGAAGGCCGGCGCCTGCGCGGCAAGCCGGCCGTCGGCGTTCAACGCGAAGGACAGCCCGTCGAACACAAGTTCGTCCTGGCCGCCGACCAGATTCGCGGCGAGCACCGGCACGCCGAGCTTCGAGACGTTCTCACGCGCGACGTCGAGCCGGCGATGCTGTTTGTCGGTTTCGTAGGGCGATGCGTTCAGCGCGAGCAATACCTGCGCGCCCGCCGCCACTGCGCGCTGCGGTGCGTGCGCGAACCAGTAGTCTTCACAGACGAGCACGCCGAAACGCACGCCATCGACGTCGAACACCAGCGGTTCGCTGCCCGGCGAGAAATAGCGCTCGTCGTCGAAGACGCGATAGTTCGGCAGCTCATGCTTGTGGTATTCGGCAACGATGCGGCCGCGATGCACGAGGCTCGCCGCGTTGTAGCGGATGCTGCCGTCGGTCGCCGGATGACCGACCAGCAGATGCACGTCGAGCGAGGCGGTTTCGCTGCATACCTTGAGCAGCGCGCGCTGCGCTCCTTCGAGGAACGCGATGCGGAACAGCAGGTCTTCGGGCGGGTAGCCGACCAGCGAGAGCTCGGGGGTGACCAATACCCGCGCTCCCGATGCGGCGGCCTCGTGCGCCGCGGCGATAATCCGCTGTGCGTTGCCGTCGAAGTCGCCGACGACAGGGTTGATCTGCGCGGCAGCGAGGCGCATCGGAGTGTTGTTCTGACGGACGGTCGAGTGCGAAACGATTATCGCACGCGCATTCTGCCGAACGCGGCGGCGATCGACGCGCGGCAATGGAATCGCCTCGCTGCCGTCGCGGCCGGGCGAGAGCGCGCGCAACCGTTCCTGCGTCACGAATTCTTCGATGCGCTCGAACGCTCCGGTTGCGTCGGACCGCACACCGGATGGAAGGTGCAGCACCTGCTCGTGCACGATCACGCCGGGCCGGCAGCGATCGTTCCGTTGTATCGCAAGTCGCACTCGTACGGCGAATACGTGTTCGACTGGGCCTGGGCCGACGCCTGGCAACAGCACGGCCTTCGCTACTACCCGAAGTGGCTGGTCGCCGTGCCGTTCACGCCGGTGCCCGGCGTGCGCTTCGCGGCCCGCGATGGATCGGCGCGACGCGCGGCGATCGACGCGCTGCTGGCGCTCGCGCGCGACTCGTCGCTGTCATCCCTTCACGTGCTGTTCCCGCTCGATGCGGAAGCGACGCTGTTGCGCGAGGCAGGGCTGCTGTTGCGCCACGGCGTGCAGTTCCACTGGCGAAACGACTCGTACGCGGATTTCGACGCGTTCCTGGCGACGCTCGCGCAACCGAAGCGCAAGAAGATCCGCGCCGAGCGCCGGCGCGTGGCCGACGCGGGCGTGCGTATCCGTCGAGTGCAAGGAACGCAGATCCGCGCGTCGGACTGGCGCTTCTTCGTGCGCTGCTACGAAGCCACTTACGCGGCGCATCTGTCGATGCCGTACCTGAACCGGGAGTTCTTCGAGCGCATCGGCGAGACGATGCCCGAACACCTGCTGCTGGTCGTCGCCGAGCGCGATGCGACGCCAATCGCGTCGGCACTGTTCGTGCACGACGACGAACGGCTGTACGGGCGCTATTGGGGCGCAATCGCGGACGTGCCGATGCTGCATTTCGAGCTGTGCTACTACCAGGCAATCGAGATCGCGATCGCCATGCGCCTGCGCGTGATTGAAGGCGGCGCGCAAGGCGAGCACAAGCTCGCGCGCGGCTTCGAGGCGGTGCCGACCACCTCGGCGCACTGGCTCGCCGAGCCGGCCTTCGCCGACGCCGTCGAGCGCTTCCTCGCGCGCGAAGGCCGCCACGTCGACGACTACCTCGACGAGTTGCGCGAGCGTTCGCCCTATCGCACCGGCGTCTCGCCGGAGAGCTGATCGACGAGCGGCGCCGTCTGATCGCCCCAGCCGCCGCCCGACACAGCGAGCCGGAAGCGCCGGTTCGCCTCCTCGGTGCGCCCCATCGCGTCGTACAGGCGCGCCAGCGCGAGATGCGCGCGCGGCCCGGGGCTCGCATGCTCGGCGAGCAGCAGGAACTCCTCGGCCTTGCCCCACAGGCCCTCCACTGCGCAAAGCCGCCCGAGCGCGGATAGAAGGACCGCATCGTCGCCGTGCAGCGCGCGCCATCGCTCGGCGTTGCCCAGGCGCTCGCGCGCCGGCACCTCGTCGAGCTCGGCATACAGCGCCACCAGTCGTTCGGAATAGCGTCCGTCGAGCGCGCGCTCGATCGCGCGCGCGGCCTGTACGGGGCGACCGATCCGCACGAACGCGCGCGCGGCCGCCTCGACCACCTCGTCGATCGCAAGATCGCCTGCGGCGAGCGATGCATATCGTTTCTGCAGTTCGCCGGCGTCGTCGTGCGGCACGGCGAAGAGCGCGCGATACGCGCGGATCTTCGATCCGCGAATCGCCGGCTCCGGCATCGCGTCGCGCTTCTCCAGTTCGGTGAGCGTCTGCAGCAGTCCGCTCCAGTCCTGTGCGAGTTCCTGCGCGCGCAACGACAGTCGCAGCGCATGAAGATGGCGCGGGCCGCCGGCACGCAGCGTCTCGATGGCGGCCAGCGCGTCCTCCGGCCGCTGGTCGTCCAGCGCGAGCTCGGCGCTGGTCATCAGTTGCGCGTGCCAGGCGCCGGGCTCGTCGCGCGCCGATTCGAGCCAGCGGTCGCGCCGCTCGACCTGCCCCATCCGATGCGCCGCGCGTGCTGCCACCAGCGAGGCGGCTCCGGCGAGCGAAGTGTCGACGAGCGCGCTCTGCGCGAGGCGCTCGGCGCGGCCGAAGCGTCCTTCGAACAACGCCAGCACGCCGTCGCGCAGCGACACCAGCGCGCTCTCGCGCCGGCGCCGCTCGCGGTATTCACGCACGCGGGTCGGCAGCCGCCACGCACTGGAGAGCGCGACGACCAACCAGTGCACCGCGGCGAAGGCGGCGATCAGGATCAGCACCGCCAGGTTCGCCGACACATCGACCCGGTACGGCGGCCACAGCACCGCGACGTTTCCGTGATTGAAGCGCATCAGCATCGCCAGGCCGACTGCGGCCGAGACGATCAGCAGCGCCCAGACGACTCGTCTCATCGCTTGTGCTTCTCAGCGCGCGGCGTCGCGCGTGGCCCGCGCGGCGCGCGCGGCCCGCACCGCCGACAGGCTCTCTGCGAGCGTGGGCGCCTCGAGCACGATGCGCGTGCCCAGCAACTGGCGCAGTTGCGCGACCGCGCCGGCCACCGCGCGATCGTCGTCGTCGTAGTACTCGCGCAACCAGTCGATCGCGCGCCCGACGTCGTCGCGAAACAGCTTCTCGTTGCGCGACAGCAGCGACAGTCGCGCGTTCAGCAGCAGCAGGCGCAGGTTTTCGCGCAGGAAATACGACTGCTCGGGGGCGAGAAGCATCGCGTCGGGCGCGTCTACGCGGCGCACACGAAAGAGCTGCTCGAGCTCGTCGCGCAACGCGACCAGACCGTTGCTCGGCTGCGCGGCGCCGTCGCGGCGACGCGTCGTGGCCGACGAGAGCAGCGGAAAGCTATCGATCGAGCGCATCAACGCGTCGATTCGCAACGCGAGCGAGCCGACGTCGGCGGCCGGATACGCCTTCACGCGCTCGATGTCATGCAGCAGCGACGCGCGCAACGGCTGCAGGCCCGGGTCGTCCTGGCGAGCCAGGCGCGCGTCCAGCTCCTGCATCGCGGCGAGCGCCGATTGCGCACCGACCCCCAGCGCCAGTTGCTGCCCGGCGAGGACCAGCGACGACTCGACTTCGGCGAGCAGGACGTCGGTGGAGTCCTCGGCGAGATTGCGATACAGGTTCTCGACCTGCGCCTGCAGGCCCGCGATGTCGAAACCGCGCCGCTCGAGCACGGCCAGGCGATCGCGCAGGTCGCGCAACTCGGCGCGCATCGGCTGGTCAGCCGACTGCAACTCGGCGAGCCGATCGTCGATCGTCTGCAACCGTCGCGCCGCTTCGGACTGCAGCATTTCGATGCGGGGAACCAACAACAGGAATGCGAGCGCAGCCACCGCCAGCGCGGCAACGGAAAGCCACAGCGGCGCGTTGCGCCGCCACTGCGCGAACCACGCTTCATCGCCGTCCCGGGAGAGCGCCGGCCCGGGCGCGGATCCCGCCGTACTCCCCGCCGGGGACTCCGCCGAGGGCGCGACTGCGGGCGCAGAGGCGTCGGGCTGCAGCGCGGCCTGCACTTCGCTTTCGCGTTCAGACGACATGACGGCTCGACGAATCGGAAGCGGATTCTAGCGCGCGCGCCAGCGCGCGTTCACCGGGATCGATGGCGCGCACGTCGCGCCAACCGGCCTCGCGCAGCGCCTGCGCGATGCGCGGATGGATCGCGAGAACGATGCAGCGCTTCACGCGCTCGCCCAGGCCCGCGCGCGCGAGAACGAGGTCGAGCCGCGCGACGCCGGCTGCCTGCGCGACGACGAAGCACACCGGTCTGGCCTCGTCGTCGAGCCAGCCGCGCAACGCATCGAGCGCAGCGGTTGCGGGTTCGAATACCTCGTGACGGTATGCGGCAACCACCTCGACGCGTGCGCCGCGCGCGCGCAGCGCGTCGATCCAGCCATCCGAGCCGCTTTCGCCGCGCAGCACGAGCACGCGCAACCCGGACGGAGCGTCGAGCGGCGCAAGACCGGCGAGCGCCGCGCCGTCGAACGGCGGCTCCTGGGGCGCGAGGATGCGCAGCGGCGCGCGACGGAAACCGGCGTCGTCGAACGCCGCGCGGCTGCCCGGGCCGATCACGGCGGCCGCGGTTGCCGTCGGCCACTCGGGCGCGAGCCGCGCGGCGGCCTGCACGGCCGCGGGACTGACCAGAACGACGACATCGAAGGAATCGATCGGACCGACCGCTTCGCGCAACTGCGCCGGCTCGCGCTCGACGATGCGCGTGAGGGCGAGCGCGAGGACTTCGTGTCCCCGATCGCGCAGGCGCGCCGCGACCGCCTCGACGCGCGGCGCCGCCTGCGTCAGGACGACGCGAGCCACCGATCGGCGCCCTGCTCGAGCAGCGAGCGGGCGGCGCGCTCGCCGAGTTGCGACGCGGCATCGGCGTCGCCCGCCTCGCACTCGACGTTCGCCTCGGCCATCGCACGTCCGTCCTCGGAGGCTACCCGCGCAACGAGCTTCAGTCCGCCCGATGGGGTGGACACGCACCAGGCCGCCAGCGGAACCCGGCAACTGCCGCCGAGCAAGCGTGACACCGTGCGTTCGGCGTGCACCTCCACGGTCGTGCGCGCATGAGCGAGCGGCGCGAGCCAGCGCGCCATGTCGGCGCGCGCCGCCAGTGTCTCGATCGCCAACGCGCCCTGCCCCGGCGCCGGCACGCTGACCGTCGGCTCGACGATCGCGCGGATGCGATCGGCCAGGCCCAGGCGCTTCAGTCCCGCCGCGGCGAGAACGATCGCGTCGTAGCGCCCCTCGTCGAGCCGCGCGAGCCGCGTGACGACGTTGCCGCGCAGCGGCAGCACCTCGAGCGCCGGGTAGCGATGACGGATCTGCGCCGCACGACGCAGGCTCGACGTGCCCACGCGCGCGCCGGCCGGCATCTCGGCCAGCGACGCGTACGTGCTCGAGACGAAAGCGTCGCGCGGATCCTCGCGCACCAGCACGGCCGCGAGCGCGAAGGACTCGCCGACCTCCATCGGCACGTCCTTCAGCGAGTGCACGGCAAGGTCGGCGCGCCCATCGAGCAGCGCGACCTCGAGCTCCTTGGTGAACAACCCCTTGCCGCCGATGTCCGCCAGCGTCCGGTCGAGCCGCCGATCACCCTCGGTGGTCATGCCGAGGATCTGCACATCGCACCGCGGATAGCACTCGCGCAGCAACCGCTGCACGTGCTCGGCCTGCCACATCGCCAGCCGGCTCTCGCGCGACGCGATGACCAGGCGCCGCGGCGCGTCGCGACCTGCGGATGGATTCACAGCGCTCAAGGTTGTTCCCGCTCCCGGCACCTCATGCGACCAGGTTCTTCACCGTCGACCATTGTCGCCGGCTCACCGGCAGACGCTCGGAAATGTCGCGCAGCACCACCTGCCAGTATGGATCGCCGCCCTCCGCCTCGCCGGCCGGCATCACCCGCTCGAAACCGGCGATCGACGGCCGCGCAACCAGCGCGTTGCGATGGATGCGCACGAAGCGATCGCCGAATTCCTCCTCGAGCGAGGTCAGCGATTCCTCGATCAGGTACTCGCGCTCCTTCGAGCGCACCGTGATGTATTTCAGCTCGGCCTTCAGATAGACCACCTGCTCGAGCGGAACGAGGATGACGCGGCCGCGCTCGTGCACCGAGAGATGACGCCGTCGCGTGTTGGTCGCGCGCGCGAGTTGGTCGATCGCGTGCGCCTGCTCGAGCGGAATGCGCGTGAGCGCGCGCTCGAGCGCCTGGCGCAGGCGATCGGCGCGCACCGGCTTGAGCAGGTAGTCGATCGCGCGCACCTCGAAGGCGTCGACGGCAAACTCGTCGTGCGCGGTGGCGAAGATGATCAGCGGCATCGGTCGCGGAGGCTCGGACTGCGCGCGCGCCGAGATGTGCCGCGCGAGCTCGATGCCGGTCATGCCGGGCATCTGGATGTCGAGCAGGACGATCTGCGGGTGCGACACCTCGATCTGCGACAGCGCCTCGGGCGCGTTGGGCGCCTCACCGACGATGCGGTGCGGAAAGTCGGGCGCGAGATCGGCGAGCAGCTCGCGCAGTCGCGAGCGGGCGACGGGTTCGTCGTCAACGATCAGGATCGATGGAACGTCTGACATCTCGGCGTCTTCTCTCTTTTCGATAAGGGAACTGCACGGTCACGCGAAAGCGCCCGTCGGCGCTCGAGGCTTCGAGCTGGCCCTCGACGTCGAAGGTCAGGTCGAGACGCTCGCGCACGTTCGAAAGCGCCATGTGGTTGCCGACGCGCCTCGGCGCCGATTCCGGCACCGGATTGACGATCTCCACGCGGACGCGATCGCCCGAACGCGAGACCGAAATGACGATCTCGCCGCGGCCGGCGCTTGGTTCGATGCCGTGGTGCACCGCGTTCTCCACCAGCGGCTGCAGCAGCAGCGACGGCAGCAGCGCATCGCCCGGCATGTCGTCGATCTCCCAGCGCACGGCCAGCCGATCGGCCAGGCGCAGCTTCTCGATCGTCAGGTATTCCTTGCACAGCAGCACCTCGTCGTCGAGCGGGACCAGTTCGCGGCTGTCCTTCATGAAGACGCGGAACAGGTCGGCGAGGTTCTCGAGCGTGCGCTCGGCCTTGCGCGGGTCGCTGCGCATGAGTCCGAGCACGGTGTTCAGGCTGTTGAACAGGAAATGCGGCCGGATGCGCGCCTGCAGCGCCTGCAGGCGCCCTTCGGCCTGCGAAGGCTGCAGCGACAACTGGCGCAGTCGCAGGAACTCGATGAAGACCCACGCCAGCGCCACCGCCCCCAGCACGCGCGGTGCGAGCGACAGCAACGATTCGCGCAGCGTCGGCCACGGCGCGGAGCCGGTGTCGACGAAGGAAACCGCGACGGTGAGCAGCGCCGGCACGCCCAGCGCAACCGCCCATTGCACCGGACGCCGGGCGCCATTGACGAAGCGCCGAGCCACGCAAAGCAGCAGCAGCGAGGCCGCCGCCGTCGCATTCACGTGGAGCACCGTCTCGAGCACCGACCACGGCGGCGAGGCGCTCGCCTGCGCCAGCCAGACGACGAGCAGCGCGCACAGGTTCAACGGAACGAGCACGCGCGCCACCGTGCCCACGTTGCAGCAATCGGGAACGACCGGGAAATCGGCGCCGTCAGTGAGGCGGCGGCGCGGCGGCAGCGCCGCGACGCCGGCCGGAGCCCCCACTGCCGCGGCGGGCGGCAAACTGAGGTCCGGCGTGGCCGCTTCAAGCGACCCCGGACTGCGATCGATCATCGACCTCCCCAACGGCAGCACGCACGTCGCTGGCTCGTATAATTTCGCGGCTCGATCGATACGTGCCGGCCGATTATGACAGATCAACTTTCGAAAAAATCACAGGCGTGGTCGGCCCGGTTCTCCGAACCCGTGGACGAGTTGGTCAAACGCTACACTGCGTCGGTCGATTTCGACCGGCGGCTGGCGCTCTTCGACATCGAGGCTTCGCTCGCGCACGCGGCGATGCTCGAGTCGGTCGGCCTGATCGACGCCGACGACCTGGGCGCCATCGGCCGCGGCATGGCGCAGATCCGCGGCGAGATCGAGCGCGGCACCTTCGACTGGTCGGTCGACCTCGAAGACGTGCACCTGAACATCGAGAAGCGCCTCACCGAGCTCATCGGCGAGCCGGGCAAGCGGCTTCACACCGCGCGTTCGCGCAACGACCAGGTCGCCACCGATCTTCGCCTGTGGCTGCGCGCGAACATCGACGACACACTGCGGCTTCTGACGTCGCTGCAGCGCGCGCTGCTCGACCTGGCGGACGCGAACGCGGAAACGATCCTGCCCGGCTTCACGCACCTGCAGGTGGCGCAGCCGATCACCTTCGGCCATCACCTGCTCGCCTACGTCGAGATGTTCGCGCGCGATGCGGAGCGTTTCGCCGAGGCGCGTGCTCGAACGAATCGCCTTCCGCTGGGCGCGGCCGCGCTGGCCGGAACGTCGTATCCGATCGACCGCATGCACGTGGCGCGCGCGCTCGGGTTCGACGCGCTGTGCGCCAATTCGCTCGACGCCGTGTCCGATCGCGACTTCGCCATCGAATATTGCGCGGCCGCGAGCCTGGCGATGATGCACGTCTCGCGCCTGTCGGAGGAGCTCGTGCTGTGGATGTCGCCGCGCGTGGGCTTCATCGACCTCGCCGACCGCTTCTGCACCGGCTCGTCGATCATGCCGCAGAAGAAGAATCCCGACGTGCCCGAGCTCGCGCGCGGCAAGACGGGCCGCGTCTACGGCCACCTGGTCGCGCTGCTCACGTTGATGAAGGGCCAGCCGCTGGCCTACAACAAGGACAACCAGGAAGACAAGGAGCCGCTGTTCGACACCGCGGACACGCTGGGCGACACGCTGCGCATCTTCGCCGACCTGGTCGGCGGCATCCGCGTGCGTGCCGATCGCATGCGCACGGCCGCCGCCGAAGGCTTCTCGACCGCGACCGACCTCGCCGACTACCTCGTGCGCAAGGGACTGGCCTTTCGCGACGCACACGAAGCGGTCGCGCGTGCGGTGCGCGCGGCTGCCGAGCGCGGCGTCGACCTGGCCGACCTGGGCGTCGAGACGCTTCGCGGCTTCAGTCCGCTGGTCGGCGACGACGTGCTCGAGGTGCTGGAGCTCGATGGCTCGGTCGCTTCGCGCGACCATCCGGGCGGCACCGCGCCGGCACGAGTGCGCGCGGCGATCGCGGCGCACCGCGGTCGACTGGCTGCCGCAGGCGCCTGAGCGGCGTGGTTTCCGCAGGCGAGGCGCCGGATATAATCGATCCGTCTTCCAGCCCGGCAGGCCGGGGCGCATTCCTCGCGCGCCCGCCTGACTGAATGAACGGATCCGAGCCTCGATGGCGTCGCGCAGACGCCCGCTACATGCTCCGCCCGCCTGACCGAACGGTGCGCGAGACCTGATGGAAATCGCCCTCCTGTTCGCACTGATCGTGCTGAACGGCCTGTTCGCGATGTCCGAGATCGCACTGGTCACCGCGCGCAAGGCGCGGCTCCAGAAGCTCGCCGAGGAAGGCGATCGCGGGGCTGCCGTCGCCCTCGCACTCGGTTCCGACCCCAATCGTTTCCTGTCGACGATCCAGATCGGCATCACGTCGATCGGCATCCTGAACGGAATCGTCGGACAGGCCGCGCTCGCCGACCCCTTCGCCGACTGGATGGAAAGCCTCGGCGCGCAACAGCCGTATTCCGACTGGTCGGCCACCGCGCTCGTCGTCATCGTCGTCACCTACGTGTCGATCGTCGTCGGCGAGCTGGTGCCCAAGCGCCTCGGGCAGATCAATCCCGAGAACGTCGCGCGCTACGTCGCCCGGTCGATGACCATTCTCGCCAAGCTCACGCGCCCGTTCGTGCGGCTGCTTTCCTGGTCCACCGAAGTGCTGCTGCGTGCGTTCGGCGCGAACCGGATCACGTCGCCTTCGGTGACCGAGGAAGAGATCCACGCGATGCTCGCCGAGGGCTCGGAGTCCGGGGTGATCGAGCGCAGCGAGCATGCGATGGTGCGCAACGTCTTCAGGCTCGACGATCGGCAGATCTCGTCGCTGATGGTGCCGCGTCCCGACATCGTCTGGCTCGACGTCGCCGAGAACATCGACGAGAACCTGCGCAAGATCGCCGAGTCCGAGCATTCGCGTTTTCCGGTGTGCCGACACGGTCTGGACGAGGTCCTCGGCTTCGTGCACGCCAAGCAGTTGCTGGGGCAGTCGCTGCGCGACGGACGGATCGACCTCGACGCGAGCCTGCAGGAGATGCTCTACGTGCCGGAGACGCTCACCGGCATGGAGCTGCTGGAGAACTTCCGCAGCTCGAACACGCAGATCGCCCTCGTCATCGACGAATACGGCGAGGTGCAGGGCCTGATCACGCTGCACGATTTGCTCGAGGCGATCACCGGCGAGTTCGCCACCGGCGACATCGACGACAGCTGGGCCTACCAGCGCGAGGACGGCTCGTGGCTGCTCGACGGACTGATCCCGACGCCCGAGCTGAAGGATCGGCTCGGCCTGCGCACGCTGCCCGAAGAGGAGCGCGAGCGCTACCAGGCGTTGAGCGGAATGCTGATGCTGATGCTCGGACGCATGCCGCAGACCGGCGACACGGTCGTCTGGGAGAACTGGCGCTTCGAGGTGGTCGACATGGATGGCAAGCGCGTCGACAAGGTGCTCGCTGCGCCGGTGCCGCTCGCCCCGGAGCCCGGCGAGGAAACCCCGGCCCTGCCGGACGAGTGAAGTACCGCATTGCGCGCCGTCGTCCCGCTGGTGGACAATGGCGCCCTTTTCGAGCACTCCCCGAAGGCCCTCGGAGATGATCCGTTGAAGTCGCTGCTCGCGCTGTCGCGCGCGATCGACGCGTTGAACGAACGCGTCGGCCGCACGGTGCTGTGGCTGGTGCTCGCCTCGACGCTGATCAGCGCGGCCAACGCCGCGGTGCGCAAGGCGTTCAGCATGAGCTCGAATGCGCTGCTCGAGATCCAGTGGTACCTGTACGCGGCGGTGTTCGTGCTCGCCGCCGGCTACACGCTGCTCAACAACGAGCACGTGCGCATCGACGTGCTCAGCGGCCGGCTTTCGCCGCGCGGGCGAGCGGTCATCGACCTGCTCGGGGCGATCTTCTTCCTGCTTCCGTTCGTCGTGCTGATCGTCGTGCTGAGCTGGCAGTTTTTCTGGAACGGTTTCGTCTCGGGCGAGATGTCGTCGAACGCGGGCGGCCTGATCCGCTGGCCGGTGTACCTGATCATGCCGGTGGGCTTCACGCTGCTCGGACTGCAGGGCGTGTCCGAGACGATCAAGCGCATCGCGTTCCTCGCGGGCCGCGCTCCCGATCCCACGGCGCGGGAGCCGGAACCGAGCGCCGAGGAGGCGCTGGCCGAGTTCGTGCGCGAACAGCTGGCGGACGACGGCGCGCCGCCCTCGTTGAACGGAACGCGGTGAGCGCCCCGTGAGCGCCCCGTGAGCGCCTTCCTCGCCGCGAACATCGCGCCGGTCATGTTCGGCGCGCTCGTCGTGTTCCTGCTGTTCGGCTATCCGGTCGCGTTCGCGCTGGCCGCCTGCGGGCTGGCCTTCGGCGCTATCGGCATCGAACTCGGCCTGCTGCCGCCGCTGCTGTTCCAGGCGCTGCCGCTGCGCATCTTCGGCATCATGGCCAACGAGACGCTGCTCGCCGTCCCGTTCTTCACGTTCATGGGGCTGATCCTCGAGCGCAGCGGAATGGCCGAGGACCTGCTCGACACGATCGGGCAGCTGTTCGGCCCGATCCGCGGCGGGCTCGCCTACGCAGTGGTGCTGGTCGGCGCGATGCTCGCCGCCACCACCGGCGTCGTGGCGGCATCGGTGATCTCGATGGGCCTGATCTCGCTGCCGATCATGCTGCGCTACGGTTACGACCGGCGCCTGGCCACCGGCGTCATCGCCGCTTCGGGCACGCTCGCGCAGATCATCCCGCCGTCGCTCGTGCTGATCGTCATGGCCGACCAGCTCGGACGCAGCGTCGGCGACATGTACAAGGGCGCGTTCATCCCCGGCTTCGTGCTCACCGGCATGTACGTCGGCTACGTGGCGCTGGTCGCCGCGCTCAAGCCCGCAGCCGCGCCCGCGCTCCCGGCGAGCGCGCGCACGATCCACGAGGACGACGGCAGCAGCGGCATGCGGTCGCTGGCGGTGCTGTTCGTGCTGTCACTCGCGCTCGGCCTCGCCTACGCACACTGGTTCGACGAGATCCGCGGATTCTTCGGCTTCGACGTGTCGCAACCGGCGCCCACCGACGAGACGATCGTCGTGTCGCTGTTCGCCGGCGTGGGCTTTGCCTTCGTCGTGGCCGTGCTCAACCGGCTGCTGCGCCTGCGCCTGCTGTCGCGCATCGCCGAGCGCGTCACCTTCGTGCTGATTCCGCCGCTGGCGCTGATCTTCCTGGTGCTCGGCACGATCTTCCTCGGCGTGGCGACGCCGACCGAAGGCGGCGCGATGGGCGCGGTGGGCGCGCTGGCGATGGCGATCTCGCGCAAGCGCCTGTCGTGGTCGCTCACGCGCCAGGCGCTGAACACCACGACGAAGCTGTCGAGCTTCGTGATGTTCATCCTGATCGGCTCGACGACCTTCAACCTCGTGTTCCAGGGCCTGGACGGCGGACGCTGGATCGAGCACCTGCTCACCAGCCTGCCCGGCGGCGAACTCGGCTTCCTGATCGTCGTCAACCTGCTGATTTTCGTACTGGCGTTCTTCCTCGACTTCTTCGAGCTGGCGTTCATCATGATCCCGCTGCTCGGACCGGTCGCCGACAAGCTGGGCATCGACCTGATCTGGTTCGGCGTGCTGCTCGCCGTGAACATGCAGACCTCGTTCATGCATCCGCCCTTCGGCTTCGCGCTGTTCTACCTGCGCAGCGTCGCGCCGGCCAGCGAATACACCGACCGCATCACCGGACGGCGCATCGCGCCGGTGACAATCGGCGACATCTACCGCGGCGCGATTCCGTTCGTCGTGATCCAGCTGATCATGGTGGCGATGGTGATCGGCTTCCCCGGCCTGGTCACCGGCGGACTCGACCGCGCAAAGAAGATCGATCTCGACACGATCAAGATCGAGGCGCCGAGCGGCGGCTACGGCTCGGGAGGCGGATACGGCGGGTATTCGAACGAGTCGCAGGCGCCGGGGGCGGGCGAGTCGCAGGCGCCAACGCCAGGATCGGAAGCGTCACCGGAGTCCGCTCCTGCGCCCGGATCCGCCGCCGCGCCCGACTCGTCATCGATGCCGACACCGTCTTCGGCCGAGCAGCCGGGCGGCGGGCGCTACTGAGCGCCGCGGCCGCCCGCCGCGATCGCCCTTACAGCTTCAGCGACTCCATGTAGCTGTTGAAGCCCGCCTCGTTGAAGCGGAACCAGGCGACCTCCTGGTTGCGGAACTGCTCGTAGTCGGTCCAGATCTTCTTCCAGTTCGGATTCTTGTTCGACAGATCCGAATACAGCTGCAGCGCCGACTTGTAGGCGGCATCGAGGATCGACTTATCGAAGCGGTGCAGCTTCACGCCGTTGGCGACGAGCTCCTTCAGCGCCACCGGGTTCACCGCGTCGTAGTGCGCCTGCACGCTGACGTGCGAGGCGAACGCGGCCGACTCGACGATCGCCTGCAGCTCGGGCGACAGCGCTTCCCACGCCTTCACGTTGACGTACAGCGTGATCTGCGGGCCGCCTTCCCAGAAGCCGGGGTAGTAGTAGTTCTTCGCGACCTTGTAGAAGCCGAGCTTCAGGTCGTCGTAGGGGTTGACGAATTCCACCGCGTCGAGCGTACCCTTCTCCAGGCCCTGGTAGACCTCGCCGGCCGGGATGTTCTGCGGGACGACGCCCAGCGGCTCGAGCACCTTGCCGACGAAGCCGCCCATGCGGAACTTCAGGCCCTTCAGGTCGGCCGCCGACTTGATCTCCTTGCGGAACCAGCCGCCCATCTGCGCGCCGGTGTTGCCGAACGCGAAGTTGACGATGTCGTACTGCCGATAGAACTCGCGAAACAGCTTGCGACCGTTGCCCCAGGTGTACCAGGCGGTCATCTGGCGCGAGTTCATGCCGAAGGGCACCGCGCAGTCGAGTGCGAAGGTGTCGTCCTTGCCGAAGAAGTAGTACGCGGCGGTGGTGGCCGCTTCCACCGTGCCCTGCTGCACGGCGTCGACGACACCGAAGGCCGGGACGAGCTCGCCCGGCTGGTGCACGGTGACATTCAGCTTTCCGCCCGCCGCCGCGTTGACGTTCTTCGCGAACAGTTCAGCGCCGCCGTACAGGGTGTCGAGCGACTTCGGGAAACTCGAGGTCAAGCGCCAGCGCACCGCCTGCTGCGCGTGCACCGCAGGCGCCACTCCGGTGGCGAGAATGCCGGCCATGCCGGCGCCCTTCACGAATGAACGTCGCTCCATCCTGGTGTTCTCCCTTGGATTTGTGATGTGGATGTGGTCGACGCTCGACCGCGGCCGGGCGCCGGTGCGGGCGATTCTACCCGCGCCACCGGCGCGCGCCGACACCATGCGGGAAGACCCTGCCAGCCGCCGGGGACGCGCCATGCGCGCCGCGCCTGCCCGCGATGTTCAGCGCCGACGCGGCGGCATGAGGTCGGTGCAGGTCCCTTCGGCGAACTCCGCGGCCAGGCCGATCGTCTCTCCTAGCGTCGGGTGCGGGTGGATCGTCCGCCCGATGTCGGTGGCGTCGGCGCCCATTTCGATGGCCAGCGCGATCTCGCCGATCAGGTCGCCGGCGTTCGTGCCGACGATCGATCCGCCGACGATGCGGTGCGTCTCCTCGTCGAACAGCAGCTTCGTGAAGCCCTCGGCGCGCCCGTTGGCGAGCGCGCGCCCCGAGGCCGTCCACGGAAAGCTCGCCTTCGTGATCTTCACGCCCTGTGCCTGCGCCTCTTCCTCGGTCAACCCGACCCACGCGATCTCGGGGTCGGTGTACGCCACCGACGGGATCACGCGCGCATCGAAGAAGCTCTTCTGGCCAGCCGCCGCCTCGGCGGCGACGTGCCCCTCGTGCGTTGCCTTGTGCGCGAGCATCGGCTGGCCGACGACGTCGCCGATCGCGAAGATGTGGGCAGCGCTCGTGCGCATCTGCCGATCGACCAGGCGAACGAAGCCCCGTTCATCGACGTCGATGCCGGCTTTGTCGGCATCGATGCGCCCGCCGTTCGGCGTGCGTCCGACCGCGCACAGCACGAGGTCGTAGAGCTGCGGCTGCGCGGGCGCATTCGCTCCTTCGAAGGAGACGCGGATTCCGTCGGCGGTCGCCTCGGCGGCGACCGTCTTCGTCTGCAGCATCACGCGATCGAAGCGCTGCGCGTTGTGGCGCTGCCAGACCTTGACCGCCTCGCGGTCTGCGCCGGGCATCAGCGCATCGAGCATCTCGACGACGTCGATGCGCGCGCCGAGCGTCGAATAGACGGTGGCCATCTCGAGCCCGATGATGCCCCCGCCGATGACGAGCATGCGTTTCGGCACGAACGCAAGCGCGAGCGCGCCGGTGGAATCGACGATGCGCGGATCGTCGGGCAGGAACGGCAGCCGCGCGGCGCTCGAACCGGCCGCGACGATCGCCTGCTCGAAGCGGATCACCTGCCGCTTCGACTCGCCGCCTTCGGTCGGCTCGACCTCGATGCGATTCGCGTCGAGAAAACGCCCGTAGCCGCGCACGACGCGCACCTTGCGGCCTTTCGCCATCGAGGCGACGCCTCCGGTGAGCTTGCCGACGACGCGGTCCTTGTGCGCGCGCAGCGCGTCGAGATCGATCTTCGGTTCGCCGAAACCCACGCCGATCGACGCCAGATGCTTCGCCTCGTCGATCAGCGACGCGACGTGCAGCAGCGCCTTCGACGGAATGCAGCCGACGTTCAGGCACACGCCGCCCAGCGTGGAATAGCGCTCGACGAGCACGGTGTCGAGCCCGAGGTCCGCGGCACGGAAGGCCGCGGCGTAACCGCCGGGGCCCGAACCGAGCACGAGCAGGGCGCAGTCGACGTCGGCAGGGCCGCTTTTCGCCGCTGCTCGCAACGGTGCGGCGGGGGCGCCCGGCGACGGCTGCGACGGCTGCGACGGCTGCGACTGCGCCAACGCTTGCGGCTGCTGCGAAGCTTGCACCTGCGCTGTCGCGCCCTGCTCCGCCCGCAGTTCGAGGATCGGCGTCCCTTCCGACACCTTGTCGCCGAGCTTCACGAGCAGCTTCGCGACGACGCCGCCGGCGGACGACGGGATCTCCATCGACGCCTTGTCCGACTCGACGGTGATCAGCGACTGCTCGGCGGCAACGGTGTCGCCCTCCGCGACCAGCAGTTCGATGATCTCGACTTCCGCGAAGTCGCCGATGTTCGGCACCTTTACCTGGATCGTCTCGCTCATGGTTCGACTCACAGGAGAACGCGCCGGAAATCCGCGAGCAACTGCGCCAGCCGCGCGTTGAAGCGCGCCGCCGACGCGCCGTCCACGACGCGGTGGTCCCACGACAGCGACAGCGGCAGGATCAGTCGCGGCTCGAAGGCCTTGCCGTTCCACGTCGGCCGCATCGCGCTGCGGCACACACCGAGGATCGCGACCTCGGGCGCGTTGATGATCGGCGTGAAGTAGGTTCCACCGATGCCGCCGAGGCTCGAGATCGAGAAGGTGCCGCCTTGCATCTCGCCGGGCGAGAGCTTGCCTTCGCGCGCCTTCGCGGCGAGTTCGGCCGTCTCGCGGGCAAGCTGCAGGACGCCCTTGCGGTCGGCATCGCGGATCACCGGCACGACCAGCCCGTTCGGCGTGTCCGCGGCGAAGCCGATGTGCCAGTAGTCCTTCACGACGAGGTTCTCGCCGTCGAGCGACGAGTTGAAGCTGGGGAACTCCTTCAGAACCGCGACGCAGGCCTTGATCAGGAACGCGAGCAGCGTCACTTTCGTTCCGTCGCGCTCGTGCTCCCGGTTCAGTTGCTGGCGAAACGCCTCCAGGTCGGTGACGTCGGCGTCGTCGTGATTGGTGACGTGCGGGATCATCACCCAGTTGCGGTGCAGGTTGGCCGCCGCGATCTTCCGTATCCGTCCCACCGGCTTGGCCTGTACGGGACCGAACTTCTCGAAGTCGACTTTCGGCCAGGGCAGCAGCCCGAGCGCGGCACCCGTCGCGGCGCCGGCGCCTGCCGTCGCGCCCTCCGCGCGCGGCGCGCCACCCTGCGCGAGCATCTCCTTCACCCAGTTGCGCACGTCGTCCTGCACGATGCGCTGCTTCGGACCCGAGCCGCGCACCTGCGCCAGGTCGACGCCGAGTTCGCGCGCGAACCTGCGCACCGACGGGGACGCGTGCGGCTTGACGACGTGCGTGCGGTCGTAGTCGAAGCCCGCGGTGGGCGACGGCTCTCCGTGCGACAGGCTCGGCGTCGGCGCCGCTATGTCTCGCGGCGGCGGCTCCGCATAGGCCGAGCGCATCGCGTCGCGCTCGGCCTGCGCCGACGCCGGTTCCTGCGGCGCCGACTGCACGCGCGCGCCGGCAATCGGCGCCGTGGCCGGCGGCGTCATCGAAGGCGCCGATTCCGGCAGCCCGGCCCTGGCCTGCGCGGTTGCCGCCGGCTCGTCGGCCGGCACCACCGGCTGCTTCGCTTGCGCGCCGCTCGCCGGTGCCGATTGCCCCGCTGCCGGCTGCGCCTTCAACTCGACGATCGGCGTTCCCTCGGAAACCTTGTCGCCGAGCTTCACCAGCACGCGGGCAATCACGCCGGCAGCCGACGACGGGATCTCCATCGACGCCTTGTCCGACTCGACGGTGATCAGCGACTGTTCAGCGGCGACCGTGTCGCCTTCGTTCACCAGCACCTCGATGACTTCGACCTGGTCGAAGTCACCGATGTTCGGCACGGACACCTGCATCGTCTCGCTCATGGGCTCGCTCTTCGGTGAGTCTCGGTGCCCCGCCGCGCGCTGTGCGCGGCA
Organism: Burkholderiaceae bacterium; assembly: GCA_032027205.1. Taxonomy (GTDB): domain Bacteria; phylum Pseudomonadota; class Gammaproteobacteria; order Burkholderiales; family Burkholderiaceae_E; genus Zeimonas. Next base: position 3,956,345 of record JAVSMN010000001.1, read on the forward strand.
GGGATCGTTCGCCGGAGCGCGGGCGCGCAAGCCCGCGGCCCGGGTGGGACCGCGTTCAGGCGTGATGCGGGTTCGGCTTCTCGGGATCGATGTCGTACTTGCGGATCGCGTCGGCCACGAGCTTGCGCTCGACGATGTCGTCGTCGGCGAGCGCGGTCAGCGCGGCCACTACCACGAAGCGTCGGTCGATCTCGAAATGCTCGCGCAGCCGGGCGCGGAAATCGGAACGGCCGAAACCGTCGGTGCCGAGCACGTGGTAGCGCCGCCCCTTCGGCAGGAACGGGCGGATCTGGCCGGCGTAGGCCTTGATGTAGTCGGTGGACGCCACCAGCGGGCCCGAAGTGTTCTCGAACATCCGGGTGACGTACGGCACCTTCGGTGGCTCGCCCGGATGCAGCATGTTCCAGCGCTCGCAATCGAGACCGTCGCGGCGCAGTTCGGTGAAGCTCGTCATGCTCCAGACGTCGGCGGCGATTCCCCAGTCGCGCTCGAGCAGTTCGGCCGCCGCGAGTACCTCGCGCAGGATCGTTCCCGAGCCGAGCAACTGCACGCGCTGCTTCGCGTCCTTCATGCCGGCCCGGAAGCGGTAGCCGCCGTGAACGATGCCCTCCTCGTCGCCCATCACGAGCCCGGGCTGCGCGTAGTTCTCGTTCATCACGGTGATGTAGTAGTAGACGTCCTCCTGCTCCTGGATCATCCGACGCAGTCCGTCGTGGACGATCACCGCGAACTCATGCGCGAACGCCGGGTCGTAGGACACGCAGTTCGGAATCACCGATGTGAGGACGTGGCTGTGGCCGTCCTGGTGCTGCAGGCCCTCGCCGTTCAACGTCGTGCGCCCGGCCGTGCCGCCCAGCAGGAAGCCGCGCGCGTGCATGTCGCCGGCCGCCCACCAGAGGTCGCCGGCGCGCTGGAAGCCGAACATCGAGTAGTAGATGTAGAAGGGGATCATGATGCGGTCGTTCGTCGAGTACGACGTCGCCGCCGCCATCCACGAGCAGAACCCGCCCGCCTCGTTGATGCCCTCCTGCAGGATCTGCCCGGCCGCGTCCTCGCGGTAGTACATCACCTGGTCCTTGTCGACCGGCGTGTACTTCTGCCCTTCGGGCGCGTAGATGCCGATCTGGCGGAACATCCCCTCGATGCCGAAGGTGCGCGCCTCGTCGGGAACGATCGGCACCACGCGCGGCGCGAGCTCCTTGTTGCGCGTGAGCGCGGTGAGCACGCGCACGAAGGCCTGCGTGGTCGAGATCTCGCGGCCCTCGGCCGTGGGCTCGAGCACCGCCTTGAACATGTCGAGCTCGGGAATCGTGAACGACTCGCTCGATCTCGTGCGCCGCTGCGGCAGGAAGCCGCCGAGCGCGCGCCGCCGCTCGAGCATGTACTGCATCTCGGGCGTGTCTTCCGAAGGCCGGTAGAACGGCAGATCGTGCAGCTGCTCGTCGGGAATCGGGATGTTGAATCGATCGCGAAACTGGCGGATCGACTCGTCGTCGAGCTTCTTCAGCTGGTGCGTGGGGTTCTTCGCCTCGCCGGCGCGTCCCATGCCGTAGCCCTTGACCGTCTTGGCGAGGATCACCGACGGCTGTCCGGCGTGGTTCGACGCGGCATGGAAGGCCGCATAGACCTTGTGCGGGTCGTGACCGCCCCGATTGAGCCGCCAGATGTCCTCGTCGGTCATCCGCGAGACCATCTCGAGCAGCTTCGGATGCTTGCCGAAAAAGTACTTGCGCACGAAGGCGCCGTCGTTGGCCTTGTACGCCTGGTATTCGCCGTCGACGGTCTCTTCCATCACGCGCTGCAGGATGCCCTCCTTGTCGCGCGCAAGCAGTGGATCCCAGTACGAGCCCCAGATCAGCTTGATGACGTTCCAGCCCGAGCCGCGAAAGTCGCGCTCGAGCTCCTGGATGATCTTCCCGTTGCCGCGCACCGGACCGTCCAGGCGCTGCAGGTTGCAGTTGACGACGAAGATCAGGTTGTCGAGCTTCTCGCGCGTGGCGAGGCTGATCGCCCCAAGCGATTCGGGCTCGTCCATCTCGCCGTCGCCGCAAAACACCCAGACCTTGCGCTTCGAGGTGTCGGCGATGCCGCGCGCGTGCAGGTACTTGAGGAACCTCGCCTGGTAGATCGCCATCAGCGGCCCAAGCCCCATCGACACGGTGGGGAACTGCCAGAACTCGGGCATCAGGTTCGGGTGCGGATACGACGGCAGCCCCTCGCCGCCGACCTCCTGGCGGAAGTGGTTCAGCTGGTTCTCGGTGAGGCGCCCCTCGAGAAAGGCGCGGCCGTACAGGCCCGGCGCCGAGTGGCCCTGGAAGTAGACGAGATCGCCGCCGTGCTCGGCGCTGGGCGCGTGCCAGAAGTGGTTCATCCCGGTGCCGATCATCGTCGCCAGCGACGCGAAAGACGCCAGGTGCCCGCCCAGCCCGCCGCCGTCGGGCGACTCGATCCGGTTGGCGCGAACGACCATCGCCATCGCGTTCCAGCGGATGAACGAGCGGATGCGCTCCTCGTAGGCCGCGTTGCCCGGCGACGGCACCTCGAGATGTGGCGGGATCGTGTTGACGTAGGCGGTGTTCGCCGAGAACGGCAGGTACGCGCCCGAGCGGCGCGCCATGTCGATCATCTGCTCGAGCAGGAAGTGCGCGCGCTCCGGCCCTTCCCGGTCGATCACTGCCTCGAGCGCGTCGAGCCACTCGCGCGTTTCGACCGAATCGGAATCGGCGGGAATTTCCGGCGTACGGGAGGGAACGGGCACGGCGGACATGGCGTCTCCTGCTTCGAAGGGTTTCATCCGATTCTAGGAAGCGGCTCGGCAAAAGACAAGGATAAATTCCATATTACGGAAATGTTTTTCTTATTGTGAAAGTTATACAACGGACGGCAATGCGCCAACGAGCAGATGCGCACACGTCCTTCCGGTCGGGACTGTCTACACTTGCCGCTAGATGAATGCACGCTCCGACCCGTCGACGCGCCGCGCCGAGATGCGGGCCATCCGTTGGCTCTCGTTGTCGCACGCCTTCGGTATCGGCCTGTTCGTCGCGTTGATGGCGGTCTTCTTCTGGTACCTGCAGGAGCTCGAGGTCGACCAGCAGAAGCAGACGCTGTACCGCGACATCGCCGGCGCGCAGACGGCGCTGCGCCGTCAATTCCGCGACGACCAGGACGAACTCGTCCTGGCGGCGCCCGAATGGTCGGCGCGCGTGTACCGCGGACAGCCGATCGGCAAACAGGTCACCGACTTCCTCGCGCAGCAACCGGCCGCCGTCTACGTGGCGATCGCCGACGCCGAAGGGCGCGTCGTCTACGTCGCTCGCGCGCGCGACGTTGCGCCGCTGGCCTCGCGCGCCGAGGGCGCGCGCATCGCCGATCCCGCCGGTCGCGCCGCCTTCGACGAGGCGCGCGCCACGCTGCGACCCACCTACACCGCACCCTTCACGGCCGCTTCCAGCGACGTGCTGTTCGAACTGGACACGCCAATCGCGGGCCCGAACGGATTCGCCGGCGTCGTCATCGTCGGCTATTCGCTGAACCAGGTGATGAGCGGTTCGATGCTGCAGACGATCCGCGACCGCTACCAGTTGGCGATCGTCGATCGCGACGGCAACTCGCTGGTGAGCTCGTCGCTGTTCGAGATCGACTTCGCGCATCTCACGCGCGAGGTCGCGCTCGATCCGCCCGGCCACGGCGTGCGCCTGCGCGCGTTCGCCTACGACCAGCAGCCGCGCCTGGTCGATCGCACGCTGGTGGTCGCCGTCATCGGCCTGTCGCTGGCGATCCTCGCCAGCCTGGTCGCGCTGTGGACGCACGCGCGTCGCCGGCTCTTTGCCGAGTACGAGCGCGATCGGCTGTTCACGCTGTCGCCCGACCCGTTGTGCGTGTTCGAGACCGACGGCGCGCTGGTGCGCGGCAATCCGGCGTTTCGACAGGTGCTCGGCGCCGGCGAACGCCGCCGCCGGATCGACCGCTGGGTACACCCGGACGATCGCGACCAGGTTGCGATCGCGCTCGAGCAGATCCGTCGACCGGGCGTGTCTTCGTCGAGCTTCGAGGCGCGCTTCCGCGCGCAGGAGCCCGGCATCGTCGCGGGCGACGCGCACGCCGGTGCACCGAAACACGCAACGCCGGGCTGGCGCTGGCTGCACTGGTCGCTGCGTCGCGATCCGGACGCGCAGCGCCCGCTGCTGTACGCGGTCGCCCGCGACGTCACCGAGCGTCGCAACGCCGAGCTCGCGCTGGCCGCCGAGACCGCGTACCGGCGCGCGATGGAGAACTCGATGCTCACCGGAATGCGCGCCTTCGACATGGAGGGGCGCATCGGCTACGTGAACCCGGCGTTCTGCAACATGGTCGGCTTCACGGAGCAGGAACTGGTCGGCACCACGCCGCCCTACCCGTACTGGCCGACCGGCAGCGACGTGAACCGCGAGAACCTCGAGCGCGTGCTCGACGGCCGCACGCCGACCAGCGGCTTCGAAGTCAAGGTGCGCCGCAAGGACGGATCGATCTTCGATGCGCGCATGTACGTCTCGCCGCTGATCGACGCCGAAGGCCGACAGACCGGCTGGATGACGTCGATGACCGACGTCACCGAGCCCAAGCGCATTCGCGAGCAGCTCGCCGCCGCGCACGAGCGGTTCACCACCGTGCTCGACGAGCTCGACGCGTCGGTCTCGGTCGTCGCGCGCGCCGCGGAAGGGTCGCGTCACGGCGCCGAACTGCTGTTCGCGAACCGCATGTACCGCAGCCTGTTCGGCGCCGACAGCCGTCGCCACGAAGCACTTCTCGAGAGCTACGCGCAGGCCGGCGAAACCGCCGCGCCGGCCGAAGTCTTCGACCCGACGCTCGGACTGTGGTTCGACCTGCGCGTTCGGCAGATCCGCTGGGTCGACGGCAGCCCGGTCGAGCTGCTCGTCGCCACCGACACGACGCGCCGGCACGAGATCGAGGAGCAACAGCGCGAGCAGGACCGCAAACTGCAACGCACCTCGCGCCTGGTGACGATGGGCGAGATGGCATCGTCGTTGGCGCACGAGCTGAACCAGCCGCTGACCGCGATCGCGAACTACTGCATGGGTATGTCGGCGCGCGTTCGCGCAGCGGCGGCAGCCGGGCAGGCGATCGCGCCGGGCGACCTGCTCGATCCGCTGTCGAAGACCAGCGCGCAGGCCGCGCGCGCCGGCGAGGTGATCCGGCGCATCCGCAACTTCGTCAAGCGCAGCGAACCGGAACGCCGCCGATGCGAGGTCGCGACGATCGTCGCCGACGCGGTCGGACTGGCCGACATCGACGCGCGCCGCCTGGGCATTCCGATCGTCACCGAGATGCCCGAGCGCCTGCCGCCGCTGTTCGTCGATCCGATCCTGATCGAGCAGGTGCTGCTGAACCTGCTGAAGAACGGCCTGGACGCAATGCGCGACGCGCCCGCGGGCGCCGCCCGCCGGGTCGTGCTCGCCGTCGAGGAGCACGACGACCAACTCGAGTTCAGCGTCACCGACCGCGGCGCGGGCCTGCCCACCGAGACGCGCGAACGCCTGTTCGAACCGTTCTTCACGACGAAGAGCGAAGGCATGGGGATGGGCCTGAACATCTGTCGATCGATCGTCGAGTCGCACAAGGGCCGGCTGTGGGCGCAATCGCCCGAAGGCGGCGGCTGCAGCTTCCGCTTCACGCTGCCGATCGACGCGCGCGTCGCCGCCGCCGTTCCCGCCTGAGACGATGCAAGCCCCGAACCCTGTCCGCCCCCGGTCTGCCTGCCGACCGCCCTCTTGCCGTCCTCCCCGCCATCGTCCGTCCTCACCTGCGAGCGAAACCCGCCGATGACCATGACTTCCGATCCGCGCAGCGAACCGATCGACTCCGACGAACCCGAGCCGCACGGCGGACTGGTCTACGTCGTCGACGACGACGAAGCGGTGCGCGACTCCACGCGCTGGCTGCTCGAAGCCAACGGCTTCGAGGTCGCCACTTTCGCCGGCGCCGAGGAGTTCCTCGCACAGCTGCCCGATCCCGAGCCGATCGCGTGCCTGCTGCTCGACGTGCGCATGCCCGGGATGTCGGGACTGGAGCTGCACGAGGAGCTGGTGCGCCGCGGCTCGACGCTGCCGCTGATCTTCGTCACCGGCCACGGAGACGTGCCGATGGCGGTCTCGCGAATGAAGAAGGGCGCCTACGACTTCCTCGAGAAACCGTTCAGCGACGCCCAGCTGCGCCAGCTGGTCGGCGAGTGCCTGAGGCGTGCCGAAGCGCTGGCGCGCAACCGGCGCGACGACCGCGACGCGCACGAGCGCGTCGATCGGCTCACCGCGCGCGAGCGCCAGGTGCTCGACCTGATCGTCTCGGGCCGCTTGAACAAGCAGATCGCCGACGATCTCGGCATCAGCATCAAGACGGTCGAAGCGCACCGCGCGAACATCATGGACAAGCTCGGCGCGCGCACGATGGCCGACCTGATGCGCATCGCGCTTCGGGCGGCGGGAGAACGACCGGAGGAATGACACGCCGGCCGGCGCACGCGCTCTCCGCCACGCTGCGGCGAGCCGGCCCGGCGGCCTATGCGCGGCAGCGCGCGTATCCCGGCGTGCGCGTTGCGCGCGCGCGCAACTCGCGCAACAGCGCCCGCACCGCCGGCTGCGTGCGCAGCCGGCGCGCGCCTGCGACGAAATAGCGTTCGGTGCCGATCGGCACGAAGCCGAGGTCGAGCTGCACGGCGGCAGCGCGCAGCCCGAAGCCCGCATCGGCCAGCCCCGCCGCTACCGACGCGGCCACCGCGAAGTGCGTGAACTCCTCGCGCTCGTAGCCGGCGATCTCCGACGGCTTCAGGCCGCGCTCGCGCAGCAACCGATCGAACCAAGCGCGCGTTCCGGCGCCGCGCTGGCGGTTGACGAAGCGCAGCCCCGCACGGGCGAGATCGGCGACGTCCTTCACGCGACGCGGATTGCCGCGCGCGACGATGAGCCCCTGTTCGCGACGCATCACCGCCTCGGCGAAGCAACGTGCGTCGTCGAACACCGTGCCGCGCTCGCTCGAGCGCGGCAGCGGCTCGGGCAGATGGAAGCCGGCGAGTTCGGCATCACCCCCCGCAAGCGCTTGCAGCGCCTGCTCGGAACCGACGAAGCGCACGTTCCAGCGCGCGTCGCCACCGTCGGCGAGCACCGCCTGCAGCAGCAGATCGTGGCTCGCCGCGATGCGCAGCGCCGGTTCGCGCGGTCCGAGCAATGGCGCGAGCGCTTCGCCGAACGCGCGCGCCGGCGCCTGCAGGCGGCGCGTCGCTTCGCGCTCGAAGCGCGTGCCGGCGGCGGCGAGCGAGGCACCGGCATCGGTGAGACGGCTGCCGTGCCCTTTCACGCGATCGACCAGCGGCACGCCGAGCAGCCGCTCCGCGCGCACGAGCTTGCCCCAGGCGCCGCGATACGAAACCCCGAGCGCACGGGCGGCACTGCCCACCCGCGGCGCCTCGCCGATCGCCTGCAGCAGGCGCGCGAGCTCGACGAGGTCGAGCGATTCGTCGCCGAAGCGCAACAGCGCCGAGGACGACGGCTCGAGGGGAATCGGCATCGACGAAGCGTCTCGAATAGGAAAGCGTTTGCCGAATGAATCGCCTCCGCAGGCTACACCTAAACTCTCCCGATGTTCGATGTTTCGATCGAAGAGCTGATCCGCAGCTTCGAGGGCGACGTGCTGGCGATCGTCGCGTTGTCGCTGCGCGTGAGCCTGAGCGCAGTCGCCATCGCTGCGGTCATCGGCATGCCGCTGGGCGCCCTCGTCGCGGTGGTGCGCTTCCCCGGGCGTGCGATCGTCGTCACCGTGCTCAACGCGATGATGGGGCTGCCCGCCGTGCTGGTCGGCCTGATCGTCTACCTGGCGCTCTCGCGCAGCGGCCCGCTGGGCACCTTCGGCCTGCTGTTCACCCCGGCCGCGATGATCATCGCGCAGGCCGTCCTCACCACGCCGCTGGTCGCCGCCCTCACCCGCCAGACCGTCGAGGATGCGTGGCGCCAGCACGGCGAGACGCTGCGCTCGCTGCGCCTGCCGCTCGCCTCGCGCGTGCGCGTGCTGCTGTGGGACTGCCGCTTCTCGGTCGCCGCCGCCTTCCTCGCCGGGCTCGGCCGGGCCATGTCCGAAGTCGGCACCGTGATGATCGTCGGCGGCAACATCGACGGCTTCACGCGCGTGATGACCACCGCCATCGCGCTGGAAACGAGCAAGGGCGACCTTCCGCTGGCAGTCGCGCTCGGCATCGTGCTGATGGCGCTCGTGCTCGCGCTCAACGCGCTGGTGGGCACGGTGCGCGGCGTGGCGATGCGACGCTATGGAGGCTGAAGTCCTCGAAGCGCCCCGCGCGGCGCGCGCGGCGAACGTCGCAGTCGATCCGCTGCTCAGCCTGCGTGGCATCGTCTTTCGTCCATCCGAGCGCACCATCCTCGACCACGTCGACTTCGACTGGAACGACGCCGGCGTCTGCGCGCTGATCGGTCCCAACGGAGCGGGCAAGACGGTATTGCTGCGCGCGATCCACGGCTTGCTCGCTCCGCACGAAGGCGAAGTGCGCTTCGAGGGCCGCTCGCGCCCCGACGGCGACCTCGCCTTCGCCGGGCAGGCGCTCGTCTTCCAGCACTCGTCGATGTTCCGCGGGTCGGCGCTCGACAACCTGCTGGTCGTTCCCGGGCTCGCAGGCAGCGCGCGCGAGCGGCGCGAGCGCGCGCTCGGCATGCTCGAACGCGTCGGACTGCGCGAACTCGCGCAGGCGCCGGCGCTGAAGCTCTCCGGCGGCGAGCGCCAGCGGCTGGCGATCGCGCGCGCCTGGCTGATGCAACCCCGCCTGCTGCTGCTCGACGAGCCCACGGCGAGCCTGGACCCCTCCGCCACCGACCACGTCGAGCAACTGATCCGCGAGATCCGCGCCGACGGCTGCCGCGTGCTGCTCACGTCGCACAACCTGGGCCAGGTCTCGCGGCTGGCCGACGAGGTCGTCTTCCTGCATCGCGGGCGAGTGCTCGAGCGCACGCCCGTCTCCGAGCTCTTCGCGAATCCTCGCACGAGCGAGGCCCGTCAGTTCCTGCAAGGAGCCTTGCCATGGCATCTGTCTACAACCACCTGAAAGCCGCAGGCGCGACGCTCGCCGCGCTGGCCTTTGTCGCCGCGCTCGCCGCACCGCCGCCCGCCGTCGCACAGGCGACGACCATCACCGTCGCGTCGACCACATCGACCGAGCAGTCGGGACTGTTCAAGCACCTGCTGCCCGCCTTCGAGAAGGACACCGGCGTCCAGGTGAAGGTCGTCGCCGTCGGCACCGGCCAGGCGCTCGACATCGGCCGTCGCGGCGATGCCGACGTCGTCTTCGTGCACGATCCGGCTGCCGAAGAGAAGTTCATGGCCGAAGGTGCCGGCGTCGATCACAAGCGCGTGATGTACAACGACTTCGTCGTCGTCGGTCCGAAGACCGATTCGGCGAAGATCCGCGCCGACAGGAGCGTCATCGACGCGATGAAGAAGATCGCCGCGGCGAAGGCGCCGTTCGCCTCGCGCGGCGACCGCAGCGGCACCAATGCCGCCGAGTTGCGCTACTGGAAGGACGCCGGTATCGACGTAGCGGCGGCCAAGGGCCAGTGGTACAAGGAAACCGGCTCGGGCATGGGTCCGACGCTGAACACCGCGGCCGGGATGAACGCCTACTCGCTCACCGACCGCGGCACCTGGCTGTCGTTCAAGAACCGCGGCAACCTCGAGATCCTCGTGCAGGGCGACAAGCGCCTGTTCAACCAGTACGGCGTGATGCTGGTGAACCCGGCGAAGCACCCGCAGGTGAAGAAGGAAGCGGGAACGAAGTTCGTCGACTGGCTGGTCAGCGACAAGGGCCAGCGGGCGATCGCCGACTACAAGGTAAACGGCGAGCAGCTGTTCTTCCCGAACGCGAATGACTGACCCGCAACGATTCCCGGGGCGGCGGACCGCAGCGAGCGATGGACGGCCGCGCGCGTCATGCTAGAATCTCGCGCTTCGCGCCCGTAGCTCAGTTGGATAGAGTACCTGGCTACGAACCAGGGGGTCGTGGGTTCGAATCCTGCCGGGCGCGCCAGTAGAATCAAGCACTTAGGCCAACTCTCCGGAGTTGGCCTTTTTGCTTTTCTAGAGCCGACGAGACAATGCCCCCACCAATGCCCCCACCGGGGTAAGAGGGGCATTCTGAGCCTGCGCGACCGCCCGCGCGACTGATCTACGTACCTGCCTCGAAAGGGTCGAGCCGCATCTGACCGCGAACACGATCACAGAACGGCGGCCGGGTGAGCGAATCATTCTGATTCTCGCGGCGAGGCGCGACCCTGGAGTTGGGGAGCGGAACTTGAACCAAGGCCCGAGGGTTCACAGACCACCGGCCGAACCAAGCAGCTTTGCTAGGCCATCCGACTGATAGCGCACGCACAGCCGATCGTCCATCCTCGCTGGCATGGACGTACTCGATGTGATCATGCTCACCGACTCTGGTGACGTACTGGTGGTCTATCTCGACGGCCGCGCGACCCGGATTCGACCGGACGGTTCAATCGTGCCACCGATGTCCTTTCTCGTCGGGACATCCGTCGAGAGCGCGATCCGCATCCGGCGGATTGTGGATCGCGAGAAATACGAGATCAATCGGCCGTCATGCGACGCGAGAACGCCGAGCCACCGGACGCCGGCTTCGCCTCGTGTACGACGGACCCGTTCGTCATCGACGGCGCAGTAGAGTCGTCGCTACCCTCTGCCACGACCGCCAGCAGCTCCGCGTCCGACATCCGGGTGAAGTCGTTGTCCGACACACTCGTCTCGACGCCGACCGTCACCCTTTCCGGTGCGTTTAGGCCACAGATCTTCGCGACAGCAGACCATCCGGCGATCATCCCGGCTGGGTTCGATTGTGATCGAGCAAGATCGATCGCCCCCAAGATCTCGCTGACGACCCGCTGCCGGGTCATGCCCAGCTCGGCGGCAACGAGCGCCTCCTGGGCCGCTATGGCGGCCTGTAGGTCAGGTTTAGTCAACAGCTCGTTGGCGATCTGCTTGGCCGAGCGCGCAGAGTAGCCGGCGCGTGCCGCGGCGGCCGCGCCGTTGTGATCGAGGACGTATTCCTCGGCAAAGCGAGCCTGTTTCGCGGTGAGTCTCTGGCTGCCGACCGCCTTCGTGGGCTGCTTTTTGGGATGTGCGATGCGGTTCATATTTCGATAGTCAGGTACCAGAATGCCTTCTCCGCGTCCTCCCGAGAGGGCTGTAGCAAGACGAGCCCGGCCTTCTCGCCGACGATCGAGCGCCAGCCGATCGCCCATCGGTCGCTCTCCAAACGGACGATCGTGAAGCCGGTCGAACTCTCGCGCGCCACAACTTCGAGGACCAATTCATCGACCTTCACGAGATCCGTTCTCTTGGGGCTCCATCTCGTCTTTCTCCACATCACATTTCGTCTGGTGCGTCGCTTACGAACGCAGGCTCTCGGCGCTTCGCCAGCTCGAACTTCCGGGCAGCCGGCACTCCCAGAATCGCCATCCATTGACGGAGGTCTTAGTGATGGCAACAGCGGCGGCGGAAAGGGATGGATACACGTCGCCGTTCACCGATAGTCCGTCCCGTTCTCCGCGACCGAGGTACGTCTGACCCTTGTGGATTGCGCGGAACTCGGTGCCCACGGGGATGCGAACTCCCTTCGTTACCCAAGCTTCGGACTGAACGCCGTTCGCCGCCGGAGCCATGGATGGCTCTGCCCGCGACATCCCCAAGAGCTCTCGGACTACGTCGTTGTAGGTGACATCCTCCGTCGCGCGCCGGACGGTCAGTTGCTTGTAGACCTCGAAGTCGACATCGATCTGATACATGTTGCGTCCTCCGCGGATGGTCAATTAAGAACTAGAGTGTGTTCAGCACTATAGTCCTATCTTTGCCGCAACGTCAAGAAGGGCTCTGGATTGAAATTGCAATGGGTAGGTAGCCGACCAGACATCGAAGCACCAGCAGTCGCCCGATTTCCACCCCTCGGCGGTTACGAATGCATTGAGCGCACCAGCGTTCTTAGGCTCAAAGCGATGGGCCGCGCGAGGACCTTCAAGTGTCATCGGCGCTGGGCAATTCGCAAGCGTTCCGGCGGGCAGGCGTGTGAGATGTAAGAGGTCGTTCGACACAGGCACGCAGCGGCATTGCGCCCCGAGGCATGCTGGCGAGGAGACGCCCCCGCGACGCAATGCCGCCGCGAGGTCAACCTCGACGTTAAATCGAATGAACGTACCCGCACTTGATCCACAACTGACCGGAAACGTGGGCTTGTACTACTGCTGCTACAAGCTATCGCTGCTCGGCTGGAATGTGATGCCTACCGCTCGTAATGCGCGGGGCGTCGACATCATCGCGTACAGCCGCGATGCATCTCGCTTCGTGGGGGTCCAGGTGAAGGCTCTCAGCAAGAGGAATCCTGTACCGCTCGGGACTTCACTTGAGAAGGTGATGGGCGACTTCTGGGTAGTGATCAATCGCGTGGCCGGAACACCGGTCACGCATGTTCTCCTTCCGAGTGAAGTCCAGGCGCTCGCTCGTCGCGGAGAGAAAGACGGACGTGTGTCCTACTGGCTGCAGCCCCGGGAGTATGAGCAGTCGCAGTTTCGCGAAGCATGGGGGCGTATTGGTCATGGCGGAAGCCATGCTCCAGTCTTGGCCGACGCGGTCTAACCCGTCCGTTGAGCGGACGGTCTCTGGCGTGCTGCAACCCGTTTCGTCGGACGGCCTGATGGCAGCCGCTGAACTCCAGCGTGGGGTGTCACCCGACTCCGTTCGTCACAAAGACTACCTTCGGCGGCAGACGCATGCGAAAGATTGATCCAACCGACCCGATTTATAAAGGACTGACGAAGCCCGAACTGATTCGGATGAAGCACCTTTCGCATGAGGAGAAGGAGGCGATATCAATCGCGCTCTGGGGCGAACCACTCGTCGGCCCTCCTCCTTGGCAGAAGCAATGTGAACAACGATGGGCGGCGCTGTTGGGCGAGGTCAAGCCAGGGGGCGAGCCGTACCGTGTCACGCATGAAGACCTCAGGGAACGTCTTGCGCTGGCTCGCCATTACGCAAGAAGACGCTCAGGTCGGGCGGGTGCTGCACCACCAAACACTGTCGCGGCATTTTCAGATTGGATCATCCGACTCTACGTACCCCAGAGGAGAACTGCTGCACTTATATCTGGGCTCGAAGGTGAGAACGCTGTCTTAGAGCACCGCCTGCGAGTTCAGAAAGCCAAGCTCGAAGTTCCACGGTGGGAACACCAAGGATGGAAGCTCGTGCATGACGGAATCCGTGGAGTCTTCGAAGGTGGGCTCGCAATATCGTCTCTAAAGGTGGGTGAAGCCTCGATGGTCGGAGTACCTGATCTCGTTTTTCGCGAACGCAAGACGGGGCGAGTTCTGATAGTCGAGTTGAAGGTGTCGGACGCAATACTCCCTTCCAACGGGTGGCCGAATCTTCGTGCGCAACTTTGGGCGTACTCTCGCATCGAGGCGTGGAGTGCCGCGCCCGAAGTACTGCTTGCCGGGGAAGTCTGGTCTTCGGAAAGGGCAGGTCTGCAGCGCAGAGCAACCTACCACTGGCGCGCGACCGATGCAGCTCTTCAGTCGGAATCGAGAGAACTCTTTGAAGCGTACGGCGGGCACGTCGTGGAGTAGGCTTGAGACCGAACCGGTCTAGGCCGTCGAGCTGATGCCGCTCGTCGGCGCGACGGGGCATGATGTGTTTCCATGGACAACTGACCTGCTCCCCTTTTTTAGTCCCGTGCCGAGCTAGAGTCCTCGGTTAAAGATATCTCAATCGTTTCTTCGTTCGCGCTTGCCCGCAGGGCAAGCGCTTCATTGCTTGCCGCGGCGTACTGGGCAGGCGTGAGGTAGCCGAGCGCACTGTGCGGCCGGTCGGTGTTGTACTCGATGCGCCACCGCTCGATGACCGATCGGGCGTGGGTCATGTTGATGAACCAGTGCTCGTTCAGGCATTCATCACGCAGCCGACCATTGAAGCCCTCGATGTAGGCGTTCTCCACGGGCTTGCCCGGTCGGATGAAGGCGAGGTGCACACGACGCAGATACGCCCAAGCATCGAGCACCTTGCCCTCGAACTCCGGCCCGTGGTCGACGGTGATGGACAGTGGCAAGCCGCGGTTCGGCAAGCCGGTCAAGCGTGGCCGCGACGCGCGTGCCGGGCAACGAGGTGTCGACCTCGATGGCCAGGCACCCGCGTGTGCAGTCATCGACGATGGTCAGGCACCGCAGCCTACGCCCGTTGGCCAATCCGTCGGAGACGAAGTCCATTGACCAGCTCACGTTCGGCGACGTCGGCTTGGGCAGCGGCTGACGCTCCACAGGACCGATGCGCTTGCGCTTGCGGCGGCGAACGGCCAAGCCCGCTTGGCGGTACAGCCGATACACCCGCTTCCAGTTCACGAGATGACCCTCGCGCCGAATCAGAACGTGCAGCCGGCGATAGCCGTAGCGGCGCTTCTCGGCGGCCAACGTCGCGAGCCGTTCGGTCAACAGCGCGTTGCTCTCGGCGCGCGTGGACTCGTACCGAAACACCGACCTCGAGATGCCAACCAGCCCACAGGCGCGTGTCACTCCCATCGCTCGCTCGGTCATCAGCACCTCGACCGCTTCGCGCCTGGCCTGTGGGCTCACCACTTTCGGCTGAGCAGCTCCTTGAGCGCCGACTTGTCCAGCTCGGCCTCCGCCAGCAGCTTCTTCAGCCGCCCGTTCTCGGTCTCGAGCTCCCTGAGCCGCTTGGCGTCCGACATCGTCATGCCGCCGTACTTGGCCTTCCAGTTGTAGAATGTCGCCTCGCTGATGCCGTGCTTGCGCAGCAACTCCGCAACCTTCGCACCGGCCTCCGCCTCGCGCAGCACCGCGATGATTTGCTCTTCCGTGCATCGCTTCTTCATCGTCCGCTTCCTCGTCAAAGCGGACTCTAATCCCGGGCGGGACTGATTCAGGGGAGCAGGTCAGGTTGACGGGGACACTGTCATCGCGGGCCGCTACAAGCGGTCCGAAGCGAGCATGAAATATCTATGCCGACGGTCAGCATGAAAGCAAACCTCCACCCCGAACCGCACCGGCGCGGCTGAGTCGATGCTCGGAAACGCCTGGCGGTCGATCTCCAAGCGCAAGACCTGGCTGTGACGCACCGGTTGCAGGGCGTCTGCGGTGACCGCAAATAGGCGGTCACCGACAGCAATCGGCCCTGTTGCTTCGAAGCAGACAATCCGGTTGTCGTAGACCTCCAGCGGCTGGCCCAGCGCCCTGGCCGCGCCAAGTTCGGCCGCGTGCTTCATGGCTTCCTGCAAGATCAGCTCATGAAGGCCGACCCCGTAGGCACGCACGAGGTCGCAACGCTCCATCAGCAGCGGCACGGACTCCAGCTGATCGGCCGTCATGGCGCCATGGGACACATCGTTGCGCCGCCGCACCAGGTCATCGATGGGCTCGAACAGACGTTCCACCTCGGTGTCCGCCATAACACTCCAGTCGCGTTCGGGCGCCTGCGCCACAAGGTGGGCCTTGAAGGCCGGCGTCGAGACGACGCGCCTGAGGTGGGACTGAATCCCGACGCCGCTGAGCAGGTCGGTAATGCGCGCGAGGTTGTGATTGCCCCGATGAAGCGCAAAGGCATGGCCGTTGAGCGTGAAACCGCTCTCCCTTGCCATCAGGCAGGAGTGGAGATTGGCCACCACGCGCTCATGGGTCGTCTCCGTTCGGAAACGATCCTTCAGCAGGGCAGTGGCCAGCGCCAGGGATTGCTCGAGGTGGCGCGTGCGGAAGGATTCAGGCAGCGCCTCATACCCCTTCGCAAAGCCGCCCAGGTGGTTTACGAAGCTCACCACCAGGCCGTCCACCAGCTGCTCCAGGAGGCCGTACAGAGAAACGATGCCGACCGCATAAACGTACTGCCTGGTGTGCGTGGAGCGCTCGACGAGCTGCTGCAATAGCGCGGCCTCCTGGGCCTCCAGCTCTTGTCGTCTGGCATTGAGCAGACCTACCAGCTCGTTTTCCCTTTCGGTCCGCTCCAGGAAGCGGACAAGCTGGTCGAGGCCCGCATTGAAGTCGGCCAGCTCCGCCCTCATGCCTGGGCCAGCGTGTCAGTGAGGAAGCCCTCAAGCGCCTTCTCCCTTGCCTGCAATGCGCTGGGGTTCACGTTGCGCCCCTCGAAAGTATCGTAGTTGTTCTGATAGAAGCGCTCGATGCCGACCTGCAGCGCGGACGCCTTGGCCAGGATCCGGTCCCGCTTGTCCAGGTGCCAGCTCACAACGGCCATCAGCGCGTCATAGACCGTTGTGGTGGGCCTCTCCATCCACGACCACTGGCCGCGCCGCTGCCGGTAGAGCCAGAATGCCTTCTCCCCGAACGCCGCTTCGATCAAGGCGATGGTGTCCAGAAACATCTGCTCAAGCGCCTGCAGCGTGGGGGGCGGGAAGCCGTTGCCAAACCTCAGGAAGTTATCGAAGTACACCGACAGGGGTACCGTGCTCTTGTGCAGACGGTGCTTCTGACGGAAGGCGAAGAAGCGAAGCACCAGCTCCACGTCTTCCATGCGGCGGAAGTCTTCGCTTTGCTGGCGCTCCTCCGATGGTTGCCCGCCGGCGAGCTCGGCGGCATCGGGCAGAGGCAGGTCCCAAAGGCGGCACAGCGAAGCATTCTTGGACAGCTTGATGGACAGCCTGTTGAGCGGTCCGTCGAAGATGGCGTTGCGCGTCTCCTGAGGAGTGAGCTTGGCGCCGCCACTGTTGATGCGCTCGAAGACCATTTGCTTCAGGCGCAGCGCGTCCTCGGCATTCTTGGCCGTTTCCTTCAGCAGGATCACCGAAGACAGGTAGCGCCGGTCGATGCCCTCGCGGACCTTCTCTGGCAACGCCGTGTAGGCTCGGCCGTTGAGCTCGGGCCACTGCGTGAGGCCCGCCAACGCGAACTCGTCCCGATAGAAGGTACGGATGGTCGTCAAACGCTGCAGTCCGTCCATCACCTCGTACTTCGAGTAGTCGTACTCGTAGAGGAAGATGGGTGGGATCGGTACGTTCATGATCAGAGACTCGATCAAGCGCGAACGCTGCACGACTGACCAGCGGTGACGGCGCTGGTACTCCGGAGACAGATCGTAGGCAGAGCCTTCCAGCAAGGCAGGGATGGTGTTCAGCGGGTAGCGCGCTTGCTCAGTGACGATGCGTATCTCGCCTCGCACGTACTTCTCGTTGACGATGTCGTCTGGCGCCGGTGCCACAGGCGCTGGCGCCTCGACCGTGAAGTCCAGCTCTTCGCCGTCAAGTAGTGGCATCGCTCGCCTCCTTATCGGCATGAAGCTGCACTGGCGATGCCTGGCGCGATGGCGTCGGCAAAGTCGATTGCAGCTGTTCCAGCTGGACCTTGACTTCCTCGTAGGGCAACTCCGCCGGACCCAGGTCGATGAGAAGCTGGGAGGCCGCGATCACGAAACGGTCTGCCCGTGATACGGCCAGGGCCGAGCCTTCCAGTAGGTTGGCCAGGCTCTCGACGCGCGCCAAGATGGGCTGGGGAGCGAAAGCGCCCGATGTGACCAAGCCCCGCTTCTTGCAGACCAGGATCGCATCCAAGCTGATTGGGTCCTTGGCCGCGGACTTCGGACTGGCCGTCTTGAGCTCGGCATGCACCGGGTGGGCGGCCACGACGGCCAAGCCGGCAGTCTCGATGGCCTCATAGATGGCAGCCCAGCCTTCGGCCCGGGAATGATGGAAGCTGAAGGCCAGCACACCGTCGTCCTTGAGAACGCGACGGCATTCGGAGAACACGAGCGAAAGCTGTCGCGCGAACACCCGCGGGTCTTTGTGCTGAACCTCGCCGGCATCGGAGGAGTCCGCGCGCTTCATCCAGGGATAGCGGCTGGACAAGACCGGCGCGAGCCAGGCAAAGAAGAAGTCGCTCAGCTCGCTGTAGTGCACGAAATCAAAATACGGTGGATCGGTGACCACGGCGTCGACCGAGGCGTCAGGCACCGGCAGCCGCGCGCTGTCCCCGTTGAGAACCATCAAGCCACGGCCGGCGTTCTGCAACTCCTGCCAGGAATCCACCAGGCATGCATCCAGCGGTGCGCTGGCCAGCGTCTTGCGGCTGCCAGCCTTGAGACCTATGCGATCGCGCTGCAGCTCCAGCTCGAAAGGTTCATCCAGGTATCTCTTGGCGCGAAGAAGGCGGGACTCGAACAGTGTGCTGAAGGTGCCACTGCTCTTGTCCGTGCCCCAAATCGAGTTCTCGAGGGGCGCACGCTCGGGCTTGAGGATGTGATTGGAGAACATGTGGCGCACGGCACCGGTCCCCTCACCCTTGAAGCTGCAGAACAGGTTATTGAACTCCAGGGTGCTGGAGAACAGGCACAGCATCTGCTCCTGAACGGCCATGTCTTTGATGTCGACGATGGCCTTCAGAAGCAAGCCCAGGCACAGCTGCTGCCGCGCGTTGAAGAAGTCGCGCCAGTGAAGGTAGTTGTAGCCACGCGCTTGGTCGGTGTTGTGGCCTGGACGAACTGACAGCGTCGGCAACGGCAGATCTTCGACCTGTAACCGCTGTTCTGCTTGGGCGAACAGGGCTAGGTCCTCCTGCCGAGCAGGCAGGTAGACCTTCTCCCCGTTTTCGCGGAGCGCCAACATCGCGTAAAGCGTATGGCCGGGCGGCGATCCGTCGGCAGGCAGGAGGTCCTTGATCCGGTAGCGGTAGCCGCCGCTCGCTCGGACATACTGGCCTTCGGCTGGCCCTTCCTGCGGGTTGAAGCGATGCGCGCAATGCGGGCAAGAGAGCGCGGTCGCGTCGTATCGACCTTCGATCAGGCCCCAGCAGCTCGGGCAGACAATCTGCGCGCGCGGCTTCTTCTTCGGGTAGGCGTCTTGGGAGAACACGTAGCGGGACAGCAGGGGCAAAACCTCGCCCGCTGGCGTCGTCACGGTCTTGGTCCAGAAGTAGTAAAGGACCGGGATCAGGTTGCCGGTCATAGGGTCACGGGTCTGGTAGTAGCGCCGGATCTCCGGCGCGACGGTCTGCTCGAGTCGCGCGAACGCTTCGCGGAGCGCCGTTTCGGGAACGCGGGTGAACGCCTGGCGTACGAGGAACGTGCTGACGGGGTTGATGTCGCTGCCGATGGCATTGGCACCCAGCTTGAGCGCCTCGCCCAACGTCGTGCCGCTGCCCATGAAGGGATCAAGCACGACCTTCGCGGCGAAGTCGTGGCGCTTATAGAATTGCTTCCACACATCGGCTCGCGCGGGGCTCAGCGCGCCCAAAGTGATGGCCCGGAAAACCGATCCCAGGCGCGTGGCCCACCACTTGTGGATGTGATAGATCGGGCGATTGATCTCCTTGCGCCAACTCTCCTGCTCGCCCAACTCGCTTACCTGGACAATAGGGAAGTCGCCCTCAAGCGCCGTTGTGGGATGCTCTGCGGCGACGGTGAATGGGTCGGCGACGGTGTTCATTCGTCACTGTCCTCGACGGATTCCACAATGCCTCCCGTTCGGGCAACCATCGAGACGGGTTTCATTGCCTGCGTCTTGAGGCGATAGGCGACGAAGCGATGCTCAGTCCCAGCACGGAGGTTTGGGATGCGTTCGGCTCGCAGCTCGTTCGTCCGCAGGTCGAAGGTGTAGCCGACGACCAGTTCGGCGGCTTCGACACGGACAAGCCGCCCGACTTCATGGAAGCGGTCGGGCGCGTCGACCCCTTCAGGAACGATCAGGGTCATCAGACCTGTCGTGCCGTCGGTGAGCGCGAACGGCGTCGGCGCGACGTACATCTTCCTGTCGCGGACCATGATGTCGCCGTAGGTACCGAAGCCTTTGACGCTCTTATTCTTGTGGACGTAGTTGTGATCGGCGTTCAGAAAATCGCCGTGGCACATCACAAGATCAACAACCGGGTATTGCCTGCGACCGTTGCCGATGTCCTGATAGGTCGATAGGTCGGCGGGATAGCGCCCGAAGACATAGAAGATCTGACGCCCGTTGTGGTGGCCGGTGGGAACCTGGCTGTTGGAGTCGTAGTCGCGCTCTCGACCGGGCCACGCGAGGCCCTTGATCTCGTAGCCCTCGGTGTACTCAACGAGGGAGAAGTCGGGATAGGTGTTGCGTCCCGAGCCTTCGAAGTGAAAGGCGAGCTTCTGCAAGCGCTTCTGAAACCAGTTCTGGAAGTGGAATTCCTTGTCTTTGGCGCTGACAGACTCGATCAGCTCGCCTGCGGAGACGGCGAGTACGCATTGCTCAAAGGCGTCGAAACATGTCGTTGTCATGAGGTGTCGCGCGGAATGGTCTTTGCGACTCTGGCTCTCGGAGCCTGAGTCTGGACATCCAATGCCCGGAATAGTACAGCGAAGAATCAGGCACTTACGGCGATCGCGCGGCCTGATCCAATTGGACGGCCGGAGGACAAATTCCCTTTCACAACGGTTACTTAGGCCGCGCTTCGGGGGTCTTGACCGATTTCCTAGTCGCTCTCGCTACTTTCTACGCGCTGCCGCCGGGCCGCACCACAATTCAGGGCGAACCGTCCCGTCAACCACATCAACTCGGCATTGCGCTGCGCCTCGCGCTCGAGCCCCCGGCTCGACGGACTCCGGTTCACGTAGCCGTAGACGTAGAGCTTGAGCGACACCACCGGTCGGATCCCGCCGGA
This sequence comes from Burkholderiaceae bacterium, assembly GCA_032027205.1. GTDB lineage: Bacteria > Pseudomonadota > Gammaproteobacteria > Burkholderiales > Burkholderiaceae_E > Zeimonas. Next base: position 3,977,023 of record JAVSMN010000001.1, read on the forward strand.
CACGTCTGGCGGGAGGAGTCATTCAAGAGCCAAGAACAGGCCGGCCCCTGACCGAGTGACCGGTGACGGAAGTGCAGCAGGAATACGGGGCGCTGGTCCTCGAATGCCCGCTGATTACCGCCGCGATCGTTCAGACCGCCGGCGGCGAATGACTCAGTTCAGTCTGAAGCGGTCAGACGCCCAACAACCGGCTAGGTCCGCTGATGGCCGGTAACCGAAGTGGTCTGGGAAATCCCTGAAGGCGCAGGCGACGGTCTCGCCGCTCGTGAGGTCTTCGGCCTCGAAGTCCTCGCCGTCGGTGGCGAGGATGAACTTTGCCTTCCCTTTGACCGTCGCCGGACTGGCCCTGAGAGCGGCCAGCGTCTGCGTCACCCGCCCCTCGCAGGTCAGGATGTGGATGTTGTTGGTCTGGAGAACGCCGCCTAGGTCGGACTTGTTTGAGGCACCGGCGCGCAGGCGTTTGATTGTCGTTTCCTTGTTCCCAAAGGCTTCAAGGAAGTCGTACGGAAAGTGCTCTGCGTCGAACGGCTGTTCGGCAAGGTCGGTGATGGCTTGTTCAATCTCGACAGCGTTCAACTGTTCGCTCGCTGTTGCGTTGTTATCGGTGCTGGACCGGGGTCGATGATAGGACGATGGATACCGGGATACCCAAAATTCAGAGTCCGTTTCCGCCGAGAAAATTTCTCAAAAATTTTTTTCGAACACAGACCCGCACGCGGACCCTTCCCCCCGGCCTCGCTGAAAGGACCCCCGACTTCGGGTTTCGGTTTCAGCGACGGTAAAAGGAGTCTCTTTCGCCGGCCAGCTCGGCTCGACCGGCGCGTGAACCGCGCCGGTCGATCGGCGGGCAGTGGTGTCGTCAACCCCCCACGGAGGGACACCACATGACCCGCATCACCAAGGTTCAACTCGCCGCCGAGAACGAGGCGCTGCGCATGCAGCTCGCCGCGGCCCTGCGCGAGAAGTCGCGCATCGAGGACGAACTCGACGGCCTGCGCGAGCGACATGCCACATCGATCCTCGGCGAACGCTTCCGTCGCGAGTTGCGTCAGGACGCGGCAAAGCGCGCCCGCTCCGCGGCCGAGGTGCCGCCCTGGCTCGCCGCGCGCCGTGCGCTCATCGCCCGCGCCAAGGCGCTAGTGGCCGAGGGCAGGACGGTCTTCATCCGCGCAGGCGAACTCGTCGTGCGCTGACGCTTCTCGAGCGGCGCGAACACCGCGCCGCTCGATCGATCGGGCGCTTGTGTCTGTCGCATTCAGTGGTCACCCCGACCCTCGGCAGGCGCAAGGAGATCACCGATGTTCGCCACCGGCGTCGTTATTTTTCTCTCAACCGTCCTGCTGCTCCTGAAGCTGCCCCGGCGCTGGATGCTGCGGCTGTTGCACTACGACATTGCGATCGACCTCTCGGTGTCCGTGATCGTGCTGGCGCTGCACTTCGGCACGTTCTCGGGCGTCGTCGCAGCGACCTTCGCCGGGCTGCTCACGAGCCTGGCCACGAGCGGTGCCAAGCGCGCCTTCGGTCACATCCACCGCGGGCGCTACTACCCGGGCTGGATCGCGCTCGATGTGAAGGGCCTGCGGTGAGCACGGTGCTGTCGGTGCTGCTGCAACTGGCGTTCTACGCGGCCGGCCTCGCGTTCCTGCGGGCGCTCCCGCGCTTGGGCGGGCGACGACGACGCCCACGCCGACGACGCTTCTAGGCGTCTAGACCTTTCCCCATTTCTCAGCTTCCTTCCGCGCGACTGCGCGGCGGGCGCTTCTCCTATGGAGATTTCTCATGAAACTCTACGAATCGGTCACGCAACGCATCGTCGATGCGCTCGCGGCCGGCACACCGCCCTGGATTCGTCCGTGGACGACCGACGACGCCGATCCCTATCCGGCGAACCTCGCCACCGGGCGCGCGTACCGCGGCATCAACGTGCTGCTGCTGAATCTGCAGGCCGCTGCCTGCGGCTACCCCGTCAACCGCTGGATGACGTACCGGCAGGCGCTCGCGCTCGGTGCGCACGTGCGCCGTGGCGAGACCGGTACGCCGGTCGTGCTCTTCAAGATGAAGGCGGTGCGCACCGAAGGCGAGCCGAGCGACGGCGAGAAGGCGTCACGCGTTGTGCCGCTCTTGCGCATGTTCACGGTCTTCAACATGGCACAGATCGAGCGGCTGCCCGAGCATCTGCTGCCGAACGAGCCGCCTCGGCCCGAGTGGGCACCGCATGCCGCCGCCGAGCAGGTTCTGAACTCGGCCGACGTCATCATCGAGCACGGCGGCTCGCGCGCCTACTACGCGCCGACCGAAGATCGTATCCAGATGCCGCCGCGCTCGGCGTTCGCCGAGGCCGACGCCTACTACGGAACGCTGCTGCATGAACTCACGCACTGGACGGGGCACCCGAGCCGCTGCAATCGGCCGCTGCAGCCCCGGCAGGCGATCGAGGCGTATGCCTTTGAGGAGCTGGTTGCCGAGATGGGAGCGGCGTTCCTGTGCGCGCACTGCGGGCTCCCCGGTCGGCTGGAGCATGCGAGCTACATCGATAGCTGGCTGCGGGCGCTGCGCCAGGACAAGCGGCTGATCTTCACCGCGGCGAGCAAGGCGCAAGCCGCAGCCGATTACGTGCTGACGCTCGCCGGCTACGACCCGCATGCGGAAACCAACCTCGTGCGGGAGGCAGCATGAGCGCGGCTCGTCATCCGATCGTCGTCTCGGCGCTGGAACTCCTCGCGCAGGAAGTGCGAGAGTCCGACGCGCTTACCTCGCCGACCGCCGTGCGCGACTACCTGCGCCTGGCGCTCGGTGATCGCGAGCACGAGGTCTTCGTCGTGATTTTTCTCGACACCCAGAACCGGGTGATCGAGATTGTCGAGCTGTTTCGCGGCACGCTCAGCCAGACGGCGGTCTACCCGCGCGAGGTGGTGATCGAGGCGCTCAAGCGCAACGCGGCGGCCGTAATCGTGGCGCACAACCATCCATCCAATGTCGCGCAGCCGTCGGCTGCTGATCGGCTGCTGACGAACTCGCTCAAGAGCGCGCTGGCGCTCGTCGACGTTCAGGTGCTCGACCACTTCATCGTCACCCGCACCGAGACGGCGAGCTTCGCCGAGATGGGCCTGTTGTAGCCCTCGTTTCCGACCGGCAGTTTTGCCGGTTTTGCCGGTGCCACCCCGCGGCATCGTGCACCTGTTCGGCCGCCTTGCGCGGCCAACCCGCCGCGCCCGGTCGAACTTCGGTTCACCGGGCGCTTTTCGTTTCCACAAGGAGCTTCACCATGAGCGACAACTACTTCGCGGTCTTGAACCGCATCAACGTCAACGAGCACGTCGAGAAGAAGGGCCAGTTCAGCTACTTGAGCTGGCCGTTCGCCGTCGCTCAATTGCGGCTGGCCGATCCAACCGCCTGCTGGGAGGTGCGCCGGTTCGATGGCCTTCCATTCCTGCGATCCGAGACTGGCTACTTCGTCGAGGTCGCCGTCACCGTGCAGGGCGTGACGCTCTCGCAGGTCCATCCGGTACTCGACGGGAAGAACCGCCCGCTAATGGAGCCGACGTGCTTCGACATCAACGCATCGATCCAGCGTGCGCTCGTGAAGGCGATCGCGCTGCACGGGCTGGGCCTGTACATCTACGCGGGCGAGGATTTGCCCGAGGGCGATGGGGAGGCACCGGCAAAACCGGCAGAAACGGTCGCGCCACGCACGCCGAGTGCGAGCGTCACGCCGATGGCGAAGGCGGCCAGTGCCGCTCAGACCCGCTACATCACCCGATTGCTGGAGGAAACCGGCAGCGACCTGGAGCACCTGCTCGAATACTTCGGCGTCACTGCGCTCGAAGAGCTGACCTCGCAGGCGGCGAGCCGCGCGATCCGTTCGCTGGAGCAAAGGCGGAGGGCTGCGTGATGGCGCGCATCGTCAAGCTCGTTCAGGGCAGCCCCGAGTGGCATGAACATCGGCTCGCTCACCGAAATGCGTCGGAGACGCCCGCCGTGCTCGGCTTCTCGCCGTACACGACGCCGTTGCAGCTTTGGGAGCAGCGCACAGGGCGGTCGACCGTCGAGATGACGGCTGCAATGGCGCATGGCACCGCGACCGAGCCCGCGGCCCGCACGATGTACGAGTTGCTCACCGGCCACGTAATGCAGCCGTTGGTCATGGTCGACGGGGAGTACTCGGCCTCGCTCGACGGCGTCACGCTCGACGGCGATCTCATTCTCGAGATCAAGTGCCCGCGGTCTCGGGACTCAATGCTTCTCCGGGAAGCGAAGGCAGGCCGGATTCCGGAGCACGTCCGATGGCAAGTCGCGCATCAGCTGATGGTGAGCGGTGCGAAGCTCGCGCATGTCTTCGTCTTCGACGGCAAGCTCGGGCACCTCATCGAGCAGCGCGCCGAGCCCGAGTGCTGGGACACGATTCGGCAGGGCTGGGATGCGTTCGTCGAGTGCCTGCGCACCGACACCCCGCCGACACTCACCGAGCGCGATACGCGCGAGCGTGACGATCCTGCGTGGGAGCAGGCAGCGAGCGACTACGCGGAGCTGAAGAGGATGGCCGAGTCGGTTGCCGAGGAGCTGGATGCGGCGAAGGCGCGGCTCGTCGCGCTCACCTCGCATTCCAGCGAGCGCGGATTTGGCGTCACCGTGAGCCGGTACTGGAAGGTCGGAAGCGTCGACTTCAAGCGCGTGCCGCAGCTCGAAGGCGTCGACCTGGAGCCGTACCGCGGTCCACCGCGCGAAGAGGTTCGAGTGGTCGTCGTCGCGAAGTAGCGGGCGATGCGTTCCGCCGGTGTCCCCGCAGGACACTGGTGGGACGCTCGTTCAGCGCAGGAGCAGTCCGTGGACGGAACGCTCGGACGGCGTGGTACCTCAACGATGAGCTGCGGGCGCTTCCATGTACCCTGCCGCCGCCGGAGGGCGGTGGCAGTTCCACCTCAAATCGTCCAGAAACTTTTCTAAAAGTTCATCAAAAGATAAAATTCACCAACGTTTCTGTTTTTATAAATACTTTTCCCTACAATTTAAGTGGAACTGCCACCGTATCCGATAAGGATAAAAAGAGCTGAAAGCTAAGCTGGCAGCGGCTTTCCAGCCCGTGCGGCGGCGAGCAGGCACATGGGACACGGGATGGTCACTAACCCAGAACGCTGCAGGCGAGATCGTTTGCAGCACGACACGTGTCTCATCCTAGTCTGTGGGGTTTTTCGAACTCGGCTTTCCACGCCGCCGGGTCTTGTTTTTCCCAGTACTCGGGCCTCGCGATGGCCGTCAGGCGTACGGTGCGCCCGGATTCCAGCTTTACCTTGCGCCGGACATCGAACCCCAGCTTCGCAAGCGACCGGGTCACAGCAGTCGTCGAAGTCGCCACCCGCCCGCAACGGAAGTCGTGCGCCAGCTCCTCGGCCTTCACGACCTCTCGGCCGAAAACCGTAGCAGCACCGTTGTTCGCAACCGCCTCGTGCAGCCAACGCTCCAGGTCGCTGAAATTGGCCTCGACCATTTCGATCCACGCCTCGGTCTCCGGAGGTTTCGCGAAGGGATCGAACCCATCCAACGGCCGATCGAGTAGCCAGCGCAGCAGCTTCTCGCACCCGGACTCTTTCTCCATCCAATGCACGAGAGCTTCCCGGAGCGGCTCCGGCAGTTTCGCGTTCGATGCCCGCCAGACGAAGAACCGGCGATCCGAGCGGTCGATGTAGACCGCGTTCGCGTGGTTGGACAAGAACACTGTATCGATCAGGCTCTTGCAGATCCGCGCATCCTGGTATTTCCGCTCGATCCGGATGTCGGTCTCGGTGACCAGATACTTCAGCGCGTCACTGTCCATCCGAATGTCCGAGCGACCCAGCTCATCGGCCAGGACGAACAGGCGGTCTGCCAGTAGATGGTTGAAGTTGCCGGTGAGGTGACGCCCGTTCATGTGCAGGCCGTGCGGGCCAAAGATCCGCAACAGCGGCTCGAAGGTCAGCCCCTTGCCGGTGCCCTGCTCCGCCGACCAGAACAGCAGCGAGCTTTTCATCTTCACGTTCGGCCGCTGGACCTTGTGCGCAAGCCAATCCAGCGCGTACTTCGGCGGGGTTGCGCCTGCCATCCACTCGAACACGTCGAGCCACGGGCGGATGTCTTTTGTGGTAACCGGCGAACCCCACGGCTCGACCGCCAACCCGCTCCAGGTGTTGCGCGCGCCGTCGCTCATGAAGCGCCCGCCCTCCGGGTCGAAGCCGAGTCCGCGTTGCACCCCCCGCATCGGAGAGCTAAGCCACTCGCCGGCCGTCTTGAGTCCGGACCCTCCGGGCGTAGTTGCAACGGCGTTCCTGAACGACTGGTCGGTGATGTACTTCGACGCCTCGATGTCATAGATCTGGTTGGCGAGCATGTCCCATGCGAAGCGGGCGTTGATCGCACGTATCCACCCAGGTGCCGAAGCGTCAGTGCCGCCCTCGGTTGGGCTCGCGGACGCCAATAGAGCGTCACCAGCCAAGACGAACGTGCGCCCTCCTCTCGCGAAGCTATTCACGGTGAGAGGCGTGCTATTGGGCAGCAGCTTTGCCACCGCACGACCGTCGTCGTACTCCGGTTCGAGCGGGTCCGCGAATTCGACGTCACCGAACGCGCTCGGGTCGGTCAGAATCTCCGCTACGCTGACGGCGGCGCGGGTGTCCGCGCGATAGAGCAGGTACTCCTTTGGAAGCGTCCACCGTGTCGAGTCGGCCTCGCCGGAGTCAAGCACCGAGCGTGCAGCAGCTCGTGCGGCATCGAGTGCGGCTGGGCGCTTGCTGCGCGACAGCCGCGCTCGCACACGACCGAACAGCGCCTGCGCTCGGGCTTCGACCCATGCCTCGGCGACCTGCCGCGCTTCGTTGACCAGCTGCGGGTCGTTCTTGGCGCTCTTGATGCGCTCGCGCAGTTCGGCGCTTTCTTTCGTCGATAGATCGCGAAAGACCCGCGCGGTGTCGCAGAATTCGTCCGCCGGCTTCTTCGGGCTGTACGGCGTACCCGGCAACAGAACAGGATCGCCGCGACGCTGCTCCAAACCCGGCCCGACGACCGCGCCGGCGGCGAAGTCGACGTGGCTCGGTGTCCAGACTGAAGCGTCGACCACGCAGCGCACGAGCCGATTCCCGTTGCTCGACAGGGCGATGTACCCGAGGCGGGCACCACGCGACCAGAGCCGATCGTGGAGCACGCGCCCGGCGCGCACGATGTCCAGCGCATCGCGCACCAGAATCCACAGGCGCATCCCGCGCAGCCCAGATAGGTCCCTGTCCGGTTTACCTCGCACGCCGCGCTTGAAGATGAAACTGGAGCTTGAATACCAACCGAGCATGTCGACGTGCTCCAGACCCGGTACCGCACTGCGCACCGCTGCAGCAAACTCGTCCAGACTATGGAACGCGCAACCGCGCGGGCTCGGGTCGTGATCGAGCACGAGCACGCCCGGGCCGCTCGACCACCCGAAGTCGGTGTCCGTTCGGGTGATTGCGCCGGGATGTTGTCCGATCGTGCGCTTCGTTACGATGCGCGCAGTTGCCCCGACGTTCGGCACGCCGTACGTCAGCACCTCGTTCGACTTCAGGCCGCCCAAGAGCCGCGCGAGATCAGTGAGGCTAGAGACCCGCTCGATGCTGGCCTGAGCGTCGAAGATCCGGCCCTCGGTGGTCTTGATTAGCTCGCCCCGAGAGGACAGCGAGAAGTGCTTCCCGACACTGGCGGGTTGCGTGATCGAGAGGCGAGTCAGTTTGGAGACGAAGCCGTGCTTCGGGATCTGCGCGGTAGCGGAGCCCCCGACGAGAGTGAGTTGCGGACGAGCTGCCATCTCACACCTCGCCCACGTCGTCCGGGATCGCCCGCATACTCGTCGCCGGGCCGCGCCGGATGCGCTCGACGTAGTCGCCGGTCGGCATCACGCATCCTCCGCTTCAGAGAGCCAGCGATCCAACTCCGCGTGGCGAATCAGAGTGCGTCGACCGATCCGCGTTACCTTGAGTCGACCGGATGCGATTTCGTCATAGATCTTCGTGCGCCCGCAGCCGGATATCCGGCATGCATTCGTGATCGTGTACGCCAACGGAGTGACAGGGGGAGGTGCCGCAGCAGCGGCAGATCGTGTAGTAGCCATTCGGATCTCCGGACACGTCGCAATCACGGCGGCTCAGAGAGAACCGCCGCGAACAAAACAAGGGGAGTGTCTGGTCGGTTTCCGGCTACTTCGGGGACATTAAATCGGTCGCTCTCGCACGAGATCGATCAGCCAGCGCGGGCAAGTACCGTCGATCCCTTGGGCGCGCAGAAAGGGCAGGAGCTGTGCGTACGACCATTCGGATTCGAGCACAGCGCGCACGTCATCGGGGAAGCCGGAGATCCGCCGCTCGCACTCGCCAATATCTGGGGCTGTCGAGGCGATGAACTCCGCAGTCGAGCGGAACGAGGAAGCGAGGTGCACATACCGCTGCGCAGCCTTCTTCACGGTGCTCGACGATATGCGCTTCTCCGCAGCCACGAGCCGGATCGCCTCGGCTTGCGTCCCGCGCCCAGGACCGAGGCTCAGTTCGTGCTGAAATACGGCCCACGCAATGCGCGGCGCTGTCAACGCCAGCGGGTTTTTTACGCGCGGGCGTCCGCGCGGCTTGCCCGTAGGCTTTGTCACGCTGCGCTCCCGAGAATTGTCTCGATGCGCTCGCCAAGCATCTGCCACGCCTCGCGCTTCTCGTCGGCGTACTCGTGAACTTGGTAGACACGCCGAAGCACGTTGCCCTCGACATGGTTCAAACAGCGGTCGACAATCAGCGGCGTGACGCCGAGCGACTGCATCATCGTGGCCCCGGTGCGCCGCAGGTCGTGCGCCGTCCAGCGGCCACCTGCCAGCACCAGCTCCGCCGTCTGCGGCGATCGATGTTTCATGGGTTTGCGGCCGGCGAGCGCGGCCTGTCGGTCAGCGATCTGCTTGCCGAACGACTTCGGACAGACGTGCCCTTCCCTATTCTTCGCGGGCAACACCCATTCGCTATTGTCGGCCTCGTGCTTCAGGACACGGAACTGCTGAAGGGCGAAGTCGGCCAGGTAGACCATTTGCGCCTTTGCGTTCTTGCTGTTCTTCGGTGGGACGAGCCAGGTACGCGCGTCCAGGTCAACGTCCTCCCACTGTGCACGAGCGATCTCGCCGATGCGGCAGGTCGTCGACAGCATGATCCAGAGCGCCGCCTCGCTCGATGCAGGCAGCGGGCGCGGCGCTTTGCGCTTGTCCTGCGCCTTCTCGTAGTCCGCTCTCGCCCTCGCGAGCTTGTCACGCAACTCCTTCAGCTCCGCAGACGAGAGCACGCGCGTACGCTCGTTGCCCCCGTAATCGTCGCTCGTGACCGTGCCGGCCTTTACCAGCTCGGCCGGGTTGCCCTCGATCATCAGCCGACGCCACGGCGGGCGCTTCTCGCCCCAGCGAAACATCTGCCGCAGGTCGGCCAGCATCAGAACTGCGAGACGGTTTCGTCCACGCTGGACAACTCCGCGCAGCAGTGCACGAATATCGGCTTCGGTCACGGCGCGCACAGGCGTGCCCCCGATGACCGGTATCACATCCTTCTCGAACGAGCGACGCAGCTCCGCGCCGCCGTCCTTGCGCACGACACCGTCGGCGATCCAGGTATCGAACAGATCGCGCACCGTGAGCCGCTCGACGCGCTGCGCTTCCAGCCGCGCTGCTTCCTCGGCGATCTGTCGCTCGCTCTCGATGACTTTTGCGCGGTCTTCGAGTCGCTTCGCAAGCCGACGCTGTATCGGGTCGATCCGGCTGCGGACTTCCGCCCGGACCTTGTCGCGTTCAGCGCGCATCTCGGCGAGCGACACTTTCGGCCAGGTGCCCAGCCGGACCTCGCGGACGCGACCCTCGACCTTGTAACGCAACGAGAACCGGACGCTGACGGAGCCATCCTTGCTGGCGTACGCAACCCCGATAACGCCATCCCCGTCACGCAGTCGACGCCCGGCGTCAGCGAGGCGGAGCGCCTCCAGCTCGATCTTCGTCAACCGCCTGATCATCAGAATGCCCCCACCAATGCCCCCACCGACGCGGGCGGCTGGCGACGGATTCTAGCGGACAGCCGCGAACTACGGCAAACACACGATCTAATACAACCTATTGATCAACAACGGTTTTGTCGACTAGTGGCGGCTTTCCGCGGACAAGCGCGAACGCAATTCAGGGCTATTTTTCTTGGCTACGAACCAGGGGGTAGTGGGTTCGAATCCTGCCGGGCGCGCCAGTCGACAAGGGGCTTACTTTCGGGTAGGCCCTTTCTCGTTGGCAGGACGTGATTGACATGGGCGATCCGAAGAACCGTTGCATCGCCGATCGTTCCGTGATGGCGGCCTGCGTGATCGTGCCGCTGGTCGATTACCTGACGGCCAAGGCGTCGGTGCTGTTCGCCGCGATGCCCGACGGAATCGCGATTCTCTGGCCGCCCAACACCGTCCTGCTGGCCGCGCTGCTCCTGCTCGACGGCCGCGGGCTGCTTCCCCTGTCGATGCTCGTCCTGCTGTCGGGAACGCTCGCCGACTGGGCGGTCTTCCCGCTGCCCGAAGCGCTGCTGTTCGGCGCCATCAACATGGCCGAGGCAGTGATCGCATTTGCGCTGTTGCGTTGGTCCGGGTTCGATCGTCGCTTCGCCACCTTGGCCGACCTGCGCAAGTTCCTGATCGCCGGCCCGATCGTCGCAGCGCTCACGGCGGCGATCGCCGGCGCCGCGGCCTACACGCAGTTTCACGACGGGACGCCGTTTATCGAATCGGTTCGCGTCTGGTGGTTCGGCGACGCACTGGGGCTGCTCGTGTTCACCCCATTGCTCCTGAGCCTCGCCGAGCACGGGCAGCGATTCGCGCACGGCTGGCGCACGCTCGGGTGGACGGATGCAGCCGTGCTCGCAGCGGCCGCGCTCGCAGTGGCCGCGTTCGTCGCGGGGCGCGACGGAAGCTTCCTCGGCGTGCCCACCACCCCCGCACTTCTGCTGCCCTTCGCGATCGCCGTGGCGACGCGCTTCGGGGTCGCGGTCTCGGCGTCCGTCGCCGCGATCATGGCGATCGCCGTCGTGGTAGAAACGACGAGCGGGCAGTCGCCTTTCCGCTCGGGCAATACGGTGGAGGAAGTGCTTCGCGCGCAGGAATTCGTTCTCGTCCTGTCGGTGATGACGATCGGACTCGCCGCGCTGCTGGCGCAGGTACGCGACCGAGAGCGGGACGCGGAGCTCGCGAAGGCGGGCCTCCAGGAAGCGAACGAATTGCTGGAGGCGCGCGTTCGCGAGAAAACCGGGCAACTCGAAGCGCTGAATTGCGAACTGAGAACGCTCGCCCTGGTCGACGCGCTCACCGGCATCGCCAATCGCCGCGCGTTCCTCGAGCAGGGGCACAAGGAATTCGACAACAGCCTGCGCTACGGCACGCCGCTGTCACTGCTGATGCTCGACCTCGATCATTTCAAGCGGGTCAACGATCGCTTCGGTCACGAGGCGGGCGACCGCGTCCTGCAGCAGACCGCGGCGGCGATCGTCGAGATGCTGCGTTCGGGCGACATCGTCGCCCGCTACGGGGGCGAAGAGTTCGTCGTGCTCGCGCCGCACACCGGCCTGCACGATGCGACCACGCTCGCTGCCCGCATCAAGGAGCGAATCTCGCGCTGCGCGATCGTCTACGGGCAGAGTGCCCTGCACATCACCATCAGCATTGGCGTGGCGTCGCGCATCGACGACGACGGCGACCTGCACGCGCTGTTGCGGCGCGCCGATGGCGCGCTCTACGACGCGAAGCGGGCGGGCCGCGATCGCATCGCGTTGGCCGAGGCGGCGGCAGGAAGCGCTGCCAGCTGACGCGAAGCGCCTGCTGCACCTGTACGACGCACAACGAGCGGCGTCCCTACTGGAGTGCGGTTCCTGCCCGGCCTTCAGTCCTGTCGCGGAGTGGGCAGCCCGATGCCTTCGGCGAGCATCTCCTCGATGATGCCGATGAGTTCGTCGCCTGCCTTTTCGTCGCCGGTCTGCGCCTGCGAGACGAGCGCATCGATTTGCTGTTGTTCTTCGCCCATGGGGAGTCCGCCGGGTCGCTGATGCGCATGATGCTGCCACCGGCGGGCCTGCGTGGTCGTGACATTTCTCACGGTGTATGACTCCTGCAACAAGTTGCAGGATCGGTCGGAAACGAGCGCCCGTCTACGCAGGCTTACCCGCAGCTACGCGCCCTTCCCAGGTTCGAGCGCGGCGGAATCGACCACCGCCCCGCTCGACACCACCGCTTCCTCGCCGATGAGACCGCGCGGGCGGAACACCAGCGTCACCATCAGCACCAGTCCGATCAGGATCACCTGCGCCGCGCCGCCCTTGACCTGCAGGCTCGCCGGCAGCACCTGCTGCGCGATGCTGCCGCTCACCGTCCACACGGCCCACATGACGAGCGCGCCGAGCACTGCACCCTTGTTGTTGCCGCTGCCGCCGACGATCAGCATCGTCCAGATCTGGAAGGTGAGAATCGGCTGGAAATCCTCGGGACTGACGAAACCGATGAAGCTTGCGTACAGCGCGCCCCCCAATCCCATGATCGACGAGCCGATCACGAAGGCCTGCAGCCGGTAGCCGAAGGCGTTCTTGCCGAGCGACGACGCCGCGGTCTCGTCCTCGCGGATCGCCTTGAGCACCCTGCCCCACGGCGAGCGCACCATCGCCTCGAGCCCGGCGTAGACGAGTCCCATCACGACGACAACGAGCGCGAGCATCAGGAGATTGCGCCCGATCACCGTGTCGAACAGCTCCGGGAGCGGCCGCGGAATGCTGGCGGCCCCCTGGCTGCCGCCGGTGAGGCCCTGCGCGTTCAGCGCGACGAGCTGCAATGTGGTGGCAATGCCGATCGTCACGATCGCCAGGTAGTCCTCGCGCAGTCGCAGCGTCGGTATGCCGACGACGAAGGCGACGACTCCGGAGGCGACGAGCGCGCCGGCCAGCCCCACGAGATAGGGCAGCTCGAAGCCGCCCAGGTGCATCAGGTACTCGGGGCCGGACAGGATCGCGAAGGTGTAGGCGCCGACCAGGAAGAAACCGGCCACGCCGATGTTGAACAGCCCCGTGTAGCCCCACTGCAGGTTCAGGCCGAGGCAGACGACGGCGAAGATCGACGCCTGCGCGAGGAAGAACACCAGGTAGGAGAGCAATCCGGTCATCGCCGAGTCCGCCGCCGGGTCAACTGCGGTCTCCGAGGATGCCCTTCGGATAGACGAGCAGGATCGCGAACATCAGCAGGAACGCCACCGCCGGCTTGTACGCCGGGCCGATCAGCAACACCGACATCGACTGCGCCAGCCCGATGATCAGCCCGCCCAGCACCGCGCCGTAGATGCTGCCGATGCCGCCGAGGATCGCCGCCGCGAACATCGGCAGGATCAGGTTGAATCCCATCTCGGGGGAGATCTGCACGGTCAGCCCGAACAGGATTCCGGCGACCGCCGCGAGCCCGGCGCCTATGAACCAGGTCCAGCGGATGACTGCCTGCACGTCGATGCCGGCCACGCGCGCGAGCGACGGATCGTCGGAGACCGCGCGCATCGATCGTCCGAGCGAGGTGCGCGTGAGGAACAGGTGCAGCGCCAGCATCAGCAGCGCGGTGAGCGCGACGACGAAGATCTCGTCGCCGCTCATCCGCACGCCGGGCAGGATCTCGCTGGAGACCGCAATGTTGCGCGAGTAGTACTCGGGGCGCGATCCCCAGAGGAAGACGACGACGTTGCGCAGCATCAGCGAAGCGCCGAAGGACGCGATGACGAGCGTCACCGTCACGTCGCTGCGGCGCAGCGGGCGGAACAGCAAGCGGTCGAGGCCGAGCGCGAGCAGCGCGGTGAGCACGATTGCGACCGCCACCGCCCCGAGGAAACCCCAACCGAAGGTGAGCGGTCCGACCGTGCCCGCGCTGGTGAAGAACGCGGCGAAGACCAGCGCGAAGTAGGCGCCGAAGGTAAGGAACTCGCCGTGCGCGAAATTCGCGAAGCGCAGGATGTTGTAGGTGAGCGTGAGCCCGATCGCGCCGAGCGCGAGCGTGGCGCCCACGATGATGCCGTCGACGATGTACTGGATCATGCGAGCGCCCGCCGCGCCCCCAGGTACAGCGCGCCGACCTCCGGGTTCTCGAGCAGCGCGCGCGCGTCGCCTTCGATGCGGTCGCGCCCTTCGGCGAGCACGTAGCCGCGGTCGGAGATTGCGAGCGCGGCACGCGCGTTCTGCTCGACGACGAGGATCGTCAGCCCGAGCTCGCGCACCTCGCGCACCTTCGAGAAGACGATGCCGACGAACAGCGGCGACAGGCCGGCCGACGGCTCGTCGAGCATCAGCACGCGCGGGCGCGACATCAGCGCGCGCGCGACCGCCACCATCTGCCGCTCGCCGCCCGACAGCGTGCCCGCGGCCTGCCGACGGCGTTCGCCCAGCCGCGGGAACAGCTGGTACATGCGCTCGAGATCGTCGCTCAGGTCGTCGCTCAGGCCGCCCCGCGCGCCGCGCGCCGCCGCGCCGATCTCCAGGTTCTCCTGCACCGACAGCCGCGGGAAGACGTTGCCCGTCTGCGGCACGAAGGCGAGCCCGCGCGAGACCATGCGATGCGCGGGAACGCCGACCAGCTCGTCGCCGAACATGCGGATCGATCCCGAGCGCACCGGAACGAGGCCGGCGATCGCCTTCATCAGCGTCGACTTGCCGGCGCCGTTCGGCCCGAGCACGGTAACGATCTCTCGATCGCGCACTTCGAGCGATGCGCCGCGCAGGATGTCCACCTCGGGCACGTAGCCGGCAACGACGTCGTGCACGGCGAGCGCGCACGCGCCGGCGGCGTCCGGCGGCGAGCTCACGCCGGCACCCCTCCCAGGTACGCCTCGAGCACCCGCGCGTCGCTGCGCACGAGCTGCGGCGAACCTTCGAGCAGCAATTTGCCCTGCGCCATCACGAGGATCGGATCGCACAGGCTCATCACGAGGTCCATGTTGTGCTCGATGACGAGGAACGTGATGCCGCGCTCGTGCAACTCGCGCAGCTTGTCGACGATCGTCTGCAGCAGCGTGGGATTCACGCCGGCGCCAGGCTCGTCGAGCAGCACGAGCTTCGGCTCCGACATCAGTACGCGCGCCAGTTCGAGCAGCTTCTGCTGGCCGCCCGAGAGGTTGCGCGCGAACTCGCCGGTGAGCCGCGACAGCCCGACGAAGTCGAGCACCTCGCGCGCGCGCTCGCGAATTGCGCGCTCCTCGCCTGCCACCCGGGCACGCGCGAACCAGTTGTTCCAGAAGCGCTCGCCGGCCTGGCGCTGCGGCACCAGCATGCAGTTCTCGAGCACGGTCATGCCGGCGAACGGACGCGGGATCTGAAAAGTGCGCACCAGCCCCTCGTCGAAGATGCGATGAGGGGCCAGTCCGCCGATCCCGCGTCCGAGAAACGAGATCGTCCCGGAGTCGGGCCGGTGCACGCCGGCGATCGTGTTGAACAGCGTCGTCTTGCCGGCGCCGTTCGGTCCGATCAACCCGGTGATCGTGTTCGCGCGAAGCGTGAACGAAACGTCGTCGACCGCCCGCAGCCCGCCGAACTCCTTGACGACGTGCCCGACCTCGAGCATCGCCCGCCTACTTCGAGCCGGAGCGCAGCTGCCGGATCTGCTCGACGGTGACCATGCCGGTGGGCGTGACCTTGCCGCCCTTGACGTCCCAGACGACCATCGGCGCGTCGATGTCGCCGTTCTTGTCGAACTGCAGCGGCCCCGAGGCGCCGACGTACTGGATCGCCTTGCCTTCGGCGGCCATCTGCAGGCCCTTCTTCACCGAATCGGCGCCCGCGTAGATCTTCTCGCCTTTGGGGTCGGTGACCTTGCGCAGTCCGTCGCGGATCGAATTCGCGTCGTTCTTCTTCGCGTGCGCCATCGCCAGTCCGATCAGCACCGTGGCGTCGTACGCGTTGGTGATGTAGGGCTGCGCGGGCAGCGCGCCGTACTTGGCCTGGAACTCCTTCTTGAAGAGCTCGAGCGACGGCGTGTCCACCGAGCCGGCGGCCGTGCCGTGGACCTCCTTCAGATACTGCGCGCCGACGTCGCTGACGAAGTCCTGCGACTGCAGTCCGTCGGGGAACAGGAACTTCTGCGGCCCGCCGGCGGCGATCCACTCGCGCGCGAGTGTCGTGCCGTCTCCCGGGTAGCCGATCAGGAACAATGCGTCGGGCTTCGGATTCAGCGCCTTGTTCACTTCCGAGCGGTACGACGGCTGGCTCGGGTTGTAGACGACGTTCTGCGTGATCGAGCCGCCAGACCTCTTGAACGCTGCCGAGAATTCCTTGCTCAGCCCCTCACCGTAAGGGTTGTTCAGATAGAGAATGGCGACCTTCTTGATGCCGGCGTCGGTGGCGAGCCTCGCCATCGCCACGCCCTGCAACGCGTCCGACGGGCAGGTGCGGAACCAGTAGCCGTTCGTCTTGCCGTCCTCGGCGAGTTGCGTGAACGCTGGCGAAGTCGACGACGGCGAGATCAGCACGATGTTGCTGCCGACGGTCGCCGAAGTCAGGATTGAAGCGCTGACGCCGCTGGCGAGCGCGCCGACGATGGCCGGCACGTGTTGAACGTCGATGAGCTTGCGCGCCGCATCGACGCCCACCGACGGACTCGTCTGGTCGTCGAGCAGCGACAGGTCGATCTTGCATCCGTTGACGCCGCCGGCCGCGTTCAGGTCCGCCACGCCCAGCTGCGCGCCCTTGGCGATTTCCTGGCCGAGCGCGCCGAGCGAACCGGTGAGCGACATCACGCTGCCGATCGTCGTCGTGCACTTCTGTTGCGCGTGCGCCGGAGCGACGCCGAATGCGGCCACGACCACGGCTGCGAATGCGATTTTCTTCAACACGACGAACCCTCCTGGTAGCAAACCTGACGAGAATCTGCCCGAAAGGCGCAACTTTGACACGAATCGGGTTGTCGAGGGATTCACGGTTCCGGCGGCGCATCGACGTGGTCCGCCGGTTCGAGCCCGAGCGGCTCGCGCGATGCCGCGACGACGTCCCAGGCGGCCATGAACAGCGCCGCGATCACCGGACCGATGACGAAACCGTTGATGCCGAACACCGCGATGCCGCCCAAGGTGGAGATCAGCGCTACGTAGTCGGGCAGCTTCGTGTCCTTGCCCACGAGCACGGGCCGCACGACGTTGTCGACCAGTCCGATGACCAGCACACCGAAGACGATCAACCCGACGCCCTGCCACAGGCCGCCGGTGGCGATCAGGTACAGCGCGACCGGCAGCCAGACCAGCGCGGCGCCTACCGCCGGCAGCAGCGACAGCACGGACATCGCCACGCCCCACAGCACCGCGCCGCGCACGTCGAGCAGCCAGAACGCGAGTCCGCCGAGCGCGCCCTGCAGCACCGCGACGACGACGTTGCCCTTCACCGTCGCGCGCACGACGGTAGTGGACTTCTCGACGAACTGGCGCTTGATCTCGGGCTGCAGCGGCAGCGCCAGCCGGATGCGGCGAGCCAGTCGCTCGCCGTCGCGCAACAGGAAGAACAGCAGGTAGAGCATCACGAAGAACGAGACGACGAACTCGAAGGTGTTCTGCCCGATGTTGACGCCCTGCTCCAGCAGGAAGCGCACCGCGCGCGACAATCCTTCGGCGGCGCGCTCCTGCACCTGCGCGAGGCTGCCGAATCCGAAGCGCTCGAGCAGATTGCTGATCGACGAGGGCAGCGCCTCGAGGATCTTCGGGAACCAGGTGCCCGGCTGCACCTCGCCGGACTGGACCCGCTGGTACAGGCTCGCCGCTTCCTGCGTGATCATCGTGCCGGTCCAGGCGAGCGGCAGGATCACGACGAACAGCACGAGCAGCAGCGTGGCCAACGACGCGAGATTGCGCCGCCCGTGCCACGCGCGCACCAGTCGGCGCTGCACCGGCGCGAACAGCACCGCGACGATCGTCGCCCAGAACACGGCGCCGTAGAACGGCAGCAGGATCCAGAAGAACGCGATCGTGACCGCGGCGACGACCAGCCAGAACGCGCGATCCTCGGTCTCGGAAATCGACTCGGCGTCGGAGTCGAGGCGCGGCGTGTTCATCGGAACGCGCGGTGGCCGCGCACGGGCCGCCCGCGAGGGTTGCATGCCGGCGCCCCGCGGACGCTGCGCGCGGCGGCCACGCGCATCAGCGCCAGAGGAACAGGCGCCACAGCCCGCCGAAAACCAGCGTGAAGCCGGTGAGGAAGCCGATCAGGCCGATCGACGACGCCGGCCAGCCGATAGCGATCAGGATCGCGACGATGATCGACAGCACTCCGTCGAACAGCACCCAACCCCAGCCCTTCAGGGGCTTGATGCCGAACGCGAGCGCCGTGCGAGCGATGCCTCCCGCGAAGAGGAAGGCCCCGACCAGCAGCGCCAGCGAAGCGACGCCCGCCACCGGCACGAAGACGATTGCCAGACCGAGTACGAACGTGAGGATGCCCGACGCGAGGCGCCAGCCGAAGCCCTCGCGGTGACGGGTCTGGAACGCGTGGACGAGTTCGAAGACGCCGCTGAACAGCAGCAGCCAGCCGAACAGCAGGGCAGTGGCGAGCGCCGCCACCGCGGGCATCAGCAGGGCGAGCACGCCGGCGATGATGAGCAGGACGCCCCAGAGCAGCTGCCAACCGCGCCCGCGGTCGCGACCGCCGAGCCCGTGGGTCGCTGCAGTATCGTTTCCCGCCATGATGCCTCCCGCCTTTTTCGCCCGGTCGCCCGGAGAGCGACCGACAACAACCGACAGGCCGCGCCTCAACCGCCCATCATACGGTCGGGCAGCCACGTGGCAAGCTCCGGCACGACGGCGAGCAGCACCATCGTGGCCAGCATGATCAGCACGAAGGGCAACGCACCCCACAGCACGGTCGGCAGCGACACCTGCGGCGCCACGCCCTTGAGCACGTACAGGTTCAGCCCCACCGGCGGCGTGATCAGCCCCACTTCCATGTTGATCGTGAGCACGACGGCAAACCAGATCAGGTCGAAGCCGTTGGCCTCGAGCACCGGCTGCAGGATCGGCATCACCATCAGGATGATCGCCACCGGCGGCAGGAAGCAGCCGGCGAGCAGCAGGAAGGCGTTGATCGCGAGCATCAGCACCCAGCGATTCAATCCGAGATCGACCATCGCCTGCGCCGCCGTCTGCGTCACGTACAGCAGCGACATCATGTACGAGAAGATCGCCGCCGCGCCGATGATCATCAGGATCATCGTCGACTCGCGCACGGTCTCGCCGAAGATGCGCCACAGGTCCTCGCGCTTGTACGCGCGGTAGATGCCGAACACGAGGATCAGCGCAAGCACCGCCGAGATCGCCGCGACCTCGGAAGGCGTCGCCAGCCCGCCATACATCGCCCAGGCGATCGCAATGATGATTGCGATGAACGGCGACACGCGACCCAGGCCGCTCACCTTCTCCGAGAAGGAGTAACGCACGTCTTCCACCTGCAGTCCGCGGCGCGAGAGCACGGTCGACAGCCACGCGTAGACCGAGAAGAACAGCACGAGCAGCACGCCCGGCACGATGCCGGCGAGAAACAGGCGTCCGATCGACGTC
This sequence comes from Burkholderiaceae bacterium, assembly GCA_032027205.1. GTDB lineage: Bacteria > Pseudomonadota > Gammaproteobacteria > Burkholderiales > Burkholderiaceae_E > Zeimonas. Next base: position 3,996,599 of record JAVSMN010000001.1, read on the forward strand.
TCGGTCGCGATGCCGTACAGGATCATCGTGATCGACGGCGGGATCAGGATGCCGAGCGTGCCTCCGGCGCAGATCGAGCCGGTGGCCAGCGCCGGCGAGATGCCCCGGCGCAGCATCTCGGGCACGCCGGCCTTGCCGATCGCGGCGGCGGTGGCCGGGCTCGATCCGCAGATCGCCGAGAACACGCCGCAGGCGAGGATGTTGGCGATGACGAGCCCGCCGGGCAGGCGCGATAGCCACCGGTGCAGCGACTCGTAGATGTCGCGCCCGGCCGCCGACGAGCCGATTGCCGCGCCGAGCAGCACGAACAGCGGGATCGTGAGCAGCGCGAACGACGACAGCTCGTCCATCATCACGATCGGCACGTTGGCGAGGCTCGCCGCTCCCTCGAAGGCGACGAGGAAGCCGATCGAGACGATCGCCAGTCCCCACGCGATCGGCAGCCCCGAGAAGAGCACGACGAGGGTGACGGCGAGGATCAGCAGGCCGAGCTCGAGCTCATTCATCGGCAACGCTCTCCGCCGGCCGGATGATCTCCACGACGTACTGCAGCGCGGTGAGTCCCAATCCGAGCGGCAGCATCGCGTACAACGGCCATTTCTGCGGCGCCCACGTGCTGCCGGTGGTTTCCCCCTTCAGGTACGAATCCCAGGCGAGCTCCGCGCCGAGCCATGCGAGATACGCGCAGACCAGCAGGCCGATCACCGCCACGACGACGGCGACGCGAAAGCGCAGCCGCTGCGGCAGGTAGTGCGAGAGCAGGTCCACGCCGACGTGCCCCTGCGTCTTCAGCGTGTACGGCGACGCGAGGAACAGCGACGCGACCATCATGTAGACGGAGAACTCGATCTCCCACCAGGTCGAGTGCCCGGTCGCGCGCCAGAACACGCTCCACGTGATCACGAGCGCCGCGAGCACGAGCAGCACCGCGGCGACGACCGCCAGCGCGATGGCGAGGCGGTCGATCGCGACGATGGCGGCGCGCGCCGTCACTTCGCCTGCAGCAGCGCGTCGAGCAGATCCTTCGCCTCCGGCGAGACGGCGGCGAACTCCCTCCACGAGGTGTCGCGCGCCAGCGCGACCCACTGGTCGAATTCGTCCTTGGTCATCTGGTGCACCTTCCCGCCTGCCTTCGTGTAGGCCTCGGCCATCTTCTCGCCGGCCTCGCGCTGCAGGCCGAGGAAGAATTCGTCGGACTTCGCCGCCGCCTCCTCGAAGATCTTCTGCTGCTGCGGCGTGAGCTTGTCCCAGTGCTGCTTCGACATCACCAGCGGCTGCATCAGCATCCAGATCGTGTAGTCGCCCGGCACCGTGGCGAACTTCGTCTGCTCATACAGCCGCATGCTGACGAAGGTCTCGGCCGACGTGAGGGTGGCGTTGAGCACACCCGACTGCAGCGCCGGATAGATCTCGGTGGACGGCATGTTGACCACGGATGCGCCCGCTGCCTTGAGCATCGACTCGAAAGTCGGGTCGGCGGCGCGCATCTTCATGCCGTCCACCGATTTCGGACCGGTGATCGGCGCCTCCTTCGACGCGAAACCGCCGGGCGTCCACCACCAGGTGACGATGTGCACGCCGTTCTTGTGCGCGAGCGCCTGCAGCTTGTCGGCATAGGGCGACTTGCGCAGCTTCATCGCGAAATCGAGGTTCGGGATCGTCCCCGGCAGGATCACCGCCGAGAACTCATGCGCCTTGCCGGTGGCGTACGACATCGGGAACACCGCCATCTGGAGCGTTCCGTTCTGCAGCGCATCGAACTGCGCCACCGGCTTGATGCCGAGCGAACTGCCCGGGTAGATGCGGAACTTGATGTTCTTGTCGCGCTTGCCCACTTCCTCGACGAATACGCGCGTGGCGAGGTCGCGCCCGTCGGCGTTCGCCTTGAACTGGTGCGAGATCTTCAGCTCCTGCGCGCCGAGCGGTCCGGCAGCCAGGCTCGCCGCCAGCGCGACGGACGCGGCGGCGGCCGCGGCGAATCCGATGCTTCGTTTCATGTCGTCTCCATTCGTTCTCGCCTGACCGGCGCGACGGGATCCGAATGGGACACGCGTCGGCGTCGGCTCGGCGGCTTTGTATCGGCCGGGCACTATCACGGCGTCGGCGCGACCTTGTCAAGGCAAGCGTCGGCGTCGCGCGCGCCTGTCCAACCGATATACTCGATAACCGGATTCCGCGCTCCCCGCGCGGGTGCTTCGAATCCGCCGCAGAGCGGAAGCAGGAGACATGAACACGACGCCCTCCCCGCGCGCCCCCTCGCCGGCCTCGCCGCGTTACCGCCCGCTCGTCTTCGGCGTCACCCGCATCGCCGTCGAAGAACGCGATGACGGCTCGCGCGTGGTGCGCGCCGAGCAGCCCCTCGGCGCCTATCCGCCTCGACTCAGCAACCGGCTGATCGAGGCCGCGCAAGCGTTCCCCGAGCGGATCTTCGTCGCCCGGCGCCGTGCACTGGCCGGTGGCGGCACCGGCGACTGGCAGACGCTGCGCTACGGCGACGCGCTCGAACGCGCACGCGCGATCGCGCAGGCGCTGATCGATCGCGGCCTGGACGCCGAGCGCCCGGTGGCCGTCCTCAGCGAGAACGGCATCGAGCACGCGTTGCTCAGCCTGGGCTGCCTGCTCGCCGGCATTCCCTGGTGCCCGGTCTCGCCGGCCTATTCACTGATGAGCCGCGACTTCGGCAAGCTGCGCCACGTGATGTCGACGCTCACCCCGGGGCTCGTATTCGTCGCCGATGCGGCGCGCTTCCGCGCGGCGATCGACGCCGCAGTACCCGCCGGCGTAGAACTCGTCACCGCGGATGCGACGGGCGCGTCGTCCGGGCGAGCCGCCACCCCCTTCGAATCGCTCGTCGCCACCACGCCCGGCCGGGCGGTGGACGCGGCGATCGACGCCACCGGTCCCGACACGATCGCGAAGTTCCTCTTCACCTCGGGCTCCACGCGCGAACCGAAGGCGGTGATCAACACGCACCGGATGTTGTGCGCGAACCAGCAACAGATGCTGCAGTCGATGCCGGTACTCGGCGAGGCGCCGCCGGTGCTGGTGGACTGGCTGCCGTGGAACCACACCTTCGGCGGCAACCACAACTTCGGGCTCGTGCTGTACAACGGCGGCACGCTGTACATCGACGACGGACGCCCGACATCGGCGGCGATCGGCGAAACGCTGCGCAACCTGCGCGAAATCGCGCCCACGGTCTACTTCAACGTGCCGCTCGGCTTCGAGGCGATCGCGCACGCAATGAAGGACGACGAGGCACTGCGACGCACGCTGCTGTCGCGCGTGCGCATGTTCTTCTACGCGGGCGCCGCGCTCGGCCAGCCGGTGTGGGATGCGCTGCACGAAGCGCAGGAACGCGAGATCGGCGAGCGCATCGTGATGGGCACCGGACTGGGCATGACCGAATCGGCGCCATTCGCGTTGTTCATCACGAGCCCCCAGGTGCGCGCGGGCGATCTCGGCGTGCCTGCCGCAGGCGTCGAGTTGAAGCTCGCGCCGTCGGGCGACAAGATCGAAGCGCGCTACCGCGGACCGAACGTGACGCCCGGCTACTGGCGCGCCCCGCAGGAAACCCGCGAAGCCTTCGACGACGAAGGCTTCTTCCGCACCGGCGACGCCGTGCAGTGGATCGACGAGAGCGATCGAAACAAGGGACTGCGTTTCGACGGTCGCGTCGCCGAGGACTTCAAGCTGTCGAGCGGGACCTTCGTCAGCGTCGGTCCGCTGCGCGCGCGCATCGTCGCGCTCGGCGCGCCGTACGTGCAGGATGCGGTGATCACGGGACTGAACCGCAACGACGTCGGCGCGCTGATCTTCCCCACGCCGCGCGTGCGCGAGCTGGCCGGCCTGCCGCCGGACGCGCCGCTCGGGCAGGCGCTCGCCAGCGAGCCGGTGCTCGAGCGTTTCCGCCAACTGCTCGACGCTCTCGCTGCCCAGGCCACCGGCAGCGCGACGCGCCTCGCGCGCCTGCTGCTGCTCGCCGAAGCGCCGTCTATCGACAGCGGCGAGATCACCGACAAAGGCTCGATCAACCAGCGCGCGGTGCTGCGACGGCGCGACGCGCTCGTACAGGCGCTGCACGACGAGACCGCTCCCGGCATCCTGAAACCCGGCCGACGTTCCTGACGGAAGGCGCGCACGCCATGCCTCCTGCATCCGCGCCGCAAGCCGAGCCACTATGATGGCGCCTTCGTTTTCGCCGCACCCCCTCCCCGAATGAGCAAATTCACCACCATGACCGTCGAAGTGCGCTTCGGCGACTGCGATCCCGCGGGCATCGTCTTCTATCCGCGCTACCACCGCTGGATGGACGCCTCGTCCCTGCACTTCTTCATGAGCTTCGGCGTGCCCCCGTGGCACGTGCTCGAGCGCATCAACGGCGTGATCGGCACGCCGATGCTCGAGCACACCACCCGCTTCATGAAGACCGCCACCTACGGCGAGACGATCCAGATCCGCACCGAGGTGGACGAATGGCGCAACAAGGTCTTCATCCAGAAGCACACGATCACGCGCGGCGACGACGTGCTGTGCGAGAGCCGCGAGACGCGCGCGTTTTGCATACGCGATCCGAACGACCGATCGCGTGTTCGAGCGATCCCGATTCCCCAGGACATCCTCGAACGGTGCAGATGAGCACGGATGCGGCGCGAAGCTGCGGCGAGGAATCGGGCGTGGATCCGAGCAGCCGCCCGGCCGAGCCGCCCGAAGGTGCTGCCGACAGGCACGCGCCGGCGTTGCCGCCCGGCCAGCGCGCGCTCGGCGCCCTCGTCGGCTACAACTGCCGCCGCGCGTACCTCGCCGTCGTCGAGCAGTCGATGAAGCACATGAGCGAGCACGATCTGCGACCCACGTCGTTCTCGGTGCTCTCGCTCGTGCATCACGAACCGGGATTGAACAGCCGGCAGGTCGCGAAGGCGCTGCGCGTGCGCCCACCGAACTTGGTGGCGATCATCGCGTCGCTCGAAGCGCGCAAGCTGATCGAGCGCCGACCCGACCCGGCCGACGCGCGCTCGCTCGGGCTGCACCCCACGGCCAACGGCAGCCGCCTCGCCGCTCGCCTCGAGCGCCTGCTTTCGCGAGACGAGATCGAGGCGACCGCCATGCTGAACGACACCGAGCGCGAAACGCTGATCGCGCTGCTCGCGCGCATCTGGTCGGCGCCCTAGCGCACAAGCCGATGCGCGCGCCTCCCGCGCTCCGATCGTCGTCGTCCCCGTTCTACGGCTGGATCGTCGTCTGGGCCGCGTTCGCCGTGATGACGGTGATCTTCGGCGTCGCCTATTCGTTCGCCGCATTCTTCGAGCCGCTCGCGCACGAGTTCGACGCGAAGCGCGCCGACGTCTCGTGGATGTTCGGACTCGCGTCGCTGCTGTATTTCTCGCTCGGCGTCGTCGGCGGCGCGCTCGCCGATCGCCACGGCCCGCGGATGACCGGCATCGTCGGCATCGCGCTGCTGTCGGGCGGATTGCTGCTGTCGAGCTTTGCCACCGACCTGCTCGGCATTTATCTCGCGTACGGCCTGGGCATCGGCCTGGGCGTGGCGATGGCGTACACGCCGTCGATGGGCGCCGTCCAGCCGTGGTTCGTGCGTCGTCGCGGGCTCGCATCGGGCATTGCGAGTTCGGGCATCGGCGCCGGAACGCTGGTCGTTCCGCTGCTCGCGGCGTGGCTCATCGAAACCTTCGACTGGCGCCAAGCGATGCGCGCGCTCGCGCTGCTGTCGCTCGTCGTAGGGCTGTCGGCGGCCTGGCTGCTCGATCGCGACCCCGCGGCGCGCGGCCTTGCGCCGGACGGCGACAACCAGGAGAAGGCGCCTGCTGCCCGCGCCGCCGGCGCCCCGACGACGAACCGGACAGCGGCAGCGCGACCGGCGGCGCAACTTCCCGGACTGGCGTTGCGCGAGACCATCCGCACGCGTCGCTTCCAATGGCTGTATGCCGCGGCACTGTTCGCCGGCGCGCCGATGTTCGTCCCCTTCGCCCACCTGTCCGCGGCCGCGCGCGACATCGGCATCGCCGACGCGCAGGCGATCGCACTGGTCGGGTTGATCGGCATCGGCAGCCTGGTCGGCCGCTTCGCGATCGGCGCGCTCGCCGACCGTCTCGGACGGCTGCGCACGCACGTGGTGGCGCAGTTCGCGCTCGGCGCGTCGTTCGTGCTCTGGTGGATCGGCGGGCCGTACGCCAACTGGGCGCTGTTTGCGCTCGTCTTCGGCCTGTCCTATGGCGGCATCGTTTCGCTGCTGCCGCCGATCTGCTCGGACCTGTTCGGGCTGCGCGCGGTGTCGAGCACGATCGGGCTGCTCTACTCGGGCGCAGGCTTCGGCGCACTGCTGGGCCCGGTGCTCGCCGGCGCGCTGTTCGATCGCTACGCGAACTACGACATGGCGATCGTCATGTGCGGCGCCGCGTCAGCGCTCGCCACGTTCTCGGCCTGGCGCGTGCTGCAGCTCGCGTCGAGCGTTCGACCGGAGCCGATCGCTTCCCGCGTCCCTTGAACGCGGGCATGCCACGCTGGAGCGGCACGTCGAGGCGACGGCCCGCGCTTGCCGCCTCCGCAAACGCATCCGATCGCCTCGACGTGCCGCAGAACCGTGGCGCGCCGAGATGGGCCGCCGCGACGCTCAGGTCGCCGCGACGCGCAGCGTGTTGCGCAGCGCCGCGCGATCTTCGCCGGTCCAGCGTTGGAACAGGTCGTGCTCGATGCCCACCTGGTCGAGCGCCTTGCCGACGCTCTGGTGGACGATGTCCATGATCGTCTGCGGATGGTGGTAGAACGCCGGCATCGGCGGCAGGATCGTTGCCCCGCAGTCTGCAGCGCGCGCCATCAGCTCCAGGTGCCCCTTGTGCAGCGGCGTCTCGCGCACCATCAGCACGAGCGGGCGCCGCTCCTTCAGCGTGACGTCGGCCGCGCGCACCACCAGGTTGTAGGTGAACGAGTTGGCGATCGCCGACAGCGTCTTCACGGTGCACGGCGCGACGATCATCCCGCGCGTGCGAAACGAACCGCTCGCCACTGCCGCGCCGATGTCCTTGTTCGGGTAGACGACGTCGGCGAGCGCCTTCACTTCGTCGACCGAGGTGTTCGTCTCGATCGCGAGATTCATCGTCGCCGCTTCGCTGAGGATCAGATGCACCGACTCGCCGAGCTTGCGCAGCACGCGCAGCATCTCGACCCCGTAGATGACGCCGGTGGCTCCGGTGATCGCAACGACCAGGGGTAACTTCTTCGCTTCGCTCATTTTCGTGAACCGCTCCCGGCAACCGCTCAGGCTACCTGCTGTCGAGGAAGTTCGGCAACCGCGTCGAGCGCTTCGAAGCCGGCGGCCGCCAGCGCATCGAGCACCGGCTGCGGATCGGCAGCGCCGAAACGCACGATCACGCGCGCCGGCGCGGGCTGCGCCGCCACGGCACCCGCAGCGTCGCCGCGGGCGGGGTCACTGTCTCCGACCGGGTAGAGCCCGTGCAGCGCCGCCCCTGCGCCCTCGGCCGCCGCGCACACACGCGCCAGCACCCCCGGCGCGAGCCGCAACGGCGCAAGCATGACGACATGGTCGCTCTCGGCGGCGCCGACGCAGTGCGCAGCGAGCTGGAAGATCTCGTTGGCCGAGATCACGCCGACCAGCTGATCGCCATCGAGCACCGGGAACTGCGCCACGCCGAGGTCCTGGCCCTTGCGCAGGCAATGCGCCATCGTGTCGCTCGCCTGCACGCTGGCGGGGTTGCGCACCATGATGTCGCGCACGCGCAGCCGCGTGACGAAATAGTCGAATTCGTCGGGGTTCTGCGTGCGCAGCACGAGCTGCCCCATGCGCAACAGGTTGGCGCGCGTGACCAGGCCGCGCAACCGGCCGTTCTCGACCACCGGCAGCGCATGCAGGCGGTGCTCGCTCATCAGCCGCTTGGCCTCGGAGACGAGCACGTCGCCGGCGATCGTGATCGGGTCGGCCTGCATCCAGTTTCGAACGAGCATTGCTTCTCCTCACTTCGCCGCGGCGAGCGCGGGCTGGACGGACCTGCGGTACAGACCGAGAAACTCGTCGACCGCCACGCGCGCGAATTCCTGCGTGTACAGGTTCAGGTCGAGCTTGCGCAGGTGCGACGGGTCGTCCAGCCGCTGCTCGAGCCGTTCGACGAAAGCCGCGTCGGCAACCGGATCCCAGATCGACCGGCCTTCCCGATCGAGGGAGGACCAGCCCCGCAAAGGGACGAGGAAGGTCCACGGACCCTTCGCGCGATTGAGCCGCTCGGCGATCACGTCGGCCGCCTGGCGCAGTTCGTCGGCGGTGGTGCGCACCTGCACGCGCAACGCGTCCTGCACGTACTGCACGCGATCGCTCGTCTTCTCGAGCATGTCGGGCCGCCCGCCGTACGACAGGATGTCCAGGCCGCACGGACCCAGCACCATCGGAATGCCGGTCTCGACCGCCGCCATCAGTCGGTGGGGTCCGGGATCGCGATTGCCGTGGAACAGGTGCTCGATGATGCCGCCGGTGCACAGGTCGATCACGCCGTGGAACATGCCGTCGCGGATCATCTCCTCCATCGCGCGGTCGCCCTTGCCTTGCGCATGGCAGACGATCGGGATGAAGCCGCTCTCCTCGAGCATGCCCATCGCGCCCTGCACCGCCATCTCGCCGAAGCCGAACGACGACAGTGCCACGCACGGCCGGTCGAACTCGATGTCGGTACCCTGGGTCATCTCGACCATGCCGCAGATCGCGCCCACCGCGTTGACGATCTGCGCGCGCAGCAGCGGATTCATCTTCACGATATCGAGCACCGTGTGGTGCATCGTGATGTCGCGCGTGCCGACGTAGCGGTCGATGTACGCCGGGTGCGCCGCCATCGGCGATGCCATCACCTTCGGCATGCCGAAGGGCAGCGTCTTCATCACCGAGGTGGCGACCAGCGTGGCCGTGCCGCCGCCGATGCCGATCACGCCGTGCACGCGCCCGGCGCGCACCATCTCGCCGACGATCGCCGACGCCCCGCGAATCTGGTTGTTCGTCGCCGTATCGCGATCGGAGCGGTACTTCTCGCGCACCACCTCGATCGGCAGACCGCCGCGCCGCGCGACCTCCTCGGTGCGCACGTCACCGGGAAACGGCGGCGGTTCCTCCATGCTGAAGTCGACCATGATCGCCTCGAGCCCACGCGAAGCGATCAGGTCCTTCACGAAGCGGATGTCTTCGCCGCGCGTATCGAGGTTGCAGATGATTGCGATGCCTTTCATGCACACTCCGTGCGATGGGTGGATCAGTGAAGGAACCCGCCGCAGCGGGCCCCTTCACCGCTCACCCTTCACTTCTTTTTGACTTGCGGCCGCGTCAGGCGGCCGATCATCTCGGCTACCGGACTCGGTCCCTCGAACCCGTACTCGTTCCAGCGGTCGGAGACGCGCTGGAGCATGTCGCGATCCATGAAGATTTCGTTCGGCTTGTTCGCCCATTCATAGGGCGTGCAGGCGTCGAGGATGATGCGACTGGTGATGTCGCGCGCCTCGATCGGCAGGCCGGGATCGAGCGGCGTGGAGCGCCCGCGATCGATGATCTGCGCCGAGCGCTTCGGATCGAAGCGCGTGGCCAGCGCCCACCAGACGCGGTCCATGTCGTCGGCCTCGATGTCGTGGTCGACGACGATCACGCCCTTCAGCCCGTAGTGGCCGGTGGTGCTCGCGATCACCGCGTTGCCGACGTGGTTCGAGTGACCCGGATACATCTGCTTGACCGACACGATCGCCCAGAAGCGACCGGTGGCCGCCGCCGGCATGTACACGCTCTGGATGCCCGGCACCTTCATCGTCTCGAGGTCGTACCACAGCGCGCCGGTGCGGTTCAACGACTGGATCATGTGGATGTCGTTGATCGGCTTGCCGACCGTGGTGGACCAGAAGATCGGGTTGTTCCGGTGCAGGATGCGCTTCACCCGCAGCACGGGCTTGGGATAGTCCTTGCCCTTGTTGCCCGAGTAGTAGCCCGTGTACTCGCCGAACGGGCCCTCGTCCATCAGCTCGTTCGGATCGATGAAGCCCTCGACGATGATCTCGGCGTTCGCCGGCAGCGTGAGCCCGGTGAGCTCCGACTTGAACACGGGCACCGGGCGCCCGCGCAGCGCACCGGCGATGTCGTACTCGTCGGTCTGCGAGCTCACCAGCGTCGAGCCGGCCAGGAACAGCACCGGATCGCAGCCGACGACGGCCGCCGCCGGCATCAGTTCCCCGCGCTCCTGGTACTTCTTCATGTGCATGTCCCCGTGCTTGCCCTTGATGATCTGCGAGCCGAGGATCTTCTTGCCGAGCACTTGAGAACGGTAGGTGCCGAGGTTCGTCCAGCCGGTGTCGGGATCCTGCGTGACGAGGTAGCCGGCGGTGACGAAGAAGCGCCCGCCGTCGTCCGGGTAGAACCACGGCGCCGGGAACTTCTCGAGGTCGACGTCCTCCTCCTTGATGACGTTTTCCATCACCGGCGGGTTGGCGACGAACTCGGGCTTGACCATCTGCTTCGTCGTGAGCTCCATCCACTTGCGCGAGAGCTGGCACATCGTCAGGCCCGGATCCTGCTCGAGCGCGATCGCGATGCGCTCGGGCGTCGTGAAGGCGCTGGTGAACACCGGGATGGTGTTGTCCTTCACGTTCTCGTACAGCAGCGCCGGGCCCTGCTTCTCCTCGTTGACCTTCGAGACGTGGCACAGCTCGTATTTCCAGTCGACTTCGGTCTTCACTCGGTGCAACTGGCCGTTCGCCTCCAGCGCCGCGATGTAGCTGCGCATGTCGTCGATCAGGCCCACTTCGGTACGTGCGTTCATTGCGACTCCACGGTGGTGCGGTTCGTGTGGTGGGGGGAGAAGGGGAAATTCATTCGATGCGCTTGCCGACCAGCAGGCTCGACACGATGTAGTCCATCGCGCTGCCGCGCGGGCCCTCGACGGGCTTGCTGCGCGTGCTCCAGACGGTCTCTGGCCGCGCTTGCAGGATGAACACGTTGCCACCGGCCGGAACGTCCTTGTCGACCGCCCATTCGATGTCCATCGGGCGGCCGTAGTGGCGCTCGATCTGCTTGCCCATCCACGCGAGCTCGGTGATCTCGTCATCGATCAGCGACTGCACGGTCTGGCGCTCGTGCGGCACCTCGATGGCGCGCGACCGCTGCTCCTTCAGGTCGACCGTGTAGCAGAGCTCCTTGCGCGAGATCGTGCGGTCGATGATGTCGAGCGTGACCTTGTTGACGACGAAGTGATCGGGGGTCACCTCGCCGGAGACGACCGACTCGCCGAAGCCGAAGTTCGAGTCGATGACGATCACCGAGCGGTCGCCGTTGGCCGGGTGCACGGTGAACATCACGCCGGCGGTGTACGAGTTCGCCATCTTCTGCACGCCGACGGCGATCGCGACCTGCTCGTTCGCGAAGCCGCGGTTGGCGCGATACACGATCGCACGCCCGGTGTACAGGCTCGAGATGCAGCGCCGGATGTGATGCAGCACTTCGTCGACGCCGCGGATCCACAGGAAGGTGTCCTGCTGGCCGGCGAAGCTCGCATCGGGCAGGTCCTCGGCGGTGGCGCTCGACCGCACCGCCACAGGCACGCCGGGCGTACAGCAGCGCACCGACAGCCGGCGGTAGCCCTCGGCGATCTCGTCCTCGAGCGAGGCCGAGAACGGCTGCGCCTCGATGAGCTCGCGAATACGCGCGCTCATCGCCTCCACTGCGTTGGTGTCGCTCGTCTCGACACCGGCGA
>JAVSMN010000001.1:4013339-4013439 GCA_032027205.1 Burkholderiaceae bacterium
CGCATCTTGTTCCAGAACACCGAGTGGAACCAGTGCTCGACGTAGAACAGGTGGTTCTCGACGTACGGGAACACCGTCTTCGCGCAGCCGAGCAGTTCGT